>JAMWZW010000001.1 GCA_024281995.1 Nitrosomonas sp.
AAAGTGTTTGGCAATTTTGCGCGCATACAGGAATGGACAATGCGATCAATTCGCATCAATGATTCCGATAACGGTTGATGTACATGGGAATAAACAGTAACCGCACTTCATGCGACCAACTGATCCATCAACCCAAAGAGATGCTCCCGTTCTACCGTCCTAATCAGGCGATCACCTTGTTCCGAGAGGATGGCCTCTTTTAATAAATTTAGTTCTGCCGGATTGATTGTGCTCCTCAGTAAAACATAGTAAATCAATTCATACCGGATCTGGCTAAGATTTTCTACGATCAATGAAAATCCTTCACGCTTCACACAAGTGATCATGGCTCTGCGTTGCAGCCATAAATCTTTCGTCCAAATGTCCGCGCCATCTTTCAGGTTGGTCAATGCAATTTTCCGAATGATGTCAGAATCGATGTGGTGGTTGATGAGGTATGACAGTGCAAAGAATAGCGCTGGGTATAACGCATGGAATTTGTCCCATTCGGTACTGGCTGTCAGCAGTTCATCGGCAAACAACAAATTTTCATCATTGGAATTTGGTTTTCTTTTTTCTTTTTCCTTGCCGATACCGAGAACCCACCAATCATAATAGGAATTCAGCAATTCAATGGCGTTGCTGTTTAATCTTTCCTGATCGGCCATGATCCGGTTCCAGCGGATTTCATCGCTCAAGAGTTCTATTCGACTGAGTTCCGCCCGTAATAGGTCATTGTGGCAAGCTTGCCGTTTGGTGAAATAAGCTTGTACGGCCCCTTGCCCAAATTTATTCTGCAGGGTATTGAATAATCCGGCATCAAAGCCATGCGTAAAGTAGTGATCGTATAAGCGGCAGAATGCCAGATCGATCAGCGGTTCCGGATTATTGGGATCTTCCAGTTGTTCGATCTCGGTTTTAAGATCATCGGCTTCTTCAAGATACGCAAACCGACTATAAATGCCATGTCTTTGACCGGATGCCACGAAGTAAAGCATTGCGGATTCATAACAATATTCACACATACTGACCACTCCTTAACGTTATTAGAAAAAACAATGTTCTTCCTAAAATTAGTGTGGCCGGCTCGTGCTTGTGGAATTTATAGTTTAATAATTCCCATTAATAATCATTTGCCTATTAAACCAGAACTAGGCTATCAAGATGGTCTGCCCATTTTTGTAACCATATACGACACTCTACTTCATAACTATGTAAATCATAAGTTCCTTCAATACCTTTTCTTGAATGGCCGATTATTGCCTCAGCAACTTCATTTCTGCATCCTAATCGGGATAGGCCAGTTCTCACAGTTCTTCTTAAATCGTGGGGAGTCCAATGATCAATATCCAACATGCGTTTTGTTTCTCTCAAGCGCCAACTTTGTTCAGTTAAAGATTTTTGTTGTAAAGGCAATCCGGTTTTCTGTGATGGAAACAAATATTCTCCAGTTGATAGTTTTAGTTGCTCCAAGAATTCAATGGCTTGTTGAGGTAACTGCACATATCTTTCTATTCCAGTTTTGTTGGATTTTAAATGCCAGGTTTTGTTTTTAAGATCAATATCTGACCAAGAGGCAGCACAAACTTCCCCGGTTCTGCAAGCAGTCCAAAGAGTAAATCGAATTACATTTTTTTGGGTTGGTGTAAAAACTGATCCTGGTAACCAGTTAAGAAGCCAAGTTAGTTCTTTGTCACTCAGAACACGCTTGCCCTTCTGGTGCGTAAGTCTGACCTTTGCTTGCCGTAATCCGGATTTTGCTAGCAATGCGGGATTTGCAAAGTCATCACTAAATTTACCCAAGCCAATCGCGTAGTCGAATGCAGCTGACAGTTCTCGTAGCACATTGCCTGCTTGCACATTTGATCCTCGGCCAACAATTTCCATAATGAGATTAACAACATCCTTTCGGGTGACCAAACAAGCTGGTTTACTGCCGAGCGCTCGTACTGCATCTCCGTATAAAGTTCTCCTAACCTCGGATTGCCCTTTTGGTTTTCTGGCTCCAGAAACAATTTTGCCATTAACTAATCTGTCCTCTATATGCTGAGTAAGATACAACTCAATCATTGTTTTAATGGTGAAATTGCTTATAGCCTGTTCTTGTTGTAATTGCACCTCTATTTTTTTTTGTTGTGATTTAAGCTCATTTGCAGGACAGCGTCCGGAATTCCTTATTACTCTGTATTCCTGAAGTTTAATTCTTGCTTCAGCTAATGACATAGTAGGAAAATGCCCTAATCTCATTTGTACAAGTTTTTTTGTGATAGGGCTTCGATATCGATAGAAGAAAGTTTTTGTACCTGATCCGCTGCAACTAACTCGAAGACCTCTATTTTCACCTGTGTCAGATTTGGTGTTGTCACCCGGCTTCATTGTTGCAATTTCTCGTGATGATAGTGGCTTATTATTATCTTGGTAACTCACAATAAGATTCCAGCATTAGTTAATTTAATTCTAAAAAGGAAAAGGAGTAATTAGATTTAGTATAGTTTTTGAATACTTATTAATAGTTAAAAGGAAATTCCTATACTTTATACTACACTAAATTTCGAGATTAAGTGAAATCTTAAGAGACGTAATGAAATATAAAGGAATCATGAAATTGTTGTTATATAATATGTTTACCAAGATATATAAGAAAAATAACAAGGAATATAATGGATATGGTTAGTAAACACACACCTATGATGCAGCAATATTTACGCATCAAGGAACAGTATCCGGATATGTTGCTGTTTTACCGCATGGGAGATTTTTATGAGTTGTTTTTTGACGATGCGGAAAAAGCGTCAAAACTATTGGGAATTACTTTAACGCAACGAGGCGCTTCTGCCGGTGAGCCGATTAAAATGGCCGGGGTTCCCTATCACGCGGCTGAGCAATATCTGGCAAAGCTGGTTAAGTTGGGTGAATCGATCGCGGTGTGCGAGCAGGTTGGCGATCCCGCCGCGAGCAAAGGACCGGTAGCGCGTGAAGTTACCCGTATTATCACGCCGGGCACCTTGACTGACGCAGCATTGCTTGAGGATAAGCGCGACTGCATCTTGCTGGCGCTATTGCCGAATGATTCGATTTTGGGATTGGCGTGGCTGAATCTTGCCGCCGGGCAATTGCGCGTCATGGAAACATCTTCGCAACATCTGCTTGCTGAGCTGGAGCGGTTGCAACCAGCAGAAATACTTTTACCCGAAACGCTTACATTTACCGAATTGCAAGGGAAAAATTGGGTATTGAAGCGTTTGCCCGTTTGGCAATTTGATCGCGATAAAGCTATCAGTGCGCTGACGCGGCAATTTGAAACACATGATCTCCAAGGATTTGGTTGTGATGATCTGTTGATTGCTTTGTGTGCTGCCGGCGCGTTATTGGAATACGTACGCTTGACGCAAGGATCCGTGGCGCTTCCAGTGACATCATTACAGGCGGAACGGGAAGATGTTTATGTACGCATGGATGCTGCAACCCGCCGTAATTTGGAAATTTCCGAAACCATCCGTGGTGAACGATCGCCTACGTTGCTATCGTTACTGGATACCTGTTCAACCCATATGGGCAGCCGTTTGTTGCAATTCTGGCTGCATCATCCGTTACGTGATCGGGATACGATACAGAAACGTCTGGATAGTATTGCGGCTTTGATCGGAGAAAACGGGGAAAGTACGCATTGCACCGTGAGAAAGTTACTCAGGCCGGTTGTTGACATTGAACGAATTACCGCACGTGTTGCGCTTAAATCAGCCCGGCCGAGAGATCTATCGGGTTTGCGCGATAGCCTGAAATTGCTACCCGAAATTATCCAAGCTATTGCAACATGCCCGAGTGAGAGAACGGGTCAATTGATCCAGGCCATGCAGATTGAGTCTGCACTGGTGGAGTTATTGCATAAAGCCTTGCTTGAAGAGCCCGGTGTAGTGCTGCGAGAAGGCAATGTGATTGGCGATGGTTATGATGCTGAATTGGATGAATTGCGAGCATTACAGAATAACTGTGGCGAATTTTTGCTGCAATTGGAAATTCGTGAAAAGCAACGTACCGGGATTCCCACTCTAAAAGTCGAATATAATCGTGTGCACGGATTTTATATCGAAGTTACGCACGCACACAGTGAAAAAATTCCTGATGATTATCGGCGCAGGCAAACATTGAAAAGTGCTGAACGCTATATTACGCCGGAACTGAAAGCTTTTGAGGATAAGGCCTTATCTGCGCGAGACAGAGCGCTGGCACGCGAAAAGTATTTATATGATGGATTGCTCGAAATGCTGTTGCCGTACTTGCATGCGTTACAAAAACTTGCGGCAAGCATTGCTGAAATCGATGTGTTGTGTACCTTGGCAGAACGAGCCCAGGCGCTTGATTACACAGCACCACAATTATGCGGAGAAAATGTGATTGTCATCGATACCGGCCGTCACCCAGTAGTTGAGAAACAAGTGGAAAATTTTGTCGCCAATGACATACAACTGGGTGGTGAATCAACTGGTAAACCCCAGATGCTGATGATTACCGGTCCGAATATGGGTGGGAAATCCACATACATGCGGCAAATTGCATTGATCGCATTAATGACGCACTGCGGTAGTTTTGTACCTGCAAAAAGAGCGAGCATTGGCGTACTGGATCAAATATTTACCCGCATCGGTGCTGCCGATGATTTAGCCAGCGGTCGCTCAACTTTTATGGTCGAAATGACCGAGACCGCGAATATTTTGCATAACGCTACTGCGCAAAGCTTGGTGCTCATGGATGAAGTGGGGCGTGGCACGTCTACCTTTGATGGTTTGGCGCTAGCATTTGCAATCGCCAGGCAGCTCGTGACCAAGAACCGCAGTCTCACGCTTTTTGCAACGCATTACTTTGAATTAACAAAGCTTGCTGAAGAATTTAAACATATCAAGAACGTGCATTTGGATGCCGTGGAGTTCAAGCACCATATTGTTTTTCTTCATAAGGTTTCAGAAGGTCCGGCGAGCCAGAGCTATGGCCTGCAGGTTGCAGCGCTGGCAGGCGTGCCTGACGCGGTGATCAGGACAGCTAGGAAGCATTTGATTAAGTTGGAACAAGAAAGCGTCAGCAGAAGACCGCAATTGGATTTATTTTCTAGCGTTACGCAACAGCATGAAGATATTACCCCATCAGATCATCCCGTCATTGCAATGCTGCAAAATCTATCACCGGATGAACTCAGTCCCAGGCAAGCTTTGGAGCAGATTTATGTGTTGAAAAAAGCTGTTGATACAACAGAATAACAGCTAATTTTCAAGCATTTGTTTGATTATTTCCGTTAATGCTCATGACCATGCGCACCATGCACATGTTGATGAGAAATTTCTTCCACGGTGGCCGGGCGAATTGCAGTAACCGTACAGGAGAAATTTAATGCCATTCCTGCAAATGGATGATTGCCATCTACCGTAACGGTATCATCACTCACATCAATGACCTTGTAGATGAGAATATCATCCGAGCCCTCAGCACCACCTTCAAAATGCATGCCAACCGCAACATTGTTAGGAAATGAACTACGGGGTTCCTCACGAATTAAATCAGCATCATATTCACCAAAAGTATCGTGCGGCTCCATCGAAATGGAGCATGAATAACCAATTTCCATTTCGTGCAAAGCTTCTTCAACCAGGGGAAAGATACCGCCATAACCGCCATGCAAATAACTGATCGGAGTGTCCGTTTTTTCCAGAATTTTTCCAGTGGCATCTGACAATTCATAGTCAAGGGAAACAACAGTATTTTTTTCGATGCGCATATATAGATGTCCTTGTTAATCAACAGAATATTAATAATACCAAGCAGTTGTGTTGAGCTTAAACCAAATTGAGAAAATGCCATTATACGCACAAAGCGATTTTTTTCCTCATTATGAGTACATCACTTCAACAGTTAAATTACCTCCGGCAGCATGAGAGGTAATTTAACTGAAAATATTTCCTATCCGTAGATTAAAATTCAGAGGATTTAAGTCAATTCTGAATACAAAATCATTCGTTGCTTCGAAAAATGACTATCTTCCTATATCTAGTCTTTGCATTAGATAATTGTCTGCACTTTTTTATCCTCCAGTTAATATCATCCTTGGGTTACTCGAATGGAATAGGATCCTGTCCCGATAGGTGAGTAATGCCTAACCCTGGCGTAATACTCACCCGGCGAAAGCTGGCGTTGGATACGCGCATTGAAGGAAACGCCGCCGTCGTCATTCCGGTCAATCTCCGGTATCTGACTATTCGGACCGTGCAATGTCATGAAAGTATCCGTGGTTCCGCTTGTCTCAACTGTGTAAATAGCTTCAGTTGTTACATTAAATCGGTACACATCGCTTTCATTCGCTGCGGAAATAGCGGCATCGATATTTGCACCATTAACAACAAGCTCAGGGATGGGATTGGCAGGTGCACCATCGGAACGTACCGCGACTGCATAATTTCCTGTTGCGTTCGGACTGAAAAGACGAATGCGTAAGTAATAGGTTCCTGCAGAGAGATTGCGGATGATTTGTGCGTTAAAATTCTCGCCTGCATCATCGTCTGATGTCACTTCGACATTCGCATCGTTCGGACCAAACAATGTCATGAATGTATCGGATGGTCCGGTGGTGAACATCGTGTGCGGACCGAAGGTTGGAACTTCAAACCGAAAAACATCGGTTTCTCCCGCTGCCGCGATATCGGCTGGTGTAGGAGCAGCTCCGACAATAATGAGCGGTGGTGGTGGAGGCGGAGGCGGTGGAGCAGCGGCATCGTCATACTCAATACCCAAGGCCACACTGTTTAGAACGTCGATAGGACGTGAGCCCACTGGTCCTGAAGGCGTGTTATTCATAGGATCGGTCAAATTTTGCCCAAAAGGGCCCCCATTTGCAGGAAGATAACCTTGATTCGGGAATCGTATTTGCCACTCGTGCCAAATTTTATCGACCATGCAATGATTCATGAAGAACACTGGATCATTCGGCGAAGTCATCGGTAACATCGAACCGCCCACCCAGACATGTCCGCGGTTATGCAGATTAGGGCCAATCCAGCCTTCCAGTTGATTGCGGAAACTTGGATTGCTGTTCATGCTCCAAGGTGGCGTGTCATAAGGCGTGACAGCCATAACTTGATTAATTTCAGCCTGAGTAGGTAAGGTTGGCAATCCATTTTGGCCAAATTCGCGCATCAATGGGCCCGCTGGCACTCCACTGGAATTGATAACGGTCCACTGACCGGCACGGAATGGTCCGGTGCGGACAACACCACCGGCATCGCCATCTCCGCCGAGTAAATCGTCATCCCACATGGAAGCATTAGCACCACCTGAAGGCCAGTTCCAATATGGTATGCCAAGATTGGGATTGCCCGAGACGCGCTGCAATTCTAGTTCGAGATCATAAATAAAACGGCGGTGCCAGGGCAGGAAAGCAGGGCAGCGATGAATGGCGCTCATAATAGCGTTGGCATGTCGGAGAACAAATTGATCATAAACACCTTCCGCTTTCAAAGCTTGAATGGCGGCAACGAATTCCGCGCGTTCCGTAGCAGTGAGGGTATTTGCATCTTTTCTGATAGCCATGAGAATTTCCTCCTCTTTTAATAGATGTGAACTACTCTTGTACGTGAGAAAACTCGACAGAGTTTTTGGCGATTGCCCGAGCCAGTTCCAGTAATGAGCCATATAAAGTATAGGGCATGTATTTCGATGAAAATTTATCTTTTGCCGCATCATACTGGTAGTCGATTTCTTTGCCATTGATTGTCAGGTTCGCACCGTCTATCACGATAGTGCAACCTTCAAAAATTTCTGTATGTTGTGCCATGTTATCAACTCCTTATATGAATAGTGAAAATTAATTTTTCTTCTTTGTGGAGAAAAAATTTTTACGGTAACTTTTTCCACGTTAGCCTTTGCTTCATTGTGACAAACTGGAATAGCATTTTCTTGCGGTGTTAATCATTTATCTCACACTGCAATTTAGAGGTGGTAATCATATTTATAGGGCGCCCGTGTCCGCGCAGCACAGCCGAGATATCCACCAAAAAACCGTCCAGCTTGTCGTAATTTATATTTGCAAATCCCAGCGTTCTTGGAAAATCCGCCTCCACGTCTTTGATTTTCGTTGCCTTGGTAGTCAGTAATTCAAGGCTCAGGGCTTCGGTAAACCGCGAGAACTGAAATCTACCTGATTTGGTTACTTGTTCGACCATGAAACAACCATGATATTGAGCTTGCAGTGTAAAAGTACCTGCTTTGGCAATAGCCAGTGTTCCGGAATGCAGCGTGGGTATTCCTGTGCATCCATCTGTTTCCGTTGAACTGATATGACAAGTCATGTTTTTCATTTCAAAATACTCCTGTGACAAGACAGCAGAACTTTTTCCAGCTGCGATCAGAATACCTATAAAAATCACAGCAGATGGTTTCATGGCACTTTTTCTAACGCAGCAAACTAAGGAACAACCAGCCGCATCGTGCAGAATCCATTTTAGGCGTACTTACAATTACTTCACGCATATGCCTGCACAATCGGCGCCGCCTTTAGTCGGATCGCAATCATCTGTGGGGTCATCGACACACTTCATGCCTTCAGGGCATGGAAAAGCGGCAATTCCACCACACATTTGTCTGGGTTTATAGTCGTTGTAAGCAGCGCTTCCTTTGGGTGGATAATCGATGCGTTTGCCTTCTCCTGGTTTGGATGATTGTGTTGATCCCAATTTGACAGTATCGCGAATTTTGTGCGGTTGAACGGTTTCGACATCGATCGATTCAACGTCCCCGTCAGTATGCCGAGCGGTATATACGCTCACGACGTCCAAGGGAACAGGGCTTTTTATCACCAGAAATCCTTCCAAAAATGCGAAATCCACACACACGCCATCAATCGGGCAAAAGTAGCCTGCAACATCAAAGCAATTTACCCCGACTGCGCCATCCGGTTGCAGAGTAATTCCCTTGAATGGTGTAACATCGAAAGGGCCCGGTTCGGACCCCATTTGTGTTGCAAGCGCAACTTTAGCTGCAATAGTGATCTTT
The DNA here is from genome assembly GCA_024281995.1 of Nitrosomonas sp. Lineage (GTDB taxonomy): Bacteria > Pseudomonadota > Gammaproteobacteria > Burkholderiales > Nitrosomonadaceae > Nitrosomonas. The sequence continues at coordinate 9,013 of JAMWZW010000001.1, forward strand.
TTATCACCAGGATTGTGTATATTGACGATGGTACGGTAGGTACCTCTCGCTAAACTTCCATCCTGGTGCGGTAGCAGTAACGAACAGGCGACTTTTGCCGCATATTGATACTCTGTTTTGATTGTGTTTGAGTAGGTCACCGATTCCGCCCGCACAACCTGTTGCATAGCGATGAAACCGAAGCAGAAAGCTAAACCGAGTAGCATGGTGATGCGCCTGACAGATCGTTGAGAAACTATCTGCATTGCACCTGCAGTATTGAAATTTGATTTGTAGCGTGATTGATATGCACTTTTTTTCATGATAAACCTCCTCGCCCCACAGGGCATTATAGTTTACGTTTTATTGCTGTTATCTTGCTTCTTTGCGGTACCTCCCTTCTAAGACTAAGAAATTAATACAAATCTCGCTTCCGATGGCACGTTCTGGTTATCGACTATGAACAGCATGTAGTATCCTGGCGGTGCGATATTGCCATGCGCTGGAGCAGTAGTTTCCAGGGTGGTAGCAGTGCGCGAATTGATTGGCAATTTGATATAACGCTGACCAGCATCGGTATGGTGTGTCACTGAAATGGGTGCGATCAACACCACCGCATTGATATCCGCCGCTTGTGTTGTTTCAATCACAAAAATACTCGCATACGTGACAGCGGGCGGCGCATTCGTTATAACCGGCCGTGTACCCAGGCTAAGATAACCCGGCGAATAAAGCTCAACCGAGTGTTGATCCGGATCCGCGGTACCCGGCGCAACCCCGCCGGCAGCAAGAACTTTTCCATCTGGCAGCAAGATGCACACTGAATGATACTGACGCGGGAAATTCAGTGGTGCGCCCACGGTCCATGTATTTATTGCCGGGTCATAGATTTCTGTTTCCAGTACGGGTGTCGGTGACCATTTTTGGCCATTGCTATGTCCGCCGATGATGAGTATCTTGCCGGTGGGTAATACCACGGCATTTACATTCGTGCGGCCAAAATTCATGTCTGCGGTACGCGTCCATGCCGCACCCGCAATGCCGCCATTGAATTCGATTACTTCAGCGGTCGCGTTATTGCGTGCAGTGGCAGGGCCGGATACGCCGCCGCCGAAGACATACAAGTGCGTACGCACTGGATTTACGGTCGTATCGAGCATGAGCAGGCTCATGCCTTCCTGGCGGTCATAAAATTGTTGCTGTCCGTAATCAGTCCAGTTACCGCTATTTGGCCCGGTCATGGTCAAGTAAGCGGTCTGAGTTCCATTTGCACCAGCCCAACCGGCGCGGGTATAGAAAATTTCTCCGGAAGGAAGCAGGTGCATGCCGGGATACAATTCATCGAATGAACGGCTTGCCCCGGCGATCGGTGCCCAAGCTCCGCCGCCGAATATTTCAACTTGCGCCGCAACCGGGTGCCCTCCTGAGAAAGCGAGTATGCGCCCATCATTGAGACTCACCGCGGTTGGATACCACCGCGCATTGGTCATGTTGGTGGCTGGACTAAACGTACCGCCATCGGGATTCGCTGCATTAGGCGTATAGATATAACAGCGATTGTTGCTATGTCCTTGACCAGTTGGTGTTGTGTCTCCGCCGATCACAAGCAAACGGCCATCACTTAAAAATGTATGTCCGCTACAGAATAGATCTTCCGGCAAAGTAATGATGCCTGGCATAATTTGCTTGGTAGCAGGATCCCATACGCGGGCTTCGAGCGGATACGCAACCCGATCAAGGCTTTCTGTTGCGCCTGAGAAAAGCAATACATGGCCTGTGTTTAATAGCGCGCCGTGAACAACGAAAATCGGTGATGGGTTCAGCAGTTCCCAGCTATCCTGGCCGTCTCCGCCGCAAGGGTGATGATCGACTTCTGGGCATTGATGCGCATGCACGGTCGGCAATTGGTAACAAATTCGCTTCAGTTCCTCATCGCTTAGTTCGACTTCCTGTGTGGCGCGGAGCACCGCCACCATGCCTTCCATCATGTGCATCTCGACATGGCAGTGAATCAGGAAATCACCTTGTAAGCAATATTTCTTGCGTTTTTTTCCATATTGATCGGAACAAGCGCCGTTCGATGGGTATTCCTGTTTATGATCGGATGTTGACGAGGAGGAATGGGGAGATTGCTTAGATTCAGTTTCCGACACAGAGCGATAATTTCCCTCGGATCCGTGATGGGAAGGGCCATGTCCACCTCCTTCCTCAGTCGGGGATGAATGAGAGTGCGTGTCCCCCTCATGCGGTTTACACGCACAGTCAAGCGGCAAAGGCATAAGAATGACCGGTGGTACGATGGTATCGGCGACAAAAGACTCGGCAGGTCCGAATGAACGGGTATCGATCCATTCATTGCCCCATCGCCAGCGTTGTCCATGTAAATGGAAATTGTGCCATAACATGCCCAAATCCAGATTGAAGACATACCAGCGCACGCGCGTTCCGCATTTAGCCACGATGGTAGGCGTATTTCCCGAGAATGTGCGCCCGTTGATGGCATATGATTCCAGCCCGGCGCCACTGCGCTCGGTTACAGTATGGGGTTGATTGCCTGCATGATTCCAAGTGACTACAGCACCTGCGCCAACGGTTATATCATCAAGTTCGAAGCGTGCCGGCGTATCCAGAATATTAATCGTGGCGGTTAGAGGGCCGGCCGCGGTGACACGTACGCGCCCTTGCATAGGATGGAAACGGCAATAGTACTCGAACGTGCCTTCCTGATTGAAAGTAAATGTGAATAAATCGCCTGCATCAAGCGAACCACTATCGAAAAGCGCATTGCCGACTTTTGCGGTTAGGCGGTGAAAAAAAATGGGTACTTCAAGGTCTGCCTTATCGCAATGAGGATCGCGAACCACGATGCCGCCGAACAGTCCACGCTTTACGGCCTCTTCGATATGCATGTGATGATCGTGGAAAGGCCATGCGCCAATGGTATCTTCTTTCACATCAAAAATATAACACCACTGATCGCCCGGACAAATCGCATCGCTGCGATTGGGGCCATCCTGTTCTTGCACGCCAAAAGGCCAAGCGCCATCCGAGTCGATGCCATAATGCAGACCGTGCACATGAAGGCTGCGAGGCTTGCTGTCACCATTGAGTACATGGATATAAAGCCTCTCCCCAGGTTGTGTATAGATGACTGTGCCGGGAATTCTCCGTTCGACACGGGGCTCATTGATGTCTGCCGCAATGAGCGGCGTGTTTTTTATGACAGTGTAGGCGGCATCAAGGTATTCGTGGTAAACCAGGGCATCCAATGAACGGCGATCCACTTCCGTTTGGGGAATGGTCGTGTCGCTATGCTCCATGTTTCTCATGCAATCAAGACGGTGCTTGTGATGTTCCGCATCATCAGGCGCAACGGGACTGTAGTTTGGTATTGCTTCGATTTTGAGGTATATATGCCTTACATTCATGATCTACATCTCCTTTTCAGGAAGGTACTCATAAACATAAAAAGTATGCTTAGTTAGCCGCAATAACCACGTCAACCTTGCTTCATCCTGGTCTATTGCGGCTCATTTCTGATGATGTCAGATAAAATTCAACCGCTTATTTCCTAGCGTACTTTTTCCTTACGTGCCACGACAATCTATTCGACTTTACATATTCCTGGACAATCCGCTCCCCCTTGTGCAGGATCGCAGTCGTCAGCAGGATCATCGATACAAGTCTGTCCATCCGGGCATTGAATGCCTGCGATTCCACCACACGCTTGAGGCGTAGCTTTACATTCCCCAGGGTGATCAATGGACATACCCGCTGCTGCTGCTTCACAGGCATTGCCATAAGTTTTTCCATCGCAACCGCAAACCGGCTTGTACTCTTTTGTGCATATTTCGGGTTTGGTTTTACAAATGCCTTGCGCATCGGCAACCTTGCATTGACCCACCCCGAAGTCGCAATACTGTTTATCTGGGCACGCTAATCCCTGGATCGTGCCGCAAATCGTTTCTTGCGGCGGTGCCGGCTGATTATCTTTACAGCCAGCCACTACTAAAGAGATAAAAAAAACAACGAATAGAGTGAAAAGTGTATGCATGATGTTTAACTCCCTTTTCAACAGATAGCTGGCGAATCGCCAGGTTTTCTTGATTAGTGATTAAACTGCTTGAGCTACAGGATTAGTTAGCTAATCCTTTTTTCATCATGCTCTTTGTTTCTTTACTTTGCAATAGTGAACTTAAAAATGGCATAGTAGCTTGAAATATTATTAATTTTGTGCGGCAGTGGCTTCAGTTCTTATGAGTTACTTGATCTGCCGGCTAATCTAATCATAATGGAAGGCGACAACCTATCTTCTTGCTATTGCACAAGCCGGAAAGTAACATTGAAATTTGTTAAAGATTGGCTTATTCATTATCAACGATAAGAATCTCGCAATAATTCTGCTTATTTGTGATGAAGTGAAACGGAAACTATCAAAAGACACCACGGTTTACTTGGTTGGCAGCGGTATCGCAACATTGGCCAGCGCATACTATCTCATAAACGATGCGGGTGTGAGCGGTAAAAATATTCACATTCTGGAGCAGGACTCAGTCATAGGTGGCGCTTGCGATGGCTCTGGCAATGCGGAGCAGGGCTATGTGATTCGTGGCGGCAGAATGCACGAAGCGCATTATGTGTGTTATTGGGATATGCTATCGCATATCCCTTCTTACGATGATCTCAATGTTTCCGTCAAGGATGAGTCCTTTGCTTTTAATCAGCGTTATGTATCCAATGCCAAAGCACGATTACTCAAGAACGGTGAGAAAATTGACACTACCCGCTTAGAATTGTCGCTACGGGATAAAATAGATTTGCTGCAATTGATTCTGACAACGGAACACGGTTTAGCTAATATGAAAATTGAGGATTGGTTTTCTGCAGCATTTTTTTCTACCGTTTTCTGGTATCTGTGGACATCCATGTTTGCTTTCCAACGTTGGAGTTCGCTCGCGGAAATGCGCCGTTATCTGCGGCGCTTCATACATCTGGTAGAAGGCTTGGGGCATTTAGGCGGCATAATGCGCACTCGCTATAACCAATATCATTCGGTAATTGTTCCACTGCAGCGATACCTCCAAAAAAACGGCGTGCAATTTCAAATGCAAACTCAAGTTGTCGATATCGATTTTGAATTTCACGCAGACAAAAAAACTGCAACGGCTCTGCACTTGCTCCATTTCAATGGCTTGTCAAGCAAGGTGGTTTTGGGTGTTAACGATGTAGTATTCATTACCAATGGCTCAATTACCGATAGCACCAGTCAGGGCACCTGGACAACCGCGCCGGTATTGAAAGAGAAATCATCTTCCGCAAGCTGGATGTTGTGGCAGTGCATTGCCAGCAAAAACAAGGCGTTTGGTAATCCCGGCGTGTTCAGTGATCATATCGAATTGCAAAAATGGTATTCATTTACGGTCACATTGAAAGACACTACTTTTCATGATCATATGCATGCGTTCAGCGGGAATATCGACGGTACAGGTGGTCTGGTGACGATGATTGATTCGAACTGGTTGCTGTCAATTGTCATTGCTCGCCAGCCTCATTTTCCTGATCAGCCGGAGTCTGTAAAGATTTTTTGGGGGTACGGATTATATCCGGAGCGCAAAGGTAATTACGTGCAAAAAACGATGTCGGCATGCAGCGGCGCAGAAATTTTGCAAGAATTGTGGCATCACCTGAAAGTACTGGAAATCATGCAACCGATAACTGATTCTGGAAAGATTAGGTGTATCCCGACAGCCATGCCATTTATTGATAGCGCATTCATGCCTCGATCAGCCGGGGATCGTCCTGACGTCGTACCTGCGGGAGCCAGCAATTTCGCTTTTATCGGGCAGTTTGCCGAATTGCCTGAGGAATGCGCATTTACCGTCGAATATTCGGTACGCAGTGCTCAAACAGCCGTCTATGGACTTTTTGCAACCAATAAAACAGTACTGCCAATTTACGATTCAATTCATCGTCCCAGTGTTCTAATAAAAGCCATGCAAGTCATTAACCGTTAAAGAATCATCAAGAGACTGCGCTGCAGTGCAGCAACAAAGTTAATAACGGCGCACGATGCACAACAAATATGCATCAGCTATTTTTTCCTTTTTCTTTTTTCGATTTCATGCTTGATCAAAGCGAGCAATACATTATAGAGTAAGGTTTTTTAGGCTGCTACTCGACTATAAAAGAGTGAATGATGATTTTGTCCCAACATAATGGTGGAAAATAAGCCCTTGACAGAGCAATCGGAGGTCAGTAGCCCACCTGCAGTAACCATGCAGGCATCTGATCATCTTTATCAATGGTTGGATAGCGAACAGATCAGCTTTGCTTTTACAACCTATCAGGCCAATCGATTGTTTTTGGTGGGGCGGAAAGAAAATGGCCGTTTGGCCGTCAATGAGCGTTTGTTCGATAAGCCGATGGGGTTGTATACCTGTCACGAGCAACTTTTCATGGCGACACGCTATCAGATTTGGCAACTTGAAAATCGCTTGGCCACGGGCGAGTGGTATCAAGATTGTGATCGCTTGTATGTGCCTACTCAGTCGCACACCACGGGTGATTTGAGTGTGCACGATCTTGCTGTGACGGATAAGCAAGAAATTTTGTTTATTAATACTAATTTTAGTTGTATTGGCAGATTGCAAGCCGGTTACAGTTTTGCGCCTATTTGGAAACCGCCTTTTATCACTAAACTTGTTGCGGAAGATCGTTGTCATTTGAATGGATTGGCACTGCAGGATGGTGAGCCTGCATATGTGACGGCATGCAGTGTTACCGACGTTGCCGCTGGCTGGCGTGATCGCCGCTTGGATGGCGGTGTGGTGGTGCATATTCCTTCGAATGAAATTATTGCTTCCGGTTTATCCATGCCGCATTCGCCGCGCTGGTATCAAGGCAGATTGTGGCTGCTCAATTCCGGTACAGGAGAATTTGGTTATCTCGACAGCGGTCGGTTTATGCCGGTTATTTTTTGTCCAGGTTTTGTGCGTGGTTTGGCATTCTGGAAAAATTTTGCTTTAGTAGGTTTATCCAAGCTGCGCTCGAAAGTGTTTACAGGGTTGGCTTTGGAACAGCGGCTCGCACATGGCCATATGACATCGCAGTGTGGACTGATGATCATTGATCTCAACAGGGGTAATTTACTTCATACGCTACGGATTGATGGCGTGGTTGAAGAACTATTTGATGTGGTGGTGTTACCTGGCGTATCCCGGCCTAAAGCTCTAGGTTTTCAGAATGACGACATTGATCGGCTGATCTCTTTTCCCGGTTCGGGAGGTATCATCACGACTAAGCCAGTGGTGCAACGTCCTGGTTTGAGTCAACTCGTGCAGAAGCCTGGAGTGCCGCGTGCCTCGCAGTTGGATTATGGTGAGAAACCCGAAATTAAATATCAAAAGGTGCTTAATTTAACGCCAGAGAACCTTCTGGCTTATGAGTCGATGACCCAACCCAGTTTGCGTAATCGTTGGCTTACGCAGCCGCAACGCGGAGAACTGCTGGGTGTATCTGCTTCCATTAACGGCGAGATGGTTGGCTTCGCGGTAGCGGAATCGTGGCAAGAAGCAGGCGACTCACATATTGAGTTACTTTCATCGTATGTGTTGCCCGAGTACTGCCATCATCCGATTGAACAGAAGTTGCATGTGTTCTTACAACAAGCACTGAGTAATACCGGGAAGTTAGTTTAACTTGCAGTAACTTAAAAGAGTCAAAGTGTAAGACTCGGCTATTATTCTTGCTACCACCTATCCATTGGCTTTGAGGATTTTTAGGGGTTTTTCAGAGTTGGTCAGTATGAGTGGCGATAGGTATTGGATGCCTATACCACATTTCTTTTTAGTGCCCACATACTGCGACGGCCAACTGGACAGCACGCGATACGTAAGCTAACGTCCATGCTTTATAGCGCGCGTGATATTTACGTCAGTAGTTAATAAAGTGGCACACTTACTGACAAGAAGATCCACCAACAATTTTGTGACATTTATCACAAAATATTCTACGGATTTCTGATATAAATAAAAATACAGAAGCTTGCTGTTAAAAAGAGAGTGGCTAGAGATTTAACGCATGTCAAGGTGAGAAAAATGGGAATTCCATCAAATTTTAGTGATGAAGGTCTGACTGGATTTCATGTCTCTTCATCCACACTTGTAAAGATTGAACAGCACTATGAAAGTGCAACAGGCGAGTCCCTTGTGTCTAGTGAAGGTTGTTTTGTTCGAATTGACGATCCTCGCGCTATTGACTCGGATGGCTTAAGACTACCTGAAGCCAAAAATGCAGCGATAAGCTTAGTAGGCGAAAAAAACTGGCTGCCGCGTACTCACGCCGACGGTACATTGACACATGGTGGCAGGGGTGCATGGCTGGAATGCAGGAATATACGGATACCAAAAAACAAGCGATTGTGGTTTCGATACACTTTTTTACGGTTTGCTTCGCTACCTACTAATGCGTTTGCCGCACTTTTGTTTTTTCCCAACGACAACACCAACGATGCTCCCCTGGCACCTCACTGGATTTGCTGTGTTAAGGATCTGCAGCAAGATAAAGGTGGCATTTACCAAACCGGCTGGAACGAAGATTGGGTAACAGTCGATTGCAGCGGTGATTTTCAAGGAACTGCCAGATGGGTTGTTTCGACGGGTCATTCTGTAAGCGATCAAGGAGCAATACCAGATAACACCCGTTTTGCCTGGCCAGGCTGTTTGCTTATAGATGCTATCGACATTCGCTAGTCAACAGGAGGAATACAATGTCTTACTTAAATCGTTTATTCCTGAGCTGTATACTGATTTTTCTCACAGCCGCCTGCAAGATAATCGATGATAGTGGTGATAATGGCCGCCTTGTGCAACGCATCGTACATGTCGATGTCGTAGCGCTCGAGCAGCCGCTTTATTACAACCGATTTGGATCGGTGAATCCTTATGGAATGATTTATGCATTGAAGCGAGATGTCACTGAAGTTATGGAAGGCGAGGAATGGCTGCCTGGATTATCCTGCCCGTCAAAAGTACGCCTGCAAACAGGAAAACGGCCCCGGCCACTTACATTGCGTGGCAATGTCGGGGATATTTTGGAAATCACCTTTACCAATCAATTATTGGCGCAGCAGCCGGATATCAGTCAATGCAAACTACTCGACAAACAATCACCTTACGCACATTTAGTTAATGTAGGCGACCCAATCGAAGCTATTGATCCCGATGAACATGAACTGCGTCCGGATAAAGGAGGGGCCGAAAATGTGGCACCGGCTGATTGGCCGAAAACACGGTCGGCAAATATCGCTATTCCCGGTTTGACTAGTTTGTTGGGCTCCGAGCCGAAATGCAATGGATTGCAATCTATCGATCCCGGAGAATCAATCACTTGTCAGTGGAAGCTTGAGCGGGAAGGTACGCATTTATTTTCCAGCCTTGGTGCGCCTGCGGGTGGTGAAGGTGATGGTGGCAGTCTGACGCATGGATTATTCGGTGTAGTCATTGTCGAACCTAGAAACAGCAAATGGTACCGCAGCCAGGTGACCGCGTCTGTTTTCGATAAAGTTTGGCTGCGCCAGCAGGAAAATGACAGTGCGCGCAAGGGTAAATTGCAATATGACGCGGTCGACGCGAATGGTATTCCCTATCTGAACATGCTTAAGGCAGCCGGAAAAGGCGATTCAAAAAATACCATGCGTTATGAACTTATTTATGGCGACCTAAATGCTGTGATTTTGGAAGAAACCCCTAAAAATCCTAATACACCGGCATTTCGTGAGTTTACGGTTGTTTTTCATGACGAGCTAAAAACTTTTTATGCCAAAAACTTCCAGGAATTGGCAACTAGCCGGCAATTGAGTGGTGTTGGTGATGGATTCGCCATTAATTATGGCGCCAGCGGAATGGGTTCTATATTACTGGCGAACCGTAAGGAAATAGGACCTGCCGCTGAATGCGCAGAATGTTTCTATGAAGAATTTTTCCTGCAATCATGGGCGAATGGCGATCCCGCACTGCTAGAGCATTTTGACGATGATCCCTCCAATGTCACGCACTCTTATTTAAATGACCGCATTAAGTTCCGGAACTTGCATGCAGGTCCGAAAGAAACGCATGTTTTTCACTTGCATGCCCACCAATGGCTGTCAACCGCAGATACTAATACCGGCACATATCTTGATTCACAAACTATTGCGCCACAGCAGGGATTTGACTATTCCATCTACGATGGCGGTCTATCTAATTGGGGAAGTGAAGGTAATTTTCACACAAACGGTAGCGGTAATCGCAATCGTACTACTGGAGATTCTATTTTTCACTGCCATCTTTATCCCCACTTCGCCCAAGGTATGTGGGCGCTCTGGCGTGTACATGATGTGATCGAGGATGGTACTCGTAGATTGCCGGATGGACAGCCTGAAGTACGTTATTACGGCCAGCCAAGCGTGGCATTGTCTATAGAGAGATTGGAGGTGAATGGAAAACGGCCTGGAACTGACCCAGTTACTGGTGTCAGTGGTGCCGGTACTCCCATTCCTGCAGTACTTCCACTTCCCGGCCAAAGCCTGCCCCCACTTCCCACATATGCACAGGTTCAGAATACCGAAAGACCTGAGTCATATGCTATGCCGGGGTACCCATTTTATATTCCTGGCGAGCCAGGCCGAAGAGCGCCGCAACCTCCACTGGATTTTGCTAAAAATGAGAATGGATCGCTGATGCACGGCGGCCTTCCAAGACATGTAGTTAAAAGTGGCGAGCGTAAACCCGTTTTTCTACCTGACGACTCGGTAAATCAGTTACCTGATGATCCGGATACGCGCATGGCAAAACTCTTGCGAAAATCCCTTGCGTTAGGAGATTTTCGTCTGGAATTAACTCAGGCCGACATCACTTTGCTAAATCACGAAGGCGAGCCTATAGAACGGCAAGCAATGGATTTTCATGCTGGAAAAGCCATTAGAATCCGGCTTGCTGATGGATCCTATGTTTCATATGATTCGACCGGATCCGGCTATCCGTCTTTGACACCAGAAGGTAAAGCCGCACATTTTTATGTGAATGGCGCCTTACCTGCACCCGGTGCACCTTTCGCGGATCCTTGTCACGATCCCGCAAAAACGGGGAATCGGCAATATGAGGTGTCGGCGGTCGGACTCAATCTGGTGGTAAATCGTGCCGGCTGGCATGATCCACAGGCGCGCATCAATGTTCTGACCAAAGATGCTGAAAGCATCGAAGGACATCGACGGCACGACATGGAACCATTCTTTTTCCGAGCTGCTTCCGGTGAATGTATAGAATTCAAGCATCAGAATAGAACGCATAAGGAGCTTGAACTGGACGATTTTCAGGTTGCTACACCTACCGATATCATCGGTCAACATATCCATCTGGTTAAATTTGACGTGACATCCTCTGATGGTTCGGGGAATGGATTTAATTACGAAGATGGCACGTTCTCGCGTGGCGCCGTTGCAGAACGCATTGCCGCTGCCCAAGGCATTGCCATGACATCCAAGGGCGAACAGAAACAACTCACCGTAGGTAGAGATTTTGATGGCCAACCGGTTGGCGATTATCAAACAACCGTACAACGCTGGTTTGCTGATCCATTGCTGACGGTGCGAGATAAAGATACGACAGATACCATGCATACCATGCATGGCAAAGCATCACCGGACAGACCGTGTCGGATACAAACCGATAAGGAATGTATCGACCGTACGTTGCGTACAGTTTTTACGCATGATCATTTTGCGCCTTCTTCCATACAACAGCATGGCTTTTATTCTGCTCTGCTCGTTGAACCAGCTGGTTCAAAATGGTTGCAGCCCAATGGGAGTGTGCTTGTAGATGGTGTGGGTTCAAAAGCCATCATTGTCGATGCCGATGATTGGTTAATCCATGAAAATCACCGTGAATATGCACTTGCAGTGGCTGATTTTGCTTTACTTTATGAACCAACGTTATATCAGCCGTGGCTGGATCAAACAGTCAACAATGGTATGGCAAGATTGCTTCATGAATCCGGTAAAGAAACAAGCAATCCGATCATGGCGGTATTGTCCGCTAATCTCGAACAACATGCCAAGCAGTGGTGGAAACAATACGGTAAACCTGTTGATCCGCCGTTCAAGCCTGAAGCTATTTCCAAGGATCACCACAATCCGTACTTAGTAAACTATCGTCATGAGCCGATTCCACTGCGTATTGGAAAGATGGAAGAAAAACTGCAAGCCCCTGAAGAAACAAATTGTGGCCAATATGCACAAACTCGCGATGCCAATGGCTATTTAACTAAAAGGGAAAGTATTGTCAGTCAGAGGACGGACAACGATGGTGATATGGCATTTGTTTTTGCCACTCGTGAGCACGGAGACCCATGTACTCCAATATTGGAAGCATATGAGGGTGAAAAAATCCAAGTCCGTATGATTCAGGGTGCACAAGAAGTGCAGCATACCTTTGCGATTGAAGGTTTATACTGGCCGCGCGTAATCGATTATTCCGCAAGTAATCATTTTTCGGAACAAGCACAGGTGAAGCGCGATAATCCGTTGGCATTGGTTGCTGCGCAGGAGATAGGAATATCCGAGCATTTTGAAATGCGTCTGCCACCCATTGGAAATGTAACCAGTGGTGCAACTGTAAATGACTATCTCTATCATTTTGGAACTGTCGATGCATTATGGAATGGTGCCTGGGGGATATTGAGAGTGCACAATGGCATTACATCTCCGGATTCGCAAGCTTGCGGCCCCAATCAAAACCCATTGAGTAGCAAAGCATCTGACAAATGGTTTGCGCGCAGAAATTTATTCGCGCGTGATGGTGAGGGCATTCCACCTTCATGCCAACAAGCAATTGGAGAGCGGTTGAAGCCATTGCCAGGGCATGGGGTAGGAAAAATAAAGCTGAAAAACCCATCAGATCTTTGCCCCAGTGAATCAAGACCGGTCAATTATACAGTTGTAGCAATCCGGACTGATTTACTGATTTCTTCAGAAAAGAATCGCTTATTTTACGATCGTGATAATCAAATTTTCGATCCCGACGCGTTAATACTGCTGGCTATGCCATCCGGCAATTCCGCACCTACGCTTGAAGATGTCCGCGGTATATATCAGGAAAAGGCCGATGCAGGCAACCTGGAACCGTTAGTTCTGCGCGCCAATGCCAACGACTGCATCGAGCTTAATGTTCACAATCTGCTGACCAAGAATGAAAAAGAAACATCGTTACCAGATTCCAGCGGAGATGCATTAATGCCCAAAATCGTTCCGCTGAATGTCGACAAGTCTGCTGATCCGAACGCAGACGATATTAAACCATCAGCGCGTTTGTCGATCTCGATACCAATGCTGCCTAGCGTTGGATTCACCAATTACCATAATATCGGTATCGGTATGAATCGCAGTATGGAACCAGTACCGAGTGGACGGCAGATTAATTTGCGTCTTTATGCAGGCAAACTGGAGCTGGAGCCAGGAGAAAAAGTTAAAGGTGTACCTGTTTGCGACGACCAAGAGGAATGTTCTTATACTTTAAACGGAATTCCTTATGCTTTTGGAACGATACCGATCAAGGCATTTGGCGACGTTATCGGTCATGGCACGCATGGTTTGTTTGGTACGCTCATCATCGAACCGGAAGGTGCGACCTATCATGACCCTAAGACTGGAGCATTGGTTTCGGATAATGATCGCTGGCACCTCGGATCGGAAGCTTTAATCAAATACACCGATGAAAAAGGCGATATGCGAACATTCCGTGAATTCGTAATCGCTTATCAAGACGGATTGAATCTGCATTGGAATCCGCCATTGAAGTCCACCAATGTATCCGAACCGATTGGCGATTGTCCAATCTGCGATGATTCATATGATCATGGAGAAAAAGGGCTTAATTATCGCACTACACCTTTCTGGTCAAGACTGCGGCATGGCGTTGATATTAATGGAAATATCGTTAAGAATAATATCAATGTCGACACGGATTTGAATCAAATAAAATTTCCAAATAATTTTCTGTTGGAGTCATGGGCCAAGATACCGACACCCATTTTTCAAGCTAAAGTTGGTGAAGAAGTACGCTTTCGTATTTCGCAACCTCATGGTCGAGCTCGCCAGCGCGCGTTTTTAAGCTTTGGACATGATTATCGGGATGTAATACCTCAATTCGGCTCAGCACATGCTGCGCTATTATCTCCAGGCAAGTCTATCACGGCTGCTTTATCGGGTACGGCTAAAGAGGGCTGCTATCTCTATCGTGACGGTCCGATGCATATTTTTGCAGGAGGTGTATGGGGGCATTTCAGAGTTAACCCGGCGGATGGCACTACCTTGAAATGTGTAGAATCATAAGCTCTGTGGATTCAAGTAATAACTGCGATAATACTTATCGAGATGGATAAGGTGGTGATAGAAATTAGCTTGCACTACTTCGGAAATTCTTCAGTGCTTTTACCGGTGCAAAAGTGTGACGGTGTATGGCGCAAGCGCCATATTTCCGTAATGCTGCCAAATGCGCTTGGGTGGGATAGCCTTTATGGCGGTCGAATTCGTACCACGGATAAATTTGGTGTAAACGCTTCATTTCTGCATCGCGTGCAGTTTTGGCGAGAATCGACGCGGCGGAGATTTCAGGGACTAGGCTGTCACCATTGATGATTGTTCGCACCGGGCAACTAAGGTGCGGACTTTGCTTGCCATCGACAAGAACCAACTGTGGAGAGAGTGGTAGACTTTCTACCGCGCGTTGCATGGCAAGCAGGCTTGCTTGCAAGATATTAATTTGATCGATTTCTTGTGCTGTAGCTGACGCAATGGCCCATGCGATGGCATATTGTTTGATCTCAACGGCAAGGGCATCGCGCTGTTTTTCGCTCAATTTCTTGGAATCGGCAAGTCCATCAATGGCATGCGATGGATTCAAAATTACACTTGCTGCGTACACTGGTCCCGCCAGTGGTCCTCTCCCAGCTTCATCGACACCGCAAATCAATTTTTTGTACCCTTGTTTTCGGTATTAGGCAAAATTCTTCGCACTTTATCGGATACCACTCATTTGTCGTGAATATCACCTACTTAGTTATTGACGATTAAAAGCGATAAGCTCTATGTTACTAACACTCAGTGCTCGCTAGACTATATGCTATTGAAATTATAGCTATTTTAATTCTAAATTATACGTTTGATATCATACGAATAGCAACGAAAAATTAATCAAGGAACGTAATTATAATAAAAGTGTTTACGCAACATTAATTATAGCGTCCATGCATATCTTTTTTGTATGTGATAGTATGAAAAAATGAAAGGAAAATTTTCATAGTAGTCTATTAAGGATTTAAAATCATTATGTCAAAATAAATTAGAAAGTTATAAAAGGAGATAAGTATTTATGGTTACAATTAGGGAAGATGTACTGGAAGGAACTGATGGGAATGATATTTTATATTCAATTGTTGATGGAGAGGGGGATTATTATTATAAAATAGCAGGTTGGTTGGGCAATGATAAAATCTATGCTGGTGGGTTGCGTGATTATGTTTGGGCTGGCGGTGGCGATGATATTGTATATGGGTACAATGGTGATGATGATATTTATGGGCAGGATGGGGTAGATGTTTTACATGGCGAGGAAGGAATTGATTATCTTTTCGGCGGAAATGATGGAGATTTTCTCTACGGAGGTGCAGGCAACGATAGCATGTGGGGAGAGTCGGGGAGTGATCACTACTTTGTAGACCAGAGCAACGATAATGTCATCGAAGCAGTGAATGCGGGTAACGATTCTGTTCATACTACAATTAATTTTACGTTACCGAATAACGTTGAACATCTATTTTTAGGGGGAACTGCTATTTCAGGAGTAGGAAATAATCTGCCTAATACAGTACAAGGTAATGGTAGCGCTAATACTATTAATGGGATGGATGGCAATGATTTCCTTTCTGGTTTAGGAGGAAATGATACTATTTTGGGTGGTAATGGAAACGATTTAATTCGAGGCGGTAATGGAATTGATCACTCAACGGGAAATAGTGGCGCAGACACTTTTGATTTTGATTATGTTACTGAAAGTCCTGAAGGTAATAATAGGGATTTGATTACCGATTTTACTCCGGGAAGTGATAAGTTAGATCTGTCAACCATTGATGCGAACCTAAATATTGCTGGTAACCAAGCCTTTACTGCAAGTCAGGGATCGTATGTATCAGGAATTTTAACTGCTGATGTTATTGGAGGAGCAGATATTCAAATTGGATTAATTGGTGCTCCTGCTCTTAACGCGTCGGTGGATATTATTTTGTAATTAGAGATATTGAATAAATCTCCCTCGTTTGTCATTAAATGAGAGAGATTACAAATGGAATTGCTCTAATTACATTTCTTGCAAAATTTCGCATAATCCTTTACACATTTCTCGCAGTACACATTAATTGTGCTTCCGTTACGAGTTGTTCATCGACTTCGGCGCGTGCGGAATATTTCCACAATCCTTTGATCTGGCGCTCGATGGCAACTTTGAGAATAAGCTGATCACCGGGCATTACAGGTTTTTTAAAACGCACACCATCAATGCCCACAAAATAATAAACCGTGTCGTCTTTATTGATGGTATCTTCGGTACGCAATGTCAGAATGGCAGCCGCTTGGGCTAAAGCCTCAACAATGAGAACCCCGGGCATGACAGGATGATGGGGAAAATGTCCGGGAAAGAAAGGTTCATTGATTGAAACATTTTTTAACGCCACGATATTTTTGCCTGCTTCATAAGTAATTACTTTATCCACCAATAAAAGAGGATAACGATGGGGAAGGTATTTAAGGATTTCGTGGATATTCATGGTATTCATAGAGTTTTCCTTTAAATGCAATATCCACCTGAAAGGATGGATGAGGTCCCGGTTATGGATTATTCATTCTCAAGTGCTTTGATGACTTGATCTGTGATATCGATACGCTGACTTCTATATACGAAATCCTGTAGCTGCAAGATCAAATCATATTGTTCTGTTTCCGCAATTTTATTGATAGCGCGATTGGTGCGTTCTAAAATGGCATTATATTCTTCATTTTGCCGTACGCTTAAATCCTCGCGCATTTGTTTTTGTGCACGTTGATAATCTCTGCTCAGATTAGCGAGGTTTCTTTCCAGGTTTCGGCGTTCCGTTTCTGCCATTGTGGTACCGTTTTTTTCAAGTCTTTCTTGGAGTGCTTTAGCTTGTATGGCAATTTTCTTGATATCTTCGTCGCGCGGTATAAATTCTTGTTCAATTTTTTTTTGGGCTTGTATTGCCGGTGAAGATTCACGCAATATTTTCTCGGTATTGATGACACCAATTTTGAGATCGCCGGCAAATGCCACCAAGTGTCCAGTGCTGCAAATTAGGACCATTAAAACCATAACCATCATCATCTCAAACCACCACTGATTAATTCGCCGTAATGTTTTCACTGGGTAGAGTACCGATTAAATTTAGAACTGTTGCCCGAACATAAATTGGAACCTTTGTAAGTTGTCTGCCGGAATGTCATTAAGTGGCTCTGCAATACTAACTTTTAATGGTCCCATGGGTGAAACCCAGGTCAGTGCAATACCAGCGGAGTAGCGAACAAGGTTATTAAGTTCGTGAAATTTGTTAAAGGTGGTTCCGCCGTCGAGAAATAAACTGAAACGAAATGATCGATCCTCTTTCAAAAACGGCACGGGAAACATTAATTCAATATTACCGACGACACGTTTGCTCGCACCTACCGCGAACAATCTCGAGTTGATGCCTGGTGTGCCTGTGGGGATTACTTCGTCACGAGGGCCCAACGAATTCAGGTCATAGCCACGTACTGAGTTATTACCACCGGCAAAAAAGTTCTTGAAAAAGGGCAGGGATTTCCCTGTATAACCATCGCCATAACCAAATTCGCCATTCAGCATTAATGTCAGCCAGTCGGTAATCGGATAGAACCATTTTTGATGGTAACTAACTTTATAATAATTCAGGTCACCGCCAGGTATACTCACTTCACCAAACAATCGGTGCGTCGTTCCGGATGTTGTCCAGATTGCACTGTCACGGCGGTCTCGTGCCCAGCTAAGTGTAAGGGGAAAATTGTTGGTGGTTGTGCCAAAGTCATCGACGAAATCTTTGTAACGGGGGGGGCTTTTGTCAAAAATACCCAGTTTCGTATTTTCAGCCGCAAGACCCAGCGATACGATGTCATTTTCAGCGATTGGTATGCCTACCCGTACTCCAGCACCTAACGTTTCGGTTTTAAACTCACCAAACGCCCTGAGTGGGCGTGTATCCACATCACGCTTGTAAACATCGAATCCAAGGCTTACGCCGTTAATTGTAAAATAGGGATTGGTAAACGATGCCGCGTAGGTTTTATTGATAGCTCCTGTATTAACATCCAGGCTAAAGAAATTACCTGTACCAAAAATATTGTTCTGAGAAATTGAGCCATTCAGGATTAATCCCTGGCGATCTGAGTAGCCGGCACCAAACATGATAGACCCGGTTGGTCTTTCTTCGACTTTGATATTAAGATCGACTTGGTCAGTTTTGTTTGGGACAGCAGGTGTTTCTACATCAACTTTGTTAAAGAAAGCCAATCGATCAACACGCTGCTTGGAAAGATTAATCTTTGTGGTGGAATGCCATGCGCCTTCCATTTGACGGAATTCTCGGCGGATCACTTCATCACGAGTTCGGTCATTACCTGAAATGTTGATATGGCGTATGTAAACCTTTCGTCCTGGGTCGACAAAAAAGGTAAAGGCTGCTTGCCGTTTTTCATAATCCAGTTCGGGTGCTGCATTGATATTGGCAAATGCATAGCCATCATCGCCTAAACGATCAGTAATTAGTTTAATCGACTCCGTCAATTTCTCGCGGGCAAATACCTCGCCGGACTTTATCAATATCAATTTTCGAATTTCTTCTTCAGGAATGATGAGGTCGCCGGCGACTTTAACATCGGAAACAGTATATTGGGAGCCTTCAGTAACATTGATTGTAATATAGATATCACGTAGATCCGGAGTAATGGATACTTGCGTCGATTCAATATTGAATTCCAAGTAACCACGATCAAGATAATAGGAACGAAGTGTTTCAAGATCGGCTGCTAGTTTTTGCTTGGAATATTGATCATTTTTAGTAAACCAGCTTAATAAATCAGGTTTTCTCAGAACAAGTATACCGCGCAGCTCGTTGTCCTTAAATTTCTCGTTACCCACAAAGTTAATTCTTTTGATGCGTGCTGTACGGCCTTCGTTGATATCAAAATTAATTCCTACACGGTTGCGCTCTAGCGGTGTTGTGGTGGTGGTTATTTTGACGGCATATTTTCCCCGGGTGATATATTGGCGTTTTAATTCTAATTCTGCTCTCTCCAGTAATGAGCGACTGAAAATCCGCGATTCCGATATACCTGCTTGCTTTAGGCCTTCAAGTAGTTTGTCTTTTTCAAATTCTTTGGCACCATTAATAGTAATTTCAGCAATGGCTGGCCGTTCATCGACTTCTACGATTAAAACACCTTTTTCAGTTTTGATTCTGACATCTTTAAAGAAACCTGTAGCATACAATGCTTTGATGGCTTCTGTTGCTTTTGCCTCATCAAATATATCGCCAACTTTAACTGGGAGATAACTAAATACAGTACCTGCTTCGGTACGCTGAATACCTTCAACACGAATATCTTTGACCACAAAAGATTCACCGGCCCAAGAAGAAATAGCAAAGAAGAAACTTACAAGTACAACAGAAAACTTGAAAAATTCCATTATCTAACCACTGATAAGGCGACTAATGTCATTATATATTGCGAAAGTCATTAGTGTTAGCAACATAGCCAGGCCAATCTTCTGACCCATTAATACGGCTTTGTCAGAAAGTGGGGTACCTTTGACCATCTCGATGAGGTAATACATAAGATGTCCACCATCTAAAATAGGGATCGGTAATAGATTTAACACACCGATGCTAACACTGATCAAAGCGAGGAATGCCAAATAGGAGACCAATCCCATTTGTGCTGATTGACCGGCATAATCTGCAATTGAAATCGGTCCACTGATATTTTTCCACGATACATCGCCAGTAATCATCTTCGATAGCATTTGTAACGTGAGTACAGTTGTTTCCCAAGTTTTTACAATGGCTTTCTGAATGGCTATTGCTGGGGGATAGCTGATGGTTATTATTAATTCTTCGAATTCAGCCTGATTGATAACAGGAGCTATGCCAATTCTACCCACTTGCTTACCATTTTCTATCGTTACTTCCGGTGTAATATCAAATGTGATTACACGGTCATTACGTAGAATTTCAATTTCTAGCATACGTCCAGGATTGGCACGTATTTTTTGTACGAGTTCTGACCAGGTTTTAATTTCATCGGAATCAATAGCTAAAATTTCATCTCCCGCCATTAAACCAACATGATGGCCAACTCCACCGGTCACGACTTCCGCAATTACCGGTTCTACTGTAGGTTGGTAGCTATTCAACCCAATTACAGCAAGTAAATTTTCATTGAGCTTGTCGGGGTCAATTTGACTTAAGTCCAGGTAACGCCAATTTATTTCGCCATTCTTATTGATGGTTTGTATCTTGATGTTTGCTGTTTGGTCAATAGCGTATCGTAATAAGGTCCAGCGCGCGTCTTGCCAGCTGGCGATAGCTTCATTTTCGATACTAACGATAGTTTCACCTGCTTCAAATTTGGCATACGCAGCAGGAGTCTCCGGTTCAACGGGGCCTAGTACCGCTTTCATACCACTCACCCCTAGAATAAAAAGTAGCCAGTACAAAACAACAGCAAACAAGAAATTGGCGATGGGGCCAGCTGCAACGATTGCAAAACGGCGGGTAACAGGTTGGCGGTTAAATGCGCGAGGTAAATCTTCAGGAGCTACTTTACCTTCATTTTCATCCAGCATTTTGACGTAGCCACCCAATGGAATCGCTGCAATTACCCATTCTGTTTGATCTTTGCCCCAACGTTTGCGAAAGATCGGTTGACCAAAACCAACACAGAACCGCAGGACTTTAACGTTATTCCAGCGGGCTATCAGATAATGACCGAATTCATGAAATGTAATCAGTATGCCTAAAGCAATGACGAAGGAAAGGATGGTGTAAGTTATAGACATATCAATTTTTGTTGCAAAACATGCTGGATGAGAGATTTAACTGCACAGCGCTAATCATTCCATAATTTGATTGAGTAGGTAGATACTATCATTAATTTATAAAAATTGAATCCAGCCATCTATTTGCAATATATTTTATTGCAGCTTTGTAAGCCATCCCCTTGCTTTATTGCGGGCTAGTTCATCGGCTATTAAAACATCATCCAGCGTAGTAATTTCTTCTTGAATTACTGTTTGCATTACGTGTTTAATCATCGCTGGAATAGCTGTAAATGCCATGCGTTTGTTAAGAAAAGATTCTACAGCTACTTCATTAGCCGCATTTAATATTGCGGGCATATTGCCACCGGCAGCAAGTGCTTGATATGCCAATTCTAGACATGGAAATTTTTTTAAATCAGGTTCTTCAAAATCAAGATGACCTACTTTAAACATATCCAAAGCTGGAACACCGCTTTCTATTCGTTCAGGATAACCCATTGCATGGGCTATCGGGGTACGCATATCAGGATTGCCCAGTTGCGCAATGACTGAGCCATCCACATAAGCAACCATGGAATGAATTACGCTTTGTGGATGGATTACTACTCGAATTTTTTCGGGAGGAGCATCAAACAGCCAATGTGCTTCAATGACTTCTAATCCTTTGTTCATCATGGTTGCTGAATCAACTGAAATTTTCTGACCCATATCCCAATTGGGATGAGCGCATGCTTGCTCGGGCGTTACTTTCTCTAGAGAAGCTAAGGGAGCGCATCGAAATGGGCCACCCGAGGCGGTAAGTAATATGTGACTAATACCAGATGCTGTTAAATTGCCATTAAAATGATGAGGTAATGATTGGTAAATCGCATTATGTTCACTATCGATAGGCAGTAGGGTGGCATTATTTTGCTTTACTAGATCAATGAAAATTCGTCCAGCCATTACTAATGTTTCTTTATTGGCGAGCAGTATGAGTTTTCCTGCACGTGCTGCAGCAAAGGCTGGGCGAATACCTGCAGCACCAACAATGGCTGCCATCACTGCATGCACTTCGGGATGAGATGCTACTTTTTCGAGGGATTCAATTCCTGAAAGTACTTCTGTATTGAGGCCTGTAGCTTTTGCGGCTTCAGTGAGTTGCTGGGCGCTTTGTGTGTCAAGCATTACTGCGTAACGCGGTCGAAAACGTTGACATTGCAATAGCATTTTCTCAACATTATTGTTAGCAGTTAGTGCAAAAGCCTGAAAACGATCAGGGTGACGTGCTATAACATCCAGCGTGCTTTCTCCAATACTTCCAGTCGATCCTAATATAGTTATTTGGCGGATAATTTTCATGACAAGGGCGTGTAATAAATAAGTAACGCTGCAGCAGCAAGTGGCAATGAAGAAGTCAGTGCATCAATTCGATCAAGAATTCCGCCATGACCCGGTAAAATATTACCACTATCTTTCAAGTTGGCCTGCCGCTTTAGCATTGATTCGTATAAATCTCCGACAATTCCCAATATAGCCATTACAATCAATAATGGTACCAATGCCAGCACTACAGATTCGTCAGTTACTGAGAAACTCCACACAAGGCCATAAACGAGTACGGCAATCATAGCACCGATGACCCCTTCCCAAGTTTTATTAGGACTAATGGTTTGAGCAAGTTTATGTTTACCCAATGCTCGCCCAGTAAAATAGGCTGCCGTATCAGAAATCCACAGAGTTGCCATAAAGCCTAGCAAAAGTAAGGGACTAATAAAACGTAGCTGGTACAATGCAAGACAAGTTGGCAACAATACAATCCACCCAGTTAGCATCCACAGAAATGGATTTGTAATCGTATAGTATTTTTTTAGATAAATTGGTACTCCTACAATCCAAAAAATAACTGACAAAATGTATACCCATATAACATGGGTTGAATAAGCGTTGACTTGTATGGATTCTCGTAATAAAAATAATAGTTCACTACCGATTATGACTGTCAATAACATAAAAACGATTGTATTTTTCACCGAAAACTGCGCCAATTTGCTCCATTCACGTGCGCCAATAACCGTTAATATCAGCAATAATGCTAGCCAAAAAATATCCTGCAGGTAAAATAAGGCAGATAAAAATAAGGGTAAAACAATGATTACTGTAAGAACGCGAGCTTTTAACATGTAAATGGCTCTTTTTACCCTTCAGCAGATATCGTCATTTTTATCTGTTCACTGGTGCGACCAAATCTACGTTCTCGTTGTTGATAAGATTGGATGGCTAATTCTAGTGCATGTTCATCGAAATCAGGCCATAGCGTATTGGTAAAATACAGTTCAGTATATGCGAGTTGCCATAATAAAAAATTGCTGATGCGACACTCGCCGCCGGTGCGAATAAATAAATCCGGTTCAGGAGCATAGTTAAGAGCAAGGTATTGTGCTAGATTTTCTTCCTCAAAATTAAGGGAAAGATCGGGTGATTGTGCCATCATTTTGCGCATAGCTTGCATAATATCCCAGCGTCCACCGTAGTTTGCCGCGATAGTAAATGTTAATCGCGTATTTTGAGCGGTTAATTGTTCTCCACTATGAATGAATTCGATAATTTTTGGATCAAATTTTGATAGATCACCTATGACTTTGAATCGAATGCCATTTTCATGCAACTTACCAATCTCTTGCTCTAACGCTCCAGTGAAAAGTTGCATCAAATATGAAACCTCGTCGGCAGGACGACGCCAGTTTTCACTACTAAATGCAAACAGCGTAAGATATGCAATGCTACGTTCTATGCACGCTTTTATAACACCGCGAACTGTTTCTACGCCTTGCTGATGTCCTGCCATACGGGGCATAAAGCGCTTCCTGGCCCAACGGCCATTACCATCCATGATAATGGCAACATGTTTAGGTATTGAACCAGTTTCGGGTATTTCTCTTGTTGAGCTTTGACCTTGAGGCATATATCAGACAGCCATCAATTCGGTTTCTTTTACTTGTAGAACTTTATCAATTTCAGTGATATAGCGATCGGTCAACTTTTGAATGTCATCTTGGCCACGACGCTCATCGTCTTCAGATATTTCTTTAGATTTTATTAATTCTTTAAGGTGAGCATTGGCGTCCCGGCGGATATTTCGCATCGCGACACGAACAGCTTCAGCTTCTTGTTTAACTACTTTAATAAGTTCACGTCGGCGTTCTTCTGTGAGAGCAGGCATGGGCACCCGTATCGTTTCACCTACTACCATTGGATTTAAACCTAAATCAGATTCGCGGATTGCCTTTTCTACCGCATTTGCCATCTTTTTATCCCAAGGAACAACACCAATTGTCCGCGCATCAATCAGATTAATATTGGCTACTTGATTGAGTGGCGTTGCAGCACCGTAATAATCAATAGTAATGTGATCAAGGAAACCTGTATGTGCTCGCCCACTTCTTACTTTACTTAAATCCACTTTTAATGCTTCAAGACTTTTCTGCATTTTTTGTTCAGCAGATTTTTTTACATCGGCAATCATAATATTTATCCCTTTATACCGTTGTTGCAAGAGACTCTGATTCTATTTGGATTAGATTGTTACTAAAGTCCCTTCATCTTCTCCGATTATTATACGTTTAAGTGCTCCAGCCTTGAAAATACTAAATACGTTTAATGGTAATTTCTGGTCACGGCAGAGTGTTAATGCAGTTGCATCCATTACTTGCAGATTCTTGGCGATTGCTTCATCAAAAGACAGCTTGCGAAAACGTGTCGCTTCTGGGTTAATTTTAGGATCACTGGTATAGATGCCATCCACTTTAGTTGCCTTCAACATAATATCGACATTCATTTCCATACCACGTAATGCTGCTGCGGTATCAGTAGTAAAAAAGGGATTACCAGTTCCTGCTGCGAAAATTACAATCTTACCGTCTTTTAAATAGCGTATAGCTCTGCCACGAATATAAGGTTCCACCACTTGTTCTATACGTAAAGCAGATTGAATACGTGGTACTAGTCCGACTAGTTTCATGGCATCTTGTAAAGCTAAGGCATTCATGACTGTAGCCAACATACCCATATAATCCGCAGTAACACGTTCGAGTCCGTCATTTGCTGACTTCATGCCACGAAAAATATTGCCGCCGCCTACAACTATGGCAATTTCAATACCAAGGGTGCTAATTTCTGCAATTTCAGCTACGATTCTTCCCATTACTGAGTGATTGATACCATACTTATCCTCACCCATTAAGGCTTCACCAGAGAGCTTAAGCAAAATACGTTTGTAGGCGATTGCGGTCATTGAGAGTAAAGTTGTGAGAATTGTTTTCCTTTTGATGCTATAGCTGTCCCATTTGTGCTTTTACTTCTTCAGCAAAATTTTCAGATTTTTTTTCAATGCCTTCACCTACAACAAACATGGTGAACCCATTGATTCTGGTAGATTTTTTTGTTAGTAATTGCTCTACAGTTTGTTCCGGATCTTTAACAAATGGTTGGCCTAATAATGTTATTTCAGCTAAATATTTTGCGATACGGCCGTCAACCATTTTTTCGATAATATTTGCAGGCTTACCACTTTCTGCGGCTTGAGCAGTAAAAATTTGGCGTTCATGTTCGAGTACATCCTTTGATACTTGCTCTTTGGATACGCATATTGGTTTACTAGCTGCAATATGCATTGCGATATCTTTGCCTAGTGCGTCATCATCGCTTGTGTAATCGACGATCACACCGATTTTAGTGCCATGAAGATAAGAAGCTAATCGGCCTTGCGTTGTATGACGTGAGCAGCGGCGGATGCTAATATTTTCACCTAACTTCATTACCAATGCTTTACGGGTTGATTCTACAGTTTCACCCGTTGGTAGCAATGCGTCATTCAATACTGCTACATCAATCAGGTCTTTAGTTGCTATGAGTTCCGCTAGGTTTTTGGAAAAGTTAACAAAGTCATCGTTTTTTGCTACAAAATCTGTTTCACAATTAACTTCAACTAAGGCACCATATCGATTATCAGGTGATATATATATTCCAATTACACCTTCTGCTGCGATTCGACCCGCTGCTTTGCTTGCTTTAGCGCCACTTTTAATTCTTAATAAATCTTCCGCGGCTTTCATATCACCATCAGTTTCAGCTAAGGCTTTTTTGCATTCCATCATGCCGAGCCCTGTCATCTCACGCAATTCTTTTACCATGCTTGCGGTAATTTCCGCCATTTACTCGACTCCTGATAACAATTTGTTTATGAAAGGGATATCTGCCTTTTGCTCAACAAAAGAAAACATACTTAATTAAAAAAACCTCGTGTCTTAATAAGACAAAAGAATATAAGTAGTTTCTAAAAAGTAAGGTAATGCCAATATCCCAATAACAAATACAATAAAAAAATCCTTTACCTTACTTACTCGCCTTCAGCATTACTCATTTCTACAATTTCTTGAATAGCTTGGTTACGGCCTTCCAAGATCGCGTCGGCTACACCTCGGGCATAGAGACGAATTGCCCTGCTAGAATCATCGTTTCCTGGAATAATGTACTGTAATCCATCGGGGTTATGATTGGTATCAACTACACCAATGACAGGAATACCAAGTTTTTTAGCTTCAGTGATAGCGCCTTTTTGATAACCCACATCGATTACAAATAAAGCATCCGGTAACCCCTTCATATCTTTAATGCCACCAAGGCTCTTGTTGAGTTTATCTAATTCTCTTTGTAGATCAAGCGCTTCTTTTTTTACTAATTTATCCAGAGTGCCGTCTTGCACCATAACTTCCATATCTTGTAAGCGCTTGATTGATTGTTTAATCGTTTTAAAATTGGTCAGCATTCCACCTAACCACCGTTGATCGACATAAGGAGAGTTGCAGCGTAGTGCTTCTTCGCGAACAATTTCGCGCGCTTGTCGCTTGGTGCCAACAAATAATATAACACCTTTGTTTACTGATAGTTGGCGTACATACTTCATGGCTTCTTCATACATCACCAAGGTATTTTCAAGGTTGATAATATGAATTTTATTACGATGACCAAAAATGTACGGAGCCATTTTGGGGTTCCAGAAGCGAGTTTGGTGTCCAAAATGAACACCTGCTTCCAGCATTTGACGCATGGTTACAGACATAGATTCTCCTTTAGGATTGAGCCTCCATTTGCCCTATTACCGTAACAAGGTATCGGTATAGGCAAATGTGTGAATTTAACTTGACTGGACATTTTTGATCAGCGTCAATCAAGTCATTTTTTATTATAGCATTGGTTACTTACTCAAGTTAACACTAACTAACCAAAAATATGAGATTGTAATGATGCGTTTACGATGAAGATTTGATTAATTTGGGAATGTCTTTTAGTTTTAATACACGCGTCTTGGGTTATATTAACTAAGACATGCCGAGTTACCCATTTTCATTTTTAAACGGCTAATATCGTTTATTTGTACTTGTTTATTATCAATGGTAATGATGTTTTCATCTTGGAGTTTGGAAAAAGCTCGACTAACAGTTTCTAGTTTTAGCCCAAGATAGCTACCAATTTCTTCTCTTGTCATGCGGAGATTAAAGTTGTATTCGGAATAACCGCGCATCACAAGTCTGCGAGACAAATTTAATAAAAAGGTCGCTAATCGCTCTTCCGCTTTCATGCTACCCAATAACAACATCACGCCATGATCTCGTACAATTTCGCGACTCATTATTTTATGGAAGTGATGCATTAGCGATGGGATTGTACGGCTTATTTCCTCTAATTTAGCAAATGGAATTTCACAGGCTTCGCTATCTTCAAGGGCAACGGCATCACAAGTATGCATTTCTCCACTTATGGCGTCTAGACCTAACAATTCGCCTGTCATATGAAAACCGGTAACTTGTTGTCGACCATCTTGCTCAAGTATGCACGTCTTAAAAAAGCCGCTACGAATGGCGAATAGAGATTGGAATTTTGAACCTGCATGATGTAAATATCCACCACGTGGAATTTTACGCTTATGGCTGGCTAGATTGCCGAGTATTTGTATTTCTTCCTCATTAAGGCCAACTGGCAAGCATAACTCACGCAAACTGCAAGTGGCGCAGCTTGATCTTATATGTGAGATATCAAGATCATCCGGTAAGGTTTGTGATGGCAAAATGTTTCCCAAATTAAAAAATTATATTTCAATGCCTTGATTGATCTGAGTCAAAGCTATTCTTCATAATTTGTGCATAATTTTACCGGTATTACTGAATAAAATGGAAATTCTTTTTTGCTTTTTTGACGATGTGTAAAAACACAAATGTACGTAGCAGTATCTGATTAATGCATATTACCTATTAATTTTAGTCTTTTGATTTCAATTTCTCACAAGGGAAAATAAATCTAAGTGCAATCAATGCTGGTTTCTGATTTTTTTGAAACTTATTCTGATCTTATTCGTCGTTTTGGGTGTAATGATGCGGATTATCGTTTGTACCCAGAAATCAGATATTTTGTTGAAGCATTCGATGCAAACGCTTATTCAGCGTGGCTTAGTCATTATAAAACACGGCGTTTCTGTCGATCGTTGACGGTGAATGTTCATATTCCCTTTCGTCACTCGTTGCATTTTTATTGTCATTTTGATCAGATGGCTTGCAATGATAGTGACAGCATTAAGAAGTATCATGATTATTTATTACGAGAAATCACGCTTTACAGCCAGCTATTAAAAGATCCGCCAATCGTTGAGCAAGTATATGTTGGCGGTGCCCCTAATTATTTAAGTGATAACCAATTAAATAGTGTTTTACATGAAATACAAAAGAAATTTACCCTAATGAAAGGAGGAAAGCTATGTATAGAGATGGATTCAAGGCAAGTTACTAAATCCTCCTTACAGGCATTAAGAGAAATGGGTTTTAACTGTGCTGTTATTGGTGTACAAGATTTTGACCAAGGAATTCAACAACCATTACATGATTCCTTGATAGAAGCCAATACATTATGCGCTATTCGTAATGCGCATCAAGCGGGTTTCAAAACAATTAAAATTGAATTGTTTTACGGGTTGCCCAAACAAAATCTGGAAAAATTTGCATATATACTGGAAAAAATTATTGCTGCTAATCCTGATCAAATTAATTTGTTAAATTATTTCCATCGCTTAGATAAATTTAAGCAGCAAAGAAACATTAGCCTGAATGATTTGCCGAGTAAAGAGGTTAGACTTGAGATGCGGTTATTTGCAATGATTCGTTTAACTAATGTAGGTTATGTCTATATTGGGATGGGACTTTTTGCCAGGCATAGCGACCCATTAGTAGTAGCAAAGCACCAAGGAAGGCTCCAATATGGTTTGCAGGGATACTCTACCTCTTCTGACAGTTGTTGTATTGCACTAGGTATTTCGGGTGTTGGTAATATTGGTCCTATGTTAAATCAGAATGCTTGCGACCTTATGAGTTATTACAGCAAATTGGAACGCAATATGCTTCCAATTATGCGCTGTATAACGTTAAGTGGCGATGATTTGATACGACGCTCAGTTATGCAAGCACTGATTTGCCATTCAGTGCTGTCAATTGAATCGGTAGAAACTTTTTTTCCGATTGACTTTAAAAATTACTTTGCAATGGAACTCGCAGAACTTGTAACGTATGCCCAAGCCGAGCTAATAACCTTGGATGATGAACAAATAGTCGTTACGCCCAAAGGGTGGCTACTGATAAATAATATTTGTGGAGTTTTCGATAAATATCTACGTACCAGCAGGCAATGAGAAATTATTCAATGCTTAAATAACACCTGAGAATTTATCGAAATTCTCAGGCAAAAAACTACTTAACTTCACTATTAGCTAGTATATATTCAGCTAAGCGATCTGCCGCCTCACCTTGAATATTTTTAAATGCAGGCATTCTCATACTTCCTGATTGAAATTTCTTAATAATTGCTTCCTTATTAGCAACTTTCTCGCTTAATGTCATTGCAACGTTAGCGCTTAGGGGTTTATGACATTCAGTGCAAGCTGTACTGAATATCTTTTCGCCCGAGGCATCTGCTTGAGGTGTGTAGTCTCTACCAGCTCCACATCCGACTAAAATGGGGATTGCTAACATAGCCAGCACAAAATTTGATTTTATTTTCATTTCATAACTCCAATTTGTAGTTTTATTACGTTTAATATACGGAAGTTAGTTCGTACTAAACTTCGTTACACATTTTACGATCACTTTTTTCTATTTCTATGTACATAAAACATAGAAGGGAGTTTAACATACCCAGTGTTACGGCGACTTGTCAAACAATGTTTTAGATAGTTTTATTAGTGTCTGCTATCGCATCTGTTATAAATGCAATTTATAGTGCAATGATTAATTAGAGAAAAAATATAAGAAAATTTTTTCACAAGCATCCGTCAATTAAGTAATTAAATTTTAAATACAATTTATTTAATTTTTCCGCTTATTGATGATAATAGCTTTTTTCTTAACATTTTCTTGACATTTTCTATGTTATTTTTCGCCGCAAGGTAATAGACGGAAAGTTGGTTTTGTTATACCTCTATATTTAGGTTATTAAATTTTAATTGTAATTAGTATTAATACCATTGTTTGTGATAGTTGTTTTTCTTAACATTTTCTTAACATTTGCTGTGGTAATGTGCGCAGCGGTAAACAAGAATGGAGAAACAATTCTTGTTTACTAAAAGATTGATCATCACTTTGGGGAATGAAGCAAACAAGGCGGCAATTATAAGAAAAGATGAGTTGTTGCAGGCAATGGGTGTTGTTTTAACAATAAAATTTAAGTAAATAATTTCATAATTAAATCTTTCTAAAAAAGGAGATTGCATGTTTAAAAAAATAAACATTTTTATTTTATGGGCTACGTTAGGTTTGATTTTGAGTAATCCGGTAGCAGCCGATAGGACCGTAGAAGATTTTCAAGTGTGGGGAAATATCACGGCACTGGGTAATTTTGGTTTCGTCAATCCTCAAAATCCTGATTTAAAGAAATTCAGATGGTGGATGGAAGGACAAGGGCGTTTTGGTAATGATGCTACGCAGTTTACCCAGTCCTTGATACGTCCTGGTTTAGGTTATGCAATAACCGACAAAATTGTTGTGTGGGCAGGTTACGCTTGGGCACCCACCGCTGAACCATTAACGCTAGACTCAGGGCATCCATTTAATGAGCATCGTATCTGGGAGCAGGTAACGTGGGCTGATAATTTTTCATTTGGCAGATTGTCTGCGCGTAGTCGCTTTGAGCAACGATTCTTCGATCATAATGCACCCATTGCTGGTAGTGATGATGTGGCTCATCGATTCCGTCAATTGGTTAAACTAGCCGTTCCAATGCCGGCAATAGATCCAAATCTTAGTTTCATTGTTCAAAGTGAATTGTTTATCGCCATGAACACCGTCGATAATCCCGGGTTTATATCTCGTGGTTACGACCAGAACCGCGCTTTCGTGGGATTAGGTTACAAAGTCAATCAGTATGCGACTGTTGAATTGGGGTATATGAACCAATTCATCAACAGGCCACATAGTGCTCGTCCCGATCAGATGATGCACAATTTTATAGCCAATTTATTTTTGAATTTTTAATAAACATTTCTGTAATTCGTAAAGCGTCAGACTTGCTGTGAGCTGGCTTTAACGCATACTGTGCTATTATTTAGCCGGTAATTCCTAAGTATAGGAACTACCGGCTAAATTTTTTATATCATTTTGATTGTACATACAGAAGCGATAAGCTAATTTTTTACTTTTGATTTTCTTCATAGAACTTCAACAAACAAACAAAAAATAAAATATTTTTCTTTACTTTCAATCACAAAGTCATTCATGCACGATTTTAAGCCTGGACAACGTTGGATTTGCGATGTTGACTTACAACTTGGGCTGGGGACAATTCAAGCCGTTGAACATAGAATTGTTACCATCGTTTTCAATGCAGCAGGTGAAACTCGTTCGTACGCCAAGCATTCAGCACCTCTGACACGTGTGGTTTTCAAAGTGGGCGATGTTATTATCAGTCATGACGATATTACGCTAAAGGTCACTGAAGTTCATGAACGCAATGCTTTAATCGTTTATTTCGGGGTCAGTGAAAGTGGAGAAAAAATAGAACTTGCTGAAGAACAGTTAGCGCATTATTTAAAGTTAAATCGTCCAACTGAGCGCTTGTTTACCGGTCAATTCGATCAGGATAAGTGGTTCAAGATCCGTTATCAGACACTGTTAATACGCAATCGCTTGGTTAGCGCCCCGCTGTATGGGTTGGTGGGTACGCGTACCAGTTTGATACCGCATCAGCTCTATATTGCTCATGAAGTTGCGCGCCGCTATGCACCACGTGTTCTATTAGCTGACGAGGTAGGACTGGGAAAAACGATTGAAGCGGGACTCATCCTGCATCAACAATTGTTGACTGAACGCGCCAAGCGAGTACTCATTGTGGTTCCGGAAACTTTGATCCATCAATGGCTGGTGGAAATGCTACGGCGTTTCAACCTGCAATTTAGTATCTTTGATGAAGAGCGTTGCCTGTCGCTTGAAGAAAGCAACGAATGGGAAAATCCATTTCATAGCGAGCAATTGGCGCTGTGCAGTCTGAATTTTCTGCGCCAGTATCCCAAACGCTTTCAAGCGGCGCTGCATGGCAATTGGGATTTACTCGTGGTTGACGAAGCGCATCATTTACGTTGGTCTGAGCAAGCCGCCAGTCCGGAGTATGTCATGATCGAACAACTGGCAGGTTGCACCAAGGGCGTATTGTTATTGACAGCCACTCCGGAGCAATTAGGTAAAGCCAGTCATTTTGCCCGTTTACGCCTGTTGGATCCGCATCGTTTCAACAGCTTTGCGGCTTTTATAGCCGAGGAACAATCGTATGAACCCATTGCTAAAGCAGTGGAAGCATTGCTCGAAAACCAGGATTTGAGCGATGCAGTTAAACAAACTATCCTGTCAACCACCAATCCCGCTCAATCCCAAGCATTACTGACACAATTACAAGATAAACAAGCCAATGAACAACAAAACCGGCAAGCAAGGAAAATGCTGGCTGATTTATTGCTGGATCGGCACGGTACTGGACGCATTTTGTTTCGCAATACACGTGCAGCGGTAAAAGGATTTCCTGAACGCAAGCTCAACCCGGCTCCGCTGATATTGCCGGATGAATACCGGCAATGCTTGAATACATTTGAAACTACCCGTTTATCCAAGCCGCAATTATTGCTATGTCCTGAACTGCTCTACCAGGTCAGAGCCGAGCCGGAACAGCCTTACTGGACCGAAATCGATCCGCGCGTGAATTGGCTGATCGCCACGCTCAAGCGGGTAAAACCGGAAAAAGTGCTGGTCATCGCCGCCAACGCACAAACCGCACGCGATTTGGCGCAAGCGCTAAAAGAAAAAACCGGGCAATTCATTCCGGTATTTCACGAGAGCATGAGCCTGGTCGAACGCGACCGCGCCGCGGCATTCTTTGCCGACCGCGAAACCGGCGGCCAAGTGCTGGTATGCTCGGAAATCGGCAGCGAAGGACGCAATTTCCAGTTTGCGCATCATCTGGTGCTATTCGATCTGCCGCTCAATCCCGATCTGCTCGAACAACGCATCGGACGTCTCGATCGCATCGGCCAAACCGAAACCATCCAAGTTCATGTGCCCTACCTGGAAAACAGCGCGCTGGCGGTGATGTTTCATTGGTATCACGAAGGCTTAAATGCATTCGAAAAAACCTGTCCGGCCGGTCAAACCGTCTTTGTGCAGGTGGAAGACACGCTTGTCACTGCGCTGCACCAACGCCAGACTGATATCAATGTGCTCGCAGACTTGATCAGCACTACGCAATCAGCTAACCAAGCTCTTAACAATGCATTAGATCGCGGACGCGATAAGTTACTGGAATACAATTCTTTCCGCCCTGCCATTGCCGAACAACTTTACCAGCAAGCACAAGCGCAGGATGACGATCCGCTGCTGCCGCAGTATATGGACACGGTATTTGACTGCTGCGGCGTGCACATCGAAGAACACCGCACCGGCAGCTTCCTGATCGAACCGAGCGAGCACATGAGCATGCCGTTTCCCGGTTTAGACGATGAAGGCTCGGTCATCACCTATTCGCGCGGTGTGGCTCTGAGCAATGAGGATATGCACTTCCTGACGTGGGAGCATCCGATGGTTACGCACGCGATGGAACGGATCCTGAGCCACGAAAACGGCAACGCCGTGGTTGCGATGATGAGAAATCCACGCGTGCAACCCGGCACCTTGCTGCTGGAAACCCTGTTCGTGCTCGAAGCGGGCGGAAACAACGTACAGCAAAGCAACCGCTATTTACCGCCCGCCGTGATCCGCATTTTGCTCGACGAACAAGGCAGCGGCGACTATCCGTTTCTCGATCACGACTCGGTCAATCAGCACCTGCAACCGGTCGCAACCGGCATCGCCAAGCAAGTGATTCAACTGAAAGAAAACGCCATCCGTGAGCTGTTAACCGTCAGCGAACGACAAGCCAGCGCGCAAGCCCCGCAACTCATCGCTCAGGCTGAAGCACGTATCCGGCAAACCTTCGCCCCGGAAATCGAACGCCTCAAGGCGCTGCAGCAAGTCAACCCGAATGTGCGCGACGAAGAAATTCAATTTTTCGAGCAACAATTGCAGCAACTGACTGCCGCGCTGAAATCCAGCAATCTGAGACTTGACGCCGTGCGGGTGATTGTGGCGACTTAAAACTGACAACGATAAGATATTAAACCGGAAGTTGGGGGATGTAAATTACATAGTAATTCTACATTTTCTATCTTAGTTTGTACCCGATTCTGTGATTTCTTCCACCACATTATATATGTTACTACTGGTAAGCCCGAGCCAGATGCATCAGAAGCAAATAGATCTGCCCCAGGACAGCACTGACAATTAGCATCATTGAAATGGCTGCTTCCGGCTAATAGCGGACATTTAGGCGCAGCGGCTTCTGTTTATTAAAGCTTAAATTCAGGGAGGGCTTTAAGGGCAAAATCTCCTGCCATTGAAGAAAATAGTTCAAGAATCTCGATTTTTGATTTTCCTGCAGCTGTTACTTCAATAATCTCATTAAACGATAGATCAACAACATAATTCTTACGTGGATTAAGGAGCGTTACACTTTTCCATTCGAGAGTATTCTGCTCAATAGCGGAAACATAGCTAAGCAACCAATACATTAAGACTTGCCTATAATCGGCAGATCCAAAATTACTACTTGAACATTTTACTTCAATAAGAGTTTGCCCTAGTGAAAAATCACCTTCTCCAGATGCAATCCATTGATATCCAGGTACCCTAGGAGAATGGATTAACTCATACTCAGGAGCGTTTAATTTCATATAGTGAAGCATGGCAGCAAGATTGTTTGCGACATGTTCAGCAATCTTTCTGTCGGTTGGTAAAATTTCATCGGGTAATTGCGCATCAAAGTGACGACGCTGCCTTCGAATGGCGATATGTAAACAGTCATCCCAATCTGCTTCAGGAAGTCCATTTAGAATTTGTTCGCCTCTTGCAAAAGCAATCTCGAATAACATAGCTTTTTGAAGTGTGCTGGACTGCACACCGTCTTCAGAGAGGACTTTTAAATCAGAAAAAATTACTGCTTTTTGTTGAAATAAGCAACAGTGCCCGGTGTCAATTGAGGAAATATGACATCAAAAATTCCCGGGATGTCGCGTGCAACAGTGCGTGGGTCTTTCATCGGAAAGCGGCTATATCCCATTTACATTTACAGCCCATTCTTCATAGAGCTTGCAAAAAGTAAGCTTGTTATCTTGTTCAATTCCTAATGCCCAAGCTTTCGGTAATGATAATTTAACTTGAGAACGAGAGTGTCGACCTTCATCCCCTAAATCTGCAAAAGCTAGCCATATCATGCGCTGCTCCTCTGTGCCAAGGGTATGCCATCGATTTTCTAAGAGTAATAAACTGTGGACGATCCTTCCAGGCACGCCAGCAATCTATGCATGCTCGTTTAACAGATTCCGATTTTGTAGAATCGTAGGTTCCAAGTACAAATTGCGCTCTTTTTTCAGTTCGCTTAAATCTGATAGTCTTGAGGTAGTGAAGACAATTTGATTCAGCCTGTAAAAGATGAGAGGAATGAATGGGAATCTGATCGAGCATTTCATCCAGCTCATTAAAGATAATATCGTTGTCATTATCAGAGCGAACGGCAGCAACGCCACGCATGATCGTCGACCAAGAAGCTCTGAATGAATGTAAGTTTTTTGAGTTTAGTAATGTTGCACAAAGTTGAATCGCAATATTGGGAGAGTGAAATTTTAATGTCCGCCCAATTTGAGCCACCAAAAATGTGTCGGGCTGGGCCTTTTTCAGCTCTAAGTTCAGCAAAGTTTGAATATCCAAACTTTTTACAGTTTCCTGAAGCGCATTGTAATTTTCATCAGGAGAATCAGAATATGGGTCAAAGTGTAAGTCAATCTCCCTTAAGGCTTTACTTTCATCGTCAGCTCCTCCTAGCTGAGTATTGATGTAGTCCTTATAGTGCTTAGCATTTAGAATGGTCGTTTTGGATTTATTCAATGATAATCCGTAGTCGGCTAATGCATGAGATAAGATCGATAGAGCACGGTATGCATCCTCCTGTGACTTTGTAATAAGTACAAAATCATCAACATAACGATGCCAAATTATCTCTCTATCGCTTAACATTTGATCAATTGACGACATTAGCAATTCCGCAAGTATTCTTGCGCATTGTCCACCAACAGGAAGGCCGAAAGAACGACCAGAGGCAAACTTACTCAAAAGTCGATCAATTTGAACAGCAACCGTTGAGTTATTGGAGAATAAATCATTGATACAATTTTCAAGGCGGTGATGATAAATATGTTCATAGAAACTGGAAATATCAGTTTGGACAATAACAGCACCATCATTCTTTAATGCTTTGTCGGCAAGTGTAGCCTCTCTGTAAGCACGCCATGATTTATTACGATCAAATAGCCCCTCTTCATCTTGAATGTAACGATAGGAATGTGCGCGATCGCTACGGGATGGCTCATGCTTCTCTGCTATAGCGACACCAAGGCCATTAAAATATACATTCCAGAAGGGATGAAGTTTTGTCGTGATGCGAAATCCAGCAGAGCCTGTAGGAACAAGCAACCGCTCAGAAAAAATTTGTAGGGCATTAATTTTTTTTGCCGCTTCTTTACGATCTTTACTGTTTACTTCACAGAAATACTCATATGCCACTTTAGCAAGATCATCTTGTTTATCTTTAATAAAGCGATTGTCCATATCGAATGGAAGCGTATCATTATCACCGTGGGCGCCTATATCTGCTGCTGCGCGCTTAAAATGATCTAAACTAACATCAGGCATATAAATTTATTTCTCTCACGATAATTTTCCTTGAGCATTTCTGTACTAACACTCCACAGACATCAAAGTAAGCTATGGGTCGAATTCAGTCAATCAATGCCAGATTAAATGGAAGCTATTTCGAGTAGTTTTTTAGTGCAAACATATCATGCATTCGCATTATGGATAGGGCGCCACGGTGTTGTCATCCCGCGTCAGTAAATGCATCAGCTTGGGATGAATAAAGAGCTTTTCCCGTCCCACGGTTCTTTCCTCCAGCACGCCGATGTCAACCAGCTGCTTGAGATAGCGAGAGGCGGCCTGGCGTCCGACGATGTTTTTTTCGACCAGGTTCTGAATCCGGCAGTAAGGCAAATCAAAAATCAGATCGACCAGTTCGCGGCTGTAGATTTTCGGTGCCGATTGTTTCACATGCTCAATCGTTAATCCTGACAGGTTGCGGATCGCGGCGATTTTGGCGGTGGTCCAGCGCGCCGTGTCTTCGATGCCTTGCAGCAAGTAGACAATCCAGGGTTCCCATGCCTGATTTCGTGTGACATCCAGCAGCAGAGGGTAATATTCGGTTTTGTTCTTGATGATGTAACGGCTAAGATACAGAATGGGCAGAGTCAGCAAATCTTCCTGGATGAGAAACAGGCTATTCAGCACACGTCCGGTGAGGCCATTGCCGTCGGTGAACGGGTGAATCGCTTCGAATTGATAATGTCCGGCTGCCATGCGAATCAGCGGGTCGATCTCGCGTGCTTCGTGCAGGTAGCGTTCCCAGTTGGCTAATTGAGAGCGCAGGAGGTTTTCGCCGATGGGTGGCGTATAAATCACTTCGCCGGTTACCTGATTGGCGAGTGCCGTTCCGGGTACGGGTCGCACTTGCATATCCGTGCCCTTGATGCGCGTGCATACTTGTTCCGCAGTGCGGGTGTTCAGCGGGTGCTGTTGTAATGTTTGGAACCCTTCGAGCAAAGCACTGCTGTAGCGTAGGGCTTCGCGCGTGGCAGGGTCGGCATACTCGTTCGTGTTTTGAAACTGAAATAACCGGTCTGTCGTGGTGACGATGTTCTCGATTTCCGAGCTGGCTTGGGCTTCAAGCAGCGGCAAGGTATTGATCAGAACGCCTTGATTGGGAATGAGTTCGGCAGCTTGCTTAAGTTCCGCCAGTGCTGCCCGGGCAGCGATGCATTGCTTGAGTACCGTGCGGGTTTCTAACTCAGTTGCGGGAGGTAAAAGCGGAAGATCGTTGTAGGGCTGTTCCGGGCGCCAAGCTGTCATGGTTTAATTTCTACATTTTTGCGACACGTTGTCAGTTTATGTCGCCCGTAGTGACAAGTCAACCAGATATGTCGCACAAACAGAAAATTTGCGACATATCAATAATCATACATTGAAGCGGAAGTGCATCACATCGCCGTCCTTGACGATGTATTCTTTGCCTTCGAGGCGCATTTTGCCGGCTTCTTTGGCGCCTTGTTCACCGTTGTAGGCGATGAAATCGTCATAACTGATGACTTCGGCGCGAATGAAGCCTTTTTCGAAATCGGTGTGAATGACACCGGCTGCTTGCGGCGCGGTATCGCCTTTATGGATGGTCCAGGCGCGGACTTCCTTGACGCCGGCGGTGAAATACGTTTGCAAACCAAGTAATTCATAGCCGGCACGTACCAAGCGATTGAGTCCGGGTTCTTGCAAATCGAGGTCGGCTAAAAAGATTTTTTTGTCTTCGTCGGAAAGCTCTGCGATTTCCGCTTCAAGTGCGGCACAGATTGCCACTACTGGTGCATCTTCGCTCGCTGCATATTCTTTTACACGCGTTAGCAAGGGATTATTTTCAAAACCGCGATCATTGACATTGGCAACGTAAATGGCTGGTTTCGCAGTTAACAAGCATAATGGCTGCAATAGCTGTTGTTGCTCTTTTTCCAAAGCAAGTGTTCTGATGGGTTTGCCGTAATTAAGATGCGTCTGTGCCATTTCCAGCAAGGCACAAAATTTGATGGCATCCTTATTACCAGATTTAGCTACCTTGGATTCGCGCTGCAGTACTTTCTCGATAGTGGCCAGATCGGCCAGAGCCAGTTCGGTTTGGATAACTTCTATATCCGATATGGGGTCTACTTTACCGGCAACATGCACGACATTATCGTCGGAGAAGCAACGCACCATATTGACGATACCATCTGTTTCACGGATATTGGCTAGAAACTTGTTGCCGAGTCCTTCGCCTTTCGATGCACCAGCGACCAATCCGGCAATATCCACGAATTCTACGATGGCCGGCTGCACTTTCTGTGGTTTGACGATTTCACTGAGTTTTTGCAAACGGAGATCTGGCACTTCAACAATGCCTATATTGGGATCGATCGTGCAAAAAGGATAATTTTCTGCGGCAATTCCTGCTTTGGTCAATGCATTAAATAAGGTGGATTTCCCAACATTGGGAAGACCCACGATTCCGCATTTAAGACTCATACCTGACTCTCATAAAAAGAATAACACAATGATTGTACGAAAATTTTTACCGAATTGTCAGACTCTGGTGTGCAATTTCAGCATAGCTGCTTCACAAGCACCTTGTGCAATGAGAGGCCAGACGTCCAGGCTTCTTTCAATGGCTTCATCAATCAATGGCGCTTCTTCTTTTCTCGGTTGGTGCAATACATAACCAACTACTGCATTACGGTCGCCCGGATGCCCAATGCCTATTCTTAATCGCCAGAAGTCCTGTGTACCCAATTTTGCTGCAATATCTTTGAGACCATTATGACCACCTAAACCGCCACCTTTTTTCAATTTTGCAATGCCAGGCAGCAAATCCAGTTCATCATGCACAACAATAATTTCATCAGCTTGTATTTTATAGAACTGACACAATGCAGCTACCGATTGTCCGCTTCTATTCATATAGGTCTGCGGTTCCAGTAGCCACAGATCCATATCTTTCTGGCGGATCTGTGTGCATAACCCATGAAATCGCGCCTCCAGTTTCAGTGTTGAGTGTAATATTGCAGCCAATCGATCCACCCAATGAAAACCGGCGTTATGACGCGTGCCTTCATATTCTTTACCGGGGTTGCCTAATCCAACAATGAGCTTCATGGAATAAGGTAAGGCAATATCAGCATTTGAAACAAACACAAAAACAAAATCTGCCAGTATTTATTAATACCAGCAGATTCATGTAATTTTTAATGTAATAACAAATGCGTTTCTTATCCAGCAGTTTTTTTCTCTGCATCAGTTTCTTCGGCGGAAGCTTCTTCAGCAAGTACAGAACGTGGGATTACAATTGTTACCACTGATGAATTATCTCCTCTTGTCAGCGCAACAATTTCTACGCCTTTAGGCAATACTAGATCACTCAAATGTAATGTGTGTCCTGCAGTTAATTGAGCCAAATCCACTGAAATAAATTCGGGGAGATCTGCCGGTAAACAACTGACATCGACTTCATTCAAAATATGAGAAACAATACCCCCTGATGTTTTTACGCCCGGAGAAATTTCTGCATTGATAAAATGCAAGGGTACTTTCATGTGTATTTTTTTGTTTTTATCAACTCTCTGAAAATCCACATGCAATACCTGCTGTTTGTATGGGTGCATTTGTATGTCGCGTAGTAGAACTTGTTCACTTTTTCCTGCAACACTCAGTGACAGAATCGATGCATGAAAAGCTTCCAACTTAAGTTTGTAAAACAAATCTTTGTGATCCATTTCAATCGATTGCGCGGCTTGTTCTCCGCCGTAAATGACTGCTGGTACTTTGCCAGTGCGACGCAGGCGGCGGCTCGCACCCTTTCCCTGCAGTGTACGCTGATCGGCGCTGATTTCAATTTTCATTGTATTGACTCCTTAGTGATGATTTGTTCGCGACCAAACAAACCGGTTAAAAAAAACTTAATTTATTCCATGAATAACGAGCTTAGCGAGCTTTCATTACTAATGCGTAACATGGTTTCCGCCAGCAGATTAGCAATGCTTAACTGACAAATGCGATCACACGCCATTGCGTCTTCGCGCAAAGGGATCGTATCAGTGACCACTAATTTATCCAAAGCAGAGTTTTGAATGCGTTCTACGGCATGACCTGATAATACCGCATGGGTCGAATAAGCCAATACTGCTTTTGCACCGTGCTGTTTTAATGCTTTTGCTGCTTCACATAATGTATTTGCGGTATCCACCAGGTCATCGATGATGACGCACGTACGGTCTTTGACTTCGCCGATGATGTTCATCACTTTTGCTTCATTGGGTTTAGGACGCCTTTTATCAATTATTGCTAAATCACATTCAAGACGCTTGGCAAGATGTCGCGCGCGTACGACCCCGCCAACATCAGGTGATACCACGATTAGATTCTGATAATTATGTTTCCAGATATCTCCAAGCAAAATTGGCATACCGTAAATATTGTCAACGGGGACATCAAAGAAACCCTGAATCTGATCTGCATGCAAATCCATGGTCAGTAAACGATCGATGCCAACCGTCGTGAGTAGATTGGCTACTACTTTTGCTGTAATTGGTACACGAACAGAGCGTGGCCTTCTGTCTTGACGCGCATAGCCAAAATAAGGAATCGCTGCAGTGATGCGGCCTGCCGATGCGCGTTTCAGTGCGTCAACCATGACCAATATTTCCATCAGGCTGTCATTAGTTGGAGCACAAGTGGATTGCAATACGAAAACATCTTTTCCACGCACATTCTCAAGAATTTCCACCATGATCTCGCCATCGCTAAAACGCCCAACAGTCGCACGTCCCAAATGAATGTTGAGATGCTTTACAGCATCCTGAGCTAATTTAGGATGGGCGGTTCCAGTGAAAACCATTAAGCTGTCATACGACATGTTCTTCTTAAGAAATGATTAATTGTACGTATTGCAAAGGAGAAACATGAATTTCTCCTATTATTTTGAGTCACTTATAGAAGTTGAAATTTTATTTATCTAATTGATTTAATCGGCTAACTAAATTAGATATCGTGCTTACAAAACCAACTTGGCTGGGGAGGTAGGGATCGAACCTACGAATGCCGGAATCAAAATCCGGTGCCTTACCGCTTGGCGACTCCCCAAAAACTTTATCTTAACTCCTGAAATTATAGATCGGATGAGAATCTAATCCTTTTGCTAAAAAAGCTTTCATGTTTTCAGGAACTTGCTCTAATGCAGCCTGTGCTTTTGATTCTGTTGGAAACTCAGCAAATACACAAGCACCTGAACCGCTCATCGAGACTATTGTAGTATCTTCTAGCCGCTTTAGCCACTCTAAATATCTTGCAATTTCAGGGTACGCCCGGCAAGTGACAGATTCTAAATCATTACGTCCTTGCCAGACAGAAAAGGGCGGTATTTTGATAGGTAATGTGTTGCGTGTCAATTCCTTACTTGCAAAAATTTCTGCGGTTGATACGTGAACAGTTGGTACAAGAATTAAATACCAAGCCGGTGGTAATTGAAGAGCAGTTAATTTTTCACCAATTCCTTCGGCGAAAGCATTTTGTCCAAAAATAAATATAGGAACGTCAGCACCTAATTGGAGCCCTAATTCAAGCAATTGCTCTTTATCTAAATTTATTTTCCATAATCGATTGAGTGCGAGTAATGTGGTTGCAGCATCAGAACTGCCACCACCCAAGCCTCCTCCTATAGGAATCTGTTTTTGCAAAAAAATATCAACGCCTTGCTCCACGTTCATTTTCTGCTTTAATAACTTTGCTGCGCGAACACAAAGATCTTTTTCTTCTGGGACACCAGCAATGGGATTGTGCAGTTTGATAACGCCATCACTACGCAACCGGAAACTTAATTGATCACAATAATCAATCAAGCGAAAAACTGTTTGTAATAGATGGTAGCCATCTTGTCGACGACCTATGACATGTAAAAAAAGATTGAGCTTGGCGGGTGCCGAAAAGGTATGCATGTATCTAAAAGGATAGCAATAAGATGAAGAACTAATTATTCAGAATTCCAACTATCAATAACCAACCTGATTTTTAAATCTTCATAGTGAAGTGATAATGTCCTGGGAAAAGTAGCAACATTGGGCTGTGCCGGCATATAGCTTAAATATTGAATGGTCCAACCATCTTGCCGTACGGCGATAACTTGATCTTTGTTATTTAAATCCTTTTCAGCAATGGTACTGGGAGAATGTACACCCTGTATCCAATATTGCAAGCCACTGAGTGGTAAGCGCCACCCCAGAATTTCTTCCGTCAAGCTTTCTGCATCGTTGGCATAAAATGCTTCAAGTTTGGTTGTAATCAAACGAAAGCCGTTATGATCTCTGGCTATTTCTGCTATTGCCTGACCAAGGGATGTAAATAACAAGATTTCATCGCTGATTGTTAAATGTTGCCAACGAAAGCTGCCAGAAAAATTTTGATTTCTGCTTTGGATAGATATTCTGCCAAGTAGATTAAAATCTGCTGCGGGTGTGGTTTGCGCATTTGCATCAG
This sequence comes from Nitrosomonas sp., assembly GCA_024281995.1. Taxonomy (GTDB): domain Bacteria; phylum Pseudomonadota; class Gammaproteobacteria; order Burkholderiales; family Nitrosomonadaceae; genus Nitrosomonas. The sequence goes on from JAMWZW010000001.1 coordinate 52,946, forward strand.
GTTCGATCACAATAGTTTTGACCGTAGTTTCCGGTACCATCTGATGAGTCGGAGTAACGCAAGCAGAAACACATAGAAAGAGACTGCCTAGCAGAATTTTATAATAAAGCGCTTGGCGATTAATTTTTAACCAAAACGATGGTGGTTGTAGGTTTCTCACTATTAAAAGTCTCAAGCCATTGTTTTCTCAATGATCATAAAACTTAATCTCGATTTATTTATTTTTAGTTATTGAGTTGTTTATTGGAATGTTGATAATCAGGCAATATGATATTTAATTCCAATGTTTCCTGATTTTCATCCTGCTCGAAATTAACAGATATTGCATCCTGATCTACATTGACATATTTGCGAATGACTTCCAATAGCTCTTTCTGCAATTGCGGTAGATAGGAAGGTTGATTGCGATAACTGCGTTCATGCGCCACAAGAATTTGCAATCTTTCTTTGGCAACTGAAGCAGTTTTAGGTTTAGACGATCTGAAATAATCCAGTAAGCTCATTTTTTTCCTCCGAAAAGCCTCCTGAGAAACCCTTGTTTGCTATCAATAAATCGATGTGGCCGCTCTTCTCCTAAATATCGCGCAACGACATCAGCATAGGCCTGACCCGCTTCACTTTTTTCATCCAGAATAACCGGTATGCCCGCGTTAGATGCTGACAAAACTGATTTTGATTCAGGGATAATACCTAACAGTTGTAAAGATAAGATTTCTTGAACATCATCAAGACTCAACATTTCGCCTAACTTGACTCGATCGGGATCATATCGGGTGAGCAGCAAATATTCCTTGATGGGTTCTTCATTTCTCTCCGCACGCCGTGATTTACTGGATAGAATGCCTAACATGCGGTCAGAGTCTCGGACTGAAGAAATTTCTGGATTGGTGACGACAAAGGCGTCATCGGCGAAATATAGTGCCAAATTGGCCCCTTTCTCGATACCGGCAGGAGAATCACAAACGATATATTGAAATTCTCTGGTTAATTCATCGAGAACTTTGCCGACGCCTTCTTGCGTTAATGCATCCTTATCACGCGTTTGCGAAGCGGGGAGAATGTATAGAAGATTACAGTTTTTATCACGAATAAGTGCTTGATTCAGAGTGGCTTCGCCATTAATAACATTGATGAAATCATAAACTACACGTCGTTCGCATCCTAGAATCAAATCCAAATTACGTAAACCTACATCAAAATCAATAACGGCTGTCTTATGACCTCTTTTTGCCAGCCCCATAGCAATTGCTGCACTTGTTGTTGTTTTTCCAACACCACCTTTGCCTGATGTTACGACTATGATTCTTGCCAATTGAGTCTCCTTTGCTATATCTGGTCTTACGCGATTTCTTTAATGATCAATGCATGGTCTTGTAAATATATCTGTACAGGCCCATGGTATGTTTGCTTATTTAAATCCTCACTGGTTTTATAATCCCCGGCGATTGAAATAAGCTCAGCTTGTAGATCAAAACAAAATATCCTTGCACTGGTATTGCCATGTACGCCTGCTAAAGCACGTCCCCTAAGCGTATTATAGACATGTATATTGCCTTCAGCCATGATTTCGGCACCTGCGCTGACTTGTGAGGTAATAATTAAATCACTAGAGGCATAAATGCGTTGCCCTGATCGGATCGGTTGGGTTACTAATGTTGATGTAACAGCTACGGGTGGAATCGGAGCAGGATTAACTGAAGGCTTGGCAACGGTTGTTACCGGCTGCGAGGAGGGTTGTGGATTCATTTCCGGTTTCTGTACATTTCCGGCGATAATCGGAGCACCTTGTTCGCGGACGGTATCTATTGGTATTGACAATGCCCGTGCTTGTTTATTTTGCTGATCATTACCTCCGCGAATGCCTACCGGGAAAAAACCTACTCTACGCAATAGTTGAGTGAGGTGAGTAAAATCCAAATCCTGATTTTGTTTGTTTAAATCACGCAAATCGATAATGAGCGGGGAGTCTCTAAAAAACTCTGGTGCCAAATTGATTTTGGCATGTAGTGTTTCTTCAATCGCCGCCATGTCATTGTTGAAAAGAATTAAAATGGGCGCAAAAAAAGTACTACTTTTAAACTCAAGTACAGATGAAGTATTAAGCATTTTTGTGGATTTTATCGAAACCCATGAGCAATTTGTTGATTATTCTGATAATACTGATCAATTGGAATGCCAAGTATAGCCGATTGCATCAGAAGGCTGGTTTATTAATTTGTTTTAGTGGGATTATCAATCATCTTCAATCAGATATTAGTCTACTTTTTTCTTTTTAATTAAGCGCTGCAAAGTTTCTACTAATACTTCATTATCTGGATCCTTCTCGAGGGCGAAGCGCCAGATTTTTTTTGCATCTTCTTTGGCACCTTGTATCCATAATACCTCTCCCAAATGGGCTGCAATTTCTGGATCGGGGCGGGCAGCATAAGCCAAATTCAAGTAATTTAACCCTTCAACAATTTTGCCCATACGGTAATAAACCCAACCTAGGCTATCCATAATATAAGGATCTTCAGGGGATAATTCGACTGCTTTTTTTATTAATTTCAGGGCTTCTGGTAATTGCGCGCCACGTTCCGCGAGACTGTAACCCAGTGCATTATATGCATGGGCATTGTCTGGTTTAAGTTTTATTAATTTGCGCAGATCTTGCTCAAGAATCGCAAACTTACCCAGTTTATCCGCCGCCAGTGCCCGGTCGTAAAGTAACTCAGGGTAGTCAGGCAATTTCTTTAAACCGTCATTCAATAAATCAAATACTTCGCGGTGTGCTTTAGATCTTCGCAATATTTGAGCTTCTGCCAATATTAAGTGAGCAGTTTGCTGATCGTTGGAGGCAGGAAGTTTGTGTAAATGTTCACGCGCTTCTTTTAAATAACCTTTTACAGCCAGCAAATCAGCATAACGTATTTGTGCAGGCAAATAGCGCGCGCCGCTTTTGACCATCTGATACGATTCCATGGCTAACTCAGGGCGTTTGGTTTCCTCATAGATCTGTCCCAAATGAAAGTGGATAGCACTTGGATCTTTGTATCCCAAGCTAAGTGCTTTCTTAAAGGTTGTTTCTGTAATATCGAAATTACCTATTTCAGTTGCTAATAACCCAATGGCCAACATGATTTCTGGATCTTCGGGTTTTTTATCCAATAAAACTTGTAGTTGTTCTAATGCCAAATCACTGCGATCGTCATTAATGAGTAGTCGCGTGTAAGCAATCCTTACTTCATCAGCTGTTGGATACTTAGTTAAGTAATTTTGATAGAACTCGCTTGCATTTCCATTGGGGATGCGTTGCAAAATTCTGCCATTATGAATGGCGGCAATTTCCCAGTCGGGACGTAACACGAGCGCGCGTTGCATTTCTTCTAGCGCAAGTTGATGTTGACTAGCAAACCATGCAGCTTGAGAAATTGCGAAATGTGCTTCCGGTAAATCCTTATAGGGTTGAGAAAGCTGTTGAATTAATCTTAAAGTTGCCGCCTTATTGGAATTACGTGATAACAACTGATTGAGCTGCATAAAGGCACTCCCAACATTGTCTTTTTCTGAAGCGAGCAATTTTTCTAGATGAGGTCGTGCGGCATCTAATTTCCCTAGGTTTACCATCAAGGCCGCAATAGTTTGACGTGCGTCAGCCGAATCGGGCTCAAGCTGAACCCACAACGTTGTTGCTTGTTCCGCGGCAACGGGATTGCCTGCATGTAAAGCAATTTCGCTGGCGCGTTTTGCAATTCGTGGGTCGCGCGTTGTGGTGGCCAGTTTGACGTAGCGATCCACAGCGATATTCAGGTTACCTCGTTGTAAAGCCGTTTCACCAATCAAAAAATCAAATAAAATAGGTGCAGTTAATTCTTGCTTAGGCAAATTAGCTTGACTGACTTCTTCCTGCTCAGTGGATTCTTCCGCCGCTTCTTTTTCCTTTGTAGTGGGAATCTGCGCACAAGCAGTCAAACCACATAACAGTAATACACATAGAATTTTAAATTTCATGAAAAATCAAATTGCTTCTCAAAAGTAAAATAGAAGGTGCACTAATTCTGCACTACCATGAAACATCAGCAAATTAAGTCCGTTAAAAAACTCATCGATTTATTCTTACCGGTTAATGCGCATATTCTACTTTTATATCAGCAATAAAGTGAACAAATAATTATTTTGCATGGGTATTGCGGTATTTAAGCTACCATGAAAAAGCAAAGTGCAAAAAGTGCGCAAATAGGTGCTGATTAATTTATGATAGGCACTTAGTGAGAGCAACATTAAATCATGAAAGTTCATGTCTTTATTATGTATTTTGACGAGAAGCGTGGGCTTGTAATGTCACAATATTTTTATTGTTCAAATCGGGGTGTATCTGAACTTGGCTCAATTCAAGCATCTATATAATCTTCATCTGATTATCGTTTTTTTACTGGGAGCGCTGACTGTACTTGGTTTTGCGCCGTTTTACCTTTTTCCAATTCCGGTCATTACATTGTCGTTTTTGCTGGGTTTTTGTTGTAACAATCCATCTCCGCGGCGAGCAGCTTTACTTGGGTTTTTCTTTGGTATGGGGTTATTCAGCGCTGGTGTAACCTGGCTTTATGTCAGTCTGCATGATTTTGGGGCAATGTCTACACATACTGCGGTTTTCGCATTGATTATTCTGTGTGCTTATTTGGCGATGTTTCCAACGATGAGTATCTGGATAATGTGCAAACTACGTCTGAATTCTCCTTTTCTCTGGATTCTGGTTGCCGCTGCTTTATGGGTATTGGGCGAATGGTTGCGCGGTACGCTATTCACTGGTTTTCCTTGGCTTACTCTTGGTTATTCGCAAGCGCCGTATAGTCCCTTGGTGGGCTTTGCCCCGGTTGTGGGCGTATATGGGATTTCCATGTTACTAATAGTGAGCGCTGCACTACTGTATTTATGGTTTGACAAAGGATTTAGAAATTGGCGTTATGGATTGCCATTGCTTGTTATTTGGTTAAGTGGATTGAGCTTGCAAGCAATTGAATGGGTACAGCCCGATGGCGATCCGATTACAGTAAGCTTGCTGCAAGGCAATATCGCACAAGATCTGAAATGGCGGGAAGATTATCTCGAAAATACCATGGAAACCTACGCCAGATTGATTTTGGAAAGCGATAGCCGTCTAATTGTTACACCGGAAATTTCCATTCCACTTTTTAGCGATGTCATGCCAAGGTCTTATTTGTCGCATTTGGCTGAACATGCCAAAAAGAATAACGGTGATGTACTGATTGGCTTGGCCGAACGTACTACTCATGACAGTGATGATTATTACAATACCATGTTCAGTTTTGGCTCCGCGCCCGAGCAGCGTTATCGTAAGCATCACCTGGTTCCTTTCGGTGAATTCATTCCGCTGAAGCCCATTTTTGGCTGGGTTATTGAAGTACTGAAAATTCCATTATCAGATTTCTCCCGTGGCAGCCTTGATCAGCAACCGATGGAATTGGCAGGGCAGCGGGTTGCCATTAATATCTGTTATGAAGACGTATTTGGCGAAGAAATCATTTACCAGTTACCGCAAGCAACACTGCTGGTCAATGTCAGCAACGACGCCTGGTTTGGGCGCTCAATCGGGCCGCAGCAACATTTGCAAATTTCCCAAATGCGTGCTCTGGAAACCGGTCGTTATATGCTGCGTGCCACCAATACTGGTGTGACGGCGATCATCAACGAACGAGGCAAGGTGTTGCAAACCATAGAAATTTTTACGACTGCGGCATTGCATGGACTGGCACAAGGCTTTACCGGCGCTACGCCTTACGTGCGCACAGGTAATTACCCGGTACTTGGATTGGCAGGGTTATTATTGTGCATCGGATTACTTTCCGCCTTTCGCACAGCACGTAAAACCCGGTAAAATCCGGATTTATGTGCATTTATACAAGTACGCTAGTTTAATCTATTCATGTCAACACTTACTTTTCAGGAAATTATTTTAACCTTGCAGCGGTATTGGGATAAGCAAGGATGCGCAATCCTTCAACCATACGATATGGAGGTCGGTGCCGGAACCAGTCATACTGCAACATTTTTGCGTGCGATAGGCCCGGAACCCTGGAAAGCCGCGTATGTTCAACCATCACGCCGGCCAAAAGACGGCCGCTATGGCGATAACCCCAATCGTTTGCAGCATTATTATCAATTCCAGGTAGTCCTGAAGCCAGCGCCGAAAAATATACTGGATTTATATTTTGATTCATTGCGCGAACTGGGTTTCGATTTAACACAAAACGACGTGCGCCTGGTTGAAGATGATTGGGAAAACCCAACGTTGGGTGCCTGGGGCTTAGGCTGGGAAACTTGGCTTAATGGCATGGAAGTTACACAATTCACTTACTTTCAACAAGTTGGCGGAATCGATTGCAAACCGATTACCGGGGAAATCACCTACGGATTGGAACGTTTGGCGATGTACTTGCAGGGCGTGGAAAGCGTGTTTGACCTGATCTGGACCAAAGGCCTGACGTACCACGATGTTTACCATCAAAACGAAGTGGAACAATCGACCTACAACTTCGAACAAAGCGATAGCGAATTTCTGTTTTTGGCGTTCGGTAAGCACGAAGCGCAAGCCAATCATTTGATCACGCAGAAATTGGCATTGCCAGCCTACGAGCAAGTGTTAAAAGCGGCGCATACCTTCAATTTGCTCGATGCACGCGGCGCCATTTCGGTGACTGAACGCGCAGCGTATATCGGACGCATCCGTAATTTGTCGCGGCAGGTAGCTAGGGCCTATTATGACAGCCGTAAAAACCTTAACCCGCCATTTCCCATGGCACCGCGCGAATGGGTCGCACACATGCCGGATATGCAGGATATGCAGGAATCCGCATCATGACCAAGAATTTACTGGTTGAATTATTGGTTGAGGAGTTACCGCCCAAGTCACTCAAACAATTGGGTAACAGTTTTGCCGAATTATTAGCCGCAAGCTTGAAAACACTTGGTTTGATCGCGCAGAATGCAATCGTTACGCCTTATGCAACGCCCAGACGGTTGGCAGTACATATCGCCAGCGTCGCGGCACAAGCCGCCGATAAAGCGGTCACGCAAAAACTGATGCCGGTCAAAGTCGGCCTGGACGCCGCAGGGCAGGCTACACCGCCGTTATTAAAAAAACTGGCCAGCCTTGGTGCCGATGCATCGGCAGTGCCGCAACTCAAACGCGCGTTGGACGGTAAAACCGAAACATTGTTTTGGGACAGCATCGTTGCAGGTATTTCATTGACCGATGGCTTGCAAAATGCCTTGCAGGATGCGATTGATCAATTACCCATTCCCAAGGTAATGACCTATCAATTGGCGGACGGCTGGCAGAGCGTACATTTCGTGCGTCCGGCGCATGCGCTGGTTGCTTTGCATGGCGCGGATATCGTGCCGGTCAATATATTGGGTTTGCAAGCCGGACGGGAAACGCAAGGGCATCGTTTCGAAGCGAAAGTCAATCCTATCCTATTGCATAACGCTGACAGCTATGCGCAACAACTGCAAGACGAAGGTGCGGTGATTACCCATTTTGCACAACGCCGCGCGGAAATTGTGCGTCAACTGACTGCGGCTGCCGCCCGGGAGCAGTTTACTTTGCTTGACGATGACGATTTGTTGGGCGAAGTCACCGCATTGGTTGAACACCCCAATGTGCTGGCTGGTAAATTCGATGCGGAATTTCTGCAAGTACCGCAAGAATGCTTGATCCTGACTATGAAAGCGAACCAGAAATACTTTCCTTTGCTCGATTCGCAGGGAAAACTGGCCAATAAATTCCTGCTGGTTTCCAATATATGCCCCATCGATCCTACCCAAGTCATAACCGGTAATGAGCGCGTAGTACGCTCGCGATTGGCCGATGCCAAGTTTTTCTTCGATCAGGATCGCAAAAAAACACTGGCATCGCGAGTGCCGGAATTGGATAACGTGATTTATCACAACAAACTCGGCACCCAAGGTTTGCGCATGCACTATGTCCGTGCCATTGCAAGAATGCTTGGTGAGCAACTGGGCGGCGAGGCATTGGCCAGTCAAGCTTATGAAGCAGCCACACTGGCGAAAGCGGATCTGCTGACCGATATGGTCGGAGAATTCCCCGAACTGCAAGGAATCATGGGACGCTATTACGCGCAATATGAAGGTTTAAGCGACGACATTGCATTTGCCATCGAAGATCATTACAAGCCGCGTTTTGCCGGGGATGAATTGCCGCGTTACCTGGTGGGTGTTTGTGTGGCACTGGCGGATAAATTGGAAACGTTGGTGAATATGTTCAATATTGGTGAAGTACCAACCGGTGACAAGGATCCCTTTGCGTTGCGCCGCCATGCTTTGGGTGTTATACGCATTTTGATTGAGAAAAACTTGCCACTTAAACTAGATGAATTGATTAGGCAGGTAAAAATAGAAACTCGCACTGGCACAACACCCAGTATAAGTAAAAGTTCCAGCACACCTGATTTGCATGTGTTTTTTCATGAAAGACTCGCTGGTAATTTACGCGAACAAGGCTACACCGCCCAGGAAGTCGATGCCGTACTCAGCTTGAATCCACAACTGTTATGGGATATCCCCAAACGCCTTGCCGCTGTGCGTGCTTTCTCCGTATTGCCTGAAGCGGCCAGTTTGGCGGCTGCAAACAAGCGGGTCGGCAATATCCTTAAGAAGTCAGAAGGCGCTATTCGTGACATTGTCGATACCGGTTTATTACAAGAATCTGATGAGCGGGCGCTTTATCAGGCTTTGCAAGATATTCAGCCGCAAACCGGAAAAGCTTTTGTTGCAGGGGATTACACCACTTCGCTGCAAATATTGGCTGCATTGAAATCGCCGGTAGATGCTTTTTTTGATCATGTGATGGTGAACGTTGATGATGAGTCGCTGCGCAATAACCGCTTGGCTTTATTGGCCCAGCTTCATCGAATGATGAACCGCGTGGCGGATCTTTCAAAATTGGTGGTTAATTAATATGAAACTGATCATCCTCGATCAAGCCGGTGTGATTAATCAAAGCAGTGATACTTTCATTAAAACACCGGATGAGTGGATACCTATTCCAGGAAGTCTTGAAGCAATCGCCCGGCTGACGCATTCCGGTTATCGCGTGGTGATTGCCACCAATCAATCGGGTATCGGACGCGGTTTGATCGATATGGCGACGTATAATGCGATTAACGACAAAATGTATAAAGCGGTTAATCAAGCGGGCGGACGGATCGATGCCATATTCTTTTGTCCGCATACCAGCGCGGATCAGTGTTCCTGCCGTAAACCGGAAACAGGCATGTTTAATGAAATCATGCAGCGCTATGGTGTCAATTTAAAAAATGTTCCGATTATTGGCGATTCCTTAAAGGATTTGCAAGCTGCTGCGGTAGTTGATGCAATACCGGTGCTGGTGCTAACCGGAAACGGAAGGGAGACAAGCACAAATACAGAAATTCCGCCCGATACCCAGATTTTTGAAAACCTGGCGGCGGCAGTTGATACTTTGGTCGGAACAGCATGATATCAGCAATCTTACGTTCGTCGCTGTACATGCTGTTGCAAATATTGATTACTCCGCCGTATGCCCTGTTTACATTGGCGTGCTTTTGGTTATCGCCGCATAACCGATATCGCGTGACTTCCAGTTGGACGTTTATCATGCTGTTTCTACTGCGTCATGTGTGCGGCATCCGCTATCAACTTACCGGTGCGGAAAATATTCCAAAAACTCCAAGCATAATACTTTCCAAACACCAATCGGCATGGGAAACGCTGGCGTTCCAAGAAATATTTCCACCACAAGTCTGGGTACTGAAAAAAGAGTTACTATGGATTCCATTTTTCGGCTGGGGATTGGCGATGACCAGTCCGATCGCCATTGACCGGAGTGCGCGCAAAAAAGCGCTGGAACAAATCGTCGAACAAGGCAAAGACCGTTTAAGCCAGGGATTCTGGATCGTGATTTTTCCCGAAGGCACGCGCATACCGCCAGGACAACGCGGCAAATACCGCATTGGCGGCGCTTGGCTGGCAACTCATACCGATACCCTGGTAGTACCGGTGGCACATAATGCCGGAGAATTATGGGGCAGAAATTCATTCATCAAATATCCTGGCACGATTACGGTTAGCATTGGCAAGCCCATCGACCCCGCCGGCATGGAAGCCGGTGAGTTGAACGCGCAAGTGGAAGCATGGATAGAAAATGAGATGCTGCGCATCGGCCAGATCAATCCGCGACAACCTTAATCGTGCCGACACAAACCGCCTTGCAAATCGCTAGACTCGGCGACCAAGAAATTACCTACACTCTGACACGCAGCCGGCGCAAATCAATCGGTCTGCAAATCAGCCAGTACGGACTGCGCATCAGCGCGCCATTGCATACCCCGCTGCCGTATATCGACAATGTGCTGCAGCAAAAAGCCGGCTGGATCACAAACAAACTCACACAATGGCAGGAGAAAAAAAGCCTCGTTCCGGTCTGGACGCTTGATGCCGCCTATCCATTGCTTGGCGAACCGTGGCGCATCACGATAAAGCCGACTGGCGAAATCACACTAGCACCGCAACTAGCATTTGCAATCACTCAACCACCCGAAATCGAACTAACGCCACACCGGATCGAAAAATTCGTAATGAATTGGTATCAACAGCAAGCGATCACCTGCTTCCAGCAGCGCATCGACATTTACGCGTACAAATTAGCAGTGCCTGCCCCGCCCTTCCGCCTTTCCCAAGCCAAAACCCGCTGGGGCAGTTGCAACAGCCGCGGCATCATCAGCCTCAACTGGCGCCTGATCCAACTGCCGCTGCACTTGGTCGACTACGTCGTCGCGCACGAACTCGCACATTTAATCGAAATGAATCACTCGAAAGCGTTTTGGGAAGTGGTGGAGAAGGTTTGTCCTGGTTACCTGATAGCGCGGCAAGAGCTAAAGCAGTATGGTTAATATACGGTTTAATGGCGCAAACCAAGTCGGGCCTTACAATCGTCCCTTGACTGATGTGCTGCATAATCGATTGGCGAGCGTGTAGTATTTTCACTCCTGAGCAAACGGCTCAAAAAAAATGAATTTCGGTCAAAATTAGTTTAAACTGAAAATACCGAGCCAATGTGGAAGGAGCTATAAACTCATGGAGTTGCAAGATTTGTTTAAAAATTTAGGTGATTATATTGCCACTGCTGTCGCACTTGGCGCTGCGGCTTATGCTCTCGTTGATGGCAGCAAAGCCATCATGGGGGGAGTTTCGAACTGCGGATTCGGGTATATCAAAAAAGTAGTGAAAAGATTTTTTCCAAAAGATGCCGAGAAAATCGGGTATATCAAAAATGTAGTGAAAAGATTTTTTCTAAAAGATGCCGAGAAAAAAGATTCGGACGATCCGCTTCAGTTGAGCGAGGTGCTGGACACGCTGCGTGCCAATTGGTTGAACGGTACCGCTTTGGCTGACCAAAAAGCTATCGCTAAATCCCTTATCAAACTACGCTTGAATATCGACAACGCACCGGAACTTGCCAAGGCGACCGGGGTGAATAAGGAAAAGCTCGCGGTTATCGCCGCAAAGATAGCGTCCGGAGAGACGCTCACCCAAGACGAAAACGACCTGTTTGGCCGCTTTGATCTAATGTTGACCGCCATCCTCGACCAAGGCTATCAGCGGGCTGACCAGTCTTATCGAAACAGCGCCAAGGCATGGTCGATTATCGTATCTGTTGTGCTCGCCCTCGTTGGTGCAATGGTTGTCTATAAAGAATCCTTATCCCTCGACAAGGAAATCGATTTCAACATCATCGGTGGAGCTATTCTGTTGGGACTAGCGGCCACGCCGATAGCGCCAATCGCCAAGGACCTAACCAGTGCTCTTGCGGCGGGGGTAAAGGCTGCGCAAATGCTGCGGAAATAGGTGAAACAAGATGACATGGTTTCTCGATCTACGCGCGGACAGTGCCTGTGGAAATCCCGCTCCCGATGTGACAATAAGAAGACAGAGCACCAATGGTTGCTTCGATGTTCGTGATCTACTGGACGATCTGGTCGAGGAAGTGCGTGGGCGGGATGTGCTATTTGGCACCCACGGTTTCAATGTGAACCGCGAAGAAGGCATCGCTGATTTATCGGCATGGGCGAATCTGCTGGATCTGGGTGATAACACTTTATTTATCGGGGTGCTTTGGCCCGGTGATTGCCGCTGGGCACCGGTAGTGAATTATCCTTTCGAGGGAGGCGAAGCGATTACAAGTGGTAAATTGCTGGCTCAATTTCTGAATAAGCATTTCACCGAAGCGGTCAGTTTATCGTTTGCTTCTCATAGTCTGGGTGCCCGGATGGTTCTGGAAACGATCCGCTGGATGAATCGTTCGCGCTGGATGAATCGTTCGGTGAGACAGCTGATTATGATGGCCGGGGCGATAGATGACAATTGCTTGATTGAAGAGTATAGCGATATAGCGGAGAAGGTAAATGAAATCTCCGTGCTGGCTTCCCGCAAGGATTATGCTCTGAAGCTCGCCTTCCCCGTTGGCAACTTTCTGGCTGGAATCATCACCAGAGGACATCCCTACTGGCAGGGTGCCTTGGGTCAGGATGGGCCGGACAGTCCTTATCCCGAAAATGTTCGCTCCGGCTGGCAAATACCAGACAAATGGGATTACGGCCACGGTGATTATCTCGGCGGAACTCCGCCTGCTCTCACTCCTCCTGTATACGTGCCAGAGCCAAATAGTCCAGAACCTAGCTCATATCACGCTTGGTCGGCGGGGTTCGTCTCCACCCGTTTCCGGGGAATACGGTAGGTTGGAACGACGATAGGAATCCCAATATCATCCTGTCTGTCGCGTAAATGTTGGGATTCGCTGATATCCACCTCAATTTATCGGACTTTAATCGTATGCGTCCAACGCGACCATCTAGATTTTTTGAATTTGAGTGCTTCGATAAATTCAGTTGCTAATGACAACGACTGTAAAACCCATTGCCTTTGTTATCCAACGACTCACTCAGAAATACTGCTCGCTCCGATTCCATCAGACTTTCAAATACCTGACAGAGTATCGTTTGTACATCCAGTCTTTGTCCTTGATGCAAATTCTTTATCGTTTCATCTAAAAATTCTTGGTATGCTTGCTTTATAGGCATGTTCGATCCTTTGCGTTTCAATTACGCGATTTCTTATCAAAATCAGATCCTACATGTCTACTCCAGACACAATTAAATTTACACTACCACTACCCGCCGGAATGGCAGAGTACGGATTTGGGCGCGAGACCAGTTTGGCTACCGCCGCAATACGCCTCAGCGCAACTATGGAGCATTTTTCTCGCAAGTGGGTGCCTCTTCTCTTTCAGTATCAATCATATCGGTGAGTTTGACAGTCAACCTAACTTTCCGTACATTTCTTTTGAAATGGAGGTATTTATATCCTTACATGTATCGATCAGACCGGTCAGCGGAAAGGAGAGGCACTACCATGATGCTTATTACCTACTTCAGATTAAAGTTCCAATTTCTTTTTCTGTGCTTTACGCTTGCTTTGCTGGCGTCGTGCGCGAGAAATGACCCAGCCGATGATAGCTTCTCACTCGTGCGTTTGACTCCGGAACAACGGCAGGCCGACCTTGACGCGATGCTGGAAGAGATTACATTCCACGAAACGCAGCGAGGCGATTTTTTCGAAATGACAACGGAGGTTGGCGGGGATGCACCCGCGGCTTGCCGCCCCGAGTTTGTCGCGCAGCGATGGAATCCGGGGCAATACCAAGCGAATCAATTCGTTCCTTCTACGGAAGAATGCGGACGCAACCAGCCGCCTAATAATCTCAAGCAACGGGAATCTGTTCCGATCTTTTGGTTGAATCTGAGTACCAGGCGAAACAATGCGCAAGGTAATACGATCGGTTGGAGCGACGATATCGCGCGCGATAAAATGCAGCAAGCTACCCGCTGGTTTGCTACCTATTGTATTGATCTCGATGTCAAGAAAGTAGCGGTACCGGTAAACCGGTTTAACCGGATGCGAGCGGCAATGGCGGCTGCTATCGAAGGCAGACCTTTTCAAGGGAATACCGTGACCGTGGAGAGTGTTTCGGATTCGCTCAATCATCAGCTGTACGAGCGAGAATTGCGCAAGCCACGCAAATATTTACTGGTATTATTCACCGATGCTTTTCAAGACGTCCGCTTTGGCGATCCGGATTCGCGCGTCAATCGTGTGGCAGGAAATTTTGAAGGCATTCCCGTGATATTGGTTCCCGATCCGCCGGATTCGGACTCAGTAAATATTGTCACGCATGAACTGATTCATGGTCTTGGCAAGGTACTCGCCGGTCAACACAGTTTTGCTTATCTGCAAGATTTACCTCAGTTTGGCAATCCGACCCCTGAGCGAATTTCTACGAGCCGTAAAGCAACTTGGGACGAAGGTGGCTGTGCATTCGACATGGGTAATGCAGGGCGCAGCGATCAGGATTCCCCACTGCGAAAACCCGATAGCGACAAAATGGATTGGGCGAGCTTCTGGCAGTTTGATTTCAACGGCAACACGAAACCAAAATAGTATTATGCAGAATAAGTTTTGGTCTTGTAACCTTTTATTTCTCGATACATTTTCGCGATTAGGATTGAGTGGTTCTTATGTCGTTTCCAATACGTAAAGGAGCCTGAAATTTTGCAAGTTGCGTTATAACCTTACAGGACAATTATGAGCGTTAAATCGAAAATGAAGGTCTACTACAATTCAGCTTGCCCTGTTTGCAAAGCTGGAATTGAAATGCAGATGCGGGAAGACAGCGTTTGTGAGATGCAATGGAACGATGTTCATGAAGATAATCAATTGGTAGCGGAAGTTGGCGCGGGATTAGCGTTTGTCAGGGAGCGCTTGCATGTGATCGATGAAAATGGCGATTTACAGATTGGATTTGATGCTTTTCTGGCTATTTGGCGCAATTCTCCAAAAGAAAATTGGAAATACAAAGTGTTTGGTCTGCCGGTTTTGAGACATCTGTGCTGTTTTATCTATAACCTGTTTGCGATGGCGCTTTATCGATGGAATAAGTGGAAAAAGCATTGGTAGAACAATAAAGTAAGTGCAATGAGATTTCATGAAATTAATTGTTTTCTACTTCTGTGTACGGTCTAGCATTGCGCGTTAATATTTTTCTGGTTTGTATCGTCACATAGGAGTGCGGTATTTGTGATTTACTCAGTTTCATTCCCAGGAATGATATGATTTAACCCATGCATTGAATATATCGTTGGAGGAAATCATGCGTAATTCGGAGCCCGAATCCGGGTTTAATTTTAATTTGATCATGCCAGCCGCATTATTGCTGGTATTGTTGATTGTACCTTTTTCAATCAATTCTTTTATGCATTTCATGTCGGGTAAACGGCAGTTTAATCCGGTGATTATGAAATTGCCGGTAGATAGCACTGCCATTACAAT
This sequence comes from Nitrosomonas sp., assembly GCA_024281995.1. GTDB lineage: Bacteria > Pseudomonadota > Gammaproteobacteria > Burkholderiales > Nitrosomonadaceae > Nitrosomonas. The sequence goes on from JAMWZW010000001.1 coordinate 68,387, forward strand.
TCCATTATCAGTCAAACAATACGAGAGTTTTGATGTGGCCTTAAATCTCGAAACGAAACAGTTGGCCAAGTTTTTAAATGAGATTGTTGCGACGGCTTCAGCAGGTACTTCAATTCAAGGGATTTCCGGTATGGTGTCGCCGGATATGAAGGCAGAAGTCGCTGGTGAGGACTTTGAAGTCAATTCCAGCGGTCCACAGGATCCGATTTCCGGCTATGGAGGTACGGCAAACTGGCGTTGGCGTGTTACGCCAGAATCATCAGGAGAGCAGGTGTTAAAATTTCAATTGCATTTATTGACGCAAAATGATGTGCAAGTAGATACTAAAATTCTTAGTCTCGCAGAGGCGAATTTTTCAGTGCAGGCCAATCCCATCGAATGGATGAAACGCAATGTATTGTGGATTGCATTGCTCCTGTTGCTACTTGTTGGTGTGTTTGGGTTGCGCCGGCGTTATGCACGATGATAGATGCGATGATTTTTTGGTGACTTTGTATTGCCGCTTGAAAAAAAACGAATGATCCTTATATCGGTTACTGAAAGTTTGTTTCTTGTAACCGTAAAAAAACGCCACATCGGGAATAATGCAGTGACAGATTGAATGAGGCGTTGATGTTGTATAAATATGCGATGTACTTTTTTAATCGATAAGGAGAGATATATTATGGCCATTACACGTTATGAACCCTGGGGCTTGTTGAGTCAACTGCAAAGAGAATTGGAGCGGGGTGCTGCAGAAGGGTCTACTGCCACAGCGGAATGGGCGCCTGCCGTTGATATCAAAGAGGAAGCCGATAAGTTTGTCATTCATGCGGATATTCCTGGGGTTAAACCCGAGGAAATTGATATCAGTATGGAAGATGGCGTATTAACTATTAAAGGTGAGAAAAAAACAGAAGCTAAAACTGAAAAAGAAGGCTATAAACGGGTGGAACGCACTTATGGGTCTTTTTATAGACGTTTCAGCTTACCCGATACTGCCAATGCCGATGCAATATCTGCGGCCTCTAAACATGGGGTGCTTGAAGTTGTGATACCGAAGCGTGAAGCTGTGCAACCGAAGAAAATTAATGTGACAGCGGCGGAATAATTCCTTCGGTTTTTTACAAAGAGCGCATAAATGGAGCCTGCGGGCTCCATTTTGTCATGAAAGGAAGATTGTTTTTGCCAAGCTGCTTAAAGCATGACAGAATTGTCCTTCTTGAATTTTGTTAGTTGTATTTGCCTGAATTATCCCTGCCGAACTTCACTGATGCCTCTTATTACACTGGAAAATGCTTGCTTGGCCTTTGGTCACCATGCTTTGCTGAATCATGCAAATTTGCAACTTGATGCGGGTGAGCGTGTTGGTTTGATCGGCAGGAATGGTGGGGGTAAATCGAGTTTGCTGCGTGCTTTATCAGGAGAAATCAAGCTGGATGATGGTGTTCTTTGGCTTGCTCCCAATTTGAAGTTAGCTTATGTATCACAGGAGCCAGTCTTACGTCCCACCAATACGGTGTATCAAGAAGTGGCTAACGGTTTGGGCAATATCAGCCAAATTTTATTGGATTACCATGTCATTTCCCATGCGTTAAGCGAAGCGTCAGAAAATACGCAAGAATTGTTGATTGAGCTGCAGGATTTGCAAAGCGCTCTGGAAGTGGAGGATGGGTGGAGTTTGCAGTCAAAGATAGAGACAGTTATCAATAAACTGAATCTCCCTGCAGATACCTTAATTGAACATCTTTCCGGTGGCTTGAGAAAGCGTGTGGCACTTGCCCGTGCTTTGGTGATATCACCGGACGTATTATTGTTGGATGAACCCACTAATCATCTTGATTTTTCTTCCATCGAATGGTTAGAAGGGTTGCTCAAAGATTTTTTAGGGAGCGTTTTATTTATTACGCATGATCGTCGCTTTCTTGATAATGTGGCAACAAGAATTATTGAGCTGGATCGTGGAAATTTACAGACATTTTCCGGAAGATTCTCGGATTATCAGCGTAAGAAAGCTGAGATGCTGGAGGTTGAAACGATGCATCAACAAAAATTTGATAAGTTTTTGGCACAGGAAGAAGTGTGGATACGTAAAGGAATTGAAGCACGGCGTACGCGCAATGAAGGCAGAGTGAGAAGATTGGAAGCCTTGCGTCTGGAACGTGCTGCGAGACGGGAAAAGGTCGGAAAAGCCAATATTAGTGTTGAACAGGGTGAGCGTTCTGGTAAATTGGTGGCGGAGTTGCATCACGTTTGTAAGCGCTATGGCGATAAAGTGATTATCCAAGATTTTTCTTGCCGCATCATGCGAGGTGATCGGGTGGGGCTACTGGGACCTAATGGAGCCGGAAAATCGACGCTATTGAAATTAATTTTGGGTGAATTGCAGCCGGATTCCGGAAAAATTCAGCAGGGCACTAAGCTCTCTATCGCGTATTTCGATCAGATGCGTGAACAACTCAACGAAGAAATGATTTTAACGGATACCATCAGTCAGGGCTCTGAATTTGTCGAAATAAACGGTAAGCGCAAGCATGTAATCAGTTATCTGGAAGATTTTCTATTTGCACCCGAGCGCGCTCGATCTCCGATCAAGTCCTTGTCAGGGGGGGAACGTAATCGGTTATTACTGGCACGTTTGTTTACTCGTCCTGCTAATGTTCTGGTACTTGACGAGCCAACCAATGATCTGGATATTGAAACACTCGAATTATTGGAAACTTTGTTGCAGGAGTATGCCGGTACATTGTTTTTGGTTAGCCATGACCGGGAATTTCTGGATAATGTTGTAACGCAAGTAATTGCATTTGAAGGAAATGGGAAACTATGTGAATATATTGGCGGCTATGAAGATTGGGTGCGTGTGAAACATACTGAAGATAGTATTAAGCCTCAAAAAATACTATCGAAGCCGTCACAAACTTCACCAACCACTCTTTCTAAATCATCTACGCTTTCGCGAGTTAAAAAATTGAGTTATCAGGAGATGCGCGAACTACAAGCATTGCCTGATAAAATTGATGCGCTGGAGCAAGAACAAACGGAAATAACTTTGCGTTTAAATGGGCCAACCATTTATCGTGATGATCCGGACGAAGCAAAAGCATTACAAGCTCGTTTTACGGTGATTGAAAAGGAACTGGGAGTTTACCTAGCAAGATGGGAAGAATTAGAGTCAAAATCTGCCACAAGAATCTAGTACTAGAGGTAAATTTCCCTATAAACAACATGGACATGCTTGCACTTATACATTGACCAAATCGGACGCATCGTTTAAAGTTCGACTTTTGAGAGGAGGAGGTTTACATGAAACAAAAGTTGATTATGAATTTATTACTTGCCATGAGTATGTTCTTGGCATTAGCAGGAGTAGCTCAAGCGGCTGGGGATGCTGCTGCTGCAAAAGAAAAACTTTCAATGTGTGAAGGTTGTCACGGAATTCCGGGGTACAAAACAGCTTTTCCTACTGCATATCATGTTCCAAAGATTGGTGGACAACATGCAGAGTATATTATTAAAGCACTGGAAGGATACAAAAACGGTACACGCAGTCATCCTACCATGACAGGACTGTCTAAAACACTATCTCAACAAGATATAGAAGATTTTGCTGCTTATTATTCTAAAAATTAATCAAGTTATTTACGCAAGGAAGGAATTATGAAGAATTATGTAATAGCCGCATTAAGCGGTGCAGCCTTGATACTTTCTGGACAAGTAATGGCTGCTGATCTTGAAGCAGGTAAGACTAAAGCAGCTGAAGTTTGTGCATCGTGTCACGGTGCTGATGGTAATAGTCCAGCACCTAATTTTCCTAAGATCGGTGGACAATATAGAACTTATTTGGTAAAAGCATTGAAAGATTACAAATCTGGTACTCGCAATGATCCAGTGATGGCTGGAATGGTTGCTAATTTGAGTGCAGCGGATATTGAGAATTTAGCTTTTTATTATTCAAGCCAGGCTGGCGCTCTGAATTCAAAAAAATAAAAGTAAATTTATTTTTTTCAAAAATTGAAACGGGATAAACACTGAGCAAAGCCAGAGTTATCCCGTTTTGCTTTAGTTTCTTAGATTTAATTGCCTATCCAAACAATCGAAATAAATAGAGGCATCTGGAGTAGTTTGATTGCGTTGAGCGTGCCATAGCATTTCTGCCAGACATTCCATAACATGATGCGAAGCATCGTGTTCATTTCCTAAACTCATGCGCAAGTGTGAGAATCGTTTACAAATCCCAGTTGGTTGATCAATCGACAATTGCTCTTTGATTGCGACATGCATGCTCATGTGCAGGAATGGATTGATATCGCCGATTTCGGGTAAGTAATCCTTATCCCGATAGTAATCAGCATCTTCGAGAATATTGTGATATTCGGGGTGCTGCAATATTACTTCTAATGCGATTGTTTCAATACCTGATAATGTTTCTTGTTGACGGTATTTGCGCCAAGTATCAAAAAATAATTGTCGTGCTTGTTCTCGAGATGGCTTAAACATGTGTTAAATAGTTTTATTTTTATATTCGCATAGATGATTAATTTTACATCGTGCGCATTCCGGTTTTCTCGCTTTACATACGTACCTTCCATGAAGGATTAACCAATGATGTGCATCCAAGCGGAATTCTTTGGGCACTACCTTCATAAGCTTTAACTCTACTTCGAGAACATTTTTACCGGGTGCAATACCCGTACGGTTGGCAACTCTAAAAATATGCGTATCTACCGCAATGGTAGGCTCCCCAAATGCTGTGTTCAATATCACATTTGCTGTTTTTCGTCCAACGCCTGGGAGCTGTTGCAATTGCTCTCGTGTGCGAGGAACATCACTATGATAATGCTGGATTAACAATTGGCAAGTTGCGAGAATATTTTTTGCTTTTGTTTTATAGAGTCCAATACGTTTGATAAATTCTGTCAAGCCCGCTTCACCTAAAGCAAAAATTTTTTCTGGAGTGTTGGCTTGAGGGAACAATTTTTGTGTTGCCAGGTTAACGCTTTTATCGGTGGCTTGTGCTGAAAGAATGACTGCAATCAATAACTCAAAAGGTGAGCGGTATTCGAGTTCTGTAGTGGGGTATGGATTTGTGGATTTTAGACATGCAAAAATTTCATAACGCTTAAGTGCATTCATAAGGTTTAAGGTTTTGTAGATGAATTGCTGTCGATTGCCAGAGCTCGAGTAGCCATTGCGCGTTTTATGGCCGCTTGCACAATTGCTTTTTTACGATCTTCACCTGATGTTTGAATTATTTCAGCCGGTATCGTTGTTTTATGCAGGATGGTTTTATTGCTGGCTTGTTTTTCCCGTTCAAGCCGCTGTAATTTGAATTGATAACGCGAACGTGCATGGCTAGCGGCTTGCTTCCTGGAGGCTTCGTCTGTTTTCTCATTGCTAGGCACTAAGCTAATGCAATCCATTGGGCAGGGTGCAATGCACAATTCACACCCCGTGCATTCCGAAGCAATTACTGTGTGCATCTGTTTAGCCGCACCAACAATCGCATCAACCGGACAAGCCCGAATGCAAAAGGTGCAACCGATACATAAATGCTCGTCAATTTTTGCCACAAGTGGGGGTCTGGGGATACCATGAGAGGTATTCAGTGGTTTGGGGTGGACGCCTAATAAACTTGCCAGTTTACGAATACCTTCCGAGTCTCCGGGTGGACACTGATTGATATCGGCACGCCCTTCCGCAATAGCTTCTGCGTAAGGTCTGCAAGCAGAGAAACCGCACTTCTTGCACTGTGTTTGCGGCAAAATCGCATCTATTTTGTCGATTAAAGTTGTTAGCTGTTGATTCATCGCGATCAAGTCACTTTTTTGTTTTGCTGCGAACAAACAGCACGGGCAATTTCTTTTACCAACCCTGGACCTTGATAAATCATACCGGTGTATAGCTGAATCAAGCGAGCACCAGCGCGCAGTTTATCCTGAGCATCGTTTACCGACATAATGCCGCCGACACCGATAATTGGGACGCTACCTTGTAGCAGGCGATGCAATTGATTAATAACTTCTGTAGCGCGTTGCGTCAATGGAGCGCCGCTAAGTCCGCCGCCTTCATGGGCAATCGGCAGATGTTGGATACTGCTTCGTGAAATTGTGGTGTTGGTAGCAATTACTCCATCCATCTTGTGTTTAATCAATAATGAAGCGATTGACTCAATTTGAGGTAACTCAAGATCGGGGGCAATTTTAATGACAATGGGGACATACTTGCCATGTTCCTGTGCCAATTGATCTTGTTTATATTTTAATTGGCCCAGCAAATGATCGAGTGCATCAGCGGTTTGTAATTGCCGTAAATTTTGCGTGTTTGGTGATGAAATATTGACCGTGACATAACTGGCATAACAATATACTTTTTCTAAGCCGATTTGATAATCGTCGACTGCTTTATCGAGTGGTGTATCAAAATTCTTGCCAATATTAATGCCCAGTATGCCTCGAAAATCCGAATTCTTGATATTTTCTATTAGCTGATCAACTCCAAGATTATTAAAGCCGAGTCGATTGATCAGAGCTTTTGCTTCAGGTACGCGAAAAATACGTGGCGCCGGATTACCTGGTTGAGGCCGCGGTGTTACGGTACCTACTTCAAGAAAACCGAACCCCAACGCTGCAAGCGCATCCAAGTGCTCGCCATTTTTATCCAGTCCAGCCGCAAGTCCGACAGGATTGGGAAAATTTAATCCCATTAAGTTACACGGCTGACAGATGATTCTGGTTTTTTTTAGCAGCCCCAGCGCTCTGATTAATTCTATTGCGCTGAATGTAATGTGATGAGCAGCCTCTGGATCGATTTTAAAAAGTAGCGGGCGAAGAAGTGTATAGAGCATGCGAAATTTTATCGTGAAAGATCATTATTTGCATAAAATTTCGGATGTTTCTTAAGGAGTATCGCTTTCCAGTGGTTTCCACTGGCCATCCATGAGAACTTCCAACGGCTGAAAATTGGCTTTGTAATGCATTTTGCGATTTTGTTTGATCCAATAGCCGAGATAAAGATAGGACAAATCGTGTATTCTGCATTGCTCGATCTGCCACAAGATGTTATAGGTGCCAAAACTTGCATGCACAGCATTTGCGTCATAAAAAGTGTAAACCGACGAAAATCCGTCAGGCAGCACATCGATGATACTGACCATACGCAGTTCCTTTTTTTCATGGAATTCAATTAATCTGGAATTTACATGGCTTTGCAGTAAAAAGTTCTGGTATTGTTCCAAGCAATCATTGTCCATACCGCCACCTGCATGGCGCTGATTCTGGTATTGCTGATAAAGTTCGTAATGCTCCGGCTTATAGTGCAGCATGTGCTGAGTGGCTGTGAGATGCTGATGTTGTTTCCACACGCGGCGTTGTATTCGGTTGGGCATAAAGGTTTTTACATTGACGCGTACTGATAGGCAGGCTTGGCAATGCACGCAATTAGGGCGGTAAGTATAATGACCGCTGCGACGGAACCCAGCTTGTATGAGTTTGCCATAAGTTTTTTCGTCAATCGGATAATCTGGTGTAACTACCTCCGAGCAGGCGAGTTTGCCGGGTAAATAACTGCAAACATAAGGATTGGTATTGTGAAATTTAAGCATAGGTATTTGTTCATTACTCAATTAATGCACGATCAAAATTCCATTTGCCGCCCGGCTCAATTGTGATTATTAATGTAGTTAATATTTGACTAAATTTTACTCTTGAAATTTCTCGTGCTCCCAAAGATGCCAGATGGCTGGTTTTGACCTGACAGTCGATTAAACCGAATCCTTGTCGTTGTAGATATTTAACTAAAAACACCAGTGCAATTTTTGATGCATCGGTTACTCGTGAAAACATGGATTCACCAAAAAAAATTTTACCTAGCGATACGCCATAAAGTCCCCCAACCAGTTTACCATCGATCCAGGTTTCAACTGAATGAGCCAATCCCATCTCATACAAAGTGGTATAGGCAGTAATCATTTCTGGATGTATCCAGGTTCCAGGTTGTCCTTTACGTGGCGATGCGCAGGCATGCATTACTTGAGCAAAATTGTAGTCTGCACGAATTTGATAGTGCTCTTTTTGAAGTGCTTTATGCAATGAGCGGGAAATCTTTAACTCATCGGGAAATAACACCATCCGTGGGTCTGGGCTCCACCAAAGAATTGGATCGCCCTCGTTAAACCAAGGAAAAATACCTTTACTGTAAGCCTCGAGCAGTCGTTGCGGTGAAAGATCTCCGCCTGCAGCCAAGAGTCCATTGGGCTCTCTGAGTGCATTTTTCAAGGGAGGGAAAGAAAAATAAGATTTATCGCCGGGCGTCATAAAGTTTTAATATTTGATACAGATTGCTGAAAGATTGATACAGATCAAGGTTGATGTAAGAAAATTTTTTTATGCTACTGCAGTTGATTTTAACAGAGCATAAAAAAGCGATCTAATAAAGAGAGGATTTATATGAAATATATATTGCAAAAAGAAAAGTTAGCTGCTCAATTTGCTGTTGGTTTATTTTCACTGTCTTGCATGATTGTTGGGCCGCAAGCGTTTGCGGCTGATTCGTCAGCTCAGCGTATCAAACAACTGGAAAGTACGCTGCAACAAATACAAGGTGAATTGAATAGGATTAAAGCTGAGTCTGCTCGGACACAAGAAATTCAAAATGAGCTGAATCGGGTAAAAGCGGAATCTGCCCGGACTACACAGAAAGTTGAGCAAATCCAAGAAGTGAGATCCTCGAAACAAGATGCTGGTTTTGATGGCATAAGTGATAAAAGAACTATGTTGTTTTTCCGTGGCGGTTATGCGCGCAGTGATGAGACGCGTAATGGAGTATCGATCGAAAGCCGGGTTGCGCCTGTCGGAGCACAAGAACGTGCAGACCGGGATGCTTGGTATGTGGGTGCCGGATTTGATTTTCAATTGACCAGGGATACGTGGGGCCTTATACCTAAAACTGAAATCGATGCAGAATTGATGTTTGAATATAAACAGTTTGCACATGGGGTGCCAGGTAGTGCTCTGGCTAACGAGCCAACTCAATTGGCAGGTGGTGCATTAAATCCTCGCGGGGTAACAGTCAGTCAATTTACGTTAAGTGCAGCCCCTAAAATCAAGTTTAACCATTTCGCGGAATACAAACTGAGACCTTGGATTATCCCTGCTGGTCTTGCGATACATGTACTTAGTCCACCCACTGAATCAATTACTGTGCTTGATCCTGGCATTATGTTTGCGGGTGGCCTGGAATATAATATTTGGAAAGATTTCTTCATCGGTGCGGATGCCCGTTATCAGTTGATTGCAGGTTCTCTGGACGGTACAAAATTTGGGGGCCTGACGGTAGGTGGTTATATGGGTATAGGTTTCTAAGATATTATCTGTAAAGTTGTTTAATTTAGTTTTTTAGAGAATATTCAATATTCTATCGTTCGTAGCCAGAAGATAGTGCGTACGAAGCCTTTCACCTCACTATTATTAGTGAGGTGTTTTTTTTTGTTTCTCTGGATTCTTGTGAGTTAATCGGCAGATGAGTTAACTTGTAAGGGGTTCGCGGGTTCTGTACGGAATTAATAAACACAAAATCAAGCGTGAGGTATTGATTCATATTAAAATCGCGCTTTTTGTTGAATTCGGGACGATAACATGCATCCAATGCTAACTATCGCGGTGAAAGCCGCGCGCCGTGCTGGCAGTATTATTAATCGCGCATCTCGGAATCTGGATGTGCTCAATGTTTCGAAGAAATCACATAGCGATTATGTGAGTGAAGTAGATGGAGCGGCTGAAGAAGCTATTATCGATGTATTGTTAGCAGCTTATCCTCACCATGCAATTCTGGCAGAAGAAAGTGGTAGCCGTGGTGATCAAAAGAAATCCGAGTATCAATGGATTATCGATCCACTCGATGGTACTACCAACTTTCTGCATGGTTTTCCTAAATATGCGGTTTCCATTGCAGTTAAGTATAAAGGCGTATTGAGCCATGCAGTGGTTTATGATCCCAATAATAATGAATTGTTTACTGCCAGCCGGGGTAGTGGTGCATATTTGAATGATCACCGAATTCGTGTGAGTAAGCGCACACGATTTGAAGATTGTTTGATTGGCACGGGACTTCCATTTCGTGATTTGACTCATATGGAAGCTTATTTTGCCATGCTTAAGGATATTGTTCCTCGAATTGCGGGTATCCGGCGGCCAGGGTCAGCAGCATTGGATTTGGCCTATGTGGCAGCGGGGCGCTATGATGGCTTTTGGGAAATTGGTTTGGCGCCATGGGATATGGCAGCGGGATGCCTGTTAATTACTGAAGCTGGTGGTTTAATTGGTGACCTTGAAGGCAATGAGACATATATGCAGAGCGGTCACATTGTGGCGGGTAATCCCAAGGTATTCACATCATTACTACAAGTAATCGCACCGCATTTGACACCGGAATTAATCGCAATCCAGCGGGCTGAAAAACTTCAATAATCAGTTATTGTTGGTTGTTATAGAGGTAACTGCTGGCTTTCGCCGTCCGATTCGACTAAGGATTTCATTTCTTCCAACGGTGGCAATTCATCCAGAGTGCGCAGATTGAGTGCATTTAGAAAATGCTCAGTAGTAGCAAATAATGCAGGCTTCCCCGGTGCATTGCGGTGTCCGATTGTTTCAATCCACCCACGGGCAGTAAGTGTTTTAAGCACCGTACTGGATACGCTGACACCTCGAATTTCTTCAATATCGCCTCTGGTAACGGGTTGGCGATAAGCAATGATGGCGAGTGTTTCTAGAACAGCTCGCGAATAACGTGGTGCTTTGGGCGGTGTCAGCCGATCCAGGTAAGGCTGCATATCTATACTGCTCTGAAAGCGCCAACCGCTAGCTACCGTTACTAATTCAATGCCGCTATCATTCCATTTTTCACGGATGCGATGCAAAAATTTGGATAACACCGCTGTACTCAATTCATTATTGAATAATTTTCTTAATTCGTTGATAGACAAAGGTTCTTGCGCTGTCAGTAGCGCTGCTTCGAGAATTTTTTGGATTCTTTCCGGAGTGACTGAATCCGATATTTGAGTGTCAGGTTGGTTGGGCAGCGTTGATTGAACGGACATAAATAATTCCAGAATCGCGGGATTGCGAAATTTCCAATAGCAATTCTTTAGCCAATTCCAGAATTGCCAGAAAAGTGACGACAACTTCGGTAATTGTCGCTGTAGAACTGAATAAATCGTAGAATTCCAGTTGGTTGTGTGCACGTAAATCACGTAATACTTGGCTCATGAACGCACGTACGGAAAGTGTTTCGCGCTTAACTTGATGATGACGGTTAGCCTTTGTACGCGTCAAAATGGTAACCCAGGCGTCGCGTAGATCATTGATGCTAACATCGGGCAATAGCGTAACGATTTCTTCGTGTTTGATCAGTACTTGAATAACAGTAAAGTCGCGTTCGGCTTGGGGCAATTCATTTAAGCGTAATGCAGCTTTTTTCATTTGCTCGTATTCGAGCAAACGTTCTACCAGCTCGGCACGCGGGTCGTGTTCTTCTTCTGTTTGTGTCTTAGGATTCGGAAGCAGCATGCGTGATTTGATTTCAATCAATAATGCTGTCATCAGCAGATATTCTGCAGCCAATTCCAATTGCTTCATGCGCATCCTATCAACATAGGACACGTATTGATGCGTGAGTTCAGCCATTGGGATGTCAAGAATATTCAGGTTATGTTTGCGGATCAAATAAAGCAAAAGGTCAAGTGGTCCCTGAAAAGTGTCGAGAAAAACTTCCAGCGCATACGGTGGGATATATAAGTCCTGCGGAATCTCTAGTAGAGGTTTGCCGCAGACTTGGGCTACCGGATGTGGGGTTGGGGAATCAATGACTAAATTCACTGTGAGTCAATGTAAAAGGTGATGTGCAAATAATTTGCACTAGTGTGTGTCAGGAATAACTGAGTCCCATAGCTTCGCGGATATCGCGCATGGTTTCTTCTGCCAGTTTGTTAGCTTTCTCACAACCATCCGCAATAATGTTACGTACCAGGGTTGGGTCTTCTTCATATTTCTTGATGCGTTCGGCCATCGGTGCTTGTTCGGCAAGAATTGCATCAATAATGGGTGATTTGCAGTCGAGGCAGCCAATTTCTGCATTCTTGCAACCCCATTGCACCCATTCGCGAGTTTTGTCATCAGAATACACCAAATGGAATTGCCATACTGGGCATTTAGCCGGATCACCGGGATCGCTGCGACGAATTCGCGCCGGATCGGTGGGCATGGTACGCACTTTTTTGCGAATGCTTTCTGGATCTTCTCGCAAGCTGATGGTGTTGTTATAGGATTTGGACATTTTCTGACCATCCAGTCCAGGCATTTTGGATGCTTCGGTGAGCAAGGTCTCCGGTTCGGTCAAGATCATTTTGCCGCCACCTTCTAGATAACCAAATAAACGTTCGCGATCACCGAGACTAAGGTTTTGCTGCTCGTTTAGTAGCGATCTGGCTTCCTCTAGTGCGTTCTCATTGCCTTGCTCTTGATAGAGTGTGCGCAGTTCGGTATACAATTTTGATTTCTTCGAACCCAACTTCTTGATGGCTTGTTCCGCTTTTTCTTCGAAACCGGGCTCTTTACCATAAATATGGTTGAAACGACGGCAAATTTCACGCGTAAACTCTACGTGTGGCGCTTGGTCTTCCCCGACAGGCACTAGATTGGCGCGATAAATCAGAATATCTGCGCTTTGCAGCAATGGATATCCCAGAAATCCATAAGTACTCAAATCTTTTTCGGACAGCTTCTCCTGTTGGTCTTTGTAGGTGGGTACACGTTCCAGCCAACCAAGCGGTGTCATCATTGACAGCAGTAAATACAGTTCCGCGTGTGCTGGAACTTTGGATTGAATGAATAAGGTTGCTTGCGATGGGTCCACACCTGCAGCCAGCCAGTCAATAACCATATCCCAGGTATTTTGCTCGATAATTTCCGGAGTATCGTAGTGAGTGGTCAAGGCGTGCCAATCAGCAACAAAAAACAGGCATTCATATTGCTGCTGTAGCTTGACCCAATTTTTTAACACGCCATGATAATGCCCCAAATGCAGGCTACCTGTAGGGCGCATACCTGATAAAACGCGATCAGCAAACATGGTTGATATCCTAAACTTAAAACAGGGTTAACAAGGTTAAATATATAATCCAAAAATTGACACAATGATTATTTTTGCCCACATGATCAATGGCCCAATCATAGCGCCCAGTACACCGCTAAACAGCAATACCAGCAAAATCATAAAACCGTAAGGCTCAATGCGAGAGAACTGGTAAGCTGCACGGTGCGGCAACAAGCTTACAGCCATGCGGCCGCCATCCAAGGGCGGTAAGGGTAATAAATTAAGTACCATCAGAATAACATTGATTTCGATACCTGCGATCCCCATTAACGCCAGGGGTTTCGCAAAAAAGCTATCAGGCATAGCTATAGCCAGTTTGATCATTAGTGCCCAGAAAAATGCCATCATCAGATTGGCGCCAGGACCAGCAGCAGCTACCCACAGCATGTCCCGCTTGGGGCGGCGCAGGTTGGAAAAATTCACCGGTACTGGTTTTGCCCAACCAAACAGAAATCCAGCACCGACAGTCAGCTTACTAAGTATAAATAATGTCAACGGTACAATAATGGTGCCAACAAGATCGATGTGGCGTACTGGGTTGAGGCTGATGCGTCCTTCATTATAGGCAGTAAAATCGCCAAAATGCTTAGCTACGTAACCATGTGCCGCTTCGTGCAAAGTGATGGCGAAAATAACGGGTAAAGCATAAATAGCGATGCCTTGAATAATTTCATTCATGGCTGATTCCAAAAGGATCAAGGTTGCCTTTTCCTAACCGCACGAGTTCGGGTACATCGGTTGTTAAGTCAATCACGGTGGTCATTTCAATGCCGCATGAGCCGGCATCCATCACCAATTCCACTTGATGCTCCAAACGCTCGCGAATTTCTTCCGCATCATTCAGGGGGTATTCGTCATCGGGTAAAATCAATGTGGAGCTGAGCAAAGGCTCATCCAGTTCTTCCAGCAACGCCCATACGACAGGATGATCAGGGATGCGTAAGCCAATGGTATTGCGTTTGGGGTGCTGCATGCGGCGAGGTACTTCCCGAGTAGCCTGCAAAATAAACGTATAGCTACCCGGTGTGGTGGCTTTGAGTAGCCGGTATTGGCTGTTATCCACTTTGGCATAAGTGGAAATTTCCGCTAGATTGCGGCATACCAGTGTGAAATGATGATGATCATCGACTTGGCGGATGGTGCGAATACGTGTCATAGCTGCTTTATCGCCCAAGTGACAGCCTAAAGCGTAGCAGGAATCTGTTGGATAAACGATGACTCCCCCATTGCGAACTATTGTCACAGCCTGTTTGATCAAGCGTAAATGTGGGGTGTTGGTATGAATTGAAAAAAATTGAGCCACTGCAAAGAGGTATCAGGAAGAGATGTTGAATAGTATACCTGTCAAATTCATGTAAATTATTCGCTTATGCGTTATTTTTCCAGTCATGCCAGACCGGTTTACAACCCGGAGGAAGTTCGGGTAGTTGCCCCAGATCATAATAGCTCTCACCAGGACCGTGAAAATCTGAACCACAAGAAGCCATCAAGCACATGTTTTGCGCATGTTTTGCAAAGTCCTTAGCTTGTTGAGCTGTGTGACTGGCAGTGATGACTTCCATCGCCGATCCTCCCAGAGCGCTAAATTCATGTAATAAGTCGTTAAGAACATTTTTACCTAAGTTATAGCGCCCCGGATGCGCGATGACTGCCAGTCCTCCACTTCCTTGAATCCAGTTGATCGCATCACTGAGTGTTACCCATTCATGTGGGGTATAACCCGGTTTACCTTTAATCAGATATTTTTTAAATACCGATTTTACATTTTTAGCATAACCTTTTTCGACCAAAAAACGTGCGAAATGTGTGCGGCCAATCAAGCGTCGTTCACCGGCATGCGCATAGGCTCCTTCTAAACTGCCGTGAATGCCGATTTTTGCCAATTCTGCGGCGATATTTTCAGCGCGTTGCATACGGCCAGCGCGTACAGTGGCCAGCCCTGTGATCAATGGCGTATACTCGGGGTCAATGTTTAATCCAACAATGTGTAAGGTGCGACTACGCCAACTCACAGATATTTCCACGCCATTGATGAATGTGATATTTTTGGATTCGGCTATCTTCCGTGCTTCTGCAAGGCCAGCAATATCGTCATGATCGGTCAGTGCAAGTGTAGTGACCCCTCGTGAGGCCGCGCGTTCGACTAGTTGTGTCGGTGTTAATAGGCCGTCCGAAATGGTTGAATGACAGTGCAGATCAATGTTGAGCATGAAGCAGATTAAAAGCGCTATGCGGGATACGCATCATAGCAAATAACATGGCATTAGAGAAATTATTGTGTTTGATAATTAAAGAGTTGATGTCTTACCGGGTTGCTCCAAAGGAATTACAATGAATAAACAACTGACTATTCTCGATCATCTTTCCGCTGCTCCGCATCGCGGCTTATTTTTGGCGGGAACGCTGCAAGGCGTATTGACTGTGCTGTGGTGGCTATTTGATCTGAGCGGACGTTATGGCATTGCTGGATCAATAACTGTCTGGGGTATTGCACCAACTTGGGCCCATGCATTTCTAATGGTCTATGGCTTTTTTCCGTTTTTTATTTTCGGTTTTTTGTTTACTACTTACCCTAACTGGATGAACGGTGACAAAGTAAAGCCGCGCGAATATGTAACGACTGGTGGGTTAATGGCGGCTGGTGTCATATTGTTTTATGTAGGTTTATTGACACATAAAGTAATCATTATTGCCGGTGTTGAGCTGATGCTGATTGGCTGGGGCGTTGCGGTATATGTCCTGTTTCGCATCTTGTTAACGACTCCGGTACAGGATAAGCGCCATGCGCGGGTGATCAGCGCAGCTTTGCTTATGGGCTGGTTGGGTGGGATGGCGTATTTGCTGTGGTTGGTTACAGACAGTCGGGTTATTTTGGATTTTGCCCGTCACGCCGGGATTTGGTTTTTTCTGTTGCCAATAGTGCTTACCGTTTCGCACCGTATGATTCCATTTTTCTCTAGCCGAGTGTTGGAAAATTATGAAATGGTGCGGCCATTCTGGATGTTATGGCTGATGCTGGGGTGCATTGTCGCGCACGGTGTCCTGCAATGGCTGGAATTTCCGGCATATTTATGGATGGTTGATTTTCCACTGGCAATTTGTGCGCTTTATTTATCGTACCGTTGGCAGTTACAGCGCAGTTTCCAAGTGAGTCTGTTAGCGGTATTGCATATCTCGTTTGCCTGGTTTGGTGTGGCCATGCTGCTTTATGCCGTGCAAAGCTTGATTTATTTTGCTTCCGGTAACTGGTTATTTGGCCTGGCACCGTTGCATGCGCTTGGCATCGGTTTTTTCTCCGGCATGATCCTCGCAATGGCCTCACGTGTCACCCTCGGCCACTCTGGACGGCCATTGGAGCTGGATCGCTTGACTTGGCTGCTGTTTCTGGGTTTCCAGGCCACGGCGGTGATCAGAATTCTAAGTGATGTCGTACCAATGATCGGGCCGATGCTTTACGTTGTCGCTGCGCTCGTTTGGTTGGTCTGCTTTGGACTTTGGGCAGGCAAGTTTACACCGATTTATTGGCGAGCAAGAGTAGACGGGAAGGCGGGGTAATTGAAGTAAGGTACTAATAGTAAAGTGCATCATTGTGCTGACAGCTTTGTCTTCGTATTAAGCCGAATAAATATTCGGTGCAATGTGCTTTCTTATTGTACCTAACCTATGCAGGTTATGTGTTGATAATTAATTTTTTTAACCATTGCTCAAGATGAATCAAATCAAATGTGCAAGTTGCAGACATTTGCATCATGTCCGTGTGAATATTCATTGAATCACCGTTAATTCGATATCTATTAATACAATACGCAAGAAAATGTCAGTTGCTGCGAAAGCTATTCGTTTGTTTCCGTCTACAAACGAGTGATTAATGGCTAAGCTTTCTATAAGCGCTGCTGCTTCGGCAGCTATATCAACATAGTAGTCTGATTGGAGGCGAAATAAAGCAGATTCAAGGGTATCCTGATCACGGTGTCGTGCGCTTCACCGTAACGCTTTATCAATAGGAAATGGACTGCCAGAACTTCGGGAACGGTCAGATAATTCCTCACTGTTACTTAGCCTCAATATTGCACGAGCATCTAAAATAAGAAAGACTTCTGCATAACTATGTTTTTGAAGTTATTCAGCTGATGTGTGATTCATAAAATCAATAACTTAGAAATTAAAAATTAACCAAAAAGCTAGCTATGCAAGAGTCTTATAAGAGTGAATTTGCCAGGCCGTTTGCCGGTTCGACTGATTCTCCCGGCGGCATAAGGTGGAACTGCCTGCCAATACCTCCTCGCGTTCAACCGCTGATTGAATCGCCAAATCATGACGTAATTGCTGATTAACATCACGCCACCATCTGAAGTGATATCTCCGCCTTCAAAATTCACTTCAACAGTACGCTTTTTTAACTCTGGAAAATTAAATGAGTCCCGGGTACACTTTGTCACTGGCAATTCCTTTTCTTTATTCAGCATAGATAACTGAATTATAGAGAATTATTGCGGAACTGCCACTTCCTCTCGTGTGATATTTGGGGCTAAACTGGGTAAGGTTCTGTTTATCAACCTTACCGCCTGCTTCCGGTGTGTGCCAGTAGTGACTGCCACGATCCGAGTAAAACGATGCAAACAATCCCCGTTCCTCAATGACTTTTTGTACACTCTGAAAACTGCTCATGGTGCCTTCTTCCTCAACGAAAAACATCGAGTAGTGTTCACTGGTGGCATCATCCATCGTGACGATCAAATCCCATTTCTGCCCCAAAACCCATTCATGCGTACTGCCATCTTGATGAATAATAATTCCAATCTAAAGGAGCCCGCTCACGCTTCTTACGGTGCGTGCCTCGCTTCTTGCTACGTTCAATCAGTCCGGCTTTCTGTAGCCGGTTTTAACCCATGTATAACCGCGATTGTCACCGCCAGAACGATATCAGGCATAAAAGTTCTTGGCATTCCAGCCCATGTGGCGATTGCGATAGTGTTCGACCAACCATATGACTTCATTTGCGGGTGCCCGTCGGTGTGATATCTGCACATTTGTTAACGCATCCAACCACCCTCATCATATCGGTTCAAATAACGCACGGAATGTGCGATCATATACTCCAAGCAATAACTCCGCTTCCGGTTGCGTAAGACTTCTTTTTCTATAGCCTTCATACGCTTCTTCCGTTTCATCTGAAATCCTCCCAGAATTCCATATAAACCCGACAGATCATTTGCTACAAGTCTGTACATACATAAAGTTTATTTGTTCTCTACAGTTCGTTGACTCTAGTTCATAATTAAGCTAATATGCAGCACTTTTTTGGTGCAGATAATAAGAAGCAAAACAAATAATGCTGTTTTCCAACGATAAAAGTAAATATGTCTTGGATAAAAAATAGATCGTTTGTTATTGTCTTTCGTATACAATCGGTTGCTGTATTTATAGTGACAATTATTCTGTGGTTTCTCCTTGATTTGCATAGTGCAATATCGGCGATGTTAGGTGGGTCGGTTAGTATAATATCCACAATAGTATTTGCGGTGATTGTATCCTTGAGTAAAGGATACACGGCGAACGATACAGTTAGAATCGCATTAAGAGCAGAGGCGGTGAAAATAACATTAATTGTAAGTTTGTTATGGATAGTACTTAAATTTTACGAGAGCGTTAATGTGGTAGTATTTATAGGAACATTCATCCTTAGTGTATTGATTTATAGCATGGCATTGTTGGTTGTAGATAATACGACAAGATAAATAAATAGATAAATAAAAATAGGTAGTACATGGCAGCAGAGACAGAACTTACTCCCACATCATATATTGATCATCATTTAACCTATTTAACGACGCAAGTTAGTGAAGGCTCTTTTTGGGTGTTGCATGTTGATACTTTAGTTACATCCCTTGTCCTCGGTGTTATCAGTTTTGGTTTTATTTGGTTGGTTGTGCGTAAAGCTACGTCAGGTGTGCCTTCTAAAACTCAAGCGTTCGTCGAGCTTGCGGTTGAGTTTATTGATAACGAGGTAAAGAATACATTCCATGGTAATCGGCATGTGCTGGTTGCGCCTTTAGCATTGACCATATTCGTGTGGGTTTTGATGATGAATGCCATGGATATACTGCCAATCGATATCATGGCCTGGGTTACGGAAAATGTGTTTGGCGTACACAATTGGAAAATTGTACCGACAACGGATGTCAATACGACTTTTGCATTGGCTTTGTCAGTATGGTTTTTAATGATTTTTTTTAATATCAAGGTGAAGGGCTTGAGTGGTTGGATGCATGAGCTATTTTGCACACCATTTGGTAAAAACCCATTATTTTGGATATTGAATTTGCTGTTCAATTTTATTGAATACGTCTCTAAACCTTTATCGCATTCGCTGCGGCTTTTTGGAAATATTTATGCGGGCGAAATAATTTTTTTGTTGCTCGGTATGTGGGCGGCTACTGGAGTTTCGGGTACAATTTTTGGTTCAATTTTAGGGGCTGGTTGGGCAATATTTCATATATTGATTGTAACTTTGCAGGCATTCATTTTTATGATGCTGACAGTGGTGTATATATCGATGGCTCATGAGTCTCACTAATTTTTAAGCAAATTTCGTAACATATTATTAATCTTAACAAAAGGAAATTTAAAATGGAGAATTTGCAGTTTTTGGCAATGATTCAGGCGTATACAGGAATAGGTATTGGTTTGATGATTGGTTTGGGTGCGGCGGGTGCGTGTATTGGTGTGGGTGTGATGTGTAGTCGTTTTCTTGAAGGCGCAGCACGCCAACCGGAGATGATACCAACGCTGCAAGGTAAAGTGTTTCTTCTGCTTGGATTAACTGATGCGTCTTTTATTATTGCAGTTGGTTTGGCTATGTTGTTTGCATTTGGAAATCCATTGCTGGCAGTTATTCAATAATAATAATGTTGTTGTAGTTTAGATCTGATATTACAGGCTTGTCATGAATATTAACTTTACTTTAATTTCTCAGGCGTTAGCCTTTTCGGTATTTATTTGGTTCACAGTCAAGTTCGTGTGGCCGCCACTATTGCGTGCGATAGAAGAGCGTCAAAAAGCGATTGCTGATGGATTGGCTGCCGGCGAACGGGGGCGTCATGAGCTGGAGTTAGCCAGTCAGCGTTCATCCGATGTATTGAAAGAGGCCAAGCAACGTGCTTCAGAAATAATTCTGCAAGCTGAAAAACGAGCAACAGAAATAGTTGAAGAAGCTAAGCGGATGGCGAAAGAGGAAGGTGATCGAATTATAACAGGCGCAAAAGCAGACATTTCGCATGAAATGTTCAGTGCAAAAGAAGCATTGCGTCAGCATGCTGCTCAGCTAGCAATTGCTGGTGCGGAGAAAATATTACGCCGAGAGGTTGATGCTAAAGTGCATGCCGATATTCTTGTTGCTATTGAGGAAGATTTGAAATAATGGCTGAAGCGATTACAGTTGCGCGACCCTATGCAGAAGCAGTGTATAAGCATGCTGTTGCTAACGAGAGTTTGTCGCAGTGGTCAAAAATATTGCAACTAGCTGGGATGATTGCTGAAGATAATGAAATGAAGTCGTTGATCGGTAATCCGATAATTTCAGCAAAACAAATTGGCGAAATATTTCTAGAGATCGGGAGAAGTAAATTTAATTCCGAAGCTCGTAATCTAGTGATGTTGCTAGCAGAAAATAAACGGCTATTGATATTGCCGCAGATTAGCCAGCTATTTGAGCAATTGAAAGCGCAGCATGAGGGGGTTGTCGAGGCAAAAATTGCGAGCGCATTCGCGTTGGAAAGCAAGCAATTAAAAAAAATAGTTGATGATCTGGAGCGAAAATTTAAGCGCAAAATAGAAGCTCAAGTAAGTGTTGATCCAGAGTTGATTGGTGGTATTAAAGTTGAGATTGGTGATGAGATTCTAGATGCCTCGGTGCGCGGTAAACTTGAAACTATGGCCATTGCCCTTAAAAGCTAGGAGTTAAATGAAATGCAGTTAAATCCATCCGAAATCAGTGAACTGATTAAAAAAAGGATAGAAGGACTTGTTGATACGGCAGAGGTTCGTACGCAAGGAACGATTGTTTCTGTAACAGACGGTATTGTCCGCATTCACGGCTTATCCGACGTGATGCAAGGTGAGATGTTGGAATTTCCCGGCAATACTTTTGGTTTGGCATTGAATCTGGAGCGTGATTCTGTGGGTGCCGTTATTATGGGTTCATATGAACACATATGCGAAGGTGATACAGTCAAATGTACTGGCCGTATCTTAGAGGTACCCGTTGGTGAAGGCTTGCTAGGACGCGTGGTGAATGCGTTAGGACAGCCGATCGATGGTAAGGGGCCGATTACAGCAATGCAATCAGAGCCGATAGAAAAAATTGCTCCGGGTGTAATCTGGCGGCAATCGGTAGATCAACCGGTGCAAACCGGATTGAAGTCTGTTGATTCGATGGTTCCAGTTGGGCGTGGGCAACGTGAGTTGATTATTGGCGATCGTCAAACAGGTAAAACTGCTGTAGCGATTGATGCGATTCTCAATCAAAAAGGTCAGAACATGCTGTGTATTTATGTCGCAATTGGACAAAAAGCATCATCGATTGCCAACGTAGTACGCAAGCTGGAAGAACATGACGCCATGGAATATACCATTGTTGTGGCGGCTACAGCATCAGAGTCAGCGGCAATGCAATTTATAGCACCTTATTCTGGATGTACCATGGGGGAATATTTCCGTGATAAAGGCCAGGATGCATTAATTGTCTACGATGATTTAACCAAGCAAGCTTGGGCTTATCGTCAAATATCCTTGCTGCTGCGTCGACCACCAGGTCGCGAAGCTTATCCGGGTGATGTGTTTTATCTCCATTCGCGGTTGCTGGAAAGAGCGGCGAGAGTAAGTGCGGCCTATGTTGAAAAAGCAACAAATGGTGCGGTAAAAGGTAAAACAGGCTCTTTGACAGCGCTGCCGATTATTGAAACACAAGCTGGTGATGTGACAGCTTTTGTGCCAACGAACGTAATTTCGATTACTGACGGACAGATATTTCTTGAAACAGACTTGTTCAATGCCGGTATACGTCCTGCAATTAATGCGGGGGTATCGGTTTCCCGTGTGGGCGGCGCAGCTCAGACGAAGGTCATTAAGAAATTGGGCGGCGGTATACGGCTGGCATTGGCGCAATATCGTGAATTGGCAGCTTTCGCACAATTTGCATCGGACTTGGATGAAGCGACTCGCAAACAGCTTGAGCGCGGCAAGATGGCAACAGAATTGATGAAGCAACCCCAATATGCAACGCTAAGTGTATCAGAGATGGCGCTTACACTATTCGCAATCAATAATGGTTATTTTGATGATGTGGAAGTGAACAGAGCGCTTGCATTTGAATCTGCGCTAAAAAACTATATACGTGGTCAACATGCTGCAATTCTTGACAAAATTGAGAAGAGTAAAGAACTCAATGCCGAAACGGAAAAAGAATTAACCGCTGCGATTCAAGAATTCAAGCAAAACGGAACCTATTAAGCAAATGGCCGGCAGTAGAGAAATCCGCAATAAGATAAAGAGTGTAAAAAATACACAGAAGATTACCCGTGCCATGGAAATGGTCGCGGCATCGAAAATGCGTAAGGCTCAGGATCGTATGAAAAAAGCCCGTCCATATGGTGAGAAGATACGTAATGTAGCTGCTCATATGAGTCGAGCAAATACCGAATATCGCCATCCATTTTTGATTGCGCGTGATACCGTTAAACGAATTGGTATCATTATCGTGACTTCAGATAAAGGGCTTTGCGGGGGGTTAAATACCAACGTTTTACGCAAGGCTTTGAATCAGATGAAGGCTTGGCAAGCAGAAGGAGAGCAAATCGAAGTCTGCTGTATCGGTAACAAAGGCTTAGGGTTTATGAGCCGAGTTGGCGCAAATATTACTTCGCAAGTAGTAAGCCTGGGTGATACTCCTGATATATCAAGACTCATCGGTGCGGTAAAAGTGGTTCTTGATGGCTATACGCAAGATCAATTTGATCGCGTGTACATTTTCTATAATCGCTTTATCAATACAATGAAGCAAGAACCTGTTATGGAACAATTGCTTCCGTTGACAGATGATCGCATGCAAAATAGTGAACAAGATAGCGATAAATCTAAAGTGGTATGGGATTACATTTACGAGCCGGAAGCAAAGCCCGTCATTGACGATATTATGGTGCGCTATGTAGAAGCATTGATATATCAAGCGGTAGCAGAAAACATGGCCTCGGAGCAATCTGCCAGGATGGTGGCGATGAAAGCTGCATCAGACAATGCGGGCAATGTCATTGATGAGCTGACATTAATTTATAACAAGTCTCGACAAGCAGCAATTACGAAAGAGCTATCCGAAATTGTCGGTGGTGCTGCAGCGGTTTAAAACATTTTTGAATATAGAGTCTAGGGAACAACGATGAGTCAAGGAAAAATTGTTCAGTGTATTGGTGCAGTGATTGATGTGGAGTTTTCGCGTGAATCTCTGCCAAAAGTATATGATGCATTAATTATGGAAGGCTCCGAGCTTACGTTAGAAGTACAACAGCAGCTTGGTGATGGCGTAGTGCGCACCATTGCGTTGGGATCTTCTGATGGATTGCGCCGCGGAATGATAGTGAAAAATACCGGCAAACAGATTACTGTTCCTGTTGGAACCAAAACACTGGGAAGAATTATGGATGTTTTGGGGCGCCCCATAGATGAAATGGGCGATATCGGCGCTGACCAACAAATGTCGATTCATCGTGAAGCACCTGCGTTTGATGAATTATCGGCGTCTACGGAATTGCTGGAGACCGGCATTAAAGTGATTGACCTGATCTGCCCATTTGCCAAAGGCGGGAAGGTGGGATTATTTGGCGGTGCAGGCGTTGGTAAAACAGTTAATATGATGGAATTGATTCGCAATATTGCGATTGAGCATAGCGGATATTCAGTATTTGCAGGTGTGGGAGAACGTACGCGTGAAGGAAATGACTTTTATCATGAAATGAAAGAGTCGAAAGTACTAGATAAAGTGGCGTTGGTTTATGGTCAGATGAATGAGCCGCCGGGAAATCGCTTGCGTGTGGCATTAACAGGTCTAACAATGGCTGAATCATTTCGCGATGAAGGTCGCGACGTGTTATTTTTTGTTGATAATATTTATCGTTATACGTTAGCTGGAACCGAGGTTTCGGCTTTGCTAGGCCGTATGCCATCCGCAGTGGGGTATCAACCGACACTGGCAGAAGAAATGGGAAGACTGCAAGAGCGTATTACGTCGACTAAAACTGGTTCAATTACATCGATTCAAGCGGTTTATGTACCAGCGGATGATTTGACTGATCCATCTCCAGCAACGACCTTTGGGCACTTGGATGCAACCGTTGTGCTGTCACGTGATATCGCATCGTTAGGTATTTATCCAGCTGTGGATCCTCTTGATTCTACATCGCGTCAACTTGATCCACAAGTTGTAGGCGAGGAACATTACAATACTGCTCGTTCAGTGCAACAAACATTGCAACGTTATAAAGAATTGCGGGATATTATTGCAATTCTAGGCATGGATGAATTGTCTGCGGAAGACAAGCTTGCAGTTAGTCGAGCTCGAAAAATTCAACGTTTTCTCTCACAACCATTTAACGTTGCAGAAGTATTTACTGGATCACCCGGAAAATATGTATCGCTTAAAGATACCATTAAAGGTTTTAAAGGAATCGTAGAAGGTGAGTATGATGAATTACCTGAACAAGCATTCTACATGGTTGGTAGTATTGAAGAAGTTATCGAAAAAGCCAAAACACTTCAATAAACTTTGGGAATATAAAAATGGGCACCATTTTTCATCTTGATATCGTAAGCGCTGAGGAATCGATTTATTCTGGTCCCGTGGAGTTTTTGGTTGCACCAGCACAGATGGGAGAAGTTGGTATTTATCCACGTCACACCCCAATGTTAACTCGAATAAAATCTGGGATGGTTCGTATTAAAGCTCAATTAAAAGAGGAAGAATTGATATATGTTTCTGGCGGAATGTTAGAGGTGCAGCCAGATGTAGTAACAATATTAGCTGATACTGCTGTTCGTAGTCATGATCTCGATGAGGCAAAAGCTATCGAAGCGAAACAAGCCGCAGAAGAAGCTATAAAAAACCGTGAATCAGAATTAGATTATGCAAAGGCACAGGCGGAATTAATCGAAGCAATGGCACAGTTAGCTGCAATCGATAAGTTAAGAAAGCGAAAGCACTAATTAAGTAAGTAATATTAGTTAAAAGGCGGCGTAAGTCGCCTTTTTTGTTTTTTTCCTGCAATTCAAGTGTGCATAATTAACATCAAAATCTGGTTTTATTAAAAGAAAAAACAAGAAAAATTTTGTTATGCTGTTAGGTAATTAAGTAAGGAAAAATCTAATTTCGGGACAAATCTAAAATTGTGTTAAAACTTAATGTTGTGATATTGGCAGCAGGTGCTGGAAAACGTATGCAATCGTCGATACCTAAAGTCATGCATACTCTAGGAGGTATTCCTTTGCTCATGCATGTGATTAATACGGCTCGGCTACTTAAACCTGACAGAATCTGTGTTGTAATAGGACATGGTGGTGATTTAATTAGGCAGTCAATTGTAGGCGCCGATTTAGTTTGGGCTAAACAAGAGCATCAACTGGGTACAGGTCACGCAGTTATGCAAGCTCAATCTTATCTCGATAAAGAAGGGGCGACTCTTATTTTATATGGAGATGTCCCATTGGTTAGTTTGGATACGCTCCAAAGGCTTATAACATCAACTCAAGAGAAGCACTGTGCTTTACTATCAGCATTCGTTGAGAATCCGAGTGGGTATGGCAGGATTGTGCGAAATTCTGAGACAAAAGCAATAACGATGATTGTAGAACAAAAGGATGCTACTTTAGATCAGCAGAATATATGCGAAATTAATACTGGAATTATGTTGGTTCCCAATGCTTATCTGCATCAGTGGCTTCCAAGAATTGGGAACAGCAATGCACAGTGTGAATATTATTTGACTGATATTATTGCTATGGCGGTTAAAGAAGGCATCCCAGTGGATTCTAAGCAACCTGATAATTATTGGGAAATAATAGGTGTCAACAATAAACGTCAATTGGCAGAACTTGAGAGGATTTTTCAATTGGAGCGCGCGAATAAACTAATGGAACAAGGAGTTTATTTGGTTGATCCCGCAAGAATTGATATTAGGGGGGAGCTGATTTGCGGATTGGAAGTCGAAATCGATGTTAATTGCGTGTTTGAAGGTATTGTTAATTTGCACAATAATGTACGAATTGGCCCTAATTGCATATTAAAAAATGTTGTTGTTGATGAAGGGGCAATTATTGCTCCTTATAGCTTAATCGAAGATGCAAAAATAGGAGCAAAATGCAGGATAGGTCCTTATGCTCGCATTCGTCCAGGTACAAGGCTCCTCGAGGAAGTTCATATTGGTAATTTTGTTGAAGTTAAAAACAGTCAGATTGCACGAAGAAGTAAAGCCAATCATCTAAGCTATATTGGAGATTCTATAATTGGAGAAAATGTTAATATCGGTGCTGGAACAATAACTTGTAACTATGATGGTGTGAATAAACACCAAACTATCATCGAAGATGACGTGTTTGTTGGATCAGACACTCAGCTTGTTGCACCAATTAGAATTTCTAAAGGCTCGACGATTGGTGCAGGGTCAACAATTACAAAAGATACGCCAGAAGGTGCCTTAACTTTGTCAAGGGCTAGGCAGATAAGTTATTTTGAATGGAAGCGACCAACTAAAACAAAATCTTAAGATCCCAGTTTCATTGTATTAATAGAGAGGAAGAAATTCAAGATGTGCGGAATAATTGGAGCAATTGCAAATGTAGATATCGTTCCTGTATTGCTGAAAGGCTTGTCCCGTCTTGAGTACAGAGGTTATGATTCCGCAGGTTTGGTAGTAGTCAACGATGGATTGCAAAGATTACGTACAACTGGTCGTGTGTCAGAATTAGGTAAGCTAGTAATCCAGCAGAAGGCATGTGGGTTAGCTGGTATTGCACATACGCGCTGGGCTACACATGGGGAACCGTCTGAACGTAATGCGCATCCACATCTTTCAGGTGAAAAATCGCGAATTGCTGTTGTACATAACGGAATTATAGAAAATCACGAAGCCATTCGTATTAGGCTGAAAGCAAAAGGATTTAAATTTACTTCAGATACTGATACGGAAGTAATAGCACATCTAATAGCTTTTAAACTACAAGAAGAGAAAGATTTATTTAAAGCGGTTTGTTTATCTCTTGCAGAATTGCAAGGTGCTTATGCAATTGCGGTTATGGAAGAAGCCCATCCGGAGCGCATTGTTGTTGCAAGAAATGGAGCGCCTTTATTAATTGGTGTTGGAAAGAACGGCAATTTTGTTGCTTCTGATTCGTCCGCTTTATTACAGTCTACGCGAAACATAATTTATCTAGAAGAAGGTGATGTTGCTGAATTACATAGCCATAACTATCGGATTGTTAATTGTTTGCATAATCAGCTAGGCGATATAGTTGAACGTACTATACATGAAAGCCATTTATCCAGTGATGCCGTCGAGTTGGGGCCTTATGCACATTTCATGCAAAAGGAGATATTTGAACAACCGAGTGCTGTAGCTAATACGTTAGAGATGGTATTTAATGCGCAATCAATATCACCTAATTTATTTGGTAATGAGGCAGAAAATATATTTTCCAGGGTAAAAAATATTCTGATTATAGCGTGTGGAACTAGCTATCACGCCGGATTGGTAGCAAGGTACTGGATTGAGTCAGTTGCAAAAATGCCATGTAACGTTGAGATTGCAAGTGAATACCGATATCGCGATTCAATTGCAGATCCAAATACACTAGTGGTAGGGATCTCGCAATCGGGAGAAACTGCCGACACATTAGCGGCTCTGAATCATGCAAAAAAGCTAGGCCATCATTATAGCCTTGCTATTTGTAATGTACCCGAAAGTGCTTTAATACGACAAACTAGTTTGCGTTTTTTAACTCGTGCTGGTCCAGAAATTGGTGTAGCCTCTACTAAAGCATTTACTACGCAATTAGCATCACTATTATTGTTAACTGTGACGTTAGCAAAAATACATCATCTACTTTCGAAAGACGAGGAACGACATATAATCGGGGCGTTACGTCATTTGCCGGTAGCGCTGCAGATTGCGCTGCAAGTTGAATCGCAGGTTAAAATTTGGGCCAAAAGTTTTGCAAAAAAACGTCATGCATTATTTCTTGGGCGCGGCGTTCATTATCCCATTGCAATGGAGGGTGCATTAAAGCTCAAAGAAATATCCTATATTCATGCTGAAGCGTATGCAGCGGGAGAATTGAAACATGGTCCATTGGCGCTGGTTGATAACGAAATGCCTGTTGTTGCAATTGCTCCAAACGATCAGTTGCTTGGTAAGCTCAAATCAAATTTGCAGGAAGTTCATGCACGCGGTGGTGAACTATATGTTTTTGCTGACGTTGATGCTCAAATTATAGAAAGTAAAAATTTGCATGTGATTCGGTTAGCGGAGCATACTGGATTACTTAGCCCGATTTTGCATACGATTCCATTACAGCTATTAGCTTACTACGTAGCACTAGAACGTGGAACTGATGTCGATAAACCAAGAAATCTAGCAAAAGCTGTAACAGTTGAATAACAGGTCTAAGCATTAGAAAACTGTTAGTTGCAATCAGTATATCGCTGGTGTGCTTATCTCCTCATGCTAAGATAAGCCCTTTATTCATTACCTATCAGATGTTAACATAAACCTACATTAGTATAAGGTATCGATAATCATGGCAGGACATAGTAAGTGGGCGAATATTAAACACAAAAAAGCTGCGCAAGATGCTAAGCGTGGTAAAGTATTTACTCGACTGATCAAGGAAATAACTGTTGCTGCTCGGATGGGTGGAGGAGATGCCAATACCAATCCACGTTTGCGTTTAGCGATAGATAAGGCATATGATCAGAATATGCCTAAGGATAATGTTGAGCGCGCTATCAAGCGGGGTAGTGGGGAATTGGATGGCGTTGACTATGAAGAAATACGTTATGAAGGTTATGGAATGGGTGGCGCTGCAGTGATGGTTGATTGTATGACCGACAATAGAATTCGTACGGTTGCTGATGTGCGCCATGCTTTTACTAAGTATGGAGGTAATTTGGGTACGGATGGCTCTGTGAGCTTTTTATTCAAACATTGTGGGCAACTAATTTTCGCACCAGGAATCAGTGAAGACAAACTAATAGAAGCTGCACTAGAAGGTGGCGCCGAAGATGTAGTAAGCAATGAGGATGGTAGTATTGAAGTCATTACAGCACCCTACGAATTTATGGCTGTTAAAAAAGTGCTTGAGAAAGCAGGTTTTAAAGCAGATCTTGCAGAAGTTACCATGAAACCAAGTAGTGAGCTGTTATTAACCGGAGATGATGCGATAAAGATGCAAAAATTACTGGATGCTTTGGAAGGACTGGATGACGTTCAAAGTGTCTACACAACAGCGGTGTTAGATGAATAACTATCATACTAGCAGGTGAGAAAATCCGTATTCTCGGTATAGATCCTGGTTTAAGGGTTACTGGTTTTGGTGTGATTGATAAAGCTGGCAGTAATTTGATTTATGTTAGCAGTGGATGTATAAAAATATGTGAAGGTGAATTACCAAATCGTTTAAAGCTGATTTTGGATAATTTAAGTGAAGTTATCGCAGAGTATCAACCGGAGTGCGCTGCTGTCGAGCAGGTTTTTATCAATATTAACCCTAAATCGGCATTACTGCTAGGCCAAGCACGTGGTGCGGCGATTTGTGCTACGGTATTGCATGACTTAAATGTGGCCGAGTATACGGCGCTGCAAATAAAACAAGCAGTTGTTGGTAACGGCCACGCCAATAAAGATCAAGTTCAACAAATGGTCATGCATATCTTAAAGCTGGAAAGTAGCCCAACTGCTGATGCGGCAGATGCGCTTGCTTGTGCGATATGTCATGCGCATGGTGGGTTTGGATTGGGAAAGTTTGCATTAGCAGGTTATCGCATGAAGCGAGGACGCTTGGTATGATCGGGCGGTTAACCGGTATATTGCTTGAGAAGCACCCACCGCAGGTTGTTCTGGATGTTCAAGGCGTAGGTTACGAAGTAGACGTACCAATGAGCACCTTTTACGATCTTCCAACCATTGGTTCGCAAGCTTCATTGTATACTCATCTTATGATTCGTGAGGATATGCATTTGCTATTTGGCTTTGCCAGCGAATCAGAGCGTCAGGTTTTCCGGCAATTAGTAAAAATTTCTGGTATTGGTGCAAGGACTGCATTATCTCTTCTTTCGGGTCTCAGTGTACCAGATTTATATCAGGCTGTAGCAGTACAAGATAGTATGCGACTTACTAAAGTACCTGGTATTGGGAAAAAAACAGCCGAGCGCTTATTATTGGAATTACGTGATAAATTGAGTTCTGCCAAAATTGATGTGGATGATGCGGTAACATCTTCTACTAATAATAAAGATATTTTAAATGCATTGTTATCACTGGGCTATAATGACCGAGAAGCTAGCTGGGCTATTAAGCAGGTTTCTACAGATGCTACATTAGTTGACGGTATCCGCCAGGCACTCCATTTGCTGTCAAAAGAAAAGTAACATACGTTTGGGCTACTACTAAATGATTAAGACAGATCGTATAGTAAGTGCAATGTCATCTTCCCAGGAAGAACTGCTGGAACGCGCCTTGCGTCCCAAGCAACTTGAAGATTACGTGGGTCAAGAAAAAATTCGTGGGCAACTGCAAGTGTTTATTACCGCAGCCAGGAATCGTCATGAGGCGCTAGATCATGTTTTGTTATTTGGTCCGCCAGGGCTAGGAAAAACAACTTTAGCGCATATCATTGCCAGAGAAATGGGGGTCAATTTGCGACAGACTTCCGGTCCCGTCTTAGAACGTCCTGGAGATCTGGCCGCGCTACTGACAAACTTGGAGCCTAATGACGTTTTGTTTATAGATGAGATTCATCGCTTATCGCCAGTAGTGGAAGAAATTCTCTATCCCGCATTGGAAGATTATCAATTGGACATCATGATTGGCGAGGGGCCAGCGGCGCGATCAGTAAAATTGGATTTGCCGCCATTTACTTTAGTTGGTGCGACTACTCGAGCTGGTATGCTCACTAATCCATTACGTGATCGTTTTGGGATAGTTTCCCGATTAGAATTTTATACGCCTGAAGAATTGAGTAAGATTGTTATGCGTTCTGCTAACTTATTAAATGTGAAGATATCATCGGATGGAGCATTTGAAATTGCGCGTCGTTCACGTGGCACTCCTCGGATTGTTAATCGCTTATTACGCCGTGTACGCGATTTTGCGGAAGTAAAAGCGGATGGTCATGTTACGTCTGGAGTAGCTGATGCAGCGTTACAAATGCTAGATGTGGATTCGATAGGGTTGGATATTATGGACAGAAAATTACTGCTGGCTATATTAGAAAAATTTAATGGTGGTCCTGTAGGAGTTGATAATCTTGCGGCAGCAATCAGCGAGGAGCGTGATACGATTGAAGATGTGCTGGAACCCTATTTGATTCAACAAGGATTTCTTAAGCGCACCTCCAGGGGGCGCGTTGCAAATGCTATCACTTACCAGCATTTTGGCATTAAAATGCCCAGCAATGAAATAGGACGTGATCTCTGGGGAGAAGATTGCAATAGTTAATTAATTTCAGCTAATTATGCAAGTTCAAACATTACGTATCATCATTGCAATCATGTTGACTTTAGTCATCATGTTATTTTTTTATACCGGTCGTGAAAAAGATTTTTACAATAAAAGCGCAGAACCTGCAGTTGCTCAAATACTGACTGAGATTTCGAGCTGGGAAAAGCAGGCACTGCTCATCCATTTAACACCTGAAGCAGCTCAGGCAGTCAATGATGAGCAGTTGGATAAGTTATTGAATCTTTACCGAGGTTTTGGTAAGTTTCGTTCTATTCAAGAAATAAATTTTTCACGTACAGTAAGTGCATTCTCTTTCATAGGAGAGAAGCGAATCAACTATTCGGGGATTGCTAACTTTGATGTGGGGCCTGTTAGTTTTAATATTACCTTAGTTGAGAGAGGGGGATATTTTCTGGTTTACAATTTTACTTTGGCAAAAGTTTCTGAAGGATAGTGTGACGATGCTAAAGCATCATACAAATATATAAGATGTTTTCGTTCCAATTAGCTAACAGTAATCAATAGTTACTTTCTTAAATTGTGTGCTATTCTTGAGAAAGCAAATGTAAATAATTGTTGTTTGAACTATTGATAAAATACTTTAGTCTTACTGGGTGTTTGAATTTCGATATTCAATTTTTATAGAGTGGAGGTTATTTTAAAATGAATCAAAATTACACAACGATCGCACAGAAATCATCCTCTGTGCTGGCAACGAATAAAGTTTTACGCAATACATACATGCTCTTATCCTTAACATTGCTATTCAGTGGCCTAACGGCTGCAATTTCAATGTTTATGAATATGCCGCCAATGACTTATTTAATATCTGTTATTGGTGGTATGGTGATTGCCATGTTTGTATTACCGCGCTTTGCTCATTCAACGGCAGGAATCGGAATTGTTTTTTTGATAACGGGCATGCTGGGTTTCGGGCTAGGGCCAATTTTAACCATGTATGCATCTTTACCTAATGGTGGAAATATTATTACCCTATCGCTTGCAGGCACGGGAATAATATTTTTGGGTCTATCAGCATACGCACTCGCTACACGCAAAGACTTCAGTTTCCTCGGTGGATTCTTGATGGTAGGCTTCTTGTTGGTTTTACTTGCAGCGATAGCAAATATTTTTCTTGCCATTCCTGCGATGTCATTAGCAATATCAGCTGTTGTCATTTTGATCATGAGCGGTTTCATTTTATATGACACGAGCCGCATCATTCATGGCGGTGAAACCAATTATGTTTTAGCAACAATTGGTTTATATATGACAATTTTTAATATCTTTATTAGCCTACTGCAAATTCTGGGTATTATGGGTAATGACGATTAATTCTTAATCTTTTGACCTTAAATTTATTTATATAAAAACCCCGGTTATACCGGGGTTTTTATCGAGTAAACTGAAATGGATGATCTAAATTGGATGCAAATTGTTTCTGCGCTAGCGTTAGTAATGTTTATTGTCATCTTATTTCCTGCAACATTAGATAAGTTAAAAAATAGCCCTCAAGGCACATCTCAAGAATGGATGAGTTTTTTCTTTCCTATAATAGTGGTTTTTCTATTTATTACGCTTTTGGTTGCACTTGTTTAAAATTGACCCCATAAATTGGTGCCCGAGGGGCATTTTGGCTGATATAACGAATCATAGTGCACGGTTTTTTTGGTGGTTCACATATTTCGTGCACTGTGCTACCAAAAAATATGCTTTGTTAAATCTAATCAGATGGTTATACTTCTTAAGTAAGCTCTAACGATCGGTGTAGCACATCTACCACACGGCTCTTTTATGCGGTAAACAGTGGATCATAATTCTGGGAATGCGCGTTATCCATAAGCAAGTCTTTCTACCACTTGGAAGAATAGTTTCTGGTAGGAACAGAGCTACTTGCAAGTAAAAAGCGGATACGGCGGGTATTACGCAGAATGACAGCACCGATTTTGATTAATTTAAGGCGCAGTGTGTCCACATAGGCTTGAGCCAGTTCTGTATCATGCAAGGCAAGGCGCCGGATAGTTTCCAGCAGGATGTAAGCGAGCGAGGACAGGAGTAGACGAAATTAATTTGACCACCACCGGTGGTGGCTGGTACGGTCTGGAAACAGACCAAGCTGTTGTTCCTTGATACGGTTTTCCTGTCAGATTGGTGACCACATAACGAAGATTGCCGCCTTTTTCAGTAGGCTCGATTTTAACGATGATGCGCCGTGTCTGCTGCCAGTTCTTGGGAGCATAGTGAATTCATCAAACCAGCACACTTTCTCACCAGATGCGGCATATTGCTTCTCTGCCGCTTGCCACCATTGCGCACTGACCCCATTCAGCCGCTCGTTTTGGGCGATACCCACGATGTAGCTCATATCATGACGCTCGCACCATGCCAGCATTCTGGGGCGGTAAAAACCACTGCCGCCTCGAAAAATGATACGAATTTCAGGCCAGCTTTGCCTGAACCGCATCATCGGTGGCATCAAAATCCGGAAGCATTTCTTTCGGTGGCTGTTTGAATAAAGTCATAAACTGATCAATCATTACTTGATGAATATGCCAGGCCGTTTGCCGATTCGACTGATTCTCGCTGCAGCATAAGGTGGAACTGCCTGCCAATACCTCCTCGCGTTCAACCGCTGATTGAATCGCCAAATCATGACGTAATTGCTGATGAATCATTGAGGTCTTCATAACCACATGCCAAGGCATAAACCCGTTGCTGCAATAGCGCCAAACTATCCTGCTTGCAGCTTGCCTGCCGGTGATTATCATACAGCGCTTGAAACCGCTATGTTCAGCCCAATGCGTTTATCCGCCTACCGTTATAACATCACGCCACCATCTGAAGTGATATCTCCGCCTTCAAAATTCACTTCAACAGTACGCTTTTTTACCTCTGGAAAATTAAATGAGTCCCGGGTACACTTTGTCACTGGCAATTCCTTTTCTTTATTCAGCGTAGACAACTGAATTATAAAGAATTATTACGGAACTGCCACTTCCTCTCGTGTGATATTGGGGTTAGTTAATTGTTTTTGTTACTTAAAGTTTCTAAAAAATAAGGTGTTGCAAAAATCTCATTATAAACGTGACCATTCCCAATGAGATTGGGTTGAAGTGTCGATGTTAAATTGCGGGCTTTTTGTAATCCAACCTTCTGGGGATTTATAGAGGATATAGCCTTCGAGTGTTTTACGTGGATATGAGTGTGCGCCATTGGGTGGAAGGGGAAAGAAACCTTGATTATTGATCATAATTACATATTCTCCGTCCTGATAAGGGCCTAAATGCCACTCAACTTTTAATTGCTCCATAGTTAGTCTGACAGACAATTCTCGCTCAGTTAGCTTATTTTGGTAGTCTGCTACCTTGTCTGACACCGTTGAAGTCACATTCTCTACGCAGTTACAATTCTCGCTATAACTCCATACACTGTTAGTTGTTAGATCAATAGTTGCTAGCTGTTCAATGTCAGGAATAATTCTTGCCCGATCAGGACTTGATGGCAACAAGTGCTTCTGTGCTGCTACCGCGCCTGGCAGAACTGCACCAAAGTAATAGTTGAAGTCCGGTGCAATATATACTTGATTGGTGTTGCTGTTTAACATGAACTGGTAAGATTTTTCGGTTGGCGCCGCGATTTTCGATAAGTTTTGTTGCTCAGTGCGAGAATGCGCCAAATTTATGCTGACTAATATGCCACATGCGAGCCATACCAAATTTTTATTGACTTTATTAGCGCAAAAAGACAGCGAACAGGCTAACAAGATCGATAATCCCCATCCAGCCAGAAATAAATAACGGTCTGCTGCGGCGACACCTGGGAAGCTTACTAATGGAATAAGCGGGAATAAAATTGCACTTAGTGCTACCAGTGCTAATTTCCAGTTGATTTGCCCATAGCTCATGAGCAATAACATGATTACGATCGTTATCGCAAGTTTTCCAATCAGATGATTTCCAAATAACAAAAGCGGAATATTGCCGAATGTTTCGAGAATCAGAAACAAATCATAATTGCCGTGCAAATTGTAGCCGCCAAATAACCGTCCAAGCACGTGAAAGCGCCAGAAAATATAGATGAGAAACACGACAAGAAAAGCGATAGAAAATCTTAACCGGCTTTTAAGTGTTCCTGCAGGCAGGAAAGGCAAAATAACAATGAGTGGAACATAAATTTCTTTGCAGGTCACTGCGAGTAAGTAAAAAAATGCACCGATAAGCGCATACCGGTTTTGCTCAAGACGCACTGCACATACAAAGGCATAAAGCGCAATGACAACAAATAGCAAGCCGCTGGAATAGTGGCCGGTCATTATTTCATTAGCAATGTGAACCGTTGGTGCGCCAACCATAAATACTACCGCGCCGATTAAAGACCAAGCGGGAGCAATCCACAGCTTCAAAAGAAAAAAAGTAGCGATGCTAGTCAAGCCTATTATGATCAATTGATGAATATAGAATCCACTCGGGTTCAATCCAAACAACGATAAATTGATGTCGTAGAACAATGCGTTCCAAGGCGTTAAGTTCGCGCCCGACTGAAGCCGGGTAATCTCCGGAATGAAAAAATATTGCCAAGGTGAATAGGTACTTGCAAAATTCAGGTGATCGCCATCGTCGAATCGCCATCCTGCTGATAATACGTTGTAATAAAAACCAATGCAGAGGATGGCAAGTAAAAAAGTAGCAATGACTGTTTGAGCTGAAAAGAGCTGCCTGTAGGGAAAAGTAAGTTTCAACTCAGATTTTTCCATGTCCAATTCTTATGAACGAGAAAAGTAAGCAGCGGAAGGAAAATGAAAGATAAGAAAACCCCCGCAAGATAATGCCAATGCAGAGCTTCGCTTATCATGATGGCTATTAATGAAACGACTAACCCAGCTAGAGATACTGTCAGGAATCGCAGGTAACGCTGCTTGGTAATAATAGCGCGAAATGACCAGTGGCTATTGGCCCAAAAAGAGAAAAGATTTGCGCTCATGAATGCAATACCATTTGCCGGCAGTGGGTGCACAAACAATAATTCGACTAATCCGGTAACGATCATCAGATGGATTAGTGTATTGACGATACCAATCAGAGAAAAGCCAGTAAGTTGCCGGCCAGCTTCACGGCTAAACATCTTGATTTTCTCCGCCATAACGTTGTCTGACGATGTAAATTGGCCGCTGCTTGCTTTCACTGTAAATACGGCCGATATACTCTCCCAGTACGCCAATTCCCATTAATTGAATGCCACCAAGAAAGAGTATCGCGGTTAATAACGATGCGTAACCAGGCACATCAATACCGAAAACAAGCGTTTTGAGTATGATCCAGCAACCATAAATAAGTGCCAGAAAAGCAACGGTGAAGCCGGTATATGCCCACACTGCAAGGGGAACCGTACTAAAGCTGGTGATTCCCTCTAATGCCAGGATCCATAAATGCCGTGGGCTAAATGAGGATTTTCCGGTTGTGCGCGGTTCGGCGGCAAATTCAACTATACTTTGCCTGAATCCTACCCAAGCAAATAAGCCTTTCATAAAGCGCCTGCGTTCAGGTAGACGTTTTAATGCCTCCACAACCCGTTTGTCCATCAAACGGAAATCACCTACATCTTTAGGTATCGCGCACTCAGCTATACGGTTATGCAATTGATAAAACCATTGCGTGACTATCCGTTGCAAAAGATGATCAGTTTCTCGTGATTTGCGCCGGGCCAGAACTACATCGCTGCCTTTTTCCCAGTGTTTGATCATATCAAGAATCACCTCGGGCGGATGCTGTAGATCCGCATCCAGTGGAATGACGGCATCTCCCTTCGCGGTATCAATGCCGGCCGTGAGAGCAGCTTCTTTGCCAAAATTTCGCGATAATTCTAATACCAGCATGCGCGAATTTCGTGCCGCATGGCGGCAAAGTACTTCTAGTGTATGATCCGTGCTTCCATCATCAATGCAGATGACTTCATGCTCGTATTCGCGTAACTCAAATAAAACGGCGTTTAATCTCCTTAAAAAAGCATCCAATCCGCTTCCTTCATTGAAACAGGGTACGATAATGGATATTCGACGAACTGGGGAGTGAGGGGGGGGCAAATTAGTAGAAATTTCAAAACCTCTTTGGACTTTTGGGGACTATAGCAAAATGCTTTTGAAGGTTCAAGAATGATTGTTATAGCTATTAGAAGTTGAATCTGAGAATCAATTAATACACTTTATAGATTTGATTTGTTTTTGAATCTGTCTTAATTATCCCTTTCAAACACTTCAATAAACTTATGGTGTCAATTTATTTCTCTTTCATAGTAAAAGACAAATTAAAACAAAATCATATATATCTTAATCAATATGGTTTGTAAGCCCCGAAGGGATTCTCCCGGAGAAGTTGTTGCTCGAATCCGCTGTTCTATTTTTTTATGAAATAGAAAACTTATCTGCTTGCTCAACGGAATTATCTGAATAAGTTAATAATTGTTATTCAATTGTTACTCTATCTATTTTATTTATATGAAAATTTCTTGATTATTGAGACTGATATTAAGTCTTTGTCATATCAATACAAATTTCCAGATTATTGCTTGACTATCCATTTTTTTTTGATTAAAGTGGGAAATAGTAGGGGAATGTGGGAAAAATTGGTAAATCTCATGTCGATTTCCATATTTATGGGAGAGCGGTATGTTTCGCGGGGTTACGCAACTTAATTTGGATGCAAAAGGCAGGCTTGCGATTCCGGTTAAATATCGGGGTGAGTTAATGTCTTCTTGCGAAGGACGTTTAATTGTTACTGCTGATCCTTCAAGATGCTTGTTAATTTATCCTCTTCCTGCATGGGAACCAATAGAACAAAAGCTCAATAGTCTTACTAGCTTTGAGCCGAGGATTCGCAGTTTACAAAGATTGCTGGTAGGTAGTGCCAGCGATGTCGAGATGGATGCTGCCGGTCGCATTTTAGTATCCCCATCGTTACGTCAATTCGCTAGTTTGTCCAAAGAAGTGGTTTTAGTCGGCCAGGGTATGAAATTGGAATTATGGGATGAAAAACAATGGGATATGCAAATTGAGAGTGCGCTAATTTTTAATAATGGTGATATGCCGCCTGAGTTAGAAGGTTTCTCGCTGTAACAAAGCGATAAAGTTGCAAATGCACGCTCCAGTATTGCTGCATGAAGCAGTTGATGCATTAGCAATAAAACCGGATGGGATTTATGTGGACGGCACATTTGGTCGTGGAGGTCACAGCCGTTTAATTTTGTCGCGACTTGGTGAAAAGGGCAGGTTAATCTCGTTGGATAGAGATCCTGACGCAATTCTGTCAGGTGAGAAGATAGCGGATGAGCGACTCTGTATTAGGCATAGCAGTTTTTCCGGTATGTCAGGGGTGCTACAGGAAAAGGGTATTGCAAAGATTGATGGCTTATTGCTGGATTTGGGTGTTTCGTCACCGCAACTGGAACAAATTTCGCGTGGGTTTAGTTTTCGTGTTGCTGGACCACTCGACATGCGGATGGATACAAGTAGTGGGCAGACTGCAGCGGAATGGCTTAACTTTGTTGCAGAAAATCAATTGGAAAAGGTGATAAGAGAATATGGCGAAGAACGGTATGCTCGGCAGATTGCAAGAGCGATTATTGTGGCAAGAACGCGGCAGCCTATTGTTACCACATTACAACTTGCCGAAATTGTCGCAACGGTTGTGCGCTCGCGTCAGCGGCAGCGGGAAATTATGCAGCATCCGGCGACGCGCACTTTTCAGGCGATACGGATTTATCTCAATCAGGAGCTTGAGGAGTTGTCGCTAGTATTGCCGCAGTGCGTTGAATTGCTTAATCCGGAAGGGAGATTGGTAGTGATTAGTTTTCATTCATTAGAGGATCGAATTGTTAAGCGATTTATGCGTGCTGAAGCAAGTGCTGACGATTTTCCTCGTGGAGTGCCATTAAAGGAAAAAGAATTGCAAAAAATTAGCCAACAACGATTAAGGTTAATTGGTAAAGCAATTCGTCCAGGAAAAAATGAAGTAATCGAAAATGTAAGAGCAAGGAGTGCCGTCATGCGTGTGGCCGAAAGAATTGCTTTAAGTGAGTAGAGGTATGTTCAAGCTGAACATTTTCCTCGTGTTAGTGTTAATTGCTTGCGCATTGAGTGTGGTGGCTTCGCAGCATGCCGCACGGAAACTTTTTATGGCGTTGGAAAATGAAAAAGAAATAGAGCGGAAATTTGAGGTGGAATGGGGTAGGTTGCAACTGGAGCAGAGTACATTAATTATGCATGGACGTGTCGAACGCATCGCTAAGGAACACTTGAATATGTTGGTGCCTGCTGCTTCAGACATACAGATTGTATCAATAAATACGGCAGAAAATCAGCTACGATTTGGAGATCCTAGAAAGCGTGATTAAAAAGGACAAACCTTCAATTACGTTGTCACTGTGGCGGTCACGCCTACTGTATGGTTTATTGGTGTTAGGATTGTTTGGTTTGGTAGGGCGTGCTGCCTATCTGCAAGGGATGCATAATGATTTTCTTCAGGAAAAGGGAGAGTCAAGGTATAGCAGAGTTGTGGCAATGAATGCAGATAGAGGCATGATTACTGATCGAAATGGACAGGTGCTGGCAATTAGTTCACCGATAGCGTCTGTGTATGTTGATCCCAAAATAGTAAAAGTAACCCCCGAGCAAATAAAACAATTATCCCTTTTGCTTGAAGCAAATAGTAAGGATATCGATGAGCGTATCCACAGAAAAAACAGTCGATTCGTCTACTTAAAACGACAAGTGGTCCCGGATATTGCTGAGAAAGTCATGAAGTTAAAGATTCCGGGAGTGTATTTGACTTATGAATCCAAACGGTACTATCCGGAAGGTGAGTTTGCGGCGCATGTGCTGGGTTTTACGGATATCAGCGATAAAGGCCAAGAAGGGGTAGAGCGAGGCTGGCAGGAGAAGCTTGCCGGCGAATTGGGGAGTCGTCGGGTTATTAAAGACAATAAAGGACGGATTGTTGAGGATGTTGAGAATATCCGCCTGCCTAAACAAGGGCAGGATTTGATTCTGTCTATTGATAGAAGAATCCAGTATCGCGCACATGCGGAACTAAAAGAAGCAATAAAACTGAATAAAGCCAAGGCAGGAAGTATTGTTGTTTTAGATGCGCAAAATGGTGAAATATTAGCGCTGACCAATTTGCCAGCGTATAACCCAAATAATCGCTCAACAATCAGTAATGAAAAAATTCGTAATCGTGCACTAATTGATACTTTTGAACCTGGTTCGACCTTGAAGCCATTTACGGTAGCAATTGCTATGGAGGTTGGAAAAGTAAACTTCAATACCATTTTGCAAACATCACCAGGAATATTGCAAGTTGGTAGACGAACGATACGCGACATCAATAACAAAGGAGAGCTGACGGTTGCGCAGATTATTCAACAATCCAGCAATGTCGGTACAGCAAAAATTGCACTCTCACTTGCACCGCAAACAATGTGGGAAATGTTCAATCGTTCGGGGTTTGGCATACTTACAAACTCGGGATTCCCGGGAGAAGCAAGCGGAATTCTACGATCCTATAATACCTGGCGTCCAATTGAACAGGCGACTATGTCATATGGGCATGGTATTTCTACAAGTCTAATGCAACTGGCCCGAGCTTATACGATTTTTACGAGTGGTGGTGAATTAAAACCTATATCTCTATTGAAACAAGACATACCTGTAATGGGACAACGTGTGATTTCTCGTCATACGGCATTGGCAATAAGTAACATGTTAGAAATGGCAACTCAACCTGGTGGTACAGCACCGTTAGCACAAATTAATGGTTACCGTGTTGCCGGTAAAACTGGAACGGCGCATAAATTGATCGATGGTCAGTATGCCAAGAAACACTATATTTCAACATTTGTCGGTTATGCACCGGCATCAAATCCCCGTTTAATTATAGCAGTAATGATAGATGAGCCATCGGCAGGGAAATATTTTGGCGGCGCTGTAGCTGCGCCTGTATTTAGTAAAGTAATGAGTAGTGCGCTACATATTTTGAATATACCGCCTGATGCGCCCGCCAATAATGTCATTACCTTTACTGCTACGCCCGAAATGGGTGATGAAGGATGAAAACAATGACAGCCAAAAGAAAAACATTAAAATTATTTGATAATCATCTATTGGATGATATTGGAGTAAGCATTAATAATCTTGTCACGGATAGCCGGAAAATAAAGCAGGGCGATACTTTTCTCGCCTATGCCGGAGAAAAAAGTGACGGACGTAATTTTATACCGCAAGCCATCGCAGCAGGAGCCAATGCAATTTTGTGGGATCCACAAAATTTCTCATGGAATCCTGCATGGCAAATTCCCGCATTACCCATCAGTGGGCTTAAAGATAAAGCAGGTTGGATTGCTGATTACATTTATGGTGGGCCATCACAAAAACTGTGGATGGTTGGAATTACCGGAACCAATGGAAAAACGTCTTGTTGTCATTGGTATGCGCAAGCCATGACAAGCTTAAATAAGAAAACTGCCGTAATTGGAACACTAGGAAATGGATTCGCGGACGCCCTTGAAAATTCAGAGAATACTACACCCGATGCGACAATGTTGCAGCGTTCCTTGGCAAAATTTAAACAGCAAGGTGCTCATAGCGTGGCGATGGAAGTTTCGTCGCATGGTATCGTGCAAGGACGTATTAATGGCACGATGTTTTCTGTTGCAGTGCTAACGAATTTATCACGTGATCACTTAGATTATCATCAAGATATGGATGCGTATGCAGCAGCGAAGGCACGTTTATTTTTCTGGCCGGAATTGAAGTATGCAGTTGTTAATATGGATGATGTTTTGGGTGTTGAATTGTCTCGGCAGCTTGCTGATAAAAAGACAAAAATAATAGGTTATGGCTTTAAATATCCAGAGCTAGGTTGTTATTCAAGACATTTTAAAATGGTTTACGGTTCAAATCTAAAAGCTGATATCAATGGTATTGAGTTTGATATTGAATACGAGGGAGGATATGAGCATTTAGAGATTAATTTGCTGGGAAAATTTAATGCTTCAAATTTGTTGGCAGTAACAGCTGCATTGTTGGCAAGTGGGGTCAATCTGGCGGATGCAGTCCAATCGCTGCAGAATTTACATCAGATCCCGGGGCGGATGGAAAAGTTTATGATGACAGGTCAACCGATTGTCATTATTGATTATGCACATACTCCGGATGCGCTTGAGAAAGTGTTGTGCACATTACGCGAGATGTTGCGCACTACTGCTCATCATAACAATACAGTTACAAGCATGCATAGTCCTCGTTTACATTGTGTCGTTGGCTGCGGCGGTGATCGGGATAAAGGAAAACGTGCAATGATAGGGGAAGTTGCTACACGATTAGCAGATGAAGTAGTTTTTACGAGTGATAATCCCCGCACTGAAGATCCATTAAATATTATTAAAGAGATTTCCGTGGGCGCAGGTAGTCATGAATATCAAGTAGAAGTTGATAGAACATCGGCTATTTACCAGGCAATTGATAATGCGCGGGTTGACGATATTGTTTTGATTGCTGGCAAAGGACATGAAAGATTTCAGGAAATAAATGGACAAAAAATTCCTTTCAATGATCCGGAGGTAGTGCAACAAGTATTGCATGACTTATTCATGAAAGCGCGAGTCCATCAATGATGATGATCAAGGAAGCAGCTCAGGCTTTACACGCCGACTGGAGCGGTGATGACATTGCATTTACGGGAGTGAGTACCGATAGTCGTACATTGAAACCGGGGAATTTATTTGTTGCATTGATTGGTGCAAATTTTGATGGCAGTAAATTTGTTGGCAATGCTGTTGAGAAAGGCGCTGCTGCAGTCATGCTTAATCAACGATCAGCCAATACAATTAATTTACCTTCCAATGTATCTTTCATCCGAGTGCAGGATACTAAAGTGGGCTTGGGACAATTAGCGACTTATTGGAGGAATTGCTTCACATTGCCAATCATTGGTGTTACTGGAAGCAATGGGAAAACCACGGTAAAAGAAATGGTTGCTGCGATACTGCGTCAACAAGTGGCTAGCAATGGAGGATTTGTTAACGGCAATTCCGATTGTGTATTGGCCACTGAGGGTAATTTAAATAATGAGATTGGTGTGCCTCAAATGTTATTGCGTTTGCGTGAACACCATCGCTATGCAGTGATTGAAATGGGTATGAACCATATTGGTGAGATTTCCTATCTGACGCAATTGGTAAGGCCGACAGTTGCATTGATTACAAATGC
Organism: Nitrosomonas sp.; assembly: GCA_024281995.1. Lineage (GTDB taxonomy): Bacteria > Pseudomonadota > Gammaproteobacteria > Burkholderiales > Nitrosomonadaceae > Nitrosomonas. The sequence goes on from JAMWZW010000001.1 coordinate 112,532, forward strand.
TGGTGCGGCACATATTGAAGGGTTGGGTTCCGTGGCAGCAGTGGCACGTGCTAAAGCCGAAATATTTGAAGGATTGGATCAACAAGGAATAGCAGTGATTAATGCAGATGACACTTATGCGCCTGAATGGTTTAAATATGCAGGATCACGGCAAGTCGTAACGTTTGGATTGCATAACAAAAGCGTTGTGGTGACCGCTGAATATCAAGCAGATACTTTGTATGACAGCTTTACATTGAAATTGCCAGATGGTGCGGAAAAAGTAAAGTTGCAAGTTCCTGGTATACATAACCTCTATAACGCGTTAGCCGCTGCTGCGGCAACAACCGCATTAGGTATTAAGAAAGAATTAATTGCATCTGCACTGGAGAGTTTTCAAGGTATACAGGGACGTATGCAAAGAAAATCCGGCTTGCATCATGCACAGTTAATTGATGACACCTATAACGCAAATCCCGAGTCAGTGCGGGCCGCATTGGCGGTTCTAGCAGCAATCAAAGGAACGAGAATACTGGTATTGGGTGATATGGGTGAGTTAGGTAAGTCAGCAATAGATTTACACCGCACAATTGGTAGAGATGCACGTAAAGCGGGCCTTAATTGTCTATTGACGTTAGGCGATTTAAGCGCTTATGCGGCGAAGGAATTTGGCGCAGGGGCACAGCATTTTAAGTCATTGGATGAATTGCTTAATGCTGCCGAAAAATTGCTGACGTGTGATGTCACTGTGTTGATAAAGGGATCACGATTTATGCAAATGGAGCGAGTAGTTAGAGGATTAGAAGTTTAATGTTGATATAAAACGTAAATACAAGCAAAAAGATGCACACATGCTAAAAAAAGAGGTGAGACAATTGGAGTTTTTTTTATGCTGTTAGCATTTTCTCAATGGCTAGCTCAAGATGTTCGTGTTTTCAATGTACTTAGTTATATTACATTACGTTCGATGCTGGCGGTCATAACGGCGCTTATTATTTCTTTTATCATTGGTCCGATGATGATAAGAAAATTGACTGCCTACAAAATTGGACAATCCGTACGTGACGATGGCCCACAAACACATCTTATTAAGGCGGGAACCCCCACAATGGGGGGGGCTTTGATATTAATGTCGATTGTGTTAACAACTTTATTGTGGGCTGATTTAAGCAATCGGTACATTTGGGTGGTGTTGTTGACTACGCTCGGTTTTGGAGTGATTGGTTGGATTGATGATTACCGTAAAGTAGTGCATCGCAATCCCAAAGGACTTTCTGCGAGTGCTAAATTTTTCTGGCAATCCGTGATTGCACTAACAGTTGCAATATATCTAGTTTTAACCGCTGAAATGTCTGTGCAGACCGATATGATCGTGCCATTTTTTAAGGAAATAGCAATTCCGCTAGGTGGCATTGGTTTTGTTATATTGACTTATTTTGTCATTGTCGGTACCAGTAATGCGGTGAATTTAACGGATGGCTTGGACGGATTAGCCATTATGCCAACGGTGATGATCAGTAGCGCACTAGCTGTGTTTGCGTATGTTACTGGTCATATCGTATTTGCAAAGTATCTAGGAATTCCTTATATCCCCAATACCGGGGAATTGTCTGTTTTTTGTGGCGCACTGGCTGGTGCGGGATTGGCTTTTTTATGGTTTAACGCTTATCCCGCTGAAGTATTTATGGGGGATGTCGGTGCGCTTGCTTTGGGTGCTGCTTTAGGCGTTGTGACTGTTATTGTGCGACAAGAGATTGTGTTGGTAATCATGGGGGGGGTGTTTGTGATGGAAGCGCTTTCTGTCATGTTGCAGGTGGCTTCGTTCAAATTGTTAGGTAAGCGCATTTTTCGTATGGCGCCACTGCATCATCATTTTGAATTAAAAGGCTGGAAAGAAAATCAGGTCGTGGTTCGATTCTGGATTATTACGCTTATTCTGGTGTTGATTGGCTTATCGACGTTAAAACTAAGATGAATTTACAAGATAAAATAATACTTGTGCTAGGCATGGGTGAGACGGGATTGTCAATGGTGAAGTGGTTATCACGTCAGGGTGCTCGCGTTCGTGTTGCTGATAGCCGTATTGAACCGCCCAATTGGAAAGAGATGGTAAGTGCTTTTCCGCAGGTTCAGATGTACAGAGGCAAATTTGAACCGCGAATTTTTGATGACATAGAAATGATTGCAATTAGTCCTGGTGTTCCTGTTGCAGATCCATGCGTGCAAAACGCTCTACAACGCGACATTCCGGTTGTAGGCGATATGGTTCTTTTTTCTTGGGCACTGGAGCAAAGCAATTTACCTAGACCAAAGGTTTTGGCCATTACGGGATCCAATGGGAAAACCACAGTAACTGCGATGGTCGGTGCAATGTTAAAGAAAGCCGGCTGGAATGTTGAAGTTGCGGGCAATATCGGGCCAGCCGTTCTCACTACCTTGATGCAACGTATTGATACGGATAATTGGCCTCAGGCATGGGTTCTTGAAACATCCAGTTTTCAATTGGAAACAACGCATAATTTAAATGCTGATGTGGCTGCGGTACTTAATGTGAGCGAGGATCATTTGGATCGTTATCGCAACATGCACGATTACGACGCTGCAAAAACAAGGATTTTTCTACATGAAGATGACACGGGAATACAAGTGCTCAATCGGAATGATCCAGTGGTTTGCGCCATGGCGCTGGCAAACAGAAGACATATCACTTTTGGTATCGACGAGCCGCCAACACGAACAGATTTCGGTATCCTCGAGGATGGAGACGATCTATGGTTAGTTGAAGGTGATAGGCAACTGATCAAAACATCAAATTTGATTGTGAATGGATTGCATAATGCGGTTAACGCACTGGCGGCATTGGCCATGTGTCGCGCATTAGACTTACCCGTTGAGCCATTGTTATCAGCTTTGCAGGAGTTTCGTGGATTGCCTCATCGCATGGAGAAGGTCGCAGCATTTAATGGTGTTACTTTCTATGATGATTCCAAAAGTACAAATGTGGGCGCAACAGTAGCCGCGCTCAATGGCATGAAACAGAAGGTGGTGCTGATCGCTGGTGGTGATGGTAAGGGGCAGAATTTTTCCTATTTGAAGCAAGCAGTTATTAATAATACGCGGGCAGTGGTATTAATCGGTCGCGATGCGGGAATTATTGCTAATGAGTTGAAGGATTGTGGTGTTCCTGTGCATTTTGCAACTACGATGGAAGAAGCGATGCAAAAGAGTTTTTTATTGGCGCAAGGAGGTGATGCGGTACTACTATCTCCAGCCTGTGCCAGTTTTGATATGTTTAGAAATTACATTCATCGTGCAGAAGTATTTATTGCAGCAGTAAAAGATATTGAAAATAAATTTTTCAGTTTTGGACATAAAAGGCATTAATCGATGATTTATCAGGCTAACAGTGCAAGGCCCAGAGTTATATATGACTTTGATCAGGTATTGATCTGGTCGGTGCTGTTATTACTGAGCATTGGATTGATCATGATCTATTCTGCATCTATTGCGATAGCGGAAGCGCAATTTGGTGTCGATCGTGCCAATTATTATTTGCTGCGACATAGTAGTTTTCTGGTCGTGGGGTTCGTACTAGGTTTGATTGCTTTTCAAGTACCAATGCGGGTGTGGCAAAAATATATCGGTTATTTGTTTATGGGCAATGCTCTTTTATTGGTGCTTGTGCTGGTTCCTGGCATTGGTCATGAAGTCAATGGCAGTCAACGCTGGATTTCTTTATATGTAGTTAATTTGCAACCCTCTGAATTTATGAAATTTGTGATGGTGTTGTATGCCGCGGACTACGTGAATCGCAAAGCGGCAGATTTAAGTTATCTTTTGAAAGGATTTCTTCCCATTACTATAGTAATGGCCTTAGTGGGATTTTTATTATTGCTACAGCCTGATTTTGGCGCTTTTGTTGTAGTGACGATGCTGGCAATGTCTATTTTGTTTCTGGGAGGTGTTAGTTTAAAAATATTCATTGGCTTGATCTGTATTCTCGCAGTTGGTTTGTATGGATTAATTTTAACTTCTCCGTATCGATTGGATCGGGTGGTGGCATTTATGGATCCTTGGGCTGATCCTTATGGCAATGGCTACCAATTGAGTCATGCGCTCATTGCATTCGGACGAGGTGAGTGGTTGGGGGTTGGTCTGGGAGGTAGCGTTGAAAAATTGTTCTATTTACCAGAAGCACATACGGATTTTTTGCTTTCAGTGCTAGCTGAAGAATTAGGGTTTGTTGGAGTCTCTACAGTAATTTTATTGTTTATATGTTTGATTATTCGTGCTTTTTTAATCGGCCGTTTGGCTGCGAAGCTGGAATCATCATTTTCTGCCTTGGTGGCCCAAGGTATTGGAATTTGGATTGGTTTACAGGCACTGATCAATATGGGGGTTAATATGGGCGTTTTGCCTACTAAAGGATTAACGCTTCCCTTGCTGAGTTTTGGTGGCAGCAGTATCGCGGCAATTTGTATCGCACTCGCTGTATTGTTGCGTATCGATTGGGAAAACCGACAACGTTTGCGGGGAGTAACGGTATGAAATCCCGCACTATTTTGATTATGGCTGGTGGTACCGGCGGGCATGTATTTCCAGCGCTGGCGGTAGCTGATTATCTCAAAAAGCTGGGTTGGCACATCGTATGGTTGGGAACGCAAGCAGGCATGGAATTGAAGCTCGTGCCAAGATACGGTTATGAAACAGAAGTGATCAATTTTTCCGGGTTGCGGGGTAAGCGTTTGTTTGCATGGTTTATGTTGCCGTTGCGGATGATCCAAGCGTTTATACAAAGTATTTGTATCTTGCGTCGCGTTAATCCAGATGTGGTTTTGGGAATGGGTGGTTATCCAGCTTTTCCAGGAGGCATGATGGCATCGCTATTAAATAAGCCCCTGGTTATTCATGAACAGAATTCTATCCCAGGATTGACGAATAAAATTTTGGCTAAACTGGCAGACAAAGTTATGTTGGGTTTTCCTGATGCTATCTTTACGGATAAAAGGAAAATAGAATTTTCAGGTAATCCTGTGCGCGATGAGATTGCGCAGTTGGAAATGCCGGAAAAGCGTTTTTTGGGGCGGGAAGGAAAGCTGAAGCTTTTAGTGGTGGGTGGCAGTTTAGGAGCGCAGATTCTAAATTCCCTGGTGCCGCAAGCACTTAAATTGATGCCCGAGAATATTCGTCCGCTTGTGGTTCATCAGGCGGGTACTGCGCATCAGGGGGCCGTTGAAAAAAACTATGCGGATTTACAATTGGAAGGAGAACTGATTGCTTTTATCGATGACATGGCTAAACGCTATGCAGCATGTGATTTGGTGTTGTGCCGGGCTGGCGCGTTGACAATCGCGGAATTAAGTGCAGCTGGTGTTGCCAGCATATTGGTCCCCTATCCTTACGCGGTTGATGATCATCAAACCAGTAATGCCCGGTTTCTCTCCAACCATGAAGCGGCAATATTAGTGCCGCAAAATGAATTAACTGCACAAAAGTTGGCGCAACTACTGATAAGTCTGACGCGAGAGAAATTGCTCGCTATGGCCATAGCTGCGCGTAAATTGGCAAAACCGGAAGCAGCCAAAGTGGTGGCTGAAGCTTGTGTTGAACTTAGTAAGGGGGCGGCATGAAGCATAAAGTTAAACACATTCATTTTGTCGGTATTGGCGGTTCAGGCATGAGTGGAATTGCAGAAGTTTTTGTGAATCTGGGTTATCAAGTGACTGGCTCTGATTTGGCCGCTAGCCAAGTAACGCAACGCTTGAGCAATCTAGGTGTAAAAGTTTATGCGGGTCATGATAGTCGGCAAATAGCCGGCGCTGATGTGGTGGTCACTTCCACTGCTGTCAAACCTGATAATCCTGAAGTTATTGCAGCCAAGAACAAAAATATTCCCGTTGTGCCCCGTGCTTTGATGCTGGCCGAGTTGCTGAGATTGCGCCGTGGCATCGCGATAGCGGGGGCACATGGAAAAACCACCACTACCAGCCTGATTGCCAGTATACTTGCGGCGGCTGATATGGATCCGACGTTTGTTATTGGTGGGAAGCTGGAAGCGGCGGGTTGCCATGCTAAATTGGGAAGTGGTGAATTCATTGTGGTGGAAGCTGATGAGTCGGATGCTTCATTCTTGTATTTACAGCCGGTGTTGACGGTGGTGACCAATATCGACGCTGACCATATGGAAACCTATGGTTATGATTTCAATCGCTTGAAGCAAACATTCGTAGAGTTTGTGCAGCATTTGCCTTTTTATGGCATGGCGGTACTGTGTATGGATGATGCGAATGTGCGTGAAGTGATGCCGGCTATTACCAAACCCATTACTACTTATGGGTTATCTGAAAATGCGCAGGTTCGCGCTATCGATATCCAGCAAAACTGCAGTCAAATGAAATTTACTGCAGTGGTAGGTGTAAATGGTTCCGCGCGCAAACTAGCAATCACACTTAACTTACCTGGATTGCATAACATACAGAATGCACTGGCGGCTATTACAGTTGCCAATGAAATTGGTGTTCCGGATGCAGCGATTATTAAAGCATTATCAGAATTCAGAGGCGTGGAAAGACGATTTCAACAGTATGGAGAAATCAAATTATCCGCCCAGAAAAATTTTGCGCTAATCGATGACTATGGGCATCACCCTGCTGAAATTGACGCGACTATCAAAGCTGCTCGTGGGACTTTTCCAGGCCGCCGATTATTGGTGGCATTTCAACCTCATCGCTATACACGTACTCGAGATTTATTCGAAGATTTCATAAAAGTTTTATCCCAAGCAGATGGATTGTTGTTAACAGAAGTGTACGCGGCTGGCGAAGAGCCGATCGTTGCTGCCGACAGTAAGTCGCTTGCACGTTCAATTCGAGTACAGGGAAAAGTAGAGCCCATTTATGTCGAGGACGTCGAAGATTTGTCAGTCAGTCTATTAAATTCCGTGCAGGATAATGATGTGGTTCTGGTGCTGGGTGCAGGTTCTATAGCCAAGATAGCACCGCACATTGCACAAATGAGAAATAAATTGATTGTTGTGAATAGCCATGAATACTGAGAATCAATACAGCATAAGTAATTTTTCACGCGATATGGAGGGTGGCATACCATTATCCGGTGAAGCAAAAATGATTAACATGAGCAAATTTGGGATACACGGTGAAATGCGCATCAATGAACCGATGAGTAGACATACTTCGTGGCGAGCCGGCGGGTGTGCCGAGCGGTACTACATCCCTGCTGATTTACGCGATCTTGCACATTTCTTGCGCGATTTACCATGTAATGAACCAGTTTATGTGATTGGACTGGGGAGCAATTTGCTGGTTCGCGATGGAGGCTTGCGTGGTACCGTGGTGGCTGTTCATGCGAAACTCAATGCGCTACAACTGATTGAACACAATGGTGCAGATGGTTTGATTTATGCCGGTTCTGGTGTAGCTTGCGCAAAAATTGCGCGATTTGCGGCCAAACATCAACTCGTTAACGCAGAGTTTCTGGCGGGCATACCCGGTACAGTGGGTGGAGCATTAGCAATGAATGCCGGATGTTTTGGTACAGAAACGTGGCAAATTGTAGAGCGCTTAGAGATTATTGATCGCAGTGGCACTGTATTTATGCGCCAGCCGGATGACTACGAAGTTGGTTATCGCAACATAAAGCTACGACAACCAAGAGCTGCCACAGTAATAGAAACAGAATGGTTTGCAGGTGGCTACTTTAGACTGCCGTACGGCGACCAAGCTGAATCACGCCAGAAAATTAAACATTTATTGGCACAACGTATCGCTAGCCAACCGCTTGACCAACCGAATGCAGGTTCGGTATTTCGCAATCCGCCTGGCGATTATGCCGCTCGTTTAATTGAAACATGTGGCTTGAAGGGTTTATGCATGGGTGGTGCAATGGTTTCACTCAAGCATGCTAATTTTATCGTTAACACCGGTAATGCTACTGCGACGGATATTGAAACATTGATTATGTTGGTACAAAGCAGAGTGAAACAGGAAACGGGTATTGGATTAATTCAGGAAGTCCGGATTATCGGTGATGCCGGGAGGCAATCATAGTGACCATACCTAATTTTGGCAAAGTTGCGGTACTGATGGGCGGCCGGTCTGCCGAACGTGAAATATCGTTGCAGAGCGGGCAAGCCGTTCTCGATGCGTTGCGCCGCAGCGGTGTCGATGCATATTCGTTTGATCCGGCGGAGCAAGCGTTGGAAGCGCTTTTGCAGCAAGGCTTTGACAGAGTTTTTATCGCCCTGCATGGACGCTTTGGGGAGGATGGCACAATCCAAGGTGCGTTGGAATGGTTAGGCGTACCTTATACCGGAAGTGGTGTAATGGCCAGTGCATTGGCTATGGATAAATGGCGCACTAAATTGATCTGGCAAGCAATTGGCATTCAATCGCCTCGTTATGCTTTATTGCAAGCGGATAGTAATTTTGAGGAAATAACTGAAATGTTGGGGTTGCCGCTCATTGTCAAGCCTGCGTGTGAGGGGTCCACCATTGGTTTAAGCAAGGTACATCATGCTTACGATCTGGCCCAGGCATATCAGTTGGCAGCGCAGTACGATACTTTGGTGCTTGCTGAAGAGTTTATCCCCGGTAACGAACTAACGGTTGCGATTTTAGGGGAAATACCATTACCAGTAGTGAAGATCGAGGTTTCTGGGGAACTCTATGATTATCATGCAAAATATCTGTCCAATGATACGCATTATTTCTGCCCTAGCGGGCTTGCTGATGAGTTGGAAGTGGCGATTAAGAATCAGGCTTTGCAAGCTTATAAAGTCCTGGGATGTGAAGGCTGGGGGCGGGTCGATTTGATACTTAATCCGCAAGGGCAAATTTATTTTCTTGAAGCGAACACATCACCGGGTATGACTAGCCATAGCTTGGTGCCTATGGCAGCAAGAACAGCGGGAATTTCGTTTGAAGATTTGGTAATAAAAATATTGGCGTTGTCTCATGTGGAATAATCATCAAGCGCTTAATACGCTATCCAACTTATTGTTTACTATAGTAGCCATAGTAATCTTGTATGCAATTAGTTTGCGGCTTATCAAGCCGCCGTTTTTTCCCATTAAAGAACTGAGTGTTCGCGTTGTAGCCAATGCAAATAACGATACTGAAAATTTCTTGAATGTTACGCATGAACAAATCACGCAACTCGCTAAAAATGAAATCAAAGGTAACTTTGTGTCAGTAGATCTTACTGCTGTACGTGAGGCCTTTTTGAAATTACCGTGGGTGCGTGACGTAAGAGTGAAAAGAGAATGGCCTGACGGATTGAATATAGCAATTGAGGAACATCAGCCACTCGCGTATTGGGGAAGTCATGCGCTTGTCAATACGCATGGCGAGGTATTTCGTGTCACGTTTGATCGCGATTTGCCTGTTTTTATCGGACCTAAAGAAGCCAGCGCCAAGGAAGTTACTCAACAATATAGGAAGTTTAGTCAAATACTTAACCCATTGCGGCAATCCATTGCTGAGATAAATTTAACGCCACGCTATGCGTGGCGGATCAAATTGCATAATGGTACCACTCTGGAATTGGGGCGTGATGAGATTGAGGAAAGGCTTATTCGCTATGTTTCTGTCTATCACCATAGTATTGCCCGGTTTGAACAAGAAGGATCATTGGCGTATGTTGATTTGCGTTATCCCAATGGTTTTGCTATTCGCACGGACAATGAAATGCAGCAAATACACCGTAAATCCGATTTGAAGATAGAAACGTGAGATCAGGGAGATATGACCAAAGATGAATAAAACCCGAGAAAACAGAAACCTGATTGTTGGTCTTGATATTGGCACCTCAAAGATTGTCGCTATCGTTGCAGAAGTGCTGCCAGAAGGTGGGTTTGAGGTTATTGGCTTAGGCAGTCATCCATCACGTGGCCTGAAAAAAGGCGTGGTCGCCAATATCGAAACAACTGTAAATGCCATTCAGCGAGCTCTGGAAGAAGCGGAATTGATGGCAGATTGCAAGATTCACGAGGTTTATACAGGAATTGCCGGTAGCCATATCAAAGGTTTTAATTCGGATGGTATGGTGCCCATCAAAGATAAGGAAGTCACGGAAAAGGATGTTGAGCGTGTGATGGAAGCGGCAAAAGCGGTAAACATTCCAGCAGACCAGCAAATTCTGCACATTTTAAACCAGGAATTCATCATTGACGGTCAGGAAGATGTACGTGAACCGGTAGGCATGAGCGGTATCAGGCTGGAAGTAAAAGTACATATTGTGACGGGCGCGGTCTCTGCGGCACAAAATATCATGAAATGCGTTCATCGCTGTGGATTGGAGGTGCGGGATTTAATCTTGCAGCCATTGGCTTCGGCGATGGCTGTGTTATCAGAAGACGAGAAGGATTTGGGCGTTTGTTTAGTCGATATTGGCGGTGGTACAACGGATATCGCGGTATTTACCAATGGTGCGATTCGACATACCGCAGTTATCCCAATTGCGGGTGATCAAGTAACTAACGACATCGCTATGGCATTGCGTACCCCAACAAAAAGCGCAGAAGATATCAAGTGCCGTTACGGATGCGCATTAAGGAGCTTAGCGGATACTAAAGAGATGGTCGAGGTTCCGGATGTTGGCAATCGTGGTTCACGTCAACTTTCGAGGCAAACACTGGCAGAAGTTATAGAACCACGAGTTGAAGAGCTCTACTGCATGATACAAGCCGAACTGCGTCGCAGTGGTTTTGAAGAATTACTTTCTTCAGGAATTGTCATCACAGGTGGTTCTGCTTCGCTGCGAGGTATGGTCGAACTTGGAGAGGAAATTTTTCATATGCCAGTACGATTGGGGTTACCTAGCTATCACGGCAATTTGAAGGAGGTCATTCATACCCCACGGTATTCTACCGGTATCGGTTTAATTCTCGCTGGTATCGAACAGATGCAACATCAACAAGGTTCAAAATTACAAGGAGGTTCTGCTAAACAAATTCTTTCAAGGATGAAGGGTTGGTTTCAGAGAAATTTTTAAAAAGAAGTTAACAAGGGTTGTGTCAGCAATTAAGTAGTTTTAATTTCAATGTACTAAAGGAGAGATATTATGTTCGAAATCATAAATAACGAAACTCAAGAAGCAGTCATTAAAGTTGTCGGTGTTGGTGGTTGCGGCAGCAATGCGGTGGATCACATGATCCAGAATGGCATGCAGGGCGTTGAGTTCATCAGTATGAATACTGATGCACAAGCATTGAAAGGTAACAAAGCATCCACAATATTGCAATTGGGTACAGGTATTACCAAAGGTTTGGGTGCAGGTGCAAATCCTGAAATTGGACGCGAAGCTGCACTTGAGGATCGTGATCGCATTGCAGAATTGATTCAGGGCGCGGATATGCTGTTTATTACTGCTGGTATGGGGGGGGGAACAGGTACCGGTGCCGCACCAATTGTCGCGCAAGTGGCCAAAGAATTGGGTATTTTGACAGTCGCGGTTGTCAGTAAGCCATTCGCATTTGAAGGAAGACGCTTGGTTGCTGCAAAAGCGGGTATGGAAGCATTGTCGCAACATGTTGATTCATTGATCGTGATTCCTAACGATAAGCTAATGATGGTGTTAGGGAACGATATTTCGATGCTGGATGCATTCAAAGCCGCGAATGATGTTCTGTATGGTGCGGTGGCCGGCATTGCGGAAGTAATTAATTGCCCGGGTTTGGTCAACGTTGACTTTGCTGACGTAAAAACTGTTATGTCTGAAATGGGCATGGCAATGATGGGATCAGCGATAGCGGCAGGTGTTGATCGTGCTCGTGTTGCAGCAGAACGTGCAGTTTCCAGCCCATTGCTAGAAGATATTTCTTTGTCAGGAGCTCGTGGCATTTTGGTTAATATTACCGCAAGTTCATCTCTCAAAATGAGAGAAGTACATGAAGTAATGAATGCTATTAAGAACTTAACTGCTGAAGATGCAACCATCATTGTGGGTACTGTAATTGATGAAAATATGACTGAAGATCTACGCGTCACGATGGTTGCAACCGGGTTAGGTAGTATAGCCAGCCAAAACCAGAATACGCCTTTAACGGTTATTCACAGTCGCACGGGAACAGATGATCGTGATTCGATGTATGCAGCGGAGGAACCAGCAGTCATGCGTACAGGAAGAAGAAGCAATGCCACAGTGGCAGCAATGCGTCAATCAGGTGTCGATCCAATGGATATCCCAGCTTTTTTGAGAAGACAAGCTGACTAGTCTGATTTACTGAGAAATAAATGCTTGCTGCCCTGTTGGTTATCCAGCAGGGTGGTTTTGCGAGTATTGAGTGTTGTTGCTTGTATTGATAAATTTTTGCATTAGTTAATTTTTTACTAATGCAATGTATGCGTTGTTAAAGCAGCAATCTGTATCGTGTAAAGAGCTTTCTTGTTGCTGCGTTGAGTAAATGTTGATGACTATTCTTCTTAAACGCGTATATGAGCCAGCTGAACCGAATGATGGGTATCGGATTCTTGTCGATCGATTATGGCCGAGAGGAGTATCCAAAAGTCTTGCGCATATTGATTCGTGGCCCAAGGAAATTGCACCCAGCACAGCGCTTCGCAAGTGGTTTGGTCACGACCCATTGAAATGGACCGAATTTCGAGATAGATACCTTGAGGAACTCCATCGTAACGCTGAAGTTGCAGCACAGCTAATTGATCATGATATGCATCATGGCGTGGTTACGCTAGTTTATAGCGCGAAAGATATGAAACATAACCACGCTATTGTTCTCAAAGAGTATCTTGAAAGCTTAAAGCTAAAGTAAATTGCTCAATGGTATAGCTGTAGATGGAGCTTAATTCTGATATGAGAGATCTAAGAAAATTTATTGTTAAAAATACAACTGATTATTTAATTTAATTTTTCTGATTAAGTGCAATAATATCGATCCGTGAAGTATCCTTACCGGGTTCAAACCACGCAAGATTTTGGTGCAATTTGACAACCTCTCCTACTATGATCAGTGTGGGTGGAGTCAAATTGGCGGTTGCTGCGAGACCTGGCAACGTTTGCAATGTTCCGGTAACAATTTTCTGCTGTTGTGTTGTCCCCTGCTGAATGATTGCTGCCGGTGTGTTATGCGACAGTCCATGAGAGATTAGATTTTGGCATAGCAGAGGTAAGCCCAACAATCCCATGTAAATTACAATAGTTTGATTGGGACGTACCAGAAAAGGCCAATCCAGATCAATGCTATTGTTTTTCAGGTGGCCAGTGACAAAAATACAGGATTGTGCATAATCCCGGTGCGTTAGCGGGATTCCGGCATATGCAGCAACGCCTGAAGCGGCAGTAATGCCGGGCACTACTTGAAAAGGTATATGGTGTGAAGTTAAGGTTTCAATTTCTTCACCGCCGCGTCCGAAAATAAAAGGATCACCTCCTTTAAGCCGCAGTACTCGTTTACCTTCTTGTGCCAATCGCACCAGCAATTGGTTGATCGATTCTTGCTTGAGTGTATGGTGATTACGTTCTTTGCCGGCATAAATGCGAGTGGCATCGCGGCGCACCATGTCAAGAATTGCTGGCGAAACTAGTCGATCGTACACAACAACATCAGCTTGTTGCATCAAACGCATAGCTCGGAAGGTCAGTAAATCGGGATTGCCTGGTCCAGCACCTACCAAATAAACCTCACCTTGTGGTGGTTCATTTTTCTCTTGCCGAAGGGATTGTAATAGATAATCCTGAGCTGCATTATCTTGACCAGCTAATATCATTTCTACAAATGGGCCTTGGAGAGTTTTTTCCCAGAAAATACGTCTCTTCTCCGGGTGCTCGAAATGTTGTTGGACACGTTGGCGAAATTGTCCTGCGATTGATGCCAAACGAGCATATGCGACTGGTATTTTGGTTTCGAGTTGAGCTCGTAGTAATCGAGCTAAAACTGGTGACTGCCCGCCACTAGATATGGCGATCATAAGTGGCGAACGATCTACGATGGAAGGCATGATAAAAGTACATAAATCCGGATCGTCGACTACATTGACTGGAATGTGTCGCTGCTGGGCTGCTTCGGAAACTTGCAGATTAATCGCACGATCATTTGTTGCGGCAATGACAAGCGATATGCTTTGCAGGTGCTTAAGTTGAAAATATTCGGCATAGTAATTGATTTTTCCAAGCGAGAGGTAATTTTGCAGCTCTGTATGCAGTTCAGGTGATACTACAGATACCCGTGCGCCGGCCTGTAACAAAAGCATGACCTTACGGGTGGCAACTTCACCGCCACCCACAACCAAGCAGGTTTTGTTTTTGATATTTAAGAAAACAGGTAGGAAATCCATCGGTTTTGAATCTCACAAGTAAAAAAGTGCTGATTAATTTATAAATCAATTATTGACTTATAAATTAATCAGCACTTCCTTGCAATGTAATGATTACATTTTAAACGAGGTCAGAAGTAAATTGATCTTACATTATGATTTATAAGCTAGATTCCAATTTAAGAATGTCTTCTAATTTTATATTGATTCCCGATCCCTTAAAAACGGTACCAACTTTTTTCTTTTGTAAGTGTTCAATATTTAAATCGTAAACTTCTTTAGAAAGCGGAAAATACTTGACTTCGGTTACTAGTGCTGGTGCATTCTTCATATAAAAATTAATAAATTCAACTACTTCATTCTTTTCAGTCGACTTGGCGTTGACGTAGATGAATATAGGACGCGACAGCGGTTTATAAGTGTTGTTTTCTACGGTTGCAGCAGATGGAAGAACGCCTCCGCTACCATTGTCTACCGCAACTGCATTAATCTTTTTGATATTCTCAATGTAATAAGCAAATCCGAAAAAACCTAATGCAAAGATATCACTGGCAACACCTTGTACTAGAATGTTGTCGTCTTCAGATGCAGTAAAATCACCGCGACTTGATTTAGCTTTGCCAACGATTGCTTCGGTGAAGTACTCAAATGTACCAGAGTCTGCACCGGGACCGTAAAGTTTAATTTTTTTATCAGGCCATGCGGGATTAACGTGATTCCACTGGGTGATTTTACCTTGTGCCTCTGGTTCCCAGATTTTTTTCAATTCTTCTACTGTAATCGTTTTGCTCCAAGTATTCTTGGGATTGGCAACAATAGTTAAGGCATCAAATGCAATTGGCATTTCAATATATTGCACACCTTCTTGCTTGCATGCTTCCATTTCTGGAGCAGTAATGGGGCGCGATGCATTGACGATATCAATTTCATTCCGGCAAAATTTTTTAAATCCACCACCGGTTCCTGAAATTCCGACAGTAACACGAATGGCGCCGCGCTTGGCTTTTTGGAAATCTTCCGCGACAGCTTCTGTAATGGGGAAAACAGTACTGGAGCCATCAATCTTGACTATAGGACTGGCATTAACAACTTCTGAAGCCAGCGCTGTATATAATATAATTGTTACAGCAAATGCTCTGAAGTTTAATAAATTCAACATGTATTTTCTCCACGTGATAAATAATGATGATGAAAAGTTAAAAGGCAGTAATATAGTATTTCAGAATTGTTACAAGAATGTGACAAGATAGGAAATATACACGCCCTGCTTGCGCGAATGCAGCACCCTGAAGGCACTGAGCTAGGCGTTACTAGCAGTTTGCACGGTATGAGCAATGCGTTCAGCCCAATGATTAATCTTGTGCTTAGATTCACCTTCTACCATCACGCGAATAAGGGGTTCCGTGCCCGATGCGCGGATGAGTACACGGCCTTTGTCAGTCAGATCGGCTTCTGCAGCTTCCCATATATTTTTGATTGCTTGATTGTTACTAAAGTCAAATGACTTAGAAATTTTTATATTAATTAATCGTTGTGGGTAAAGTGAAACGCCGCGCATGAATTGCGCCAAGGTTTTCTGAGAGTCACGCAATGCATATAGTACTTGTAGGGCGGAGATAATGCCGTCGCCGGTAGTGTGTTTATCTCTACATACGATATGTCCGGAATTCTCGCCGCCGAGATACCATTTTTTTTCGTGTAACAACTCTATAACGTAACGGTCACCCACTTTTGCACGCAGAAAGGGTATTTTCATTTTTTTAAAACGATTTTCTATGGCAAGGTTGGTCATCAAAGTACCAACTACACCACCCTTTAGCATTTTTTTCTGTTTACGGTGTTTAGCAATAATGTAGAGCAATTGGTCACCTTCGTATAGTCTGCCTTGTTTATCTACCATCATGACGCGATCACCATCGCCATCTAATGCAATGCCTAAATCAGCATGATGCTGTAAAACTGCTTTCTGTAAGGTTGCACAATGAGTGGCTCCGCATTCTAAGTTAATGTTCAACCCATTCGGTTCGACACCAATTGAAATAACCTCTGCCCCTAATTCATGCATGACATGACCTGCAATGTTATACGCGGCTCCATTGGCGCAGTCGACTACAATTTTTAACCCCCTTAAATCAAGATGATAAGGGAAAGTACTTTTGCAGAATTCGATATAGCGACCGGACGCATCTTTAATGCGTTGTACTTTACCGAGTTTTTCTGAAGGCATGGTTTCAATAGGTGTATCTAATAAAGCCTCAATACTATGCTCCATTTCATCTGGCAATTTGCGCCCATCAGCAGAAAAAAATTTAACACCATTGTCCTCGTATAGATTATGTGAAGCTGAGATAACAATACCAGCCTGTAGTCGGAAGGCGCGGATTAGATACGCAATGGCCGGAGTTGGCATAGGACCAGATAAGAAAACATCAACACCCGCCGCACTTAAACCGGCTTCTAATGCGGATTCAAGTATATAACCTGAAACTCGGGTGTCCTTCCCGATCAAAACCGTCGGTCGCTTCCCTTCCATGAGATGCCAATCCACTGTAAATAAAACTTTACCTGCAGCATACCCTAAATGCATTATAGATTCCGGCGTAATAGGCTCTTTACCTACTCGTCCCCTTATTCCATCAGTGCCAAAATATTTTTTTGTCAATTTATTAACCCATTGATAGGTGATATGAAAATAAATGAATTGGATAATTTAATTTAGGTGCGATTATCTATCATTACAGGTTTGCATGGCTGTGTAAACCGCAAGGGCATCTTTACTTGCTTTAACATCATGCACGCGTACAATTTTGGCACCATTATTTATCGCAAGCAAGGCTGCGGCAATACTTTCATGGATTCGATCACTTACCTTGTTGCCTGTAATTGCGCCAAGCATAGACTTACGGGATAGGCCCACTAGTATCGGAACATTAAGTTTTGTGAATTCATGTAGCTGATTGAGTAACATTAAATTATGCGTGAGTGTTTTACCGAAACCGAAGCCCGGATCGATAATTAAACGATCTTGTGATATGCCCATAGCAATCGCTGCATCGATGCGCTGTTGCAGGAAATTTTTAACTTCTGAAACAACGTGGCTGTAAAGAGGATTCTCTTGCATGCTCTGTGGCATGCCTTGCATATGCATCAAGCATACCCGCACATGATTATTTTGTGCAGTGATTTCTAACGCTCCGGGCGCTTGCAACGCATTGACATCGTTTATTATAGATGCACCTGAAGCGATTGCTTGCTTCATTACCTCAGGTTTAGATGTGTCGATGGAAATCGGAATATGGGTGTCAACTAATGCTTCCAATACAGGAATAACACGATTCAATTCTTCATCAATGCTGACTGAATGACTGCCAGGGCGTGTCGATTCTCCGCCGATGTCAAGTATATCAACACCTTCATCGATAAGTTTCTTTGCATGTGTAATGGCTTTCTGAGTTGATAGATACAGTCCACCATCCGAAAAGGAATCAGGGGTAACGTTAACGATACCCATAATTAATGGTCGATTGAATGAGGTGATCAAGCTATCTTGCATAAAGTGAATAGAAATAAGCTAGAGAAATAAAAACGGGATACGATTTTTAAGCCGTATCCCGTTTTTTGTTATAACAGATTGATATTAATCTGCTTCTTTTGCAACTTCTTGGGGCGCTGTAGGTTGGATTTGCTCATCAGATTTTGCTGATGGTTCACCGCCACTCGTTGCAGAAGACATTGATTGAGGTGGTTTCGGTGGGCGTGGCGGGCGACCTTCCATAATATCTTTGATTTGGTCGCTATCAATCGTTTCCCACTCCAATAAGGCTTGAGTCATGGCCTCAATCTTGTCTTTATTAGCCTCAATCAATTGACGTGCCAATGCATATTGCTCATCAACGATACGGCGAACTTCCGCGTCTACTGTTTGCATGGTCGCTTCACTCACGTTTTTATGAGTGGTGACTGAGCGCCCAAGAAAAACTTCACCCTCGTTTTCGCCATATACCATTGGGCCAAGTTTATCGGACATGCCCCACTGCGTTACCATTTGTCGTGCCAGTTCGGTGGCACGTTCAAAATCGTTGGAAGCACCTGTCGTCATTTGATTCATAAAGACTTCCTCGGCAATACGTCCACCGAACATCACGGAAATCCTTTGTAGAATCTCTTCTCGTTCCATACTAAAACGATCTTCCGTTGGCAATTGCATAGTTACTCCTAGTGCACGACCACGAGGGATAATCGTTACTTTATGTACCGGATCAGTCTTTGGTAACAACTGTGCAACAACAGCATGCCCTGATTCATGATAGGCAGTATTCCGACGTTCATGCTCAGGCATGACCACCGAGCGTCGTTCTGCACCCATGAAAATTTTATCTTTCGCGCGCTCAAAATCTTCCATATCAACGAGTCGCTTGTTACTGCGCGCAGCAAACAATGCGGCTTCATTGACTAAATTAGCCAAATCAGCTCCTGACATACCTGGAGTGCCTCGTGCCAAAATATCTGCTTTTACATCAGGTGAAAGTGGCACTTTGCGCATATGTACATGCAGAATTTGTTCACGTCCACGTATATCGGGAAGCGGCACTGTTACTTGGCGATCGAAACGGCCAGGGCGAAGTAGTGCGGGATCCAATACATCCGGTCGGTTGGTCGCTGCAATCACAATAACACCCATCGAACCTTCGAAGCCGTCCATTTCTACCAGCAACTGGTTGAGTGTTTGTTCACGTTCATCATTTCCGCCGCCTAACCCAGCACCACGTTGACGACCTACCGCATCAATTTCATCGATAAAGATAATGCACGGCGCATGTTTTTTTGCTTGCTCAAACATGTCGCGCACCCGGGATGCGCCAACACCAACGAACATTTCAACAAAATCAGAACCTGAAATGCTAAAGAAGGGTACTTGCGCTTCTCCTGCAATTGCACGCGCCAGCAACGTTTTACCGGTTCCCGGACTGCCTACCATTAAAACACCCCGTGGAATACGTCCCCCCAATTTTTGAAATTTAGTCGGATCACGTAGGAATTCAACTAATTCTGCAACTTCCTCTTTTGCTTCCTCACAACCGGCAACATCATTAAAAGTCACTGTGTTGGCTGATTTATCGAGCATCCGCGCTTTGCTTTTGCCGAATGAAAATGCGCCGCCATTACGTCCACCACCTTGCATTTGACGCATAAAAAATATCCATACAGCAATTAGTAGTAGCATGGGAAACCATGAGATGAAAATACTCATCAGCATGGAAGGTTCTTCTTCTGGCTTTGCTTCAATAATAACGCCTGCTTTAAGTAAATCACTGACCATCCACGGATCTGATGGTGCATAAGTTGTGAAACGTCTGCCATCAGATTTTGTACCCTTAAGCGTTCGTCCTTCGATAATAACTTTTGCAATCCTGCCTTGATTCAATTCAGTTATAAATTGAGAATATTCCATAGGTACTTGCGTCGGCTGACGTACGCTGAATTGATTAAATACGGTCATCAACACAAGTGCAATTACTAGCCAAATGGCCATGTTTTTAATTAAGTTATTCAAAATAGCTCCTTGGTTTGCACCTTAAAATCATTGATTAATCATTCTAACTCTATTTGATAAAATATAACAGAACAGTTCGTATCCGCTAAAAATGTTGTAAATCCAACTTTACTACTTAGTGTGACTAAATTCACTGAGGGAATCCATTTATTTTTCTGCGAATCCTAGCTATCTTTTTCAAGGCCTAATAAATATAACTCATTACTGCGGTCACGCGAGGCTTCTGGTTTTCGTACGAGTACGTTTCTGAAGCCTTTTCGCATTTCAAGAAGAAATTGATCAAAATCTCGACCTTGGAAAACTTTGACCAAAAAATTTCCACCATAGTTCAGTTGCTCCATTGCGAATGCGAGAGCTAATTCAGCTAGATATATACTTCTTGCTTGATCGCTGATTACTATACCACTGATATTGGGCGACATGTCTGAAATAACAAGATCGAGCGGTCTGTCATGAAGTTGTTTTTTCAGTTCTTCAATCGCGCAATCTTCTCTAAAATCACACTGAATGAAATGGACGCCGGGCAATAGCTGCATAGCTAAAATATCGAGTGCAATAACTTTACCGCTGCTTCCTACTTTATGGCTCGCAACTTGAGACCAGCTTCCGGGCGCTGAGCCCAGATCTACAACGGTCATGCCGGGTTTAAGTATGTGATCTCGTGCATTGATCTCAAGCAGTTTGTATGCTGCACGTGATCGATAACCTTCTTTCTTGGCTTGCTGGACAAAATAGTCATTCACATGCTGTTTCATCCAAGCCTTACTGGTTTTAGCTCGCTTCATCAAGTAAAATGAAATTATTTAAGGAATTTATGTTAACACTAACCGTTGCTCATAGGCGTGAACTAAAAGCTCAGGCGCATGCGCTAAATCCAGTCGCAATGATCGGCAAGACTGGATTAACAACCAGTGTGATCCAAGAATTGGATCGCAGTCTTACAAGTCATGAATTGATAAAAGTAAAAGCGCAAGTTGATGATCGTATTGTAAGAAATGCGCTTTTTGAGGAAATTTGTCAGCAATTGGGCGCTGCCCCGGTGCAGCATATCGGTAAGATATTTATTATTTATCGTCCCAAGCCAGAAGAAAGTGAAAAGAAAAAAACGGCACAAAAATCTGGTAGTAATAAGCGTAGACCGTTTCGTACTAAACGCAGTTTTCAGAACAAAAACTAGTATTGTCTTTAATCAAATGTATTGAACATCGAGAATTTCATATTCGCGGATACCGCTTGGTGCTTGAACTTCAGCAATATCTCCGGCATATTTACCAATTAGAGCTCGGGCAATGGGGGAACTGATTGAAATTTTTCCATCTTTAATATTGGCTTCATCGTCACCGACAATCTGATAAGTCACGATTTCACCGCTTTGTAAATCTTCCAGTTCCACGGTGGCTCCGAATACACAAGCACCATCCGCATTGATGAGAGCCGGATTAATGATTTGTGCACTGGATAACTTATTCTCCAGCTCAGCAATGCGCCCTTCAATAAACCCCTGTTTTTCCTTGGCAGCATCGTATTCTGCATTTTCTGAAAGATCGCCGTGAGAGCGGGCCTCTGCAATGGCTGCAATGACTGCAGGGCGATGTACGGTTTTCATTTCATGCAGCTCTTTGCGCAATGCTTCTGCTCCTGCTACCGTTAAAGGAATAGTACTCATCGTCATTTATTACCTTTCATTTTCATTCTGTTTCGCTAAAAACCAGTTAATTGACTTATTTACACCTTAAATTTTGAGTTGTGTATGCAACTTCTGCAAATTATAAGCCTGTAATTCACGTCTGTTGATTATACCCACGCAAGCAGCGCGAGCACCTGCTAATGTTGTATAGTAGGTTACTTTTGCTTGAAGCGCAGCATGTCGGATTGAATATGAGTCCCGTATGGCACTGCGTTGATTTTTTACCGTGTTAATGATTAAACTGATTTCACCATTTTTAATCATATCTACAATATGCGGACGACCTTCTGCTACTTTATTGATAATGATAACATTTATTCCAGCTTCTGAAATTGCTGCAGCCGTTCCGCGTGTAGCATAGAGGGTAAAACCAAGTTCTGCTAGGCTTCGAGCAATTTCAACGGCATGCTGTTTGTCAGATTGCCGCACGCTAATAAAAATCTTGCCGGATCCAGGCAGACGAACGTCTGTGGCCAATTGAGATTTAACAAAAGCTTCGGCAAAGGTCGCGCCCATTCCCATGACTTCACCTGTTGACTTCATTTCCGGACCCAATATCGTATCGACACCAGAAAGTTTTAGAAACGGGAAAACGGCTTCCTTAACAGAGTAATAACCGGGGATAACTTCTTCAGTAATGCCTTGTTCGGTCAACTTTTTTCCTGCCATGCAGCGCGCTGCAATTTTTGCCAATTGCAGGCCAGTTGCTTTAGAAATGAAGGGTACCGTGCGCGACGCTCTGGGATTGACCTCGAGAACATAAACGGTATTATCCTGAATTGCGAACTGAACATTCATCAACCCTACAACGTTTAATGCACGCGCCATCTCCGCCGTTTGGCGGCGTAATTCATCGAGCATCTCAGGTTGCAGATTGAAAGTTGGCAAAGCGCATGCCGAGTCACCGGAATGCACGCCCGCTTGTTCGATATGCTCCATGATACCGCCAATTAGAACAGTTTCTCCGTCATATATGGCATCCACATCGACCTCTGTGGCGTTAGTGAGAAAATGATCCAGTAACACCGGCGAATCATTGGACACTTTAACGGCTTCGCGCATATAACGTTCTAAATCAGCTTTTTCATGCACAATTTCCATAGCCCGTCCGCCCAGTACATAACTAGGTCTGACTACAAGCGGGTAGCCAATTTCATCGGCAGCGGTCAAAGCTGATTGCGGATCGCGCGCCGTACGATTGGGGGGTTGCCGCAAGCCCAATGATTGCAACATTTTCTGGAAGCGTTCGCGATCTTCAGCGCAGTCTATCATGTCCGGGCTGGTACCGATTATGGAGACGCCATTTGCTTCCAAGTCTCGCGCAAGCTTGAGAGGCGTTTGTCCGCCATATTGCACGATTACGCCATGGGGTTTTTCCACAGCAGCAATTTCAAGCACATCTTCTAGTGTCAATGGCTCAAAATATAAGCGATCCGATGTATCGTAATCGGTCGAGACTGTTTCAGGATTGCAGTTAACCATAATCGTTTCAAAGCCATCTTCGCGTAATGCCAAGGCTGCGTGAACACAACAATAATCAAATTCAATGCCTTGACCGATACGATTGGGGCCGCCGCCCAGTACCATAATTTTCTTTTTCTTTGTCGGCTGTGATTCACACTCATCCTCGTAAGTGGAATACATATAGGCTGTGCTGGTGGCGAATTCGGCCGCGCACGTATCGACACGTTTATATACAGGCCTTACATTCAATTGCTGACGGTAAGATCGCACCGCAGTTTGTTCGGCATGAAGCAATTTTGCCAGGCGTCGATCTGAGAAACCGCTTCGTTTGAGTTTTCGAAGCGCGTATTTATCGAGCATTTCCAGGTTTACGTTAGTCAGTGATTGTTCTTGTTTGACAAGATCTTCGATTTGCGCAAGAAACCAAATATCGATATGTGTCAACTGATGAATTTCATCAATGGACAGATTGCAACGGAATGCGTCAGCGATATACCAAATACGTTCAGGGCCAGGATTAGCCAGTTCGCTTCGAATGACTTCGAGATTGTCGGTTTTCTCGTCCAAGCCATCTGCACCGGTTTCCAATCCGCGCAAAGCTTTTTGCAGTGATTCCTGAAATGTGCGGCCGATTGCCATGACTTCGCCGACCGATTTCATTTGCGTGGTCAGACGATCATTGGTTTGTGGAAACTTTTCAAAGGCAAAGCGCGGTACTTTGGTCACGACATAATCGATAGTGGGTTCGAACGATGCCGGTATCACACCGCCGGTAATGTCATTGCCCAGCTCGTTGAGGGTATAGCCGATGGCAAGCTTGGCGGCAATCTTGGCGATTGGAAAACCGGTTGCTTTCGATGCCAGCGCAGAGGACCGCGAAACACGTGGATTCATTTCGATCACCAGCATGCGGCCAGTATCTGGATTAATCGCAAACTGAACATTGGAACCGCCCGTTTCCACGCCGATTTCGCGTAATACCGCAATCGATGCGTTGCGCATCAGTTGATATTCCTTGTCTGTCAACGTTTGAGCGGGTGCCACCGTGATTGAATCGCCGGTATGAACACCCATTGGATCGAGGTTCTCAATGGCACAAACGATAATGCAGTTATCGTTCTTGTCGCGTACCACTTCCATTTCAAATTCTTTCCAACCGATGACTGATTCTTCAATCAGCAATTCTCTGGTCGGTGAAGTTTCCAAGCCGCGCTCGCAAATGTCGAGAAATTCTTGGCGATTGTATGCGATACCGCCGCCGCTTCCACCCATCGTGAAAGACGGACGAATGATGACAGGATAACCGAGCATCGCCTGAACTTGAAGTGCTTCTTCCATGCTATGAGCGACCGCCGAACGGGCAGAATTCAAGCCGATGCGAGTCATGGCTTGTTTAAATTTCTCACGATCTTCGGCCATGTCGATCGCTTCCCGGGAAGCGCCGATGAGTTCGACACCGTATTTTTGTAACACACCGTGCTTGACCAGATCCAGTGCGCAGTTTAATGCGGTTTGGCCGCCCATGGTCGGCAATAGCGCCTGAGGTTGCTCAATGGCGATAATCTTTTCAAGCATAGTCCAGGTAATCGGTTCGATGTACGTTGCATCCGCCATTTCCGGATCAGTCATAATGGTAGCAGGGTTGGAATTGACCAAAATGATTCGGTAGCCTTCTTCTCGTAAGGCTTTACAGGCTTGAGCGCCGGAATAATCGAATTCGCATGCCTGGCCGATGATAATAGGACCGGCACCGATAATGAGGATGGATTGAATGTCGGTACGTTTAGGCATATTTTTAGAGAATGAACATGGCAATGCTATGATTGGGAATGCTGCGTTTTACGGTGCTGCATCATGGCGATAAACTTATCAAACAAATAATCGGCCTCGTGTGGACCGGGACTGGCTTCCGGATGACCCTGAAAGCAAAATGCAGGCTTATCCACCAATTCAAATCCTTGCAAACTGCCATCGAACAGCGACACATGGGTGATACGCGCATTGCCGGGCAAGGAATCCAGATCGACTGCAAAACCATGATTCTGGCTGGTTATGATGACTTTGCCGCTGTTGACATCTTGCACAGGATGATTGGCACCATGATGACCAAATTTCATTTTGGCTGTACGTGCGCCACTGGCTAGTGCTAATAATTGATGCCCAAGGCAGATACCAAATATCGGAATATTTTTTTGTAGCAAGGCTTGGGTAGTGGAAATTGCATAATCGCAAGGTTCAGGATCACCGGGACCATTGGAAAGGAAGATACCGTCCGGTTGAATTTTCATGACTTCATCCGCCTGTGTTTGTGCAGGAAAAACTGTCACTTTACAACCGCGCTGCACGAGCTTGCGCAAAATTGTACGCTTGATGCCAAAATCGAAAGCTGCGACATGAAATGCGGGATTTTCATGAATCCGGGAACCTGATTCCAACGACCATTCGCCCTCGCACCAGGTATATGGTTGCGAGCAACTGACCACTTTAGCAAGATCCATTCCCGCGAGCCCAGGAAATGCCCTGGCAGCTTGCAAAGCTTGGCCTTCATCAATATCTCCCGTCATAATGCAGCCCGATTGCGCACCTTTCTCGCGCAAAATCCGCGTTAATTTGCGTGTATCGATTTCCGCAATAGCGACGACATTTTGTTCCTGGAGAAATTCGGATAATGTTTGGGTTTTGCGGTGATTGCTGGCAATTATTGGAAGATCGCGAATGACTAGACCAGCGGCATAAACTTTGTCGATGTTGCCCGATTCAAAATCAACCGGATTGGCGCCAGTATTGCCGATATGCGGGTAAGTCAGGGTAATGATTTGCTGGCAATAAGAAGGATCGGTTAATATTTCCTGATAGCCGGTCATCGCTGTATTGAAAGCGACTTCACCGGTTTTGATGCCTTCAACACCGATAGACGCGCCATAAAAAACCGTTCCATCAGCAAGAGCGAGGATGGCGTGCGAGCGTTGTGACACAAAAAACTCCTTGGAAACTGGCAAAATCTAGGAAAAAGAACCAAAGCCTAATTTATTGTAATACCCTGGTTATTGAATAATGAGATTATACGTGAAAAAGGTTTGGTTTTCTATGAGGTATGCTATTATCAAAATTTGTCTGTATTGTGCGTTTACTCCCTAATAATCAACTAGAAAGATTATTTTATTGTTCTTTTATCAATGTGAAAAGAAACAGATAGACAAAATTGCAGCAAATAGCTTTTGTGAGGACACGGGGTGTGGATTTGGTGCATGATATTTCTTATTTTTATTGTTGTGTCTACTTTTTATGCAATATCTTAGATAGCGGAGAATGGAAATGAATCAGAATTTTAATGTAAGGAAAGATGAACTGTTAAAAGATATACAGAATATTTTAAAGAATGCTGAAGAACTTTATGAATCTATTGCTGATGATGGTACCGATAAAACCAAGCAAATCAAGAAGAATTTAAAAGCAAAGATAGAAAAAACCAAAGTGCAATTTGAAGATATTGAAGATAGCTTGACTGATATTGCAGAAACAACTGCTGCAACTGTAACCGACGCTGATGCGTGGATACGCAATAACCCTTACCCTGCTTTAGGAGTAGCTTTTTCAATGGGAATGCTAATAGCATTACTCCTAGGCGGTAATTCGCGTCGCTAAGAATTTTTTGTATTTGAAATACGGCCTTAGCTTTGACAAAAAATAAGCTAATAAACGAATATTGTGATTATTTGGTGAATAAAATATTGAAGTAAGAAATAGAGTTAACTTATTGTTATTTAGGTACTCTTTGGCATATTTCTGCAGTGAAAATTTTAATAATATTGTCGACTCTGGTATTTGTTTCTAATAGGAAACCTTAATTTAGATCAAGAAGATCTAGCTTATCAAGCTCCGTTACAGTTTCTTGGAGGGTGTATACAATTCTATTGGCTCCCACTGCTTGTAATTTGTCAAAATTACTTTTAGCGGATTCCGAATCGTCTAGACCTAATCTACTCGCCACAATAATTATCTCCGGGAAACGTGCACGTACTCGCTTGCAGAGGTAAACAGTATGCGCCAAGCTACCAGGATAAACCGAAACAATAACAATAATATTGGCTTTGATTTGTTCTATCCTTGTTAACATTTCGGTTGCTAAGCCCAAAGATGTAATTTCGTGCCACTCAAAATCTTCATTGTGTATTGATTTTCCGAGCATGGTTACAGCCAATTCATCCGTAGAGTCACGTGCGGGTATGGCCAAAATTATTTTTCGCTCGGTTTGCGCTTGTTCTTTATGTTCTTGCGCTTCTGCTTCGTTTATTTGCTCGGCAAGAACGGTTCTTAAATTTTCGATAAGCTCACGTTGTTCCTCACCATCAATTTTGCCTTGGCGTAAATCGATCCTGGCCTGCAACAATGCTGGAATGGCCAAATCATCGAATGCCTGCGCTAACGTTTTATCCGTATTTGAAGAAAGTTCTTGTTCAACCAACCCCGTTGCCTCATCAACATCATCGGCTAACAATCGTTGATAAAAGCGTTGTCCAACAGATAAAGCAGGGCGATCGCCGAGAAGCGTATCCAGGAAACTTAAGTAAGGAACATACCGTCCCAATACCACGATACAAACCGTTAACGGTGAAGCCAAAATAAGTCCAATCGGTCCCCATAACCATGTCCAAAATGCTACGCATACCAGCAGAGCTGCCTGAGATACACCAATGCCACGTCCGTAGAGCATGGGTTCTATGATCATGTTAGTAATGAGCTCAAGAACACAGAACATCGCGAGTACCATAATTGCTAATGACCAATCAGGCGAAATTAGCAGACTCAGCATGATGGGCAGGATTGCGGTAAGCCATGGCCCTAGATATGGGATGTAACGTAACAAAGCTCCAAAGAATCCCCATAAAGCCGCATACGGGACACCAATCAGCCATAAACCGAGAGCTACTGCAATTCCATATCCTACATTTATCAGTAATTGCATCAGCAGATATCTGCTAACGCGTTCACCGGCATCTTCAAATGCACGTGTTGTATGCGCTATCTGTTCAACACCAATTAATGAAATCACACGATCCCGTAAATCTTCACGATTGAGCAGCATGAAGCAAACCAACACAATGATCAAACCTGCGTTAGCCAAGG
Organism: Nitrosomonas sp.; assembly: GCA_024281995.1. Classification (GTDB taxonomy): domain Bacteria; phylum Pseudomonadota; class Gammaproteobacteria; order Burkholderiales; family Nitrosomonadaceae; genus Nitrosomonas. Next base: position 140,631 of record JAMWZW010000001.1, read on the forward strand.
GTTCCAGCATCGGTCCAAAAAGAGACCACAATTGCGATAGTTGGAAGGGGCCGTCATTTACAATACGAACCGGTTGAGCATCTATTTTTTCTTTTTTGTCAGTAGGAATAGGTAGGCTATCTTCGATTGCGGGGTTATCTGTCAGTTGTTCGGTAATACGTTCTGTGACAGCTTGCAATTTATCCAATAATCCGTCACGTTCACGTTCAGTAAGTTGATTGATTTTGGATAAGATGTTGTTTTCGTACTGCGGATATGCATCCAATAAACTTCCCATTTGATTAGTGATACCCCACATAGCGCCGACAATGCTGCTTAGTGCAAGCGAAGAAGCTAACGTGACAGCGACTACTCGGGCAATACCGTGTTGCTGTAGCCATGTTACTATTGGGGATAGCAGAAACGTCAGTAAAATTGATAATGCAACAGGGATAATGATCACCCTGGCCCAATAAAGAAAACCCAGTACTAGCGCTAAAGCGATCAACATGGATACATTATTGGTAATGCATTGATTTTTATTCATATTTTATTGAGTGAAAATTAATTTTTTGGAAAAATGAAATCCCGAAACACTATTATATTATGATTAAACCAATAATTTTCATTAGCTTAGTAAGTTTAACCTATTTAATATTTATTCCTTCAGGCACTGTTTTAGCCTTCGATATCAATCCCTTTAAAGAATATCAAGGGGGTACCGAATTAGTGCAAACTTTTGAACAACCGGCTGCGGAAATTGTAGTCAGTTCGATTATTAATCCGGTGCACGAAGAACTCACAATCAAGTCATTATTTCTTGTGAGAGATAGGCACATGCCAGGTTTTGATTTAATTGACGATGATTTAATAAAGAAAGTTATCAGAGGCGTTCGCTGGAATGACGACCCGCTGAATTTTTTACCGGATAATCCGCGTCAATGGCTTCTAAATTTTGAGCATGCCAGCAAAATAGCCGATCGCATCAATGAAAATTTTGATTTGTTCTATCGAAGCCATCATGCTGATTTACAATTTTTACATGCTATGGCATCAAATGAAGAGGAATCCGCTCAATTTACTCGCGATGCGATCATGAGTTGGATCGAGTTCACTTACAAAGTGTCGTCCGGATATATTCCAATTCACACACCTTTTAGACAGTTACAGAAATTTCTAACACCCAAGTCTAATGCATTGTTTAAAAAATATTTCACACAGCAAGGCAGAAGATTAAACTGGACACCTGCATATTTGTTCTCTTTAAAGTGCAACCGGGAAGTGACGCTGCCGTCCACATTCTATGAATTAGACTGCTCACAAACAAACTGGCTAGTTGATAAAAAAGATATACAAAATATCGCACTCGGCAGCTTATTGCATGTCATCCAGGATTCTTTCTCGGATAGCCATGTAACCCGCAATCCTGATTATGATGGCAATTATTCGCTCATCCACGGGCGTTCCGCGATACAAACTTTCAATACCTATAAGAAACAAAGTATAAGACTACATCGCGGCGCGGATTCTTATCCGCATGATATGGATAAACCACCTATGCAGAATGGATTTAATTTGGAAGAAGTTTCAGCGGAAATCATTTCTTATGTTTTATCGGATAGAGCTTGGCCCAAACATAAAAATCGCCATGCGATGGTTAGCACCAAACTGAAGGAAGGTATATTTCATCTTCTTGATCCGAATGCGGTTGCAGGATCGGGAAAATATAAGTGAGCCAACAGTTTGTTAGTTTATTCTCAAAGCCTCACGTCGTGCAAAATAGACGCAATGTAAAATGTAACGACAAGAATTTACTTGTGATAAAGTCCGGTTCGAGTAATAACAGCAATAAATTGTATAACTTCTATCTCCCATTCAACGCGTCACTCAAATCTTGCATTGAATGCATGCAGCAAGGAGAGTTTATTGAAACTAGGTATCATCATCGAAACAAATAACCTGGAAAAATCATGGAATGCAGTACGCTTTGCAAATGCTTCACTGAAGAAAGGGTATTTGGTAAAGATTCTTCTAATAATAGCGGTGTTATTCTCGCGTGCGGCACATGCATTTAGTCGCGCAACCAAGATGTGAGTGATACCTGTCTAATATCAACCATGAACGATTGCGTAGAGATGATCGAATGGTCAGATAAATCGATAACTTTTTAATGTCATATTGAAAAAAATAGGATGTTTTCAACAAATAACCTAACTAGTACGGTAGCGAATTTTGTTTATTTCATGAGATATTCGCAAAAAAATCACTCTCTGTCTGGTGAGTGATGTTACCGAGCATGGGTTAATGAAATGTATGCCTTAGCATAATTTTTTCTGCGTTTTCGCTTGGCCATGGATATAAACGGGCAATATTTCTCTACATAAGAAACTTTAAGTCCGGTAGTTTTTCTAATTGCGAAAATTAGCATTTTTCGTTCTGAATAGAAGTTTAAGCGTTTGAAATTGATGAGAATGAAGTTTTGCTAATTATTTTTCAATTCCGCTAACTGTAGTTTTTATTTAAGGACTATCAGGCTATGAAAATCAGCAATCAACAAGCAGCAACTGGAAGCTGGGGCGAAGTCAATAAAACGATACGCAAGAAATTATTGATTTTTACAGTGGTGATGTTTGGGTTTGGTTACGCGCTTGTTCCGATGTACGAGAAGTTCTGCGAAGTGGCTGGCATCAATAATCAGCGAATACCGGTGGCGACGGATAATGCTTTTACGGCCGACATGTCCCGTCTTATTGCAATCGAGTTGGATACAAATGTCCGCGGTATGCATTGGAAATTCAAACCACTCCAATCCAAAGTTCAAATACATCCGGGTGAGCTTGTAGAAGTCATGTACGAAATCAAAAATGAATCGGACCATGAAATTACCGGCCAGGCGATTCCAAGTTACAGTCCACGTAACTTGGACCAATACTTGAGAAAAATCGAATGCTTCTGCTTTACGCAACAAACGTTAAAGCCAGGTGAAGTAAGGCAAATGCCCGTTAAGTTTTTTATTAACCCCGAGTTACCGGCAGGCATTGATACGGTGACGATTTCTTATACTTTTTTTGCGCAAGCGGAAAATTCGTAAGTAGAAATAAATACGACATCTGCCAGTTCAGTCTGTTATTCTTTAATTTTCTAACTGGCAGAAATGTCTCAATTCAGAAACATATATTGGCATCAGTGGTAACCTGAATGTGCTTGCTAAGCGCATTCATGTAACAGAAGATCGAATGCGCAATTTTTATGACAACTTCAATCAAATAATCAGGAGAATTTTCATGTTAAGTAAACAATCCATTTCTTTTATCACTATCGGTTCTGCCATGTTTTTTGGCGCTGCTTCAATTGCATTGGCGAGTAACGAATTGACTCCGGATCAGTCGGAAAAGCGTACTTTAATAGTTGCCCAAGCGCAGCATCAACATGGCCAAGAAAAAGGTAGCGGGCAGGGTGGAGATAGCAAGCATACTGAAGGTCAACAAGGTGAAGGCAACAAACAAGGCCACAGCCCTAGTGACCAAAGCGGACACGGTGGGCACGGTGAAGGCAAAGGCGGTCATGGTGACAAAAAGGATCATGGCATGAAGAAAGACAGTCATGATTATGCGCATCTGATCATTGCTCATGCCGATACGTTGAAATTGAGCGATGAACAACTGGGTAAAATCGTACGTTTTCACTTGAAGCATGAACAGGAACACGAGCGCCTCAAGGAAAAAGTGAAAAAAAGCATGAAAGCATTCAAAAAAGAAAGTATGAACCCCAGCGCGAGTGACGATCAGTTATCCAAACTTGGCAAGGATCATACGGACGCATTCCAGGCAATGGTTGACTTTCACATCAAGGAACGTAAAGACATCCACTCTATTCTGACGGAATCACAGAGAAAAACGCTTGAAACGTTAAAAATGGATCATGACCATGATGGCCACGACTCCCATGGCGGCAAACATGGTGGACATGGCGATCATTAATTTCAGAGGCTTAATTTGAAAGCGGTCATGCTTGTCTACGATATATTGGCTTGTGAATTCAAAAGGTAAAGACGATCAATTGGGACAAAGTATTACTGCAGCTTGAGCTGCAGTTTTTTATTGTGGCTACCAATAATATTGCTATGAATGAGTTAAAAAATGTTTCATAATAAATATAATGTTTAAGTTTATAATATTTAAAATTGAATATATGGGAAAGTTTCGATTGCTATCGCATTAATTGATAGTGTTTCCACTAAAAGAGTAGTTTTTTACTCTTTTATTTTTTACTTGCCTGTTTAAAAAGGAGAACACCATGCGGCGCATTTATTTTTTAGTTCCAGACATTACCACCACTAAGAAAATTGTTGACGATTTGCTTTTGGCAAGGATTGAAGAAAAGCATATTCATGTGATCGCTAAACGCGGAACACCGCTTGAAGATTTGCCGGAAGCCAATCTTTTACAAAAATCTGATTTTGTCCCCGCTGTTGAGCAAGGTTTGGCGCTAGGCGGCGCAACAGGATTGCTTGCCGGGCTAGTTGCCGTTGCGCTGCCACCAGCATCGACGGTTATTGCAGGCGGCGTTCTATTGGCAACCACGCTGGCCGGCGCGGGGGTTGGATCGTGGCTGGGTGGTATGGTCGGCATGAGTGTCGGCAATCGACGAACTCAAGAATTTGAAGATGAAATTGAAGCAGGGAAATTGCTGGTGCTGGTCGATGTGTCCACTGACCGGGTCAATGAGATTGAAGACCGGGTTAAGCAACATTTACCTCAGGTCGAAGTCGAGCAGACAGAACCCAGAGTTCCCGCATTTCCTTAATCGATTTACCTAGATTACAGCTGGCTCTCAGACCGAGAGCCAGATTCACAACTTCCATAAACAATTCCGAATCGCATGTATGACTATTCAATGGCCGGCGGATGATAGTAAGAACTGTCAAACTGCCGGATGTCATTTTCTTGCACTGATTCTGAGATACGGCTTATTTTTTTCTTTGTTGTTTCAGCCGCTGCTCGCCAATAGCGATGAACCTCGTGATAGCTCTCATACAAACGTGCTCGAGGTTTACGTTCGCGATGGTTGCCCGCACTGTGCAAAAGCGAAAGAATTTTTACAGACATTAGGCAGCCAGCATCCGCAGTTGCAAATTGTTTATTATTCGGTAGATCGTGATGCCAATGCGCTTGACATGTTGTCGCGTTATTCACACGCTGCGGGTGTCTGGCCGCCAGGTGTGCCCACTTTCCAATACAATGGTCAATTGGTTGTCGGTTTCGATAATCCGGATCACTCCGGCTCTATTTTGACCGCTTTGGTGGATGGGAGAGATGTAGCGATTGGCAATGTTGAAACATCGTTGTTTGGGACGCTGAATGTTGCCAATCTTGGATTGCCGCTGTTTACGCTTGCGCTAGGTTTATTGGATGGCTTTAATCCCTGTGCCATGTGGGTGTTGCTATTTTTATTGTCCTTGCTTGTTCATTTGCAGGATCGCAAAAAAATGGCGCTCATCGCAGGGACTTTTGTGCTGGCAAGCGGGGCTGTTTATTATGTCTTCATGGCTGCCTGGCTCAATATCTTTTTGTTGATAGGATTTTCTACAGCTTTGAGATGGCTATTGGGAAGCGTAGCATTTGCCATCGGCGGACTTAATGTAAAAGATTTTTTTATTGGAAAAGGGGATTTTCTTTATCGATTCCAGAATCCGCCAAATCCGGTTTGTATGCACGTATGAGAGCCGTGCTCGTTGCTGAAAATCCTTTGTCGTCTATGATTGCGGTTGCTGTATTGGCAGTTTTGGTCAATTTCATCGAGCTGCTTTGTACCGCAGGTTTTCCAGCCATCTATACTGCAATATTGACTCAGCAGACGCTGGATCCGCTAGCGCATTATGCCTATTTGGGTCTTTATATTCTGGGCTACATAGCTGACGATGCGTTAATGGTTGCGCTTGCTGTGATTGCTTTGAGTAGCCGTAAACTTACTGAACAGACCGGGCAATGGCTAAAGCTGTGCAGTGGCGCGGTTATGCTTGGTTTGGGCGGGATTTTGATTTTTCATCCCGAGTGGTTGATTTGACAGGCGAAGTTATTTCGCGATCGTAATCGGCAATCCCAACGATTTGGCATCGGTGACCGTCAACCGGTACAAAATATAGAGCAATTGAAAAGCATTAAGATTCCAATGTGCATTGGCTTCAGTTGTATCCACCGCATAATACTTACCATGTGATTGGACGGATAAATTGATGCCATCAGGTAATTCATTCGCGACGATAAAACCTAAGGTATGGCTAGGATTTTCATTTCTGGCAATAGGCGGGGTGCGTGGGTCTTTTTCCACATAATATTCCGCTTGTTCCCCTAATGCGTGACCTAGAAAATTCAATATCGTATGAAAGCTCCTGAGTCTGAAAGCGCCCCGAATGGGCCACTCGCCGCCGGGATAGTCAGGGCGGATATCGAAAGCGACGTCATTTTCAATCCATGGATTAACCAGATTATATATCTCCGCCCGTTCTTCGCAGCAGAGGATGTTTGGGTCGTAGTTGGTAATGAGAATGGGACCCGGTAATTGTTTGCTTAATATGTAAATATTTTTTTCTTGATCATGGCTGACGGTAAAGTCTTTTTCGATGACTTGAAAAAGTCCTTCTGCCGAAATTCCGCTATCGGATATTTCCCAGCTACGCTCGAATGTCAAAGGCTCGGCAAACAATTGCTTCTGATCCTGAATAGCGGATAAATGCAATACGATACGGCGAAACATCTCGTATCCAGCGCGATCGGATGGATTATTGTGATAAGCGGTTTGTTGCAAGTGCGTGCGCTGCCGGTAACGCATACGATGTTCCTGCTCCTTGGTAAGCTGAAAACCGGGGAAGAATTCATCGGTTTTAGTCGATTCTGGAAAACCGGAGGCTATCGAGCCAGGGAATGTTTTGGCGCCGCGGTGCAAGCGGCGCTGGTGGCCTCGTTTCTCATGTACGACGATATCGTGAGCAGTGTTTTGTTGTTCGCTACGATGCAAGTAAACCTCTTGTGCCATCATTCGCAGCAATAGATCGATATCAAAGTGCTGGCGCAGTAAAAGCGTCAGTTTATGCTGGCTGAATGGTGTCAGCAGACGCTTGGTGAATTCTTCGCTAGCAATCGGATCGATACTGAATGTTGGATTTTCCGATACGCCGCCGCCAAATATAGGGGCTAATAAACCACCGCTATCCCCGGTCAATGCTGGTGTCGCACCGGCATTCGCGCTGAAATTAAATGTCGCCGCGATGTTTGAAACCCGCGTGAAATGTAATGGTTCATGATGCTGAGCACGTGCGATATTGGTCAAAAGCTGCCTTGATTCCGAACGGATTGCCGCTTGATCGTAAAGCTCTACTGCTCGATTCAATGCAATCGGTGATAGACAACCTGAGAGAGAGTTGTACTTATAAATAAAACATAATGTATGCGTACCAATAATTTCATAAACAGTAACCAGCAAAATTTTGCATGTCGTAGTTAGGCTGATCGTTAGCTGATAAGCGCATGACGTCAAGTCAGAGCGAATTACAGTTTTGTTAAATTACATTGATCGGTATTTTAAAGTAAGTGGTGCCGTTGTCTTCCGCCGGAGGCATTTGCCCCGCACGCACATTGACTTGCACGGAAGGTAACAGCAGTACCGGCATTTCCAAAGTCGCATCGCGCTTGGTGCGCATGGTCACAAATTCATCTTCACTCACGCCATCGTGAACATGAATATTGTGTGCGCGTTCCTCCGCAACTGTGCTTTGCCATTGAGCAGGACGATAGTTAGGGGGGTAATCGTGGCACATGAACAATCTGGTTTCCGCAGGAAAATTCAGTAGTTTGCGGATAGAGCGGTACAATTGACGGGCATCGCCACCTGGAAAATCGGCGCGTGCGGTACCGACATCGGGCATAAATAGCGTATCGCCTATAAAAATTGCATCGTCGAATTGATAGGCCATATCGGCTGGTGTATGCCCGGAAACTGAAATGGCCTTGGCGCTTAGTTTTCCTACCTGGAATACCTCGCCGTCGGATAGTAGATGGTCAAATTGTCTGCCATCCGGTGAGAATTCGGATTCCATATTGAATAATTCTTTGAAAACCTTTTGAACTGTTGGGATATGATCGCCAATGGCGGTTTTTCCGTCCACCTTTTGCTTGAGGTAGTGAGCCGAAGAAAGATGATCGGCATGGGCATGCGTTTCGAGAATCCAACTTACGGCTAGTCGTTGCGCCTTAATAAATGCAATTAATTTATCCGCAGAATGGGTTTTCGTTCTGCCTGCTTTCGGATCGTAATCAAGCACGGGGTCGATTATTGCGCAACTTCCTCCTGGTTCATCAAATACAACATAACTGACTGTCCAGGTTGCCGGGTCAAAAAATGCCTGAATATTCGGTTGCATGGTTATCTCCTTTGTTGTAGAAATTATCAAAAATATTCATTGACTATAATATATAATAACATGTAATATAATTTTGTCTATAATTGACAGGAATAAAGACTATGAACATTGATTGGATGCACTTTACACCTGAGTCTGCATTGGCTGGCGGCATGGTAATAGGTATCGCGACTGCGATTTTGTTGTTGCTTGGCGGGCGGATTGCTGGTATTTCCGGCATAGTCGGCGGCTTGTTCAAATGGCACAGTGGCGATATGGGATGGCGTATTGCGTTTGTTACAGGACTTATCATGGCGCCTATGATATGGCAATTGTTCAATGCGTTGCCGGCTATCCATATCGAAGCCGGCTATGGCACGCTGGCAGTAGCGGGGTTGATTGTGGGTATCGGCACGCGTTATGGCTCAGGTTGTACCAGTGGCCATGGTGTCTGCGGGCTGTCGCGCATGTCGCCACGTTCAATTGTGGCTACCGCAATTTTTTTTACGACAGGTATTGCCACGGTTTATGTCATCAGACATTTATTAAGCTAATTACTTTACTCCGGGAGGATGCATTATGACTAGTATTTTAATTGCCCTGGTATCCGGCCTTGTTTTCGGTATCGGCTTGATTTTATCGGAAATGGCGAATCCAGAAAAAGTCTTGTCTTTTCTCGATATGACCGGTTCATGGGATCCATCATTGGCATTTGTAATGCTAGGAGCAATCAGTATCGGTGCGATCGCCTTTACACTGGCGCGACGCCGGGGCCAAACCTATCTCAGTTCAACGATCAATTTACCCACTTCGCGCGTTATTGATAAACGTTTGATTCTGGGAAGCCTGGCATTCGGTATAGGTTGGGGCATAGCGGGTATTTGTCCGGGTCCCGGCCTTGTTCTGGTAGGAACTGGCAATCTCCACGGAGTAGTATTCGTACTGGCGATGCTGGCTGGAATGGGTATTTTCGAAATGTTGGAACGATATCGTGTACGTCATTCCAAAACGGATAAATGAGCGGAAGGTCGTTGTAAGCGAAATCGTGTGCAGATTCTTTTGAAACTCAAGCGAGTATTATGCTAAGTAATCGGTTAGATACCGCAAAAGCGGAAAATGATGCGGATTGCAGTATGGCTATGCCACACAAAAAATCTGTGGCTTCGGCGTGTATGCTGCTGAAAGCCCTATCCAATGAGAGCCGCTTATTGATTCTGTGTCAGCTTGCACAGGGTGAGAAAAATGTCTATGAGCTCGAGCAATCGCTTGGCATCCGGCAGGCTGCGCTCTCACAGCAACTGACTGTTTTGCGAAAAGAGAAACTGGTGCAAAGTGAACGCAAGGGCAAATATATTTCTTACAGCGTAGTTGATTATACAGTATTACAAATCATGCAAACGCTATACTGCATTTATTGTGCAGAAAAAAGCACGAACTTTCACCGGAATGAGAAAGTTAAAGATGCGGTGCGCTTGTCATAAATCCCAGCAAACATTACTTTGTGCTGGTGCGAATTCAACCCCATTCCATTCTTACAGGAGGAGAGCGCAATGAGCATTGTTACGACTAAACTGGATGAGAAGTTATTTGTTACCGGTCAAATCCGTATCGATGATTTGGCGGAAATCGCCGCGGCGGGCTATAAAGCCATTATCTGTAACCGTCCCGATCATGAAGAAGGTGCAACGCAACCCGCCAGCAACGAACTGGAACAAGCTGCGAATGCATTGGGAATGAAATTTGTTTATTTACCGGTAGTCATCGGTTCGCTTTCTGTAGAAAAAAGCCAAACATTTAACAAATTGCTGGCTGAGCTGCCCGGGCCGGTTCTCGCTTTTTGTAATACTGGTAATCGTTCCCGGAAGCTGTACGAGCTTGTCAGGCAAAACCAAGCGCCCGATGCCGGAGATGAGACGGTCACGGCCGCTTGCAGTTGGACTGGCGATGCTCTTGAGACCATTCATGTTCCCCATGCAACCAGGGATCAGTCGATGCCGACGGTAGCTGCGTGCAACTGGGGCAATGCATTCGATGTTGTCGTAATCGGCGGCGGTGCAGCGGGAATCGGTGTTGCTGCCAGCCTTTTGCATCGCCGGCCTGCGCTTCGCATTGCCATTATCGAACCCGGCGACAAGCATTATTACCAGCCGGCTTGGACGCTGGTAGGCGGAGGTGCTTATGATATCGCGCAAACGGTACGCAACATGGCGGATGTAATTCCTCCCAAAGCAGAATGGATACAAGCGGCAGCGGCTGGTTTTGACCCGGAGAACAATTTAGTCAACTTGGCTGATGGCCGTTCAATCGGCTACAGGCAATTAATCGTCTGTCCGGGCGTACGTTTAGCCTGGGAAAAAATAGAAGGCTTGCCTGAAACACTCGGCAAGAATGGTGTGACTTCAAACTATCACTTCGAGTTGGCACCGTATACCTGGTCGCTGACGAAAAATCTCAAAAGCGGTAAGGCGCTATTTACGCAGCCGCCGATGCCAATCAAATGCGCCGGTGCGCCTCAAAAAGCACTGTATCTTTCATCCGATTACTGGTTGCGCCACGATATGCTGGATAAAATCGATGTCGAATTCAATACCGCTGGGGCAGTATTATTTGGCGTAGCTGATTTTGTGCCATCGTTAATGGAGTACGTGAAACGTTATCGCGCCAAGCTGGTTTTCAATTCGACCCTGGTGAAAGTCGATGGCGCCGGTAAAACCGCTTTTTTTGATATTAAGGATAGCGATGGAAAAATAACGCGAGTTGAAAAAACATTTGATATGTTACATGTGGTTCCACCTCAGGTAGCGCCGGACTTTATTCGTCAAAGCCCGCTGGCCGATGCGGCGGGGTTTTTTGAAGTAAATCCAAAAACCTTACAACATCCGCGTTATGCCAATATTTTCTCGTTAGGTGATGCTTGCTCTTCACCGAATGCCAAAACGGCTGCGGCTGCCAGAAAACAAATCGTCATCGTGGCGGAAAATTTACTTGCGGCTAAAGAAGGACGGGAATGCTCTCATATTTATGATGGATATGGCGCTTGCCCGCTTACGGTGGAAAATGGCAAAGTGATTCTGGCCGAGTTTGGTTTTGGCGGTAAGCTGCTACCTACTTTTCCGCTTAATCCGGTAGTACCCAGGCGTTTTTCTTGGCTGCTCAAAGCCAAGTTATTTCCCTGGCTATACTGGAATGGTATGTTGAAAGGCCGCGAATGGCTGACTGGTTCAACGGGTGTGAGTTAAAAGGCATGGATCCTATTCTGATCAGTATTTTTATAGGTGCATTGACTGGGATTGTGCTCGCCCTGACTGGAGCCGGTGGCACCATCATCGCGGTGCCGTTACTCATGTTCAGCTTGCATCTGACAGTTGCCGAGGCCGCGCCCATCGGATTGTTCGCAGTGGGGCTATCCGCTGCTATTGGAGCAATACTGGGCTTAAGGCAGAAAATTGTCCGGTACCGGGCCGCCAGCTTAATTGCTTTTGCAGGCGCATTGACTGCTCCGGCAGGGGTATGGCTTGCGCAGCGCTTGCCGAATGCGCCGTTGAGTTTATTATTTGCTGCTGTGCTGATTTATGTAGCTGTTCGCATGTTTCGTCAAAGTCAGCGCGACGATAATGAGAGCATGAGAGTATCCGCAGAACCGCCTTGTCAGTTAGATGATGTTGAGGGACGTTTAATTTGGAATATTCCTTGCTTTAGAGCATTAGCATTATCAGGGACGATGGCGGGTTTTTTGTCGGGTCTTCTCGGTGTAGGCGGTGGATTTGTCATCGTGCCGACACTGAAGAAGGTCACTAATCTGAATATTCCATCCATATTAGCTACATCACTCGCCATTATCGCCTTGATTTCTATGGTTGGCGTAATTTCAGCACTATTGATGGAAGCCATGAAATGGTCGATTGCTATTCCCTTTGGTGGTGGAACTGTTGTAGGAATGCTGCTTGGCAGGTTGTTTGCCGATCGCTTGGCAGGACGAAGGCTGCAGCAAGGTTTTGCTATTTTGACAATTAGTGTAGCCATTGGGTTGATTGTCAATGTGATTTGGAATATGTTTTTTATCTAGAATCATGATCCTACACTTTCAATAAAAATATTTTTCATAGTGAATGCCTGATGTACCAAGGCTGCATGAGTACTTCCTTTTTTATTCCTAAAGACCTTTGTAAAACCCTATTTTCAGAAAAGGTTAATCAATAAAGACAATGAATTAAAAATTCACAAAAGGACTTTTGAAAGGGTCTCTCCTATTGTCAATTTCTTCGTTATCTACCGACCTTCCTTTGAAAATGTTTGTGTGTGATTTGGCATATCACTTGCCTAAAACCACCATGTCATTGATTAATCGTGTTACGATTTTTACCTCGCGGCAAAGCTGCTATATGGGTAGGAATGGCAAAGTAAAAGCATTGCATCACTTTGTAACGCAAACAATCACCTAACTTGCTGTTTTTGAAATTTGTTTGAATATAAACGACTGTTTGATTAATTACACCTGCTTTAGGTTCTAGATGAAGTCGGGTACATGCAAGTAATTACAAAAATGAGGCGGATATGGGAGTTGCGTGAAGAATGGAAAATAAGGGAGTACACTAAATTAAATGAAGGTAACGGGTTAAGATTATTCGTGGTAACGGGTGTGTTGCTCCATAAAATGTAACGGCACGTGATTTTTATAGGTGTAGCAGACGAACAATTGCATTTTTTTGACAATACTGATTAAACAAATTCAAGCGAAGGGGGAATGATTGTGAAATATTATTTTGTAACTTCAGAAAATCGGACCATATTTTTTATTCCAGCATTGCTTTTAATTGCCATGTTATCGTCCTGCAAGTTAATTCCTGAGACTGATCCTGATCGCGGCGCGACCACGGTCAAGCAGGATCAATTTGACGACAGCTACACAACGATCAAGTATCTAGACCAAGGTTGGGATATTGCCGACAGCTTATGGTTTTATACTACGACACAAGGTTCCAATTTGATGCCGTATGATTTTTTCATGGTGCTGGAACAGTCCAAGAAGTCTGAGCTTTTCCGCACAGACAATAATATGAACTTTTATCGTTACTTACCACAAAAGGCCTCAACAGCTAATCCGGATGCACTTCCCGTCGGTTGGGTTAAAGATAGCTACATGGGTAAAGAATATATAGGCCTGACCTGCGCAGCTTGTCATACTGCACAAGTAAATTATAACGGAGTAGGTATCCGCATTGATGGTGGCCCGGCGAATGCGGACATGGAAAGTATCATGAAAGATATTGCTAAGGCTCTTAAATATACGCAAAGAAATGAAGAAGCCCGGAACCGGTTTGTTAAGAATGTGCTTGCTCGCGGCAGTTACAAATCCGAATCAGAAGTGCTAGATGATCTTAAGCGATATACGCAACGTCTTATTGGCTATATCGACATCAATCGCAGCGATGTAGCTTATGGATATGCCAGACTGGATGCATTTGGGCGTATTTATAACCGTGTGCTCGAACATCTAGTTAATGAGAGGGTTTTAAGGGAGTTGTTGCGTGATGGCAAGATAATGAGCGAAGAGGGTATGTCCGAAGCAGACTACAAAAAGATTGTACAAAACGTTGATCAAATCATGACCGGCGATCAACGAGACAGTGTAGTCAGCCGTCTCACCCAAACACTTGATGGATGGCAATTAGGCCGGTTACGCAATAAGCTGTTCAATAAGCCGAATGCTCCCGTCAGTTATCCTTTTTTATGGGATATCGTGCAACATGACTATGTGCAATGGAACGGCTTGGTTGCGAACGCAGGGTTAGAATCATTGGGACGCAATGTTGGTGAAGTTATCGGCGTGTTTGGTACGCTCGATTGGAAAGAGGAAAAGGGCTTTAGCATTTCGACCATTATCGGTGGACAAGCACCTGCAAGTAAAAAAGTCAGATTTGATTCCTCTATCAATGTACATAATTTAAGCAGAATTGAATCACATTTACAGAAATTGCAATCACCGCAATGGCCGGAAGATATTCTAGGAGAAATTGACAAGGATCGCGCTACTAAGGGTAGAGCATTATTCAACGAGTATTGTGCCAGTTGCCATGCCAATATCAATCGTGCTGATCCGGATCGCCGTATCGTTGCGCATATGTCTAGGGTCAGCGATGTCGGTACCGATCCGGTTATGGCTGGTAACAGTACAAGCTATAAAGGATTTTCGGGTATTCTGCGTAACCAATATGTTAGTGTAGGCGTAGGAGACATTCTGCTTGATCAAGAAGCACCTGTTGCTGCTTTGCTCACTAAAGCGACCTTAAACGTCGTGGCTACGCCAGATCCGGACAAGTGGTTTTTCGAGCGTTGGATTGACTGGATTGTCGATATCGCTACGGCATTTATTCAAAACAAGATTTCTCCTTCAATCAAGCAGGGCAATTATGATCCGGATACCACCGCTAATCCATTTGCTTCTCTAAGTGCCTACAAAGCGAGAGCCTTAAATGGTATTTGGGCAACCGCACCTTATCTGCACAACGGTTCGGTACCTACGCTCTATGACTTGCTATTACCCAAAAAACGTGAGGGCGATCCGGATGATGGGGAATATCGTCCCGATCAATTCGAAGTGGGATCGCGCGAGTTTGATCCGATAAAAGTGGGTTTGAAAAATAGCGGATATGATGGCTTTACGTTTAATACGAGCTTAAACGGCAATAGTAATGCTGGTCATGAATATGCATCGGGCAAGACAGCGCAACTGGATGGTAGGATTTTAAAACCTCTAACTAAAGAAGAGCGATTGGATTTGTTGGAATATCTCAAAACACTGTGATTTGATGCACAGTCCACATTAACAAAAAAGGAGTAACGCCATGAATACGAGCTATCTTGAACAGTATGATGCCACTGCGGATGCCGATAAGTTTGCACTGGTGCGTCGCTGGATTGATACTGAGCCTTTGCCTTTTTTTAAAGAGTTGCGTGAAAAACGGCCTATTTTGGTAACGCCAAAATGTACATTGGTGACGCGGTTTGATGATGTCAGAGAAATATTGTTGATGTATAAGGTTTTTACAGTTAAGCCTTATGTTCCCAAAATGGCCAATTACTTAATGATGCATGATGACGATGCATTACATACGCGCGAAAAGTCATTGATGCAGTTTATGCTGAATCGCGATGATTTGCCCAAAGTGCGTAACATGGTAGCGGATATTGCCAGAGGTATTCTCAGTCGTGGCAGTGGCCAGATTGAGATTGTCAATGATTTCTGCCGCACGGTTCCCGCCACGCTGGTGCAAAAATACTTCGGATTAACGGGGGCAAAGACTGCTGACCTGATTGAATGGTCGTATTGGAATCAATACGATACCTTTCACAATCACCCTTTTGATTTACTGCCTCCGGAATTATCCCAGCAAGTGATAGACCGCCATAATGAAACATCTAAAAAACTGGGAAGTTATATCACGATGCTTATTGGAAAGCGCTATTTGGCGGTACTGGCCGAAAAATTGACTTTTTCAACGATCATTAGATTGCAAGATGATATTGTCACAAGAATGTTGCGTACCAGTTTTGCTAAGGAACTGGATTTTGACATTAAACGCTTAGGTACTAATGCGGGTGGTCTCTTAATCGGAGCTATTGAAACAACTTCGCAGGCGGTAGCACAGATATTGCAATACTTATTTCAGCATCCAGAATGGTTGTCCACTGCGAAGGAGGCTGCACAGAAGGAAGATACGGCTGAATTCGACGGTATTGTCTGGGAGGCTTTACGCTTTGTTCCCATAACGCCTTATCTATTCCGTACTACGGCAAGTGATTATGCGGCTGCAAAGGGGACGGATCATGAAACGGTTTTACATGCGGGTACTTATGTGCTGCCTGTAACGCTATCGGCTATGTTTGATGAACGCGCTTTTGAATCACCAGAAAAATTTATGCCGCAGCGTAATTGGTATAACTATTTTCATTTTGGTTTTGGCAACCACGAGTGCTTGGGGCGCTATGTCGGCATGGTGATGATTCCTGAAATGGTACGTCAGGTGCTATTGAAAAAAGATATTGCTGCGCAAGGTGACATCGACTATCGATCAGGACCTTTCCCAGAATCTTATAAACTTTCGTGGGTCGTACAATAGCGATTAGATTTTCGCAAGATCGAAGCGTAGAAAACACGGTGTTCTATAGCTAAATTACAAGTCAATTTAAGCTATAGAACACCGCGTCTGAATGATTCTAATAGTTTGATTTTTCTTCCGTAGATCTGGCCTTACCACCACCCTCTTGATCTCCCGATGGTATTTGATGGAAAGGTTGGATAGTTTTGCCGTAAGCATCAGGATCAGGAGTTTCTGGTGCTGTAGGCTTACCACCGCATGCTACTAAAATAAAAACTGCTGCTATTACAAAAAAATAAGTAATTCTCATAAAAAACCTTTTGATAATTAATAGTTAATCGTTTTTGTTACAACGGTGACAGAATACAGCGTACCGATACGTGAAACATTGATCTTGATCAAATTACAGCAATCTTAATCCACAATTAACTGTAAACAATGGGGCAAATCAGATTACATTTTTACGAATCGCTTAATGATTTTGTTGAACCTGTGTTGCGTAATGTTGAAATTATTCATCATCTCGATCGTAAAGCTTCAGTGAAGGACATAATCGAATCTTTCAATGTGCCGCATACGGAAATTGAACAGATCTTGGTCAATAGTAACGAGGTTGATTTTAATTATATTGTGCAACAGGGTGATCATATTCAAGTCTATCCACTATCTCGCAACGCCGTTATGTTACCTGCAACCATACTTCGTCCGGAATTGCCAAAGCCGCCGCTCTTTGTGGTTGATGTGAATCTTGGCAAATTAGCGCGCTATTTGAGATTACTTGGATTTGACTGTCTCTATTGCAACGATTATGCCGACGATACAGTGGCAAGAATCGCTGATGCGCAAAGGCGTATAGTGCTTACGCGTGATCGCACCTTGCTGCAACGTAGGATTATCATTTATGGGTATTTTGTTCGCGCAAGCTTGCCTAAGATCCAGACAAAAGAAGTGTTGGATCGATTTAATTTATATTCCATGCTAAACCCGTTAACTCGTTGCTCACATTGTAATGGCCAGTTGATCGAAACTGAAAAGAAAAATATAGAACACCGTCTACAGCCTTTGACCAAACAGCATTACCATCGATTTCTAATGTGTTCAGTATGTAAACATATTTATTGGCATGGCAGTCACTGTGCGCGTGTACAGCGATTAATTGAAAGTTTTTCTGAGATAAACTTGTAACGTCAATTCATTATTCTCGAATTTCTTGCTCGATCTGATCGGCTGTAACATGGCGAACATCTTTACCTTTTACCATGTAAACAACGTATTCGGACATGTTTTTTGCGTGATCCCCGATGCGTTCAATTGCTTTAGCGACAAATACGATTTCTAGACACGTTGAAATTTTTCTTGGATCTTCCATCATAAATGTAATCAACTGACGCAGGATAGAACGAAATTCTTCGTCCACAAAATCATCTTGTCGAACAATTTGTGCGGCCGCATTCAGGTCTAATCGGGCGAAAGAATCAAGTGCTTTATGCAGCATATCCATGGCAATATTGGCTACATGCTTAATTTCATTGAAACGCGGTAAATGCATCCGGTCTGATCCGTAAATCAATTTAGCCATTCGCGCAATCTTGGCGGCTTCATCGCCAATACGTTCCAAATCAGTAATGGTTTTAATCACCATCATAATCAGCCGCAAATCACTTGCGGTCGGTTGTCGACGCGCAATAATTTGATTGCAGATTTCATCGATAGAAACTTCCATTGCATTGACGCGGTGATCTCTTGTGATAACTTGATCAATCAGCTCTTCATTGCCGCTGGTGAGTGCTTCAATGGCGTATTCGATCTGCTCTTCAACAAATCCACCCATTTGTAAAACACGTGTTCGTACTTCTTCAAGGTCCGCGTCGAATTGTTTGGAAATATGTTCTTTGTTTGCCATAGCTTACCTTGTTATATTATGCGTGTAGAAATTAACGGTTAACGTTAGTCATTATTAACAACATAATCAAATAGTAATTGTTCGTACACCGTTATCAGTTCCAAGAAGCAATGTATTCGCTGGACGTTGCGCAAACAGCCCATTGGTTACAATGCCAGTAATTTGATTAAGTTTTGCTTCTAGTTCAACCGGATTGATGATCTGTAAACCATGCACATCCAGAATAACGTTGCCGTTATCGGTGATGAAGCCTTGGCGAAGTGCGGGATGTCCACCCAACAATACAATTTCACGTGCCACATAGCTACGTGCCATCGGTATAACCTCGATAGGTAGCGGAAAATTACCAAGTACGCTTACCAGTTTGCTCTGATCAGCTATACAAATAAACTTTCGCGCTACTGCGGCAACAATTTTTTCGCGTGTCAAAGCACCACCGCCACCTTTGATCATATGTAGGTTTTCCGTAATTTCATCTGCACCATCAACATATACGGGGAGATCAACAACATTGTTGAGATCGTGAATCTCTATGCCGTGACCTTTAAGGCGTTGCGCAGTTGCATCGGAACTAGCTACTGCACCTTCGATTTTATGTTTGATTTTGGCTAATTCATCAATAAAATAATTGGCAGTAGATCCGGTACCTACCCCGACAATACCACCCACCGGAATATGTTGAATCGCAGTTGATGCAACTGCGCGTTTTTGTTCATCTTGTGTCATCATGATTTTTTGCTAACAATAAAATTTTAATATTGCTATCAGGATAGCGTTATCTGCTAAATTAGACAATGCTTTCAGCTATGAGGTTGACTGACTTCAGGCTCGCAAACCGCGATATGCTTAATCAACCCATCGAGGGTAAAGTAGATACGTTCCAATCCGTGCCGCCTTATTCGCTCGCCAGATGCTGTATCCATACCTGTCATGATAAATTCAAATTGCACGCCATTATTTTCAATAGTACGGTATTGTGCAACTTCCCAGTGAGCATCGGGGAAGTGGGCAAAAAAGCTTGTCATCATAGTGTGAATGGCATCACTACCACTGTATTCACCAAAATAAACCGAGTGATAAGTAGCATCTCCTGCAAATAGAGGCTTGATGAGTTCAAGATTGTGGTTGTTGGATAACATCACATAGTTTTTAGCTTGTTCAATTATTTTTTGTGGATTCATTGCTTTCTTTCAAAAAATTCAATGTATTTCTGGGTAAGAATCATGCCGATCTCGCTTCTGCACGCGTGAAAATCCATTCATCTGTGCCGCTATCTCCCTCGCTAAACCGGTAACCCGCAACAGCAAAGCGCTTAATGTTTTCAGGATCTGTGAGTTTGTTGTGAATAATATATCGACTCATCATACCGCGAGCTTTCTTGGCAAAGAAACTGATTATTTTATAAGCACCGTTTTTCTGATCTTTGAATACTGGCGTAATGATACGTGCACTAAGTTTATGAGGTTTGATAGATTGGAAATACTCATTGGAAGCCAGGTTAATCAATATATCGGTTTTTTGTTTTTTTAAATCTTGATTAAGCGCATGTGTGATTTTGTCTCCCCAGAATTCATACAAATTATTGCCGCACGGATTTTTGAATGGCGTACCCATTTCAAGCCGGTAAGGTTGCATCAGATCCAATGGACGCAACACACCGTATAACCCTGACAGAATGCGCAGGTGAGCTTGCGCAAAAGACAAATCTTCCATAGTCATGGTAGCGGCATCGAGACCAGTGTAAACATCCCCTTTGAAAGCCAATATTGCTTGCTTGGCATTTGCCATCGTGAACGGATGCTGCCAAGCGCAATAACGATTTGAATTCAGAATGGCGAGCTTGGGACTAATCGACATTAAACTGCTAATTTGATCGGGTTCCAATTTTCTCAGCTCATCAATCAGTATTTCTGAATCTGCGAGGAAATCAGGTTGGGTATATTCTTGAGTGCTCGCTGGTGTATCAAAATCAAGTGTTTTTGCAGGGGAAATAACAATGATCATATGTTTTTATCCTCAAATAAAAAATACTACCAGATTTAATCGATAAGTAATGATTACTTGTAATTTGCACTTTGTGCCTATAACTTTGGGAATCATAAGTTGTCTGATGACTGATCATCATCTTGTTAATTGAGAGGAGTAGAGCATGTATGTATACCGAAATTTGCTATTAGCATTATTGTTGGGAATCTTGATGCCGATTGATTTGCTTGCGCAAAGCAATGGTGTTGAAAGTTTGCGGCAAACTAGCAAGGCATTCGCGGAGGTGGCACGAAAAGTGTCTCCATCGGTGGTGCTAATTCAGGTTGAAAGAGAATCTGAAACAGCTCAATCAACACCGTTTGGGATCCCATTTGGTGATGGGCAGCAATGGCCTTTTGGAGATGAATTTTTTAAGCGATTTTTTGGCGATCGTTTTCCCGATATACCACGTTTTAATGTACCAGAGGGAAAACAACAAGGAAAACAGCGTTCCGTAGTCGGACAGGGCTCCGGTTTTGTTTTTACTTCCAATCATAAGTTGCTCGACAATAAAACTTATATTTTGACTAATAATCATGTGGTTGAAGGTAATGATAAGATCAGCGTCAAGTTCTTGGATGGCCGTGAGTTTGAAGCAAAAATAAAAGGCACCGATCCTAAATCAGATATCGCCGTGATAGAGATTGAAGCAAGCGGATTACCGGCCGTGCAGATAGGTGATTATTCGCAATTGGAAGTGGGGGAATGGGTGGTTGCCATTGGCAATCCATTTGGTTTGAGTCATACGTTAACAGTCGGTGTCGTCAGTGCTAAAGGCAGAACTTCCCTCGGCATTAACGATTACGAAGATTTCATTCAAACCGATGCTGCGATCAACCCGGGTAATTCGGGCGGGCCATTGGTCAATCTGGATGGCGAAGTGATTGGTATGAATACCGCTATTTTTAGCCGCAGCGGCGGGTATATGGGTATCGGTTTCGCCATTCCGATCAATTTGGTCGAGCGCATTGCTAATCAATTGATCGAAAAAGGTGAAGTGGTGCGTGGCTATCTTGGAATTATGATCCAGCCGCTGACTGCGGATCTAGCCAAGTCTTTCGATTTGGAAAGCGATAGAGGCATTTTGATCGCCCAGGTGACAAAAAATTCGCCTGCAGACAAAGCGGGACTCAAAACGGGTGACGTGATCGTGAATTATCAAGGGCGGCCCGTGAACGATACTGGTGATTTCCGTAATCAAGTTGCAATGGCACAACCGGGTAGCAAAGTGGAATTTGATATCATTCGTGATGGAAAGCAGCGCACTGTTTCAGTAAAAATTGACAAGCTCAGCGACGACAAACTTGCATCGCAAGAGCTTTCGCAATCCAGTGACAAATTAGGTTTGATAGTGCAGACGATAACAGCCGATATGGCTCGGCAGCTTGGGATAAAACCCGGGAAAGGCGTTATCGTGACTGAAGTAGCGCCGGGTTCAGTAGCTACGATGGCGGGTATAAGTCGCGGTAGCGTCATTCTAGAGGTCAACCGTAAGGCCGTTAACACTGCTGCCGAATTCAATCAAGTTGTAAAAAGTAGTACCAATAATAAAGTACTGCTATTGGTGCGGGATGGCGAAGCGTCGCGCTATGTGGTATTGAACTGGCGCTGATCCATTGGCTGAAGGATGGTGCTTTAATACGGGATGATATTTTCTTAGAATTAAAGCACTATCTCAGCGCATGTAGAAATGCCGACATGTTTCAACCTTCGATTTTATGAGGTAAGCTGGAAGGGTTTGATATGAGTCGCTGATTGATTATGAGCATTGTTCCAGAAATCCAATCACTGCATGCCGATATGCAACGCTGGCGCAGACAGATACACCAACATCCGGAAACGGCGTATGAAGAAACTGCGACGGCGCAGTTGATCGTTGAGTTGCTGCAAAACGTCGGGATCGAAGTGCATCAAGGTTTAGCGAAAACCGGAATCGTCGGTGTTTTACGCCGTGGCAACGGCAGTAACAGCATAGCGCTGCGCGCCGATATGGATGCACTGAATATCCAGGAACAAAACCGCTTCGATCATGCTTCCCGCAACAGCGGCAAGATGCATGCCTGCGGCCATGACGGGCACTGTGCCATGTTGCTCGGTGCCGCGAATTATCTGGCCAAGCACGGATGCTTCGACGGCACTGTGTATTTCATTTTCCAGCCGGCTGAGGAATGCCGTGCCGGGGCGTTGCAAATGATCGATGAAGGTCTGTTTGAACAATTTCCGGCGCAACGGGTGTTCGGCATGCATAATTTTCCGGATGTGCCTGTCGGGCATTTCGCCGTCAAAACCGGAGCGATGATGGCGTCGTTCGATTGCTTTGAAATCACCTTGAAAGGCCAAGCCACTCATGCCGCCATGCCGCATCTCGGCAATGATGTGCTGGTCGCAGCGGCGCATCTGGTGACGCAATTGCAAACCATCGTCAGCCGCCGGATCGATCCTGCCGATGCCGCTGTCGTCAGCGTCACGCAAATACACGGTGGCAATACCTGGAACGCGCTGCCGGATTCTGCAGTGATGCGGGGAACCTTTCGCAGCTTTAACAATGCCGTGCGTGAGCAATTGGAATGTGGTATTCGCCATTTTGCCGAAAGCACCGCGAAAAGCTTCAGAGTGCACGCAGATATTCGATTTAATCCCGAGAACCCCGGTTATCCGGTCACGCTCAACAGTCCTGAGGAAACCACCAGCGCCATCCGTGCCGCCACCGCCGTTGCTGGCATTGATTGCGTCAATTTAACACCAACCCCCAGTATGGGCGCCGAAGATTTTGCCTTCATGCTGCAACAAAAACCCGGATGCTACATCTGGATCGGTAATGGCAATATACAAGGCAACTGTCTGCTGCATAACCCGAACTATGATTTTAATGATGAAATCCTGCCGCTGGGTGCGGCGTATTGGGTGAAGCTGGTGGAAAATGAGTTGCCGAGGTAGGAGGTGCAATACCTGCAGACATTGCACCGTTTTTCTGATCGATGCAACCGGGCTTGACAAAAGAATTCCATTAAATTCACCGATACACCGCCCGCCGATGATCAATGCGAATAACCAATACCGTTAATTGCTCATCATGCACTGCGTATACAACGCGATAAGAACCGATGCGGATGCGGCGAAAAGCCCGGAGTACTCACCTTTGAGACTTTGCCAGCTGCTGGGTTTGTTTTGAGTTGATCAATGGCTTCGATGATGCGAAGTCTATCTTCACGCGCTATGTTTTTGAGTGATTTAAGCGCGCTTTGCTTAATGCTGACGGAGTAGATCATTCTTTGCAGTTTCCCAGTCCAGCACAGGATCGGCAAGGTCGCGAAGCACTTCAACGGCACGAGAAATATCTTCAAAGTCGTCGAGGTAATATTCGACAGCTTGTCTGATCACATCGGCGCGCGTTCGATGTAATTTTGTGGCAGCTTCGTCCAGCGCGGCGATCAATTCATCCGGTAGTCTTGCAGATATTTGACTTATTTCAAATCCCTTGTTTCAATTTTTCAATGTCAATGGAACTCACTGAGTGTCACAATAACGCAAGCATTTCTATTTTGCAATTTAATTGCTAACTCTCAATTTCTGCATCAACTCCTTAACCCGCATCACCCGCTTATTCACATCTTCGATCTGCACCAGAACTTTCAGCCGATCCTGGCCGGAGAGCGAGTATTCGCGGCTGCTTTGGATCAGTTGGATGATTTTGAGCGGGTCGATTGGCGGGTTCGGAATAAACTGGATTTGAATGCTTTCTGTGCTGGCGTCGATGCGGATGATGCCGAGCGGTTTGGCGGCGATGCGCAGACGGTGGCAGTCGAGCAGGGCGCGGGCGGGGTTGGGCAGCAGGCCGAAGCGGTCGATCAGTTCACGTTGCATGTCGTCGAGTTGTTCGTCATCGGCGCAGTTGGCCATGCGTTTATACAGCACCAAGCGTTCGTGGATGTCGTGGCAGTAGTCTTCCGGCAGTAGTGCAGGGACGTGCAGGTTGATTTCGGTGGCGACACCCAATGGGTGCTGCATGTCCGGTTCTTTACCTTGTTTGAGCGATTGGATCGCAGTATCCAACATCGAGCTATACAGGCTGAAACCGATTTCCTGCATTTCGCCGCTTTGCGATTCGCTTAGCACTGCACCGGCGCCGCGGATTTCCAGGTCGTGCATGGCCAGATAAAACCCGGAGCCGAGTTCTTCCATTGCCTGGATCGCTTCCAGACGTTTTTTAGCTTGCGCACCGAGCGCTTCTTCGGGTGGTGTTAGCAGATAGGCGTAAGCCTGATGATGCGAACGCCCGACGCGGCCACGCAGTTGATGCAGTTGCGCCAGACCGAATTTATGCGCGTTGTTGATGATGATGGTGTTGGCGCTGGGAATATCGATGCCGGTTTCGATGATCGTGGTGCACAACAGGATGTTGAAACGCTGTTGGTAGAAATCGCGCATGACGTGTTCCAATTCCCGCTCCGGCATCTGTCCGTGAGCAATGTTGATGCGTGCTTCCGGTAACAAACTGGCGAGTTTTTCGTACATCAATTGAATCGTGCTGACTTCGTTGTGCAGAAAATAAATCTGACCGCCGCGCTTTAATTCGCGTAAACACGCTTCGCGGATGATACCCATCGAAAAACCGCTGACGAAAGTGCGAATGGCCAAACGGCGTTGCGGTGCGGTGGCGATGATGGAAAAATCGCGTAAACCTTCCAGCGACATTGCCAGCGTGCGTGGAATCGGTGTGGCGGTAAGCGTCAATACGTCGACTTCGGCGCGCAGCTTCTTCAGTTGCTCCTTCTGCCGCACGCCAAAACGGTGTTCCTCGTCGATGATTACCAATCCTAAGTTCTTGAAATGCACATCTTTCTGAATCAATTTGTGCGTGCCGATGATGATGTCGATTTCACCTCTGGCTAGACCGGCAAGTGCTTGCGTTTGCTCTTTGGCAGAACGGAAGCGCGACAATTCGGCGATTCTTACGGGCCATTGGTCAGCAATCAAGCCGAAACGGTCGGAGAAATTCTGAAAATGCTGTTCTGCCAGTAGTGTGGTGGGCACCAGCACTGCCACTTGCTTGCCGTCGGCGATGGCAATAAACGCGGCGCGCAACGCCACTTCCGTTTTGCCAAAGCCGACATCGCCGCAAATTAGCCGATCCATCGGCTTACCGGAGGTCAAATCTTCGATCACTGCGCGGATGGCGGCTGCTTGGTCGGCGGTTTCTTCAAAGCCGAATCCTTCCGCAAATGCATCGTAATCGTGCTGCTGCAATGAGAACTTATGACCTTCGCGTGCTGCGCGCTGGGCGTACAGATTCAACAATTCAGCTGCGGTATCGCGCACTTGCTGCATCGCCTTGCGCTTGGCCTTGTCCCACTGGCTGCTGCCGAGTTTGTGCAGCGGTGCGGATTCGGGTGCAGCACCGCTATAGCGTCCGATTAGATACAATTGCGAGACCGGTACATACAGTTTGTCCCCACCTTCATATTCCAACGACAAAAATTCACTAAGCTCGCCGGGTTTACCTTCGCCTACATCCATACTAACCAAACCCAGATAACGGCCAATGCCGTGCTGTTCATGCACCACCGGATCGCCAGGCTTTATTTCAGACAAATCTCGCAAGATGTTGTCAGTAGATGTGGTTTTGCGCGATTCCCGTTCACGGCGACCGTAAACATGTGTGGCATACAATTCGCTTTCGGTGATGAAAGCCAGTTTTTCCGCTTCGAAAATAAAACCGTTATGCAGTGGCGCAACGCCGAGCATAAAAGGCTGCGAGCTGCCTAGAAATTGTGCGTAATCCTGGCAATTATTCGGGTGCAGATCATATTGATTCAAGTATTCGGCAATTAATTCGCGGCGCCCCATGCTTTCCGCCAACAATAAAACCCGTCCGCCGCTTTGCGAAAAATATGACGCAAACGCAGCCAATTTTTCCAGCGGATTTTCCGCGTGCCGGTTGACTTGCACCGACGGCAATGGATGAGTTGTTTTCTTTGCTACTCGTTTGAGCTCGTCGCCTTTAGGCAGAATTTCAATGCGCGCATAGGGTTTTAAGTGGCCGAAAAAAACATCGCTGGCTAGGAATAGTTCAGTGGGCGGCAATAACGGGCGTTCGATATCAGCTCGCAGCAGTTGATAACGGGATTGAGTATCTTGCCAGAATTCATCGATTACCGGACGCACATCGTGATGCAGGCATAGCAAAGTGTTTTCCGGCAGATAATCAAACAATGTCGCTGTTTTTTCAAAAAACAGCGGTAGATAATATTCGATACCCGCGGGTGTCAGGCCTTTGCTAATATCTTGATAGATTTTCTTTTTTGATGGGTCGCCTTCAAATTTCTCGCGAAAATTGCCACGAAAGCAAGTACGCCCGGCTTCGTCAAGCGGAAACTCACGTGCAGGTAATAGGCGGATTTCTTTGACCGGATAAATGCTGCGTTGAGTGTCGACATCGAATGTGCGGATGGTGTCGATATCGTTATCCATCAAATCAAGGCGATACGGCAGTGGGCTACCCATCGGGTACAAATCGATCAAACCGCCTCGAACACTGTATTCTCCTGGGGAAAAAACCTGGGTGACATGGCTATAACCCGCCAATGTCAATTGGTTGCGCAACCTCGCCACATCCAATGTTTCACCCTGTTTGAGGAAAAAGGTATGCGCAGCAAGAAATTCGCGCGGCAACGTGCGGTAAAGTGCCGTGGTTAAAGGGACAATAAGCACGTCGCACGCACCAATCATTACCTGATACAGCGTTGCGAGCCGTTCTGAAATCAGATCATGATGTGGCGAGAAGGTATCGTAAGGCAGAGTTTCCCAATCGGGTAACAAGTGCGTCTTGAGCTCGGGCGCAAAGTAAGGAATTTCCTCAAACAATCTTTGTGCATCGAGTGCATTGGCGGTAATAATAGTGACCGGTCTAGCCTGTTGTGCCAGTTGAGCAAGAAATAGCGAATCGCTGGAGCCATCAAAATCAGCGTATCGCAACAGGGTGCTCGGTGCAGGAATTGTGTACTGTTGTTGCATTTTAGCTTGCCAGTCCTGCAAGCTAAAATGATATGCCGCAAATACTGACCTTGAATTAAAATTGGCATATTATATGCCACTTGTCAGTCTGAAAGCAGCTTATGCATTTAGCAACGATTGGACAACACTGGATGAGCTATTAAGATAAGAATTTTCGTCCTATTCGTCATTTAAGAAAAGAAAGAATGAGGTTATCCTCAATTTGTTTTGACTGTGTGGTAATAAGCACTGAGCTATTCATTTAATTGAATTAACTTATATTGGGTTTACTATGAGTGCCTTAATGAAACTGAATCTACAACCATTGCAAAAAGGATTGGAATCATTTCAGTATCGCTGGTTTGTAGCGGCCTATTTGTTTATGTCAGTTTTTGCGCAATCGGCTTCAGCAACCCTTTTGACACCAGAGAATCAGCAGAAAATCGAGCTGGCGGTGTGGCGGTATGCCATTGATACGCCGCTATTGATGGAAACTATTGGTTGGTTTCGTGAATTGACAAAGGGCTCACGTGAATCAACAGCCATTGCTGAGCTGGCGCGTTTGGAGTTTATGCAGGCGCAACTGGAGCTTGACAAAAAACGCCGCGTGCAATTGTTTGAAAATTGTATGGCCATCGCCGATCAAGCCTTGGCGTTGAATGGCAATGATGTGCGGGCTTTGTTCTGGAAAGCGGTTGCCATGGGTAAAATAGCCGAAGATAGCGGTATACTCAATGCATTAAGAATGGTACGGCCAATGGAAAAAAATTTATTAAGAGTGATCGCATTAGATGAAAAATACGAGAATGCCGGTGGGCATCGAGCGTTGGGTCGGATGTATCACAAACTGCCGGGTTTTCCCCTCAGCTTCGGTGATAATCAGAAAGCTCTAAAACATTTAAAGCGCGCACATGATCTTTTCCCAAGCGATGTCATTACCCGGGCTTTTTACGCGGAACTTCTTTACGATGAAGGGAGAATTGAGGAAGCGCGCAAACATGCTGATTTTGTATTGGCAACACCGATAGCCGATGAAGATGCGCTGGAATATGCGGAATATGTCAATATCGCGCTGGCAGTTATCGAAAAAACCGGTAAATCAGCAATCAAACTTGGGAATTTGTAGTACTGTCGGGCCAGATCCTAAAGTCATATGATGATCGGAAGTGACCTTTTTCGTATAATCAATGAGCATGTTGAGGGCATTGTAATACCACAGCGATAACGCGAGTTGCTTCTCGACGACTTGTAACCTTCCTTGCTAACTTTTCTCACCGCTTATTTCTGCCAGATTCGCAAAAATCACATCCAATAATTTTTTGAATAAAGTTTTATGACAGAAACTGTGATCGATCTGATTCGCCATGGTGAGCCCATCAACGGCCATCGTTATCGCGGCCACAACATTGATGATCCGCTTACTGAGAAAGGGTGGACGCAAATGTGGAATGCCGTGGGGAATTACAATAGTTGGCGTTATATCATTACTTCTCCATTGCAACGTTGCCAAATGTTCGCGCATGCACTGGCACAGCGTCACGGCATTGATGTCACAGTTGAGCCGCGTTTTAGGGAAGTCGGTTTTGGCGAATGGGAAGGGCTGAGTCATGATGAAGTTAAAATTGGCCGTTCTGCCGAATACCAGGCTTTCTTAAAAGACCCCGTGAATTGCCGGCCGCAGGGTGCGGAACCACTCGATGATTTTATCCAGCGAGTAGGCGCAGCGTTTGAAGAAACCGTCGCACGTCATCAAAGCAGCCATTGCCTCATCGTTGCGCATGCCGGCGTTATGCGGGCAGTCATTGCGAAAACCATCCAAGCTCCCGCTTCCAGTTTATATCGCATCAAAATCAGCAACGGTGGGGTGACGCGTATCCGTCAATCTCAAACGGGCGGGGTGCTCGAATTGTTGAATGGCAGATTGTCTGGATGAATACGCTGGCGAGTTCCGCGTCTCGGCTGTACTGACAGCCTTTTCAAAGCTTCCGCAAGTTCGGTTTTTTGCTTTACGCGGAAATCATCTTAATTGATATATATCAATATATTTTGTTCTTGTGCGCTTATCATGACTAAAAGGGCGGAAAAAAATACGCTGATAAAAATTAGGATTTATCAAGTGGTTTTGCCTTACTCTTTCATTGCACTTGCTCTTATTTCTCAACGGAGGAATCAAAATGAAAACTAACATTCTTTCGGATGACATGTTGGTAGCTCAAAGTGCGCAGGCTTCCGGCTTGATCTTCTGGAACCGGTTTGAAGCCGAAGGCGATGTGCTGCCCAGCGAAGTCGGGCCCGATGTTCTGCTTGCCAATCGCTTCATCGATAGCTGGGATTATGCGGAAATTGTGCCGGCTAAATTTGGCAATGGCCTGTGGATCGACCGCGATGCCAATGATTATGACTCGATGGTGGGCGGGAATTTTTTCGGCACCAATCTGCAGGAGATGGCATTGACGCCGCAACAAGGCACCTTCGAGTTCTGGTTCACGTTCAAATATGACTCCAGCACCGAGGATCATGCCTATTTCTTTTGCAGTGGCTCCGAATTTACAGGTGATTTTGACGATTTTGAATTGAACACTTTTCCGCTGACGGCGGGTTGGGACGGATGGTCCGGCAATGGCAAGACTTTCTTTTTTAATATAGACAACAAGACCGACGATCAGCCGGGAATTTCAGTACGAACTCCTAATTTTTCTGCTGCGCCAGGAGGAAAATGGGGTTTCGAAGATGGTTCGACCTATCATTTCGCATTTGTATGGGATAGCGCAGGCATCGATTCCACGACCGACACCATGAGAATGTACATTGACGGTGAAGAAGCGGCTTCCGGTACTCAGGCTTTGCCTAAAGGTATTTTCGATCCCTACATGTACCTGGGTACTTTGCCGAACCCCTATTCCGATCGGACTGGTTTTTATGATTCGGTGGTGGGCATTACCGATAATCTGAAAATCTGGAACTATGCCAAAACCGATTTTTCCGACCGATTCGTCGAGGGTGTCGGCCCGCGGGAAGATATTGTAGGCACAATGGGTGATGATGATCTGACCGGCACCAGCGGGCCCGATACTATCAAGGGATTGGCTGGTGCAGATACCATTCAAGGGTTAGCGGGAGCGGATACCATTTCTGCTGGGTCCGGAGACGATCTCGTCAGCGCGGACGACGGTAATGACGAGGTTGCGGGCGATGGAGGAAACGACAGTCTTTTGGGTGGTAGCGGCAATGATACGCTCAAGGGTGGCATTGGTCAGGATCGCCTGCTTGGACAGGCGGGCAATGATACCCTCCTGGGCGGAAGCGGCCGTGATCGGCTCAATGGTGGTGAAGGCAACGATACGCTGAAGGGTAACTTTGGCGATGATACCTTGTATGGCGACGCTGGCGACGACCTCATTAGAGGGGAAGACGGTAACGATGTGGCGCATGGCGGCGCTGGCAATGATAACGTGGCGGACTATTACGGTTCAAACACCTTGATTGGCGGATTTGGCAATGACACGCTCAGTGGCGGGCTGGGTAACGATATTCTGATCGGAGTGGAAACTGCGTTTGCGGGAACGGGTGTCGGGTTTGGAGCGGGTGAAGTGGATACGTTGCGCGGAGGAAAGAGCAAAGACACCTTCGTGCTGGGCAGTGCCAGCCGGGCCTACTACAGCGATGGTGACCCCTTGACCAGCGGCGATGCGGATTACGCGCTGATTAAGGATTTCAATGTAAATGAAGATGTGATCCGGTTGCACGGTGTGCGTGCTTCCTATAGTCTGGATATCTACACGGCCGCTGCCGGCAAGCTCGATGCTGCCATCATGTATGATGCGGGTATCACCGACCGCGCCGAAATCATAGGCATTGTGCAGAACGTCGATTCCGATTTCGCATTGGCTAGTTCAGCGTTCAGTTTTGTGGGATAACGAGGATATTTAGAGGGTTGATGGTAAGGGGGAAACTTAGCTGTTGCTTGGATTGGAAGGCAAGGTTGAGATGGCGTGAGGTGTATCGCTGGGTGAGCAACCCAAATATGCCTTAAGTGTAGTTTTTTTGAAACATGGCAATTGCTTAGCTCAAACTTAGTATTTAATGCTGCCTTTAGGGAGCGCCAACTTTTGCCCCTTTGAGGGCCAACAAATATAAGCCCCGGCTTTGTCGGAGGTGATTTAACTAAAAGGAAATATTATGAGTATGACAAAGATTTCTATGCTCCTGACCAGCATTGCCCTCGCAAGCTCACCCATCTTTGCACAGGCCTATCAGATCGCTCCGAATCCAAATCCGGTGGGTAATACAATTGAGATCATAGATGAAGATGCAGAAAATTTAGTCCACTTTATCTCTTTTGGCTCAATTCTTATTGACGGTTCTAATAGTAGTGCCAATGCTATTCTGAATAACCATGGTATTCTCACAAACAATGGCTTTTTAGGGTTTAATGAAGGAAACTTAAACAACTACGGTACCCTGGAAGGCAGTGGCATAATAGATATTGTATTCGGGGGGCTCAATAATTATGGCGCCATGAACGCGGGAGCAGGAATTTATTCGTCAGGTTTGAGCAACTTTGGCATTCTGAATAGCTATGGATTAGAAGCTGTTGAAGGAGGCTTGTATAATGCTAATATTTTAAACAGTTTTCGTGGTATAAATTTCTCAAGTAGTGTCATAAATAACACGGGTACTCTGAACAGTCACGATAGTATATTCTTCGAACATGGCAAGCTCACTAACGACGGTAATGGCACTTTTAACAATTATGGGAGCTCTGTTTTTCAATCCCAAAGCTCCATAAACAACAATGGCATAATCAACAATTATGGCACCTTCATCAATAGTGGTCTAATTGAAAATTCCAACACGATTGATGGCTCTGGCGTATTTACCCAAGATGCTGATGGACCCAATAGCGTAACCATTAATAACGGCAGCTTCAGTCAGTCATCTTTCCAGTTTAATGGCGGCGAGGTGGGCGGAAACGGCTCGTTCATAGGTGATATCTTCATTGCTAGCGGGGCCACTGTTAGACCAGGCGGCACATTAACGTTCAATGACGATTTTCACAGCAGCGGCAATCTTATTCTTCAAATTGCCGGAACGGAAACCGGACTCTATGATGTGTTGGCTATTAACGGCAATGCCGATTTTACCGAGGGCGATGTTCTGTTCGAATTCAATAACGGCTTTCATCCTTCCGTGGGAGATCAGTGGAATTTCTTGCTTGGCGATAATATCACTGGATTGGATAGCTTGAATGTCAGCTTTGCTGGAATACCGAATAGCAATGGAATAAAAGGCGATATTACTCTCGATAATTTGGGTGGGCATATGGTCATTACAGCCGTACCAGAACCTTCAACCTACGCCATGCTATTGGCAGGCCTTGGTTTGCTAGGATTTGTAGCGCATCGGAAAAAAGCAGCTTCCGCGACGAATAAGCCTTAATTGATTATCTATTTTATAAGGAGATCGACCAATGAATACCAATCGCGTGGGCAGTTTGATTGCGTTATCGGTGTTGGGTTTTGTTTTTGCCTCGCAATCCCAGGGTGCTGCGATTATTAATCCTCACGCAACAATACCTTTGCAAAATGCGACAGCAACGTTTAGCCAGCATTTGACTGCAGATTTTACTCCCGACAAAACGATTGACGGCATCATTTCGGGGACAGACTGGACTTCGTGGGCCGTCTTCCCTGAGCAATTCAAATTCAATACGCAAACGATTGTTTGGGAGACGAAGAACGATCTGACATTGAATCATACGACTGTGAATTTCTTGCTTTTTCACCAGGAATTGCTGGCTGAGCCAGGGCACAGTTTGGGTCATTTTCGCCTTTCGTATACCACGGATCATCGTGATCAATTTGCAGACGGGCTTGCCGATGGCGGGGATGTGTCAGCGAATTGGGTACCTATTGATCCTGTATTCATGTCTTCGAATGAAGGAGAAATTTTTACCGAACAGTCTGATTTTTCCATAGTGGTATCGGAGGGAAAAAATCAGTATCCCATTTATACCATAGGCAGTGAGCTTACTGTGGACGGTATCACCGGATTCCGGCTTGAAGCGATATCTGGCCGGCAACCGCTTAACGGCAATTTTGCCTTATCTGAATTCGTGGTTTCGGCGGTACCGGAACCGGAAACCTACGCGATGCTGCTCGTAGGGCTTGGTGTGTTAATGTTTGGGGCACGTCGAAAAAAAGCAACACCCACCTAAGGAAACTCTGAATAACCCTCAATGTCATTGCGAACAAAGTGAGGAATCTTTGACAATCAATACCATAGATTTCTCACTATGCTCGAAATGACAGTTATGCAGAGTTTGCCTCAAATTGGAAGACTACATTTAATCTATAACCGGTAGAGTAGATTTGCGTTATAGGTGGTTGGCAAAGTGCATTTTCTTACCTGAGTTGCTAGCAGGTTTGTACCTCCTGGACTGAGAATCTCACGCGTTCGTCTTGATTAGTTAACTAACTAAATTATTTTAAGGTCATCATGAGTACCAAATTATCAAAACTTACGTGCTTTGTAATTTTTCTCGCCGCAATTTTTGCAGTTTCAATGCCAGAAACGGCTAATGCAAACTGGTCAATTACCAGATTAGGTTTCGATTACTTTGACGTGACACCCACTGCCGTTAATGATACCGGGCAGATAGCGGGATACGCTTTTAATGATTCTGACAAAAGTAGGCATGCGTTTATTACCGGCCCTAGCGGTGTAGGTTTAACAGATCTGGGTACGCTGGGTGGCACAGAAAGCTATGCCAGTGGCATTAATAATGCGGGACAGGTAACAGGCGCATTTCGCACTGCGGATGAAGAATGGCATGCGTTCATTACCGGTCCTAATGGTGTTGGAATGACAGATTTAGGTAACTTGGGCGGATATGCGGTTGTACCTAACGCCATAAACAATTCCGGGCAGGTAGTGGGGGTTGTTGAAACAGGCCAGGGCAGTGTCGGCTTTACGACAGGCGCTAATGGCAAAGGCGTAACCTATTTTGGCACCTCGATTTATGCAGAAGATATCAACGATTCAGGACAAGTGGCAGGAACATTTTTAACACCTGAAAGCTGGTCCCGCGCTTTCATTACCGGTCCTAACGGCGTAGGCATGACCGATCTGGGTACATTGGGCGGCCTTACGAGTTTCGCCAATGCACTTAACGATTCTGGACAGGTCATCGGTCAATCAAACACGTTGAGTGGCCGAATCCACGGTTTTGTAACGGGACCGAATGGTGAAGGCATGACTGACCTAAGCGATTTAAATATCTTCAATCAAGGTGAATTGATCGGTATTACCAATTCCGCTGATATCGTGGGAGCAAATTT
Source organism: Nitrosomonas sp. (assembly GCA_024281995.1). Lineage (GTDB taxonomy): Bacteria > Pseudomonadota > Gammaproteobacteria > Burkholderiales > Nitrosomonadaceae > Nitrosomonas. The sequence continues at coordinate 175,368 of JAMWZW010000001.1, forward strand.
TATTTATAGCCAGGGCGTTGTGAACGATCTTTCCTTGCTGCCCGCTGTCGTCGCCGCAGGATGGACTTATATCAATGCTATCGATGTCAGCAATAATGGGCAGATAGTTGGGTTTGGTGTAATGGATGAGCAATTTGAAACATTTTTACTGTCACCAATACCCGAACCTAAAGTTTACGCTATGCTAGTAGCGGGATTGGGCTTAATCGGTTTCATGGGTTGTCGCAAAAAACTACCGTGTAACTTGAGACATACAGGCGATTGAATGAAAAGTGAGAATTTTAAGTCGCAGTTGAGTTTATTGGCCAAGTCATTGGCTATGGTGAGTTGTTGAATGGAAAACTGCCAATCTTACAAATTATTACCCATTCAAGATTAACAGATTTCCCATTCACGGCTTCTCCCGGGTTGTTAGGTTAAATCATGGTGTGCAGTTCTTGCTGTTATAAAGTGTAGTCATGGCGCTTCTTCTGTCATTGACTAATCGTGTGGCTTCGCCCGCATCATAATAGGTATAGGCCAAACCCGGCAGCCAGAAAAGCGCGCCAGCAACATTGGTTCCGGTAACGCCTTTTTTTGATTCGATATCCGCCTCTGCTTTGTCAAGTTTCGCCAATTCCGCTTTGATGGCATCGCAAGAAAGATTATGATCGCCCGGCTGAACGACTTGAATTTTTTGTGAGGTTGCACAGCCAAACAACAATCCGCTTGCAGCGGCAACAACCAGAATTGTACGCTTCCAAGTAAATGACATGATTACACTCCAAATAACCGCCTAAGGTGCGTATTCGCAGCCGGGGCGGAATTCCGGCTACGTGCAAAATAATGCGATGCTGCTGATTCATGGATAGATTGTAGCTGCAATCAGGCAATTTCTATAGTGGAAAAAACCTAAAAAAGCCTGACTAATATTCAGCTTGGTACGTGAAAACTGGAGAGTAAAAGATTCGACTAACACACTGCAATTGCAGTACACGCGAAATGGTAGGTGTCGTTAAGGTTCAGCAACTTACTGCCTTACCAAATTGACCGTCAAATTCAAAAGTAAATTATAAAAAACCAAGAGGCCTTTTTGACTTTAACTATGGTTTTTCGCCGATCCAAGAGCCATCAGGCGTCATTCGCGGGCTTCCTCCAACCCATGAACCGTCAGGCGCCATTCGCGGAGTTCCTCCAACCCATGAACCATCGGGTGCCATTCGTGGAGTTCCTCCAACCCACGAACCATCAGGTGCTATGCGCGGGGAGCCACTCACCCAGGAGCCATCGGGTGCCATTCGCGGAGCTCCATCTACCCAAGAACCATCGGGTGCCATTTGCAGAGCTCCTCTCACCCATGAACTACCTGATGAGGGTGAATCTCTTGTTATTCCAGTACTAAAGGAATGTGTTTGATATTTAAATTCATTATTTAAATGGTAGTAATTGTGTTTTATGTCAGCCTGGTTACTAACATAATATGCTGATACTCCAACGGTGATACCTAAGAGAGTCGCAAGAATAATCTTATTCGCTGCTTCTTGTTGCAAGTGAGTTGGATGTTGACCAACAAGATCGGATGGAGGAATATTTTCTCCCATAGCTTTAAGTGTTAATTTTGCATTTGGATCTCCATAACGACTTGCCTTTTTAAACCAATATAGAGCTTCATCTTTGCGATCAACCATTAATAGCGATACTCCCAGATTATTCATTGCACTTGGGTTACCTTCCTTAGCAAGTTCTGCAAATTGATAAGATGCTTCTGCAAAATCTTTTCGCTCAATAGCATCCAGCCCTTTAATAAAAGATGGAGAGATTCCATTTCTTATATGGTTTGATCCACATCCCACTTGCAGTAATAAAATAACAAGAGTTACTAATGCGATGCCATTGTATGAATTCATATTCATTCCATTTAATATTGAGCACATACAAGCTCCTTCCTATATTGCATTTAATTTATACTGCCTTTATTTCTCAGCAAGGTTGCTTTCGAAAGCATACCACCACTTTTCAATTCCTTTTCTAACAGATTCTGGTGGAGGATTGTGTCCATACACAAAATTTTTTATTTCTTCTTTCGGATCAATACGGAACGAAACTTGAACTGAAGATTTATCATTTGCTTCAGCAGCTATGTGTACTCTGACAGTTATGTAAAATTTACCTCCTTCATCGAGAGAATAAAAATTTGAATAAAACTTTCCAACGTGATTAGCCGCTATCGCTTGCATCATAGGCTCTTCAACTGCGATGATAGCTTTATATTCATCAGCCGTGAATGGGGTTGGTGTCAGTGCTTGAGCTGTTATTATTGAATTATTACTTTCTTCTGTAACTGTAAAGCCAAGTTGAATTGCTGTTCTTTTCGCTGCATTTAAGCAATCAATAGCCTTATTTGGATAAATTCTGATTCCCTTCGAAGAGATGATTTTCTGGTTTGCTTCACCCCAGAAAGAATCAATTTCATTCATCCCATTTTGCATTTGTTGCATGCTTACACAGCTTGGAATTAACACCGCTATTAGTAGCATGGTAATATTCTTTGTTATCTTTAAAATAATATTCATATTTTATGTCTATTTTTTTGCTCATAAGAAGTTTGAAATATTTCTAGTCATAACATTATCGCCTGAAGAGATTTTTGTAAAACCTTTTATTTATTAACCTGTTTTGGACAATTTCTCGCAGTTTACGACATGAAATGAGTACTTGATCACCATTGATATTTCCCAAAATGGGAAATACAATCTTTATCCTCGCTTTCATCAGAAGATATTTCTATGCGGATTCTTGGGTTGCCGCTTCTTGAAGCGTTTAAAACAGATCATGCAAACTCTCGTGGGCAATTGGATGCATGGCGGATGGAGGTGGAACAAGAAAATTGGGAGACTTCGCAGGACATTAAACGGCGCTATCCCAGTGCGGATTTTCTATCCGATAACAGGATCATATTCAATATTAAAGGAAATTCGTACCGCCTAATTGTGAAGGTGAGATACCAAAACAGAATAGTAATTGTCGAGTGGATTGGGACGCATGCCGAATATAGTAAAAAGAAATTCTGAATCTGCAAGCAGTGAAATAACCGATGGAGAACGCGATGAATGTGAAAATTATCAAAGGGAAGGGGGACTATGAGGCTGCTATGATACGGTTGTCAGCCCTAATGTTAGAAGATCCGGAACCTGGCACAGATGAAGAAAATGAATTGGAATTGCTGGCCTTGGTGATTGAAGCCTATGAGCATCAAATTGTACCGCCGGCTAAGGTCGATCCGATTGACTCAATCGTGTTTAGGATGGATCAGATGCAGCTCAGTCGCAAAGACCTTATTCCATACATCGGATCGAGTTCCAAGGTGTCGGAAGTGCTGTCGCGTAAAAGGCCATTATCTCTTCCGATGATTCGTCGGCTTCACAAAGGGCTTGGTATTCCTGCGAATATTTTGATTGAAGATGTTGAAACTGATTTTTTTCCTGTCAATAAAGATTCGCAAATTGATAATGCACAATCTCTTTCCTAAGTGAAGCTGTCTGTTATATCTGCAAGAGCAAACGGAATAAACGTAACAGTTCGGTCTGGTGCCGGATAAAGGTTTTTGACACTATGTTACTTAGCTGACCGCGATTGGTACACGATCAAACCAAAATCAGCAACGCCAAGCCAATTCCCACGGCGGTTGCCAGCATGCCGGAGATACATTGTCTAGCGAGTAGTCCGCTGCCGATGAAGCAGACAAGGCCGAGTTTGAAGGCAATATTGGACAATATGCCGAGCGAAATGGCGATCACTGTTTCGTTGGCTTGCAATTTACCCGTTTCATACAAACGTAGGCTCGATAGGGTAATAGCGTCGACGTCGGTCAAGCCGGAAACTAGCGCAACAGTGTACAAACCGCTGCTACCGGCAACATCCGATAACCACGATGAGAGGAACAAAACAATACCGTAAATCAATCCAAAAGTAGCTGCCGTGCGGATTTCGGTGGGATTTTTGATTTCCGGCATGGATATCTCATTGTGGTGATTGAGTTGACGCCACCAATATGCCGTAACGGCAGCTCCGAGCACAAAGCCGCTGCCTAGTACAGGCAGCAATAGCGGCAAAATGGCTGAAGAAGCTACGGCGCTGACGATAGCCAGACGGATCAAAACCGTGAGATTAGCGATCAGAATGACTACCACGGCGAGTGATACGAAGCTCTGATCTTCAACACTACGGCGGGCGTAGACTAATGTGGTGGCGGTACTGGATACCAATCCACCGAATAATCCCAGTACCGCGCCGTGATGGCGGCCGATTAATTGCAATGCAACATAACCTGCCAAGCTGACGCCGGAAATTAGTACGACCATCAACCAGATTTGATGAGGATTGATGGCTTCATAAGGCCCGAAGTCGTGATCCGGAAGTATCGGCAGGATAATAAACGTCAACACGGCAAACTGCAGAATGGAGATCAAATCGCGCCGGCTCAATTTTTCGGTGATACCGTGGAGTTCTGTTTTGAAGTACAACAATACCGTAGTGATAATCGCCAGCATGATGGCTAGCTTCTCGTTGTCATACCAGACGGCTGCGCCTAATCCATAGCAAATAAGTATCGCTATTACTGTGGTAGTGCCTGGATCTGCGCTATCGTCTTTGACGCGGGAATACGCAGCGACTGTCATCAGCCCGACGATCAACAGTCCGCCGAGCAGCAACCACGGCGTGGCTTTTTCCGATAGCATGGCAGCCAATGTGCCAAATAACGCGACCAAGCCAAATGTCCTCAGTCCCGCACGCGAACCGGGACTGCGTTCGCGTTCCAATCCGATCAGCAAACCAATGGCCAGGCTGGTTAAAAAATGGGAGAGTACAGCTAGCTCTCCGTTGAATGTGAATTCAGTATGCATCGCTAATTACTGGATGATCTGCATGTGACCAATGTTCAAGCAGGAATTGTAAAGATGTTTTGCCATTATATTCATTGACCTGCAGGCGATAAACGGCGTCAATGCGTTCTGGCAGCAGATCTTGATAAAAAAACAATATGCCATCGTAAATCATGGCAGATTTTTGCATGGATTGATCCTGGGTTGTACTCTCCATTTTTCTTAATTTCAGCTTGAGATGTTTTTCACCCACGATGCGCTGACTTTCTACAAAAAAACGTGCAGTAAATGTCGGTTGCGGAAAACCTTGCCCCCATACTTGCCGGTCAAGATATTCTGCTAGTTCCATATTGATTTCAGACAAATCCAGATCACCGTCGGTTTCAATGACGCGCGTTAAATCAGCAGGAGTCATCAAAGTTTGTGCAACTTCTTCGAATACTTCACAAAATCGTGTAAAAAGATGCGCATGAATCGTCAATCCTGCCGCGGCCGCATGGCCACCGAATTTTAGGATCAATTCCGGATGGCGTTTGGCAACCAGATCCAGTGCATCGCGCAGATGAAAGCCGTTGATCGACCGCCCCGAGCCTTTCAGTTCATTATTATTACCCGATGCGAAGATGATTACCGGGCGATGATATTTGTCTTTGATGCGAGATGCGAGGATTCCAATAACGCCTTGGTGCCAGCTTTGATCAAATAGGCAAATGCTGTAGGCTTGCTGAATTTCCGCTTGCTGAGTTGTTAGCATATTGTCGAGTTTCAGCAAGGCATCTTCTTGCATGGTGGCTTCGATTTCCCGCCGCTGCCTGTTAAGTTCATCGAGTTGTTGAGCGCATTGTGCCGCGTATGCCTCATCATCGGTTATCAGGCATTCGATACCTAGCGACATATCGTCTAAGCGCCCGGCGGCATTCAATCGTGGCCCCAAGATAAAGCCCAGTTCATAGGTGGAAATTTGCTGATAATCCCGCCGTGCAATTTGCAACAATGCATGAATACCTGCACAACATCGCCCTTTGCGGATGCGCTGCAAACCTTGTTGCACCAGGATGCGGTTGTTACTGTCCAGCTTGACAACGTCAGCAACCGTTCCCAATGCCACCAGATCGAGGAAGCTGGCGAGATTGGGTTCCTGTCCCGCGGTTGTAAAAGCGCCACGTTGTCGTAATTCGGCACGTAGCGCCAGCATCAGATAAAAAATCACACCTACACCGGCAATACTTTTACTGGGAAAAGGACAGCCCGGTTGATTCGGATTAATGATGGCCATTGCATCGGGCAAAGTATCTCCTGGCAAATGATGATCAGTGATCAGAACCTGCATGCCTAAACGCCTTGCTTCTGCGACACCATCCACGCTGGCGATGCCGTTATCGACGGTAATGAGGATATCAGGTTGTTTGGTGGTATGCGCCAGTTGTACGATTTCCGGGGTCAGGCCGTAGCCGAATTCAAACCGGTTAGGCACGAGATAATCAACGATTGCACCGAATTTGCGCAAAATCCTTATAGCCACTGCACAGGCCGTTGCGCCATCGGAGTCATAATCGGCGATGATCAGCAAGCGGTTTTTTGCTGTGATGGCATCGGCAAGCAATGTTGCCATTAAACGGATATTTTTAAGCTGGTCGAATGCAATCAAATGTGCTAATTCGGTTTCGAGTTGATGGGTGTGTTCAATACCTCGCGCTGCATAAATCCGTGCCAGTACAGGCGATAGACCGTCCTGGCTTAAGGTGCGGAAAATTTGTGCGTCATACGTGCGGGTGGTGATTTTAGGCATGAGCCAAGTTAGAATTCTGTAGATATGTCCAACAAACCAATAGCTTATGCTAGTTTTTCAACCTTGAGCATATATAATCTGCGGCTATCAGCGCGTTGTACAGTAAATTTGAATGGATCAATAATCACCGACTCGTCCCGTTGAGGCAGGCGGCCAAATTTATTGAGTACTAAACCACCGATGGTATCGTAATCTTCATCAGCAAAATTGGCGCCGAGTTCTTCATTGAAGCTGGCAATCTCGGTAATGGCTTTAACACGGTAGATGCCTTCGGATTCCATAACGATATTGGCTTCTTCCTCATCAAAATCATATTCATCCTCAATATCTCCAACGATCTGTTCCAGTACGTCTTCGATGGTTACAAGGCCCGCCACACCGCCGTATTCGTTGACGACAATAGCCATGTGGTTGCGATTACTGCGGAACTCCTTCAGCAGAACATTGAGTCGTTTGGATTCCGGAATGAAAATGGCTGGGCGCAGCATGTCACGCACGTTGAAGTCTTCCGGGTCGGCGTAATAACGCAGCAAATCCTTTGCTAACAAAATACCGATAATGTCGTCTTCACCGCCAGCAATAACCGGAAAACGGGAATGCGCAGCTTCCATGACAAAAGGGATGAATTTCTCAGGTTTTTCGCTGATGTCGACGACATCCATTTGCGAGCGTGGGACCATGATATCGCGTGCCTGCATTTCTGATACTTGCATGACACCTTCGATCATGCTGAGTGCATCTGAGTCGAGTAAATTGCGCTCGAAGGCGGAATGTAACAAAGTGATTAATTGTTCGCGGTCTTCCGGTTTACGGATCAGCATAGTGCTTAACCGTTCTAACCAGCCGCTCTTAGGTGATGGATCATCCATAGTAGATAAATAATTTCGATAATTTCAAAGAAAAGTACGTTATAAATTTTGCACCAGCCGGCTTGGTAATGGTTGTTATCATCAAGCTATAGTGGCGCAATTGTTTCGTCACGGTTTAAATAGGGATCAGCGTAACCGAGTCGCGCCAATATGTCTGTTTCCATTTGTTCCATTTCGGCGGCTTCAGCATCATCGATGTGATCATAGCCTTGCAAATGTAAAATGCCGTGAACGGTAAGATGCGCATAGTGCGCCAGTAAGGGTTTGTTCTGTTGTTGCGCTTCTTTGCAGACAACCGGCGCACATAGCACAATATCGCCTGTGAGTGGCTGAATATCATCATAGCCAAAGGTTAATACGTTAGTGGCGTAATTTTTATGACGGAATTGCTGGTTTAGTTCGCGCCCTTCTATTTCATCCACCAATCGCAAAACAATCTCAGCTTCCTGCATCAGCGCAGCTTTAACCCAGCGGCGAAATTGCGGTCGCGTCGGTACATCGATACTGCTGCTAACATATTGCACGATTAGTTTGAATGTTTTCTCCATCAATTACTGTCAGGATCCTGTGCGCGCTTGTCGTGTTTCTCGTAGGCGTTGACAATGCGTTGCACAAGCGGGTGCCTGACCACATCATCGGTTAGAAAATGAGTAAATGCAATGCCGCGTATGTTTTTAAGCACTTCCTTGGCGTCCGTCAATCCACTCTTTTGGTGTTTGGGCAAATCAATCTGTGTGATATCGCCGGTAATGACGGCTTTCGAGCCCAGACCGATACGGGTTAAGAACATTTTCATTTGTTCCGGGGTGGTGTTTTGTGCTTCGTCCAGAATGATAAATGACTGATTCAGTGTGCGTCCGCGCATAAAAGCCAATGGTGCGATTTCGATAGTATTGCGTTCAAATTGTTTGCTGGTTTTGTCAAATCCCATTAAATCATATAACGCGTCATAGAGAGGGCGTAAATAAGGGTCAACTTTCTGGGTCATATCGCCGGGTAGGAACCCCAGCCGCTCTCCCGCTTCCACTGCCGGACGAACCAAAATCAAGCGCGAAACCAAACCGCGTTCCAATGCATCTACCGCACTAGCCACTGCCAGATAAGTTTTGCCGGTACCGGCGGGGCCGATGGCAAATGTGATGTCGTATTCTTGAATTTGCTGCAGATACTGCGTTTGACGCGGAGTACGGCCGTAAAGATTGCTGCGGCGTGTCAACAGTGTAGGGGCTGCTGGCTGGTTAATCGTTTCAGTAGCCTCATCATCGTCGGCATTCATCTGGTGTTGCGGGTTTAAGGCTTCAATCAAGCCGAGTTGAATGTGCTCCAGGCTGAGATGTTTTTGCGACTGGTTATAAAAATTGCGCAATACTTGCGCGGCCAGCCTGGTTTGATCGGATTTTCCTGCGACACTGAAATGTTCGCCGCGGCGGGAAATAGCAACATCGAGTGCTGTTTCAACCTGCTTCAGATTTTCATCCAAGGTGCCACACAGATTAGCCAATCGCTGGTTATCGGCCGGGGTAAAAGAAATTTCGATGGGTTTAGGTTTCAATGTCAGGTGATGCGGTTACGATAAATTGGATTCTCTCAGCGGTTGAGATACTTTGCAAGTAAATCTGTGTATTTTATTCGGGTAGAATTTCACCACGCAGCGTATGAGATCTTGCTTCCGTAATGTGGACATTGATAAAACTACCGACCAAAGCTGGGTCGCACGCTAAATTCACGACGCGGTTATTATCGGTGCGGCCAAAAAATTCCTCGCCATTTTTCTTGGATACGCCCTCCAGCAACACGCGCTGAATCGACCCTACCATTTGCTGGCTGATTTTACGTGCTTGCTGATTAATTTGCGCTTGTAGACGTTGCAATCTTTCCAGTTTCACTTCTGGCGGCGTATCATCGGGCAAATCAGCGGCGGGGGTACCCGGGCGCGGACTATAGACAAAGCTGTAGGATTCATCGAAATTCAAATCTTCGATCAATTTCATCGTTGCTTCGAAATCGGCCTCAGTTTCTCCAGGAAAACCGACAATAAAATCGGAAGACAACGAAATATCCGGGCGGATTGCGCGCAATTTGCGAATGATCGACTTGTATTCCAAGACGCTATAACCGCGTTTCATTGCTGCCAATACCTTGTCGGATCCAGATTGCACGGGCAAATGCAAGTGGTTGACCAATTTGGGTAATTGACTATAAGCCTGAATCAAGCGTGTGGTGAATTCCTTGGGATGCGAAGTGGTATAACGGATGCGTTCAAGGCCGGGTATTTCGTGCAAGTATTCCAGCAGCAATGCAAAATCGGCAATTTCGCCATCGTGCATCACACCTAAGTAAGCATTGACATTCTGTCCTAGTAGAGTGACTTCTTTAATACCCTGGTCGGCCAAAATGGCGATTTCTGTGAGTACATCATCCAACGGACGTGAAACTTCTTCGCCGCGTGTGTACGGCACTACGCAAAAACTACAATATTTGCTGCATCCCTCCATGATCGAAACAAACGCAGTAACGCCTTCCGTACGGGCGGGCGGCAAATGATCGAATTTTTCTATTTCAGGAAATGAGATATCTACTTGCGAGCGGCCGGTCGCTTTGCGGGTTTCGATGAGTTGCGGCAACCGGTGCAAGGTTTGTGGCCCAAATACCACATCGACGAACGGCGCGCGGCTGACGATGGCTTTGCCTTCCTGGCTGGCGACGCAACCGCCGACGCCGATCAATAAATTGGGATTGTTTTCTTTCAAATGCCGCACGCGTCCGAGATCATGAAATACCTTTTCCTGCGCTTTTTCGCGCACCGAGCAGGTATTAAACAAAATAATGTCGGCTTGCGCCGGATCGTCGGTAGGTTCCATGCCATAAGCCGCATGCAGCACATCGGCCATTTTTTCCGAGTCGTACTCGTTCATCTGGCAACCAAAGGTTTTAATATAAAGCTTATTATTCACAAATTGTTTTGCAGTATTTTAGAAAAAGAAAAAACGCTTGGGTATCTTCTGTCCTTCCTGCTCTGCTGCCTTGACTTCGTCCGGAGTCAAGATCCAGACACGATGCAGATTACCCATAATATCCAACTGAAAGCGGACGTAACCTTTGTAGTTTGCCGTACTTGGCAGAATGATCATGTTATCGGTGCCGCGAATTTGTCCACCTGCGCCCATTTGATACTGCACGCTATTGATCGTGAAAACCGGAAAGGCAACCGCCGTTAGATTACCCAGTTTGCTATCAACCGGAAAATTTCTCACTTGCTGGCTCAAAGCGGGTTGTGATAACAGCATCAATAAAATGGCTAACAACCCAGGCGATATCGATATTATTTTCATAAATTTTGGATGGTAGCAGGATAAAAGTTTATGAATCAGAAGGTTGATTCCTACGAATCACAGAAGTTTCCAGGGGGCTTATGATACGATAAAGCGCGATTCTGTATCAATGTATTTACAAACAGCTTTCCTTAGGAGATTACTCATGAATTACCTTAGTAAACTTGTTGTTGTAGTGATTTTAACTGGATTAGCCGCGGGAGTATCCGCACACAATTTTTCAAGCCTGTATTTTTTTGGCGATAGCCTTTCCGATTCGGGTAACATAGCGCTAGCCATTGGTGCCGACCCCGATCAAGTGATCACCGGCAATGATTATATTCCCAGCAAGCCCTACGCATCCGGACAATTCACGGATGGCGACGTATGGGCAAGAACCTTTGCCAGTGCCATCGGATTGACCCCTTTCGCGGAACCCGCACTCGCTGGTGGTGGCAATTTTGCCTTTGGTGGCGCACGCACAAGCTTGGATAATCAGAATTTGCCGCCCAGTCTGATTGCGCAAGGCGGATTGTTTTTGAATGCATCAGGTGGTATCGCGCCGTCTGATGCGTTGTACGTATTGCAAAGCGGTGGTAACGATGCGCGCGATGCGCTGGCAGCAATAGGTTCGGGCGCCGATCCCAAAACAGTGATTGAAACCATCACAACTCAATACGCGGACGCAACCGGAACCTTGGTCGACCAACTGCAAGCCGCCGGTGCGCAGCGCATTGTGGTGTGGAACGTGCCAAACATCGGCTTATCCCCGGCAATTATCGATCAAGGGCCTCAAGCTTCCCTGGTTGCTGAACAGATAGCCGTAATGATGAACAACGCGTTATCGGAGCGCATGTCAGCGGAACATGGCGTGACCATTTTCGATAATTTCAGTTTGGTCACCGGCGCGGTGATGAATCCAGCCGATTACGATTTAATCAATGTAACAGATGCCTGCGGTGCTGTACTCGCTTGCGACCCGTCGACTTATCTATTCTGGGACGGATTGCATCCCACCTCCGCCGGCCACGCACTACTCGCGCAACAAATGATTCAAATAATTCCCGAACCCGCCACTTATCTTTTGCTGATTGCCGGTTTGCTGGTGATTGGTATCCAGGCTCGCCACCGATACAATTTCTTCTGACGCAAAATACTCACGAAACCCGATGTACGGAATACAACGGCGAAAGTGAATGTGTTCCCTGCGTTGACTGTTTAGCCGCTCATTTATCTTTGAAAAATAATTCACCGATCCACGACTTGAGGTAAATCACAGAAAACTTATGGTTTCTGCAACCGATTGGATCGGGCGGCGCGGCAAATTTATCTATTTGATTGCGTCAAAAAGGCTGCACTGCAAGGTATTGGGCAAGAGCAATGGCTTTTATGAGACGACGGCATAATCATGGGGTTGGTTGCCAGGCAATATTCAAACTTTGCGCCACTGTGGCCAAACGGCTGTCCCTTGTCCAGAGAACTGTGCCTGGCGTCAATAGCAAAGCAGCTAACAGATGCACATCTACAAAACCAATGCCGCGCCCCATCAATTGTTTATATTCCAGACAAATCAAGGCTTCTTCATGGGTGGCTTCAGAAACATGGGGCAGATTTTTCAATAACATCAGGATTTGCAAGCGATGACGCAAATTACCGCAAGCCAGTTCGCCTCTAATCATCGAATGCATCAACACTTGATGATTATTGAGCAGAACAACCAGAAAATCATCTTTTGCACGGAGATGATCGATCCAGACCGAAGTGTCTACCAGAACTCGATTCATTTATCCAATATGCCGGATTGTCTACGCGGTACCGACACCAATTCAGGCTCGGAACCGCCTAACAGTGCCAAGCGTTTGGCGCTTTCCCGCTCCACTAAAGCCAGTAAGCCTTCACGAACCAATGCCGTTTTCTCGTGTACCCCGGTTAGCTCAACCGCTTGCGCATATAAATCATCATCAATATTCAGTGTGGTTCTCATATTTAGTTTACCCTTACATCAAATAAGGCATCATTATATGATAATTCTGATGCCTGCAACTTCATGTGAAGGGTCAAGATCATGATAATCACCCTTGTCAGTCAGTGCGAGAAAAAAGCCCTAAACCGCACTCGGCGTGTACTCGACGCATTTGCCAATCGCATCGACAGCAATATGGCTTCGACCGGAAAAAGTAAAACCTGGAAGAACGCCAGAATTATGTATGGTTTAGCCGATTAGTCGGAAGGTGCTGTTTAGTGTCGCTTTGGATTTGCTGGTAATTGGTTTAAAGGTTCATCGTCGACACGATTTCTTTGGGCACTAATTATTCACGAGACCCAATGTATGGAATACAAAGGCGAAAGTGAATATGTTCCCTGCATTGGTTATTTAGCTGCTCATTTATCTTTGAAAAATTATTCACCGGTTCACCACTTGAAGTAAATCATAGAAAACTTATGGTTTCTCCCGTTGAATGGATCGAGTAACCCGATAAACCAACCACTGCTCCAAATCACGCAAAACGCCAATGCTTACCTGTTGCAACTTATTGATCATACAAAAATATCAGCTTTGATTGTAGGGTTGAAAAAAAGTGATAATGCGTAAAGGAGATAGTTAAGGTGTGGGTAAAATGGCTTATATAGCGCATAAAAATCAAACATTGGAACAACATTTGATGGGCGTAGCTAGGAAAACGAAAAATTTCGCTTCCAAACTAAATCTTGATGAACAGGGCGAATTGATTGGATTGTTACATGATTTAGGAAAGTATAGTGCTGAATTTCAGATGTATATTCAATCAGCTATTGGAATGATTAATGAGGATGAGGATGATTATGTCGATTCACAGGGCAAAAAAGGGAAGATAGATCACTCAACTGCAGGGGCTCAGCTTGTTTGGCGTGAACTATCAGAACAAGGGAAATTTGGATTAATCGTTGGTCAAATCTTGTCTTTATGTATTGCATCCCATCACTCGGGTTTAATTGATTGCCTATCGTCTGATACAAACAGTCTGGGTGAAGATATATTCGGAAGGCGAATGAGCAAGATCAATGAACGTACTCACCTGGAAGAAGTGCTAATCAAAGCAGATGCTTCAATTCTTTCTCGCGCTGAAGAACTCGTCAGTAACTCAAACATGCTTCAAGCGATGCAAGCAGTTCTCGCAAGGATTATTCGATCCGCACCAATCAAGGATGATAAAAGTGCGGTGGCTCAATTGCAGATTGGTTTATTGGTTCGCTTTCTATTCAGTTGTTTAATTGATGCTGACCGCATTGATTCTGCCGATTCCGAGAATCCCAAAGCAGCAAAGTTAAGAATGCATGGTCGGTATTCGGAATGGAATATCTTGTGTGATCGGATAGAAAAGTACCTTGTAGAATTGAAGCCTAGCAAACCAATTGATCCTCTCCGTTGCGATATTTCCAGTCATTGCCGCAATGCCGCATCCCGCGATAAAGGAATTTATACTCTGACCGTTCCAACAGGCGGAGGCAAGACTCTTGCCAGTCTGCGTTTTGCATTGCATCACGCGAAGAAACACAAGATGGATCGGGTGATTTATGTCATCCCGTTTACTTCCATCATTGACCAGAATGCTGAAGTTGCAAGGAGTATTTTGGAACCCAAAGGAACAAAACCAAGCAGTGTGGTTCTCGAACACCATTCTAACCTCACTCCAGAAGAACAAAGCTGGCGCGGGAAAATTCTGGCTGAAAACTGGGACGCACCGGTTGTTTATACCACAAGTGTACAACTTTTGGAGGCGCTCTTTGGTGCTGGAACGCGTGGCGCACGACGGATGCATCAATTAGCGAATGCCGTACTAATATTCGATGAAATTCAAACGCTGCCAATTAACTGCGTTCATCTGTTTAACAACGCCATCAATTTCTTGGTTGAACAGTGCGGAAGCACTGTCGTGCTGTGTACTGCAACTCAACCGCTTCTTGATCAAGTCGAATCAAAGAAGGGTGCGCTCAGAATACCAGCGGGTAATGAACTTATGCCGGATATCAAAAAACTGTTCGATGAACTAAAGCGAGTCGAAGTAATTAACCGCCGAAAATCCGGAGGTTGGTCGAATGACGAAATTGCGACACTCGCTTTGGAAGAAGCGCGTCGCACAGGAAGTTGTTTGGTTATCGTTAATACCAAAAATGCTGCACAAACCCTGTATCGTTTATGCAAGGAGGCAAATAACATACCGGTCTACCATCTGAGCACAAACATGTGCCCAGCACATCGCAGAGCAATTTTGAGCGAGATTCGAGATAGACTGGAGAAAAATTTACCTACACTTTGCTTCAGTACTCAACTAATCGAAGCCGGGGTAGATGTCGATTTCGGTGCGGTCATTCGCTATACAGCGGGACTGGATTCAATCGCCCAAGCAGCAGGGCGATGCAATCGGAATGGTCGCCCAGAAATGGGATATGTTCACGTTATCAACCCGGAAGATGAAAATTTAGACTTGCTGGAGGATATTCGCATTGGGCGAGAGAAGACCGAGCGCGTACTGGACGAATATGAGAGTGATCCGACACTATTTGGTAATAACCGAATTGGTCTTGAAGCAATGAAGCGTTATTACACGTACTACTTCTTTGATCGGCAGAATGAAATGGATTATCCGCTTTCAGCCAAATCCATCGGGCACGACGACACCCTGCTCAACCTGCTATCCGGCAATTCAGTGGCGGTTTCTGAGCATAGTAAGCGAGTAGGTCAAGCGCCCAATATCTACCTGCGCCAATCTTTCATGTCAGCAGCAAAAGCTTTCAAGGCTATTGATGCATCGACACGCGGCGTCATTGTCCAGCATGGCAAGGAGGGACAAGCTATCGTCGCTGATCTTTGCGCGGCCTATCTGCCCGATAAAGAGTTCGATTTGCTACGTCGTGCGCAGCAATTCACCGTCAATATATTCCCAAATGTATTGGAACGATTAGAAAAAGAAAATGCTGTGAAAGAAATACAAGAAGGAACGGGCATCCTGTATCTTGATTACCGTTACTACAGTGATGAGTTTGGCCTAAGTGAAACACCCGTGAGAAATATGGAGGTACTAAATGCTTGAACGAAACAGCATTGAATTTAAAGTCTGGGGGCGACATGCCCTGTTTACCGATCCGTTGACTCGCATCGGTGGTGAAAAATGTTCTTATCATATCCCCACCTACGAGGCGCTTAAAGGCATTGCCAAGTCAATTTACTGGAAGCCAACATTTATCTGGGTTATTGATGAGGTGCGGGTAATGAAGCGCATCCGCACACAGACCAAAGGAACCAAACCTTTAGAGTTGAGCGGAGGAAATACTTTGGCTATTTACACTTTTCTGGCTGACGTGGAATATCAGGTGCGCGCGCATTTTGAGTGGAACGAATATCGCCCTGAATTGGCTGATGACCAGAATGAAGCCAAACATCACATCGTCGCCAAACGCATGTTGGAACGTGGCGGGCGGCAGGATATTTTTCTGGGGACGCGCGATTGCCAAGGGTATGTCGAGCCATGCAAATTCGGCTCAGGAACCAGCCCTTACGAGGGTGAAGGTGAGATAGCTTTTGGCTTGATGTTTCACGGCTTCGACTATCCAGACGAAATCGGCGAAGACAAGCTTTATGCTCGATTCGCCCGCTCAAAGATGATCAATGGAAAAATCGTGTTTGAGCGCCCGCAAGATTGCTCGGTGCGAAAATTCGTTCGCGATATGAGCAAAAAAACGTTCTCAAAAGATCGCAACCAACTTGGCGTTGAAATCGAAGAAATGCGACTGGAGGTTTGATATGAGCTGGATTCAGAAACTCTATGAGACCTACGAGCAGTGCAAAGGGCATGAGCCGCCCGGCTCGGCACGCCTAATGCCTATCAGCCATACCCCGCAGCAAGCCCATATCGAAATTACGCTTGATGCTGATGGCAACTTCAAAGGTGCAAGAATTGTTCAGAAAGAGGAAACCATTATTCCTGCCACTGAAAAGTCAGCGGGAAGATCTGGTTCTGCGTGCTCTCCTCATGCACTATGTGACAAGGTTTATTATTGCGGAAAAGACTATCCAGAGTTTGGTGGGAAAAAGCTATTTGGAGGAAAAGGAGCAAAGTTTTCTTTTCTCAAGGAATATGAAGAACAGCTTTCTGCATGGTGCAATTCTGAATTTAGTCATGCCAAAGCTAGAGCTGTACTTGCATATGTTCGCAAGCATAGTTTGGTATCCGATCTAGTTAAAGAAAAAGTTCTTCATCTCGGAACAGACGGAAAGTTACTTGCCAAATGGGATAGCGAGACTGAAACACCGGATATTTTTCGTTTGCTTACGGCAAAAGATGGGGAGCGAGAACAAGGGGATGCCTTTATTCGCTGGCATGTCCGGGAAAACGATAATCCCTGTACCGCGGTTTGGGAAGACCCAACCCTGCAAGATGCCTGGGGCTCGTTTGATGCCAGCACAAAAGAATTGAAGGGTGTGTGCATGGTGACGGGAGATTGCGATGCTGCTCTTGCAGTAATCCATCCAAAGCGAATTCGCCATGCCGGAGACGGGGCAAGGCTAGTTAGTGCTAACGACAGTTCTGGTTATACATTCCGCGGGCGATTCACGGATGATACAGGGCGGCAAGCCTGCGGTGTCAGCTATGCAATTACTCAAAAAGCACACAATGCATTGCGTTGGTTGATTGGGCGGCAAGCTTACCGTAGTGGCGATTTGGTAATCGTGACTTGGTCGATTGCAGGGAAGCCGGTACCCGATCCCTTTAAGGATTCTCTATCACTCATTCTCGGCATTGAAGGCCCTGCTCATGAAACTACCGAAATTGAACAACCGGATGTCGGCGACATAGGTCAAGCCTTTGCGATTCGTTTGCGCAAAGCGATTGCAGGTTACAGCGCTAAGTTGAATCCCACCGATGATATTGTCGTCATGGGTTTGGATTCTGCCACACCGGGGCGAATGGCAATTACTTTTTATCGCGAACTGAAAGGCTCCGACTTCTTGAGTCGTGTTCAAAATTGGCATGAACAATACGCATGGTCGCAAAACTTTGGTAAAGATTCAAAGTTCATTGGTGCGCCTGCTCCACGGGACATTGCCGAAGCTGCTTACGGTCATCGTCTCGACGACAGTTTGCGCAAAGCTACAGTTGAAAGGATGTTGCCCTGCATCATTGATGGGCAAGCACTGCCACGAGATTTGGTTGAATCGGTTATCCGCAGAACCAGCAATCGTGTTTCCTTTGAGAAGGATAAAAATGGAAGACAGTGGGGATGGGAAAAAATTCTGGGTATTGCCTGTGCCCTGTTTAAAGGTTCTTACAAAGAAAGGGGATATCAAATGACATTGGAAAACGACAGAACATCAAGGGATTATCTTTATGGGCGACTATTGTCCATTGCGGAGCATATTGAAGATCGAGCGTTATATGTTGGTGGTGAGAAGCGCGACACGACCGCTGCCAGGCTGATGCAAAGATTTGCAGATCGACCCAACAGTACGTGGCGAACTATAGAGCTCGCACTTACGCCTTACAAAACGCGCCTACGGGCAAAACGACCTGCTTTTTTGCATAATATGGAAATGCTACTCGATGAGGTCGTTGCAAATTTTGAAGGTGATGAATTTGTGAGTGATCGAAAACTTTCTGGTGAATTCCTACTGGGTTATCACTGTCAGCGTTTATCGCTGAATCTACCTAAACAAGACAAATCGGATGATTCTGTATCCGGTAACGATAGCACCAATAATGACAATTAACAGACTCAAGGAGATCGCAACATGAATACGCTGCAAAACAAGATCGATTTCGCCGTAATTCTCTGCGTTAAAAATGCAAATCCGAATGGTGACCCGCTTAACAGTAACCGTCCTCGTACCAGTTATGAAAACTTTGGGGAGATTACTGATGTTTGCATCAAGCGAAAAATTCGTGACCGTTTAGTTGAGCGGTTCGTAAGACTAGGTGGAAAGGAAGGAAAAGCAGAGGCGAAAGGCCAGGCTGTATTTGTTCAATCCGATGACCGGAAAGTTGATGATGCAACAAGTCTGCGTGATAGAGCTGAGAAATTTTTCAAGTCCATTGGAAAAACATTGGGAGCAGATGAAACAGTCAATCTTGCTTCTTCGGAATGGATTGATGTTCGCACGTTCGGTCAACTATTCGCACTTTCCAAAAAGAAGGGTAAAAAGAAAGAGGATGGCAGCGATGAAGAAGGCGATACTGGAATTTCAATTGGAATCCGTGGGCCAGTAACTGTGCAATCTGCATTTAGTCTTGAGCCTATTGATATCACCAGCACTCAAATCACTAAGAGTGTAAGTGGCGAAGGTGACGGTAGTAAACGTGGTTCCGACACAATGGGAATGAAGCATCGCGTAGATCATGGTGTCTATGTCTTTTTCGGTAGTATGAATCCGCAGCTCGCCGAAAAAACTGGATTCAGCGACGAAGATGCATTGGTTATTAAAGAGATATTGCCTAAGTTATTTGAAAACGATGAATCAAGTGCACGTCCAGCAGGAAGTATGCAAATATTAAGTCTTATTTGGTGGAAACATAATTGCAAATCAGGGCAATATTCTTCTGCTAAGGTTCACAGCTGTCTTACAGTGAATCCTGACGGAAGTCATGAGATTAATTCGTTACCTGGATTGGAGCCGGAAATAATTGCTGGGTTCTGAGTTTCTGGCATTTTTAGGGGGTGTTGAGATGAACTGGCAAGATCGCATTGTTTCAGATTCGGATACTTTATTCGGTAAGCCGCGTATCCGGGGAACCCGTATTGAGTTTATTCTTGATCTGTTGGCTTCCGGCTGGGATGAAGCACAGATACTTGAAAGCTATCCGCATTTGACCCCAGAAGATTTACGGGCGGTATTCGCATAGAAATAAGTTATAAAAGGCAAATTATGAATGAGATCTTATTCCTGGTCGAAGAAGCGCCGGAGGGCGGTTACACCGCTCGTGCGCTGGGAGAATCCATTTTTACCGAAGCGGATGATCTTGCCAGTTTGCATCAACAGGTGCGAGACGCCGTGCATTGTCATTTCGATGAGGGAAAAGTACCCGAAATAATTCGTTTGCACTTCGTGCGCGAGGAAGTCATCCAGGCATGAAATTGCCGCGAAATCTTTCAGGTGCACGGTTAATCAAGGCACTGAATCGGCTCGGGTACGGGGTCACCCGGCAGGTTGGTAGTCACGTCCGGCTGGAATGTCAACTCCCAAAACCCCATCATTTAACGGTTCCTATACATGATCCATTGCGTGTTGGAACATTGGCTTCCATTTTGAATGAAGTTGCTAAGCACCATTCTCTGTCAAAAGAAGAAGTGATTCTTAGATTATTCGGGAACGATTGATGGCTATAACTGAAGTTGACGACCCCATCATGCTTTCGGCTTTACAGCACTACAGCTATTGCCCGCGTCAGTGTGCGTTGATTCATGTGGAACAAGCATTTGATGAGAACGTCCATACCATGCGCGGAAACGCAGTGCATCAACGTGTCGATGAACCCGGTTTTGAATCGTTTGAAGGAGCAAGCAGCGAAAAGGCTTTGCCGGTTTGGTCGGAACGGTTAGGATTAATCGGCAAATGCGATGTTGTCGAGTTCTATCCGGATGGGCGTATTTACCCAGTGGAATACAAACATGGCAAAAAACGTGCAAAAGCGCATGACGATATCCAGCTCGCTGCGCAAGCAATCTGCCTGGAAGAAATGACTGGCAAGCCGGTCACGCATGGCGCAATTTATCATCATTCATCACGCCGCCGCCGTGAAGTGGCCATCACCGATGCATTGCGCCAGCAGGTGAAGGAAACTGTCGCGGCGGTGCGCGCTTTGCTGGTCTCGGGTCAATTGCCGCCGCCAGTAAACGATGCGCGTTGCAAGGAGTGCTCGTTGAAGGAAATTTGCCAGCCGCAAGCATTGGCGGATAAAACCCATCAGCATGAAATATTGACCGGATTGTTTAAAGTGGACGAATAGCGTAATGAAGCATGCCACAAATACTAAGAAATGTGCGTTCTACAGCCGCCATTTCCGCTTCGCTGAGCGTGGCCAGCGGTCCGTCACCGAAACGGGAACGATCCAGAGTTCGCGGTTGATCCACAATGACCTGACAGTCTCTCAGCAGACGGTGACGCGCTGTAACGGTTATCCGCCATTGCTTGAATTCCGGATAAACTTGCGTAGTCAGCGGCAGGATAATGATCATGGGTGTTCCGATGGCGGTAAGCGCATTGTCCTGAAAAACCAAAACTGGACGGATCTTGCCGATTTCCTGTCCGCGCGGCGGATTCAGATTCGCAACCCAGATTTCGCCGCGGCGGATTACTTCCACCATTTCTCGGATGATTCGGCTGGTGGTAAGTCGCCGGATATGCGGCCTTCAACATTTTCCAACATTTCATTTTCGATAGGCAAAAATTCTTCGGCGATGGTTTGCGCTTCTTGCCGGATACTTTCGTTGGCGTATGCTGACCGGGCTTTTTCCAGGAGTTGATCCATGAAACGTTTTTTCTCGATTTCCGTGAGGTACCAAGTCAATGCATCGCGTGCGATTTCTGAGCGGGTTTTATTTTCACGCTGCGCTTCTTCAGTGAGTCGCCGTTCTATCTGGTCAGTCAATCGAATATTGAGTATGGTCACGTTGTAATCTTCTATAACTTACAATAAATTACACAAATTCTAATACATAATGTATCAGATTCTCAACACGCTTTACATCATGACACCGAATGCCTATGTGCATTTGGAAAATGATACCGTACGCATCGACGTGGAGCGGCAGAAAAAGCTCCAGGTACCGCTGCATCACTTGGGTACGCTCGTTTGTTTCGGCAATATCATGATTTCCCCTGCGTTAATGCATCGCTGTGCTGATGACGGCATCGGCTTAGTGCTGCTCGATGGCAATGGGCGGTTCAAAGCCAGATTGGAAGGCGCTGTTAGCGGTAATATTTTGTTGCGGCAAGCGCAGCATCGCAAAGCGGCGGAACAACCGTTTGCATTAACCCTGGCCAAAGCGGTGATCGCCGGAAAATTGCGCAACTCCCGCCAAGTTTTGTTACGCGGCGCACGCGAAACGACTGATGAGCAGGATCAGAAAACACTCAGTGAAGCTGCCGATGCTTTGGCCAATTCCATACGCAATCTGGCTGTGGCTGGAGATTTAGACATAGTGCGCGGCATCGAAGGTGATGCCGCCAAAGTGTATTTCTCAGCGCTGCCAAGCCTGGTGCGGCGCAATATTCGTGAACATTTCACTATGGATGGACGCACGCGCAGGCCGCCGCGTGATCGCTTTAATGCGCTACTATCTTTCCTTTATTCCATGGTTATGAACGACTGCCGCTCGGCCATCGAGAGCGTCGGGCTTGATCCGCAATTGGGTTATCTGCACGCAGTGCGGCCTGGCCGGGCTGCTTTGGCGCTCGATCTGATGGAAGAATTTCGCGCCATTTTGGCGGATCGGCTAGCGCTGACATTGATTAATCGCGGCCAGATAACAGAGCGCAATTTACAAATACGCGAGGGTGGCGCGGTGTATCTGGAAAATGATGCGCGGAAAATTGTTGTCGCAGCCTATCAAGAGCGTAAGCAGGAGCAAATCACCCATCCATTGCTGGACGCCAAAGTGCCGTTCGGCTTATTGCCGCAACTGCAAGCACGCTTCATCGCACGTACGATTCGTGGCGACATGGATTCCTATGTTCCATTCCTGGTGAAATAACGATGCTGATTATCGTAACCTACGATGTTTCAACGGAAACCAAGGAAGGCCGAAAAAGATTGCGGCGCGTAGCCAAAATTTGCGAGTCAACCGGGCAAAGGGTGCAAAAGTCGGTATTTGAATGCAAAGTGAATCTGATGCAGTATGAAGAACTTGAACGTAGATTGTTGGCGGAAATTGACGAGAAAGAAGATAATCTGCGGTTGTATCGCTTGACAGAACCGGTTGATTTGCACGTCAAAGAATACGGCAAATTCAAGGCAGTAGACTTTGATGGATCGTTAATCGTCTAACTCTGCGCGGATCACAAGCAACTGCAAAATCCCTGTCAGTTCGCGGAACACATAATTTCATGAATATTATATTATTTTTCTTATCTGTATTGATTTCCACGCCTGTAAATTACCTTTATATTAATCTGTTCGCGCATTTACAAAAAATTTCTTTGTTGTATGATCGAGTTGCAGTTGTACTGTAGCGCCCGGCCCCAAAGCCGGGCGAGGATTGAAACACCGAGGCGTCCGCGCCTGAAGGCCGCACTACCCGAGTAGCGCCCGGCCCCAAAGCCGGGCGAGGATTGAAACTTTCAAGATTCGCTACTGGCGCTTATCTGGTTGTATGTAGCGCCCGGCCCCAAAGCCGGGCGAGGATTGAAACATTAATATGTGAATTGACAACAATCTGTAACCAAGGTAGCGCCCGGCCCCAAAGCCGGGCGAGGATTGAAACTTGATTTAATACCTGTAAAGAGCCGTGTACATGCAGGTAGCGCCCGGCCCCAAAGCCGGGCGAGGATTGAAACAATCAAATAGTCTCGTTTACTCAATCGCATTACAGTAGCGCCCGGCCCCAAAGCCGGGCGAGGATTGAAACATTTGAAAATGCATAATGCATATCAAATTTTGTGTCGTAGCGCCCGGCCCCAAAGCCGGGCGAGGATTGAAACTCAAGTGCTTCAGTATCGAGAACCATCTCGGCGGGTAGCGCCCGGCCCCAAAGCCGGGCGAGGATTGAAACTACAGTAAGCAGATACAATGCACCAGATGCATTAAGTAGCGCCCGGCCCCAAAGCCGGGCGAGGATTGAAACCATCAAACTCATTAACATTTTGAAGATATTGCAAAGTAGCGCCCGGCCCCAAAGCCGGGCGAGGATTGAAACATCCAAAAATTCGGCATTTAATAAATCTAACATTGTAGCGCCCGGCCCCAAAGCCGGGCGAGGATTGAAACTTATCGGGACGGGAGCAAGTGGGTTAGTTACTCACGGTAGCGCCCGGCCCCAAAGCCGGGCGAGGATTGAAACTCCAACGTGCGTTCCTGCAAGACGTTGTTGCCATGTAGCGCCCGGCCCCAAAGCCGGGCGAGGATTGAAACCAACGCGCAATAAAATCCTGCGCGGAATCTATAAAGTAGCGCCCGGCCCCAAAGCCGGGCGAGGATTGAAACCCTCCATATCTCCACCCCTATCAATTGTGTTTGTAGTAGCGCCCGGCCCCAAAGCCGGGCGAGGATTGAAACATGATTAAGCAGGGATTACTTTACTAATCAGGGGCGTAGCGCCCGGCCCCAAAGCCGGGCGAGGATTGAAACGTGTGATGTTAATGACATTGATGAAAAGCGGGAAGGTAGCGCCCGGCCCCAAAGCCGGGCGAGGATTGAAACTTCGATCACACAGAATTTAAATGATTATTTATGGGTAGCGCCCGGCCCCAAAGCCGGGCGAGGATTGAAACCGCAGACGGCGGCATCCATAGCGGAGGGTTGCGCGTAGCGCCCGGCCCCAAAGCCGGGCGAGGATTGAAACCTTCCTCACTAAGCCAACCCATATCGTATAATAGGGTAGCGCCCGGCCCCAAAGCCGGGCGAGGATTGAAACAGCTACTGCGTCTACGAATATCGTATATAGCTGATCGTAGCGCCCGGCCCCAAAGCCGGGCGAGGATTGAAACGGTAAACTTAACGATTATATCAACAGTCTTGATGTAGCGCCCGGCCCCAAAGCCGGGCGAGGATTGAAACTTCCAGCCTGATTCCATAAATTGCCATTCGCCGTTGTAGCGCCCGGCCCCAAAGCCGGGCGAGGATTGAAACGTATCTGCAATGCATTCATCCCAAGGTTTTGCATTGTAGCGCCCGGCCCCAAAGCCGGGCGAGGATTGAAACGAAGTTATTTTGGTACCAATCCTACGTTTAACAGGTAGCGCCCGGCCCCAAAGCCGGGCGAGGATTGAAACATGTGTCATCATCCACCTCTCTTTTTTAACATTTGTAGCGCCCGGCCCCAAAGCCGGGCGAGGATTGAAACAGCCAATATGCTTCGGCTAACGACTGGTAACGGGCAGTAGCGCCCGGCCCCAAAGCCGGGCGAGGATTGAAACAAACTTGATCCGCGAAAAATGAGTATCTCAAACGTGTAGCGCCCGGCCCCAAAGCCGGGCGAGGATTGAAACAACCAACAGCACCGGCATATTGGGATAATCAGCAAGTAGCGCCCGGCCCCAAAGCCGGGCGAGGATTGAAACTGTCCCATCTGCCCCCCGCCTTTTTTTAATCGTTAGTAGCGCCCGGCCCCAAAGCCGGGCGAGGATTGAAACTACCCGCGTGGTAGACTCGTTAGTATCCATCTATGTAGCGCCCGGCCCCAAAGCCGGGCGAGGATTGAAACTCAATCACAAATTCCACCTGCTAACGGACCAGTTTGTAGCGCCCGGCCCCAAAGCCGGGCGAGGATTGAAATCACCTAAGGGTATTTAGTCGTCCCTGCAAAACGCTGGGGAACCCTATAAATGTTGGAATTCATGCGAATTAGCAAACGCTGAAATCCCTGGGAAATTATAATATAGGCATCAAAACCTAAGGGAATGAGGGGAAATTTAAATGCCGACTGATGATTTTTTTCATGGTCGTCTCGACCCGATGATTGATCTGCGCCACCCCTTGGCGGTGTTGGCAAATCGCCTGCCGTGGCCCCAGATCGAAGCAGCGCTTGCACCAGCTTTTGCGCGCAAGAACCCGTTAAGGCGAAGTGGTGGAGATCGATGATTTGTTCGACACAACGTTGGTGATTGCTGGTGGGGGCGTGAGTGCTGCAGGGCGGCCGCGTTTGCCGATTCGATTGATGGTTTCGCTGCTGTATCTGAAACACGCATTCAATCTGAGTGATGAAGAACTGGTGAACCGCTGGTCCGAGAATGTGGTCTGGCAGTATTTCAGCGGACAGGTGTACTACACACCGAAGTTACCTTGTGGCGCTACTCAGATAGGTCGCTTTCGCACTGCTATTGATAAATCCGGTGTTTAAAAGCTGCTGAAGACAACAATTGACGCTGCCGTGCAGGCGAAGGCGGTCAAACCGGCTGAATTCGGTGTCAAGACCAGCATCGCGATCACGCACAAGAACGGCCTGATGGTCGGTGCAAAAACCTTCCCAGGCAATCCCTATGATGGTCATATCCTTCATAAGCAACTCACACAGACACAGATTTTACTCGAAAATGCGGGATCAACGCCGAAGCAGGTCATTGTCGATCTCGGGTTTAGAGGTGTGGATGCCGACAACCCGGACGTGAACATCATCCATCGCGGCAAGTACAAGTAACTGACAAAGCCGCAGCGACGCTGGCTCAAACGTCGACAGGCCGTGGAGCCTACGATTGGGCACCTGAAGTCGGATCATCGAATGGACCGCTGCTGGTTGCAGGGCAAATTGGGAGATGCGCTGCACGCTGTGCTGTGTGCAGCGGGATACAACCTACGCTGGCTGATGAGAGCAGTTCTCCATTTGAGGCTAAAGGGTGTTTTATTGCGTTTTGTTATGCTTCGATTGGCTAACTTTTTTCAGGGAAAACGACCATATATTCGCAAAGCTTCCTTGTATACAAAGACACCGCCGCGGTTAAGTGAATTTTGCAGGATCGACTATTTATCGCCAGCACAATTTTCGCAGCAATACTATGCAAATCTACTAGCTGCTTAAACCTATGGACTCCATATTTGACAACACACCTCAGTTAAGATTTGTACTTTTCCAAGAGAGTTTTTGCGAGCTTTCAAAGATGTTAATAATGAATTATTAATAGAAATTGCTCAGAAATAGATCTTCTCTGGCAAGAAAGTTATTGAGGGTCATCAAGAAATTTTCAGTAAAGCAAAAAAATGGTCCAAAATTCCTGATGAAGATCATCAGGAATTAACATAAGTTCATTTTCTAAAAGAATTAAGCTTTTTCTTTTTACTAATTGTCCTGTGATCAGCTATCTGTGATTTAATAAGCGATGGTAATATACGTATTTGTTTCCAAAAATTTCAAAGGAATAGTATCACCATGTTTTCGCAGAAACACACAATAGAAAAAATTGATCCAGAATTATGGCAAGCGATCAAAGGCGAAGAGCAGCGCCAGGAAGAGTACATCGAGCTAATCGCATCGGAAAATTACGCGAGCCCCGCTGTGATGCAGGCGCAGGGTTGTGTTTTAACAAATAAATATGCCGAAGGCTATCCAACTAAGCGCTATTATGGCGGTTGTATGTACGCTGATCAAGTGGAACAACTAGCAATTAACCGGTTAAAAGTCCTGTTTGGTGCTGAATACGTCAATGTGCAGCCGCATTCTGGTTCCCAAGCCAATGCGGCAGTTTATCTGTCCGCATTGAAACCGGGCGATACTTTATTAGGGATGTCTTTGGCACATGGAGGACATTTGACGCATGGTTCAAGTGTAAATATGAGCGGTAAGATTTTTAATTCAATTTCGTATGGTTTGCATCCGGAAACTGAGGTACTGGATTACGATGAAGTCGAGCGATTAGCACATGCGCACAAGCCAAAAATGATCGTTGCGGGAGCCTCATCTTACGCAAGAATCATTGATTGGAAGCGCTTTCGTAAGATTGCTGATGCGGTTGGTGCATATTTATTTGTCGACATGGCACACTATGCTGGTCTAGTAGCTGCTGGTTTTTATCCTAATCCCGTTGGAATTGCAGATTTTGTCACGAGCACAACCCACAAAACGCTACGTGGCCCGCGAGGAGGCATCATCATGGCCAAACCTGAACACGAAAAGGCATTAAATTCTGCTATTTTTCCGCAAACCCAAGGTGGACCATTGATGCATGTGATTGCAGCGAAGGCTGTTGCATTTAAAGAAGCTGCGAGTAAAGAATTCAAAGATTATCAAGAACAAGTCATTGAGAATGCACGTGTTATGGCGAAAGTTCTCACCAATCGTGGCTTGCGTATTGTGTCAGGCCAGACAGATTGTCACATGTTTTTGGTGGATTTGCGTGCAATGAATCTGACTGGTAAGCAAGCAGAGGAATCGCTCGAGCATGCGCACATTACAGTCAATAAAAATGCAATTCCTAATGATCCGCAAAAGCCATTTGTAACCAGTGGCATCCGGGTGGGTTCACCAGCCATAACTACAAGAGGCTTCAAAGAATTGGAAGCAGAACAATTGGCCAATTTAATTGCCGATGTACTGGCTGCACCTGAAGATTTAACAGTTTTGTCACAGGTAGCGACTGAAGCGAAGCGATTGTGTGCGAAATTTCCAGTTTATGGATGACCTTCATTAAACTGAATAGATGTTAATAAGCATCCGTTCAGTTTTTTAATATTAGGGAGCAGTGTATGAAATGTCCCTTTTGTAATGCCGATGATACCAATGTCATAGATTCTCGTGTTAGTGAAGATGGGCATAAGATTCGCCGCCGTCGCCGATGCCCAAGTTGCGATAAGCGCTTCACGACATATGAGACAGTTGAGCTACGCTTGCCCCAAGTAGTGAAACATGATGGTAGCCGAACTGAGTTTGATCGCAATAAGCTATTAACAGGATTCAAACGAGCGCTCCATAAACGCCCCGTTCCCACAAGTTATGTCGACGCAGCAATTGATCGCATAGTGCAAAAGCTTTTAGGTATGGGGGAGCGGGAAGTTTCATCGCGAAGCATTGGCGAAAGTGTCATGCAAGAATTGTATAAGCTTGATCAAGTTGCTTATATCCGATTTGCATCTGTTTATAAAAGCTTCCAAGATGTTGATGATTTTAGGAATGCAATTAAGGAAGTGCAAAAACCACCGCAGTGATTGGATCCAATTACCTACTCATACTGCCAGATTAGCAATCAAAATAATTGCCTAAATGTTTTCCCCCAACGATTATGCTCATATGGCTTATGCGCTCCGTTTAGCTGAGAAAGGTCTTTATAGCACAACACCTAACCCGCGCGTCGGATGCGTAATCGCCAACAATGGCAAGATCGTCGGCTCTGGCTGGCATGAACGAGCCGGGCAAGCGCACGCTGAAATTGTTGCGCTGAATGAAGCAGGAAAAGCAGCGCGTGATGCAATTGCCTATATAACATTGGAGCCTTGCAGCCATTACGGGCGTACACCACCTTGCGCTAATGCTCTGATTGAAGCAGGTATTGCCAAAGCTATTATCGCGATGGAAGATCCCAACCCTCTTGTATCCGGCCGTGGTTGTGCATTGTTGCAACAGGCGGGTATTGCGGTACAAATAGGGCTACTAAATGAGGAGGCGCATGCACTTAATACAGGTTTTATTTCTCGCATGGTTCACAAGAAACCATGGGTCAGGTTAAAAGTTGCAGCAAGCCTTGATGGCAAGACTGCTCTAAATAACGGCATCAGCCAATGGATTACGGAGGATGCTGCACGCCGGGACGGACATCGGTGGCGAGCGCGTTCATGCGCTATCTTGACAGGAATCGGCACAGTCAGAGCTGATAATCCTCAATTAACAGTACGTTCTGTAAAAACGTCGCGTCAACCCAAAAAAATTGTTGTCGATAGCCATTTAGACATTCCGCTGAATGCTCTGTTGCTGCAAGGAGAAGAAGTTCTAGTTTTTACTACCCATGATGTGAATGAGAAGAAAAAACAGGCGCTTGAGAAGTTAGGTATACGGATCATTATCTTGTGCGATTCTGAAGGTAAGGTAGATTTAAAAAAAATGATGACTTTACTGGCTGACTCGGGCATGAATGAGATTCTGGTCGAAGCCGGGTGTAGCCTTAATGGAGCTCTAGTAGAATCTGGGTTAGTTGATGAAATAATTTTTTATTTTGCGCCTCATTTGATTGGCAATGACGCAAAAGGGATGTTGAGATTGCCGGAATTAACCGATCTGCAACAAAAGAAGGCACTGGCGATTCAGGACCTCCGTATGATCGGAAAGGATATCCGCGTAATTGCTAAGCTGTTATAAATGCTAATTGATTATTCCCGATGAGGCCGCTTGGCAAGTTTGCGTTGCAGTGTACGCCGGTGCATGTTCAATATTCTCGCGGTAACAGATATGTTATTGTCATTTTCCGTAAGGATTCGTTGAATATATTCCCATTCCAATCGGCCTACAGATAACGGATTGACACTAATAGGAATATCCGATTCGCCAGTAGTTCGCTCAAAAGCAGCCATGATTTCATCGGCATCCACAGGTTTTGCGAGGTAATGCGTAGCACCAAGTTTGATAGCTTCGACAGCCGTAGCGATACTAGCATAACCTGTTAGCATGACAATTCGCGTACCAGAATCTAGGGTTTTTAATTTTTCCACTAAAACCAATCCAGACTCGCTGGATAATTTGAGATCAACAATTGCATATTCGGGCGTTGAAGTTTCAGCTAGATTGAATGCATCATCTATCGTATGGGCGCATGTCACACTGAAGCCGCGTTTAGTCATGGCTTTCTTCAATACATCGCAAAAAACGGTATCATCGTCTACGATCAATAAACTGGGGTTTTCATTGCTATCGGTCGATGGAGAATCAATCATGCACTTATCCTATCAACGGCAAAATAACTTGAGTGCAGGCTCCACCTTGCTCAAGATTGAACAAGCGAACACTACCGCCAAATCTTTCGATATTTGCATTGGCAAGAAATAGACCAATTCCGAAGCCCTGCCCTGGCGTTTTGCTAGAGAAAAATGCTTCTCCAGCACGTTGCATAGCTTCTGCTGATAAACCCTCGCCATCATCAACGATTTCGAGATGAAGCATTTGATTGTCCCAATCGCTCTTGATTTCAATGCATTTTGACGAAGCATCGGCGGCGTTATTGAGGAGATTCAAGATGGATTGACTGAGCAATTGATTATCCATGATCCGAGGTATGGGCTGCTTATCTGTGCAATGATAGGTGTACCGAACTGAAGGACGTATGAGTTTCCATTTATCAAGAATTTGATCAAGAAACTCATTGACTGGTAATTCACTACCTTGTTCGGCTCTCGTCTGACCGACTTTTGCCAGCAATTGAGTAAGCGTTTGCTTGCAATGAGTGATTTGGTCCCGCAAGATACGGATATTATTCTGAAATTCATTATCTTGCATGTATTCTTGTTGCAATTCTCTCGTTATGACAGCCATAGTCGAGAGCGGAGTTCCAAGTTCATGTGCGGCACCCGCTGCAAGTGTTCCCAAAGCGATAATTTGTTCATTACGTAAGGCATGTTCACGGGCTTTGGCAAGGTCTTGATCCCGGTCTCGAATCGAGGCGCTCATTTTAACTACAAACCAGGCAATGATAACAGTGCTTAATACGAATGCTAACCACATCCCTGATACGTGCAATGCAAATTCGATAAGATGATTACTATGTTCATGCGGTAGTGGTACGTAAACGAATAATAATAATGTATAACAGGCAATCGTAATAAAGGCCATCACCCATGTGTAGCGCCATGGTAATGTGGCTGCAGCAATAGTAATCGGTAGTAAATATAGTGAGATAAAAGGATTGGTCGATCCACCGCTAAAGTACAATAATGTACTCAGAGCTAGTACATCAATAAGCAATTGTAAGAAGAATTCTAAGTGGGCTACCGGCCATTTGCGATGCAAGCGAATCCAGGTTAGAAAGTTTATAAGTGCGAGTAACGCTACCACTAAGACAAGCTGTACCCATGGAATTTCAATATCAATCGTCCAATAAACTAGACCGATTGTGAGGCACTGAGCAGCAATGGCAATATTGCGTAGCCAAAATAAACGTTGTAAATTCTTACTAAGAGGTGATTGACTAAGGTCACTAAACATGATGATGGATAAAAAAGATAGTTTTGCTTGCTTAACGTTGGAACATTAGCGCAAATTTTAGTGTATGGCTATGCGGCAAATTGTCTCAGGTGATGAGAGAGGTAATAAATTACAGATCATTTTGTATAAAGAAGTATAATTAGTGATGTAATTTTATGTTTTTAAATAAGTTTTTATTTGCAAAGGAAATCGATAATGCGAATGTCTTTGCAATTATAGTAACGATTGTTTTTTTCAGTTAGAATCGTGAGCCGTTTTTTATGTCAATGAATTAGCGTTATCTTTTTAAAAAAATTTTATGATTCTTATTCTTGTCCCCAACACTCGATCAGATAGTTCGGAATATAAACAACTTTTGGCACATTTGGCGAATTTTTCTGGCATATCCACGCGAGTACATACCGAAGTGGGCGCTGAACAAACACTGACAGAGATCTATCTGATTGGTAATACTAAAGTGTTATCAATTGAAGATGTCAGTTCGCTTCCTTGTGTTGATCGAGTTGTACGAGTTTCCGAGGAATATCGCATTTTAGGGCGGCATGAAAATGATGATCGTCTAACACATTTTGACTATAACGGGGTTCGGTTTGGACAAGATACACTGAATATATTTGCTGGTTTATGTGCAGTTGACACCCTCGAGCATGTTGAAATGATGATGAAAGCCCTGAGAGAACAGGGTCAGGTTTGTACTCGAATGGGAGCATACAAACCGCGTACGAGTCCTTATGCATTTCAGGGGCATGGTAAAGCCTGTCTGCCATATGTATTTGATCTTGCAGGAAAATATGGTATCAAGGTGATTGCTATGGAGATTACGCATGAGTCCCACTTGGATGAAATAAGCAATGCACTATATCAAACGGGAAACACGACAGGCGTTATGCTACAGATTGGAACAAGAAATACGCAAAATTTTGAATTACTGAAAATCGTAGGCCGTCAGCAGAATTTCCCAGTACTGATCAAGCGCGGTTTTGGTATTACTTTGGATGAATCTTTAAATGCTGCTGAATATTTAGCTTCGGAAGGAAATCGCAAGGTAGTTTTTGGATTGCGTGGAATGAAAACAAATATGGGCGATCCGCATCGTAATTTTGTTGATTTCTCACACGTTCCTGTTGTCAAAAGGCTAACTCGCATGCCAGTCTGTATTGATCCTTCGCACTCAGTAGGCACTCGTGCAAGTTCACCAGACGGTGTTCTGGATATCATGCATGTTACTGCGCAAGGTATAATAGCTGGTGCCAACATGGTTTTGGTTGATTTTCATCCTGCGCCTAGTAAAGCCTTGGTAGACGGGCCGCAGGCTTTGCTTATGCGAGAATTGCCACAATTTCTGGAAGATATTCAAATTGCTCGAGAAGCTTATGAAAAACGTGTTGCGCTGACTGAGCGTTATCGTGAGGGATAAAATATTACCGATACTTTGATTGCTTGCGGATCTTGCATTCATTGATAGGGTTAATAATTGCCAAGCTAATATGGCAACAACCTGATTTTGGAGAAAATAAATGATCAAAGTGTTACTTTCAAACCCAAGGGGCTTTTGTGCTGGTGTAGATCGAGCGATAGAAATTGTTGAACGAGCGCTTACAATGCATGGAGCGCCAATTTATGTGCGGCACGAAGTTGTGCATAACCGTTTTGTGGTTGAAGATTTAGAAAAAAAAGGCGCTGTTTTTGTAGAAAATCTGGATGAAGTGCCGCAAGACAGCATTTTAATTTTTAGCGCGCATGGCGTCTCGCATGCTGTACGACGGGAGGCTGCGGAGCGGAGATTGAAAGTATTTGATGCAACGTGTCCATTGGTTACCAAAGTTCATGTGGAAGTGGCCAAGATGCGTAAAGATGGAAAAGAAATCATTATGATAGGTCATCAAGGTCATCCTGAAGTAGAAGGCACTATGGGGCAGATCGATGGCGATGATAAAGGTATGTATCTCGTCGAAACCGAAACGGATGTTACAAATTTAAAGGTAAAAGACGAATGCAATTTGGCTTATGTGACACAAACGACATTGTCAGTTGACGACGCCGCCCGCATTGTCGATGCATTGAAACGGCGATTTCCTAAAATAAGTGGCCCGAAGAAAGATGATATCTGCTATGCCACACAGAATCGTCAGGATGCCGTTAAAAAAATGGTGAATCAGTGTGATTTGGTAATTGTGGTTGGCTCTCCCAATAGCTCCAATTCTAATCGATTGTGCGAAGTGGCTAGAAATGCAAATGTGGAAGCTTATATGGTGGATCGTGCTGAGCAATTACAAGAAAAATGGTTTGATCGAAAAAAAGTTATTGGCATCACTGCAGGAGCCTCAGCACCAGAAATACTGGTTCAGCAAGTAATATCCCGGCTTAAGCAAATTGGCGCCGATCAAATTGGTGAAGATGTAATGATTGAAGAGTTGAGCGGAGTTGTCGAATCAGTTGTGTTCCCTTTACCAAAAGCCTGATTAACAATTAGTCAGAATTCCATCCTGCTTGATACGGCTTGATATCAAGTGGTTGCGTTGCATCAATTATCTCATTTACCAGAATTTCAGCGCTAGCAGGCGCCATAGTTACGCCATAACGGAAGTGACCGCAGTTTATGAACAGATTGTCAATAATAGGATGCTTACCAATGGTAGGGATATTATTAGACGAACCCGGACGTAATCCTGACCAGTGCTGAATGATTGGCATATTACCCAGTTCGGGTAAAATACTTTGAGCGCGATTTAACAAATAATTGCGTGCTGAAATAGTGACCTGCTTATTAAATCCTACATTCTCAAGTGTACTGCCGACAAGTAAGTGGCCATCCTGACGCGGAATGATATATAAGTCACCTTGTACCGCAATCGTACGAATTGGTGGTTTGTCAAATTTAAATAATAACATTTGCCCTTTTATCGGCTTTATATTTAATTTGAGTCGATGAGCTCCTAAAATTCCTTTGCTCCAAGCACCCGCACAAACAATATAGTAGTCAGCAACAAATTTGCCACAAGCGGAGTTAATTGATTGTACTTTATGATGTGTGATTTTAAGATTTTCAACTGTGCAATTTTCTAGAATATGACCACCTAATAGCGTCACTCTTTTTAATAGGGCTTGAAGTAGTCGTGGATTACGTATCTGAGCGATTTCCGGTAAATATAAAGCGAAATCTGGCGCCTTATTACTATAACTTTGAGTGTTAATATTGTTAGAAATAAAGGGAGTATCAGTTAATGGGTGCGGCGTGAAGTTCATTTGACGTACTAAATACCATTGCCTTGCAGCATCAAGATTATATGGAGGTAACACCCACATGCCGGATTTGTCATATTCTGGATTAATTCCTGAAGCGTTGTGTAAAGTGGAAATCCACGATGGGAATTGTTTGGCACTGTAATCAGTAAGTTGTGTTACTTCGTTAGCATAATCCCACGGACAAAGAGGCGATAGAATACCACCACCTGCCCACGATGATTCCTGCCCAGCTTTTCTGCGTTCTAGAAGCGTGACTTTTGCACCCTTGAGTAAAAGACGCTCCGCGGTAGCAAGTCCAATAATGCCTGCACCAACTATAATAACCGATTGTTTCATAATAAATTAGTTATCCGTTTTCTGAATGTAAAGTTGTGGATAATTTAACCGTTAAAACAAATTGTAACCCACACATATCAGATAAGTTTCTTTATTGCAAAGAGGGTCCTGCAAATGAAATTATGTATTCCAACTAAAGTTTATCAAGATTGCTGTCGCTAAGACTTAGCCAGCATTAATAAATAAATTGCATCAATAGCAGTAGAGAAAAAATTCATTTGGTGATTTTATAAATGAATAGAGACCATGTCATGGAACAATTGAAAGTAAATGGATTTACACTGGTTGAACTATTGGTCACATTAAGTGTGGCAAGCATTTTGCTAGCAGTTGCAGCACCAAGTTATCGCACATTTGTACAAGATAATTTACTTACAGCGCAAAGTAATACTTTCCATTCTGCGTTAGCCTTGGCTAAAAGCGAAGCAATCAGACGCAGTAGTTTTGCGACGATTTGTCCAAGTACAAATGGCACAGGTTGTACAGGTGGTACAACGTGGTCGAATGGTTGGCTTGTTTTTGCCGATGCAAATGGTAACGGTGTGGTTGAAGGAGGTGAACAGATTTTGCAAGTCAATGCGGCGTTATCGGGTGGAAATATCTTGAGGTCAGGATTCAGGATCAGGATCACATTTTCCGCCAGCGGCTTTACATCGGGCTTTGCAGATACTTTTTCATTGTGTGATAGTCGCGGAGCATCCCATTCCAAAGCTATAGTCTTAAATAATCAAGGTCGTTTTCGTTCTGAAACAGGCACAGGAGCATGTTCTTGAATCGCGCAATTCCTTTATCGAGCCAGGTATCCAGTCACGGCTTTAGCTTGCTGGAAGTATTAATCACGGTCCTTATAGTATCTTTCGGTTTGCTAGGAATGGCAGCCTTGGTTGTGTCCGGCGTGCGAAGTAACAATGTTGCTCATTATCGTTCAGTAGCCAGTAAACAAACAGAGGATATTGCCGATCGTATGCGTGCCAATATTACTGGTGTGACTGCTGGAGCATATGATGCACTTGCAGATAATATTCCAAGCACTGTAGATTGTGTCGCAAGTGTATGCAATGAAACACAAATGGCTACATACGATCACGCTCAATGGAATACAGCTAATTCAATTTTGCTACCCACTGGCAGGGGTACTGTAAATGGGAGTTTGGCGGCAGGGTATTCAATTACAGTAATGTGGATAGAAAAAGAAATGAATGGTGAAGCTGATCCTAATTGTCCTGCAGGAGCAGTGGTGAATACAAGGTGTTTTGTTACCAGATTTGCTCCTTAATGGTTATTCATATGAGTCAGAAATATGACTGCAGAGCTAAGAAAGGAAATAAAGTGAGAAAGTTGAAAACTCAGCACGGGTTTACTTTGGTTGAAATGATGGTAGCAATGACGATAGGCCTAATATTACTTCTTGTTATTGGAACTATTTTTGCTAGTAGTCGACAAGTTTTTCGCGAGCAGGAAGATAATGCACGTTTGCAAGAAAGCGGGCGTTATGCACTTGAGATTATTGGACGAAATGTAAAACAAGCAGGACACGTAGAAGTTCCATTTACGGGTTTTAAAGTTGCTTTTACTGGTACAGCAATTAGCGGTACCAATGGCGGTCCAGATGTTGCTGATACTATTACTCTGCAATATGAAGGGGCACTTAATGATAATGACTGTGAGGGCACTGGAGTATCTGTCGCTGGAAGAATTATTCAAAATCACTTCAACATTGATGCTGCTAATGCAGAGTTGCAGTGTGCGAGTCAAATTTCAGATGCCCCCACTGCACCTGGAGTACCGCCAACTGGTCAAGTATTACTTAGTAATGTGGAAGATCTGCAGATTCTTTATGGAATAGATACTGATGCTGATCAATCAGTAGATCAATACGTTGAATTGCCTGCTGATTGGGATCAAGTTGTTACTGCGCGTGTGTGTGTGCTGGTGCGTTCTGACAAAACTAATATAGTTCCTGATGGTAATTATTTAAATTGTAGTGGTGCAACAGTTGCTGTTCCTGCTGATAAAAGGCTCAGGCGTACTTTTACTGCGACATTTAATCTACGTAATCGTATTAATGGTACACCATGAACATGTATTTCAATTTTTATTATCGACAAAGTGGTGCTGTATTTGTAACCGGTTTGATTTTCTTACTGGCTTTATCACTATTAGGGATAACAGCGGTAAAAATGGCCACAATGGAAGAAAGAATGTCAGGAAATATGCGCGATCGTATGTTGGCAATGCAAGCAGCCGAAATGGGATTGCGATATGCAGAACATCATATTCGTGATAATGATTCTACCACTAACTCACCAAAATCAATCGAAGGTTTGAGTGATTTCGACACAGCTTGTACAGATGGAATGTGCTATTACGGTTCAGGTGCAAATGCACCAACTGTACCAGCATGGGAGACTTATTGTAATCCGACATGTCCCATTAGCTATGTTGAAGGCAACGTTTTTAGAGTTGACGGTATAGCTTATACAGCACCAGCTTTACCAGCGGGTGTGCCTGCACCCACTTATCTTATTGAGGGAATCCAGAAAACTCCACCGGGAAATATCTTGAGATATTACTACCGCATTACGATTCGAGCTCAAGGAGCCAAGCAGGGTACCGTGGTTTGGTTGCAAGAAGTTTTTAGACCCTGAGTATTTGAAATACTGTTAAGGAAGTAAGATTATGAAAAGAATACTTTTACCTGATTTTTTAACGTTAAAAAAACTAATTGGCTACTCATTGATTATTTTGATAGATAATGTTTATGCTCTTCCACCTTTATCTAATACTCCCCTCTTTCTGGGAGGGAACATTTCTCCAAATGTGATGTTTACCCTTGATGATTCTGGCTCAATGCACTTTGAAATCATGCCGGAAGAATTGATTCGTCAGGATGTGCGATACATGTTCCCTCGTGCATCAGGTGTTTACGGAGCGGATGATTATAGTAATTATGTTGTGGATTTTGATTCTACCAATAGATATACAGCTTTACTTCGTTCAAGTTATGTTAATAAGGTTTATTACGATCCTGCCGTAAGATATCTTCCCTGGAGTAATGCTGATGGATCGCTGATGAATAACGCCGATCCAACGTGCGCGTACCACAATCCTATAAATACTGGAGCAGGATGTCGTAATCTTACTGTCGATAATACACAAACAGCACGTTGGCTTAAGGATGATGGAACACGTTCATCGAGTCAGTCTAAAACTTTCTATCCTGCTGTTTATTATAAATATAATAGTGGTAGTATAAATAGTGCTAGTAGTTATACTCAAGTCGAAATCAGATCGTCGACTGCGACCTATACCGGCGGGGGCAATCGCTCGGATTGTGCTGCTGCTCCAACGTGTACTTATAACGAAGAAATTCAGAATTTTGCCAATTGGTATACGTATTATCGTTCGCGTGTATTATTGGCGCGTGCAGGTGTTGGCCGAGCCTTTGCAGCACAGGGAAATACCATGCGTGTTGGCTTTGCAGCCATTAACAAAGGTTCGACTACTGTAGATGGGGTGGCTACAACAGTAGTGAAAAGTGGTGTCAGGCAATTTACTGGCGCAGATAGAATCAATTTTTTTACAAATTTGTATGATCATGATATTCCAGCAGCAGGAACACCATTACGGCAAGCAGTGATTGCAGTTGGTGATTACTTCAAGAGAACGGACGATAAGGGTCCATGGGGTCATACACCTGGTTCGACTGGGGGAACACAGCACGAGTGTCGGCAAAATTATAATATTTTGATGACTGATGGTTACTGGACGGAAGGTTCTATATCGGGTCTTGACAATTCTGACAACCAGGCTGGTTCTAGTATTACCAATCATTCTTCACCGCCAAATCCGGCAACTTATAGCTATACACCAGCACTCCCTTATTCGGATGCCTATAGTGATACGTTGGCAGATGCTGCAATGCAGTATTGGAAAAATGATTTGCGTACCGATCTGCCAAATAAAGTGCCAACCAACCTACACGATCCTGCTTTCTGGCAACATCTAGTCAATTTCACAGTAGGCCTAGGCGTTACTGGTACATTAACAACATTGCCGTCAGGGGGGCAATCTTGGCCCGATCCAACAACCAGTGATGCCGCCAAAATAGATGACTTATGGCATGCAGCTGTCAATAGTCGTGGTGATTTCTTTAGTGCCGCTGATCCCACTGCATTCACCAATGCCTTATCGAATGCTCTTAAGGCAATTGTAGCGCGAACAGGATCAGCTTCTGCTGTAGCAGCCAATTCAAATTCGTTGATGACCAATGGGCGAATTTACCAAGCTAAATTTAATAGTGGTGATTGGAGTGGACAGCTATTATCTATCCCTATTAGCTCTTCGGGGATACTAGGCACGACAGAATGGAATGCCGGGGAAGTATCATTAGCATCGGCAAATGTTATGCCAAATTCTCGGGTAATTGTCACTAAAGGAACTAGCGACGGGGTTTCATTTGAATATGCAAATTTAACTTCTAATCAAAAAACATTGCTCAATAAAAATGCTAGTGGTACTACTGATAATTGTGGTCCGGAAAGAGTAGCTTTCTTGCGTGGTGATTCAATACGTGAAAGCGCCAGCGGCACATTTACATGTGCCAGCACAACTTCTGTGAATAATTTTCGTGTTCGTTCTATCACTAAATTGGGAGATATTGTGAATTCGGGCCCACTTTACATAGGAAGGCCGAGTGCTGGTTATTCGGATGTAGATTATCCGGGTTATAAAACTTTCAAGAATAATTACAAAGATCGAATGCCCATGGTATACGTGGGTTCTAATGACGGTATGATTCATGGATTTAATGCTTGTATTGCCGGCGTAACGCCAGGATGTACAACTGCCGACGCTGGAAAAGAATTGCTTGTTTATATTCCGAGCGCTGTTTATGAGAATCTGAGTAGGCTATCTGACAGGGACTATAACACCAATCACCGTTATTTCGTTGATGGATCACCAATGGCGTCGGATGTTTATTTCAGCTCAACCGCAAGTTGGAAAAGTATACTCGTGGGCGGTTTGAATGGTGGAGGTCAAGGATACTTTGCATTGGATATTACTAATCCTATTGATACATCTAAATCAGCACCAACTTTTGCTGCAGCAAATGCCGCAAGTTTGTTTTTATGGGAATTTACCAGCGCGGATGATGCAGATATGGGCTACAGCCATAATCTTCCACAAATTAATTCTTTTACCGGTCAGGCAAATCAAATTATCAAAATGGAAAATAATAAGTGGGCAGTGATTGTAGGCAATGGCTATAACAGTGCGGCAGGTAAGGCTGTGCTCTATATTTTATTTATTGAATCTGGGGAAGATGGAATCTGGACAATGGGAACAGATTACATTAAGTTGGTTACCGATGCAGGGTCAGGTAACGGCCTTTCTACGCCTACACCTTTCGATACTAATGGTAATGGAAAAGCGGATGTAATCTATGCAGGGGATATCAAGGGCAATTTATGGAAGTTTGATGTTAGCTCTTCTGATTCCGCTAATTGGAATGTCGCTATCGGAGGTTTACCTTTGTTTGTATCGGGTCCGTTGAAGCCAATAATAGCTCCTCCTGCCATAAGTTTTCATCCTAATGGCGGTCAATTGATTCTATTTGGAACAGGGAAATATTTAGAGACTGCAGATACGACTGATACTAACACCCAATCCATCTACGGAATATGGGATAACAATACTGCAGCCTCAATAACAGCTGGCATGCTTGTTCAACAGGTGATTACTAATGCCGCAGTCAGAACAGCAACTCAAAATTTAGTGCCATATTCAAACACTATCAAGGGTTGGTACGCGAATCTTCCTCTTAGCGGTGAAAGATTAACGGGGGTACCAAGCTTAGAAGACGGTATTTTAGTATTTACAAGCATTGTTCCTTCTGCATCACCTTGTGATTTTGGTGGTAGAGGATTTGTAAATGCGCTTGATTTCTTAACTGGAGGAATGCTTCCTTTTGTAGCATTTGATATAAATCGCAATTGGGTTCTTTCGATTGACGATGGATTGTCAGCCGGCATTGAAATTGGATTTTCTGTGGGCGGTGTAACGCGGATACGAGGTCAGTCAGATGACAGATTAATAGCTTCGACAGCTGATGGAACATTGATACAAACAACCACTGCTAAGGGAGCTGCTGGATTACGTGGCAGGATTACATGGCGAGAATTCGTACAATAAATAAACACTCTCATGCTGGTTATGATAAGAAAATGATAAAAATTGCTCCTTATTCATATAACTTAAAAGGTTTTACACTAATTGAATTGATGATTGCAGTTGCTATTATTGGAGTAATTGCAGCAGTTGCTTTTCCATCATATCAAGATCATGTGAGAAGATCCAACCGTGCCGTAGTAAAAGGATTATTGTATGAAAACGCCCAGCTTCTGGAGCGATTTTATACGCAAAATAGCCAATATACAGGTGCAATACTATCTATCACACAGTCTCCGAAGACAGGAGCTGCGCAGTATAATATTTCACTACAAGCTGTAGCAAACAATACATTTACACTTCAGGCAATACCTACAGGATCAATGGCAGGAGATGTATGCGGTACACTGACGCTTACAAATACCGGTGTTCACGGGGCAGGTGGAGGTGTAACAGAATGTTGGGATCATTAATCTCTTTGAGTTCAATTCCTCGTCTCTTGAGGCAAGGCACTTCATTTTTGCTTGGTCGCCCCTGAAAAATATCTACTGCAAATTTTAAGAACAGCAAAGCAAATCTGAAATTGCGATTTGTTCCTTGTATTCTTTTTTGAGTAAGCTCTAGGGTCTGTTGACATTTCACATAGGTAGCCACAGAAATCCACACGCCATGGCTACCATACTCTCAAAATTTCGCTTTAGTTTGTCGTATCGTGTCGCTATTGCCCGATACTGCTTTAGCCGGGCAAAAGCATTCTCCACCAAATGCCGGCATCTATACAAACCTCAATCCATATCTGCGTTACCCTTCAACGAGTTGCGCTTTCTCGGTATCACAGCCCGAGCCCCCTTCTTCGTTATCTGTTCCCGTATACATTCGCTGTCATAGCCTTTGTCCGCAACAATCGCTTTCGCATCAGGCAACCTGGCAATCAACTCAGGTGCTGCAGAACAGTCATTGATTTCTCCACCGGTAATTTCAAACTCAACTGGTAAACCATAACCATCGACCGCTAAATGGATCTTTGTGGTATTGCCTGCACGGCTTTTGACCTTCAGCCTGCGAATCTTGACTCGCTGCTCCCGCACTATGCTGATGCGCTTTAACATAGCCGCCATCAATAAATTCCCATTCCCATTCCCAATCCGGATCAATAGCCAACGCCTTGAAAATCCTTAACCATTTGTTGCTTAATGACCACGCATTGAATCTTTTATAGATGGAATTCCAGCCGCCAAACGCCTTGGGCAGCTCTCGTCACGGACAGCCAACCCGCATTCGATATACAGTATTCCTTCTACCGTCATGCGCAGATTGCGCTTGTTATAAATCGCTTCTTGAAGCAGAATCTTCTCCAGCTTCGACCAGAACTCATCACTGAGCATCAATCGAGGCATCGCAAACTCGTTTTGTTAGTGGTGTAGGAACCTCAATATTACGGGTTTGTTCCTATAAATTAAATACCTAGTTCAAAATGTCAACAGGACCTAACTAGAATATCTTGGATGCATCCATTTCGCCTATCTGCTGCACCATTTGTAAAAACTCATACGGCTTATGTCGAGTTCACGGCATAACTCAATCCCAGCGATACCTACCTCCGTTTGTTTCAGTATCTGCATCGTTTATTTTTTTATTGATTTATAGTTGTTTTTAATAAATTGAGATAAATGATTTAGCAATTCATCTTCTTTGAAAGGTTTTCCAAGAAAAATGTTTACACCCAAATTTTTAGCGACTTGCTGATGTTTTTCTGCAGTTCGTGAAGAAATGATGATAATTGGAACATCAGTCATTTTAGGGATAATGCGTATATTTTTTATCAATTCAAAGCCATTCATTTTTGGCATTTCCAAATCGATCAGC
This sequence comes from Nitrosomonas sp., assembly GCA_024281995.1. Classification (GTDB taxonomy): domain Bacteria; phylum Pseudomonadota; class Gammaproteobacteria; order Burkholderiales; family Nitrosomonadaceae; genus Nitrosomonas. The sequence continues at coordinate 218,623 of JAMWZW010000001.1, forward strand.
ATCACATCCGGGGTGATATCCTGAAGTATCTCCAAGGCTTCTACGCCATTTTTAGCAATCAATACATCACAACCTTCACGTTCTAGCAGACGACATGTGACTTTGCGAACTGTCAAGGAATCATCGACTACCATGATGAGGGGCGGCTGAATTGATTTTTCTGAAGAAGAGGCTACTAATTTAGATATTGGTGTGTTAATAATTTTTTGAACATCGCTGAGCTGCAACAGTTTAACTGGATTAAGGATCAAGATAATTTCGCCATCACCAGTGATGGTCGCACCTTCAACACCAGGCGCGTGTGCAAGCTGGGAACTGGGATTCTTGATGACGACTTCACTGTTGTTGACCAATTCATCCACGTGTATCGCAAGATATTGCGTACCGCTGTGCAAAAACAATACCTGATTATGTTTGGCGGTTACGTGGGCATGTCCGGTTTCGCCTAACAAATGTGACAAATGAGAGAATGGATAAGTTTTGCAGTTGAAAACAATACAATGATCTTGATAGGCTTTTTCTAATGTGTCCGCATCTAGTTCGCGATGATGTTCGACAATGAAAGCAGGGATTGCAAAGCTTTGTTTTGTGGCACGAACGATCAATGTTTGCGCCACCGATAGCATAAGGGGGAGAGAAATGGTGAAGGTAGTACCCTGATTGAGCGTAGAATCAACACTGATGCGACCGCCAAGCATTGCAATCTCATTTTTTACGATATCCAATCCAATGCCACGGCCGGCTACACCTGTAACAGAATCTGATGTTGATAGTCCTTGCTTGAAAATCAAAGACATAATTTTGTCGTCATTGAGTGCATCACTTTTTTTAATGACGCCAAGCCGCAGTGCTTCCTCACGGATTTTTGGCAAATTCAATCCAATACCGTCGTCACGCAGAGTAATGATTACTTCATTACTTTCTTGCCGCAGATCAATCGTGATTTGTCCCGCCTCAGATTTTCCTGCTTGGAGCCGTTCTGCGGGTTCTTCAATACCATGGGCAATTGCATTACGAAGTAAATGTTCCAATGGCGTATTAACTTTTTCCAATACATTACGATCAATCTCAACGTCTCTTCCACGAATCTCCAGATTGGCTTTTTTATGCGTATCTTCAGCTACTTGTCGAGCGATACGATAATAACGCTCGGCAAATGTGCTAAAAGGTATGGTGCGGATTTGCAATAGAGAGTGCTGCAATTGGCGATTAATGACGGATTGTTGTGCTGTTGCTTCTTCGGCAACAGTGTGGGTCGTGCGCAAGCTTTTTTGTACGGAGATGATGTCATCAACGCTCTCAGCCATTAGCCGTGTTAATTCCTGGAAGCGGGTAAAGCGATCGAATTCGAGGGGGTCAAATGTATGTTCGTTTTCATGTTGTTGTGCAAGGTGTGACTGCATTTGTGTTTCTGCTTGAATTTCTACTTCGCGTAACTGATCGTGCAGGCGGTGCGTACTTTCTGCAAGATCTTGTAGCGATTGCTTGAAATTGTGGAGCTGCGCTTCGATTTTAGAGCGCAAAATGCTGGTCTCACCGCAATCATTGACCAGGCGATCAATCAGCTCGGAATTAATGCGCAGGATTGTTTTTGATTGCAGCGATTCGGTTTTGTCAGTAGCAGGTGTCGTGGTATCAACGGCTGTATCGACTGTAGCTTGTTGAATTGACGTAACCGGCAATCTAGTGCCATGCAACTTCTCGATCATTTCGCTGATTACATCAAATTCGTGTTCCAACTGATCTATTGCGGAATCCGTAATCGTGTGTCCACGAAAAGCAGATTCGATATGACTTTCCATGCAATGAATTAGCTCACCCAAGTGAAGGGCGCCTGTCATACGTGCGCTGCCTTTCAATGTATGTAATAGTCTTAGCAATGCGTGATGAATATCCTCATCTTGCGGTAATATGCGCCACGCACGCAATTTGCTTCCAATCTGCGGGATGATGTTGTGTGTTTCTTCAAGAAATGCGGATAATAATTCTGGATTGATTTCATCAAGCGCATGAGTATTGGGCTGCTGAAGTAATTCAGTCTCAACATTTGCGTCGGCTGATGTTGACTGTAGCTGTGCTGTCGTCAGTGGACTTTTGCTAATAGATAAACTTTCAGTCGAAGTATCGCCTGCCGTTCCTTCTTCAACTTCAATGAATTGTGCTTTATATTGTTCCCCATCCATCAGTGTATGGGCTAAATCAAGCAATTCATTGGCACTAACATCAGCCGAACCATACTCCCTCAAGTTCGTGCACCATTGTTTATAAGCAATATAAGTGCGTGAAATTAAATCGACCAGTTGATTGGAAGGAGGTCTTTTTTCGCTGAGCCACAGACTTAAAACTTGCTCTAAAGTCCAAGCCACTTCACTCATTTCAACTTGTTTTACCATGCGACCACTGCCTTTGAGTGTATGAAAGGCACGCTGTAGATTAGCAAGAGCTTCTTTATTGGCAGGGTTCGTATGATAATTTTGCAAATCACTGGTGATTTCCGCAAGTACTTCATCGGCTTCTTGTAGGAAAGTATCAAGTAATTCCGAGTCGATTGTTGTATCTACAGTTTCATGCGATTGCGTATCTGTTTTTAATGTCTGAATTGGCTTTGTATTGATAGTCGATTTTTGCGCTGAAGCACTTCCTGGCATTAATGCGATTTGGAATAATGATATGGCCTCTTCGACAATTTGGTAGCTATCAGGTTGTCTGCTTTTGAATGCTTCAACAAAGAAAGCCAGGCTGCTTAGCCCGTCAACAAGCAGTATTTGCTCGGTTTCAGCGATATTAAACTCCGGTTCTAATAGCTTTTCGACTAAACTCCAGCAAAGATTCAATAACGTGTCAGCACGTTCTAATTCCATCATAACCAAAGCACCGGAAACTTGTTTGAATAAAGGTGCCAATGCAGATAATTCGGAACGCTCGGAAGGTTGAAAGAAGAATTTATCCAGTATGTTTTCAATCTGCCTCAGATTGGTCAGGATTTCTTGTCCAATTTGGGCTTGTAATTCCTTTTCTTGCGCTCTGCTATCAATGGCACTGAATACTGGAGCTATCGATAACTCACGTTCACTTGGATTGTTTGTTGTGATTTGATGCAAACGGTTGGCCAGTGTATCGATTTGGCTTGGCAGATCTGACGGGAGTTGATCAAAGTCATCTAAAATACTTTCGATCAACAGGAGAGCTGTCGCCATTTCCATGGCCAGTTCTTCGCTGATATCCTGTGGATAATTGTGCAAATAAGTAACGGTATTTGCTATTACGTCGATCAATTTCACTAACGGCGCACAGTCGGTTTGCCGTGATTGATGTCCGAGCCAATCGACGTATTCAAGCAATGAAGTCAGACTTTCCTGATGCCCCGCACAAAATTCACGCCAAATATCGTTGGTTTGCATCAATGTGCTACGCAACAGCTCAAGAATAGGTTGTAAAGTTTCTGCTTGTTCGAGTGTCAAGGTATCGTTTGCTTGGCCCGGCCAAATATAGCTACGTTTGATATCTGTGATACGCTGACTTGGTGATTCACTGTTGGAAATGTAATACAATAACTCACGGTTGAGTGTCGAGGTATTGTCAGGGGTATCAGTAGTAAAATGACGTATCGCTTGCTCTATTTTTCCACATAAGCGACGGATAGCAAGGTCAACCTGAGCTTTTTTTTGTTGTAATAGATCTTCCAGGAAACCGGAAGTTACCCACCAGAATGCACGCTGTTCTGTCGTTCCAGGAAATTCTTCCAGACGGCTTGCCGCATCAGCCATTTGTTGCAAACCATCGCTATTGGATGGATCTCGTAACCATTTCAGTAAACCAGCTTGATATTCAGTACCGATTTGTTTAGCTAAAGTTTTTGCGGCCAGCGTATGCAGATGGGAAGCTTCAGGCTTTAAAGCCGGGTTAACTGCTAACCGAGGGAAGAACAGGTCGCTTTCAGGGGCATTCTCAAATCCATAGACTTGCATTAATCCTCGGTAAGCTGGAAACAATCGGAGCGGATTTTCCTCCTTGCCGTCGATGAGTTCATTCAGATAGTAAAGCAGCGCTTTATTGGATTGCTTCAGGGCATCGCAAATCTGCGAATTAGGTTGTATTTTATTAGTAACCAGAGCATCGACCAATTGCTCCATTTTATCGCTGATTATTCTAATACTGCTTAAACCCAGCATTTCGAATAAGCCATCGAGTTGATGAATATAATTCTTGCAATCCCTGATTGGATTAATCTTGTCTGGGTACTTGACATAAGCATCCAGATTTTGATCAATCGACGAAAAGACTTGATAAATCCCTTCCTTGATACCGATAATTGATGAAATATTAAGTTTAGGTTGAGCGCTCATCCTTGAATACTATCAATCAATTATCAAATTGAAAATAGAATCAGACTTTAAAATTCGATACTGATGCTTTTAATTCAGATGCAAATCCTGTAATTTGTTTGACTGATGCTGTGGTTTGACGGGTTCCTTCGGTATTTTGTCGGGTAATGTGAAGAATGTCTTCCATGTTGGCGACTACTTGATGTGCTGCTCGAGTTTGCATATTAGTAGCATCAAAGATATGGGTAACTAATTCAGCCAATTGTTTTGATACCTCTTCGATTTCTTCCAGGGCGCGTCCAGCTGCATCAGAACGTTTCGCGCCTTGAGTTACGCCGTGTGTGCTTCTTTCCATCGCGGCGATAGCATCTTGTGTATCACCTTGAATAGTTACGATTAAATCGCTTATTTGCTTGCTGGCCTCTGCTGATCGCTCAGCTAAGCGCTGTACTTCCTGTGCGATAACCATAAATCCGTGGCCAGCTTCACCAGCGGCAGTTGCTTGCAATGCTGCGTTTAGTGCAAGTACGTTAGTTTGCTCGGTAATATCGGTGATCAAGGCAACAATCTCACCGATTTCCTGCGAGCTTTCTCCAAGACGTTTGATTCGTTTTGAAGTATCTTGGATATAACTCCGAATTTCATTCATTCCGGCAATGGATTCACGTACGGCTAGCGTTCCTTTTTCCGCGGTCGCTAAGGATTGTTTGGCAACGCATGCTGATTCCGTCGCCATATCTGATACTTCGGTGATGGATTCAGTCATACCTAATACCGCAAAAGTAGTTTCTTCAATTTTTGCAGTTTGATGTTGTGCAGCAGACAATAGCTCTGATGAAACATGCTGCGCTTGGTTGGATGCCTTTACCACCAATGCACTTGCTTGATTGACCTGTTCCACCAAAGTGTGTAATTCTTCAATGGTGCAATTAATAGCATCGGCTATGGCACCCGTCACATGATTGGTGATGTCTGTACGTACCGTCAAATCGCCATCGGCAATTTTTTTCATGTCATTCAGTAGTGTTTGAATGGCTTTTTGAGCGGTTTCCACTTCATTTTGACTGACAATTTCTTGCTTGCGTAGATTGAGGCGCAATGATCTGGAAAAAAGCACAGCAGCGGCAATCAATCCCGCACTTAAGATGTAAATGAGCATATCCAATAATGATGATGTGCGTGTGGCCTGTTCTTGAATTTCATGATTGAGTGCCTTGATTCTATCGATCATGGCTGCATTACTGTCGATAATCTGATGGGCTATAGATTGGATAGCCATCGCTGAAGCAACGTTATTTTCTACATTATTTAAATGATCTTCAAATTTTCTCATCAATGCATACACATGGGAGATTAAATCCTGAATGGTTTCATCCCGGTCAGAAGCGTTCCCTAAACCATTACTGCCTTGGCTCAAGATGTGCATGAAAGTGGAAATTTGTGCGTGGTCTTGAGCAAGTTGCGCGGTTACGTCGGATGCCATTAGATCGTTTGGAAAAATGCTTTTAATGTTTCTTGCCACGTTCCGAGCATGTATTTTGATGGATTCTATTGTTTTTATCTCATTCGATAGATTGCCCACTTCTATCATACGGTTAATAAGTTCTTCGATGCGTCTGGTTAATTGGTTATGGGTAACTCCGATTATGCGCATGCTGTTTGCAAGCGTAATGAGGGAATCTTTATGACTCAGAACAAGTCCGAGCTTTTTCGCATCGATCCGCCACTGTTGATAATACTCATCCAAAATAGGATGATCATCCATGGAGGTGATTTTCTCATGTCGAAATATCCCTCCTTGTATTAACAATGTGGTGTATTGATTTAACTGATAGTGATGCTCATGCAATTGAGTGAATGCGGTAGCATTTCCGCTAAGCACTTGCTCCATTGTTTGCGGGAGTCGTACATGATGAATGTACAATTGTGACATTATTGCTGATTGCGTTGTATTGTGCTTGGTAAAGTGAACATTAATCACTAATGTGATCAACAGAAACAATATAAAAACCGCCACAACCGAGCCAAGAATCCAGCTATTATTGATGAATGGAATCCGTTTTGAAGCATTTTTCTTCTCTGGTAATGTAATTACCGGAAAATTTGTCCGGATGGTAGCGATTCCAGTCGTGAGTTTTAGTTTAGAAAAATGCTCTTCCATTGATTTCTCCTGATTCGATGAAGACTTATCAAACTATATAAGTCTTTTTTATAGCAATAGCTTCTTGCGTATGGAGTAATAGCATAGCGACAAATACTTGAAGTCAAACATACAATAAGACCAGTAAAATGGTGCCTTTTGATACTGGAATTTCTAAAAAAGCTTATTTTTTGTTTTTTGCCGATGGTTATAGTGGCGGCCCTGATTTTTGGGTAGTGAGCCGGCATCGAAAGGGGTAATTCGCTGCATCTTTGGAAAGATTCATTGACGCAAAGCCGCAAATTAGACCAGTTGATCAATAGTGACATTCTGCGAAATCACGGCTGCAAAAAGGTGACTGAACAGAGATGGTGAAACGCTGAGCAAACCGGTGATAAAAGATTAGGGGCTAGCTCTATGGTTTGACGGTTAAGGAGGTGATTAGATTTCGGTGAATGCTATGATAGAGTCGATTTACGCCCAAGCGCTGGAGCAATTAGGCGAGAAAAAGCCGATAAGCGGGATTCTTGGTTTCATCCCAATAACGATAACCCAATTGATTTAAAAAGGCCTTGAAGTCGGATCTTTCTTCCGGGGGCACCTGGATGCCAATGAGCACGCGACCATAGTCAGCGCCATGATTGCGATAGTGAAACAAACTGATATTCCAGCTCCTGCTCAAGTTATTGAGGAAATTCATCAATGCGCCGGGGCGATCGGGAAATTCAAAGCGATATAGGATTTCATTCTTGACCTCATGCGCACGTCCGCCAACCAGATGACGTACATGCAGTTTTGCCATCTCATTGTTGCTCATGTCTTCAGGAGACAAGCCGTTTTGCTTGAGTTCGTTAATCAATTTCTGTGTTTCTTCCTGATTACGCACGGATACGCCGACAAATACGTGAGCAACTTTGGGGTCAGAATAGCGGTAGTTGAATTCCGTGATGCTCCGGGCACCGAGTAAATTGCAGAATTTCTTGAAACTGCCCGGTTGTTCCGGAATCGATACCGACATCACCGCTTCGCGCTGTTCGCCTATTTCCGCGCGCTCGGAAATATGGCGCAGCCGGTCAAAATTCATGTTGGCACCCGATGCGATCGCAACCAGTGTTTTGTGCAGAATTTTTTCACGCGCAACGTAAGCTTTGATTCCCGCAATCGACAATGCGCCGGAAGGTTCCAAAATCGTGCGCGTGTCTTCGAATACATCTTTGATCGCCGCGCAAATGGCATCGGTATCGACAAGAATTACTTCGTCGACCAGTTCGCGGCATAAGCGGAAAGTTTCCTTACCGACATGCCGCACTGCCACGCCATCCGCAAATAAACCGACTTGGGTTAATTTGACGCGCCTGCCGCTTTGCAATGAGCGGTACATGGCATCCGAATCGACGGGTTCAACGCCGATGATTTTGATCTTCGGATATAACCGTTTTACATACGCTGCGATGCCGGAAATCAAACCGCCGCCGCCAATCGGCACAAAAATGGCGTGAATGTTTCCAGTATGCTGGCGCAAAATTTCCATGCCGACCGTTCCCTGTCCGGCAATCACATCCGGGTCGTCGTAGGGATGAACGAATGTGGCTTGTTCTTCTTTGGCCAGTTGAATGGCGTGTTCGTACGCATCGTTATACGAATCACCGTGCAATGCAACCGTGGCGCCATGTCCTATCACCGCATGCACTTTGATTTGCGGCGTCGTTACCGGCATCACGATGGTAGCGCTACAACTTAATTTCTTCGCAGCAAGCGCTACTCCTTGTGCATGATTTCCGGCGGAAGCGGCGATCACGCCGCGATTACGAATCGCAGGCGGCAGTTTGATCATTTTGTTATACGCGCCACGCAACTTAAAAGAAAAAACCTGCTGCAAATCCTCCCGTTTCAACAATACTTGATTGTGAATGCGCTCGGATAAGTTGGCAACGAGCTCCAACGGACTCTCGATCGCGACATCATAAACCTGCGCAGTCAGTATTTTTTCAAGGTAATTGTTTTTCATGGTGGGAAGTGGGTAAATTCGCGCAAACTTTTAATCAGGAGCCATTTGATGGATTTTAGCACGACCAGAGGTGGCATAAAGTTTGTTCCATGATGTGCGGACTGCCAATAGGTTCAATCTTGCTCATGATTGAGCGATTATTGGGAATAATTGCCTGCCGGAACACTGTGCATTTTGCTTGAGTTTAGTATTGCTCAGTCGATCCCAGTGCAGCAAGTCCACTTTAAAAACCAGTGGCAATGCATCGATTTCATGCCATAGCCTGGTGAAGGTGCTGTCATTCATACTAGGCGCGATGACTGCGAGATCAATGTCTGATCCGTCCTTGAAATTCCCTTTGGCACGGGAACCAAAAATCAGCACTTGATGAACCTCCGGATAATGTGAAAAAACCTGTCGCAAGTCTTCGATAATCGCAGGTGACAGGCCGTAGATCAGCGAATTTCCTTGAGCCATGTTGCTACATCCTGAGCCAGTTCTCTAAAAAGCAACTGTCCTTGCTGCACTAAAAAATGATATACGGTGTCGGCCAACTTTTCGTCGTAAGTGTGACTGGTAAGGTTGCGCATCCTCTGCGCCTCGCTCCAGGTATTGCCATCCCTAATCAAACCTATGCTGAGCGATTCTTGAAATACATCACGCGGCGTCAAAACCTCAATGCCCACCATTTCCAGTCGAAGTTTAAGTACCTTCCATGCCAGCTCCCAGCAAAACTCGAATCGCTGAATGACAGAATCCCGCACAAATGGATTAAATGGCTGTTCGCAAGCCTCTGTTAGACGCTCAGAAGCACGCATGAAAGCATTTGCGCGTTCGGTAAAACGTTGTGTGTCCATAAGTGATACTTGTTATTGGGAATCCAGACAATCTATTAATCAGAAACTTGGTCAAGGATTTTAACACGATCACGGTTAGATGAATTTTGCTGTTATGATGATCTCCAGGGATTTGTCATCCAAAATTAATGTGGATAGTTTGACTTAGCACAACTGCTTCGTGTAGTTTAGAAATTACGATTAATCACTTTAATAGTAGTAACTTAGAATCAGCAAATGAATCGGCAACGCACCTTGGAATTATTGGCACAAAGCAAGCCTGAACTGCAAACCCGCTTCGGCGTTACCCGCCTTGCCTTATTCGGTTCGGTGGCGAGAGATACCGCGGGAGACAGAAGTGATGTGGATATTCTGGTTGCTTTCGATGGACCGGCTATATCAAAACGTTACTTTGGCGTGCAGTTTTATCTGGAGGATTTACTCGGTTGTCCGGTGGATTTGGTTACCGAAAAGGCATTGCGGTCGGAATTGCGCCCTTTTATTGAGAAAGAGCGGATCTATGTTTGATATAAAAGAAATAAAGTTATTATTCTGCATAAGTAAGAATCAATATTTTTATAATAATTGATTTTCTTTCCTAATTTCTTGAAAAAACAGGGAATTTATTTTTATGAATATATTGCGAGCCGTCAAAGTCTCGGTTGTACACGCAAATATAATCGATTTTAGAGCTGATGCATTGATTCTTAAGTACGCACAAAGCTTATTTGGTGCTGATTCTGCTGTTTACGAAAGACTTGATCCAAAGCAACGTGCAGTACCCATGCCAGAAATTGGCTAATACACATCGCATAAAACACAAGGAATTCTAGGCGCTGATTTTGTTTTTTTCCTCGGTGTATCACCACTTTATACGTTTGGTTATTCAGAAATTCGTGAGTTTGCTGCACGAGGAATAGAAGTCGTGAGTGAAGTATTACCAGATGCATCTTATCTGGCCCTTACCATACACGGTCCGGGATATGGTCTGGATGAAATAGAAGCATTTGAATCTGCGCTGGCTGGTGTCGTAGATGGCTTATCCAACGTCTCGTTAGATAGCCACATTTCGAATGTTACATTTGTTGAACGAAATGAAGGTCGAGCTAGGCGGTTAGCGGCAGCTTTAAAGCGATTGCTTCCTGAATGTGAGATTCCGACATCTAAATATGGGGGCATCAAAACACTTGATGAAAGTACCCGTATTATACTTCGTTCCGTTGGCTATGCTTCAGCATCGAAACCGCGTGTATTTGTTGCAATGCCATTTGCGACCGAAATGGATGATGTTTTTCATTACGGTATTCAAGGCGCATCAAATGCAGCAGGTTTGCTTTGTGAACGTGCAGATTTGGCAGCTTTCACGGGAGATGTAATGGGATGGATAAAGGAACGTATCTCAACAGCCCAATTTCTTATCGCAGATCTTACAAGTGCAAATGCAAATGTATATCTTGAGGTGGGCTATGCATGGGGAAAAGGAGTTCCAACTATTTTGTTGTGCAAAAATGTTGATTCAGACTTGAAGTTTGATACCAGGGGACAACGCTGTATCGTTTATACATCAATTAAACACTTAGAAGAGTCTCTTTCACGCGAACTTAATTTGTTGATTAACCATGAGAACTAGCCGTTAACTAAGTAAATCCTTACCCCATACCTCCAATTCATCCAATATCCGCCCAACACTCTCATCCTCTTTATGCGCTCCCCGCAATAACTCAATCTGCGCCAAAAATTCAGCAAAAATAATACTCCCGCCGCCCTCTTTTTGCGTTAAGCGTTTCAGACGCATCTGTTCCCAGCGTTCTGCTTCAGCGGATGTCAAGGTTTCCGGCCAATTGCGGGCGCGGTAGCGGAATAGCAATTCGGGCAGGCGTCTGTCGTGAAAATCAAAGTGTAGGGTTGCCAGTTGCTGTGGCGTGGCGCGCCGGATCTGCGCCAGCAGCGACGCATCCGCATTGTCTAGAAAGCCGTCATACAAAGCTACGTCGACATCATTGGAAGGTTCAAACGAGCGATTGGTGTAGGCGGTGGCGACGCGCTGGAAGAAATCGGGGACTGCGCATAATGTTTGCCAGTGACGGTAACACGCGTTCAAATCCAGTGCAATACGCTCAGCCGCCTCGCTATCAAGCGTATTCCGCGGAGCAAGTGCCGGGCATTTGTTGATTTTTACTGATTTGACCGGCAGCCGTTGCGCGCCTTCGGATAATTCGTCGTTGCGGGTAAATAGTAATTGGCTGAGTTCGTCGATATCTAAGGATAGGAACATTTCCGGGTTATGGCGCAAATCGTAAACCAGTACGCTGTTGTTATTACCGGGTTCGGTGATCAGGGGCATGACCAACGACGTACAACCCGTTTCAGCGGGGTACATGCGCGTGCTGTGGAGAACCGGGTTGTGCGTATTGAGATCAAGCTGTGCAGCGGCTTTGCGTTTATCGCGCAATTCCAGCAGCCAATTGTACAGGCGTGGTTGGTGTGTGCGCAGCAGGCGCGCCAAAGCAATGGTGGCACGCACATCGGACAAAGCGTCGTGAGCGGATTCATGCAGGATGCCATTGGCGGCGACCAAATCTTCCAATTTAAAACTAGGGCGGCCGTCTTCATGCTGTGGCCAAGTGATGCCGGCAGGACGCAAGGCGTACGTCATGCGTACCAGGTCGATGAGGTCCCAACGTGAATTGCCTTGCTGCCACTCGCGTGCATAGGGATCGTAAAAATTGCGGTATAGGGTGAAACGCGTTACTTCATCGTCAAAACGCAAGGTGTTGTAGCCGACACCGCACGTGCCGGGTTGCGCCAATTCGGCATGAATGCGAGCAATGAATTCCGGCTCCGGCAATCCTTGCGCATCAGCCAATTGCGGCGTGATGCCGGTGAGCAGGCAGGCTTCCGGATGGGGGAGGAAATCGCGCGCCGGTTTACAGTAAATCATTAGGGGCTCAGCGATTTCATTCAATGTTTCATCGGTACGTACTCCGGCAAACTGTGCAGGCCGGTCGCGCCTGGGATCAGCGCCGAATGTTTCGTAGTCATGCCAGTAAAAAGTGAGCGACATTATGCCTTGATTAGAGAAGTTAAAAAAAATCAGCAAAACGCTTTGCAACCGCTCCGCTGCGCAATTATAGTGCTATCTTACGCAAAAATTTTTAAACCCGATAATAAGGAAAATACATGATGGCCCGTAAACTCATCAGTTCAGGCTCCACCTTTGAAAAAGAAATCGGTTACTCACGCGCAGTGGTTGAAGGTAACTGGATTTTGGTATCCGGCACGACCGGCTTTGATTACAGCACAATGACGATTTCCGATGATTTGCTGGAACAAGCCGAGCAATGTTTCAAAAATATCGAAGCAGCCTTGAAAGAAACGGGATCGAGTATGAAAGATGTCGTGCGCGTTACCTATGTGTTTCCCAAAGCCGAGGATTTTGAGAAATGTTGGCCGGTTATGCGCAAATATCTGGGTGATGTCCGGCCATCCGCAATGATGTTGGCGGCCGGTTTGTCCGATTCACGCATGAAAATTGAGATTCAAGTGACGGCTTATCGTGAAGTGAGTTAAAAAATCGTATTTCGAGTTATTAAACGAACGATTAATCGATCGAGTAAATGTCATGATGCATTATCTGCCTTTAATCGTTGAATATCTGGAGGCCCCCAGAGTTCCGGATGAGGAACGTGTTTTAATCAGGCCGCTGATAGATAATTGCTATCAAATAACCATCCGTTACGGCTATAAAGATGAACCGGACCTGCCTGCAGCGCTTGAGCTGTGCAAACAGCCTGGGCTCGAGTTTGAGCCGCTTAAAACATCTTATTTTCTTAGCCGCGAGATTATTGTGCCAAGTCCTGGCGGTGGTATGACGCAATGGCAAGAGCAAATTTTTGCCGCTATGGCCAGGAATGCCGGTAATGCAGCCGAATATTTTAAACTGCCTGCTAATCGCGTACTTGAGTTGGGGACGCGCATTGAAATTTAGCGATTAATAGTAAGGAGAGAAAATTATGGCAGCAAATGTTATTAGCTATACGCCGGCTACGCTTATAACAAAGGCAATGTTCAATTTTGACGCGTTTGGCCTATCGGATTACAAATTGGATGGCGCTATACGTGTTTCTGTTTCCGACGATTTTAGTATTGATGATTTATCGAATCCGGGTTATTCCCGGTTCGATCCAATTCTCTATACGGCAGGCCAAAGTGAGGTGAATTGGTCTACAAGGATGGGAAGCAACATTCAGGAAATTCTTCAAACTTATTCACAATTCGCAAATATCAATTTTCAATGGGTGGGAGATTTTGATACTTCCGCCACTGGCACTAATGATTTTACGCCCAATCCTGAAGATGTCGGAAGAGCCAATGTATCCGACGTCAATATCAACTGGATTTACCGTTCTGACGACAATTTTGCTGGAGTCTCAGGAGGCAATTCGGATAGTTTTTTGTTTGATTATACGGGAGGCGCTCATGACATTTTTTTGAATGCATATGCGCCAAAATTTAATGGCGACCTATCGCTTGATCTCAATACGCGCGCACGGCAGACCTTAATGCATGAGTTGGGACATTCTTTGGGGCTTTCGCATCCGCATAGTGCCTATGATGCAAGCAGTGGCGTACCAACCATTACAGTTGATTATGCTGCAACCGCAAATGTTGGTTTCTCCCAGCTTGGTTTTCGCACCAGCAACCCGGCGGACATGTACAAGGAATACTTTACGATCATGTCATACGATGATCAGCATTCTTTGCTGCCAGGATCAAATGCCGTATTCCAAGCCTATACGCCGATGATATTGGATGTGATCGCACTGCAACAGGCTTACGGTGAAGGAACCGGAACAAGTGGTGCCGCTAATGACAAAATTACTCCAGGCATAGCCGGATATCGAACTTATTTTGATACCGCTGGAATCGATACTGTCGATTTATCGGAGTATGTCGATGGCGCGTACTTTAATATGGGTGTAAACATTACTGATGCGAATCATTTAGTCGGTGTATCAACGAGTACTTTTGATGCGCAAAATACTATTTCCGTAAGCGGTAGTCCCGCTAATTTGCGTTGGTTTTATGGCGAATATGAAAATGCATTTGGTTCATCCAAAGCTGATCAAATCGCTGGCAACCCACTGGATAACGTGATTGATGGCGAGGATGGTGATGACACAATCGGCGGAGAAAAAGGCAACGATACGTTGAATGGCGGCGGTGGAAATGACAGTCTTGATGGCCAAGAGGGTATTGATACTGTAGTTTATGCGGGCGGCCGAGACGCCATGACGCTTACCCATAATGCGGATAATGGCTACACTATTCAAGATGATGTCAATACAGAAGGAATCGACACGCTAAACAACATTGAACGGATTAACTTCAGTGATGAAAAGCTAGCGCTCGATATCAATGGTAATGCCGGTATCACCGCAAAAACGCTTGGCGCAGTATTTGGCAAGGATTCAATCAGCAATAAAGAGTATGTTGGCATTGGCTTGCAATTGCTGGATGGTGGCATGAGTTATAACGATCTGATGAAAGTAGCGCTAAATGCCAAACTGGGAGTTAACGCGAGCGATACGGACATTGTCAATGTGCTCTATACCAATGTGGTTGGCACTGCGCCATCGCCAAGCGATCTAAATTATTTTATAGGGTTGCTTCAGAACAACACCTATACGACTGCAACCCTAGGAGTATTTGCAGGGGAAACACCACTCAATGCTGAAAATATAAATTTAATCGGGTTGACGGCCACGGGGCTGGAATTTATTTAAGTCCAATTAATATCTTACAATTAGTTTCTTCTTAGGAAGAATTGTGTAGGGCAAGCTCAGGTTTTTTTTTAATGAAAGACTTGATCAACAAAATGCCCACAAGACCTCCGCCCGAATCAATAAAAAAATCGCTGATCAAAGGCGTTCGTCCGTCAATATAGAGCTGCATGATCTCAGTACCACCCGCCATCATCATGATAATCACCATGACCTGCGTCAAGGGTATTTTTTTCATCATCAAACCGAGAGACATTCCTAATAAGAAAAAAATACAGGCATGCCAAACCTTGGTCAAATCCCACGGCACGATATCTGTAAATGTGGGGCTTATTTCATCAATCTGAGTTTCAACCTCATATACGAGGAAGGTTTTCATATAACCCGGTAAGCTTGTTCCGATGACGATCGCAATAAAAGCAGATGCAAGTAATATCTGGAAAATCATGGATCGCTTTTCTGCAAAAAGACATGAACCGATGAGTAATATAAAAAAAGCACTCCATGAAATAAGAATGATGTTTTTAATCCATCGATACATCTCAGTTTCATGCACGGGGAAAAGCTGCATATTTCTGATCTGGAAAAATCCCGTTGACTGGTTTAATTCTGCGATGACTCGGACGCTTTGAGTTTCAGGGGTTATATAAAAAAAATTTTGATAGTCCTCCCAATCATGAGTACCTTTGAGTGTGGCAACAGTTAACGGCAAATTCCAGCGGTCTTTTTTTCCGTCATTCTGTACCAATATGAGTCTTGCCTTATTCCAGGGTTTTCTGCCAGATACAACGTTGTCACTTTTCATTTCAGCGAAAAACAACAATACCGAACCCTTCTTAAATTCAGCAAGACTTTGCTGGGCAAGCGCAATAGCTCGAGGATTAGTAGAAAAGAGTGTTATTTCATTGTCTGAGATATCAGCACGATTGCCTCCAAACGCTGCTGTGGTCCAATGATTAGTCAATAAATCCGGACCGATTTGTTGATATCGATTGACCAAACTCAGAGAGGCAAAAGTTGCAATCGCCAGGAGAATAAACAGGACAATATTTGTTTTTAATAGCGGCATACATTAGTTTTTAGGGTGTATTAATACAGACTACTATGGCGTTCCAAAGATCAAAAAATAATCTCGATTAAGCCGTAGTGTGATGTATACCGTTAGATATGGCGATTTTTCGCGAATCCTTTGGTTTAGAAATATTGCACCATCAACGCAATATATCCAACAACAAAAATAGCTAGAGCAATAATAATGAGCATTTTCATTGAATTAATTCCTTCCAATTGAGTATTGATGAATCACTGCTATCTTGCAGTTTCCGTAAGTAAAGCGCATCAAGTACTTTGCCGTCAAGTGGTATTGCGCGCCTTTTTCTACTCGATTTATAGGAGGGAGATTGTCGAGTCGCCGCTGTATGCAGTGAATACGTTTTATTGCAGAAACAGTTACAAACGATAGAAAGTACCGGAGTGATGTAAGCGCACTAACAAAATTTAATGTACTATCGGTTAAAAATTTTGTTAAATCCTTTGATACCTCCATAAACCACACTACCTGAAGCAACACCCAATAAAGCAGTAATAATTATTGATACACCTGTGCCTGTAATTCCACCCAAGGAATTTTCTAATGCAACAAACCAATCCGCTACTATTTCAATACCGTGCACCAGTATTCCCCCGCCTACCATGAACATGGCCGCTGTACCCGCTATTGAGAGAAATCGCATCAGCAAGGGTGCTAGGTTTAAGAGAAATCCACCCATCTTGCGTGCGAATACATCATCTTTCTGTTGTAACCAAACGCCCAAATCGTCGAGTTTGATAATGATCGCAACGAAACCATAAACCACTAGTGTCATTAATAAAGCTACGGCAACAAGAACTCCCAATCGCGTCAATAGAAGTTCATCAGCGACTGTACCCAAGGCAATAATGATGATCTCAGCGGAGAGAATAAAATCAGTGCGGATTGCACCTTTAATTTTTTCACGCTCTAGGGCTACCATATCAACTTCTGGATAAACTAACGCAGTAGCTAGCGCTTTTTCATGGTCTAAATCATCATCTTCGCGTGTGAAAAAGAAGCGATGTGCAAGTTTCTCGAAACCTTCATAACACAGATAAGCGCCTCCAATCATCAACAAGGGCGTTATCAGCCAAGGTATAAAAATACTGACGATCAATGCTCCGGGTACCAAAATGGCCTTATTCCACAACGATCCTTTAGCGACTGCCCATATCACCGGTAACTCCCTGCTGGCTTGAATACCCGTCATCTGATGAGCATTTAAGGCGAGATCATCTCCAAGTACTCCAGCTGTTTTTTTTGCAGCCAATTTACTGAGTACAGCTACATCATCAAGCACACTGACGATGTCGTCTAAAAGAGATAGTAAATTTGCAACGGCCATAGGACTTTTGTAAAGCTTATGAATTAAAAAACCTACTCGATATCGACATGTAAATAGGCATAGAAAGGAAACTAATACTAAAACGACTCAATATCGTCTTGAAAGATATGACTATCCGGTAATTCTACACAACCTGAGTTTATCTAGTGTGGAATTTTAAAATTCCACACTGTATTCGAAAGTTAGTCATTCAAAAATTATTTAACGCTGCATTGATCATTTCATGCCAGATTCTGTATTTGTCATCAAACGATAACCGGGCATTGGCAGGGCTGGTGGAAGGCAATCGAGAAACTTTGATCAAGTCATTGTTATTATTAGTTAATACATAGCGCTTAAAATAACTTTCTGCTGTTCCGCCATTGAAGAATACATGATTAATTTGTTTATATTCGGAAAAAAATGCTTGAAAGTCATTGATGATCTGCGCATCTGTTTCAATATTCGAATCCAAGCTACCTCTGCGTTTACATGATTTGAGTACATCCCAAAGTGCGATAGGCGATGCTTGCAGAGCAATTATTTTTTCTTCATAACATGCATTTGCTTGGATTTTCAATAACGGTGCCATGACTGGCCAGAAAGCATTACGTGGATGCGCATAATATTGATTGGCAGTGAGTGAGGCTTCGCCAGGCATGCTGCCAAGAATTAGGATTTTTGCATGTCTACTGACAATAGGCGCAAAACCATGAATGATCGGCATACTATCCAGGCATCAACTAGGTTAGCTTGTCCACGTAATAATGCCGTATCGCGGTACCTTGTGGATCAAGTTCGTAGATCACGGGCCGGCCGGTAGCCAGCTTGTATTTCATAGTTTGCCGAGGAGTAAGGTGATCCAATAGCATCATTAGTACACGCAAGGTATTGCGGTGAGAAACGATTAGAATACGTTTTCCTTGCCGAATTTGCGGCTGAATCGTTTCTTCCCAGTAAGGTTTAACGCGAATCAAGGTTTGTTGAATGCTTTCCCCCAATGGTAGTTCGTTGCTATCAATGCCGGTATAACCGGGTTGATTTCCCGGAGAACGGGGATCTGCGGCATTAAGATAGGGAGGCGTAGCGTCAAATTTGATTTGGCACCCTAAAATAGGCCAGATGCCAAATTTTTTGATGGCTTCCCATCGCGCCAGGCCTTCAAGTGCTCCGTAGTGTCGCTCATTCAAGCGCCAGTGTGTAATGATTGGAATATCCAAGTGCATGGTTGACAATAGAAGATGCGCAGTTGTTGTCGCCCGCTGAAGTGAGGAAGAAAAGCACAGATCAAACGTGATATCAGCTTGTTTTAGCAAATATCCCGCTTGTTTAGCTTCTTCTTCACCTTTTGGACTCAACGGTACATCGCTCCAGCCGGTAAATTTTTTGTCGCGATTCCAAATACTTTGTCCGTGGCGCAGTAAAACGAGCGTTGTGGTTTGCTGTCGCGGTGGTGCCGAGGTTGGAATGGCTCTTAGCATTAACGGTTGCCGGGTTGTTGAGGAGTACCAGTTGTTTGCGCGGATTCATGCCAGATCTGTTTCAACGCAGACCATAAGCCGCTCCGTAACGTTTTGATGTATTGAGAATTGTCCGTCAAGCCATTGACCAGGCGGCGCTGCGCTCTACCGAGATTGTGATAGGGCATACTCATAAAAAGGTGATGTGTTGCATGATAGCGTAATCCGACCGGCGCCCATAACGGCGTAATCAGGAAATTGCCAGGTATGTTGATAGAATCAAGATATTGCTCGGCCAATGTCATTTTATGGTCACCGGGATTGCGATAGGCATGAGCTGCTAATGTGCGTAAAGAATTGAGCGTGAAAACCGTGACCGCGGTTAGATACCACAATATCAGCAATGAATAGGGAAATACACCGAGTGCGACTAACGTAATAACGCTCGCGCCAAATAAGCATGTGGCAATTTCTTGTTGACGCCAATTCAAATCATTGCGAATGGCATCCTCGGCACGCCGGTAGGTTGGGTCAATCGTCAGTGATGAAGCGCGTTCCCAGACAATCTTACGCAGCGGCGGGATCAAGTACGACAACGGTGTCAGCAGTACGAATCTCGCTAGGAGAAAGATGGGTATCAGCAATGACAACAACACGTAAGCTATTATTTCTGCCGGTCTGCGTGTGGCAAATGGAAGATATTCGCCGTCAGCGCTGGTGCCGTATACATCCGGTTTGTGGTGGTCGTTATGAACGCCATCATATGTAAACGACGGAATCATAAATGGTATGCCGCAGATGACGTTCCATACCAGGCGAAAATTTTTGAAAGTACCTTTCTTTAAATGCGCCAGCTCGTGCACAAAAATGGCCGAGCGGTACAATGCCAGTACGGCTACGACAAATCCACCCAATTGCCACAGCGAAAACAATGGTGAGAATAGCGCCGTGAAGAAAGCTGCCCAACCCAATATGATATGGAAAGTAAAGTCAATCCAATAAATCCACGGATTGGGGGTCATCAGGTCGCGCACCAAATGATGCGCTTCACGCAGCGGAAATTCTTTGACGTAAGTTTCTTTTTGCTCGGTCATGGGCTGTCTCGCTAAGTTCCGGTTTCCGGCCAAAAAGATTGGATGTGATCCATAATTAACCGGTTGATAGTGGTATCAGTTATGTTGATTTGACCTAAATTCGGCATAGCCGGCCAGCCTGCATCGGTAAATTCTTGGTTCATAAACTGTCTGGGCTGAGCGTAACGCGGGATTACATGAAAATGCACATCCGGATCGACCATCATCAGCATCAGATAGTTGATTTTGTCATAGTGAAATGCTTGTGCTAGAGCCGTTTCGATATGTTGGGTGATTTCGTGTAATTCGTGAAAACTTGCCGGACTCAGTTCCGAGAAAGCTTTCGCAGGCTCATGAGCGGCCAAAACCAGTGCGCCGAGCGTAGCCTGAGCCGGGCGCAATAACACTGACCAATAGCGATAACTTCGGATGATTGTTTGCGGCGCGCCAAATTTGCGCATGGTGGCATTGAAATCCGCTGACGTCGAATACATGGTCATACACAATTACTCGCTAAAAATAATACCGGCGCGCGCCAAATCTTCGATGAAATCAATTTCACACCAACGTAATCCTTTAATCGAGCAGGAATTCACTAAATGTTGTTTGGCCAGATTATCAATAATGGACAGATACCACGATTTCAATTCCGCCGGATGGCGAAGCGCCAATTCTACTGCATGCCGGAAAAGATACGCGCCTTGTGAGCGGAAATAAATCAAACCGATTGATTCTGCATTAACTTGCGGCGGCGGTACTATTTTGCTGACTTGTTTTACCCAGCCATCGGCATCCAATTGTACCTTCATGTCGTCTGCATCATAATTGTCTTTGTAGTCTACACTGAGTGTAATGGGCGCGAATTCTGAATTCAATACTTTACTAAGAAGTGCGGACTCGACCACGGTATCGCCATTTAACAGTAAAAAATCGTCATCCATTTCTGCGCGAGCGATCCAGCAACTGGCGAGATTGTCCGCGACTTCGTAAAAAGGATTGAACAAGGTCTTGATATTGGGGTAACCGGCATACTGCTGTTGCAGCAGTGATTCAATCAAACCAACCTGAAAGCCGCTAATAATCGTGATATTTTCCACGCCGACTGCGAGTAGCGCATCGATTTGCCATGCTAATACCGGTTTTCCTGAAACCGGCAATAGGCACTTCGGCGTGCTTTCGGTCAGCGGTAGTAGCCGCCGCCCTTGTCCGGCGCTGAGAATGATGGCTTTAATAGGCTTTGTATTAGTAGTGTTCGGCATATATCAATTGATTTTGTGTGATATTTTTAAAAACTAAGGCTGCTGATACGTTTTAATTCTGTAACGATATGCTGTGTAGTGCGCAGAAAATTTTCGATTTCTCCCACCGTGTTACTGCTTCCTAAACTAACGCGCACCGCGCAGCGCGCGAGCATCGGATCCACTTGCATAGCTGCCAGTACGTGACTTTGCCCGGGATTTACACTGGAGCAGGCAGCACCGGCAGCTACGGCAAAACCGGCTTTGTCAAGCTTTACCACCAAAGTGTCGCCTTCGATATCCGGCAGCGCAAAATAACAGGTATTAGGTATGCGAGCAGCTTGTTTGCCAAAAATCACGGCCCCCATATCAAGCAAACCTGCTTCCAAATGATCACGCAAGCGTGAGACATGCTGCGCTGATTCTGCCAAGCGCAGAGCAGCGAGTTCGCAAGCGACACCAAAACCTACGATAGCGGGTACATTTTCGGTTCCTGAACGCAAACCATTTTCGTGACCACCCCCATAAATCAATGGCTTCAATAATAATCGTTTATCGACAATGAGCGCGGCTGCGCCTTTAGGGCCATAAATCTTATGCGCGGATAACGTCATGGCATGCACTTTAAGTGTCTGAAAATCCATCGCGATTTTTCCTAAACCTTGAATCGCATCGGTATGCACGTAGGCGCCGTGAACTCGCGCCATTTCAGCAATTTTCGCAACATCTTGTATGACACCGGTTTCATTATTTGCCAGCATGACGGAAACCAGTCCTGGTTTGTGCGCTTGCATGGCTGCGCTGGCAGCGGCCAAATCAACTTGACCTTGCGCGTCCATCGCTAATTGATGCAATACCCAGGCATCGCAATTACGGCGCGATAGCGCTTGCGCTGGTTTTAAAATACAGGGATGTTCAATGGCGCTGATGTATAGATTGCCTGGTTTTAAACTATCCGCAGCCCCGCGAATAAATAAATTGTTGGCTTCCGAGCCGCCGCTGGTAAAAATTACTTGCATCGGTTGTACGCCGACTGCCTCGGCTACTTGTTTGCGTGCATGATCAATCGCATGGCGCGCATTGATACCATAGACATGACGGCTGGATGCATTGCCAAATTGCTGCTGGAAATAGGGCAGCATAGCTTCCAGTACAGCATCATCGACGCGTGTCGTGGCATTGTGGTCGAAATAGGCGATTTCCATGATTTTTTTGTGTACTGATTTGCAATTAAGATCGGTCAAAAGCGATTATAGGGGAATATTACGCATATTTGCCGGGTCAATGAGGTAAATATGCGCACTGCCTCAATATTCAACCGGCAGCGGATCCAGGCTGCGCCATAAATACCAGGTAGCAACCGAGCGCCAAGGTTGCCAGGATCTGGCGAGTTCATGCATGGTTTTTTTATCCACCAGTTGTTTGTCGAAGTAATGCTGACTGATTGCGCGTTGCAGGCCAATGTCGTCCAATGGCAGCACATCCGGACGTTGCAGGTGGAAAATCAGGAACATTTCGGCGGTCCAACGCCCGATGCCTTTGACTTTTGTCAGTTGCACAATAATGGTTTCATCTTCCATGCCGGTCCAGGCGATTTTGCTTAAATTTCCTTCTGAAAAGTGTTGCGACAAATCTTGTAAGTAAGCTATCTTTCTTGCGGATAGTCCGCAACTGCGCAATAAATCATGATCGGCAGCCGCAATGACATGTGGCGTGATCTCAGGAAGGGAACCGATTATTTTTTGCCAGACACTTTCGGCTGCCTTAACGGAAATTTGTTGGCCCACGATGGAGCGTGCCAGCGTTGTATAAGCACAACCGCGTGACACTGGCGAAGCATCGGAGAATTGTTCGATCAACTGTTGCATGATTGGGTCACAAGCCGATAGGGTTTGGCAAGCTTGTCTCCAGTAGGTGGGTGTCATAATTTTATAAAAAAAGAAAATGCGCTTAATTAAAATGTTACTTTGATAGTGAAAGGATAGAGAAAAGTCCAACTGATGGTGGGACTGATTTCAATAAATAAGTAATGATGAGCTGCTATGCAATCAGCATATTATCTTATTTGTCATAAGATTTTTATTATTATCCACAATTTCTGTGGATAACTTTGTGAATAATCATCCAATTTTGAGGGCTAACTTACATATTTCTAACGGTTTTTCTTAGACTGATTAATTATTTAACATCTATTTTATGCTATTATTATCAAATGGTTATAATTTTTAAAAATGATTATAAAGATTCTTTCAAAATAGTATTTACATTTTGAAGGAATTGTGGATTGTTTGGGTGATCAGGTTAAATAAAGTAACCTACAAAAAATCGAGGACTAGCAAGTTACCGAGAATTGTTTGTCATTATTGAATTTACGGTGTATTAGCATTTGGTACCTGAAACAACTCTATTGCGAGTGAGTTCTGCTGCTGCAATTTCGGCGCGGATTCTTGCAGAAGCGGCAGCAGTTGCTTCTTTATCGGCTTGTGAGCGCGCAAATAATGCTTCTTTGGCCATTACTTCAACAGCTTCACGTTCTGCTGCAGCTTCCAATGCTATTGATTCCAAAGTGATACGCTCCTGCATAGCAACTAAAGCGGCGGACTCAGTTCTGGCTTTCTCTAAGGCAATTTTGGTTGCTGCCTTTTCAGCTTCAAATTGAGCCTTAGCTTTGTTGGTGGCAATGATTTTTGCTTGCGCTCGGGTTATTGCTAGGCCGGTAATTTTTTGCTCAATTTCAAGTCGTTCAGCAACGGCTTGTTTTGCTTCAGTCATTGCTTTGACGCGCATTTCTGCATCTGCTAATAAACGCTGCTCCAGCTCGGCTTTAGCGTTGCCTTCTTGTGCCGCAAGTTCATCCAAATGTGCTTTTGCTTCAGCATTAGTTTTTAATCGTAATTCTGCTTCCGCTTTACGTTTGGCGGACTTTTGTGCAGCGATCTCAGCTTCCCTGCGTGCTTCGGCTTGCTTCATGGCTTTTTCTTCAGCTTTGATGCGTTTTTGATATTCTTTGGTGGCAGTGATTTCGGCCTTTTCTCTTTCAGTGGCGATTGCGGTTGCTTGTTTTTCGGCTGATAGCGTTGCTTCTACTGCAGCTAATGCATCAGCTTCAATCTGTAGGCGTTTATTGCTTTCTTCAAGTAGCTCGGACTCAGCGATAAGTCGCGTTTTTATCGTATCAGCTGTAGCATTTTCATTGGCGATAATCAATGCTGCAATTTCTGCAGCCGCTGCTTCAGTATCAGCCCGATCGCGTGCGACAGTTATGGCCTGTTCGTCGATTGCAGCCCGTTTTCTAGCTTGTTCAGCTGCAAATGCTTCTGCTTCGGCTCTGTTTAGCGCAGCCTGTGTGGCGTCAGCTTCGCTTCGAATTTTGTCTTCTTCCGCTTCCCTTGCTTTTCTTTCATAATCCAAGCGCAGAGCAGTTTGTGTTAATGCTTGCGCTTCTAGTTTGGAACGAATTTGTATTTCTTCGAGCGCCTGCTTGTCAGCTTCTTCACGTGCTTTGGCCAGGGCTATAATTCTTTGTGATTCTTGAATTTTTGCATGAGCAGCTACTGTTGCACGAGTTTCGGCTTCAATAGTCGCGAACGCGATTAAACGGGCCTCTTCTGCTGCTTTGGCGCTACCTGAGGCAATCTCAGTTGCTTCTTTTTCTTTTAATGCCGCGGCATGGATTTGATCGAGAGCAATAGTCTCTTGCTCGATCCGTTTCTGCTTTTTCTCAATGATAGCAGCTTCAGCTTTGATCTTGGCTTCTAGTAAAACACTTAAAGCTTTTTCCGCTCTGTATTTTTCATCGGCAAAATGCTTAGCCTTGATTTCGAGTTCACGACATATATTGGCTTCTTCGATGGCAAGTGCATCAGCTTTAGCTCTGCTACGAGCTTGCTCGGTTGCGATGGTTTCTGCTTGGATCCTTGATTCGGCTGCAATTCTTGCATTAGCTTCAGCACGGGCTCGTGCTTCAGCAGCAACTCGTGCAATTCTTTCGGCTTCAATACGTTTCTGCGCTTCTTTAATGGCGCGATCCTCCGCACTTAAGCGATCACGGTAAGCGGTTTCAAGCTGTTGCTTGATGTCATTAATGAGTGAAGATTGTTGATTAGAATCAAACGTGTCGTCGGATTGTGGTTCACTGTTGAGTGTAATAATTTCTTTATCGTCATGCGCTTCTGACGATGAAATTTTGCGAAGTGAATTTAATAAGCGCGACTTGAATGTCATAAGTTATTAACTAAAGCTAATGAATGCTTGGATGTCCATGCTGACAATAATTGTGCGTAAGTAAGTTGAGACTTTAGCAATTTTTATTAGAAAGTTAATGACGAAAAAGCAGGGGAATTGCATCTGTTTATAATCAATGGGAAAAAATTTTTTAAAAAGTGTGTGTAAGTCACTGTTATAAAGTAATAATATAAATTACAGTAAATAGTTTATGAATTCCTTGCATCCTTGCTATTTAAGACTGCTCATTTGGATGATATTTAGTATTCCCATCATAAAATTTAATCCGTCGTGTACCAGATGCTCCAAAATTGGGGCATAAAAGGGCATGCTAAGTGCCAGCACGAGAAGACCAATCGATAATGTTAACGGGAAGCCCACTGCAAAAATGTTTAATTGCGGTGCGGCGCGTGTCAAAATACCTAATGCAAGGTTGGTGATGAGGAGAGCGGTTAGAACCGGCAATGATAGTTGCAAGCCCGATTTGAAAATTTCACCGCCCCAGCTGGCGAGTGAGGTGAATGTGGCATCAGTGACGCCTTCTAAACCAATGGGTAAAGTGTTAAAGCTTTGTGAGATCAAAGCAATCATCATTAAGTGACCATCAATTGCCAAAAATGCAAGGCTAGCAATTACCCCTAGAAAACGCCCAATGATATCGATTTGGCCAGAATTTTGCGGATCAAAAAAAATTGCAAAACCAAGACCCATCTGCAAGCCTATTAATTCACCGGCCATTTCTACCGCAACAAAAACGATGCGCATGACGAACCCAATGGCGATACCGATCAATACCTGCTGTAACATAACGATTAAACCCATACCTGTGGATGGATCAATCTCCGGTAGCGATTTTTCAACTGAAGGCGTGACCAAAAGGGTAAGCATAATTGCCAATCCTAATTTCACTCGCACGGGAACGCTTGTATTACCAAGGATTGGAGCTGTTGCTATCAATGCCAGAATTCTACTGAGCGGCCAGATGTAAATGGCCAATAAGTTATTGAGTTCGGCAGTGGTAATGCTGATCATGATAACAATTTATCCGCTTGCTAAGATATTAATCAGCACTTGTCGATGGCGATGCTAGCCAATTGCCAGCCAGGGAATGCTGGTAAATAGCCGTTGTATGTAATCTGTCATAATGTTGATCATCCAAGGCCCGGCCAACACCATAACTAAGAACATGACCAATAATTTGGGGATGAATGACAATGTCATTTCATTGATTTGTGTTGCGGCCTGGAAGATACTGACAATTAATCCGGTTGCCAGAGCTGAGAGCAGCAGCGGGGCGGAAACCATGAATGTAATTTCAAGCGCTTGCCGGCCAATAGTCATTGCACTTTCTGGAGTCATAGTTGAGTTCCTTTCAGGTATAGAAACTTTGCGTCAATGAGCCAATGATTAAATGCCAACCATCGACTAAAACAAAAAGCATTAATTTAAATGGCAATGAAATGATCATGGGTGACAGCATCATCATACCCATTGCCATCAGTACACTGGATACCACCAGATCAATGATCAGAAATGGAATAAATATGACAAAACCAATTTGGAATGCGGTTTTTAATTCGCTGGTGATATATGCTGGCACAAGTATTTTTAATGGCACTTTGTCGCGGCTTTCAATTTCTTCACTGCCGGAAATTTCTACAAATAGTGCTAGATCCGTTTCCCGGGTTTGATGCAGCATGAACGATTTTAGTGGTACGCTCGCTTTATCAGCGGCTTCCATAATAGTGATCTTATCTTCGGAAAAAGGGACATAAGCGTCGTTATAAACGCGGTCTATAACCGGTGACATAATAAAAAAAGTCAAAAATAGCGCTAGTCCCAGAAGCACCTGATTGGGAGGAGAAGACTGCGTGCCCAAGGCCAACCGCAATAATGACAACACAATGATAATGCGGGTAAAACTTGACATCATCAATACTATTGCCGGTAAAAAAGTTAACGAAGTTAATAGTAATAATGTTTGCAAGTTCAACGCGTAGGTTGTGCTGCCATTTGTGCCGGGTGTGCTGGTGAATGCAGGAAATCCCGATTTTTGGGCAAATGCGGGCAAGGCGATGAAACTTGCCAAGAAGAAAATTATCTTGAGTAGCGAGTATTTTCTTCGCTTGATGCATGCGACGATTGATGTGTATTGGTTAGACATTGTCTTTCTTCATACTCTCGTTTAGCTGAACAGCAAAATCTTTTTGCGATGCGTTTTCTTGTGTCGTATCGCCTGTACTCACTGCAGGCTTGTCCAAGGTGTGCAGTTTGGTTACGTGACCAGGCGCTACACCTAAAACAAGCCATGTATTGTCGATTTCAACCACCACTACCCGCTCCCGCTGTCCCACCCCGGTTGCTGCAACAACCTTGAGGGTGCCAGCGGCAGTGGCGGGAATCAGTGAAAAGCGTTTAAGTAACCAGGTAAGCCCCCAGATGATTGCCAGCACCAATAGCAACCCACCAGCCATTTGTAACGTATTTTCCGTGGATATTACAGAAGGAGGAGGCACATAGCTTGGCTTTCCTGTTTCGGCTAAGGCGTGAAATGGTAGCGGTAGTAACAATGCTAGCAAGAACCAATGGCGATTAATCATGATTAGCTCTAACGATTAAGTTTACGAATGCGCTCGCTGGGTGTAATGATATCCGTCAGCCGGATACCAAATTTGTCATTGACGACAACGACCTCACCTTGCGCGATTAAGCAGCCGTTGACAAGTACATCCATGGGTTCCCCTGCCATGCCATCGAGCTCTACAACTGAACCTTGGGCCAATTGCAGCAAGTTTTTGATGGTGATTTTGGTGCGTCCCAATTCAACAGTCATTTGTACCGGAATATCAAGAATTAAGTCGATATCATGACGGGAGTTATTCAGTGCACTTTCTTTCGAGAACTCTTGAAATACTGTTGCAGTAGCGGTTTTGGCGTCTGTTATAGAGTTATTGTTTTTTTCTATATTCGATTGATTCCGAATTGACGTCGCTTGCTCGGCCATAGCTGCTGCCCAATCATCAACGCCTGCTTCATTTTCAGTCGAGTCATTTCGTGTGGCCGCTGCTTGTTCCGCCATGGCTGCTGCCCAATCGTCTGGCTCCGTTTGATTGCTTGCTGTGGGGTCTGACATTTTAATCTCCAAATGATTATTAGTTTTCTGACTGAGAAATCATCGCATTGACTCTGAGTGCATACCGGCCATTAATAGTGCCGTAATGGCAATCCATAATGGGTACGCCATCTACATGTGCCGTGACAGTTTTAGGGATATCCAATGGAATAATATCGCCAGCTTGCATGCTGAGGATTTGGTCAAAGGTCACTTTTGTATATCCTAGGTTAGCAATCAATTCTACTTCGGCGCCTTGTACTTGCTGTGACAACAGTTTAATCCAACGCTTATCGATTTCCAGATGGTCACCTTGTAAGGCACTGTATAAAGTATCTTTAATGGGCTCGATCATGGAATAGGGAATACATACATGTAATGCACCGCCTTTATTTCCCATGTCGATATCAAAAGTTACTGTGACAACCACTTCATTAGGTGTGGCAATCGTTGCAAACTGTGGATTCATTTCGGATCGGATATACTCAAATTTAATGGGGTAGACTGATTTCCATGCTTTTTCATAATCTTCAAATACCACATTAAGCAAACGTTGAATAATGCGTTGTTCGGTTTGAGTAAAGTCTCTTCCCTCTACGCGAGTGTGATACCGGCCATCACCGCCGAATAAATTATCCACAATTAAGAAAATCAGATTGGGATCAAAAACAAGCAATGCATTACCGCGTAGCGGTTTCATCTGAACCATGTTGAGATTGGTTGGTACTGCAAGATTACGCACAAATTCGCTGAATTTGATGACTTTAACAGGACCTACTGAGATATCTATCGTACGGCGCATAAAATTGAACATGCCTATGCGTAACAGGCGTGCAAATCGCTCATTGATGATTTCAAAAGTTGGCATTCGGCCACGTACAATACGTTCCTGAGTGCCAATGTTATAGGCCTTGATTCCACCTTTTTCTTCTTCTTTGCTTTCCTCATCGCTTTCACCAGTGGCACCTCTGAGGAGTGCATCAACTTCATCTTGTGAAAGAAATTCTTCGGACATGTGAGTATTATTGAATTACAAATGATGTGAACAAGACTTCCAGAACTTCTTCTTGCAACTCGGTTTTGCTTAAGGATTGTCTAATTTCGTCAACAATTTGTTGACTTAATTGTTGTTTTCCTACAACACCTGAGATTTCTGTTGCTTTCTTACTCGAAAGTAACATTAATATCCGATTACGGATTTCTGGCATCTGTTTTTTGATTTCAGCGACCACAGAAGTTTCTCGAGTTTTTACAGTTAATCCGACTTGCAGATACTGACTGTTTACTTCTGGTTGTAGATTGACGGTAAAAATATCGAGATCTACAAATGTAGTTGGTTTTTCTTTAGGCTTGGCGGGCTCAGATTCATCGTCTCCCATTATTTTCATGGCATACCATGTGCCACCAGCACCAGCCCCAATAGCAATAGTTGCTATTAAAATTATCATGATTAAGCTTTTTTTATTTTTTCCTCCACCTGCATTCGGTGGCGTTTCAGCGGTTTTTGACATTGTGCTCAGCTCCTTATTTAGATGAACACAATTATCTTAGACACAATCGTTAATCGATATGACAAATAGCAATGAATTAACATCGCTATTTTCACGTAACAAAGTTGTCAGTGGTTTGGTTGGGATTTTTTAATTGAGAAATGCTGCTGATAAAGTGCTATTTATATTTATTTTATGGAATGAGTTTAAGATTCAAATAGGCGTGTTTTTTATGAAAAGTATTAACTCGTTACTTTGTTTATTAATATTTAAGCATACGTATTGACAATACCGTGATGTTTATTTGACACAACAGTTGTTTCAATTTGATGTGTAGCCTCTGTTTGGGTGCTTGTTGTATTGGTAATGTTTCTAGCCGGATTATATGTTTGCTGTTGTCTATTTTCTTGTTGGAATGAATCAGCGCTAACCAATACATCACCTAATTGAATGCCATTTTCGGCCATCATTTCTCTTAATCT
The DNA here is from genome assembly GCA_024281995.1 of Nitrosomonas sp. Taxonomy (GTDB): domain Bacteria; phylum Pseudomonadota; class Gammaproteobacteria; order Burkholderiales; family Nitrosomonadaceae; genus Nitrosomonas. Next base: position 249,169 of record JAMWZW010000001.1, read on the forward strand.
GGGTAAAGCTTCTTCAATGGCTTCACGTACTGCTGGGTGAGGTGAGAGAAATTGTGCAGTAGCTTGGTCTTGTGTAATGCTTAACATAACCTCAACAGGGCCAAGATGAGCCGGATTTAAATGGATTTCGGCCACTTGATGTTGCTGAGAAGTTAACCACATAATTTTCTGAGCAAACTCACTTCCCCATTTGGGTTGACCTACAGCAAGATCTACTTGAGTGTTCTGCGGCCCAGGATGTGAAGAAGAAACTGCAGGAGTGTGACTTAAACTCAGCGATTGTGGCGTTGTTACAGATTCAGTTGTTGCGGAGAAGATAGTTTCTTTTGCACTAATTTGTGAGACATCGCTTATTTCTGAAGAAAAAGGTAAAAGTTTGCCGGAAACGGCAGGATCTGCCATATCCAGTGACTGCCAAAAATCATTGGACGAATAAACGAAATTACTTGTTAAAGGATCGGCTGCTGAAGTAACTTGTGCAAATTTTTGCTGCAAAATTTGGTTGGTAACAAGTAATGGATTGGTTGCAAGTTTGTTATCTTGAGCAACTAATGTGTTCTGAGGTAATCCTGTTAACGTTGCTGGCAGAGTTGTCGCGGTCGTTGAAATGGCCGGATTCATTATGTTGAACTGAATTAGTGATTGCTCTATGTTAGTTATATCAACAAATAGATTATTGGTGGGTATATTTGTACCAGACGTATCTGATGATGCATTTATACTTACACCATTAGTTTCCGATGAGGTCTCTTTTTCCGAAGATTCGGCTATTTTAGCGGGGGGCGTACTTGTCTCGCTCTTATGCGTTGTGTCGGATACTTCACGCTCCAATACTTTTGCGAATTCTTGTGTTGTGGGCTGCCGGGTGTCATTGGATGTAGAGTTGCTCACTATTGCCGGATTGTCAGTTGATGATTTAACTTGTGGTGCGGCAACTATATTCATATTTAACATAAGTTTTCGGTCTCAAGTAATTAGTTATCAAGCATTTGTAATTAAGCAATCTTTGTACCAATTTAACGCAATGTGAGAGAGCTTCAATTGTCTTTTTGGGAATATGGGTCACGATTGAAAACACTCGAAGCAAATTCATCTTGCAATTTTTGTTCTTTTTTTATTACTTTTTGATTTTCAGAGATTTTTTTGCGCTGAGATAAGATGTCATAGCATTTTAATTTTCTTTGATAGGATAAAAATTCATTATTTCCTACCACCTGCATGCGCTGGGTTTGCAGCACTACTTGCCGCTGTTCAGAAATAGCTGCATCGAGCTTCTCCATGAATGCAATAAAATTGAGCAATTCAATCTGATCAATGCCTGCTGCAATGGCATTCTGCAGATTTGACTGGTAATTAGCACGATAGCGCAGAAGTAGGTTTAGTTTTTTTTCTGCAGCTTGGTGTTGCGCATTTAACTTACCTAATTTTATCGCGGAAGAATCTGTTTGCTGTTGAGCTAATTCCCGAAGTATTTTTAGCGACGATGAGGTTGACATAAATATTATCGTTGAAGATGCAAGCTCATTCGCTGTCAAATAGCCTTGTAAGCTTTTCAATACTATCTGTAAGGCTTTCACGTTGAGACATTTCTTGATTTAAAAATTGCTCAAACGCTGGATATAGTTTAATCGCCCAGTCCAGTTCTGGATCTGAACCCGGAACGTATGCGCCAACGCTAATCAAATCATGACTTCGTTGATAGCGGGAATAAAGGTTTTTGAATTGCCTGGCCATGTGAATTTGTTGTTGTGAAACTACGCTGGTCATGGTACGGCTGATCGAAGCTTCGATATCGATTGCCGGATAATGCCCAGCTTCTGCCAATCTGCGCGATAACACGATATGTCCATCGAGAATAGCGCGGGCGCTATCCACTATGGGGTCGTTTTGGTCGTCACCCTCAGCCAATACGGTATAGAAAGCTGTAATCGAGCCACTGTTGTGATTTCCATTGCCTGCGCGCTCTACTAATTGGGGTAATTTGGCAAAGACAGAGGGTGGATATCCCTTGGTTGCTGGCGGTTCGCCGATAGCTAGGGATATTTCCCGCTGTGCCATGGCATAACGGGTCAACGAGTCCATAATGAGTAATACATGTTTGCCGCTGTCGCGAAAATATTCCGCAATGGCCGTGGCGTAGGCTGCACCTTGTAAACGTAATAATGGAGAGGTATCGGCAGGCGCAGCAATGACCACGGAACGAGCCAATCCTTCTTCACCCAGAATATTTTCTATGAAGTCTTTAACTTCGCGTCCCCGCTCTCCAATTAAGCCGACAACAATTACATCTGCAGTGGTGTAACGTGCCATCATACCAAGCAACACACTTTTGCCAACACCACTACCGGCAAACAAGCCCATGCGTTGACCTCGCCCAACAGTGAGAAGTGCGTTAATTGCGCATACGCCAACATCGAGTGGCTGGGTAACTGGAATTCGCTCTAACGGGTTATATGGCCGACTGTACAATGGAACGTTGTGTTCTGCCCTTGTAGAACCAAGCTGATCTAGTGGCTCACCCAGTCCATTTAAAACACGACCGAGTAACTCAGGTCCAACAGCTACATGTTTGGCACGATCAGCTGCACGTCTTCGTGGGTGGAAATAATTTCCAAGTTTAGGCGGGTCGGCAACAATCTCTGTAGCAACTACTTTTGCTCCTGGAGATAACCCATACACGTCACTGGATGGCATCAGAAAGAGACGATCGCCAGCAAAACCAACAACTTCGGCGGAAGCACTATAGCCGTTCGATAGATAAATAGTACAGCTGCTGCCCACGGCTAATCTAAGTCCAACCGCCTCAATCACCAGTCCTGACACGCGTGTGATCGTGCCACTGAGCAATAGTGGATTACAAGGCGCAATAAGTTGAGCGCAATTATTTAAGTAATTGTTCCACTGTTGATGGCGACCAGGGTTAGTCATTTTTTTCAAGCCAGTCGGCATTTTGACCAAGTGCTGACAATATTTTTTGCCAGCGCACCTCCAGGCTTGCATCGATTTCACTGCCATTGACTTCGATGCGGCAACCTCCTGGAAGCAATTGCTCATCTTCTCGAATAGACCAATTATCTTGTGCCAATTGATTTTCCATGTGCGAGCGGATTATTTTTGCATCATCAGGATGTAAGTAAAGCCTTGGTTGTTGCAGTACACAAGGCAAGTTTTTAATCGCATCTTGCACGATAGGTAAGATAAATTCAGGTTTAATAATGAGTGCTCGGCCGATCATTTTTTTGCTCAGTGCAATCGCCAAACTTAAAAGTTCGTCTGCAACTTCCTGATCGAGTCTTTGCAAATCTTGATTGAGGTGGGATAGTAATGTTTGAAGATGTGTTGCTTCATTTTTAATCTCAGCTTCAGCCACTTTTTTGCCTTCTGTGTATCCTTTTTCAGTGCCTTCTTGAAAACCGGCAGCATATCCGTCTTTTCGGGCATTTTGGAAGATTGCCGCAATTTCTGCATCAGTCGGTAAGGTAATTTGCTTGTTTACCTGAGCATCGCTTTGTCCTTCAGTTGAATGTTTTTTTTGAATCAAATCTGAGGTTTCCAAAGAATCCATTTTCCATCGCTGATAGGAAGTGAGTTTTTCTCTTGGAATAAAACTATTTGTTGTCATTGATAACCCTTTGTTGCGACAATAAACGGTAAGTGTTTTATTGAAATTTGATGAATGAGCCTATCAAAAAGTAATCCCTAAACAAAGTTATCTTCACCTTTCCCCCCCAGTACGATTTGTCCATCGTCAGCCAATTTTCGTAGGGTTTTTAGGATTTCTTTTTGCTCTGCTTCTACTTCAGATACACGCACTGGACCTTTACTTTCAAGATCTTCTCTGAGTGCCTCAGCAGCACGCTGTGACATATTTTTGAAAATTTTCTTGCGTAATTCTTCCTGTGCGCCTTTCAAGGCGATAATTAGGGATTCTGACTGAACTTCTCTGAGTAGTAATTGAATACCATGATCATCAATATCAATAAGATTATCGAATACGAACATCTCATCCATGATTTTTTGTGCCAATTCTTCATCGAATTGCTTGATATTGTCTATAACACTGGTTTCCTGAGCAGTCGGAACAAAATTGAGAATTTCTGCTGCTGCACGTACACCGCCCATTGCGGATTTACGAAGATTATTACTTCCTGATAGCAGTTTTGTCAGTACGTCATTAAGTTCGCGCAGTGCGTCTGGTTGAATGCTATCCAGGGTTGCGATGCGTAATAAGGTGTCGTTACGCAACCGTTCTGTGAATAGGCTCAAAATTTCACTGGCTTGATCACGTTCCAAATGAACAAGAATAGTTGCAATAATCTGTGGATGCTCATCTTTGATCAATTCTGCTACTGAAGGTGCATCCATCCACTTTAATCCTTCGATGCCGCTGGTATCGCCGCCTTGTAGAATGCGATCAATAAGATTGGCTGCTTTTTCGTCACCTAGTGCGCTGGTTAAGACTTTACGTATGTAATCTGCTGAATCCTGTCCCAATGTAGTCCTTCCTTCGGCTTCATTACAGAATTCTGCGAGTATGTTTTCAATCTCCGGGCGTGTCACATTTTGTAAGCTAGACATAGCTTCCCCTAGCTTTTGTACCTCTTTGGGACCGAGTAATTTAATTACCGATGCAGCTTCCTGCTCACCTAGAGACATAAGCAAAATGGCGCTTTTTTTGATACCTTCTTCATCCATTCTTGGTTACCCAGTCTTTGACAACGTTCGCGACAATAGCTGGCTCATCTAAGGCTAATTGCTTAGCTTTCTTAAGATTTTCTTCAAAAATAGTTTTTTGAAGCGCGTGAATTGCTGCCTCATTAATTTGCCCGGGCAATTGCTCCAATACAGTTCCATCCGCCGCGACATTGCTGGTTTTATCCGGCAGGGCGGGGGTTGTTGACTGAGCTAAGCTTTTGAGAAACGGGCGAAAGATTTTTAATAAGAAAAACAATACCACAATCGCAATTAATAATTGTTTTCCAATTTCTTGAGCTAGCATCATTACATCGGGATCTTTCCATAATGGAACATCCGTTATGGGTTCAGTATCGTTAGTGAATAAGCTATTCGTTACAGTCAATGAATCTCCGCGTTTCTCGTTATAACCCATCGCTTCTTTGACAAGGTTATTGATTTCCTTGATTTCTTCTGCTGTCAATGGCTCATATGAGACTTCACCGTTTTCATCGGTTTTCTTACGATAATTGACAACGACTGCCGCGGTAAGCCGTTTGATATTTCCGCTAGATTGCTGTGTATGTTGTACTGTTTTGTCTACTTCATAATTGATAGTAGATTCTTTTTTCTTATCCGTAGGTAATTGCGGTGCTTTATTGGCAGCATCTTCATTTTCAGCATTTCCGCCATCAGCTTTTTTTCCACCAACTTCAATAGGTGCTGTAGCAGGTTCAGGTGGACGGTTTGTTAAAGCGCCAGGAATTCCGCCGTCAATTTTCGAGCCCATAGAAGCCGATTCGAATGTTTTCTGACTGCGAATCGTTGCCGCATCAGATTCGGTGTTGTTGGGGCGATAGATTTCTTCAGCACGCTCGATTCGAGAAAAATCCATATCTGCAGTTACTTGCGCACGCACGTTGGTTGCACCCGTAATAGGTATCAGAATAGTCTCAATACGACGGATATAGTTTTCTTCAAGTTCTTGTATATATTCGAGTTGCTTGGCATCGAAACGCGTATCCTGTTTATTATCATTCTGCGTGCTGAGCAAATTGCCATTTTGATCAACAACCGTTACATTTTTAACAGGTAGATTAGGTACACTGCTCGACATCAAGTGCACGATTGCGCTAACTTGTTCTATGCTTAAAACTCTTCCGGGATGTAAATTGAGCAAAACAGATACACTGGGTTGTTGCTTTTCTCTTGAAAATACCGAAGGTTTCGCAATTGCTAAGTGAACGCGCGCACTTTGTACGGCCGATAGGGATTGAACGGAGCGAGCCAGCTCCCCTTCTAGTGCACGCTGATAATTGACTTGCTCCAAAAATTGACTGGAACCAAATTTTTGATTTTCCATCAATTCGAATCCTGGCAAGCTGCCTTTAGGTAATCCTTGGCCAGCTAGTCGTAGTCGTACTTCGTGAACTTGTTTTTCGGGAATTAAGATCGCTCCACCACTTTCAGAAAATTTGTAGGGTATGTTCATTTGCTGCAGGGTGTTAATGATAGCGGCACCATCCTGATCGGACACATTGTTATAGAGCGTGCGGTAATTGGGTGTCTGACTCCATAATAAAGCACCTATTAGCAATGCGACAACAGCTGCAGCTGCCAGAATCAAGCCGACTTTCTTTTGATTCGATAACTGACTAAGCTGTGCCAACTTTAATGTCTGAGTTGGTGTTGTCGTATTAGATTCACTGGGTACCGTTGCCACGAACTGTTCTCCTGCGCAATTCTTGCTAATTCATTAATGATTTTATGCAATAGAGTTTTATTGATGCGATGATTATCAATAAATTTATGCAATCTGAATGCTCAAATAGAATAGATTTGCCTCCCTTATTCGGATCATTAGAAGGGTTAATGTAAGTGTTAAGCTACGGGCAATTCTTAAAAATGCCATTTAACCCGTGCAATCAAATAAAATCAGTGAGATTAAACCTGTTGCTACAGATCAGAAACAACTGCAGCTTGCGTTTGCTGCTTTTAATGAAGCATCTGAGCAACTTTCTGGCGTGTATCAACAATTACAACACCAAGTGGCTGAGTTGACCCGTGAGCTGGTACTTGCTAATGGTGAGTTGCACAAGCAACTGATGGAAAAAGAAGATTTATCCCGACGCTTGAGTTCCCTGTTAAATGCTTTACCTGGTGGTGTTCTGGCATTGAATGTGCATGAAGTTATTGAGCAAGTGAATCCGGCTGCTGCCGTTATACTTGGAATACCTTTACTTGGACTGACGTGGCAGCAAATTATCCAGGAACGCTTATTGCCGACAACGGTTACCAATGAGTGGTATGTAGGTCAGCAGAAAGAAATCGATCAGCGTCGCCGTATCCGTGTCGAAAGCAGTGCACCCGATTCAATTGGAAGGCGGATACTGCTCGTAAATGATATTACTGATGCTTATACCGTTCAGGAAAAAATAAGGCGTAATCAGCGTTTGACTGCGATGGGTGAGATGGCGGCGAATCTTGCGCATCAGTTACGTACTCCACTTGCAACTGCACTACTTTATGCCAATCATCTTAAAAGCGATGCATTGACTGTCGAAGAGCGTCAGAAATTTGCTACTAAGACCATTGAACGGTTGCATCATTTAGAGCATTTGACAAAAGACATGTTGCGCTTTGTAAAAGGTGAGACTACGCAACTAGAAAATATCCTGGTAAGTGACTTGTTAATAGAGTTGCAGCAAGTCATTGAACCACAACTAAAATCACTTAATTTGCAATTAATTGTCCGGGATTTGAGTAAAACAGAACAGCTGATGACGGATCGCCAAGCATTGTGCGGGGCGATGATCAATTTACTTGAGAATGCCATGCAAGTTTCTTCACCGGGCGATCATATTATTTTAACCGGAAGTGTGGATGCCGACAGTATTGTTCTAAGTGTTCGTGATGATGGGCCGGGTGTGGATGTGGCACTGCAAGAAAGATTATTTGAACCTTTTTTTACGACACGCTCAGAAGGAACTGGATTGGGCCTTGCTATAGTTCGAGGCGTGATTCAATCGATGGGTGGTACCGTACAGATTCATTCACTTCCTAAAGCAGGGAGCGAGTTTGTGGTGCGTTTGCCAAGGAACAAAGGAGATTGACATTATGAAAATATTACCAGTTTTGGTGGTGGAAGATGATCATGATTTACTGGAGGCGATATGTACTACCATAAAGTTAGCTGGTTATCAGGCAGTAGCAGCATCAAATGGCAATGATGCCCTAGCGATGCTGCAAGATTGCCAAATTGGTATAGTGGTGAGCGATGTGCAGATGAAGCCGATTGATGGACTTACGTTATTAAAAAAAATTAAAACATTTAATCCTGAGTTGCCAGTGCTGTTGATGACTGCTTATAGAGAAATCGATAAAGCGGTTGATGCAATGCGATTAGGTGCTTGTGACTACTTGCTGAAACCATTTGATCCAGACAGTTTAATGGAGCATATTAAACGATATGCGTTGTTAGAGTCTGAGTCGGATGAACAAGTTGTTGCTAGAGATCCACGCACACGGACATTACTGTCGCTTGCTAAACGAGTAGCAAAATCGCCAGCGACAGTTATGCTGACAGGTGAGAGCGGATGTGGAAAAGAAGTGATCGCACGTTTTATTCATCAACATTCATTACGTTTTTCCAAGCCGTTCATTGCCATAAATTGTGCTGCTATTCCAGAGAATTTGCTTGAAGCCACCCTGTTTGGTTATGAGAAAGGAGCGTTTACCGGTGCATCACAAGCACAGCAAGGAAAATTTGAGCAAGCGGAAGGTGGTACGTTGCTGTTAGATGAAATTTCAGAAATGCCTTTGGGATTACAAGCAAAATTATTGCGAGTACTTCAGGAAAGAGAAGTAGAAAGAGTAGGTGGACATAAAACAATTAAATTGGATATTCGTGTTTTGGCAACTTCGAATCGTGATATGAGGAGAATGGTTCAGAATGGTCAATTCCGTGAAGATCTGTACTATCGGCTTAATGTGTTTCCAATAGAAATTCCATCACTACGTGAGCGACCAATGGATATTGAACCGCTTGTGCGTAAAACTCTGGAAGCAGCAACAATTGATCGAGGGCGAACGCCATATAAAATAACACAAGCAGCTATGGACAAGCTGATTCAATATTCCTGGCCTGGGAATGTGAGGGAGCTAGAAAATGTAATGCAGCGTGCCATGATTTTGGCAAATGATAGTGTTGAAGCTGAACACATTGATTTGCCAAAAATCGATACTTGTTCTCAGACCGACGAAAATGGCGTGGAACTTGCTTCGCAAGATATGAAAGCACTCGAGCGCAAACATATTTTAGAAACTCTCGCAGCCGTTAATGGTTCTCGCAAGTTAGCCGTTAAAAGGCTAGGAATTTCTGAGCGGACGTTGCGCTACAAATTGCAGCAGTATCGCACAAGCTAGAGAGTACTCAAATAAGGGTCAATCTGATTAGCAAAGTTGTTTGGAGTTTTAGTTTTTGAAAGATATTTGACGAGTTAAGAAGGAGTAAATTTATGGATACATCCGGAATTGATAATATCTTGCAGCAATTGCAAGCAGCTTCAGCACTTGCTGCTGGTGGCAAAAAACAATCGGGTGGCGATGAAATTACGCGCGTTGATTTCAACGAAAAACTTAAAGCGGCTGTTGATCAGGTAAATAATGCTCAACAGGTAGCTGATAAGCTTACCATGCAATTTGTTAGCGGCGAATCTAATGTCGATCTGCATGAAGTAATGATTTCCCTGCAAAAGGCCAATGTTTCATTTCAATCAATGGTACAAGTCCGTAATAAGTTGGTAACAGCGTATCAGGAAATTATGAATATGCAGGTTTAAGGTTTATTATATGTAGTAGTTCAGACTTGATCTGACAGTAGGTCTTGCCAAAGGTGGGATTACCCGGTTTGATAGAGGTGTGAATCTTTATCAACGAAGCGCGCAAGCGCAAAGGAGTAATCCCATGAGTAGTATTCAACGAACTATCATCAAACACAAGATTGGTTTGCTTAATCTGGCAGCCGAGCTTGGCAATGTATCCCGAGCCTGCAAGGTGATGGGTTTTTCACGCGATACTTTCTATCGCTATCAGGCTGCCGTGGAGGCAGGAGGCGTTGAGGCACTGATTGATGAGAACCGGCGTAAACCCAATATCAAGAATCGCGTAGAAGAAGCGACGGAAGCAGCGATCAAAGCTTTTGCGCTGGAGCAACCTGCGTTTGGTCAGGTTCGTGTTTCTAATGAACTACGCAAACGCGGAATCATTGTTTCTCCATCTGGCGTTCGTTCGGTGTGGCTGCGTCAGAATCTGGAGTCGTTCAAGAAGCGTTTGTCAGCCTTGGAGAAACATATCGCCGAGACCGGAGCAGTGCTGACCGAAGCGCAAGTGCAGGCCCTGGAGAAGAAACAAGAAGACGATGTTGCTCATGGCGAAATCGAGACGGCTCATCCAGGCTATCTCGGCAGCCAAGACACATTTTACGTTGGCACCATCAAGGGCGTGGGTCGAATTTATCAGCAAACATTCGTCGATACTTATTCCAAGTGGGCTGCAGCGAAGTTGTATACCACCAAAACGCCGATCACAGCAGCTGATTTGCTTAATGACCGGGTGCTTCCGTTCTTTGTCGAACAAGGTATGGGAGTCATCCGTATCCTGACCGATCGCGGTACCGAATACTGCGGTAAGCCGGAGAGTCACGATTATCAGCTCTATCTGGCACTCAATGACATTGAGCATTCCAGAACGAAAGCCAATCATCCACAAACAAATGGTATCTGCGAGCGTTTCCACAAAACCATCTTGCAGGAATTCTACCAAGTAGCATTCAGGCGTAAGATTTACCAATCGATCGAAGAGTTACAGCACGATCTGGATGACTGGATGGTGTATTACAACAACACACGTACTCACCAAGGAAAAATGTGTTGTGGGCGTACACCGATGCAAACTTTAATTGACGCAAAGGGGGTGTGGGACGATAAAATTACCTCATTGAATAACTGAATTTGATCTAACAGACACATCGTTAAATCGGGTAACTGTCAGATCGGGTCGAGACTACTACAATTAATATCAATCCGATGTGAGCAGATACAGATTAGTTAAAATTTTTCCTGATGTTTCTGCTCGTATATTTTATTCTTCCAAAGCCATTTCTAATTCGAGCCAATCGTTTTCCAATTGAGCTATTTTTGTTTCCAATGCTGCATGGGTGGCATTAAGCTGGTCGATTCGATCGCGGGTGCAATTCATATAGGTAGCGGGATCAGCTAATCGATGCCTGGTTTCATCGAGTTCTTTTTGCGTGATTGTTAAATCGGCTTCAAGTTTTGATTGTTTGCTGAGCAGGGCTTTTTTATTTGGTTTTGTAGTTGGCTTAGGGTGTGTTTTTTGTAAAGATAGTCGCAATTTTGCTGTTTCGCTGGTGCGGCGCGCTTCTATCCACTGCTGATAATCTTCTAGATCACCTTCAAACAACTGAGCCTTGTTATCAGCTACTAACCATAACTCTTCAGCTGTAGCACGAATTAAGCTGCGATCATGCGATACGAGTACAACTGCGCCAGTATAGGCTTCCAATGCAATGGTTAGTGCATCGCGCATATCCAGATCTAAGTGATTGGTAGGCTCATCTAACAATAGCAAGTGTGGTTTTTGCCAGGCCAGTAAAGCGAGTGTTAATCGGCTTTTTTCTCCTCCGGAAAAGCTGGATACCGGGCGATTTTCGCTATCACTTCCAAAACCAAACCGTCCTAGGAAATTACGTAAATTCAATGAGGTTTGTTGGGGCGCTAGTTTTTGCATATGCTGCAAAGGCGTTGCTTGGTCGTTTAGGTTTTCTAATTGATGTTGTGCAAAATATCCAATGCTGAGATTAGGGGCTCTTTCAACTTCACCGGATGTAGGTTTGATTTCCCCGGTAAGAAGTTTAATTAGCGTAGATTTTCCAGCGCCATTGGGGCCTAACAGGGCAATTCGGCTGCCCGCTTGTAAAATAAGATTCACATTTTGATACAACAAATGATTGCCATATTCAAAACGCAGCTCTTTAGTACGTAACAACACATGTGGACTGTGTTCGGGTGCTTCAATCTTCAAATCGAAATGCTCATCTTCCATATGTAGCGGTACCATATGCGTCATGCGCTCAAGTGCTTTAATACGGCTTTGTGCCTGTTTTGCTTTGGTTGCTTTAGCGCGAAAACGTCGTACAAAACTTTCCATATGCGCAATCTTTTTTTTATATTGCTGAAAAGCTTGAGCATGTTGTGCTAGGCGTTCAGCACGTGCATTCTGAAAATTATCATAATTGCCGCTATATATATCAATATTCTTATTATTGATATATGCAATGCGATTAACACAAGCATTGAGAAATTCACGGTCATGGGAAACTACAATCAGACTTCCAGGATAGTGTTCAAGGTACTGTTCCAACCACAGAATGGCTTCAAGATCGAGGTGATTGGTCGGTTCATCCAATAGTAGTAAATCAGCACGATGCATTAAAGCGCGAGCCAGATTTAAACGCATGCGCCAACCACCTGAGAAATGATCGACGGGTTGCTCTACCATTTGATTGGTAAACCCTAATCCATTTAATAGCTGAGCTGCTCGCGATCGGGCCGAATATCCATTAAGTGCTTCATATTGCTGTTGCGCTTCAAACCATATGTCATCATGTTTGTCGTGCAAGATAATCTTTTCTAATTGCCGTAATTCGATGTCGCCATCCAGTACAAATTCAATAGCATCTTGATTAGAAGAAGTGATTTCTTGTTCAACATAAGCGATTGTTTTGCCAGACTGCAAATTAATCTCGCCTGCGTCTGGCTGTATTGCACCACGGATCAATCGTAATAAGGTGGACTTGCCACAACCGTTTCTACCAACTAGTCCAAACCGTTGGTTGATAGAAATTTGCAGATTGACATTATCAAGTAGCGGAGTTCCATTCTGCAAATATGTTAAGTGTTGAATTTCTAACATAGCATATTCAATTAATAAGATTTTAAGTCAGTGTAAAATACGTTTTAGAATATGTTATGGAATAATAAATTGATTTTTTTCAAATGAGACAAATATGTTTTAATAAGCTGGTTATAGGGGTTGTTGTTTTTGAGCAACATCAAATTAATATTGCCTTGACAGGGAAAAGTACCTTATATAAGCTGCGGTGTGGTCAAATATGACACACTTATATTTATTAAGCAATGTCATGGGTAAGCGTTTGAATGAAAATTTTCCAACCAGTAATAAGATTAGGAATTAATAATCAGAGTTGGCGCGCTCAACCAGAATTTCTTGCACATAAAAGCAAGGTGACAAGTACAATTACTTCGAGGGGAAGATCTTGAGTTCGACAATAACCAAGTTGAACGCTCCGCTAACGCAAGCGTTTGATTTTCAGCCTTCAAGCGAATTACAATTTACACCGACTTTCAATACACTAACTCAGCGGTTAGCGGACTTTGATACCCTGACCAGCGCTTTAGAATATGCAGCAGATGGAATAACGGGGTATAACTTTTACGACGCGAAGGGAAATTTACGTTCGGTTTTGCCTTACAGTGAGCTTAGAGATAATGCTCGCACTTTGGCCCAACGCCTATATAGTTTTGATTTGCCCAGAGGAAGTCGAGTGGCAATTATTGCTGACACTTCTGCAGAATTTGTCGAATTGTTCTTTGCTTGTCGTTATGCTGGTTTGGTACCTTTTGCGATGCCGATTCCAGTTAATTTAGGTAGTCATGCGATTTATGTTCAACAGCTAAAAGGCATGCTTGAGAGCAGTCAAGCCAGTATTGCGTTAGCAAATATTGATTATATTAATTTTCTGCAAGAAGCTGTAGAAAGAGTTGAAAGTATACGATGGGTGGGAACGCCAGGTAAATTAAGCGAGTTGCCTGCGGTTCGTTTGGAGTTGCAATCCAATCATCCTGATGAAATTGCTTACTTGCAGTTTACTTCGGGTAGTACGCGTACGCCGAGAGGGGTGGTTATTACTGAACGAGCCTTAATGTGCAATTTGCAGGGTATTGTTCGTAATGGCTTGGAAATAAGACCGGGTGATCGCTCTGCATCATGGTTGCCTTTTTATCATGATATGGGATTGGTTGGTTTGGTCTTGGCGCCAATGGTTACGCAACTTTCAGTAGATTATCTGGCAACTAGAGATTTTGCAATTCGGCCTTTGCAATGGCTTCGTTTAATTAGCCGTAACCGATGCACTGTAGCATTCAGCCAACCTTTTGGTCTTAAGCTTTGTACTTTACGTGCAAGAGAAACTGATCTAAAGGAGTTGGATCTTAGTTGTTGGAGGGCTGCTGGTATTGGTGCAGAAATGATTCGACCTGAAACTTTGAGAAACTTTGCAGAAAAATTTGCATCAGCAGGTTTTGATGAGAGTGCTTTTTTACCATGTTATGGACTTGCGGAATCAACATTAGCGGTTACCTTTTCTAAAATTGGTACGGGGTGTAAAAGCATACAAGTAGATAGCAAGACTCTAATAGATAAGAAGATGGCTGCCAGATTACAGGCTGACGGGCGCAAACAAAATGAATTTGTAAACTGTGGGCGTCCGTTACCTGGACATACGGTTAAGATTGTTGATGAAGATGGAGAGCAGTTATCAGAAATGATGGTTGGTAGTGTTCTGGTACATGGTGATAGTTTAATGACTGGCTACTATAATAACCCTGAAGAGACTGATAGGGCGCTTAAATCCGGTAACTGGTTAGATACGGGAGATATTGGATTTCTGTTGGGAGGTGATTTATTTATCACGGGACGCCGAACAGATGTCATCATTGTTAATGGACGTAATATCCGCGCGCAAGATATAGAAGAATTAGCGGAACAACAACCTGAGGTTCGGTCTCGCGAAGCTTCAGCATTTGGCGTAGACAGTGAAGATGGAACAACAACCATTGTTCTAGTAATCGAATGCAGACTTACTTCTATGACAGAGAGGCAATCGTTAACAATTAGATTGCAGCAATTTGTTTATATGGCCTTTGGTGTTAATTGTGTTGTTGAATTAGTACCGCCGCATACTTTACCAAGAACTTCTTCTGGAAAACTTTCTCGGTTTGCTGCGAAGCAAGGATATATCCAAAGGACAAATCTTGCTGGGCAGCTATCTTTTGTAGAGTCAGGCGATAGATAAAAAGGATATGCCGGAATTAGTAGCTGTAACAGGCGCTACTGGTTTTATCGGTAAAGTGTTAGTACAAAAACTGATTCAAAGCGGCTGGAAGGTTCGTGCCCTTACTAGAAGTAAGGAATCATCATGTAGCGAATCAATTCAATGGATTCATGGCGATCTTGACAATACAGTTGCGCTACGTCATTTGGTTGATGGCGTAGCGTTTGTGGTTCATTGTGCTGCTACAGTAAGGGGTGATTCTTTCAGCAAATTTGAACATATCAATGTTGAAGGCACCAGAAATCTTTTATACGCGATTACTGAACAAGATAAATGGCCTCGATTCCTTCTCATATCATCTTTAGCTGCAAGAAATCCTGAATTATCCTGGTACGCTGGAAGCAAGTATTTATGTGAGCAGCTACTTACTGGATATTCCGGTCTATTGTCGACAATTTTTCGCCCTACAGCGGTATATGGTCCCGGTGATAAGGAGTTAAAGCCGCTTTTTCAGGCAATGCAGCGCGGGGTGCTTCCTGTAATAGGAGGAATTCATAATCGATTTGGTTTGCTTCACGTTTATGATCTGGTTGCGGCTATTCAAGCTTGGCTGGCGTCAGATCAGTCTATCAACGGCATTTTTGAACTGGATGATGGCACACCGGGCGGATATAGCTATCAAGGTCTATCTGTTTTGGCTCAGCGAGTATGGAAACGCCCTGTTTACTGTATCACCATACCGAATTTTTTGATTCGAAGTATCGCGCTATCAAATCTCTGGCTTGCACGCCTATTACATTACTCTCCCATGCTAACACCAGGAAAAGTTAATGAATTACAACATAGTGACTGGGTATGTAACAACGAACCTTTAACCAGTATACTTCCTACATGGCGACCGAATATTCGTTTACAAGATGTATTATCTGAAGTAATCTAACTTTGAAATTTAATTACGATGAGTTAATTTATGACCGAGAACAATTATAATGAGATCATGAAATTACTCTGTGATCGTTTAGAAGGGGTATCGAATTCCAATGTTCAAATCACTTCCGAAACAAACATAATTAGCCAATTATCGATTGATTCCATTAAGTTACTCAATCTGATTATGGAAATTGAAGACACTTTTGACATCTCAATTCCTATCAATGCATTAACCGATGTGCAAACTGTTCGTGAGCTAGCTGATTTAGTTTATAAAATTAAGTCAGCATCATAAAATGAATTTACTTGAAAAATTAGACGCGTCTGCTGCGGCAAGAAAAGCGCTTTTGCCCGATGGTGTCGGAGCTTTCGGTATTCCGATCGAAGAGGTTTATTCGGCTACTGAAGCTCGGATTGGGGATCGGCGTGTTCTGCTGCTCGGCACTAACAATTATTTAGGGTTGACTTTTGCACCTGAGTGCATCCGAGCAGCGCATGAAGCAATCGATAAAGAAGGTACGGGTACAACAGGATCTCGGATGGCAAATGGTAGTTATTTTGGTCATCGCTCACTAGAGAGAGAATTTGCAGATTTTTATCAATGTGATTCTGCGATTGTCTTTACTACGGGTTATCAAGCAAATTTGGGCACCATTTCTGGTCTCGTTGGTCCTGGGGATACTGTCTTGATTGATGGTGACTCTCATGCCAGCATATACGATGGCTGTGTTTTAAGTGGTGCAGATATCATTCGCTTCAAGCATAATGATATGGTTGATATGGAAAAACGGTTGCGCCGCTTGGGTAATCGTGTTGAAACAACGTTGATAATTGCTGAAGGGATTTACAGTATGCTCGGCGATCAAGCGCCTTTGGATGATATTGTTAAACTAAAGAATGCTTACGGCTGTATTTTACTCCTCGATGAAGCGCATTCGTTGGGCGTGCTGGGTGAAACTGGCCAGGGTCTTGTGGAAGCAACCGGATTATTGAAAGAAGTCGACTTTATTACGGGCACTTTTAGTAAAAGCTTATGCAGTATTGGCGGCTATTGTGTAAGTAATCACCCTCAGCTTGAGCAATTACGCTATGTCAGCCATCCTTATATTTTTACAGCATCGCCATCTCCAGCAACGATTGCTTCGACGCGTGCGGCATTAGAGTTATTGCGTAAAGGTAGCCATTTGCGCAAACAATTGTGGCAAAACTGCACACAGCTTTATACACAGCTAAGGGAAGGAGGATATTTACTTGGCCCTCATCCTGGACCGGTAATTGCTGCAATAGTTGACACGCCGCGCCAAGCACTCTTACTTTGGCAGAATTTGCTGGAGCATAATATTTACGTGAATTTAATATTGCCTCCAGCTGCACCGGAGGGCAAATCACTCGTGCGATGCAGTGTAAATGCAGCGCATACTTCTGAACAAATTAAGTATGTAGGCGATACTTTTTGTAAGTTGCATGGACTAGTATGTTCACCAAGTTAAGTTTTTGATATGGATAAATAGATATTAAGTGTCTTTTTTTAACAAAGATGCTCGGCAATACTTAAATATTTTTTGTTGTTGATAAAAACTAAATGGTTTTTCATAGGGTGGTGCTATGAAAGTAATGCAAGTATTGGTGGTAACTATATTTCTTTTTCTATTTCATGGTAGTTCTTATGGGATAGCCATTGTGTACAATGGGTTTCAATGCCTCAATGCGATAAATGCAAATGACACCACTGTTAGCAATACTCCAGTACAAAGTAGATTTGAAGTTATTGAAGATGTTGGGGAGGGAATGTTTCGCTTAAATTTGACAGGGGGTATTCCTCGCATTGTCAATAATAATCAGAACGTTTGTATTGATAATGCAACCGCTTTAGGTTATTCAGGAATCCCTGAAGTCGATGGACTGCCAGCACCGCTTCAATCAATCGATGCGACAGCATATTTTAGTGGAAGAAATCTGGTGATTGTGATCAATTCATTATTTACCGATCTAAGCGCCAGAAGAGACTCTTTCGCCTCATTTTTTAGTACAAGTAATATATTTGCAATTACCAATACGCTGTTTTTTGAATTTAATTCGCTAACATCTTCATTCCGCTTAAATAAGTTAATCCATAACAGAGGGTATACGCAAACAACCAGTGGTTCTACCAACTTTATTCCGTTTCTGGAAACAGTCCTCCCATCTTTTAACGATATACCGCGAGATAAAACCCGAATCCTGACCCCAATTTCCAGTATTGACTATGTATTGGAATAGCCGACATGCCTGAATCGTTTGATATTTGACTGATGTGGTTAGGTGTCAGCAGTCAGATGCGATGTGTTTTTTATAATCCCCATCATTTAAATACATTCAAAATATTTGCCTTGTATTGTCATTGTTTAAATTGTGCAATGAACGTGCGATCAATATATTTTTTCCATAACCAAATCCAATTTCCATGAGCATGTAGTGATCCCCAAGATGCGACTGCATGACGATCTCCTGTTGTCAGCAGGCTGAGAGAATGTTTTTGAGGCTTGAAAGCAAGAAGAGAACGACTGCAGGATGTGGCGATGAGATTTTTAGCTAAAATAGGCCCTTGCCGAATGGCATAAACGCCATTCTTCGGTATGGGGGTATGAATAAAATTAGCGCAGTCTCCAACAGCAAATACATCGGTGTGTGAAACGCTGCGCAGATATTCGTCAACGAGAATAAAGCCATTGTGGTCACATTCTAATCCGCTTTTTGCAATCCACGGCTGTGCGCCTGCATGGGTAGCCCAAACTACAAAGTCATAATTGAGAGTCATGTCATTGTCAATTACCAGCTGATGCTGATTAATTGCAGTTACCCGCTTTCCCCTAATCACAGTGATTCCCAGTTTATTTAAGTAATCATCGAAATACAGCTTGGTGCGTTGATTGTAAGAACTTAGAATGCTTGGGTGAGCGCATATCAACGAAAAATTCACATGCGGTAGGTTAGTATGGCTGAGCCTAAAATGAATAGCGAGCAGTATTTCAATACTCCCGGCACCACCGCCAACCACGACGATGTGTTTCGGTTCATCCGTGGATTGCGCGGCTTGTAGCCATTTTAACCAGCTTTGCAAGAATTGCTTGAGGGGTTTTATGGGGCAACCGTAGCGAGTAGCGGCTTTAATATTATATAACATTGGTTGCGAACCAATGTTGATTGATAACAGGTCATAGCTAAGATGCGCTTGCTGGTTGCAATAAATCTGTTTGGAGAGATGATCAATTTGCTCGACTTCACTTTGAATAAAAGTGATTTTTGCTTGATTGCATAACTTTTTTATATCGATGTAACAGTCTTCAGGACGATAGTGGCCAGAAATTACTCCGGGCAGCATTCCTGAATATAATATAAATTGATCATTGCAAATGAGTGAAATGTTGATATTTGGTGGAAGGGGCCGCATGCCTAGTTGTTTAATAGCGATAATATGACTGTGGCCTCCACCAATGAGACATATATGTTTTTTATCATAAGATTGGCTTATCATTAGCTTTATTAAGATTGCGTTATGACTAGAAAAGTGTGATAGTTCACATCGCAACATTATAGGTTAGTCCATACCACTATCATTAAAATTAAAAATTTTTTTGGCTTCGGGTTCGGTCGACCAATGCATTGAAGTTATTTGATTTGTCATTAAAGTACATGTTGCGTATTTAATAACTTTTAAGCGGTTGTAATTACTCATGGAGGGAAATAATGAAGTTTATGAGAATCAAAGCATTAGTTGCTTATGCTGTTTTGTTATCATTGGCGGTATTGTTGCTTGGATGTAAGCCAATTTTCGAGAAGAAACCTATTCCAGGTAAAGAGAGCAAAGAAGAAACAGCAGCACCAGCAGCGGCACCAGCACCAGCACCAGCACCTGCCGTAGCGGAGCCACCTAAAACAGAAGAAATTCAAAGTATACAAAGCTTGCCAGCAACTACAGAAGCGCCTGATGCGACAATGGCAGCTACTGAAGGAGCATTTGTTGAAGAAATTGCATCAAATGTTTCTTCAGCACCAGCAGCCGATGATGGTGACGATGTTGTAAAGATAACCCCTACTATTATGAAGAAAGTTCAGCAGGCTCTTGTAAATTATGGGTTTAATCCTGGTCCTGTGGATGGTGTCAGTGGTGCTAAAACAGTGGCTGCTATCGAAAGTTTCCAGAAACAAAACGATATTCCTGTCGGTAAGTTAACTAAAAGAACTCTACGTGCACTTGGGGTAGATTTTTAGTTATATAAAAATTGAACGTACTCTAATACACCAAGAACTTCTAGTTCTTGGTGTATTTTTTACATGAGAATTTTTTGAAGAAAAAAATTAGAAATTATTAGAAATTAAAAGTGTGACCGTTCAATGATATTTTCTATTGCTATAAGCAACTTAAAAAAATTTGCTATGCAGCAATTCATGTTCTATAGTTAAATATTTATATAAAAAGCTGGTTATAAAATATTTTTTATTTGAGTTTTCTCCAGAGTTTTTGACTCATCCCTAGAACAAGTAGTTTTGCGCCAGTGACGCTGTGTTTAAATTGTATATATAAATCATAACTAGTTTTTGAAGTACTTTTGGAGGTTTTCGCATGGGAGTTCCTTTACGTCAACAGATTGCGGTTGGCAGTTATTTAATTAAACAGAAAATAAAGGGAGTAAAAAAATACCCCTTAGTACTAATGCTGGAACCTTTGTTTCGCTGTAATCTTGCTTGTGCAGGATGTGGAAAAATTGCGCATCCGGAAGATGTTCTCGATCAACGTCTTTCTTATGAAGAGTGTATGCAAGCAGTAGACGAATGCGGTGCGCCGATGGTATCAATTCCAGGTGGTGAGCCACTGTTACATAAAGAGATGCCACAGATTGTTGCGGGTATTATTAAACGCAAGAAATATGTTTATCTGTGTACAAATGCATTATTGTTAAAAAAAAGGATTAATGACTATACACCATCACCGTATTTGACATTCTCAATCCATTTGGATGGTATGAAAGAACGTCACGATGCTTCCGTTTGTCAGGATGGTGTATTTGATCGTGCGGTAGAAGCGATAAAGCTGGCTTTAGATAAGGGTTTTAGAGTTACTGTAAACTGTACATTATTTCAGGGCGAAACGCCCAAAGATGTAGCTGAATTCTTGGATTATGCAATGGAATTGGGCGTTGAAGCAGCAACGATTGCTCCGGGTTTTAGTTATGAGAAGGCGCCTCAACAAGATGTTTTTATCAAAAGTCAAGATACCAAGGTATTATTTCGCGGCATTTTTGAACTAGGCAAAAAACTGAAACGGAAATGGAGATTGAATCACTCAGCCCTTTATTTAGACTATTTAGCAGGAAATCAGGATTACAATTGTACTCCATGGGGAAATCCGACTCGCAATGTATTTGGGTGGCAGAAACCGTGTTATTTACTATCCGATGAAGGTTACGCAAAGACATTTAAAGAGCTGCTTGATGATACGCCTTGGGAAAAATATGGAACTGCAAATAATCCAAAATGTGCTCAGTGCATGGCACATTGTGGTTATGAGGCAACAGCTGTTGAAGATACACTGCAGCATCCATGGAAAGCGTTGATTACATCATTAAAAGGCCCTAGAACTTCAGGTCCTATGGTAGCTGAGCCTACTCCAAAGTGGGTGACCGAAGAAAACAAAACACCAAAGAAACTGGATATACCGGTAACAGTGATTAATAAATAAAATAATTAGCAATTTGTTTTTATTAGCTATTTAAGCTAGAGATGATAACGGAATTGGTATTATATCTGTCAATTCTTGGAGTTTTGTGCTGGTGGGCATTGATACTACTTCCATGGCATCCTTGTCGCATACGTGAAAAATTAGAAGTTGGAATTCCAGAAAATACTAAAGCGCTGTTAAGTGATATCACAGTATTGATCCCGGCACGTAATGAAGGTCCTTATATTCGACACACAATAAACAGTGTGAAAGCGCAAGGAAAAGGTTCCTGTATTATCGTGATTGATGATCAATCACAAGATAATACAGCACAACAGGCGAAGTTGTGTGGTGTAAGAGTCATATCGGGTATTGCACCTTTGCCAGGCTGGAGTGGAAAGTTATGGGCCCTGCAACAAGGATTGCAAGAAGTTAGAACACCTTATACGCTTTTGTTGGATGCAGATATTATTCTGACTCCCGGAATTATTTGTGAAATAAGACAAAAGGCAGAGGTGGAGAATTTTGCGCTGATATCGTTAATGGCTGAGCCACCTATGAAAAATTTCGTAGAGCGTTTATTAATGCCTGCATTTATTTTTTTCTTTAAATTGTTGTATCCATTTGGACTTGCAAATAAACCAACATCACGTGTTGCGGCAGCTGCCGGAGGCTGTGTCCTAGTGGAAACGCAAGCGTTACGAACAATAGGTGCTTTTGATAGCTTGCATGATGCATTAATTGATGATTGCACTTTAGCGACACACATTAAACGCACTGGTTTACGCACGTGGATTGGATTGAGCCATGCGGCACGAAGTCATCGTGGGTATCATGATTTGAGGCAGATTTGGGAAATGGTGGCTCGTACTGCCTATACTCAGTTAAAGTATTCGGTTGTCTTGCTTGTCGCTTGCACATTGATCATGGTATCCATGTTTTGGGCGGCACCGTTGTTTTTTTTATTGCAACCAAGCCCGGAAATTTTCTGGGTAAGCTTATCGGCATGGATAGCAATGTTTATTTCTTACATGCCAACTTTAATTTATTATAAACGCTCTCCGCTTTGGATATTTGCATTACCTATAATTGGCACATTGTATCTGGCAATGACCTGGGCATCAGCGTTGCGGTATTGGGGAGGTGAGCGTGCTTGTTGGAAAGATCGTCACTATGAAAGTAAAACTAACAATTAAATTAATGACGTGGTGGCTAGTTGGGCTAATATTGTCATTCACCAATATTGCCTTCAGCGCATCCAATTCAGTGACTGAGAGCCCTGAACAAGTCATCCAGGAGTTACAATCTTCCTTACTTCAAGTAATGCGTGACGGCCAAAAATTAGGGTATGAAGGGCGATTTAAATTCCTTGAACCCGTAATTGATCAATCTCATGACATCGAGATGATTATCAAAACGATACTTGGCGCAACTTACTGGTCTCAATTGGATAGTGGGCAAAAAAAACTGATTATTGATACTTTTCGCCAGTTGAGTATTGCCACTTACGCGGGGAGATTCACTCATCATGAGGGAGAGCAATTCGAAGTTATTGAGCAGCGCGATTTACCGCATGGGCAAATGCTGGTGCGCAGTCAATTAACCAAGTCTGATGGTGGTACAGTAAATTTCGATTATGTTCTACAGCAGACAGAAGATCGTTGGCGTATTGTGAATATTTTATTTGATGGTGTGAGTGACCTTGCAATCAAGCGGGGTGAGTACCGTGCAATTATGCAGCGAGAAGGATTTCAGGCGCTGATTGAATTGCTTAAGGAAAAAATTATTCAGGCCAAACAAAATTAATGCAGGTATCTTTTTTATTTACTCTGTGAGTGTTTCTTTGGTACGTATTAAAGCAGCAGCAAAAAAACCATCCGTCTGATGCCGATTAGGCGACAGCTGCAAAAAATTACCTGTATCGAGTGATATTTTTTGTTGTGATAACAAATCTGCGCAACTTACTAGTGCAAATTGCGAATGCGTAGCCAGGAAATTATCAATGACAACCTGGTTTTCTTCGGGCAAGAAGCTGCATGTTGCGTACACCAGCAATCCACCCGGTTTGAGTAAACCGGCCGCGGCAGCAAGGATAGCACTTTGTTTGATACTTAACTCTTGTATGCTTTGTGGGGTTTGACGCCACTTTAAATCGGGATTGCGCCGGAGTGTTCCGAGCCCACTGCAGGGCGCATCTACCAATACACGGTCTATTTTTCCAGACAATCGCTTGATCTTGCTATCTTTCTCGTTTGCGATACGTTGTATGTGAAGGTTGGATAATCCTGAGCGTTTTAAACGAGGCTTCAGATTGTTTAATCGTTTTTCCGAGGTATCGAAAGCATACAGGCGTCCTTTTGAATGCATTAAGGCGCCGAGATGCAAAGCTTTACCACCCGCACCGGCGCAAAAATCGACAACCATTTCACCGCGCTTTGGTGCTAGCAGATATCCAAGCAATTGACTGCCTTCATCTTGCACTTCTATTTTTCCAGAAAGAAAAAGCTCGTGATGGTTAATCGCGGGTTTCCCGATTAGGCGAATTCCGCAAGGTGAATAAGGCGTTTCCTGTGCTGTAATACCATCTTGCTGAAGAATCTCAAGTACCTGGTGGCGTTTTGCGAGAAATGTGTTAACTCGAAGGTCCAGGGGTGCGGGCTTCTGTAACGAAAGTCCTAAATCAAGAATATCAGCATCTGGCATGAATATTTGCAACTTTTTTACTAGCCAAGTAGGAAATTCTGCTTGGACGGACAATGGGAGTGTATCCGGTTTGATTGCTTTAACTTCTGATAACCATTTGGCTTCCGTTTTGCTAATCAATGATGTTAATTCGCGCAGATTCATTCCATGGAATTTAACTAAATAACCTAAGACTAGTGCACGAGGAGTTATTCGCTCGATAAGGCTTTCAAGCAAGAAACGATGGCGCAATATGCCGAAAACTGTTTCTGCAATGAAGGCACGGTCTTGTACACCATATATTGGATTTTCCTGAAAAAAGCGACGTAAGATTGCATCGGCTGGAAATACAAGAGGAAGTATGGTTCGTGTAGCAACAATTGCGGCATCGAGTTGGGGGCGTGAGAGAGGCATCGGTTTCCTAAAGAATGAAGGAGTTAGCTTGAGTCGATTTAGTGGTCGGGTTTATAGCTGATATTAATGCCGGTTACAATTTTATCGATTTCCCGTCCATTATCTTCTACGGAAACAATACGAACGGGCAGCATGTGATTGTTAGGCGCAAGCCATAATTTCCTTTTTAGCTTAGAGTTTTTTTCCTCTTGTCGAGTCAACACTATGGCTTCCATTTCACCAAGAGGGGTATTGAGTATTTCTTTTGTTACTTTGTAATGCGATAGTCGCAGGCTATGTCCGTTGGTGACATAGCGATCAACATGGTGTTTTGGAAGTGGAGCAAACATGAAGTTGTACGATAAACTCAGACGGTCCAGCGTACCTTCTGGCAATTTTTCTTGTACGTGATGGCCATTATGGTGCAATATAATAGTGTGATTTTTCCAGTCAAATACAGCCTCGCTCGGTTCTTTTTTTCCACGTTTTTCATAAGCGCGAGAGGGTTTTAATCCTTGTTTTGTGATGATACCCTCACTGTGACGCACAATACTGTTGGGTTCAATGATTTTGAAAACGCCTGTTGCCTGTGCGTCGCTATTAATAATGTAGCTATAGCCACTAGGCGTGTGTTTAATTTCCATCACTTCATTAATTTCTCCTTGTCCGATATCCGTTATTACTGCGTAACTAATCTCAATGCGCGTTGGAATATCGGTTGCAAATCCTGGGTAGCTGACCATCCACAATAGAAAAATCGTTGCAAGAAATTTCATTTGGGTAATCCTGGTGAATAAAGTACTGTTTCGCTACTACTTGAGTCTATAATTTCAGCGTGATTGCCAATAAGCCTAATTCGATCTTCCATAAACCATCGTACTGCTTGAGGGTAAATACGATGCTCTTGCTGTAAGACCCGGGCAGCAAGTGATTTCTCAGTTTCATTGGGTAATACCGGAATTGCAGCCTGAATGACTATAGGTCCGTGATCAAGCTGAAGTGTGACAAAATGTACGGTACAACCATGAATTCTAATACCTTCTTGCAACACACGGGCATGTGTTTTCAACCCTGGAAATGCTGGCAGTAAGGAAGGGTGAATATTCATTAATCGGCCTTGATAATGTTGTACAAAGCGATTACTGAGTATACGCATGAAGCCAGCCAATGCAATGAGTTTAGGTTGGCAGGCATCAATTTTTTTGGCTAAAGCTGTATCAAAGGCTTCTCGATCTGGAAAACTACGATGATCTAAAGCCATGGTCTTAACACCATATTTTCTTGCAAGTATTAAGCCTTCGGCCTGTGGATTGTTGCTGATGACGGTAATGCGATCGATTCGAAACTCAGCTTCCAACAGTGCCTGCATATTGCTGCCGCGACCGGAAATAAGAATAACCAATGATTTCATGAAGCTGCTAAAAAAGATCCCTATTTACACAACGATAGTGGCTGCTTGATCGATGTTGCGATGTTTAATTTCACCGATTTTCCATACGGTTTCTCCAGTCGTTCGCAAGCTTTGCATGGCTTGCTCGGCATTTTCGGGAGAAATGATAATGACCATACCGATACCGCAATTAAATACGCGTGTCATTTCGTGATCACCAACATTTCCTTGCAGTTGTAGCCAAGTAAATAGTGGTGGCATTTGCCAAGTATCTTTATGTAATACTGCCATTGTTTGCTCGGGCAGGATCCGCGGTATATTTTCGACCAATCCGCCACCGGTAATGTGGGCTAGCCCTTTCACAGGTAATTGTTTAATCAAGTCAAGCACCGCTTTCACATAAATACGTGTTGGCGCCATAATGCTGTCAGTCAATGGTTTTCCGTGGAAATCCATTGATAAATCAATACGATTATTTTCAATAATCTTGCGAATCAATGAATAGCCATTGGAATGTGCGCCGCTCGAGGCTAGGCCTAACACGATATCGCCTTCTTGGATGGTGGCACCATTGATAATGCGTTCTTTTTCAACAATGCCTACAGCAAATCCGGCCAAATCATATTCTTCAGGAGGATACATGCCAGGCATTTCAGCGGTTTCTCCGCCGATCAAGGCACAACCTGCGAGTTCACAGCCTCGCGCGATTCCACGGATGACTGCCGTTGCTGTTTCCACATTTAACTTGCCACAAGCAAAGTAGTCTAGAAAAAATAAAGGTTCAGCGCCTTGTACTAAAATATCATTTACACTCATGGCAACCAGATCGATACCGATACTGTCATGCCGATTAAGCTGAAAAGCCAATTTAAGCTTGGTGCCAACGCCATCAGTGCCGGAAACCAAAACAGGGTTCTGATAGTGCTTGGAAATTTCAAACAGTGCACCAAACCCACCAATGCCATTAAGAACCTCAGGGCGCAACGTCCTGCGGGCAAATGGTTTAATGTTTTCAACCAAGCGATCACCTGCATCCATATCGACGCCGGCGTCACGATAGGAAAGTTGTGTCGAATCAGGCTGATTAAAACTGGATGAAGTCAAATTGAATTCTCACGCGATTGCTAAAAATATTGCTGATAAACTCTGATTTTAACGCAAATAAAGGCTATATATTGTTGTGAATATAAAAATTACTGTAGGGTATGAACTTATGAATAGCCAGCTATCTGTTATTTATTACAAATACAGTTTTGCGGTTATGCCAAAATTAATTCAGCTTGTTCGGTTTTTTTATAGGTGACGGAGTCGTATTTTAACCACAAAT
Organism: Nitrosomonas sp.; assembly: GCA_024281995.1. Taxonomy (GTDB): domain Bacteria; phylum Pseudomonadota; class Gammaproteobacteria; order Burkholderiales; family Nitrosomonadaceae; genus Nitrosomonas. The sequence continues at coordinate 276,419 of JAMWZW010000001.1, forward strand.
TGTTTTTAATGTCGTTTAGATAGCCACGGTTTAGCAACAAGAAAAAGTATATCCTAGGTAGCATAGGCTATACGGAAATAATTTTCACAAGATTATTTTTGATAATGAGGTGAAAATTTATAACCAAAGTTGCATACAAAATATTGCAACATATTCCGAACAAGCAACTCCGGTGAAATCCTTGGAGCAGTTCTTTACATAGTTAGATTTGGGAGATCAAAATTTTTTTGAAGGAGGAATAGGAAATGGATCTTACAACATGGCTGGATGTGGCCATTGGACTTACGCTGATTTATTTGGGCGTAAGCTTATTTGTAACTATCATCAATGAATACATTGCGCAGAAACTTAACATGCGCGGGCGTGATTTGTATGATGATTTGCAGCAGCTCATCGATGATCCGGACGTTAAACAAGCCTTGTTGCACTACCCGGCGTTAAAGCCCTTTTTTAACAATCAACCTCAAGAAACCCCCTCATATATAGATACTAAGATATTGGGACAACTGCTTATCGGCAGCCTCGCCAATACGACCTCAACTTGTAGCTCGATCAAGCAGATAAAGGAAACGATCGATAAATTGCCTGATTCTGCACTAAAAATGCAGTTACAAAGTATTGCGCGCACTGTCGGCGATAAAACCGAAGATATGGTGACGGCGGTAAGTGATTGGATGGACCGTTCTTTGACCATGATGGGTGGAACATACAAGCGTAACTTGCAAATCATCAGTTTCTGCATTGGACTTACGCTCACGGTTCTTTTTAATATCAATACTATCACTCTGACTGAGCATATCTATCGCGATAAAGAATTGAGAAGCGCGGTAACGGCTTATGCTATTCAAGTGAGCGAGCAAACCACAAAAGAAACGTTCGACAAGTGCAGTAAGCAACCTGAATTATTCCTAGAGGACCCCGCATGTAAACATTTAAAAGGACTTACTGATGCCCTTCAGGGTCGTAATGATAGCTTGGGCAAATTGCCTATTGGATGGAGTAATGTCACTTTATCATTAGATGGAACAGCAATAGAAATCATTCTGGTTACTTTGCAACATATCGCGGGATGGTTGCTTACTGCGCTTGCGATTTCTCTGGGCGCGCCTTTCTGGTTCGATTTACTCAATAAGGCCGTCAGTGTCCGTCATGGAATGCGCAAGCCGGAGTAGAGGAGTGTTTATACTTATATGATAATTTGATGATTTTAAGGCGTTCCAGTTAAGTTGAGATAATATGGGGATAAATACTTTGATTCCAGCTTCCGCGCTTTGCTCGTTTACTCATAAGCACAAGAGTGCTCAATTAGATTGATTAAGATAATTTGGGCAGAAATAGTAAAAATTTGAATCCGCGTTGCTGATATGAATCAGAATTATGTCGAAACATTCAACATCAACGATTATAATCACCGGCTTTGGCGCTAGTATTTTTCCGAATGTAGGGGTCGTTCATGTCTTTCAGCATAGCCGATTTATTATCGCAACATCGCACGGATAAATTTGACTTTCACGAGCGGTATCTCAATGCCCAGATGGTCAGGGTTTTGAAAACCATTGGCTATGACCGGAATTATCAACGGGCTGTCGGGCAGTATTTGTATGACGAGAACGGTAACGAATATCTTGATCTGTTGAGCGGTTTCGGGGTGTATGCGTTTGGCCGCAATCATCCTACGATTATCAATGCATTGAAAGAAGTATTGTCGCTCGAACTGCCCGACTTGGTGCAGCTTGACGTATCTACTTTGAGCGGTTTGCTGGCAAAAGAGATTTTGACGACAACACCGGATAATTTGGAACGCGTTTTCTTTTGTAATTCGGGTACGGAAGCCGTTGAAGCAGCGATAAAATTCGCCCGCTATGTCACGAAACGCAACCGGATTATTTGTTGTGATCATGCTTATCACGGTTTGACGATGGGTGCGCTATCTTTGAACGGCGAGCAGATTTTCAAGGATGGATTCGGCCCGTTATTGCTGGATTGCGGTTCGGTTCCTTTTAATGATTTGGCAGCGTTGGAGCAGGCACTAAGCAGTCGCAGCGTGGCTGCTTTCATTGTCGAACCGATTCAGGGTAAGGGTGTCAATATCCCTGATGATGACTACCTACCGGAAGTCGAACGGCTGTGCAAGAAATACGGCACAATGTTTGTGGCAGATGAAATCCAAACCGGTATCGGCCGCACCGGTAAATTCTGGGCAATCGAGCATTGGGGCGTGAAACCGGACATGATCTGCATGGCTAAAGCATTATCCGGCGGCTTTGTTCCTGTCGGTGCAGTAGCGATGACGCAGCAGATTATGGAAAGTGTATTTAACCGCATGGATCGTGCAGTAGTTCATGGCTCCACTTTTTCCAAGAATAATATGGCTATGGCAGCCGGTTTGGCTAGCCTGGAAGTGGTCAGAAGGGAAAATCTGTTAGAAAACAGCGCAAAGAATGGTGCTTACATAATCAATCGATTGAACGAACTGACCGGTCAGTATGAATTTTTCAAAGAAGCCCGCGGTAAAGGCTCGATGATTGCGGTTGAATTCAAATCACCCAGCAGTTTGTCGTTGAAAGCCGCTTGGATGATGCTGGAAGCCGCCAACAAGGGGTTATTCTGTCAGATGATTACGATTCCCTTATTCAAGGAACACAGAATTCTGACGCAAGTGGCCGGACATGGCATGAACGTGATCAAACTGCTGCCACCGCTGATACTGACGCAAAAAGACCTCGATCACATCATCAGCGCATTCAGCAAAACGATTGCGGACACCCATCACGTTCCAGGATCAATTTGGGAACTGGGTAAGAATTTAGCTAGTCACGCATTAAAAACTAAAGCCGGTTAAATTTAAATTTTAATCCAGATGAGCAACGAACATTCCAACGAAATCCATTATCTCTGGTGGTTAATTCTAGTCTGTGTGGCGGGTGGTTTGATTTATCTGCTCAGCCCGATACTTACGCCTTTTTTACTGGCAGCCGTGATAGCTTATATCTGTAACCCAATGGTTACCCGTATGGAAAATCATGGAATATCGCGAACGGTGGGTGCGGTTTTAGTGATGCTTCTGTTGAGCGGCGTGTTTGCAGCTCTGATTCTAATCATGGTGCCGCTTTTTGAAGAAGAAGCCAGGCGGCTTCTGAATAAAGTACCGGTTTACTTGGATATGATTAAAAATCACATCATTCCTTTGCTAGAGGCAAGGCTGAACATCAGTTTAGAGCCTGATATGAATTTGCTAAAGGAAGCCATCTCAAAGCACTGGCAAAGCGCCGGTGGTGTAGCGGCAAAGGTTTTGCCGTCTTTAACCAGCGGTGGAATGGCCATTGTTGAGTTTCTAGTTAACCTTTTGCTGGTGCCGGTAGTCTTGTTTTATTTATTGCGTGATTGGGATGTGCTAATCAAGCTGGTTGACGAAATGATCCCGCGTTATTGGCATCATCAGGTTTCGTTACTGGCGCGTGAAACGGATCGGATTCTGGCTGAATTTTTACGAGGGCAATTGTCCGTGATCCTGCTGATGAGTATTTGTTATATCACCGGCTTATGGCTGGTGGGATTGGAATTTGCTTTGCCGATTGGTTTAGTAGCCGGTATTTTAGTTTTCGTACCGTATTTGGGCATGATCGTTGGTTTAACACTGGCGACTTTTGCTGCGTTAATGCAATTCCAAGGCTGGGCAGGAGTTATCCCTGTTTGGATTGTTTTTGGCATGGGTCAATTACTCGAAGGTATGCTGATCACACCTTGGTTAGTCGGCGATCGTATCGGCTTGCACCCGGTGATGGTAATTTTTGCATTACTGGCTTTCGGTCAGTTATTCGGATTCTTTGGCATTTTACTGGCACTGCCAGTGAGCGCCATATTGCTGGTTTGGATACGCCATCTGCATCAACATTATTTGCAAAGTAATCTCTATAATTCGTAACATGCGATGCATCGACGGGGCCGGATAATATCCATCGGATGCATGCCATGCAGCAATTGCTATTAGATATCAAAACCGTACCATTACCTTCGTTGGAAAATTTTGTGCCGGGACGCAATGTTGAATTGTTGCAGTTGCTGGGAAAAATTCTGCAGGGTCGGGAGAAAGAGCGTTTTGTTTATTTGTGGGGTGATCGGGGATGCGGTAAAAGCCATTTGCTGCGGGCAATGACTGCGGCCTATACACAAAAAAGCTTAAAAGCGGTATATTTCTCCGCCCGGCAGCAGCATGAATTTTCAGCCATCGGTACGATGGATTGTATGGCAATCGACGATCTTGATCAGCTTGATGCAGCAGCGCAAGTTGCTTTATTTAATCTTTATAATCAGTTGCGTGATGACGGTGAGACCGTGTTGTTAATGAGTGGCACAGCTGCTCCGATGCATATGACTATGCGGCAAGACTTAGTGACGCGTTTGGGTTGGGGACTGGTTTACCACGTGCTTGAATTGACTGAAGAAGAAAAAATACAGGCTATGAAAAGGTATGCAAATGATCGCGGCTTTCAGTTACCCGAGGAAATTTGCATTTATTTATTACGGCATGGAAAACGGGATTTGCCATCACTAATGATGACGCTGGACGCACTGGATCGGTACTCTCTGATTCATCAGCGGCAAATAACCGTACCCTTAGTTCGAGAATTATTACAGGTGGTTTCATGAATTTAGCATTATTCGATTTGGATAACACATTGATTGCAGGTGACAGTGATTTCCAGTGGGCGCAATTTTTGATTGAAAAGAAAGCATTGGATCGTGAACTGCACGAAGCGAAAAATATTGAATTTTACGAGCAGTACAAAGCTGGAACACTCGATATTCACGAATTCCTTAATTTTCAACTGAAACCATTGGCACGCCACCCGCGCGCGCAACTGGAATCCTGGCGCAGTGAATTTATGCAGAAGAAGATAGTACCGTTGATTGCACCGGGTACACAGCAATTAATTGAGCGTCATAAGCTGGACGGCGATCTTTGTATCATCATCACCGCCACCAACAGCTTCGTCACCTCGCCCATCGCCCACGCGCTCGGCATCGAACATCTCATTGCCACCGAACCGGAAGAAAAAGACGGTGAATTTACCGGCCGCGTGACCGGCACCCCATCATTCCGTGAAGGAAAAATCGAACGCCTGGAAAAATGGCTGGATGCGCATAATCTAACCTGGCTGTCTTTTTTACGCAGCTGGTTTTATAGCGATTCACTCAATGACTTGCCGTTGCTGTGCAAGGTCACCCACCCGGTCGCGGTCGATCCCGATCCGACGTTGAAAAGCCACGCTGAAAGAAATAACTGGCCGATCATTAGCTTACGTTGATGAAACGGATTGGCAATTGGCGGTTTAGGGAGACATTTCCCGGATAAGCTTGCGTCATCCGGGCTACTTGCTGATCGTGGCAAATGCAAAAATTTCAAGTGAGCCGCTAAGCTACATGAATGGGTTGTACTTCTTTGTCGAGCTTATCACCAAGATTTTTTTCGGTGACTTCCAAATCATAATGGGATTGCAAATTCATCCACGATTGCGGATGCACGCCAAAATATTTACCGAGCCTAAGCGCTGTATCCGCGGTGATCGCTCTGTTGCCGTGGACGATTTCATTGATGCGGCGCGCCGGGACGTTGATGGCTTTGGCCAGTGCATACTGCGTAATCGCCAAAGGCTTCATAAAATCTTCCAATAATACTTCCCCAGGGTGAATAGGTTCCAGATATTGCTTGTTCATGTCAAACTCCTAGTGATAATCGACAATTTCCACATCATACGCATCGCCATCGCGCCAGCAAAAGCAAATCCGCCACTGATCATTAATGCGGATACTGTATTGCCCCGCCCGTTTCCCTTTTAATGCTTCGAGCCGGTTTCCCGGTGGAATCTTCAAAAACTCAAGTTCCACGGCAGCATGTATTTGCAACAGCTTCCGTAATGCTGTCCGGTGAATATCCACGGGCAGCTTGAGTGTTATTTGTCTCAAAAAAAGCTTCTTGGTTTCCTTGTTAGCGAAGATTTTTATCATGGCCGCATAGTAACGTACGCCGCTACTAACAACAAGCTGAGGAAACTCTGAAAAACTGCTGCGCTGCTGGCCATGCTGTGTTGAAATCCAGCTCAAAATGCTTATTTACTTCATGTAACCTGCAAAGCCAATCCTCTTCTTTCTCTCTGTCCTATTGCTAAGAGTTTGGTGGTGTGATGTTAAGATGCGGTCATTCGCAGGGAGTGATGTTGGGCTTTCTTCGGCAGCCCAACCTACCGTGCTAAGTCTTTTTGTTATTGGCTTGAAAATAAACTGGGACTGAAAACTTTAAAGCATGAGTTGTCGTCTGCTCATTTTTACTGGAAAACTCTCCATCTACAGCCGCTTTGACAATTTGAATAATGGGAATGGAGATTTCACTTTTGCCACTTTTATTTTTTTCTTCTGATACGTAGACGTGAATTGAGAATTCAATCATCTGTGATTCTAGTTGTTTTTGACCTTCAACATAGCCGGGAGCAATAGAAAGTGGCGACTGTTCTTTTGCAGTGTTGACGGCTGTCGTAATGTCTAATAAAGCCTGTTGCACAAAGTCTTTAAGAGTAATGCTCATTGTTCGATTCCCGTATTGCTATTGAACTAAAGTGCAAAATGATGCGCACAAAAATATAACTATTATCCAGCGCTTTTCTAATCCTCCCGCCGCAATTGAGGAAACAAAATCACATCGCGGATACTCGGACTGTCGGTCAGTAGCATGACCAGTCGGTCGATGCCGATGCCTTCCCCTGCCGTAGGTGGCAAGCCGTATTCCAGCGCGCGGATATAATCGGCATCGTAATGCATGGCTTCTTTGTCGCCTGCGTCCTTGGCTTTGGCTTGTTCCAGGAAGCGTGCGGCTTGGTCTTCCGGGTCATTCAATTCGGAGAAACCGTTGGCGATTTCGCGTCCGGCGATGTAGAGTTCGAAGCGGTCGGTGATGTCCGGGTTGTTGTCGTTGCGCCGTGCCAGCGGGGAGACTTCGGCCGGATAGTCGACGATGAACGTCGGTTCGAATAACAAATGCTCGGTGGTTTCGTCGAATAGCGATAATTGCAGTCCGCCGATTCCGTCGTGCGGATTGTAATGAATACCGAGTGTTTGCAGCTTTTTGATCAGAAAATCGCGATCCTGTAACTGCGCATCGGTATATTCCGGATGAAATTTCCGGATGGCGGTGGTAATGGTCAGCCGCGCGAACGGTTTGGCCAAATCCATGGTTTTACCTTGATACGTGACTTCGGTCGTGCCCAGTACTTTTTGCGCGATTTCGGCCAACATTTTCTCGGTGAAATCCATCAGATAGGTAAAATCCTGATACGCTTCATAGAACTCCACCATCGTGAATTCCGGGTTATGCCGTGTGGAAATACCTTCATTGCGGAAATTGCGGTTGATTTCAAACACCTTTTCCATGCCGCCAACTACCAGTCTTTTTAAATAAAGCTCTGGCGCGATGCGCAGATACAGCGCCATATCCAGCGCATTATGGTGCGTCACAAAAGGCCGCGCGGTGGCACCGCCGGGAATCGGGTGCATCATCGGCGTTTCGACTTCGAGGTAATCGCGCGCGACAAAAAACTCGCGCATCGCCTGGATGATTTTTGAGCGTGTGGTGAAAACCTTGCGCGTATCTTCGTTGGTGATCAGATCCAGATAGCGCTGGCGGTATTTTTGTTCCTGATCGGTTAAGCCGTGAAATTTCTCCGGCAGCGGCCTAAGCGACTTGGTCAGTAATTGCAAGCTGGTCACGCGGATTGAAAGCTCATCGGTCTTGGTTTTGAATAACGAGCCTTGCGCCCATAAGATGTCACCCAGATCGTAATACTTAAATGCCGCGTGCGCCGCCTCGCCGGTATGATCGTTTGAGATATACAACTGAATTCGGCCGCTCATGTCCTGAATGGTGGCAAAACTGGCTTTACCCATGACGCGTTTCAGCATCATTCGCCCTGCCACTTTCACTGTAACGGGCGATTCTTCGAGTTGCTCTTTTGATAACGCATCGTACTGTTGATGTAATTCCGCCGCTATGTGTTCACGCCTGAAAGTATTCGGGAACGCATTGCCTGTTTGTCGCAATTCGGCTAACTTGATACGGCGCTCAGCAATAATTTGATTGTCATCCGAGGGTGTGGCTGATTGATTTTCCTGGGTCATATTTGGTTTGCAATGTAAAAGATATTGAATGGGGTTCTGGCTGTTATTTCGCTGTAGCATCATTTTTTAAAGTTTGTTCGCGCATTATACTTCTTCATGGCTAGAACCTCGAGAAAGAGTAAATGGCTGGGTGTTCCGGCATTATTTTGTTGAATAACGATCGCGGCGAGCTGGCCCGGTTTTTTGTAATGCTGAACAAATGCACTCTGAACTGCCGATCGATAGATATCTAAGCAATTACTTAGATAAAAATAAGTAGAGTACCAATTAACTTTTTAAGCTGGCAATTTTATCCTGAGAAGCATAAATTGGGAGCGTCCATTAAAAATTTGGATAAAAATCACTCCTATAAAAAAATAAAGCGTTTTTAAACTATAAAAACAGTCTCGTGATCGTTTGAATGATCATAAATACAGTGTGTGGACATAAGCGGTGCCCTGCATTTTTGTTTTTCTGGAAAGAGGCTATTCGCTGTTTTTTTTCAGTGCGTATAGCAATAATTTATGGGTATGGAGCTGAATCGTCGCGTTATACCCAAATAGCTAGTTTGTGCTGAATTAATTGATTTTTATCTTAATTGTTTCTCAATAAAATCAGCGTTACAGGGAAGAAGTTTTGCATTTATGCGATTGTTCCCGGCAGCAACAAGCCCGGCGTGAAAGACAAATAGTTAGGCGATTTCTCCCGGTTTTTTGAGCCGGATGGGAAAAGTAACTGAGTGAGAACGCACTGTTGTAATCAAAAATAAGGGGAGAATATGGCTATTACGGTTGATTTAGGTAGTGCAGGCGTTGGCTACACAGAAAATGAGGGTGATTTAACGCTTTTTGCCGCAGCTACTTTTGTTTCCAGCGATGATAGTTTCGTAGACATTATTGAGATCACGCTCAACAATGCGCTTCCAGTAGAGGCTCTTTCGGTTTCTTCTTTACCAGCCGGTTATATATCCTCGTATGATTCGGTTACGGGTGTGCTGACCATTAGCAGTGGCACGGGCGATATATCGGATGCCAACTGGGAATCAGCGCTCCGTTCAGTGCAATATAACAATTCGTCCGATAATCCGCCTGGAGCTCGGGAAATAACGGTCATCGCATCGGATACGGTTGGGCCGGCGACATCGGCCAGCACACTTGCAAATTATACTATTGCAATAACATCTTCCAATGATGCTCCGGTAATTACCGGTGATCTCGCTGCCGCAATTACCGAGGCGGGCAATTATGTAATTACGGTAGCAGACCTCGAGGAGGCCGATCCGGATGACGGTGGTGTGGAATTGACTTATACGGTGACATCACAAACCAATGGTACCGTAAAGCTTGAAGGTTTGGATGTTCTGACATTCACTGCTCAGGACGTAATCGATGGCAAGGTCAGTTTTACGCATGATAGCTCCGAAACGCTGAATGCTGGTTTTGAATTCTCATTAGCCGATGGCGGAGAAGACGCTGTTTTACCGGAAACGGGTACATTCAGTTTTGCCGTGACACCGGTCAACGATCCGCCCAGTGGCGCGGTAACGATAGATGGAACAGCGCAAGAAAATGCCACACTCACCGCGAACACCAGCACCATTGGGGACAATGACGGACTGGGCACATTCAGCTACCAATGGCTGCGCGACAATGTTGCGATAAGCGGCGCAACCGGAGAAACTTACGGTCTAAGCGCAACCGATATTGGCAAGCAAATCAGTGTTACGGTGAGTTACACCGACGGCCAGGGCACACCTGAGAGCCTGACCAGCGATGCGACGGCTATTGTCACCAATGTCAACGATCCGCCCAGTGGCGCGGTAACGATAGACGGGCAAGCGCAAGAAAACGCCACACTCACCGCGAACACCAGCACTATCGTAGACAATGACGAATTGGGTGCATTCAGCTACCAATGGTTGCGCGACAATGTTGCGATAAGCGGCGCAACCGGAGAAACTTACGTTCTGAATGCGGCTGACATTGGCAAGCAAATCACTGTTACGGTAAGTTACACCGACGGCCAGGGCACACCTGAGAGCCTGACCAGCAATGCGACGGCTATTGTCACCAACGTCAACGACCCGCCCACAGGCGCGGTAACGATAGACGGGCAAGTGCAAGAAAACGCCACACTCACGGCGAACACCAGCACCATTGCGGATAATGACGAATTGGGCACATTCAGCTACCAATGGTTGCGCGACAATGTTGCGATAAGTGGCGCAACCGGAGAAACTTACGTTCTAAGCGCAACCGATATTGGCAAGCAAATCACTGTTACGGTAAGTTATACCGACGGCCAGGGCACACCTGAGAGCTTGACCAGCGATGCGACGGCTATTGTCACCAACGTCAACGACCCACCCAGTGGCGCGGTAACGATAGACGGGCAAGCGCAAGAAAATGCTACACTCACCGCGAACACCAGCACCATTGCGGATAACGACGGATTGGGCACATTCAGCTACCAATGGCTGCGCGATAACGTTGCGATAAGCGGTGCAACCGGAGAAACTTACGCTTTAAGCGCAACCGACATTGGCAAGCAAATCAGTGTTACGGTGAGTTACACCGACGGCCAGGGCACACCTGAGAGCCTGACCAGCGATGCGACGGCTATTGTCACCAACGTCAACGACCCGCCCACAGGCGCGGTAACGATAGATGGAACAGCGCAAGAAAATGCCACACTCACCGCGAACACCAGCACCATTGGGGACAATGACGGACTGGGCACATTCAGCTACCAATGGCTGCGCGATAATGTTGCGATAAGCGGCGCAACCGGAGAAACTTACGTTCTGAATGCGGCTGACATTGGCAAGCAAATCACTGTTACGGTAAGTTACACCGACGGCCAGGGCACACCTGAGAGCCTGACCAGCGATGCGACGGCTATTGTCACCAACGTCAACGACCCGCCCACAGGCGCGGTAACGATAGACGGGCAAGCGCAAGAAAATGCCACACTCACCGCGAACACCAGCACCATTGCGGATAATGACGAATTGGGTGCATTCAGCTACCAATGGCTGCGCGACAATGTTGCGATAAGCGGCGCAACCGGAGAAACTTATGTTCTGAATGCGGCTGACATTGGCAAGCAAATCACTGTTACGGTAAGTTACACCGACGGTCAAGGCACACCTGAGAGCTTGACCAGTGACCCCACTGCGATTGTGGCAGGAGAAAATCAAGCACCGATGCTATTAGCACCATTAGCTGATCAAGCGGTGCAATATGATACGGTTAATTGGAGTTACAATACCAGTGCATCTTTTAGCGATGAAGATTCTTTGACTTATAGCGCTACGCTCGTGGGTGGTGCGGCTTTGCCCGCCTGGATTCAAATCAATGCAACAACTGGAATAATAACGGGAACGCCTAATTTTAGTAATTATGGGATTTACGCACTGGAAATAACTGCAACCGATACTCACGGACTTTTTATTGCTGACACGCTAACGCTCGCAGTTACTGCGTTTGATGCGGGTCAGTTGCTGGTTAATACCAGTGCAAATGACGTTTTTGCTGGAACGGGAGCAAATGATACTGTCACCTACGCGTATGCGGCAGCTCCTATCACGGTCTCCTTAGCGCTGACAGGCTCACAAAATACGGGTGGCGCAGGATCAGATATATTGAATAACATCAATAACTTGATCGGTAGTAATTACAGCGATAATTTGACAGGAGATTCACAGAATAACGTATTGGATGGTGGCATTGGTACTGATACTTTAGTAGGTGGACTGGGCAATGATAGTTATATTGTCAACCTTACAGGCGATATCGTCACTGAAAAATTTAATGCAGGTATCGATACAGTCAAGAGTAGTGTGACCTACGCCTTACCAGGTCAGGTTGAGAATCTTACTTTAATGGGCACAGCGAATATTAATGGCAATGGCAATGCTTTAGCTAACGTGATCATTGGAAATGTAGCAAACAACACATTGAATGGCGGTGTTGGCGCAGATACTGCAATGGGGGGATTAGGTAATGACATTTATTTTGTTGATAATACAAACGATATCGTTAACGAAAATTTGAATGAGGGCATCGATAAAATTAGTAGTAGCGTCACTTATACGTTGCCTGACAATGTTGAAGATCTTACGCTAACTGCAACAGCAGCCATCAACGGCATAGGCAATGATCTGGTAAATATTTTATTAGGTAACTCAGCAGCGAATGTACTGAATGGAGGTATTGGTGCAGATACTCTGAGAGGCGGAACGGGTGACGATACTTATGTTGTTGATAATGTTGGTGACATCGTTACTGAAAATCTTAATGCCGGTATCGATACGGTTAACAGTAACATAACCTATACCCTGAAAAGCAATATCGAGCATTTGATACTATCGGGTACTGCAGCCATTAATGGTACGGGTAATGTTTTGGCCAACACAATCACTGGAAATGCAGCAGCGAATTTGCTCAATGGCGCAACGGGAGCAGATACGCTTATTGGCGGGTTGGGTGATGATATATATACGATTGATAATGCGGGTGACATTATTGTTGAAAATCTCAATGAAGGTATTGATAGAGTCAATAGTAGTGTGAGTTATATGTTATCAGATAATGTGGAAAATATTACCTTGATAGGGAGCTCTGCGATTAATGCTACGGGCAACGGAATAGCTAATACTATAGTAGGAAATTCCGCATCAAATCAGTTAATTGGAGGGGCTGGGGATGATATTCTCAATGGCGCGGCGGGTAATAATACGTTAACAGGCGGTACGGGTAAGGATTATTTTCAATTTAAAACGGCGGATCATATTACAGGTGGCCGAATTGATACAATTACCGACTATAACGCATTCGATGACACCATTAAGCTGGAGAATAGTATATTTACGGCGTTTTCCGCCATGATTACTCCCGATAAAATACCTGCCGATCAATTTGTAATTGGTACGCAGGCGTTGGATGCGAATGATTTCATCATCTATAATAATGCTACGGGTGCGGTACTCTATGATGCTGATGGTAATGGTGCTGGAGCTGCGGTGCAATTTGCTACACTGAGTACCGGATTGGCATTGACCAACTGGGATTTTCACGCGATTTAGTTCAGGGGGGATGAGTGCCTGGGAATTAGGCAATTTCCAGGCACTTTTATATCGGCGGCCAATGTTTAATCATTTTTGGATGGCTGAGTAGGTAATTTGTTTTTTTTCTTATTCTTGGCGCTACTTCTTTTAGTGCAAGAAGTGAACAACTCCACTCGATTCCTACCTTTTTGTTTTGCCAAATAAAGTGCTTCGTCGGCTCTTTGCAAAAGCAAGTTTTCGTCCAGTGATTCCTGTTCGTTACTGGTAGCTACACCTAAACTGATCGTAACGGGAATGCGCTGTTTATCCGCATTGATTGCTTGGCAGGCTACTGCATTGCGGAACCGTTCCGCTGCACGTATTGCGCCTTCCTGATTATAGGGTGAAACAATCGCTAGAAATTCTTCACCGCCATAGCGTCCAACGTATTCATGCGAGCGGGTAGACTTGGAGAGGCGTTCTGCAATTTCGCATAATACTGCGTCGCCAGTCAGATGCCCGCATTTATCGTTGATCGCTTTGAAGTGATCGATATCAATCATGATAATCGCAATTCCAATCCCACCTCTTTTGGCGCGTAGGATTTGTTTATGCAAGATGTCAAAAATCGCCGGTCGGTTAAATAAACCGGTCAACGCATCGTGTGTTACGCGTTGTTCCAATGATTTTTTTTGTGCAATGAGTTGCTTATTGAGCTTTACATTTTTATATAGTAGAGTTTTTTCAATGATTAAAGCGAGATGACTTGCGATTTGCAAAGATAGATCCTTGTGCAATTTTTTGTAAATATTTTTCTTGCGACAAGAAAAGAAAATAAATCCAATCAGTTTACCTGTCGCGATTAAAGGACAGATCAAACAGGAATGAATGCCTTCCTTGAAAGCTGCTTTGGCAAGATTGGATTCGGATTGCTGTTGCAGATATATGCTGAGATCATCGATGATGAACATATCATGAGTATCAAGGATTTTTTCCAAATCGCTATCTGCTAGGGAGATTGAATAACCCGTTTCCAATTCGAGTTTATTGTAATTGGCACGTGTCCAATGCAGTTTAAATTCGTTTTGAGTGGCATCGAGTAGAACCAAACTTATTCTGTCATAGGGCAAGTGATCCTGAAAGGACTCATAAATATGATTCAAAACATCAATTAAACGAAGATTGAAATTGTATTCAACCAATATCTTGTAAAGAGATTGAGTTTTGTCCGATTGTTTTTGTAATTGAGACGACAATTTCTTGAGAGATTTACCCAGTTGGCCAATTTCATCACTACCACAGGGGATACTGGCGGTGAAGTCGCCCCGAGTTATAGCTTCAACAGCTTTACGCAAAGTCAGAATTCGATCAATTTTTTTCATGTTATCGTTTCCGATCGAAACAAGAGAATAAGTTAGTATACCGGCGAATAAAACCAGAGAGTACACTCACAATATTGTGAGAGGCACAGGAAGGTTTAATTCAAAAAGCAGTGAAGATATTCATGAGCGACGGTGATTGTTTTAAATATTTCTAAATTGATTCTCCACAACACTAAGAAATTTAGGTAATGTCAATGCTAAAATCATCTGATCGATTTTTTGCACATCAGAACAGGACAAAAACAATAAGATGATAGGAATTCTAGTGTTAACACATGAAGATTTGGGGGAGCATTTAATCAGTTGTGCGAGCCACGTGGTTGGTACAAAACCGCCACAATTGGCATATTTAAGCGTATTCACTCACGACAATCCTGACACTTTACTATCCCATGCCCGTACAGTAATTGAACAATTGGATAGTGGCGATGGCGTGCTAATACTTAGTGATATTTTGGGTGCAACACCTTGCAACATTGCCAGCCGGTTGGTACAACCTGGCAAAGTGGAATGCATTGCGGGCGTTAACTTGCCAATGTTGGTGCGAGTATTAACGTACCGTAATGAGCCGCTCTCAGTTGTGATTGAGAAAGGATTAAGCGGTGGCCAAGGCGGTGTCATGCAGATCAATGATTAATTCGGAATTTTGTCATGCAAACGAGAGAAGTTGAAATCGTCAATAAACTGGGATTGCATGCGCGTGCGTCGGCAAAATTAACAAAACTCGCTAGTCAGTTCAAATGCGAGGTTTGGGCGACACGCAATAATCGCCGTGTCAATGCAAAAAGTATCATGGGCGTTATGATGCTGGCAGCCAACAAAGGTTCGCGCATACAGATCGAAACTACTGGTGATGACGAAGTTGAAGCGATGACGGCATTGGTTGCATTGATTGAAGACTATTTTGGCGAGGGTGAATGAGCTTTATCTTACAAGGTATTGGGGTATCTGAAGGCATTGCGATAGGGCATGCGCATTTGGTCACACCTGCTGCGCTGGAGGTCATGCATTATTTGATCCCTAAGCACCAAGTTGATAAAGAGATTGCACGGCTCGATAGCGCTTTTGCGGCAGTGCGCAAAGAATTTGAGGCATTACATAAATCTGTGGTTGATGGTCATGCACGTGCTGAGTTTAGTGCATTTCTGGATTTGCACTTGATGATTTTGGATGATCCTACGTTATCAGAAGCTGCCCGTAGCATGATCGCGCAGACGCAATGTAATGCTGAGTGGGCACTAAAGCAGCAAATGCACGAGTTGCTGGAACAGTTTGAAGAAATTGAGGATGCTTATTTACGTGAGCGTAAAGCTGATGTCGTGCAAGTGGTTGAACGTGTTCTCAAGGCGATGCTAGGGCATCCCGGTTATTTGCCTATTGCATCGAAACGTGCGGGCGATAGCATTTTGGTTGCTCATGATCTAAGTCCTGCTGACGTGATGCAATATAAGCAGCATCAATTTGTTGCGTTTCTAACGGATCTGGGCAGTCAAACATCCCATACTGCCATTATCGCTCGTAGTCTTAATATTCCTTCCATTGTGGCATTGCGTCATGCGCATCAGTTAATTATCGAAGATGATTGTCTGATTGTCGATGGTAATCAAGGTATTATCATTATAAATCCGGATAAGTATGTACTTGACGAGTATCGCTTGCGGCAAGGTCAGTTAGAGCTGGAAAGAAAGAAATTAAAACGGCTTAAAAGTATCGCTGCAGTGACATTGGATGGTACAGCCATCGATTTATACGCCAATATCGAATTGCCGCAAGATATTGAGCAAGTGATGGAAAGTGGTGCGACTGGTATTGGCTTATTTCGTAGTGAATTCTTGTTTCTAAATCGTGATGATTTACCCGGTGAAGAAGAACAATTCGAGGCTTATCGAACTGTCGCAGTTAAAATGCACAAACAGCCTGTGGTAATACGTACGTTTGATCTAGGCGCAGATAAGAGTTTGAAAGGTAGCATACAAGTTGCAACTAATCCGGCATTGGGCTTACGTGCAATTCGCCTGAGCCTGGCTGAACCGAAAATGTTTCATACACAGTTGCGCGCGATTTTGCGTGCCTCCAAGTATGGTGATGTGCGTATCTTACTGCCGATGTTGTCTCATGCGGCTGAAATAGACCAGACACTGAATCTCATTGAATATGCCAAACAAACGTTGCGAGATGACAAACTTCATTTTGATGAACATATTAATGTCGGCGGCATGATTGAGATACCCGCGGCAGCATTAAGCCTCGATCTTTTCATGCGTAAGCTGGATTTTTTGTCAATCGGCACTAATGATTTGATTCAATATACGCTGGCAGTGGACCGTATCGATGACGCAGTTGCGCATCTGTATGATCCGCTGCATCCGGCTATTATTTGGTTGATTTCGCATATTATACAGAGCGCTAATCGAGCCAAAGTACCCGTTTCGGTCTGTGGTGAAATGGCGGGTGATAAGCGATTCACAAGGCTTTTGCTGGGATTTGGCTTGCAGCAGTTTTCAATGTATCCGGCACAGTTGTTAGCTGTAAAAAATCAGATATTAAAAAGCCACTTGCCGGAGATTATTCCATTGGTGCAGAAGATTATCAAAGCTGATCAACCGGAAAAGATGGTGGCATTGCTGGCAAAATTGAATGACTAGTGTGTGTTTGTTTTTTGGCGATATAATAATCAATAAATCATTTAGCCGTTTCTTCGGATTTCCCTTAAATACATGCAAGATTCAAAATCAGTAGGTGTTGTAACGCCTCAATACGTGCAAATTGATAGACCATTACACTTGAAAAGTGGCTTGGTGATCGATAGCTATCATTTGGTATACGAAACGTATGGACAACTCAATACTACGCGCTCGAACGCCGTATTGATTTGTCATGCATTATCGGGAAATCACCACGTGGCTGGTGTTTATAGCGGAAAAGAGAAAAGTGCGGGCTGGTGGGACAATATGGTGGGGCCGGGAAAGCCGATTGATACCGATCGATTTTTTGTCATTGGGGTTAATAATTTGGGTGGTTGTCATGGCTCAACGGGCCCAGCAAGTATAGACACCAAAACCGGCAAGCACTACGGTGCGAGTTTCCCCGTAGTTACGGTGGAAGATTGGGTAGAAACTCAAGCCCAGCTTGCGGAACATCTGGGTATTGCGCAGTTTGCTGCGATTGTAGGTGGCAGTCTGGGTGGTATGCAGGCGCTACAGTGGACATTAGATTATCCCGAGAAGGTTCGCCATGCACTGGTGATCGCTGCGGCAGCAAATTTGACGGCGCAAAATATCGCATTTAACGATGTGGCTCGCCAGGCAATCATGACCGACCAGGATTTTTATGGAGGAAATTACTATGCGTACAATACGTTGCCCAGACGTGGATTGCGGTTGGCGCGTATGCTGGGGCATATCACTTATCTCTCCGATGATTCAATGGCGGCGAAGTTTGGGCGCGGCTTGCGTAAAGGCGAATTGTCGTTCGGTTTTGACGTAGAATTTGAAATCGAATCTTATTTGCGCTATCAAGGTGACAAGTTTGCTGATTTGTTCGATGCCAATACTTATTTGTTGATGACCAAAGCGTTGGATTATTTCAATCCAGCCGGGGCTTACAATGGCGATTTGAGCGCAGCATTTCGGGCTGCTAAGGCAAATTTCCTGGTAGTGTCGTTTACATCTGATTGGCGTTTTTCGCCGGAACGTTCGCGAGAAATCGTCAAGGCATTGTTGAATAATAAAATTAACGTCAGTTATGCAGAAATTACCGCCAGTCACGGTCATGATTCTTTTTTGATGGAGAATATACATTATCATCAACTCGTGCGTGCGTATATGGACAACATTACTGTTTAAATTGCTGAAATAATTAATTAACTATGAATACTGCAATAATGGCATCACCCATTGAATTACGTCCCGATTTTGCGGCTATTGCTGAGTGGATCAAACCTGGCACAAAAATTCTGGATCTAGGTTGTGGCGATGGCTCGCTATTGCGCTATTTACGCGATACTCGCGATGTTTTCGGTTATGGTGTGGAAATTGACGACGATAATCTGCGTAGCTGTTTTTATAATGGCATTAATGTGATCCAGAATGATCTGGAAGCAGGGTTGTCCAGCTTTGAATCGGATTCGTTTGATTATGTCATTTTGTCTCAAACCCTTCAGGCCATGCGGCACACCGAGGGCATCATTGAGGAAATGCTGCGGGTGGGCAAAGAAGGTATTGTTTCATTTCCTAATTTTGGTTATTGGAAAAACCGTATGCAGGTGATTACCGGCCATATGCCTGTTTCAGAAACTTTGCCGTATCATTGGTATGACACTCCAAATATTCATCTGTGTACGTTGAGTGATTTTGAAACGCTGTGCCGTCAATGCAATGCGCGCATTCTTGAGCGTAGAGTGATGAGCCCCAATAATCACCCGGTTAATTTTTTGCCAAACTTAATGGGGATGCTTGCGTTTTATCGGTTTGAGCGGCTGGCGTGATGGATTATCGGCTGATTTTTTCAGAGTACTGTGTTTCCGGCATGCGGCCTAGCTGGTGGCAAGGAGTCAAGCGCAGCTAATTCCGCTGTAGTAAATCCAGCTTCCCGCCTTGCTTCATAAGAAAAAGGTCCGCAAATCTGCCCGCTAAAATGTTGTTTAATCAATTCGTGAAAGGTTTTTTCGGAATCCAGCCCGCGTTGATTACAGCAGTATTTATACCAGTATGATCCGATTTTTACATGCCCAATTTCGTCACGCAAAATGATCTCCAAGATAGCGGCTGTTTTTTCATCACCTGCTTGTTGTAGGCGTTTAATAATACTAGGTGTTACATCCAGACCTCTGGCTTCTAGCACTCGCGGTACAAGCGCCATACGCACCATCGGATCAAAAGCGGTATGCACGGCCATGTTCCATAATCCATTATGCGCCGGCAAATCGCCGTAATCACAGTCGAAGTCACGCAGGCGTTGGCGTAATAATTGAAAGTGATGGGCTTCTTCAATTGCAACTTGCACCCAGTCGCTGTAGTACTGCTGAGGCATATCGCGAAAACGATATACTGCATCCCACGCTAAATTGATGGCATTGAATTCGATATGTGTTACCGCATGAATTAAAGCGATAAATCCGGTTTTTGTTCCCAAACGGCGTTTTGGGACATTGCCGGGCATTACTAAAACTGGCTTGGCAGGCCGTCCCGGTTGACCGATAGGTTTTGGTTTTTTTCTGGTTTGTAACGATAGCTGGCCATTACGCCAAGCTTCTGCAATATGTTGCGTCAAACATAGTTTATCTTCGATCTCACAGGTTAATAGGCAGTTCTCAACTGCGTCAAATAATGATTGCATAAAAGGCTTCTTACCAAAGTATCCGCAAAATTTGAATCGAAAAATTCAATTGACAACAAAGATAATGCATTATTATATCGATGGCTTTTCGTGATAAAAACCTACTGTATTCTGATTAAACTTTCTTAACAAGATAAATAGTCATGCCTAACGTACCTAATGATTCGTCACTTCATGTTTCGTTGCCGGATGGACAACCTATTTTGCGCACTGTCCCAATGCCTGCTGATACCAATTACGCAGGCGATATTTTTGGCGGCTGGATCATGTCACAAGTCGATATGGCCGGTAGCATACCCGCCATTCGACGAGCATGCGGCCGGGTTGCAACAGTTGCGGTCAATTCCTTTGTATTCAAGCAACCAGTGTTTGTTGGCGATCTTGTCAGCCTCTATGCGGATATCGTTAAAGTGGGGCGTAGTTCAATTACTGTTAATGTAACCGTATATGCGCAACGTGGCGTGCGCGAAGGTGGCGAGGAAATCTGCATCAAAGTGACGGAAGCGGTGCTGACTTATGTGGCTATAGATGAGAATCGTCGTCCGAGAATGGTGCCGCAAGGGTGATTGGATTGGCTGATAATTAATGAAAATAAGTTGATAACTTTTTATACCAGGTAAAAAAGATGCTGAATCTACCGCAATGTACTCATATTTATCAAAACCATCACTTCGACAGTACCCGTTGGGATTATTTCCAAGCGCGTGATGATGATATCGTTATTGCCACGTCATACAAGGCAGGTACCACGTGGACTCAGGCAATTGTTGCCCATTTGCTGTTTCCGCATGGGAATTTTCCCGCGCCACCTACGGAAATGTCACCGTGGTTGGATATGCGTATCATCCCGCTGGAGGTGGTTCTAAACGGTTTGAAGGCGCAAAAGCACCGCCGTTTTATCAAAACACATTTGCCACTCGATGGCATGCATTATAGTGACAAGATCAAATATCTTTATATCGCCCGTGATGCGCGTGATGTCTTCATGTCGTTATGGAATCACTATACCGGTATGAAAGAAGAGTTGCTGATGTTGATGAATATGCTCCCTGGGCGCATGGGTGATGAGTTGCCACCCGCACCGCATGATATCCATATCTTCTGGCACCACTGGATTACTCGTGGTTCGTTTGCGTGGGAAACCGATGGTTGGCCGTATTGGTCGCATCTTGCAAATGTACAATCGTGGTGGAATTTTCGTCATCTACCAAACATTCAGCTATTCCATTACACCGATATGCTTGCGGATACTGAACGCGAAGTTCGCCGTATGGCAGCGTTCCTGGAGATCGATGTGCCCGAACAAGCTTGGGATGGCATTATTAAAGCTATTTCATTTACTGAGATGAAACGCCAAGGCGAGCTGTATGCACCAGGAGGCGGGCAGTTCTGGAAAGGCGGAGCGGAAACTTTCATGCACAAAGGCACCAATAACCGTTGGCGCGACATACTTTCAGACGACGAACTGGCGCTCTATGACGCCGCTTGCAAGCGAGCGTTGACCTCAGATTGTCGGGAATGGCTGGAGAATGGCGGAACGATCTGACGGGACTTTTTTATTGACCAATAAGAAGTTGGACAGTATAGGTATTAATTGTATTTCTACGGAGCACTCATGAAAACTGAAATATTGAACAAGCTTCGTTCTGAAGTGCTCATGCTATCGAAAGTAGAATGTGCCGAGTTGGCGCATGCTTTGGTTTGAAGTTTGGATGCGCCCGATGATGCGGATACATCGAAAGCTTGGGATAAGGAAATTCTTCGCCGTCTTGCTGAAATTGATGCGAATACCGTGAAGTTTATTGATCGGGATGAATTTCGACGGTGAATACAAACGTGGATTGGCGGCTGAACGTGCGCCGGGTAAAAAATTCTTGAGGAAGCCGTTGAAGAAGCTATTGAGGCGGCAGCTTGTAGTGAAAATGAACCGACAATCGTGAGGCTATCGGGAAATAGCCAGAACAATCATCTCATGAAAATAAGTTATGCATTAATCAATAACTTGATAATTTTGCTTTCCTTGCAAATGCAATATTCCGACAGTCCCGCAATCATGCAAAGACATCAATGAATCATATGAGGAGTGTGAATTTTCTCACAGTGATTCTTAGCTGATCATATTAACCTTGGAACTGCTCTTTCTTTACGAATGTGCAAAACAAACTATAACTGAAAAGGAGAAATATGATGATAGCGAACAGAAACAAATGGTCGCCAGTATTCGGTGTACTTTTTTCACTGACCCTCATTGCTTACTTGCCATCAGCAAAAGCCATCGACGATAACCATGCCCCAGTAGCTAGCGACGGTTCCGTATTGCAAGGCTCCGGAAAAAAATCATTGGCAGCATCACAAGGAGTAAATGGATATGCGGGAACCGGCATCATGACCAGGGATGTGGTTGGCGGATCCCAATTGGGAGTTATTCCGACCCGTGAAGAAATTAAGTCATTGCAACCGGCTGTCAATGGAAAAGAAACGGGAATAG
Source organism: Nitrosomonas sp. (assembly GCA_024281995.1). GTDB lineage: Bacteria > Pseudomonadota > Gammaproteobacteria > Burkholderiales > Nitrosomonadaceae > Nitrosomonas. The sequence continues at coordinate 298,821 of JAMWZW010000001.1, forward strand.
AGTCTGTACTGGGAGCGGATACCCGTTTCAGGACTTACGGTAATACCTATCCGGCACGTGCAGTTGCGCTTATTACATTCGATGGTGGGTTTTGTACTGGAACTTTCTATGGTTCCAATGTGGTCTTGACCGCTGGCCATTGCGTTCACAGTGGCGGTAGCGGAGGTAGCTGGAAAACCAATGTTCGAGTGTGGCCCGGATACAATGCAGGTTCTGCTCCATATGGTTCTTTTCCAGCCAGAACTTTGCATTCTGTTACCGGATGGACGGTTAGCGGAGATGAACGCTTCGATTATGGTGTCATTAAATTAAGCACCAATGCGGGCAATACCGTCGGCTGGTTCGGACATTTTTGGCAGACTGCAAGTTTGACGGGGCTTCCCTCGGTGATTGCCGGTTATCCGGGCGACAAATCACCATCCCAATCGCAATGGATGAGTGTGGATATTGTTCGCGATACGCAAGAAAGGCAAGTCTTTTATAAGAATGACACGGCAGGTGGAATGAGTGGCAGCGCAGTGTGGCATGATCGGCCGGCTGGAAGCAGTTTCTGCGCAGATGGCCCATGCATCTATGCAATACATGCCTATGGCTTGCATGGCTCCGCACCCCACAGCGATCATAACCACGGAACACGTATCACCCAGGCAGTATCCAATAATTTGATTGCTTGGCGGGACGCTCCGTAACTTAGCGGGTAGGCGGGGTGTAAAAATTCCGCCTATTCAATGTGAATCAGAGCGAGTCAATATTTTTGTGTAGTAACGGAATTGAGAGGATTGCATCAATGATATCGAATAACGAGTGGACAACTTTTATCTCCGCTATACTTTTGCTCGCGACCTCAGTATGCAGTTATGCTAATCAGGATATCCCAGTGACAGATAGAGGGCATTTAGGCCAGGGAGACAAAGAAGGCGTGTCCGGGCGAATTACCGATCGGCAAGGCCATCCAGTAGCCGGTGTTTTTGTTCACCCCCGGTCACTCGATAAACCCGCACCGGCAATTCCGGAAATTGCTATTGTCAGCGATGCTAATGGCCATTACGCATGGCGATTGCCACCCGGAAAATACGAACTGTCGGCATCTGCAATCGGTTACCACGGTATGGTTAAGATAATTACTATCAAGGCGGGACAAATGACTACTGAGGATTTTATACTGGAACGCGCGCTGCATTAGCGATTCGAAATTGATCACAATGCCGATGGCCACGATTAGTTTATAGCACATTTGCTTCAAAAACCGTAACCACCGATTGAGTGCGTTGCAATAACCAAACAATCGGCAATCCCGGATCAGGATTATTACTCAGCCGGTCTAACAATTGCCGCTTACCTTCACCGGTAACAACCAGTGCAATGTGTGCACTTTCTGCCAGTATTGCCAACGACAGGCTAACCCGCAGCGACGGTGCGATCGGTGGGCCAACGGCAACGCAGTGATGAACCGAGCGTAAATCTGGATTCATCCCCGGAAACAGTGAAGCGATATGACCATCTTCTCCCAGACCCAAGATCGTCAGGCTTAATGGTAGCGACAAGCGATCCAGGCGCTGGTGGATTTCATCAATGGCGTCGGATGGGCTGTCATGCTGGGTTTTGAGTCCGACGAAACGCGTATTTGAAGGGAGGTGATTCATCAGGTATTTTTTTACCAAGCGTTCGTTCGATTGTTCATCCGTGACATCGACCCAGCGCTCATCCGATAGGGTGATCGTGATGCGATCCCAAGGCAATTGGCATTTTGACAGTGCGGGCAGGTAATGGCGTGGCGTATTGCCGCCGGGGACGATCAGTGTGGCTTGAGGTTTTCGGGTTAGTGTGTTTTGCAGTGCGTTTTCAACATACTTCGCAAGGCTTTGGCTGAGCTGCTCGATATTCGCGAAATAGTGTCGCTGCATTGAGACCATTTTGCGTTTAAGCGACTAACTCACGTAAATCCGGTACGATTTTTATATGTGCTGGGAAAGGATTCGGGTCATTGGGGTGGACGCGGCCCAGAAAATCGGTGTTATTGGCTTGCGCACCCTCGTAATCCGCCATCGCATCGCCGATCATCAGCACTGTTTCGGGCTTGAGCGCATAAGTGGATAAAATTTCCGCGATTATGGTTTGTTTAAGCGCCGGCGCGCCGCGTACTTCTTTAAAGTATGGCGTCAGGCCGCGGCGTTCGACAATAACTTTCAGCTCATTTTCAGGTGTGCCGGAGGCTACGAATAACGGAATTTTTCCGGCTTGCTGGCGAATGAGCTCCATTGCGCCGGGTACGGCATCAGCGGCGATAACGGCTTCAACCACTAGCTCGGAAAAACGACGGTCTAATTCTTTTTCTTCCGCTTCAGTCAGCGGCGGTTTATGGAGAAAATACTGTTGGAAATGACGGAATTTGCGGTAGCGCGACATGCCGCCGTTTTGAGTATGAAATTGCACTACTTTTGCGGCAATTTCCTCGCTGTGGGTGCGATAGAGTTCCGCGAATGCCTGGGTTTTAATTTTGCCGGATTCCACCACTACACCGTCAAAATCAAAAATAATGGCCTGCCAGTCAAAGTTTTTCATGACGAGTGTTATGCGCGATTATCCGACGTGGCTGGGGTGGCATCGTCATTTTCATCGGCATGATGAAGATTCTGGTGGATTTCCCGTAAGCAGTCGAGCAGACCTTGTCCCAGATCGACATGTTCATTCAGCACCAGCTTGCGGCCAATACGCGGTTGAAATGCATAGGGAGTAATTTCGTAGTGATGTATCGCATTGGCTTCGTCGAAACGCAATTCCACGGGCCATGGTAACATTTCCGAGATCATCGTCATGACATCTTTGATGCGCATTTTTTCCTGGCCTGTCAGAATTAAGTGGCGATTGGCAAACTCGGATGCGAGTATTTGCACACTCATTCGCGCAGCATCTTCCACATGGATATACTCGCGCATGGCTTCGCCGCTGCCTTTGTAGGTGATGGAATGATGCGCGACGGCTTCGTTCAGCATGCGATATATACCGTTGCGTGTGTCGGAACGTCGGCCGTACAGTGAGCCATAGCGCAGGATGGTGTAATTCAATCCGTAGCGTTCGTGATAAGTTTCGGTAAAGCGTTCCGCAGCTTGCTTGCTGGCACGATAAAACGATCCGGATTCGGAGTAGACATAAACGCTGCTGGCAAACACAAAGCGGCGCGCACCGGTGATACGGGCGGCTTCGAGCACATGCATGTTGCCCAATACGTTAATGGTCGCAGTCGGTATCGGTTTGTCGTGCGCTTCGTCGATATCGGCAATGGCGGCAAAGTTGTAGACGATGGATGCATCTTTGGCGGCCTCGATAACTTGATCAAGGTTCATGATATCGCCTACGATCATTTCCTGGTTGCTTTTGAGGTACGGTGATGGGCTGCGATCGAATAGCCGCACCCGGTATCCTGCAGCGGATAATGCGTCGGCAACATGGCTACCTAGAAAACCGCTGGCGCCAAATACAATTACTTTTTCGTTAGCGATTGTTTGATCAATCATTTGAGGAGACCTGTTTTGATTAAGCCTTGCAGCAAATTTTCCGCCGCTTCAATTTCCATGCGCTGACGCGATTCCCGTGCGAGTGATCCGATATGCGAAGTCAGAATGGTATTGCCGCATTCGATTAACGGACCGTGATAAGGCTCTTGTTCGAACGTATCCAGTGCCGCGGCACTGATTTTTCCCAATTTTAATGTGTCGAGAAGCGCATCCTCATCCACCAGTCCACCGCGTGCCGCATTAATAACGATTGCTTCGGGTTTTAGGGTAGTCAAGGCTTTGGCATTTAGCAGATGATGCGTGTTCGCGGAATAGGGTAAATGCAGGCTGATGATATCGGCAGTGGCCAGCAAGGACTCTAAAGGCACTAATGTCACATCGGTTGGCACTTCATTGACATAGGGGTCGTGCGCGATGACAGTGGCTTCGAATGCTTGGCACAAGCGTGCCACGCGACGACCGATATGTCCCAATCCTATAATGCCGACGGTTTGCGCGGCGAGTAGTCGGCCTTGCATACGCGGCCATTCACTGCTTCGCACAGCTTGATCGATGGGATTAATTTGCCGCAGCAGAGCTAGCATCAAGCCTATAGTAAGTTCTGCAACCGCCTGTGCCGGCGCTTCGGGCGTGTTCAGAACGGTAATGTCATGATTTTTGGCTGCAACCAGATCGACGCTGTCCAATCCGGTGCCACATCGCGAGATGACTTTTAAATGATTGGCAGATTCAAATACCCGCTCAGTCAGCGGTTCGATGCCGGCGATCAATCCGACTGCGCCATCTTTCAGCAATGCGATGATTTCATCTTCGGTCAGTTTACGGCGGTGAGGGTTAGTAATGATTTTTAAGCCATTTTTCAGCAAATGCTGTAGTGGTGGATTGTTGTCGATATCGAATGAGGAAGTGGAGATAACCAGTGTGTTCATGCGTTCTTCAGTGTTGTGCGTATACTTTGCAAATGGGTGCGGCAAATTGAATCGAGAATGCGGATATCCAGTCCATAGCCGAGGAAATTAAAACCTGCCTGAATGCGTTGCTGCAGCGCTTGCAGATCGGGTTCGATAACATGGATGCCGCCAGGTTTTTGAGCGCGGCGGCCAGCTTCTAAAACTTCTGCGATTGCTGCTTGCACGTCGGGGTGATTAAGATCGCCGGGGCGTCCCATTGAGCCGGATAAATCATAGGGGCCGATAATATAAGCGTCGATGCCGGGAACAGTCAAAATGTGATCAATGGCCCTGACGGCGTCAATATGTTCGATCATTACGACAATCACCGCGTTTTCTTCCAGCCATTGCCGGTAGCTTTGAAAATTTGCGCCGTAGCCTTGCGCACGTGCAAGACCAACGCCCCTTTGCCCGCGTGGCGGATAGTAAACGCTATTTACGGCTGCGATGGCATCGGTAGCGGATTTAATCATCGGTACCATGATGCCGGTGGCGCCAGCATCCATGACGCGCTTGATTTGATCGGGATGATTGGAAGTCAAGCGCACAATAGCTGGACACTGCTTGCCATCTAAAACCTGAATGCTGGCTTGTACTTCATTCAATTCCAGCACGCTATGTTCCATATCCAGCACTAGCCAGTCAAAACCGGCTGATGCCATGATCTCGGCAATGGATGGATGTCCCAACGTGACCCAAGAACCTATGGTTAATTCGGATTGCTTCAGCCTGGATTTGAGTGACATAACGCTATTCCTAGTAGCGGGAGAGTAAGGGGTCGTTTTGCATCAGTTCTTCAACGCGTGCCAAATCGGCTTCAGTATCAACCGCTTGTGTATTAAATACCGTAGTCACCATTTTAACTTGCAGACCATGTTCGAGTAAACGCAACATATCGACTGATTCCAGTTGTTCAAGCAGTGTGGGCGCTAGATTTGTGTATTGAAACAGCATGTCACGGCGAAATGGAATGATGCAGACCTGTTTATATGCAATGGTATCGGTAAAGCCGGTTTTAGCTAAGGTCGGGATGGGGCGGCGTGACATGTACAAGGCATCATTGTTGATATTCATCACCACCTTGATAGTGTTGGCATCGAGATAATCCGCTTCGTGGTCAATTTTACGTACTAAGTTAACGCAACCCAGGCGGGGGTCCTGTTTAAACGGCGCGACGGCAGCATCAATCATATCAGGATGTGTCATCGGCTCATCGCCTTGCACCATCACAATCAGCTCCGCATCAGGAATATGGGTGACGGCTTCAGCGACGCGATCACTGGCACGTTCGTGCGTATCGGCAGTCATGATGACAGGAGCGCCAAAACTTTCCGCAGCTTGACGGATTTCTTCATCACATGTGGCAATATAGGTGGCGCTCAATGACGTACTCATGGCAACACGTTTATAAATATGCTCAATCATCGGGCGGCCAAGGATTTTTGCGATTGGTTTGCCTGGAAAGCGTGATGAACCCATGCGGGCAGGTATGATTGCGATAGTTTTCATGGAAACGATGTATATGTTTGGATTAAAAATACAAGTTCAGTTGCAATATGCAGATTATCCGGTTTTTCTCGTTTGTTGGGTAACATTTATTCGTTAATTTGAATGATAGCCTCTATAGATTTATTTGATTAACCGACATCCGCCACACTTGTTGTGGAATTTTCACAGGTACGGACATGTTGCTGGTAATTGGGTAGTTGCGGGAGTAAAATGGCGCGCTTTACCGAATCGTCTGTTTAAACAGGGAAAATGCTTGAGATGCATGATGTTCTAGATTTTTCTGCAACACGGTTATGAAAGCGCTTTTTTTTCTTCGTCACTATAATGACATAGATCATGTTACGCCAGTGATTCATCAATGGATTCAGTCTGGACATCAGTGTGATGTTGTATTGATTGGATCTGCGAAGTTTCGGCGTGATTTTCGTGTGAAGTATTTGAGTTACTTGCAAGGTGTGCGTGTCGCACATATGAATGAATTGTTTTCATGGGTAGATTATTGGAAATGGCGCTTGCAGATGTTGATACTGACACGAAATGTCAGGCGTATCAAAGTAATTGGCAGGTTGGCGGAGAAATTGGCCGAACGGTTTGATGAGAAAAAGCGTGAACCGTTGTGGCGGCATACTGCAGAGTTTTTATTGCATCGTTGTTTTGGTGACAATGGTAAAGGCGTTGTCGCATTTGATTGGATCGAACGTAATTCAGTAATTTGTGTGGAATGGGTTGAAGTAGTCATTGCCATGGCTAAGGAGCGGGGATTGGGGACAGTGTCGTTGCCGCATGGAGATAGTCCCCATGCAAGCCAATTGATTCGTCGCGGTGAGCGGCGTGTGGTGCCTGACACGACATTCTCAGCGGCTAAGATATTTGATAGGGTGGTGGTACCCAATGAATTGTGCGCTGTGCGGTTTCGCCCATTCATGACGGGCAATCAGTTGGCTGTATTGGGTTCGCCTCGTTACTGTGAAGCATGGTTGAAGATATTGTCCGGATTGATGCCGCCTTCACCGCTGATACGCTCTGATAGTAAGCTTAAGATCGTGATCTTTCTAAGAAAAGCCAACTTTACGACGTTCTGGGAAGAAGTGAGTGAGGTGGTACATATGATCGCTGAGTTTCCTGGGGTTGAGTTGATCATTAAACCGCATACCCGGAGTGGATGGAAACAATCATTGACCAAAGACAGCTCGATCAAACAATTGCCTAATGTTCGCATTGCTGGTGATGACGCACATTCGGTACATTTGATGAATTGGTCGGATGTAATCATAGATTTAGCGACATCCGTTGTTTTTGAAGCGGTGAGAGCAAAGAAGCCGGTACTGGCCGCAGATTATTTAATTGCAGCACGCTCGGCTGTAGCTTACTATATGCCGGAAACAGAATTGAAATGTCGTGACGATGTATATGAGAAAATCAATGGTTTTCTTACCAACGGGGTTGCGGATTTCTATGTAGAAGAACACCGCCAGCGTTTCTTGAAGGAAATGCTGGATTATCCGGATGCTAACGTGTTGCCGCGTTACGTGTCGCTGCTTGAGCAACTGGCAAATTGATTAAGCATTTACGGGTGGTTTTGCGTCAATGCCTTGCCCTTTGAGGTGATAGATGCTGACAAAAGACATTTTAAATGAATTGGTAGTTGCTGCGTATAAGCTAAAGGGTGGTTTCACCCGTGTGCAAGTACGCGGGCAGCAAATCCTGATTTCAGTTGATCATTTGCGTACGCTTAACCGGGCAAAGACATATTCAAAGAAAGAACCCGATACTTTGGATTGGCTCGACAGTTTCGAATCGGGTTCCTGCTATTTCGATATTGGCGCCAATATTGGTCAGTATGCGCTATATCCGGCGAAAAAATACGGCAAGAACGTTCAAGTATTCGCATTTGAGCCGCAAAGCAATAATTATTACGCACTCAATAAGAATATTTATCTGAATAATTTGAGCGGTCATATTTTATCTTATTGTGTTGCGATATCTGGCCGCAGTGAATTTTCCAAGCTGTATATTCCCAAATTCATTCCAGGTGGCAATCGTTCGCAATTCGGACATGAAGATTTGGAAAATATGAAAATGTCGGCTACACATATTCAAGGAATGTTTGGCGTAACGCTGAACGATTTGTGCAGCAAGTGGGGATTTCCCTATCCAAACTACATGAAAATAGATGTCGACGGCATTGAGATTTCAATCCTGGAGGGTGCATCCGAGGTTTTGGCAAATCCATTGCTAAAATCCGTAATCATCGAATTGGGCACCCATTCCGAGCAAGAGAAGGCCGTGGCACTTATGAAACAGGCAGACCTTGAAGTCACTAAAAGACCATCTAAAAATTGGGGTGAAACATATCTGATTTTTAGCAGGACTTAATCAAAGCATAGGGCTACGATGGCTGCGGCAACTGTCGATGTGGTAATTCCTGTCTATAACGCGCCGTTGTTAACGCGACGCTGTATTGATTCCGTCATTAAATATCTGCATGCATCTATCCGGAATATCCACATCCAGGACGATGCATCGAATGCTAAAACTCGTAACATGCTGGATAGTTTGATCTACCCACAATTACATGTTTTCCATGCACCCGAAAATCAAGGGTATGGTAAGTCGGTCAATGATGCAGTTGCACGTTCTGATGCCGATTTCGTGCTGGTGCTCAATTCCGATGCCGAGGTATTCAATGATTTCCTGCCCTTGCTTTGTAATGCTTTTGCCGCTGATCCCAAACTGGCAGTTATCAGTCCGACAGAAGGTGATTTTTCCAGTGCGAAAGCTGATCGCTATGTACGGCAGGCGGGCGGTTATATTATTACCTATCGGTTTAGAGGTTATGCTTTTTTGATCCGGCGCGCTGTTTTTAACGCGATGAAAGGGTTTGATGCGTTATTTGGCCGAGGTTATTATGAAGATACCGATTTGGGGCGGCGGTTGGCGCAACAGGAGTGGCGCATGGGCGTACATCCGGACGTGGCGATACGGCATGAAACGGGCGCATCGTTTGGTCGTGGGCAGGCGTATCGTGAGTTAATCAGGAAAAACCGTACTTTGTATTATTCGCGTTATCCGTTGGCGCAACAAAATATTCTGGTAGTATCAGGCTTATTCACTTTGGCTGATTTATCAATTTCATTAGCGAATACTATTGAGCAAGTGATGCGGCAAGGTGGGCGATTGCACTGGTTAACTCCCACTTTATTGCGACAATTATCCTGTCTGCAAATGCAAAATAGTGTGATCAGCTTTGCAATGATTATAAAATTGCTGTTACGCGGCTGGTCGCGGGAAGACAAGCGCATTACCGCTGTATGGATTCTTCCCGGTGTTTCGGTTGGGTTGCGTACTTTACTGATGGTATGGGTTCGCATACGTCAACTGCAGGTACAGGAATGGGGAACGGTAGCGTTGTAATAGATCCGATGCAAATTCATTTTCCGCAACGGGAATGGCTAATTCGATGTGCGCTTGTATTGATTTGTGCAGGATTTTGGTATAGTCAATTAAACTACTTTTCCTTTCCGCTGTTGGTATTTGCCTGGTTAATTGATGGTGGATGGCGGAGATTCAATGAAGCTCTTAGGCTACCAGTGGTGCAAGCGATGTTTTTGTTGTGTGCATTGTTACTCATTGGGCTATTTTGGAGCGAATCCGTGCCGGATGGTCGAATGAAATGGTTGAAATACTTCGTGTTATTAATTTTTGTCCCATTTTATTTGTTGTTGAATAAGCAGCGCTTGCCTTGGGCATTGGGTGGTCTGGCAGTAGGGTATGCAGGCGTTTTGGCACTAGGTGTTTATCAATGGTTAGCAGTGGGGGTTCAGGGCATTCCGCTGCTTGGCATGTCGTATTTAAGCTTTTCTGCGATGTTGGGTGTTGGAGCCACCGTTGCCGTTAGCTTTGCTTGCATGAGTCAATCGCTCAAACTTCAGGTGTGTTTAGGAATCGCAGCGTTGCTATTGATGCTGGTGCAATTCCATCAGAACGCCAGGGCCTTATTATTGGCTACACTGATTTCTGTGACGTTGCTTATTTTCTTACGATACAAAATGGCCATAAAAAGAATGTTTGGTATTGTGCTATTTTTGACGGTGGCCATGACTATTTTTGCGTGGAGCAGTCCTGTTTTTGAAGATCGACTTATGCTGCTGAGAAATGACATCGCGTTATTGCAACACGGCAATTACAATTCCAGTCTAGGTTACCGGCTGGCGATGTGGGATGTTGGCATGCATGCCATTCTGGATCGTCCTTTAACAGGCTATGGTACGGGTATGCCGGTACATTATTTTGAGCAGGCCATCGTGACATACAAAGATGGCTTATATAGAGATCTCCCCGGATTTCAAAAGACATCGCATTTTCATAACGACTGGATAGAAATTGGTATGCATATTGGTGTACCAGGCATGTTGGTGTTGTTATTTCTTTTTTGGGGTTGGTATCAGTTATTTAAAGCCAACCAGCTGGTTTTTCTGGGGACTGGTTTATTGAGCTATCTTTTTGTCGCGGGACTTACAGACACTTTTCTGATTTTTAGTCGCACGCCAATTCTGATGTTGATAATTACTGCAACTGCAATTGATTGGCGGCAAAGATGCAACGGGATTGGCTAATTTGCGTTTACTCAGAAATTCAGTAAGGCCAATCGCCCAGTACCTAATGATATTGGTTTAAGGCCAGATATCTGGGGAATAATTTTAATTCGTTAATAAATATTTATAAGTCGATAATACCAATAAAGTTGTTTCATGCTGCAAGTAAGATTCTGGAGTTACTAGCTTGATTATCAATAATAATCGTGTTTGGCAATGATGAAATCTCCCGCTTTATCCTCGTTTTTTCTGTTTTTATCAAGAAGATTTCCGGTTATTATTTCTTTCTTGAAGCTATTTTGATTGATTGATGTCTGACGCTATTGTTTATGTACAGATCTATTTTGTTTAATTTTACTGTAATTAGCCTTTTGAGTGCTTCTTATGTTTGTGCAGAAACATGGGTGCTGCCACCTCATGGCGTTGACATTTTTGGTCAAATTCGTACTACTAATGCAAGTCGTGAAGAAACCCTGCTCGATATAGCGCGTCAGTACGATATCGGACAAATCGAGATTTTGTTGGCCAATCCGACGGTCGACCGATGGTTACCTGAAGATGGTGCAAAAGTTGTGCTACCAAGTCGATACATTCTTCCTCACGCTGAGCGGAAAGGTTTGGTACTTAATCTACCTGAAATGAGAATTTATTATTTTCCTGAACCAACAAAAGGGGAAAAACCAGTAGTGATTACCCATCCAGTTGGGATTGGCAGAATGGATTGGGTGACTCCATTGGGAATATCAAAAATTATTGACAAAAAGAAAGATCCAACATGGACGCCTCCAAAATCATTGCAGTTGGATAGAATAGCCAATGGCGAGCAACCATATCCCAGCATCGTGCCGCCAGGTCCTACCAATCCATTAGGTCGACATGCTATGCGTTTAAGCATTGGTGGTGGTAGTTATCTAATACATGGCACCATTAAGCCATTTGGTGTTGGCATGCGAGTTTCAGCTGGATGTGTACGTATGTATCCCGAAGACATTGAGGCATTGTTTGATAAAGTTCCACTCGGAACGCAAGTGCAAGTAGTTAACCAGCCGATCAAACTCGGTTGGTTGCTTGATTCACTTTTTATTGAATTGCATCCGCCATTGGAAGAAGATGAAGAGAAGTATACTAATTACAAACAGATGACAATCAATGCCATCAATGATTTCTTGACATTAAAAAGTAGTCAGAAAAATATTACTGAGGATTTTGAAATTGATCAGGAAGCTTTAAGAAAAGCAATTATTGAAAAAAATGGTATACCGATTTTAATTTCCCGGTTACGGGATCAAACTTAAGTTCATACGATGCACAACGAATAATGCCGTAGAAGCGAAGAAATTCTATTGTGAAATTAATCATGAATAAAAAAACCCCTCAATTGAGGGGTTTTTTTATTATGTTCTATGAAAATATCTTATTACTTATGCATTGCTTTTTTAAACATTCTGTCAATTTTTGATTCGGTTTCCATTGAACGTCTGTTTGCTTCATCCGCGATACGGATTGCATCATTTGCTTTAGCGCTAGCAGCGGCTGCCTCTGCTTTTGCTGCAGACGCATCGGCTGCAGCTGCATTAATTTTAGCTTGTAGTTCATCAAATTGAGCTGTTGTAGCACAACCTGTGAGTCCAATAAAAGCACCTGCTATTACTGCCAGTGTTAAGATGCGAACTGGATGCTTGATTTTTTCTTTCATTCCGATCTCCTCAGTGTTTATTCTATTTAATGCGCATAAACATCCGCTACTTCATTAGTGTTAGTTACCGATATCGCTACCGGCAACCCACTGGAATCTTATCTGATTTTTTCCACAAAATAAATGAATTTAGATGAATTCTCTGACAAATTTACTAAAATCTTAATGTGACATACAATATAATTCAATAACTACATGAATAAATAGATGTTTGTCTTAATTAAGCAATTCAAGTATTTAACAACAAATATAACAGTTATAAATAAACTGCTCTGATTCTTAACGAATATTAACTAAAATGCCAGGTTTTATCCACTTTCCGAGTTGATCAATTTGCTCGTTTGTAAGTGCAATACAACCATTAGTCCAATTGTAGTTATGGTGAATTTCTTGGTCACCTCTGCCAATTCCATGTATACCGATATGCCCTCCTAAAGGTGTATCTTGAGGAGGTGTTTTTCCCAAATTTTTTGCTTGCAGGATTGATAACCAGGTTTCTTCGGTAATTCTGTTTTCATCCAAAGCGCGCTTAGCGGTATCAAGATTTGGGTAATTCAAGCCAAAGAAACGATAATAGCGGCTTTTTTCGTTAACCCAACCAACTCTAAATTTACCGAGTGGGGTTTTATCATCTTGTGTCATTTTTGTCCAAGTAGTACCGTAGCGTCCGATAGCAACATTTTTAAATACTGCCTGGATGGAATTACCTTGCATGACTAAAAGCCTGTGTTCCATGGTATCAACGTCAATCCATATTTCATTATTGAGTTGCGCTGGATTGTCACTGGCTCGTGCAAAATTTAGGGCTGATAAAACAAAAACTCCACTCACAAAAAATATCAGATAATGAATGAAAGAATTTTGTTGAATCACTTGAGTGCGCGTAAAAATAAAGACAGTGCAATTATGTCATAATTTCAACGGTTGTATACTTGCATTAGGTGCTTATGTGTCTTGCTATTCCAGCTTATGTTGAACAATTAATCGCTGACGATCAGGCAATTGTTAATCTTTGTGGCGTGCGCAAGGAAATTTCACTGGCGCTGGTAGAGAATATTGTTGTTGGCGACTATATCATCATACATGCGGGTTTTGCGCTACAGAAACTGGATCAGTGGGAAGCAGAGCGAACATTAGCTATGTTTGCGGAGATAATCACACTTAATAAAAATGACATCAATGTTGAAGAATAAATATCAGCTATGAAATACATTGATGAATTTCGTGAAGGCAGATTAGCTCAGAGAATTGCCGCCTGCATAGCTGCGGAGGTGGATGCTCGGCGGCGTTACCAATTTATGGAATTTTGCGGCGGACATACGCACGCTATTTCGCGATATGGGCTTGTCGATATGCTGCCTGACAATGTGAGAATGATTCACGGCCCGGGTTGTCCGGTGTGCGTTCTGCCCGTTGGTCAGGTGGAAAATGCCATTCGATTGGCTCAATTACCGGGATTAATACTGTGCAGTTACGGGGACATGCTACGTATACCTGCAGCAAACGGCATGAGCTTGTTGCGGGCAAAAGCACGAGGCGCAGATGTACGCATGGTTTACTCTAGTGAAGATGCGATAAAAATTGCACAGCAGAATCCTCAGCAACAAGTTGTTTTTTTTGCGATCGGCTTTGAAACCACGACACCACCTACGGCTATTGCGATCAAAAAAGCTCAAGCGTTGGGTTTAGATAATTTCACCGTATTTTGTAATCATGTGTTAACACCTTCTGCTATTTCGCATATTTTGCAATCTCCAGAGGTGCGTGAGTTGGGCGTGGTTTCTCTGGACGGATTTATTGGCCCGGCACACGTGTCGGTAGTTATAGGTAGCCAGCCGTACCAATATTTTGCTGAAGAATTTCAGAAACCTGTGGTGATAGCCGGTTTTGAGCCATTGGATGTTCTGCAGGCGATATTAATGCTGATCCGCCAAATTAACACGGGCCGCGCAGAAGTGGAGAATGAATTTACCCGCGCAGTATTGCCTCAGGGCAATATTAAAGCGCAATTACTTGTGTCAGAAGTTTTCGAGTTGCGCCGCTCATTTGAGTGGAGAGGGCTTGGCCTGGTGCCATACAGTGCGCTTAAAATTAAATCCTGCTATGCAGAGTATGATGCAGAGCGGCGCTTTTCAATTCCTGCATTGTCAATTGCGGATAATAAAGCATGCGAGTGCGGCGCTATCTTACGTGGCGTTAAACAACCGCAAGATTGCAAGATTTTTGGCACAGTTTGCACGCCGGAAAACCCGATCGGATCTTGCATGGTATCATCGGAAGGCGCATGTGCAGCGCATTATAGCTATGGACGATTTCGAAACAAAGATTCTAGTGCGTTACGGAACCATTGATGTCAAATCCTGGGAGAGTTAAAGCGGGTTATACCCGGGCAATTGATTTTAAACACGGTTGCGTGGAAATGAAGCATGGCAGCGGCGGGCGCGCGATGGCGCAGTTGATTCAGCAATTGTTCGTGGCGGCTTTCGACAACGAATTCTTACGTCAGAGCAATGATCAGGCCTGCTTTCAGGGAGGTAATGAGCGCATGGTGATGTCCACGGATAGTTATGTCATTACGCCTTTGTTTTTTCCTGGCGGGGATATTGGCAGTTTGGCGGTTCATGGCACCATCAATGACATCGCTATGTCTGGTGCCATGCCAAGCTATCTTGCAGCCAGTTTCATACTGGAAGAAGGCTTCCCGTTTTCCGATCTGAAACGCATCGTTGATTCCATGGCGCAATCAGCAATGGCCGCAAGTGTGCCGATTGTTACGGGTGATACCAAAGTCGTGGAGAGAGGCAACGCGGACGGTGTATTTATTACCACGACTGGAATAGGCAGAATAGCAGAGGGAATTAATATTTCGGGTGAGAACGCGCGGCCGGGAGACAAAATACTGATATCCGGTACGCTGGGAGATCACGGCATCGCCGTGATGGCGTTACGTGAAAATCTATCGTTTCAAACCAGTATTCAATCCGATACGGCAGCTTTACATGATCTAGTCGCGAATATGGTTGCTGCCGTGCCGGCTATACATGTACTGCGCGATCCGACACGGGGTGGAGTAGCTACCGTGCTTAACGAAATTGCGCAACAATCAGCGGTTGGGATGGTGTTGTATGAAAGCCAATTACCGATGCGTGAGCAAGTGAATGCAGCATGTGAGTTTTTGGGTTTGGATCCGCTCTATATTGCCAATGAAGGTAAACTTATAGCAATTTGTAATGCGGATGATGCCGGAAATTTGCTGAATGCAATGCATGCGCATCCTTTGGGAAAGGATGCTGCCATTATTGGCGAAGTGATCGAGGACACGCATTGTTTTGTGCAGATGCAAACCTGTTTTGGCGGTAAACGCGTAGTTGATTGGCTCAGTGGTGAGCAGCTGCCACGCATTTGTTAAGAAGGTGCACAAATTTGGAAAAAATGCATGGTAATGT
This sequence comes from Nitrosomonas sp., assembly GCA_024281995.1. GTDB lineage: Bacteria > Pseudomonadota > Gammaproteobacteria > Burkholderiales > Nitrosomonadaceae > Nitrosomonas. The sequence goes on from JAMWZW010000001.1 coordinate 314,532, forward strand.
TTATGCTGATCGTCCTACAAAATCATTTTTTAAACTAGATTAACCATTAACCATTAGGGAGTTTTCTCATGGTAAAGATCTCTGTGTAACTGGTTTTCTCGATTGCATAGGATTTTCAAGTGTTTGATTTATACATGTAAAAAAATATCAAAAACACAGTGATGCAGCGGTCTTTTTAGAATTTTCTTATCTATATTTTTGCAAGTGTAGTTTTAGTAATATCCTGAAAATTAAAAGGGACAAGAAATATTATCGTTTCTTGTCCCAAAGAAGCTCCCCACATATGCCGTCAGACCATCATCTTGAACCATAAGGTCCAAGGCGGTTGTTTCATGGACACATCAGGCACTCTCTCTAAAAAGGAGCGCACAACAGTATCACTAAAGTCCACAACCATTTTTTAACAATTGGTTCAAAGAATATAAGCCTAAACGAACATCGCAGGGATTAACCCTATTAAAGGAAATTGAGCCTTCTTATTTCGTGATTACATCATCAACTTTTTTCTTTAATGCAGCAATTCTACGCTTAAATTCATCAATGTCAAAGCCGGTGCCATTGCGCATCATGAGTAATTCGTGAGTAATGCTCAATGCTGCAATAATTGCAATCCGATCGGAATCAACAATTTTTCCTTCCGCTTTAACTTCTTGAATTTTTCTGTCCAGGTAAGCAGCAGCAAGCTGAATTTCTTCTTGTTCTTCAGCAGGGCAGGTAACGCAAAATTCACGTCCCATAATATTTAAATTAAGTGTCTTGTGATTCATTATCCGGCATATTTAACAGAAGTGTTTCGAGTTTACCTGCAGCAGCATGTATTTTTTTGATAAGTTTGTCATTTTGCGCACAGGTATCTGCAAGTTCTTTACGTAACTTGTTATTTTCTAAACAGGTATCCTGATACAATTGCAGAAGCTGAAGAATTCTTTCTTCAAGAGATCTTAGTTCAGTTTCCATGAAAGCACTCTGTTCTTGAGCCATTTATAGGTTAATTAATAAACCTAACTACTATTGATCAAAAATGTGCAAGTTCCGACATACTATTACAATTTACGGTGTGTGCCGTCACAGTAAGGTGCATTGTTAGTTTTCTTGCATGTGCATAACCAAGCTGTTTTATCTTCATCAACACTAAATTTTTTTGGTGTAAATTCAGTATCCTTATGAGAGCCATCACAGAATGGCTGAGATTTGCTTCGACCGCAGCTACACCAATAATAATCTTTCCCAAGTTCCAACTTAACTTCAATGGGTGAAAAAATTTGTTTTATGTCTGAAGATTGACTCATTCTCAGCTCCATATCAAGATTAAAAGTACATTATTTTAAGGCCTAACATTAATAGCTCATCTTACTCAATAGCCTAAGTATACCTAACTAATTTTGTTAGGAAATTTTTATACAAATAACCGTAATGCACTTGGGCTACCAGGGTTAATATGATTTTTCTTCATGGCAGCTTGGATTTCGATGAGTTGTTGTTTGCTTTTCTGGATACCAGTGTCGCTTAAAGGCACACGATTGTCATCGACCATAATACCGCCTAGCGTATTAGAAAAAATTCTTGCGAGGTGAGTCATTTGATCAAATACTCTTTCTCCATGAGTAACACGAGGAACATCGAGCAAGAAGGTCACACCGTGTGTGGTTAATGATTTCATATTTTCAGGTAGAAACGGAGACTGTTCATAATTACTCAACGTGAATAATACATGATTGCTTTCATCACGATATTTGAAAATACCCTCTGACTCAAGCCTGAATCCGGAAGCTTCGGCTAATGCACGAATCTTGGTGCCAACAAATGCACCATCGTCTTTACTAATAATATTGATGCCAATCATTACATCTACTTCTGCACAGAATTTATCAAGCATGACAGCTTTTTCATGTGTACTAACGATATCAGGGCATTCTGCTGTTGCATGTACTTGCGACGCGAGATCCTGTACTAAATCACGGAATTTGGACAAGTTGACTTCGCTGACCGGACCGGCTCTATCGGCAAGCTGCAGGCAGCCTTTTAAAAATACATACCCATCGCTGTCGACATTGGTTTCATTGGTTATTTCTTCCCATGGCTCATCTTTATGCCGTTGTCCAAGCCAGCACACCAGTTTTCCAAAATCAAATTTTCTTTGTAATAATTTAGCGATATAAGTATTAGCTATAACTAAGTTTGATCGGATGTTTACGATGTAATTGGTATTGCTGTCATAATCCAATATCGGTGAGGTTGTCGATGTGCTTGTGGACGCATGTGCCGGAATATTGACTGGAGGCGTCGTTACAGATGTTTTTTGATATTCTGTGGGAGATGCTGATAAATCAGTATGAAGAGACGGATCGACTTCTGAAATTGTGGTTTTATTAAACTTGGGTTCAATTCTTTGTGGTAAATCTTCAGATTCTTGTGAGTCCAGAAGAATATCACCGTGTTCTTGATCAAATGCTGATTGTATTTTTCGATGATAACGCTGTTGTTGCAGCCAGTTGAAAATTGCAACACCGGCAATAACAATAACGCCGATAATAATCAGGCTTAGCTGCAAGTCACTCATATTATTTAATATCTCCATGCTATCTCCAAAATACCTTGTTATGAAGCGTAGAAGTTAAATCATGGCCGCTTCATGCGATTAATTACAAACTAAATTGCTGCTTGTTGAATTCGTTTGCCCATTTTGACGGCATCTGCAATGTCAACAGCAACTATTCTTGATACGCCTTGTTCTTGCATTGTAACTCCAATTAATTGCTGTGCCATCTCCATTGTAATTTTATTATGACTTATGAAAATGAACTGTGTGTGTCGTGCCATATTTTTCACTAGTTGACAAAATCGATTAGTGTTTGCGTCATCAAGAGGAGCGTCTACTTCATCGAGTAAGCAAAATGGTGCAGGGTTAAGTCGAAATAACGAAAATATTAATGCTAGGGCTGTCAGAGCCTTTTCGCCTCCTGATAAGACGTGAATCGAATTATTCTTTTTCCCCGGTGGTTGTGCCATTAATAATAATCCTGCATCAAGAATTTTACCTTCGCTTAACTCAAGCTTGGCTTGCCCGCCAGCAAATATCACTGGAAATATCTCGCTTAGATATTGATTGACCAGATCAAACGTTTTTTGCAAACGTAACTGCGTTTCACGGTCGATTTGCTGGATGGCATTTTCCAATGTCACAACTGCTTCATTTAAGTCTTGCAATTGCATCAACAGGTTTGATTGCCGTGTACGCGCATTTTCGAGTTCTTCTAATGCAGCGAGATTGACAGGCCCCAGAGCAGTAATATCAGCATTCAACTGGTTGATTTCCGATTGAAGTGCCGCCATGCTTTTTTTTGATATCTGCGAAAGCTGTTTTGTATCGATTTTAACTTCGTTGAGCCATTCATCCAATTGGTTGATGGTGATATTGACTGCCTGTTCTTTGAGGCGGATTTGATTAACGGCGTCTTGCAGTGAATAGATTTTTTGTTCAGATGTCAGGCGGATGTTTTCTATGTCTCGCAAATAACGCGCCGTATCTTCGGTTTCTTGGCGTATCTGTAGTGCTGCTTGCTCAGTTGTTTTTCGCTGCATTTGCGCAGCTTCCAGCAGATTCTTAAGGGGTGTTTCATCTAAACTGTCAATTTCTTTAAACAAATGAAGGTGATTTTGAGTCAGCTTTTGCAAATCTTCCTCAATAGCCTTTAGGGAATATTCTATTTCGCTGATTTTATGATCACATGATTTTACATGAAATGCGGTTTCTTGCATTTTCTTCATGGCTAGTTGCACACTTTGCCGTTGCTGAGAAACTAAATGATTAGCTGTTTCCCAGGCGGATTGAACGTGTTGTGCAAGCTTTTTTAATGTGTCAATTTGCTCTGAGTTTTCTGTTAATTTTTGTGCTGTCGATTTTTGGAGTGATAGTTCGTTTTCTAACGCTTGTTTGATTTCGCTAAGTTCACTATCAATTTGATTGGTACGGTGGATTGTACGTTCGTTGATTTGTGAAAGCTTAACGATTTCAAGCTGTAAGGCATGCTGCTGCTGTTGCAATTGTTGATGATCCTCCAACGATTGAGTCATTTCATGGTTAAGTGTGCTGTGCTGCCGTTCTGCTGTGTCCAGTAAATCCTGCTGGTTGCGAAGTTGCAACTTGAACTGATCAATTTCGATTTGTATGGAGGATAATTCTTGCTGTCTCGACAAAACACCATGCAATTGTGAATCGGGTGCATAAAACGAGATGCTGTTGCGCGTTACCATATGTCCTTCAGGTGTAACAAGTACGTCTCCAGGGTTTAACGTGGATCGTTTGAGGGTCCCTTCGTGAAGATCTTTTACAACGTACACACGGCATAACCAGTCCTCGAGCATGATTTGAATCTCAATCTGGTGGATTGTTAGATGGGCAAGCAATTTTACTAATTCTGTCGAGTTTCGTTTTGTGGGTAGCTCATCCGTTAAACTCGGAGATCGGATCGTTTGAGTTTTTTCGAAAACGGCCCATTTACCGATGGGTAAATCGTTCATCCAGTTTTGACTTGAAAGTGATTGCTCAATGGCAATACTATTCAGGCGTTCACGTAAGATTGCCTCTAAGGCATTTTCCCATTCGGGCGTGACGGATATGTGCTGCCACAGACGAGGCAAGTCGTGTAAATGATGCTGATTGAGCCACTGAGTGAGTGCCTGATTGCTTTCTAATTTTTGTTGCAGAGTGTGTAGGGCATTGAAACGAGCCATCATCTGCGACAATTTATGTTGCAGGTTTTGGATTTTGCTGGTGATTTGTTGTTTGTATTCGGTGGATGCAGCTAACTGTTTTTCTATTGTTTGTTGTTTCAAGCTTTGTTTTTGCAAAGTACACTTCATTTGATCTAGTGTTTGTTGCAATTGCTCTAACTGGGATGGATGCGCTGAGATAAGCCCGGTTTGTTCATTAAGCAGACGGGAGTGCCGCGCTTCTAGTTGCTGGATATTTTTTATTGCGTGCGTAAGGTGACTATTTTCAAGGTGAACGGTTTGTTCGGCGATTAGTAGATCATGACGGCATTTGCTGAGTTCTTCCTGGCAACGGGAAAAATTTGCTTCAATATCCGGTAATTTCTGGTTTTCTGCATTATTGATTAAAATACTTTCTGCATGAGCAGATTCCGCTTTGGTTTTTTCGCGCTGCCAATGCCTTACATTTTCCAGTGTTGTTGCTTTTAATTGGTTGTTCTTTTTTAGGTGATTTTCAATATCGCGACTTTGTTGCGTTAAACGCTCTCGATTATTTTTAAGATGATTGATTTCTTGTTCCAAGCGTCCTATTTCGGCATTTACGGTATATAGTTGTCCTTGTGTTTGCAGCAATTTGTCATTGACCAAATATTCGAGTGCGCGAGTTTTTTCGTAATCCTGTTCCGCGTTGCGTTGGTTTGAGAAAGTATTTTCCAATTCAGACTCAAGTTGTCGAATTTTTTTCTCAGCTTCAGTGCGTTGTTTTAACGCATCATTTTTACGTTGCAGCCATAGGGTTACTTGTGACCTGCGTAATTCATCTTGCAGTAATTGATATTGCCGGGCGATTTTAGCTTGGACATCGAGGTGCTGAAGTTGTGTTTCCAGTTCCTGGCAAATATCTTCCAGGCGGGTTAGATTTTTACGTGTTTCAATCAGTCGTGATGAGGTTTCTTGCCTTCTTTCCCGGTATTGCGAAATACCCGCAGCTTCTTCCAGAAAACTTCTGAGTTCTTGTGGTTTTGCTTCAATAATTCGTGAAATCATACCTTGCTCGATAATGGCATAGCCGCGACCTCCAATTCCAGTACCGAGAAAAAGATCAGCAATATCACGTCGCCTTACTTGCTGATTATTAATATAATAATTTGAAATCCCATCGCGTTGAAGTACTCGTTTAATAGCAATTTCTGAGTAGCTGGACCATTGTCCTGTGATTTTGCTTAAACTATTGTCAAAAATTATTTCGACACTTGCTCGACCAACGGCTTTACGTTGATCTGATCCTGTGAAAATCACATCTTGCATGGAATCGCCACGCAAAGCAGAAGCTTTGGATTCACCTAAAACCCATCGTACGGCATCGATGATATTTGATTTTCCACAGCCATTAGGTCCTACAATACCTATTAGATCCTGAGAAACAGGAATTAATGTGGGGTCAACAAACGATTTGAAACCGGCAAGTTTGATTTGAGCTAAGCGCAATTTTTTGTTTATTAGATAAGGCAGTTATAATAAACGACTGGTATAAAAACGATCAAAATTATGACATTGTATCGGAATTAATTTAAACGTGAGTGCGAAGAATGGCTAGTAACCCAAACAAGAATCTTGAAACATTTCCTAATCCCAATACAGACCGGGATTATCATATTCATATGCAAATCCCCGAATTTACCTGCTTGTGTCCGAAAACTGGGCAACCTGATTTTGCCACATTGGTTTTGGATTATATTCCAGATAAAAAATGTATTGAACTTAAAAGTCTCAAACTTTATATCTGGTCATACCGCAACGAGGGTGTATTTCATGAAGCAGTTACCAACAAAATTCTCGATGATCTCGTAGTGGTTTTGAAGCCAAGATATATCCGATTAATTGCACGTTTTTATGTACGCGGTGGAATTTTTACCAACGTGACAGTGGATCATCGTAAAAAAGGATGGAAACCCGAACCGACAATTTCACTACAACAATTCAATAACCAATTCAACATTCGAGAATGATTCTTAATTTTATAGTTTATGTAAAATTAATAACTCTCTGATTATTATGTAAATTTATGGATTTTCTATATCTTATTCTATAAAAAAGTAGTTTTCAAAAGTAAAAAAATTATATATGCTGTCACCCAGTGTAAAGACAAAACTAAGCTATGTAAATGATTTTTAAAAGAAATGATAAATTTGCTTTACTAATGTCGTTACTTTTCGGGATTTGCTCACTTCTATCGATTGATGCATCTGCTGAAAAATTAGTGCAAGATAATCTTCAAAATCATGAAGATTTATGGGATCGTATCCGCAATGGTTTCGCTCTGGCACTACCACCTGACAGTAAAGCAATACGTAAAATTGAATCCCCATACACTCAGAAACCGGAGTCATTTAACCGGATTGTCGCTAAGAGTGAGCGGTATTTATTCTATATCGTGGAAGAGATCGAACGCCGTCGAATGCCGATGGAGATTGCACTCATTCCCGTAATTGAGAGTTCTTATGATCCTTTGATCAAGTCTAATAATAGCTCTGCCGGACTGTGGCAATTTATTCCGGAAACGGCAAGAATTTTGGGCTTAGAACAAAATGTATGGCATGACGATCGGCGTGATGTGATTGCTTCGACAGAAGCCGCTCTTGATTATTTGCAATATTTGTACAAAAGATTTGGAGATTGGAAGCTTGCAATAGCTGCTTATAACATCGGTGAAGGTACTGTCGGTAAAGTATTATCGAAAAGTAAGCATAAAGGAAGATCAAGCAGTTTTCACGATATCAGTCTTCCAATCGAAGCCAAACATTATGTATACAAGATACTGGCGGTAAAAGATATCGTTGCCAATTCAAGGAAATATGGGTTACAGCTTCGACCGGTACCCAATCGACCGTATTTTGATACAGTCGAAATACACGAACCCATCGATATCCCTCTCGTTACCCGCCTCGCTAATATCTCCGCAACTGAATTCACTGCATTAAATCCCGCGTATAACCGCTATGTTATTAAGATTCACAAAACGCCTCGCACTTTAGTGCTACCTATGAATAAAAAAGAAGCTTTCCTGAGAAATTTGGAAACATATCAAGATCCCCGGGTTTCATGGCAAATTTACCATGTTAAAAAAGGCGAGAATATTAATGAAATAGCAAAGCGTTATGATACTAACGTCAAGCAACTGCAAACGATTAACGGTATAAGTCGCAATAAAAATCTGACACTCGGACAGAAAATCCTGGTGCCATACGCGGTTATGGAAAATATAGCTGAGAGCAAAGCAGCTGAACGGTTAAAAAATTCTTACGCAAGTGTTCACGTCGTCAAGAAAGGAGACACTTTGTATGATCTCGCAAAGCGGTATGGCACTACAGTAAATAAAATCAAACGATGGAATAATAGTGATGAAAATTTGTCAATCGGGCAGAAACTTTTAGTTTCAAGAAGCTGATGACGAGAGTTGGAAAATTCGTTTGATTCCTTTATAAGCTTTGTTTTTTTAGATATTTTTCAACAGTTCGACGGCCCAATTAACGCCAAATCCAGTAACTTCACTATCAACGGCACCCAGACCATCTTTATGGTTGCAAGCAGATAAATCCATGTGTATCCATGGTATATCGTTAACAAAGTGACGTAAAAAGCATGCGGCTAGGATATGGTCAAAATCGCCATCAATTTCGCATTGCTTAATATCTGCAGTTGTACTTTCAAGGCTTTCTTCATAGTCTGCATCCATTGGAAAAACACAAACACGCTCGCCACTCTTTTTTCCAGCTGTAATCGCTTTCTCACATAGTTCGTCACGATTGCTAAAGATTCCGCTATAACGGGATCCTAAAGCTGTTCTCATGCTACCGGTCAAGGTGGCAAAATCAATGATTAAGTCAGGTTTTAGTTTAGTTGCCAATGTTAAAGTATCTGCTAAAACCATTCGTCCTTCTGCATCCGTATGCACGATTTCGATTGATAAACCATTTAGTGCTGTAATAATGTCATTTTGTTTGTAGGCATGTGGGCCGATGTGGTTTTGTGCGATTGCGAGCCAACAATCGATTTTGATAGGAATCTCGGCTCGCGTTATAGCAAGCAGAATACCTAATGCTACCGCGGAACCATTCATGTCTTCGTGCATACCTCGCATATACCGAGCTGGTTTTAAATTGTGGCCGCCGGTATCAAAACAAATACCTTTGCCGACAATTGCTATGCTTTTTTTATGCTGCGAATTTTGTCCACTGTGGTGTTGAAGATGAATAATAGCCGCATCTTCCGAATCACTGCCTTGAGCAACCGCAATAAACGCACCAGCACCTATTTCTTTTAAGATGCTTAAATCAAATTCTTGATATTTCCATCCCTCATTTTCAGCCAGCTTTTTTATTTGTTGACGATAAGTTTTAGGAGTTAATTCATTAGGAGGTAATACTGTTAAACCACGGGCTAATAGATTACCTTCCGCTAAGGCACGTTGTGAAGTAAAGTTTTTATCATCTTGATAGCCATGCAGAAAGATTTTTGCCAGGGGTTTTCTCATAGGCTTTTTTTTGCGCGCAGGAAGAATGGCGCCATTAACCCAGGCAGAATATACTGCCAGTTCAGAAAAACATTTTTTCTGATGTGTTGTTCCATACACTGCAATATATACTTCACTGGGATTTTCTATCAGAAGTAATTTGATTGCTTTGCGAATAAGCGTTTGCTGATTGAAAATAGGCTCACCACTATCAATCATAACCCAGGTGCACAATTCGCCATCAGCAAGCGTCGCACTAACTGGAGTGTTTTGTAGATCAGTCAATAGTATTTCACGTCGCAACAAGAGCTTTTTTAGCGATTCTTCACCAGGAATCGCATATTTCTTGGGGATCTTTTCTAATTTCGGGAGTATTACGAGAAGATGAGAGGCTTTAGTTGATTGATCAATAGGTGATAAGTTCTGGGTGAGTGATGCCAGCATTGAAAGCTTTCCTGTCAAGTATTATTTTCTGCATGACAAAATGTGGAGTCATTGCGTGAAGAATGATTATTGTTAATTAATTTGTGCTCTATTATATACGTCTTATTTGCTGGATGGCTGAGATCGCTTCAACAGATTAGTTTTTTCTCACATAAAAAAGGAGTATTAGATACGAAATGCGCCAATATCTCGAACTCATGCAACACGTGATTGATCATGGGCAGAAAAAATCAGATCGTACGGGTACCGGTACCTTATCAATTTTTGGTTATCAAATGCGATTTAACTTACTGAATGGTTTTCCATTGGTAACGACAAAGAAATGCCATTTAAAATCAATTATTCATGAGTTGTTGTGGTTTCTAAATGGTGACACGAATATTGATTATCTGCACAAAAACGGTGTGTCGATATGGGATGAATGGGCCGATGCAGATGGAAATTTAGGCCCTATATATGGCCACCAATGGCGTTCCTGGCAAACAGCCGATGGACAAAATATTGATCAACTTACGCAAGTGATCGAGCAAATAAAAAATACGCCGAATTCGCGGCGTATGCTGGTTTCTTCATGGAATGTTGGTGATCTGCATAAAATGCAGTTACCGCCATGCCATGCTTTTTTCCAATTTTATGTTGCGGATAAGCGGTTATCCTGCCAGCTGTATCAACGCAGCGCCGATATTTTTTTAGGTGTGCCTTTTAATATTGCATCGTACGCATTGTTAACAATGATGATTGCGCAGGTATGTGAACTGGATCTTGGTGATTTTGTGCATACCCTTGGCGACGCACACCTTTATTTGAATCATCTTGAGCAAGCGCATGAACAGTTATCACGCGAACCTAAGTCTTTGCCCATTATGAAACTGAATCCAGCGATACGCCACATATTAGATTTTAAGTATGAAGATTTTGTTTTGGAAAATTATGAACCTCACCCAGCTATAAAGGCAACGGTAGCCGTATGACGTTACCACGTTTATCTATACTAGTCGCGATGGCCAGAAATCGCGTGATTGGGAGGAATAATAACTTACCTTGGTATTTGCCCGCTGATTTGAAGCATTTCAAGTCATTGACTATGGGACACCCCATCATTATGGGTCGTAAGACTTATGAGTCTATTGGTAAGCCTTTGTCTGGAAGAACTAATATTATTATTAGCCATCAAGCAGGTTATGAGGTGCCAGGCGCAATTATTGTTAATTCCATTGAAGGTGCACTTGTTGCATGTAAAGAAGCTAAACCATGCGATGGTGAGAGCTTTATTATTGGCGGCGAAAACGTGTTTCGGCAAACCATTAAACTATGTCAGCGCATGTATATTACTGAGATTCAGAAATATTTTGAGGGAGATACTTTTTTTCCACCATTCGATATTAATGATTGGGAAGAAATTCAACGAGATAAATATTTTTCTGATAGTGGTGACAACGTGGAGTATCATTTTGTTGTATTAAATCGTAAATCCCAAAGTTAGAACAGGTAGCAGTTGTTGTGAACGTACAAAAAATGGCGAAGTGCATTTTATGCAACTTCACCATTTTAGAGTCAGATAAAGCAATACACCAGATATTATACTTATATCACTTTCACGTCAGGCAATGGAAATCCATTGAAATTGCTAGCATAAGCCGTGGTATAAGCACCTGCATTAGGGATATAGATAAAATCACCTTCCTGCATATCATTGGGCAGCATCAGATCATGAGTGAGAATATCCACTGAATCGCAGGTTGGACCTGCAATTGACCAAGGAATACTACTGCCGTGGCGGTCTGTCAGAATTTCATAACGTAAACCCTCGGTAATTTCTATTACGCCTCCGAACATACCGGCATCCCAATACATCCAGCGTTTACCATTGCGAGTTGCTGTCCCTACTACCCTACAAACAAAATAAGCAGAATCAGATACCAAATAGCGCCCGGGTTCAGCCATGATTTGAATACTATCGGGTAAATCTGCAATTGCATCATTAACGACTTCAGCAATTACTTCAATCGATGGAATAGGTTTAACGTGACGAACGGGATAGCCGCCACCGATATTCAATAATCTTGGATTTAGCCCGGCTATTTGCATATCAGTAAAAACTTTCTTTGCTCGTTCAATACCAACTCGCCAGTTTTGAGGATTGCGGCATTGTGAACCTACATGAAATGTAACGCCAGCAAGATCTGCGTTGAGTTTTACAGCCTCTTGAATGATTTCACTCACATCGGCCAGATGTGTGCCGAATTTCCCGGCCAAAGGCCAATCACTGCCAATATTAGGAGTATCAATGCGCAGATACATTTTTGCATCTGACTTGACACTCACTATTTTGCGTAGTTCTTCTACACTATCGATTACGTACCATTCGACACCCTTGGCTGCTGCATATTCCAGATATGCACGGGATTTCATTGGGTTGCTATAAAATATTTCAGCAGCAGACACTCCGAGCTTTAATAATAGATCAAGCTCAGCAATAGAAGCAATTTCAAAACCGACGCCTTCCTTAATGAGCGTTTTTAATACGCGGTGATCAGGATTAGCTTTAACGGCGTAGTGGGGATGAACTCGTGGCATTGCAGCCATAAATCGTCGGGCTTTTTGTCGGACGATATTGCTGTCGACTAATAAAAATGGGCGTTGATAACCTTTTTTCAGTGCATTTTGCACATGTTTAAAATTCAAACTAATTTCTGGGTGGGAATCAAATAAAACTTCAGACTGATCGACTTTGGGAAGTGTAGAGGCAAATGTACGCATGTGAGTTTTCCTTTAAAAATGGCTACGTTTCAGGAATATGGGCATTAACTAAATCAACTGAAGCAAAATAGTTCTTGATACTTTTCATGATGACCTCCTTTTACTGATGAGATTACTTGTTTGTAATTGCACGCATTATAGTCCGCATTTCAAGCAAATCAAGTATTTTCTTATGTTCTCAGGAAATTACTGAAGTGCCGTTATAAACTCGCTAAAACAATATGTTGTATGATTGGTAATGCTGTTGCATAAGACGGTTTTTCTAAAAAAAAGTTTAAATAAACTGGGTAATTTTTAGATAATAAATTGGTGGTATGTTAGACAGGGTGCAATCGAGTAGTCCATGTCTTTGCGATCGACTCATAAGGGTTAAATCTTTGGAAGCGTCACACCATGCTGTCCTTGGTATTTGCCGCCACGGTCTTTATAAGAGGTTTCACAGACTTCGTCCGACTCAAAGAAAATAACTTGCGCAACACCTTCATTGGCGTAGATCTTGGCGGGAAGAGGGGTGGTATTGGAAAATTCGAGTGTGACATAGCCTTCCCATTCCGGCTCAAACGGCGTGACATTGACAATAATCCCGCAACGCGCATAGGTGGATTTGCCCAGACAGATGGTCAGCACATTGCGCGGAATGCGGAAATATTCGACTGTGCGCGCCAATGCGAAGGAGTTGGGCGGAATGATACAAATATCGCTTTTAACATCGATAAATGAATTGGAGTCGAAATTCTTGGGGTCAACGATGGTGGAATTAATATTGGTAAAAAGTTTGAATTCATCCGAGCAACGGATATCGTAGCCGTAACTCGAGGTTCCATAAGATACGATACGCTGATCATCTTTGCGGCGAATCTGGTCGGGCTCGAACGGTTCGATCATGCCGTGTTCGTGCGCCATACGGCGTATCCATTTGTCCGATTTAATCGTCATCGTTGAATCTTTCCTAGTCATTTTCCATGATAATTTTGGCAAATAGTTCCGAGTGATCTTCAGCAGATGCGGCAACCTTGACGGCGACTCGCCGTGCGATCAAGCGGTAGGTTTCAGCTATTTTTCCATCCGGTTCGGCCACAACGCTGGGTTTCCCTGCATCGGTATGCTCGCGGATTTTGATATCGAGCGGTAATGCGCCCAAAAATTCCACGTTATAATCCCGGCACATTTTTTCACCGCCACCGGTACCAAAAATCGGTTCAGTATGACCGCAGTTTGAGCAGGTATGGGTGCTCATGTTCTCCACAATGCCCAAAATCGGTATGCCTACTTTCTCAAACATTTTTAATCCCTTGCGTGCATCGAGCAGGGCGATATCTTGCGGGGTGGTGACGATAACGGCACCTGTGACGGGTATTTTTTGCGCCAGGGTCAGTTGGATATCACCGGTACCCGGCGGTAAATCGACGATCAAATAATCCAAGTCTTTCCAATTGGTATCGTTCAACAGTTGCTGCAAAGCTTGTGTCACCATCGGACCGCGCCACACCATGGGTGTTTCCACATCAATCAGCAAACCGATCGACATGGCCTGAATGCCATGCGCGTAGACGGGTTCCATGGTTTTGCCGTCGAGTGAGTCTGGATGATTGGTTATTCCCAGCATTTGAGGTTGCGATGGGCCGTAAATATCCGCATCCAGAATACCTACGGACGCGCCTTCTGCTGCTAAAGCCAAAGCGAGATTGACTGCGGTAGCCGATTTTCCGACACCGCCCTTGCCGGATGCCACGGCGATAATATTCTTGACTCCGGGAATCAACTTGACGCCTTGCTGAACGCTATGCGGAATAATTTTGCTGCTGACAGTCACGTGAATATTACCAATACCAGGCAGGGTTCGCAGTGCATCAGTGATTTGTTGTTGAACGCTGTTCTTAACGCTACTGGCTGGATAACCCAGTTCGATATCAACCGATACGTTATTCTGATCCACTTGTACATGAGTTACCGATTTCCCGGTGACATAATCTTTGCCTGTGGTTGGATCAATGGTCTGCTTGAGAATAGTCTGTATTTGTTGTTCGGAAATAGTCACTGCAAAACTCCTTTTTACTGCCGCCTGGCATGAATCATTCAATTCCCGGATGGTAACAAATATCAGGAAATTGCACACAGTTTGTTACAATTACCCTTTATTCAATTTGGTTTGCGAATCGTTCATGAACAAGCGAAAAATCCTGGTTACTTCTGCGCTCCCCTATGCCAATGGCAGTATTCATTTGGGACATTTGGTGGAATATATTCAAACGGATATTTGGGTGCGCTTTCAGAAAATGCGGGGACATGCAGTTTATTATGTATGTGCCGATGATACGCACGGCACACCGATCATGTTGCGTGCCGAGAAAGAAGGTATCACGCCGGAAGCCTTGATTATACGTGTTCATACAGAGCATTTGAGAGATTTTACCGGCTTTCACATTCAGTTCGACAATTATTACAGCACGCACTCGTCCGAAACGCGGCATTTTTCCGAAGACATTTATAATAAATTGAAAGCTGCCGGTTTGATTGCGGTGCGCGGTATCGAGCAATTATATGATCCGGTCAGAAACATGTTTCTGCCGGATCGTTTTGTTAAAGGTGAGTGTCCGAAATGCGGCGCCAAAGACCAGTATGGCGATTCGTGTGAAGTGTGCGGCGCGGCGTATGCTCCCACTGAGCTGAAAAATCCTTATTCCGCGGTTTCCGGAGCGAAGCCTGTCAATAAGTCATCTGAGCATTATTTTTTTAGTCTATCCGATAAACGCTGTGCCGATTTTTTACGGCAATGGGCGTGTGAAGGTGGTCATTTGCAGCCGGAAGCCGCCAACAAGATGCGTGAATGGCTCGGTGAAGCGGGCGAAAATAAACTCTCAGACTGGGATATTTCGCGCGATGCGCCGTATTTTGGTTTTGAAATCCCCGGCGCGACCGGTAAATATTTTTATGTCTGGCTCGATGCGCCGATCGGCTACATGGGTAGTTTCAAGAATTTGTGCGGACGGGAAAACATTCACTTCGATGAATACTGGCAACCGCAATCCGATGCCGAGCTGTATCACTTCATCGGCAAGGATATTTTGTATTTCCATGCTTTATTTTGGCCGGCCATGCTGCAAAATGCCGGGTACCGTACACCAACCAAGATTTTCGCGCATGGCTTTTTGACCGTGAACGGCGAAAAAATGAGCAAATCGCGCGGCACTTTTATCACCGCCGAAAGTTATCTGAAGCAGGGATTAAATCCGGAATGGCTGCGTTATTACTATGCCGCAAAACTGAACAGTACCTTGGAAGACATCGACCTGAACTTGGATGATTTCGTCGCGCGTGTCAATTCTGATTTGATCGGCAAATTCATCAACATCGCCAGCCGTTGCGCCGGTTTTATTAGCAAACGCTTCGACGGCAAGCTGGTTGCAGGGGAACAATATCAAGCACTGCAAGCAATGATCGACGAGTATTTTTCGGGCTGGCGGCCGGATGCCATCGAACAAGCATTCGAAGACCGCGAATTTTCGACCGCTATCCGCCAAATCATGAAATTTGCCGATGAAGCCAACGAAATGATCCACAATTTGGCACCGTGGGAAATTGCTAAGCAACCGGATCGCGCAGATGACTTGCATCGCGCCAGCAGCTTGGGTATCCAGTTGTTTTATTTGCTCGCGCGCTACTTGAAACCGATTCTACCCGGTACCGTGCAGCGGATTGAGACTTTTCTCAATTGCGAACCGCTGAGTTGGCCGCAATTGCGTGCCGATCAGCCGGTTTCCAGTCTGCTGTTGCCCGCAGGGCATGTGATTAACGCTTACCAGCATTTGATGACGCGTATCGACACCAAGCAAATCGATGCGCTGATCGCCGCCAACACGCAAAGTTTGACACCTGCACCGCCGGAGTCTCCGGCACGGCATGCCGAAAAACAGCAGCATGCAGTCGGATCGGTTACACCGATTGCCGAAACCATTTCCATCGACGATTTCAGCAAAATCGATTTGCGTATCGCCAAAATCGTCAACGCCGAACATGTAGAAGGCGCCGAAAAATTATTGAAACTGACGCTCGATATCGGCAGCGAACAACGCACAGTATTTGCCGGTATCAAATCTGCATACGACCCTGAAAAACTCAAGGGCCGTTTAACTGTCATGGTTGCCAATCTCGCGCCACGGCAAATGAAATTTGGTTTGTCGCAAGGCATGGTGTTGGCTGCTGGTGGTGGCAATCCGGGTGAGTTGTTCATTTTGTCACCGGATTCCGGCGCACAGCCCGGTATGCGGGTTAAATAATTTTCAGATATGGAGAACAACAGTGCGCTTGCCGAACAGATTCAGCATTTGGAACTTAAGTTGTTACAAGCCGATCTGAACGCACATCCCGAATACATTGATGAATTATTGGCGGAAAATTTTGAAGAAATCGATAATCACGGGCACATCCATACCAGATACAACGTGGTCGATTGGCTAAAAAATAAAGACCCTAACATGCCTTGGGTGTTTGAAAGTTTTCGTGTCAAAGCATTAAGCGATGACGTGGTGCTGGCGATTTATTCGCTGCAAAAAACGCGACAATCCATCAATAGTGCGGGGTCTATCAGAACCTCGATTTGGCATCGCCAAGGAAAGCATTGGAAAATGGTATTTCATCAAGCAACAAAATTAGCAGGAGCATCCGCATCATGAACCAGGAGACCGCCGTGGAACTCAACGAAGAACAACAACTGATCGACATCAAAAACAACCTTGCCACCGTCAAGCAACGCATTATCGATGCTTGCAAAAAAGTCGGCCGCGACCCCGCCGGTGTACGATTATTGCCCGTCACCAAAACCGTATCCGCGGAGCGGCTGCGCATCGCCTATGCCGCCGGTGTTCATGAAATGGGCGAAAACAAAATTCAGGAAGCGCGCGAGAAATCGGAAGTGCTGGCGGATCTAAATATCAAATGGTCAATCATCGGGCACCTGCAAACCAACAAAGCCAAGTACCTGGCACGCTTCGCCAACGAATTCCAGGCGCTCGACAGCCTCAAAGTCGCCGAAGAACTCGACAAACGCCTGCAAAACGAAGGCCGTGCCATTGACGTGTTCGTGCAAGTGAACAGCTCCGGCGAGGAAAGCAAATTCGGCCTGCCGCCCGAAGCCGTGCGCGATTTCGTGCAACACCTGCCGCAATTTTCGTCGCTTCGCATCAAAGGGCTAATGACACTGGCCATTTTTTCATCCGACCATGACCGCGTGCGCGAATGTTTCATCAAAATGCGCGACATCCAAACCATGCTGCGCCAGGAAGCACCCTCTGGATTATCGTTCGACGAACTGTCGATGGGCATGTCGGGTGACTACGAACTGGCGATCGAAGAAGGCGCCACCGTGGTGCGCGTCGGCCAAGCAATTTTCGGCAAACGGCCGCTGCCGGATAGCCATTATTGGCCGGGATTGGGATGATGGAAATAAAGTGTGAGTTTGCTGGTGGGAATGATGTGTGAATGGAAAGACGATAATTTTGAAATTTCCGACGTACATTTTTTAATAAGATAATGGCAATACATTATATTTAGGTGAAAAAGGATAACCATATTCGACATCAAAGAATTTTGATGACTATTGGCTTGTGTGCGGTAGTTATCGATTTTTATTTGAAAATTTAATTTTGAAATATCTAACTCAAAGGATACTGAAGAGAATTTAAAAATTATTTTTACCTTCCGTTTTTTGGTCTTTTTTATAATTGAAGTTTTCTTCTTATTAATCAAGCGTTTATTGCGTTTAGCTATGCATATCAAGGTACTTTTTCTGAAAAGATGGAACTCCAAATTTTTAAGGGCAGGCAAGTTTTATTGAATTCCCTTTGTTTAATACAAAATTCGACACATGACTTCTGGCGGAAGAAGAGACGAACCAGTTGTCTACAATTTATTCTTGATAAAATACAGCCAATTATTTGGGCATTATCTTGCATTTTGGGTTTACAGTTATTCTGGAATTTAAACTTCAGTGCTACCAGCTGAAAAAATTGCAAGAAGGCCAAGCAATTACACAAATGAATCAAAGTTTTAATCAAATCAATCAAATGCTAATTCATGAAATAGCGCGGCAGGTTGGAATCCGGAATCTGCAAATGAATTGCAATGGTGCAAAATTGCAGCTGAAATTTTTCTGATGAAACTAGTTGCGGAAAATCCAGCTTGGAATCTGGGGATTTAGAAACGTTTTTGTTTAGCGTCACCCCGGCTTTTTCGTAATATGCGAACCGCTACAGTGTAGTTTGCTTGTTATGTTTTGCTCAATCGCTTTGCAATCGCTTGTTATAATGCAGCGCGGTGTGGGCTACCGAAGAAGCATATTTTAAAACAAGATTTTTTTGCGGTCGTGCTGCCATCGGTTAATGATGTTAAGGCTAAGGTAAATTTGGACTTGCTGTTACCAGGTGTGTCCAATTAATGACAGTGTAGTTAAAGTTATAACGTAAGCACTTACCCATTCGGCAATTCGCAAGGGATACGCTTCCAAACCGCTGATCGAGCAAGCTGATCTGGATGGTAAAAAAGTCGTGGAATTTGATTACAATAAATGCAAGGAAAGAAATGCCATCTTAAAATTGCGGAACAATATTGGATCAAAAAATTCCTCAATGAGCATTGGACGTGATGTCCAAGGTTTCACGCTTTCAAGTTTGGTTGGTTCAACTGGATCCGACACAAGGCTCGGAAAAAATAAAACCCGGCCTGGCGTCCCCGGCAAGGATTTACAGTATTGAGGTTGACAACCAAAGGTTTGGCGTTTCCTTGCCGGTGTTTAAAGGCAAGCAAATTTCAAATCCGTGCTGTCGATAAAAATTGGTTAAAATAGGCATCATCGATGAAGAAACGCAAATGGATGTTCCAAAGAAGCTATCAAGAACCTCTGGAAAGCTTATAGATTGGAGTGAGTTTACGAAGTCCAACAGGTCTTATCTCATCACATATCAGTACCTTGCTGAATGACCACTTTGTTTTGTTCAATAATTCTTCTAAATGCTTCGCTGGTTGTTGCCCAATCCACTACATCAACTTTGTAGGGCAAATCGGATTCGGCAAAAGCTTCAGTTAGCTGTGCGCTTTGATAGAGTCCTATTGGTTGTTTGCCGATAATGGCGAGATCCAGATCGGAATATTTTTTGGCATTTCCGGTTGCGCGAGAACCGAACGCCCATACCGCACAATTCGGCACATGTTCATGCAAAATGGATTGAATGAGACGCCAATCGGTAGCGGATACGTCAAGCGGTGGATGCCGTTTCATGATGATAACCGCTGGTTCAGCTGTTGCTGTAGGTACTGCACGTCATTGAGAAAATCCGGGATGGCGCGAACGACTTCAAGGGCAATCGTTTCATCATAAGTATGGCTTGATTTGGATTGCATATCCCGATACATACGCCATTGCGGCCAATCACTCAACAATAGGCCTTGCTCGTTACCGGAGCGGATTAAATATTGAAAATCAGCTTGATCAAATTCAGCGGGATTGGCCGAGGAAGACTCCAAATAGCGCTTGAGCATCTTATGTGATAATTCATAAGTGAATTCAAATCGTTGAATCAAGCCGTCGCGAATCTGTGTATCGCTGATGTCTGATTGGTAGCGAGTAAGGCCTTCCGCCAGTCTAGTGATCGCCTGAGTTAAAGGTGTTATATCGATACGCATAACCAATTTTCAAAATCATTGTCAAGCCAATAACTTTACGCCGTGGCAAATGCCGACGCAAGAATGGGCAGCAGTTTTCGCTTTATTTGCAAGATTTGATACCAAAACCATGGCAGTCCATCTGCGCTGGCGGATCATGGCCTTATTGCGCCCTATGCTAAAATAACGCGAGTGTAGCGCTACTTTTGAATGCGAGTTACGCACTAACAGATCTGCAAAGACAAAGAAATTTGGAAACTACACCTTATGAAAGATTTTTTTATCAGTTATAACAGCGCCGATGAAAAACGGGCGGAATGGATAGCCTGGCAATTGGAGACGGAAGGCTACACAACGATCATTCAGGCGTGGGATTTCGGTCCGGGTGATAACTTTGTGCTAGCCATGCAAAAAGCCACCACGGAAGCCAAACGGACGATAGCGGTTTTATCGCCGGACTATTTGGCGGCAAAATTTACTGTACCGGAATGGGCGGCGGCATTTGCCCAAGATCCGCTGGGTGAGAAACGTCTTTTGGTTCCTGTGCGGGCACGGCCAGTCGAGCTGACTGGTTTGCTGAAAGCGATTGTGTACATTGATCTGGTCGGGGTTACCGACAAAAATGAAGCGCGCAACCGGCTGCTGGAAGGTATTGACAATAACCGGAAAAAACCAAAAACTGAGCCTGACTTCAACAATCTGCATTAGCCGTCATCATGGCATCAGACATAGACTACTTTGTTAGCCACGCCACTGCCGATAAAGCTATGGCAGTGTGGATAGCCTGGTATATTGAAGAAAACCTTGGCCACAAGGTAAAGATAGATGTATGGGATTTCAAGCCGGGGCAGTTTTTTCCCATTGAAATGCATAACGCACTACGTGATGCCAGAAAAGTCATCGCAGTTTTATCTCAAAATTATCTCAGTGCTGAGTTTACAGGCTCCGAATGGGCTGCCGCTTTTGCCAGTGGCAAGCTGCTCCCGATTAAAATCGAATCGATGGATAAGTCTGTATTAGGGCTTTTCGAACCGATCATTCATATCGATTTGGCCGGATCGACATCAAAAGATGAATTGGAAAGACGCTTAAAGGCTGGTTTGGATGCGAGCGAAGACGGCGTGCGAAACAAGCCGGCTGCTGAACCGCTCCTGCCATTTTTGTTTACTGCAGCAACAGAAACGGTGCGGCAGCAGTCTCAAGAAACCCAAACCAGCAGGATCAAAATGAAATGTGCCAGATTTGAAGATGAGCCGGAATTTAAAGCCGGATTGGTTGATAAGGACGAGCAAGCGAGGCATATTTTCGATCGCACCGGAGACAGCTTTTTTACTGCACAAGGGATTCCTCCGCTGGCTTTTCTGTTGCATGGCACCGATTCGCAATGGCCGTATGCTTTGCTGTTTATTCTTTATTACCAGATCAAAAAGCAAATCAGTATCAGGAATACCGCTTCAGTAGAGCCTTTGTCACCTGAACCCGTACAACTGAGTGGAAAAGTCTATAAAAGCGCCGCCAGTCCCGAAAATTATCTTTGGGAACTGCTGGCTGAGAAACTGGTATGTGCGCCAACACGGGTAGAAATCGGGCGTGCATTATCGAATAAACATGCGCCACATCTCCTGTACAGAAAGCTTACCGAAGCCGAATCTCAAAACCAGGAGCTGGTGTGTGGCATGCTGGAAGCTTGGGAAAGTCTTGAGTTTGCGCATAATACGCCTCGCCATATGCTGGTTTTATATTATGAACAAACGGACCGACCCCAATCGATCTGGTTTTTCTGGCAAAAAAAAGGCGACACATTGATTGATAAAATCCACCGATTCTTACCCGAGCAAAGTTGCATGAAAATACGTACTGCCGGAAATCAAATCACCCAACAGGCGATTAATCCATGAGTGGATTGATAGCCAATTTGGCTATGGCTCGAGGACGCAGGAAATCAGAAGGTTTGTTGAAGCTGAAATCATGAATGAATTCGACAAGCGTAAGACTAGCAAAAATAAAATCAAAGAACCCATGCATCATATTCTGATAACGAAAGATGATATTGAGATTCACCATTATGATTTAAAAAACATACTGATTGATGCCTTGAAAAAATACGGCTGATCACATCATTCACGGAGTTCAAACATGACTACATTTCTTGGCGATCGTTACTACACTGGCACAGGGCAACAAATAGAAACGCAGAAATGGCGCCGCCTCCCCAGTTTCGACCCGGAAGAGTTGACGCATCCGCGCGGCTATCTGGCGCCGCCGGGCTTGATCTCGGCAGTCAATGTGGCGCTGGAACTGGGCATGCCTTTACTATTGACCGGTGAACCGGGTTGCGGCAAATCGCAGCTGGCCTATAGCCTGGCCTGGGAACTGGATTTTCCGCTGAACGCTGGGGACGAATGGCCACGACCTCTGTGCTTTACGGTCAAATCGGATACCCAAAGCCGTGATTTGTTTTATCACTTCGATACCTTGGGGCGTTTCCGCGCCGCGCGGGTGGAGAACGAAAATGCCGATAGTTCCTATCGCTATTTACGCTTTGAAGCACTCGGTCTCGCCATCTTGCGGGCATTGGGCGCGGATGCCATTCGTGCATTGGGCCTGGCAGGTTGTCTGGAACAATTGCCTGCAGAACCGCAGCGCTCCGTGGTGCTGATCGATGAAATCGATAAAGCGCCGCGCGAAATACCGAACGACATACTCAATGAAATTGACCGCATGAGCTTTGATATACCCGAGTTATTTCAAACGGGCAAAGCGCGCACCGTCGTGTCGTTGCAGAGCGGCCAGGCAAAGTCGGCATCATCATTGCGGCCGGTCGTGATCATCACCAGCAACCGTGAGCGCGAATTGCCGGAAGCCTTTCTGCGCCGCTGCGTGTACTATCATCTGGAATTGCCGCCTTTCCGCAGACAACTGGGCAATACAGTCCATAACGCCGGGGACAATGAGGTGACCATCGAACGTATCGTGGAAAAGCGCCTGAATATTGTCATTCCGGCGGAATTGGATAAGCCGAATCAGCAAAAAAGCTTGTGGGCGGGTGGAATTGCGCTATTCGATTACCTCCGCAACGAAGTGCCATTGCAGAAACAGCCCTCTACGGCGGAATTACTGAACTGGATGCAATTACTGTACAAACGCAGCAACGTTGCGCAGGATTGCACATTACAAAATATCGCATGGCGTGAAATATTCTGTTCCAGCGCACGCGTAACCTTATTCAAACATCAGGAAGACCAGGATCGCGCGCAACAGTTGCTTGACGACTGGCTGGCGCGACCGCTTGTCAAAGGCTGATAACACCTGTGCACGATAGCCACGCCTCCCTGCCGCAACTCGACAGTCTGGCGGCTTTATTGCAAGCCGAAGGTATGGCGTGCGGCCCCGATGTATGGTTATCGGTTTACCGCTTGTGGCACCGGCTGAAACGGCAAGATCGCCTGCCCAAAGATATTCAGCAGTGGGCGCCCATGCTGGGGCCGTTGATTTGCCGCAACCCTGAAGACCAAGCGCGATTCCCAGTATTGTTTCAACAATGGCTGGCCGCGCAGGCTATTCACGCGGTTCCTGCAGGCGACAAGTTTACGCTGGCCGGCGTGAATCGCCTGGCAGCACCCGCGCAGACTACATTCGCTGCGCTGCGTTCAAGAGTGCAAAAAACAGGCAGAGTTTGGCTTGCGGGTATCCTGACTTGCCTTGTTACAGTGGTCGTGGCGTTGACGGTTTGGGTCATGCAACCGGATCCCGCGCAATTCGATCAGAAACCCAAGTCTACAGTGGAAAAAACAAGGCAACCGGCAACTGCGGCTGATCAAACCGAGCAGCCAGTTGCCACGGCTGCCATCATCGATCAGGTCGCGCCACGCCCTCAGCCGGAACCGCAAAGCTTGTCAGATCATTGGAAAATGCTGCTGGATGTCATCGCGCAGGTATTATTTTGGCTGCCTTGGCTGTTGGCGCTGCTGTGGCTGGCGAAACGCTATCACCAGCGCTGGATTCTTAACAGCCAGCCGGCATCGGGTGATGATCTGCTCAATCAGTTGCGTTTTGAGCGGGTGTTAACGCCGATTTTTGGCGGCGCCAAGGCCGAGCAGGTACTGCGCGATCTGCGCGCGGCGCGTTTTGAACCGACGCTGCGCCTGGATGTGGCTGCCACCGTGCAAGCTACCGCGAGGAGCGGCGGCTATTTTCGTCCCGTTTACCACCAGCGCCGGGTTGCGCCGCAGCATGTATTGCTGGTACGCAGTTTGCATCGCAATGACCAGCAGGCGGCATTGGCGAAAGAATTGGAAAAACGTTTTGCTACGCTCGGCTTGCACGTACAGACTTACCGTTTCCGCGATGACCCGCGTTGGCTGGTGCGCTGGCATGACAAGGATGAGAACCGCAACGAATACTGCCGCTTGCCGCAATTACTGGCGCGGCATGGCGATGCCCGATTATTGATCATCAGCGCAACCGATATCCTGTTCCACCCCTACAGCGGAGAAATCCGTTCCTGGCTCAAGGAATTTGCGCCTTGGCAGGATAAAGTGTGGCTGCATCCGCGCGATGCCGGGTCGGCTCATGCCAAAGTGCTGGCGCAGCGCAACTTTTTGCTGCTGCCACTGGCGCGGGACAGTCTGCCGCAATTGGTCGAGCACCTGACAGCCATGCAACAACCGGCCAAGTTGCTAGCGCAACCCGCGTATCCCGTGTTACTGCCCGACATGATCGCGGCGCAATCCGATGCCTGGTTGGGGGAGAAACCGCCGTATGGCGCGGATCTCTCCGAACTGTTGCGGCAATTGGAATTTTTCTTAGGGACTTATGGCCTGCGCTTGCTGCGTGCGGTGGCGGTGTACCCCAAACCGCATTGGGTATTGACGCAGGCGCTGGATTATTTGCTGTTTGGCCACCTCAACACCACCAACTTTACCGTCGATCCGCCACAGCGGCGCGAGCAACGGCTGGCGGGCTTGAGTCGCTTGCCGTGGTTGACGCATGTGCATGTGCCGGACTGGCTGCGCGAATATTTGTTACGAAGCATGGATCGCGAGGAAAGGCAGCGTATTACGCAAGCCTGGCAGCGTCTATTCGGTCAGTTGACTGATAAAAGTGGTGTGGGCACGTTAAATCTGGAAGTCCGCACGCCATCCAAGCGCCAGCTTAAGGTACGCCTGGCTGAGTTGCGCGCGATGAACAACGCCGAGGCGTTGAATGACCCGATTTTTGCCAATATCCTGCTCGGCGGCAAATTGGGATTGCTCGATTTCAGGTTGCCGCAGACTATCGCCAAATTATTGCCGCGCGCCAGCAGGTCGCTGATCCTGCGTCCGGCATTGTTGGTGGTGTTGTTTGCGGCAGTTGGCAGTTGGGGGTTGCATCTCATATGGAACAATTATGCCCAGCAAGCATTGACGCAATTCCGGCACGATCTCAACAAACAAGAGTATGCCCAATGGCCAGTGGTAGTGTATTACCAGCAAGATACCCAGGCACTGGCCGAAGCGCTGCGCAATGTGCTGCAGAACGCGAAATTTCCGGTTGTCCTGCAATCCGTTGTCATCAACTCCACTGTGCAACATAACACTATTCATTACCAGCCTGGAGGCAAAGCCGCGGCTGATCGGGTGGCGCACAGCCTGGCGTGGTTGACGTATGGCGCGGAAGTCAAGTTAAGCGAAGACCAATCCATTCCTCCGCACACTATCCAGGTGCAATTGACACAGACCTATCAACACGGCGCGGGATTCAACGATGAATTACGCATTGCACAAGAATCCCGCGTTGCTCAAGAATACTGGCTGCCGCTCGAACCTGAGATGGTGCACGTCCCACCCGGAAAATTTCTGATGGGTTCCCCTGAAAAAGAACCGTTTCGAAGCAGTGATGAAAGCCCACAACACGAGATCACCATCGTGTATGCTTTTGAAATCAGCAAATACGAGGTTACTTTCGAAGAATACGATGCATTTGTTCGGGCAACCAATAGTAAACTACCGAATGATAATAATTGGGGGCGTGACAAACGACCTGTTGTCAACGTTAAATTTGATGACGCGCAAGCGTATGTGCAATGGTTGTCGGACAAAACCGGCAAGCAATACCGCCTGCCGACTGAAGCCGAATGGGAATACGCCGCCCGCGCTGGCTCACAAACCGCGTACTGGTGGGGCAATGACATCGGTCACAACAATGCGGTATGCAATCGCTGCGGCAGTCAGTGGGATGTTGAGCAAACAGCGCCGGCGGGTTCGTTCAAGCCGAACGCATTCGGACTGTATGATACCGCTGGAAACGTATGGGAATGGACGCAGGATTGTTGGCATGAAAACTATCGAAATGCGCCTAGTGATGGTTCAGCCTGGCTTGCGAAGGATGATGGCGATTGTAATCGCCGGGTGGTTCGGGGCGGTTCGTGGGGCTACGGTCCGCAGGACCTGCGGTCGGCTAGCCGTTTCGGGTACGACTCCGGTGATGCTAGCATCAACCTCGGTTTTCGTATTGTCAGGGATTTCTAATTAAGTTCTTTGCACTTTGAGGGTTTGTGGATTGCAGAGGCGTAGCCCTTGGGGTTTGGTTTTGTAAGGTAGGGTGGATAAGCGAGAAGCGCCATCCGCCATTGTGCGGCCTCATCCGCCACAGGTTGGTGCATGGCGCTGCGCTTAATGCACCCTACAATATTCGTTTTAGATTGAAACACGATATTCATTCCGTTACGATTCCATCGTCTTTTAAAAAGGAGTAGTACATGAATCCTGGGATTATTGATCACGACACTGAACAAGCGGTGCGGCGATTTATGGCTTTAATCGCGGATCGTTATGATATGGCTGGTGCTATTGTTTATGGCAGCCGGGCACGCGGCACGCATCGTCCCGATAGCGATGCGGATGTGGCGGTGTTGTTGAAAGGAAAGCATCAAAAGTTGCTGGCAACAACATTGTCCATGGCGGATGCTGCTTATGATGTACTGCTGGAAACCGGAATCAATATCTCGCCGCTACCCGTATGGCTTGATGAATGGGAGCAGCCGGAGAATTATTCGAATCCCGCCTTGCTTCGGAACATCGTTAAGGAAGGCATTCGCTTGTGAAGGCGGAAGATTTGATGGCAAAGGCTGTGCAAGCGGTTGTGTCTGCCAAAGTGTTGCTCGATACCGGCGATGCGGATGGCGCTTGTAATCGCGCTTACTATGCCATGTTCGATGCTGCACGTGCGGGGTTGTTAGCTTCCGGAGAGAATATCGGTAAGACCCATAAAGGTGTTTTGAATGCTTTCAGTGATCGCCTGGTCAAGAATGGTCCGTTTCCCAAGGAAATGGGGCGCCTTTTGAAGCACGCCGAGACGTTTCGTTATGTGGCCGACTATACCGGAGATCCCGTTGAGTTGAGCGACGCGAAAGAGATGGTGAAACAGGCTGAAATCTTGGTTGCTGCCATACGTGCCGAGTTGATGCAGCCTGATTCATCCGCTGATTCGACCGGAGTTTCATCGTGATTTTAAGCAGTCGTTTTTTATGGTTGTTTCTGAGTTTGATTTTTTGTCATGGGATTTATGCTAATGAGGATGTTTTGCCGCGAGGTGATCAAAGCGCCGAAAAAGAGATTACAAAACAATTAGCGCAATCTTGCTATGCCAATGAAGCCAAACTCGCGCCTGCCATGGTAGCGATTCGTCCCGGTCGTTTCCAGATGGGTTCACCAGAAAACGAAGCTGAACGCGCCAATAGAGAAGGTCCGCAACACCCGGTCACGATACCCCGGCCCTTTGCCATTAGCCGCTGCGAGATTACCGTGGGGCAGTTCAGGCAATTTGTTCAGGAGGCAAATTACCAAACGGTCGCTGAAAAAAACGGCAAAGGCTGTAGCGTATGGAATACTGCAACAAGGCAATCAGAACAACAACCCGATCGTAACTGGAAAAACCCAGGCTTTGCGCAACATGACGATCACCCGGTAGTGTGCGTGTCCTGGCACGATGTGCAGCAGTATGTGCGCTGGCTGTCACAACGCACCGGTGCGCAGTACCGCTTACCGACCGAGGCGGAATGGGAATACGCAGCACGCGCTGGAACCCGGACAGCGCGTTTTTATGATGACAATAAACAATGCGATTACGCCAATGGCGCTGGACAAGAAACGCAATCCGTTGCCGGTTCTGATTGGACACTAGCGGATTGCCAGGATGCCTATGTGTACACCGCGCCGGTGGCAAGTTTTACTGAAAACCCGTTTGGCCTGTTCGATATGCTGGGTAATGTGTGGGAATGGACGCAGGATTGCTGGCATGATAATTACCAAAATATACCTACGGATAGTTCCACCTGGCTGGATAAGAATGGTGGCAATTGTGATCGCCGGGTAGTTCGGAGCAGTTCATGGGACAACAGCCCGCAGGACTTGCGCTCAGCTAAACGTGAATGGGGCATCACAGGTGAAGCCGACGACAGCCTCGGTTTTCGCGTCGTCAGGGATTTTTGATTTATTTTTGTGATTTGGTTAGAACTTATATCCCCGATGCAGCGCCACAATACCTGCGGTCAAATTGAAATATTCCACGCGCTCGAAGCCAACATGTTGCATCAATTCTTTTAATTCTTGCTGGGAAGGGTGCATGCGAATGGATTCGGCCAGATAGCGGTAGCTTTCCGCATCGTTGGCAATAACTTTCCCCATCGCCGGTAATAACTTGAATGAGTAGGTGTCATATGCCGTTTGCAGAGGTTTCCAGACGCGGGAAAACTCCAGCACAATAACCGTTCCACCCGGTTTGATGACGCGCAGCATTTCTTTGAGCGCAATATCCTTATGCGTCATATTTCGCAAACCAAACGCCACACTAACGCAGTTAAAATAATTGTCGGGAAAGGGTAATTTTTCGGCATCGCATTGCGCCACTGGAGTGGGGGTGCCGGCGTCGATCATGCGGTCACGTCCGATGGACAGCATGGAGTTATTGATGTCGGTCAGCCATACTTCGCCGCATTTACCCACTTTTTGTAAAAACAATGCGCTTAAATCACCGGTTCCGCCGGCGATATCCAACACTTTATCGCCTCTTTTTACGCCGCTGGCTTCGATTGCAAAGCGCTTCCACAAACGATGCAAGCCGACGGACATTACATCGTTCATCACATTGTAGCGTTCCGCTACGGAATGGAATACGCCGGCCACTTTGCCAGCCTTTTCGTCTTCAGAAACGGTGTCAAAGCCAAAATGAGTTGTTTTAGTCATGATAATGATTGAATGTAATTGGAGAGGGTTGATCAGCGAGGCGCGGCTAGCAATTTATTTGCACGAGTGAGTAGTGGCATGGGAGGTTGTTTCCTGCTCGCGACTAACTCCGGCTTCTTCCATGCGCTGCAGGTAACGCTGCCACATTTTATCCTGATTCAAACCATAGTCATAGAGCAGATCCCAGGAATAGATGCCTGTGTTATGACCATCGGTAAAATTAAGTTGTATGGCATAATGGCCAACAGGCTCGATTTTGCTGATATTGATCATTTTCTTGCCGGTTTGCAGAACTTCCTGGCCCGGGCCGTGGCCGCGTACTTCGGCAGATGGTGAATAGACGCGTAAAAATTCGCATGGAAATTGGAATGTTTTGCCATCGGAGAAAGTAATATCCAGCACTCTGGATTTTTGGTGTAATTTAATCTCTGTGGGATAGGGCGTATCTTGGGTTAAACCGGCCATAATCTATTATGCAATACCAAACAATAAAAAGTAATCAATATAACTATTGTAACAAACTGCGCAGAAAATGATGAATCGATCTAGGCAGATCTCATGATTGCAACCGTACTGATTGTCGAAGATGAGCCTGCTATTCAAGAATTGATTGCTTATAATGTGCAGCATGCGGGGTATGAATGTATTGGTGTAGATAATGCTGAAATGGCATTGGCTGTTATCAAAGATGCGTTGCCGGATTTAATTATACTCGATTGGATGTTGCCACAGATGAGTGGTATTGAATTTGCCCGGATTTTGCGCAGTAATGAAAGAACTCGACGAATTCCCATTATTATGCTGACAGCACGCACCGAGGAAGAAGACAAAGTGACTGCGCTTGAAATCGGTGCCGATGATTACATTACCAAACCATTTTCGCCGCGTGAGTTGATTGCGCGTATTCAAGCCGTGTTGCGCTGTTTGCCGTCAGCGGCCTGTGATGAAATTATTGAAATTGACGGGTTACGATTAAATCCGGCCGATCATCGCGTGACTTGTTCAGGCGCAGTAATTGAATTGGGACCGACAGAGTATCGCTTGCTGCATTTTCTGATGACGCATCCGGAGCGTGTCTATTCGCGCGATCAATTGTTGCATCAAGTATGGGGTGATCAGGTATCTGCCGAAGGCCGTACCGTTGATGTCCATATCAGGCGATTGCGCAAGGCTCTCGAATCGGTGAGCAAAGATGAGTGCATACAAACAGTACGGGGCACTGGTTACCGTTTTTCAGCTACTGCTCTAACAATTGTCAAAGATTCAGATGCTGATATCTGACAGAATTAAAATTTCCCTCAATGATCATTTTTAGGTTACTTAAGTGAGTGATATTTGGCGGCGTGCTTCAAATCTTCTGTTGATTATTTTTATTACCGCAGTGTTATGGATGATACTGGATGCTGTGAAGGCACTGGTGTTTCTCAGTATTGTGCTGTTATGGATGGTGTTTCATCACATACGACACTTGGTTGCGCTGGAGCGCTGGTTACAGCGTTCAGATCATTCACTGGCGAGTATACCGGCAGGTTCAGGCGCGTGGGATGATGTGTTCGCTCATTTGGCACGCTATGTGCGGGCACACAGCCAGAGCCAGCAACTGTTGAGTCTTGCGTTAGAACGTATGCGCAACGTGACTTCTGCAATGCCCGATGGTATTGTGATTCTTGATGACGACGATCGCATTGAATGGTGTAATCCGATGGCGGAAAAGCACTTAGGCATTAATCTGGCGTTAGATGGTGGGCAGCAAATTACCTATTTGGTTCGGCAGATGCAATTTGTTGAATTTCTGGCGTCTCGCCAGTACAGTAATCCTTTAATTCTTAGGCAGACACGGCAACACGACATTATTGTTTCGTTACATATCATTCCTTATGGTTTTAACCAGAAGCTATTGATTAGCAGGGATATTACTCGATTTGAAAAAATAGAGACCATGCGGCGGGATTTTATTGCGAATGTTTCTCACGAACTGCGTACACCGCTTACGGTTGTTGCGGGTTTTCTTGAAACATTATCAGAAGACAATCAGGTGAATCCCGATTTCAATAAGCGCATTCTGGTACTAATGACCGAACAGACTACACGTATGCAGCGATTGATTGAGGATTTACTTGTCCTCTCGCGATTGGAAAATGCGCAGGAAAAAATCAAAGAAAAAACTGTGAATGTCGCAAGTTTGCTGCACGACATTTTTCAAGATGCGCAATCCCTCAGTGCAGGACGTCATCACATCAAATTAAATATTGCTACCCAAGAGCAATTATTGGGTAGCAAAGAGGAATTGCGTAGTGCTTTTGGCAACTTGGTCAGCAATGCCATTCGCTATACCCCAGATCACGGTGAGATCAGTATCAATTGGGAAAAACATAATGGCAAGGGTTTGTTTTTTGTGCAAGATAGTGGCATCGGTATCGAGGCAGAGCATATTCCACGTTTGACAGAACGTTTTTATCGTGTCGATAACAGTCGTTCGAGAGAAACCGGCGGAACAGGATTGGGGTTGGCCATTGTGAAACATGTTTTAAATCGGCACCAAGCGAAATTAGAGATCAGCAGTCAAGTTGGCAAGGGCAGCCGATTCAATATTTGGTTTCCTACCAAACGTTTGATTGCACCGGATACATAGAATAGATCTTGACAGGTATCATCAAGAGAGAAAGTTATACGCTGTAAATTCCCGCTCCAACACTTTTGAGAAATTGGAGAAATGATAGTAGCGTGGACTAACCGATTTAATGCGGTTTTTCACAACGCATCACCTCAACACTAAATCCCTTGACCAGTTTTATTGGTCTCATCGCATTCTCATTAATAAGAATTCTGAAATTTAACATAGGTTAATGACAGGGTATTGCAACCAAGGTTAGCATAAATTTAAGTCATACATCCTGATGGCTTATATCTAATTTAAAAAAGGAGATTTCATATGAATCAGACAAGAGATTTGGCAACATCCGCACAAATTGATCGTCATGATATGTCTGTGAAGGCTATTTTGGGGATGGAGGTTTGTGATTTACATGGTGAAACAGTAGGGGATGTCGATGATCTGCTACTTGCTGATGGGGGAAAAATTAATTCTCTGATAGTTTCAGTAGGAAGCACACTTGGCATGGGAGGCAGGCTTGTGGCGGTCCCCTTTAGAGGTTTGGATGTTAATTACTCAGACAATACTGTCAACATTGCACTAACCGCAGATCAGCTAGAGGATGAACCGGAGTTTGAAGATAGAGATTTGTGATGAACTGCAATACCTTAATAATTGTAAAAGGAGAACATAATGAATTGGGACGAAATCGCAGGTAATTGGAAACAACTTACTGGAAAAGTGCAACAGCAATGGGGAAAATTGACCAATGATGATCTTGATGTCATCGAAGGTAAGCGTGAAGAACTAATAGGTAAAGTTCAAGCAAGATATGGTATTACCAAAGAAGAGGCAGAAAAGCAGGTTGATAATTTCTCGAGAAATTGCAAGTGCTAGTCGTTACGTTGCTATAACAAATTCACGAGTAAGTTACAAGCAAGCTTTCAAGGGGTTGATTGTAATTAGCCCCTTGTCAAAAAATATCATAAAACTCATCGCAGTAAATATTTATGAAATTGCGATTTTCTTGCGACAAGCATTAGCATCACATAAGTGGCTTGCTGGCGCGTAATTAGTGGCGTTGCCTGCACAACAACAGAACCACCGCTTCTATTAGTTGCAAAAGATTAGGAGTAAGGGGCATCTTTTGGTGAGTCTAATCTTACTAAAGGAATGGTTAAACATACTCACAATTAGTTAATTGCACTTTTTGGAGGAAATATGGATAAACGATACAAAGGGCATACCATTATAGTACATGCCGAACAAGATGATTTTACCGATCTATGGAATGGTCGCTATCGAATTCTTGATGATGTAGATAGGGTGGTATATGAGAGTTTTACGGAAGCAGTCAGCAAAAAAGGTGACGCTATTTCGTCGGCTGAAGCAGCCGCTCGCAAGTGGGTAAATCAAAGATAAATCATTAATACTTATATTATGTTTTGCAACAGATGGGTATTTGTTATTTAAAAGGAGAATTATCATGCTGGAAAAAAACGAAACATCCAAAATGCTTATTGCGATTATTGTCATGGCGTTATTGCTATCGATAAGCGCGCCGCTATTTGCGACTTCTCAACAAGTTCAATCTTCAACGCAAGAAAAACACGATAACAGAGGGAAGGATATTACTGAACCAAAACGTGATGTTGATTCTGCTAGTCCGCGTGATAGGGATCCTGAGGAGATTATGCAATCTGATGAAACCGCAAATCAGAAAAAATCAGGTAGAGAAGAGCAAGTTCAGCCACGAGATCAAGAAACTCCCTCAACTTCCTATTAGATAATGGTTTTAATTTATCACTCAATTTCTTTAAGGAGAATCCCAATGGTTATTAAAATCTTAACTTTCCTTCTCATAACGTTTTTGTCGTTTAATGTATATGCGGAGCGCAGCCATATTGAGCTAGCGATTCAATATTCTGAAGCTGCATTGTATGCAAAGGATGAAAAATCTCTAGCGGAGCATGCACAAGAAGCAAAAATTCATGCCAATGCAGCAAAAAATGAAAAGATTAATAACAAGCATTTATTGGAAGGGATTCAGAGTCTTGATGATGCGGGTAGAGAAGCACAAGCGGGGAAAATGAATGCAGCAACTAAAGCTGCCAAAGCGGCTTTAGATCATTTTAAACGGGCTACTCGATAATTTTATAAAGCCGTCCATTGAGCTTCGACGGGATTCAAGATTCATTTCTAATGGACGATCCATTTTTTTATAAATCGGGCAAGTAATTCGCCTATGGCTCAAGATCCGCTTATTGTTTTAAAGACGATGCATTACCAGAAACAACGATAGATAGATTTTTTAGATGATTTAATAATTATTTTGGCTTAATTTTTCATAGCTCTTAATTCAGTGGCTTTTTAGTAAAATTATCAACTCAAACTCAAAGAGGAGTAAATAGTATGGATAACAATAAATATTTTTATATCATTTCACGTTGGGTATTCATCGCTGTTGTTATGATTTTCAGTGCGAACCTTGTTGGTTGCGGTTCGACTCCAACACAATCAAGCACTGGGCAGTATATTGATGATTCAGCAATTACAGCCAAAATAAAAGCAAAGTTATTAGATGATCCTCATGTACGAGGCACTGCAATAAGTGTGGAGACTTTCAAAGGCACTGTTCAATTAAGCGGATTTGCTAACTCGAAAGATGAAATTAGCAAAGCAGAAAGTATAGCCAAGGGTGTAGAAGGCGTTCGTGCTGTTCGCAACAACATAACACTTAAATAAAACTTAGATAAATAATTTAAATCGGAAAGACCCCGCTGATAACAGCGGGGTCTTTTTCTTTGGAGCATATTACTGGGCGAGTTCCGGTGAGATCGATCGCTTATCGACTTGATCAAGTAACATTCAGATTCGAGTGGATTCAGTTTTTTGGGGGCCAGTGTTTTTTCTGGCCATGTTCATCAATTACCAAATGCTTCGTGTCTTTTGGCAAGACTCTCAATGACTTGAGAAACTCAATAATAGAATCCTTTTCTCCTTCGCTCAGCGCAGTCCAATTATTGTATGAATCCATCGCTTCACCACGATGCGCCTCGATTGCTTGACGTAAGGTAGTATATTTGCCGTGATGAAAATAAGGAGGCTCATTGGCTACACCCCAGAGTTTGCGTGTGATAAAACGTGAATTGCCTTTAAAGAATGCCGCACCGGAAGCATTTTGATCGACCGGTTCGCGGTTTGGATCGGATAAACCACTGGTAATATCGTGCAATTTAAGGTCGGTGAAAGCGGGAACCCAAACGATATCATTTTCAGGGGTTAATCTAGGGTTATCTAATGATTTATCGGTTAGATCGATTTTGTATTCAGGAGCTTGCCCTATTTGCAAGTTACCTTCCGGATTGTAGGGATTAGGTTCGCTAAAAATCCAGCCTTTATTATCCAGTGGGAGTTTTGGGACATGACAACTGGCACAACCAATGGTTTGGAAAGCCAGTTCGCCTTGGTATATTGCTGCTTCGATTGCTGAATTATTGGGAATAACCCGACCGGGAACGGCGAGCTGTGCCTGAAATAATGTAGCCGCGGTAATATCGGCACGGGTAATTTCATCCGTAAAACCGTCACCATCGGGATCTGTTCCATTACCAAATCTTTCTGTGGATTGAATGCCGTGATGTTGATTGAAGGCATTATTGGTAAACTCACGTAAAGAAACTTTCCCTCCAGCTTGATGGAAAGGTTTGATGATTAAGCTGGGAGGATCCTCAGGACCGTCGCTGACTAGGCTTGAGGCCAATAATCCGGTGACTGCGTTAGTATCCCAACTTCCATCCGTATTTCTTGCTAAAGAACCAAATGAGATTCCTTTGCTTTCCAATTTGGCGCTGCTGCCTGCAGAAATTGAGTCGCGTATTTTTCTTAAGTCAGTGGTCATTTGTCTGCTCAGCATTTCTATATATCCGGAACCAAATAATCCAAGCGTGTTGCGGAAATTTGCAAAATTATTGAGTTGAACAAATTTACTTTCTTCATCGACAGCACCTCGAAGAGGCACAGTGTCGCTGTGATCGAAAGTAACGGAATCAAAGCGTTCTCCGGTAATAAATACATTGGTTACTATATCGCCTCCACCACCTATACGTGGCTTGTTGTGGCATCCAGCACATGAGTTACTATCAGGTGCCGATAGCCTGTTAAAATTCCTTGGGAAGAACAGGGGTGAGGATGAATCAGAGAGTGGATCGCCAATTCCTTTAGTGAGTGGACGCCCACCACCTTCTTCGATCGTCCAATTTGCTCGAAAAAGCTTTCTGCCGTGTTTAATCAATTCATGCATACTCATGTTAAATTCATTACCATCTTTTAAATGGCGCATAACTGCCAGTTCCTTCCCGATAGATGAGGTTGGTATCGGTTGCGTGGCGGTTTCACTCGCTAATGTAACAGTAACAAAAAAGATTGAAGAAAATAAGAAAACGGAAAGTACAATAGAACGATATTTTTTACGCATAGTCTGGTTCCTTTAATAAATGTGAGCGGTTTAAAATCTGCCCATTTTTTCAAAATGGCTGGGCAGATTAGATTTTTAAAAGCACTTGCGTACAGCTAAATGGTTATAGCGAGAGTGCGTAGTTCTCGCCAACTGCACAGTGAAGGAGAGTGTTTTATTAGCCCAGTACGGCTCGGCTCGTCAGCGACTTATCAGGTTTTGTCAAACAGGTAAGTTAGAATATGCCTTGCCATACTATGAAGTCATATAGCCTAATAACCGATTGAACAATAAATGCCATTCGTAAAAACTAAAAAATTTTAGTCTGTATTTATTTGATAAAGTTAGACAATTCCAAGTTTTAATTAAAAAAGATTTGCCTCTGCTGATTACAATTTATGGGATTCAGAAAAATTGTCATCTTTGCTTTCTTACAAAAATTGGCACAACCACCCTTTCTTTAGATTTTTCACCATTGCAGCAATTATCCGCAATCAAAATGCATTAATCCTTGGTAATTATTAAGAATAGACAGGGAGTTATCTAATGGTATTAATTACAAAGAAGAATTTATATTGCGGATAATCGACTTAATCTTAACAACCGATCACATTAAATAAATTTAAATAGGTTATAAATTCATAAAATTTTGAACATGGGGGCCATGCCCAGTTTATTTCAAGGAGCATTAAGGATCAGAAAATTGAGCGTGTATTGCAGGTTAGAAGTTCGGCTCGAATGATGCGCATCCG
This sequence comes from Nitrosomonas sp., assembly GCA_024281995.1. Classification (GTDB taxonomy): domain Bacteria; phylum Pseudomonadota; class Gammaproteobacteria; order Burkholderiales; family Nitrosomonadaceae; genus Nitrosomonas. The sequence continues at coordinate 351,643 of JAMWZW010000001.1, forward strand.
AGGATAATGACTACTATTGCGTCAGCCATATAATTGACGTTTCAATCCACAGCGATCCAAGATGATAGCACTGATTTCCTCGATCGAAATATGTGTTGTGTCCAAATAGGGGATATTGAATAAGCGGAACAATGATTCCTGCCAGCGAATTTCATGCTGGCATTGTGTCAGACAAGCGTACTGGCTGTTCGGGTGGCGTTCCTGGCGAATGAAGTGGAGTTGTGCTGGAGTGAGTGTCAAGCCAAACAATTTGCTTTTAACAGATTCCAGTACTTGAGGGAGTTGTATAGTGGGCATATCGTCTTGCGTTAGTGGATAATTCGCGGCAGCAATGCCGTATTGAAGCCCCAAATAGAGGCAGGTGGGTGTTTTTCCGGAACGGGAGACACCGATCAGAACAATATCAGCTTCAGCAAAATTTTTCGGGTTGATGCCATCATCATGCGCCAATACGTAATTGATAGCTGCGATACGTTTGAAATAGGCCAGGTGGTGCTGTAAACCATGCGAACGGCCAGCCATACGTGCAAATGGTTGGTGTAACTCTTCTTCAATTGAGCGGATAAAGGTTTCAAAAAAATCGAAAATGCGGCAATCCGCTTGCTTGATAATTTCAAGAATTTCTGGATTCAGCAAGGTGCTAAATACTAATGGTCGATGACCATCGCACTCGGTTGCATGGTTAATCTGCTTTAACACCGTGCGAGCTTTGTCAATATTATCAAGAAATGGTACGTTGATGAATTCCCATTCGATGCTGTCAAATTGGGTGAGTAAACTGTGTCCCAAAGTTTCTGCAGTAATGCCAGTACGATCAGACAAATAAAAAACGGTGCGTTTTTGCCTGTTCATTATTTTTTCAGATTAGCAAGATAGAGCCAAGTTTCCATTACCGAATCGGGATTGAGCGATAAACTGCTGATGCCTTGTTCGTAAAGCCATGCTGCAAAGTCAGGGTAATCCGAAGGTCCTTGACCGCAGATTCCAATATATTTTCCTTGTTTGTGACAGGCATCAATAGCCATTTTGAGTAATTTCTTGACGGCTGGATTACGTTCATCGAATAAATGAGCAACTAGAGCGGAATCGCGATCAAGACCCAATGATAGTTGAGTCATATCATTAGAGCCAATGGAAAAGCCATCAAAGTATTGTAAAAAATCTTCAGCCAGCAATGCATTGCAGGGGATTTCACACATCATGATTACGCGTAAGCCATTTTTGCCACGTTCGAGTCCATACGATGCCAGAAGTGTTGTAACTTGTTCGGCTTCTTCGACTGTACGACAGAATGGCAACATAATCTCAACATTGTTCAAATTCATGTCGTTGCGAACTCTAAGCAACGCTTGGCATTCGAGTGCAAAACAATCGCGAAAGGCGGTTGAAAGGTAGCGCGATACCCCACGAAATCCGATCATGGGATTTTCTTCGTTGGGTTCATAACGATTGCCACCAATCAGGTTGGCGTATTCATTGGATTTGAAATCGGATGTACGGACAATTACAGGATTCGGATAAAATGCTGCTGCTAACGTTGCAATGCCTTCAGCCAGTTTTTCAACGTAAAAACTGATAGGGTTTTTATAACCTGCTGTACGTCTATTGATTTGGTTTTTTAAGTCATTCGGCAAGCGATCAAATTGCAGCAGCGCCATAGGATGGATACCAATCATATTGTTGATGATAAATTCTAATCGCGCCAATCCAATGCCCTGATTAGGTGTGCGTGAGAATGAGAAAGCGTGTGACGGATTGCCTACATTCATCATAATTTTGACCGGCAAATCAGGAAGATTGCCTGTTTCTGCAGTAGTATGTTCAAAAGGAAGTAATCCTTCATATACATAGCCTGTATCGCCTTCAGCGCAGGAAACTGTCACTTCTGAATTATCTCTGATGAGTACCGTTGCATCTCCGCACCCCACTACCGCAGGGATACCCAATTCCCTCGCGATAATGGCCGCGTGACACGTGCGTCCGCCACGGTTAGTGACAATTGCAGCCGCTCGTTTCATAATCGGTTCCCAATCAGGATCGGTCATGTCGGTTACCAGTACATCACCCGCTTGGATTTTATGCATTTGGTCTGTATCTATGATTAAGCGGGCCGTTCCTCGACCAATCTTGTTTCCAATGGCGCGTCCTTCGATGAGTACTTTGCCTTTATTGCTTAATTTGAAGCGTTCCAGAACTGTTTTGGCACGACTTTCGACGGTTTCTGGGCGGGCTTGAACGATATACAGTTGTTTGTCTTGTCCATCCAATGCCCATTCGATATCCATTGGGTGGCCGTAATGCTCTTCGATGATCAATGCTTGACGCGCTAAAGTCTCAATTTGATTATCGGACAATGAAAAACGCATGCGCCGGTCAGTGTCTACGTCACGTGTTATTGTGAACGATCCCTCATCTCTTTTACTATCGTCATAAACCATTTCAACGGCTTTAGTCCCTAGACGTTTTGATAGCAAGGCATAGTTTCCTGTTGTTAATCCACGTTTATAAACATAAAATTCATCAGGATTAACGACTCCCTGTACAATCGTTTCACCTAAACCGTATGCAGAGGTAATAAAAATAACGTCTCGAAAACCAGATTCGGTATCAAGGGTAAACATTACGCCGCTGGCGCCAAGGTCGCTCCGTACCATTCTTTGAATGCCTGCTGAAAGATATACTTTATCGTGTGAAAATTTATGGTGAGCACGATAAGCAATGGCTCGGTCATTATAGAGTGATGCAAAAACAATTTTGATTGCTGCAATAATTTGTTCGAATCCGCACACATTCAGTAATGTTTCTTGTTGGCCCGCGAACGAAGCATCAGCTAAATCTTCAGCGGTGGCAGAGGAACGTACTGCAAATGAAATTTTATCCTGATTACTGTCCGTGGCTACAAGTTGTTCGTAAGCTTGTTTGATTGCATTCAAGAAAGTATCCGGTAGTGTGGCGTTGAGAATCCAATTGCGTATTGTTTGACCTGCTACCGTCAATGCATTGATGTCATCAACATCTAATTCACGTAACAATTGATTGATGCGGCTGGTCAATCCATTGATAGTCAAAAATTCTCGATAGGCTTTCGTAGTAGTTGCAAAACCTGTGGGTATCTTGACGCCAGCTTGCGAAAGGTGACTGATCATTTCTCCTAATGAGGCATTTTTTCCGCCGACAAGACCAACATCATTCATAGTCAATTGGTCAAACCAGGCTATATATTCAGTCATCTAAAACTCCTGTGAACTTAATTTTTATCGAATTATGAAGAATATTTGTTAGTGTTTTCGCCTAGCTACTTATAATTTCATTATGCAACAGCAAACAGTAACCGATGTTTATGTAGTAATAAGATAAATCTACCAGAAATTGAGGCGGTTGCTGCAAATATTCTAAGAAAGTTTGCACAATACTCATCACTTGAATTGTTCAATAATAGATATGGTAACAATGGAGATTAATTGGAAATTCTTCAACAATGAGTATCGCAAGCTGTCATATTGAAGCATTAAGAGCGCTAAAGCATGGCATGAAGATACTGAAATACTTCATTTTTCTGTAATTGCTTGCTTCATAAAACCGCTGCATAACTGTGTTTTTGAGTTCTTTGTTTTATTTTTACATATATAAATCAAGTGCTTGAAAGTCATGAGTAATCGAGATAACCAATTGCGCAGAGGCCTTTTCATTGCTTACTAATTTCATACGTACTTTTAACTGAACCGAGATATAAGATTATCTTGATTATTGATCAATCTTCAATGACTATTAAGAAAAGTTGTTTTGTCAGAAAGGTAATATGAAATCCAGTGAAAACAGAATCTGATCTTTGTTACCGTCAAATGGCCGGTAGGAAGCTGCTTTGTAGGCATCGACTCTATCGTAGCGGATATTGGGGCGAATATTGAGTTTCTTCAATAAATCCCATTTTAGTTTCAATGTCCTGGCTATTTTCCAGTTCAAACCCACTGTCACGGCATAATAATCCGCTGGTGTAATGGTGACGCTGCTGAGATTGCCCGCATAGCTGACAACTGTGCCATTAACGACCTGAGTTGCCGCAGCTATTCGGAAAGGAGAGGGATTACGGAAACCATCTTCATCACGGTACCATTCACCACGAATACCTGCCGACAGATTATCTGTTAGGTCATAGTACAAATGTGCAATAGCACTAAACCATTCGGCATCTTTTATGGTATTTGTGTACTTCAAGTTATTCAGCAAGACCCCGCCGGCATGACCATATACTTGATGCAGAACGAGAAGCATTTTGGGCGTAATCCTGTGTTGTAATACGATGTTATAGAACCCCCAAGGCTCATTACTTCGTGCTGAGGTATCGCCATAAGTACCGGAAATATGAAACGAGGTTGCGCGATTATCGCTGGTCCAGGTGAAGCCCGCGAGTCCGCTCCAGTTTTCAAGCTGTTTGTCCCATCCGCCATCCCAGCCACCGTTAGCACTACCCGTAATTGGGCCTCCTAAGATTAGCCAGTTTCTGTTGACTGTATAGTTGGCCAGAAACCCTGTATGCGTAAAGGGTTCGCCGACGTTTAAGGTATAAGCGCGGGTGTAAAAGAAATTATCAGGTGCGGGTACAGTTTCGAAACCCGTTGGAGTATAGAAATGCCCTGCCTTGATATTGAGCCCGCCACCAACGGGTAAATACGTTTCCAGATATGCTTGTGGAAGAGCAATGCCATAAGTTTTTGTAGAAGCGCAACATAAGTCGAGATCCCAGTTGCTTCTTTTTAAAGGTTCGCCGGAATTGACATCAAAAGCTGGAACTCCGAATGCTTGCGTAAATATGGAATCCGTTCCAAACATAAAATCGAAGCGTCCGCCAAGATCCCATTTTCTGCCTTCCGAAACAACCGGGCGTCGCATAAATAGATTTAATTGATTCAATTGAAACTGGTTAGCTTGATCAGCAAAGATAACTGGACCATTGAATCCGCTGGTCTGACTGGGATTAAGAGTTGCACCGCCGTGAATCCAACCGCCAAAGTCTAATTTGCTAGTGCTAAGAAATTTTCTAAAATTGTTAGCATATGAATCATCTGGATGTATTGCCATAAAAATCAAAATACTACAAGTTATGGCCGATAACAGCCATCCTGAGAATTTGAAAATAGAGTGCATTTAAGTTTCAGGAATTCTTACAAAAGAAAAACTATATCGGACGGTTAATGCGGGGTTTGAGTGCCTCAGATAATTCACAGCCACAGTGCCTTACAAAGAAAAATATACGAATGTAATTATAGGCTGTTTAACAAAAAAATCCCATTAATGCTTTTTAATCAAAGTGCAACTGCAGAAAAACAATTAACGTGTTGCTATTTGAGGTGGCGGTACTAAGATTATTTCTTGGCAGCTGGTGCTTCAGATAAATTGCTTAGTTATCTTAATCTTACCTGGAAAATGGTTAATGGTTTCTATTAGTGAAAAACAATAGTTTCCCCAATATGCGCAGAGGAGTGATCAAAGTAAGATGTCACCATCGATGAAATGACTTGGAGGTTACTCATCATGAAAACAGTAAAATTTTTAATTTCGCTATTTACACTGACTACGTTGGTTGCATGCGCACAAATGAATTCATCGTTAGTTGCACCGGCAGGAATTGCCACTAATGATCATGAAGCTTTAATAAAGCATTATGAAGGCTTGGCTAAACATGCAAAAATTAAATTGGAGGAAAACAAGGCAATTCTTGAAGCTTATGAGGCACGGCCTTATTATTATGGCAGGCAAGGCTTGGATCTTCAATCGCATACATCGGCTAATATTCGCGAGCATGCACGAACCTTGAAACAGAGCCTTGAATTTGCAAACTTGCATAAAAGATTGGCTATGGAGCAACAAAAGAAACTAAATAAAACGGCTGACGCTAGTGATCATAATTTGACTCTGGAAAACACAGAGCATTTTGATAATAAAGGGCTTTAGGAATAAGTTAGTATGCTGACATCCGCCGAGCTCCTGGTGGATGTCGGTATTTTTTTGGACTTCTTTATCAAAAAGGTAGTATAAAATCCAGCGAAAATAGAATTTGATCTTTATTGCCGGCGAATGGCCTATAAGCCGCTGCTTGATAAGCATCCACTCTGTCGTAACGAATATTTGGACGAATAGTTATCTTTTTAAGTGAATCCCATTGAAGCTTTAGAGTTTTAGCTGCTTTCCAGTTTAAGCCCACGGTTGCTGCATAATAATCGGCTGGCGTAATGGTAACGCTACTGAGACTGCCCGCATAACTAACAGGTATACCGTTAACGATATTAGTGGCTGCTGCAATGCGGAATGGTGATGGATTGCGAAAGCCGTCTCTGTCGCGGAACCATTCTCCCCGTATACCTACTGACACATTTTCCGTGAGATCGTAATATAAATGTGTAACAAAGCCCATCCACTCGGCATCTTTGACAGCGTTGGTATACTTCAGATTATTCAATAAAACGCCATCAGCAAAACCATGCACATGGTGCAAGACTAAAAGAGTTTTTGGATTAAATTTATGTTGAAACACGATGTTATACATTGCCCATATTCCACTATTTCGGGTTGAGATTTCTCCATAGGTGCCGGTAACGTTGAGCGATGTCGCATGATTGTCGCTGGTCCAAGTGATACCGCCAACACCGCCCCAATTACCTAACTGCCTGTCCCATCCACCATCCCAGCCACCGGTAGCGCTTCCTGTAACGGCACTCCCGGATACTGACCAGTTTTTGTTAATCACGTAATTTGCCTGTAAACCGGTATGCGTGAAAGGTTCACCCGCATTGAAAGAATAAGCGCGCGTGTAGAAAAAGTTATCCGGTGCCGGGATTGTCTCAAAACCTGTTGGGGAATAAAAATGTCCTGCTTTGACATTTAATCCATTTTTGCCAATTGGTACGTGAACTTCTAAAAAGGCTTGTGGCAGCGCGATGCCATAAGTGCGCGAGGATGAGCAGCATAAATTAAGATCCCAGTTGTTTCTATTTAGAGCTTCGCCTGAATTTACGTCAAAAGTTGGTACGCCAAATGCTTGTGTGAAAATGGCATCTGTACCAAACAAAAAATCAAAGCGCCCACCAAAATCCCATTTGTTGGTTTCTGAAATAACCGGACGCTGCAGGAACAAATTAAGTTGATTTAACTGAAAACGGTTAGCCTGATCAGCGAAAGCGACAGGGCCGTTAAAACCGTTGGTTTGGCTAGGATTGAAAGTTGCGCCGCCATGAATCCAGCCGCCAAATTCTACTCTACTATTTTTTGCAAATTTTTTTAAGGTACTTGCGGCATTAAGTGTGCTTAATCCAGTAATAAAAAAAATCGCACCGCAAATTGTTGCAAATAACAACCATTTTGAGTAGTTCATTTATCAATGACGAGTAACAGTGAGTTCGTGTTTATAAATCAAATGCGGAACGTCAAGCGATTGCGCTTGTTAAAATCGTATTCTACCGCGAATTATATAATTGCTTGAGAAAGGTCATTGCGGTTATTTTTGTTTATTAAGATGATATTCGTTGCATTGCTTATTCATAAGCAATATTTTCCTCTTATCGAGGGTACGGAGTTTAACCACTTATTTAGTTTCGGGGTGCGCTTCATTTTTATGAATAGCAGAATATGAAATTATTATTATTACAGTGAAAATGGGGAGAATGTGAAGTTTTTGATGACGCAGAATAGTAAATGGTGAGTTATTTTTCTGCAGTTCAAACAAAAAAACAACCACAGGCAAGCCTGTGGTTGTCCGCTTACTACCCTTAAGCGTTATCTTATTGAACTATCATAGAATCATCTAGATTAAGCTTAGCTTTATTGATAGCATTGCTGTTTTGTTGTTCCATTGCGATTCGATGATGTAGATCAGCATTGCTCAAGCTTTCAGCTAATTGTTTTTCATATTCACGAATATTTGCAGTAGTATGAGATTTAACGTCTTGGCCTTGGCGTCCATAGTAATAGCTATGATTTTCGTATTCTTCCAATACTGCTTTATTTTCTTGTAACTTAACTTCCGCTTCTTTAGCGAGAACTTCGTAATGTTTTGCTAAAGCTGCATGATCATTATCATCAATTCCATCCACTGCAAATGCAGATGAAATAGGTAAGCTCAGTGCGAAAATTATTGCAGCAAAGATTGTTGGTGTTTTCATGGCAATTTCCTCAAGTGACGAACGAATGGTGCCATATTAATCATGTTAACTTGCTAAGTATATTGGGGAAACCCTGGTTTTCTTCTAAGGGAAACCATTAGATACTTATTGCTTGATTTGGACAGACAAATTCTTGTGGTTTTGCCGCAAGAATAAATGCAGGGTGCGAGGAGTAAATTTGTCTTATGAGTTGTTTTTTTGTAGTTACAAAAAAACAACCACAGGCAAGCCTGTGGTTGTCCGCTTACTACCCTTAAGCGTTATCTTATTGCACTGTCATGGAATCATCTAGGTTAAGTCTAGCTTTATTGATAGCATTGCCGTTTTGTTGTTCCATTGCGATTCGGTGATGTAGATCAGCATTGCTCAAGCTTTCAGCCAATTGTTTTTCATATTCACGAATATTAGCAGTAGTATGGGATTTAAGGTCTTGACCTTGGCGTCCATAGTAATAGCTATGATTCTCGTATTCTTCTAATACTGCTTTATTTTCTTGTAACCTAGCTTCTGCTTCTTTGGCGAGAACATCGTAATGTTTCGCTAAAGCAGCATGATCGTTATCATCAATTCCATCTACTGCAAATGCAGATGAAACAGGTAGGTTCAGTGCAAAAACAAGCGCAGCTAAGATTGTTGGTATTTTCATGGCGATTTCCTCAAGTGATGAATGAATGGTGCCATATTAATCATGTTAACCTGTTAAGTATATTGGGGAAACCCTGGTTTTTTTGTAAGGGAATCCATTAGTTGATCGCGCTTAGCACTTGGAGTTTGTTAGCAATCTTGTTTGGAATGAACGATTATAGTCTCTGCATGGCTGTTAAATTTCTTATGCATTGGAAAATCAAAATAATCGCTTTAAATGACTTAATAATTCACGGTGAGGTAATTAACTGTGTTGTTATTTATATTTTTTACGCGATTTGTGCACAGTATGATTCTGTAGTTTATTGGTTTGGCGGCCAGACCACATGAGCACAACTATTCCGGCCAGAATCATAGGAATAGATAACCATTGACCCATCGTTATTCCAAGAGTTAATACGCCCATAAAACCATCTTCGGGTTCACGATAAAATTCTGCAAATGAACGTAATACTCCATAGCCAATCATAAACATGCCCGTGACTGCACCTGTTGCTCGTGGTTTGGCCGAATACACCCAAATAAAGAAGAATAGAACTACGCCTTCAAGTGCTGCTTGATAGAGCTGGGAAGGATGGCGAGCAAGCTTATCGACGTATGGGAAAACCATGCCCCAGGGGACATCAGTAGGGCGTCCCCATAACTCAGCGTTAATGAAATTGCCAATACGACCTGCACCCAATCCTGGTGGAATAAGTGGAGTAATGAAGTCAGTGACTGTAAGCCAGGAGATGCGGTATTTACGCGCCATCAGGATCATAGCGATGAAAACACCAAGGAATCCGCCATGAAAGGACATACCACCTTCCCAAATGGCAAATACTTGCAGGGGATGTTCTAGATAATAGCCAAATTGATAAAATAATACGTGCCCCACACGTCCGCCAATTATCACGCCGAGCATGCCATAAAACAGTGCGTCATCGAGCATTTCATTAGTGAATAATGATTGTGGATTATGCTTGATACGATAGCGCCCTAATAAAACGAACAGTATGAATCCGAACAGATACATCAAGCCATACCAGTGCACGGAAAGTGGTCCTATGGAGATAGCAACGGGATCAATTTGCGGATGGACGAGCATAGTTTCGGCCTTATTTACGGTAAAATGGCAGTCATTATACCAAGTGCTGTTATGTATGCCGTGGTCATAAAACAAATTTTTATTTCATTTAGGAGCAAGCATGTCAGACAATAAACGTAGTCAAGTTATCACTCAAGGAGCTCAGCGTACGCCTAATCGCGCTATGCTACGCGCGGTAGGATTCAGTGATGGTGATTTTAACAAACCAATTGTAGGCGTGGCCAATGGTTATTCGACTATTACCCCATGCAATAAGGGATTAAACGATTTATCACTAAAGGCGGAATCAGCATTGAGGCTAGCAGGTGCCATGCCTCAGATGTTTGGTACCATTACGGTGTCGGATGGCATTTCAATGGGAACGGAAGGCATGAAATATTCGCTCGTTTCTCGTGAGGTTATCGCCGATTCCATTGAAACTTGCGTACAGGCAGAAAGTATGGATGGTGTAATCGCGATTGGCGGCTGCGACAAGAATATGCCAGGCGCAATGATTGCGATTGCACGTATGAATGTGCCTGCAATTTTTGTGTACGGTGGTACGATCAAGCCAGGGCATTACAATGGTCAGGATTTGACTATTGTGAGTGCGTTTGAAGCGGTTGGTCAGCACAGCGCACATAAGATTAGCGATGACGAGTTGTTGCAAGTTGAACGCCATGCCTGTCCCGGTGCCGGATCTTGTGGCGGTATGTATACTGCGAATACGATGTCTTCAGCTTTTGAGGCAATGGGAATGAGTCTGCCCTATTCTTCGACAATGTCTGCTGAGGACGATGAAAAGCTGCTAAGTGCTGCCAGATCCGCTGAGGTGCTGGTCGACGCTATCAAGAAACAAATTTTGCCGCGCGACATTATTACTCGTAAATCCATTGAAAACGCCATCACAGTAATTATGGCTGTAGGCGGTTCGACCAACGCCGTGCTGCATTTTCTGGCCATTGCCCATGCGGCAGACGTCGAATTGACGATTGATGACTTTGAACATATTCGTGGTAGGGTGCCAGTATTATGTGATTTGAAGCCATCCGGACGTTATGTTACCGCTGAACTGCACCGCGCGGGCGGTATTCCTCAGGTAATGAAAATGTTGCTAGTAAATGGTCTGTTGCATGGCGATTGTATAACTATTAATGGATTAACCATTGCTGAAATCTTGGAAGATATTCCGGATTCACCGCGTCCCGAACAAAACGTTATTCGTCAGTGGGATAACCCTATGTATAAGCAAGGTCACTTGGCAATTTTAAAGGGTAACCTGTCTCCCGAAGGTTGTGTGGCGAAAATTTCAGGTATTAAAAATCCGAAGATAACTGGACCAGCGCGCGTGTTTGAGTCGGAAGAATCCTGTATGGCAGCAATTCTGGCACGAAAAATTCAATCGGGTGATGTGGTAGTGATTCGCTATGAAGGCCCCAAAGGCGGTCCTGGCATGCGTGAAATGCTGTCGCCAACTTCTGCGTTAATTGGTGAAGGTTTGGGAGATTCTGTCGGATTAATTACTGATGGGCGTTTTTCTGGTGGCACCTACGGTATGGTGGTCGGCCATGTTGCTCCGGAAGCTTATGTTGGAGGTACTATTGCGCTCGTGCAGGAAGGTGATTCAATTACCATCGATGCCGAACAGCGATTGCTGCAATTGAATGTGCCCGAAAACATCCTTACCCAGCGTCGTGCGGCGTGGCAACCACCAAAACTGCGTTATACGCGTGGGGTACTGGCCAAATATGCAAAATTAGTATCCAGTGCGAGCATAGGTGCGATCACAGATTAATCATTTACCCTTCATAGCGGAATCTGAAATGACTAACCATCTCAGCAGTGAAACCAGTCCTTATTTGTTGCAACATTCCGGTAATCCGGTTGACTGGTATCCTTGGGGCGAGCAAGCACTCGATTTGGCGCGTACGCAAAACAAACCAATTTTGCTATCAATTGGATACTCCGCTTGTCACTGGTGCCACGTCATGGCGCATGAATCGTTCGAGAATACGGAAGTGGCTGCCGTGATGAATGAGTATTTCATCAACATCAAAGTAGATCGTGAAGAACGCCCGGATATTGATCAGATTTATCAAACCGCACATTACATTATGAATCATCGCAGTGGAGGCTGGCCGTTGACGATGTTTTTGACGCCTGAACAGAAGCCTTATTTTGGCGGAACATATTTTCCGCTGCAACCGCGTTATGGTTTGCCTGGATTTTTGGAATTATTACCTCGAATTGCTGAAACTTATTACACGCGCAGTGAAGACATCGAGAAGCAAAGTAAGGTATTGTTAGGGTTGATGAATCAAGCGCTTCCTGATAGTAAAAACTCTTCCACAGCAGAACTCTCAGAAGCGTTATTGACACAAGCAATCCAGCGTCTGGAAGAACAATTTGATTCGGTTTACGGCGGTTTTGGGCAAGCTCCGAAGTTTCTCCATCCCGCCGAATTGACTTTTTGCTTGCACCAGTATTTTAGGGCTCAAAACCCTCTGGCCTTGCAGATGGTGGTTTTCACCTTGGGAAAAATGGCCAATGGCGGTATTTACGATCATTTGGGCGGCGGATTCTATCGCTATAGTACCGACGGTTATTGGCGCATTCCACATTTTGAAAAAATGCTGTACGACAATGGCCCTTTATTACAACTGTATACCACCGCATGGTTGGCTACGGATAACCTGCTGTTCAAACAAATTGTTGCGGATACTGCGCAATGGGTCATGCGGGAAATGCAATCCGATCGGGCGGGTGAAGGCGGTTACTATTCCACACTGGATGCCGATTCTGAACATGAAGAAGGTAAATATTATGTTTGGGATCGCGATGAGGTTGCGCAAATTTTATCTACCGAAGAATTTGCAGTTATTGCGGCTTATTACGGGTTATCCCAGGCCCCTAATTTTGAACAGAAATTATGGAACCTGGAAATTACAACTGGTCTTGCGGAAATTGCAAAAGACCTTGGTATTACGTTGGATCAAGCACAACAAACCTTATTGTCTGGGCGCGCTAAATTGCAGGCAAATCGTGCGCACCGTGTCCGTCCGGGACGTGATGAGAAAATTCTGGTCAGTTGGAATGGATTGATGATCAAGGGGATGGCGCTAGCCGGACGAACATTCGGTCAAGCTGTATGGATCAAATCGGCGCAACGTGCAGCCGATTTTATTCGTACAGTGCTATGGAAAAATGACCGTTTGCTGGCCACTTATAAAGATGGTAAGGCACACTTGAATGCTTATTTGGATGATTATGTATTTTTGTTGGATGCATTACTGGAATTAATACAAACTGAGTTTCGCGAAGTTGACCTGGAATTTGCTATTGCGTTGGCGGAAGTAGTATTGGATCAATTTGAAGATCGAGAAAATGGTGGTTTCTATTTTACCAGCCACGATCACGAGCAACTGATTCATCGTCCCAAGCCAATTTATGACAATGCCATGGCATCTGGAAATGGTACGGCGGCAATTGTATTGCAGCGCTTAGGTCATATTTTGAGCGAACCCCGCTATCTCCAGGCCGCTGAAAGGACAATCCGTTTGTTTTATTCCATGATGTCGGCACAGTCGAGTGGTTATTACAGTTTGCTAACCGCGCTGGATGAAACGTTATTTCCACCCATAATGATTATCTTGCGAAGCCATTCAGATGAAGTGACAAAATGGCAACACATGGTTCAGTGCCAATTTCCCCATATACTTGTCTTAACGCTCCCCGCGGAACTAATTAATTTACCACTCAGTCTTAGTAAGGCCGTTTCTACAGAGGCAGCAGCTGGCTCTGTAAGCGCTTGGGTATGTACGGTAGCTGGTTGTATGCCGGAAATAACAAATTTGCAGGATTTGCTGCAGATATGCAAAGTTCAAGGTAGAATAAGTAACCTTTTATAATTTTAATAAGGAAAAAAATATATGAAAAAAGTACTAATAGGAGCATTTGCAGCATCAGCCATTTTACTAGCCGGTGGTGTACAAGCAAGCGCAGAACTTGCAAAAAATAGTGGTTGCCTGAACTGCCACAATGTAGATACCAAATTAGTAGGACCAGCCCTGAAAGATATCGCTGCTAAATATGCAGATCAGGCTGATGCTTCTGCTTACTTAACAGATAAAATCATTAAAGGAAGTAATGGTGTTTGGGGTCAAGTACCGATGCCACCAAAAGGTGGAAGTGCAACCCTGACAGATGCTGATGCTAAAGTATTAGCAGATTTCATTTTGACACTGAAATAATTTTAGCTGTTGCAAAAAAGCCGACGTTATTACACGTCGGCTTTTTATTTTTGAGAATCATCAATTGACACTTTAGGAGCCTGTCGGAAGTAAAAATGAAAACGCGAATTACATGGAAAGGAAATGTTAGTTTTTTAGCCGAATCAGGTAGCGGTCATTCGGTTCTGATGGATGGTGCGCCGGAAGCAGGCGGACAAAACCTTGGACCCCGTCCAATGGAAATGTTATTGATGGGATTAGGGGGGTGTACCAGTTTTGATGTCATGCATATTCTCAAAAAAGGCCGCCAGGATGTTAAGGATTGCGTGGTTGAAATAGAAGCCGAGCGTGCACCGGTGGATCCAAAAGTTTTTACGCATATCCATCTGCACTTCATTGTCACTGGAAATAATCTGAATGCTCAGCAGGTTGAACGTGCAATTAATCTTTCGTCAGAGAAATATTGTTCCGCATCCATCATGCTCAAAAACACCGTAACGATAACGCATGATTTTGAAATTGTTCCTTTAGAAGAGCCTTCTTCTTATTGAAGGTTAGCTTGTTTCGTTTACAGCAGTCCCGATTCGTGAGCTTGCTGGTCTGCGTGGTAACTGGAGCGCACCATCGGTCCGCATGCGGCGTGACTAAAACCCATATCGAGCGCTGCTTGTTCAAATGCAGCAAAGCCTTCTGGTGTAACATAACGCATGACCGGCAAGTGGCCGATGCTGGGTTGTAAATATTGCCCAATGGTCAGCATGTCCACATTGTGCTTGCGCAAATCACGCAGAACTTCCAAGATTTCTTCATCAGTTTCACCTAGTCCTAGCATAAGCCCTGATTTTGTCGGAATATGGGGAAAATCCGCTTTAAAGTTTTCCAATAGCCTCAATGAATGGGCATAATCAGCCCCCGGCCGGCATTGTTTATACAATCGTGGGACCGTTTCCAGATTATGATTTAAAACATCTGGTGGGCAAGTAGCAAGTTTTTCTAATGCCACTTCTATACGCCCCCTAAAATCTGGCACCAAAGTTTCAATTGTTGTGTGCGGTGAATGTGCGCGTATTTCACGGATACAATCAGCAAAATGTTGGGCACCGCCATCACGCAAATCATCACGATCGACGCTGGTAATGACTACATACTTCAACCGCATGGCGGCAATTGATTGAGCAAGATGCAGCGGCTCGTGCGCATCGGGTGGCTTAGGTCTGCCATGAGCTACATCACAAAATGGACAGCGGCGTGTACATAAATCTCCCAATATCATAAAAGTGGCCGTACCTTTGCCAAAACATTCACCGATGTTGGGGCAGGACGCTTCTTCGCAGACGGTATGCAGATTGTGCTCACGTAGCAATCGCTTAACTTCGTAGAAATTTTCGCTATTGGATGAACGAACGCGAATCCATGAAGGTTTCCGCAACAGATCATTGCGTGATTGAGGGGCTATTTTGACAGGATTGCGCGCTGTTTTATCAATCCCTTTTTGATGGGTATCAGTAGTCATGATGATTAATTATTAATCCTTTGTGAAGTTTTTCTTGTAATTGATTGGCTAGTTTATTGCTTAAAATTTCTACTCCATCGCTGATGCCTAGGTCTTTGGTTTGTGTGATCTGCAGCCCTCGGTAGCCACATGGATTTATGTATGAGAAGGGTGTTAAATCCATATCTACATTAAGCGCAATGCCATGATAACAATAATTTTTTTTTATTTTAAGTCCTAGTGAGGCAATTTTGGCATCGTTAACATAGACACCAGGTGCTTCAATGCGACCGACTGCTTGAATATGATAAGTTTTTAGCAAATCTATCACAGCATTCTCCATGCATCGGACTAATTCTCGTACGCTAAGTTTTAAACGACCAATATCTAGTAGTAAATAAGCAATGATTTGCCCTGGGCCATGGTAAGTAATTTGCCCGCCTCGATCGGTTTTAATCAGTGGAATATCATAATCATCGTGCAAGAGATGTTCGGGTTTTCCAGCAATACCTTGGGTAAACACAGGTGGGTGTTGTAATAACCATATTTCGTCACGAGTTGTTGCAGCTCGGTGCTCAGTAAAATCTTTCATGGCTTGCCAAGTTGCTTGGTAATCAGAAAATCCCAGTTTTTTAACAAAAAAATAAGGCTCTTTGCACAACGAGGGTGAGTGACTTAATATCATGAATATATTGCTATAATACAATCGATACTAAGGGATGCTTCGATAAGGCCTGGTATAGCGCATCCAATTGTGACCGAGACGTGGCGCGGATTGTACAGGTAATACTTAAATATGTACCATTTTTGCTAGCTCTCACAGATATTGTTGCTGCATCAAAATCGGGGGCATGATACTTAACAATTGCTAATGCAATTTGTGTGAAATCCTGCTGTGCTTTGCCCATGATTTTGATGGGAAAATCACAAGGGTATTCAATGAGTGAGGACTGCTCTGTCATATATGCGGCGAGGGGTAACTTGAGTACGAGCTTGTATGTCTGGTTTTATGTTTTAACATTATCAGCAGGAAGGCCCCGCATATGAGTGGTTTTGTACTGCTGATATAACGCGTGTAACTGAAAAAACATATCCCCTGGTTTACCAGTACCTACCGGTTTATCGTCCAGCAATGTAATTGGCATAACTTCTTTGGTTGACGAAGTGAGTAGGATTTCATCTGCAGTACGCACTTCCCTTTCTGAAATTTCTCGAATTTCTAATGAAATTTGATTCGCTGCTGCGAGTTCCAATACAACGTCGTATGTAATTCCCGGCAGCATGAGATGGCTTTTTGGAGGTGCAAGTAGTACTTGGTTTTTGACAATAAAAATGTTACTGGCGGCTCCTTCGGTCAAAAAACCATCCCGCAGCAGAATGGTTTCAAGTGCATGCCCATCCACGGCCAATTGTCGTAACAATACATTGGGTAATAGTGAAATGGCTTTGACGTCACAGCGTATCCAGCGATTATCAAGAGCGGTAACGGCAGATGCACCGCTACTCAGCAATTCACCGGGCGGTGGTAATAGCGAATTACTCATGATAAAAACGGTCGGTGGAACATTAATGGGAAATGCATGATCGCGTTTTGCTACACCGCGAGTGATGTGCAGATATAAATATTGATCTTCTGGATCATTTTTAGCAATGACTTGTTCCAGCAAATTCTTCCATTCTTCATTGCTGAAAGGATTTTTCAGCCGAATCCCATCTAAGCTATGCTGCAGTCGACTCAAGTGTTCGGTCAGTCTAAAAGGCCTACGCGAATAAGCGGGGATTACTTCATATACACCATCGCCAAAAATAAAACCGCGATCCAGAACAGGAATGCATGCTTCCTCAATGGACATAAATTTACCATTCAGATATATCATGAGAGTCTTTTTTGCAGGCTGAGTGTATGATTTGAGAGGGTAACACTAATTTAAGAGTAATTTTATACTATCCCAAGCGCGGCCAAAAATATTTGCTAGATCAACTTTTTCTAGGGCGACCAATGGATAGGTTTCGATAATTTTATCATCAAGAGTAAATTTTACTGTGCCAACTTCCTGGCCAAGCTGGATAGGGGCGACTAACGGTTGTTTATACTCCATGGTAGCTTTCAATTTATCGGATTGACCTTTGAGTAACGTAAAATAAACATCGCGATCAAAGCCCGCTTTTAATTCATTCTGAGCACCTTTCCACAAATGGATTGTAGTCAGTGCATCGTTTTTCTTGTAGAGATGCAATGTATCATAAGCCTGGAAACCATAATTGAGTAGTCGTTGACTTTCAACGCTACGTGCATTGGCGGATTTAGCACCAATGACCACTGAAATTAATCGTCTTTTATCACGTATTGCTGAGGTAATTAGGCAAAAGCCTGCATTTTGGGTCCATCCTGTTTTTATTCCGTCGACATGAGGATCTATCCATAGCAACCGGTTTCTGTTGGGTTGTGTAATATTGTTATAGGTGTATTCTTTTTGTGAATAGAGTGGGTAAAACTCGGGAAAATCTCTAATAATGGCGGTTGCGAGTATCGTGAGATCATGTGCCGTAGTGTAGTGAT
Source organism: Nitrosomonas sp. (assembly GCA_024281995.1). Classification (GTDB taxonomy): domain Bacteria; phylum Pseudomonadota; class Gammaproteobacteria; order Burkholderiales; family Nitrosomonadaceae; genus Nitrosomonas. The sequence goes on from JAMWZW010000001.1 coordinate 369,791, forward strand.
TAGGATCGGGCAGTCCGGTCGAATTGGTAAAATGCGTGTTTGTCATACCCATGCGTCCAGCTTCTTTATTCATGATTTCAGCAAAATTACCTTCAGAACCAGCAACAGCCTCTGCCAAAGCGATACAAGCATCATTACCCGATTGCACAATCATGCCTCGAATCAGCTCATCGACAGTAACCTTTTTATTGGGTTCAATAAACATGCGCGATCCAATCATTTTCCAGGCAGCTTGAGATACCGGTACAGCTTGATCGAGTGCAAGGCGGTTTTGTTTTAAAGCTGAAAATACAACATAAGCGGTCATCAACTTGGTGAGCGAAGCAGGTTCTATGCGTTCATTTTCATTTTGACTGATTAATGCTTGCCCGGTCTGAAAATCTGACAACATATAAGCTTTGGCGGCTATGGATATGCCTTGCTGTTGAGCAACTGCCGACGACATAACGAGACACAATAGCAGTGATAAAAATAAATGCTTCATGGAAGGCCTGCAAAAAATAAACATTATATCCTGCGCCAAGAGAATCTAAAACCACCGTTTCTTAGATGACTCGGCAACATACCTATAAATTATTTTAGTGTTTTTTGCCATCTTTATTAAGATCAATACGATAAGGAATTGGCTCATGAAAAAGCAAGAGATGGCTATAATGAATAAGAATATTGAATCATTTTGCCAATTTATCAGGTTGTTTCAGACAAGGCGGTATTTGTGCATTGCGTTTGTGCAGGCGGATTCATGTGTTGTGGATTGCCGTTCATCGGACATTGCGCAAAATTCGCATTGCCATAAATCGGCGTGATGGTATTTATCGATTACACAAGTTGATTGAAATTGAAGTTACTTTATTTACTTTTGTAGCAGCAGTCAGCAAAACTCAGAATTATGTTTCACCGGCGACACTGCTTACTTAGATTGGCAAATGGTTATCCTCCGTACACATGATTATCTGGAACTACTATGTTCCTCGGAAATATTTACAATGATCAATTTCCAAGTATGTACTTGCTATGTATTGAGCAACGGGAAGGATAGTCTTTTTTCAATTTCTGTTTCATAAATGAAATAGAAGTTGGATTAAGTGTTGCTTGATGAGCGGTCAATTACACCCATATGAAAACTTAGTTTTCCTGAATTGCGTTCTTTGAAATATTGCTTCAACGGTTCGTAAATCACTCGGAATGCCATTTCTTCCCAAGGAATTTCTTGTTCAGTCATGAGCTTTACGTCCAGGCTTTCGATGCCAGGGCTGAAATCAAGATCCAGTAGTTGTGCGCGAAAAAGAGCATATACCTGACTGATATGGGGAAGGCTGTATAGGGCATATAAATTGCCAATTTCTACTCGGGCATTGGCTTCTTCCAATGTTTCACGTGCGGCGGCTTGCGCTAATGTTTCATTGTTTTCCATGAAACCTGCCGGTAATGTCCACCATCCGAGGCGGGGTTCGATGGCACGTCGACACAGCAGAATTTTATCTTCCCATTCGGGGATGCAACCCACTACCATTTTCGGGTTTTGATAATGGATGAGATGACAAGTGGTGCATACATACCGTGGGAGAGTATCGCCAGCAGGTATTAGAAATTCGACAGTGGCACTACAATTGCTACAGTATTTCATGAGAAATCCTCAAGTTTGTTGAGTGAATTTCAGAGTTGAGTGACAGCAAAGTATCGCGTTGCAAGCAGGTTCCCCGATTCGTCGACTAATTCTACCCGCCACGTGCCAAGCCTCTGGTGATCGAGTTGTTTGCTGGCATTAGTTCGCCAGTTGTTATTGTGAATGTACAAAGATAGTTGTGAATCAAGCTCATCGTTACGATACCACAAGATGGTAATCTTTTTTTTTTCTAAGTCCTTAAGGTGTAGGTAGAAATAAATGGGTTTTGATTCATTGGGTTGTAGTTGTATCGTGTCAATGTTATCAATGGGTTCACGTGCCTGAATTGCATGACTCAGTTGTGCTCTGAGTACTTGCGGGTAATCTGAGGTCCTTTGCGGCTTCTTAGATTGTGAGGTTACCGTCGGTTTTTTGCGTGGGATTATCATCGGCTTGAGGGCTTGCGATTCAGGTTTTGGTTTTATTGATGATGGGCCGATCGAGTCAGATGAATGAATGGTTTTTTCAGATGAGGGTGATGCAGGTTGCGTTGTAACTGTTGAATGATTCGATTCAGGCAATTTATGGGTTTGAATGGCGGTGGTCTGATCTTTTGTTACTAAATCCGACAGGGATTTTTCCTGCGTCAGATCGTTTTCTTGAGAAGTAGGCGATTGATTAATTGTAGTTATTGCATGTTGTTGTTTGGTTGAGGAAGATTCGTTGTTCGTGATGCTGAATACGATACTACCGATCAAAGCAACGATAAAAAGCAATAGTAAAATGGCGATCGCAATTTTTTTCCAATCCCATGATTGTTCGTATTCAATTTCTGGCTCAGTTAATTCGGGGTAAATCTCTTCGATGGCTTGTTGAGGAGGTTGTTGAATGTTAATACGGATTTTGAATGTATTTTCGTTCATAAGGAATCTTGCGACACATGAATATCTGAAAGTTGTTTACTGGCTTATATTCAAAGTATAAAGTATTTTTGTGAATCGCAGAATCTTGCTTGGCCAACACTGGTAGCAGATTTTGGTAAGGATAGATAAATAATATGAACTATCAAAGAGATAACATTGTTATTTTGAGCTTGGCTTAAATAAAATATTTACTACATTTTTTTAAGTATGAGGTAGTGTAGAAGGATGTTAATCAATCTGTGCATGAAAATAATATATGAGCGATAGTATTGAAAAGGTAAAAGAGCGTGCACGAAAATTACGCATGGAAATTGAAACGCATAATTATCGCTATTATGTGCAGGATAATCCTACCATTCCCGATGCAGAATACGATCAACTGTTTCGTGAATTGCAGCAAATTGAACAACTTTATCCGCAACTGATTACCGCAGATTCACCCACGCAACGTGTGGGTGCAGCGCCGCTCAAAGTATTTTCACAAATAACTCATCTGGTACCTATGTTGTCACTAAATAATGCATTTGTTGATGCAGAAGTGGCGGCATTTGATCGGCGCGTATGTGAGGGTTTATATGTGGGGCATATGGAGTATACCGTGGAACCCAAATTTGATGGGTTGGCCGTGAATTTATGCTATGAAAATGGTGTTTTAAAAACTGGTGCGACACGTGGCGATGGCTACACAGGTGAAGATATTACGCTCAACTTAAAAACAATTAAATCGATTCCCTTATCACTGCCGGTTTACGATCCTCCACCCTTACTGGAAGTGAGAGGAGAAGTATTGATGCTGAAAACTGATTTTGTGGTATTGAATCAACGGCAAATAGCGAAGGGTGAAAAAGAATTTGCCAATCCGCGGAATGCCGCCGCGGGATCGCTACGGCAGCTCGATCCGCGTATTACTGCCAGTCGGCGTTTGACTTTCTTCGCCTATGGCGTGGGCCGGTATCAAGATCCGCATATGCCGCAGGATAAACATAGTAACGTACTGGCCTATCTGGCCGCATTGCACTTTCCCGTTGCTAAAGAATGTACGACGATTACGGGATTGCAGGAATTGTTGCAATATTATCAGCGTATTGCTGTGCAGCGGGATAACTTACCTTACGATATAGACGGCGTGGTTTATAAAGTCAATTCGTTAGCGCAGCAGAATGAGCTTGGATTTGTATCGCGTGCGCCGAGGTTTGCGATTGCGCATAAATTTCCTGCTCAGGAGGCAATTACGCAGTTGTTGGCGATTGACGTGCAAGTGGGCAGAACCGGTGCATTGACCCCCGTAGCACGCTTAAAACCGGTGTTTGTCGGTGGAGCGACTGTAACCAATGCAACCTTGCACAACGCCGATGAAATCGAGCGCAAAGATGTACGCATTGGCGATACGGTGATCGTACGCCGCGCGGGCGATGTAATTCCGGAAGTAGTATCGGTAATCATGGAAAAACGACCGGTTTACACCACGTCTTTTATAATGCCTTCGCATTGCCCGGTGTGCGGTGCTAAAGCGGTACGGCTTGCAAATGAGTCAGTATCGCGTTGCACGGGCGGACTGTTCTGTCCGGCACAGCGCAAGCAGGCAATTTTACATTTTGCTTCGCGCCGCGCAATGGATATTGATGGGTTAGGCGATAAATTGGTTGATCAAATGGTTGATCAGGCGATTGTGCGTACACCGGCAGACTTGTATCGATTGGGATTAACCGCGCTGGCAAATTTGGAACGCATGGCGGAAAAATCGGCCAACAACATTGTACGTGCCATTGAAAAAAGCAAGCAAACTACGTTGGCGAGATTCATATATGCGTTGGGTATTCGCAATGTTGGAGAAGCAACTGCAAAGGATTTGGCGGCTCACTTAGGCAGCCTGGATCGCTTGATGGCAACCAATAGCGAACGCCTGCAACAGATTCCGGATATTGGACCGGTAGTGGCGCAAAGTATTGTAGATTTTTTTGCCGAAAAGCATAACTGTGAGGTGATCGAGCAGCTTCGCGCCAGCGGTGTGCATTGGGATGAATACGAAGGAAAATCCGTGTTAACCGTTGCAGCGGCACCTTTAAGTGGTAAAACCTTCGTGCTGACGGGAGCGTTGCCGACGATGAGCCGGGAACAAGTTAAGGAAAAAATCGAAGAGCTGGGCGGCAAAGTCAGTGGCAGTGTTTCCCAAAAAACAGATTATGTCGTTGTCGGTACTGACCCGGGTAGTAAATATGAGAAAGCCATCAGTTTAGGGATAACAATCCTTGATGAGGCGGGATTGCTGGCATTGCTGAAATAATTTTTGCCGCGCATTATTTTTATTCTGTGCTGCCTGCAACCGCAAAGCAGCAATAATTCCCTTTTTTGACAATACATTCTTTGTGCTCGATGTTCGCTTTTAACAAAGAGGCTAGGAAACTCAGATCTAGTGCACAAAATCCTTGGCGCTCATTAGCGATTTTATAGTAAATGCAATTACTTGCGATGATTTCAGCGTAATCTTCAGAAACTTGCTTCATACTTGCGTCATAGCCTAACTCACACATAATAGTTACTACTTCACGAAGTTTGTCAGCTGGTGATAACCGATTCATAACGCGATTTTCAAACTATTCCGCCATTTGTTTTCCAAGTGATTGTAAGCATGCTTGCGATTCATGTTCGCTTAGATTTTTATCGATCCAGGCAAACAACAGCTTTGCAATAAACGAGTAGTGTCTGGGAAAAAGCTCGAGTCCGCTTGGAGAGAGTGTGTAAATTTTACTTGGTCTTCCCCCCGTACTATCCAGTGTGGCGCTCTGAATAAAACCGCTGCTTGCAAGGCTGGAAAGGTGTTGATTGACCGCGTTTCGAGAAATGGACAGCAAATGTGACAGCTCATCCACCGTAAGTCCGTTACGGTTTTGAAGTAACGCTGTGACTAGGGATTGTTGGCTCTGACCCAGTAATGATAAGGCTGACATTCTAATTTTTGCTGCCAATTGCGTTCAGTAGTTTTAACATATTTATATTGCAAAAGTCCTAAAACATAAAAAAGTATAAACGCCTTACATCATAAAAAAGAGAGGAGAAATTAATGCTTACATATTTAATCATAGTTTTGACCATAGCTGCTGTCGGCGGTGTGGTTTTAGCAATGAAAGTGCTTGCCGGTCAGCTAGCACCTTGACCTTTATCGATTGTTCATGCTCTATTAGGTGCCACCGGCTTGATAATGTTGATCATGCTAGTGCTGGAAGGTTCAGGTGACGCGCGCCTAACGGCGGCTTTGGGTTTGCTCGTTGTCGCAGCATTAGGGGGATTCTAACTTGCCTCCATACATGTAAAAGGTAATGTTGCGTCCAAAAATATTGTCCTGATCCATGCAGGCGTGGCAGTAGCGGGTTTTCTAACGTTGTTGAGTTTGTTTATTTGATTTTAAAGGAAAACATCCATGAAACACCCTGTCCACCCGATGTTAGTTCATTTTCCTATTGCAACCTGGTTTCTTGCGACCATAGCAGATATCGTCAGTTTATTTACAAATGAACAAATAGGCTGGATTGGTGGGGTGTTACTAGTTGTTGGTACAATTACTGCGTTGCTTGCCATGACGACAGGTCTTATAGAACTTGGAAAAATTGACCAGCACAGTCCTGCGATCAAAATAGCCAATCAACACATGATACTTATCATGATAAGTTGGTCTTTTTATGCGGTCAGTCTATTTTTGCGTTTGAATGGTACTCAACTTGAGCAACCAGGTTTGCTTGCTATTTCTTTTTCAATTGCAGGATTTATTTTTCTTTGCAGTGCGGGGTGGATGGAAGGGAAACTGGTATATGAATATGGTGTTGGTATTTATCATAACAAGGCATAAATATAACAAGTTAATTCAATACCGGAATTTATTACTATGGGTAAGTTTTGCAATGATTTACGTATTAGTTTCTAAAATAAAAATGGCATTTTTGGAAACTGCCTAAAACGTACAGAAATTTTTTAGCGTATTTAGAAACATCGCCGATCAATGCTAACCATTTATAAACTTGCATCTTTTTTATTAATGATTCTTCAAATTTACTAATATTAAGCACGATGAAGTTGCAGCAGAAGACTGCATCATTCTTTTCATGCCACATTTTCTTTGTTCTAATCAAAACTTCATGTTCTGATAATTTTCTGCCTGAATCTCTGTATTTACTCAAAAACGGTTAGCTTTCCATTTATGTAGATTGGCTAATTTAAAAAAAATTGAGGGTTGTGAGAATGTGAGGTGCATCAATAATAATGAGATTGTGATTATTGTTGCTAGAAGCATTCTAAAATACATGCTATTTTTTGTTTCAAATGACTTAAAAGAAAATGTATGGTTCAAGATTTAATAGTTATTTACCAATTTTAAGCTCAAAACTACAATGAATAATGTCGCATGATGTTGACTTATCAGCAAACACAGCAGATTCTAGCTGCGGCTGAACTCATTCATTCGCAGCAAACAATTATAGAGACAGTGCAACGTCTGGCAGCAGAGATCACACAGCGGTTAGCGCATCAACAGCCATTGGTTTTATGCGTGATGAACGGAGCTGTGGTGTTTGCCGGACAACTTCTGCCACAGTTACATTTTCCACTCGATTTCGATTATGTGCATTTGACGCGTTATGATAATAAGTTGCATGGTGGGAGCATTCATTGGCGGGTTGAATCGAAGGAAAATGTGCGTGACCGGACAATATTGGTGCTCGATGACATTCTGGATGAAGGCATTACATTGACTGCTATTCGTGACAGACTGCTTAAAAATGGTGCAAAAGCATTTTATAGTGCGGTGCTTGCAGAAAAAGATTTGGATAAGCCAAAATCGTTCCATGCGGATTTTGTGGGATTGACTGTACCCAATCGCTACGTATTTGGTTTTGGTATGGATATTTATGGCGCGTGGCGGAATTTACCTGCTATTTATGCAATGACAGATCAGGTTCTATAGCACGAGGGAATAATGCTTGCAATCATTGGCGGCAGCGGAATGACACAACTATCTTGCCTGGAAATTGCGCACCGGCGAATCATACGGACACCCTATGGTGAGCCTTCCGGGCCGTTAACATTTGGCCAGATTAACAATCGTGATATTGTTTTTCTAGCGCGACATGGGCATGGGCATACGATTCCTCCACATGCTATCAATTACCGTGCAAATTTATGGGCACTGCATTCATTGCGGCCGTCCCATGTCATCGCTATTGCTTCAGTAGGGGGTATTCGCGCTGACCTGACTCCAGGGCGTCTAGTGGTGCCAGATCAGATCATTGATTATACTCATGGGCGCAATTTTACCTTTTTTGATGGTACGGATCAGCGCGTGACACATATTGATTTTACCTTGCCCTACTGCTCACAAACACGTATGTTGCTGCTGCAGGCTGCTAAAATCGCCAATGAAAGTGTTTTCGATAGCGGTGTATACGCTGCAACACAAGGCCCGCGATTGGAGACTGCTGCTGAAATTAACCGGCTCGAACGCGATGGCGCGGATATGGTTGGGATGACAGGCATGCCTGAAACCGCTCTGGCACGTGAACTGGGATTGAATTATGCGACGCTTGCGGTAGTGGCAAACCATGCTGCCGGGCGCGGCGCAAATGTGCAAGGTATTCCATTGAAGGAGATTTATGCGGTATTGGAACTGGCAATGGTGAATGTTAGAAATATATTGCAACAAGCGGTGAATTGTTATGGCGATTAAACCGGTACTCAAAATGGGCGATCCCGTATTGCTGCAGGTGGCAAAGCCCGTTGACCGATTCGACTCATCTGAATTGCATGCGTTAATTGAGGATATGCACGATACTATGATTCATCTGAATGGCGCTGGTTTGGCTGCGCCACAGATTGGTGTGAGTTTGCAAGTGGTGATTTTTGGTTTTGCTGACAATCCACGTTATCCGCGTGCCGAAGAAGTGCCTTTTACCGTTTTAATTAATCCCCAATTGACATTGTTATCGGATGAACAGGAAGATGGCTGGGAAGGCTGCTTGAGTGTGCCGGGTATGCGCGGTGTAGTGCCACGCTATGTGCATTTGCGTTACCAAGGTATGGATCAATACGGCTGTACCATTGATCGAACTGTCAGCGGTTTTCATGCGCGCGTGGTGCAGCATGAATGCGATCATTTGCAGGGAATTCTCTATCCAATGCGAATTAAGGACTTCCGTTTGTTTGGTTTTACGGAAGTGCTATTTCCCGAACAGGTGGGGATGGACGACTAAGAGAGTTTAGAGAGCCTAAATTAATGACTTAGTTTTGCTTGTCAAGAGAAGAAATTCTTTTATACCATTTCCCATTTTCAACAGAATCAAATTCAGTGTATTCACTCATCATGAATTCCCAAAGTTTTATATGCTTTGATTCAATAAGATCATCATAATCGTTTTTTATAAATAGATAGGTAGGTGGTTTGTTTACGAATTGATCATAAAATTCTTCCCATTGATAGTCCAAGTAATATTCCAAAATCCATCCATTGACACTTAATTCGGGTAGGCGAGATGCGAGTACATACATTCTTGGATTGCCACATACAAAAATCGTATCTTCCTTGTTAAGGGCCGCAAGTAAATTTGCAGCATCATCTTTGGCATAATCATAGGTATACAAGTTTGTGTAATTCTTTGAGATAATGCCTCTTTTTATAGAATCTATCTGTTTGTTAAAAACAAACAACAATATTACAGCTACTAGACAACCTTTTAATACAGTGGAATTTAGTTTTACTCTTTGTAGAACGTGATACAGGATAAAATCTAACCCTATAACAGAAAAAAAACCTATGGGAACATAAAGTAATTGCAAGTGATATGACCACCATGAAGTTTTCTGCATGAGTATTACGAGAAATCCCATAATCCCCCACACTAGTATTAGAATAAAAAGATGGGATTCTTTCTTCTTGAAAATGAGGAAAAACCCGATTACCGCAAGTACTAGAAATACAAGCATTCTCCTGCCAAACCATCTAAGTGATGAAAATAGTCTTTCGGGATCAACTTGGTCATCTAGGTTTACCACGCTTGTGGGGATTTTAAAAAAAATATCCCATACAAGATGTTCGATGCGGTGATTAAAAATATAGAGTAAGAAAAATGAAACAGGGATTGCACACCCTAGAATGAGGGGTAGTATTTTGTTGCTAAAGAGATTCGCTACTCCATTTTTTCTTAATACGAATATGAGGTGAATAATTAGGAAGGAGAAAATGATAGGTGCAAAAACTAATTTGCATAATAGAACAATGCCTATCAATCCACCTATTGCCAAATATGTAATAAATAGCCTACTTTCAACCTTATATGCTCTATCCAATAGCCAAACGATCAAAAACAATGGGAAGGATATAAGCGCTTCAAGTTGCGTTAGATGAAAAGAATTTGCATTACAATAATATACACCGATAATAAATAATGGCGTTAGGCCATTAAAATATTGATTATGAAATAATGAATATTTTTTCAGAACTAAAATCAGAAGGAAGGAAAATATTAACCAATACCCTAATTCGAAGAGATGGATGCTGATATCGCTCCAACCTATAGTCTTACCTGCCAAAAAATAAAACAAAAAGATACCCGGCTGTTTATAATCAAATAAATCCTTGTATAAAATCTTGCCTGAATCCAGTAATTGAGCAATGACTACGAACAGTGATTGATCGCCGCCTAGTACTGTAGTGGTATGAATCAAGCCTAAAGTTACAATGATTAAAAGTGCGGTAATACTTGCTAGCTTACTTTGAATGTTCAGAATCATCGCAGTTATGAATTTATTGTTGAGTCAAAAATTAAAAACTTTTAAAGCCAATAATTGAATTAATAGGTAACTGAAAATGTATAAAATTTTCTATTAGCTTTTTGTATGTAAGTTTGATAGAAATATTAATAATTATATCAGTCAAATCAATAAATAATATTTTGTTTTATATATTTAGATATTGATTTATTTTGAAAAAACGTAATACCTAAAGCGCCTTATTGAATATATGTGCTTATACCTATAACGTTTCATTGTGTGATTTCTTTATTTTTTGTCAACTGGTTTGGCCTGTTATCATAAGCTGCTTTAGGTTTGGTAATGTCAAGCTTTTTTATTTGTAGTAGCGCCTGTATTATTCGTTGTGAGTTTTCGGTATTCCCGCTACCCATCAATTCACCTAAAACTCCTGGATTGATTTGCCAGGATACACCGAATTTATCTTTCAACCAGCAACCTTGCTGGGTTTGTATGCCACCCTCTTGAGAACGCTGTGTCCAATAGTGGACACACTGCGCCTTAAATTAATCAAAATCGGTGCTGTCATTCTGCGTAATACCCGCCGTATCCGCTTTTTACTCACAAGTGACTGTTCCTACCAAAAACTATTCTTACAAGTGGCAGAAAGACTTGCTTATGGATAACGCATTCCCAGGATTATGATCCGCTGTTTACCCCATAAAATAGCCATGCGGTGGATGTGCTACGCAGATCAACAGAAAAAAACATCATTTTCGCCATAATTTCTACCAGAATACACAGAAAACTACATTCCATCCCAACAAATTTTCAATAGAGATCGATTTATCCACTTGAAAAATGAATCTCTGGAAAATTAACTGTTATTATTGTTGCGCGTGCAATATTCGGGCTAGCTTCCGCGCTCAGTAGTGGGAGCTACCGCATGCTTCCATACCAATCAGACAAGATTCTAAATTGGCAAAATACTTTATTACCATTTCGCTATAGCGCAGTTGCTTGCGCAACACAGTCTTGCTATGCATACCTACACTGTGAATCTGAATACTTCCTTTGCCAAATCAATGCCTATCGTTGTAATCTTCATGTCGGACGTTTCTATTATGTGGTTTGGTGGTCACTGTACCATTACTTTGGCACTTTGATGCCGTTTTGGGTAGTAGGCGTCGAATCTATTACCTCAGTTCCTTCTTATTGATCTTGATAACGACGGCAAAATGATCTAAGAATAGCTCAAAAGTATATTTTTGTATGATACAAATAGAAAAAGCTCGAATAAAATTTTTAGTCACAGGATTAAGAGATTGTCTTCAAAATTTTCTAAAAAGCATATTATTGCCAAATCAAATCAATGTGTTTCTTGCGGTTTGTGTTTGCCGCATTGCCCCACTTATCGCTTGCTGAAATCCGAAGCTGACTCACCAAGAGGTCGTATTGCATTAATAAATGGAGTCGTTAGTGAACGTATTCCTTTGAATGGCAAATTTATACAACATATGGATCGATGTTTAACGTGCCGTGCTTGTGAGATGGTTTGTCCTAATAATGTTGAGTTTGGATATTTAATTGATGGAGCTCGTGCGCTAATTGCTGATCAATCAACACCTTTTGTATTGAATCAGAATTCAGCTATTAATTTTTTGCTGAAGAAGCTATTGATAATAAAACCTGATCGGCTAGAACGATTGCGCCATATTCTCAGTTTTCTTAAGAAAACTAACTTTTTGCAAGTGCTATTGAAGCTTCCGCGATTAAAGAAAAACAAATTATTAGAAATTATCGTTCAACTTCCTTTGGTTAAGTTCCCCTATGTGGAAACTGCAGAGAGGATGTGTATAAGTAATAGATGGGGTAAGGTCTATCCTGCAAAGGGGGTAGAGCGTGGTAAGGTAGGATTGTTTTTGGGTTGTGTGGCACGCCTAACTGATGTTGAAACATTAAACACAAGTATTTTTGTACTGAATTTGTTGGGATATAGCGTGCACATTCCATCCAACCAAACTTGCTGTGGGGCAATATTTCAACACAGTGGTGAATTAAAACAAGCTGCTGTGTTACTAGAAAAAAATAAAACAGCTTTTTCTGAAACTGGTGTAACTACAATAATTACAACTGCTTCGGGATGTGGTATGCAATTGTTTGAGTCAGAAATAACCGGCAATCATTACAAAATCGTAGATATCAATCAATTTCTTGCTACTGCAGAAGGTTGGCAGGACATACAAATAGAGCCGCTACCACAAGAAGTTTTGGTGCATGATCCATGTAGTTTACGCAATGTGTTGCGCGGTGCAGCCTATCCATATCAGTTGCTTTCACGCATTCCTAAAGTGCAGGCTATACCTTTGGCGAGTAATGACCAGTGCTGCGGTGCCGCAGGAACTTACTTTATAGACCAACCAGAAATTGCAAACATGCTATTAAATAATAAAACTATGGCTGTGGCAGAAAGTAAAGTCAAATACTTAGTAACCTCAAATATTGGTTGTGCAATGCATATGGCGAGTGACTTATATAAGAAAAATATAAACACGGAGGTATTGCATCCTGTTACCTTATTGGCGAGGCAGATGGGGTGGAAATTGTAGTGAAGCAGATTGTTGTATTAATTTAATGAATGTTTTTTGATTTTTTATTAATTTTGGATCTCTACTGTGAAAGATTGGTTTTGCGATTGAATATCAGTCTATAATAAATAAAATTTTTCCCAATTAAAGATTATGATTGATATTGATAAGCTTATCATCGGTTTTGATAGCGGTTTGCGCACATTGTTGATACCAGCTCAGACTGCGAGACCAGTTCCAGGTAAAGAATTGCCAGAAGCCGAACTTACTGAAATGGAGAAACGGTTATCCTGTGCATTAATGCGGGTAAACCATGTGGGTGAAGTATGTGCGCAAGCCTTATATCAGGGGCAAGGGTTAACAGCACGTAATGAGGTTGTCCAACAGGTACTTATGCAGGCCGCACGTGAAGAGACAGAACATTTGGCTTGGACAGAACGGCGTATCGCTGAACTTGGAGGGCGCAAAAGCTTACTTAATCCATTGTGGTACGGTGGTTCATTTGTTATTGGCGTTGTAGCAGGATTGTTAGGTGATAAATGGAATTTGGGTTTCCTTGCTGAAACAGAGCATCAAGTAGAAGCTCATTTGGCTAGTCACCTCCAACATTTACCAAATAATGATGAGAAAAGCCGAGCTATTGTGGCACAAATGAAGAGCGACGAGGCTAACCATGCAACAATGGCATTATCATATGGCGGTGCAGAGCAACTGCCGCTGCCTGTAAAGGTTGCAATGAACCTCGGGTCGAAAGTTATGACACGAACAGCTTATTGGGTTTGAGTGAATGTTTTATTAACATTTAAAACGTTTAATTAGGAATCAAAAATGTCATGAGCAAATAGGGTATTAAGTTGGCAATGAAAAATATTAATTTGACACACCATTTCTTGATTGCTATGCCAACATTAGTAGATTCTATATTTTCTAAAACCCTAACATATATTTGTGAACACAACGAAAATGGGGCTGTTGGCATCGTCATCAATCGTCCCACTGATCTAACTTTGGCTAGCCTATTAAAACAATTAGATATTCCGCAAACTGATTTTTTAACCAAAACTACTCCAGTACTTTTTGGGGGGCCTGTACAAATGGATTGTGGTTTCGTATTGCATCATCCTGTGGGTAAGTGGCAATCAACACTCGCTGTAAATCGGGAAGTGGGTTTAACGACATCGTTAGATATACTGAAAGCTATTGCAAGTGCTGATGGACCACAGCAAGTGTTAATTGCACTTGGTTATGCGGGATGGGCAGCCGGTCAAATCGAACATGAATTAACCCAGAACGCATGGTTGACGGTGCCTGCATCTTCCGATGTAATATTCGATTTGCCATTGGAAGAAAGGCTTCCCGCAGCCATGCAATTACTTGGGATTAATGATGCTAATCTTTCCAACGAAATTGGACATGCGTGATTATTATTGTGAATGACAGAAAATTTCATTGATGTACGCTCAAAGCATCAACTTCAAGAGCGACCTCCTCAAGGTACTGTATTAGCCTTTGATTTCGGTAAAAAACGCATTGGTGTGGCTATTGGCAATACGTTGTTAGGTGTAGCTCAACCTCTTGTTACCATTGATAATGAAGTAACGAAGCAGTGTTTCTCTGCAATTGCTCAATTAATTGAGACGTGGCAACCCGTTTTGTTTGTCGTGGGATTACCCTTGCATAGTGATGGAACTTCACACGAGCTAACACGCTTAAGTGAGCGCTTTGCGCGACGCTTGGTAGGGCGTTTTAACATCAAGGTAATATTGAAAGATGAACGTTATACCAGTCAAACAGCAAGCGCTACGTTACGTGAATCAGGTATCACCGGAAGGAAGCAAAAAGTTTGGCTAGATCAGATAGCTGCTCAACAAATACTACAATCATTTTTTGATGAACAATATGCAATTACCAGATGCTGAAATTCTATTCAAAGATCTTGCCAAGAAAATAAAAAATGACTGTGACAAAAATGTCGCACTTATTGGAATTCATACGGGAGGTGTATGGTTAGCTGAACGCTTGCACCAAGAGCTAGAGATCACGCAACCACTCGGTACATTAGATGTTTCTTTTTATCGCGATGATTTCGAAAAAATAGGTTTGCATTCAGAAGTTAAGCGGTCGAACATACCTTTTGAAATAGAAGGAGCACATATCATTTTAGTTGATGATGTGCTTAATACTGGACGTACAATTCGCGCAGCAATTAATGAATTATTTGATTATGGCCGCCCCGCCAAAATTAGTTTGGCTACCCTGGTTGATCGAGGCGGTAGAGAATTACCAATTACTGCTCAATATACCGGTATAGAACTCACATTACCGGCAGATAAAATACTAGTTCTGAAACGTGAGAAAAGCGGTAAACTTAGTTTGGATTTGTATGATAAAAATCTTCCGGAATGATTAATAGAAATCCTCAGCTTGATGAAAATGGCATGTTGCAGCATTTGCTGACGACAGAAGGATTACCGACATCTATATTGTTACATATATTAGATACAGCCGAATCTTTCGTGGGTGTTACCGAACGCGATGTTAAGAAAATTCCATTATTACGTGGAAAATCGATATTTAACCTTTTTTTCGAACCCAGTACGCGAACACGAACAACCTTTGAAATTGCGGCCAAGCGATTGTCGGCGGATGTTATTAATCTAAATATTGCAGTTTCTGCCCAATCGAAAGGTGAAACATTATTGGATACAGTTGATAATCTTTCAGCCATGAATGCAGATATGTTTGTTGTGCGGCATTCACAAAGCGGGGCTGCGCATTTAATCGCGAATCATGTTCGTTCGGATGTTCATGTAATAAATGCCGGGGATGGCAGTCACGCGCATCCAACCCAAGCTTTGCTGGATATGTTTACGATTCGGCATTACAAGAAAGATTTTCGTAATTTAAGTGTTGCAATTATTGGTGACATTTTGCATTCTCGAGTCGCGCGTTCTCAGATACATGCATTAACTACTTTAGGAGTACCCGAAGTGCGTGTAATTGCACCCAAAACTTTACTACCAAAAATGGTAGAACGCTTAGGTGTACACGTATATCATGATATGACAAAAGGGCTGAAAAATATTGATGTGCTAATGATGCTGCGGTTACAAAATGAACGTATGCAGGGCGCAAATTTACCCAGTGCAGAGGAGTATTTTAAATATTATGGACTTACTTCTGAAAAATTGTCGCTTGCACGACGTAATGCAATCGTTATGCACCCCGGACCGATGAATCGTGGCGTAGAAATTGATTCCGCTGTTGCGGATGGTAAACAGTCGGTGATTTTACCCCAAGTTACCTTTGGTATAGCCGTACGTATGGCTGTAATGTCTATTCTTGCAGGTAATCAAGTTTGAGGCCTTCAATATGAAGATTCATATTAGAAATGGCCGGATAATTGATGCAAAGCAAGGCATAGATGCTATTCAGGATATTTTTATTGCAAAAGGTAAAATAGTTGCAATAGGGAGAGCTCCTGATGATTTCCAGGCCAGTCGTGTCATTGATGCGGATTCATTAATTGTGTGTCCAGGGTTGGTTGATTTGTCCGTGCGTTTGCGCGAACCTGGGTTTGAATATAAGGCGACACTTGAATCAGAAATGGATGCTGTTGTCGCAGGTGGCGTAACTAGTATTGCATGCCCCCCTGATACGGATCCACCTCTCGATGAGCCTGGCTTAGTAGAAATGTTGAAGCATCGTGCCAAGAGCCTAAATTTGGCCCATGTTTACCCCATTGGCGCACTTACACAGGGATTGAAAGGTGAGCGCTTAACAGAAATGGCAGAATTAAACGATGCAGGGTGTGTTGTGTTTGGCCAACCGGATGGGCTGCTGCCTAACTTACGGGTGTTAATACAGGCTATGCGATATGCTTCTACATTTGGTTTTGGCGTGTGGTTGCGTCCTCAAGAAATCAGTTTGACCAGTGATGGTGTGGCGCACGATGGAGAAGTAGCAACCCGGCTTGGTTTGCCCGTAGTGCCAGTATGTGCGGAAACAGTTGCGTTATCGAGTATTATTCTGTTGGCAAAAGAAACAGGTGTTAAGGTACATATCTGTCGGGTTTCAAGTGCAGAAGGTTTAACGATGATTCGTTCCGCCAAACAACAGGGACTAGCGATTACCTGTGACGTGACGATTAATCATTTGCATTTGTCGGATATGGATATTGGTTTCTTCGATTCTAATTGCCATCTGATGCCGCCATTACGTAGTTCCAGTGACCGCGATGCTTTGCGCAATAGTTTTACAGATGGAATTATTGATGCAATCTGCTCAGATCATACACCGGTAGACGAAGATGCTAAATTGTTGCCATTCGGTCAATCCGAGGCTGGTGCTACCGGAGTTGAGTTATTACTGCCACTAACATTGAAATGGGGCATGGAAATGCAACTGCCTTTGCTGAAAGTTTTGGCTAAGATTACATCAAGTCCAGCTGAAATATTGGGGATTGATGCAGGACATTTATCAATTGGTAGTGCTGCGGATATGTGTATTTTCGATCCTGATTATTATTGGAAAGTGACACCATCGTCCATTCTTAGTCAAGGCAAAAATACTCCTTTCTTAGGTATGGAGTTACCTGGTAAGGTCAAATATACCTTAGTGAATGGTCATGTCGTTTATGAGCATTGAATCTCTTCAGTATTGATTCATTATTTTGTAACAAGTATCACACTGTTTTTAATTTGTAATTTGGAGCACCATGTCAAATCCGTTACTTGATTTTTCCAGTTTACCTCGTTTTGCAGAAATTAAGAATGAGCATATTAAACCCGCAGTTGAGGCACTATTGAAAGAAAATCGCGCCGCTATCGAAAAAGCGCGTGCTGATGATGTTATACCTACCTGGGAGACTTTTGTGCAGCCTATGGTTGACGCTAATGAGCGTCTGTCACGAGCCTGGGGGCAAATTTCTCATCTGAATGCGGTTATGAATAACCCGGAATTAAGAGAAATTTATAATGAAAATCTGCCGCTGATTACTCAATTTTATGCAGAATTGACGCAAGATTTAGTGTTATATGAAAAATTTAAACAATTGAAGGCAAGTGCGGAATTTAATCGTTTGAATTCGTCACGAAAGAAAATTATTGAAAATGAACTGCGGGATTTTCGTCTCGGCGGAGCAGAATTACCATCTGACAAAAAAAAACGATTTTTACAAATCCAGGAAGAGCTATCGAAGTTATCTTCTAAATTTAATGACAACTTATTGGATGCGACAAATGCTTATTCATTACTCGTTGAAAATGAGGAAACGCTCGCTGGTATTCCGGCCGATGTGCTTCAGACAGCCAAAAAATTAGCCGAGACAGAGTCAAAAACAGGTTGGAAATTTACTTTGCATATGCCATCGTATCTCCCGGTGATGCAATATGCTGATAACCGTGATCTTCGTGAGAAGATGTATCGTGCTTATGTCACACGCGCTAGTGAATTCGATACCCACACCGGAGTGGATAAAGATAATATGCCACTCATTAACCAAATATTGGAATTACGCTTGGAAGAAGCAAGGATACTGGATTATAAGAATTATGCTGAAGTTTCTCTGGCAACAAAAATGGCGACTTCTCCACAACAAATTTTGGATTTTCTTAGAAAATTAGCTGCCAGAGCCAAACCATACGCTGAACAGGATTTGCTTGCATTACAACAGTTTGCGGTGGAAAAGTTGAATATAACAAAACTAGAAGCTTGGGATTTGTCGTATGTCAGTGAGAAATTGCGTCAAGAACGTTACGCTTTTTCTGATCAGGAAGTGAAGCAATACTTTCCTGAAGACAAGGTACTGAATGGTATGTTCAAATTAGTGGAAAAGCTATATGGTATTCGTATTACTGCCGCAACTACTTCACGCAATATTCAATGCTGGCATCCCGATGTAAAGTTTTTTGATATACATAATGCAAACGGTCAATTAATCGGCCAGTTTTACCTTGATCTCTATGCACGTCCTACGAAACGCGGAGGAGCCTGGATGGATGATGCGATTACAAGGCGGCGAATTGATGCCAAAGACACCACTAGTCATATACAAATACCGGTTGCTTATCTCACTTGCAATTTTTCAGCACCGGTCACTATTAATCATCAGGTTCGCCCCGCTTTATTTACTCACAACGAGGTAATTGTTTTATTTCATGAATTTGGGCATGGACTCCACCATTTATTGACACAAGTAGAAGATCTGGGTGTTTCTGGCATTAATGGCGTTGAATGGGATGCCGTAGAGTTGCCCAGCCAGTTTATGGAAAATTTCTGTTGGGAATGGGAAGTACTGATAAGCATGACGCAGCATATTGATACAAAAGAACCATTACCTAGAATATTATTTGATAAGATGTTAAAAGCTAAGAATTTTCAAAGTGGATTGCAAATGCTGCGTCAGATTGAATTTGCTCTTTTTGACATGCATGTACATTTTGATTTTAAACCGAATGGTGATAAGACTGTACTACAGCTTCTCGATGAAATTCGTAGTGAGGTCGCTGTGATTATCCCCCCTGACTTTAATCGCTTCCCTAATAGCTTTGCGCATATTTTTGCTGGAGGTTATGCAGCTGGGTATTACAGTTATAAATGGGCAGAAGTACTTTCGGCCGATGCCTACAGTTTGTTTGAAGAAACTGCCTCAAATGGTGTGATCAACGAAACTACAGGCATGCATTTTTTGGAAGAAATTTTAGCTGTGGGGGGTAGTCGTTCAGCGCTTGAATCGTTTATTGCATTTCGTGGTCGTGAACCCGAATTGGATGCATTATTGCGCCATAATGGAATGGAGACGGCTTGATTGCATAATCGATACTATTTTCAACACGATGACTTTCTTGTTGGAGTGTTTTTTCTGTATATTGGGTATGAGAAAACATTAATGATGGTAATTAGCGTAAACGGAATAACTACAATATTATGTGTAAGATGTATTGAACCTATCTTGCAAATGTGGCAAGATCCATCGAATTTTTAATGAGTTAAATAAAGAATGAATAACATTATCCGCTCAAAATTAATTGCTGTTTTAATATGTGGTTTATTATTAAGTGGTTGCGCTTCAACGGGTACTAATATCCAGAAACTAAATAATAATGGTCCTTATGATCCTCTGGAATCCATGAATCGCGCTGTTTTTAATTTTAATGAAATGTTCGATAACCATGTATTTGAGCCGGTTGCCAAAGGCTATAAGAAAGTTATGCCGGATCCACTTGAATTAGTAGTAGGTAACTTTTTTTCAAACCTTAATGATGTGGTTGTACTGACCAACTCTGTTTTGCAATTAAATTATGAGAGTGCGCTGGCTAGTAGTGCACGGATATTGGTTAATACTACGTTTGGTGTATTTGGCTTGATTGATATCGCAAGCGATATCAGCGCAGCAAGTGATGTTAATCTTAACAAACGTAATGAAGATTTCGGCCAAACACTAGGACGTTATGGCGTCGGAAACGGGCCATATATCGTATTGCCTTTCTTGGGGCCCAGTACGTTACGTGATACTTTCGGAATTGCTGTCGACAGCTTCTTTATGGATCCCGTTACACAAGGCGTAACAGGAGTTTTTATGAAAAATGTTGATTATCTTAATTCAGTGGCTTTACGTCTACCTGTTGCAACCGCGAGAACTATCAATGCTCGTGCTCAATTTCTTGAGGTGGAAAAAACTCTGGATGAAGCAGCACTTGATAAATATGAATTTATGCGTGATGCCTATTTGCAGAGACGTACCAGTTTAGTAAATAACACCGATACTCCAGAAACTAAATAACCAAAATAAAGAGGATATACATTAATCTTCCAGCATATTGCGGAACCGTCAATTTCTATTGATGATAGGAATACAATGAATATGTTTTGGAAGATTAATTTGCTGGACACTCTATATCTTCTTATCTTTTTCGAATAAGCGTTACTTAGTTCAGTCTTTTCGTTAACTACAAATGAATGCATTGCTCAGTGGTTCCTTCTGAATCAATATGCCTATTTCATTAATTCCAAATAGAATAAATAACATACAACAAGTAATCCAAGCGATAAAATTAAAGTGGGTATGTACTGATAAGGCGTTGGTTTCGCAAATCGAATTGTCCTTGCGCAAGATAAATAGCACATACATTGAAGTAATGAGGATATGAGTAATGAATAATCAAGTAGTTATTGTGGGTAGTGGCTTGGCTGGGTATGCTGTGGCTCGTGAACTACGGAAACTAGATAAAGAAATCCCGATTATGATGTTGTCTGCAGATCATGGCGGTTTTTATTCTAAACCAATGCTGTCTAATGCTTTATCATTGGGAAAAACTCCTGCATCGCTTATAAATAGTGACGCAACACAGATGGCATCGCAATTGAAAATTTCTATTCGTCCTTATTGCCGCGTTATCACAATTGATCAATCCCGAAATACATTAACGCTGACAAATGGAGAAGAGATTTCCTATGCGCAACTGGTTCTAGCATTAGGCGCCGATCAAGTGCGACTGCCATTACAAGGTAATGGCGTGGCGGAAGTATTAACTATTAACGATGTCGATGACTATCGAATTTTTCGTGATGCCTTACAGGGTAACAGAAAAGTAAGTATCATCGGCGCGGGTTTAATCGGTTGCGAATTTGCAAATGATTTAGCGTCTGCGGGATATCATGTCGAAGTTATTGATATTAGCCCCCAACCTCTGGGAAGACTTTTACCCCCGGAAGCAGGTGTATTTATTAGACAAAGACTGCAAGCAGTTGGTGTGACTTTTCACCTCAATACTACAGTTCAAGCAATTGATCAGGTTGAAAAAAAAATTCGCTTAGCATTAACCAGCAGTGAGTTAATCGAATCCGATTTAGTGCTTTCTTCAATCGGGTTACGTCCTCGAACCCAGCTTGCAGATGCTGCTAGTATTCCAATCAATCGCGGCATTGTAGTCAATCGTTTTTTACAGACAAAATTTCCGAATATCTTTGCTTTGGGTGATTGCGCAGAGGTTGATGGCCATGTTCTTCCCTTCGTGATGCCAATTATGCATGCTGGTCGGGCTTTAGCTGCAACACTTGCGGGTACTCCTACACAGGTTCACTATCCGGCAATGCCAGTAGTAATTAAGACGCCGGCATGTCCAACAGTGGTTTCACCTCCCGATTTTAGCGTAAAGGGAGAATGGCATGTTGAAGCTGATGAAAACGGAGTAAAGGCGCTTTATCGGGATGATGCCGATAACTTGCTTGGTTTTGCGTTATTAGGTGAAGCGATAAAAGAGAAAAACGATCTTACACCCAAGCTTCCTGCTGTGTTACCGTAGGATTGCTGTGTATATTGTTTTATAGCGAATGCAAGTATTGATACCAGGTATTTTGTAACAATGAAATTTTTATTTGATCTTTTGCCAGTAATTTTGTTTTTCGTCGCTTTTAAAGCTTACGATATTTTTATTGCAACTGCAGTTGCAATTGCTGCAGCGATTGTACAAATTTGCTGGCTCTGGGTACGATACCGCCAAGTGGAAAAGATGATGTGGTTAAATTTAGCCATTATTATTATATTTGGTGGTGCTACCTTATTATCTCAGGATGAAACATTTATCAAATGGAAGCCTACTGTACTGTATTGGTTGATTGCAACTGTTTTATTGTTGTCCAATCAAATTCTTAGAAAAAATTTGATTCAAGCAATGTTAGAGAAGCAGATGACAGTTCCAGTAATAATTTGGAATAAACTGAATTTGAGCTGGATAGTTTTTTTCCTATCAATGGGCTGCATCAATCTTTATGTTGCGTTTAATTTCTCAGTAGATACTTGGGTTACTTTTAAATTATTTGGAGCTACTGGATTGATGCTGGCTTTTATTGTTGTGCAAGTAATGATGCTAGGAAAATATTTAAAGGATGATGCTCAAGTGTTAGTAGTTAGTAAGCAAGATGATCCTGCTGACAAAGGGACGAGTAAAGATTAATGATGTTATATGTAATTAATGGCGAAGATGTTCCTGATAGCCTGGAGAAAAGAATGGCTGCTCGTCCAGAGCATTTGAAAAGAATTCAAGCGCTGCAAGAGGAAGGGCGTTTAGTCTTGGCTGGACCCTATCCAGCGATAGACAGCCAGGATCCTGGTACGGCTGGTTTTTCCGGCAGTCTGATTGTTGCTGAGTTTGATTCTTTGCAGGCTGCACAAGCGTGGGCTGATGCTGATCCCTATGTTAGTTCAGGTATTTATCAGAAAGTCACCGTCAAGCCATTTAAAAAGGTACTGCCGGCATAACAATCAGATATATCAAGTAATGTTTCAAAGTAAGTGATATTATGCAAAGATACACGTCAGCCAAGTTAAGGCGTATACTTTCTGTCAGCAAAAAATATTTTTAGTCAAAATAAACTTTATCCAAATCACAAAAAAGGAAATTCCATGCGTTTGACGAAATTTTCACAAGCAATGATAGTTAGTTTTTTGGGTCTGGTGATTTTACCAGCACAAGCTCAGTCAACCGGTGTAGTAGCTAAGGTAAATGGTGTATCGATTCCTCAGTCACGATTGGAATTAATGGTAAAAGCCGGTGTGGCTCAAGGGCAGCAAGATGGACCAGAAATGAGGAAAGCACTGCGTGAGAATTTAATTGCTGAAGAAATCCTTGCACAGGAAGCGATTAAAAAGAAACTAGATAAAGATCCTGAAGTTATTGCACAACTTGAAATAGCTCGTCAAGCGGTATTGGTGAGAGCTTTTCAAGCGGATTATATAAAACATAATGCGGTTAGTGATGAAACATTACGTAAAGAATACGAAATGCTCAAGGTGCAGATGGGCGATAAAGAATATAAGGCACGTCATATTCTGGTTGATAGCGAAAGTGTTGCGCGTGACATTATTGCCAGCCTCAAAAAAGGCGGTAATTTTGCCAAAATCGCTGCAGAGAAGTCTATTGATGATGGCAGTAAAGAAAACGGTGGTGAACTTAATTGGAGTCCGCCCGCGGCTTATGTCAGACCTTTCTCTGAAGCACTAGTGAAACTATCAAAAGGTGGACTGACGGATCAACCTGTGCAAACATCTTTTGGCTGGCATGTCATTCAACTGATGGACACCCGACCAATGGAAGTGCCACCGTTTGAAGAAGTTAAACCAAATATACAGCAGCGTGTATTACAGCGTGAATTTGCAACAGTTGTACAGGATTTACGTGGTAAAGCAAAAGTAGAATAAAATTTTAGTGTTAAATGCAACTACGGGTAGGCTCATTTTGCATTACTAATATGCAATTTTTTCTACCCGTGGAGCGAGTGCGCAAAGCAATTCGTAGCTAGTCGTGCCAGCATGATGAGCGACTTCATCAACGGATACATCTTTCCCCCAAAGTATCACTGGACTATTGAGTTCTGTATTTTCAATATCGGTTAAGTCGATAGCTAGCATATCCATAGATACTCGACCGAGTAATCGACTGCGCTGATTATTCACCAGCACTGGTGTATCCGTTGTTGCATGACGTGGATATCCATCAGCATAACCGCACGCAACTATGCCGATACGCATTGGACGATCAGCTTGGAATAAGCCATGGTAACCTACTCTATCACCAGATTTTATATGCTGTATGGCAATGATCTTACTGGATAAGGTCATCACGGGCCGTAAATTTAAGCTTGATGCATTTTGATCAGCAAACGGAGAAGCGCCATATAGCATGATTCCTGGCCTTACCCAGTCAGCATAAGTGCTGGGATAACGTATGATTGCCGCTGAATTTGCAAGTGAACGCGAGTAATTCTGCCCTCTCGTAGTAACTTCAAAACATTGCAGCTGTTGGATGACACTTTCTTTTTGTGAAGGTTGATCGGCACACGCAAAATGGGTCATCAGTGTAATAGTGTTTGTACTTATATTTTCTTTTAATTTGCTCATGACAGCAGGAAATTGCTCGGGTGCGAATCCTAAACGATTCATGCCTGTATTGATTTTAAGAAATAAATCCAATGTGTGATGTTTTGAATCTAACATCATCATTAGCTGTTCACTGTGATGGATGACGGCACTAAGTTGATATTGTTCAAATAGTGCTAATTCTTGTGTAGAAAAGAAACCTTCCAATAATAGAATTGGTTGCTGGAAACCGGATTCACGCAAGGATATCGCAGCATCCAATTCCAATAATGCAAAACCATCAGCAGCCTTTAATGCGTTAGCTGTGGGAAGAAGTCCATGGCCATAGGCATCTGCCTTAATGACTGCCATAATTCGTGAGCGTGGGACATATTCACGTACTACGGTTAGGTTATGAGTTAACGCAGATAGATTAATAGAAGCTTTGGTAGGGCGTGGCATCAATTGTATGTCCAGAATAAGCGGTAGTGAAAAAAGATTATCAGAATTTTTATATTAATCTAAATTTGATACATACTGTAACTCAACTTTCATGTATTGATGCTCTAATAATATGCTAATCTCGCGCTAAAAATCAGAATGGTTATAAGGCTTATATTGAGTTTTGTCAGTAACTTCGTAGAGATAATAAAAAAATGCTTTTAGAAAATTTAACCCTGTAAGGAAATAGCTTGGAACGCGGTTTTTATACGATTATGGCAGCGCAGTTTTTTTCTTCTTTAGCAGATAATGCGCTGCTGGTTTTGGCGATTGCGCTGTTGATTGATTTGCACGCTCCTGCCTATTTAACACCTATGCTAAAGTTTGTCTTTGTATTGTTTTACGTCATTCTTGCTCCTTTTGTTGGCGCATTTGCTGATTCTATGCCAAAAGGACGTGTAATGTTTGTTAGCAATACGATTAAAATTATAGGCTGTGCCTTATTGTTTATCGCGATGCATCAATATTTTGCATTGGCTGCCTATGCGGTTGTAGGATTGGGTGCTGCAGCTTATTCCCCTGCAAAATATGGCATATTGACTGAATTATTACCACCTGAAAAATTGGTGATTGCCAATGGTTGGATCGAAGGATTAACAGTTGCATCCATTGTACTTGGTACTGTGCTGGGTGGAGTTTTGATTACACCCGCTGTTGCAGATATATTGTTGGGATTTGATTTTCCCTTTATTAATACTGGGATAGATAATGCGCTGGAAAGCGGTATTTTGTTGATTGCGATTATCTATGCAATTGCTGCGTTATTTAACTTGTATATTCCAAACACGGGGGTTGATCATCGCATACCTAAGAGAAATATTCTTTTTCTGATCCATGAATTTGCCCATTGTGTAAGATTATTGTGGAAGGACAAGCTTGGACAGATTTCGCTGGCAGTGACTACCTTGTTTTGGGGAGCAGGCGCAACATTACAGTTTATTGTGTTGAAATGGGCGGAAATGGCATTGAATTATCCACTCAATCAAGCTGCCCAATTACAAGGCGTGGTAGCCGTAGGCATTGCAGTAGGTGCGGTCCTGGCAGCGCGATGGATTTCCTTACGTCAATCAGTAACTGTAATTCCTTTAGGTGTTGTAATGGGTATTGTTGTAATCGCCATGATATTGGTAAAAGATTTGTGGATTGCAATTATTTTATTGATGCTAATTGGAGGCTTAGCAGGTTTTTTTGTTGTGCCAATGAATGCTTTGTTACAACACCGTGGCCACATTTTGATGGGGGCCGGACATTCAATTGCAGTACAAAATTTCAATGAAAATCTAAGCATTTTGATAATGCTATCGCTTTATGCCATGTTGATATTATTGGAAGTACACATTTACGCTGTCATTGTAATTTTTGGAATGTTTGTATCCGTAATGATGACACTCATCCGAAAATGGCATCTAATGAACCAAAGCATAGAAGATTCATTGCATCTTATTGGTGCGAGAAAAATACATTAATTCTAGTAAGAAAAGTAAAAAATATTTGAATACTTTTTTACTTCAGTGATTGCATAGTTGTGAGAGCGAAACATAAGTCTTTCCAGGCTTTTGCCTTTTCGGGAAGCGCACGCAGCAAATATGCTGGATGATAAGTGACAATAAGCGGTATGCCTGAAAAGTGATGTAACTTTCCCCGCAAGCTGGAAATGTTATCCTCACATCCTAGAAGATTTTGTGCCGCTACTTTTCCTAAGGCAACAATAAGCTTGGGTTGTAATAATTTAATTTGCCGCGTTAAATAAGGCTCGCATTGGCGTGCTTCGAATGAAGTTGGGTTTCTATTGTTAGGAGGACGGCATTTGACGATATTTGTGATATACACGCCATCGCCGCGTTTTATTCTGATGGCCGCCAACATTTGGTCCAGCAGCTTGCCAGCTTGCCCCACAAATGGTTCGCCCATTGCATCTTCCCTGGCGCCGGGTCCTTCGCCGATAAAGAGCCAATCCGCTTTTTTGTCGCCAACTCCAAATACTGTCTGCGTACGTGTTTCACTTAAAGGACACGCCGTGCAACGAGACACTGTTGATTTGAGTTGATCCCAATCCATCTGCTGGATTTCTTGGAGTTGCTGTGAATCTTTTGCAGCGCTTGTCGGAAGTATCAGATTGTCGTTTTCTATGGGTGGCGATTCGAGAGGTTTTTTTTGCTGTGAGATGTCCGATTTTAAATACCATATGGGCGTAAGTCCCAATTCTTTGAGTAATTGCTTGCGCCGCGTATTCATAGCATCAATTGCATGACAAGTGCATCTTCGCGACCACACATTGCAGGATAGTAACCTTTACGTGTAGCAATATGACGAAAACCCATTTTTTTGTAGAGTTGTGCAGCACCGTCATTCGATTCCCGTACGTCCAGAAACACTGATTTTGCATGTGCACTTTTTGCATAGTCAATAAGATACTGAAGTAATTTCTTTCCGAATCCTCTACTTTGCCAGTTTGCGGCGATACCCAGTGTCAGAACATGCGCTTCTTCGGGACTCATCATCATGATCCCGTACCCCATAAGGATGTTGGTTTGTTGTAGAACCTGACATACATAACCAGCTTTGATTGAGTCTGCAAAATTTGCTACAGACCAAGGGAACAAAAAGATTTCCCGCTCAATACGAATGATGCGATCAAGATCCGATGTCTGCATTGGTCTTATTTCAACTGTGGATTGCAATGTGCTATTCATCGCTCATTTTCCTTCAGGGCTACTTTATTACGTATATAGATAGGCAAAGCGTTGGCTGCATCGGTAGTCTGACCATTGCAGAATTGCAATCGTGCAAGCTGTGCTATTTCATTGGCCCGGGGACGAACTGCGCAGTGAATTCTTTGTAAATGCTCATTATAATGTGCTGATAATAATTGATAATATAAATCAAAACCACTACCGCACCCTTGCCAATCTTGACCGGCGCATAGCGGTGCGTGTTGAGGCAGGCAAAGTGTAGGCGGACTAATTATTTGCCAGCTTTGATCAGTTACTTTGTCATACGCAGCATGATAAATCTCACCCATGCGCGCATCAAGCGCAACAATGATTTTTTGTGCTTTGATCGACTGCGCAGCCGCTTCCAATGTATTGATACCCACCACGGGTAGATCAAGTGCATACGCCAAGCCTTGGGCAACCCCGCAGGCTATGCGCAAACCTGTAAAAGAGCCCGGCCCCGCACCAAAGGCAATGCCATCAAGCTGGTGTAGCGTTAATCCGGTTTCCGCTAGTAATTCTTGAATCATTGACAGAATCATCTCAGAGTGGCGATTCCCGGCAAGGATTTCCTTATCATAGATTTGTTCGCTAATACAGAGTGCTATTGAGCAATATTCAGTGGAAGTTTCGAGAGCAAGAATTTTCAAGGCAATTGGAAGGGCGTAATCATAAAGGTATCAATAACTTCAAATCGGTTTTAATGCAATGGGATATTGCAATTCAAGTTAAATTCCAATGTTGCAGTGAGATATATTTACTGCCGTTATTTGTCTGCCTAGAGTGAATAAGAAACCATTTATCGACATGCCAAATTGTAGGGGCATTTAAAGCAACATGAGATGAGCAATTGGCTTGACGGATTAATGTGATATGTGGCTTATAGTCACGTTTATCAATTAAGAATTCAGCATCTTTAAGCATATCTTTCAACAAATCAACAAGATAAAAAAGTTCCGCAGGAAATGTCATTGCTTGAATATATACAATTTTGTTTTTTTTCCAATAGCGGATTTTATCAAGTTCCAATGTAAACTTCTTTGCGCTAACTTTACTTATTGTTTGCTGCAAAATCTCAATTCGAGGAACAGCAACTTCTCCTAAAAATACCAATGTCAGATGAAGCTGTTCCTGGCTGACTTTTCTGCCGCCGCAGATAATTGCCAATTTTTCAGCGTGATGCGCTAATTGATCTTGCACAATTTTGTCAGGAAAAATACCTAAAAATAAGCGAATCGATTTTGGCTTGACTGGGTTGCGGTTTTGAATTGGTTTCATGGGCTGACGCGATCAATTAAACATACTACCTCTGCCATAATCCCTTCCTTGCGGCCAATTGCACCCAAGTGTTCGGCTGTTTTTGCCTTAATATTGATACAGCTTGGTTGAATTTTTAAATCATTAGCAATATTTAAAATCATCGCTGGAATGTGTGGAGCCATTTTAGGTGCTTGAGCAATGATAGTTGCATCGAGATTGATAACTATATATCCATTGCTCTCAATTAAACTTAATACGTTACGCAGTAGCACACGACTATCAATATTTTTGTAATGTGGATCAGAATCCGAAAAATGTTGACCGATGTCTCCCAATGCGGCTGCGCCTAATAATGCATCGCAAATTGCGTGCAATAATACATCAGCATCGGAATGACCAAGCAATCCCTTTTCATAAGGTATCGTGACTCCCCCAATTATGAGTGGACGATCATCCGCTAATTGATGCACATCGAATCCTTGGCCAATTCTTATGGTGCTCACAAGTCGCTCCTTTGTTGTAATATTAATTCGGCTAATACTAGATCGTGAGGATAGGTCACTTTTAAATTGCGGACATCACTGAGTACAAGTTTGGGGTGCAGTCCTAAAGCTTCAATTGCGCTCGCATCATCAGTTATATTAGCATGTGCTATATTGTTGAGTGCTTTCACGAGCATACCGTAACGAAACATTTGTGGCGTTTGTGCTTGCCATAGATTTTCTCTAGGCTGGGTTTGTATGATTCGGTGTTTAGCATTGCCGAGCTTTAACGTATCAGCTACCGGTATTGCCAGAAGCCCGCCTACTTCGTCTTCTGCCAGTTCGTTAATTAAATGCTCTAGCTGATGCATTGATAAACACGGTCGGGCTGCGTCGTGAACCAATATCCAATCATTTGAATTAACCAGATTCAGCTGTTTTACAGCAAGAAGTCCATTGAGTACACTTTCTGCTCGGGTCACGCCACCGCAATTGAGTATGATTAGTTTTTTAGAAAAATGAGCCCAATCGTATTTAAACCAAACAGTATCATCCGGCGCAAGTACAACAATAATTTGAGTTATCAGTGGATTGTGCCATAAGGTATTTATTGCGTGATAAATCATTGGGTGATTGTCTAATGGCAGATATTGCTTAGGTAGCTCATTACCCATACGCGAACCTGAACCGGCGGCTGGGATTAATGCAAGAAATTTTGTCATCATTGAATACCTGAAAAATTGTGTTGAAAATTGTTCAGTCAACGAGGAACACATCGAACAATTTTATAGTTTTTATTAAGAATAATAATTTTATATTGACTTGTGGTTTAAGGGTATTGATTTACTTAGCCAGAAAAAAATTATCATGCATCATAAAAATGATTGATTGATGGTTTGAAGATTTAAATGCACTTATAGGTATAATTAAAAATTAAATTAAAGGTGGGGAATTATGGAAGCAGAACAGATAAACGCAATTTCTAATCATCTTCAGAATTTGGAAAATCGGGCCAATGAGTTACGGAGGTTTCTTTGACTTCGATGCAAAACGGACGCGATTAGATGAGATTACTCGATTACTTGAAGATCCAACAATATGGAATGACAGTAAGCGGACGCAGGAAATTGGTCGTGAAAAAAAACTTCTGGAAGATACAATTGTTACTCTGGAGAAAACTGAACATCAATTAAATGATGCTCAAGAATTATTTCTGATAGCCAAAGATGAACTTGATTATGCAACTCTGGGTAGTGTCGCAAATGATGTCGATGATTTAGAAAAGATAATTGCTGGCCTGGAATTTAAACGGATGTTTTCTGACCCTATGGATCCGAATAACTGTTTTGTAGATATTCAATCCGGTTCAGGAGGGACTGAGGCGCAAGATTGGGCGGCGATGCTTGAACGAATGTATTTACGTTATTGTGAGAGGCAAGGGTTCACTGTTGAAATTCTGGAAGAATCAGTCGGAGATATTGCTGGTATAAAGAATGCCACTTTTAAAGTATCGGGAGAGTATGCTTATGGCTATTTGCGTACTGAAAGTGGTGTGCATCGTCTCGTTAGAAAATCTCCATTTGACTCGGGTAATCGTCGGCATACATCGTTTGCGAGCGTTTTTGTTTATCCCGAAGTGGATGATACGATTGAAATTGAGATTAATCCGGCAGACCTAAGAATTGATACTTTCAGGGCATCCGGTGCAGGCGGCCAGCATATTAATAAAACGGATTCCGCAATCCGGATAACGCATAATCCAACAGGAATCGTTGTACAGTGCCAAAGTGGACGCTCACAGCATCGCAACAAAGCAGATGCCCTTGCGATGTTGAAATCAAAATTATATGAAGCTGAACTACGCAAGCGTCGTGATGAAAAACAGGCCATGGAAGATACAAAAACAGATATAGCCTGGGGGCATCAAATTCGCTCGTATGTATTAGACCAATCACGTATTAAAGATTTACGAACAAATGTGGAAATAGGAAATACGCAAAGTGTGTTGGACGGAGATCTAAATAATTTTATCGAGGCTAGTCTTAAGTTGGGTAATATGAAGATGTAATACAAAATTAGATCTGAACTAATACAGATGATACTATGGGAGTATGGACATACTTCAGTAGAGCTACGCTACAGAGGCGTTTGTGTAACTGTGGATTTTGCAATGCGTCTTGCCTGACTGATTTGTTCTAGTACTTTGAGAACCGCGCAACGCGGTGCGCCGATATTCAAGCGCATGAATCCGCTGCCTTCCTGGCCAAATTGCACCCCGGGATTCAGGCCCACACCCGCTTCATGAATGAAAAAATATTTCAATTGCTTATCTGTCATACTCCAAGCGCGGCAATCGAGCCATAGTAAGTATGTGCCTTGCGCGGGAATGACTTTGATTTCCGGTAGATGTTGCGTCAAGTAGGCGCAAACTTCATCGCGCGTATCGTGCAAGTAGTGCAACAATGCTTCCAACCAGGCTTCACCGTCGCAGTATGCAGCTTCAAACGCGGCGATGCTGAACGGATTGGAGGCGCTGACATGCAATGTGTTGAACGCTTTGATGATAGCGGTGCGGATCGTTTTATCGGGAATGATCAAGGCTGAGAGGTCTAGCCCAGGGATATTGAAGGTTTTGCTCGGTGCCACGGCGGTAATGATTTTAACGTCATGTGAAATGGCGCCCAGTGCATGGTGGCGATTGCCGGGGTAAATCAGGTCGGCGTGGATTTCATCGGAAAAAATGATCAGATTATGCGCTGAGGCAAGTTGTAGCAATTGCTCCAGTTCCGTAGGCGACCACACGCGCCCGACTGGATTGTGCGGTGAACAAAACAACAATAATTTCGCTTCTTTGGTGCAATGCTCTAAATGGTTAAAGTCGATGGTGTAGCGGTCATTTTCCAAGTGTAGCGGATTTTCGATCAAGTGCCGGCCGGTTTGCGTGGCGGCGGAGAAAAACGGAAAATACACCGGCGGCTGAATGATGATGGATTCGCCGGGTTGAGTCAGTGCCAAGACGGCGGCGTTAAGCGACGGCACCACACCAGGGCAAAACACGATCCAGTCGCGCTGGATGTTCCAATGGTGACGATGTTGCATCCAACCGATCAACGCTTCATACAGGCTATCGGGAAATTGGGTGTAACCATAAATGGGGTGTTTGGCGCGCTCGATCAATGCCTGAGTGACTGCGGGTGGCGCGGCAAAATCCATGTCCGCCACCCAGACCGGAATGACATCGCTGGTGCCGAACATTGCTTGCCGCCCATCGTATTTGACGCTATGACTACCCTCGCGGTTGATTTCCTGATCGAAATCAAAGCCATAACTCAAGAAATTTTCTCCCAGATAGTGACTTCCGACAGCGTGTGCTGGAATTTACGCTTGGTTTCACGAATCACAAAAGGTACGGCCACGGGTTCTTGGATCAAACGGAAATGCTTACCGAGAATTTCTTTCAGGCCATCCAGCGTGGTGAAATTTTCACCGTCACGTTTAAATCCGCCCACCCACGATTCTTTCTTGGTATGTTCCGTTAACCAGGTATAGGGCGATGTAATCATGAGTAAACCGCCACTATTGATGCGGGTATGGATACTGGTGAGCAGCTTAGCCGGATCGTACAGGCGATCGATTAAATTGGCGGCAAGAATCAGATCGTAACCGGTGAAAATTGGCTTCAGGTTGCACGCATCGCCCTGGAAAAACTCGACGTGATCTTTAATGTGATCCAATCCAAGGCTAGATAAGGTACGTTCCTTGTAGGAAATCAGTTCGCCTTCGTCGATCAAGGTGTAGCGTAAAATACCTTGTTGTGCCAGTTGCACGCCCTGACCGATAAAGCGTGCAGAAAAATCAATGCCGGTGACATGATCGAAATTGCGTGCCAGTTCGAAGGTGGAACGCCCGGAAGCGCACCCTAAATCCAGTGCAGTACGCTTAGGCCGGTTGCCCATTGCAGTGATGGCTATTTCTGCCAATGCCTTAGGGAAATTGGGCACGTCAAAGTACGTGTCACCGTAATGAAATTCAGCGTATTCCGACAGTAATTTGTCAGTTTCATAATGCGAACTTGGTTGTGTTGCCGGTGCGTCCGAAACTACATAACGAAAGCCAGCATGCTGGAAGAAATGACGGCGGAACGCATAGCGCGAGCTGCGCAGCGATTCGTTACCACAGGAAATCCAGGAACCGCCTTTGATCAGGTTGTGTTGATTGTCAAAAGTGGGCGTGGTGAAATCGTCGTATAACGGATGCACATCAAAGCCGGTGAATGGATAGGTCGGAGTTTCAGTCCACTGCCAGACGTTACCTGCGATATCAAAAAACTCGCCATGCGCGAATTCGGAAACGGGACAGCTGGAGGCATAATAATCCAGATGCAAATTGCCGCGAGCCCTTTCGTGCAGCGGAACTTCGAACAATTGCGCCACATCGTACAAGCGATACCATTCGTCTTCCGTTGGCAACCTTACCGGTTGCTGGGAGATTGCAGCTTTCCAATTGCAAAAGGCTTTTGCCTCGTGATAGTTGACTTCTACCGGCCAATTCCATGGCATCGGAACTTCTTCGGTCATCAAACGCAAATACCAGGTATCGCCTTTCTTTACCCAGAATGTCGGATGCTCCGCTTGCGTGAATTTTTGCCAGGAGCGGCCTTCTTCCTGCCAGTAGCTGGCGGTGCGATAGCCGTTGGCTTCGACAAAAGGTAGGAATTCTTCATTGCTGACCAAATACTTACTGGCTTGAAAAGCGGGAATGTCGGCCGTGTGCAAGCCATATTCATTGTCCCAGCCGTAATGTTGTTGGTCGGTTCTGCTTTTACTGATGGTAATAGTGCCTGCCGTGACGTTGATCAGTTCGTTGTGTGGCGCGTTACCGGAATGCCGGCATGGTTGCCAGTTTGGGTGGGGTTGCACGAACTCAAGCGCATGCTGGCGAATCAGTACCGATGATGTTTCCAGATGGATACGTTCGTGTTCAATGCCCATCAGTATTGGCCACCATGAGCTTTCCCAAGTAATCGGCAACACCAACGGCATGTCGGAAATCAGTTTGTCGACTATGTTGCGCATGGTTTTACGGTAACTGCGGACTTCTTCCACAGTAGGCCAATCGTAATGTGTGCTGTCCAGATCATCCCAACTCATTTCATCGACACCGACAGCAAAAATGGATTCCAGTTTAGGGTTGATGCGTTCAGAAATAAGTCCCGCTAAAATTAACTTATTGACAAAGAATGTAGCTGTATGCCCGAGATAGAAAATCAATGGGTGGCGCAACGAAATGGGCTTTTTGTAATAAGCCTGGTCGTTACGCAGCATTTCAAAAAGCTCTTCATAACGATCCAATGTGGTATGAAAATAATTGCGTATCTCTGATCGTTTTAAGTTGATATCGCTACTATCTAACAAAGGTGTTCTTTGAAATAAAGGTTGTACCATATTTTAGTTTTTAACAAATTATTCACTACTTGAGCGGTATTATAACTCCTCAGATTTTTTAGATCATAAGCAATCGGAATAAATGTTCTTTGTATTTGATTTATAAAGACTAAAAAGGAGCGAAAGCGGTTTGGGCAATCCCTTTTGGTGTTAGGGATATCAAGGAATTAGTTTAATAATAGATGCAAAAAAACACACTCATATGACAGAAATTGCCTTAGTTTTAGTGTGCAAGCGACCCATACTCGGCAATGGCAAACAGAGGTTAGTCGCTAGTTTGGGTATTGGAATAACCCAGCAGGTTGCCAGTGCACTACTGGCTTGTGCGCTAGAAGATGCGTGCGAATGGCCGGATCCGGTAGTCATTGCACCCGCTGAAGTGAGTGACACCGAGTGGGCGCAAGCTTTAGCAGCGGTAATTCCTTCTCCGGTTATCATTGTGCCACAAATCGCGGGAAATCTGGGGCAGCGCTTGAATGCACTGGATCAAACATTGCGAGCGCAGGGCATGAAGCAACTTATTTTCATCGGCAGTGATGCGCCAGGGTTGACCGCAACAGATTATTTAGTAGCTCGTGTTGCATTGCAACACAGTGATGTGGCGTTGATTCCCGCGCTCGATGGTGGCGTCGTGTTGATGGGGAACCGTTGCGCATGGCCGGATTTGTCAGCACTGCCTTGGAGCAGCGGACAATTAGGAATAACATTAAAACATGCTTGTCACTGCGTGGGCCTATCCGTAGCTACTTTGGAACAAAACTATGATGTCGATGAACCGCATGACGTGATGAAACTGGTATCTTTACTGCAACAGGATGCGCGGCCAGCGCGCCGTGCACTGCTTGAATTGGTAACAACGCTGTCATTTCCATCCTTGTGAGTCATTAATGCATAAATTCAGCGTAATCATTCCTTGTTTTCACGATGATGATAAGCTCGCGCACTTACTTGCGCAATTGCAACAGCTGCCAAATAAAGTGTGGCAGGTTATTGTCGTTGATGCCGCCGGCACTTCGCAGTGCGCTGAAATCTGTAAGCAGTTCGGGGCATTGCAAATAAAAACAGAACCTTGCCGTGGCCAACAGTTACGCACAGGTGCGGCGCAAGCAATGGGTGATGTCTTGTGGTTTTTACATGCCGATGCGCAATTATCGCCAGATCCTTTGACAGCTATGGCGCTTGCATTGGCGCGAGGTGCGATTGGTGGCTACTTTCGTTTTAATTTTTCCAGGCCGCGTGCGTGGCCAGCCCCGATTTTGGAAGCGGCGATTGCATGGCGTTGCCGTTTCGGTGTTCCATACGGTGACCAAGGAATTTTTATCACGCGGGAGACTTATCACCAAATAGGCGGTCATGCGTCGTGGCCATTGTTTGAAGAAGTGTCTTTGGTACGTGGTGCAAGGCATTTAGGCAAGTTTTTGCCGCTGGATGAACCTATTTATATCGATTCCCGCCGTTGGCAGCGTGACGGCTGGTGGCGGCGTACATGGCATAATCGCAAGCTGAGCTTTTATTTCATGTGCGGCGTTTCGCCTCACAAATTGGCTGCGCGATATCATTCTAAAATTGATTCATGAATGACATAATGTTGCAATTAATTCCGAAGGAAGAAAGATCATGCAAGAGATCGTACAAAGATATTATGGCGAAACGCTGACCAGTAACCGCGATTTGCAAACTAACGCATGTTGCTCGGATGCAAGTTTTCCGCATTACGTGAAATCGCTGTTGGCGCAAGTACATGGCGAAGTACAGGCACGCTATTATGGCTGTGGTTTGATTTTGCCCGAATTACTGGAGGGACTGACCATTCTTGATCTGGGCTGCGGCGCCGGGCGCGATGTGTATGTATTGTCACAATTGGTTGGAGAGAAGGGTCAGGTTATCGGCGTGGATATGACCGAAGAGCAATTGGCGCTGGCACGGCAGTATGAAAAATATCATCAGAAAACATTCGGTTACAAACACAGCAATGTGCGATTTTTGCACGGCTACATTGAACGCTTACATGAAATTGAATTGTCTGATGCTAGCGTGGATATCATCGTATCTAATTGTGTGATTAATCTCGCGCCCGATAAGGGAGCTGTTTTGCGCGAAGCTTTCCGTGTCCTGAAGCCCGGTGGCGAATTGTATTTTTCCGATGTTTATAGTGACCGGCGGATTCCAGCAGCCTTGATGCACGATGCGGTTTTGTATGGCGAGTGTTTAAGTGGCGCATTGTATTGGAACGATTTTTTGCAACTGGCACGCAAGCATGGCTTCACAGATCCGCGTTTGGTCGACGATCGTTCAATCACCATTGAGAACCCGGAATTGGCGGAAAAAACGGGTAATATTCGTTTTTACTCAGCTACTTATCGTTTGTTTAAGCTGCATAATCTGGAATGGGCTTGTGAGGATCATGGGCAGGCGGTAGTGTATCGTGGCACCATTCCAAATCATCACCATGCATTTCACTTTGATAAGCATCATCTGATTGAAACTGGTAAGCAATTTCCAGTATGCGGCAACACCTGGCGTATGCTGCACGATACACGTTTCAACAAGCATTTTGATTTCTATGGCAACTTTGACCAGCATTTTGGTATTTTTCCAGGTTGTGGTATGGGTATTCCCTTTAGTGATGCTGACGTAAGTATGCAGAAAAGCGGGTGTTGTTAGAATGAATATTGATGTTGCGTTGATTTCTAGCGAACAGCAGAATCGTTCCAAACTGTGGTATGTGACGCCTGATAATAAGCCACGCGGTTTCATTCATTCGCATGGTTTGGATGAATTATGGTTTCATACCGGTACCGCATGTAATTTGGCTTGTCCATTTTGCCTTGAGGGCTCAAAACCTGGCGATAATCGTTTGCAATTGATGCGTTTTGATGATGTCATGCCATTTATTGAAGAGGCACTGGCGTTGGAGGTTAAGCAATTTTCATTTACCGGCGGGGAGCCATTTGTCAACAAGGATATGGTAAAAATTTTGGACGTTGCGTTGCGGCAACGACCATGCATGGTGTTAACCAACGCTACTGAACCATTAATTAAACGCCTGCCGCAACTAAAAGGGTTGCGCAAACACCCTCACTCATTGCATTTCCGAGTTAGTTTGGATCATTTCATAGCAAGTGAGCATGACAAGCGCCGCGGTGAAGGTATGTTTGCTATGGCGTTACAGGGCCTGCGAGCCCTGCACGGTATGGGTTTTAGCGTATCGGTGGCGAATCAGGTTATCAAGGGATTGCCTGGGAATAAAATCGCGCAGAGTTTTGCTGAAGTATTTCGCCGCGCTGGTTTGCCGGCAAATTTGCCGCGCATTGAATTTCCTGAGTTTCATCCTCCAGGTGTTGCGGTTACTGCGCCACAGATTACGCAAAGTTGTATGGTAGATTATCAAACGGAATCAACTCGCCGGGAATTCATGTGCGCTTTCAGCCGTATGGTGGTGAAAAGCGATGGCGAATGCAAGGTTTATGCGTGTACCTTGGTGGATGATGATAGTGATTATGTGCTGGGAAAAAACCTGGCGGAGAGCTTGCAAGTGCCGGTAAGCCTGAAGCATCATCGCTGCTATAGTTGTTTCCGTTATGGCGCTTCGTGCAGCGAAATGAAACGCTAGCGGTTTACTTGTTAATTAAATGAATACTGATAAAGACCAAAGAGATAGCTTGAATGGCTAGCATGTGAGTTGTCATGCAAGAGATTTTACGATGCCTAGTGGTTAATTCATTTTGTTTTGTGCTTGCTATGGGCTATGCCGCTCAGCTCGGTGCGCAAACAAAAAATACTTCGCAACGGCTGGTTGTGACCGGTTCGAGTACCATCGCACCTCTGGTGAATGAAATCGCCCGGCGATTTGAATCAACTCATCCGGAGATGCGTATCGATGTGCAAACAGGGGGTTCTTCGCGCGGTATCACCGAGGTACGTCAAGGAATTGCTGCGATTGGCATGGTGTCGCGTGCGTTGAAGTCGGATGAAAGGAATTTGCACGCCTTCACGATTGCGCAAGATGGCATTGGTGTCATTGTGCATGCTAGTAACCCAGTTACTGGATTTAGTCGACAACAAATCGCGGACATTTATACCGGCAAAATCACACGCTGGAAAGTCTTGGGTGGTGCCGACGAACGCATTACCGTGATCCATAAAGCCGAAGGCCGATCTACATTGGAGCTGTTTGTGGATTATATTCAACGTAGAAATAGTGAAATCAAGCCGCATGTCATCATCGGCGATAACGCGCAAGGTATCAAAGCAGTGACCGGCAATCCGCATGCCATCGGTTATGTTTCCATCGGTGCGGCGGAATTTGAGATACGGCGCGGCTTGCCGTTGCGCTTATTGCCGTTGGATGGCATAGCGGCTTCCGTGGAGGCTGTGCGACAAGGCATTTTCCCTTTATCGCGTCCGCTGAATTTGGTGACTTTAGGAGAACCGCAAGGTTTGGCGCTTGAATTCATCGAGTTCGCCCGCTCGCCGCAAGTTCATGATCTCGTGGAAGCGCAATATTTCATTCCGGTCAATGCCGATTGATCAATGGCTACCCGGCGTATTGCGCGCGGGTGCATTGATAGCCTTGCTGATCATGTTATTTATTCTGATTTTTCTGATCGGTGAGTCCTGGCCGGTATTATCGAAATTATCCATCGCGCAGCTTGTTACTGATTCATCCTGGCATCCGCTGGAAGGCGCGTACAATCTCATGCCCATGTTAACCGGCACGGTGCTGGCCAGCACCGGCGCATTGTTGCTGGCTATTCCGCTAGGCTTGGCATCCGCGCTGTTCACACTGTTTTATGCACCACGGTATTTGGCGGTTAGTTACAAGCGGCTCATCGAGTTGCTCGCGGGAATTCCTTCCGTGGTTTTCGGATTTTGGGGACTGACCGTGCTGGTGCCGCTGATTAATCAATGGCACCCGCCGGGCGCGAGTTTGCTGGCTGGTATATTGGTGCTGACGCTGATGATTTTGCCGACGGTCACCGTGACGGCGCACGCTGCCTTGGCGGCAGTATCGGATGAATTAGCGCGTAACGCGGCTGCATTGGGTTTGTCGCGTTGGGGAACGATTCAGGGGGTTATGTTGCCTGCTGCGAAAGCCGGGATCAGCGCCGGCATCATGCTAGCGGCGGCACGCGCGCTAGGCGAAACCATGGCGGTATTGATGGTGGCGGGCAATGTGGTGCAATACCCGGAAACCGTGTTTGATCCGGTACGTACTTTGGCGGCCAACATTGCATTGGAAACAGCGTATGCGATGGGAGATCATAGGGCCGTGCTGTTCGTGTCGGGTCTGTTATTGATGGGACTGATCATGGTGTTTTCCGCTTTGGCGGAAGCGTTGGAGAAACAGCAACATGCATGATGCGGCACGTAAACGAAGCTTGCGTAAGCTGCGCGAAAATGCCGCGCAGTGTGTGATTTATTCTGCAGTAATGCTGGTCAGTGCGGTTTTTATCTGGCTGTTAATTGATCTGCTACGCGGCGGTCTTTCGCATTTATCATGGGAATTTATCACTGAACTGCCTCGTGATGCCGGACGGGCAGGGGGAATCG
Organism: Nitrosomonas sp.; assembly: GCA_024281995.1. Taxonomy (GTDB): domain Bacteria; phylum Pseudomonadota; class Gammaproteobacteria; order Burkholderiales; family Nitrosomonadaceae; genus Nitrosomonas. Next base: position 410,450 of record JAMWZW010000001.1, read on the forward strand.
CATCCATCCTGGTATCAACACTGCTGATACTACTGGTGGCGGTGCTCACCGCAGTTCCGGTCGCATGGATGACGGCAATTTTATTGGCGGAATTTGTTGCAACCGGCAGTTGGTTTGGAAAAGCGGTACGATTCAGTTTGTATGTGCTGGCAGGCGTGCCGTCTATTGTTTTCGGGTTGTTTGGTAATGCATTCTTTTGCGTGTATTTAGGATTGGGCTTTTCGATTTTATCCGGCGGTTTGACGCTGGCATGTATGTTACTGCCGATTTTGGCGAGTACTGCGGAAGCGGGTCTACGCGCCGTGCCGCATATTTACCGGCTGACTGCTTCAGCCCTTGGGTTGTCACGCGCGGCGGCGTTGTTGCATTTGATACTGCCCGCTGCCGCACCGGTCATGGCGGCCGGTTTGCTACTGGGGATCGGGCGAGCTCTGGCGGAGACGGCGGTTTTACTGTTTACCAGCGGCTATGCCGAGCGCATGCCGGATTCCTTGTTGGATTCCGGACGCGCATTGGCATTGCATATTTTCGATTTGTCGATGAATGTTCCTGGCGGCGATGAACCAGCCTATGCCTCAGCATTGGTGCTGGTGAGTCTGTTGCTTTGCATTAATATTTTGGCGATGAAGTTTGCCTATGGTTTGCAACGCAGTAAACTTATGCCATGACTATCGAACAATTAACAGACCCATGCGATTCTTTTACACTTGGGCCGCTTGAAGCGGGTCCGGCTTGCTGTGATCCGCAACCAGTGATTGAAGTAAAGAATTTGTCGTTGCGTTATCACGGCAAGCTTGCACTGAAACAAGTATCGCTGGATATTTATAAAGGTTGCATCACAGCATTGATCGGACCGTCCGGTTGCGGAAAAACCAGCTTGTTGTCTGCAGTCAACCGCCTGACCGATCTGATTCCAGGTTGCAGCGTGAATGGCCGGATTCTGGTGCAAGGCCGCAATATTTATGATCCGGATGAGAATGTTCAGGCATTGCGCCGCCAGGTTGGCATGGTGTTCCAGAAACCCACGCCATTTCCGCTTTCTATCCGCCGTAATCTGTCGTTGCCGCTGCATGAGCATGGCGTCACCCGGAAAGCGGAAGTAGCCGACATTTCCGAGCAGGCGCTGCGCGACGTTGGCTTATGGGATGAAGTTTGCGACCGCATGGATTCAGCAGCGCTTAATTTATCGGGTGGACAGCAACAGCGGCTTTGTATCGCGCGTGCCTTGGCATTGCAGCCGCAAATTTTATTGATGGATGAACCGTGCAGCGCACTCGATCCGATCGCTTCCGGTATCGTGGAAGACCTAATTGGCCGTTTGCGTGGCCGCTATACCGTCGTCATCGTTACGCATAATCTGGCGCAAGCCAGGCGTATCGCCAATTATGCGGCTTTTTTCTGGGTCAGTGAGCATGCCGGGCAGTTGATCGAATTTGGCCGCTGCCAGAAAATTTTTGAATCACCCCGCCACGAATTAACTGCAGCTTATGTGAACGGGGTGAGAGGGTAACGGCGATAAAATATCGTAAAGGAAAAACGTGAAAAAACGGGGATGGGTTGCTTTATTGCTGGGTTTGGCCATAAGTTGTTTTTTTATATTCGATCTGGATCGTTTCCTAAGTCTTGAGGTACTTAAAGAAAGCCGCGATGATTTGCATCAGGCCTATCAACAACAACCGTTGCTGATCCTCGGCATTTATTCCTTAGTCTACATCGTCATGGCCGCATTGTCGTTTCCCGGCGCGACAGTGTTGACTCTGGCCGGGGGTGCCATGTTCGGCGTGTGGGTCGGTGTGCCGGTGGTGTTATTATCGGCCACCATCGGTGCCACGCTGGCGTTTTGGATGGCGCGTTACTTGTTGCGGGATATTGTTCAGCGGCGTTTTGGCAGGCGTCTGGAAACTATCAATAAGGGATTGGCACGCGATGGCGCATTTTATTTGTTTTCACTGCGCTTAGCGCCAGTGTTTCCGTTTTTCCTGATCAATTTACTGATGGGATTGACGACGCTGCGAAGCAGCACTTATTTTTGGGTCAGCTTGGTCGGGATGTTTGCCGGAACTGCCGTGTACGTCAATGCAGGTACGCAGTTGGCGGCGATTACCGAGTTATCGGATATCATGTCGCCAGCACTGGTAATTTCATTGACTGTCCTGGCATTGTTTCCATGGCTGGGTCGCTGGATTGTCGAACAGATCAAGATCCGGCGGTTTTATGCACGTTGGCCCAAACCGGTGCAGTTTGACCGTAATCTGATTGTAATCGGTGCCGGTGCCGCTGGGCTGGTGAGCGCTTACATTGCCGCGGCTACGCGCGCCAAGGTGACATTAATCGAGCGTCATAAAATGGGGGGAGATTGCCTCAACTATGGCTGTGTGCCATCGAAGGCTTTGATTCGTACCGCCACTTTCTTGCACCAGGCAAAAAATGCGCAATCGCTAGGCCTTGCTCAGATCAGCACACAATACGATTTCGCGGAGGTGATGGCAAGGGTTGATAGAGTGGTTAAAACCGTTGCGCCGCATGATTCGGAGGAACGTTACAGGCAATTGGGCGTAGAGGTATTGCAAGGAGAAGCGATCATTACTTCACCGTGGTCGGTAGAGGTCAATGGGCAACCATTGACCACGCGTGCCATCGTTATCGCTACCGGCGCAAGTCCGCTGATACCGAAAATTCCCGGCCTAGAGTCGGTACGCTATTACACCTCGGATACCATTTGGTCATTGACCGAGCGGCCGCAACGTTTGGTGGTACTAGGTGGTGGGCCGATTGGCTGCGAATTGGCGCAAGCTTTTGCACGTCTGGATTGCCAGGTAACACAGGTAGTACGCAGTGATTTGTTGCCGCGTGAAGATGCCGATGCAGTGAGCTTGGTTAAAGCGGCATTGCAAGCAGACGGTGTGACAATCTTGGCGCAAACCGAAACGTTGCGATGTGAAAAACAAGGCGATGCGCAATTTTTGCTGCTAAGCGATCAAAGCGGCGCGCCACTGCGGCTGCCATTTGATGCGCTACTTTGCGCTATCGGCCGGGTGCCGCGAACAGAAGGTTTTGGGTTGGAACAACTGGGTATTCCAGTATCCGATACACATGCTATTGAAACCAATGCCTGGTTGCAAACCATTTACCCCAATATCTATGTTTGCGGCGATGCCGCCGGTCCCTATCAGTTTACGCACATGGCCGCGCACCAAGCCTGGTATGCATCGGTCAATGCCTTGTTTGGCAATATTAAGTCACTCAAGGTGGATTATTCGGTGGTTCCTTGGGCCACATTTACCGATCCGGAAATTGCCCACGTGGGGTTATCGGAAAAAGAAGCCCAAGCGCGCGGCATTGCCTTTGAAGTGACGCGTTTTAATCTTGCCGAACTGGATCGTGCGATTGCCGACGAAGCCGCGCATGGTTTCGTGAAAGTACTGACGGTGCCAGGCAAGGATCGCATTCTGGGTGTCTGTATCGTGAGTGCACACGCTAGCGATTTGCTTGCTGAATTTATACTGGCGATGAAGCACGGCCTGGGGTTGAACAAGATTCTTGCCACCATCCACACTTATCCGACCTGGTCGGAAGCTAATAAATATGCTGCAAGTGCTTGGAAACGTGCGCATGCGCCGCAATGGTTGTTGAGAGGATTGGAGAAATATCATGCTAAACGACGTGGCAAGGCGCATGCATAATTCCGGACGGGCGGTGGGGTGGTCTTAACGGGAAAAGCGGTCAGTCAGAATGAGAGCTTGTGTCCCATTTTTATTTTTCTGAATGAAATTGTCCTCAGTAACTTATTCAACTATCTCAATATCCAGCTTTACGCCATAGCTAGGCTTTTTATTGTTTGTCGCATCATTTTTCGTAATGATTGCATTGCAAAGGGTGATTTGATTGGATAACCTTTTTTCATTGAGTATGCGGAGAAAATTGTGGGCTTGCTTGCGGCTTAAATAGCCGACAGAGCGATTGTGAATGCTGATGCGGACAACTTCGCTGTCGTAAGGATTACTGTTGTCGGGTATCAGTTGCGCTTGCAGGATATGTGCCATAGGATCTGAGCCATCATCAGAGTTGATGATATTTTCCTGCAATAATTGCTGAAGTGTGCCTTGATAGGGCTCTGCTGAAATTGCGCAAGCGAATTGTCCTCGTTCTGGCCAGATATAGGTGCTTGCCGCATTGTGTTGCTGTTCATTGTTTTTTGGCCAGGGCGTGGCATCACTTGCGGCGATTTTGTGTCGGTTGAAGAATAATATGACCGCTGAAATGAGCGCTATTGGAACTATTTGCGACTTGTCGATACCGGCACCGGCAATCAGTCCTATAAATAAAGATAAAACCAGGATTGAAAGAATGCTGATTCCTGGTTTCTGCTTGTCTGGTGCATCGCAAGAAGATTGCGGTTGTTTTTTCATTGATTTATTGCTGTAACGCTTGCTCGATGGCGGTTACTACGGCAGGGTCAAAGGGTTTTGTGTGCGGACTGAATTGTGCGATGAACTTGCCATCGCGGCCGATTAGATACTTGTGAAAATTCCACGTTGGATAGGTACCTGATAATTCAGCCAGTTGTACATAAAAAGGATGAGCATGTTCTTTTTTTACCGCAGTTTTTTCGAACATCGGAAATTTGACATCATATGTAAGACGGCAGAAATCCTGAATTTCTGCTTCGGTTCCGGGTTCCTGTCCCATAAAGTCATTGGATGGAAAGCCGAGGACGACAAGACCTTGCTGTTGATATTTTTCATGCAATTTTTCCAAACCTTCGTATTGCGGTGTATATCCGCATTTGCTAGCAGTATTAACAATAAGTACCACTTTACCGGAATAGGTTTGACACAAATTCACGGTATCTGATGTCGCAAGTTTACGGAAATTCTGATCCAACAAGGTGCTATTGCAACTGAAAGTGGGAATACTTATAAAAAATGTGATTAAAAATAAAAAAATGCGCATGCTAGTCTCCTTCAATAATAATGATTAGCAGGTCGGATAAATTGATTGGAGCTCATTTTATCCCACTTTGTTGCAAATTGATTTGGATTGATGATCCAAGTTATAAGTCCGAATAGTATTGATGCATGGTTCGTTCAACATAGTGAACCAGATTATCCTTGGATAAACTGTACTCTTTTAGTGGTGATTCGATAGGGCAAGCAATGATATTGACCAGCAAGCCAAACGCCGAAGCATCTAACGTGGTGGGCTGGTTGTGCAGGAAATACGGTTTATCACTGAGGGTTGCAGCGAGTGCATCAACATCTTGCTTGCCGAGCGTGAAAATTTCATCAGCCTGGTGTCTGCCCGTGCCATGACCCAGAATTTGCTGCTGAATTTTTTTACGCGTGTGATTAGCGATAACATCGCGAATGACGATTGGCAGCGTTCCGAAAATAGCCTGCTTATTGACTTGCCAGTTTTCATCGTTGTATTGCCAGCGAGAGTAAAGCGCAACCCAAAATAAATGTTCTTCAAGCAAGCGTTGCATGGCAACAGAGGCGGCTAACTGTACCTCACTTAGCTCTTGATCCAGATCATGATAAGCTGATTTTAGATAAGGGACAATAAAACGCGAGTCACCTAATTTCCGATCATTGTCTTCAATATAAGGCAATTTGCCTTTTGGTGCGCGTAGTGGAAGCGCTGGCTTGATTTCATAATCAATGTTAGCCATGCGTAAATAAGTTTCGACTTTACAGCAAAAAGGGCTTAAGTTTGGAATACCCCAGGTGCGTTCAAATTGGTACAGCTTGAGCATGTTAGTGATCCTCGTTGTTGTTAATAAGGCTGAATGTAACTTGCAAGTTACAAGAAACTTTACCGCGAAGACTTGCTGATTGCAAGTTAATGTTTTACAGTATGCGTTGTTGGATGACTACTTAATTGACATGATGAGGCTTAGCATTAGATGAATGAGAATTTGCACCAATCTGTTTTCGAGCGTTCATGTTGCCCAATTGCCTGTGCATTGGATCAGCTTGGCGATAAATGGACGTTATTGATTATTCGCGATTTATTACTGGGTAAGAAACGATATCAGGAATTGATTACATCGCCCGAGCGGATAGCCACTAATATCTTGGCGGATCGCCTGAAAAAGCTGGAAGCTGCTGGAATCGTTGTGCAGCAAGCTTATCAGCAGAAACCGCTCCGTTATGAATATAATTTGACAAAAAAAGGTGAGGATTTAAGACCGGTTTTGGAAGCTTTCGTCAAATGGGGAAAAATTTATTATCCTGGCTCCATGGTTTTTAAGCCTTATGGATGAGGGTCGGGGTCAAAGCTTCGGGGCAATTTTCTGATGCCGCAATTGCTTCAAATTACGAAATTTAGTAATCATTTACAATGAGTAGTCATTAGGAATCGTAGTGCCTGTTGTCAGACAATGGTGCTCGTTGCACGATTTCATTTTATCTTTACGGGACTATCATTTCTTGTACACTATGGCCCCAGAATTTCAAAGGTATTAACGAAAAGGAAAAATTCATGATTTTCTGGCGCGTAAAATCACTGGATGCCATTCTGGCTACAGCAGAAAAGAAAAGTTTGCATCGTTCATTGGGTGCATGGCAATTAACATTATTGGGCGTTGGCGCGATTATTGGCACCGGTATTTTTGTTTTGACGGCTGAAGCAGCACAAAAAGCTGGGCCCGGTATGATGTTATCGTTTGTCATTGCTAGTCTTGTTTGTATCGTCGCAGCGCTTTGTTATTCCGAACTATCTTCGATGGTTCCCGTTTCGGGGTCTGCGTATACTTATTCTTATGCGGTCTTGGGCGAGCTTGTGGCGTGGTTGGTGGGATGGGCATTGATGTTGGAGTATTCGGTGGCAGCGAGCGCGGTTGCCGTGGGTTGGTCGGGTTACTTTGTTGGATTGCTTGATAATTCATTGGGTATCAAAATTCCCTTTGCATTGGCTAACGGGCCTTTTGCCGGGGGCATCATCAATCTGCCGGCAATTTTCGTTTGCATTCTCGTGGTTGGTCTTTTGGTCGTGGGTACACGAGAAAGCGCTGCATTTAACGCCGTTCTTGTTGCGATCAAAATTGCGGCGTTGACACTTTTTATTGCGCTAACGTTGCCAGCTGCGAATATTGACAATTTTCAGCCTTTCCTGCCTCTCGGTGAGACTGGTGTTATTGCGGCCGCATCATCGATTTTCTTTGCTTATGTCGGATTCGATGCAGTTTCGACAGCGGCTGAAGAAACGAAAGATCCTCATCGGAATGTGCCGATTGGATTGATCGGTTCGTTAGGGATTTGTACGATTTTTTATCTGCTGATTTCGGCAGGTGCGATTGGTTCCATTGGGGCACAGCCGTTGCTCGATGAAACAGGCAAAGGGTTAGTGCCAGGCTCATTAGTACTGGCAGAGCAATGCCAGTCATTGGCCGCTGTCGGGCAACAGCCGTTGGTTTGTTCCCGCGAAGCGCTGGCGCTGGTTTTGCGTGAAATTGGATGGGAGAAATTTGGCAACTTGCTTGGTTTGACGGCTTTTCTGGCATTGCCGTCGGTGGTTCTGATGATGCTATATGGTCAAACTCGCATTTTTTTCGTGATGTCACGCGATGGTTTGTTGCCGGAAATATTAAGCCGTATTCATACACGTTTTAAAACGCCGCATATTGTGACTTACGTAACGGGTGTCGGTGTAACCATAGCCGCAGCTTTTTTTCCAGTCGGAAAGTTAGCGGATATATCCAATTCCGGGACATTGTTCGCTTTCATGGTTGTGGCATTATCAGTGATGATTCTACGCATCAAAGATAAGCATCGCGTACGACCCTTTAAAGCGCCAGGAATTTGGGTGATAGGACCGCTTGCTGTGATTGGTTGTATTACACTTTTTTTGTTTTTACCCGCCGATGCCAAGTTGGTATTTCCAATCTGGTCTGGAATTGGATTGATTTTTTATTTTCTTTATGGTTATCGTAAAAGTCATGTTGCTCAGGGTATTGACACTCCATTAGGCGGTGAAGACATGATTGCGCCGATTCGCTCTATTGCGGATTCCACAAAGGATATTTCAGCATCAAGAGATCGCGACTAGACTTTTTTTGGATAACACAGCGCGTATCTAATGGTTCGTCTGTGACGATGGAATGTGCAACAAGGCCGGTAATATCACGAGTGTACAAATAAGCGTAAAGGTTAATCCCACTGTAAGCAGTATTCCCATGCTGGCGGTACCCTGATGGGATGACAGCATGAGACTTGCAAAACTGACTGAAGTGGTCAATGCGCTATAAAAGATTGCACGGGCAGTGCTGCTGTGAATGAGGATTTCACTATCCAGCTTACTGTTTAGGCTGCGATGTACCATGTGCAAACTGCTGTCGATTCCATAACCGAGTAATAATGGCAATGCAATAATATTGGCGAAATTGAAGGGTATATCGAGCAGCACGGTAAGCGCCGCAGTGAACAGGCTTGACAGCAAGAGTGGCAGTAACACCAGCAAGGTGTATTGGATACTGCGCAATAGCAACACCAGAGTGATCACCACGCCAACCAGTGCCAGTGAAAATGCCTCAATGAATGCCTGTACCACTGCTTCACCGGCTTCTAAACTGATCACCGGGGCGCCGATAGCTTGTGGTGCGACTTGCTGTACAGCATGAACAAAGCGGCGTAGTGCATTATTGTCATTCAGATCTTCTACGGGATAGACCGCCAAGCGGTATTCTCCTAGATTACTGAGCCAACGTTTGCTCAGTAAAGTAGGAAGGTCTTTTTCATCAAATGGCGTGGCCTCGGTAGCAGTACGCAAGCTTTGTAAGGCCAGAGGTAACATGGCAAGCCAGTCTTGTTCTATGGCATGAAGTAATTCACTTTTTTCGTCATTGCTCATTTGCTCAAGCTGAGCGAACAAAGTGTCAAGCGATGTTTTAAAAGTGCGTATGGTTTTTGCTGTTGCATGATCAGGATGCATGGAAGCAAATTGTTGTAAGGCTTCGCTAAGTTCGATCAGTGCCTTATATTGCTTTGCTAACTTATCATCATTTGCATGTGAGGTTTGTGAAACGGTGGAAATGGGTCCAATCGTTAATGCCATTTCCTTAATTAGTGAAAATTTTTCTTCTTGCTCTGTGGGTACAAAATCCCGAATAGTAACAACCTTACTTACCTCAGGTAATTGGGCGAGTTGCTGAGCTAAAGTTTCAGCTTCCTTGCCGTTGTCGGCCAATACCGCAACATGCCAGGGTGAAAGATCGGGATCTGCCAGCAATTCGCGGAAAGTTTGCACGGCACCGCCTTGTTGGTCCTGCATGTTCAATAAATTATAGTCAAATCTCACCTGTGGCAATAACGTCAGAGCTGCGAGCGTTGCTATCAAAGTTATGCCATAAGTAAACTTGCGCCACTTTAAAGAAAACTCCAGTACCTTACCTATTGAACTCTTTGTATTGGAATTGGCAGACTTGCGTTCCGGTAGATACCGTAATAGTGCCGATCCAATAGTAAAAGTAACCAATAAACTGATGATCATGCCAGTGCCGGAAATGATGCCAAGTTCGGCCACGCCACGATAATCGGTAGGGATGAATGCATAAAAGCCAATCGCATTGGTAACGGCACATGCCGTAAGGGCTGCTCCAGCATCGCCGCTGGAAGCGCGGATAGCTTCGGTAAGCGGCAAACCATTTTGTACCATTTCACGATACCGCAGCAGGAAGTGGATGGCAAAATCCACTCCCAAACCAATATACAATACCGCAAAGGCAATAGAGATCAAGTTTAGATGACCGACGGCAGCAGTTGCAAATGAGGCCGTGAGAATGAGGCCCATTAACAGGCAAATCAATACATTGAGAATTAATCCTCCTGTGCGCATGGCAAAATAGAGAACAACTGCAACCAGGATAAACGTAATGATGCCGGCATATTCCATGCCACGGAGTGAACTATTGAGCTCATCCTCAGCGAGTGCGACTTCTCCGGTGATGCGTAAACGCACGGGACTTGCTTCGGTGATACCCACGCTTTCTGCCGCTTTGTATAAAGCGGCGATGGATTGTTCGGCTGGGAAAAGCTGAGAATAATCGAGTTTGGGTTTTACGATGATGAGTTCTTGATAAGTGTTTTTCTGTGCTTCGCCGCTAAACATAGTCTGCCATGACAATGCTTTCGGGGATCCATTGAGGCGGGCTTCTAATGTTGAATTAACACCCTTTAGCACTGGGCGTAGTTCAATGTTGCGCCCCTTGTTCAATTCGTCAACCGCGCCAGTGAGAACATCAGTAAAAGCAGCAAGCGTAGGGTCCTGAGTGATGCGTGTAATCAAAGGTTGAGCGGTTGCCAGGCTGTCGGTGATACGTTCAAGTTCTGGAATACTTTGATAGAGCAGGCCGTTACGGGCAGTAAAATCATCTACACGTGGAGAATAAACCTCGTAAAAATTTTCACTATCTTGTTTAAGCTGTCTGGCTAATTGCTCGGTTGCTGAGCGTACTTGTTCAGGCGTTGGGGCATTCAACACGATCAGCAGCGTTTCAATATCTTGTGGGAATGTTTTGTTGTAATGCTTCAGATTTACGCGAAACGGCAGCTCTTCCGATAGCATGTCAGTCGTATCAGTGTTCATCACGAGGTTTCGCGCAATATAAATGCTGCTCATAACGGTAACCGCTAACGCGATTAACAGTACCCAGAAAGCATAGCGATAAGCAATGCCGGTCCATTGTGCAAAAGCGCGATGAATGAGGCTGTTTGAAGTTTTCACGATTTTACCTTTTTGCTGAATTCTATTTATTTTGTACGGAAGGTCTGATTTTGCTAATACCTGATGAGTACGGACAAGGGATACTCACGATTTTTCGGACGGATTGCGGGCATTTCTTCGATTGTTGTAGCGATGTTTGAGATACTCTATGATTGGCGGTGTGATCGATAAAATGATAATTGCCAGGATAATAAGCTTGAAGTTTTGCTGCACCATTGGAAGCTGTCCGAAATAAAAGCCTGCGTAAACAAAGATGCCAACCCAAAGCACAGCACCGACAACGTTATAAGCTATAAAAGTGCGGTAGGGCATGGTTCCGATACCTGCAACAAAGGGTGCAAAAGTACGAATGATGGGAATGAAGCGCGCGATGATGATCGTCTTGCCACCATATTTGAGATAAAACGCATGCGTTTTATCGAGGTACTCGCGCTTGAAAAAACGAGATTCACGCGAAGTAAAAACTTTGGGTCCCGTTCTTTTTCCTATCCAATAATTTACCGAGTCTCCCAAAATTCCAGCGATGCATAATCCGACAAATAATACATGCGGACTAAGCTGCGAGTCTTTTAATGATGCGAGCGATCCCGCGGCAAATAATAATGAATCACCCGGTAAAAAAGGCATGATAACCAAGCCCGTTTCACAAAAAATAATCAAGAACAGGATGCCATAAATCCACAATCCGTATTCTGAAGCAAGTTGTTGAAGATGGATGTCAATGTGAAGAATAAAGTCAATTAGAAACATAAATCAACGACGCCTGTTTGTGGTTTTGAACAAAAGCATTTATAAACGACTGTAGTGTCCTGGATTTCTGTTAAGCACTTATGAAATTATCCCATATAAATCTTCATGGTATTCAATTAATATGTTCTGGAATCTATCGCCGATGCGGATTTTCTAGATTTTATCCATTTAACTTACGGTTAGCTGATGAATGTCAACCGAATGTACGGCACCAATGCGATAATTAAATTTTCGGATAGGTAGTATAAATATAATTTCTGTCAGCAGAGATTGTTGATGATTGTATGAGATAACAAAAATTATGATATGGAAACCGCACGTAACGGTAGCAGCCGTTATTGAACGCGAAGGCAAATACTTGCTGGTGGAAGAAGAACCGGATGCCGGTAGCGGCTTGTTTTTAAATCAACCTGCCGGGCATTTGGACCCAGGTGAATCCATTATGCATGGTGCCATACGGGAAACGTTGGAAGAAACGGCATATACTTTCGTGCCCGAATATTTACTGGGTGTTTATCAATGGCACTCTTTGCGTGCAGACGCGACCTTCCTGCGTTTTGCATTTGCGGGTCATGTCACGAGTCACGATCCTGCGCGTATCCTGGACCAAGGGATTTTGCGTGCGGAATGGTTTAGTCTTGATGAAATTTATCGCATGCAATCTCGCCATCGCAGTCCGCTGGTCATGCAGTGTATTCAGGATCATATTACGGGCAAACGCTATCCACTTGAGCTGCTGACTTGTTATGAGTCTTGAGTCAATGAAGAAAAAACGCGTAGTTGTCGGTATGTCAGGCGGTGTGGATTCATCCGTTGCTGCCTATTTGTTGAAACAACAAGGCTTTGATGTGGTTGGTCTATTCATGAAAAACTGGGAAGATGATGATACTGAAACCTACTGTTCTTCCCGTCAGGATTTTCTGGATGCGGTATCAGTTGCGGATGTCATGGACATTCCAATCGAAGTGGTGAATTTTTCAATTGAATATAAGGATCGCGTTTTTTCGCATTTTCTTGCTGAATATCAAGCCGGACGAACGCCTAATCCTGATGTGTTGTGTAATGCTGAAATCAAATTCAAGGCTTTTCTCGATCATGCCACGCAATTGGGTGCGGATTGTATCGCGACAGGTCATTATGCGCAGGTGCGGAAGGTTGATGGTATGTTTCAATTATTGAAAGGTGAAGACGGCACCAAGGATCAAAGCTATTTCTTGTACCGCTTAAACCAAGCGCAATTGGCCAATACCTTATTTCCAATTGGCCATCTCTATAAGCGTGATGTGCGTAACATTGCCCAACAGCTGAAATTGCCAAATGCTTCTAAAAAAGACAGCACCGGTATTTGTTTTATCGGAGAGCGTCCATTCCGGGACTTTTTGAATCGCTACCTTCCGCACGAGCCGGGTGAAATTCAAACGCCTGAAGGCAAAGTGGTCGGTCAGCACATGGGGTTGATGTATTATACGATCGGGCAGCGGCAAGGATTGGGAATCGGCGGTACGCGAGACGGTAATGAAGAACCGTGGTATGTATCCGCCAAAGATACCAGCACAAATGTGCTGGTCGTGGTGCAAGGCCACAATCACCCCGATCTTCTCCGCTCGTCTTTGAAAGCGGAAGATCTAACGTGGATTAGTGGAAAGCAGCCGCATTGTAATTGGGTTTATGCGGCAAAAACGCGTTATCGCCAAGTCGACGCGCCTTGCACGATTTCAAGTATTAATCATGAATCGTGCCAGGTTGATTTTGCCCAAAATCAATGGGCAGTGACACCCGGTCAATCTGTGGTTATTTATGAAAGCAGGGTGTGCCTCGGGGGTGGAATCATAGCGCAGTCATGATCCTAAATTTCAAACGCTTACTCGTACAGTTGGTGTAATATGGGACAGTTGTAGAAAATTGTGTTTGTTAATTTATAGCTTATTAATTGTACAAAGAGAAAGAGAAAAATCAAATGAATGAAAAAACATTGAAAGAACAATTGCAAGCTGAGATGGAAAACTTGCAGTCACTTGTTGATGAAGTCAAATTACAAATGCATCTGGGTGCAAAAGAGGCACAAGACAATATCCAGCCGCACCTTGATGAGCTGGAAGTGGAGTTAAATGAGGCAAAGAAAAAATGGCAGCAATTTGAAAGCAGCTCAGAAAGCGCTTGGGAAGATATCCAAACCGGACTCAGAAAGTCCTATAAATCAATGCAACAAGCCTTCGAAAAAGCGAAGAAGCATTTTCCGGAAAATGATAGTCATTGACTTTTTCTATAAAGCAAATGGTTATACCAGATTAAGTGAGGTATAACCATTTATCCTGAATAGCTTAATTGCTTAATTCAAGTGCCCCGCTGCGTTGTTTTAGAGGCTGTAGAAACTCTAATAAATCTTAGCTGTAACTATCTATTCATCCCGGTAATGAATTTCTTGGTTGGGAACACCATTCGGCCAAACGCTGAATGGGAATGGGCGCAGTTCGCTGTTAAATGTTAAAAATAAAGTCATTTGATAAACATACGTACTAAGATTTTGTCCAAATTTCAGCAGTTGTTCGTTGACTTTACCCGTTAAAATGATAGTAACGAACTGAAATAGCATGACACCTATTACTAGAAATTTTGAAATACTATAGATAATAATGAAAAATAACATATAGAGTCCGCGCTGCCAGGTTTCATCTTTTTGTAATCTTTGTTTAATCTCTTCTTTCATTTTTTCCGTTGCTTTTAAAAAGTTGGTCAATGGACTATTGCTAATATATTAAGCAATAAACTATATGGTTTGTATAATAGTTTCTAACTACTACCCAGTACACTGAAGCAATTTACTACCATTGGATTGCCGGATAATAAAATAATTTTATATGCCTCTGAACTATTTCCAGTGGAATAGTGTTAAATAATAAAGCATTTAAAATGGATTTAATCTCTATATTTTCCAGGGTATAGTTTTTTTTCTTTAATATTTGGGAGAATTACCCTTGAAGATTACCCAAATTTTGTAACTCAACTAAATTTCATGTGTTTTGCAGAAATAACGAGATAGTAATATCAAAATAACCCTATCGTAATATGGTTGTAGATCAAGCAATTTCAAGCATCAAAATATTGACTGTGTTGTGAAAATATCAATAGAGAAGCCTTGCTTCAATAGATAAGGATTGAAAAATTACAAATTGCTCTTATTTATTTATTAGCATGACAATGCGATGTTATTAAAAGTAATCATCGAGTTTCAGTTTATTAATTTATATTCAAATTTCAGAATTACTGGGAAAAACTGTATCTGATTATGAATTCTTCAATTACCGTGACGTGATATCAATAAGCTTTCTTAATAAAATTGCATGGAGGTTGCTGTAATGATTAAAGAACTTTCCTTTGATGATGACGATGGTTTCTATTCAGCTGAAGATGAAAATTATGAAGATGACGATCTGATGGATAGCAAGATTCCTGTCGGTCGGTTTGCAAAAATAATTGATGAATTTGAAACTACTAAAGATGATGATTTTGAAAATGAAGAGGATGATATCGATCTTGATTCATTGGGATTGCAATAGTTATTAAGTTGTTAGTAGTTCGTTTTAGCAGGCGGATTCACGTTAGTATTAGATTATTTGGCTTTATAGGATGTAGAAATGACAAATACTGATGTGGAAATTCTGGAAAAAAAAGTTTGTTTTGAAGGGTTTTTCCGCCTCGAATGCTATCGCTTGCGTCACCGGCTATTCAATGGGAATTGGAGTCAGCCGGTGGTGCGGGAAATTTTCGAGCGTGGCCATGCGGCGGCGGTTTTACCCTATGACCCCATTCGTAACGAAATCATTCTAATTGAGCAATTTCGTGTTGGCGCATTAGCTGCATCGGGTGGTCCGTGGTTGTTGGAAATTGTAGCTGGTATGATTGATCCCGGGGAAACGGCTGTGGAAGTGGTTACACGCGAAAGTCTCGAGGAAGCCAATTGCTCCATCAGTGATCTGATTCCATTGTATGATTTTTTGGTAAGCCCTGGCGGCACTACAGAACGTATTGCTTTATTTTGTGGTCGAGTGGATACCTCGCAAGCAGGCGGTATATATGGCGCAAGTGAAGAGGGTGAAGATATCAAGGTTCATGTCGTCACATTGGATGTAGCGCTCGAATTGTTACAATCGGGCGGAATTAATTCCGCCAGCGCAATCATTGCACTGCAATGGCTTGCTTTGAATCATTCCTATGTGAAAACTTTGTGGTTAACAGCGCCAGATGATACTTAGAGTGCATAGTCTGAGATAATTGACGAAAGTGCGATGCGTCTGCTGGAGGCGGTCGTTTCCGTTTGGAAACTGATATAACGGCTGTTGGTTATTGTTTGAGTGTTTTCACAACTTTGAATTCTTCCGTCAAACAACTTCATTGAAGATTCTATTTCTTACACATAGTTTCAATAGCTTGGCACAGCGTTTATATGTCGAATTGATGCGTTGTGGGCATGATATATCGATTGAATTTGATATTAATGATAGTGTAACTCAGCAAGCAGCTGAGTTGTTTCAGCCCGATTTGATCATTGCGCCGTTTTTGAAGCGTGCCATTCCAGAAGTAGTTTGGCGTATATTTACATGTTTTGTTGTTCATCCTGGAATTATCGGTGATCGCGGTCCTTCCGCGTTGGATTGGGCAATTATGAAGGGTCATCAGGAGTGGGGAGTCACTGTATTGCAAGCCAATGCCGAAATGGATGCTGGTGATATCTGGGCAGCGGAAAAATTTCCAATGCGGTTTACCACGAAAAGCAGTTTGTATCGCCGTGAAGTGGTTGAAGCTGCAACCGCTGCCGTATTAACTGCTGTGAGGCGCTTCCAATCCGGCATCTTTAAACCAATTTCTTTGGATTATTCACGTTCAGATATACTTGGTCGAGTACATGTGCCAATGCGGCAATTTGACCGCAGTATCGATTGGCAACGCGATAGCACGCTTGCGATTCTAACAAAAATTCATGCCGCTGATGGATTTCCGGGGGTTCTGGATACGTTATTCGGTCAGTCATATTATTTGTTTGATGCATGCAGTGAAAGGTATCTAACAGATAAACCTGGAACAATTGTAGCTAAACGCAATAATGCCATTTGCAGGGCTACCGTGGATGGTGCGGTATGGATCGGTCATCTAAAACCTAAAAATGATACTGGACCAGCTTTAAAACTTGCTGCTACGACTGTGCTGCAGGATTACCTCACAGATATACCTGAAGTGTCCTATGATCCTTTTTATATGCCATTCGACGATACATATCGTGATATCTGGTTTGAGCAGCAAGGTAGTGTCAGCTATCTCTATTTTGAGTTTTATAACGGCGCCATGGATAGCAGACAATGCAAACGCTTGCGCGATGCTTACTTAAAAGCTACTGAAAGTGACGTTCGAGTTATCGTGCTGATGGGCGGGGCTGATTTTTGGAGTAACGGTATTCACCTCAATCATATTGAGAATGCCATCAGTCCCGCTGATGAATCCTGGCGCAATATTAATGCCATGAATGATTTAGTGCATGCCATTATAACCACTGATCACCAACTTACCATTGCTGCTTTGCAGGGCAATGCCGGTGCAGGTGGTGTTTTTCTGTCATTAGCTGCTGATTATGTTTTTGCTCGCGAAAGTGTTATTTTGAATCCGCATTATAAAAATATGGGTAACCTTTATGGTTCCGAATATTGGACTTATCTTCTACCGCGGCGAGTTAACGAGAGCCAAGTCAAATCTATCATGCAAAATCGTTTTCCGATTAGCGCATTGGAAGCACGTGCTAGCGGATTAATCGATGATTGTTTTGCAGTGAATAGGGAGGATTTCAAGAAAAAAATCAGGTGCGTTGCGGAAGCCATTGCAACTGATCCGGGCTTTCCTGAATTGCTAACTAAGAAGCAATGCCAGCGCCGGGTAGACGAACGGACGAAAGCTCTGCAGGAATATCGGAATGAAGAACTGAATCAAATGCAATTAAATTTTTATGGCTTTGATCCTAGTTACCATGTTGCACGTTATCATTTTGTATACAAAATACCACATGGTTGGACTCCTCGTTACCTTGCCAAACACCGTGCTTTAAAATCGGCCAAGCTTATATGATAGTTGCCATTGTTGATTATGGCTACAGATATTATCACCGACTGGTTGCTCTATCCGATTGGGATTCTTCAACTAAATTCGGATCAAATTCAGGCGGCTTATCGGCGGGTGGAATGATGCCCGGGCATTTTTTGGCGATTGCCCATTGTTGAATTGCATCATATTCACTTTTCAATTGCACATACTCAGCTTCCTGCTCCTTGGTTCCACTGAGTGCAAACAATGCCGCCCAGGAAAGTGACAGATCAGTGCCCAAAGCCCACTGATCTTTGCTCGGAGTTTTGTCGTTGGGTTTGCCCGTTAGTTGATTAACTCGAGTTTGAATACGTTCAATTTCCGCTAATAGTTCTTCACAGCTATATGTTTGAAATTGCGCCGATGTGACATACGATGCGTGAGAGTTTTCTGGAGATGCTGCGCAGCTCGATAGTATCAAGGCAACAGTCAACAATACTGCCGTAATGGGTCGTTTCATCACATCCACTCCTTTTCGCATGTCTTTTTTACAAGCACCTGGTTGTATAAAATTTCTTTATTTTGACACTATTGTAAATTGTACACTGTTATTTGTATTTCCTGCCTTGTATCGTTGTTAAACCATACGGGATGGATGAGGATAGATGCTTAATTATCTGGCAATTTTTAATAGTGGCAAGGTGAGTTTGTTAAGTAGATCAAGTTCATTATTTCGCATAACGATATTCCGCGTAATCTGTGGATTGCCAATTAAATTCAAATAACTAGTTATAGCTTGCCGGTGTTATGGAACTGCAAAATGAAAATATCTTGCAAATTTGAAATCGAATTTTATTTTAATTATTAACCTGATAATCCGCAATTAATTTATAGTACGCCGCTTGATCTTCCTAATACCTTTAAATACGAGTCGATGAATAACTTAGAAGAAAAAAATGTTGCTTTAGTGAAACAGAATCATGAGCAAGTTGAGCCGATCAAAACCGTAACAGTGAATAATTGCAATATTACCTTGCTAGGAACTGCACATGTTTCGAAAGCCAGCGCAGACAAGGTAAAAGAGTTAATCGCTACAGGAAAATATGATGCGGTGGCTGTTGAATTATGTCCGAGTCGTCATAAGGTTATCGTTAATCCTGATGCGATGGCTAAAATGGATTTATTTCAGGTAATCAAAAATGGCCAAGCGAGTATGGTCGCTGCCAGTCTTGCATTAGGCGCTTTCCAGCAGCGTATGGCAGAACAATTCGGTATTGAACCAGGTGCCGAAATGCGCGTTGCGATTAAAGATGCCCAAGCTGAAAAATTACCGGTTTTGCTAATCGATCGTGAAATTGGGACGACTATGAAGCGGATTTATCGTAGTGTGCCGTGGTGGAAACGCATAAACTTGTTTGCTGGCTTGATCGCCAGCGTGATCAGTAAGGAAAAATTCAGTGAAGCTGAAATTGAACGTTTAAAAGAAGGCGATGTTCTCGAAAGTTCTTTTTCACAGTTTGCAGAAAATGAGAAAGAATTGTTCCGCCCGCTAATCAGTGAACGCGATGAATACATGACTGCTCGCCTTATTAAGGAATGTCAGGAAAGCAAATACCAGCATATCTTGGCGGTGGTTGGTGCCGGCCACCTAAATGGCATGGCGCAGCAGCTTGGAACGCAAAATATGGTCAATCCGGATGAACGAATTGCACAACTCGAGATTATTCCGTCCTCCTCCCGCTGGTTCAAATATATTCCTTGGATGATTGTTGTGCTTATTCTTACAGGTTTTGTCATTGGCTTTATGCGCAGCCCGGAAATAGGCACTGCCATGATAATTGATTGGATTGTAATTAATGGCGGCTTGTCAGCTATAGGAGCAGCAATCGCTTTCGCTCATCCGCTGTCGATAGTGACTGCGTTTTTGGCAGCACCGTTGACATCCTTAAATCCAACCATCGGTGCAGGAATGGTAGTTGCGGCAGTAGAGGCCTACTTGCGTAAACCTAAAGTGGAAGATTTTAATCGGCTTAGAACCGACACTACCACCTTGAAAGGTTGGTGGAATAATCAGGTCACGCGAATATTGCTGATTTTTATTTTTTCTACGCTGGGTTCCGCCATTGGTACTTATGTGGCTGGATTTAGGATCTTTGAGCAACTAAGCAATAGTTAAATAAAAAGTATTACTGAGCATGTTTGGTTTCTTTGAACGCCTGATTTCTCCTTACCCGCCAGAGCATCCGGTTGAGCCGCCCAAAGGGTTGTATCAATTCTGCCGCCACTATATTCGCGGAATTGAATCTTATCTGGTGCTGCTCGCGCTATTGACGTCTCTCCTGGCTGTCAGCGAAGCCCTGCTATACAGTGTGCTCGGACAAATGGTCGATTGGCTGGCAGGGAAAAAAATTGAGCATTTCTTGGAAAGCGAATGGCCCATTTTGCTGGGCATGGCAATCTTCATTCTGATATGGATTCCACTACTGGTGCTCATGCATGCACTGGTAATCAACCAAACGCTGATGGGGAATTTTCCGATGCGGGTGCGCTGGTTATCGCATCGCTATCTGCTTAATCAGAGTTACGCGTTCTTTCAGCATGAATTTAGTGGCCGGATTGCTACCAAAGTGATGCAAACTGCGTTGGCAGTGCGTGAAACAGTGCTGAAACTACTCGATGTCATTTTGTTTGTCACGGTTTATCTCACCACCACCTTGTTTCTAGTGGTCAAAGCCGATCCCTATCTGTGCCTGCCGATACTGGCTTGGTTGTTTTCATACATCGGCATTTTGTCGTATTTTGTGCCGCGTTTAAAGCGTGTTTCCACCTTGCAAGCGGATGCGCGCGCGTTGATGACCGGGCGCATCGTCGATAGTTACACCAATATTCTGACACTCAAATTGTTCTCCCAAAGCCAGCGGGAATCAGCCTATGCAAAAAACGGTATGGAAGAATTTATGGCCACGGTGTATCCGCAAATGCGCCTGGCAACGGGACTGAATTTCAGTGTCTGGACGATCAATATGCTGATGGTATTTGCAACTGGCGCATTGGGATTGTGGATATGGCAACAAGGTGATATCAGCCCTGGCGCGATCGCCATCGTCATGAGCCTTGCGATTCGCATGACGGGTATGTCGCATTGGATTATGTGGGAAGTCAACGCCCTATTTGAAAATATGGGGACTGTGCAAGATGGCATGAACACGATTTCCCGGCCGCAACTCATCACGGATGCGCCCGATGCGGTTGACTTGAAAGTGCCGCAAGGTGCAATTGATTTCAATCAGGTTGGTTTTTCCTATCACCCGCAGCAACAGGCATCGCTTTCTATCTTTTGCGACCTCAATTTGCATATTGCCGCTGGTGAGAAAGTTGGCATTGTTGGCCGTTCAGGTGCGGGCAAGTCAACATTTGTCAACTTGTTGTTGCGTTTCTATGATGTTCAACAAGGCAATATCACCATTGACGGCCAGGATATTCGTGCCGTTACGCAAGATAGTTTGCGTGCCAATATTGCCATGGTCACACAAGATACCTCGTTACTCCATCGTTCGGTTCGTGACAATATTTTATTCGGCAGGCCGGATGCAACGGATGCACAAATGATTGCAGTCGCCAAGCAAGCGCAAGCTCACGAGTTTATCCAGGCATTACGCGATATCAAAGGCCGTACCGGTTACGATGCTCACGTTGGAGAGCGTGGTGTTACACTTTCCGGTGGACAGCGTCAACGCATTGCTATTGCGCGGGTATTGCTGAAGAATGCACCCATTCTGGTGCTGGATGAAGCCACTTCTGCTTTGGATTCCGAAGTAGAAGGCAGCATCCAGCACAGCCTGTATCAACTTATGGAAGGCAAAACGGTGATCGCGATTGCGCATCGCCTTTCCACCATCGCGGCGATGGATCGGCTTATCGTATTCGACAAAGGCTGTATTGTCGAGCAAGGCAGCCATGCCAAACTGATTGCTAACAATCAGCTTTATGCGCAATTATGGAATCACCAATCGGGAGGATTCCTGGGGTTGTAGGATAAAGGTTGAAGTGAAATTCGCCATAATTTCGAATTCAGTACACCCGATTCGATCGTTGATTTTTCAGAAAGTAAAATTCATTGGTATAAATGATACAAAAAAATTACCTAATGGATGGTTCATCGCTGCTGTATTCTCTGCTTAAATGAATAGATTCGTGGAATGCAATAAATTAGGTGGATAAAGCCTTATTTCTCTATTCTTTCAATCGTAACTTTGCATGTTTAAATCGGGGCAATTTGAAATTGGCCCTATTTATCCGCATATGTCCCGAAAATTTAGCTTATGTAGTGTTAATCTTCTTGTTAAAAGCGGATTGCTATTTGGTTTTTTTATTATCGTTGCTCCTCCTGTTTTGGCAACCAAACATTTGGAACAGATGAGTCTGGAAGAATTGATGAATGTCAGTATCGTAGGAGCTTCCAAGTACGAGCAGAAACAACAGCAGGTCGCAGCTGCTGTCAGCGTAATTACACGCCAGGATATCAGAAACTACGGTTGGCGCACATTAAACGAAGCATTGGCCAGTCTTCCCGGCATTCATACGACGTATGATTATCAATATGATTACTTAGGAATACGGGGGTTTGGCTTACCAGGTGATTTCACTACGCGTGTGTTGATGACGATCAATGGCAATCGCATCAACGAAGCGACCTATGACCAAGGGCCGGTGGGACGTGATTTTCCGCTGGATATCGATTTGATTGAACGGATTGAATTTATTCCCGGGCCTGGTAGCGCTGTCTATGGTCAGAATGCCATGCTGGGTGTGGTCAATATCATTACCCGCAAAGGATCTGATGTGAAAGGTGCTGAGCTTTCGGCTTCGTATCAAACTGCCGAAACCATGCCGCAGGAACGCGTAACTTTTGGTAAAAAATTCGACAATGGTATTGATGCGATCATTTCCTTCTCAGCCTTGCAGGCACGGGGAGCGGACCGCTTCTTTGATTATGGCGAAACAAATATTTCAGGTATCGCACATCGCTTGGATGGCGAAAACGTCAAGCAAGTATTTGCAAATGTATCGCGTGGCCCGCTTTCATTTGATTTTGTCTATGGAGACCGTAAGAAGGAAGATCCTACGGCTTCTTATTTTTCTGATCCGCTGGTTGCCGGACAATTTATACGGGATCGTCGCTTAAACACGCAAATCCAGTACAACGACAATTTTGCCAACAATACACTAAACGTTTTAGGCAGGTTGTTTTTGGGTAAATACGACTGGGATGGCCTTTATATCTATAGCGGCGAACGGACATTATCGACTGGCCCGAGTGACTGGCATGGTGCGGAACTGCGCTTACTTTCTACGGCGCTAACTCATCATACTCTGATGCTAGGGGTCGAATATCAATACAATACACGCATCAAGCAAACGTACCATAATTTGGATAATTCGGAAGACAGCAATATATTGATAAAAAGCTCGATGGTACGCACAGGGGTATATATCCAGGATGAATGGCGCATTACCGATACGCTTTCAGCAACTGCCGGCTTACGCTACGATTTCAACAGTTGGATTAACAGCCGCTTCAGCCCGCGCGGCGCACTGATCTGGCAGGCGACACCTAAAACGACTTTCAAAGCGCTTTATGGCCGCGCTCATCGTGCTCCCAATTCGTTTGAACGGGATTTTGACGATAGTATAACTCAGGTTGCTAATCCTGGCTTACGCGCTGAAATGGTTGATACGCTCGAGCTGGTTACCGATTATCGTCCCCAATTGAATATGAATCTTCGGGCTACCGCTTATGCATGGGATATGCATAACCTCATTACTTTAGGAATAGATCCACTCTCTGAGCTTACTCAGTATCAGCAGTCACCAAAGAAAGTGTTAGCCAGAGGCGCTGAACTATCACTGGATAAAACGTGGGATAGCGGAGTCAGGCTGCGGAGTAGTTACGGTATCCAGAATGCCGAACAGCAGGATGCGCACTTGCCCAATTCTCCTTACCATTTGGGCAAATTCAATGTTTCTATTCCGATTCCATTGATGACAGGTTTACGTGCGGGGTATGAATTGCAATATTTTGGCAAGCGCAAGACGCTTGATGGTTCGCACACGGATGATTATGTACTCTCCAATCTTAATTTTGTAACGGATGTTCGCTGGGTGAAAGGGTTGGAAGCGTCTTTGAGCTTCTATAATTTATTTAAAGAAAATTACCAGCATCCGGCTGCAGATATCAATTGGCAAAATAGTTTTGTTCAGCCAGGTCGGACCGTGCGTTTCAGACTGGATTACCGTTTTTGAGCGTATCGTAATATGGTACGCGGGCTTGCTAATCTCCATTTTGGAAAACATGCAGTGGAAATGTTATCTTCGGTCTTGCTATGGTGCAGTTTATTGGCCCTGGTACATTCACCGCCAGTGCAAGCTGAGCAACCTTCCGAATACCGGTTAAAAGTGGCATTTTTGTACAATTTTGCTATGTATACCGAGTGGCCTAAACAATCTAGTCAGTATCTGGATTATTGTATTTATGGTGATGACCCTTTCGGTGAACATATAAAACATTTGCACCAGAAGAAAGTTGATCAGCAGGAAATAGTGGTCAAGTATCCGCAAAATTTAGATGCTTTGCCGACATGCCACGTTGTTTTTATTACTCGTTCTGTTATCAATAATCTTGACGATATTTTGAAACTACTGAATGGAAAACCGATATTGACCATTGCAGATTCACCCGGCAGTTGCCAACAAGGTATTATGCTCAATATGGCGATTAGTGGAGGAAAAGTGATTTTTGAAGCCAATCTTTCTGCTGCAAAGCAAAATGGTTTAAGACTAAGCGCTCAACTCCTCCGTTTTGCCAATGAAGTACTGCAGTAATGAAGGACTAATCAATGGGTACCTATGAATGAATCTTGTAGCCTTAAGGAAAGCGAAATGATAGGTGTGTGGCGCGATAACCACACCATCCACTAGGAATTTGAATAACGTAATGTCTTATGAAATACTTTTATATTTTTAATCTGCCAGATAATTCTTACACGTAGTTTTTACTTAATTATGAATGAAAAATTTAGTGTAGCGGACGACTTTTGCTGATTCTCCTAGGAGCAATCGGTGAATAAAGATGAAAACGTGAGAGAGCTACAAGAAATTGAGGGAATGATATGCCTATATTGAATAATGCTCAACTTGATCAATTGCGAAATTTAGATATTTCCGGAGAACGTAAGTTGGTTCAAAAGTTTCTACATGTCTTTCTTGATTCTGCGGAAAAATATATGTGTCAACTTGAGCAAGCGTTAGACAATAATGATGCAGAGGCTTTATATCGAGCTGCACATACATTCAAATCCAGTGCGGCAAATATTGGAGCTGAAGATTTATCGAAACTGTTAGACCAATTGGAAGAATTTGGAAAAGCCAAAGAATTAGTAAATGCGAAATCACTACAAGCAACAATACAACAATATTATCAACTAGTAATCAACGAAGTAAAAGAAAAGCTTGAGAAATCATGATGTTTGAAATTATTTGGATTTAATTGACAAGAAAAAAGTGCTTGCTGTTGAGATCTATAGATGATCATCGAAGTTACTTAGTCGAAAGGTTAGATAATGAAAATCGCTGATGTTAACCAGTTAAAAATTAGTAACTTGTTGCCAAGCCCGAAAGGTGTTGCGCTAGCTTTGATGGAAGCTTGTCGGCGAGATGATGTCACTATTGCAGAAATCACCCGGCTTGTTCAAACCGATCCAGCGCTTTCAGGTCGCTTGATACAAAGAGCCAACTCAGCCAATCAGGCGACGCGTACTATCACTTCTGTCACAGAAGCAATTTCGCGCGTGGGTTTGTCCACAGTGAAACAATTGGCAATGGGATTCTCGTTGATAGATCAGTATCAAAAGGGTTCTTGCAAGCAATTTGATTACCAAAGATTCTGGTTGCACTCGCTTCTCATGGCCATTGCGATGCAAGAGTTGGCAAAAGCCACACGAATATCGGCGCCTGATGAGATGTTTGCATGCGGCTTAATGGCAAATATTGGCTCATTGGCACTGGCTACGATCTATCCGGATAAGTACAGTGATTTACTCGCTGAGCAATCATCTGATAAGCCCCTCATTAAATTGGAACAACACTATTTGAGGACCGACCATAGTGAATTAACTGCAGCAATGCTCATCAATTTTGGTGTACCTAATATTTTTGTCGAATCGATTTATTATCATGAAATGCCCGACCAATCTGGTTTCTCGGAAGGCTCTCGTCCTTACCAATTGGTTCATTTGCTTTATTTAGGGAGACAGGTAGCTGATTTTGGCCTCGCAGAGGAATTGGAACGAAATACACAAATTTCTGAGTTGATATTGCTGGGTGGGAAAATTGGTTTGGATACCGAATCCTTCGGTACCTTGATCGATCAAATTATGCAGCAGTGGCAGGCATGGGGAAAAATACTCAAGATGCCGCTCTCAGAACTGCCCCCACCCTTCGTTAAAATAATGAATGCTGCTGCACCGCGTCAAGAATCAGAATCAAATAGTTCTAATTTGCTCCGTATTTTGTTGGTGGAAGATGATCCAGTGAGCCTCCTTTTTATTGAAAAGCTGTTGGCCGATACCCAAGGCCACACATTGTTCACTGCATCCGATGGACAGCAAGCGTTATCTTTAGCGATGGAAATATCCCCGCATATTGTGATCACTGATTGGATGATGCCGGTAGTGAGTGGTCTGGAATTAACCAAATCGTTGCGTGCAACTGAATGGGGGCAGGGTATCTACATCATTATGTTGACAAGCGTTGAAGATGAAGAAGACGTCATCAAAGCTTTCGATGCCGGGGTCGATGATTACGTGACAAAACCAGTGAATATTCGCGCTTTCCGGGCCAGATTAAGAGCGGCATGGCATTATCGTAAGCTGCAAGAATCATGGGAGCGTGATCGCGATCAGCTTAAACGTTTTGCTGCGGAATTGGCCGTTACCAATCGTAAATTGGAGCATTATGCATCAACAGATGTGTTGACAGAATTACCTAATCGGCGTGCTGGCATGGAAGTATTGGCCGAGGTATGGAGTGTTGCGGTTCGGTCGAATCAATTGATGGCTGTGATGTTGATTGATATCGATTATTTCAAAAGTATCAATGATAACTATGGTCATGCAGTCGGCGATAAGGTGCTCAAACAAATAGCTGCAGCGATGAAAGATACTGCACGAAAAGGCGATACCTTTTGTCGAATGGGAGGTGAAGAATTTCTTATTATTTGTCACAATGTCAATATCGATGCAAAGTCAATGGTGCTTTTTGCGGAAAGAATCCGTCAGCATATCAACAAACAGCAAATTATAATCAATGAGACTGCAATTAATGTTTCTATCAGCATTGGTGTGGCTATCAAAGAAGCGGGTATGAAAGAAGATCATCAACTGATAGATGCTGCGGATAAGGCGCTGTATGCCGCTAAAAATGCAGGGAGAAACAGAGTTTTTCTTACCCTAGGCGGCAGGCATATTAGCTGCAGTCCCAGTAAGTCTGCAAGTTAATCAATTCAAAGAATCGTATAGAGTATAGAGTTTGTAATGCTGTGTTGAGTCGCGCGGCAGTTTAACCAGTAATTGCGTAGTGATAAGACAAAGCCCCACGATTAAAAATTTTCTGAGCTTTCGTGTCGCGCTCATGACTATTAATAGTAGGTACCTAATATCACTTCTCGTTTCTGGAGATCATTTAGAATTTCCAGCCCACCCTGTATAACGATATCGGGATTAGGATGTTTAAGTTCACTGGCGATTTGTTGCAGGATGACTCGCCCAGTTTTATCTGGGTTCGCAGTAATGTTATGTAATAGTTGCGCGGTTACTGAATTGATTTCTATAAAATGTATGTCAAATTTGCTATCCCGATATACCACTAAATGGGTGTGAGAACCATTAGTATCGGTGGATTGGAAAGTTGGGCCTATTTTGTGAACGGGAAAATGATAATCCAATATCCAGGCGAGAGGAGAAATCACAGGCATGCCAGCTAAGAGATCACCATGGATATTTATGAGCAGCTCATCAATTTTATCATCCGCAATGGATAGCGCCAACTCTACCCATTCATAATGCGCAAGTTCCAATAGAAAGGGTGGATCATTAGTGTGCGGTTGGCGTTCATGCTCCAGAAATTTTAGAAACTCGCGCGGTATTTCCGTAAATAATGGAGTGTGTGACAAATGATTAGCAAAATAATCCCGGATCATGTTATGCCAGTGGTCATCGGGAATGATTTGACGTAAAACCGGGTAGGTGCTGGCAATAAAGTCTTCCACGTTGTTATAGAGCAGCTCGCAATAAATTTTCATGCGCCGTTTCTCAATAGCTTCAGGGCAGGGATTTTTTTCCGGATTACGAATATGCGCCGTAAAAGCATATTGCAGCTGCACAAAATTAGGACGATCGGCCGTGTTGTATGTGGTCACTGGTTTGAGCTAACCCTTTTGATTGTAACGCATGAATGATATCCATTTCTTGTAGCAGTTCCGTCAACGGGGGGAAGTTAAAATCACGTTCCAGCAAAGTCGGAATGACGCCAAAATATTGATAAGATTTTTCAAGTAACTGCCACACCGGGTCTATGACATTGGCGCCATGTGTATCTACAATCAAGTCTTTCGCTTCTTGATAATGTCCCGCTATATGAATGTAACGAATACGTTCAGCGGGTAATTTCTGCAGAAATGCTTCGGCATCGTAGTGGTGATTGATACTGTTGACATAAACGTTATTGACATCTAGTAACAGATCGCAATCAGATTCTTGCAACACTGCATTAATGAAATCAATTTCTTCCATTTCCTTGCCGGGTGCCGCATAGTAGGAAACGTTTTCCATCGCAATGCGTTGTTCCAAGATATCCTGTACGCGCCGGATACGATTGGCTACATAATGTACCGCTTGTTGCGTGAAAGGAATGGGCAATAAGTCATATAGATGACCATCATCACTACAATAACTTAAATGTTCACTGTAATAGCGGATATGGTGTTCTTTCAGAAAACGCTTTAGCCGTTGTAGAAAAGCTTCATCCAATGGGGCTGGTCCGCCAATGGAGAGAGACAAGCCATGGCAGATAAAGGGAAATTTTTCGGCTAATACACGAAATCTTTTACCATAGTAACCGCCAACGCCCATCCAATTTTCTGGAGCTATTTCCCAGAAATTTATGGAATTGTTAGGTTGGTCTGGGAGTTCGCGCACAAATCCTTTCCGCAGACCAAGTCCCGCACCATGAACAGGATAGAACTTATTCTGCATGGTAGACTGTTATAGGAGTTATTTTTTAGTGCTTTCTTTGTCAGATTTATCTTCGCTACCTTTATCTTCCATATCCTTTTTCATTTTACCGCCACACTTACCTTCGCCACATTTGCCTTCTTTCTCCGATTTTTTTTCGTCAGATTTGCCTTCTTGAGCAGGTTTATTATCGCTCGCATCAGCCAGTTGCATGTAACCGCCCGATAATTCGTTCATGGCAAAAGGGCTGGTGTTTGTGTCGGCCGACACTTGGCTGATTGTCAGACTGGTGGCAAATGCGGTAGCTACTGCGAGTGAAACAGGTTTAATTGAATTTTTAGACATTTTATTTTCTCCATGAAATTTGATGAATTGGCTATCCAAGATGATAACCTCAAACTCGAATGTAGTTTTACATTTTTGTCGCCCGTCATGATCTTCTTCATTTTTTAAGACTGAAAATTACCGGCTTGATTCGGAGTGTGTACTTACTCGGGATTCTGTTTTGAGGATAACATCGATAACACGCGAATTCCTGTGCAGAATGTATTTATTTCTGAACGATCAAGCAATATACAGAGTTTGCCAGAACGTTGACAGTAATACTTTACAATCAAGAAGGCCTCGTGGTTCACACAATCAATCGGGCAAATGATCATATCCGTTTGTTCTAATAACTGGGGTAACTTTTTCAAAGAGTCATTTGGATTACCATGGAATGTCAATAGATTGCCCCCTGAATTCTCAATCAATTGTTTATAAGCCGGATATAGCTTAGCGCGGCCGCCAACACATAGAACTGAGTATCCGGCTAAACAACAGTTGCTTACGGTATTATTTAAAATATGAATGTTACGCTTAATCAAAGGCGCCCAATTGATACCATGCGAATGAATGTTTGCTGACTGGAAAATGGAGGTTTTTCGATGGGAATATTCGAACTTCCATTCAGACTGAGCTGCTTTATTGCGAATTAATAAGTACTTATTGATACTCGTGACTAAATTTTCTAACTTGCGTAAACAGTTAGATAGCAGAACATCTAGATAGGCAGAATCAGCGGAAGAGAAATGAAAAATAATAGGGGATTGTGCAATATTAGCAAGTACTTGCCTTCTCATGAATTTCATAATAAATCTCCTGCAAATCATCAGCTAGTAAAAAAATGGCTGGCTGACCTGAAGGAGCAGGCTGGCTGGCTAAATGTGCCGCCGAAGAAGGAGGAGCAAACTCCAGCGGCAATGGAAAAACTATACCTGGCTTTGTAGCCAGTTATGGATACCGATTTTTTGCATGACATCAAGCTGGGTTTCCAGCCAATCAATATGCTCTTCGGTATCCTCAAGAATACGTTCAAAAATTTCTCGTGATACAAAATCCTGGGCTGATTCGCAAGCTGCTATCGCGCGCAGTAAAGTATCTCGCGAAATATGTTCAAGTTTTAAATCACATGCAACGCATTCCTCAGCCGTTTCACCAATCATGAGCTTGCCGAGATCTTGCAAATTGGGAAGGCCTTCCAAAAATAATATTCGCTCAATCAATGTGTCGGCATGTTTCATCTCTTCACAAGATTCTTCAAATTCGTGTTTGCCAAGGCCGTTGAATCCCCAATTTTTATACATGCGTGCATGGAGAAAGTACTGGTTAATAGCGGTCAGTTCGTGTTGCAGCTGTTGATTTAGCAAACGGATAATTTCTACATTACCTTTCATTTTTGCTCTCCTAAGACAGATATCGATTGTTTGTATTGCATTCGAAGGTATCGTACGATTTCTTAAAGCACCCGAATGTTCTTGCTGATAATAGTTTTTCTTTAATATTGTTTGACGATAACTACTATTTGCAAATATACACGATATGTTCAGGGTCCACTACTTATTGAGAATTAACTTACCATTCCGCGTGCGACGCAGAGAATATTGCTCTCCATTATGCAGTATAAAAATTACGTCAGTATTCTTAAACAAGCAACCACTGTCAATTGCTGCACTGAAGGTAGGTATATTGCTAGACTGCTGTAGATTTCTTGGCTTTGTTTGTGTGAAAATTAAAGTATTCATGATAATGAGTTAAGGGTGTATATGAGAATGATTCTCATTATATTTATTTTTCTAATGAGGTGCAAGACATTTTCACGCTTCTTACAACTTAAAAGTATATTATGGTAGTTAGTATTCTAACTGTATGATGTAATTGGATTACTTTTTTGAGAATTTTTTCTAATCTATTTTTTGCGTAATTCGTTTGGAAAAAAATCAAGCGGTTGTACAGATAGGATCATAGGGAGTAAGGTGTTTGCAAGATAGATAGGCTGTCTTAAGCGGAATGAGTGGAGATGGGTGTAAAGGGCTTTTGATCAATCAAACGCGATAGATTTTTAAGTTTAAAAACAATCAATGATTGAACGGCGTAATTATTATCGAATTTTGCATGTTCAGCCGGACGCCTCAATGGCGGTAATTCGAGAGAACTATCGCGTATTGATGCAAAAACTTAAAATCTACCCCGAGCTGAGTAGCCAGAATTGGAACGAAAGCTTACTTGATATCGCTTATGATACGTTGCTGGATCCTCAGAAGCGGGCAGCTTATGATCATGAACTATTGCAGCGTTACCATATTCGAGTACTCAGCCAAGGAGCATTTGGTTTTCAAAATGACGTTGAATTCGATACACAAAAGTCTGAATCGGCTGCGGATCTGAATAAGCGAAATTATTATCGAATATTACAAGTCCAGCCTGATGCGCCAATGACGGCTATTAAAGCGAGCTATCTGATGTTAAAGAAAGACTTACTGCAAGACCCAACTTTACTGGACGAAGCTTATCGGATACTTTCCAATCCAAAAACTCGTCAGCAGTACGATGAGTTATTTGCAATGAGTAGTTTTTCTTTTTCTAGAGCAACCGGGAAAACTATTCCAACGAATACTGACAATACCGGATGCGCACATATCGACGATACATCTCAGGCAGAAGTACAATCTTATCAAGCATTAATTACTGATTATTGTTCTTTTTGCAAGACCCCTTACCTGCCACAAGCCACAATCTATCAAAATGAGAATTGTTTGGAGTGCGCGAGTCCACTGTTTGTTTTGCAGCATGAAAATCCTGAATCATCACGTCGCTTGATGCGACGAACCAATGTTAAAGGTCAGTTCATATTTTATTTGTTTTGGCCTGGTAATTCTTACCCGGGCTTGTTTCAGGATTTATCACCGACAGGAATACGGTTTTTAACTGAACAGTCCATTGAGGTGAATGACATTATTAAAATCGATGCTCCCAATTTGCAGGCAGTGGCTAAAGTGACGCATACACACAACGAAGGTAAAGAGACTTCC
The DNA here is from genome assembly GCA_024281995.1 of Nitrosomonas sp. Classification (GTDB taxonomy): domain Bacteria; phylum Pseudomonadota; class Gammaproteobacteria; order Burkholderiales; family Nitrosomonadaceae; genus Nitrosomonas. Next base: position 442,626 of record JAMWZW010000001.1, read on the forward strand.
GTGGGGACTCGTTTTATTACAGTGAAGTTTGATCAACACCGTGGAAATTTTGTGGCAGAGCAAGCATGATGATGTTCTGATTGACGTATTGAATTTTCTTTGAAGAAGAAAACGCTTAATAGTTAAAACGGGCGATATTTTTGGCGGATGTCGTTAGCAGTGAATGTTTTAGGATAGTTTATTCGGCATACTCAATTTAATCTTTGCAAGGGTAAATTCTTGAACTTGCAATTCCTCGTGGTCTTTTGCCGCGGGAATAAGCGCAGGGCGCGCGGAGCAAATTTATTTTCCGAAATTAAGATGCTTCAATGCTAGGTATTATTGAGAATACAACAACAATCACTTTTACGCAGGTAAAAATCTACGGAACCTTCCGCAAGCGTGAAAATAAATTAGAGTTTAACTGATTACCAGTAGTGATATTATTCCAGTTTTATGGCTACTTTCTGACGGTAAAAAAAGAATAGATTATGAAAACAAATTCGATTTTACATGATATTACAGCGTTGCGTTTATCAGCCGCTGATGCTTGTTGTTTATTGAAAGTACTGGCAAATGAAGATCGCTTGCTTATTTTATGTGAGCTTAGCCAGGGGACTCGAAATGTGGGAGAGCTGGAAGAATTACTGGACATTCATCAACCCACACTATCTCAACAGTTAACAATATTACGCGAAGAAAAGCTAGTTGCAACGGAGCGTAAGGGCAAATATATCTATTACAGTTTAGCCAGCCAGGAAGCTGTTAAGATTATGGAAACGTTATTTAATCTCTATTGTAAAGATCACGCCAGTTGATTGCGGATAGTGTTGATCCATAGTAGCGCTGTATAAAAGAATGAGATCATTTGCAAAAATCCTTTTGTGAGTTTTTTTAATTCATTGTCTTTATTGATTAAATTTTTCTGGAAATAGGATTTTACAAAGGTCTCAGAATGTGTAATTTTATGGATTTCGAAGAAGACGAAACCTGCGCTGATCAAATACCGAAGTGGAAATCACACAATATTTACATATAACCGACATAACAAACTAACTGTTAGTTTAGGGTGGAATTAATGGGTGTGTTGTATTTCCTTTTTACGGCTTGCGCGGGGTAGATTCCCCGCGGGATAGATTCCAAAATTACTGCGTATCTTGGTTAACTATTCTACTCCCAGCCAACGCTGCAGCAGAGTTTCGCTGCAGCGGCTATAGATTTTTCCTTCGGGATAATTATCAGGTTATTGATGCTAAGCAAGTAGGGCTTGCTTTATAAAATCAGCAGCTTTTGCATAGACCCAATTGATTCATCGTAACTCTGACTTTCTCTTCCATCGGTGGGCGCATCCCTGCTTTACGGCCTGCTTCAAGCGCTACTTCCGGGTCAACGCCTTTCTTGATTTGATAACTGGCCCACATGGCACCCGCTCGATTACCTGAACCACAATGGATGAGTACCGGTTTTAGAGCCGTTTCGATAGCTTTTGTAAATGCAGCTAACTGTTCTTCGCTGATACCGGCAACCGTCATCGGTATATTGATATAATTCATACCATTGCGATCAACAAGTGCTTTCTCGTCAGCAGTTCCTTCATTTGCGGTACGCAAATCAATGATTGTTTTAAAGCCATGTGAAGCCAGTGCTTGTACACCACCATCGCCAATGAGACCGGAAATTGCGATTTGCTCCGTAGCGCGGCTATAGTTTTGCACGGGAACAATCTGATGGCCAAACGGCACTCGACCTGAGGCATGTACGATAACTGGAAATAAAACGGATATGAACGTCATCAGAATGAGAAGGTGTTTCATATAAACTCCATTTGCTTTGTTGAATGATAAAATGATATTCATTGTAGCTGTACTGAATAATTAAATATAGATTATTCAGATTCATTTCAGCTTATTGCATCACTAAGCGCTGATCAATGCCTCATCAAAAGGAATGTTATGCCTGATCAACAGACTGCGCCATTCGATTCAATTCCTACATGGCATAATTATCCATCGCAGCAGATACTGGAAATGCTTAAAACAGGAGATGACGGATTATCGCAAGCCGAAGCGGCAAGTCGGCTTGAACGCTACGGCGCTAATCAATTGCAACCTCCAAAACCGCAAAGTATGGTTATTCGGTTTTTATTGCAATTTCATAATGTGTTGATTTATATTTTACTGGTTGCATCGGTGATGACAGCGTTTTTGGGACACTGGATCGACAGCGCTGTAATCTTTGGTGTGGTAATCATTAATGCAATCATTGGGTTTGTTCAAGAAGGTAAAGCTGAAAAAGCGCTCAACGCTATTCGTCGCATGTTGTCACTTAACGCGATTGTTCTACGTGAAGGGCAACGGCTACAGATTCCAGCTGAGCAATTGGTGCCGGGCGATATCGTGTTGCTGCAATCCGGTGACAAGGTGCCTGCTGATTTGCGTTTGCTCCATTGCAAAAACCTGCGTATCGAAGAAGCAGCTTTAACGGGTGAATCTGAACCTGTCGAAAAATTTATTGACACGGTCGATCCTGTGACGGCTATTGGTGATCGGTTTTGTATGGCATATTCCGGTACGTTGGTGGTTTACGGTCAAGGCATGGGTGTGGTAGTTGCAACTGGCGAACATACCGAGATTGGACGCATTAGCGAAATGATCGCACAAGTCGATAAGTTAACCTCGCCGTTATTACGACAGGTGGCAATTTTTGGTCGTTGGTTGACCTTGTTCATTGTGATACTCGCTGTAGCAATTTTTGTGTATGGATTGTTTCTTCGGGATTATCCCATCAGCGAGATTTTCATGGCAGCGGTAAGTATGGCCATTGCTGCTATTCCGGAAGGATTGCCTGCGATTATGACGATTACGCTGGCACTCGGTGTGCAGAGCATGGCGCGGCGTAATGCCATTGTACGCAGACTGCCAGCAGTGGAGTCATTAGGTGCAGTCACTGTTATTTGCACCGATAAGACGGGAACATTGACGCGAAATGAAATGACCGTTCAAAGCGTGATGACTGCGGATAATCAATTGCATGTCAGTGGTGTCGGTTATGCGCCAAAAGGCGGTTTTAGCAAGGATGGAAAAGAGCTTCAGATTGCCGATTGCTCTGATATGCTGGATCTATTCCGGGCAGGTTTATTATGCAATGATGCGGGTTTGCATCAATTTGAAGGGGAATGGATCATCAACGGTGATCCCACCGAGGTAGCACTCATTACCTTGGCCATGAAAGCAGGATTGGACCCTGCTTGTGAGCATGAATCACTGCCGCGTACCGACGTTATTCCCTTTGAGTCGCAACATTGTTTTATGGCAACGCTGCATCACAATCATGCGGGACATGATCTGATTATTGTGAAAGGCGCACCGGAAGAGGTTCTGGCGATGTGCAGTCATCAGCGTGGCCAAGGCGAAGATCATTTGATTCAGCCTGAGTTCTGGCACGGAATAATTCAGAAATTTAGCGCGACAGGGCAACGTATCCTGGCTATGGCAAACCGCACAATGCAAGCAAAACAGCAAAAGCTGGAGTTTGCAGATGTTGAGACAGGTTTTACGTTGCTTGGGTTGGTCGGAATTATTGATCCGCCACGTGAAGAAGCGATAACCGCAGTGCAGCAATGCCATGCTGCCGGCATACGTGTGAAAATGATTACGGGTGACCATCGCGCAACGGCTTGCGCAATTGGAGTGCAATTAGGTATTGGCGATGGCCAGCGGGTTGTTACCGGCGTTGAATTGGATGAAATGGATGACGAAAAGTTGCGCAAGGTTGTCACAGATGTGGATATTTTTGCGCGTGCCAATCCAGAGCATAAGTTGCGCCTGGTTTCTGCGTTACAGGACAATGGTGAGATTGTTGCCATGACGGGTGATGGTGTAAATGACGCACCGGCTTTAAAGCGCGCCGATATTGGCGTAGCCATGGGACAGAAAGGCACAGAGGTGGCTAAAGAAGCTGCGGAAATGGTATTGATGGATGACAATTTTGCCTCCATTACCAACGCAGTGGAAGAAGGCCGTACGGTTTACGACAATATTCGTAAAACAATCGTTTTCATTATTCCAACCAGTAGCGGTGGTGCAGGTATCTTAATACTCGCGATTATCTTAGGAATGGCATTACCGATTACACCTGTACAAATTTTATGGATCAATATGGTAACCACCGTGACACTGGCGATTGCACTGTCGTTTGAGCGCCCTGAGATGAGTGTCATGTCACGTCCTCCTCATGATCCCAATACCCCATTATTGTCTGGTTTTTTGGCGTGGCGTATCATCTTGGTTGCGTTATTGATGATCGGCGGCGGTTTTGCTTTGTATTTCTGGGAAATCACGCATGGCTCGAGCGTCGAATTAAGCCGCACGGCACTTGTCAATCTTTTAGTGATGGGACAAATTGTCTATTTGTTTAATTGCCGTTACCTGCTGTCTTCTGTGTTATCGAGAGAAGGGTTATTGGGTAATCGTAACATCTTGATCGCAGCTGCCATATTGGTGTTGCTGCAACTTTCATTTACCTATTGGCCGGTGATGCAACAACTGTTCGGCACGGTGGGATTAAATGCAGCGACATGGGGGCGGATTGCTGCATTCAGTGTATGCTTATTTTTTCTTATCGAATTGGAAAAATATTGGTTGCGGCACAAAGGCATACAGGAATCATTCTTGATGAATCGGCCTTCTTAAATCTATCAAAGCGCACCACACCATCCTTTTGCAATAGGCCGCTGAAAATATTAGAGGAATTATGACATCACAGCAGTATGCTCAGCATTTATTGGATTTTATCGATAACAGCCCGAGCCCTTGGCATGCAGTCGCTTCAATTGAAACAGCGATTCAAGCATTTCAGTTTGTCAGGCTCGACGAAACGGGTCAATGGCAACTTCGAGCGGGAGGGAGATATTATGTTGTTCGTGACGATTCTTCAATAGTTATGTTTGTGTTGGGGCACAAAACGCCCGCTGAGTCGGGTTTCAAAATTGTCGGTGCGCATACCGATTCACCCGGATTACGGATTAGACCGAATGCAGCCCTATCAGGTAATCATATGGTTCGGCTCGGCGTTGAAATTTACGGTGGACCGATACTCGCGACTTTTACCGATCGTGATCTGAGTTTGGCGGGACGGGTCAGTTTTATTGACGATCAAGGATGCTTGTCATACCGGCTGATCCGTTTTAACCGGCCATTGTTGCGTTTGCCGAATCTGGCCATACACATGAACCGGGGCGTCAATGAAGATGGCTTGAAGCTGCATAAGCATAACGAATTGCCATTGCTGCTGGGTCAATTGGCCGGTGAGCAATTGCCGCAATCCTATTTTTTGAAGCTTTTGGAACAAGAAAGCGGTATCGGGGCAGAGCAGATTTTATCCTGGGATCTGGCGGTTTACGATACGCAGAAAGGTGCATTCTGGGGAGCAAACCAAGAGTTTTACGCCAATAGCCAAATTGATAATTTGGCTTCCTGTCATGCAGCATTGCAAGCTTTGTTGGACGATACCATATTGGTTAATGCCGACAGCACGCTGGTATGCGCGTTTTTTGATCACGAGGAAATCGGCAGTGAGAGCCATATTGGCGCTGCCGGAAGCTTCCTGACGGACGTATTGCAGCGAATCAGCCTGATAACATCATCGCAGCGCGAAGATGCCGCACGCGCGCTAGCGCATAGTTTCTTAATCAGTGCCGATATGGCCCATGCCTATCATCCCAATTTCCCTTCGGCGTACGATGCCGATCATAAAGTTTTCGTCAATCAAGGCCCGGTGATCAAATCCAATGCGAACCGGCGCTATAGCTCCGACAGTATTTCCATCGCACATTTTATTCGCTGGTGCAAAGAAGCGGATGTTCCTTTTCAGCGTTATTCACATCGCAGTGACTTACCCTGCGGCAGTACCATCGGACCCATTGCTTCGGCCAAGCTTGGTATACGCAGCGTTGACGTTGGTTGCCCGATGTGGGCCATGCATAGCATTAGAGAGAGTGCCGGTGTAAAGGATCATGAATCAATGATTAAAGTGCTGAGAAGATTTTTTGGCAATTGAGCGTGTGCAATAATTCATTGAAATTTCGGCGATCATGCCGGGATTGAGCAGGCTATCGGCATCGACAAACAGCAGCCAGTCGCCTGTGGCGGCGGTGGCACCTGTATCGCGGGCGCGGCCAATTTGATTGATGGACTCGAATACCACTTTAGCGCCTGCCTGTTTAGCCAGTTCTGCGGTCAGATCGGTTGAATTATTGTCAACTACTATGATTTCATGCGTCAAACCAGGCTTCTGTTGGCGGTCAAAGATTCTGTGATGGAATTGAGGCAATGTAGAATCAGGTGTTCTTCATTGAAGGCAGGTATAACGATTGAGAGGTGCATAAGTGAGCAATACCGATTTTTGATGAAAAAGATTATTATCGCGTAAAACGGAATAATTGCGGAAATTGGTATCATTTCTAACACACAGTGATTTTTACTCGGCTGTATGACTCGCAGCTTTTTTCTACGGGTTGGATTATAAATCATCCTTGTTTTTTGAATGTCGGAACGGGTAATTGATCGGGGAGGTTAGCCTTTAAGTACTGCAACAACGGTTAGAGATCTGCTAAACTGCTTTGCCGAGCATGCTTTGGCAGGAGTATCTTGCACTGCCCTTATATACCTTCAGACCAGAAAATATCTTAATCGAGAAATCGTTATGCCATTTAGCTATAGTAGTCAACTCAGCACCATTATCGGCTTTGCCGAACAACAGAACCCGCAAGCCATTCTTGATGTCGGGGTTGGAATGGGTCAGTATGGCTTTTTGTTGCGTATTAATCTAGAAAACGTCAATCTTTTTGAAATACAAGGCGCAACGGCATGGCAGCGTAATAAGGATCAATGGAAAGTGATTATTGACGGCATTGAAGGTTATGCAGGTTATATAACGCCGGTACATGACTATGCGTACACCCATTTGATGATTGGTAATGCGTTAGAGATTTTGCCCACAATAGAGAGTAATTTTTACGAATTGGTACTTGCTATCGATATTCTTGAGCATTTTGATAAAACCGATGGGAAAGCTTTTCTTAGAGAATGCCGGAGAGTATGTCGTGGTTCGGTGCTTGTCAGCACTCCCAAAGAATTTATAGAACAAGAAGTAACTGCTAATCCGCTAGAAAATCACCGATCGCATTGGACTGAAGAGGATCTTAAAATTTGTGGTTTCGAAAATTTTCTGCCTAATTCATTGAGTTTGATTGCTATTGCAAAAAAATAACCTACTAGAACTGTAAATATTACATTCACTTACTTTTCTCCACTTTAGCCAAAGAAATGTTGCGATTACAAAGCTTTGAGAGCGTTTCCCCAGGGGTTGCTCATAAGTGAGAATGGTGTCGTGTTATTGATTTAATTTGTACATTTAATCAATAACTTGCGCTCTGAACGAGAAGTTAATGTTTCCAGTGGCGAGCAACAACGTGTAACCATTGCTTGCACTTTTACCATGGAAGGAAAATTATTATTCATCGATAAGCTTCCTGGAAACTTACTGAGGATAATAATAAAAAATTAGGTTTAAGTTCATATAGTCAAATGGTATTGCCGGAAGATGCCAGACCAAAGTGTGATATGCCGGATTGGGGCGGTTGTAAGGAAAATACTGAAGGTTGAGTATAGTGCGTGGTTATACTGGGGCATCCGTATTCTGAAATGTAAAATAACCAATTTATCGTATAATTCTCATTGGCTTAATTCACTTGCTTTAACTTCAATGCTCTTCTTTTACTTCTCAAACTCTAAATATTATCCAAAATGTCAGTAAATGATGAGAAGAATATCCCTTCCGATCAGAATTTGTTTCATCAAATTATTACTCCAGCCAGTTATTTTGACCTGACTAATGAAGAACAGGGAAGAATTCTTCAGTTTCAACAGGAAGTTCTCGAACTAGTGGTATTGGGAAATAACTATAAAGAGATTTGTGAGAAAGTTTGCCTATTGATCGAGCGGCTTTTAGAAGATGCCGTTGCGACAGTTATGTTATTGGATAAAGAAAAACAATGCATGAATGTATTTGCTGCACCGAGTGTTCCGGAAGAATGTATCGCTCAACTCAATGGGTTGCGTCCGGGGCCGGATACTGGATCTTGCGGCAATGCGGTTTTTCGTCAAGAAGCGGTTTTTATCGAAAGTACGCTTGATGACCCGCGCTGGCATAGTATCCGGCAATTGGCTGTTGATTTTAATATCTTATCCTGCTGGTCGATGCCGGTGCGAAGCAAAGGGGGGGAGTGCATCGGGTCGTTTGCATTATCCAGTTTTGTGCATCGTTTACCCAATACCTATCACCGTAAGCTATTGGAGATTGGATCGTTCATTATCGGAATTGCGCTTGAACAGCAAAAAATGAATGAACAGTTGAATCTCTCCAGTAAGGTTTTTGAAAATAGCACCGAGGCTATTCTGATTACTGATGCAAACAAAGTGATCATTGCCATCAATAAGGCGTTGAATATATTGACGGGCTATACGGAAAAGGACGTAATGGGGAAGTCCGTATCGATCGTGATGTCAAAGAGACACAGCGCCAGGTTTTTTCAGAAAATTTGGACGAGTGTTAAGCAATTTAATCATTGGCAGGGTGAAATTTGGAACAAAGATAAGCACAAACGGGAATATCCGGCGTGGTTTAGTATTACAGCGGTGCGTAGTCAAGATGATTCGATAAGTTATTATTTGATTAATTTTTCTGATATCACCGACAAAAAAAGATCAGATGAGATTATATGGCGTCAGGCTAATTATGATTCTTTGACCGGCTTACCCAATCGCAACATGTTTTACGATCGACTAAATCAAAATATTAAGAGTTCGGCGCGGCTGGGGACACAATTGGCTGTCTTATTTATTGATCTAGATCGCTTTAAAGAAGTGAATGATTCATTTGGACACAGCGTTGGCGACGCGTTGCTCGTGGAAGCGGCAAATCGGCTTAACAGCTGTGTTCGAGAAACAGACACTGTAGCTCGCTTAGGTGGTGATGAATTTACCATTATTTTGAGTGGTATCCATGATCAACGATCGACTGAAATTATTATTCAAACGATTTTGCTAGAGTTGGTTAAACCGTTTCACTTAGGTGCAAAGCTGGCCTATGTTTCTGCGAGTATCGGTGTTACTTATTTTCCTGATGACGCGAATAGTGTGGATTTGTTGATGAAGAATGCTGATCAGGCAATGTATGCGGCTAAGAATAATGGGCGTAATTGTTGGAGTAATTTTACGTCGAATATGCGAGTAGCGACAAAAATTCGTTCTAAGACTGCTTATGAATTGCGATCAGCATTGAGAGATCACCAGCTATTTTTACTGTATCAACCAATTGTGGAGCTGGTAAGCGGTAGCGTTTATAAAGCCGAAGCGTTGATTCGTTGGCAACATCCGGAACGAGGAACGATTTTTCCAGACGAATTTATTAGCATTGCAGAAGAGAGCAATCTGATCACAGATATTGGTGACTGGGTATTCAAGCAAGCTATCGATCAAGTTATGGCGTGGCAAGAAAATTTCAATATCGGCTTTCAAATCAGCATCAATAAATCGCCTAAACAATTCATCAGCAAAATGAGTGATTGGGTGAATTATTTGCATGGACATGGCGTCAGCGGACAAAGCATTGTCGTTGAGATTACCGAGAATTTGCTGCTCGATGCTCATGAATTGGTTGTAAAGCAATTGTTAAATTTCCGCGATGCGGGTGTACAGGTGGCGATAGACGATTTTGGTACGGGCTATTCGTCACTATCCTATTTAAAAAAATTCGATATCGACTATCTCAAGATTGATCAATCGTTTGTTGCTAACTTGGATAGTGAATCCAATGATAGGATATTGTGCGAAGCTATTATTACCATGGCGCACCGATTGGGTATGAAAGTTATTGCGGAAGGGGTGGAAACTGCTTCGCAAAAGGAACTATTAATGTCGATGGGTTGTGATTATGGTCAAGGCTATTTTTTCAGCAAGCCACTGTCGGCAGAACGGTTTGAAGCTTTCATTCAATGTCGGGATTAAATAAGCGCTTGATTTATCATTGGCCGATAAGTTTTGAATTTGTTAGAAAAGGGATTTTAAAATCTTTTCCCTTTTATATTTTCTCAGAAGTAAGTATTCTATTAGCCGAGCAGTAAAAGTAAAAGAATATTACAGTTAAAAAATGGAGGTTTTTTAGATGAAGATATTGTTATTTTTTGCCCTAATGTTAAGTTCGTATGCTTTTGCGCAAAGTGGGCATGATCATCAGAATAAAACACAAAGCAGTGGTGATCACCATAGCGAAATGCATGATGGCGATCATCATGGCGGAGGAATGCATGGTGGTCATCACAAATTAGATAAAGCGACATTAAAACACTTTTTCGAACCATTACCGGACTCTATTATCGACGAAACAAAAAATGCAGCATTAATTAAGCTTGGTAAGAAACTGTATTTGGATCCAATCCTCTCAGTGAACGATAAAATTTCCTGCAATTCCTGCCACCGTCTGGATAATTTTGGTGTAGATAGCCAAGCAACATCACCCGGACATGAAGGCAAACGTGGCGGTAGGAATTCTCCAACCACGTTTAATGCGGCTTTACACATCGCCCAATTTTGGGATGGACGTGCAAAAGATGTCGAAGAACAGGCATTGGGGCCAATTTTGAATCCCATTGAGATGGGCATGAAAGCTGACACTGACGTTATCGACAAACTGAAAAAAGTGGACGAATATAAAGCAATGTTCGCTGAAGCATTTAAAGGTGAAAAAGATCCTATTATGTACACTAATGTAGGTAAAGCTATTGGAGCCTTTGAACGTACGCTTCTAACGCCTTCCCGTTTTGATGATTATCTCAAAGGTGATGAGAAAGCGTTGAACGATGCTGAAAAAAGAGGTTTGCAAAAATTCGTCAACATGGGATGTGCCAATTGTCATAACGGTGTAGCGATAGGCGGTAATTCCTACAAAAAAATCGGTTTAGTTGAGCCGTATGAAACCAAAGATATGGGACGCTTTGCGGTAACAGGACTCGAAACTGACAAAAAAGTATTCAAAGTTCCAAGTCTTAGAAATATTGCTAAAACAGCACCCTATTTTCACGACGGTTCTGTTGCAACCCTAGACGAAGCCATTCGCGAAATGGCAGAACATCAACTGGGTCGTGAAGTTGGGCCAGGATTTGTTGATGATGTCAAAGCATTTCTGGGATCTTTAACCGGAAAACTTAAAGAGTAGATAAACTTACTTTTTAATAACGCTACTACTTCGGTAGTAGCGTTAGCCGTAAGCAATATTTTGATTTGCTGATTCCCGATACCAGAAAACTTGTTAAAGCAAGGGAATGACGATGAAACTTGTAACGATAGTGATGATTGGATTGATGGTATTGGGAGTTTCTGCGTGTTCTAGCATGAAGCCAATTTTATATCCCAATCCACATTTTCAGTCGGTCGGAAAAGAAGTGGCAGACCAAGATATCGAAGCTTGCAAGCAGATGGCAGAATCCTCTGGTGCTAACGAAAGTGGTGGAAAAGCAGGTAATGTTGCGACCAGTACGGCAATGGGTGCTGGGGTCGGTGCAGCCAGTGGCGCAGTTGGCGGAGCAATTTACGGCGCGGCGGGACAGGGATCCATTATTGGAGCGGCCAGTGGGGCGGTAGCGGGGTTGCTGAGAGGAATTTTGTTCTCAGCAAGACCTTCGCAGCCTAATCAGGCCTATGCAAATTTTGTAGCCCGCTGCTTACAAGATAAAGGTTACGAAGTTACTGGTTGGCAGTAAATATTTATGTTGCGGTTTTGAAATGCTTTAAAATTGGCAAAATGTGCCAGGCTTGAAGGTCGTTGGTTTGTTTTTGCAGTTATTACTTGAACTTGCTGTATGCTAATCCTCCTCTAAAGTGATTATTGTCCACTGATTCTGGTTACAAGCTTCTACTGCATGACGCTGAAGATCCCTAAGAATTTGATGGTATTCACTCGCTGCTTTTCCTTCAAATTGCGCAAGAATGTGATATTCCAGAAGAGAATAACTCGATTTTGCTAAGTAAACTGAGAGATTCTTCAAAAAAGAGCCGTATTCTGCATGTTTAATGTTCTTTTCAATTTCGGATTTAAGTTTCTGAGGAATATGTGTTGCACTTTCTTCTTGGTGTTTGTAGTGTATCCCGAAGTCGGATTGAACAATAAATCCTAGGGAATAATTGCGAGGATTAGCAATAAAGAAATCTTCAATTGTGTATGTAATAGGCATTGTTCCGTCAGGAAGTGAAAGAACAATACTTTCCAACGTAATATTTTTAACCATCCCGTAAATATCTCCGTAAAGCATTACATAATCTCCTTTTATACAAGGAAACCAAGGTTCATCAGTTGTCACAGGGCGAGAAACGTATTTGTTTAACTCAGCTAGCGTTAGCCTCAATTTGACGTCAGGTAGTACAGGGTTTATTAAATTAGAATAGTATTGGATGTTTTCAATGAGGAGGGGCATGCTATTATAAACGATGCATTCTCCTTCCCTTGCAGATCCTGTATTGAGTAACAAGCGGAATTCGTCGATATAGGTGGGAAGAGAATTCTTTAGTATCCATATTATGCTGATAAGAATAATAAATGTTATTGCAATTAATAATGGATCGTCTCTCATATCTAAAACATAGAATAAGGCACTAATAGCGAGAACTATCATAAGCAAGTGATATAGCAGATTAATGAGCCTTTGATAATAACTACGTTTTCTCTGACCTCGAGAAATAATCCAATTAAATATCCTAAGGAAAAATAACATTAAGGCATAAACGGATATAAATGCAAAAACCGCAAGTAATAAAGTTACACCTCTACCGGCTGCAAATTCTTCTAGTTGATTAATTAGTGATGTTTCTTCTTCCGTTTTTGATTGAATCATTTCTTGCCGCTGCAGTTGGGCAATTTGCAATAGGTGGGTGAATTCTTTTAAATGATTTTTCCATTTGGATAAAATCTCATCCATTTCACGCTCGGTCGAGGAATGTAGTCCTTCTCTATTAAATTGCGAAATATGTAAAATGGCTTTATTTATTTTTTCTATTTGTTCTTGGTAAAAATTTATCTTATGGTGTAATAAGTCAAGCTTCCTTTTATTTTCAGTTAAATGATGGAGCTCAGTAATAAAAGGCTGTACTATATCTAATAAATCTTGCTGCCAATCAAAGTCCTTTTTTATAGTCGCTTCATCCGTATCTAATTCAATGCCAGCAGTGATTATCATTTCAAATGAAATTTCTTGTTCAGAGATTGCATCACGAATTGTGTCAATTTCCGCTTGAATTTTTTCTTTATTTTTCTCAGTTTTTGCAATTTCTAGTAGATCTAATTTTTTATTAATTGCTTTTTGTTGTGAACTTATATTCTCTTGAATGTCGTTAAGTTTACTCGCAGCATCGTGAGATAAATTAATATCTGAGCGATATGCAAACATTTTGCTATGTGTACTTTCAGCAGAAATAAATAATAAAAATATAATGATATAAATAAAAAGACTTTTACGTGCTCCAGAAAAATTGAATAAATATAATATTATGTTTTTATTAAATAATTGTTGAATCATTCTGAGTAAATGTTGAAAGCAGTTCACAATCAATTGGAATAGAAAAAACCTTCGCAAAACGCTCCAGATTTCGATAAGGCACTGTAAATTACAATCAATCTAGGTATCTGGTTTAGGAAATTTCTGTTGTGGGTACAATGTGTGACATTAAACTCTGGAATACTCATGGTAGCCTTTTCAATAGATTGATTTGAAATGTAATAATAGCATTCTATATAGTTAACTCAGTTTCTTACTGTACAAAGGTTTATTTGTCTAAACCGAATGCGCGCTCAAAGCATCCAGCATGAACACCCTAGCGCACCCCAGAAACCGCGCTGGTCACCGGCATCCACAGCGTCCTGATACGCGCGTCCATGGGCATGGCCGTGCACCGCGCAACTGTTTCCGCAACCGCAAGCCGTTTGAGCAAAAGGGTGTAACGCCGTTGCACCTGCTGCAGGTTTGAAATAGCCGCCGAAATGATTCACCGGTGACCAATCCGGCATGGCTGGCGGTAGATCCGGAGAAAACCCTCTGAATTCATCGTCGCCATAAACAATACGGCCGCCAACCATTGTGAGTACAGAGACAAGCTGCCGGATTTCGTTTTCTGGAACACTGAAATAATCCGCGGACAGCACAGCGAGGTCGGCATATTGGCCAGTTTTAATTTGGCCCTTGATACCTTGTTCGTTGGAGAACCAGGTATTGGCCTGTGTATAAAGCCGCAATGCGGTTTCACGGTCGACAAGATTGGCTGCCGGATACAACGAAAGACCACCTAAAGTTTTGCCGGTAATAAGCCAATACAGCGCATTCCAAGGATCGTAACTGGCTACGCGGGTGGCGTCAGTGCCTGCGCCAACGTTCACACCCAATTCCAACATACGTTTATAAGGCGGTGTATGCTCTGCAGCTTGGCGGCCGTAGCGTTGCACGAAAAACTCACCCTGGTAGGCCATGCGGTGCTGGATAGCGATACCGCCACCCAGTTTGGCGATGCGCTCGAGATTGACGTCGGTCACGGTTTCGGCGTGATCAAAGAACCAATGAATGCCATCGAATGGAATGTCACGGTTCACTTTTTCAAAAACATCCAGTGCACGCGAGATGGTTTCATTGTAAGTGGCATGCAAGCGCAAAGGCCAGCGATTGCTGACGAGAATGCGCACCACGGCTTCCAGATCATTTTCCATGTTTGGTGCCATATCCGGGCGTGGCATACGAAAATCCTCAAAATCCGCTGCGGAAAACACCAGCATTTCACCCGCACCGTTGTGGCGATAATAACCATCGCCGTCGCCAGGCTTCAGCATGTTGGTCCATTTGGTGAAATCCGCAATTTCTTCTCCGGGTTTCTGTGTAAATAAATTGTATGCAATTCGTAACGTCAGCTCACCAGCTTTGTGCAAATCTTCGATGATTTTGTAATCGTCGGGATAATTCTGATAGCCGCCACCGGCATCAATTACGCTGGTCACGCCCAGGCGATTCATTTCCCGCATAAAGTGGCGCGTCGAGTTGATCTGGTAGTCATACGGCAGCTTTGGACCTCTGGCGAGTGCTGAATATAAAATCAATGCATTGGGTTCCGCCAATAGTAGACCCGTCGGTTCTCCGTTTGCATTTTTGGCAATCAATCCGCCAGGCGGGTTGGGCGTATCCCGGTTGTAACCACAGGCAAGCAGTGCCGCGCGATTAAGCAGAGCGCGGTCGTAAAGATGTAAAATAAAAACCGGGGTATCCGGCGCCACAACATTGATTTCATCAAGTGTTGGCAAGCGTTTCTCGGCAAACTGCATTTCTGTGAAACCGCCTACAACCCGTACCCACTGCGGTGCGGGCGTTCGCGCCACCTGCTCCTGCAGACGGCGCATGGCATCGGCCAACGAAGGAATGCCGTCCCAGCGCAATTCCAGGTTGTAATTAAGTCCGCCGCGAATAAGGTGTAGATGCGAATCAATCAAACCGGGAATCACACGGCGGCGGTTGAGGTCGATCACTTTTGTCTGGTCATTGGCAAAGCGCATCACTTCGTTGTCCATTCCTACCGCGATGAAATAGCCATCCGAAATAGCAGCAGCCGTGGCTTGCGGATTCTGCCGATCGAGTGTAGTGAATTGGCCGTTGCGCAATATCAGTTGCGCTTTAAGATTATCCATTGAAAGCCCTCCTGAAGGTTGAGCTGCAAGCGTGCCAGTTTTCGAAAGCAAAAAAGATGCGCCCGCTGCCTGCAAAATACGGCGCCGGCGCAAATTTATCTCACGCTCACTCATGAAAACCGGCCTCCCGCTGTAAACTTGCTTGCTTGCTTGCTTACTTCTTAGTGATGGTGAAGTAACTCGTCATCAGGTTGCGATAGTTGGGCAGATAGTTGGAAAATAAAGCGCCTAAGCCTTCGATATCATTGCGCCAATCGCGGTGCAATTCACATGCCACGCCGAACCAACTCATCAACTGCACACCGGCTGCCTGCATGCGCATCCAAGCCGCGTCGCGTGTTACTTCGTTGAAAGTGCCGGACGCATCGGTAACTACGAATACTTCATAACCTTCCTCGATCGCAGATAGTGCCGGAAATGCGACACAGACTTCGGTAACTACGCCGGCAATGATTAACTGTTTGCGGCCGGTTTTTTTGACCGCATTAACGAAATCCTCGTTGTCCCAAGCATTAATGTTGCCAGGGCGCGCAACATAAGGCGCGGTTGGGTGCATTTCCTTAATTTCCGGCACCAGCGGACCATTGGGGCCATCTTCGAAACTGGTTGTTAAAATAGTTGGCAACTTGAAATACTTGCCACACTCTGTTAGAGCCAACACATTGTTTTTAAACTCATTCGGCGAAAAATCCTGTACCAGAGAAATCAATCCCGCTTGATGGTCTACCAGTAATAAAACCGCATCATCTTTTGAAAGCCGGTTATATTTAAAAGTTTTGTTCATTATTTTTCTCCTTATGCTACTGATTGTAAATTGATCACTCAGTACAACGCATAAAAGCGGTCACTGACGATCTTGCCATTCTTCCAGTGCTGCACCGCTACTTGATCGAATTTCTTGTGACCGAAATCTTTATGTTTGTATTCGTAATGCCACTCGGTCATCGTTACGTCTACTCCAACGGCGGTCGATACAATTTCCGATTTGAGCCATGCCTCAACGCCTTCGAATAGCTCGGATTCGCGCTCTTTGGCTTGTTGCAAGCCCGTTGCTACCACATCGTTTTTTTCGATAACGATGCAATCGGGATGGTAATACTTATCCATCGATTCCAAAATCTCGCCTCTCAGAATCATCTGATTAAAATCGTTGAGTTTTTCTTCTAAAGTCATTTTGAGCACCTATATAAAATTATGATTAGTTCAGTGCATGTAATTAGCCGAGCTCATGCTATTTTTCCCATTTTTCCGCTCTGGTAATCTGCCATGGCTTGGCGGATTTCCTCCGCGGTATTCATGACAAACGGACCGCTACCGACGATAGATTCATCGATCGGCTCACCACACAGCAACAATGCTGTCGTATCGGGCGCGCTATTGATGCGGATATGGCCACCTGCTTGAGCAAACAAGCCAACCTCTGCTGCGTTAATGGTTTCGGTTTCATTGTTGACACGCACCGATCCATTGAGCACGGCGAGCAATGTGTTATAGCCATCCGGCACGGCAAGATCGATCGGATGCTCAGCGGTTAAGCGCAAGTCCCATACATTAATGGGTGTGAAGGTACGCGCTGGCCCGGTAATGCCACCGAATTCGCCCGCAATGACGCGTACCTTTCCTTGATTATCCGGGAGATCGACGGCGGGGATTTGGCTATCCAGAATGCTTTGGTAGTGCGGTGGTGACATCTTGTCTTTGGCGGGCAGGTTTACCCACAATTGCACCATCTCCAACACACCGCCGTGTCGTGCGAAATCGTGGCTATGAAATTCTTCATGAACTAGACCGGAAGCCGCTGTCATCCATTGCACATCGCCCGGTCCGATTTTTCCGCCACCACCGGAACTATCGCGATGTTCCACTTCGCCGCTATACACAATGGTGACGGTTTCAAAGCCGCGATGCGGATGTTCACCAACGCCACGGCGTTGTTCCGTTGGGGAAAATTCCATTGGACCCGCATAATCAAACAGCAAAAAGGGGCTGATCATTGCTCCCAGTGCCGAATAAGAAAACACTGTGCGCACAGGAAAACCATCGCCAACCCAATGTTGATGAGCCTCGCGTTGAATACGAAGCAACTTTTTAGCGGATGCTTTCGGTTGAATTGTCTGCATGATTGATTACCCTCCAGCGGGATTTCATTTTTACGTGATAGAGTAATACGATAAGAATTAATTACAAGTACGCACAACAAAGATACCGTCAAAAACAGGAAAACTCAAAATGCCAAGTAAAGAAGTTTGTTGCCCGGTAGAAGTTACACTAAAAGTAATTGGAGGTCGCTGGAAGGTTTTGATTATCCATCAACTATTAAGCGGTACGATGCGATTTAACGAACTACAGCGGAATTTGATCGGTATTACTCATCGCACCTTAAGCCGGCAGTTACGCGAGATGGAAATGCATCAATTAATTGTCAGAAATGATTTCAACGAAATTCCTCCACGCGTCGAATATTCGTTATCGCCGTTAGGCTATTCACTTAAGATTATTCTGTTTGCAATGGATGAATGGGGAAGAAAATATAATAAAACTGTTACCTAACTATGGGAAGCATCCCAAAAAAGATCAAAATTTGTATGTAATCCAGGTGGTAAAGTAATCTACTTCTTTGGCTGTGTATTCACTTCTCAGAAAATCACTTGGAAAAAAATGTACATAACTTGCCAGGAATGTAATATGCGAGATAGGTTCCCAAATCAACGTAAGCGCAGGCGAACTGCCTGAGTAATGTTTTTGATTACCGGTAGAAGTAGGGAGAAAAATAGGTACGGTGCCAATCGAATAAATTGCATCGTTAACGTTTTGCCGCCAGAAAAACCCCCAATCGAAAGAAGCTCTTAATTTTTTAGTGAGCGACAAATTAAGCGTTGGATGGATATGGACAAAATTGGATGGTCCGCCCAAATCAGCAAGATTAAAATAAGCCCCTGTAGGAAATAACGGATTGTACGTGCCCAGTGTTGGTGACTTACTATCGCCACTGGTAATATCTGCCCGCATTCCAACCTGAGGACTTAAAGGAAGTTTTGAGAAAATGTAGTGGGTATCAGAAGCAACTGCCCAAGCTCTAATATCATTTGATCCAAACTGCCCGAATTGACCGATGAATTCGAAATTGTATTTCCAAGACAAAGGATTCCCCCAAATTCTTGCTCCAACCATATGTCTGATTTCGTGCCCTGAAGCTTGTGCAAATACGGCACGCTGATTTTCAAAACCTAAATAATATAAATCGACATGTCCATCCGGCAATAACGACCAGGGGCTTGCTGCATAAATACCCCATAGCGTTTTATCTGGATTTGGATCGTCATTAAGCACTCCTGTCAGGTTTCTGACCGGCTTGCCCAGAAAGCCATCAATCGACCAGTTTCTATAGCTAAACAATATCTTGATTGCATCAAATGATCGGCGATTATTAGGTGCTTCGCGGGCCGCAATCAGTCGTCCCGAGCCATATTCCATTTCTTGCCGGCCAAGACGTAAAATTACCGAACCTATGCCGCCGGGTTTAGCTGTCACATCTATAAATCCCTGATGCAGATCAAAAATATTCTCGTCTATATCGGACCTGGGGCCGGCTTTTCGCCAATCTTCCAGAGTGCTCATAAATTGGCCGAACAAGCGGACATTTGCGCCTAAATGCAAATCACCGTGCAGCATATAACGCTGAAGCCAGGCATTATTATTGCCGTGTTTGTCGGCAAGGGCTTTGCCGTATTCTTCGTTATGAAAAAACTCGTAGCGTTGCCGCATTTCCCCACCAATACTGAGATACCAATCTTCCCGGTTGCCTAACCGAATGTATTTTACTGGGCGCCAAAAATCCCTATCGTGATTGGAATGCATCATATAACGGTAATCCTCCTGATACCGCAACGGCTTATAATCGGCACGAGGGGGTTCAGTCTTTTTTGTGGATACGTCATTCCATGTATCGACTTTGCAGCAGGAATAAAATCTTATGCCTTGATTGGCGGATGATTTTCCTTCAATCATAAAAGATGTTTCCGGTTGGATAACTTTTACATCTTCCGCATTCACTGAGTTTATAACTATAGATTTATTAATAAAAAACCATTCACAGGTAGTCGCTATTAGTACATATAAAATGAAGTAGCGAAGATTCAAACCCTCCCTCTTTTTAATCATTTCATTTGAGCATGCAGGAGTGACTCAGTTATTCAATTTATTGTTATTCTCATGATGGATAGTTAGGTGCAACATAGTGTGTGACAACAGGCTCGCTTTCGGAGACAAGTAAGGTGCGGATTTCGGCCTGTAAGCTGCGATCCGCGTTCGTTACTCGCTCGTGTTGACGCAAGTGCTCGAGCCAAGATTCAACGCAGAAAAATTCAATAAAATGATTGGGAAACCCGGCGTGTTCAAACATACCCCATGAATAAGCGCCGCTTTGGCGGCGGCGCCTGCTTAATTCACGAGTTGCCTGTAGAAAATCATTTACCCGATCGCTTTGAACTTCGTATTGAACTGTCACAAAAACCGGACCGCGATCATGAGTCACACCATCATGTATCATAGGCGCCGGCCAATGCATTGACGGGGTAAGATTAATTTTATCGATACCGCCTATACGCCAACGCCAAGTAAACGCAATGGCTACTATTGCGCCAACGGCTGCGATGATCAATGATTCTGAAATACTTGTCATTTCAGCAATCTTACCCCACAACACGCTACCGAGCGCCATTGAACCCATGAAAACCGCCATGAAGACGGCAAGCCCGCGTGACCGTACCCAATTTGGAAGTGCCATTTGTGCTGCTGTCTGGAGCGAGGATAAGATTGCAATCCATGCGATACCACTTATGGCCATTGCAAAACACAAGAGAATCAATTGATCTAATGTTGCCAATGCAAATATAGTGCCTGCATACACGATTGTTGCTAGCGCCACCAACCTATCGCGTGAAATTTTTTCACGAAGCTTGGGTAATACAAAAGCACCGGCAATAGCACCAGCGCCGATGCAGGCTACCAAGATACCAAATGTTTGTGGTCCGCTATCAGGCAGGTTTTTGGCTAACAATGGTAATAAAGCCCAAGAAGCACTTGCAAAGAGAAAAAAACCGAATCCTCGCATAACTGCAGCCTGGAGGTCAGGTGTGTGGCGCGCAAAACGAAAACCGGAGCGCAAAGCAGAAAAGAATCGTTCTCTGGGCAATTCGCTGATTGGTGCCTCGCGCTGCCACTTAATCAAGGCAATGATAACAAGACTATACGAGAGTGCGTTTAAAACAAATACTGCGCCACTTCCAGAAAACGATACAATTACACCTGCTAATGCCGGACCAAGCGCACGTGCCATATTGATACCAAGGCCATTCAATGCAATGGCAGATTGCAATTCGGCTCGAGGCACAAGTTCCGGTGTTATTGCTGCCCATGCCGGCATCATCATCGCCGATCCAAGTCCCATTGCAAAAGTCAAAATGAGCAAACTCCATACTGAAGTAAAACCTATTAGCGTCATAAATCCTAAGAGTCCAGCGACTATAGCCATCCATATCTGAACTGCAATGAGATAGCGGCGCCGGTCAACGATATCAGCAAGAGCGCCTGCCGGCATGGCTAATAGAAAAATAGGTAAAGTTGTGGCTGTCTGAATCAATGCTACCATTACAGGTGTCGGTGATAGCGACGCCATTAGCCAACTAGCACCTATATCATGCATCCACGTTCCAATATTTGAAATAAGTGTCGCTATCCACAGTGCACGGAAAATAGGTATTTGGAACGGTGACCAAGCCGTGGTTGCCTTATTAATAGAATCATTCAATGTTCTTCCATCTCCATTTATAAAATAAAGAACCCTGTCGCAAGCAGCTGGGTATTAATTTCCCTCTTTATCTGCTGATTTTCAGTCAGCATACACCACAAGGGACGGGTAATTAAACCCGCAGGAATTAATATTAGTAATGGGGGCCATGAAGATTGCAGGACCGTAACTGCCACGGTGAAAGCGAGGCGTAATAAGGCTCATCAGCCCGAACGGATCGAACCGCTGATCCAATTGTTCAAGCCTGGTTTAGAGAAATTTGATCGGAAGTGAGACGACAAGGTGCTGCTTAATGCTGCCGCAAAGCCAACGTTCGTTGGTCTTGACCGTAACTATCCACTCTTTTTGAAGGAAAACGGATAATCGTTGAAAAACGTGCGATTCTTGCGGGAGTGTTTATGAGTTGGCGGCAGTGCGCGTTCGATTGCTGATTACACTATTCATGTTATTTTTAACTTCGCACAATCAATGCTTATGATTAACATCCTTCAAAGACAAACAGAACTATTGGTTTTGGGAGCACTAGCTAAGCATTTGATTTAATTCGAACCAGTTAATTGCCGCAAGTAGTTGCGCCAACCACCAAAATGGCTGACATCCTCTGCATGGAGGATGGCATAGTGCTCACACAGAAAGCCTTTTACCGTTTCACCGTTTGCCAGCGTAATAGTCCCTATCCCCAATGGAGCCGGAATTTTGGCGGTAAAACTGCCGAATTCGCGTTCTGGTAATTCCCAAACTTCCACTTCGATTGCGACGCCTGGTTCGTTTGGGGTGGCACGGATCAAACCGGGCTTTTGCGGCGATTCTCCTGGCAATGCGTAGAGCCTGTAATCCGCTGACGTGGCCGTGCGAGCTATTAACCGGCCTTGGCGGCTGGTTAATTGTTCATTCAACGGCAAACCGGACAAATGCGCTCCACACACGGCTATTCGTACCTGACTAGAGCGGGATGCCGCGGGGAAATGGATATTGTGCGGAAACGCAATGCCTGCTGCACCGAGTGGATGTGAATAGGCTTGTTGCAGCCGGTGCGCAAGATGCAGCAGCGATTCATCCTGATGTGCGGGTGCCGCCAGCGTGATACCAAAAGGCAATCCATCCTGCTGAAAACCCGCTGGAACCGCAACTGCTGCGTAGTCGAGCAAATTCATGAAATTGGTGTAATACCCTAAGTTGGTGTTCAGACGGATCGGATCCTGCTGTATGGCTTGAATGGTATAAATGGTACCGGCGGTCGGTGTCAGCAGGCAATCGATATTCGCCCAGATCCGGTCTGCCTGTTGTTTGAGCTGGCGTAACTGATAGATACCCTCGAACGCATCTGCTGCCGAACGCTGTTTCGCGGTTGCGATAATTTCACGTACCGGTGCGATGATTTGATCGTTATGCAAGTCATAAAATGACCGGATTGCCGCATAGCGTTCAGCTATCCACGGACCTTCGTAAAGCAGGCGGGCAGTCTCAACAAACGGCGCAAAGTCTATTTCGACGGCTTCTCCACCCGCTGCTTGCATTCGAGCAATGCATTCATAGAATAACCGCTCACTCTCGTGATTATCGAAAAATTTCAGTTGTTGCCGGCGCGGAACGCCAAAACGAAAATGCGGCGCCGCGCCAAAGTTGAAACCAACTGCTTCTCTTTCCCTGGAATAGCTATCTTGTGCATCATGGGCGGCAGCAATAGTTAAAATATGCGCCGCATCCGCTGCGGTATAAGTGAATACGGATAGGGTATCGAGGGAACGGCAGGCTGGCACCACGCCGTGGGCCGAGAACCACCCTTTGGTGGGTTTATAGCCGACCAGGTTATTAAAAGCAGCCGGCACTCTACCGGAACCTGCAGTATCGGTACCCAGGCTGAAACATACTTGCCCCTTGGCGGCTGCGACTGCCGAACCCGAACTGGAACCGCCGGAAATATATCCGGGGTTGAAGGCGTTGCGGCACACGCCATAAGGCGACCGCGTGCCATTCAATCCGGTAGCGAATTGATCGAGATTGGTTTTACCGATGGGAATGGCACCGGCATCAATGAGTCTTTGCACAACCGTGGCGCTAACAGAAGGTATGTAAGCAAAAGCCGGACAAGCTGCCGTAGTCGGTAATGTTGCCAAATCGATATTATCTTTGATGGCGAAAGGCACGCCATACAGCGGCAACGATGCCATCTCTTGCGCCTCGATATTGCGGGCATAGTTTCGCAACGTTTCCAATGGAAGCGTGGAGATCCAGATATGATCCGGGTCATTCTGAATTTCGGCATGAATGGCTTCGACTACTTGAGTTGGTGACCATTCACCGCTTGCGTAGCGTTGCTGCAACGATGAAATATCGGGTAGCGGAAGAATTTTACGCATATCACTGATTTTCCTGAATGATGAAAAGCGCTTGCCCGGCCGACACATACCCGCCTTGTTTGCAGAATAACTGTTGCACCGTACCGGTAACCGGCGAATCCACCGGAAATTCCATTTTCATCGATTCAATCATGATCACCGGCTTACCAGCTTCCACGGATTCACCTTCATTCAACAGTATTTTCCATACCGTGCCCGTAACCTGCGAACTGACAGCTTGGGAGCCTTGCGGTAAATCCAGTTCGCTTTGGCTATCCGCTTCATCAAGCACATCTTCACTGATATATTGCGATTGACCGTGGGCCTCCCAGCGCCGGCGTTCAGCTTCGAATGCAGCCTGTTGCCGGGTTTTAAATGCGTTAATGCTCGAAGCATGTTGCTGCAGGAAAATTTGGTATTGCTTCAAATTCAGAACTGTTTCTTCAGTACGCAACTTGAAGTGCCCGCTAATGAAATCCTGGCGCAGCCTGAGCAATTCGCTTTCGCTAACCGGGTAAAAGCGGATCTGATCGAAGAAACGCAATAACCAGGGCTTGCCATCCTTGAAATCGGTTGTTTGGCGGTACCGATTCCACATTTGCACCGTGCGGCCCACAAACTGATAACCGCCCGGACCTTCCATGCCATACACGCATAAATAGGCGCCACCTATACCGACGGCATTTTCAGGCGTCCAGGTACGTGCCGGGTTGTATTTGGTAGTGACCAAGCGATGACGGGGATCCAATGGTGTTGCAACCGGAGCGCCCAGATAAACATCGCCCAGCCCCATGACCAGATAACTGGCCGAAAATACACTATGCTGCACGTCCTCAATCGATTCCAGTCCGTTGATGCGGCGGATAAATTCGATATTGCTCGGACACCAGGGCGCATCGCTGCGCACCGATTGCATATATTTCTCGATCGCCAGTCGCGTAGCAGCATCATCCCAAGAAAGTGGCAAATGAATAATGCGGGAAGGTACCTCCATGTCGTCGATCGCGGGTAACTGTTTTTCGCCTGCGATCAACATTTCCAGCAATTTTTCGCGCGCCAGTTGGCGCGAATCGAAATGAATCTGCAGCGAGCGGACGCCGGGTGTCAGATCCAAAATACCGCTAAGCGCCTGCTTGTCGATGCATTGTTGCAGCCATGACATCAAAGCGTGAGCGCGGAAACGTAAATTCAGGTCGAGGATGGGCGGACCGTACTCGACCAATAGGTATTTATCGCCGGATTGCCGGTAAGTCACTTGTACGAATGATGCGCTCTCCGGAATTCGATGCAGAACGGCCGTGCCAGGTTTTCCGGAACGGGAAATTACCGTCGCGCCGGTATCCGCATTAAGCTGCCGGATCAATTGATTTTGCTGTTGTTCCAGCACCAATGCTTGTTCTAGCGATATCGGGTAAAAGCGAACGCTATCACCGGGTCTGAGTTGTCCGATTTTCCATAATTCTGCCTGCGCAACTGTGGCCGGACACACGAATCCGCCCAGGCTGGGGCCGTCAGGGCCGAGGATGATTGGCATATCCCCGGTAAAATCAACCGCCCCAATGGCATAAGCATTGTCGTGAATATTGGACGGATGCAAGCCGGCCTCGCCGCCATCGCTGCGTGCCCATTGCGGCTTGGGCCCGATCAGACGCACGCCGGTGCGGCTGGAATTGTGATGCACCTTCCACTCAGCAGTAAAGAATTGTTCGATATCGGCTGCGGTAAAGAAATCCGGCGCGCCATGCGGCCCGTACAAGACGGCAATTTCCCACTGATTGGTATAACGCGGAATCCGCTGCTGCGGTACTTGCTGCGAATCCGGCTGGGAAGTTGGCAACGGCCGAACATGCAACACATCGCCTGTACGCAGCACACGGCCTGCATGACCGCCAAACTGTCCGAGCGTGAAGGTGGATTTGCTGTCGAGATAATCGGGCACTTGAAAGCCGCCGTGCACGGCCAAGTAAACCCGGCTGCCGGCTTGCTGGACTTTGCCGAATTGTAACAATGTGCCAGCCCGGACAAAGTGAGACTGCCATTGCAGTAGCGGTTCGCTGTCCAAAGACACATCAATCGGCGCGCCACAGATCGCAATAACGCTATCGCAATTGAAGCGCAGCGTCGGACCTGCTAGCGTGATTTCCAATCCGGCGCTATTGTCAGGATTGTTGACTAAACGGTTGGCGAGCCGAAAAGCCAGGCTATCCATTGGCCCGGAAGGCGGCACGCCCACATTCCAGTAACCGATCCGCCCAGGATAGTCCTGTATCGTGGTCTGCACACCGGCAGTCAGGACGTCTAAGCTGTGCGGCTGATAATGAAACCCATTGAGAAATTGCGTGTTTTGCTGTCCGCTACGAAACACTGTGCTGTGCAGGATTTGCTTGAGATAGTCCAGATTGGTTTCAATGCCATGCAGCGATGTGTCGTCCAATGCGGTCAACAACTTAGCGATAGCGGTTTGCCGATCCGGCGCATGCACAATAATTTTGGCCAGCATCGGATCGTAAAACGCGGATACCTCAATACCGCGTTCGACCCAAGTTTCAATCCTTGCGGCATCGGAAAATTCGGCCGCCGTGAGAATTCCGCTGGAAGGCTGGAAATCTTTGGCAGGATTTTCAGCGTACACCCGCACCTGAATGGAAGCGCCGCTGGGTTTGATCGTAAAAGAATCGAGAGATGGGAGATCGCCCGCAGCTTGCCGCACCATCCATTCCACCAGATCGATGCCGGTGACTTCCTCTGTTACACCGTGCTCAACTTGCAAGCGGGTATTAACCTCAAGAAAATAAAACTGACCGGTAGCGTCGTCAAAAATGTATTCCACCGTGCCCGCAGATTGGTAATTGACGGCTTTGCCTAAGCGCACCGCTGTGTCCAGCAACGCCTGGCGCAAATGAGGAGCGAGATTGGGAGCAGGCGTTTCCTCGATGACTTTCTGATTGCGCCGCTGCATGGAACAATCACGCTCGCCTAGTGCGACGACTTGGCCATTGCCATCACCGAAAATCTGCACTTCAATATGGCGCGCACGATCGACATATTTTTCCAGGAACAACCCGGCATCCTTGAAATTGTTTTGTGCCAGTGTTTTGACGGATTCGTAAGCATTCATCAAATCATCCTGGTTCCAGCACAGCCGCATGCCAATTCCGCCCCCGCCCGCTGTGCTTTTCAGCATTACCGGATAGCCAATGTGCTTGGCTTGATGACAAGCCGCCTCAACATTCTCCAGCAAACCGCTTCCCGGCAAAAGCGGCACTTTATTTTCCAGCGCCAAAGCGCGTGCCGTGTGCTTTAAGCCAAAGGCGCGCATTTGCTGCGGAGCAGGACCGATGAAACAGATGCCATGAAGAGCGCATTGCTCGGCAAAATCGGCTTTCTCACTGAGAAAACCATAACCGGGATGAATAGCCTGCGCACCGCTTTGCCGGGCAACCTCCAGGATTTTATCGGTACGCAAATAACTCTCTGCAGCAAGCCCGCTGCCAATACAATAGGCTTCATCGGCTTCGGTGACATGCCGCGATAACACATCGGCCTCGGTATAGACCGCTACACTTTTGACATGCATGTGGCGCAGGGTGCGGATAATCCGGCACGCGATAGCGCCGCGATTGGCAATCAGGACTTTGTCGAACATGGCATTACCCCCTTGTTGGATAAATGGTCAACCGGATGTTATGGCTCAGCGCGTTGCCATAACTAGGCATCCCAGACCAGCAAACGGATCGGCGTCGGGTTATACGCGTTACATGGGTTGTTGAGTTGCGGGCAGTTGGAAATCAATACGAATACATCCATTTCCGCGCGCATTTCGACATACTTCCCTGGCGCTGAGATACCATCGACAAACTCCAATCCGCCCTCTTCAGTCACAGGAACATTCATAAAAAAATTGATGTTACTGGGAATATCGCGCTTGCTCATGCCTAATTGTTCACAAGCGGTGTCATGCGCCAGGGCGTGCAAAAAATTGTCGCGACAACTGTGCATCGGATATTTTTCCAGCGCATAACGAACCGTGTTACTTTCCGCCGCACAGGCCCCGCCCAATGTGTCATGACGCCCACAGGTATCCGCTACGATTGTGAGCATGGTGTTGCCAAAATTGGAGCACAGCTTGCTGCCGGTAGTCAAATACAGCTTATTTTGAGCACGAATAGTATCCGTTGCGCTATAGCGTTCCAATGCATGGTTGGCATTGAAAAACAATGTATCAACGGCTTGATTACCTTCCAGGTCGACGATACGGAAAAATTGCCCCTGTTTGACAATCTTGGTCCAAGGCTCACCGGCGGCGCAAATTTCATTCACGATTGCCTGGTTGGGATCAAGCTGGCTTGTTTGGAGATTAAACGTATTCATAGCGTACCCTCACAATAGAAATGTTTGGCATTTTGTAATGCGCGAATATTCTCGGCGATATGCAGGCATTCGTTAGCGGCTTCAGCGGGTGTATCGAACAGTTCTAAAGTGACTGCACCGGGCTGATAAGACTGACTCGGATCTAAAGGATGAGGAGCCGCAGACAGTACCAGCAACGTATCCATCACGAAACTCAAGTCGATATAATCGCCGGCTTTGCTGTGATCAGGATGAAATGTCAATTCTCCAGCGCTATTGGCGGTTACTTTGCTGAAAAAATTGATATTCGAAACGATATCGCGCATCCCCAATCCCCACTTGCCCAGTTCTATCAACATGCCATCCAAGCCGCTGCGAAACATTTGATTACGATGTTCCTGATAGCGTGCAGTGCCGTATTTCTGCTGAATTATGTGACTGTCACTCAAGCCGCAAACAGTATCGTTCCAGCCGGCTGTATCTGCCGTGATGCAACAGAAAATTCGCCCCATATCCGAATGGCAAGCGTGTCCTTTGGTCAGGCGGAAAGTATGTTGAGATTTTAAAGTATCCGCCATATTGTAACGCTCGAGCTTTTCTTCCTGATTAAAAAGCAGTACAGCGGCATTGGCTCCCCCATCGGCATCAATTAGACGTAGTGTAGTGCCACGCCGGATAATACCGGACCAATGGCATCCTCCCGGGATGGATTGTTTCCAGATTAATGTATGTTGCTGATTCATGATGAATTCCTTTTATGAAAGTTTCTTACCGCCGAACCATTTCTTGTAAAGAATATACAAGGTTGTGATAGTTAGAATGCTGCCCAATACCAGCGGGGTTGCCCATAATTGCCACCAAGGCGCATCAGCCGAGATGGCATAAGGGCGCGGCCAGGCAATATTGATGACTTCAAACAATGACCACATGAACGCTAAGATATTGATGATCAATCCCCATTTACCCAGCTTTAATTCTCCGAGTTGAGGATCCCATCGGCCAGTGAGCCGGGCAACTAATGCAAACCCGGTCGTGAAGGTGAACATGGCATATAAACCGCCGGTACCGAAAGCGATAATTGTAGCCACGGCATCGTCATTAAGTCCGAAGATCAATCCGCAACCTGCCAACAAAACGGTAAAAATCACTGCATTGCGTGGCGTTTTGCTAACTGTCACCCGGCTCAGTATTGCTGGCATATTGCCCTCCCGTGCCATCGAATATACGATACGGGATGTGTATTTCACCATTGATGCGCCGCAGGCCAGAAAAGCAGTCATTACGATTGCTAAAAAGGGTTTCTCAAACCATTCTCCAATGCTACTGGCGATCAAAGGCGTGACCGGATCGGATGTATGACTGGAGTGCCTTAACGTGTCATGTTCAAAAGCCAGAATCAATGCTGCTGAGTTGAATAAAACTACCGTGCCGACAAGCAGTAGCGACATAAAAATTGCCCGAGGTACCATGCGCTTGGGTTGATGGGTTTCTTCAGCGGTGGTGGAGCAGGCATCAAAGCCGATAAAAGCCCAGCCTGAAATGGCCAATGCCGCCAGAAAAGCAGCCATTTCACTGGGTGCGGTGCCCGTACCCATATGCTGGAATAATTCCATGAACGGATGCTGGCGGAAGAAAAAGAATAGGAGCAATGCAACGCCGAAAGATCCGACGACTTCAGCGTAGACCCCCAATTTGATTATCAGATTGAAAATGCTGACGGGCGCCAGGTTGAGCAGTGTGCAGAGCAGAAGGAATAAAGCGGCCCATAGCACCATTACTTCACCGCCATTATCCGACACCCCACAGAAGGTTGCCAGCCAAAAACCGCCGGTATAGGCGGTGGTGGTGACCATGGCAATGGTGGAACAAATATAAATCACACCCGCATAGTTTCCGGCGATGGCGCCGCCGAGCTGCCGAGCCCATTTATAGGCACCGCCCGCAATCGGAAACTGCGAAGACAATTCTGCATAAACCGTAGCCACCAACAGTTGCATGAGCAAGCAGACCGCCAATGCGGCAAACCAACCGCCACCGGCAACTACCGTTTGTACACCGATGATGGCATAGAGCCCGGCGACCGGTGAGACGACCGCAAAACCCAGCGTAAAACTGTGCCATACGCTCATGCTGCGATTGAGCATATCACCAGTTCCATGGGTATCTTGCGAGGAAGCTGTTTGTTTTGTTGAACCTGACATAACAAGTCTCCATACAAAAAAGGATTTACCGAGATTGTAATGTACCTCAGTACATTACACCTTAACCTCCCGGGCTTTTTTCCCTCCGTGGAGCCTCGTTATCACGAGACCGGAAACTCTTGGACCTGACGCCGTTTTGCTTTAGACCGGAACCCTAGTTTCCCATTGATTAACTACTATTTACTACTTCCTTAGCTGCTATTCCAGCAATCGTTCAATTGGCATACGTAGAAAGCCAATAACGAATGGGATTCTAATTGTGTAGTTTGGAAAAAGCAATGGTTTAGGAGATTACTCTATTGCATGATGTTTTGATAAGTAAATAGCAAAACATAATCTCAAAGTCGCTACAAAACTTAACTCATATCAGCGCTAATTTTGATCTTTGGGTCAGATTCAGATTTACCTATACATCGTTTCCACTTATACGATTGTAGAGTATTATAAAAGAGTAACTCTGATGGAAAGGAAAAAGAGGTGCTATTATTTCTTGTAGTGCCAAATCTTTATGAGGAGAGTGTAATTATGAGAATTAGGGCGAATACTATCTATTTTTTAGGTTTAAGTTTTTTTCTATTTTTTTCTCAAATCGCTGCTGCCGCTTGGCCAGCTAGTGTTGTTGGAACCTGGGCTGTTAGAGCTAACCAAACACCTGGTTTTATGCATATTACTTTTCAAGCTACAACGGGCGCATGTCGCTTGATAAGAGGAGATATATTAGGAGCTCCAATGCAAGGTTATTATTGTCCAGGCACTGGTAGAATCCAATTCTTACGCAAGGATGCGGCTAATAATGATACTTTCCAAGTATATAGTGCAAACCTGACCTCAGCAGGATCAGTTAATTATATGGGTGGATCATTTGGTTCTTTTGATACAGGTTATGGGGAATACAGTTTCTTTGCTCAAAAGTAAAAAATAATCAGCTTAAATGTTAATTGAGGAAAGGAGTCAGGTATAGATCGATTTCTTTCCTTTGTATATATAACAACATAATCTTTCATTAAGCTCAGATATTTTAATCATAAAAAATCTGATTAACCGGTCATTATTTTGACAGCAAATGTTCTCCAACTCGCAGAGCTTGCGCCATTACTGTCAGTGCCGTGTTTACAGCGCCTGCAGAAGGTAGGAAAGAACCATCGACCACATAAAGATTGTCAATGTCGTGGGTGCGGCACCATTGATCAAGCACGCTATTTTGCGGATCTCTTCCAAAACGACAAGTCCCAACGGGATGCCATAGCAGGGGTTGTTTCCTGGAAAGCACAATAGGAAATCCCGCATTTTTAAAGAGATTAATTGCAATTTTTCTTAACTCATAAAAACTTTCTAAGTTATTCGGTGTAAATGAAGTTTTAAGATTGCCATTTTCCTCCAAAAATATGCGGTTTTCATAGCTCGGAAGAACTTCATTCATAAAAAATACAAGTAGGCTGCGTGAAGCAAGCATACGCATTAATGGTTGCACGAGCCGATTAAAACCCATCCATACTGGAATTTGACCGGCTGCTTGTATTACTCCCAAAGCGGCAGGAAAAGTCGCAGAGCCATGATAGAATTCATTCAAAGCAAAGGTTTTCTGATGCAGTTTTGGAATTTTGGTCAAACCGTTCAAACAAAATAGCAATTGTGCGTTATGACCGCAAAGATATCGTCCAACGAGTCCGGAAGAATTCGCAAGACCATTGGGATGACTGGAGCATTTAGATTTGAAAAGTAACTGCGGCGAACCTTTAACTCCTCCCGAAACAACGAAGGAATGGCCTGTGACTTTGAACACCTGAGATCGTTGGCGGATATCGGCTTCGATTATTTTTGTTCCAGATGAATTTGTTGTGAGGCGTAAGCATTCGGCTTCTGACACCAAATCGAGATTTCCGGTTTGTAAAGCAGGTAATATGGCTGCTACCTCGGTATCCATTTTTCCGTGAACCTTGCAAGCATAGCCATCACAAGTTGAGCAAAAAATACATGTTCGATTGGGTCCTACATCGATTCCTCTAGGAATTGAACTCACTTTGTGCCCGTTTTGTTTTAATTTATCAACGATAGTTTGGATAAATGGTTCGTGAGAAATGGGATTATAGGGATAGGGCATGGAATGGAAAGGCTCGGTAGGATCTTCATCTAATGACCCATGAACTCTGTATAACTGTTCAGCCTTACAATAATACGGTTCTAATTCATCATAACTTATGGGCCATAGCGGCGATGCTCCATTACTATGCGAAGTGGACACAAAATCTTGAGCTCTCAGTCTATAAAGAGCAGCTCCATAGAGTTTCGTAGCTCCGCCTACATAAAAATGGTTGATCGGATTTTTTCTCGTTCTGTATTTATTGCCTAAAGCCCCCTTTTCTGTCCAATTGTCATCTTCTTTCGGTATTGATATCCCACGCTCGACAAGTAAAACACGCATTCCTTTAGTGGCCAGAGCATACGCCAGTGTGCCGCCACCGGCACCGGATCCTATAATAACAACATCGTATTTGATTCTTGAGTATGCGTCTAAATTCTGACCTGAGATATCTAATTTGTTTTTGAGGATCAAATTCATGCTCCTGATTTTCTATCATTATTAAAGGAAATAATAAGTACGTGAGATTTATCTATTAGTAACCATTAGAAATTGAAAAAACCAAAATAGCGCGATTTTTCGCATTGTGGAGGTGGGTTCTGTTTTTCAATTTGCGTATTTCTATAAAACAATCAACCGAAGTTAATTGTTATGTCACGATCACTAACTGCCAGTCTGTGGAAACAGACTAAGAAGAATCGTTGGAAACATTAAAAACACTTGTCAATTGTTTCAACTTTGTATAAACGTTGGGATAGTGGCGCTCTAGGGTCAGGTGTATAAGAAACCGGTGGATAATCACTCAACAGATTTTTGCTGCTGCGGATTTCAATTTTGGATTTTACGTACTCTTCATTACCGTTATCTTTAATGGTCATTATCCAGAGTCCATTACCCTCAGTAATCGGTTGGTTAGTGTTTCCTATGAATTTAGGATCATGAATTTCGGTAATGTAGTAAGTCTTTGCGGCTTCATCGTGCATTTGTGGATAGCCGTGCACTTCCACAGCTTCATGGTAAATAAAAAAAGTATTGATATCACGCCATGTGTGACGATGCCATTTCGGTGTATGAAAACCATCTTCAGTATTCAGGCATTTGGCAATTTCAAGATAATTTTTGTCACTGCTGCGGCTGTAGATAATTTCTTGGTTAAGTAATGTTTCTCGAGTTGGCGAAGTCATGCAAGCAGGAAGTGTGATGGCAATGATTAAAGTTACAGCTGACTGTATTAGCGCAAGGTTCATGAGAAGGCAGTATTCTGTCAGATATGTTTTATTTTAGCCGCTGAATATTTAAATGTGGGTGAACAATCCTAAGGGTTAATAGTATCAGAACCGGAGTTTAAAATGGCTTATTTGGTTTAGTTATAGCGGTTATTGAAATGCATTGTCGATCTTGTCTAAATATTTTTTAAGTACAGTATCAACTGCATATCCACTCTTATATAAACAATTTTATACAAAAAAAGCAAGTGGTTATCAAAGTTTCTTGATCTATCTATAAGCATATTTTATTGAGCCCCGGTCAGTTTATAGTAAACTCTCAATTCACTTGTTAGAATCAACACTTTTTAAAATAGATCAAATTATATTATTAATTTAGGATTGTTCATGAATACCGAAGATTTTCGCCCCGAAAAAGAAGCCAAAGTTTTTTATCCTCCACAGCGTGTTTTGATGGGGCCCGGGCCATCCGATACGCATCCGCGTGTGCTAAATGCAATGGCGCGCCCGACATTGGGTCATCTTGATCCTGTTTTTACTGAAATGATGGAAGAAATAAAAGGCTTGATGCGCTATGCATTTCAAACCAAAAATCGCATGACTTTTCCAGTTTCCGGTCCTGGATCAGTGGGTATGGAGATGTGTTTTGTCAATATGATTGTTCCTGGCGACAAGGTGATTGTGTGCCGCAACGGTGTGTTTGGTGGTCGCATGATAGAAAATGTAGAACGTCATGGAGGTATTGCGGTAGTTGTGGATGATAAATGGGGTGAACCGGTAGATCCCCAGAAAGTTGAAGATGCGCTAAAGAAAAATCCTGATGCGAAAATTGTTGCATTTGTTCATGCTGAAACCTCAACCGGTGCACAATCCGATGCCAAAACTTTGTGTGATATAGCACGTAAGTATAATTGCTTGACGATTGTTGATACGGTTACTTCGTTAGGAGGTACACCAATCAAAGTGGATGAATGGGGCATCGATGCGATTTATTCTGGTAGCCAGAAATGCTTATCGTGTCCACCCGGATTATCGCCTGTCAGTTTCTCCGAACGTGTGACCGAGCTGGTTAAAAATCGTAAAGAGAAAGTGCATAGCTGGTTTATGGATATCAGTTTGCTGTTGAATTATTGGGGGTCGTCAACACGAACTTATCATCACACTGCTCCAACTAATGCGCTGTATGCATTGCATGAATCTTTGCTGATGCTGGCTGAAGAAGGTCTGGAACATTCCTGGGCCCGTCATCGTTACAACTATGAAGCATTAAAAGCTGGATTTGCGACACTAGGCATGGACTATGTGGTGAAAGAAGAATATCGTTTGCCGCAGTTGAATTCTGTTTTTGTCCCCGCTGGCGTCGATGAAAAAGAAGTGCGCCGCCGTTTGCTGGATGAATATAATCTTGAAATTGGTGCAGGTTTAGGTGATTTCGCAGGTAAAGTCTGGCGTTTTGGACTAATGGGTACATCTTGCTGTGTAGGAAATGTGATTTTTTGTTTGAATGCACTTGAAACGGTATTATCTGACATGGGTATGAAGGTTGAACGTGGTGCTGCTGCTGCTGCGGCACACCAGAGTTATGCTGCTAAGCCCATGTTTTGAGGTTATATCAGAGCCAGTAGCTGTTTAATCACTTTGTGCCACTTTTTTGTCAATGCTGATAAGAAAGTGGCGTATGTTTCTTCTTGACCTACCGTGGATGATCAGGTCATTATGGTTTTGGATTTTCCTATATTAATGGTAGCAGCGCCATCGTTATCATTTGTCATCGCTTTTTTTTCAATTCTATGGTTGATAAAGCGCAATCCTAATTGGGCGCTGGATCATCCCAATTCACGCTCTCTTCACACAATACCTATTCCTCGTATTGGTGGCTTAGGTTTGTTGTTGGGCGTCATAGTTGTATGGCTATTGTTCTCCGTAGCAGCATTACCGATTTCGGTCTGGATAGGTATCAGTTTGTTGATTGCAGTTTCACTTGCTGATGATATTTGGCATATACCTGTCAGCTATCGATTATTGATACAAAGTGTCGCCGCAATCGGGTTTTCGATCGCCCAGTTGCTTGATAGTCATGGTTGGGCGATTACATTATGCGCCATAGTTTTGATTATTTGGATGTCCAATCTGTATAACTTTATGGATGGTTCGGACGGTCTTGCAGGAGGCATGGCGGCTATTGGTTTCGGGTATTACGGATTATTTGCATATTTGACGGATCATTATGATTTTGCGATCGTCAATTTCACAATAGCAAGCGCGGCAATGGCTTTTCTGGTACATAATTTTTATCCGGCGCGTATTTTTCTCGGAGATGCCGGCTCAATCTCATTGGGATTCCTGGCTGCAGTACTCGGAATACTTGGGGAGTTGAGCGACATATGGTCTGTGTGGGTGCCTGTGCTGATATTTTCACCTTTTATTGCAGATTCAACAGTGACACTCATTAAACGTCTGCTTCGTGGTGAAAAAGTTTGGCAAGCACATCGTGAGCATTATTATCAGCGTATTATCCAACGAGGTTTTGGGCATCGAAACATGGCCTTATTTGCTTATGTATTGATGCTGGTAGCGGGTGGAAGTGCAATATGGGTAGGTTTGCAAGATTTGACCATACAATATTGGGCAGTTGTCATTTGGGCGAGTATTTATTTGATATTAATGTTTATTTCTGACTGGAATCAGAAATATTATCCCGATCAAGGATAAACATGTTTGTAAGCAGACTTGGAATTCGTACTTTTATCGCCTTTACTCATGATTTTTTTGCAGTTGCTATTGCATGGTGGCTTGCTTATTTATTTCGCTTTAATTTTGAAATTCCTTCTGCGGCGCAGGAGTTACTGTCAATAATTTTACCCTGGATAGTACTTATCCAAACCAGCTTCTTTTTATGGTTTGGGCTTTATAGAGGCGTGTGGCGCTATGCCAGTTTACCCGATTTAAAAAGAATTTTTGTGGCTGTGCTAATCGGGACAATCACTGTGTTGCTAGCATTGTGGTCCCTGAGTTTCCTGGCCAATATTCCGGGTTCGGTTATTTTGTTGGCTCCCTTGTTATTATTGTTAATAATGGGTGGTAGTCGGCTGGTTTATCGCGCCTGGAAGGAGCGTCGTCTGTATAGCCTGGAGAGCTATGAGGCGAAACTGGTATTAATTATCGGTGCGGGCAGGACTGCGGTTAATTTGGTTAAGGATTTAGCTAGAAGTCGCGATTGGCATGTGGTTGGGATGCTAGATGATGATCGCAGAAAACTGGGCACTCGCTTACAAGGTGTGCGTGTGCTGGGTGTGATCAATGAATTGCCGCATTGGGTGCAAAAACTCAATGTCGGACACGTTATTATCGCTATACCATCTGTTCCTCATCGTATCCACAGGCAAACTCTGGAAATGTGTTCGGAAATGGGCATTAAAGCCATGACGGTACCGTCTTACTCAGACTTGATTAGCGGCAAAACTACGGTATCAAAGATTCGTGAAATAGAGTTAGATGATTTGCTCGGTAGAGCACCTGTTGTTCTCGATAATGATGGCCTTCATAGTTTGCTGACAGGAAAAATTATTCTCGTGACTGGAGCTGGCGGTTCAATTGGCTCGGAATTATGTCGGCAGCTCATTACTTTCAATCCTGAACGCATTGTTTTTTTGGAACTCAATGAGCTTGCATTGTATAACATCCAAGAAGAGCTCGCATTGCGTCATCCTGAGATTAGCATGTCTTTTGTTATTGGCGATATCAAGGATCATGCGCGAATGACACAGATATTTACGCAATTTCACCCATCTGTCGTTTTCCATGCAGCGGCGTACAAGCATGTGCCGCTCATGGAGCATGAAAATGCATGCCAAGCTTTACTCAATAATGTTTTAGGCACTTATGTCTTAGCACAGGTTGCGATAAATTTTCAGGTGAAAAAATTTGTTTTAGTGTCAACAGATAAGGCAGTTAATCCAGTGAGTGTTATGGGTGCGAGCAAACGTTTAGCAGAAATGGTGTGCCAAGCTTTACAACAAACGCATCCGACCTGTTTTGTGATGGTGCGTTTTGGAAATGTGCTGGGAAGCACAGGTAGCGTTATTCCAAAATTTCGCGAACAAATTGCAAAAGGTGGGCCCATTACAATTACACACCCTGAGATCACGCGGTATTTCATGTCAATTCCTGAAGCAGCACAGCTGGTTTTACAGGCCGGATTGATGGGAGGTACTAAAGGCGGTGGCGAAATATTCGTACTGGATATGGGTGACGCGGTCAGAATTGTTGATCTGGCCAATGATTTGATACATTTGTCCGGCCTAAGTGAAGGGGATATTCGTATTGTTTTTAGTGGATTGCGCCCTGGAGAAAAATTGCATGAAGAATTGTTATCAGCCACTGAAAATACTCTCCCTACACCACATGAAAAATTACGCATTGCACAAGCTCGTGAAGTAGATGAGCACTGGTTATTCGAATTAATGATGTGGTTGGATAAAGTTACGGTTCTGGATGATCAAGAGGTTCGTGTTCAGCTTAAGAAATGGGTGCCCGAATATTCCAATGGTGATCATAAGGAATCAGAATAAAAATTTGATCAATCTTGGGGCAGTGAGTAAGTGTTGTGTACAGGGTGTTGTGCAAGATGTTGAATATTTTTTAAATTATTTGTGATACATCCATTTTCTAGCCTAATGATACGATCAATTTTCATTAGTTGTGGAATATGTTGTGCAAAAATGAGCGTGGTGCGGTTTTTTATCAAATCTTCTAGAATGGGGAATAGGCTGCTTGAATCGGGGTCGTCTGTTATCTCATCCAGTATCAATATCGGTGGTTTTCTAAGTAATGCGCGTGCAATGGATATTTGTTGACACTGTTTTTTTGTGATGATTACATTTTTTTCGTCAATTTTTGTTTGTAATCCTTCCGGCATTTCTCGAATAAATTCAGCTGCGTGGGAAGTTTGTGCCGCTGTCGTTATTCTTGCTTCATTGGCACATCGCATTGCACCATAGGCAATATTGCCAGCAACGTTTTCATCCAATAACACACTATCTTTTGTAATAATTGCGATATTAGCATGCAAGTTATTTAACGCAATGTCGGTTAGTGCGTGATCATCCAATAAAATTCTTCCACGGATTGGGTGCTGTAAGCGAAGTAACAAGTCGATCAGTGCATTCTTCTCGGCCGCAATATATCCTGTGAATACAATTGCTTCACCAGGTTTAATGATGAAATCAATATGATCTAATACAGGTTTTGTGAGTGAGTGAGCACAAAAACGAACGTTTTCAAATACTATTTTTCCACAAACATATTCAATGTATTGCGTGCCTGTGTCTTGTTCCGAAGCTTGATTAAGAAATGAGAGCACCGTTTGTACGCTGGCCAGTTCATGTTGCATCTGTTGAGGGAGATGTGTGATGCGCTGAATCGGCTGAATCAGCAGTAATACTGCGGTAATCAGCGCGCCCACTGTATCCACACCAACTGCGTTATTCAACGTTTGTTGTGCAATAAAATAAAATGCTGCAACTAGAATTATTGCAGTAGCTGCTTCACCCAGTGGAATAATTGTGGCTTTAATTAATGATTGTTTTCTTTCAGTGTGATAAATGCCTTCAGCAATTTTACTCAAGCGCAGATTTTCCAGGTTTTGTCCGCCGTTTACTCTAATTTCCCTATAATTTCTTAGGGTTTGTAGTAAATGCGTAGCCAATTTAGCCGTTGCAGGCCAATTTTTTTGGTCTGATTTATTGGTGTGATCTTGTGTCATTTGATTAATCATGATGACCAAAGGTGATAGGAACAACAGCAGAAAAGTGAATTCTTGATTGAGATATAAGATGCTAGTCATCAAGCCGATGATGATCAAACCTTCCTGAGCGAAAGTGGTGATTATTTTAATCAAGTTTTGAGAGGCTTGGTTTGTTTGTGCGATCAATTTATCGATATCGTATTTAGTGAGCTGAGAATAATAGTTCACTGGTAGCGATAGTAGTTTATCAAAAATTTTCTTACGTAAATCATCCCCCAACAGACTACTTATTTTATTAAGTAAATGAATACTGGCATAGCTTGCTATGCCGCGTACGATGAATAGCATGACGATAGCCAACGAGGTAATCTGGATGTGCGATACATCCTTTTGTAGAAAGGTACTCTCAAGAAAAAACTTTACAAGTATTGGTAAAGAAGCGACAGCAATTGCTACCACTAACATGGAAACAAACGCTAGCATCAATGATTTCCTATGCAGTGCGAACTTTTTAAAAAGGTGAAGATAGGGTTGTAAATACGTCATGATAGTTAATTTTACATGAACATTCTGCTGTTCTTGCATCGTACAATTATCTGGAAGGTAAAGCGGATATAATACAATCCCGAATCTTTGTAATGAATTGAACGGGTAGAAGTGATTTATTCGCGCACCTGTAAATATCCGGAATCTTATTTATGTCAACATCAGATATTTCATATATACCAACAAATTATAAAAAACTTAAGATTCCAAAACGGAAAGGTATCGTACTTGCAGGCGGTTCGGGCACACGGCTTTATCCGGTCACGCAGGCAGTATCCAAACAATTACTGCCAGTATTTGATAAGCCCATGATTTATTATCCGTTGAGCACGTTAATGCTGGCGGGGATTCAAGATATTCTGATTATTTCGACACCGCGTGACGTTGGAAATTATCGCGAGTTGTTACGTGATGGCAGCCAATGGGGACTCGCCATATCTTACGCTGAGCAGCCATCACCGGATGGCCTTGCGCAAGCATTTATCATTGGCGAATCGTTTATCGGCAACAATTGTTCGGCACTGGTTTTAGGAGACAATATTTTTTATGGCCACGATTTTCATCATTTACTGACGAATGCGATGCAACGTGAACAAGGGGCCAGTGTATTTGCCTATCATGTTCACGATCCGGAACGCTACGGTGTGGTTGAATTTGATTCTCATGGCAACGTGATTAATTTGGAGGAAAAACCCAAGAAACCGAAGTCGCATTATGCAGTGACAGGTTTATATTTTTATGATCAGCAAGTCGTCGATTTTGCTAAAAATCTTAAACCCTCGATACGCAATGAATTGGAAATAACGGATCTTAACCGCATGTATCTAGACCGTTCAGCACTCAGTGTTGAGATTATGGGGCGTGGTTATGCATGGCTTGATACAGGCACGCATGAATCGTTGCTGGATGCCAGTCAATTTGTTGCTACCATCGAGCATCGGCAAGGATTGAAGATTGCCTGCCCGGAAGAAATTGCCTTCAAGCAAGGTTGGATCGATGAAGCGCAATTGAAGAAGCTTGCGATACCCCTGGCAAAGAATGGCTATGGCCAATACTTGTTGCAAGTGTTAAAACGGGAATTTTGATTGCGATTTCAATTATTGGATTTATTATGAAATTTACCTCTCTCGCAATTTCAGAAGTGGTGTTACTGGAACCGCATGTTTTTAAG
Organism: Nitrosomonas sp.; assembly: GCA_024281995.1. Classification (GTDB taxonomy): domain Bacteria; phylum Pseudomonadota; class Gammaproteobacteria; order Burkholderiales; family Nitrosomonadaceae; genus Nitrosomonas. The sequence continues at coordinate 483,844 of JAMWZW010000001.1, forward strand.
GATGATCGCGGTTACTTTTTTGAAAGTTTTAATCTACGGGAATTTGAATCAGCAGTGGGAAAGAAGATAAGCTTTGTACAAAGCAATCATTCATTCTCAGTCCGCTATGTATTGCGTGGCTTGCACTATCAAATCAAGCAAGCGCAAGGGAAATTAGTCCGTGTAGTAACAGGTGAGGTTTTTGATGTTGCCGTGGATCTGCGCCGTTCTTCAGCAACCTTTGGGCAATGGGTTGGCGTGATTCTCAGTGCGGAAAATAAAAAGCAGTTATGGATTCCACCCGGCTTTGCGCATGGATTTGTCGTACTTTCCGAGTCTGCCGATTTTTTATATAACACAACCGATTACTGGGCACCCGAATATGAACGTTGTGTTGTGTGGAATGATGTTAATTTGGCGATAGATTGGCCGCTTTCAGGCAATCAACCAGTGCTTTCTGAAAAGGATGCTCGTGGCGCACTATTTAGTCTTGCGGAAGTTTATGATTAACCGACTTTAATGGCCAAACAGAAATCTATTTATTCATGTACTGAGTGTGGGGGGCAAACCTTGAAATGGCAAGGACAATGTCCACATTGTCAGGCATGGAATGCTCTGGTGGAAACTATTGCAGAGAAATCGGTAGTGCGTTTTAGTCCTGTATCAGAGACAGGTCAAGTACAGAATTTAAGCGCCATTGAGGCTCATGAAGAACCACGCTATCCTACCGGTGTGGAAGAGCTTGACCGGGTTCTAGGTGGCGGTATGGTACATGGCGGTGTGGTTCTGCTGGGGGGGGATCCTGGTATCGGAAAATCAACTTTGCTATTGCAAGCCCTTTCATACATGTCCGAGCATCGTTCAGTATTGTATGTAAGCGGTGAAGAGTCGGCGCAGCAAGTAGCGTTACGCGCTAAACGTTTGATGCTCGATGTCAAGGCTGTGGATTTGCTGGCGGAAATTCAGTTAGAAAAAATCCATACCGTACTTTCTGAGCGTAAACCAACAGTTGCTGTTATTGATTCAATTCAGACAGTGTATTCGGAAGCTTTGCAGTCTGCGCCTGGCTCTGTCGCTCAAGTGCGCGAGTGTGCCGCACAATTAACGCGTTTGGCTAAGTCGAGTGGTATTTGCATTATTCTGGTTGGCCATGTCACCAAAGAAGGTGCGTTAGCTGGTCCGCGTGTGCTGGAGCATATGGTGGATACGGTATTGTATTTCGAAGGCGATATGCATTCGAGTTTTCGTATGATTCGCGCATTCAAGAATCGCTTTGGTGCAGTGAATGAACTGGGTGTTTTCGCGATGGGTGAAAAAGGCTTGCGTGAAGTGAAAAACCCATCGGCGCTGTTTCTTTCGCATCACGATGCGCAAGTTCCCGGGTCGTGTATCATGGTCACGCAGGAGGGTACTCGTCCACTGTTAGTAGAAATACAAGCTTTGGTTGACGAAGCACGTACACCCAATCCTCGACGATTGTGTGTCGGACTGGAGCAAAACAGATTGGCGATGTTATTGGCAGTGCTGCATCGCCATGCGGGTATTCCTTGTTATGATCAAGATGTTTTTGTTAATGCCGTGGGAGGAGTGAAAATCACCGAACCAGGTGCAGATCTTGCGGTTATGCTGGCTGTGGTTTCTTCTTTAAAGAATAAGCCATTGGCGGAAAAAACGATTGTGATCGGCGAGATAGGTCTGGCGGGAGAAATACGTCCCGTGCAACGCGGACAGGAACGGCTTAAGGAGGCCGCTAAGCTTGGTTTTAAACAGGCGATCATTCCATTGGCCAATAAACCTAAGCAAACAATTCCCGGCATTAATATCATCGCGGTGGGGCGGATTGGAGAAGCGGTTGCGCAGATGTATTAGGAATTTTAGTACCCTACCGCTGGCTTGCTGAACATGCAGTGGCAGCTTTTGATATTGTGCGGATTATCAATTGGGGTTGTAATAGCTGCTTTGTTACTACCTCCCATTTCTCAACCCGCTGCTTATCATAACTTTGCCGACCAACGAAATTTCTTTGGTGTTCCTAATTTCAGTAATGTTGTTTCTAATTTGGCTTTTCTGCTAAGCGGTGGTATGGGGTTGGTATATCTTTTTCATGTTTGTCAAACGCCTGCACAGAAAGCATTTCATAACAGAGTGGAGTGCTTGCCTTATGGCGTTTTATTTTTAAGCGTCATGGTAGCAGCATTGGGTTCGATGGCATATCACTGGATACCGGATAATGCCACTTTGTTGTGGGATCGGCTACCGATCGCGGTGGCAATAACAGCCTTACTTGCTGCTACACTCGGTGAGCGCGTCAATCCGATGGTGGGATTATGGTCACTACCCATTCTCACTGGATTGGGAATTTCGAGTGTATTGTATTGGTATTTGACCGAACAGCAAGGTGCGGGAAACCTGAATTTTTATATCGTGGTACAGTTCTATTCGATCGTGCTTATCGTCTTGCTGAGTTTGTCCAATCCATCACGTTATACCCATGCAAAACATATCTATCAAGTAATCGCTCTATATGCTGTGGCCAAATTGGCAGAATTGTCGGATATGCAAATTTATAATCTGACAAATCAATTTATTAGTGGTCATACTTTAAAACACCTAGTCGCAGCACTTGCTGTTTATTGGATTGTGCGGATGTTGCAGAAACGCGTTTTTTTATCAGAATAATGATAGTTTGTTCGTTTTTGTAAGAAGAGACTGTGGAGATGCCTATTCTCAATCTGGAAAATGATTGTGAGAAAGCCTATACTCAATACAGTATATGTAATTAACACAGGTGTGTGAATGATCAAGCGAGTACTTATACCATTGGATGGTTCTGAACTGGCGGAACGGGTTATTCCTCATCTTTTGCGTTTTATTGTGCCGCAGCGAACTGAATTTTTACTCATGACAGCGTTGTCGCCATCTATTCTTCCTTTTCATGAAAATGTAGCCAGCGAACGAGTGCATACGGTATCGCAGCAGCTTAATCAGCTTGGTTTTAAAGTAGAAAGCAAGCTTTTATCAGGTAAACCTGCTGATAGCATCTTGCGTTTAGCTGAACTAGCCTATGTCGATTTGATTGCCATGTCTACGCACGGTAGAACGGGTTTAGGATTGGCTCTATTGGGTAGTGTGGCGGATGAGGTACTGCATAATGCACACCCATCGATATTTCTGGTACCTGCTCGCGTGGTATTGCGATCTGATGCTTTACTGCGCACCATTCTTCTACCGCTTGACGGTACACCTGTGGCCGAAGCAGCCCTACCAGTTGCACAGCAGTTTGCGCAAGAAACTGGTGCAATTATTCACCTGCTTCGTGTTGTCGAGCTACACGATACGAAACATGTATCGACCATAGATTCAACATTCGCCTCTACTTGTGATGATTGTGCAGAACAGCCTGTCATGCGGCAGGCAGCCTGTTATTTGGAACGGATACATTCACGGTTGCAACTCGCAGGCATTGCGTCTCGTTATCAGGTTGTGGTTGGAGATGATCCGGCGGATACCATTGTTCGTATCGCTTGTGCGGATAATGTTGATGTGATTGTCATGAGTACTCACGGCCGGTCAGGTGTGGAGCGCATGGTTTACGGCAGCGTTGTCAGTCAAGTTATCAGTAATACTTTATGCCCATTATTGTTGGTACGTGGGAAAGTGCGAGCCGAAGCTTATGAATATAATGGTAATGCGGTGCCTGCAAATTTTCTGGGTTAGCAGGATAAAAGGAAATTGCTGTATGTGAATCTATGATCATTTTATTATTATCCAATGAATGATTCCGAGGGTAATGAAAATTGTTCATAAAAAGGAAGAGGGTATGACAATGAATAGACAGCTATTTTTATCGATGCTGATTGGTTTGTTTGGAACTTTTCCTGTACAGGCAATAGATACTGACCGAGCGCGCGAATTGCGTGAGAAAATGGTCACTGAGCAAATTGTTGCACGAGGTGTACGGGATAGAAATGTGTTGCATGCCATGCGTGTCGTGCCTCGCCACTTATTTGTACCGCTAGGGGAAGAACGTTTTGCTTATGAAGACCACGCTGTACCGATTGGTTATGGTCAGACAATATCGCAGCCATATATTGTCGCCTATATGACTGAAGTAGCTCGAGTACAATCGGATTTTCGCGTACTTGAAGTAGGCGCGGGTAGTGGCTATCAAGCCGCTGTGCTGGCGCAGCTCGCCAAGGATGTCTATACCGTAGAAATTGTTGCGGAGCTCGCGCAACAGACACAGGTGCGCTTACGCCATGCTGGTTATAATAATATCACCATCAAGCACGCCGACGGGTATTACGGTTGGGGTGAGCATGCTCCATTCGATGTGATTGTGGTCACCGCTGCTGCATCTCATATTCCGCCACCACTGATCGAGCAGCTTAAGGATGGTGGTCGGATGATTATTCCCGTCGGTAGTCCTTATATGATGCAGATGCTTGTTCTCGTCACTAAAGAGGGCGATCAAGTGCGTACACAAAATCTTTTGCCCGTACGTTTTGTCCCGTTAACGAGGGGATAAAAGCATACCGTGCAGCTTACTTGGTATGCGATTACTTGCCGTTGATATTGCATTATTTTTAAGCTCATTGGCATTGATCGCGCTGCAGATCGTATTAATGCAAGCGCTGGCACAGGCGCAAGGCCATCATTTCGCCTATGCTGTGATTTCTCTTGCTATGTTAGGATTTGGTAGTAGTGGTGCGGTTCTCGCGCTTGCACGGGACAAGTTATTGCCTCGTGCTGACAAAGTGTCGCAATTATGCCTTATGTTTGCTGCGGCAAGCTGTCTTTTGGCTCTGCCTTTGGCGTTGCAAGCGGCGGCGTTAACCGATCTTTCCTTATTATTTATCGATGCTCGTAGCTGGTGGCCATTGATAGCGAGTGCCACACTTGTTTTTCTGCCCTTTTTTAGTGGAGCGCTATTTCTTGGGCTTATCTTTATGCGCGATACTGAATCAATCGGGCAACGGTATGCGGTCAATTTGCTGGGATCGGCAGTGGGAGCGGGGGTGGCGCTTTTGTTGTTATTTTATTTCACGCCAATACAAGCTATTGCCATTTGTGCGGCAGCTTTTGCATTGGCCGCGTGGTTGTTGTGGCACTCATGGCTAAGTGTGATTTTGTTGCTGGGTGTGCTCGTAAGCGTGATGTTTATTACTGATATTAAGCCATCTTCATACAAAGCGATCAGTTATGCATTGCAATTACCCCAAGCGCAGGTTGTCAGCGATATTCCCCATCCGGTGGGCCGAATCCAAATCGTGCAATCTCCGGCACTGCGTTATGGACAGGGCCTCAGCTTACAGTTTCGTGGCACTTTGCCAGCGGCACCACATATTTATCGTAATGGAGATGCTTATGGAGTGCTACTGCCGGATGCAACAGTGCTAAATGAAAGCGTGCAGGCTTTACCGCTTGAACTGGCAATACCGTCACGTGCACTTGTCTTGCATGCTGGAGGAGCGGCGGTGGCACATTTGTTATCCCATAATGCTGTTCAGGTAGACGTGGTTGAACCTCATCCTGTGGTGGCACGGTGGTTACGTGCGCAATACCGTGATGACCGACTTACCGTTATCGTGCGCGAAGGCCGTGCTTACCTGAGTGCACCCCTCGAGCATTACGACCTGATTGTGTTACCACCGCAAGGTTCTTTTGGTGGAGGGGTTGGTTTGCAGGCACTGCAGGAAGATTATCTGCTGACGCGTGAATCTTTCCGTGTTTTATGGGATGTGTTGCACGAAGATGGATTATTATCCTTTAGTGTGTATCTCGACCAGCCGCCGCGTCAAAGTTTAAAACTTTTGGCGTTGGTTGTAGATACTCTGCACGCGGTGGGAGTATCTGATTTGTCGGGTCATATTGCCGCCATCAGAAGCTGGGATATGTTATCTGTTGTTGTTTCAAAACGACCGATGAATGATGTGGCGCGGGAAAAGCTGGCTGCGTTTTCGCAAACCAAAGGGTTTGACCGTCTATGGGCTCCGGGAGAAGGTGTAGTATTGACAGACCACTTTCATGTCATGGAAGACGATCTGCTTACAACGGGATTTACTGCATTGCTTACTGCGAATGACACATCAGTCTTTTATGACGACTATTTGTTCGATGTGCGTGCCCCTTATGATACCAAGCCTTATTTTCATCAATTTCTCCGTTGGGATCGCCTTCAAGAAGTGAAGCAATATTTTGCAAGCAGTACGCTAGCTTTTATTGAAATGGGGTCGGTGCTGGTAGTGTTGACAGGAATTGCATTGACTGGAGCCGCTATTATTTTGATTCTGGCGCCACTGGCTTGGTTGAATTGGCCACCGGGCCGGCGTTTGGCAATTTTGTGCTATTTTGCGTCGATCGGGTTAGGGTTTATGTTTCTGGAGATTCTGTGGATTCAGCATTTCACCCTGTTTTGGGGGCATTCACTCTATAGTGCTGCTGGTGTTGTTGCCGCGCTGCTATGTGGCATGGGTGCTGGCAGTATTTTAAGTATACGACTTAGGACATCTCATAAAACGGTCACTCTTATTTTGGGTAGCATCGTGATCATGATTATATTGTCCTTGTTCTTGGCACCTATTTTTTTTACTGCAGGATTAGTTTGGCCAGAATCACTAAAATGGATTAGCGGATTGATGCTTTTGACTTTCCCTGCTTTTTTTCTAGGCATGCCCTTTCCACTCGCTTTGCGAGTACTGAATCAAGCTTATCCACAACAAGTGCCATGGGCTTGGGGTATTAATGGTTGTTTTTCGGTTATCGCCGCTCCACTCGCTGTTTTTTTAGTCATGCAAGGTGGCTTTCATATGGTTGGTTGGGCTGCAATCCTTGCTTACGCTTTGGCTATACTTGCCTTCCAGAGTATAGGACGCTGATTCTGTGCGGGGGGTGTAAAAATGTGAATTACACGATCGAGACGGCAAGAAGCCTTCTGATGAGGTTTCCGGCCGTCTTTATAACTATTTCAGTTACTTTGCTCTTGCAAAGTGTTGACCCGCACTAGAATTGTTGCGGTTTCTAAAGGAATTACTACGGTTGTCGTGGCTAAACGAACGGCCATGTTGTTCATTCCTGTTTCCATTTAATTCACTGCCTGCACCGAAATTTGAACGAGTACCGTAACCTGCAAAAGGTGATCTTTTGCGTTTTTGCGTTACGTTTGGTGCGCTTTTAGTACCGTAACTATGCAACCGCGGCTTGATTCGAGGTTCAAGGCCAGGGATAACATGTGAAGCAATACGTTGACCGGTGTAGCGTTCAATTTTGGATAGGTGCATATTATCTTTCGCCGAGGCAAACGAAACTGCTACACCTGCTGCGCCCGCGCGGCCTGTACGGCCAATGCGATGCACGTAATCTTCAGCGAACTTAGGTAGATCAAAATTGATTACATGCGTAATATCGGCTACATCAATACCTCTGGCAGCGACATCAGTTGCTACTAACACACGTAAACCACCATTACGCAAGCGAGTTAGTGTACGATTACGTTCACGTTGGTTCATGTCACCGTGTAATGCGGCAGCAGCAAAGCCTTGGGCGTATAAGTTGTCCGCTAGAGTATCTGCATCGCGTTTAGTAGCAGTAAAAACTATTGCTTGTTTCAATTTTTCATCACGCAAGACATGGTCTAGTAAGCGATTCTTATGTGACATATCATCAGCGTAATGTAAACGTTGCTCGATATTATCAAGTTTGGTTTTATGCGATGCAACTTGAATACGTTTTGGGGTTTTCAATAATTTTGCAGCAACTTTGTCGATAGCATTGTCTAGTGTGGCAGAAAACAATAGGGTTTGCCGAGTAATCGGCGTAGCAGCCGCAATAGTTTCAACATCTTCAACAAAACCCATATCTAACATGCGATCAGCCTCATCCAATACAAGCATTTGCAAGCGTCTAAAATCGATACGTCCGCGTTGGATGTGATCAATAAGTCGTCCGGGCGTGGCTACCAAGATATCAACCGGCTGTGACAATAATTTATTTTGTAATGGGTAAGGCATGCCGCCCAAAATACTTACCACCTTGGTGCGTGGCAGGTACTTGCCATATTTTTTGGCTGCGTCAGATACTTGTAGAGCCAGTTCACGGGTGGGTGTGAGCACTAGAATGCGCGGCCCTCGGCTACGCAATTGTGACGGGGTAGACAGTAGATGCAATGCAGGCAGCATGAATGCTGCAGTTTTCCCGGTACCAGTTTGGGCACATGCCATTACATCTTGGCCGGCAATAAGTTCTGGAATGGCTTGTTGCTGAATGGGTGTCGGGGTGGTATATCCCGCATCATGAATAGCTTTAAGTATGAAAGGGTGTAAATCTAAATCTTCAAAAGACACGTTATTTTCCTAAAAAAATGACAATGAGACACACCACCAATATCCACATGCTATTAATAATGATGGTTGAGTATTACCTTGTCAGCGCAAATAAAAAAGCATCGCTGCTAACCAAGGTTGTTACTCATTTTTCGGAAGAGCTTGAAAAATTGAAGAGAGGTCAGGAACGATGAAACCATACAAAACTGATAATCATCAAATACGATCGATCAATTTTGGCAGCGCAGTATACTTGATTCTTCCAGAGCCTGCAAATTATTAGCGAGATATTGAGATTATTGGATGATTGCTCTAGCAAATTTTCGTTTACCAACCTGTATAACAATGGATTGTCCGCGTTTAATTTTAGTAATTTTATCTTCTACTTTTTCGCCATCCAATTTGACTGCATTCTGATCGATCATGCGTAGTGCTTCACTGGTACTGGAGGTTAAGCCAGTCAATTTTAGCAATTGTACTAATGGGATTTCATCTTCTTGTATTTTAATTATTTTTTCGGCAATTTCATCCGGTAGTGAGCCGTATCTAAAACGCGTTTCAAAGTCGGCTAATGCTAGTTCTGCGTCGTGTCTGCTATGAAAGCGTGTGACAATTTCTTGTGCAAACTTTACTTTAATGTCTCGTGGATTGCTGCCTGCTTCAACTTCTTTACGCCATGCCGCGATGGTATTAACTGATTCAAAAGACAGCAACTCCAAGTAACGCCACATCAATTGATCGGATATGGACATTAACTTACCAAAAATTTCTTTTGGATTTTCAGTAATGCCAACATAATTGTTTAAAGATTTAGACATTTTGTTGACACCATCAAGCCCCTCTAATAAAGGCATTGTAAGGATGCACTGTTGGGATTGTCCAAAATGCTTTTGTAATTCACGTCCAACTAAGAGGTTAAATTTTTGATCGGTGCCTCCTAACTCGAGATCTGCTTTCAATGCTACGGAATCATATCCTTGAATTAAAGGATAGAGGAATTCATGAATGGCGATTGCCTGATTGTTGCGGTAACGTTTATCAAAATCATCGCGTTCCAGCATTCGTGCAACAGTATGCGTGGCAGCGAGCTTGATGAGATCTGCAGCAGTAAGTTTGTCCATCCAGGATGAATTAAACACAACTTCAGTGTGTTCAGGCTTTAGGATTTTAAAAACTTGCGTGGTATACGATTGAGCATTTTCAGCAACTTGTTCGCGGGTTAATGGTGGGCGAGTGGTGTTCTTCCCGCTGGGGTCGCCGATCATGCCTGTGTAATCGCCGATCAGGAACAAGATGTGGTGTCCCATATCTTGCAACTGGCGTAATTTATTCAACAAAACCGTGTGACCTAAATGCAAATCGGGCGCGGTTGGGTCAAAACCTGCTTTGATTCGTAAAGGCCGCCCTGATTTCAGTTTACTTTCCAGTTCTGCTTCAATTAATAATTCGTGGCTTCCGCGCTTGATAATTTCCAGTTGAATTTGTGTTGATGTATTCACAATATTTAAGTAATTGATTATTTTGTATTTTATTTTTTAAAAATATTTTATTATATTTTCAATTGTACCTTAGTACATGTTTTGGCAGTTTTCATGTTAGACTCGCGCCTGTCGCAGATAATTATGACGGGAGGTACTTCATATATGCTATATCCATCACTTAGCAGTAAGCAAAGGATTCTAGCTCAAAAATCATCAAAATTAACAAAAAAAACAATTCGCTGGTTGGTCGCCTTATCCAGTATTCCTCTATTCGGTATAGTCACTGCATTCGGCATTGCACCAAATACTCCAACATTTGAAGAAGTTCTGGTAGAAGAGATAGTTCTTGATGTGTCGTTACCAGATGTTCTCTCTGAAACTCAAACTAATCAAACTTTCTGGCATCAAGAAAATATTCGCCGCGGTGATACGATTGCAACAATTTTAACTCGCCTTGATGTTAATAATCAGGATTCGACAGATTTTTTGCAAGCTGCTCGTGATAGCAGAGCAATGCGTCAACTAAAACCGGGGAAAACCATTTATGCACAAACAAATGCTGATGGTGAGCTGTTAACGTTACGCTACTTCTATGGCAATGAAGAGCTGTTCTTGATGGAAAAAACCGACGATGAATTTAAAATGACTGAACAGCCGATTGAGCTGGATAGTCAGATTCATATGAAAGCAGGCGAAATTACCAGCTCTCTGTTTGCCGCTACCGACAGTGCGGGTATACCTAACAATATCGCTATACAGCTTACAGAGATTTTCGCTTCCGAAATTGATTTTTATCGTGATTTGCGTCGAGGCGATCGTTTTACTGTCGTTTATGAAACTTTTTCGGACGATAGCAATCGCCGTGCGAGAACGGGGCGTGTTTTAGCTGTTGAGTTTGTCAATAAAGGAAAATCTCATCAAGCTGTTTACTTCAAATCATCAAATGACGCGGAAGGTTATTATACGCCTGATGGGGAAAGCTTAAGAAAAGATTTTTTATTGTCGCCGTTGACTTTTTCTCGGATTAGTTCAGGTTTTAGCAATGCACGTTATCATCCTATCTTAAAAGAATGGCGAGCTCATCGAGGAATAGATTATGCCGCACCTACTGGTACACCTGTAAAAGCTACAGCAAATGGTATCGTTGCATTTTCTGGATCACAAAGAGGCTATGGAAATTTGGTTGTGCTCAAACATAATGGCAAGTTTGAGACGGCATATGGTCATTTATCGCGTTTTGCCAGTGGACTGGCTAAGGGTAAGCGAGTTAAGCAAGGAGATGTGATCGGTTATGTAGGTTCAACAGGTATGGCAACTGGGCCACATTTGCACTATGAACTGCGCGTAGATGGCTTACAGCGCGATCCAACGAAAGTTGCTTTACCCTCTGCACCACCCATCACCAAAAGAGACCTAAATACGTTTAATAAAGAAGCACAATCACTGGTGGCACGTTTGAACATCATGCGTAATATCCATTATGCAGCGTTGGAGTGATTGAGATAACCTGATTAAATTTAAAATTTATTTTGTTTTAATGATTTTTTTCTAATTTCATCAAGATGGGTAATTTTAGCTTGAAAGGTGAGTGAATCGTCGAAACCGAGTTACTATATCGGCATCATGTCAGGTACGAGCTTGGATGGTGTCGATGCGGTTTTAGTGAATTTTAATGCACCCAATCCTAGTTTGATTCAAACGCTGTTTCGCTTCTACGACAATGAATTGCGCGGGCAATTGCTGTCATTGCAGCAACCGGGCTTCAATGAATTACATCGTACCGCGATGCTCGATAAACAGTTATCTTGTCTTTACGCTGAGGTTGTCATTGATTTGCTGGCAAATGCGGGTATTGGAGCTAAACAAATTATCGCTATCGGATGTCATGGGCAAACAGTCAGACATTGTCCTGAAGTAGAGAAATGCTATACAGTTCAGCTGGTTAACGCGGCACTTCTGGCAGAGTTGACTCACATCACAGTGGTATCAGATTTTAGAAGCCGCGATATGGCTGCAGGCGGTCAAGGTGCACCATTAGTGCCAGCTTTCCATCATGCCCTATTCAAAAGTGCACTCTGCCACCGTGTAATTGTTAACATTGGTGGTATAGCTAATATTACCAGTCTCGACCCTAATAACACAATCATTGGTTTTGATTGTGGTCCGGGAAATATTTTGTTAGACGCCTGGTGTTTACATCACACTGGAGAAATTTATGATAACAATGGGCAGTGGGCGGCAACAGGCAAAGTTATTTCTTCCTTATTGAAAAATTTGTTAAATGATCTTTTTTTTTCGCGTCAGCCACCGAAGAGTACTGGGAGAGAATTATTTAATTTTCAATGGCTTGAAAAAAAACTATTGGGGAATGAGTTGCCGCAAGATGTGCAAGCGACCTTATTACAATTAACCGTCTTAACAATTGCCAAAGCAATAGCTGAGTATTGCGCAACAGCTACAGAAATTTATATATGCGGTGGCGGCGCTCATAATGTTTTGTTAATCAGTCAATTAGCAGATGCTATGCCGGACAAAAAAGTCGCTCTTATAGATAAACTGGGTGTTGCGGCTGACTGGGTGGAAGCTTTTGCATTTGCTTGGTTGGCTCAGCAAGCAATATTGCGTAAAACAGGAAGTTTGTCTGCGGTTACTGGTGCCAAGGGCGATAGAATATTAGGGGCCATTTATCCTGCTTGAATAAATACCCGAAGGTTGAAAATATCACATTTATCATAATGAAAATGATGATCCACAACCACAGGTACTGGCAGCTCCAGGGTTTTTTATGACAAATTGAGCACCTTGTAGGTTTTCTTGATAATCGATTTCGGCACCAATTAAATATTGAAAACTCATGGGGTCAACGAGCAATTTAACGCCGTTTTTTTCCATAACGGTATCATCTTCATTAATCGATTCATCAAATGTAAATCCATACTGAAAACCTGAGCATCCGCCGCCACTAACGAAAACTCTAAGATTGAGATCGTTATTGCCTTCTTCTTTTATCAATTGCCTGACTTTGGCAGCAGCGTTATCAGTAAATAAGAGAGGAGCATTATTTTCAATATTCATGGGAGTCGGAACTGTCTTAATAAATTATTAATAATGAAAAATTAAAGTTTTTGTAACGAGTTAGCTATAACTTTTATTTTCTGTAGCCATTTGTTGATTATCAGGTGTTGATGGAATTAATGTTATCACTTTCTCGGATGTGAGATTATTTTCAGAATTTAGTTTATTTTGATGGATCATTTTTCCCTCTACGGAAGCTCCTAGGTGGATTTCAAGCGAACCATAGTGAATATCACCATAAACCTGAGCTTTTGCTTGTAGTTCTAAATAACCTTGAGCATAAATTGGACCGGTAACTGTACCATTAATAATAATATTGGTGACTTTTATTTGACCTGTGATACTTCCTTCATTACTCAGTACTAAAGTACTTTGTTCTGCATTGCAAGCGATTACATTGCCAATAATATGTCCATCAACTCGTAATCCTCCCTTGAAACTGACATCGCCATTAATAGTCGTGTCGACACCAATCAGAGTATCAATGTGATTATTAAATTGAATTTTATTTTTTTTACCAAACATATGTTTCTCCTCTATGGCGTTGGTTGCACAGCCTGGGTTAGTATTGTTTTCTTATCATTAATGTCATGAATCTGTACTTGAATGCTCTCGACAACAGTATCCGGAGGTACTTGGAAGCTCTCTTCCAGTCTATGAAGAAATTTAAAGTTAATAGGAAAATCTTGTTTCGAGTGTTTATTGAGGAGTGGTATGGTTTTCCTTTGATCATTTTGGAGCAATTTAACTTGGAATCTCAAGGTTCCTTTAAAATCACTAGGCCTTTCTCCACCTTGTATCAATGTTAAAGCATACCGATAATTACCTGGAATTGTTGTTTCTTTTAAACTAAATTGATGAATAGAAATACCATTTTTTGAATTTCCAGACATCAAGTGCTGGAAAAATATCATTTTTTCCTTTAATTGATTGTTTTCATTGGTTAGTAATTTTATCTGTTGAGCAAGATTTTCGTTAGCCGTATCGCTGATTTGCAGTTGGTGAATCAAATCACCCATTTGAGTGCATAATTTTTGTTTTTTGGTTTGCCTACACGTTTCCGCATCATTCAAGAAAGCCGTTTTTTCTTCAGTTAAATCAGAACGAGTACCTACAGACTGCTTACCAGTTTCGTACATTGCCCACGAAAGCGTGAGTAAAAATAGACAGCACACAATTGCCATTATTAAACGATATGGCCAGGATAAATAAGGACGTATAACAACACGAGACGAAAGAATTTTTGGTTTTTTCTGAAAAAAATTGTTCAACTAAATACTCTACACAAATCAGCGACCATTTTTATTAAATATAGTCAATATAATAAGATATAACTCATATGAAAATAGTTCAGAGAATAATATCAATGTTTGTGAATGTTGGTAAGTATTTTGTCACAAGGAGAGTAAGGGAAGATTGGTTTAATTTTTTTACGGGTACTTTGGGGCTTGATATTAAGGCAATAACGGAATCTGCTGAATTCCCAGAGTTTCCGGTAAGCCAAACATAATATTCATATTTTGTATCGCTTGTCCTGCTGCGCCTTTTACCAAATTATCGGTTACCGATAGTATGACTACAGTATCACTGTGTTGAGGTTGATGCACAGCAATACGACAAATATTGGAGCCTCGTACAGAGCGGGTTTCCGGGTGTTTGCCAGCAGGTAGTACGTCAACAAAAGATTCCTTTTGGTAGCGCTTTTCATAGAGATTCTGTAAGTCAATTTGCTTGGTCAGTTTTGCGTAGAGGGTAGCATGAATACCCCGAATCATAGGCACTAAATGAGGAACAAATGTTAAGCCGACTGATCGCTTGGCAATAATGGAGAGTCCTTGCTTGATTTCAGGAAGATGCCGGTGACCTGGAACACCATAAGCTTTAAAGTTATCAGAGGCTTCAGCATGTAGGGTATGTATTTCAGCTTTTCGACCTGCGCCAGAAACACCTGATTTTACATCGGCGATGAGGTGATTAATGTCAACTACATTGGCCTCTATAAGTGGCAGAAAACCAAGCTGGACTGCTGTTGGATAACAACCCGGGTTAGCGATTAAACGCGCATTCTTGACTTGTTCTCGGTTAATTTCTGGTAATCCATAAACAGCTTCAGCTACCAGCTCTGGGCAGGCATGTTGCATGCCATACCATTTTTCCCATTCAGCAACATTCTTAATGCGAAAATCAGCTGCTAAATCAATAACCTTTACACCTGCTTGCAGTAAAGATTCTGCTTGTTGCATGGCGATGCCATTGGGTGTCGCAAAAAATACTACATTACATTTATTGAGTTTGGCATCAACAGGATCAGTGAATTTGAGATCGAGATGCCCTCTTAGATTAGTAAATAATTCAGCGACAGATATACCAGCTTCACTACGTGATGTGATAGCCTTAATTCTTACTTTAGGATGTTGTGTGAGTAGGCGTAGCAATTCTACACCTGTGTAACCTGTTCCGCCAACAATACCAACATTAATCATGCTACTTCCCTATTATTATAAGACGTTGCTTGCTAAATTTCCAATAAAAAAGCCGCCATTAAATGAGGCGGCTTTTTGTAGTTAAATATAAAATTATCGTTTAGAGAATTGTTTGCGTCGCCGCGCCTTCCGCAAGCCTACTTTTTTTCTTTCGACCTCTCGAGCATCACGAGTAACTAATCCTGCTTTACTTAATGCTGGCTTGAGTGTTGCATCATAATCAATAAGAGCTCGAGTAATACCGTGACGCACGGCACCCGCTTGCCCTGACTCGCCACCACCATGAATATTAACCATAATATCAAATGAGCTGACATTATTAGTTAATTCCAATGGTTGTTTAGCAATCATACGACCTGTTTCACGAGAAAAATAATCATCGATCGACTTATTATTGATAATAATCGCACCCTTACCAGGTCTAATAAACACGCGCGCGACTGCGCTTTTGCGCCGCCCTGTTCCGTAATTATATTGTATAGCCATAGATATTATTATGCTCTAATTTCAAGCGGTTTAGGTTGTTGGGCGGCATGTGGATGAGTATCACCCGCATATACTTTTAGTTTCTTTATCATTGCGTATCCCAATGGTCCTTTAGGTAACATGCCTTTTACAGCTTTCTCAAGCGGACGTGCTGGAAAACGCGCGTGCATTTTCTTAAAGGTAGTTGCATAAATTCCACCTGGGTAACCGGTATGACGATAATAAATTTTATCTTCCATTTTATTGCCGGTTACACGTATTTTGTCGACATTGATAACGACGATATAGTCGCCGGTATCAACATGTGGTGTGTAGATGGGCTTATGTTTACCACGTAATCGATGTGCAATCTGCGAAGCAAGGCGACCTAGTACTTTATCGGTCGCATCAATGACGAACCATTCATGAATTACTTCGTGTGGTTTGGCTGAAAATGTTTTCACGAAAACCTGTCCTGCGTATTCAAAAAGAGGCACAGATTCTAAGCTAGACATTGGCAAAAGTCAAATTTGGCATATGCATCGTTTAAATTAGAATCAGCGTATATTAATTGTGAAAAGTGAAGGTGTGAATTGATGAAGAATAATGGATTTTGAGACAATCGCCGCTATAATCTCTTTCCACGAAGGAAGTTGTGGGATGAGATGTAATTTCAGTTAAACCAATTAATCATAGTCGAGAGATAAACTTTGAAAGAAAACTCTGAAAACAGTCTACCTGTTGAATCAGCACCTACCCATTTTATACGTAATATCATTGATGAAGATAATCGAACCGGAAAATGGGGGGGGCGCGTGGAAACGCGTTTCCCACCCGAACCCAATGGTTACTTACATATCGGTCATGCCAAAAGCATTTGTCTTAATTTTGGTATTGCGCATGATTATGGGGGCGTGTGTCATTTGCGTTTTGATGACACCAATCCAGAAAAGGAAGCGCAGGAATATGTCGATTCAATTTGCGCCAGTGTTTCATGGTTGGGTTTCGATTGGGGCGAGCACTTATATTATTCTTCTGATTATTTTGAGCAACTTTACGAATTTGCTGAATACTTGATCAGGCAGGGAAAGGCCTATGTCGAAGGATTATCCGCCGAAGAAATCCGTGAGTACCGGGGCACACTGACCAGTCCGGGCAAAAATAGCCCTTATCGAGATCGTCCCATTGCTGAGAACATGGATTTATTCCGGCGTATGAAAGCGGGGGAATTTCCAGACGGGCAATATGTATTGCGTGCCAAGATAGATATGGCTTCACCCAACATCAACATGCGCGATCCGGTGATTTATCGCATACGTCACGTGCATCATCAGCGCACAGGCAATCAATGGTGCATCTATCCGATGTATGACTACACGCATTGTATTTCCGATGCACTGGAAAAAATTACCCATTCCCTATGTACACTGGAATTTGAAGATCATCGACCATTATATGATTGGGTACTGGATCAACTGGCGGATAAAGTACCGTGCCATCCGCAGCAAATTGAGTTTGCCCGTCTGAATTTGACCTATACCGTGATGAGCAAACGCAAATTGATTGAATTGGTGGAAAGCGGATTGGTGGATGGATGGGATGATCCTCGCTTGAGCACGCTGGCCGGCGTGCGCCGCCGCGGTTTTACACCGCGCGCTATTCGCTTGTTTGCCGAGCGTATTGGGATCAGTAAAGCGGACTCCTGGATCGACATGAGTGTGCTGGAAGACTGTTTGCGCGAAGATTTAAATGACAGCGCACCGCGCCGCATTGCTGTGCTGAAACCACTCAAGTTGATTATCGACAACTATCCGGAAGACCAGGAAGATGATTGCTTGGCCCCCAACCATCCACAAAAGCCGGAATGGGGCAAACGCACGATTCCATTTTCAAAAAACCTGTACATTGAATCCGACGACTTCATGGAAGTGCCGATCAAAGGCTATTTTCGTTTATCGCCCGGTACCGAAGTGCGATTGCGCTATGCGTTTATCGTCAAATGCGTGCAAGTGGTTAAAAACGCGCAAGGTGACATCGAAGCGATCCATTGCACCTATGACCCTGATACCAAAAGCGGAACTTCGGGCGCAGATAGCCGTAAAGTGAAAGGCAATATCCATTGGTTATCCGCCAAACATGCACAATCGGCAGAGATACGCCTGTATGACCGCCTGTTTACGGATCCCTATCCGGATAGCGGTGACAAGGATTACAAAACATCATTGAATCCCGAGTCGCAACGGATAATTACGGCCTATGTGGAAGCATCGCTCAACGAAGCGCAACCCGAACAGTGTTTTCAATTTGAACGCAACGGCTATTTCATTGCTGATCGGCTTGATATGAAACCTGGCAAGCCAGTGTTTAATCGTGCAGTCACTCTTCGCGATTCCTGGGGGAAAACTGCAGTTGCTTAACCGATATACCGCACTGCTATCGCAGTACCCGCAAATCAAGCTGACATCGTCGGTGTCACTTAGAACGCCTCAAACGATGGGAGAAGTTTTTACAACGTTGCGACAACTGAGTACCTTCTCGCTGAATATTTGCGAACATATAGAAAAATAAACCGGTTTGAGAAGTATTGCTGTAAATAACGACTAAGCAAGCGACTGGGAAAATGTGTATGCAATTTGTGAGAAATCTTCAAAGGATTTTCTCGTTAATTTTCATATTAAATAAGCCGTTACGCGAGTTTATAGCAGTATGGTGCGGCAAGTTTACGATAAGTTATTGTCGATTTGGGCTTATTTTGATGAGTGTTGCGGGTTGTTAATTTTTTCAGTTAGGTTTTTTAATGCCAGCAATGCTTGTTTTGATTCATACAATTCCTTTTTTTGTGCTTCTAATTCGAGCTTTAAGTCATTATAGGCAGTTTTTGTTGCTAGAATCTCAGATTCTAATTTCTGAGCTTCAAGCGAAGGTATAAAAAACGGAACAATTACTAATAGCGCGGTAGAAAATGCGACGACTGTAGTTAAGTATATCATTTGTCTGGATAATCTCTCTGTTATCATGGCGTTCCGCACAGTTATAACCGCATGAATAAATTCTCCTTCACTTTGTGACTGAGCAGGATTTCTATTTAGCCGATCGAGTACCTGTTCAAAACTGACCTTTAAGTATTCATCGGTAGTTGGTGTTTCTTGCTTACTTACAAACGAGTTCATTTAGTCACATATCCGTCTCAATGTTGGGTTTATTAGATTATTAATAAACCAAGGGTATTGTTTATTTTCGTTTAAAGTATAAATAGCTAGCAAATTTCAATCAATATAAAACAACCCCTTTTGCCGAACCAGCTTCCAATCCGATTCACTACTCAGACGGCACACGCCATAGCGGAAAGAGGGCGGTAGTTCGGGAAATTTGAAACGCAGATCATAGAACCAGGCACATTGGCCATGTTCTGAATTATCTAAACGTTCCAATATTGGAAACTGCGCGAAGCTGCGAAAGGCTTCAAAAGCGGGATCGAGCCATGCATTGCGGATCAGCGGCTTATATGCGGGGTCATCGCCAAATCGTTGATGGATGTGCCAATTATTTTCCGCCTCTGGACGGTAGGTTGCGGCCATTCTCGATAACAACCATTTATGAGCTTCTGCTTGTGGTTTTGCACTGGATTGCAGCAAATCAATGTCGGCAAGATGGTAAGCTTCATTCTGACGGATAATGATTTTCCAATGAAACGGTGATAATGGTTGCGGCAGCACGCTGATGTGCGCTTGCGGTATAGAATGTGTACTGGCATGTAGATTGGCGATTTTTATAGCTTGTTGCTGCAAAAACCATAAAAATATCACGTAGCCGCAGAGAGCCGCTAACGCTGTAATCGCGGCAATTCTTTGCTGGGGGTGGCGCCATGAAGCAATTAGGCCCGCGATGACGATCAGCGTAAACCAGGGATCGATGACAAATACTAAAGGTAATGAAAAACGTTCGGTGGAGAACGGCGCGAACAACATCAATCCATATGAAGTGATCAAGTCGCCAGCAATATGGATGGCAATACCCAGGCTGGCCGGTAGCACAAAACATTTCCAATGATAACGATGGCGGCTAATCCATGAAAATAACTGTGCCAGCAACCATGCCCATAATGGCAACAGAAGCAGTGAATGTGTCGGGCCTTGGTGCCAATTCAGATACGTGAGTGTATCGATTAACCGCAAAACCAGATCAATATCGGGAAATGCTGCTGCAGCAAAACCTGTAGCAATTTGCAGCCGTACCGGCAATATAGGTTGCCCGGATTGCAGTTGTGGTTGCGGCCGTGCTGTAGCCCGTGCCAGTAGGGCACCGCTTAGCGCATGCGTAAGCGGATCCATGGTGGCCTACCCGGACTTGGCGCGCATTTGATGCACAACGGGTTCGGTCGATGATAAGGTTGCAATCGTAGCCGGCTTGGACTGTGAAGATTGCGTATCGGCAGCAGAATCTGTTGCAGTTTCCTTGCGCGGAGCACCATAAACGATTTGATCCAGCTTTTCCGCCAGCACCAATTTATGTGCCAGGAAGTCCCGGGTACGCTGTGAGTTTTCCGATTCATCCCGCATCCAATATGTGAAAGTTGCCATATAAATAGTGGTCAACGCCGTTTCTTCCAGTGCGCGGCGCACAAACGTGGTATCACGGTGTGCGGCTTCACGCATCCATTGCACGGTACGGCTGATGCGCATAATGGCAGGAATTTGGATATGCAAATGACCCGGCTCGAGTTTGGCACCGATCATTTGCCGTGTCACTTTGCGATGCGCAGCCAGTGTGTCCAGCCAGCTCATGATGAGATGAAGAAGGCGTTCACGTGGCGATAATGACAGAAACTCCACTGATTCCGCTTCCCTAAGCATTTGGCTGTCCGCCCGGTCAAACCAGGCATCGATTAGATCTTCCTTTTCGCGGAAATGGGGACGGATATCATCCAGAGAAATATTCAATTCTGTTGCAATGTCAAACAAACGTACCGCTTCCCATGAGGAGCGTTCAGCGATTGCAACAGCCGTATCTACAATTGCTTCGCGTATCTCAAGCTTACTTTTTTTCATCTTGACTCTCCACAGTGCGTTAACAGGTGTGGCGTAATACGATGCCGTTTTTACTATAACATATAAAAAATAATCCTAAAAATATGGTGTTACGATATTTGATCGGATTGGTTTGTATCGCTCGGCGGTTTTAAGCTGGCAATACTTGATTGCAAGGGCTGCTTGTCCCATAAAGGAACGCCGAACACCTCGTGGATAAAATAATAGGCAACCGGAACTCCAAGAATCATTCCCCATAGGCCGAAACTGTGATAAGCAACCAGTAGAATAATGAGTACCAACACTGGGTTGAGCTTTAAATGCTTGCCATAAATCAAGGGATTAAGGCCATATGCTTCGATAATATGGATAATAGTGATCATTACTACGACACCGATTGCCAGAGTCAGTCCGCCGGTATTTAAAGCGACAAGAACCATGGGTGATGTAGAAATAATCACACCCAGTACAGGAATAAAACTGCACACGAAAACGATCAGCGATAGTAACGCGACAGATGGAATGCCCAGAATCATTAGGCCAATCAGGGTTAGAATGGTATTGACGCACGCGATCATCGCTTGCGCCTGAATCGCCCGGCCAACCACAAAAGCAAAACGGATTACCGGTTGCGTGGTTTCCAGATAAAAATCCTTCAAACGCGAATCATGTAAACTTTTCATTAATCCGCTCAGCCGTACGCTGTCGAATAAAATCAGGAAACTGAATAATAGTGCCAGGGACATGGTACCGATTGCTTGATACAAGTGCTTGATGAATTTAGGTAATTCTTCCCGGACCTTGTCCATCTGCTTGGTCAGCAGAAAGTTTATCAACAGCTCAGCCTCCTTATCGTAATATTTTCTGAGTTCTTCTGGCGTGTCTTCTGCGGTGTGACTATGTTCCTTATCCAGTAGCTGATCAGCATCGGGAAAATCAAGGGTCTGACGATAATGGCTGAGTACTTTATCAATGGTTTTCAAGCTGTTTTCATCCAATGTGCTGCGGACATAGCCGTGTAACGGACGTTCCATGCCAGGATATTTGCTAACGATATCGCGTTCCAGTTCTATCAATCTTGTCTGTACTTCATTGAAGTTGCCAATGAATCGGGTGGCTTCACCAATGACACTGGGTGTAACGTAGCGAAAGAAGCTTCCTAACACCAACAAAAAAAAGACGTACACCAAAACCAAGGATAAGCGGTGCGGCAGTTTGAATTTATTACGGCAAAAATGAACCAGTGGTGTTGCGATAAAAGTCAGCACGAAAGTAATAAAAATCAATCCGAAAAAATCGTGCAACTGCCACAACAAACCAATAAGGATGAGCCAAATCAGTATGCGGCGATTAGTCTCATAGAAATTGTCGAAGCTAAATGACATTGTTTAAATTCTCTGTATTGAATGAATATAAAACTTGTTCAATTGATTAGAGTGTGAGTATTTCACAAGGCGCGGTGTTATTCAAACGCTAACAATGTCCAAGAATAATAAAGTGAACAGTATCAATACAACTTTTTAAAGTATTGGTCATTTACCGAGTGATTTTCCTAGTACCCTGATGTTTGTTTGAAACTACTGTCCAAGATGTTGCAAGCAATGGCATTGACTGTGGCGGCTATAGGCTCTGAACGGTCAATACCCCAGACGATATCGTTAATACAATACATACTTTCCATTGAAATATAATTAATTGTTAGCCCAGATATGATTGGATGTCGATACATTGAGAATAGGAACGAGTACATTTCTGACCAAGACAATCACCAGAAATGTGCCGCTGATCAACGGAAAAATCATAATTGATATTTGCATGTAAAGCGTTATGGTCTGTTCTAATTGCAAGTGGAAAAAAGATTTCCTGCCGCTCATCTGAACCGGCAGGAAAATTTTAGAACGATCATTGATCATCTGGATTTAAAATTTTAAATACGATGGCAGCCGCAGCACCACCTGAAAAATCTGCAACCATATGAATCCAGATATTATTCCAACTCATTAAACCCATTAAAGGTGCGCCAATTGCTACGGCTGGATTAAATGCACCACCGGAAATACTGCCCACAGAAAATGCGCCAGCCAACACGATAAAACCGATTGCCAAGCCATAAAAAGAATTACCGCTGGTACCTTTGGCAGTGGCCACATTCAAAACAACATATGCTAGTGCGAAAGTAAACAGAAATTCCGCGATCAATGCTTTGGGTGCATCGATCGTTTCAATTGCAGTACCAGAGCCCACCATAAACATCGCAGTAAAGGCTGCTGCCGCTGCACCGGCAAACTGCGCCCCTAAATAAATCGGTACTTCAGAAATTGCGCAGCGTCCACGCATCAAAACGGCTAATGTCACTGCAGGATTGTAATGAGCACCGGAAATATGGCCGCCAGCATATACCATGACCATTAATACAGAACCGATTGCCAGCGGCGCAATTACACCGGCATTTCCCGGAATGACAGTGAGGCCAATAGTCAGAACAAGAAAAAAAGTACCAATAAATTCGGATAAAAACTTTTTCATGATGAAGCTCCTGTAACCATAATTTTTTGGAAGAGGTAAATCGTTGCAAGGGACGCTCTTTGCTTTAAACATTATCTAAATAGTCAAGTGATGATGTTGTAAAACCTATAAAAACTGAAAGAAACGTCCGGTATGAAGGTTACAACGATTGCATCGACTTGGCAAAAAGAGCGTTTTAGATTCACAATATGAGACTGTGTTATAACAATAATAAACAGGAGCGATGGATGAGTGCTATTTGGTTCAAAGCATATACAATTGATTACTTGGAAGGTTTGCGTAATGCCAATATGGGCGAGTACATTGGTATTCAGTTTATCGAATTGGGAGCGGATTATCTGAAGGGGCGCATGCCGGTGGATAAGCGGACAACGCAACCATTTGGTATTTTGCATGGGGGGGCCAGTTGTGTGTTATCGGAGACATTGGGTAGTGTGTCTGGCTGGATGACAATTGACCCTGAGAAGTACCGTGCAGTTGGATTGGAACTCAATATTAATCACATTCGTGCAGTAACCAAAGGTTATGTCATCGGCATTTGCACTCCATTACATACAGGTCGGAGGACGCAGGTCTGGCAAACGGATATCATTGAAGAAGATAGTGGTAAACGGGTGGCGATTTCCCGTTTGACTTTGGCGATCATAGAACAGGGCACACTGAGTGCGCAGAAAGGACATGTGGTTGTTGATAGAGCCTCTCTTGGAGATTAATTCAACAATAAACCTTATACATACGACCGCTGCATAGGGTTTATTGTGTCATTGTATTAAATATTTTTGTTGTCTTTGCCTTGGAGAGGAGTTCCTTTGTCGATCAATTTTTCATCCGCAGGATCAATTTTGTCAGATGATTTTTCTGTTTCAGAATTAGGCTGATCAATTACGTTAGTTTCGACAGGTTTGCTGTCATTAGCGGCTGGATCAATAGCGGCATGATCTTCTTGGTGAGCTTTACTGTTCCACATGAAATAAATTGCACCCAATGTAACCACTACAACTGGCAAAGTAATATACACCAGAAGTGCATATTCAACTGTAATGCCTGCACCCTGTGGGGGAGGGCTATTTACCATGACATAGGCGTGTGTCAAAGCAACGCCATAGACTGGCAGTAATGCAGCTATATAACGATTGGTTACCAGCGGTCGTACCGTTAACATGTTCAAGACATTGGATCCATAGTACCCAATAAAATAAATAAAAATATAAAAGAAAATGGCGCCCATTGGTTTTCCTGTATTTATTGATTTACTGTTAAGAAATAAAATCGCTTGTGAAAAGACTTAAAATCTTCCAACTTATGATACACAGATAGCTATGAAAAATGTACTGATAAAAGTAAATGAAGAACTGCAAGGAACTAATAGCAGGTTTTGGCGGTTGCTTGGCTTTTGTATTTTGTAATACAGGTTTTTTGTAGAAACAAGATTCATCCTTTTGTCACGAAAGTTAGGTATGCTATTGATAAGATTAACATCGTTTGGTTTAAAAGTTATATGAATTCTACGCCTTCATCGCCTTTATTGACCAGTAAACGCAAAGAATCCTCGAATGGGAATGTATTGGATATTGCGGAATATTCGGATCGACTTGAACTGTATAACGAGTTAAATACAGTGGCCTATGAATTGCTTGCGCCACCTTTTGAACTTTCTCATCTGGTATTAATGTCAGAACGTCATTGGGTGGAACAGGAACGTAAGCTGATCGGTGAGCTATGCGCACATTATGGTATCAGTCCTCCTAACACACATGAGAATGATTTTAGTGCGAATTTTGGTGAATTTCGTCTCCGATGGGAACGCCATACTGAATATTCGACTTATACTATCTATCGTGCAAAACCTTTTGAGATACCTTTTGAACATCCTGCCATCGGATATGTGCCGCAAGAATGGCTGGCATGCTTGCCGGGTGAATTATTGGTGGCAACCCATATTGCTTTTGAAGATCGGTCTTGCCCTAAACGTAGTCTGCATGAATTAGTGACATTATTTGCTTCTGGAACAGTCATTGGATCTAAGGTAGCGGGTGGAGCGGCCAGTGTGTGGAGCGATAACCAGATTCATCGTGATAATTTTGATCGTATACTGATCCATGACGAGAACCTACGTAGCCGTCAGGTGGGGCGATTGGTGCAACGTTTACTCGAAATCGAAACTTATCGTATGCTGGCGATGCTGCCGTTGCCGATTACGCGCAAAATCATTCCGCAGTTGGCACGTGCCGATCAAAGGCTGGCAGAGCTGATTGCGAGTAATGTGGAAATGAACAGTATTGAAGATGAACAACGTTTGCTCGATGAATTAACGCGATTGGCAGCTGAAATCGAACAATTGTCGGCACAAACCAGCCACCGCTTTAATGCCTCCAGAGCTTATTACGATATCGTCAAATTGCGTATTACTGAATTACGCGAAGAGCGCATAGAAGGATTGCAGATGCTGCAGGAATTTATGATCCAGCGCTTGTCATCGGCAATGGGGACCTGTGAATTGGTGCATACCAAGCTCGAAACATTGTCCATGCGTTTGGGACGTGCATCCGCGTTATTGCGCACACGTGTCGATTTATCCATGGAAGCGCAGATTCGCGATTTACTGAAATCAATGGATAATCGCGCTCATGTCCAATTGCGTATGCAGGAAACAGTTGAAGGCTTATCGGTGGTAGTGCTGAGTTATTATTTGTTGGGTATTTTGGGGTATGGCTTAAAAGCCTTGAAAGCAGGCGGATATGATCTTGATGTTGAATTATTGACAGGTCTGGCAATTCCCGTGGTAGTGTTAAGTGTTTTCTTTATTGTGACGGGGGTACGTCATGTTTTCCGGAAATTGCATCGGGATAAGCACTAATAATAGGCCAATGATGTTTTAACATTCGGTAATACTGACCGCCAATCCACCCAGCGAAGTTTCCTTGTATTTCACTGACATTTCTAAGCCGGTTTGTTTCATCGCAGCAATGCAATTATCCAATGACATGAAGTGTTGACCATCGCCGCGAATCGCTAACGATGCCGCCGTATAGGCTTTAATGGCACCAAATCCGTTACGTTCAATGCAAGGCACTTGCACCAGACTGCCTACCGGATCGCAGGTCATGCCGAGGTGGTGCTCGAGTGCAATCTCTGCGGCATTTTCAATTTGTTCTGTTGTGCCGCCTTTGATTGCGCATAAACCTGCGGCAGCCATCGCTGACGCAGAGCCCACTTCTCCCTGACAGCCGACTTCGGCACCGGAAATAGAGCTGTTGTGTTTAATCAATCCACCAATTGCGCCAGCTACCAGAAGAAAATCGCGTACTTGTTTCGGTGTAGTGCCTTCGTGCTTGACGGCATAATAAATGACCGCGGGTATGACACCAGCCGCGCCATTAGTAGGTGCGGTGACGACCATATGACCGGCAGCGTTTTCTTCGTTGACTGCCATCGCATAAGCGCATAGCCAGTCATTCAAGTTGGCTTTTTGCGGATTGCTTTGTAACTGCTGATACAACGAATGAGCGCGACGTTTGATGTTAAGGCCGCCTGGTAACCGGCCTTCTGCGACTAGGCCTTTTTCCAGGCATGTGCGCATCGCATCCCAAATAGCATCCAAACCCTCATTGAGTTCGCGCTCACTAATACGTTCTAACTCATTGCTGTGTTTCATGGCGGCAATGGATAAACCACTATCGGTAGACATTTTCATCATTTGATTGGCGGAATCAAAAGGAAAGCCGCAAGATTTGGTCATTTCCAATTTTATCGGTGCAACCAATTGACCAATTTCGGACAATGTGTTGATAAAACCCCCGCCAATCGAGAAATACGTTTCCGTGAGCAATGTTTTTCCGGTGCCATCCAGCAATTGGAAAATCATTCCGTTCGGATGCTCGGGCAATGGTTCCCCACGGTCGAAAACAATATCTTCGGGTGGATTAAAGTGAATCATGGCGGATTCATTGACTTGAATGGTTTTTTGCTGCCACAGTTTTTCAAACAATTCGTTGACATCCAATTTTGCCAGCGCTAACGGTGTGTATTGATGTATCCCTAATGTAACGGCGCGATCGGTGGCGTGACCTTTGCCGGTAAATGCCAGTGATCCACGCAATGTGCAACGAACTTGCATAAAAGGCGGCACAGTATGGTTAGCTACATAAGCTTGAATACGATCACGAAAATCTTTGGCCGCAACCATTGGACCCATAGTATGCGAACTGGATGGACCAATACCTATTTTAAAGAGATCAAGAACGCTAATAAACATTAAATTACCTGCAAAAAATGAGATTCCCACACACCATTGGAATGTTATCTTGTGAAAAAATATCCTAATAATTAAGGCGCGGCTAGTATGCAATATGTCGTGAATCGACTCAACAAATTTTTCTCAGCAGTGTTTACCCTAGCATCCTGCACACCAATTCAGGTAAATTAGAGTTGTTTTTTTCTTGAATGTTGTGCGTGTGCCCATAATTTTATAGGCCTATGTATTTTAGATTAAAAGTGTATTCATTATGATTGAAAGATTCGCTAATTTCGATTTATGCTTATCCTGGATACATTCATTTTATGAATAATGATATCAATCCTAAACAGTCTTCCAGCCCGCTTGTAAAAATTCCAGTTGCCACTATCCTGGGTGAGGAACAATTGAGAGAATTGTTCGATGGTATTAAAGATCTGATTCAAAGCATTGCACCCGACGGACATTTTCTTTTTGTTAATCGTGCTTGGCGTGAAGCGCTTGGTTATACGGACGAAGAAGTAGCAACGTTGAATGTTTTCAGCATTATTCATCCTGATTATCGTGCGCATTGTCAGGAATTCATAAAACGCATTTTATCGGGCGAGAAGGTAGGGCTCATTGAAGTGGCATTTGTGGCAAAAGATGGAAAAATTCTTTTGCTAGAAGGTAACGTCAGTCTCTATTCTGTAGATGGCATACCGGTTGCGACGCGCGGTATATTTCGCGATATTACCGAACGAAAGACCGCTGAAGTGGGGAGGCTGACACATCAAGAGAGTCTTGAGCATGCAGTGATTCAGCGTACCTATGAATTGCGGACAAGTGAAAAGCGTTTTCGTGATCTTATTGCCAGCATCCCGGGAGCAGTATTCGAGTTTTGCATTGACGCGCATGGCCATCGCTCGCTTCCTTTCATGAGTGAAGGAGTAACCGATTTAATTGGTTATTCACCTTCCGAATGTATGACTGATGTGGAGATTATGTTTCAAATGATTCGTCCTGATGTGTTACCGGAAATGGAAGTGTCTATTCGCAATTCTCAGGAAAAATTGCTGCCCTGGTTGTATGAGTATCCTGTCCGGACGCCAATAGGTGAGAAATGGTTGCGCGGCTATTCCATACCGCACCGGAAACGTGATGGAAGTACGCATTGGCAGGGAGTATTAGTTGATATCACGGCACAAAAGCAAATGGAGATGGCATTACGCAATAATGAACAACTTTTTCGCAGCCTTACTGAGGCGGTGCCAGTGGGGATATTCCGTGCCGATGCAAAGGGTAAATGCCTCTATGTCAATGAACGCTGGTGCAATATTGCTGATATGGATGCGCAAACAGCTTTAGGTTACGGTTGGACGAATGCAATTCATCCGGATGACCGTGAAAGAATAATGTGTGAATGGCATAAGGCCGTGCAATATCGGCAGCAATTTATGTGCGAATATCGTTTCTTCTCCAAAGAACAGGTCACTACTTGGATTCTGGGGCGTGCTCAGGCAGAACTGAATCCAACGGGCAAGGTACTGGGGTTTGTAGGGACTATTACCGATATTACTGACCAAAAACTCAAGGAAGTATCACTTGCTGAGTCGCGCAGCTTACTTGAAACAATTATTGATACAGCGCCTGTACGTATTTTCTGGAAAGATAAGAATTTGCGCTATCTGGGATGTAACCCTGTTTTTGCTCAAGATGCCGGCGCTCAATCTGTACAAGAAATCATTGGTAGTGATGATTATCATTGGAGCTGGAAATTGCAGGCAGAGCGCTATCGTAATGATGATCACTTGGTAATGGATTCGGGAATTTCCAAACTCAGTTATGAAGAACCCCAAATGTCCCCTGATGGAACAATGAAATGGTTACGAACTTCCAAAGTTCCGCTACGTGATGGTAATCATGAAATCATTGGCGTACTCGGTGTTTATCAAGATATTACCAAGCAAAAGCGAATTGATGATTCTATGCGCTTGGCGGCAACCATTTATGAATCAAGCAACGAAGCGATTATGGTAACCAATGAGGATGATCTGATTATACAAATTAACCCGGCTTTTACGCGCATGACGGGTTACGAAATGGTCGATGTAGTCGGCAAGAGTCCGGAAATATTTTGTTCGGGGCGGCATGATTCAGCTTTCTATCAGGATATACGAAGCAGATTGTTAAATGAAGATCATTGGCAGGGAGAAATTTGGGATTTACGCAAGGATGGTACGATTCATGCTAAATGGCTCAACGTTAGCGTTATTCGACGACCCGATGGCCGTATTCAATACCATGTTTCTCAGTTTACAGACATTACCGAGAAAAAGAAAAAAGATGAGCTCATTTTGTCGCAGGCCAACTATGATCAGTTAACTGGCCTTCCTAATCGGAATTTGTTCAAAGACCGGCTGG
Source organism: Nitrosomonas sp. (assembly GCA_024281995.1). Classification (GTDB taxonomy): domain Bacteria; phylum Pseudomonadota; class Gammaproteobacteria; order Burkholderiales; family Nitrosomonadaceae; genus Nitrosomonas. The sequence goes on from JAMWZW010000001.1 coordinate 513,838, forward strand.
AGATGAAAATCAAAAAAACGCGTCGTAGTAAATTACCGCTATCACTGTTGTTTCTGGATTTGGATCATTTCAAAGATATCAATGATACCTTAGGACATGACAAAGGCGATGATCTGCTGATAGAAGTTGCTGCGCGCCTTAAGTCTTGTATCGGTGAAACCGATACGGTTGCCCGCTTAGGGGGCGATGAGTTTGCAATTATTATGTCGGATTTCATGGATAATCGGCAGGTTGACGCAATCGCGCTGCGTATTATTCAAAGCTTGAATAAGCCGTTTAATTTTAGCCAGAATCGAACAGACTATTATATTTCCACTAGCATCGGCATTGTATTCTACCCAAGAGATGGCAATAATATGAAAAGCTTGATGAAACATGCTGATCAAGCGATGTATGCAGCAAAATTGGAAGGTCGTAACCGTTTTTGCCACTTTACACCCTCCATGCAACGAGAAGCTCGTGAAAAAATGGAGTTGATTCATGATCTGAGGCAGGCAATAACGAGAAATGAATTGCAAGTTTATTATCAGCCGATTATAGAATTGTCGAGCGGACGTTTTATTAAAGCAGAAGCATTGGTGCGCTGGAAGCACCCGCGAAGAGGGATGATTAGCCCAGTCACATTTATTCCATTGGCGGAAGAAAGTGGGTTGATTTTGGAAATTGGTGAGTTGGTCTTTAAACAATCGATTGCTTTTATTCACCAATGGCAAAAAAGATTCGGTTATATCATTCAAATCAGCGTTAATATGTCACCTATCCAATTTAAATTTATGAATAAATTTAATTGGTTAAATAACCTAGCCCAACTTGGATTACCGGGCAATTGTATCAATGTGGAAATTACGGAAGGATTACTATTAAAGGATTCTGCGGTTGTTCAGGAATACTTGCTGGAATTTCGTAATAATGGCATTGAAGTATCGATTGATGATTTTGGTACCGGTTTTTCTTCGCTGTCCTACTTAAAGAAATTTGATATTGATTACCTCAAGATTGATCATTCGTTTATCAATCAACTCATCAATAGTGAAACCGACCGCACATTAGTTGAAGCTATTATTGTCATGGCACATAAATTGGATATCAAAACTATTGCCGAGGGCGTGGAAACACACGAACAACAAGATCTGCTTATTCATTTTGGTTGTGATTATGTGCAAGGTTTTCTTTATTCAGAACCTATTAAAGGCAAAGCATTTGAGAAAATGCTGGTTGCACAATCAGTCCGTAAATAACTTGCATTGATTGCGTAATGGCGCATCAAGGCATTGTGCTTGCAGATAAAATGTTGATCGTGTCTTGATGAACGTCAATATTTTTTGTTTGTAGCAAGCGATCGTTATCATGGATGGATCAACAGATCGGTTTGGATTGCTATTGTATCATAATAATAAATATAGCTTTTTTATGTGATTCTACGGTAAGCTGTTGATACTGTGGATTGGATTGGATTGTTGGTATTCATCAGTATTGATTGATGTGTAAGTTTAATTAACTGAAAAGAAATTGAACGTAAGCTATGACGCCAAAAAATAAACCCAAAGCTAGTCGCAACAAAGCATTGATTTCTTCCTCACCTCATCTGGCATTTGATTCAGTGATCGGCTCTAATATGAGCGCACTGGAAAATAGTGTTAGCCCATTAGAAAAAATTCTTAATGAAGTAGACGCTTATATCTATACCAAGGATAGGCAGGGACGATATACCTACGCTAATAAGAAAGTCCTCGATCTCTTTGCGGTATCAATCGAGGATATCATTGGACATGATGATAAAAAATTTTTTGATTTGAAGTCATCGGATGATGTGAGATTCGATGATAGTCGCGTGATTGAATTGGGGCAAACAATTAAACGCGAAGAAAGTATGATTGTGAAGTCATCCGGGCAAACACGGTTATTTTGGACTGTAAAAAGTCCTGTGATAAATGATCAAGGGCAAATCACCGGTGAATTAGGAATTTCCACAGATATCACCGCCCGTAAAATAACCGAGAATATGTTGCAGGTTGACAGCAATATATTGCAAGATCTACCGATTGGAGTGTGTCTGATTCGTGCAGTTGATGAGCGGATTATTTATGCTAATCCGCAACTTGGCATTCAGTGTGGATATGGCGTCAATGAACTTCAGGGGTATTCCATCAATCAACTCAATATTACGATTGCAACCGGCCCTCTGTTAATCACAAAAGCGATCGCTGCTGAGATTGAGTGTGCCGGTAGATGGACGGGGGGAATCTGTAATCTCAAAAAAGATGAAACAAATTTCTCATGCTATATAACAATTTCCGCGACCAATCATCCCATTGAAGGAAAAGCTTGGATATTGACGCTGATCAATATAACGGGCCACAAACTGGTTGAGGACATCCTGAATTTCGCTTCTTTACACCAATCACCAGGTTCGCCCGCGAGCAACATCGGAGCGTTGGGTCAGGATATTATCGATCTGAGACAGGTATTCGATTCCCTAGTGTTAGTAGATGCCATTTATCAGAACAGCAGCGAAGCAATCCTAATCACAGACGAAAATAACTTAATCAAACAAATCAATCCGGCATTTACCCGAATTACCGGTTATGAACTGCATGAAGTGGTTGATAAGAATCCGCGAATTTTTGTTTCTTCGTGTCATGATAAAGCTTTTTACCAAGCCATGTGGCGGGAAATCAACAACAACAATCACTGGCAGGGTGAGATCTGGGGGCAACATAAGGACGGTTCGATTCGCGCCGGATGGCTGACTATCAATCCCATTCATCGCTCAAATGGCAAGATACAGGGTTATGTTGCTCAATTTATCGATACTACTGAAAGAAAACAGAAGGAAGACCTGATTTTGTTTCAATCAAATTTCGATCAGTTGACCATGTTGCCCAACCGTATTTTATTCAGGGATCGGTTAGATCAGGAAACAAGAAAATCGCATCGCAACGGGCAATTACTGGGCGTAATTTTTCTCGATTTGGATCACTTCAAAGATATCAACGATACGCTCGGCCATGCGGCTGGCGATCAACTGCTACAGGAAGTCGGACAGCGCATCAAATCCTGTGTGCGTGATACCGACACCGTTGCGCGTTTGGGTGGTGATGAATTTGCAATTATCATCCCTAATATCGAAATTCGCGAGCATGTCGAAAAAATCGCCCGGCACATCATTCATGAACTCGACGCACCCTTTAATCTTCTGGATGATCACGTTGATTATCATATTTCCACCAGTATCGGTATTGCATTCTATCCGGAAGACGGCATGGATATCGGCAGCCTGATGAAGTATGCGGATCAGGCGATGTACGCGGCAAAGCAGGCAGGGCGTGATCGTTATTGTTTTTTTACACCCGCATTGCAACATAAAGCAAGTGAGAAAATGATTCTTACCAATGACTTGAGAAAAGCATTGGCGCGTAATGAATTGCATGTTTATTATCAACCCATTCTGGATTTGTCTCGACGCAGCATCATCAAAGCTGAAGCACTGTTACGATGGAAACATCCCTATCGTGGCATGATAGGACCGCATATTTTTATTCCTTTAGCAGAAGAAAGCGGATTAATCGTAAAAATTGGCGAATGGGTTTTCAATCAATCCATTACGCATATTCAGCAATGGCTTGAGCGTTTTGGTACATTGATTCAAGTGAGTATTAATAAGTCGCCGATTCAGTTTCAAGTGACTGATCAGTCCGCTTGGTGTGAGAAACTAACGCGTGTTGGTTTGCCCGGTGATTGTATTAACGTGGAAATTACAGAAGGCCTGTTATTAAGAAGCTCGCTTGCGGTACAAAACTTCTTGCTGCGATGTCGCAACAAAGGTATTCAAGTATCCATTGATGATTTTGGTACTGGGTTTGCATCGCTTTCTTATCTTAAGGAATTTGATATCGACTATATCAAGATAGATCGTTCGTTTATCAGCAATCTAAATGAGAATCCTACTGATCGGGCACTGGTCGAGGCCATTATCATGATGGCGCACAAATTGGACATCAAAATTATCGCGGAAGGCGTGGAAACAGAAGAACAACAGAATCTTCTTATTGGTTTTGGATGCGATTATGTGCAAGGCTTTTTTTATTCCCCACCTGTTCCTATTGAAGAATTCGAAAAATTGATCATACCGTAACAGGATGAGAAAATGTTGTTGGGTAGTATTGCTGGCAATGCCATGCAACTTTCAGGCTGGGAAAATTTTCATGAATTTTATTCTTCGTAGGTGTTTGTTGTGGCTACTGCAGGGTCTGCTGGTCTTGAGTATTACCGGATGTATATCGCCGATAGCTTTGAACCGCGCTGTGCTGGCTTATGATGACGCCATTACCGATGCCATCTCGCAACAGCTGTTGATCAATATCGTCCGCGCCCGTTATCGTCAACCGGTTCACTTCACCGGTGTATCGAATATCGCCGCGACGTTCAATTTTCAGGCCAATGCAGGTGCAATGCCGGCGCTTGGTGGACTTGCCGGGGCATCGATACTGCCGGTTTTTGGAGGAAGCATCACGGAGAATCCGACAATTAGTATTGTTCCGATAGAGGGGGAAGATTTTACTAAACGCTTATTGACGCCATTCTCACAGAATAAATTGACATTGTTGCTGCGCCAGCGTTTCGATGTTGATATGCTGCTGCGCATGATGGCGCAGGAAGTGCGTTTACTGCATGAGAAACAGGATAACGGTGCTTATCGCAATAGCCCGGCAGCAAAAACGGGTTATGAAATGTTTCGCCGGATAGTGTTGCACCTTTCGGCAATTCAAGATCACAATCATTTGTTTGCGGAACCCCTACCGCTGATTAATACCTGGATGATTCCGGCAGGTTCGGTAAAACCGGAAGGTTTTTTAGCCTTACAAAAAGAGTTTACTGTGCACTACAACGCGCAAGACAATACTTACGTGCTGCGCAAACAAGTCGCCGGGCCAATCGTGATCACTAACTATGATCCCGATATCTTGTCCGAAGAAGAACGCGAAAACTTGCGGCAATTAGTGGGTGACTGGAATAGCAGCGATATCGCATTTGATATCCGCGCTGGTCATTACGGCGGGGAATGGCCGATGACGGGTGTTTTCCGTCTTAGAAGCTTTCACAACATTCTTGGTTTTCTCGGCAAGGCGCTCGGCGATGAATTGGGGTATCGCGTCGAGAAAGATCCGCGAACACCGCCAATCCTCAATGATGAGAATCCTGATCTGACCATGGAATTTATCGTGGCTGATACATCACCCGCTGATGTCGATTTATCTATTCGCTGGAACAATCGTTATTACGCCGTCAATACCACAGGGCCGTATGCACGCTGGAATCGTGATGCTTTTCAGTTGTTGTTTTTGCTGTTCCAAATGACTGTAACCGATATCCCGCGAGTTGGCGTACCCAGCATTACCATTGCGAAGTAGCGGGGCCGGAAGCTGCGGAATCCGGGAAAAAGACGGTGCATCGAACTGCAACACGGTTTCTATCAACAGCCGCTCCAGTATTGAAAAATCCGATCCCGGCGCTGACTCCGGAATCGACCGGGTGATCGTCTTCAATGAGCGGCATCGTTTCCTGCCGGTAATGATCCGTCTCGGTGGCATGCAAAAAATGCTCGCAGTAGCGCATTATGACGCCCGACGCGGCTTTATCGTCAAGGAAGTGGGTCATGGTCGAATTGCTGCGCCGGTTTTTTGCCAGGTTTCCGGGTTGCGGCGGCGGGCAGCAGGCTGGTGATCGCTTGGTAGCGCTCAAACAAAAACGCCACGCGCTCGGCTTCGGAAGCGAACGATTTTTTGCCGTAGGCGGCGTCGACGGCGCGGTCGAGTGTCTGATGCGCGCGCACCAGTTCCGGCGGCATCGCCAGCGGATCGTACAAGTCAGCCAGCGTGGCACTGGGGAACAACGCGCGGGCGTCGAGCACGGCCTGTGCAGCGGTTTCGATGGCTTGGCGCTGGGTATCGCTGGGTTGCGGCCAGGGGAAGGTGTTGTAAGTATACTTCGCAGAGTATCGGTAACGACTTTCCAATCGGCCCGATGTAATTTTCATCCATGCCATGTGCATTATGCTGGTTAGAATGCCAAATTCATACAAACCGGCATCAGGAACAATTTGTAGATCGTTTGCAGCAATCACTTCGGAAGATAAGAAACCAATCGGGATATAAAATCGATTCTCTGATGAAGTACGTGGTAAGGCCAGATAAATACCATTCACTGGTTGCCTATTTTCAGTAAATCGAGTTGGGATTGCAGCTTTATCCCGCGTGGCTGCTTTGAAGCTTTTTAATCGAAATTCGCGCACAGCTTCAACACGCTGCAATACTGCTGGCATTAAGCGTAGTTCATTAGGCGGACAATTTAATAACCATAAGCAGTAACGATATTGATTGTGAATGAAGCCTTCCGCGCCCAAATACGGACGAAGCCATTTTTCTGCAATAGGTTCCGAGGCTATTAATACATCTCTGTCAGCAGGTTCAAGAATCAAATGACCACCATCAGCAGGAATACTGCCATTTGCCAGTGAACGTGAAGCTGAAAGTGGTTGCATTCGACCTTCTGCGATGATGTTGGGTGCATCCACTAAATAGGAATTGATGTTTTTGGCAGCTACGGCATGCGCTTCACCCTGAATATTTTCATACTCAAAAATAGTTTTCTGCGTTGCTTCTTGCAAGCCAAAACCGATGATGACGCAATGTACAGCCGCTTTGCCGCTGGCTTCGCTGCTCCATTGAAAGGTGCGGTGGGCGAAATGCAGATGCACACCACGGCGCAATAAATCCGGCCACAATACGCCGACCTGTTCGCCTTGCGTGATCGAGTTGGTCGACACGAACGCCACCCGGATCGCCGGATGGGCAGCGATAAAGTCAGTGGCTTTGCGGTACCAGCAGGCGACGTAATCGAGCAATCCGGCGTTTTTGGTGTCGTGAAAAATTACATCAACGTCGGCGCGTTGTTCGCTATTCATGAACTTCGCGCCAATAAACGGAGGATTGCCCATCACAACATCACATTCGCTTGCCGCGATCACGTTGTTCCAATCGAGCCGCAGCGCGTTGCCGTGCACGATATGCGCGGATTTCTTCAGCGGCAGACGGATGAAATACTGACCGAATTCTTCCGACACCAGCGCGTTCATCTGGTGATCGGTCAGCCATAGCGCGACTTGCGCGATTTGCACCGGGAATTCCTCGATTTCGATGCCGTGGAACTGGTCGACGTCGACCTGGATGATGGTGGCGATGTCGAGCGCTTGCTGGCCGCTGCGATGCAGTTCGCGCAGCACCTCCAATTCGAGGCGGCGCAGTTCGCGGTACGCGATCACCAGGAAATTGCCGCAGCCGCATGCCGGGTCGAGAAATTTCAGCCCGGCGAGCTTGGCGTGGAACGCTTGCAGGTTTTGCGTGCGGCTTTTGACGGTGTGGCGGATTTTATCGAATCTGGCGCGCAGTTCGTCGAGGAACAGCGGGCCGATCAGTTTCAGGATGTTTTCCTCGGTGGTGTAGTGCGCGCCGAGGTTGCGCCGCGCGTTCGGCGTTTCGTCCATGATGTTTTGGAACAGCGAACCGAAAATCGCCGGGGAAATGCCGCTCCAGTCGATGGCGCAGCAGTACAGCAGCGCGGCGCGCATATCGCGGTCGAAGCTGGCGAACGGCAGGCGCTCCTCGAACAGTTTACCGTTGATGTACGGAAATCTGCTCAGCGTGTCGTCGAGGTTTTTCAGCCGCGCGGCTTCCGGCGTGTTGAGCACGTCGAACAGTTGCGCCAGTTGCGGTGCGAGATCGCTGCCGTCCTCGCGCGTTTGCTGCTCGATGAATTCGGTGAATTGGGTGCGCTCGAAAATGCCGGTGTCCTCGGCGAACAGGCAAAACAGCAATCGCACCAGATAGACTTCGAGCGCGTGGCCGGTGTAGCCGATTTGTTTCAGGCGGTCATGCAGCCGCGCCATGCGCTGCACCGCCTTGGCGTTGACCGGGCTTTGCGACGAAATTTTCTGCGGCTGATAACCGGCGATGAACCAGAATAGTTTGACGTTTTTGTATAGCTCTTTCAGCAGAAACTCGCTGTGCGTGCCTTCGATCATGTCGTACAGGCGGAAGCGCGCAAAGTCGCTGACCAGCACGAAACGCGGCAGTTCGTGTTCCTTCAGTCCGGGGAAATAGTCGATGGCTTGCTGGTAGGCACGATCCAGATCATAGCCGCGTGATTTGTGCTCGATCAGTAGATTGCCTTTCCATAGCCAGTCGATATAACCGCGGCCATCGATTTTTTTGATCTTTTGTTCAAAACTGCCAATGCGCCGCGGACTGATGCCAAAGACGTCGAAAAAATCAACCCAGAAGTGCTTGGCTTCTGCATTTTCCGATTCGGCATTAGCCCATTCTCTGGAAAACGCCAGCGCACGGTCTTTGATTTCGTTCCAGGCTAGTGCCATGTATTTATCTCATGTATTTTGACGATTTTGCCAACACGGATTCTACGTGATCAATCTGAAACGTTGAAGTGATGTCATATGATATGATTTTGGATCATAACGGGGGTTTTCATGCGTGCTGTTTTTTTTGATTTCGGTTCGGTCACTCGCGGCGATATGGATTGCACCGCGCTGGAGCGGGCGATTTCGCCGTGGCAGTATTACCATGATTCCACTGAGCAAGAGGTGCTGGAGCGGATTCGCGAAGCCGAAGTGGTGGTCAGCAACAAAGTGTTTATCGGGCGGGAAGCGATTGCGGCAGCTAAGCATTTGAAATTGATTTGCGTCGCTGCTACCGGATATAACAATATCGATTTGCAAGCTGCGGCTGAATACAATATCCCGGTGTGTAACGTGCGCGGTTACGCCACGCCTTCGGTGGTGCAGCATGTGTTCATGCTGATGCTGAATCTGGCGCGCCACTTTGTGGATTATCAGGAATTGGTGAAACGCGGCGGCTGGCAGGCGAGCCGGTTTTTCTGCCCATTGGATTTCGGTATTCAGGAATTGTCCGGGAAAACACTAGGTGTCATCGGATTTGGTGAGTTGGGGCAGGCGGTGACAGAAGTTGCGAAAGTTTTCGGCATGCAGATATTGATCGCGGAGCATAAAGGCAAAACAGCGCGGCCTGACAGAACAGCGTTTGATGACGTGATGCGCCAAGCGGATTTTATTACGTTGCATTGCCCATACTCGCAAGACACGCACCATCTCATCAGTTACCGGGAGTTTGAATTGATGAAGCCGTCTGCGTATCTGATCAATACTGCGCGCGGCAAGTTGGTGAATGAAGCGGACTTATTGCATTGCTTGTCTACCGGGCGCATTGCCGGTGCCGGGATCGATGTGATACAAGAAGAACCGCCTACAAAAGATAATGCGATTTTGCAGCAGCAACCGGCAAATTTGATTATCACGCCGCATATCGCATGGGCCAGCCGGGAATCCAGGCAGCGTTTGCTGGATCAGTTGGCAAGCAATATCGAGTGTTTTTTTCAACATCAGCCATTCAATCAAATTACCGGCGCGCTGAATCAATAGCAAAGCCAATGATGTGTCATAGGGAACGATAACAATGCAGCAATGGATTTTACTTGCCGTCGCGATTGTCAGTGAAGTGATTGCAACTTCCTGTCTGAAAGCAGCCGAGGGTTTTACGCGTTTTTGGCCATCCGTAATCGTAGTAGCGGGTTATTTACTGGCGTTTTATTTTTTGTCGCTGACGCTGAAAACCATTCCCGTCGGCGTGGCGTATGCCATTTGGTCGGGTGTCGGCGTGGTATTGATTGCGTTGAGCGGCTGGCTTTTTTTGGGGCAATCGCTAGATATGCCCGCGGTGATTGGTTTGGCGCTTATCGTGATCGGCGTGGTTGTCATCAATGTCTTTTCCCGGACGGTGACACATTGATAAATTTAACAATCGGTTAACAGTATGAACAAAGCATTTGTCAAAGAAAGCGATGAAGACGACGACCTGGATAGTGCGCCGAAATTACCGCAAGGCGTGAAGAATTACATTACGCCGGCTGGCTATCAACGATTGAAAGATGAATTTGATCAGTTGTGGAAAATAGAGCGCCCCGAACTGGTAAAAACCATCACCTGGGCGGCTTCCAATGGCGATCGTTCGGAAAATGGGGATTATATTTATGGTAAGCGGCGTTTACGCGAAATCGATCGCCGTCTGCGTTTTTTGTCCAAACGGCTGGATAACGCGGAAGTCGTTGATCCTGCGCGACGTGGCGAATGCGATCAAGTGTTTTTTGGCGCTACGGTGACGGTCTGCGATATCCGAGGCGAGACGCGTACATACAGTATCGTTGGCCTGGACGAAGCGGATCCGGGCCGCGGCCGCATCAGTTGGATTTCCCCGTTGGCTAAAGCGCTGCTCAAAGCGCGGGAAGGTGATTGCGTTAAATTGCAAACGCCCGCCGGAATCGAAGAGCTGGAAGTGGTGGAAATTCGCTATGAGGCATTGTGACGTAAGATTGTTTCAGTCCTCTAACAGGTCGTTGAAAAACGTTTTCGAGGCAGTCGATACAAGGCAAGAACAGGTGAAAAAGCGCAGTTTATGCGTAATAAATGAGCATTTTGAACCTGTTTTTAACACCGTAGCGGCAACGCAGATAGGTTTTCAACGGCCTGCCAAGATGTCGCCATCGACATAAAACCATCTCCCTTGCTCGCGGACAAACCGGCTTATTTCATGTAAGCGGTAAGCACGGCCGTTGATTTTGTAACGCGCGATGAATTCAACGATGGCATGATCGGCATCCGTTTGCGCATGGCGCTTGACTGTGAGACCCAGCCATTGTTTTTGTGGTTGTTCGGCTAATTGCAGTGAAGTTGGGCGGGTATCGGGGTGCCAGGTTTCCAGTAAATAGTTTTCACGGCCGAGTGTGTACGCGGTATAGCGCGACCGCATCAGGTGCTCGGCCGTTGCGGCCGCTTCACCTTCATCTATGAAGCGGCGGCAACACTGCGTATAAGCATGCGGCTTACCGCATGCGCAGAGGATTGCTTGTGTTGGTTGTTTTGCAGGTTTTTGCATAATCGCTCACTCAAAATAAGCCATTCATTCCGTGTTATTTCCACCTTATTCAGCCAGGTGTTTTCGATACACTGCAGGCGAAGATGCAAATATATAACGTATTCACTTAAGACATAACAATGATGAAAGCTGATCGGGACAAAATCTCTCGCATTGCACCGTTTGCTGCGTATGTGTTTTTTATGCTGGTGGAAGACGTATTATTGACATTGGGTTGGGATGCCAATGATGTGCGTTTACTTTATATGGTGAAAATTACAGTTGTAGCAAGTTTGCTGTGGTTATGGAGAAACGCTTATAGTGAGCTGCGCTGGCCGGCAGGGGAAAATTGGCGTACCTGGTTGATAGCCATTGTTGCAGGTATTGTAGTTTTTGTTGCGTGGATTAATCTGACTGCAAATTGGATGGTGATGGGAGAATCTGTTGGTTTTGATCCACGTAAAGATGACGCGCAAATGGATTGGTTGTTGGTAATGATGCGGTTACTGGGTGCGGCATTGGTGGTACCGTTAATGGAAGAATTGTTTTGGCGCTCATTCCTGATGCGTTGGATCGTCCATCCCAATTTCCTATCCGTCAATCCGGCACAGGTAGGATTGAAAGCATTCTGCATCACGGCAGTGTTGTTTGCGGTTGCTCACAGTTTGTGGTTTGCCGGATTACTCGCCGGAGTTATTTATAATCTTTTATATATGCGTAGTAAGACATTGTGGTCAGCGATTATCGCGCATGCGGTAACCAATGCTATTTTGGGTGTATGGATAGTTGCGACTGGCAACTGGGGTTTCTGGTAGCCAAATACGCATGTAAAAAAAGATGATCTCGGTTTTAAAAAGCGGTAATGGCTGGAGTGTTGTTTTTTTTGTGCAAAATTGCTTTACCCGTTTGTTTACGTTGACCATTCTAAGGATTCAGTGATAGAGTCTGCCCATGTAGGTGCTAGGGTTTTTTACTCTACTAGTTTACCTATTTACATAGCGCTAAAGATGCTATGGCTTGTTAAATAATTGTGAGGGGGAGTAATGAAATATAAATTAAATAAGAATCGCATGATTCATGCAGTGGCGGGAGGACTGCTACTGACAGGCTTAAATTTATCCGCTGTTCATGCCAGTACGGTGACAAGTTCTACAGCAAAAAGTACCAGCAATAGTTTCATGGACGCGCTGAAAAGTACAGGCATTACGGCGGGTGGTTGGGTTCATGGCGGCGCTACATACAATCCCAGTTCTGTGCATGGATTCAATGGACCAGTAACATTTTCCGATCAAGCCAATAGATTTCAGTTGAATCAATTGAATTTCTTCCTGGAGCGCGCGGTAAAAACAGAAGGTAAAGGTTGGGATATTGGTTTCCGTGCGGATTTCTTGTTCGGTACCGATGCCATTTTTACGCAAGCTTATGGTAATCCTGCATTTGACGTGAATAATGGCAGACCACTGGCTGATCGAGGCAATTGGGATTTGGATATATGTTGTAATTCCAGCCGTACGTATGGCATTGCCATTCCACAGGCATTTGCGGAAGTTTATGCGCCTTTGGGTAATGGATTGAATGTTAAAGTGGGCCATTTTTATACACCGATTGGTTTTGAATCGGTTCCTGCACCGAATAACTTCTTTTATAGCCATGCGTATACCATGCAGTATGGCGAGCCTTTCACACATACCGGTGTATTGGGTAATTATACAATTACGAAAAATTTTACCGCCATGGCAGGTACGATCGGCGGTAGCGGAACGGGTGGATGGGATGGTAATTTCGATAAACAAATGGAGAATTGGGGTGGTATAGGTGGTGTGACCTGGACCAGTGATAATCAAAAAACTTCACTCAATGTTAGCGGTACGGGAAGTACAACCTCAACACGAAATAGCAGTTTTTGGGGAATGTATAGCATTGTTTTTAAGCATATGTTCACAGACAAAACACATCTGATTTTGCAACACGATCATGGTTTTGCGGATAATGTGTTGCTAGCTAATAATGTGTATGCCGGAGTTGTCAAAGATGCAGAATGGTATGGCGTTAATTCCCATTTTTACTATGATCTGACCCCGGCTTTATCGGTTGGTGTGCGAGCAGAATGGTTTCGCGACCGTGATGGTTTCCGGGTTTTTGCACCGGGAAGGGTGACTGCAGCGACCAATCATCTTGGAACCAGTTACGCCAGCAACATCGGTTTGCTGGGTACCAGTACACCGGCAGACTATTACGCGGTTACCATTGGCGCCAATTGGAAAGCGCTCAGAACATTGAATGTAGGTTGGAAAGGATTCAAGCAATTGAATATTCGTCCTAACATTCGTTATGATCGCGTCGATGCATTGCATGAATCGCTACAAGCTTCTGCTTATCGGCCTTTTGGCGGTAATAAAGATCAGATTCTTTTCTCGTTGGACGCAATACTACCCTTTTAAAATAGCTATCAGTTAATGTGTTTTCTGCAACATGAAAAATGCGCCTATTGGCGCATTTTTTTATAAAAATAAATAGGTTGCTTAAAAGTAAAAAACGGGTTTATTATTTTTTATCGAGAGATCGTAACTGCTGAAGTAATTTTTTCATATCATCGGGCATGTCGATTTCCCATTCTAGAATCTGCTGAGTTTGAGGATGAGTCAGTGCAAGTTTTTGGGCATGTAGAGCTTGCCGGGGAAAAGTTGTAAGTATTTCATTCGCCAATTGTCGAAGATTTCTAGGTTTGCCGCTATAAACCGGATCACCTACCAGTGGATGTCCAATGGCATTCATATGTACACGAATTTGATGGGTGCGGCCTGTTTCTAGACTGCAACGTAACAATGTGCAACCTTCAAGAATTTCTAGGACATGATAGTGGGTACGCGCAGGTTTACCGCCTGCATGGATTGACATTTTTGTGCGATGAATCGGGTGCCGTCCGATCGGTGCATCAACGCTACCGCTTTGTTCAACCTTTCCCAGTACTAATGCGAGGTAATCCCGTTTTACCGTATGGTGTTGGAGCTGGCGTACAAGACTGATTTGTGCTTCAATGGTTTTTGCTACGACGAGTAAGCCGCTGGTGTTTTTGTCCAAGCGATGCACAATGCCGGCACGTGGTATGTTTTCCAGTTGCGATGCATGATGCAACAATGCATTCAGCATAGTGCCTTGCCAGTTACCATTTCCCGGATGAGTCACTAAGCCGGCGGGTTTATTAATAATGATCAGCCATTCATCTTCGTAGATGATTTCTAAATGAATATTTTCAGCGGTGTGAACGGAATTGACAGTATAGTCCATAGGTAAAATAACGACTTGTTCGCTACCCCATACTTTGTGCTTGCTAGTAGGGGTTTTACCATCAATAGTGACACAATGATTATTAATCCATGATTGCAGGCGGCTACGTGACCAATTGGGTAAAAGTTTTGCTAACGCTTGATCAAGACGAAGACCTGCATGGTTACTAGGAATTGTTAAATTAATGCAGATGGGTGGTGATTCGCTGATGGATGCTTGTGGCAATGCCTTTACGCTATAATCGTCAGGGCTATTATTGTCTTTTATGGAATTCGTCATGTTATGTCGTTTAGCGTTAATTCTAGTGTTTGGTTTGTCAGCCTGTGGCTTATTACCGGATCGCCAAGTAGATCAGACGGATTGGTCTGCTAATAAATTTTATTCAGAAGCAAAAGAAAAGCTGAATGAGGGTAATTATACTGCGGCTATTAAACTGTATGAATCTTTGGAAGCACGTTATCCTTATGGTCGAATAGCTCAACAAGCGCAGCTTGAGACTGCCTATGCGCACTATAAAAACGAAGAGCCCGCTTCAGCCATCACGGCTGCAGATCGATTTATCAAATTACATCCGAATCATGTAAATGTCGATTATGCTTACTACATCAAGGGTTTGGCGAGCTTTAATGATAATTGGGGAATGATGGGATTCTTGTTAAAAGGTCCGCTCAGGCAAGATATGAGTGAACGCGACTCCAAAGCATCACAGGAATCCTTTGAGAATTTCAAGGAACTGGTGACGCGTTTCCCGGAAAGCAAATACGCAGCGGATGCTAAACAGCGCATGGCTTATCTGGTGAATGCCGTGGCGATGAGCGAAATTCATATTGCGCGCTACTATATGAAGCGTAAAGCGTATATCGCTGCGGCTAACCGTGCTCAAAATGCTGTCAAAGAATATCCCCGTACTCCAGCTACTGAAGAGGCACTGTATATCATGGTCAAAGCTTATGAGGAACTGGAGTTGTATGATTTACGCGATGATGCCGAGCGTGTTATGCGTTTAAATTTTCCCGATACCCGGTTTCTGCAAGAATTGCCCGAGATAGAAACGAAGCCATGGTGGAAATTCTGGGAGTAACTGCTTACCGTTCGCAGCTATTTATTAATCTTTGATGTGGATAGCTAGCACATCGCAATTGGCGTGATATAAAACATCTTTGGCGGTTGAACCCATCAATAGACCCAGTCCATGCAGTTCGTGTGAGCCGACAATAATCAGATCAATATGTTCTTGTGCCGCAAGTCTGGTGATTTCCTCTTGAGGCGCGCCCCATACCATCCAGCGACGTGTAGGCGTAATGCTCAATTGATCAGCTATTTGTATGAATTTGCTTTTCTTTATTTCCAATAGTTCGTAAGCTGAATCTTCTTCTAAGGGAATCACTGTGCCATAGGGTGTATCAGGCATGGGAATATTATCTAATACATGAATGATATGGAGCTGCGCGGAAAATTGGTCGGCGAATTGCCGCGCTTTCTGCGCAACATAATGACCATGATCAGAGAAATCGATAGCAAGTAGAATATTCCGGTAGAGATTCATTATTTATTCCTGGTATTAAATCAGTAAAAAATATTATTCAGCAGTAGTATCCTGCCACTTTATCACAATCTTTTCGTTAGGGCTGAGCATATGATTTTGGGAGAGAAATTTATTTCAGTGAGTTATTAACTTGCGGACGTAAATATTTTGATAAAAAGGAACTTACATGTTTTTCGTATTCCTTGCCTATATAGCTGTGCATATTGAAATGTCCCGCGCCTGGCACAATCCATAATTCTTTAGGGGCATTGGCTGCAGAAAAAAGACGCTCAGTTTCTGATCTTGTGGTATGTGCGTCGTTTGTACCGGAAATAAATAATACCGGAGAATGTAAGTGATCGATGTGGGTGATTGGACTTAATTCGTCTACGGGAACATCCAGGTAAAAAGATAATTGTGCGAGCATCAGCGGCAAAAGTACTGATCCATACTGTCCAAAGTGAAGTTTTAAACGGTTATCGATGGCTTCTTCGATGGTTGGATGGAGAGATTCGAGAATAACCGCATGTAATTTTAAATCCTGTTTAGCAAGCACTAGAGCTGCAGCACCTAGAGAAGCACCGATGGCACCAATGCGTTCATGCGGGAAAGTTTCACGTAGAAAAGCCACAGCGGCTGTGACGCTCTCGGATTCCCGTAAACCAAAGGTAATCCTATTTCCCATCGTTTCACCATGAGCATGGAGATCAATGAAAAAAACAGTATAGCCTTGTGTTCTTAGAAATCTGGCTCGACTCAGCATTTCAAGCCGATTACTACGCATCGAATGGATCAGTAGCACGACACTCCCACCTGGATCTCCATAAGATAGCCAGCCGTGTACCGTAGGTCCATTTGCAACAGGGATTTGTATTGATTCAACCGGAAAATCGACTGAAAGGCTGCCCACTGCGCTAGGCGCTGGTCCGGTCAATAATGCACCAATAGCAAAAATGCCTAATATAATTGCAAGGAAACACGCGAGGATTTGAATAGCAAGTTTATGCAGCATGGCATTTTAGGAGTGAAAGAGTGATGAGGTGACGAGTAAGGTATTTTTAATAAACAAAAACAATAAAATATGGAACGAATTTGCAACTAATATGGCTGCACTTGCCTTACTTTTTTGCCAAAGTAGCAACGTTATAGATTATGATAAAAATCATCCGGAGAAGGGGTTGAATAATGGATATTTAGGTGTAAAGCAATAAATAAGATTGAGTAGCTATTTTTATCCAATCGTTACATGTGAAAGGGAACAAAAATTGTGAAAAAGTACTTAAAACTGTTGCTATACTCGCTATGGCTGCACCTACTATGAAATTGCAAAATGCTAGCATTTCTGAAATGATCGCAGGTGTTTATAAACTTTGATCTCACGTAACTAATCGTTGGGATTGCACAACTCGGGCATACTATCATGCATACTAAAGAGCACAAAGAATTTCAGGAAAAAATGTGTTTGTTGCTAGATTCATTTGCACAAGAGCTACCAGACAAAGTAAATGAAATTGAAGCCTTGTGGAGTAAATTGCAAACGCAGTGGAATATGAGAACTTTGCAAGAACTGCATCGTGCTGTGCATAATTTAGTAAGCAATGGCAAAACATTTGGTTATCCTGATCTAAGCAACAAAGCTCAGGTATTAGAACAGACGCTTAAAAGCTTGATGCAAAGGGAAGTGTCAGCGGATACAGCACATGCCGCCGATATTCTTCAGCAGGTCCAGGCGCTTAAAAAAATCTCTGTTGAAGAAGGACTGGTGCTGTCCAAAAATGGTGCTGTCGTTATTGAAGAGCATGCATACTTACCCAATCCTAATGAATCAAATTTAATCTTTGTGGTGGAAGATGATGCTGAGGCGGCACAAGAACTTGCATTGCAGTTACGCTATTATGGTTATGAAGTTGAAGTATTTAACCATTTGGATAAATTCCATACGGCTCTTCAGCATAGGCCGCATGCGATTATTCTTATGGATGTTGAATTTCCTGAAGACAAGATGGGTGGTATTCATTTCATGGAAAAGGTTCAGCGTGATTTAGCCCTGCCGGTACGAGTGATTTTTATTTCCGTGCATGATGATATGGTGTATCGGTTGGGGGCTGTACGTGCCGGTAGCGTAGCTTACTTTACCAAACCGATCAATTCTACGGAATTGATCGATCAGCTTGATTTGATTACCGCATCGCAAATCCAGGAGCCTTTTCGTGTTCTGATTGTGGATGATAGCGCGACGGTACTGGCGTATTACACTGCGATACTGGAGCAAGCCGAAATGACCGTGAAGGTTGTATCAAATCCGATGGAATTATTGGAGAGATTGAGTGATTTTAATCCTGATATCATTTTGATGGATTTGTATATGCCTGGGTGCAATGGTATTGAATTAACAAGAGTTATTCGTCAAATGGATGATTTCTTCAGTACTCCTATCGTTTACCTGGCAACCGAGAATGATTTCAATACACAGCCTGAAGCGATGAATCTATGTGGCGATGATTTTCTCGTAAAACCGATTGATCCGGCGTATTTGATTTCATCTATTACATCACGTGTAACCCGAGCCCGTTCGATACGATCTTTGGTGATACATGATGGTTTGACCGGTTTGTTGAATCATACTGCGATAAAAGAAGAATTGGCGCGAGAAGTGGTGCGCTCGAGCCGATTGAATACACCACTATCTTTTGCTATGGTCGATATCGATTTCTTTAAGAAAATCAATGATACCTATGGGCATGCTGCGGGTGATCGCGTTATTAAGAGCCTGGCGAGGCTGCTTAAACAGCGTTTGCGGGAAACCGATATCGTCGGGCGTTATGGCGGGGAAGAATTTGCTGTCATTATGAATGATACCGATGCAATTTCAGCCGCAAAAGTGATCGATGAAATACGGAATGTTTTCTCACATCTGCTGCATTTGAGTCATGATGATGAATTTTCCGTGAATTTTAGCTGTGGTATCGCGGATCTTGCACATTTTGCTGATGTTGCCAGCCTGAGCGAAGCTGCAGACAAGGCGCTTTATCAGGCAAAACAAAGAGGACGCAATAAAGTGGTTGTCAATTCAGGTGATTAGTGACATTTAGAAAAAGAGATCTGCTGTGCTGTTAGATAGTGCGAGCGAATTTGCTAAGCTATTCGCAGCAAATTTCTCTCAGTACACCCATACACATACATAGAAGATATATTAGCGAGGATCATCGCATCGTGTATGCTGCAGGCGTGGCGCATGGGTATTTGTGGCTGCAGAAAATTGTTTTTTGCTGAACGTCGCCCGTGCTTGCGGATTTGGATCGATAGCATGAAGTGCCTCTATAACAGCAACTCTTGGGGCCAACCCTGCATAATTAGCAACTTGAATCGATAATCCGGGGCGGGCATTCAATTCAATGATCATGGGACCTTGATCTCTATCCAAAACCAGATCTGCACCCAAGTAACCTAAACCTGTCATTTCATAACAAGCCGCGGCTAGTTGCAACAATTTGTCCCAATGGGGAATGGCTAATTCAGAAAAAGTTTTGCGCGTGTCAGGGTGATGTAAAACTGTTTCACCGTACTGTACGGCATGTAACGCTTCACCAGTGGCAATATCAATGCCCACACCGACTGCACCTTGATGCAAATTGGCTTTGCCATCGGATGCATGAGTAGTCAATCGTAGCATCGCCATGATGGGGTAGCCACGGAAAACGATAATGCGGATATCAGGAATACCCTCATAACTGTAGCCGGAGAAAACCGGATCCAGTTGTATCAGCGATTCAATCATAACGCTATCGGGCTTGCCGCCCAGACTGTGAAGTCCACTCAGAATATTGGAAACATGACGTTCAATATCTGCTAACTGTATGGCATCGCCACTGGGTTTTAAATACAAATTATGGTCATGTTGGGTAATGACCAAAATACCCTTGCCGCCACTGCCTTTCACAGGTTTAATGACAAATTGATCATAAGGATGCAGTATTTCTTTCAGCAGTTTGACATCATGTTGATAATGTAGCGTGCCGAGCAGTTTGGGTACGGTGATACCCGCTTGTTGCGCCAGCAGTTTGGTTTTTAATTTATCATCGACCAGCGGGTATAAATGACGAGGGTTGTAACGGGAAATCAGACCAAAGTTTCTTTGGTTCATCCCGATGATGCCAAAGCTTCTAAGTTTCTTAGGGCTTGCCAGAAACATTGCGCCTTTCCAGCGAATGAAAGCGGTACAGCTCGGACAGCCGATAACCGGTATATTGGCCCAAGAGCAGGATGAATGCCAGATTAACCAACATCAGCTCGGGGAAATTAAAGCTCAAATATTCAACCGTACGATTGCTCATAAACAGATAGGCGATGACTGCTGTCAACAGGCTACCACCACCTTGGATAAGAACCTCCCTTGGGCCGTCTTCTTCCCACAACACTGACATGCGTTCAATAGTCCATGACAGAATGATCATTGGAAAAAAAGTAACAGTCATGGCCTGATCGAGGCCAAGTTTGTTACTGATGATGCTGATACTTGCGATAATAGCAATTACAACGATGATTACCGCCGATATCCGTGCCACAAACAAGAGATTCAGGCGGGACAAATACGATCGGATCAACAACCCTGTGCCAACAACAGTCAGAAAGATGATAATGCCGGTGAGCAGTGTTGTTTGTATCAGCGCTAACGCAATTAAAATGGGCATGAATGTACCGGAAGTGCGGATGCCGATCAACAAGCGCATGATGACTACAATTAATGCACCGATCGGTAATAGCAAAATTATTTTAAATGCATTTTGCTGCTCAATGGGTAGACTGTAAATAGAGAAATCAATAATGCCCGCTTGCTTGTTCATACTGTCGTGCACCACCAGATTCCGCGTTGACTGGAGATTTCTGATAATTGAGAATGAAATCTGGGAATTCTTGCCGCCCACTACATCCAGCAAAGACTCGTCTCCCCGTTGCCAGATCAGAAAATTTTCCGGTTTGCCGTGTACGCCGGAGTTTTGGTTAAACAGCAGCCACTGTCCGCCAATATAGACTTCTACAAAATTGGTTAGTGATTGCCTGCGCCGGCCATCTTCCAAGTAAAGGCCACGAACAATACGTGCACTGATACCTTCCAGCGCCAGCAAGTTAATGATCAAATGTGTTTTGTAGTCTTCGCTGGAGCGCTCATTAAGCAATAGGCTTTGATTCTGGCTAGGTACTTTGGAATTTAGCGTAGTAATTAACTCGCGTGTAAATATTTCTGTGTTCGCTGATCTGTTGCGTACTTGATCCAGCAAGGTAATTGCTGCTGTATTGAGAACCTCATCAAATTCAGGTTTTTCCGGTTCGGATGGAAGATCGGCTGCAGTGGGGGAAGTGATTTGATCCGTTTCATACATGCTCAAGCGATAATAAGCTATTTGTGAGCCTGTGGCTGTTCTTTTGCTCCATTGCGCACGTCGACCCGATGGGGAAGTTAATTCGCTGAAGCCGTAATCAGGCGAGGCAAAGTCTTCTTTAATGAAAACGATGTCAGGAGTTTCTGACGGTAGCGCAAAGGAAACAACAACAGGCCCGCCGCGTGCACTAAAATCGATCTTGGCTTCGATCGTCCACACTGGTGTTTTGTCATCCGGTAATAATGGAAATCCCAAAACGAAGTGTTTGTATAAGATCAAACCTACGCCGAGTCCCATGACCAGGATAACCAGAAGGTAGAATCGAAGATTTGCGTGCATTATTTTTTACCCGTTGAATCTGAAGTGTCAGTTTTAGCGGTTGTATATTTCTTACTGACATCTACGATAGCAAGATCACTCAACAAATTACGCCCGATCAATATCTGATGTTTGAATTTGCTGCGATTCTCTAATGTAAAATCTATTTGTTCGTTAATATCCGCCAGCATAACACGCATTCTGACAACGGGTCGTCGTTGCGATTCTTTATCGCCACGTTCTTTAATGCGTACATGACGACGTAATTTTCGAGTGAGCTCTATCAATTCTCCATTTTGTGGATGATGCATTTTGAATTTTACAAAAGGTTTTCCATCACGTTCAAATTCAACAATATCAATAGCATTTAACGACGATGTACGAGCACCGGTATCGATGCGTGCGCTGAATTCCAGCCCAGGTGGATCAAGATGCACATACTCGAGTCCGCCTAACAGTGTTTTGGTATCAATTTTAGCTGCTGCATCTTGCTTGGATTTATCAGTAGTGGGGATTTCACAGGAACAATTATTGGCAGTGCTTTGTTGAGAATCTTCTTTGCTGTCAGCCAGCGTGTCAGGTCGATTTTTTTCCAATGATTTTCTTTGTTCTACCAATTCGGCAAATAACGTGACCAGCTCAGATTCTCGCGAACTGATGCGTGCTTCGCGTTCTGACAGTATCTGCTCCCGGTCGTCACAGGCCGAAAGTGAGAGAAATGAAAGAAAGATAATAAGGTATTTGCAGCGGTGAGGAGTAAATAGTGAATGCAAGATTCTATTCTCGTAAATGGTTTATTGTAATTTTATTAGATATGACATGACGCAATTATTACTATGAAAGTTGTCTGAATGAGTTCATTTTGATGTGCGAGGGTAGCCACGGTAGTACAGCAAATGTGCGGAGCCAAATCGGATTATGGATTTGTTAAATCTATCGATAACGTTTGGGTTTTGTAGGTACAAGCATAGCGATGGATTTCCAAGCAGTGTGAAGTAATGACAAGTTGATAGCTTCCCGATTTTTCGCGGCTCGTATCAAATTTGAATTCAAAGCGTCCCTTCGCGTCACTGGAATACGATTGATCGGCGGCGACCGTGCCGTCTACCCGGGTTAATTTGAAATTAAGTAAAACATCCGGTGCCGGCTGCGCGTTATATTCAACCCAACCTTGCAAAGTGATTGTTTCGCCAACATGATAGTGTGCTTTGGGATTTTCAAGAATAGGTTGGGAAATGTGCGTTGCCAATGCGTTGCCGTTCAAAGTGGCTAAGAAGATGAATGCAATGAACAAGGAAATATAAATTTTTTTTGAGGTCATGATTTCTTTAAAAATGATGGTTATAACTCACTGAAATTCGGCCTTAACTCTGGCATGGGTAATTTATTTCTTTGGTATGAAGAGGTCGGTAATAGTTCCTTCCGCCATTTCGGCAGCAAACAGAACGGTTTCTGAAAGCGTAGGATGCGGGTGAATGGATAGACTGATATCTTGCATGTCTGCTCCCATTTCTAACGCCAATACTGTTTCGGCGACCAATTCACCAGCGTTGATGCCTACCATACCGGCTCCCAGTATAAGGCGAGTATTTTTATCCAGCAGCAATTGCGTCAATCCTTCTTCACGTGCCATGGATATCGCGCGGCCGCTGGCAGCCCACGGAAAGCTGGCTTTTTCATAATCGATGCCTTGTTTGATGGCCTCCTTTTCAGTCAATCCCATCCAAGCGATTTCAGGATCGGTATAAGCTACGGAAGGAATCGTGCGGGCATCGAAGATAGCTTCTTTATGCCCGGCAATAATTTCTGCAGCCAGCTTGCCTTCATACGTGGCTTTATGCGCCAGCATCGGCTCACCGACGATATCACCAATTGCAAAGATATGCGGTATATTGGTTTGCATTTGTTGGTCAACGGTAATAAACCCGCGTTCATCGACCTGAATGCCGATCTCTTCTGCGCCGATTGCGCGTCCATTCGGACGCCGCCCAACCGCTACTAAAATGCTGTCGTAGGTTTGTGGTTGCGGTGCATTTTCACCTTCAAATGTGACAATTAATCCCGCTTTGCCGGTATCAATCTTGGTAACTTTGGTTTTCAGATAAATTGCTTCGTAGCGTTTACTGATGCGACGGTGCAATGGTTTGACCAGATCGGCATCAGCGCCAGGAATCAATTGATCCAGCCATTCCACCACACTGATTTTACTGCCTAATGCGTCATAGACAGTGGCCATTTCCAGGCCGATAATGCCGCCGCCGATGATCAACATGCGTTGGGGCACTGCTTGCAACTCAAGCGCTCCAGTGGAGTCCATCAAACGCGGGTCATCATGTGGGAAACCGGGGATACGGGTAGGGCTGGAACCGGCCGCGATGATACAGTTGTCAAACGAAACGGTTTTAAGTCCTGCAGGTGTTTCTACTTGGATCGTATGTGACGTAATCAATTTACCTGTGCCGTGGATGACTTCCACTTTGCGTTGTTTAGCCAGTGCTTTCAGTCCCTTGGTCAGTTTACCGATCACTGATACTTTCCAGGCACGTAATTTGTCAAGATTAATGTCGGGTTTACCAAAAACAATACCGTGTGATTCAACCGATTTTGCTTCGGTAATGACTTTGGCCGCATGCAGCAAAGCCTTGGAGGGAATGCAGCCAACATTCAGGCATACACCACCCAGCGTTGGGTAACGTTCAATCAACACTACTTTTTTGCCCAGATCAGCCGCGCGAAAGGCGGCCGTATAGCCGCCGGGACCGGCACCGAGTACCACCACATCAGCATGGATATCGCTAGGTGCAACGGATTGAGGGGGTGTCGGCACTGTCGCTGTTGCCGTTGCAAGTGTTGGGGGGGTATTTTGGAGAGGTGGTTTTTCCCTGGTTTGTACTTTAGCTTCAGAATTTACTGAATCTTCGGGTGGTTCAGTCGCCACCAATGTCAGAATGACCGAGCCCTCAGAAACTTTATCGCCTACCTTGACTTTGATTTCCTGAATGACTCCGGCATGCGGAGACGGCACTTCCATCGATGCCTTGTCAGTTTCCAGCGTGATTAGGGAGGTTTCTTGTGCAACGGTATCGCCAGGCGCAACGAGTACTTCAATAATGGGAACGTCCTTGAAATCACCGATATCGGGAATTTTTATTTCAACAATTCGTGTCATAACAGCCTTCTTGGCAAGGTATTCATTTGTATAAATGAAAAAATGGCTTATTGTCTTAGCTGGCCGTCACCCAGCACGATAAATTTTTGACTGGTCAATCCTTCCAGACCAACAGGGCCGCGTGCATGGATTTTGTCTGTTGAAATGCCAATCTCCGCACCGAGACCATACTCGAAGCCATCCGCAAATCGCGTGGTGGTGTTGACCATCACTGAACTGGAATCGACTTCGCGCAAGAAACGACGTGCGCGGGTGTAGTTTTCGGTGACAATTGCGTCGGTATGCTGTGAGCCATATTTCGTAATATGATCAATCGCTTGATCTAAGTCATCGACAACGCGGATACTCAAAATTGGTGCTAGATATTCTTCATACCAATCCTGTTCGATGGCTGCGTTGATTTGCGGGATGATATGACGGGCTGTTTCGTCGCCACGTAATTCCACGCCTTTATCGAAATAAATCTTGCTTAATACTGGCAATATTTTTTGTGCAATGCCCGTGTGAATGAGTAATGTTTCCATGGTATTACAGGTGCCATAGCGCTGGGTTTTGGCGTTATCGGCGATTTTGATGGCTTTGTCAAAATCCGCCTGATCATCAATGTACACATGGCAAACGCCATCCAGATGTTTGATCACTGGAATGCGCGCCTCGTTGGCGATACGTTCAATTAAGCCTTTGCCACCACGTGGTACGATGACATCGACAAAATCCTGCATCGTGATCAATTCTCCAACTGCTGCGCGATCGGTGGTTTCGATCACCTGTACCGCCGCTTCCGGCAAACCGGCCAATCGCAGACCTTCTTTCACGCAGGCGGCGATTGCTTGATTGCTGTGAAGGGCTTCGGAGCCGCCGCGCAAGATAGCCGCATTGCCAGCTTTCAGGCACAATCCTGCAGCGTCGGCCGTTACATTCGGGCGCGCTTCATAAATGATGCCAATCACGCCCAACGGTACGCGCATTTTTCCCACCTGAATGCCGGATGGCCGGTAATTCAATCCGCTGATTTCACCCACCGGATCAGCCAATGCAGCAATTTGTAATAAGCCTTCCGCCATCGTGGCCACGCCTTTTGCCGATAAACTTAAACGATCGATCATCGCAGCCTCCAAGCCCTTGGCGCGCGCATTATCCAGATCCTTGGCATTAGCCGCCAATAATAAGGCTTCATCACGCCGGATGGCGCTGGCCATCGCAGCCAATGCATGATTTTTGGCCGCCGTATCCGCTTTGGCAATCAAACGAGAAGCCGCACGTGCTTGTTGCCCGACGGACTGCATGTAAGTTTTGATGTTTGTAGTGTTCATGAATTTACATTTAACCGCTGATCAGTAGTAATCAATTATTTGCATGGAATTATAGTACAAGATGATGGGTGCAATGATGAATAGATACAAGTCAGCAAATAGCGGTAGCGTTATGGATAAATGAGTGGGCAATATAAAGAAATAGCTTCATTAATCGGCCTTTTTTCTGAAATTATCCCGGCAAATATTGAGATAACCTGCAGGTTGTCAATGATAAACCCAGATTGAGTGGCTAAGGTGAAAAGGATATTTATGGAAAAAAGTGCGATATTGAGCGTATTGGCTGACGAAGTGGAGCAAGGAAGATTAGTTTTTCCGACGTCAGCCAACGCAGCGATCAAAATCAAAGAGCAGTTGGAGGATCCGGATTGTAGCCTTGATGCGGTGATTCGATTCATTCAGATTGAACCGTTATTGTCCACCAAGGTGGTTGCAATAGCCAATTCGGTTGTTTTTAACCGTTCAGGAAAAAAAATCACCGATGTGCGATCAGCAGTTACGCTGATTGGTATGCGGACAATACGCAATCTGGCGACGGCTATTGTCGTGCAACAACTTGCAGGATCGCAATTAAAAAGCCCGATCGCTGCACAATTGTGGAAACACTCCGCACATGTGGCTGCGCTTGCGCAAGTGATTGCGCGGCGGGTTACCGCTCAGGATCCCGATACCGCAATGTTTGCCGGCATGATCCATGAGATTAGCTGGTTTTACTTGTTGGCAAGGGAAAAGCATTATCCCGGATTAGTGGATGATAGTTTGGCCAGCGCATGGTCCAGTGACGAAGATTTGGAGGATGAAAGCGAACTGGAATGTGAAATCAAGATCGGTACCGCAATTCTTAAGGCACTCTTGGTTCCGCAGCCTGTACTGGAAAGTATTATTTGTCTGTGGGAAGGTTACTTGGCTTTCCCACCCAGCACCTTGGGCGATACGCTGCTGTTTGCTGATCAGCTGGCACCGGTCAAATCTCCTTTTGTTTTGCCTTCGCATCAAACGGGTGACGATATCGTCGGCAACTTTGACACACTTGCCGGACAGGAAGCATTGAGCAGTATCCTCAAGGATTCACAAGATGAAGTCAAATCATTGACAGAAGCATTGTGTGCTTAATTGCCTCTTATTTCAGTTTATTTTTACTATCGGTTTGTTTTTTATATGTTTCATAAGTGGTGTTTGCATTTGCTAAGCAACGTTCACGTTCTTGCAGGTCGATGAGTCTGTGGCATTGATTGCGCTGCCATGCTTGGCCGGTGGTGTAAATCTGTTGAGTTGAGCAGCCCGAATGAGTAATTGTTAAAATTGCTGATAGCATTGCAATGCTTATTATACGTTGTAGTAAGCGAGAGTTTGAATGATGCATAAACTAGTAATAACAGTTACGCAGCAACGTTAATCATCCAGTGAATACCAAAGCGGTCGATAAGCATACCAAATTGTGGTGACCAGAAAGTTTTGGAGAGCGGCATTTGTATCTGGCCGCCATCCGATAATGCAGTAAAAAAACGATCGGCCTCGATTTCTGTGGCAACTTGAATCGAAAGTGAGAAACCGCTAAATTGCTGACCCTCTTCGCAGCCATCCGAAGCCATCAGGATATTGTCCCCGATACGAAAACTGGTGTGCATAATTTTATTCTCAAAGCCTGTTGGAAGCATGCCTGGTGGGGGTGGCTCGGGACTGTCTTGGTAACGGATGAGTAAATCTACTTCCGCACCCAGGGCGCTTCGGTAAAAATCCAATGCTTCTTCACAGCGGCCACCAAACATTAAATAAGGTTGAATCAATGGGTTTTGCATGATTGATGATCCTTCGTAGTTGATGTAATGATATGACTAATAAGACAGATTGCAGTTTATCTTCATTCAAAAACGCTCGCTAAATGAAATATAACATAACTTGTTACAAGTAATATTGGTGTAGCTTGTCACTTTTGGTATAGGGAAAATCTGTTTGTGTTATCAATATGCGGTTACAATGACTTTACATTACATAAATCAATTTGATGACCAAATCATGAAAACATTCGATTTCTATGACCGGGGTTCTAACCGTCCCTGGATTAATCCCTTATTGACTAACGCAGTGATCGTTGGACATACGACAACGACGAGTACCAAATTGTGGATGCGTGCATATCAGGAAAATACATACCGCATGGTTATTTGTCCAGAGCCGATTCTGAGTGATACCGAAATGGCTACCGATTGGAGTCCTGAAACCAAGGTGGTGAATGGTAAAGAAGTCTTTTTTCTGAGGAGTACCTCTAATCAGGATATCATTCGTGAATTACCGACTGCATTGCTCACGGAATCATCCGATTTGAAATATGCACATGATATTACCGAAGTTTGGGAAGTTACCGGACTAAAACCTGGGCAGCGCTATTATTATGCGGCTTTTGCACTGGATCAGACGATAAGAAAGACACCCTGGGAGATCGTTCCAGATAATCAATTCAATCGATTTAAAACACAAAGCGATGGACAAGAACCGATAACATTCGGGCTTTTTAGTTGCCATATGCCCTACAAGAAAAATTCATTTGATCTTGTGAATATTCATATGTGGGACCGTTTCGGCGATGAACTGGATCAGCGCAATGGCGATTTTATTCTCGGTGTTGGAGATCAGGTTTATGTCGATGGAAATTCCAAAGTAAGTATTTGGGAATGGTTAAGAAAGAATCGCAAGGAATTTGTGAAAGAAGTAAAGCCGGAAGACCGTATAGAAGTTATGCGCTCCTGGTATCGCGATATCTATCGGGGGTATTGGGGACATCGTCAACTGCGGCGCGTATTGTCGCGTTTTCCCACCTATATGATGTGGGATGATCACGAAATTCTGGATGGATGGGGGTCTTACACCATCAAGGAAAGACAGAATTTGCTGGATTCATGGTGGGATTGGGATGATGACACAGAAAAACTTTCTTTGTTTTATCAAATGTATGAAGCTGCAAAGTTAACTTATCATGAATATGAGCATGTTCATAATCCCACGACGCCTAGTAATCAATTGGATTACGCGTTTACTTGGGGTAATTCAGCTTTTTATGTGTTGGATATGCGCGGACAGCGAGACTATACCCGCACCACCAATGACCGGATCTTGGGTCAAGCGCAAATGCAACGTTTTAAAGAATGGCTGACATCCGATACCTTTAAGAATGCTACTTCCGTTTTTGTGGTTTCACCCGTGCCTGTTGTGCATGTAAAAAGTTTTGTGGTCAATTATCTTGATATTCTCACGTTGACTGATGATATGCGCGACCAGTGGGAGCATGAGACCAATTGGGTAGAGCGTGATGAGTTGTTGGATGCGATATTCAATGCAGCGCATACTCATGGAAAATCGCTGTATTTACTCAGTGGGGATGTACATATTGGTGCAGCATTTCGCATGACGCATAAAAAATATTCAAATACCCACATTTACCAACTAACCTCGAGTGCTATCACGTATGATTTGCCATGGGCACAAGCTTCTGCGCTTGCATGGGCGGTTAAAAATCATGGTTTTTTGCAAAGGAATCAGGATGATAGTGAGCCAAATGTGGCATTCCAGTTACTGATGGAACCTTGTAAAACCAACAATTTTGCATTGGTTAATGTACAAAAAAACGACCAAAATAAAGTTGAAGTCAGTTGGGATCTTTATGGTTCTGCAGAGAAAGATGTTTCTGTAACTAAGTTGCAGCGGCTTGTGCTCACTTAAATCGAGTGATTTGCTGCAGTGCTGATAGGTGTATTGAGTGTAAAACGTAATCCCAGTTGCAATAGGGCATCCCAGACATCTCCTTGCGCAACGCCTTTTATCATGCGATCAATCACTGCTGCATCGGATAATCCTTGCGTTAGCGATTGTAGTGTAATGCGTTTGACCGCAGTTGAAACAATTTTTTGCCGCTCACCCCAGATTCTGGCCGTCTGAAATAGTTGTACGAGCGATTGACCCGAATCTAATCCTGCGCGAATGGTTATGAGTTGACGAATTTGTTCTGCTAATGTGGCGAGAATGACTAATGGTGCGACGCCTTCGCCTTGTAATCCTATCAGGATACGAGTATAGCGTGCGGTATCGGCAGCAAGCATGGCATCAGCTAATTGATATACATCGTAGCGTGCGACATCCAGAACGACGTTCTTTACTTGCTCAAAGGTTAAATGGCCAGTGGGGTAAAGCAATGCGAGCTTTTGAATTTCCTGGTGTGCGGCGAACAAATTGCCTTCTGTTTGGTCAGCGAGAAATTGTAACGTCGTTGTATCGGTTTTTTGTTGTTGCCGGGCAAGACGCAGTTCAATCCATTCGGGTAGTTGTTGCCGCTCGAGTGCATAAATCGGAATTAAAGTCCCTGTATTTTCAAGTATCTTGAACCACTTGGCCGTTTGGTTTTGTTTGTCTACTTTGGGAAGTGTAATCAATGTGAACGAATCTGGAGGCAGGGCATTGCAATAAGCTTCGATGGCTTTACTACCTTCTTTTCCGGGTTTGCCAGAAGGGATACGGATATCTATGAATTTGCGCGCACTGAACAAGGATAAATTATTTGTGGCACTGAGCAGACTGAGCCAGTCAAAGTGCTGATCGACGATGAATAGTTCGCGCTCGCTGTATCCTTGCTGGTGTGCGTGTGTGCGGATAAGGTCGGCAGCTTCCAGAATTAGAAGGGGTTCACTGCCAAATAACGTATAAAGTGGTGCAGTTGCTTTTTGCAGATGTTGCGGTAATTGCTCCGGTTTTATGCGCATGAACGATGGGTGAATTCTTGGAAGAAGAGCGGAATCAACGCAAATCTATATCCGGAACTTTGATTGCCGCCAAACGCCAGAGAATTTGTTGAATGGCATCGCTTTGCATGTCTTTCTGCAGCAATCTTTCTTCAGCTTCTTTGGCCAGGATCTGTGCATCCAGAAAAGGAAGAACACGACTAATCGCGATTTCGGTATTGGGTACGATTTCTGTACCCTGGTTATCTACCAAGCGATAGATAACACGGTAAATCAAATTAAAGTCACGTACTCGACCACCTGCAGAAAGCGACAAGATAGCCCTTTCATGGATAGCGCTGACAATTTGTAGCGTTGCTTCGGCTGTTGTTGCATCGTTTACCACTTTGGTTGTCGATGATGCATTGATGGCACGCTCCAGATCCATGCCTATGGTATGCCCATCGGGTGCAGAGACGTGGAGCGTTTTGAATGGCAAGGTTGAGATTTGCCCGCGTAACTTAAATCCGCAAGCCGCCAATAAAGATAGCATTATTAAAATAATGATTCTCTGTTTATTCAGTACCATAGCGATTTGATGTTTGAATGAAAATGGATAATTCCGATAGTAAAGTCACACTACAATGTTTACCAATCGGCCTGGGACAACAATAATTTTTTTGATCGTTTGCCCTGCAACAAATTTCTGTACATGTTCGTTTGCCAACGCAGTATTTTCGATGGCATCATTTTTGGCATTTTTATTAACGCTGATTTGCCCGCGTAATTTGCCATTGACTTGCACAATCAGTGTGATTTCATCTTGCGCCATTGCAGCATTGTCAGCCTTGGGCCAGGGTTGATCAAACAGCTCAGTTGCTGGCCTGAGTTCGCGCCATAATTCATGACAAATATGTGGAACAATTGGCGAAAGTAATAGCACAATATTTTCCAGTGCTTCCTGCATTACATTGCGGCTGGCGGCATCGCTGTCCTGGATTTTTGCCAGGCCATTCATTAGCTCCATGACAGCCGCGATGGCGGTATTGAAAGTATGGCGCCTATCCAAATCATCACTGACTTTGGCGATAGTTTGGTGCAATTGACAACGCAGCGCTTTGAGTTCAACAGAAAGTGCTGCATACAATGCCGGGTCAATCGTTATCACCCCGTGCTGAAGGTGGATATAAACTTGCCTCCATAACCGTTTAAGAAAACGGTAGGCACCATCAACACCGGTATCCGCCCATTCCAGCGTTTGTGTCGGCGGACTGGCAAACATCATGAATAACCGCGCTGTATCAGCACCGTATTCATCCACTATTTTTTGTGGATCAACGCCATTATTTTTGGATTTCGACATGGTACCGATCCCGCCAGATTCAACGGGTTGATTGTCGGCTTGCAGGACTACAGCGCAGCGCTTGCCGTCCTTATCATACTGGATGTTGACTTCCGATGGATTGAAATAACTAATGCGCCCGCTGCCTGTTTTACGGTAGAAGATTTCATTGAGTACCATGCCCTGCGTCAACAGATTGGTAAACGGTTCGTCCAATTGCAGCAAACCCAGATCGCGCATGACTTTGCTCCAGAAGCGCGAATATAGCAGGTGTAAAATGGCGTGCTCAATGCCACCGATGTATTGATCGGCCGGTAGCCAGTAATTGGCGCGTTCATCGGTCATGGCGTGGTTTTGATCCGAGCAGGCGTAGCGTGCGTAATACCATGAAGAATCAACAAAAGTATCCATCGTGTCCGTTTCACGGCGTGCAGCTTTGCCACATTTCGGGCAAGTACATTCGTAAAATGACGGAGTCTTGGCGAGCGGATTGCCGGATCCATCCGGCACCAGATCCGGTGGTAATAGCACCGGCAACTGATCGTCCGGTACCGGTACCACACCGCAATCGGTACAATGAATCAGCGGAATCGGACAACCCCAGTAACGCTGACGGGAAATGCCCCAGTCGCGTAGGCGGTACTGCACGCGCTTGCTGCCGAGATTTTTCTGTTGCAATGCACTGGCAATTGCGTCGACCGCTTGGTGGAAATCTAATCCGGAAAACTCGCCAGAATCGAAAGTAATGCCATGTTCCACATAAGCTTGGGCCAGCGGGAGTGCTAGATCATTGTTTGTTGGTTTGATGACCGCCTTGATGGGCAATGAATATTGTGTGGCAAAAGCAAAATCACGTTCATCATGTGCAGGAACCGCCATCACTGCGCCTTCGCCATACCCCATTAACACATAATTTGCGACCCATACCGGCAATTTTTCACCGTTGAGCGGGTGAATGACAAACAGGCCAGTATTCATACCCTTTTTCTCTTGCGTAGCGAGGTCTGCTTCTTTTGCCGAGCCCAATTTACATTCGTGAATGAACGCTTGCAACGGTGGATTACTTTGTGCAGCATGCAACGCGATTGGATGTTCTGCGGCAACGGCGACATAGGTCGCACCCATCAGCGTGTCTGCACGCGTGGTGAAAACTTTTAAATCTTGCGGTGTGCCGGATGCGCTATCGGCAAGAAAGGTAATATCGACACCAAAACTTTTACCGATCCAGTTAGCCTGCATGGTTTTTACGCGTTCTGGCCAGCCCTCCAGTTTATCCAGGCTTGCCAAGAGTTCATCGGCATATTGCGTTATTTTCATGTAGTACATCGGGATTTCGCGCTTTTCTACTGGTGCACCGGTGCGCCAGCCGCAACCATCGATGACTTGTTCATTGGCGAGAACTGTCTGGTCGACCGGATCCCAATTGACTGTGCCAGTAGTTTGATAGGCTAACCCTTTTTCTAGCATGCGTAAAAATAACCATTGATTCCAATGATAATAACTGGGATCACAGGTAGCGATCTCGCGCGTCCAATCGATGCTGAATCCCAGGCTTTTCAATTGCTTGCGCATGTAAGTGATATTGTCGTGGGTCCATTGGGCCGGTGATACATTATTTTGCATGGCGGCATTCTCAGCCGGTAATCCGAAGGCATCCCAACCCATCGGCTGTAATACGTTATAACCTTGCATACGCCGGTATCGCGATAACACATCACCGATGGTGTAATTACGCACATGTCCCATGTGTAATTTGCCGGATGGATAAGGAAACATCGACAAACAGTAATATTTAGGTTTGTTAGGAATTTCAGTGGCTTTAAATGCGGCTGTTTGTTCCCAATACTGTTGCGCTTTTTTTTCGATTTCCTGAGGATGATATTTCTCTTGCATGAGGTTTAGCTTTGTACTTTCTTTAAAAAGCCGATTATACCGTGAAGTATTTGCAGGGATTGAATCGATTGATGTGTTGGCAGGCGACTGACTTCTATCGCAAAAAATAATTGCCATGAAATAGAATGCAACATACGAGTAGAAATGTGATTTCTACTCGGGTTACACAGCAAAATTGCGAGAATCGTTACTCTAATTCCACAAGTTGATTCAAGTGGTTTTAGAGCATGAATAAAGAAGATTGCGATTCAATATAGATTACTAATCCAGGCGAAAGCCAATTTTTAGTTTTACCTGGTAATGTGCAACTTTTGAGTCCACGATATGCCCGCGTGTTTCCACGACTTCAAACCAATCAAGATTGTGTAAGGTTGAGCTAGCCTTCGCAATTGCTTGCTGGATGGCATCATCGCTACTTTTGGTTGATGAGCCGACTATTTCGATAATTTTGTATATATGATCACTCATTATAAAATTCCTCTTTATCTTAATGTTGCTTAAAAAAGCGTTATATCATATTTTAAGCAATTAGCAGTATTACCCCTGCCATTGAAGCAAATTTTTGATGAATCCGTACCTTATCATATTGATTCATAAAGATGAGATAATATCTTTATTATAGAATTTCAGCGATTCATACTAATGGAACTGTTTATCATGAAACACAGATTGATACTTATTTTATGGATGATTTCTTTTCTTGCAGCCTGTGCAACTACTCCGACAGGTAGAAATCAACTGGCTTTTATGCCAGATGCTGAACTCGATGCTATGGGTTTGCAAGCCTTTTCGGATATGAAAAATGAAAAAACGATCAACCACGATGCGCGTGAAAATCAGTTTGTGAGCTGTATTGCAAATGCTATAACGCGCGAAGTAGGCGGCAATTGGGAAGTGGTGGTGTTTGAGGATAAAACGCTCAATGCTTTTGCGTTGCCAGGCAACAAAATTGGTGTGCATACCGGTTTGGTTGATCTGGTGGATAACCAGGATCAGTTGGCATCTGTCATTGGGCATGAGATAGGCCATGTACTGGCTAGACATAGTAACGAGCGGATGTCGCAGAAACTCGGAGCACAGGTGGGTATGTCGCTGATTGCGGCAGTGGCGGCACCGCAAACAGCTTTGGGTCAAACTGCACTCGGCTTACTCGGAGTGGGAGCACAGTATGGTTTGATTATGCCATTTAGTCGTTTGCATGAGAGTGAAGCAGATAATATTGGCATTGAATTAATGGCAAAAGCTGGTTTCAATCCCGCTGAAAGCATTACATTGTGGCAGAAAATGGCACAAGCCAGTCAGGGTGGGCAGCCACCGGAATTTCTATCTACCCATCCGTCTCATGAAACGCGCATTGACGATTTACGCAAACAATTAGCGAAAGCCAGAAACTTGATGCAACAGGCGCATGCAGCGGGCAAGAAACCAAATTGTAAGAAATAACTAACTATTGGATGGGTTCCGGTTCAGTTGCTGGAAAATCCAACTCTACTTTTGCGCCGTCTGGGTCATAACAAAACAATTGCCAGATTTCCAAGCCTTTCAGACGATGTAACTCATATTTAATGTCAGCTTGCTTCAAGATGTTGATAACAGCTTGCAGATTGGATGCACTAAAAGCCATATGGTCAATTACGCCAGCAGGGTTTGCAGGCATTGGCCTGCCTGCCATGATATGCAATATGGCATGACCATCGACATAAAGCCATGCGCCAAGAAAAGCAAAAGGTGGGCGATATCCTTCTTTGAATCCAAGGATATTGATGTAAAAAGCTTTACTTCTTTCCAAATCAGAACTAAGCACCGTGAAATGATTCATGCCGACAATGTGGGCCATTTTCTATCTCCTTTAAAGCTTAACTTATAGCATATGTTTTTAATTCTGAAACTGCCCGCGAAATTAACATTAGGGCAGTGTCTCAATCTATGCGTCTTGCGTTAAAGTGGAAATAGTAAAATTATGCAGTACTCGATTGATTTGACGGGCTTGCGCTGTCCTCGGTTCGTTCGCTATTTTGGCCGTTTTCAACAATTCTCGCGCGATGACAATTGGAATAATGAGGTAAATGAGCGAATTTGTGGAATTTCTTAGAAATCCAAAGTCGGCGAGGAATTCGCATGAACCTTCGCAAGTACGCGAGATTAGACGGAAAAAAACCAATCGGATGAAGAATTGGCTTGTGATGATGATGAGGCGGCCGGAATCGAACCTTGGTCTGTTGGTAGGTTAAGTCATTTCAATTGCGGAATTTACCGTCAACCACAATTGATGGATATTCCCCAATTTTGGGGTCTTTGTAGCTTCAAATCTTTCCGGTTTTGTTCCTCGCCCTTTGGGGCGAGGTTAATTTATTGGCGTCTTTGAATTCAATTAATTTTACTCGTCTTTTCAATTTGTTATGAAAAGTACATGGATACGATAATCAAAGCTGCCGCTACTGCGCCTATGACTGCTAAATTAAAACCCAGTTTTTTAAATGTAATCACATCTTCGCTTTCTAGCATTTCCATTATTACCTCCAAAATTAACATTAGTGGAAGTCGAATTTTTATTCGAATTAAAGCTTGAGTTATTGATTTAGATCAACAAAATCAATCGAGTTAAGGCTAAATTTCTTGATTTAGATCAAGAAAATGCAAGATTAAGCCTGATGCTTATCAAAAAAGATTCAATAAATGACACTAAATTAAATACGACACTGCCATCTTTGAGAATGTTGGCATTTCTGAAATCTGTTTTAACCTCTGCGGGTGATTTCCAATTAGCCTTTAAAACACGCTTGTGCCATGCAAGCGTAGGTTGAATCGCATCGATGAAAGATGGATTATTTTCCCAGAATGCTTTCAAGGTCGACAACGCTATAATTCTTATGAATGGAATAATAGTCCCATTATGGGGCTTTGGCAGTTTTTTGATTGCGGATGCTACATGTCACTCTGGTTAGAGTTTTTACAATTATGTACACCAAAATACACTCTTAAAGTGTACCGTCTTGTGAGACAGTGATAGATTTTATTCAGAAACGATATCGAACTACTTTATTGCGATGAAAATTTTTATGACCATGTCATTGATTATTTGGGGGCTGACAGGCTGTGCGACTAATGGCTCTTCTAACCAGTCAGAACAAAATAACGAATGTGCTTTAGCAGGCAGGGCGTTCATGTACTCCTGCATTATTCAAAGATAACCCTAAGAGCTACTTTTTTATGAGTATCGTACGAGGTGACGTATGAAAATATCCTGGAATTAGACGCAATCGCACAAATAAAAGCGCCAGCGTAAGTCTTTCAGTCCATTTCATAATTGGGATGAGTGTTTTCTCTGCGTCCTTTCTTCGGAAGGTCAAAAAAATATCTGAATTCATAAAAATGAATACAAATGTTTTGAATTTTTGATCTCCTGTCGGAGTGTTTGACACTCCATCTCCTTTCCTGTACTTTTATTTTTCATCAAAAAGAGCGTTTTTTTCCTATATCCCGAAGCATTCATTCATGAGTTCAGAAAAGATCGCACTTACACAGACTGTGCAAAAAGGAGGTTGTGCTGCTAAAGTTGCGGCTTCGGAGCTTCACCGGATTTTACAACAGGTAAGATTCCCGCCAGCGCATCCCGCTTTATTGGTGGATGGCGGGCTGTTTGATGATGCCGCCATTTATAAAATCAATGAAGAAATCGCCCTGGTTCAAACTTTGGATTTTTTTACGCCTATCGTAGACACACCGAAACTTTTTGGTGAAATTGCCGCCGCCAATGCGCTCAGCGATGTTTATGCCATGGGTGGCAAACCGACAACCGCCATGGGGATTCTGGCATTTCCTTTGGCAAGCATGGCTGAACACACCATTGTTGATGTGCTGCAAGGCGCCAGTGACAAAATCGCTGAGGCTGGAGCTAATTTCGTCGGCGGACATTCCATTGATGATGATACGTTGAAATTTGGCCTGTCGGTCACCGGATTTGTCAATCCCAGCCGAGTATGGACCAATGCCGGAGCTCAAGCCGGAGATCATTTGATTCTCACAAAAGCGCTCGGTACGGGAACCATGACGGCTGCTCTAAAAAGACAAGAATCCCAGGAAGAGGATATCCTGGAGGCCTTGCAGAGCATGGCTACCATCAATAATGCCATTGACTACATGACTGCGGAATTTCTAGCAGCCGTTCACGCTGCGACGGATATCACAGGTTTTGGTTTTTCCGGTCATTCCATGCAACTTGCCAACGCCAGCCAGGTGACTTTAAGCATTCAGGCAGAAAAGCTCCCACGATTTACCAAGTCTTTTTCCTGTTTAGAACACTCTTTTTTGACGAAGGCGCACAGGACAAATGCGGAATACACTGAGCCTCACATCGATGTCTCCAATCTGGACCCGCTTCACAGACTTTTAATTCATGATCCACAGACGAGCGGAGGCTTGTTATTGAGTGTTTCCCCGGCAGTCAGCCACGCCATGACCCAAGCCCTGCGCAACAAGTTTAAATCCGCCGAGATTGTCGGACAGGTTTTGCCTCGTCAACACAAAGCGGTGGTCTTTGAGTAATCAAAATATCAGCATTGATGGATTTAAAGAATTATTTGTAACGGAAACACCGTTGATCGATGTGCGTGCGCCGATTGAGTTTGTGCAAGGCTCTCTGCCCGGATCCGTCAACCTTCCCATACTCAATAATGAAGATCGCGCGCTTGTCGGGACTACCTACAAGCATCAAGGCCAGGAAGCTGCAATCCGCCTGGGTTATCAGATTGTTTCAGGATCTGTGAAACAAAATCGTCTGAATCAATGGCTGAAGTTTGTACAGGAAAATCCCCGCACTGTGTTGTATTGTTTTCGCGGCGGTAAGCGGTCGCAGATCACCCAGCAATGGCTAAAAGAGGCTGGTATTGAAAGACCGCTGATTGTTGGCGGGTACAAAAAAGTGCGTGCATTTTTAATGAATGTTATTGATACATTTAGCGAAAATAGGCAGTTGCTGGTGGTTACAGGACCTACGGGCAGTGGAAAAACCAAATTGATCCATGCAGTAAGGAGTCATTATCCTTCTATTGATTTAGAAGGCATCGCCCAGCATCGGGGATCCGCTTTTGGGGGATTCGCCATCCCTCAGCCGACGCAGATTGATTTTGAAAATCGGTTGGCGGTGAATTTGCTGAAATTAGAAAACCAAACGCAATTGGATGCACCGTGGTTGGTTGAGGATGAAAGTCGAAGCATCGGAAAAATTTGCGTGCCTGCAAATTTCTTTGTCCGCATGAGATCCTCTGACGTCATTTGGCTTGACGAGCCTTTTGAAGCAAGAGTGGAAAATATTTTTGATGATTATGTGCTCAACACTGGGATCGGTCATGCGCAACAAGCGCGGCAAGGCAAAAAATGGCCATCGCAAAAACCAGAAGCGTTGCATGACCAGGCTATGCATTTATTTGAAAAATACAAGCATTCATTGCAAATGATCAGCAGAAAATTAGGCGGCATGCGGTTCCAGGAAGTGTTGAACGATTTGGAAAATGCACAACTGGATTTTTTGAATAGGAACGAAATTGTTTCGAACAAAGGTTGGATCGAAAAACTTGTAAAATATTACTATGACCCGCTTTATTTGAATTCTCTTGAGCGCCGCCAAGTGATTCCCTGTTTTAAAGGTTCAAAAAACGATGTCATTGATTATCTTCAATATCAACATCAAGCGTATTAAATGCTGTCGAGCAGGCACACGAAATTTATCCCACTTCGTTAAATACGCCGTAAGCGCGGGTTTAACGCCGGTCGGATGCATTAAACGTGGAGAGATTAAATGAAACGACGTACTTTTCTGCAAGCTGCTATTGCGACCCCATTCATTGTCGGATTGCCAGCCGTGCGCGGCGCGGTTGCCTCTGCACAAGATGAGGGCTGGCGCACTTTCGAACTGGCCACCAAACTGGAAATTGCTAATCCTTCCGGTGTTTCACGTGCCTGGGTTCCGCTGCCATACACGGCCAAGACCGACTGGCATACGCCATTGAGCAATACATGGACCGGCAACGGACAGATGAACGTCATTACCGAGCCGAAATACGGTATGGAAATGCTCTATGTGGAATGGAAAGAGCACGAGAAAGCTCCCGTACTCGAAGTCATCAGCCGTTTTGCGACACGCGACCGCGCCGTGGATTTCTCCGGATCGAATCCGAATGCCCCCAGCCTGTCGCAAGCCGAAATGAAACTCTACACCGAGCCGACGGAGCTCATTCCGACCGACGGCATCGTGCGCGACACCGCGCAAGACATTACCCGGCATGCTAAAACTGATATCGAAAAGGCGCATGCGATTTACGAATGGGTTGTGGACAATACCTTTCGCGATCCCAAGGTTATGGGCTGCGGGTGGGGCGACATCAAGACAATGCTGGAAACGCGCTACTTCGGCGGCAAATGTGGCGACCTCAACGCCCTGTTCGTCGGTCTGGCGAGATCGGTCGGCGTGGCAGCGCGCGATATTTACGGGGTGCGCGTCGCACCTTCGCAGCTTGGCTACAAGAGCCTCGGGCTCGTCAGTGCCAATGCGAGCAAGGGACAGCACTGCCGCGCGGAATTCTTCGCTCAGGGCATAGGCTGGGTGCCGGTCGATCCCGCCGATGTGCGCAAGGTGGTGCTGGAGGAGCCGCCCGGCAACTTGCCGATCAACGATCCGAAAGTCGTGGCGATGCGCAAACGGCTGTTCGGCACCTGGGAAATGAATTGGCTTGCCTACAACACAGCCCACGACGTTGTCCTACCGAATTCTCGAACCAAGATCGCGTACTTTATGTATCCGAATGGGGAGACCGGTGGGAAAGCGTTGAATCAACTGGATCCCGACACCTTCAGGTACGCGATCACAGTCCAGTAAATCAAGACTTAGGCGATGAGGAGGTATACAGTAGAACTATATGTGAAAATTCGACGAGCGGTGATGATGGAAGGCAAAAGCGAATGCGAAGTTGCGCGTTATTATGGAGTTCACCGCAAGACCGTTAAAAAGATGTGCCAATATGCATTGTCGCCTGGTTATCGGCGCAAGAGTGAGCCCGTTTCTGCCAGCCAAAAGCTTGCCCCTTTCATTGGCATTATTGATGTCAGTCTGAAAGCTGACAAACAAGTTCATTCCAAGCAACGCCATACTGCGATACGGATACTGGAAACGATTACGGGATGAACATGGTTTTACCGGCAACTATACCATCGCTCGTAACTATACTAAAAGGCTTCCTCTGCCTAACAATGCTGCAAATCGACCACTTGATTAGTCTGCGCATAATTCATTGATTTACAATCGACAAAAAATACAAGCTTGTGGACTTTGTCCCTGTAAGTTGGGCAGGGGTGGAGAGAATAATGGCGCAAAGAGAGAAAAAATGAGCAGATTTGTGGGGTTTCTTGAAACCTCGAAGTCCGCAAAAATCTGCAAGAATCCCATTAAATTCCCGGGAAGTAGAAAGGAAAAGACCAACCGAGCTTTGTCTTTTCTCTAGCTCCTAATATTAATGTGACAAGTTTATTGAAGTATGACTTCTAGTTGTTT
This sequence comes from Nitrosomonas sp., assembly GCA_024281995.1. GTDB lineage: Bacteria > Pseudomonadota > Gammaproteobacteria > Burkholderiales > Nitrosomonadaceae > Nitrosomonas. Next base: position 555,322 of record JAMWZW010000001.1, read on the forward strand.
TCCTTTGATTAAAGCAGATCGTTTAGCGTTCTACAACCTCACGCACTAGACGCATTCCGACCAAGGAGTAACGTGAATTTGGCGAAATCCAGTTGCGATAGGATGAACGTGCGTAGAGGGACCAGGTATGCCAAGAGCCCCCTCGTCTAACTCGTACGATGCCATCGGTTGGTCCTTGAGGATCATCAATGGGTGATTTTGCGTAATAGTCGTTCTCATACCAATCGGAAACCCATTCCCATGCATTGCCATGCATATCATAAAGCCCCCAGCTATTTGGTGCAAAACTTCCAACGGGGGAGGTGAATGCGGAATTATCATGGCCTGATAGTGCAAATTGTGCCCAGCGTGACCAGTACTCTTTAGCATCAGCATCGAAAATATTGGCGATTTTTATCAAGGATTCTGGGTTATTACTGTTTGCATATCGTGTGCGCGTGCCGGCACGGCAGGCATATTCCCATTCTGCTTCGGTTGGAAGGCGATACTTCACTCCCTCCTTCTCGCTGAGCCATTTCGTTAACGCTACTGCATCATTCCAGGTTATGTTCAGGACCGGATGATTGTCTCCTTGGACAAAACCCGGATTATGCCAGGAATATTTCGGATCGCGTCCTTCAAAAGCATCACCGCTATCGGATTTGGTAGGGTCATAATTCGCGTTATATCCATACCCTCCCGTTCCGTCTGCCACCGACTCAGGGATATAGCCTGAAGCTTCTAAAAATTTACGAAACTGTCCGACGGTCACTTCAAACTGACCAAGGTAAAAAGGTTGAGTGATACGCACTCGATGCACTGGTGCTTCGTCCCCAAGTTCCTGCACACGGCGCCGCTCGTACTGCGGATAGTCCTTTGACAACACATCCGGTGATTCATCGCTGCCCATCAAAAATTCGCCAGCAGGCACCAGTACAAACTTCATTCCCAGAGAATTCTCAACTGCCGCAGACGGCGAGCTTTGCTCATCAGCAAAAATTGAGGCCGATATCGTTAAAGTAAGAACAAAAACTAGTGCTGTAGCCAGTAGATGCCGCACAAGTCATCTCCATTAATGTAAGGATAATGTAAGTTTCATTGTATCTGGAGTAATAAAAATAATGTTGGCTTGTTGGTCAAAAAGTTTGATGAAACTCATGATGAGTAGGCATCTCAAAGAGCCAAGTGATTATGATCCTAGCCAAGCAATAAAATTGCCATGAGTGCACACCTTATAAATGCCACAGTTTCCTTCCCTTACCAATACTGAAAATAAACCACTTGATTGGTCGCCGCTTAATTCTTTGATTTATATGGTTTAAAAATATGAACTTGTGGGCTTCGCTTCTATAAGGCGAGTAGGGTAGAGAGATTATTGGTACAAAGAGAGAAAAATTGAGCCGATTTGCCGAATTTCATGAAACCTTGAAGCCTGCAAGATTCCGCATGAACCCGCAAACACGCTAGAACAGGCGAAAAAAACCAACCGGGACGGCGGGAATCGAACCCGCGTCTATTTTTGATATATCAATCATGTATTGTTCACCTCTATGATTTTTGTGTCATTGGTTCTGGAAATGTTTCAAAATAAATTTTTAAATATAAGGGATGTTACGACTAATCATATCTTTTTATAATTCATATTTGAATAAATATCATAATATTATTCATTAGAATCTTCCATATTACTTGCTTCCATCATTGAAAGTGAAGTCATTACAGCATGATACATATTGAAAATAAATGACTTTAATTGCATTATTAAGAAATAATATCCTGTGAATAATAAGACATATGTAAATTTAACAATTGCAAACTTAACATTCTCGGCATATGGAGAAAATGAAACCAATAAAGAGATTAATCCGCCTTTGGCCAAATATCTATAAGAAAGGCAAAATGCTGCGAATGTAAGGAAATAAATAAATACTCGCAGAAATATAAATAATTATGTTTTAAATTGATAATCCGCTTCTTGATGTGGTATCTGAGCCATTTATAGTAAAAGACTTGGTTTTGAAATGGTTGCAAATATAGTAAATCCTGCAACTAAGAAACCTAAAGTATTAAGAGTTATGGAGAGACCTATATCGGATAATGCTCTGATAACTCCGATGGTCTCATTAATCGGTTGAGGAGTGAGCCAAGCGTTACATATAAGTGCAACAAAAATTACAAATGGGACCATGCATTAAACTTGCTGGCTGGTATGCGTCTTGATGCAATGTAAATATCCCAAAGTTTTTTTTCTTTGGTTAAGTCATTTACATCAAAATTTAGTTGATTCATTGAGTTAGTTTTTTAGCCAGATTATTTATGATTTTAATGATTTCCCCACGTTTTCTGGTAGTTTTATTAATCCTTCTTTTTACTAGTCCATTAAATGACTGGTAGAGTTCCTTTTGCAGCTTTATCTGGTTTATCACTTAAGTCATCTATTGATTTTCTGATTTGAAATTTCTCATTATTTCCGCTTAGAATATCACCTTTATATCAATAATCCCCTGTAATTTAACAGATTGGTTACCTTGAGCTGTAGCTTCAGAAATTTCATGAATTGCAACATCTTTTTTTAATCCTTCATTACTAGTATGTCTCAGAACTGACTTATGACTTCCTAATTTGTCTTTACGTTTCTGTAGTTCTTCAAAGAATGGTTCATTGTCATTTTCATCATTTCTATATCCAGTAAAGATATCTCTAGTGTTTTTAAAACATCATATTTATTTATAAAATCTTCAATACTATCTGTTGTGGTGAGAGGAATCAGTTCCAGACTTGGATAGGGAATTTATTTCTAATAAAGCTTCTTAGTTACTAATTGCTTATTTAATTCCTTTTGTGACAGGTCAATAACAGTGCGAGCCAATGCATTCAGTTTTGCAATTGAATTGTTTATTTTGGAATCATTATCTTGTTGGTTCGAAATGCTTTCAGAAAGATTCTTATACGTTTCATATTCTGAGTTTATAAAATTTTTATGTTTTTCTTTAAGAAAATTTAATAAAGTAGATTTAAATGTTTCTTTGCTCGGGGCATCACTCATTTCTCTGACATAAATAAGTCTATGATAATTAAGTATAAGAAGAAAAATTGCTGATGGTGATGAGCGCATAGTTTCAGTATCTTTGATAAGGCCACGTTCCTGCTCAATATTTGTTCACGTTGAAGTGTTGTGTCTTTAATGAATCTCCCAGCTATCCCTATCACCTTATTGTTCTCGTCATCATTAAGAATGACTTTTTTTACATCGTGAAAGAAGTATCTAGTTTTATCGTAGCTTCTAATCAGCTTGTCATCAAAAAATGAAGGAAATACTATTTCATTTAGTAAAGGTCTAGGAGAACTTTATTTTGTCCAAATTTACAAATTAGATTCCCCATTTCCATACTTAAAGATTTATTAGACATTCGTTCAGCTCCAGTCAGCATGCAGAGTTAGTAAAATATTAATGGGTAGTTTTTTCAGCGACATGTGACTGAAATGATTGTTTTATCAAGACTCAGCAGGGATACCAATTCTTAATGTAATTTCCAGATCATTTTAACGTTAGAGAACGTTTGCGGTTTAGAACTTCATACACTCGATTGCTCTTTCCAATCATCGGTTCAAGATCTTTAGCTGTTAATCCTTTCTGTTCCATTTCAAATTTGATGGCCTCAACAGGATCAGGAAGATCAAGCGGAAAGTTTTTGTGTTCATAAGCTTCGACCAATGTTACCAAAACATCCAGTTTTTCACCTTCAGGCGTGTTGGGTTTGGCTGACATCAAAGATTCAACTTCTTTTAGTGCTGAGCGGTAGTCAGCATCGGTTTTGATCGGTTTGATTTCCATTGTTTTTAGTACTTTACTAAATAGTTTGTGCGTCAATTTGGCCATACTGTGCATGCGTGCCTATAAAACGGACATACACGACACCATAAGCATAATTGATCCATACGACAATCCGGTATTTATTGCCTGCTATATTAAAAACGGTTCTGCCATCTTTAAGAATACTGGCATTTCTGAAATCTGCTTTGACTTCTGCGGGTGATTTCCAGTTTGCCTTTAAAACATGCCTGTACCATGCAAGTGTGGGCTGAATCGCATCATTGTAAGACGAATCATTTTCCCAAAATGCTTTCAAGGTCGATAGCGCTATAACTCTCATAAATGGAATAATAGTCCCACTATGGGACTCTGGCAACTATTTCGATTGCGGAATCCATCGGCCATAAACCTTAATAATCATACTCCAATCCTTGTGCCCCATTTGTTGGGCAACAAACATTGGCTTTTCGCCTCTTGAAAGCATCATGGAAGCAAAGGTGTGACGGGTCTGGTAGGGGTTGCGGTAGTTAATACCGGCTTTTTTCAGTGCTGGAATCCAGATTCTTTTGCGGATAGGTTGATCGTCACTCCACGGCTGATTGGTGTCAGGATCGTGAAAAACGGTTTCGTTCAGTTGTTTGGTAAAAGATTGCTGGTTGAGTAAAGCTTCTTCGGCTTGTGGCTGAAGCGTGACTTCACGTTTCCCGGATTTGGTTTTGGTGTTTTTCAGTTGTCCTCTGACATAAGCGCTTCTTACAAATACCCGGTTGTTTTCAAAATCGACATCTTGCCAGCGTAATGCAATCAATTCAGAAGTTCTGAGACCGGAATAGAATGCAAACTGAATCAGGTTTTTTGCTTGGCCGGTGAGTTCGTTCAGAATTTTAGTGATTTCTTCTTGCGTGAACGGTTCGGGTTCGCGGGTTTTGTTGGGCAGATTTTTAACCCTTTGCAGCGGGTTTTTGTCGATGATTTCATCATGGTACAGCTCATCGAACATTTGCCGCAGCGGAATCAAAATATTGCCTTTGCGTTTGCTGGAGCAGGGAAGTATGGATAACCATTCTTTGACTTTGCTCGCGGTGAGTTCAGAAATGGTCAGTTCGCCAAAAGCTGGAATCAAGTGATAATAAATCGCGCTGTTATAGTCTTGCAGCGTGCTTTTCTGCAATTTACTTTGGTTGCGTTGCAGCCAGCTAATGATGGCTTCTTTGATCGTATACAGATCAGGGCGGGTTTTTCTAAATTCTTTGGCTTTTCTGCTGTGCGGGAAATGTTTTGAGTAATTAAAAGTACCAATGCTGATTTCATACAGGATGGCTTGACGCTTTAGCATCAATTCCTTTTGTGCGACCTTGGTCGGTGGGATAGGGATGGTCTCCCGGCAGCGCACGCCTTGATAGGTAAAGGCGATCTGGGCGCTAGTGCCGCGGATCGTTATGCCACGCTGCCTTGCATCCATGCGTATGCTGCCTTTGTGATGATGAATATTCGACCGTTTGGTGCTTTTACCCAATGAATCTTTTCTATCCATTGCCCTTTCTTTCTATATTGCCGGATGGCTTCTTCAGTCAAGCCTGTGAGTTCAGCAAATTTTTTGATAGTCACCAGTATGTGTTCGGAGTGGTTCATTTCTTTTCCTCCCTGTCATTACCGGCGATATGCTTAGCCACGTGCTTTTCTACTTCGGCTTGATTGTCAATTAAGCCCTTATCAGCTACTTTGCGCTTGCCCATGACTACTGCCCAAAAACTACCGAGCTTTTCCGTAATGGCATAGCCAATACTTTTTTTCTGGCCAAATTCGGTGACTTCTGGACATACCGATTTGAACTCGATACCGAGTACTTTTTCGTATTTGCGATAGGTGGCAGGATTGTGCAAAATCTTGAGCACGCGCCATCCAAAAAATTGGCCAAACACCAGAGCACCCACTGCACTTTCAAGTGTTGTGCCAACGCCGCGGAATTCTTTCATGTTTTGGAGTATTCTTTGTTCCGTCTCGTCATCCAAAACAAGTAGCTTTTCTATCTTTCCTATTTCGTCTTTCATAATTAGTAGTGTCTCTCAAAATATATAGTAATTTTGATAATACACTACTGTTTTTGACAGTCAATAGGGCGTTTGTCCTATTCGTCTATCAGCTTTACTTGTGCATAAAACTCCTCTTTGGTGAATTGGCGCATCTCGTCATGAAATTTGATGACAATCTCGATTTGATCATTCAGCGTCAAAACGCCACAGATATGGCCAATTTGTGTGATGCTGTATTTTTGACCAGATTGCACTGCATCTTTTTTGAGTACTGCCAAACGGTAAATCAAAAACACAGCTTCATCTAATGTAAAAGTATTCATAATATCTTTTATAAGATCTTTTTTAATGTTGAGTTCTGTTTTCAAGGGAAGCTTCCTGAGGATAAAAAGGGGTCGGTACAGTTATTGATACAAGTCCAAGAGAACCGGCTTCGCCGTGCCATTGCGTGCGCTCGGCTTGCGCCTCGCTCCTTAATGGCACGTCATCGCTGTCCATTTTGAATAGTGTCCAAACATGTTTGCGCGTGCATATGTTCATGCCTTTCCAAACGATGCCTGAGACACGCAAAGGTGCAATATCGCCATAGCGGCTTGTAGCTGGAGAATACGCCTCTCCAGCCGAAGGAATTAATTGCTTGCTTGAATCATAAAATGGCTTGATAGCTTGCTGGCTGTGCGGGGTTTCAGGATTGCCCATCGCGAGCATGAAAGCAGCCCAGTCGTTTGCAGTTGCTGATAATCGGATATTTTCCAAATCTGGATCATCCGATTTGTCTAGTTTTCTTAGTTGACGCCATACGGTAACACTGGGGCCGCCGATTTGTTGGAATTGGCGGATACCCCAGGTATTAGCCCAAGCGGTGATGCGCTCGGCTGCGCTGGCAGCATCGTTGCCGTATAAGTCTTGCTCCAGTTTATAGCCATCGATGTTTTTGGAAATGTATTTAGCGATATAACCGGTAGCCGAACCTTTTGCTGGATCGATGGGTTCTGCCTTGAAGCGGTGTTTCAATGCGCCTGGTTCGTTACCGTTATCCATCAGCGCGTAATGGTGCATGACCCTGCGCACGGTTTCGCGATGTTTTTTTGGCATAAACAGCAGCAAGTGCCAGTGTGGGGTGCCGTCGTGGTGCGGCTCGACTACGCGGAAACCGTATGAGCGAATGTCTTTCCTATCGAGTTCGGCACGGATCAATGCCCATAGGTGGACTAAATATTCATGTGCTTGTAGCACGGTGGTGCCGTCATAGTTTGGATTGACGAAACCGCTATGCAAACAAGTATGCATACGCGATGGGGTGGTGAGCGTATAGAATTCACCGACGTGTCCTAGGTGCTCGGCGACTATTTCAAAACCACGGATGCGAGTCATCAATTCGGCACGGCGAATAGCCGGATTGGATACTGAACGCTCGGCTAGGTTTAGCAGGGGAAAAATCTCGCCGTTTTGGTTGCCTACAAAGGTAGAGGCCAAATACTCGCGATTGCGCTCCTTTTGTTTGCGCTTAACATGAATGGTGTAATCACTCGCATATGTGCCGCGCAGGCGGCTGACCAGTCCGATATTACGTGAAATATTTTCGATTTTGTGCAAGCGCAGTATTTTGATTCTGCGATGCCACCAGCGGTGACAGCACATCCGGTTCAGTGCGGGTTCGAGATTATCCTCTTTAACGGAAGGACGTTTGACTTGGTAGTGATCGACAATGCGCAGGCAGGCTTGATAGGCAGTAGTGGGAGATTTTGCACGGGCTCGGGCTGTTTGGCATTTTTCGGCGAATCGTTTGGCGGCTTCGAACAGTTCATCATTGTCACCGCATAGATTCAGATCCTCAATGTGTAGCTGGTTGTATATATTCTGAAGCTCAAAGTTCGCTTGCTCGAAACTTTCGCGCTCGGCGGTTTTAACATAGCGAACGGCCAAATCTCCGGCAAGCGGGGAAAGTTCGGTGAAAACATGCTGCCGCATGCGGCGGCATATTTCTGTGCCATAGGTTGCGGTTCGTTCATCGGCAAAAACGACTTGTGGCAATTTTGTGTCATTTTTGTGCCACAATCGAGGCTTTTGGAGACCTACCGAGACTGATGGGGAATTTGTGAGACTTGAACTAAGACCCTGTTTTATATGGGTCTTAGTTGGTCTTGGGCGGTCTGGATTAGACCGCTTATTGGTGGAGACGGCGGGAATCGAACCCGCGTCCGCAAGCCCTCTACAGACAGTTCTACATACTTAGCCTAATTATTTGTTTTAGCCTGGCAACCGCCAACCGGCAGGCTGATGACAGGCGAGTCACCTTGCGTTTAACGTTCGGTAAAGTGACCCTACTGAACGCGATCCTCGTTAGTGACTCTGCTGTCTGTTGCCAGACCCGGCGTTGAGGCCCACCGGTGCAGAGGCTAGCCGAATTAAGCGGCTAAAGCGTAGTTTTCGTCGTTTGCGACTATTGTTTTCAGATGGATTTACGAGGTAATCTGATCCTCGGTATGCCCTGCGCTGCTTTGCAACCCACGTCGAAACCAGATCGTCCCCGGTATTCGTAATGGCTGTGGATAAGATAATATTCGCACGATAAAGTTCAAGTACGATATTTGACAATATTGTAACAGAAATAAGCCGGGCTTCTTTATAGATAGGCCAGCAATTCCTCAGGATGGTCAATCAGATAGCTGGCGCCCCAGGTTTCCGGCGATTGTTCGCTACCAAGATACCCATAGCGCGCCACGATGGGTTGCATACCGGCTGCCAGACTGGCTTGGACATCGCGTATATCGTCTCCCAAATAAATACAGTGAGATGGAGAGATAGCCATTTTTACGCTGGCGGTTAGAAGCGGTTCAGGATGCGGTTTAGTGTTGGTAATTTCGTCGCCACAAATGACGCAGGCTAGGCGATGTGCCAAGCCAAGTATTTGAATGAGCGGATGTGCAAAGCGTGCAGGTTTGTTAGTTACAATCCCCCACGGAATATTGCGTTTCTCCAGTTGATCAAGTAGTTCATCCACACCCGGAAATAAGCACGTGTCATGACATAGACGCTGGGTGTAGAAAGCAAGGAATTCATCCCGCATTGATTCATAACCTTCATCACCCGGTTTGATATTGAAACCTAATCCCAGTAATCCTCGGGAACCTGCGGAAGCTTGCGGACGAATTTGTGCGATGGATAGTTCAGACAAGCCGCGTGCAGTGCGTTGCCGGTTAAGAGCATGACCAAGATCAGGCGCGGTATCGGCCAATGTTCCATCAAAGTCGAAAAGAACTGCTTTAATCATTGACTTAGTCTAATTCGGATTCAGCAACGATAAGCTACAATGTAATTAACATCGGTATCATCTTCCAGGGCATAGACTTTTGTGATTGGGTTGTAGGTCATGCCGATCAATTTTTCCTCTGTGAGACCTGCGTTGCGGGCCATGCGCGCCAATTCCGAGGGCTTAATAAACTTAGCGTATTCGTGTGTGCCGCGCGGTAATAGCTTTAAGATGTATTCAGCACCAATGATGGCAAATAAATAAGCTTTCGGATTACGGTTAATGGTTGAGAAGAAAACCCATCCATTGGGTTTGGCTAGTTGCGCGCATGAACGAATGACGCTCATGGGGTCTGGTACATGTTCGAGCATTTCCATGCACGTCACAATATCGAAGTGTTGGGGTTGTTCTGCTGCTAGGGATTCTACGGTAATCTTGCGGTAATCAACGTGATATCCACTTTCAAGTAAATGCAGTTTGGCAACTTTAAGTGCTTTGTCGCTAAGGTCAATACCGGTGACATGAGCGCCTTGGGATGCCATGCCTTCAGATAAAATACCACCGCCGCACCCAACATCTAATACTGCTTTGCCTTCCAATCCATCTGCCAGTTCAGCAATGTAATTGAGACGTAGTGGATTAATTTCATGCAGGGGTTTGAATTCACTATTTGGATCCCACCAGCGGTGTGCAAGTTGGCTGAATTTCTCGAGTTCTAGCGGATCCGCATTGATGCCGTCATTTTCCATGTGTGTTCCTTCTTGTTGTGCTCGCTATATGGGTGTTGATTTGATGCGTTTATACCAGAATTCTGAGCGATGTTGCAGTTCACGCGAGTTTAGCGTGATTAATTCTCCATCCTGGAGCAACATTTTACCATTTACCCACACATGACTTACGTGTTCTCGGCTTGCTGTATAAATTAAATGAGAAATTGGGTTATAGCAAGGAGTTAAGTCAAGATCCGAGAAGCTAATTGCGGTAATGTCAGCAGCCTTGCCAATAGCTAACGAGCCAATCTTGTCACCCAATCCCAGGGCATTGGCGTTGTTTAAAGTGGCCATTTTCAAAGCCTGATTGGCAGGGAGAATATCGGCCCTGCCACTGGTGGCTTTTGCGAGTAATGCAGCCTGGCGCATCTCCTCGAACATATCCAGGCGATTGTTGCTGGCAGCACCATCAGTGCCGAGACCGACATTAATGCCTTGGTTTAAAAAAGTTGGAATTGGCGCAAAGCCATTAGCAAGTTTCAGATTGGATGATGGGCAGTGTGCAATATTACAACCATAGTCATGTACGAGTTTAATCTCTTGTTCAGTCAGGTGTACCATATGCGCGGCAATCATATTGGGACCTACTAGTCCAAGTTGATGTAAACGTTCAATTGGGCGCATGCCGGTAGATTCGAGATTGATGCGGATTTCATCCGAGGATTCGTGTAAGTGAATATGAATGGGTGTATTGAGCTGCTCTGCGTAGGTCAAAATACGATTAAAGGCTTCGTCGCTGACAGTATAAGGTGCGTGTGGGGCAAAGCAAAAAGATAGAAGGGGGTGTTGGTGGTATTGATCACGCAAGGCTAGACCTTTGGCGAGATAGTCATCTGTATCACTCGCATAAGCGGTGGGAAAATCAATGACGACGATGCCAATTGCAGCCCGCATTCCAGAAGCGATGATCGCTTCAACGCCAGATTCAGGAAAAAAATACATGTCATTAAAACAAGTAATGCCCCCCTTAATCATTTCAGCACAGGCTAGTTTTGTTCCATCATATACAAATTGGCTATTAACATGTTGGCGTTCAATCGGCCAAATGTGATTATTAAGCCAATCCATGAGGGGTAGGTCATCAGCAAGTCCTCGTAAAAGTGTCATCGCTGCATGAGTGTGCAGGTTAATCAGCCCAGGAATTAATGCATGATTATTTAATGTAATTGTTTGCTGTGGGTTGTAACGTTGCTTGGCTTCTGAAACGGGTAGGATATCTTTGATAATTCCATTACTGATGACAATTGCATGGTCAGTTGAGGCAACATTATCAGGCTCAACCGGAATGATCCATTTTGCCTCAATGATTGTGTCTGCCTTGATACGATCATTCATAATGACAGAAAATACAAAAAAGCCCTGTAAATATTACAGGGCTTTTTTAAGATTAAAATCTATTGCTTACTTCATGCCTTCAACATCAATATCGACACGGCGATCAGGCGCAAGGCACTCTTTTAATGCTTTGCCATGACCATGACAGGTATCGCCAGTTACAGGTTCTGTTTCACCTTTTCCTGAAGCAATGATTTTGTTGGGATCAATGCCTCTAGAAATCAAGTGTGCTTTGACAGCATCTGCGCGACGATGAGAAAGTTTGTGGTTATAGCTATCAGAACCAATACGATCGGCATGACCTACAACAGTAATACGATCATAGTGAAGGCCTTTAATTCCATCCGCAAATTCATTCAATGTTTGTATGCCATGTCCACCTGGTTTTAGTTTTGCACTATCAAAATCAAAGAGTGCATCTGCCGAGAACGATACTTTTTTAGGGGCTGGAGCCGGTGGCGGCGGTGGTGGAGGAGCTGCTACTTCTACTTTTTTGGCCAGATCAGGCTCACATTCTGGAATAGCCATAGCTGGAGTCCAGTATCCAGTATGCCAACATAAACCAGTTGTATTTCTTGTGACTACACCACGATCATCGACACCATAAGCCTCAGGTTTTTTTATTGTAAGATCTTGATCAACAAGTGACATTTGTGCTAATGCTGCATCAGAAAAAAATACTGATGCAAGGACCATTACAATGAGGGGATTTGGGATTGATATTTTCTTCATGCTGTTATCCTTTTAATAAAAGCTGCGATTCTAAAATTTCTGCTACAGGTTAGACGTGTAAAGTTACACCACCTTCAAATATTTTTCCTGGCCTATTTTACTACTTCAAGGCTATTAGTGTTCGATTATCAGTTTGTTTGTTTGTGTTTTAGCGGGCCAAGTGTTGTTAAATTGCAACATATATATGATATAAATCACAAATCCAAATCAATTAAAATTAACAATAAAATATTGTTGAGGATTATGCGTAAGTTGAGATAATCATTTGTATGTTTGGATAATGAGGATAAAAAGTCAATGACAAGTGCTACAACGATATTAGCGCAGAATTTGTGTCGCAATTATGGCAATTATGTTGCAGTGTGTAATATTAATCTAGAATTAAAGCGAGGTGAAGTATTAGGGCTATTGGGGCCTAATGGAGCGGGCAAAACAACAACGATGCGCATGCTCACGGGTAACCTTGCCCCCAGTGATGGTAGCATTGAGGTTTGTGGTATCGATTTACTAAGTAACCCTCAAGAAGCTAAGACGCACTTAGGTTTTTTACCAGAGATCCCGCCGCTTTATCAAGATATGACGGTTGACGAATATTTACTGTTTGCGGCAAGGTTGCACCATATTAATAAACATGAAATTGGTCAGAAATTAGAGGGAGTAAAGCAGAGATGTGGATTGGAAGATCGAAGCAGGCATTTGATCGGTACATTGTCAAAGGGTTTCCAGCAACGTGTTGGTATTGCACAAGCTATCATTCATAATCCAGATGTCATCATTTTAGATGAACCGACCGTGGGCCTTGATCCTAATCAGATACGTGAAATCCGTAAATTGATTAGAGAATTGGGCAATTTTAGTAGTGTGATTTTGTCCACACACATATTGTCTGAAGTTGAAAGCATTTGCGATAGAGTGCAAATCATGTACAAGGGCGGCGTAGTATTTGACCAAGCGATGACAGAGTTGAAACAACAAGGGGCTAATCTAGAGATGATATTTACGCAGCTTACACAAGATTGATAAAACGAGATGATTGAGAAATAAAAAATGATTGCCACAATTATTCGCAAAGAATTAAAGATGTTTTTTACCTCTCCATTAGCGTGGATACTATTGACACTTTTGCAGTTAATGTTAACGTGGATTTTTTTAGGTCGACTAGATGGATTTCTAGAAATACAATCGCAATTATTACAAATTGCAAATCCCCCTGGAGTTACAGAAATCATAATTTTGCCCGTGTTTGCGATGGCAGCTATTGTGTTACTTATGGTTACACCCCTATTATCCATGCGTTTGTTAGCAGAAGAGCGTCGTTATCACACGCTAACATTGTTGATGTCAGCGCCTATTTCCATAACTGATATCGTCATTGGCAAGTTTCTTGGTTTAATGGCTTTTTTTTCAATGACTATTATTTTGATTGTAGTTTTGTCTATTTCATTGTTGTTAGGAGGAGATCTCGATTTTGGTTTGATAATCAGTAATACCATTGGCTTGTTATTAACTAGCGCAAGTTTTTCTGCGCTCGGCTTATATATTTCTAGCCTGACGGCGCAACCGGCAGTTGCTGCAATAGCTACTTTAGGAGGACTATTAGGATTGTGGCTGGTTGATCTGGCTACAGGTGAAAGTAATCAATGGTTGCAGGCCATTTCACTGCTCAGGCATTTCGAGCGATTTAATCAAGGATTGATTGATACGTTTAGTATCGCCTATTTTGTTTTGTTCATAGCAACCTTTCTGATCCTAACGATTCGTCACTTGGATGGCGAGCGTTTACACGGTTAGTCGTTAAGAACTAAATGATTATACTCAATAGCAAATTGCGTTTGCATTATTTAATTCAACATCGTGTATTTACTATTTTGTTATTACTGCTGGTCATTTTATTGGGATATCTTGCAGCACAAAATAGATTGCAATGGGACATTAGTCAAAATGCACGCAATAGTTTAAGTGAAGCTAGCCAAGAAATACTACAGAAACTGCAGGGGCCCGTCCAAGTAACTGCATACGCTACGGAACAGCATGTGCAAGCGGGCGATATACGAAAAATTATCAATGATTTTATAGCGCTATATCAGCGCGTAAAGCCGGATCTTTCTCTGACTTTTATAGACCCAATCGAGCAACCAAAGTTGGCACAGGAAGCCGGTGTGCATGTAAATGGTGAAATGATAGTTTCCTTTAATGACAGGCGCGAACATATTACGACAATCAACGAGCAAGTATTTTCAAATGCACTCATGCGACTTGCACGTGCTGAAGATAAATTGATTGTGGCGCTGAGTGGCCACGGAGAGCGCAAGCTTGATGGTAATGCTAACTACGATTTGGGAGAGTTTGGTAAGCAACTGCGCAACAATGGTTTTATCAACCAACAAGTGAATCTAGCTACTGAACAGGACATTCCCATAAATACAAATGTGTTAATTATCGCCTCCCCGCAGATTGATTTGATGCCTGGTGAGGTTGACATGTTACTGAATTATATTGATCGTGGCGGTAATTTGTTGTGGCTGGTTGATCAGGAGTCATTGCGTGGTTTATTGCCTTTGACAGAGAAATTGCATTTAACGCTTACTCCTGGAGTTGTGGTTGATCCTCAAGCACAGCAACTTAAAGCCCCAATTACTTTTGCCCTAGGTGCAAGTTACGGGCAGCACCCGGTCACAAATGGTTTTGATTATATTACGGTATTTCCGTTTGCTCGACAGATAACAATTAATGAAAATAGTGAATGGCAGAGTGTTTCCCTGGTTGATGCCGCACAGCAAGGATGGGTGGAAAATGGAGAGCTTGATAAAGAAATCGCTTATGATCAATCCATTGATGTGGCTGGCCCGATTAGTGTTGCTGCAGCATTGAGTCGCAATATTCAAGATCGAGAGCAACGCATTGTTGTAGTGGGTAGCGGACACTTTCTTGCAAATTCCTATTTGGGTAATGGCAGTAATTTAGATTTCGGTATTAATTTGATCAATTGGCTGGCAGGAGATGAGGAGCTGATTGTCATTCAACCCCGCGCAACACTCGATAATAGCCTGATATTAAATGAATTTGAGCTTACTTTAATAGTTGTTGTTTTTTTCATTTTGTTACCGATGCTTTTTTTAGCAACTGGTTTTACCATTTGGTGGAGTCGCAGACGAAAAGTATGAGGGAATCATGACCCATCACGCGCGTCTGAATATCATTATGCTTGTCACGATAGTTGGCTTGCTGGTGTTTCTGTATTTTAAGCCACAAACTGAAAATGTCCAGGAATACGCAATTGCCTCTCATTCGGCTAAGACAATACATAGTGTCCGCATTGTAAGGCAGCAGAAAGAAATTGTTCTTCGTCAACAAGATAATCATTGGTATCTCACTGAGCCGGTACATATTCGGGCTAATGAAAAAAAGATTAAAGATATACTGAAAATTTTAACGGCTAATAGTAATTATCGTTTTCCACTAAAAGATCTTGCACGCTATAGCTTGGATCCACCTCATATACAATTACATTTTGATAATGAATATATAGGGTTAGGTGGGTATGCGCCAATCACGAACCAACAATATGTATTGACAAATGGGTATGTTTACTTAATTTCACCGCATTACGCACTTGCCGTACCTGTGAATGCCGGCAATCTGATTAATTCACAGGTACTGGCGCACGATGAAATTCCGGTTAAACTGGAACTCAATCATTTGATTGTTGAGTTAAGCAATGGGAACTGGAACAGTATTGTTCGAGATTCAAAAAACGTGCTGGATACGGAGACATTGAGATACTGGGTGCATTTGTGGCAGACAGCAGACGCAAGTGAAGTGACCCTAGAACAAGAACAAAAGCTAAGTGATGATCTTGTTGAAGTGAATACTATGACAATCAGCTTGCAGAGCGGCCAGAAAATTAACTTGAAAATTCTGCATAATGAAAATGAAATGGTTTTTTTGCGCGTTGAGGACGGAATCGGTTATCACTTTCCTATTGATGCAGGAAACCAATTGCTTGATCCATACGCTAGCAAACTGCAATAATGCCGGAATTACCAGAAGTTGAAACAACACGGCGAGGCATTGCGCCTTATCTCGAAGGGAAAGTAATTGCAGATGCAATTGTCCGTAATCCCAGTTTACGTTGGCCTATACCGAATAGATTGTCAGAAATAATGGCGGGTTTGACGATTCAGAAAGTAGTCAGGCGAGCTAAGTATTTGTTGCTTAATTGTAGTTCAGGTACATTGATTTTTCATTTGGGTATGTCGGGGAGTTTACGTATATTGCTGGCAAAATCCCAAGGAGTCATTGAATCACCCGGAAAGCATGATCACTTTGATTTGATTTTAATGGATCGTACCATTTTGAGATTGCGCGATCCCCGCCGTTTTGGTGCCGTATTATGGCATGCAGGAGAGATTTTTCAACATCCCCTCTTAATTAATTTAGGACCTGAACCATTGACGCCAGATTTTAATGCGCAATGGTTATGGGAAAAAACGAGAAAAAGCTACGTGAGTATTAAACAAACATTGATGAATAGTCATGTAGTTGTGGGTATTGGTAATATTTACGCTAATGAGGCGTTATTTCTCGCGGGAATAAATCCAAAGATAGCTGCCGGCAGAATTGGTATCATACGTTATGAAAAACTGGTTCGAGCGATTAAGCAAATTTTGCAACAAGCAATCGAAGCCGGGGGAAGCAGTCTACGAGACTTTGTCAATAGTAATGGGCGTCCGGGATATTTTCAACACTATTACGAGGTTTATGGACGTGGAGGCCAACGCTGCAAGAAATGTAATCATACGATTAAGCAATTCAAACAAAATGAACGATCGAGTTTCTATTGTCCCAGTTGTCAACATTAGTAGATTTATTTGATACTAAAGTTTTTCGGGTGGATTGCGGCAGTTATCAAATTATTAATTAAACGATGTCTTGAATGACATAAATAACGAGAATATTATGAATATTACATTAATTGGGGGCGGTAATATGGCTTCCGCATTGATTGGGGGACTCCTGCAGCGCGGTTACAGTGCACAACATCTTCGTGTAATAGAGATTACTATGGAGAATCGTAACAAGATAAAACAAGCATTTGGGATTTCAGTCTTTCCAGATCTTGCCAGTGAAGCGATTGCCAGTGATGTTGTTTTGTTATCAGTAAAACCTCAACAACTCTTCCAGCTTGCACAGAAACTTGCACCATTGTTAAGTGATCAGCTGGTTATATCGATTGCAGCCGGTATTTCTACAGTGGATATTATGCGCTGGTTGGACGGTTATCAAAAAGTCGTACGTGCAATGCCAAACACACCTTCCATGGTACGAGCGGGAGTAACGGGGCTATTTGCTGCAGCGAGTGTTAGTGAGCAAGATAAGGCCATTGCCGAATCAATCCTTGCTGCAGTGGGTACAACATTATGGCTTGAAAAGGAAGAAATGCTTCATGCCGTTACTGCGATTTCAGGAAGCGGTCCTGCTTATGTTTTTTATTTTATTGAAGCCATGCAACAGGCAGGAATAGAACTGGGTTTGACGGCTGCTCAGGCGAGACAGTTAAGTTTACAAACGTTTCTAGGTGCAAGTAAGCTGGCCAGTGAAAGTGAAGAAGAAGCGATCACACTACGGGCTCGTGTAACTTCCAAAGGCGGAACAACAGAGCAAGCAATTCAGATGATGGAAAAAAATGATATTAAGAGTAAGATCGTAGCAGCCATTCATGCGGCAAACCAGCGTTCACAGGAAATGAGCAATGAGTTCAGTAAAATTTAATCCTTGGTGAAGTCAATGTCCAGTTTGCAGGTTATTATTAATTATAGTTTTCTGGAAAAATTTTATGTCCAATCAGATCTTAATTTTTCTTCTTGACACAATATTGGGTTTATTCTCGTTAGCATTATTGTTGCGCTTTTACTTTCAATTATTGCGTGTGCCTTACTACAATTCGGTATCTCAATTTCTGATTGCGGTAACTGATTTTATTGTACGCCCGGTACGGCGTATTATTCCCGGTTGGGGGGGGCTCGATCTATCGACGCTTATTTTGGCTTGGATATTCGAATGTATTATTGTGAGCAGCGTCTATATGGTGCAGGGATATGATTTTGGAGCCAATATTGGTACTGCATCTGGCGTGATGGGATTGTTAGGCATTGTCGAAATTATTAAAACGACACTCTATATTTTGTTGCTGATGATCATTATGCAAGCGGTATTATCCTGGATTAATCCCCATAGCCCATTGGCACCTATTTTAGATAGTTTTACACGCCCATTCTTGAACGTTTTTCGGAAGTATATACCTCCCATAGCCAATGTTGATCTGTCCCCATTGTTTGTATTGATCATCATTCAATTACTGCTCATGATAGTTGCTGGGGTGCATATGGAAATTACTGCCATGTTACAGTAGCAGCTAATAGATATTATGAAGTGGTATTACTATGATGACGCGAATAACCTTATCCTTAATATACACGTACAGACAGGCGCGAAAAATACTGAAATAGCAGGGTTATTTGGTAATTCTCTTAAAATAAAGCTGGCTGCAGCGCCAATAGAAGGAAAAGCGAATATAGCACTGGTAAAATTTCTTGCTAAGCGTTTTAGTGTGCCTATTAGCCGGGTCATATTAAAGCGAGGGGATAAATCCAGGCAAAAATTAATCATTATTCAGCATTCTAGTTATTGCCCAGAGGCGTTGCTTAGCGAATTACAAAATTGAAGATCGACGAATTTTTAGGTAAAAAACTTTATGGACTTGATTTTGTGGCGTCATGCAGAAGCAGAAGATGGTTTTCCTGATACTGCACGTAAATTGACAAAGAAAGGACTTGATCAAGCGAATCGCATGGCAGATTGGCTAAGAGCGAGATTGCCGAAAGATACATTAGTGATGGTTAGTCCTACTGAACGCACCCAGCAAACAGCAACCGCACTCACCCCCAATTTTTTAACCACTGCAGAGATTGCTCCAGGCGCGAGTGTTAGTAGCATTCTTGCAGTTGCAAATTGGCCGGATTCGAAAAATACCGTAGTGATCGTAGGTCATCAACCAACATTGGGAGATGTTGCTAGCTATTTAATTCCGGTTATTCCCTCTGAGTTAAGTGTAAAGAAAGGCTCTGTTTTGTGGATCAGGTGCGAGAAAAAGGATAATAATGTTGAATCAGTGTTGCATGCTGTTATCTATCCTGAAAAGGTGTAAGCTTCTTGGCTATGATTGATTGCAAAATTATTTGGTTTTCGATGAGCATGGCGCGAATTATTTTATTTAATAAACCTTATGGTGTAATTTGCCAATTTTCACCTCAAGGTGATCATAAGACACTGAAAGATTTTATTGAATATCCTGGTTTTTACCCGGCTGGAAGATTGGATGTCGATAGCGAAGGCTTAGTATTATTAACTGATGACGGAAAGTTACAAAATAAAATCTGTAGTCCAAAATTTAAATTACCTAAAACTTATTGGGTGCAGCTTGAAGGTAAGCCTGATGAGTTTGCGCTTAACAAATTACGCCAAGGAATAGCTCTCAAGGATTCTATTACTCAACCCGCGCAAGTAGATTTGATGGAAGAGCCTACTTATCTTTGGCCCCGGGTACCGCCCATTCGTTTTCGTAGAAATCTTGCAACTAGTTGGATATCTCTGGTTCTAAAAGAGGGTAGAAATCGTCAGGTAAGAAGAATGACTGCAGCAGTACTGTTTCCGACTTTAAGGTTGATTCGTTATGCAATTGGTAATCATACTTTGCAAGGAATTTCACCTGGCGAATGGTATATGTTAGATGATTTTTCTCTCGATAGATAAAAGGTGTTATATACTCATTTATGAATACATTTTCTTGATATGGAAAAATTCTTGCAGTAAAGCATTGGTATAAAGACCATCTAAAATTGACTTTTCCCTTTGCTGTTAGAATTAAAGCAAATAATTGACATAGATTAATATTTGTTTTATTTCAAGTGTTAGTATAATAATTTTTTAGAAAGTAACAAAATGAGAATGAGCTCTTTTAGTATAGTTTTTTTGTAGAGTACATAAAAAATTAGCCATTTCCATTGAGTGGTTTGATGATTGTTGGTAGCTATTTGTTTTTTCAGTTCTCGGGCTTGCATTTAGATCGACTAATAAAAAGGTGATAATTATATGATTTCAGATTTTCTTACTATAATTTCAGGTGTAGTTGATATGCCGTGGTGGGGGTATATTGCTGTTACTTTGATTTTTACGCATATCACAATTGCTTCAATTACAATTTATCTTCACCGCCATTCGGCACACCGCGCATTGGAATTGCACCCAATTCCTAGCCATTTCTTCCGTTTCTGGTTATGGCTTACTACTGGTATGGTTACAAAGCAATGGACTGCGGTTCATCGCAAGCATCATGCCAAATGCGAAACTAAGGATGATCCGCATAGCCCCATAGTTTATGGTATTAAGAAGGTTTTAACTGAGGGTTCTGAGCTTTATAGAGAAGAAGCAAAGAATGAAGAAACATTAAAAAGATATGGATACGGCACACCCGATGATTGGTTAGAAAAAAATATTTATAGCAAGCATAGTGCAAAGGGAGTTGCGCTAATGTTGATTATTGATGTTCTGCTGTTTGGTCCGATTGGTATAACGATATGGGCGGTACAGATGTTATGGGCGCCTATTTTCGCAGCGGGTATTGTTAATGGTGTTGGACATTATTGGGGATATCGAAATTTTCAGGCCGAGGATGCGAGCAGAAATATTGTTCCGTGGGGCATCTTAATTGGTGGTGAAGAGTTACATAATAATCATCATGCCTATGCAACATCGGCGCGATTATCCAATAAATGGTATGAGTTTGATATTGGTTGGTTGTATATTCGCATTTTGGAAATGGCCGGACTTGCAAAAGTCAAGAAAACCGCACCAAAATTACGCATTGATAGAAAGAAAACACAATGTGATTTAGATACATTACAGGCGGTGATCTCTCATCGATATGAAGTATTGGCTAAATATACCAAATCATTACAAGCTACTTTTGCAAATGAAATTATTCATTTGAAAGAAGCGGGTGCACAATACGGTATTGATAAATCTACGTTGAAGCGATGGATTCTGGCTGATTCAAGGACTTTGCAAGAACATGAACGAGAAAAATTAAGTCAAGTGCTTAGTAACGCTAAAACACTTGATAAAGTTTATACCATGCGCGAGGAATTAGCAGAAATTTGGCAACGTTCTACTGCATCAACTGAAGAATTGGTTAAACAATTAGAAGATTGGTGTCGGCGCGCTGAAGAAAGTGGTATTGAAGTACTGAGAGCTTTTTCGCAAAGATTACGTTGCTATGCGTAATTAAAAGAAGGCTAGTCTTTTGAAGAACCCGCTATAAGTAGCGGGTTTTTTATTCTATTTTAATTTGGTTTCTTTGTATCTTACGTGCTTACGTACGACTGGGTCATATTTCATTAATTCTATTTTTTCTGGATTTGCACGTTTATTTTTGGTAGTTGTATAAAAATGGCCTGTCCCAGCTGAAGATTCAAGCTTGATCTTTTCACGCATTGTAATGACTCCTTAATATTACTTGACGGTGGATAAAAGATTATTAAATGTTTTTGCCCTGTAAACGCATTTTGGCTAATACTGCATCAATACCATTTTTGTCGATTGTACGTAAGGCAGCATTTGATAAGCGCAAACTAACCCAACGATTTTCACTTTCAATCCAAAATTTACGATGTTGTAAATTAGGTAGAAAACGTCTTTTGGTTTTGTTGTTTGCATGAGAAACATTATGACCTGACATTGGTTTTTTGCCGGTTACTTGACATACTCGCGCCATATTAACGCACTCCTAAATTCTAAAAACTTGTATTTTATCCTGATTTGCTATGCTTGTTCAAATGCAATGGCTCAGAATATTCTGATCAAATAGAAAATTTTCCAGATAAAGCATATTTTGTAGGCCTCCAATCCTTCCACATTACACCCGGATACATCATCGCTATCCTTAAACCTTTTACAAGGAGGAACGATGTCACCATCAGAAGCGCGACGAATTAATATTGAAGCATGGCAAACCGGCGGAATGTTTCAAGCGGCTTATTACCAGGAGCATGGTTTGAATACCAAGACGTTTGGCAATTGGGTTCGCAAGTATCCTGCCGGTCAGGTTGTTCGTTCGTCTGCGTTGGTTCCGGTCACAATCACCATCAAGCGAATGTCTATGCCGGTAAATACGTGGCGTCTTCGCACTCGGGACGATCATGTGCTGGAATTGCCGTCGACGGTATCGCTGTATTGGTTGAGGGAGTTGTTGAGGTGTCTTTGATTGCGAATCCGGCAAAGATTGGATTGATGATTAAGCCTGTGGATATGCGGTGCGGTATCGACGGTTTGTCAGCGTTGCTGGGACGGGTGCTGCAATGCTCGCCGTGCGCGGGATGGGCGTTTGTATTTTGCAATCGTGCTGGCAATCGCATCAAAGTGTTGCTATGGGACGGCACCGCGGCGTATGGTTGTGTCAGCGCCGTTTGCACTAAAGGCGGTTTATTTGGCAACGATCCGGTGATGGCGGCGTTGCGTTGACACAATCGCAATGGGAGGGGTTGATTGCCGGAGTGGATTGGCGTTGTTTGGTGCTGTAACCCAAGGCTTGCCGATATAGCCGAAAGCCGATACTGACGACACTTTGTGCGGTTTTTCGGTATAGTAAAACCATGAAAAAACAAGCAAAACAGTCAAGCGAATTAGATCGCCTGAACCTCACGTCGGAAGCTAAAACCGAGGTATCGAATCCGATTTACTGCTTACGCACAAAATGAGCTCAAACTGCTGGAAGTGAAGAATCAGGCACTGACGCTGGAACTGGTGCATTTGCGCTGCATTCATTATGGCGCGAAGACCGAAGTGCTGTCGCAGGCGTAGTTGGGTCTGTTCGAAGAAGATTGGCAAACCCATGTTTCGGCCATTGAAGCGGAAATCGAACAACTGCCGCTATCGGCACCGCAAAAGCCTAAGCGTGCGCGAACCGGGCGTCAGCCGTTACCGGAAACATGTCTATCGATAACAATCCGGTGGAAAACACGATTCGTCTCATCGCCATCGGCAAGAAAAACTGGCTGTTCACCGGTTTCGAGCGCGCCGGAAAACGCGCCTCTGTCTTCAAATCCTACTCGGCATCGCAAAACTCGACGACCTCAATCCCGCAACATGGCTAGCTAGCCGACACTCTCGAAAAACTCCCCACCTGGCCTAACAGCCGAATCGATGAATTGCTACCGCTTGTACCGGAGGCTATTTAGTCGGATCTGAATAATCCTCCAAGTTCTTTATTCATGCTGTTCCTGGAGTAATTAGTCGAACCTGAAGAACCGCATCAATCGCTATCTTTGGATCAGTAGCTTCAAAAGTCGGAGTGTTAATAAAAAAAACGAGCGATTTGATCTTTTTTCATCGTAGCATTTGCGAAGCCTACAGTTTTCGCTCCAGGAGGAAGAACCAAAAAATGGCCAACAGCCATTGTTTCAGATTCCAGGCGACAGCAGCCATCAGCAGGCTGATGCAATCACCGATGGCACCTTTCAGGTAATTTCTGGCCATTCGGTAATCCGACTTCAGGTGATAATAGATAATGGGCTCAATCGCCGCCCGCCTTCTGCATTGTTTCCGCTTCTTGTCTCTTTGGTAGCGGGTATCCTTCTTTAGTGCCTTTCCAGGCAAGATGATCTGCGTTCCATTGACTTCACGTTTGCCACGGTAACGTGATCGCATACGGCTTGCTTGACTGCTTTCTCTCGCGAAATCTCAACATAATGCAATATCTCTGGTAATGTGTGGCTGTCATGCAAGTTTTGTTCGTGATTGACAACTCCAACAATCAGGTTACCTTTTGCTGTGCTGGCTATCGATGCTTGGCTAGCGTACTCGTATTGTTTGTGGTCTTTTCCTTTAGCGACACAGTACACTTGCGGCTCGTACAATGAGTAAATCTTGTTTTTATCGTTTTGTTGTAGCCGTAATACTCGCTTATACAGCAAAAAGTCCCTTTGATAGCATTCAAACAAACAGTTTTGCGGCAATTGCCTTCTGAGCTCCCGTATCAAAATACCTGCGATGGTTCTGAGTCGCTTCAATGCGCGTTTGGCTTTCGCACTTTTCTTCACGTGCCGGTAGTGCCGAATATCCAAGCACAGTGATTTCACTTCTTTGACAAAAGTACGCCGCTGTGAAATATCGTGGGCTTTGGCAATCTTGTTGAGGCGATTGATGATCTTGATCGCTAGTTTGGCTCACTGTCGGGTACGTGATGTTCTTCTCTTGCACTGTCGTGTCAACATGAACCATATCTTCCAGTGCCGATTCCCCATGCAAAACAACGTTCATCCGGAAAATCCTCTCCATGCCCGGCACACCTATGCGCTTGCGAAAATGTACCAACTCCGTGCTGTGACAAGGCAGCTTCTGCTGGAACTCTTTCATGCCGCAAAAATCCTGATAATAAGGATTTCGCTTCCACTGTAATACTACCGCCTCATCACTCAAATTTTCCAACTACTTCAGGATCAATAACTCAACCAGCAACCGGATCGGCTTACTCGTCGCCTCTGTCGATTTCGTGTAGTGAATCGAGAATACTTCGTCAAATTCTTGCCATGGTATCGCTGCTGCAAGCTTTAGCAATGGATCAGTGACATCCAACTGCATCAAAAAATCTGTTCCAAACAAATTCAGTTGATGAGTCGTACAATTACGTCTTAGCATTTCTAATCACCATTTCGACCAGAAATATGACCTCATTTTAACATTCCTGGTCGTTATGATTACCAAGAATCAGTACATTTACAATCAATATCAACATGTTATCGGAATTTAAGGATCGACTAAATAGTCGTTTACCTTGATTTTAGTGATACATGAAAATCAGAAATATTTTAGTGCGGCATTCTGTCACATGTGACAATATGCCACATTGACTCAAAACTCTGGGAGATTTAGCCTAAAAAAAGAGTTAATTCCACTCGGTTGGGATAACTAGGGACTTTTGCTAATTCGAGAGAGATTTGGGATTTATGTCGTGGGATGAAAGTGAAACATCAACAGTAACATACCTCGTAGTTATTAATCATGAAGAACAGTATTCTATTTGGCCCGATTATAAGGAAATTCCTGGAGGCTGGAGAGCTGTAGGTAAGTCAGGCAGTAAAGATGAGTGTCTTGCGTATATCAATGAGGTGTGGACGGATATGCGCCCACTCAGTCTGCGGAAGCATATGGCGCAAACTGAATTGCAAAAGAAGAAATAAAGTGATTTCTCGGTTTGATTCTTTGCAGTGGTTCCCGACTGCCAAGCCAAGTTCTTCTGCAACGATGCGTCTTTTCTGCTTCCCTTATGCCGGTGGAAGTATCGCTGTATTCAGAAACTGGGCCAGATATTTATCTGGACCAATCGAGATATGCCCTCTTCAATTACCAGGACGCGGTGCTCGCTTTCTTGAACCTTCTTTTCAAGATATTACCTCTTTAGTCAGTGCAATTAGTAAGGCAATCATCCCTTTCTTAGACAAGCCATTTGCATTTTTTGGCCATAGTTTGGGAGGTTTGATTGCTTACGAGCTCGCGCATCAAGTTAATGCCGAGTATTCCAAACAGCCAGTTCATTTAACCGTATCTGCATGTCCGGGACCTTGTGAAATAACGAACCATCGGTCGCTTCATGGGTTATCCGACCAAGAGTTGATTGCCGAATTACGTGCGTTCAAGGGTACTCCGGCAGGTTTGCTCGAGAACAAAGAATTGATGGCGCTTGCGTTACCGGCATTGCGAGCTGATTTTTCTTTATTTGACTCGTTTAGCTATACGGAACGTAAGCCTCTTAAGTGTTCTTTGACCGTGTTGGGTGGTTTGCAGGATCGTGTGATTAGTGCAGGGAAGATGGAGAGTTGGTATCGGGTAACAACAGGGAAATTTTCTTTTTACCAATTTCAAGGCGATCATTTTTTCTTGCATAGTGAAGAAGCGTCTGTTCTTAAGCTGATACAACAGAAGCTCCTCGCTTTAATTTATGAAGTTGCTTGATACCTTATCTATTACATGAAAAACAAAGAATATCGCAATAGAAGAAAGTCGAGTGAATCGCGGAAGATTATGCAGCACGCATTTGATGCAATGGAATCGCTGCGGGCGGATTGGAAAAATTATTCACATCCGAATTTTTCAGATTTTGATCTTGTTTCATTACTGCGGTTCAGAGCGTTAACAAATCCTGATACATGCGCTTTTCGCTTTCTCATTGATGGCGGAATCTCGGAACTTACAATCAGTTACAGAGAATTAGATGTTCGGGCAAGAGTGATTGCATCAAAACTTCAAGGCATGGGCATGAAAGATAAACGGGCTTTACTGATATATCCTGCCGGGATTGAATACATCGCTGCTTTCTTCGGTTGTCTCTATGCAGGTGTGATTGCAGTGCCGGTCTATCCGCCTTCACGGCATCATACCAATCGCCTCAAAGCCATTATCCATGATGCTTCTCCTGCGGTAGTCCTTACGACGGAAAGTTTGTGCGAGAAATTGCAAGAAAATCACGAAACAGATTGGAATTGTGAAAAATTATTATGGTTCAGCACAGATTTATTGGCAAACGATAACCCGGAAGCATGGGTGCCGCTTTCTGTGCAGCCGGATAATCTGGCTTTCCTGCAATATACGTCGGGATCGACAGGTGATCCCAAAGGCGTGATGGTAAGTCATGGCAATTTGATTGCAAATCAGCAGACGATCAAGCTGGCTTTTAATCATACGCATGAAAGCGTAGTGGTGGGGTGGTTGCCGCTTTATCACGATATGGGGTTGATTGGTAATGTATTGCAACCTTTATATTTGGGTGCTACAGCAATATTAATGCCGCCACTGGCATTTCTAGAGCAACCGGTACGCTGGTTAAGGGCCATTTCGAATTTTCGTGCGAGTACTTCGGGTGGCCCTAATTTTGCCTATGAATTATGTATCAGAAAGATTACGGCTGAACAAAAACAAGAACTTGATCTGAGTTGCTGGTCGCTGGCGTTTAATGGATCGGAACCGGTTCGTTCATCCACGATTCAACGATTTTCGCAAGCTTTTAGCGAATGCGGTTTTAACCAGAATGCTTTCTTTCCATGTTATGGACTGGCGGAAAGTACCCTATTTGTGACAGGAAAGAAATTTTATGCAAACCATCGCGAACCAAAAGTTAAAAATCAAACCCCGCAACGGGAGTTTTTGAGTGCGTTGGTAAGTAGCGGCCATGTATGGACCGATCATGCTGTATGTATTGTTAATCCTAAAACAAGAATTCCATGCACGGATGGTGAAGAAGGTGAAATCTGGATCGCCGGGCCAAGTGTAGCCCAAGGTTACTGGAATCGCCCTGAAATATCGGAGCAAAATTTTCGCGCAGTGCTTTCGTTACCGGAAACACGGCCTGATTTAAGCAATTGGAATGCAAAAGATAGTCATCAGAAATATTTCGATTACCACAAACATACCTTTCTTCGTACCGGTGATCTCGGAATTACGGATCAAGGTAATTTGTTTGTGACGGGACGCATTAAGGATCTCATTATTCTGCGGGGGCGAAATTATTATCCGCACGACCTTGAGCAAGCGATCGATGACAATGTGGCAAAAATAAGACCAAATAGTTGCGCAGCCTTTTCTATAGAACATCAGGATGAAGAACAGCTAATCGTAGCGGTTGAAGTAAAACGAAAAAAAATTTCGAGTCAAGAAGCCGATGAGATTTTTGGCGCTATCCGCCAAGCATTAGTAGAAGCAAGCGATGTCCCGATTGGAGAAATGTTGCTATTGCCACCCGGTTCGGTATTAAAAACATCCAGTGGCAAAATCCAGCGTCAAGCAATTAAGAGCGCTTATCTGGATAATAAACTTAATATCCTGGCTCGGATGAATGGTAATCACTCTTTTCATTCATCTTTAGTTGCCCATACCGAAAATGAAAATAATACCATCGACCGTACGCGCGAAGCATTGCTAGCATTGCCTAAAGACGAGCGAGTCCAGTTGATTGCCCAATTTTTGCAGTCGCAACTGGCGAAATTATTGATGATTCCCAATACAAGACTATCGCCTGCAAATTCAATACGCAGACTAGGACTCGATTCGCTTCGCGTGGTAGAACTTAAACATGTAGCCGACACATTATTCGATAGAGAATTACCGCTTTCATTGTTTTTGGAAGAGTTAACTATCGCTGAGTTAGCAGGAAAATTGGCTGTGGAAATGAGCAACCCCCCTTCTGTTGATGAAATCTATTCCTCCAGCCATGAAATTCAGAAACTTTCGTGCGCTCAGCAATCCATCTGGACAGTACACCAATTGGAGCCCGATAGCATTGCCTATAATTTACATTTAAGCTTTTATTTTCATGGAGTCCTCGACGATACAGTTTTGCAGCGTGCAATAGAAAAACTATTGCAGCGGCATTCCCAGCTCCGCACAAGTTATCGAAGCGATGGCGTATCGGTGCGGCAAGTTGTTATTCCTTGCAGTGAACTACCAGCTTATTTTTCTTCCGTAGATGCTTCAGGATGGACTGAATCGGTTCTTCAGGCAGAGCTTACCAGGCGCATATGCGAGCCGTTTGATTTATCGGTTGGGCCACTTTTGCGTGTTACAAGTTATCGGTTAAGCGATCAAATTCATGTTGTGCTTTTTTGCGCGCATCATGCCGCTGTTGATTTATGGACAAGCATGATTTTGTTGGATGATCTGAAAGTTCTGCTTCATAACATGAAGCATGGCGATCATTTCGATCTTCCACAGCTTACAACAAATTATCAGGACTTTATCGCGTGGCAGCAACACTATTTACAAAGTAAGCCGTGTCAGGATGACAAGATTTATTGGCAGAGCAAACTGAGCGGTTCGCTTCCTATTTTGGAGCTACTGGTTGATTATCCCCGGCCGCAAATCTCTTCTTACCGTGGTGCATCGCATACATTGCGCTTGAACCGGGACTCGGCGGATAAGTTGAAACAGCTTGGCCGGAAATATGGTGCGACACTATTCATGACACTGCTCGCGGTTTATAAGGTATTGCTCCATCGTTATACCCACCAAGATGACATTATCGTAGGAACCGCAAGTAATGGTAGACCCCAGTCGCGATTTAAGCATGTTGCTGGTTATTTTGTTAATCCTATCGCTTTGCGTACTCGTCCTAATTCGCTTCTCACGTTCGCATCCTATTTAATGCAAGTTCGCGATACTGTCGCTGAAGCTCTTATCCATTCAGATTATCCATTTTCGTTACTGGTTGAACATTTGCAACCTGAGCGCAATGCGAATCATTGGCCAATTTATCAAACACTTTTGATTCTGCAGCAGGGCCCTGCTGGTACTGACGGCACCTTAGCTCATTTTTCGCTGGGCGAAGAAGGTTACGATGTGGCATGGGGTGACTGGAAGGTTTCATCAAAAAATATCCAACAGCAAGTTGAAAATTTTGATTTAAGGCTCATGGCTGCGGAAGATGAGCATGGAATTCTATTGTCCTTTAAGTACCGGGACGATTTGTTTGAAGCAGCCACGATTAGGCGTATGGCAGGCCATTTTCAAATGTTATTGAGGCAGGTTATTGAGAATCCGGATTTGCGGTTGGGGGAACTTGAAATGCTCACTCAAGCTGAGCGCACACAGCAGCTTTGTATTTGGAATCCTGCCTCACCGGCAGTAATTGAAAAAAGATGCTTGCATGAGTTGTTTGAAAACCAAGTAATCCAAACACCCATGAAAACGGCTGTGGCATGCAATGGCGAGAGATTAACTTATGAGGAACTGAATAAGCGCGCTAATCAGCTTGCGCATTATCTGCGCTCTCAAGGAGTGGGTCCGGAAATTGTTGTTGCGCTTTGTATAAGACGTTCTTTAGATATGATTGTCGGTATTCTGGGAATACTGAAATCCGGAGGAGCATATGTTCCAATCGATCCGGGTTTTCCGCTGGAGCGAATGGAATCGATTTTAAGTGACTCAGGCGCAGTATTCATTGTCACACAGCAAGCGCTTGCGGATGTGTTGCAAGCATGTAACTTACCATTACTGTGCCTTGATAGCGATTTTGGATTTAATAGCCAAGAATCAAGCGATAATCCCCGGAATATCAGTCTCTCCGATCATCTTGCTTATATTATTTATACTTCCGGTTCCACCGGAAAATCCAAGGGAGTAGCCGTTTGTCATGGCAACGTTGTTCATTCGACCCAAGCACGTGCCACGACTTATGCAGACCACATCGAAGGTTTTATGCTGCTTTCCTCGTTTACTTTCGATAGTTCCGTCGCCGGTATCTTTTGGACACTATGTCAAGGTGGCTGCTTACATATTCCGGCGGATGGAATAGAAAAAGATCCTCAGCTATTAGGCAGAATTTTTGCCACTGAAAAGATTTCTCATTTCCTCTGCCTGCCTTCATTTTATAACTTGTTGCTGGATGTTTTACCACCATTTGTGTTCGATGAAATGAAAGTGGTTGTAGTGGCAGGCGAGGCATGTACATCTGAGTTAGTGGCGAAACATAGCCAGAAACTACCGCATGTTTCTATTTTTAATGAATACGGTCCAACAGAGGGAACTGTTTGGAGTAGCGTATATCGCCTTCAAGCTGACGAAATTCATGCCAATGTTTCGATCGGAAGGCCCATCCATAACGTGCAAATCTATTTGCTGGATCGAGATTTAAATCCGGTGCCTATTGGGGTATCAGGAGAAATATATATCGGGGGAGCGGGTGTCGCACGTGGATACCGACAAGCTCCAGGTTTAACTGCAGAGCGATTTATACCTGATTTTCTTGTGAACAGTAAGGAAGAAATTAACAGTACTCTGCCGGCTGGCCTGATACAGAGCGGACATAGGCTTTATCGGACAGGGGATCTCGCCCGCTATCGTGATGACGGAAGTATAGAGTTTCTGGGTCGCATTGACGATCAAGTCAAAATTCGTGGTTTTCGTATTGAACTGGGTGAAATCGAAGCAAAGCTGCAACAACATCTTGGTGTGAAAGAAGCCGCTGTATCAGTGCATGAAACTTTTGCAAGCGGTAAACGGTTGATTGCGTATCTAAGTATCGATTCCACTCAGTTTCTCGCTCATGCTCATTTCCATAATGGAAATCTTGATCCTGACCGGTTAACCAAGGAATTGCTAGCATGTTTGCCTGAAACCGATGAAGCAATTTCCGGAAGTTTACCGTGCAGTCAATATTTCCAGCAGTTCCTCAGAAAAAGCTTGCCAGATTTCATGGTGCCATCAGTGTTTATTTTTATGAAGAAATTACCGCGATTACCTAACGGTAAGCTTAATCGAACTGATTTTCCAGTTGTCGAGAACATATCGCTGGCAATTAACCATAGCATAGTGGAGCCGGCTAATTCCATTGAGAGAACTATCCGGGAAATCTGGAAGGTAGTACTCAATACCGAACATCCATTTGGTATTTATGACAATTTTTTTGATTTAGGCGGACACTCCATGTCGGCAATCCGAGTGATGGGGTGGATTCAAAACGAATTCAATATCATTTTACCTGTTGCCAAAATTTTTGAAGCACCGACCATTGCGCAATTGGGGTATTTAGTTATGCAACAGCAAATTGAAGGACAGGATCAAGTATTACTTGAGTCCTTGTTGGATGAACTCGAGCAACTTCCTGATGAAACTGAATTTGTGGATGAACGGGAGATCGCAAGTGCGAGGTGGTCGCATGAGTGATCAGCAACTTTATCATTTAGCGGAACACGTTATTGTTGAGCCTTTGATCGATAAATGGATTGCTTGGCCGCATAACTTTTCCCCCGTGTTGTATGGTTTACACCTTTTGAATTATCAGAAAGAAGTGCTGGCTTCCTATATCAAAAATCCTGGTTTTCATGTGAAATCATGCCGCAATCCCAAGCTCTTAGGAGGCCCATTCGTTGATGTTCCTCAAGAAAGAGTAAC
Source organism: Nitrosomonas sp. (assembly GCA_024281995.1). GTDB lineage: Bacteria > Pseudomonadota > Gammaproteobacteria > Burkholderiales > Nitrosomonadaceae > Nitrosomonas. The sequence goes on from JAMWZW010000001.1 coordinate 587,233, forward strand.
AGAGATCGAGGATTTGCTTGCAGGTATCGAACAGGATCACACTGATTTATTAAAACTCGGGCGTGATCTGATCGATTTCCAGAATAAACTTATACAGGCAGCGTCAGGGCAGTGTATTGAAGCATTTTATGAGCACATTCCTAGTTCTTTGCGCGGCTTCGTCGAGCTGGGCTACGATTATCAGAACCATCCAATTGTAAGGTGCATCGAAAGCCTTTTTTATGAAAGCGCATATTATAAAAAAGCATCCCAATCATTCCGGATAAGCGCCTTAACGCATGACGATGCGCGTCCGTATTATATGAGTACACCGCGCTTGCTGGATTCGAAAGATATCGAATGGCGTATGCCTTTTGATAACTCGAAAGTTGATGAGTTATTTAAACTCGATATCCAGCCACAACCATTGAACATCATATGCGATTTATTGTCCATTTCAGCTACCGATGATTCGAGGTTATTGCAATTTCTTTCTGCAAATCAACCGGTTTATGCTAAGCCTTGGAATGGCGCTGGTGCGCGTTTGCGTTACTTCGGTCATGCCAGCGTGCTATTTGAAGCGAATGGGATATCTATTCTTACCGACCCTTTTATTTCAGTATCGCCCATAGAAAGCGGACTTGAGCGATTTACATTCAAAGACTTACCCGAGAAGATCGATTATGTACTGATTACACATGGGCATCACGATCATTTTGTGTTTGAGTCGCTATTACGTTTAAGACATAGAATTGGGACGCTTGTGGTGCCTAGAAGCTCTGGCATATTTTATGGGGATATGTCAGTTAAACAGCTTGCACATAGGCTTGGTTTCAAAAATGTGCAAGAACTGGATTCTCTTGATTCATTAGCTTTTTCTGGGGGAAGAATAACTGCGGTACCGTTTCTAGGGGAACATTGCGATTTGCTCCATGCGAAATCGGGTTATGTAATTGGCTTTGGAGGTGAGCAGATATTATTTGCCGCAGATTCCTGCTGTCTTGATCAACATATATATGAACATGTAACTAATATCTTAGGGCCCATTTCTACTGTTTTTATTGGTATGGAGTGTATTGGCGCGCCACTGTCTTGGGTTTATTCACCATTGCTTCCCATCAAACCGGAACGTACGCACGATCAATCGCGACGATCACATGCCAATAACGCGAAATCTGCGCTTGCGCTACTTCGAGCTGTGGGTGCGAAACGCGCTTTTGTGTACGCCTTGGGCCGGGAGCCATGGTTGAAGTATTTCATGGCATTGATTCCTGCCGACGATGATTCTTATATGCAAGAAATTAATCAGCTCATTGTTGAAGCAAGCAAAAATGGTTCGATGGAAGCGCAGATGCTGTTTGGTAAGCAGGATCTTTATTTGAATATTGATAAAGGCAGTTAGAGGATTTCATGACATCCGAGAATGCAGGAAGCATTAAAAGTCGATTATCCGACCGCATAGCAAATTTATCGGCAGAGAAACGCGCAATACTTTTGTCGCGTCTGAAAAATATTGAAGCAGATAAAGTTAAAACGATTCCGAAACGTACGAGTGCTATCAAAACAATTCCTTTATCTTATGCGCAAGAACGATTGTGGTTCCTGTCACAGCTAGAGCCAGATACTGCAGTCTATAACGAAGCTGGCGCTGTTGAGTTAAACGGTAAACTTGATGATCATGCACTCAAGCAAAGTCTAAATGAAATTGTAAAGCGGCATGAAATCTTAAGAACCCGTTTTGTGAATATAAACGGAAATGTCCAGCAATGTATCTTATCAAAATTATCGATTGAAGTTCGCTACGAGAATTTCAAAGAGCTGCCATTTGATCAGCAGTCAACAAGAACGCAGCAATGGTTGCTAAACGAAACTAACCGGCCATTTGATTTAAGTGTTGATCCCTTAATCCGGTTTTCCTTGCTCCAACTTGCGCCTGAGAAACATATTTTGTTCGTTGGATTGCATCATATTGTTGCTGATGGCTGGTCAGTAAAACTTCTAGTGCATGAACTGAACTTAATTTATAACGCGCTTTGTAATGGCCGATCATCTCCTTTGCCCGAGTTACCCATTCAATTTGCCGATTATGCTTGTTGGCAGCGTGAATGGTTGCAAGGTTCGGTATTGGAAAACCAGCTTAATTACTGGACAAAACAGTTAGAAGGCAGGATTCCTCTACTTGAGTTACCTGCTGATTTTCCTAGACCCAAAAAACTAAATCATCATGGAGCAAAATTTCGTTTTAGCTTATCGGGAGAGATTGCTGCCGCTTTGAATCAGTTGTGCAGGCGTGAAAACGTAACCTTGTTCATGGTATTGGCTGCCGCTTACGCCGTGCAGTTAAGTCGCTATACGAATCAATTTGATATTTGCATTGGTTATCCGATTGCAAACCGGCCGCGTGCGGAACTGCAAGAGTTAATGGGTTTCTTTGCCAATACGTTGGTATTGCGTGCTGATCTGTCTGGTAATCCGACATTTTCTGAGTTTCTCCAGCGTGTAAAAAAAGTCTGTTTAGAAGCCCAAGAGCATCAAGATATACCGTTTGAGAAGTTGGTAGAAGAATTGGCTCCGGAACGCAGTCTTAATCACAATCCATTGTTTCAGGTATTTCTGAATCATACCGTTGCGGAAAATCTATCCATCATGTCCGGTGTGGAGCTAATTGAAATTGAAATTGAGACCGGAAATTCAAAATTCGACTTAACGTTGGATATTCGGGAGAAGAATGGAGAATTGAGCGGTTGGTTTGAATATAATACGGAACTGTTCAAGGAAAGCACCATTGCGCGCTGGGCATCGCACTTCCAAGCATTTTTGGAAAGAATCTGCGTAACCACTCATACACCCTTATCAGCGATATCGATACTGCAGGAAACAGAGCGCGAGCAATTGCTAATTGACTGGAATGCAACAAAAGCTGCAATTCCACATTATCAAAATATCCATCAATTTATCGAAGAACAAGTAACCTCTCAACCGTTTGCCATTGCACTTACATTCGATGGTCAGTCAATTACCTACCAAACACTTAACTTTAAGGCTAATCAGCTAGCGCGTTATCTTCAGAACCGGATTATTGGACCGGAATCATTGGTTGGAATCTATATTGAGCGCTCTCTCGAAATGATTGTCGCTATGTTAGCGGTCCTAAAAGCAGGAGCGGCTTATGTCCCGATTGATTCTCGATATCCTGTTGAGAGGATTGAGCAAGTTCTTAACGATGCTAAACCCAAGATTATTTTGACGCAACAATCCTTACAGGCTGCGTTACCGGTAAATGCGGAAAGATTTTGTCTGGATACACAGTATCGCGAAATCGAAGGAGAAAGTACTAAAAATCTGAATTGTGTAACTTCTCCAGATAACCTAGCTTATGTAATTTACACTTCTGGCTCGACAGGCACCCCTAAAGGTGTGGGTATCACCCATCGAAATGTCATTTATTCAACGGTTGCTCGATTGAATTATTATCAAACACCGGTTACCGGTTTCCTGTTGTTATCTTCCTTGGCATTTGATAGTTCTGTGGCCGGGATATTCGGAACTTTGTGCCAGGGTGGGCGGCTAGTGCTGTCATCAGAAATGGATGTATTGAATCCTGCAGCGCTAATCCACCTTATTACTTCTCAAGAAATTTCCCATTTGCTGACAGTTCCTTCGGTTTACGAGACGGTCTTGCACCAGATATCTGCCGGCGCTGGAATTAGTCTCAAGCAAATCATCGTAGCTGGGGAGACATGCCGAAAAAAGTTGGTTGAACTGCACCATGACAAGCTACCGCATGTGCAATTGTTTAATGAGTATGGGCCAACCGAAACCACTGTGTGGAGCAGCGTGTATAAATGTGAATTGGATGATTATTCCAATATACCTATTGGCAATCCGATCGCAAACACAATGATTTATTTGCTGGATATATTCCTGAATCCTGTACCCATTGGTGTGATAGGGGAATTATATATCGGCGGAGAGGGGATAGCCCGTGGTTATCTTAATCGTCCAGGTTTATCGGCCGATCGATATATTCCTGATTTGTTCGGTGAAGCTGGTAATAGGTTATATCGAACCGGAGACTTAGCGAGATATCGGGATGACGGTGAAATTGAATATGTAGGCCGTGCCGACCATCAGGTAAAGATTCGAGGATTCCGAATTGAGCTTGGAGAAATCGAGTCAATGTTGCTGCAACATGAACAGATCGATGAAGCGGTAGTAATCGCTCGCGAAGATACATCAGGCGATAAACGCTTAGTTGCCTATGTTGTTGCCAATAAACCGATATTGAATGGCATGGATGTCCGTGCATATCTTGTAGAAAAATTACCCGATTATATGATACCTGCTGCAGTAATGCTCTTGGATCAATTACCTCTAAATTCGAATGGGAAAGTAGAACGAAAATCTCTGCCGGTTCCTGATATTCATATTCAGTCTATTGATCAGACAGTTGAATTTAAAATGCCGACTGAAAAAATGGTGGCTGACATTTGGTGTGAGGTGCTTGGTTTACAGCAAATTGGCGTACAGGATAATTTTTTTGAACTAGGTGGCCATTCGTTGTTGGTTATTCAGGTAATTTCTCGTGTGTATGATGTATTTGCAATTGAGCTTCCATTGCATATTATTTTTGAAAAGCCCGTTTTGAAAGATTTCGCACGCGAGATTGATCATGTAAAAGCGAAAAACAACGTAATTGAAATTTCCCCGTTGGTAAGCGTACCCAGAGCTCAACCTCTCCTTCTATCCTATTCGCAGGAGAGGTTATGGTTTTTGGATCAATTTGAGCCTGGCGGGACGTTTTATAACATGCCTGGTGTGCTGAGGCTGGAAGGGGAATTGGATGTTGGGCTATTAGAGCGGAGCATAAACGAGATTATTCGCCGGCATGAAGTGCTGAGGACGACGTTTAGCGCGGTGGATGGCAAGCCGGAGCAGGTTATTGCGCCGTTGATGAGCCTGGAGATCAAGCGCATCGATTTAATTGAATTAACCGATGAGCGGCGTGAAGCGGAAATCCGGCGGTATTTGGAAGAAGACATACAACAACCCTTTGATCTATTGCTAGGGCCATTGGTGCGGGCGACTCTATTGAGCTTAGGAAAAGCAAAGATATCGGGAGAAGCGCACTACATTTTGTTGTTTACCTTGCATCACATCGTATCGGATGGCTGGTCGACAGCGATTCTGATCCGGGAATTCATAGCGCTGTACGAAGCTTACCGGGCGGGGCGCGCTTCACCGTTGGCGGAATTGACGGTTCAGTATGCTGATTATGCAATATGGCAACGAAAGTGGCTGCAAGGTGAGCGGCTGGAACAGCAAGTCAACTACTGGAAACAACAACTAGCGGGAGCACCGGCAATTCTCGAATTGCCGGCCGATTATCCCCGGCCGGCCGTACAAAGCTACCGGGGCGCGACCTTATATACCACTGTTTCCCCATCGGTAACCGGGCAATTGCAGCAGCTTGGGCGGCAACAAGACGCCACGCTATTCATGGTGTTATTAGCTGCGTTTAACATTTTGCTATCCCGCTATAGCGGTCAAGATGATTTATGTGTAGGCACCCCGATTGCCAACCGCAACCGGCTGGAAATCGAAGGGCTGATTGGTTTTTTTATCAATACATTGGTATTGCGAACGGATTTATCGGGCAATCCAACTTTCATGGAACTGCTCACGCGAGTCAAAGCGGTTTGTTTGGGCGCGCAAATTCACCAGGATCTGCCGTTTGAGAAGCTGGTTGAAGAATTATCGCCGGTACGTGACATGAGTCATAACCCATTGTTTCAGGTAATGCTGGCGTTACAGAATACACCGGAAACAGCGCTCGAAATCGAAGGATTAAAGATCGCTCCGGAGGTAATGGAAGTTGGCACCTCTAAATTTGATCTGGATTTGGAGATCACTGAGAGCGAAGGCGGGTTGGAGATTCAGTATAGCTACAACACAGACTTGTTTGCTCGCTCGACCATTGAGAGATTAGCCGGACACTTTGGTGTGCTGCTTGAAAGCATCGCTGCCAATCCGAATCGATTGATCAGTGAATTGCCGTTCTTGACGACAAAGGAACGCAATCAGTTATTGACGCAATGGAATGGCAGTGAAGTGACCTATCCAAGCGGGCACTGCATCCATCAATTGTTTGAAATGCAAGCCATGCGGCACCCTGATGCGATAGCGGTAGTTTTTGAGGATAAGCAGCTAAGTTATGAAGCGCTCAACCAAAAAGCGAATCGGCTGGCACACTTTTTGAAGAGCCAGGGAATTGGGCCGGAAGTTTTAGTTGGCATCTGCATTGAGCGTTCTCTGGAAATGATGGTGGGCATACTCGGTATTCTCAAGGCAGGCGGCGCCTACTTGCCGGTTGAGCCGGAATTGCCTGAAGGGAAGTTACGTTTGATTTTGCAGGATTCCGGGATAGAGTGGGTTCTGACTTCATCCACGTTATCCGAGAAGATACCGAAACGCTATCACACCCTATACCTGGATCAAGAAGTCAGTGCCGGATACTCGGCACAGCCGCTCGCAAGTAGCGGATTGAATCCACGGCAACTGGCATACATGCTGTACACCTCTGGCACGACAGGCATTCCTAAAGGCGTGGGGGTAACGCACAGTAATTTGATCAATCAATACTATGCCTGGGAAACCGCCTATGACTTAGAAGCCAATGATGTACATCTGCAAATGGCGCGCTATACCTTTGACGTATTTGCTGGCGACTGGATAAGGGCGCTGTGTTCGGGCGGGAAACTGGTGATCTGTTCACGGGAAACGCTATTGCAGCCGGATCGGCTGTATGCGCTGCTGCAAAGCGAACTCATCACGGTTGCCGAATTTGTACCGGCAGTATTGCGTGCATTAGCGGATTATCTGGATGATACGCAGCATCGTCTGGATTTCATGCGCCTGCTGATTTGCGGTTCTGACCGCTGGTATATGGAAGAGTACAAGCGATTTTTAAAACTATGCGGCCAAACGACGCGTTTGGTTAATTCATATGGATTAACGGAAGCGACGATAGATAGCACATATTTTGAGTCCCCACTGGGTGATTCATTGGTTCAAGAACTGGTTCCAATTGGGCAACAGTTCGCCAACACCCGTTGTTATATTTTAGACCGATGGTTAAATCCAGTGCCAATTGGAGTTGCTGGCGAGCTATATATTGGAGGAGCGGGGGTAGTACGGGGATATTTTAACCGGGCGGAATTAACTGCGGAACGCTTTGTTCCCGACCCATTCAGCCAGCAGACGGGAGAACGGTTATATAAGACTGGCGATGTGGTTCGCTACCAATTGGATGGAAATATCGAACACCTGGGCCGTACCGATCATCAAGTTAAGATCCGGGGGTTGCGTATTGAATTGGGAGAGATTGAAGCTGCGCTGTTGCAACATCCTCAAATCAGGCAAGCAGTGGTAGTTGCGGGAGAAGAAGGCACATCGGAAGTACAGCGTTTAGTGGCTTATGTTGCAGGTGACGAAGCACAGTTGGAAATTGCAGAACTGCACAACTATCTTAAAGCGTATCTGGTTGATTACATGATTCCATCGATTTTTGTTTTATTGGATGAAATGCCATTGAACGCCAACGGGAAAATTAACCGCAAAGCATTACCGCAACCGAGCATTGATGGACAAATTGCTGATCAATATGTGGCACCGCGTAATGAGATTGAAGAAAAGATTGCACTGATCTGGGCGGAAGTCCTGGGAATAGATCGAATCGGTATCCACGACAATTTCTTCCAGCTCGGCGGCCATTCGCTTTTGGCAATTCAAATCATATCCCGGATTTATAAGCAATTTGGAATCAAGCTTCCACTTCGTGAAATTTTTCAGTCAGCCACCATTGCATTGTTAGCAGAGGCTATTGGAATTGCTCAATGGAGGGAAGTAAACAGCATTCATGATCTTGAATTGGAATATGAAGATATTGCCATATGAGCTTTATCGATGAATTTGATTAATTGGTATTTCTGAAGGTCCGGTATTGATTGCATATCAATCGCATAAAACGTTACATCATGATAGACAACAAACGTAAGCAAATATGGCGACAGCTATGGTTAGATATTCATTTTTATCTGGGTCTGTGGGTTGGCGCATTTCTGGTCATAATCGGATTAACCGGTAGTGTCTTGGTCTTTTCCCAGGAAATTGACGAATGGTTAAATCCTGAACTGTTAACCGTGACTCTACCTCAGCATATCCAAGAATGGGATGAGCCCAGAACTTATCCTATTCCTCAGATCATCCTGGCGGCGCAGCAGGTTGCCGCTCAAAATAGCATCATTACTATGATATATGGGCCGCGCCATAAAGAAGGTGTGTTTGCGGTTTATGCCGATCAAGAATCTGGAGATTGGCAACGCATTTTTATTGATCCTTATCAAGCAACAGTTACCGGGGTGAGAAGTTACAGCGAAGCTGAATGGTTCCCCGATTATCTAATTGATTTTATTTTTCAGCTTCATTTCAGTTTGCTATTAGGTACCAATGGCATCGTATTGGTAGCCATTATTGCCTTGCTTATGATGATTTCATTGACTACCGGATTAATTATATGGTGGCCGAAGATGGGTCAATGGCGTAAGGCATTGACCATTAAATGGAATGCTGGAGCAATAAGATTGAATTTCGATTTGCATAAAACTTTTTCTTTTTATTTTTGTGTGGTGCTGGGCGCATCGCTTCTATCCGGCGTTTACATGAATATAAATGAACCCTTTGTATGGGTTACACAGCAATTTTCGCCCGCTACTCGCGAATCGCCGCACCGATTTGTTTCAATACCCTCTGCTGAAAAGCCGCCGCTTCGGATTGATCAAGTTTGGACTATTGCATCAGATCAATTTCCAGAGGGAGAACTCAACAGTATTTCCGTGCCAGATAGCGATATTGGCGTTTATGTGATAACGCAAAAAAATATTCCGGGACTGAGCTCCTTTTGGTCTGAACGGCATATTGCAATCGATCAGTATAGCGGTGAGATTCTGGACGTACGTGCACCCGATACCCGTCGTAGTGCCGGGGAGACATTTTTGGATTGGCAATGGCCATTGCATTCCGGCAATGCATTCGGCTGGATGGGACGTATTCTTATTTTTCTGTGCGGTCTTGTATGTCCCATTATTTATTTTACCGGACTAATTCGCTGGAAGCAGAAGCGGCGGATATGCAAATTTAAAGTGAATACGCGGCGGACAACTGTGCCGGCTAATGAGCAATCGGGAGATGTGATATGAATTTAGTTGATCTCTTATCGGAGCTAGAACAAAGAAATATTTACTTGTATTTGGAAAATGGTGATCTTCGAGGAAAAGTTCCTCCGAGTGCAATGACTCCGGAACTTAAAGCTGGTTTGCAAACGCATAAATTAAAATTGATTGAGCATCTGCGTCAAGTCGATACTACGGATAGAGATGTGTTACGGCCTTATCAGCGCGATGGCAGCATACCTTTATCCTATTCGCAGGAGAGGTTATGGTTTTTGGATCAATTTGAGCCTGGCGGGACGTTTTATAACATGCCTGGTGTGCTGAGGCTGGAAGGGGAATTGGATGTTGGGCTATTAGAGCGGAGCATAAACGAGATTATTCGCCGGCATGAAGTGCTGAGGACGACGTTTAGCGCGGTGGATGGCAAGCCGGAGCAGGTTATTGCGCCGTTGATGAGCCTGGAGATCAAGCGCATCGATTTAATTGAATTAACCGATGAGCGGCGTGAAGCGGAAATCCGGCGGTATTTGGAAGAAGACATACAACAACCCTTTGATCTATTGCTAGGGCCATTGGTGCGGGCGACTCTATTGAGCTTAGGAAAAGCAAAGATATCGGGAGAAGCGCACTACATTTTGTTGTTTACCTTGCATCACATCGTATCGGATGGCTGGTCGACAGCGATTCTGATCCGGGAATTCATAGCGCTGTACGAAGCTTACCGGGCGGGGCGCGCTTCACCGTTGGCGGAATTGACGGTTCAGTATGCTGATTATGCAATATGGCAACGAAAGTGGCTGCAAGGTGAGCGGCTGGAACAGCAAGTCAACTACTGGAAACAACAACTAGCGGGAGCACCGGCAATTCTCGAATTGCCGGCCGATTATCCCCGGCCGGCCGTACAAAGCTACCGGGGCGCGACCTTATATACCACTGTTTCCCCATCGGTAACCGGGCAATTGCAGCAGCTTGGGCGGCAACAAGACGCCACGCTATTCATGGTGTTATTAGCTGCGTTTAACATTTTGCTATCCCGCTATAGCGGTCAAGATGATTTATGTGTAGGCACCCCGATTGCCAACCGCAACCGGCTGGAAATCGAAGGGCTGATTGGTTTTTTTATCAATACATTGGTATTGCGAACGGATTTATCGGGCAATCCAACTTTCATGGAACTGCTCACGCGAGTCAAAGCGGTTTGTTTGGGCGCGCAAATTCACCAGGATCTGCCGTTTGAGAAGCTGGTTGAAGAATTATCGCCGGTACGTGACATGAGTCATAACCCATTGTTTCAGGTAATGCTGGCGTTACAGAATACACCGGAAACAGCGCTCGAAATCGAAGGATTAAAGATCGCTCCGGAGGTAATGGAAGTTGGCACCTCTAAATTTGATCTGGATTTGGAGATCACTGAGAGCGAAGGCGGGTTGGAGATTCAGTATAGCTACAACACAGACTTGTTTGCTCGCTCGACCATTGAGAGATTAGCCGGACACTTTGGTGTGCTGCTTGAAAGCATCGCTGCCAATCCGAATCGATTGATCAGTGAATTGCCGTTCTTGACGACAAAGGAACGCAATCAGTTATTGACGCAATGGAATGGCAGTGAAGTGACCTATCCAAGCGGGCACTGCATCCATCAATTGTTTGAAATGCAAGCCATGCGGCACCCTGATGCGATAGCGGTAGTTTTTGAGGATAAGCAGCTAAGTTATGAAGCGCTCAACCAAAAAGCGAATCGGCTGGCACACTTTTTGAAGAGCCAGGGAATTGGGCCGGAAGTTTTAGTTGGCATCTGCATTGAGCGTTCTCTGGAAATGATGGTGGGCATACTCGGTATTCTCAAGGCAGGCGGCGCCTACTTGCCGGTTGAGCCGGAATTGCCTGAAGGGAAGTTACGTTTGATTTTGCAGGATTCCGGGATAGAGTGGGTTCTGACTTCATCCACGTTATCCGAGAAGATACCGAAACGCTATCACACCCTATACCTGGATCAAGAAGTCAGTGCCGGATACTCGGCACAGCCGCTCGCAAGTAGCGGATTGAATCCACGGCAACTGGCATACATGCTGTACACCTCTGGCACGACAGGCATTCCTAAAGGCGTGGGGGTAACGCACAGTAATTTGATCAATCAATACTATGCCTGGGAAACCGCCTATGACTTAGAAGCCAATGATGTACATCTGCAAATGGCGCGCTATACCTTTGACGTATTTGCTGGCGACTGGATAAGGGCGCTGTGTTCGGGCGGGAAACTGGTGATCTGTTCACGGGAAACGCTATTGCAGCCGGATCGGCTGTATGCGCTGCTGCAAAGCGAACTCATCACGGTTGCCGAATTTGTACCGGCAGTATTGCGTGCATTAGCGGATTATCTGGATGATACGCAGCATCGTCTGGATTTCATGCGCCTGCTGATTTGCGGTTCTGACCGCTGGTATATGGAAGAGTACAAGCGATTTTTAAAACTATGCGGCCAAACGACGCGTTTGGTTAATTCATATGGATTAACGGAAGCGACGATAGATAGCACATATTTTGAGTCCCCACTGGGTGATTCATTGGTTCAAGAACTGGTTCCAATTGGGCAACAGTTCGCCAACACCCGTTGTTATATTTTAGACCGATGGTTAAATCCAGTGCCAATTGGAGTTGCTGGCGAGCTATATATTGGAGGAGCGGGGGTAGTACGGGGATATTTTAACCGGGCGGAATTAACTGCGGAACGCTTTGTTCCCGACCCATTCAGCCAGCAGACGGGAGAACGGTTATATAAGACTGGCGATGTGGTTCGCTACCAATTGGATGGAAATATCGAACACCTGGGCCGTACCGATCATCAAGTTAAGATCCGGGGGTTGCGTATTGAATTGGGAGAGATTGAAGCTGCGCTGTTGCAACATCCTCAAATCAGGCAAGCAGTGGTAGTTGCGGGAGAAGAAGGCACATCGGAAGTACAGCGTTTAGTGGCTTATGTTGCAGGTGACGAAGCACAGTTGGAAATTGCAGAACTGCACAACTATCTTAAAGCGTATCTGGTTGATTACATGATTCCATCGATTTTTGTTTTATTGGATGAAATGCCATTGAACGCCAACGGGAAAATTAACCGCAAAGCATTACCGCAACCGAGCATTGATGGACAAATTGCTGATCAATATGTGGCACCGCGTAATGAGATTGAAGAAAAGATTGCACTGATCTGGGCGGAAGTCCTGGGAATAGATCGAATCGGTATCCACGACAATTTCTTCCAGCTCGGCGGCCATTCGCTTTTGGCAATGACTGTCATTGAACGGATGCGACGTCAAGGATTTCATGCTGAAGTGCGATCGCTTTTTATTTCTCAAACGTTGCAAGAATTTGCTGCAACGTTAAATAAGAGCCGCGTTGCAGACGTACCTGATAATTTGATACCGACATACGCTGAATCGATTACACCAGAAATGTTGCCATTAGTTTCATTAAGGCAAAATGAAATTGATAGCATTATTCAACATGTTCCCGGCGGTGCCCGAAACATTCAAGATATTTATCCGCTGACCCCCTTTCAGGAGGGAATACTTTTTCATCACTTGATCAACCCAGACGGCGATCCTTATGTATTGTCATCTTTATTAGCATTTAAAGATCGTCACAATGCGGATCGTTTTTTAAGCGCACTTCAAGCCGTTATTAATCGGCACGACATCTTGCGTACAGCAATTCTTTGGGAAGAATTGTCTGTGCCGGTACAAGTTGTGTTGCGTGAAGTAGTCCTACCCATCACAGAATTAACTTTAGATCCTGAATTGGGTGATATTGCTCAACAATTGCAGAAAAAATTTGATCCTGAACATTTTAGGATAGATATTTGCCAGGCTCCACTTATTCAAGGTTATCTGACTTGGGATAAGCTTAATCGCCGCTGGATTTTATTGATATTAGAACATCACTTGGCACTGGATCATGTAGCCATGGAAACAGTTCTAAATGAGGTGAGCGTTCATTTATTGGAGCAAACAGAGCAACTCGCACAGCCGCTTCCATTCAGAAATTTTGTAGCCCAAACTCGTTTTAGCATGAAACCCGAGGAACATGAGGTTTTTTTCACTAAGTTATTGGGCAATGTTGATGAGCCGACCGCTCCCTTCGGATTGCTTAACACTCTAAGCGACGGCTCAGATCTGGAAGAAGTCATAATGGATATGGATCCGGTTTTGAATCGGCGTACATGCGCATGTGCAAAATCGATAGGCGTTAGTGCTGCAAGTATATTTCATTTGGCTTGGTCGCAGGTTCTGTCACTGATTTCTGGTAAAGAAACCGTGGTGTTCGGCACAGTTTTATTTGGCCGGACACAAAGTATTGATGAAGCCGATCGCATGCTAGGCATGTTTATCAATACGTTACCGGTTTGTTTTAAAGTTAATGCCACCCCTGCTATAACCGGTGTGAAAAAAATGCATCAACTGCTGGCTGACTTGATGCGCCATGAACATGCTTCGTTATCGCTTGCGCAACGATGTAGTGCGGTTCCGCCGCCCACTCCTCTATTCTCGGCTTTGCTAAATTATCGTCATAGTACTGCTACGGTGAATGATGTTTCCGAAACAACCGCTTCACTGTGGAAAAATATGGGTATCGAAGTGCTTAATGAGAATGAACGCACCAATTATCCATTGACACTTTCTATTGACGATTATGGAACAGGTTTCCGCTTGACGATGCAAGTGCAATCCCCGGTCGATCCTGAACGCATTATTGGATATATGCAAACCGCATTAATCGGATTAGTCGAGGCATTAACCACTCAACCGGAAAAAGCATTATGCACGATAGATGTTTTGCCCGAAGTGGAGCAAAAACAGTTATTAATTGATTGGAACAGAATTAAAAAGGCGTGTTTGCAGGACAAGTCCATTCATGGATTATTTGAACAGCAAGTTTGGAATAATTCGGAAGCCATTGCAGTTGTCTATGAGGATAAACAGCTTACCTATGGTGAACTGAACTCATACGCCAATCGGATTGCACATATTTTGAGTGCTAGCGGAGTAGGACCGGAAATATTGGTCGGATTATTTTTACCGCGCTCTGTGGAAATGGTTATCGGTATTTTGGGGGTACTCAAAGCCGGCGGTGCCTATCTGCCAATTGATCCTAATTATCCACAAGAGCGGATTGTTTTTTTGATTGACGATGCTAAGCCGAAAGTGATCCTGACACAAAGCAGTTTGATGTCACTGTTGCCTGATAAACCTGAGAAGCTTTGTCTGGATCATAATTTAGCTGCCAATGCGGATTACATTGACAGTTATCCCGTTTCAACCGTCACGGCAAATAATCTTGCATACGTAATTTATACCTCGGGTTCAACCGGTAAACCCAAAGGTGTAATGGTTACACACTACAATGTTACGAGACTGTTCGCGATTACCGAGCACGAATATCGTTTTAACTGCGAAGACGTTTGGACCTTATTTCATTCCTATGCTTTTGATTTCTCTGTATGGGAGATCTGGGGCGCATTGTTGTATGGCGGGCGATTGGTTATTGTGCCGGATTCGATCAGACACTCACCAGAAGCTTTTCATCGGTTACTGCAACAGCAGGGGGTTACCGTGCTGAATCAGACACCGACCAGTTTTTATCAATTGGATCATATTGATAATCATATCTCAATACAAACGCCGCTTGCACTGCGCCTGATCATCTTCGGTGGGGAAGCGCTCGAACCAGGAAAACTCCAAAAATGGTTTGAGCGTCATGGGGATAAAAAGCCGCAATTAGTGAATATGTATGGCATCACGGAAACCACTGTTCATGTGACATGGTCCCCGCTTTCGCAGATCGATGCGGAAAACTCCGGAAGTAGTAAAGTAGGACGTCCAATACCGGATTTGCAGGCCTATATACTTGATCATCTGCGCAATCCTGTTCCTGCAGGTGTGGCAGGAGAACTTTACATCGGTGGTTCCGGTTTAGCACGCGGTTATCTAAATCGAGCCGATTTAACCGCAGACCGGTTTGTACCACATCCTTTTGGAGATGTGGAAGGTGAAAGGTTATATCGTACCGGTGATTTGGCTTGTTACCGGGAAAATGGCGATATTGAATATCTCGGGCGTATCGATCAGCAAGTAAAAATCAGGGGATTTCGCATTGAGTTAGGAGAAATTGAGAATTTACTGTCACAACACCCGTTGATTCGAGAATCGTTAGTTGTTGCCCGCGAAAATGCTACCGGTGAGAAACGTCTCATAGCTTATGTGGTAAGTGACGGGCCTAGCGAACCGGAAACGAGAATTGATAGCTTGCGGATATATCTTAACGAGCGCCTGCCTGATTATATGGTGCCGGCCGCTTTTATGTTGCTAGATGCTTTGCCACTGACTACGAATGGCAAAATCAATCACAAAGCTTTGCCCGAACCCGATATTAACATTCAAATTGCAAATCAATACATAGCACCGCGCAATCCCATCGAGAAAGTTTTGTGCCAAATTTGGGGGAAAGTATTGCAGTTGCAACAAGTCGGAATTGATGACAATTTCTTTGCACTGGGGGGCGATTCAATTCGCAGTATTCAAGTGGTCGGCCTCGCCAAAGAACAAGGAATCACGCTGCCGATGGATCAGCTTTACCGGTGCGGCACAATACGTTTGCTTGGTCAGAATTTAACTACAGAAGCATTGGATTCAACGCGTATCACATCAGTGGAACCTTATGCGCTCATTTCAAACGAAGATAAATCGAATCTTCCTGAAGGTATCGAAGATGCATATCCGCTGACTGCGATGCAGGCGGGTATGATTTTTCATAGCCAGCAGGGTGAAGGCGCATACCATGTGATTGATAATATCAAATTGAAATGTGCGCTCGATCCGGAATACTTACGGCTAGCACTGGAGCGAATCTTTTCACGTCATCCAATTTTACGTACAACCTTTGATTTAGGGGGGCTCAGTAAACCTCTACAATTGGTACATCAGCAAGGTATCGTTTCGCTGATAACGGAAGATCTTCGTGGCTTGACGGCATCCCAACAAGAACAAATTCTGAAAACCCATGTACGGAAATTAAACAAAGACTATTTTGATGTTACAAAATTGCCATTGATTAAATTCTCGGTGCATTATTTGGGAGAAGATACGCTTCATTTTTCAATTGCGGCGCATCATGCGATTCTTGATGGCTGGAGCCTGGTTTCATTGTTGATCGAAATTTTTCAACAACATTCCGCTATCCAACAAAATAAGCAGGTTTCAGCTAATCAACTGCCAAACGCCATGCGTGATCTTGTGATACGCGAGCAACGTGCGTTGGAATCTACCAGTGACCGGGAGTTTTGGGCGCGCTGGTTGAGTGTGGCCACGCCGGGTGATTTCCCGAGCCTTCTCTCAGCACCCGGTGCCGCTCAACCCATGACGCAAGATTGGCCTGAGGTTGAATTACGCTTATCAAATGAGTTATCACAGAAATTAAAGCAATTCGCTCAATCGCAATCGTTACCGCTTAAAAGTGTATTACTGGCCGCACATTTACGAGTATTGAGTAGTTTGCACGGTGAAACAAGAATCACCACGGGTCTTGTTACGAGTGTCCGTCCCGAACTATTGGATAGCGAACAGGTGTTGGGTGTGTTCTTGAACACGCTCCCGCTGGTTATCGATTTAACTGGAGAAACATGGTCAGCATTGATCTATCGGGTTTTTGTGATGGAGCAAACCATGTTGCAAGCCCGCTATTATCCATTGGCAAGCTTACAGAAGCTGCATGACAGTCATATGATTTTCGATACGACATTTAACTACTTGCATTATCACAATGGAAAGGAATATATAAATTCTGACCAAGTCAAAATCAGTGAATGGAGCAATCCAATCCAGCCCAATTTTGCTTTGGAAGTGACGTTTAGCTTAGAGGTCGACACAGGGGGCATCGAACTTACACTGCAGGGTGACAAATCGAAACTAGACCAAAATCTACTGCAGCGAATTAGTGAATACTATTTCATCGCACTAGCAGAAATCGCAGAAGACCCGCAAAAACGTTACGATGCTAAGCCGATGCTCAGTCAATCGGAATTACAACAATTGTTAGTAAGTTGGAATCAAACTGCAGCGGATTATCCTGATCAACAGTGTATTCACTATTTGATTGAAGCTCAAGTCGAACGAATGCCAGATGCCATCGCAGTTTTCTATGAAAATGAGCAATTTACTTATGATCAACTCAATCGAAAAGCCAATCAGCTAGCGCACTACCTAATAAATCGAGGGGTCGGTCCGGAAGTGCTGGTAGGGATTTGTGCTGAGCGGTCTGTGGAAATGATTGCCGGCATTCTGGGTATTCTTAAAGCAGGCGGCGCTTATATGCCCATTGACCCGGATTATCCACCGGAGCGGATTGCTTTCATGGTAGCAGACTCAGATCCGGCAGTGATATTGCTGCATAGTGCTAAGCGAGATATTTTGCCGGGTAACGCGTCTGTAATCGACATGTCAGCTGAAGTGGATGCGATTGCGCAACATAGCGATGAAAATCCCATATATCGCGCTCATCCAGCAAATCTGGCCTATGTCATTTACACGTCAGGCTCGACGGGGAAACCTAAGGGGTCTGCATTAGCGCATCGAGGAGTCGTGAATCGATTGGCGTGGATGCAAAAACAGTATTTATTAAACGATACTGACAAAGTATTGCAGAAAACACCCTTCAGTTTTGATGTTTCAGTTTGGGAATTTTTCTGGCCTTTAATGGTGGGCGCGCGATTAATTATGCTGGCGCCTGGTGCGCACAAAGACAGTGATCGTCTGATTGAAGCGATCAATCAAGCGCAAATAACAACACTGCACTTTGTTCCATCCATGCTTGCCGTATTTTTAGAATCGGACCGGGCATCATCTTGCCAAACATTGCGTCATGTATTTTGTAGCGGGGAAGCACTACCGGTTGCGGTGCATAATAAGTTTCTCGAAAAAATTCCTGCAAAACTCCATAACTTGTACGGTCCGACTGAAGCTTCCGTCGATGTGACTTTTTGGTCATGTGAGCGGAAAAGTGGTGAAGCATCGGTTCCAATCGGCCGTCCAATCGATAATATTCAAATTTACCTTCTTGATGCCGGCCTGCACCCGGTTCCAATGGGTGTGGCAGGTGAAATTTATATTGGAGGAATTGGATTGGCACGTGGTTATCTAAATCGAGCCGCTCTAACTGCTGAACGTTTCATTCCAAATCCATTCGGTCCTGTAGGCTCCCGGCTTTACCGAACGGGAGATTTGGCCCGGTATCGCGAAGATGGAACTATTGAATACATCGATCGAACAGACTACCAAGTAAAAATTCGAGGCTTCCGGATCGAGTTGGGAGAAATTGAAACCGCATTGATGCAACATGTCAATATTCAACGAGCTGCTGTAATCGCGCGAGAAGATACGCCAGGAGAAAAACGATTGGTTGCCTATGTAGTAGCAAACCAATCGGAATTGAACTCAGATGAACTCAGAATGTATCTTAAAGTGCAGTTACCTGATTTTATGATTCCAGCTTCATTTGTTGTCATGGATCATTTGCCGCTTAGTGCAAATGGCAAATTAGACCGAAATGCTCTGCCTGCACCCGATATTTCGGCGCAATTTGTCCATCACTTTGTGGCGCCGCGTACGCAAAGCGAGAAAATCATCGCATCGTTTTGGGCTGAAGCACTTGGGCTTGAACAAGTTGGCATTAATGACAATTTTTTTGAGCTTGGTGGACATTCACTTTTATCATTGAGCTTAATTGAACGCATTCGGCGGCAAGGATTTGATACAGATGCTAGCGCTTTGTTTTCTACAGGCACATTGGCTGAGTTTGTTGCAACATTAGGAAAAAGTCGTGCCGTTACTGTACCAGGTAATGTAATTTCTGAGCGTTGCGAAAAGATCACTCCTGAAATGTTGCCTTTAGTTTCGCTGAATCAATCAGAGATTGACACAATTATAAGACGCATACCTGGCGGTATTAAAAATATACAAGATATTTATTCCTTGACGCCATTCCAGGAAGGTATTTTATTTCATCACATGATGAGTAGAAGTGGCGATCCTTATTTATTGTCTTCTTTGCTTTCGTTTGAAACTCATGAAAAGTTGGATGATTTTATTGATGCACTTCAAATCGCCATCAATCGGCATGATGTATTACGAACAGCCATTATATGGGAGGAGCTATCAACACCGGTTCAGGTTGTATTGCGCCAGGTTGAACTCACAGTTACTGAAATTGAATTAGACCCAATTTTAGGAAACATTACCAAACAACTGCACGAGAGGTTTAACCCGCGTACTTTCAAATTTGAGTTATGTAAAGCACCATTACTAGGCGCGTATGTAGCATATGACTCCGAACAACACTGCTGGTTGTTATTGATACTTGTTCATCACTTGATTCTCGACCATGAAGCGGTGGAGGATTTATTAAATGAAGTGCAAATCCATCTTATGGGACGATCAAACGAGCTTAAACAAGCAATTCCATTTAGAAATTATGTTGCTCGAACAAGAATGGGCATAAAACTTGAAGAGCATGAATTGTTTTTCCGCAAAATGCTCGAACATGTGAGTGAGCCGACTGCCCCCTTTGGCTTAATGGATGTACAAGGAGATGGCGTTGATATTGTAGAAGCAACGTTAGATGTAGACGAAAAACTTGCTAAGAAAATTTATACCACTGCGCGTTCACTAAGTGTAAGTGCGGCAAGTATATTCCACCTTGCTTGGGCGCAGCTGTTGGCACAAACTACGGGTAACAAAGAAGTTGTATTCGGTACGCTATTATTTGGGCGCATGCAAGGATTTGATGAAGGAGGTCAAATGTTGGGTGTGTTCATTAATACCTTACCTATTCATTTTAGAGTGGATGCAATGCGTGTACAAGATAGCGTACGAAAAATGCATAAACTCCTGGCAGAGTTGCTTGATCATGAATACGTGTCGCTTGCTACCGCACAACGCTGTAGCGGAGTGCCTGCCCCGACTCCTCTATTTTCGGCATTACTGAACTATCGTCATACTTCAAAAGCTACTGAGACAAACGCAAAAGAAGATGCGTGGTCGGGTATTAAATTGTTGGCAAGTGAAGAACGTAGTAACTATCCGATTTCACTGTCAATCGATGACTTTGGCGATAGTTTTCAAATGACAACACAAGTTCAATCATCAATTGATCCTCAACGTATTAACAGTTACCTATACAACATACTCGAACGATTGCTCGAAGCGATTGATAACTCTAATACGGCAATGTGTACATTAAGTATTCTGCCAAAAAAAGAACGTCAGAAACAGCTATTAGAATGGAATAACACCAGAAAAGATTACCCTTTCGAGCAATGTATTCACCACTTATTCGAAGAACAAGTTGCAAAAAATCCACATGCTGTGGCAGTGGTTTTTGCAGCACAGCAAATTACTTATGAAGCGCTAAATCGTAAGGCCAATCAGCTAGCGAATTATTTAATTGGTGAAGGTGTAAAGCCCAATATGCTAGTGGGCATTTACATCGAGCGCTCGTTAGAGATGATTGTGGCCATCTTAGGTATTCTCAAAGCAGGTGGCGCTTATTTACCAATCGATCCCCATTACCCTGAGGATCGCATTCACTATATGGTAAACGATGCGAAATTAAGAGTTATTTTGACACTGAGTAATTCGTATAAATTGATACCTGATCGAGTTAGATTCATTGATTTAACGGATAAGAATCATGTTATTTCCAAGCAGAGTGAAGGGAATGTACATCATTCTAGTGTTGCACAGAATCTTGCCTATATGATCTATACCTCTGGATCAACTGGAAAGCCGAAAGGGGTTAGAATTAGCCATCGAAATGTTGTGCATTCTACATCGGCTCGTTTTTATTTTTATGAGGAACCCGTTGGGTGTTTTTTACTGTTACCCTCTTTTGCGTTTGATAGTTCTGTCGCCGGTATTTTTTGGACGCTAACCCAAGGCGGGTGCCTATGTCTGGTTCACGAAGAGAAGTTGAAGGATCCACTAAGCCTGGTTAAAGAAGTTGAAGAAAAACAAGTAACTCATTTATTAACTTTACCATCGTTTTATCAGTTAATTTTGGAGCAGAAGAGGGAGAAGTTGTTTTCTCTCAAAACTGTAATAGTGGCCGGAGAATCATGTCCGTCAACACTTGTTAACAGGCATTTCGAACTTTTACCGGCTGCTGCTTTATATAATGAATATGGTCCAACGGAAGGCACTGTCTGGTCAACTGCATGCCGGCTGGAGTTAGGCAATGCTGCTGATGTTGTTTCGATTGGATATCCCATTGCTAATGCCGAGGTTTATCTGTTGGATGAATTTCTTAATCTTGTACCATGGGGAGTGAAGGGTGAAATTTATATCGGTGGCGAAGGGGTAGCTCAGGGGTATCTGAATCATCCCGATCAAACTGCGGATCGTTTTATTCCTAACCCGTTTCGAGAAGATGGATCTTGTTTGTATAAAACTGGAGATCTGGCTTGTTATCGAATTGATGGGCAACTTAATTTTCTAGGGAGAGTGGATAGTCAAGTCAAAATTCGTGGCTTCAGAATAGAACTTGGTGAAATAGAGTTTTGCTTGATGCAATTGGATGAAATTCGTGAAGCCGTGGTCCTGGCAAAGGAGTTTAAGCCTGGTGATTATCGTTTATTTGCTTACTGTGTGGCTAAATCAATTATTAATAAAGTCTATCCAAATGAAGAAAATGTACGAGCCCAGCTACAAAAGCTCTTGCCTGAGTATATGATTCCTTCAATTTTTATTTTTCTGGATGTGATGCCCCAAACCCCGAACGGCAAGATTGATCGCAATGCTTTGCTTTCAAGGAATATCAGTCAATTTATTACAAACAATTATCAACTCCCCAGAAGCTCCACTGAACAAGGATTGGTTGAAATTTGGTCAGAATTATTGGGTTTCGATCAGATCGGCGTGTACGATAATTTTTTTGAATTAGGTGGTCATTCAATTCTAACGGTAAAAGCAATTCTCAAAATAAACGCAGAATTTAATCTCAACTTACCCGTCAATGTAATTTTTATGCGACCGACCATTGCGCAGTTAGCAGAGATTATCGAGGGAAAAGAAACATTTTTATTGGAACAGAAATCGAATGATGTGGATTTACATGCTGAAGCGCAGCTGGATTTATCGATTCAACCCAATGGAAATTTGGCTTCCGATTATTTACTACCTCGTGAAATATTGCTAACCGGAGCTACCGGTTTTCTTGGTGCTTTTTTATTAGTTGAATTGCTGCAACAAACATCAGCTCACGTACATTGCCTGATTCGAGCGAAATCAATTCGCGAAGCTTCTGAAAAATTACGAAAGGTATTAAACGGGTATGGAATTGATCATTCCAGTTTGATGAATAGAATTAGTCTGATTTGTGGAGATTTATCCAAACCGTCATTGGGTCTTGCTTCAAGGCAATTTAATCAATTGGCGGATCAAATAGAAGCGATCTATCACAATGGGGCACAGGTTAATTTCACGCAACCTTATGCAGTCTTGAAAGCAGTCAACGTAACTGGAACTCACGAAGTATTGCGACTAGCATGTGCTGGAAAAATTAAGCCCGTGCATTATGTTTCTACGCTGTCGATCTTCGGTACACGAGAACCCTCTTATTTAGGTGGCTTTGTTGAAGATGATTTTCCCGATCCTACTGTTGAGATGGGGGATGGTTACAGTCAAAGTAAGTGGGTAGCGGAAAAATTGGTTAGGACTGCGGCCAATCGCGGATTACCAATTACGATTCATAGACCTGCTACGGTCGCGGGGCATAGTATAACCGGAGCATGGAATACGGATGATTTTCTTTGTCGGCTTATTAGGGGTTGTATAGAAATAGGTAAAGCACCAGCAATACAAAATCATTTTGATATGGTGCCGGTTGATTATGTCAGCAAAGCGATTGTATATCTTTCCCGTCAACCGCAAGCAATAGGTAAAGCTTTTCATTTCAGCAATAGGCGTCCGATTGTGAGCGATGACTTGATTGATTGGATCAATGCCTTGGGGTATAGGGTTGAACGAGTACCGTACGCTGAGTGGCTCGAAAATGTAACCCAAACAGCGAAAGATTCCAGCGAACACCCACTGTATTCGTTGCTCCCCCTATTGCAGAAGAAAGTGATTGATGATCAGGTATCGAGTACGGTGCTCAAAGAATATAACACTGATTATACTGAGCAAGTATTAGCGGCTAGTGGCATTGATTGTCCACCAATTGATTGGCATTTAATTGATGTCTATTTGTCGTATTTGCAGCGGAGCGGGTCAATCAAGCAGTCTTCTCAAGATAATTTTTCACACTGAGCTTTGTGTTGAAATTAGATCTGTTTTGGATGTATCCGATTTATTGATGATTAAGCACTTCAATCGGCCCTTTCCTGTCGCAGTATGTGTATTTTGATTATTTAATCGTTTGACTAGAACAGGCTTCTGATTTTATGGATATTGTTTTTCACCTTATTAGGCGATCTCGAATCAATATTTTGTTTGCTGTGATAATGGGCATTATGAGCGGCTTAGGTAGTGCAGCATTAATTGGTTTAATCAATACTGAACTGCATGCAACATCCCCTGTACATCTAACAGTTTTGTTTTTTGTTGGTCTTGGAGCAGTAGTCATAGCGTCGCAAATTTTTTCAACAATTATCGTCATGCGCGCTGGTCAAACAGCAGCACGAGATTTACGGATAGAACTCAGTCATCGCATTATCAACGCACCGTTGCGTTTACTGCAGCAACTCGGTGCGCCCAGGTTAATGGCAAATTTGACTGAAGATGTTGCAGTACTTGTTGAGTCCTTTCAGTTACTTCCTCAAATGTGCATCAATATCTCCTGGGTTTTAGGGTGTTTAATATATCTTGGTTGGTTATCATGGCAATTATTCGTGATTGTTCTTATTGTTATGTTGTTGGGTATTTTGATTTATCAACTGAGTACACAAAGAGCAATTAAACCGTTACGAGCTGCCCGTGAGCAGAATGACGCCTTATTTGCGCATTTTAGAAGCCTAATTTACGGAATAAAAGAAATAAAACTTCATCATGAAAGAAAAAAAATATTTCTTGATGATGTACTCTATTCCACAGCAGAAGCTTACCGGCAAGGGATCATCTCTGCGATGACGTTATTTATTCTGGCAGCTACGGTTGGTACGGTATCCCTGTATTTTCTTATTGGATTCGTTTTATTTGTAGCCAGTACCTGGGAGACGATTACCAAAGAGATTGTATCGGGCTTTACGTTGACTTTGCTTTATATGATGGCTCCTTTGACGACGATATTAAGCGATTTGCCAACTTTCAGTCGTGCAAGGGTAGCCATTGACAAAATTAATCGCCTGCAAAAAGAACTCATTGAGCAAACGGAGGCATCAAACGGGTTGAAACATGCTGAAGCTTCTGTGTCTTCGGGAAAACTCGAGTTAATAGCAGTTACCCATCAATACATTCGTGAAGGTGATGACCATAAATTTACTTTAGGGCCGCTACATTTAACATTCCATCCCGGAGAATTGGTGTTTATCACCGGTGGTAACGGTAGTGGAAAATCAACGTTAGGCTTGTTGTTGGTGGGATTGTATAGTCCAGAAAGCGGCCATATCAAACTTAATGGCATAGAAATTGATGACGTCATGCGCGAAAGCTACCGGCAACAATTTGCTGTTGTTTTTTCTGATTTTTATCTTTTTGAAAGTTTGCTGGGATTAATGGGCGAGAATCTTGATCACAAAGCGCGTGCATATTTGACCGAACTGCAACTTGACCATAAGGTAACTGTAAATAATGGTGTTTTTTCGTCAGTAGAGCTGTCTCAAGGACAACGTAAACGTCTGGCGCTCGTAACTGCTTACCTCGAAGATCGACCTTTCTATGTATTCGATGAATGGGCTGCAGACCAAGATCCTCTTTTCAAAGAGCTATTTTATACCGTGTTATTGCAAGATCTAAAATCACGTGGAAAAACAGTCATCGTTATCACGCATGACAATCATTATTTTCATTTAGCAGATCAATGTATTCGATTAGAAAACGGCCAAATTTCTGGAAATATACCTTTTATAGTGAATTCCACACACTTAGATCCATCAAATAAAGGAATAGCCGCTATCAAACATGCCCGAGAGCATCTATGAGAAATTGGCGTGAGCGGCTTCTAAGAGGATTTAAATTAGTTATCTCCGCCCGAAGTGAAGTAGATCGGTTAAATGAACATATAATGCTCGATTCAGCTTGATACCAAAGCAGGTATTTATGGTTTTTACCGCGATATTGCGCTTGAGATATTGACTGCAGAAGTGCTTACACAGCAACCAGAATTAGAACGATTGCGTGATTATCTTAATAGCTGGGATGGAACGGCTGAACCCGATAGCCTCGGGTTGGCGGTTCTGGTTGAGTTTCGTCACAAACTGGCAAATATACTTTTAGAGCCCCTATTTCATTTTTGTCGAATGCTTGACGAAGAATTCGAATATAACTGGGTACATCTTGATATTCCTCTGCGAGCTTTGCTGCAAGAAAAAAACATGCAATTTCTGCCAGTCGAACAGCAGCAGGGTTATACAAACTGGGACGAATTTCTTTTGACGGTACTTAAATATGCCGCGAAATCATTAACCAATGAATACACGGTACAGTCATTGCATGAACTGACATGGGGTAAAGTCAACATCGCTGAGATCGCTCATCCCTTGAGTCAAGGAATTCCCGGTATTGGTTCTATTCTAAATTTTCCTCGACAATCCCTATCGGGATGTGATTTTTGTATTAAAGTGGATTCATCATCCTTTGGCGCAACTCAGAGGTTCGTGATTTCTCCAGCTCACTGGCAAGATGGAATCCTGCAAACCCCGGGGGGGGCAATCCGGCCATCCACTTTCCAATCATTACAAAGACTTACATGATGCATGGGTTCGCGGCAAGCCAGGTCAGTTTGTTTCAGACCAACACGTGCGTGAGTTGGTACTTGTGCCAATGATGGGAAGTCAATAACGTACTTCTGATTTCATTATTTATATTTCCTGTGGAGTATTTGCTATGAAAAAATGGACGTTTCAAAGAATTGTCCTGACTGCCAGTATGGCGCTTGCAGTTTGTCACGCAAGTAATGCTTTCTCTCATCAATTAAACAATAGTTTGACCGCAGCCGATGCTGTCGATCATTTTTTAGTAACTTGTGGTGAGGCAGGCAATCATCATTTATTTGTGCAAATTGATGATCTAAAGGTGGTAGATGGCAGGCAATTCAATGCACTTGTGATTAAGGATAAAGCGGTGTCCAGCATTACCAATCCCGACGGGAAATCGAGCCCTGTTATTCGAGTGGAAGGCGGTATGGGTGTATATCAAGTATACGTCAGCCAGAGTGCGGGCGGAGACAAAGCGGCCAATTACCAATTGATGTTTCACTGCGAAGATATCGATAATGCCCATTTTGAAACATCCGTATTCACTAAAATCGATCAACCATAACGCTAATTGCTGATCACTTGTCGCTGTCGGCCGGTTCGATGGGAATCAAAAGAAAGCCGGTATCCATGCTATTCCATGATAGGTAGACGCGCTTGCCATCCGAAATTAACGCGGGGTGAGCGGATTGCGTAGCCGATTCTGCAATTGAGCGTGGCGCTGACCAATGTAAGCCCCCATCCCGCGAGTACATGGCTTCTATGCGCGTTTTTGCGCCATCGAATACTTTCCAGGCTAACGCTACAAAATTGCCCAAAGCCAGTACATCTGCTCGCCCGGGTAGTTTATCTTGATCGCCGATTTGCATAGGACTGGAAAAAGTTTTGCCTTTATCGTCGGACCACGCATAAAAAAGCCCGTTGCGCTTTTCTCCCTGCGTGAACCAGGCCATGTGATAACGGCCTTCTCCACTGATGGATAAGGCGGGGCCATGAGCCGGGCATCCTTCGATTTGCCAATCATCAAAGGTAACGCGCCACGGTTCGCGAATTTCTCCATCCGGAGACAATTTTATTAATCCGTGATCCCGGATATTATCCGGGTACACAAAACGGGCCAATATCGCCAAGCTGCCATCGATATCTGCGGCGATGGCCGTTCGGCAGCAGGAACAGACGTTTTTTGCGATGCGCCGGTCGGCAGGGAGATTAGCAATTTTGCTGGCTAGGACGCTGGTATGATAAATGGACAAATCGCCACCCCCTTGTTGCTTGTACTCTGCTCTATCTCGTACATCATGCCAAATAAAATGAATGCGATTTTGTTTATCTACAAGCATTTCCGTTTGATAGTGGTACCAGGTATCAGCCATTGAACTGACTTTAACCGGTACAGTGAATTGATTGCCATTTTCAGAGTGGCTGAAGAAACTGGTGCTGGCTTGCTGATTGTCGGCGAAATAGAGTACAAATACCCTGCCCTTGGAATCGACACTAAGCGTAGGCGGATTTTCATCCCATAAATGGATAGGCTTATCTTCCGGATCAATGCGAATTGGCTGACTAAAAGTTTTTCCGTAATCCGTTGAATAGTCAATGGCGACAAATTTCTGAGATGGCACAATCCGCCAGAGTCTGCCATCCGGCCCAAAAGCAGCCGCGGTATAAATTTTCTGCTCGGGCAGCAATTTTTCCGGACTTGCGATGAGCTGCTGCGATAGCGTCATAAAAACGAGTGTCAGACCAAAAAAAGCAGAACAGTTCATGATGTGAATGGCTTACAAAATAATTTTTCTTTCAGTTGTTTTCATAAATCCGGAATAAACCATCGTGGATATTAACGCTGACACTTTAAAGGCAAAGTAAACATTACCAAGACTGGTTGACATCTCCGGTACACAAGCGAGCGCACCGCAGCTTAATCTATTCAAGAATATTTTTTAGCATGGTTTCGAGAGCATTGGATGGAACAGATCCACTTATACCGGTCCGCTGGTGATTTTTATCGAGAAAGTAAGTCCTTGGTACTTCACCGTACCATTTAGGATCGATTTCATAACGAAGCTTTTGGGGGTTGGCATCTGCAAAAATCCAGTTATCAGTCTGGCCGAGTTCATTTTTATTCAATATCGAATTAACTTGATCGGTTGCCGAAATGTCATCGGTCGCCAGCATGATTAAATTCAGATCCGGCATATTTTTACGAAGTTCGCTCAGTACCGGCATTTTTTTTAAGCACGAACTGCAATGAATAGACCAAATCATCAATACGAAGGGTTTGTCAGCGTAATTTTTCAGGATTTGCTGATAACTGCCTGATGCAAAATGTTTCAGCTCTGCCTGTTCGGCATGAGTGGTCAAACTCTGACAGCAAAACAAGAGTAGCAAGAAATAGATAATGTGTTTTAATAACTTCATGATAGTATAAGAAAATATTTATTAAGAAAGATTCTGTATCGCATTGCTGCAAAACTGCTCAGTTGGTATTAACGTTCAAGATTGTCAAGGATTTTCCAGGTTCCAAGCATGTTACTCATTATGGATTATCTACAAAGTATGAATTTTTGAATATGCGACCAATTGTCGCAGTTTTATTAACCAAATGATTATTATAGTTTTTAATAATTCTGATCAATTTCTTGTTAAATCAAGTCTTGCTAAAATAAGAAATTCATCACTCAAGATAAATGGCGCATATTCTGAAACGTATTAAGTTGCCCTCCGGAATTCCTGCCCAAGTCGAAGTTTGGCAACTTGGAATAGACTTACAGTTACCCGTAAAAGATTGTGATTTGGCACTGCTGAGCGATGCTGAGCGCCTTAACGTCTTGCGTTATTATGGGCATGCAGATCGCATACGCTTTATTGCAACGCGCGTCACGCTAAGAAAGTTATTGGCGGATAAATTGCTCGTTCGCCCTGAAACATTAGATATTGTTACGAATGATTATGGAAAACCGAATTTGAAAGATTATGCCGATATCGCATTCAATGTTTCGCATTCCGGAAGTTATGCTTTGATTGCGTTATCTACGGTTAATGAAGTGGGAGTGGATATTGAACGCTATGATCGCCGGATTGATGTAAGAAACCTGAGTGAGATTGTTTTAACGTCGCTAGAGCGAAAGTATCCATTCGAAACGACGGAAGCTTTTATCCAAAAGTGGGTTGCGAAAGAGTCTGTGCTAAAAGCTTTGGGTGTGGGCATTGCGAACCACCTTCAAGCGATTTCAATCCTGCTGGGTGACAATGAGGAATACAATATTGTTCACGATAATCCCGCATGGGAAGATTTAAAAGTGTGGTGGATTGAAGCACCAGACGGTTATGCTTCTGCGCTTGCAATTAAGAGTAAGCGGCTAGCGTGCGATATGGGCAAGGAAGATTAGTTTTTTGGTGATTCGTCGCGTCCACCAAAGTTTACCTGAGGTCAAAAATTTATCATTAATTTCTCCTGGTCAGTATTGGCTAGCGAAAGGAAAGGAATGGAAGTGGAATTAAAGAAAAGAAGGTAGAATTTATTTGCACCATTTAAATTCTTTTCCTAATAAAGACCATAACTTAATATTATAAGGGCTATAAAATTTACTGAGTTTCAGCATACTGTCTTCATCGGGTGGCGGCAAAGAAATGGGGTTTTCATTGATTTTGTTGATGGAGGTAGGACAGTCAAAATTAGGCAAGCCCACAAACTCAAAAATTTTTCCGAGGAAATGATTGCTATTAACAAAGTAATCTTCGATATCAAGTACCAGCACGTTATTGCGACCGAAACATTCCATCCAGTAATTGACCGCCTTCCAGTAAATACCTGTTTGTAAAACTTCAGAATCGCAAGCTGTAAACATGGGAGATTCGGGAAATACAGCGAGTGCCTTGTTCACGTAGTCAGGAAATGTTTTTAAGAAGGGTAACTTATCTGCACGTTTTCTACCTGAGTTCAGAACTTCCCATTTCCAATGAGAATATACTCGCTTTACAGGATCTCTGAGAATTAAAACAATTTTTGTATTGGGTTGTACTTGAGCAAGATTATAAGTTAACTCCATCCAGTGCAAGAAAGGTCCAAGATACGGGGAATAGGCCGAGCCGTAACGATCTGCATGTCTTTTCTTTTGTTGTTGGGTGGGATAATAAATACGCCAATCTTCGGGATCTGCGCAATAGATTTCTTTAGAAAGCGGTGCCATTATATTGGGATGCATCATTAAATTGACTGCTAAGTCGCTGGTGCCGCTTTTTATTGGTCCTATTACACAAAAGTCAGGCAGGGTGCGATTGTTGTTGAATTTTCTTAGGAACATCCGCCAATTAGGCGGTTCTCCAAAATAGTGGGTAAGGAACTGATATTCAATGACGTTCGTTATATAATTTATTTTTGAACGCAAATAATTTTCAGATACATATTCATTTTTCATAGCGAGTGATTCAGATACCAATTGATAACAACGAGAGAGCTTTTTTCTTTTTTTGTGAATTGCAACAGTGCCCATGGAGTTATCCTATTCTTGGTTTGTTAATCTAACTGATTGTGTGATCAATTTTCTTGTGATGTTCCTATTATTTAATTGATTAGCAAAATAGATTCCGATGTTACTAACTAGTGAGAATTGCTTTGATAGCTTTAATGCGTCTTACTCGTATCAATTATTACCATAATCGATACGAGTTAATCTCATGATTTTATTGCGCGATTCGTATTTGCAATACCGACCATACGATGACTTCTTTATACGTGCGTTAATGGAAATATCTAATTTCATCGCTAACCTTAGAGATAGGATAGCGATGACTGAATTCGAGTTTGTTCTTAAATATTTTCAGTATGCATGGCTAAAATATTCTAGTCATTATGATGTTTTTCTCGTTGCTTGAGCCACCAATCAACACTTTTCTGATGAACTTTGTGTCCTTTTTTGTCTACCGATACTGGTCTCAAGTATTGGTCGATGTCTTCACGTGAGGGATAAATGCCGATGGTTTCACCAGTGCCGCAATTGCTAGGCAGTGGTCTTGTATTTAAATCGCGCAGCATGCTAACAGTCAATGACCATTGAACTTCTGATTCACCGAGCCTTTCTTTAGACCATTCGTTTGTGGTTCCGAGTAACCAACCCGAAACGGAATTGGCTTGACCAACAGTGCTACAAAATTGTGCAGAAGGGAAAAAGTATTGAACCTCTTTCACACATGAAGCTTCAGGAATCTCGGGAAAAAACATCGTGGATAATAAGTCGGCATCATTATTGTCAGGATGATCACCAACCCAGATAAGCGCACGAGGTATATCTTCTCCAGTAGAAGTTTTACCCATGATTGGGTAGACCTTACCAAATGCAGCATGGGCATGGGGTTTTACAAACTGAACTGCCCAGTCGTAGCCGTTAGCATCGGGAGAGGCAGGACCAAGTTCCTGGTAAGCGGGTTCAAAATTCGGGAAATTCCATGGGCCTGATAGTGTAGTATCAATCCGTTTTACTGTTGTACTCGTCGGAATAACAACAGCCACCTGTTTAGTTGTAACCATTGCTCCTTCAGTATGTCCACAAGCGTGTTGAACATTGAATCTGACCGGACCAAAAGCACCATCTTTATAGTAGGGCCACTCAGCTTCTTTGCTCTTTTCGTAAAGTCCACCGCGATCATAAACTGGAAAATTTGTAAACAAATGTGATTGTGCATTCGATATCAGTAGTGCCAAGGTAATCCCTACAACGATTTGTAATTGTATGGTTTTTTTCATAGAGACCTCTTTAATAGTAGATTTATAAAGTTCAGGTTTTTACTTTTATAAAGCGCTTCTTTATAGAAGCTATTGTTTATTTTTATAAACATTTTCAGAAGCTTTTAGGCGATCTGGTTTAAGAAACCCGCACCGGGGATTGGGATACTTAAAGTCAGATTCGAGCGATATGCTGATAGATAAGATTCATTAAATCAATGTGACAAATTGTCACGTGCGACAATTTGTCACATTGCTGACAATGAATGGATCTCAGATAATGCCATGTCATTAGTTGGGTAGTAATCTTCTGAATGGATCATGGTTTTGTTTTTCGTTTATCCTTCAATTCTGCAGCGAGCAGTTCTATCTCACTATTCTGAATTCCATAAAAAATAACTTAGTAAGAGGATAAATATGCAATCCATTTTGTTACCGCGCATAATCGTTCAAAGTATTTTAGTGCTGATCATGTTGACAGGCTTTATTCACCACTATGCACAAGCGCATACCGTCATCGAACCGCCACAAGTGACTGAAGGCCAAAAATCGGAGAACTATCTGGTGATTACACACGGCTGCGGCGACAGTCCGGTAATCGGTTCCAGTATTGTTTTCCCGGATGGCGTAGATTCGACAATCGTAGTTAATGGTAATCCCTATACTGGTGCGTTAACTGATTTCGTTACTAATTGGGGAGGGGTAGTGCAACTGTATCAGGATCGCGCGGTTTTTAGCGAGCAAGACGTGAAGCGGGATACCAATAGCAATGTGGTCGGATTCTGGGCGGGCGGTGGCAGGGCAATTGCTTCGCATTTATATGGGCGTATCCCTTTCGTAACTAGCGCAGTGTTGATTAACCCGGAATCGTGTGCCAAGACAGTAAGATTTGCAGCTGCAGCAGTCGATATTTGCAAAATAACCGGTATTGACGGAATCAATGGCGAGAATGCGGTGAGTTTCTGGACGCCTGCCGTGGGTTCAAAATATGATGGAACACCCGGATCGCATGCCTATGATTTTCCAGTATTCTTTACCATTAATCGTGATGTGGAAACCAATCCGTTGCCTGAATCTTGTGGCGGTGTAGGTCAGCAAATTTCTGTGAGACCTTCAGCAACACAAGTGGATCGTGATATGCCGATTCAATTCAATGGAACGCAAGTGTGGCCACAGCCCTAACTTTTCAAGAAACTAACCAGAATTTAAGGAATAGATTGCTATGGCATTGACAGAACAACAACAAACCTCCCTCCTGCAACTGACTCAGGCGATGTTCAACGCAACACCTGGTGCAGTTTTTTTGGAGGCATTGGGTAATCAATTAGAAAATGGGCGATTTTTAGCAGAGATTGCGCTATCCCTAGCGGGAAGCGAATTATTTTTAGGTAAGAATTATGGCGATGATCTAACATCGGAGGCGTTTGCCGAAGCTTTTGTAGCAGACCTGTTAGTTGGCAGTGGCCCGATTCCAGCGGAAAATAAGGCATTGGCAGTGGAATACATTGTCAGTAGATTAACTGCGGGGGCAACACAGGGTGAAGTGATTGCAGAGGTAACAGGAGTGCTGTCCGCTTTCCCCGTGTCAGATCCGGATTGGGGAAAGGCAGCATTGGCCTATAACACAGCAAATGCAACCAAGATAGTCGATAATTTGGTAGCGGACACTGTTTCGGCAGACGGCAAGTCTGGCGCAGTCGATTATATTGTTGCCCAGCAAGCTGCCGGTCAAACTTTCGGCCAAATGATTGAATGGGCGATTGCAGTACTTGATGGTGTGGATCATGCCGATCCGGTATGGGGCAACGCGGCAACGTTGTTCGATAATCGCATAGAAGTATCCCGCTATTATTCAGTAGATAAATCAGGCTCTTCGACCAGCTTGTCTACGTTACAGCAAATCCTCGCTGGTGTAACAGCCGATGTTGCTACGGTCGCGACAGCTAAGACAACAATTGATAATCTCCTGAATAATCCAGGAGGTTCGATCAATTTGGCTGAGCTTAACGGTGTGAATGGTTTTCGCTTAGACGGTGTGGCGAGAAGCGACGATACCGGTGAATCGGTCGGTAGTGCCGGTGATATCAACGGTGATGGATTCGATGATCTAATTATCGGAGCGCCACATAATTTTGACGATTTTTATACAGGCTCCAGCTTTGTGGTTTTTGGAAAGTCATCCGGTTTTAGTGCGACATTACCCTTATCTAGCTTGGATGGCAGCAACGGTTTTCGTATCAATGGTGTGGCAGGGGGGGATGGCGCCGGTCAGGCAGTAGGTAGCGCCGGTGATATCAATGGCGATGGTTTCGATGATTTAATTCTCAGCGCTGCACTATCGGATGTGCCTCAACAAGACACTGGTTATACTTATGTGGTGTTTGGAAAAGCTTCCGGTTTCAATGCGACTTTAGATTTAGGGACTTTGGATGGCAGCAATGGCTTTCGCATGAATGTGGCTGAGGATGACCTGCTTTTGGGTTGGTCTGTCAGCAGTGCTGGCGATGTGAATGGCGACAAAGTCAGTGATTTGATTGTCGGTGTGCCTTATAAAAATACACCGAATGGTGATAATACGGGTAGCAGCTATGTGGTTTTTGGTAAGACAACGACGTTCGATGCAAATTTGGATTTATCCAGTTTGGATGGAAGTGATGGATTCAGAATGGATGCGGTATTTGAAAATTCATATTTCGGCAATGGCGTTAGTGCAGGAGATATTAATGGTGACGGCTTCGATGATTTAATCGGCGGCTCGTATTATGCAGGTGGCGGTACGACATATGTGCTTTTTGGTAAAGATTCAGGCTTCGATGCAATTGTAGATTTATCTAGTTTGGATGGAACCAATGGATTCAGTATTGATGGAGAAGCTGTGGGAGACCAAGCAGGTTATTCAGTGGATAACGCTGGTGATGTGAATGGCGACGGCTTTGATGATGTGATTATTGGTGCCAGAGTTGCTGATATCAATGGAGAAGAATCTGGCGCAGCTTATGTGGTTTTTGGTAAGGCATCCGGATTCGATGCGACCGTCAAGCTATCTGACTTAGAGGGTAATAATGGTTTTCGTCTGGAAGGAGTGGCCGCTGGCAATAAGTCTGGCAGATCGGTCAGCACTGCTGGGGATTTTAACGGTGATGGTTTTAGTGATCTGATTGTTGGGGCTTTTGGCGCCGATTCGAATGGTGAAGATTCGGGAGCCAGTTATTTAATATTCGGTAAATCTTCAGGATTCGGCGCATCAATAAACTTGGGCAACTTAAGTAGTGGTGAGGGTTTTGTGCTCGATGGATTGGCAGCGGGCGATTCGTTTGGTAAATCTGTCAGTAGCGCAGGCGATATCAATAACGATGGTTTTGATGATCTGATCATTGGCGCGCCTTTTGGTGATGGCGTTATTCCTAATACCGGCGTTGGCTATGTCGTATTTGGCGGAATTTTTGGTGGATAAAACAATATTCCGGACTGCCAGACACAAGAGAGCATTATTTAGCAAGTTTTTTCTTCTTTAACCATACCAGGCGATTCGTTGGTTCGCTTGTTTTTCAGAATATAGATAATTTAGAACGAAGAATTTTTCTTGATGATAAGTACTCAAGTGAGTTTTCTTTTAAGATTTTAAATATTGGCTGCGACAGAATATCGCATGGCATCAAAATAGGTATTGTTACGAAAATGAATACCTTCCTTTATTCCATTAAAAGCATCAATCAATGAATGCGATATTTGGTATCGCTATCCGCGCGGTTTTCTTTGTAACATTGTCAAATATGAGTGGCTGCATGACGCCTCCGCAGCGCGACGTGCAAGAGGTAGGCGCGGCGGTTCCGGATCATTGGGGTGAAACTCAGTCATCGATGCAATCGATTCCGCAGCAGTGGGTGGAGGAATTTGGTGACTGGCGCTTGCAGGCTTTGGTTGAAGCGGCATTGGCCAACAATTATGAATTGAAGGCGGCTGCGGCGAGGGTGGATGCTGCGGTTGCGCAGGCGCGTATTGACGGATCGGGGCGCTGGCCGCAAATATTTTTTAGCGCGGATCATCAACAAGTGCAAATCCGCGAAGCTGGATTTGGTTCATCGCGATTTGGCGTATTTGAAGCGTTATTCGGTGTGAGTTGGGAAATCGATGTATGGGGCCGGATACGCGATTTTCAGCAAGCGGCGATATGGGAAGCCGATGCCACGCAGGCCGATTATTACGGTGCACGGTTATCCTTGGCAGCGCGGGTAGCGCAAAGCTATTTTGAATGGGTGGAAGCCAAACTGTTAGCGGGTGTGGTCGAGCAATCGATCAAGGATCGCACTACTGTAGCCAATCTGGTACGCGGGCGGTTTCAGCGTGGCTTAGTGCGCGGATTGGACTTGCGCCTGGCATTGACCGATCTGGCCAACGCGCAAGCAGAGTTGAAGCAAGCACACAACCGCATTCAGAGTACCGCACGGCGTTTGGAAATTTTACTGGGCCGTTATCCGGAAGGTGGCGAATTTGAAGCCGCCACGTTGCCAGCTTTGCCCGGAATGATGGCTGCCGGTTTGCCGGCTGAGTTATTAGAGCGGCGACCGGACTTGATTGCCGCGTTTAATCGCCTGCAAGCATGGGATTTTCGCACCACCAGCGCTAAAAAATTGCGTCTGCCGCGCATCACGCTGACAGCGGCTGGAGGCACCCGAAGTGCTGACCTGACCGACTTGGCCGACCCCCGCTCGGCGGCTTGGAACGTATTCGCCGGATTGATGCAACCATTGTTTACGGCGGGCCGCATTGAAGGCGAAATTTTCCGCAATCAAGCGCGCGCGGAAGAAGCGTTGAACATGTATAAAAACACGGCGCTCAACGCTTTTCGCGAAGTAGAGCAAGCACTGGCAGCGGAAGAATGGCTGCGCGAGCAAGAAACAGCGCTAAGAAAAGCGGTGGAACAAACCGAATCGAGTCAGAAATTGGCGGTTTATTCTTACCGCAATGGCTTGATCCAGATTCTTACATTGCTGGATAGCTACCGCAGCACGCTCGATGCGCAAAGCGCGCATTTATCGGTTACCCGGCAGTTACTGAGCAACCGCATCAACCTTTACCTGGCATTGGGCGGTCATGTGTAAAGGGACGATATCGTGATTAACCGCCGCGATCTCGCTAGCAGCAAATGATGCGTATACGCCGCCAACTCACCGTGGCAGCACTGATTGCCATACTTGGAAGCTTGCTGGTGATTTTAATCCTGCACTCGCCGCCGCAGACCGATCAGCACGACGAAGTGGCCAAACCGCCGCTGGTACGATTTATCACAGTGCAACCCGAGAGATTGCGATTGGATGTCCGTTCGCAAGGGCGCGTCATGGCGCAAACGGAAATTGACCTGGTGACAGGGGTTTCGGGGAATATTATTAAAATCTCGCCCGTATTCGTCAGCGGCGGTTATTTCAAAAAAGGTGACTTACTCGTTTCCATCGATCCGGCGGAATATGACTTACGGGTAGCCCAAGCACAAGCCAGAGTGATGGAAGCGCAATACCAATTGACTCGTGAAGAAGCCGAAGCCGAGCAAGCGCGGGATGAATGGCAGCAATTGGGACAAGGCGACCCGAACCCGCTCAGTTTAAGAATACCCCAACTTAAAGAAAAGAAAGCAAAGCTTGTCGCTGAACAAGAAGAATTGAAAAATGCCCGGCTGTTGCGGCAACGCACGGACATACGCGCGCCATTCAATGGCCGGGTTCGCAGTAAAACAGTTGGTATGGGCCAATACATCGATGATGGCACCATACTGGGAAGAATTTATAGCAGCGACATAGCCGAAGTGCGCTTACCTGTAAGCACGCACGACCTGGCTTTGATAGCCGTTCCCGATTTGTCTCATGAAAAACAATCCACCCAACACACACCGGTTAAATTAATGGCTCCTTATCAAGGGCAGAACCGCATCTGGTCTGGCAAACTGGTACGCAGTGAAGGCGTCGTTGACGCAGAGACCGGGATGGTCGTCGTAATCGCGCAAGTAACCGATCCATTCGGATTGGAAACAAGAAAGCAACCGACCACGCAGAAACCGGCTGACGTCACCTTGCCGGTTGGATTATTCGTGGAAGCGGAAATAGAAGGCCGCTGGTTTGAGAATTTGACAGTGATTCCTGTTAGTGCGATGTATAAGGATAATCAAGTGGTTGTCATCGATACAACCAACCGGCTACGATTTTGCAGTGTAACGATACTCAGGCGCGAGCGGGAACGGATCATTATTCATGCCGGACTGGAACAAGGCGAGCGGGTGCTGATATCGGGGCTTCATCATCCCGTTGAAGGCATGGAAGTCATGGCCGCCGAACATACGCCATGAAGCTGGTCATCTGGTTTGCCAAGAACCCCATCGCAGCCAATTTCCTCATGCTGCTGATCGTTGCCGGTGGAGTACTGGGTTTCATACAATCACAACGATACACAACTCCTCCCGAGCCTCAGAATCAGCTACAGATTACTACCCATTACCCAGGTGCTGGACCTGCTGAAGTTGAGAAAGCGGTGTGCATTCCGATTGAAGAAGCCATTCATGATCTGGAAGGCATTCGGCACATCAATTCTATCGCCAGTCAAGGACACTGCGAAGTTATTGTTGAATTTGATCCATCGATCGGTGCTGCGCGCTTCCAGGCCGGGGTTAAAACAAAAATAGATAATATTAAAACGCTTCCTGGAGCGGTTGAAAAACTAACGATACAGGAATTGAAAACGGGAACACCTGCTGTACTTGTGGTGATTCGTGGCGAAGTAGATTTGTTAATTCTACAGCAGCAACGTGATCAATTAAAAGCATTATTAAGTCGGAATCCAGATATCGGTATGCTTACTGCGTGGCCGCAATATTCACGTGAAATTTCTATTGAAATCACAGCATCGGATTTGCGCCGCTATGCGCTGACTTTTGAGGAAGTGGCGCAAGCCATCCGGGTCGGCTCAAATAACTTACCTGCAGGAGAACTTAAAGAATTGCATGGTAAATTCTTGTTAAGAAGTAATAATCAAGCTATGACCAAGGCAGATTTTGCAGTAATCAAGCTGCGTTCTGATCAACTAGGAAAGCAATTGCGGTTGGGAGAAATCGCAGATATTCGCGAAACGGTTGCAGAGCAGGATTTGCTAGTCAGAGTAGATAACATACCGGCGGTTCAGATTGTTGTAATGCCCAAAGATCAAATAAAAGGAACAGTCGATGCAGTTAATTCGATTATTGCGGAGTTTCGCCTAAATCTACCGCAGGGAGTTGAAGTTACTACTTGGGATGACTGGTCGAAATACTATGAGCAATATATGACCATGCTTGCCGAGAATGCTATATCCGGTTTTATATTAGTTTTCTTAGTACTCATGCTTACATTGCGATTTCATTTAGCAGTATGGGTGAGTAGCGGGATTTTGATTTCTTTATTTGGTGCTCTTTGGATGATGCCTTTCTTGGGCATTTCTCTCAATACTTACTCAATTTCTGCGTTGATTCTAATTTTAGGTGTTTTGGCGGATGACGCCATTGTTGTAGGAGAAAATATCTATACGTGTCAGCAACGCGGGTTTATCGGTATTACTGGTGCTATAAAAGGAACTCTTGAAGTTACACCGCTAGTTTTTGTGATGGTGTTATCCACCATAATTGCTTTTATTCCTGGCCTTTTTCTACCGGGGTTAAGCGGTTATCTGATGTACAACATTTCCATGGTAATTATAATAACTTTGGTGTTTTCGGTAGTGGAAGCGTTATTAATATTGCCATCTCATCTTGCTATAGATTTCTCAACAAATAAAAAAAAGAATGGTTGGTTAGCAGCAATTGGCAAGATCCAAGATCAAGTCGAAGTAGGAATGCAGCGATTTATTAAATATTTATATGTGCCAACGCTGATAAATCTACTGAGGTTAAGGTATATTTCCCTTGTTGGATTTGTTGTGGCATTGATGGTCATAATTTCATTGGTTTTATCTGGACGAATTCCAAGTGTGATGGATGCTGAAGTAAACGAATATTACTTACTCGCGCAGATCGAATATCCGCTCGGAACGCCGTTTGATATAGTGGATCATCAAGTAAGACGCTTGGAAGAAATTGCGAAACAAATTCAAGCAGAACTTGATATTGAGCTTGGTATGTATGCTTCAGATAATGTATCGAGTGGTAGCTTCCAACATATCATTTCTATATTGGATGAAAATGTTGGAACCGTGGATATTGAAATAGCCATTGATGAACGAGTACGCTCTCGCGTGGATGAGATTAAAAAGCTCTGGCAGGAGCGATTTGGTGAAGTTCCAGCTGGTGCGATACTTACTTTCCAAACTTTTTGGCCCCGCAATCTTGGCATGCCACCTACTCAATCTGTGAAAGCCATTGAATTAAAACTGCATGCTCCTGATACTGCAATCCAAAGCGTTGCAGGGGAAATATTGAAAACTAAGCTTGCTTCCTATAAGGGTATCCACAGCGTAACAGGTTCGATGCAAATTGGTAAACCGGAATTGCATTTGAAGCTCAAGCCTGAAGCAAGATTTCACGGGCTAACATTGCAAAGTTTGAGTGAGCAAGTACGTAATGGTTTTTTTGGACTGGAAGTGCAACGTTTTTTTCAAGAACGCGATGAGATAAAGGTTATGTTGCGATTTCCTAGATTTAATAGACGTTCTTTAGATGATTTGTATGCTATGCCGATTACATTATCGGGAGGTGCTGCAGTTCCTTTTTCCACTATTGCTGAAATTGAATTTGTACCTGGTTTTGCAAATATTACTCGACAAAATAGAGAGCGAGTTCAATTAATCAGCGCGGAAGTCTTTAAGGATATAGCTAATGCTGAGACTATCCTGACTCACTTGCGAGAAAATGTCATTCCTGAATTAGAAGCCCAATTTCCTGGGTTAAAAATAGAACCAGGACAGTCAAGGCAAAAAAAAGAAAAAGCCATGTCAACATTATGGGGCTACGGTATTTTAGCGATAATTGGAATTTATGCATTGCTAGCAATATCACTTCGTTCATATGGACAACCATTGCTCATTATGTTGGCAATTCCTTTCGGTTTTATCGGTGCTGTCCTGGGGCATTTAATATTGAGTATTCCACTTTCTTTAGAATCTTATGTTGCATTGTTTGCAGTAGGAGGGATTGTTGTAAATGATAGTTTAATCCTTGTTGCAAGAATCAATGAAGAGCTACGAAAAAAAATGTCTGTATATAAAGCTACAATTTTGGCGTGTAAGGCACGATTCCGTGCGATATTTTTAACTTCTGCTACAACATTTTTGGGATTACTGCCACTTATGTGTGAGCGGAGTCCTCATGCTGAGAAGATTTTGCCAATGCTAGCAACATTAGCGTTTGGTGTTTTGTTTGCTACCTTAGTTACTTTAGTTTTGGTACCTATATGCTATGTTATTTTAAAAGAGTTTTCTAATTTAAATTGTGTCCAACCTAGGACAGCCTAATTATATGGACTCCATATTTGATAATATGTAGTAGTCTCGACCCGATCTGACAGTTACCCGATTTAACGATGTGTCTGTTAGATCAAATTCAGTTATTCAATGAGGTAATTTTATCGTCCCACACCCCCTTTGCGTCAATTAAAGTTTGCATCGGTGTACGCCCACAACACATTTTTCCTTGGTGAGTACGTGTGTTGTTGTAATACACCATCCAGTCATCCAGATCGTGCTGTAACTCTTCGATCGATTGGTAAATCTTACGCCTGAATGCTACCTGGTAGAATTCCTGCAAGATGGTTTTGTGGAAACGCTCGCAGATACCATTTGTTTGTGGATGATTGGCTTTCGTTCTGGAATGCTCAATGTCATTGAGTGCCAGATAGAGCTGGTAATCGTGACTCTCCGGCTTACCGCAGTATTCGGTACCGCGATCGGTCAGGATACGGATGACTCCCATACCTTGTTCGACAAAGAACGGAAGCACCCGGTCATTAAGCAAATCAGCTGCTGTGATCGGCGTTTTGGTGGTATACAATTTCGCTGCAGCCCACTTGGAATAAGTATCGACGAATGTTTGCTGATAAATTCGACCCACGCCCTTGATGGTGCCAACGTAAAATGTGTCTTGGCTGCCGAGATAGCCTGGATGAGCCGTCTCGATTTCGCCATGAGCAACATCGTCTTCTTGTTTCTTCTCCAGGGCCTGCACTTGCGCTTCGGTCAGCACTGCTCCGGTCTCGGCGATATGTTTCTCCAAGGCTGACAAACGCTTCTTGAACGACTCCAGATTCTGACGCAGCCACACCGAACGAACGCCAGATGGAGAAACAATGATTCCGCGTTTGCGTAGTTCATTAGAAACACGAACCTGACCAAACGCAGGTTGCTCCAGCGCAAAAGCTTTGATCGCTGCTTCCGTCGCTTCTTCTACGCGATTCTTGATATTGGGTTTACGCCGGTTCTCATCAATCAGTGCCTCAACGCCTCCTGCCTCCACGGCAGCCTGATAGCGATAGAAAGTATCGCGTGAAAAACCCATTACCTTGCAGGCGCGCGATACATTTCCAAGCTCGGCTGCCAGATTAAGCAAACCAATCTTGTGTTTGATGATAGTTGAGTTGAATACTCATGGGATTACTCCTTTGCGCTTGCGCGCTTCGTTGATAAAGATTCACACCTCTATCAAACCGGGTAATCCCACCTTTGGCAAGACCTACTGTCAGATCAAGTCTGAACTACTACAGATAATACATCTCACACTAGTTCAAGTTCTGTCAGTGATTTTTGCTGTTTACCTACGGCGGAGGTTCGCCTCTATCGATCAGCATAGACCCAATTCTTTAACGTCCCCTTAAATAAAGATAGCCGTTTCTCTGCTTCAATCGGAGTTAATTCACTTTCTTTAAAAAACTTGACCGATTGCTCGCGAAACTCATGGCTATATCGTGTTTGAGATAATTGTTTCATTTTTGCCTCTCATTTCATGTCTATATTCTAGGAAATTTGGACTCCATAAAACTCGGCATACTTCACATTTGCATGCTTTGTCCTCCATTCAGTCGTTGTTCACATTGATCTAAGTATATTGATGCCATAAGGAAATACAAAATATCGCATTGAAAGGAGAAGGGAATGGATATCACAAAAAATAAGCAAGTTTTTAGTGGATGCGTGTTGCCGTTTTTCGTTACATTCGTTCTATTACTCACTGGTTGTAAAACTGTACCAATTCACGATAGAAATTTTTCTGAAAGGGGAGGATTTTGGGAGCAGGACGAAAACGCGAGTGCTCGTTTTTATCATAATTCTAGTACTGGCAAAACTGTCATCGGGCATATGTACGAATCGGGTAGAAGTGCGCTCCTCAATGGTGCACAAGTAAAAGATTCTTCGAGTATAAAAAATGCTGCATTGGTGAATACCGGTCCTCACAGCAGTGCTCGTGTTGAGTTTAAGGCAACGGATTCAAGCTGCTCGGTACGTATTGAAGCATTTGATTTTGGTAATGCATATTCGGATTCTTCCGATTGCCAGCATACTATTGAAACTCCGCACGCGCGAATACAGGCTAAAAACGCTATCCTTCATATTAATGCTTCACCCAGCCAAACAGAAGTAATCGTCATCAGCGGAGTAATTAAAATTGCATTGAGAAATAACGCAACACAATCCATTGATGCTCGGGAAGATCAGGAGGTGACCATTATGCATAATGCGATTAGCCGTCCTCGTTCACTGGAATCTGACGAAATTTGGCAGCGCATTGCCTGGAGAGATGGTTTTCAATTCTATAAAACGACGATTGATTGGAGTAAAGTCGTGGCTGTTGCCCTAACCGGTGCAGTGATCGCGGCTGTAATATTATTAGGCCGTTCAAGTAACAGCAGTAGTGGCGGATTTCCTCGAAGTCATCGGTGGAGATAACCGATCATATGGTTATCATCCTTGATGGCAGGTAGGAAAAACTATGTTACTTAATAAGAATGAAAATATTTTAAATGACTATATATGTTGCTTTTTACGATACATGAT
Source organism: Nitrosomonas sp. (assembly GCA_024281995.1). Taxonomy (GTDB): domain Bacteria; phylum Pseudomonadota; class Gammaproteobacteria; order Burkholderiales; family Nitrosomonadaceae; genus Nitrosomonas. The sequence goes on from JAMWZW010000001.1 coordinate 631,115, forward strand.
AAAACTTAGTAGTCCAAGTCCCGCTAATAGCATAGCGTAAGCAGAAGGTTCAGGGATTGGAGCTGCAATAAAGCGCATGGTGTCGTAACCAATATTCGAATCAGGATTTATGCTATCGCCATCGAATTCATTAAATACAATGCGGCTAATATCAGTTGCCGGATTATTTGAAAAAAATCCTACAAAAAAACTGTCTCCGCTGTCTACAAATGGGATGCTCAGAAAAGAATTTGAATACAGGGGCGTGACGTGATCGAGTCCATAAACGGTTACCCCAACAAAAGAAGCTCCGTCAAGATGTTGAAACAATAGGTCAGTCCCAAATCCTGACACTGGCGTAGCAAAATCAATCTGAAGTCCATCCTCTTCACGAATGTCGGGCCCGCCGACGAGATCAGCCCCGCCTGGTGATAGCACATTTTTTCCAGACGTTGCATATAACCTGAATTGATCTCCACAGCAATAGCTTGTAGTGGTTGAGGCGTCGACCACTGTTAACGCATTGCCTGATGTGCTTGACAACTTGGTGCCAACAATTATCTCATTAGGTATATTGGTACCAGGTGGTATCGAGTCAAAATCAATACTGATCGGTGGATTTCCAGCTGCGGTATTAAACGGAGCTAATTGATCATTTCCCAAGAATGGCACGACATTAGCAAATGCTAATTGGGTCATCCCAAAATAACTTGCTAGCAGAAAGAAATATAGTTTATTGCTTTTTGATATCATCAGTTGAAAAGATAAGTTTTTTGTATTCAAAGTTTTTTCTCCTCAAAGTATTAAGGTTCAAAATGGTCCTACATAACTACGTCAATCTCGAATCTGATAATTTCATAGATAAAATATTTTGCTAGAAGAAGTTTATTTTAGATTATCAGTTGCCAGATAATATTTTTAGCGGCTTTTATAAACTACTAAAATTTACGCTAAACAGATTTTATTTAAATCAAAATAACATTGATTGTCGCCGTGTTTGAAATAACGATTATTCACGAATTCTTTATGCAAGTATTGTTTAATCACTATTTAGTTTGTATTAAACCATAGTACCCAGGTTCTACACAATTAAGGTTTTTACCATTAACCCAACTATAGCGCTGGCTGTGATGACTTGAATGACGCCGAGTTTAAATTTGAACAATGCAATCGTAGCAGCGAGCGAAATTAGTGCTGAAATCCAATCGAATGTGCCGCCAAAACCATCAGGCCACAGCACGTGATAGCCAAAAAACAATGCCAGATTCAGAATTACGCCAACAACAGCAGCAGTGATCGCAGTTAGCGGTGCGGTAAACTTCAAGTCATTGTGCGTAGACTCTACCAACGGGCCACCCATTAGGATGAAAATAAAAGATGGTAAAAAAGTGAACCAAGTCACTAAGCAAGCGGCTATGGTACCTGCAAGAAATACTCCTTCCGGTCCAAAAATGGCTTTAGCATAACCACCTATAAAACCTACGAACGCAACTACCATAATCAGCGGGCCGGGTGTCGTTTCTCCTAATGCCAAACCGTCGATCATTTGTTCGGGTGTGAGCCAATTATAGTATTCCACTGCACCCTGATACAGATAAGGCAGTACTGCGTATGCACCTCCAAAAGTCACTAATGCTGCTTTAGTGAAAAACCAGCTCATTTGCGTCAGTGTATGATCCCAACCGTAAGTGGTGTTGAGTAGTCCTATTGGAATGGCCCAAAGCAGGCCGCCGATAACTGCTATTTTTGCCAATCGTGACCAGCGGTGCTGAGTATAATCTGGTGGTGGCGTATTATCGTCGATCAAAGCCGGACCAAAAGACTCCTTGACCGTACCATGGCCACCGCCAGTTTTGAATTTTTCTGGCGCCATTCGGCCACCCACAAAACCGATCAATGCAGCGGCTATTACGATTATTGGGAATGGTATGTGCAATGCAAAAATTGCGACAAACGACGCCGCTGCAATTGCCCACAGCACGTTATTTTTCAATGCCCGAGAACCAATGCGATGAGCCGCCTGTACTACAATTGCTGTTACTGCTGGTTTGATACCATAAAATAGACCAGCTATCAAAGGCACGTCACCAAAAGAAATGTAGATCCATGACAGCACAATTAATATGACAAGCGATGGCAATACGAATAGTGTGCCAGCGACAATTCCGCCCCAGGTGCGATGCATTAACCAGCCAATATAGGTGGCTAACTGCTGCGCTTCCGGTCCTGGCAGCACCATACAATAATTGAGTGCATGTAAAAAACGCCTTTCAGAAATCCAGCGGCGGTTAACTACTAATTCCTGATGCATGATGGAAATTTGCCCTGCAGGTCCGCCAAAACTAATGAATCCAAGCTTGAGCCAAAATAAAAACGCCTGCCAGAAGCTGACTGAGGGTGCTTGGATGCTTGTTGTTTCAAGCGGGGAAGTTTTAGGTTGATTCATGGTTTGCAGTACCTTGTGAAAATGTTTTCAGCAAACCATCAAACACAATGCTTGCTGTCATTAGAAGTTGATCATCGTCGGCAATTGCGGTGCGTAACCCTGATAACACGCTTTCAATGCCAATAGCTTCGGGTAACTGTATGCCGCCAACATCCAGGCAATGTACTAATGCGCCGAGGTGTTTCAATCCGGGTTGTTGCAATTGGAAACTTTCCAATAGCACTTCGAACGTAACGCGATGGCCAACATGAGTAAATGCTGCGCCGTCAAAATCAAACCCCAATGCATTGGCAGGGCAATCCAATGGCGATTGCAGCCACAGAAATTTGGCTTTTTGGTCAATGAAATTACGTATCAGCCATGCACTGGCCAGGCGGTCTACCCACGGACGGCACCGGGTTGCCCATGCCATGCCTTGGAAGTCATTAATCTGAAGGTGAGTTATTGTATTGCTATTGATCGCATGAGGTTCATCAGGTGTCAGTGCTTGGGTAATCTTCTGCTCCAATTCTTGCAGTTCGCTATCAACTTGCTGTTGATGGGTATTGGGGAAGAAATCAATAGCAGCAAGATTTGTATATGTTTTCCGTAACTTGCGTACTTGCTTAAATTTTTCTAGTGCGGTATCGCTTGTTAAGCTACTGCGTGAATCAATGATTTCAGCCAATAATCGGGTGTAGCCTTCGCTGCGGTCAAATAAATGAATGAAATCGGTATCATCGGATTCATCCATGTGCAGCACATAAGCATTGCCGCCGCCTGCTTGTACATCGGATGCAATCATGTTCAGCGTGCTACGGCAAGGCTCCTGATCCGGCATCAAATACACACCATCGCGTAATACTGCGGCACCAGAAGCCTTCAAAGTCCGCCATGCCCGCATACGTACAGTGGCATTTTCAGTGGGCAGGGATAAAATTAATGCTATAAGTTTCATAGTGTAGAAATTAGAACATATTTGTTCTAATTTCTACAAGAAAATCTAATAAAATGTGTAAGAATCAATAATCGCGAGTTATCAGTCCGACTGAATCAAAAAATGACAGTTTCAAAGATTCTTAAAGGTATTTCAAGTGATTGTTCACGTTATGATATTCTATGCATTCGGGAAGTATTTATTATAAAAATACATTGGAGGGTTGAAATATGAAACGTTACATGAAACAGCTTATTTTGTTTAGTTGTACATTTTTACTGTTAGGTAATATGCATTTTGCCAAGGCCGATACCGCCGGGGATACTGAAATTCTTCTTAATTGGGCTGAAAATACTTATCCACAGTATTTTCCAAGCCATCAGGCTACACAGAGTGTCGACCCCTGGTTGTACCGGTTTTATCCTGAAACAGGTATTTATGCTGGAGTTAACAGATCAGATAATAATGTTTATGTGTTGGGAGGGCCTTGGGGAAGTTCGCCGACAGTAATCGATACATTGCCTAATTTATTTGCACTCGCAAGTTCTGGCAATAACAGCATTCCTGCGTGCAATACCGCTACCGCACCGGCCGGACTGTTTTATACGCAAAATGGCAATGTCGTCGATGTCACGACTAAAGGGCAATGCATCATACTGCCAACAAACAACAACTTGTGTCAACCGCCGCAGCAAACGACGGCCACGGGAATTTCTGTATTAACGAACACTACGATCATTTCATCGAAACTTAGCGGAATCCAGATTGATATTCCGGGCATTCCGAATCCATTTCAGTCTTTTGCCGATAATTTTTCCAACAACAAGCATTGCACCGTCAATGTGCCGGCAGAAGGAGCGAATCTGATCATAAATTCCGATGTCTGTTTTGATATGACAGCACATTTTGCGGATACTATCGATCAATTTGAAGATATTCCCGGAGTTACGATCACTCCACCGATTACCATGGCGACAAAAGACACGACAACCACTCAGAGTGTTGCGAATTGCTTTGAAACCGATGCTGACACCGTTTACGATGCATTCACTAAAGAATTTTGGATCAAACAGGACGGTTCTTTCGTAAAACAGTAGTCATCGATCTGACTTACATTAAGTTTCTTTCTAATAGCGCAATGTTTAACCACAGCAATGGTTAAACATTGCACGCTTGATATAAATGGTACTTGCTTAGTCTCCCTTAAAATATATTCAAGTATATGATATTTAGAATGAATAACTTAATTCGAATAAACTAAAACGACCGCCAATATTAAAATGAATGTTTATTCCTGGTCGAAATGGTGTGATATCTCCATGCTTACACCCAGTAAAATTTCTACTAATGTAGATCTTGCCGGTTCCGTGGTTAAATAAAGCAAGCAAGTTATGTTTTTTATCGTTGCAAAAAACGAAAATTGTCATGCTGGATGTATCAATGCAAGATATAGGTGTCGCAATGATTCAATTTCTTGTATTTTTCCACTGAATGATTTTTCTCATGGTGCAGAAAATGGCGGTGTTTCCAAAACCAATTAATTGTAAAACACGAAAAGCAACTCATAGCACATGATTGCAGTTTAATTGTAATTAGACCATTTTGTTCAACTGGTGCTGGCTGAAGATATCTTTGTGTATTTCACTATTGTGCAACGTTAAAATTTTGTCCGCACTGATTGGTTCACTGAGTAGATAGCCTTGCACGGTATTACAGCCAAGACGTTTAAGCATCTCAAGTTGTTCTAGTGTTTCAACGCCTTCGGCAATGATTCCATAGCCTAGTTTATGTCCCATTTCTATCATGGAGCTGACCAGTGTGAGTGCTTTGTTATCAACGAGCATGTCGTCAATAAAATATTTATCGATTTTCAGAAAATCAGCTTTGAGGTGCTTAAGTGACGCAAAAGATGAATAGCCGGTTCCAAAATCATCAATTGCGAGTAATACCCCCAGTTTTTTCAAATCCTGGAAAATGGAGAGATTCCGTGGATCCGTTTGTACCACGCTTTCTGTTACTTCTAATTCCAATTCAGATGGTGCTATACCCACTTCATCCAAGAGACGTTGCACCAGCAGCACAAAACCTTGGTCGAGAAAAAGGCTTGGAGAAATATTGATTGCCATACAAAGCGAGTAAAAGCCTTGTTTTTTCCAAGCGACTAATTGACTGCAGGCGGTTCTCAACACCCATTCGGTTAATGGTTTAATCATGCCGATTCTTTCGGCAGTAGCAATAAAATCAACCGGTGGGATGTGCTTTAATTGTGGATGATACCAACGGGATAATGCCTCGACACCGAATATCTTTCCTGTATTTACATTGACTTGAGGCTGATAAACCAGTGAAAGCTGCTGTTTCTCGATTGCTTCTCGCAAACTTTGTTCAATTTGAAAGCGATATTCAGTTTTTTGGGTGAGTTCTGCTTTATAGAAAGCGTATTGATTTTTGCCGTTTTCTTTTGCGGTGTATAACGAAGTGTCGCCAGCCTTTAACAAAGCGGATAAATTTTTTCCATCATCAGGATAATAAGCGATGCCAATACTGCAAGCTGGCATGAGTTTCCTGGAATAAATCTCAACTGGTTGAGAGATCGCTTCAAGACAACGTCTTGCAACATTGGCCGCGTAATCTTCTTCGACTTCGTCGATGAGAATACAGAATTCATCGCCACCAAGCCGTGCAATAAAATCGATTTCCCGGCAGGTATTCATCAAACGCTGTGCAATGGTTTTAAGCAGTGCATCCCCTGCATCATGACCGAGGCTGTCGTTAACACTCTTGAAGTCGTCTAGATCGATGTATAGGAGTGCAAAACGGCGGCTATACCGGGAAGATGCTTTGGTTATTTCTTCCATATGCTGAATGAACGAGGCGCGGCTAGCGAGACCCGTTAATTCATCGGTATAAGCTAACGTATGTATACGCTTTTGTGTTTGATCCCGTTCCATGACGATTGCCGTGAGCCTGGCAGCGGATATCAGATCTTTTAATTCTTTCTCACTGGGAAGGGCGGGGTGATTGTAATACATGCCAAATGCACCCAAAACTTTTCCATTGGAATTCTTAATCGGTTCAGACCAGCAACACCGCATACCATGCGGTAACGCGAAGTGTTTGATTTTCTCCCATTTGGGATCTGTGTCAATGTTTTCAACGAGAACGCGTTTTCCCGTGAATGTGGATGTTCCGCAGGAACCGACGCTGGGGCCGTTTTCCAGACCATGTACAGCTTTACAATATTCCTTTGGTAAGCTGGGTGCTCCACCGTGCAGAAGCTTATTACCGCTCAACTCGAGCATAGAACATCGCATTCCGGGGTGACGGGCTTCATACATTAGGGCAATCGCGTCATAGATGTCCGATGCAGGACGTCCGATTGCAATCAGTTCAAGTATTTCGGCATATTTGCTGTCAAATGTTTCCGCTTTTTTGCGTTCAGTAATATCGACATGTGTGCCGACCAGGCGAATCGATTTACCATCGGATTCGCGCGTTACTAGAAATGCACGGGATAGTACATACACTTCATGGCCATCTTTATGCCGCATGCGCATTTCTGCTTCGAATGAATCTTTGCGGCCATCGATGTAATCGCGAGCCTTTTCCAATACAACATTCTTGTCATCGGGATGCACCAGGCTTGCCCAGGTGTTAATCGAATTTTTTAGTTCAATCTCGGTATAACCCAGCATGCTTTTCCAGCGCGGCGAATAATAAACTTCGTCCGTTTCAAGATTCCAATCCCAAAGTCCATCGTTAGCGCCACGCATTGCCAGAGAGAATCGTTCTTCGCTGACATACAGTTCATGGGTGCGTTTTTCGCTCATCAACTTGACAGTAGCCAGTTCAGAGCGTAACTGGCTTAATTCTTCAAGTAACTGAGATTTGGTTGGATTGCTATGACCCATGATTACCCCAATAACAAGACAGTTTGTAAGAATAACAATCTAAATCAGAATCATACAAAAGGAAGCAGAGTTCGTGTGAATCTGTAAAAAACAGTCTGTTAATGCTTGCGCAAATAAAGCCAATTCCACGCTTTTTCGGATGGCTATGGCATTTTAGAGCTATTATGGCCGTAATTTTTTTGTTGTTTGATTAACGGATGATGCTTCGATGCATGCCTGCTTTTAATGCTTGAATGGCTTCTTCGCTACTGCTGACAATTTGTCGATGCGGGCAGAAGATGTTTTTGGAGAGCTCCCGTTGTGCATAAAATTGACGGACAAAATCGAGCTTTTGCCATTCGGATATGCGTGGTTGTGTCCAAGTTTTATCGTTTCTTCCAAGTGCGTATATTTTTCTTTCGTTGGTAGCGCAGCGTATGCCCTCGTAACTGACATTTTCGGCACCATTGGATGATTTGATTATGAGACTAAAGCGAATGACGCCATCACCGCCAATTCTGATCGAAGTTGTGTCGACCAGGTATTGATTACTGGTAGCAGCTCCTGCATCAAAGGCCAGCAGATTTTTCTCTTCCGGGTAAGCAGGCAATTGTGTCATTTGCTCAATCCACGGTTTGTCGCTTTCGAATTCATCCTTAAATGGCGGTTTAGCACAAGCAAGCAGAAGCAGGGCGCAGATGAGTGAAAGTAGTATTCGTTTCATGCAACGACAGTTAAGTCATTTAATAATGAATCTCGTATGCCGGCATCGGTAATATCGATGCTTGCTTGATAAGCAGGGTGATCAACACCCATGCTGAGTGGCACGCCTTGACGCAGCGATTGAATCATTTCTGCAGTAAGTTCAAAGCGCAGAAAATGAACTGCTGAGGTTTTATCACTATTTTCCCGCTCTAAATCTTCATCGGCGATCGCATAAACGGATGCATGTTCGCCAATTTTAACCCAGACCTTGTCTTCGATACCTACCATAGTCGCAAGCTTGGCCGCGCGTATTGCCGGATCAGGAAATTCAATCATCATGGTAGCTTTCCAATTGCTACCATCCGGCACGAGCGGCGTGTACGCTTCAAGTTCATGGATGATTTCTTGTTCTTGGAAAATGCGTTCGACGTGGAGCATTTCCTGGATTTGGTAACGGATTGTCAGCGCATCTTCAAAAATCAGCGTGATATTTTCTCCTAATGAAATTTTGCGTGTTTTTTTATGCGCCATGACTTGGGCGCGAAAATCTTTGCGTATCTTGGCATACGCTTCTAATGTCAACAGATTGTCTCGGGTAATGGGCGTCATATTTTTTTCATCCAATGAAGTGGCGGAGACAGTTGGCTGACCATGATCAATTTGCGTTCGCTGCTCAGCGCAGTCACCATAAGCCATACGTAATAATGTGAGCGGGTGTAATTTTTTCGCTTTGTTTTCACCGATACCTTGCTCAATATGCCGTGCGGCAATTGCGCAATCGGAACTGATGTAATCCGGGTTTGCGGCAGCCATTTGCTTGAAAACCGGACGGCCGATTTTCATGGAATCGGCAAAGAATTCACTTTTCACGCCCCAGGTTCCATCATGGCCTGAACATCGCTCCACAGTATGGATAGTTGTGTCTGGAATAAGCTGCAAAATGTCGCGCGTCTTTTTTCCGATGTTTTGCACACGCTGATGACATGGGATATGGTATGCCACATTACCCAATGATTTTATGAAGTTTGTTTTTAGCAGATTGTCCTGGTTGCGTAGGGACAAATACTCGAACGGATCAAACATGGCGGCGGCAACGGTTTGCACCGCTTCATCATGCGGAAACAAAAGTGGTAATTCTTGTTTGTACATCAATGTGCAGGAGGGTACTGCGGAAATGATGGCGTAGCCTTCTTGCGCTAATTTCAATAGCGGGGGGATATTTTTGTTTTTCAATGTTTCCACTGCTTCCAAATCACCTAGCTCAAGTTTCGGCATACCGCAACAGGCTTCTTTTTCTACCAGGCAAACAGGAATTTCATTGTGTTCCAGTATCGCTAATAAATCATGACCGATCCCCGGTTCGTTATAATTAATATAGCACGTGGCATAGATGGCAACTTTTCCCGGAGTCTTGGCGCCATTCACGACTGCAAAAGTAGCGTTGGGTGTTGCGTTTACACGAAATTTATTCGCGCTATATTCAGGCAGTTTTCTATCTGCATGAATGCCTAGCAAGCTATCCATTAATTTGCGCGTGACTGGCGTCTTGTTGACGGCATTAACGGTTTGTACGACAACGGGAATGGTGGCCAATTTACCCATCAAATCGGTACTGGATAACAGTTTATCTCGAAACCCGGCACCCTTGTTTTTATATTTTACCGCCTTGGCACGTAACATCAGATGCGGAAAGTCGATGTTCCATTCATGCGGCGGTACATAAGGGCACTTGGTCATGAAACACATGTCGCAGAGATAACAATGATCGACGACTTCTGCAAATTGGCTTTTATCGACGCCATCGAGTTCGCCGGTCGAGCCCTCGTCAATGAGATCAAATAAGCGCGGGAAAGCTGTGCACAGATTGACACAGCGCCGGCAGCCGTGACAAATGTCGAAAACCCGCTCCATTTCCTGAGTCAGATGAGCCTCGTTATAAAAATCAGGATTTTTCCAGTCGATTGGATGGCGTTTAGGGGCTTCTAGGCTACCTTCACGAGTAGACATAAATGAATCGATGTTAGCTTATTAAGAATTGCTCAGTTTGACGATGATGGGGCTTAATCAGAATTTTACCTGACTAAACCCCGAACTTATATTAATCAGTCAAGCTGTCTAGTGCACGCTGAAAACGGTTAGCGTGAGAACGTTCAGCTTTAGCAAGTGTTTCGAACCAGTCGGCAATTTCATCAAAACCTTCATCACGAGCTGATTTTGCCATGCCTGGATACATGTCGGTATATTCATGTGTTTCACCTGCAATGGCGGTTTTCAGGTTATCGCGAGAAGAACCAAAAGGCATGCCTGTTGCTGGGTCACCGCAATTCTCCAAATATTCCAGATGACCATGCGCGTGACCCGTTTCACCTTCTGCAGTGGAACGGAATACTGCTGCAACATCATTTTGTCCTTCCACGTCAGCTTTTGCTGCAAAGTATAGATAGCGGCGATTAGCTTGAGATTCTCCCGCAAAAGCGGCCTTTAAATTTCCCTCGGTTTTAGATCCTTTCAGTTCCATTATTTTCTCCTTTTTAATTTTACGAGCGTAAGTATATTTATTATTAATCACACAAAAAAACAATCCTGATTAACTGGAAAACAAAGACATAAAATGATCAATCTATCGTGCCGATGTTTCATTTAGTTTAATCAGGGTACGGCGAGAGTATAACTATACAAAGTTTCGTGCGTGCGCTGAGACTATCGAAGGGTTTGTGGATTGTCAACTATTAGCATTGTTTCATTTAATTCTGAGTAGATTGATAAAAATAGAGTTTTACATGTACTGCTGGAAATACCCCTATTACGTCTTAATAAGCCGGTCTTTGTGTCTCTCGAAACCACGTTCGGTATTGTTCCATTTTTGTTTGTTGCTGTGCCGGCGCACGACGGCGGCAAGTGGAGTACTCCTCAGTATCAGGTTGAGCGCCCCAGCGGATTTCCGCGCAATCATTCGGGTTATAAGCAATTTCATAAGCCGGTTTTCGTGCCAGTATTTCAGCCAAAGATAGCTCCCAGCGGCTACCATCACTACGCGTGTAAAAGACGCTGCGTTCATGAATGCGTTTGTTGTGATGGCGTTCGATTTCTATTTTAGCTTGTTCCGGGCTTTTACCGGATAATACGAATAATTCGGGATAGCGGATTATTTTATCGGTCAAGCTTTGCAGGACGTTGATAGCAATGAGTAAACGCATATCCCGAGAAGGTGTGGAATAATCTTCCCATGGGCCAACCGTCTGAAAAATTGCTGTTCTGTCAGGCATTGGGATGATGCCGCGCGGGTTTTTGCGGAAATAAGCTTCTCCGTTTTCTACGGAGTTTACACGTGTCTCGAGTTGTTCCACCAAGGCATCCAAGGTCGTTTCATAAGCTTGCGTGGGATTCAGTCCATGTGGATTGATAAGCTTGGTTAACTCGGCATAAAAATTATCACGCGAAAGCTGGCTTTGTTCCAATGAAAAAGGGAGAAATTCGGATTGAACGGTTAGTTCTTCATTAGTCAGTGTGCGCCACTTTTCTGCAGTCGTACGGATCAGGGGTCGAAAGCTCTTAAAACCGGGTCCTGCATTTTCAATTTGATCATATAGCAGGGTACCCTCCCATACTCGCTTACGTGCAATTGAATTGTCCGGTTGAGCATCGACAACCAACAATGTGCCCGGCTGGTCCTTGGTTTGAGGGATCCACTCGACCAAAACTAGAACATGACCATAAGGATCCGCATAGATAGTTCCAGGCCAAAGCGTTTCGCGCTTGAAAGCGATGGGATACCAGTCCGTCGATTCATCTTCAAAATCGGTTCGCAACGAGCCTGAATGCACCACATCAGCCAGTAATCTGCTAAATTTCTTGAAGCTGCCCTGCGTACTCGTGTTGCGGGTGAATTCCGCCATGATAGTAGCTTTCTCACATTGTGGCGGGGCTTTGCTTGAACCGCGCCCGCAAGCACGGTAGGCGAAGGGCAATCTCATTTTCCAAGCAAAATAAGCACGCAACGTGTAAGGTAAATCAGCGCAATCGGGAGTAAGCGGCAAATCTTTGTCTTCATTGTTACCAAGATAATTGTGGAGAAAATTGCGTTCCTGATTGCGTAACACAGGCTCTAACGAATTAAAACTTAAGTTTTCTTCATGCGGTGCGCCAAACAACTCTTCAATCCAGGCAGCGTAAAAAGCTTCTGTGGCAAGATTCCATTTTTCGGATGCAGGTTGGGTTACTGCCGATCCAATTGTGAATTGGTGACAAGCAATCGATTCACCGTTGCGATTTGCGGTTACTTGATAATGGCCCTCATCAAGTTCTTTGGGCGTGCTGATAAGGCTCCAGGGTGGGCCGCCCCGATGGCGAGACTGAAGCACTACACGGCGACCTTGGTCGTCGGTCAAGATTAATTCCGCTATTTCGTCATAGGTTGATACCGCCATGATTTTGACGGGTTCTTCGGTTGTGGGATTCAAGGGTGAAATCCAGATATGTGTTTTGCTTGGGATTTCACAAGAATAATCTTGTGCCAGCACCAGCGGAACACCGTTCCATATCAATAGGCTTATCAGCACAAGATATACGCATGATGATCGTAAATAAAAAGAATTGTTGCGCATGGTTATCGGTAACACGCACTGCAAATTTGGTAGCAGCCTTAACTCGTTTCTTTTTTCAATACGGTATTTCCAGCAATGGGCAACGTACCCGGATAGTCTTTGCTATAGTGCAATCCTCTGCTTTCATGGCGCAACATTGCACTGCGCACGATTAAGTCGGCACTATCGACCAGATTACGTAGCTCCAGCAAATCACTGGTGACGCGGAAGTTGGTATAGTATTCATTAATTTCTTCACGCAATAGCTCTATTCTTCGTTGTGCGCGTTGCAGACGTTTCGTGGTTCTTACAATGCCAACATAGTTCCACATGAAGCGACGTAATTCATCCCAGTTATGAGCGATCACGATTTCTTCATCGGCATCGGTAACCCGGCTTTCATCCCAATCAGCGAGTAGGGGCAATGTTTGTACGGGCTGATTGATAATATCGTTGCCTGCAGCATGAGCAAACACTAAGCATTCTAACAGTGAATTACTGGCTAACCGATTAGCGCCATGCAGTCCAGTATGCGCGGTTTCTCCAATGGCATACAGATTAAGCAAATCGGTTTTACCGTTTTTGTCGGTCATAATGCCACCACACGTGTAATGCGCAGCAGGTACAACCGGAATAGATTCTTTAGTGATATCGATTCCAAGCTCCAAGCAACGGGCATGAATCGTTGGGAAATGCTCCTTTAGAAAACTGGCAGATTTATGCGATATGTCCAGGTAAACGCAATCCAATCCTCTTTTTTTAATTTCAAAATCGATAGCGCGAGCAACGATGTCTCGAGGTGCAAGTTCAGCGCGTGGATCGTGCCAAGGCATAAAACGTTCACCGGTGGGAAGTTTTAATAGACCACCCTCACCACGTACCGCCTCACTGATTAAAAATGACTTTGCGTGTGGATGATAAAGACAAGTGGGATGAAATTGAATAAATTCCATGTTGGCGATACGGCAATTTGCGCGCCAACCCATTGCGATGCCATCACCAGTAGCAGTATCCGGATTGGTAGTATAGAGATAGACTTTGCTAGCGCCTCCTGTTGCCAGTACAGTATTTTGAGCGGTAAAGGTATGCACCCGACCTTTCTTTTTATCAAGTATATATGCCCCAAAACATCTTTTATACTGTAAGTCCGCATAATTGCCACAAAGTTTGTCACTGGTGATTAAATCAATGGCAATGTGTTGTTCAAGTACGCAAATATTGTCATGAGTTTTAATTTTTTCAGCAAGTGTTTGTTGAATAGCTTTACCCGTTGCGTCACCACTGTGAATAATTCGTCGTAAACTGTGACCACCTTCTTTAGTAAGATGAAATCCAGTGTCGCTGGTTTGATCACCGGTAAAAGTAACACCTTCATCTATGAGCCAGTGTATAGCACTCGTTGCATGTTCAGTGACAAACTGAGTTATTTCTATATCGCATAGGCCGGCTCCTGCTATTGATGTATCTTGAGCGTGCTGTGCTGGTGAGTCGGTAGCTGACAAAGCTGCCGCGATACCGCCTTGAGCCCATGAGCTGGCACCAGAATCGATGGTTTGTTTGGTTACGATACAGACTTTTTTATAGGGAGCTAAATGAAGTGCAAGTGCAAATCCAGCTAAACCACTACCAATAATAAGCGTATCAAAATAATTGTTAACCATTTAACTGAATTTATTTTCAATAATAAAAAAAGTGCTAATTTTGAATGATAACAGACTCAATAAATTTCATGTCTTTGTTCACCATAATTCCGAGATAATTCAATCACAAAATGTGAACTTATTAACTATTAGAACTGTCATTAAAATGGGTAATATTAGATTATCTAGTTCCCGAGAATTGTTTGAACGGATATACTTGTTCATTGCGTAATTGCATAATATTTTGCAAAACAAGAATAAAATCAGAGATTCTTTCAAAAAATGCTCAGGGATCAAGTAGTATGGGTGATCGGGAAATCGATCAACAGTTAGTAGAACGAGTTCAAAGCGGAGATAAGCATGCATTCGATCTACTGGTTATCAAATATCAACGTAAGCTCGCGCGTTTATTATCACATTTCATTCGCGATGCTGCTGAAGTTGAGGATGTAACGCAAGAGGCTTTTGTTAAGGCCTATAGGGCGTTGCCTTCTTTTCGTGGAGATAGCGCTTTTTATACTTGGCTATATCGGATTGGCATTAATACTGCAAAAAATTTCTTGGTGTCTCAAGGACGAAAAGTACCTACACTACAAGAATTTGACAATGAGGATGCTGAGAATTTCGAAGATGGCGGTATTTTAAAAGAGGTGAATACTCCCGAGAGTGAACTGATGAGTAAGCAAATTGCTCAAACCGTTAACCAAACATTAGATTCGTTGCCAGAAGAATTACGTACAGCGATAGTCTTAAGAGAGATTGATGGATTAAGTTATGAAGAAATTGCAAATATTATGAATTGCCCAATAGGTACTGTACGTTCGCGTATATTTCGTGCTCGTGAAGCAATATCTGAACAGTTACGTCCTTTGTTAGGGACGAGTAAAGACAAGAGGTGGTAATGTGAAAAGCAAAATATCGGCGTTAATGGATGGTGAAGTAGGAAAACAAGATGCATCATGTATTATCGAAGTGTTACGAAGGGATGATGAGTTACGAATGGAATGGCAAACATTTCATCTTATAGGCGATACGCTAAGGCAATCATCAAAACTATCGACGGATGTTTCACAGCGAGTTAGCCAACAATTAATAACCGAACCAACTGTACTTTCTCCAAGAACTTCTACAATACTTAAACCTCAAAAATATAAAGTTTTTGCGGCTTCAATAGCAGCTTCAATAGTCGTTGTGTTTTCTGCCTGGTTAATGATGTATACACCTTCCTATATGACAAAACAAACAATGCTTGCAGAAAATCCAAATCAAAGCGACAAAAAATTGCCAGCAACTGCCCTGCCCGTAATGGTTTCGTCGCCTACTGCATTACATAATTACCCTCCGATTGAAATGAATGAGTACTTATTCGTGCATCGAGAGTTTTCTCCAGGAATCAATATGCGCGGACAAATGACTCATATTAATAGTATAAACGAATATAACGAAAGATAGGGTAGATGACTAGTCGTCAAGTAATTACGCTATTTTTTTTGTTAATATTTGGCTGTAATGCTGCGCTAGCAGAGGTTCTACCGCATTCATCGGAAAATGCGTTAAATTGGCTAAAAAAAATGGCTGAGGCACCTACTCAGTACAACTACTCAGGAACATTTGTTTATTATGCCGAGGGCCATATAGAGGCATCACGTACAATTCATAAAATCGATAAAACGGGTCAGCATGAAAAAATTGAAGTTTTAGATGGAACTCCACGCATAGTTTTTCGTAATAATGATGAGATGAGGTGTTATCTCCCTGAAAGTAAAAAAGCTTATAGTGAAAAACGTTGGTTCCGTAAATTCTTTCCGGATCTTCTTCCTCAGTCGTCTAATGAGATCGATAACAATTACCACGTCAAGGAAACCAAGCGTGAACGAATAGCTAATCATGAATCCCAAGTTGTATTATTGACACCGAGAGACTCACTTCGCTATGGTCAGCAATTTTGGGTTGATATGCAAACAGGCTTGCTGCTAAAAGTTGCAGTGGTAGAAGGTAGTGAAATTATTGAACAATTCGCATTTGTCCAAATAGAGATTGATAAAGAAATTCATTCGGATATGTTGCAACCTGATCCATCACTGCTTACTCCTGATTGGCAAGCGATTGAATTGGTTTCATCGATTTTAAATGAAGGTGAATTAAAGTGGCAGGTTAAAACCTTACCAAGAGGTTTTAAGAAATTAGTTGAAATGAAACGTAATTTGATTGATAAATCTACATTAGTGGATCATATTGCGTTATCGGATGGGTTGGCGACAGTTTCTATATTTATTGAGCCCATTGTTAAAGATGCACCAACCCCCGTGCCAGGTTTTTTCACTAGCCGCGGTGCAATTAATATTTATGTTCGTATATTGGGTGATAACAAAATCACGACTGTGGGTGAAGTGCCGTTGAAAACTATAAAATTAATTGGCGACTCTGTGTATAAACAAGAATAAATGTTGATGGATAGAGATTTATTGTAAGTTATTTTCATATAAAGCTTGATAAAATCACTATTTTTGCGTTTGTGTATGCCTTATTTATAGACATATTTTTAACGTGTTATAGTTTTATTAAGTTGCCTCGTTTTTATTCAATTATATTCAAAGCAAATTTTTAAATTTCCTGATTTGATTGGTAGCACAACATGAAAAAGTTAATAATTACTTATACGAGTTTGAAATTTAGGTTAAGGGTAATGATGTCACAGTTAATATTGATCTCATTGTTGATGGCATCATCAGTCGTGCTTGCACAGGCGAATGAACTACCTGATTTTACTGGATTGGTAGAGAAGTATGGCGCTATGGTAGTAAATATTAGTGCTGTACAAACTCCAAGTTTAATGAATGGTCAGGCTTTTCCAGAAATACCAGGTATCCCTGAAAATTCGCCTTTTTATGATTTTTTTAAAAAGCATATGCAACCTTTTTCTGCGCCAAGAAGATCAGAACCTAAATCACTGGGATCCGGTTTTATCATTAGTTCTGATGGTTACATTTTAACAAATGCGCATGTTGTTGAAGCAGCCGATGAGATAACAGTTAAACTGAATGATAAGCGCGAATTTGTGGCAGAGGTGGTTGGTACCGATAGGAAAACGGATGTTGCGTTAATTAAGATCAATGCAACAGATTTGCCTATTGTTACACAAGGAGATCCGGAAAAGCTCAAGGTGGGCGAGTGGGTGATTGCAATTGGATCGCCGTTCGGATTTGAACATAGTGTGACAGCAGGTATCGTGAGTGCTAAAGGTCGTTCGCTAGCACAAGAAAATTATGTGCCATTCATACAAACCGATGTGGCAATAAATCCAGGTAATTCAGGTGGGCCATTATTCAATATGAAAGGAGAAGTTGTCGGAATTAACTCTCAAATTTACAGTCGCACCGGGGGGTTTATGGGATTGTCATTTGCGATACCGATTAATGTCGCAACTGACATAGCAAATCAACTAAAGCTCAGTGGAAAAATAAGTCGCGGGAGAATTGGTGTTATGATCCAAGAGGTTACTAAAGATCTGGCTGATTCTTTTGGGTTGACGGATAGTAAAGGCGCATTAGTTGTTTCGGTGGAAAAAGATGGACCTGCCGATCGAGCAGGAATTAAGGCACGTGATATTATTTTGAATTTTGACGAAAAAGAAGTTGCAATATCAGCTGATTTACCACGTATAGTAGGTAATACGAAACCAAATTCTAAAGTATCTGTTCAACTGTGGCGAGACGGGTCTTTGAAGACAGTTAAGGTAGAAGTAGGAGAATCACCTTCTGATGAAGTTGCAGAAAATCGTAAACTTAAACAAGGAAAAAAAGCAGATACTTCAAATCGTCTAGGGCTGGTATTGAGTGAAATTACGGTCGAACAAAAAAAACAATTGGAAATTACTAATGGATTATTGGTAGAAGGGGTACAACCCGGTATTGCCAGTCGTTCAGGGATTCGCAGTGGAGACATTATTCTAGGATTTAACAGCAAGGATGTTACAAGTGCCGAGCAATTTAATGATCTGCTCAATCAAGTGAAAAGTGGAAAAAATATCGCTTTGCTGGTGAAAAGAGGGGATATTACGACATTCATAACCATGAAATTGATTGATAATGATACAAAAAAATAAACGGGTTTTACATACTACCGTCAGCCCGGTAAATTCACTAACTGTATATGCTCGAGAAGATTGTCATCTGTGCCATGACATGATAATTGCTTTGCAGAATTTGCAAAAGCATGAATTGTTTGATCTGCAAGTTATCGATATTGATACTAAACCTGAATTGGTTGCGTTCTATGGCGAAAAAATTCCGGTTTTAGTATCTACTTATACAAACCAAGAGATTTGTCATCACTTTTTGGATTTAGTAGCCCTAGATGATTATCTTGGTAAATTTCGTTAGAATGCTGCCTCTCTTTTAACTGACTATACAATATCTTAAATTCCAATGTGACGGGGATAGTATCCCTGTTCGAGGGGTGGAGGCTATTATTTTATTTTTTATATCTTGATGCAGCATATTCGAAATTTTTCTATTATCGCTCATATCGATCATGGCAAATCTACACTCGCAGATCGTATTATTCATTTGTGTGGCGGTCTATCGGATCGTGAAATGGACGAGCAAGTTTTGGATTCCATGGATTTGGAGCGTGAAAGAGGTATCACCATCAAAGCACAAACTGCAGCACTGCACTATAAAGCGAGAAATGGCGAAACTTACTTACTAAATTTAATTGATACTCCTGGTCATGTTGATTTTTCATATGAGGTTTCGCGCTCCCTAGCAGCCTGTGAAGGTGCGCTTTTAGTAGTAGATGCTTCGCAAGGCGTTGAAGCGCAAACTGTCGCTAATTGCTATACAGCAATTGAACAAGGTGTTGAAGTTATCCCGGTTTTAAACAAAATTGATTTACCAGCGGCGGATCCAGTACGTGTCATCACTAATATTGAAGAAGTCATTGGAATTGACGCTCATGATGCGGTCAGAGTTAGTGCAAAAACTGGCGAGGGGGTGGTGGAAGTTTTAGAAGCATTGATTGCGCGAATTCCCGCTCCCAAAGGAAACCCAAATGCTACACTAAAAGCGCTGATTATCGATTCCTGGTTTGATAATTATGTCGGTGTCGTTATTTTGGTCAGGGTAATCGACGGTACAATTAAACCTGGCGAAAAGATTTTGTTGATGGCTAGTAAAGCCGTACAATTATGCGAGCAGGTTGGCGTTTTTGTGCCAAAATCGGTTTACCGTGATTCCTTGAGTGCGGGAGAGGTCGGTTTCATTATCGCTGGCATCAAAGAACTCAATGTAGCAAAAGTTGGTGACACCGTTACATCTGCCAATCATCCAGCCAGCATGCCATTACAAGGCTTTAAAGAGATAAAGCCACAGGTATTTGCTGGTTTATATCCCGTTGAGTCCAATCAATATGATGCACTACGCTCAGCACTAGAGAAACTGAGACTGAATGACTCATCATTGCATTTTGAACCGGAAGTATCTCAAGCTTTAGGCTTTGGTTTTCGTTGTGGCTTTCTCGGTTTGCTGCATATGGATATTGTGCAGGAACGATTAGAAAGAGAATATGATATGGATTTGATTACTACCGCGCCAACGGTGGTTTATCAGATACTAATGCGAGATGACACCATTGTGGAAATTGAAAATCCTTCAAAAATTCCTGATCTTTCAAAGATTGCTGAAATTCGTGAACCTATCATCACTTCGACTATTTTAGTGCCGGAAGAGTATGTAGGTGCAGTGATTACCTTGTGTGTGAGCAAGCGCGGTAATCAGACAAATATGCAATATATGGGCAAGCAAGTAATGCTAACTTATGAGATGCCACTCAATGAGGTGGTCATGGATTTTTTTGATCGATTGAAGTCTACTAGTCGCGGTTATGCGTCATTAGATTACGAATTTAAAGAATTTCGTGCTTCTGATTTAGTGAAGCTGGATATTTTGATTAATGGGGATAAAGTTGACGCTTTGTCATTGATTGTGCATAGAAGCAGCAGCCAATACCGAGGGCGTGAGTTAGTTCAAAAAATGCGTCAATTGATTCCACGCCAAATGTTTGATATTGCCGTGCAGGCAGCGATAGGCGCACACATTATTGCACGTGAAACTGTCAAGGCGCTACGCAAGAATGTGTTGGCAAAATGTTACGGTGGTGACATAACGCGTAAACGAAAGTTGCTGGAGAAACAAAAAGCAGGTAAAAAGAGAATGAAGCGGGTAGGAAATGTAGAAATTCCGCAAGAAGCCTTTCTAGCAATTTTGCAGGTTGATAATAAGTAATGATTATAAAAAGCACGTTATATTTTCTAAACAACAAATTGAATTTAAATTATTTTTTTATATTTTGGAAAAGTTTTGATGAACTTCCGGCAAAGGGAATTATATGAATTTTCCTTTGATCCTCTTTGTTTTGCTTGTGGCAACAGGCAGTATTTGGTTATTGGACATCATCTTCTGGAAAAAAAAGCGTGAACCGGGTGAAAATGAACCATGGTGGATCGAATACCCTAAAAGTTTTTTTCCTATTATATTGATTGTCTTTAGTTTGCGCTCATTTGTGATTGAGCCTTTTAAAATCCCGTCGGGTTCTATGATACCTACACTTTTAGTCGGTGATTTTATTCTGGTGAATAAGTATACCTATGGAATTAGGCTTCCCGTTATCAACCAAAAAATACTGGATGTTAATGAACCCAAGCGTGGTGATGTATTGGTATTTCGTTACCCGGAAGATCCATCAATTGATTATATCAAGCGCATTGTTGGATTGCCGGGTGATATTGTTACCTATCATAATAAGCAATTAATTATTAATGGGGAACCCATTAGAACAGAATATGAGGGTGATTATAAATATGTAGAGTCAGGGTTTGGTTATATTTATTCAGATCATTTCTCTGAATATCTGACCAATGATAGTCATTCTATTCTTATTAATCAAGATGTTAAAGGGATTCAGTTTTCCAATGTAAGACAATTTGAATTTAGGGAAAATTGTAAATATCGCCGCACTGGGTTTACGTGTGAGGTACCGCCAGGTAATTATTTTACCCTAGGGGATAATCGTGACAGCAGCAGCGATAGCCGTTATTGGGGGTTTGTACCGGAAGAAAATATTGTTGGTAAAGCTTTTATGGTGTGGTGGAATTTTGGAGATTTTGGTCGCATTGGGCTATCAATTAAGTAACATTTAAGTTTCCAGGTAGGGGGTATAAGTATGAAATATCACAAGACACTACACAAACAAAAAGGTATCAGCTTATCGGGTTTGCTGGTATGGTCTGTGATTCTGATTTTAATCTCTATTCTTGGTTTCAGAGTCTTACCATCTTATATTGAATATACCTCAATAAAGAAAAATTTGAACGCAGTAGCCGAAGAAGCAAGTAAGCAGGATAGTGATATCAACCATATAAGACAATCATTTGGCAAAAGAGCTCAAATTGATAACATTAAATCAATCAGTGCACAAGATATTAAGATTACTAGAGAAAAAGGACGTGTTGTTTTGAGTGCAAGTTATACATCCAAAATACCTTTGGTATCTAATGTGGCGTTAGTTATTGATTTTGAAGCTATAAGTGAGTGATCTGAAATACTATGCCAAACGGAGCAGTACAAAATAACAAAAGTGTGTTAATAGATTTATTTTGTGAGCGTTTAGGGTATACATTTTCGCAACCACAATTACTGCGAGAAGCCCTGACACATCGGAGTTATGGTATATCTCATAATGAGCGGCTAGAATTTCTAGGCGATGCTGTATTGAATTGTGCGGTTGCTGGGTTGATTTATAAATTTTTCCCAGATTTACCCGAAGGGCATCTATCAAGACTTCGAGCTAATTTTGTCAATCAAAAGGCCTTATCGGACATAGCACTTAAATTGCAGATCGATAAACTAATACGATTAGGTGAAGGTGAATTAAGAAGTGGCGGTAACCATCGTCCCTCAATTCTTGCAGATGCTCTTGAGGCTGTCTTGGGTGCCATTTATTTAGATAGTAATTTTGCTCAAGCAGAAGAAGTGGTTATGGCGATCTTTTTGCCATTGATGCAAAATATCGATTTTAAGTCGCAAGGAAAGGATCCTAAAACGCTGCTACAAGAGTTTTTGCAAAGTCAAAAAATAGCTCTGCCTGAGTATATTGTTGTTATGACCAGCGGTAAAGCCCATAAACAGAAATTTAAAGTGGAGTGTATTTTATCCACATTCAATATTCGCACACTTGGTGAAGGAACAAGTCGCCGTAGTGCGGAACAGGAAGCAGCAAAGCTAGCTTATGAGGAAATTTGCCCCTATCGGTAGATAAAAATGATTGTTAACCGTATCTTAATATTTTCGACTTTTTAGAATGACTACCGATGGCGATTTTCGCTCTGGCTATATCGCAATTATAGGTCGACCGAATGTGGGTAAATCGACTTTACTCAACAAGTTACTGCAACAGAAAATAAGCATTACATCAAGAAAAGCACAAACTACTCGTTTCCGCATAAATGGTATTTTAACCGATCAGCAGACACAATTCGTATTTGTTGATACACCAGGTTTTCAAATGCAATATTCCAATCGGTTAAATACTGCAATGAATCGAGTCGTGACACAAAGTGTGCAAGATGTTGATGTTATTTTATTTGTGATTGAAGCGATGTATTTTGATCAACGTGATGTTGAAGCGCTTGGAATTTTGCCTGAGAATATTCCGGTGATTTTAGTAATCAATAAAATTGACAAGCTGGTTGACAAAAATCGCTTGCTACCATTTTTGAATAACATGGCTGAAACGTTTAAATTTAATGCCATGATACCGGTTAGTGCTATGCATAAAATTCAACTAGCAGAGCTCCTTGGTGCAATCCGTAATTATTTGCCGGTTAGTCAGCCTTTATATAATAAGGACGAAGTAACAGACCGTAGCCAGCGTTTTATCGTAGGGGAATTTATCCGTGAAAAATTGTTTCGTTTGATGGGTGATGAAATTCCTTATTCAACCAGTGTCGTAATCGATCAATTTAAACAAGAAAATCATTTGCACAAAATTTATGCGACTATCCTTGTCGAGAAGCCAAATCAAAAAGCGATTATTATTGGTAAAAAAGGTGAAAAACTCAAACAAATAGCCAGTCAGGCACGCAAGGATATGGAATTGTTGCTAGGAGAAAAAGTGTATTTGGAGATTTGGGTTAAAGTTAAAAGCGGTTGGGCTGATAATGAAAACATATTAAGAAATCTCGGTTATGAATAGTTTGCTACAAGAATCTCATTCTGATACGAGGAAGTTGGAATGATAATCGAGTTAGGTGTCAACATTGATCATGTAGCAACTTTAAGGCAGGCGCGTGGAACTGCATATCCCGATCCCATTCAAGCTGCACTGATAGCTGAATCTGCTGGAGCGGATGCAATTACATTGCATTTGCGTGAAGATCGTCGTCATATTCAAGATCGTGATGTCGAGATTTTACGTGACCAGTTAACGACTCGAATGAATCTGGAGAGTGCAGTAACAGATGAGATGATTGCGATCGCGCTCAAAATAAAGCCTCACGATATTTGCCTAGTACCGGAGAGACGCGAGGAATTGACCACAGAAGGTGGACTCGATGTGGTAAAGAATTTTGATCAAATTAGTCGTGTCTGCCGAAATTTGGGAGATGCCGGAATTCGTGTGTCATTGTTCATAAATGCCGATCCATTGCAAATTAATGCAGCAATTCGTGCAGGTGCACCTGTTATCGAAATCCATACAGGAAGTTATGCCGATGCGGCTACGCAAGAAGCACAAGAAAAACGATTTAACGAAGTACAACAAGCAGTTTCATTGGGTATTGAGCTTGGTTTGAAAGTAAATGCCGGACATGGTTTGCATTATGACAATGTGCAACCCATCGCAGCTATTCCGCAAATTTCGGAACTTAATATCGGTCACGCCATCGTTGCACGGGCTATCTTTGTTGGCCTGAAGCAGGCGGTGCAAGAAATGAAACAACTCATGGTAGAGGCGCGTGGATGATTTATGGTATTGGCACCGATATTGTGGAATCCTCACGAATTGCACAATCCCTAGATCGTTTTGGTGAGCGGTTTGCGCGGCGAATATTAACTGACAGCGAGTGGTCAGAATATCATTTAAGCAGTAAGCCGATTCTCTTTTTAGCCAGCCGCTTTGCTGCCAAGGAGGCATTATCTAAAGCTATTGGCACAGGTTTGCGGCATCCGGTTAATTTAACTTATGTTACGGTTGCGCATGACGGCTTGGGAAAACCATTTTTTCAATTTCATCCAGAGCTTAATCAATTAATCAGCGACAAAGGTATTACCCGACATCATCTGACGATCAGTGATGAAATCAAAATGGTGTGCGCTTTTGTCATTCTGGAGAAATAATTATGTCGCTAGGACCTGTAATGCTGGATATCGCTGGTACACGATTGACCAAAGACGACATCCTTAGGCTGTCACATCCGCTGACAGGCGGTGTCATTCTCTTTACTCGGAACTATTCCAACCATCGTCAGTTGACTGAATTGACACAACAGATTCATGCATTGCGCAATCCTCGCTTACTGATTGCTGTGGATCATGAGGGGGGCCGTGTTCAGCGTTTTCAGAAAGATTTTACAAAATTACCAGCCATGCGTGAATTGGGAAAAATTTGGGATAAGCAACCTGTTCGTGCGCGCCATCTTGCTAAACAGGTGGGTTTCGTGTTGGCTGCAGAATTAAATGCTTGTGGCGTTGACTTTAGTTTTACACCCGTACTGGATCTTGATTATGGCCACAGTTGCGTAATCGGTAATCGTGCTTTTCATCATGACCCTAGCGCTGTATCTGATCTTGCATCGCATGAGATGATTGGTTTAAAAAAAGGTGGTATGGCTGCGATCGGTAAGCATTTTCCCGGTCATGGCTATATTCAGGCCGATTCACATGTGGAAAAATCAATGGATCAGCGCCGCTATATTGATATCGAAATGAATGATCTGATTCCATTCCAGCACATGATTGATTGTGGTTTACCTGGGATGATGGCAGCTCATGTCATCTACCCGCAAATCGATTCGAAGCCAGCCGGTTTTTCTACTGTCTGGCTGCAAAAAATACTCCGTACGGAATTGCAATTTGAGGGTTGTATTTTCAGTGATGATTTGAGTATGCAAGGTGCTGGAGTCTATCTGGAATCTATGTTGTTAAGGGCACAAGCAGCACTTACCGCAGGTTGCGATATGATTTTGGTGTGTAATAATCCCGTAGGAGCAGAGGAGATTTTAGCGAACTTGCAATGGGAGATGTCGGCGACAAGTCTTTCGCGCCTTGCCCGTATGCATGCTAGGAATAACTTTGGTTCAATGACGAAATTGCGTGAAAATGGTGATTATATGCAAGCAGTGCGTGAGATTAGCGTTGTTGGATGTGCGAATGAAGAGTTGTTCTTACAGTAGTAGCAATGCTTCTTAGTCAAAAATAATTATAAAATAATATTTTGTTATAAAATCAGTTTGTTAGTAAGATCTTTCTCAAAAGGTTAAAGTCATGTCAGAAATATTTGATGTAGCAGTTATCGGCGCTGGTCCTGGAGGGTATGTTGCTGCAATTCGCTGTGCGCAGCTTGGCTTAAATACCGTGTGTATTGATGATTGGAAGAATGCAAAAGGTAAAGCAAGTCTCGGCGGTACTTGCTTGAATGTTGGTTGTATCCCTTCCAAAGCTTTACTGGAATCCTCTGCGAATTATTTTCATTTAAAAAATAAATTTTCTGTTCATGGCATTACGGCTGAACATGTATCCGTGGATGTCCCTGTCATGGTTGCACGTAAAGACAAAATTGTGACTACTTTTACTGCCGGCATTGCATCATTATTTAAAAAGAATAAGGTTAAATCGATACATGGCAGAGGTACATTATTAAAGCGTGAAGGATCGACGGATGATTGGCAAATAAAAATTGACGATAATGGCAATACTGAAACTGTTCGGGCAAAGCACGTTATTGTAGCGACTGGATCAGTACCGCGACCATTATCGCTTGCACCGATTGATAATAATTTGATTTTGGATAATGCGGGTGCCTTGGCGTTAACTGAAGTGCCTAAGCGGTTAGGAGTTATTGGTGCAGGTGTAATTGGGCTGGAAATGGGTAGTGTATGGCGCAGGCTGGGGGCGGAAGTTACCATTCTTGAAGCAATGCCAGGATTTCTCATGGCGGCTGATGAGCAAGTTGCTAAAGAAGCAAAAAGTATTTTTTCTAAAGAGCTTGGTTTGCAAATTAGTACTGGCATTAATATTGCATCGGTCAAAATTTCCAGCAACAGTGTGGTTGTGAGTTATAGTGATGCTAATAATCAGGAACAAGTTCTGGAAGTCGACAAGCTAATTGTCGCTATTGGTAGAACTCCAAATACCTCCGGGATAGGGGCAGATGAAAATGGCTTGATGTTGGATGAACGTGGTTTTGTTGTTGTTGATCCGCATTGTCGTACTAATTTGAATAATGTTTATGCAGTTGGTGATGTGGTGCGTGGCCCAATGTTGGCACATAAGGCATCTGAGGAAGGAGTAGCTGTGGCTGAAATGATTGCGCATATTCAAAAAGGCCAAGCGAGTGAAAATGAAGCCATCGATTTTAATACGATACCTTGGGTTATTTACACTGAACCGGAAATTGCTTGGGTTGGAAAAAATGAGCAAGAATTGAGAGCCGCTGGTATTGCTTATAAATCGGGACAATTTCCATTTATAGCAAATGGTCGTGCGCGTGCAATCGGGGAAACAACTGGTTTTGTAAAAGTATTAGCCGATGAAAAAACCGACCGTGTGCTAGGCGTGCATATGGTCGGCCCACATGTTTCAGAACTTATCTCAGAAGCAGTTATGGCCATGAAGTTTTCAGCCAGCAGTCAAGATATTGCTTGTATTGTTCACGCGCATCCGTCGCTGTCAGAGGTAGTTCATGAGGCTGCTCTTGGTGTGGATAAGCGTACCCTACATCTATAAAACGGGTTTGGCATTGTTTATACTCCTTATTCACATCGCTTGAAGAGTAAAATTATTATGAATTTTAACTCTAGAAACAATGACTTTTATCAGGATCGACACTGCAGGACCACCGTAAGTGACTAATTCCAGCCGACTTGTTTACTAAATAATCTGCTCTGAGTTGCTTGTTTTGCTCTATTGTTAAAACAACCGTTTCTGGTACAAAACGCTCTTCGCTCCAGAATCTAATTCTGCAAAATTCATCGCCGTTGCGACACAATCTATTGATAGCGGAGCTATATATTGTTTTATCAGTATATACATTATGATCAATAAGTACCATATGAACAAATTTGCCCGATGTACCCATCTCTAATGAGCGAACAAGCTGCCAACCGTTTCCGCTTTCCAATTGCGAAGGAGGATTTGCAGGGGATTCGTCGTGGTCGTGATGTTCACCTTCATGCGAGAAACTATTAAACGAAATAGTAAGTATTAAAAATATAAAAATACTCAGTAAAAATTTTTGCATACGCTCTCCTTGATAACTGCTAATTTATTATTTGTAAATAGATATTTTTTTCCAGATAGAGTGTTCTTATACTGGATAATTCTTGCAGCGGGGCAGTATACTTGAAAATTAAATTATGAACATTATTGAAAACTTATTTTCTACTAATAATTCATAAAGCAATCAATTAGATCAAAGAAAAAGCAGTTTTTAGTCAAATTAATAATCGTGTAATAATTTTGTTGTGGTATTGCATTGCTTGATTAAGGTGCCGCTACTAAAGTTGCGCGTGCACTCCCAACTAAACTAGAGAATGTATTAATACCCGATCAGGCGCTAGAGAGACTGATGCGAGGTAATGAATGGTATGTGACCGGAAAATCCAAGTTATTGGATTTGCACGATATTCAATCTGTTTTAACCGCTGGATAAAATCCATACGCTACTATATTGAGTTGTTCTGACTCACGTGTGAGCCCCGAGCACTGTTTTGACGAAATACACGGTGATCTGTTTGTTGCAAGTGCGTTTAGTAATTAGTCGTCCCTGAAAAAGATACTCAATAATTGTTATTGAGATTTAGAAATTGAATCTGATATTTTCTTTCATTGTGGAACATAACCTTCGTTAATTAGATCCGCATCGAAAGATGGGGAAATTTTGCTGCTGTTCCTTGAAAAAAGAGCCAAAAAATGGCCAGCAGCCATCGTTTTATATTCCAGGCGCAGGCCGGCCTCAATAAATTGATACGATCGCCAATAGCGCCTTTCAAGAAGTTTTTCGCCAACCTGTAATCCGATTTCAAGTGACCGATAACCGGTTCAATCGCTGCGTGGCTTTCATATTCGTATTGCTTGTGGTCTTTTCCCTTGGCCACACATTACACTTGCGGTTCATGCAGTGAGTAGATCTTATTGGTATCTTTCGGTTTTTTGCGCTAGAACCCGCTCATACAGTAGAAAATCCTTTTGGTAGCACTCAAATAAGCAGTGCTGCGGCAGTTCTCTGCGTAATTCCCGTATCAAAATACCGGCGATGGTTCTCAATCGTTTGAGTGCTCGTTTCGCCTTCGCTCTTTTGGTTACGTGACGAAAATGACGGATAGCCAAGCGTAATGATTTCACTTCTTTTCCTGTACCGTCGTGTCAATAACAACCACATCCTCCAACGCCGCACGCCCATGCAAAACAACGCTTATGCGGAAAATCCGCTCAACTCCTTCAGCACCGATGCGTTTACGAAAATGCACCAGTTCGGTACTGTGGCAAGGAAGCCTCCGCTGAAATTCCTTCATACCGCAAAAAGCTTGTGAGTCAAGATTGCGTTTCCACTGCGGCACTACCGCTTCATCGTTCAAATCCTCTAGCTGCTTTAAGATCAACAACCCAATCATCAAGCGTATCGGTTTGCTTGGCGCACCTATTCCTTCTGTGTAATGGATGCTAAACACTCCATCAAACTCATGCCAGGGTATTTCCTGTGCCAGCTTTAGCAGCGGATCTGTGGGGTCAAGCTGTAATAACAGGTTTGTTGCAAACAAACTCGATTGATGGGAAGTTTTGCTGGGCGTGAGCATCGATTATTCACCATTTCGACCAGAAATTAACGCCAATTTTAACATTACTGGTCGATTTGATCTGTCTGCATACTACCATTCAACCTATAGATCAGTTAGTTGAAAGCTTTTTCAGGACTGACTAATTACTTGACTAACGATAATATCGCGACCATTGAATATTCAGTGGCAGTATTAAGTACACCTCTGATAATGGTTTTGGAGCATAAAAGTTGTGGCGCTGTGAGAGCAGCCATTGATGCGGTAGATGAGCATAAGGACTTTCCTGAACATATTCAACTCCTTACCAGTACAATAGCGCCTGCAGTAAGAGCCGTTAGCGATAAATCCAGTAATCGCCTAATGAATGTCACGCGAATGAATGTCATTATGACTGTTGAGAGATTAAGAAATAAAACCTCAGTGTTAGATTTTTATCATGAACAAAAGAGAATTCGAATTGTAGGAGGCGTGTATCATTTGGATAGTGGAAAAGGCGAGCTTGCCGCTTAATTTTTTTATCTTATTGTAATTTGTGCAGATCATACTAGGTACTGTTGACATTTTGAACTAAGTATTTAACTTATACAAACTCGTAATATTGAGGTTCCTACACCACTAACAAAACGAGTTTACGATGTCCCGATTGATGCTCAGTGATGAGTTCTGGTCGAAGCTGGAGAAGATTCTGCTTCAAGAAGCGATTTATAACAAGTGCAATCTGCGCATGACGGTAGAAGGAATGCTGTATCGAATGCGGGTTGGCTGTCCGTGGCGAGACCTGCCCAAGGCGTTCGGCGGCTGGAATTCCATCTATAAAAGATTCAATGCGTGGTCATTAAGCAACAAATGGTTAAGGATTTTCAAGGCGTTGGCTATTGATCCGGATTGGGAATGGGAATTTATTGATGGCGGCTATGTTAAAGCGCATCAGCATAGTGCGGGAGCAGCGAGTCAAGATTCGCAAGCTGAAGGTCAAAAGCCGTGCAGGCAATACCACAAAGATCCATTTAGCGGTCGATGGTTATGGTTTACCAGTTGAGTTTGAAATTACCGGTGGAGAAATCAATGACTGTTCTGCAGCACCTGAGTTGATTGCCAGGTTGCCTGATGCGAAAGCGATTGTTGCGGACAAAGGCTATGACAGCGAATGTATACGGGAACAGATAACGAAGAAGGGGGCTCGGGCTGTGATACCGAGAAAGCGCAATTCGTTGAAGGGTAACGCAGATATCGATTGGGGTTTGTATAGATGCCGGCATTTGGTGGAGAATGCTTTTGCCCGGCTAAAGCAGTATCGGGCAATAGCGACACGATACGACAAACTAAAGCGAAATTTTGAGAGTATGGTAGCCATGGCGTGTCGATTTCTGTGGCTACCTATATGAAATGTCAACAGACCCTAATATTTTGTGTCGATAATTATGGACGATTGGATATCGTAATAGTATGTTATTGTAATTTCTCTTAAGTTCTTCAGGCTATAGAAATATCTACTGTTATAGACCTCTTCATACGTTATAATCCTACGTTTTATTCCAATAATTGACCAAGATCATGTTACAAGGGATTAACTTAGCATGTGTTCGCGGTGATCGTGAGCTATTTAAGGATGTTAATTTTTCTCTTGAAACTGGTAGCTTAATGCAGGTACGAGGTCCAAATGGCAGTGGTAAAACGAGTTTGTTACGCATGCTTTGTGGATTATCGAGTCCTGCCGCTGGCGAAATTCGTTGGCACGGTGAAGCTATCCGTCCTTTGAATGAAGATTATTTTGCCGCCATGACTTATATTGGTCATTTAAGTGGAACTAAAGACGATTTGACAGTTATAGAGAATTTAAGAATTTCAAGTGCGCTTTCAGGATTTGAAATTAGCAGCGATCAAGCGAGTGAAGCGCTTGAATACATTGGTTTAGGTGGAAGGGAACATTTATTGGTAAAGGTTCTATCTCAAGGCCAGAGACGTAGAGTAGCACTGGCTCGTTTGCTAACTTGCAAAACTCCGTTATGGATTCTTGATGAGCCTCTGGTGGCATTGGACGTAACGGCTGTCAAGTTGATTCAAGGGGTACTGGAACAACACTTGCAGCAGAATGGCATGATAGTCATGACGACTCATCAAGAAATTGATATTGCGGCTGCATCTATTGTGCAACTTCATCTGGCGTGATAGCGATGGGGATCATTAAGCGTGATTTACTGTTGGCTATACGCCGCCAGTCCGATGTTTTAACCACTTTATTTTTTTTCATCATCGTAGTGAGTCTTTTTCCACTGAGTGTGGGTCCTGAAATGAACATGCTACGAGCAATGGCGCCCGGCGTGGTTTGGGTGGCTGCGTTGTTGGCTTCGATGTTGTCTTTGAACAGAATGTTTTCTAATGATTATTCAGATGGCACGTTGGAACAAATGCTGCTATCGCCTCAATCGTTATCACTATTGGTTCTTGGAAAAGCCTTTGCCCATTGGTTGGTAACAGGTATTCCGCTAGTAATCATGGCGCCGATATTAGGTATTCAATACGATTTGCCATCCGAAGCATTGCTAGTGTTGACAATCACTTTGTTGCTGGGAACTCCGGTATTAAGCTTGATTGGTGCAATTGGTGCAGCACTGACTTTAGGATTGCGGGGTGGAAGTGTGCTGGTTTCATTATTGGTGTTGCCACTGTATATTCCGGTACTTATTTTTGGTGCCGGTGCGGTTGAGGCGAATATGGCAGGAATAGGATTTGAGGCACACTTGTCGCTTCTTGGTGCATTCCTGCTGGTATCATTGGTGCTTGCTCCCTGGGCCACGGCTTCATCTCTACGAGTTTCATTGGAGTAAGCGAGTACACTTTAACAAAAGTATGCTAATAACAATTTGTATTGTAATAAAAAAATAAATTCTGGCGATTTTTGGCATTTCGAGTTTGTAAATAGAAGGCAATTTTTTTGTGTTTTTAGTATAGAATTGAAAATATAAAAATATAAGCCATTTGGTCTCAACTATAGAGCCTACTTTTAATTAAAAGAATTATAACGTTTGATATGACAATCAATTGGTTCAAGTATTCCTCTCCTGCAAGTTTTTACTCACTGGCAGGAAAAATGATTCCAATATTTGCTTTTGCCTCAGCTGCATTATTAGTGGCAGGTCTTTATGTTGGTTTTTTTGTGGCACCTACGGATTTTCAGCAAGGTGAAGCTTATCGAATAATTTTTATTCATGTGCCTGCTGCATGGATGTCAATGTTTCTTTATGTCGTGATGGCTTTTTGGGCAGGCATTGGTTTGGCATTTAATACAAGATTATCTTCTATGTTTGCTACAGCAATAGCACCAACGGGAGCTATGTTTACTTTTATTGCATTATGGACAGGTGCACTATGGGGAAAGCCAATGTGGGGAACATGGTGGGTATGGGATGCAAGGCTGACTTCCGAATTAATCTTATTATTTCTATATATAGGGTTTATGTCTTTACAGGCGGCAATTGATGATCCCCGTCGTGCTGACAAAGCCGGTGCAATTATTGCTTTGGTTGGTGTAGTGAATATTCCAATTATTTATTTCTCAGTGCAATGGTGGAATACCTTGCATCAGGGTGCATCGGTTAGTATTAACCAAGCTCCATCTATGGCATCAACCATGTTGCTTGGCATGTTGATTATGGTGTTTGCAAGCTGGATGTACTCAATCGCAGTGATTCTAAAACGCACGCGAGTAATCATTATTGAACGCGAAAGCCATACAGCATGGGTGACAGAGTTGCAGAAAAAGGAATTTATACGATGAATTGGTCGAGTGTATCGGATTTTTTTGCTATGGGAGGCTATGGACTTTATGTTTGGGGTTCATATGTGGTGACGTTTATTTGTATAGTTGGTGAAATTTGGTTTATTTCAAATCGCCGCCGAACTTTGGAAAAGCAATATAGTCTCATTCGTAACATTAATATAAGAAGAGATAAAAAATGAAGCCCCGTCATAAGAAACTTGCAATCATTGTTTCAGGAATTACTGTATTAGGCATTGCTTCAATGCTGGTACTTAACGCTTTTCAAAGTAACTTAGTTTTTTTCTTTAGTCCATCTCAAGTTGTTGCAAAAGAAGCACCGATTGGTAAAAGCTTTAGAATTGGAGGATTGGTTGCAGAAGGTAGTGTTAAGCGTGAGGATGGCTCTACAACAGTACACTTTGCTGTGACTGATACAGCGGAAACTATCCCTGTTATTTATACGGGAATTTTGCCTGATTTATTTCGCGAAGGTAAAGGCGTTGTTGCACAAGGAAAAATATCGAGTGCTGGTATTTTTGAAGCTGATGAAGTACTAGCCAAGCACGATGAAAATTACATGCCGCCTGAAGCTGCAGAAGCTTTAGAAAAAGCTGCTAAAGCTCAAAAAGCATCATTAACACAATAAACCCGAAGATATATATGATCTGAGGGATTCATTTTTAATTCTGAATAAATTTCAATTGATAAAAACAAAATCATGATTCCTGAAATTGGTAATTTTGCATTGATACTTGCTTTACTTTTAGCTACTGTACAAGGAACACTGCCCATTATTGGAGCAACTCGCGGTATTTCTTCTTGGATTGCACTTGCCAGGCCAGTTGTCCAAGGGCAATTTGTATTTGTGCTAATAGCTTTCTCATGTTTAGCTTATTCTTTTGTGAGTAGCGATTTCTCAGTTTTAAATGTGGCTAAAAATTCAAATACTGAATTACCGTTTCAATACAGGCTAGCAGCTACTTGGGGTTCGCATGAAGGTTCGCTATTACTGTGGGTATTGATGCTTGCAGGCTGGTCTGTAGCGGTCAGTGTTTTCAGTAAACAATTACCGGATGATATTGTGGCGCGAGTACTTGGAGTGTTAGGGATTGTCAGTATCGGTTTCTACTTATTTATGCTAATTACTTCAAATCCATTCGACCGACTGTTACCCGCCGCATCTGAAGGCAGCGACTTAAATCCGCTTTTGCAGGATGCGGGTATGGTGGTTCATCCGCCAATGCTTTATATGGGGTATGTCGGATTTTCAATAGCCTTTGCTTTTGCAATTGCAGCATTGATGAGTGGTAAACTTGATGCAACTTGGGCGCGTTGGTCTCGTCCCTGGACGATTGTCGCATGGGTCTTCTTGACATTCGGAATCATGCTTGGTAGCTGGTGGGCGTATTATGAATTAGGTTGGGGCGGATGGTGGTTCTGGGATCCTGTTGAAAATGCTTCATTCATGCCATGGCTGGTTGGTACCGCTTTAGTTCATTCGTTAGCAGTTACTGAAAAACGAGGAAGTTTCAAAAGTTGGACAGTTTTATTAGCAATTTGTGCGTTTGCATTGAGCTTGCTGGGAACCTTCCTTGTCCGGTCAGGTGTGTTAACCTCAGTTCATGCGTTTGCCACAGATCCCGCTCGTGGGATATTTATTCTGATTTTTCTAGTAGTTGTTATCAGTTGTTCGTTAGTATTATTCGCATGGCGTGCACCTAAAGTTGGATTAGGTGGAAGATTCGATTTGGTTTCGCGTGAATCTATGCTATTAACCAATAACATATTATTATTAGTTGCAGCTGCAAGTGTTCTCCTGGGAACATTATATCCGCTCATTATTGATGCTTTGGGTTTGGGTAAATTATCAGTAGGACCTCCTTACTTTGAAGCCGTTTTTGTTCCTGTGATGACGCCAGCAATTTTTTTAATCGGCGTTGGACCTATTTCTCGATGGAAGCAAATGAGTTTGCCAGCGCTGGCGGTCCGTTTACGTTGGGCATTTGCTATAAGTGTACTTTCTGCGTTGATTGCGCCATATTTTATGGGTGAATGGAAGCCGATGATCAGTTTTGGATTGTTACTGGCTTTCTGGATCATAGTATGTATAGTGGTTAGTTTGAAGCATCGCCTGAATATCAGTAGAGAAGGTAGTTTCTTCACAAAGCTGGCAAAGCAATCGAGAAGTTACTATGGTATGCACTTAGCGCATATGGGTGTGGCGGTATTCATAATCGGTGTGACACTGGTAAATGGTTATGAGACCGAAAAAGACGTCCGCATGGAAATTGGTAGCCGGGTATCTGTCGGAGGGTATTCCTTCCAATTCAATGGTACCAGTGATGTCACTGGACCGAATTATAAGGCGGTACGTGGCGATATTGGTGTTTTTAAAGATAACCAATTCGTGCGCAATTTATATCCGGAAAAACGTACTTACAATGCTTCAGGCATGGCAATGACTGAAGCCGCGATTGATACGGGATTGTTGCGTGATCTTTATGTCGCACTGGGTGAACCATTAACAAACGGTGCATGGGTAGTACGTGCATATCATAAGCCATTTGTTGATTGGATTTGGCTGGGATGTTTGTTGATGGCTATTGGTGGTATCACATCAGTAACAGATCGGCGCTATCGTTTGAAGATTAGCAAAAAGAAATCAGTAGCATCTGCGGAGGTTGAATTAGTGCAGCAATCAGAAGAAATACCTGCGGCTGTTTCTTCGTCAGCATTATCTAAGGCAGAACTAGTGACAGAGACAACTAAGGTATGATGCGCTATCTGATTCCTTTATTTGCATTCATGGTGCTCGCAGCTTTTCTACTTGTCGGATTAACGTTAAATCCCCGGCAGGTACCTTCGCCGTTGATCGATAAGCCAGCCCCTAAATTTCGACTCAATCAATTGCATGAACCAGACAGGATCATGTCGTCAGATGACAATCTAGGCAAGGTCTGGATGTTGAATGTATGGGCGTCATGGTGCGTTGCGTGTCGTGATGAACACCCACTTTTAGTGCAATTGGCGAAATCGGGGATTGTACCGATTTATGGTCTCAATTATAAAGATGAACGCAGTACCGCATTGCAATGGCTTAAACGTTATGGGGATCCTTATGCTATCAGCATTGTTGACACTGATGGGAAAGTCGGTATCGATTATGGTGTTTATGGTGTACCAGAAACCTATGTTATTGATAAGAATGGTATTATTAGGCACAAACAAATTGGACCGGTTACAGTAGAATCATTGGAAAGAACCATAATTCCGCTGATCAAAGAATTGCAGCAGCAAGCATAGTATTAAGTATTTCTAAAATAAAGGCTAGCCTTGTCATGATATATCAATTTAAGGGAGTAATGAAAGTATATAACATATTGTTTTTATTGTTGCTATTGATTCCGTTAGTAGGATGGGCAAAAGAAGCCATACCAGTTGCCGAAGATCCTGAAGTTGAAAAAAGAATGTTGGCATTGACGATGGATTTGCGTTGTTTGGTTTGTCAGAATGAACCCATTTCGGATTCCCGTGCGGAATTTTCAAACGACATTCGCCGTGAAATCCGGGAGCAAATCAAGGCCGATAAATCAGATGAAGAAATTGTTCAGTTTTTAGTCGATCGATACGGAGATTTCATTCTTTATAACCCTCCTATGAAATCAACAACTCTTCTGTTATGGTTTGGTCCAATTGCATTATTTGTCATTGCACTCGGAGCCCTGATTGTTCATTTAAGGCGTCGCCGTGTTCAAGTTAAAGAGATAGCACTTTCCCCAGAACAGCTTGCCCGTGCGGAAGCATTACTGAACGAAGAAAAAAAAGGTAAAAAAGTATGACGGCTTTTTGGGTTATTTCTGGTATTTTCATTGTAGTAGCGTTGTTGTTTGTCGTTCCTACGCTACTACGTAATAAAGATAATCAATTGACAAACCTTGAGCACGATGCTGTGAATATTACGGTATACCGCGATCAAATCGACGAACTCGATAGAGATTTGGAAAACGATATTTTAAATCAGGAACAGTACAATAAAAGTAAGCAAGAATTGCAGCAACGTATGTTGCAAGATGTAAGCGGGCAAGAACAATTAACACTGAATAAGAATAAGAAGTTTCAAAATATTGCATTAGCTGCGATTTTGACACTGGGATTTCCGCTTGCTGCCATTTTTTTGTATTTGAATATCGGTGACACGCGCGGATTATTGCCGCAAGCGCAGCTAGCCAGTGTTATACAAATGGATAGAAGTGGTGGTGCTGGCGATGATATGAATGGTCATGATTTTTCTGCGGCACTGGAAAATCTTATTGCAAGGTTGAGTAGTAATCCAGAAGATGTGGAAGGATGGCTTATGTTGGCACGTACCTATACAGCTATGGAACGTTTTACCGAAGCCAGTAATACTTACGCTAAACTTGCTGAGTTAGTACCCAATAATCCACAAATACTTAGCGATTACGCACGTGCACTTGGCCTCAAGAATCAAGGAACACTCGTTGGAAAACCCACGGAATTGCTTAACGACGCCCTAAAGATTGATCCAGGATTTCCACCAGCGCTTGCACTGGCCGGTCACGCGGAATTTGAGCAGGAAAATTATGCGGCAGCTTCCGCGCACTGGGAAAAACTGTTGACTACCATTCCTGCTGATTCACCCTTAGCGAAGTCTGTTAAAGATAGTATTGCTGAGGCCAAGCTATTGGCACTTGGTACAGGCAATGTACAAGTGGCTGAGAAGCCAGCTGTCCACACAACATCCGAAGCCAAAAATGATTTAACGGCTGAAACGGGCCGCCAACCCGTGGTTTCTGAAACCAAACTAGCTCAAGCAAGTTCTGGTGCCACGGCTAATTCATCATCAGTATCTGGCCATGTAGCCCTAAAATCTGAATTGGCGTCTAAAGCATCTGCCAATGACACATTATTCATTTATGCACGCGCTAAAACCGGTCCTAAAGTACCGTTGGCGATTTTGCGCTTGAAGGTAAGCGACTTACCAGCATCATTTACATTAACCGATGATATGGCAATGATGCCAACGATGAAAATGTCAAGTTTTCCAGAAATTGTAATTGAAGCCAGAATTTCCAAGTCTGGCCAGGCCGTTCCTGCAAGCGGTGATTTGCAAGGATTTAGTGAACCGGTCAAACTGGGATACAATGACATTTTAATTGTAATTGATCGGCAAATTCCTTAATTAAATCATGGTAAAACTTGATCAAGCTGTAGATAACTTTGCATTACCGGCAACAGGAGGGAGCGATTTTTCCTTAGCAGACTACTTGGGAAAAACAATAGTTATTTATTTTTATCCCAAAGATGATACACCCGGCTGTACTACGGAAGGTCAGGATTTTCGTGATCATTACTCAGCATTTTCGGAGAATAATTGCATTATTGTTGGTGTTTCACGTGATTCACTCATCTCTCATGAAAAATTTAAGGAAAAAATGCAATTTCCGTTTGACTTGCTTAGCGATATAGACGAAAAAGTTTGCAATTTATTCGATGTCATGAAAATGAAAAATATGTACGGCAAGCAAGTTTGCGGCATCGAACGCAGTACTTTCGTGATCGATGGACTAGGAATTCTTCGGAAAGAATGGCGTGGCGTAAAAGTGCCAGGCCATGTCCAAGAAGTTCTCGATTTTGTTTCTACACTATAGCAAATATTAGAGATAAATTAATTAATCTGATTAGTGGTTCTCATATCAGAACAGCTGATCCTTTAGATCCCTTGTATCTCTAGGCGCTTGATCAACATAAGTTGGTGTTTCTACAAGCGGTGGGAGGTGTTCATTGAAAAAATATTCAGTCAGCGTTCCAGAGGATTCTCTAAACCCTGATGATGGATTAATTTTTGTTGCAAGAATGCCATGAGGGGCTTTGTATTCTGCTATAGGAATGCTTTTTAAGGCTACGCTCATATAATCAATCCAAATTGGTAATGCAACACGTCCTCCGGTTTCGTTATTTCCAAGGGACTTAGGCTCATCATACCCTGTCCATGTAATTGTTACTAAGTCTTTTTGGAAGCCGCAGAACCATGCATCGACGAAATTGCTCGTTGTTCCTGTTTTACCCGCCAGATCTGTTCTCCCCAACTGCTTAGCTTTAATGGCTGTGCCATAATTGATAACATCTTGCATCATGCTTGTCATAATGAAAGCATTCCGCGGATCTATGACTCGTTTGGCGCCATTCGAAACCGCTAAAGGCTGGAATTGTTCAAGTACATTACCTTTTTCATCCTCGATACTCTTTATAAAATAAGGCGAAATACGAAAACCGCCGTTTGCAAAAATGGCGTATCCTGCAGCCATTTGCATGGGTGTAACTGAACCTGAGCCTAGCACCATAGGTAAATAAGCCGGATGTCGATTGGCATCAAAACCAAAGCGAGTAATATAATCTTGTCCGTATTGAATACCAATAGCTTGTAATATTCGAATGGATACAAGATTTTTTGATTTAGCTAGAGCAGTGCGCATGCGCATTGGCCCTTCAAATTTGCCATCAAAATTTTTGGGTTCCCATAGCTGACCACCTGTTTGTGTAGCGCTAAATGTCAGCGGCGCATCATTGATTATTGTTGCTGGGGTAAAGCCTTTCTCTAAAGCTGCAGAATAAATAAACGGTTTGAAACTGGAACCAGGTTGTCGCCATGCTTGTGTAACATGATTGAATTGATTTTTATAAAAATCGAAACCGCCAATTAAAGCACGAATGGCCCCATCATTGGGATCTAATGAAACAAGAGCGCCTTCAACCTCTGGGAGCTGAACAATATGCCATACATTTTTATTATTTTTTTGTATACGAATTAATGCGCCGGGTATTATGTATTTTTTTTCCGTCTCTTTCTTATTGCTTAAGAATTTTTGCGCAAACTTGAGGCCTTCACCAGTGATCTCAACAATTTCTCCACCTTTGCGGTAAACTTGGACTGTATTGGGCTTAACGGCTAATACGATTGCTGGATGGATATCTCCACTGTCGTTAATTTCATCCAATGCATCATCAATCGTCTTTTCTTGATTAGCGCTGAACTTAAGTAAGTCTATATAAGCTTCTGGGCCTCGATAGCCACGGCGTCTATCATATTCAATTACATTTTTTCTGAGCGCCTGATAAGCAGCGATTTGATCTATCTGGCGGATCGTTGTGTAAACTTTTATTCCTTTACTGTAAGCGTCTTCCTGATAACGATCATAGATTACCTGGCGCACCATTTCAGCGATATATTCAGCGGGCATTGCAAAAACTAGCGACTGCCTCTTGATGGGAACAGGTTGCTTTTCTAATTCACTCAACTCATTACTCGAGATATGATTTAAGATGCGTAATCGTCCGAGTACATAAAGCTGTCGACTTTTTGCACGCTTAGAATTGCTAATGGGATTATAGCTGGATGGTGCCTTGGGCAATCCTGCCAGCATAGCAGCTTCAGCCATGTTGATTTCTTGTAGTGATTTTCCAAAATATGTTTGCGCTGCAGCAGCAAAGCCATAGCTACGCTGTCCAAGGTAGATTTGGTTGACATAGAGCTCTAAGATTTTGTCTTTACTGAGGTTATGCTCAATTTTAAAAGCTAGTAAAGCTTCACTGAATTTTCGAGTAAGCGTTTTTTCTCTTGATAAAAAAAAGTTTCGTGCCACTTGCATGGTGATAGTACTTGCACCCTGACGCACACTTCCTGCTGAAAAGTTTGAATAAGCGGCTCGCAATACACCTAGATAATCGACGCCACCATGTTCATAGAAGCGATCGTCTTCGGCGGCGAGAATTGCCAATTTAAGATGTTTGGGCACTTCAGAAATTGTCACAACATTTCTGCGCTCCGCTCCAAATTCTCCGATTAAAAGACCTTCGTCACTATAGATTCGTAACGGTATTTTGGGGCGATAGTCAGTTAATGTATCTAGAGAGGGTAGATTTGAATATATGACCAGTGCTGCAAATCCAACCAATAAGACAACAATTAAGCCCAAGGCAGATAGGGCAGCAAAAAAATAATACAACCAACGAGCTAACATGAATATGGGGTTAATTAAATGATGAAGGTATTAATCCACAGTTATAAGGGCAATATATATCCCTTTTCTAAGGATAAGAATTTGTTAAATCTGGCAGAATCAACAGCATTATCTGAACATATTTTGAGAATTAAGAAAATATTAAGTAGTTTACATATTTTTTTTACAGATTGGGTAATTTATAAACCACGAATATCACTCTGACGAGCTAATGTTTAAGAGTAACTTTGAAATCAATCTAGATTTTTTAAGGATAAAGTCCCCTCGATTAATAGGAGTGGATATTAGTTCTTCGTCTGTGAAAATGGTTGAATTATCGAGGAGTGGAAAAGGAAACCAAACTTATCGCATTGACCGCTATGTCATTGAACCAATGCCGGCTGATGCGATGCTTGACGGCGGGATTGTTAATTTAGAAGCTGTTAGCGAATGTTTGCAACGCGGATGGAAGCGTATGGGAACACGCTTAAAGAATGTTGCGTTGGCATTACCTGTGACGGATGTTATTACTAAAAAGATTATTGTACCAGCAGGACAACGTGAAGATGATCTCGCTTTTCAAGTCGAAACCGAAGCCAGCCAGTACATTCCTTTTCCTCTCGATGAAATTGATCTTGATTTTCAGGTAGTCAAGCCTGTACAAGATAGCCAGGAAGAAGTTGAAGTTCTTATTGCTGCATCGCGTAAAGAGAAAGTGGAAGATCGAGTAGCTGCAGCCTTATCTGCTGGCCTCAAAGCGATTGTTATGGATATTGAATCCTATGCAGCGCAAGCCGCATTTGAGTTAACTCTGGGGCAGCTACCCGAAAACAGTAAGGATCAAGTAATCGCACTGGTTGATATTGGTGCAACCGTTATGAAAATTAATGTATTTCACAACGGCGAGCCAGTATATACAAGAGATCAACCATTTGGGGGAAATCAGCTAACACAGGAGATCAGTAACCAGTTTAATCTTTCTACGGAGGAATCCGAGACTGCCAAGCGAAATGGCAATTTACCCGATAATTATAAATCCGATGTTTTGCAACCTTTTTGCGAAACATTGGCAATCGAAGTCATGCGCGCTATCCAGTTTTTTTATACTTCAACACAATATACTGAAGTGAATTATATTTTTATAGCGGGCGGGTGTGCAGTGATTCCAGGCTTGAGCGATATCATCGCATCGCGTACACAAGTGAGCACGTTTGTCGTGAATCCATTTGCGAATATGGAATTATCCAGCCGCATTACTTCTAGACAACTCAATGTTGATGCATCGTCCCTTTTAATTGCTTGTGGTTTGGCATTGCGCAGTTTTGATCCATCATGATACGAATTAATCTGTTACCGCATCGTGAGCTCAAGCGCAAGGCGCAGCAGCAACAAATTGCGATATTAGCAGGTGTAGTGGGTTGTTTAGGTATTGCTGTTGTATGGGTTATCAATTCGATGATTGCAGGAGAAACAGAATACCAAAATGGTCGCAATCAATATTTAAATGATCAAATTGCTATCCTGGACAAAGAAATCGCGGAAATTAAAGATATTAAAACACGAACCGACGAGCTATTAGCGCGTAAACAGATAGTAGAGTCATTGCAGAACAGTCGATCGGAAGTCGTTCATTTGCTAGATCAATTGGTAAGGTTGCTTCCAGACGGAGTTTATCTGCAAAGTGTGAAACAGGTCGATGATGATATTAATTTAATTGGTTTTGCGCAATCCAATGCATGGGTTTCAACATTAATGCGTAACCTTGAATCCTCTCCCTATCTCGAATCGGCTTTATTGATAGAAATTAAGGCGATTACTGTCAATAATGCGCGCCAAAATGAATTTAATATGAAAGTAAAGATTACCCAAACACCTGGTGAGGGTTTATAGAATTTCGCCTTTTAATTTATTTTGATAATTTTTCGCAAGAATATATTGTAATGAATCTACTCAATGAGTTACGTCAACTAGACATCAATAGTGCGGGTAATTGGCCAGTTGCATTCAAAGCGTGTGCATTGATAATTCTATTTATTGCCATTGTAATTGCAGGTTACTATTTTGTCTGGGAAGAGCAATTGAAAACATTGGAAAATGCCCAAGGTCAAGAAGAAACATTAAAAACGACTTATCTAGTAAAAAAAAGAAGTGCTGTTAATTTGCCCGCGCTACGGCAGCAACTGATAGAAATCGAAAACTCTCTGGGTGCGTTGTTGAGGCAGTTACCCGATAAAT
Organism: Nitrosomonas sp.; assembly: GCA_024281995.1. Taxonomy (GTDB): domain Bacteria; phylum Pseudomonadota; class Gammaproteobacteria; order Burkholderiales; family Nitrosomonadaceae; genus Nitrosomonas. Next base: position 674,339 of record JAMWZW010000001.1, read on the forward strand.
CTGAAATGGAAGCATTATTAATCGATATTAATCAGGCAGGGTTGGGTCGTGGATTGCAGTTTGAGCTATTTAAACCAGCAGCAAATGAAACGATCAATGCATTCTATGCCGAACTTCCAATTGCAATTCGTGTAATTGGTAATTATCACGATATTGGTGCATTTGCCAGTGATGTTGCACAATTACCACGGATAGTAACTTTGAACAACATCAGCCTGGCGCCTGGGTCTGACGGGAAATTAGTATTGGATGCTGTTGCAAAAACGTTTCGTTATCTGGATGAAGAAGAAATAGCAAAGCAAGCTGGAGGAAAATGAATTATGATTAAACGGTTATTCCTACTAGTACTACTTATTATTTCTTTGATAATGATAACGGCTTGTAGTCAGAATGATTATAGTGATCTGGAAGCATTTATTCATGACTCCGGGAATGGCTTGCATGGTCAGATTGATCCGGTACCGGACGTTAAATCCTATAGGCATTTTACTTATCAAGCTTTTGATATACCTAACCCATTTTTGCCACGTAAGAGTGATCAAGCACAAAGCACAATAAATGGCATTCAACCAGATTTAAATCGTAGCAAGGAAGTATTGGAATCTTATCCGTTGGAGAGTTTGCTCATGGTGGGCTCACTGCAACGGGAAGGGTCAATCTATGCTTTGATAAAATCACCAGATGGTACATTGTATCGCGTTAAAGAAGGTAATTATTTGGGGCAGAATTTTGGGAAAATCGATCATATCTCTGAGACAGAGGTTAAGCTGGTAGAAATTGTACAGGGGGGCGTGAATGAATGGACTGAGCGGGTTAGTGCACTCATGCTGAAAAATTAGAAGTACAACCATGTTAGCTATCGACAATGAGAAAAAAGATTCTAGGTTTGGGAATAGTAGCACCGTTGTTTTTTATTGTTACTACAGTTTTTGCTGAAGAGAGTCCTTCAGAGGTGGTGCCGAATACTGCGAATAGCAATAGTATTCGATCGATTGATATTTCTAATATTCAGAATGGCGAAGTCGTTGCTAAATTAACCTTAGACCATCCACTTCAAACATTTCCAACAGGCGTTTCATTAAGCAATCCTCATCGTATTTATTTTGATTTCTATGACGTTACAAATGGCATGGGCAGGAATGTCCAAGAAGCGCCAGAAAGTGATTTACACAGCATTAATATTGTTCAAGTGGGAAATCGAACACGGGTAGTATTGAATTTATCAAAATTGATGAAACACAATATTCGCGCGATCGATAATACGCTTTTCATCAGACTGGTTGCAGTAAATGAAAATCAGGTGGTGAGTGCGCCTGTACGATTTGCTGAAGTAACGCCAAATAAACACATGAATAGTTTGCGTGATATCGATTTTCGGCGTGGAACAAGTGGCGAAGGGCGTATCATTGTCGATATGACGAAAGGGAATACCGGTGTTGATGTTCAGCGGCAAGGTAATGATGTTTTTGTCGAATTTGTCGATACTTTTCTTCCCGATAGTTTGCGAAGGCGTTTGGACGTTGTAGATTTTGCTACGCCGGTAAATACCATTGAAACTTCAAAAAGGGGGGATAATGTTCGCATCATTGTGAAATCAGGCGGTAAATGGGAGCATTCGGCTCGTCAATCGGGTACACAATTTATTCTGGAAGTTCGAGCGTTGACGGATGATGAAGAAGAGCTAGCAAAACGAAAACGAGTCGATGGTGGTTATACGGGTGAACGGTTATCGCTGAATTTTCAAGATGTGGAAGTAAGAGCGATACTGCAAGTCATCGCGGACTTTACCAATTTAAATATTATTGCCAGCGATTCTGTGAGTGGAAATCTGACCTTGCGCCTAAAGGACGTTCCGTGGGATCAGGCGCTGGATATTGTGTTGCAGGTGCACGGATTGGATAAACGCAAAACAGGCAACGTTATATTTGTGGCACCGGGTAAAGAAATGGCGGATAGGGAATTGCTTGATTTGGAAGCGAAGTTGCAAATCACTGAAATGGAGCCATTGCAAACTGAAATTCTTCATCTCAATCATCGTAGAGTCAATTCATTAATGTTCGAAGGAATGCTCAGCAAGCGCGGAACAATTAATTTGGATGAAATTAGCAACACCATCACAGTTACTGACATTCCGGTCAGGCTAAACGAAATTAAGAAACGTATCCAAAAACTGGATGTTTTTGAACGGCAAGTCATGATTGAAGCACGTATTGTCGAAGCGACAGATACCTTCAGCCGCAATTTGGGGGCGCGTTTTGGTATACAAAATGCCACGGGTATAGGAGACCAGAATTTAGGGATATCAGGGAATTTGACTGGCTCAAGCGCATTAGCTGCAGGCGGTGCAGCCAGCGGTGCCAACAATTTGAATGTGAATTTACCTGCCGCAGCGGCTACCGGATTGCTGGGCGGGCCGGCTGCTTTAGGACTTAGTTTGATGAAAATAAACAATAACCGCATTATCAATCTCGAGTTATCAGCTTTGGAAACAGACCAGCGAGGCAGAATTATCGCTAGCCCACGTGTTGTGACTGCGCATGGGGTAGAAGCAACTATCGAACAAGGCGATCGGGTTCCTTACCAACAAGCAACCAGCAGCGGTGCAACCAGCATACGGTTTATGGATGCGACACTCAGATTAAGGGTTAAGCCATTGATTACTTACAATGGGCAAATTGATATGGAGTTAAATGTCAATCAGGACAAAATCGGTACGCCGCTTAATGCATTCCTGCCGCCTCCGATCAATACCAAGCAGGTAACGACGAAGGTGTTAGTGGAAAATGGCGGAACCGTCGTCATTGGTGGAATTTTTGACCGCACTGAGAATGAAGTGGTTAACAAAATTCCTTTACTCGGTGATATTCCGGTACTGGGTAATGTTTTTCGCAATACCGCCAAAGTGGATAATAAGCGTGAACTGTTAATTTTTGTTACGCCGCGTATTTTAAGCGAGAGCCTTAATATTCAATAACTGCCGATTATTGCCCTGACGGGAAGCCGGTTTGACGCCAGGCTTCAAATGCAATAATCGCTACGGCATTGGATAAATTCAGGCTGCGGCTGGTTTTTATCATCGGTACCCGGATACGCTCAGCCTCTTGGAAGGTTTCCATAACGTGAGCAGGCAAACCGCAACTTTCCGCGCCAAATAAAAAAGCATCTCCTTCTATGTACTGTACTTTGTCATAGCGTTGTTTGCCTTTAGTCGTTATTGCAAAGATGCGATGACTCTGCAAGCTTTTGCGGCACTCCATCCAATTTTCATGTACGATCATTCGAGCAAATTCATGATAATCCAGACCGGCGCGCAATAATTGCTTGTCTTGAAGAGGAAAGCCTAATGGCTTGATAAGATGCAACTGCATGCCGGTATTAGCGCAGAGACGGATGATATTTCCTGTATTGGGAGGGATTTCGGGTTGATGCAGGATGATGTTGAACATGTAGGTATACTATTTTCTAGGGTGTATAAGGATCGATTGGATTAATTTCGCTGATCGTTCTGGCAATGATCCAATTACTGATTTCAGCCGCTCCTTGCCGACGAAGAACTTTAGCCAATTCATTGAGTGTAGCGCCTGTTGTCATGACATCATCGACGATTGCAATATGCTTTCCCGACAAGTCAATTATACAGTCAAAAGCTTTACGGATATTTTTCTGCCGATCTCTCCAAGGTAGTCCCGTTTGTGGTGGAGTATGCTTGATACGATTGCAACTATCAGGCAGCAACGCAATATGTAATTGCTTGGAAAGATAACGGCTGATTTCCAATGCTTGATTAAAGCCGCGCTCGCGCAATCTGATTGGGTGCAAGGGCATAGGGATAATAACATCCGGCAGCGTTGTTGTTTCTAATTGTGGCATAAGCAGATTTGCAAGAATGGGGGCAATTGCTAAATTGGCTCGATATTTAAAGGAATGTATCAACGCATCGATCGGAAAGGCATAGCGAACAGCGGCAATGGAACGCGTGAAAGCCGGCGGCTTGGTCAGGCAAGCTCCACATATTTCTGCCGTTGGTACTGGCCACAAACAGACGGGACAGTGCGCTGCTGGCAATTGTGGTAAATGATTAGCGCACGGCGCGCATAAGTCTTGTTGGGTAGCGATGCCGCACAGCACGCAGTTTTTCTCATTGAATAGTTGCATCTCGAATGTTCAATCGTTGAGTAATGAATGGTAGAAGAATTGACAGCAAAGATCGAATCCTTGATCATCCCAAATAACTAGCAATCAAAAGCATTTATTGCTCATTTAAACAGTTAACAGGTAAATCGGCATGAATTACAACTCATTTACAACTTGCGAAGCACACGACAGTATAGTCAATAAAACTGCAAAACCAGAAAATGCGGCACAATGGAGCGTGGCTGAAGTCCAGTCATTATTGGATATGCCATTTAACGATCTGATTTACCGTGCGCAATGTGTGCATCGGCAATACCACGATGCCAACGGCGTGCAATTATCTACGCTTATTTCTGTAAAAACGGGCGGCTGCCCGGAGGATTGCGGTTATTGTCCGCAAGCGGCACGTTATCACACGAGTGTTGAAACCCAGGACATGCTCTCGCTGGCTGAAGTGGTCACCGCGGCGGTGGCGGCAAAAGCCAAAGGCGCTTCGCGGTTTTGCATGGGCGCTGCATGGCGTGGGCCAAAGCAGCGCGATATCGAAAAAATGACTGAAATGGTGCGTGCAGTCAAGTCGCTCGGTATGGAAACCTGTGCCACACTGGGTTTGCTCAAACCTGGTCAGGCGCAACAATTAAGCGAAGCAGGTTTGGATTACTACAATCACAATCTCGATACCGCGCCGGAATATTATGAAGAGGTTATTACCACTCGGCAGTATCAGGATCGTTTGAATACCTTGCAGGAAGTGCGTGATGCAGGCATTAACGTGTGTTGCGGCGGTATCGTCGGCATGGGCGAAACGCGAGAAACCCGCGCCGGATTGATCGCGCAGTTAGCCAATTTGAATCCCTATCCGGAATCGGTACCGATCAATCAATTGGTGCAAGTTAAAGGAACGCCGCTTTATGGCACTGCAACGCTCGACTCGTTCGAATTCGTGCGTACCATTGCCGCGGCGCGGATTACCATGCCAAAAGCGATGGTGCGGTTATCCGCCGGCCGGCAGGAAATGTCCGAGGCTATTCAAGCATTATGTTTTTTGGCGGGCGCCAATTCCATTTTTTATGGCGACAAATTATTGACGACGGGAAATCCGGAAGTGGACCGTGATCAAGCGCTGTTGGATAAATTGGGGCTGCACGCATTGTCATAAATGATTTCAGGTCTGGCTGAGCAGCTTCGAATTCGCGAGCAACAAGGGTTGCGGCGCATCCGGCAAGTTATAACAAGTCCGCAAGCAAGCCATGTCGCTATTGATGGCCGGGATTATCTGGCTTTTTGCAGTAACGATTATTTGGGGCTTGCCAATCATCCGCACTTAATCGAAACTGCTTGCGAAGGCGCGCATCATTATGGTGTCGGCGCAGGCGCGTCGCATCTCATCAATGGTCATTTCTCGGCACATCATGAGTTAGAGCAGGCGTTGGCCGAATTCAGCGGCTTTCCGCAAGCCTTACTATTTTCCACCGGTTATATGGCCAATATCGGTGCAGTCACGGCGTTAGCAGGGCGCGAAGATGTCATTTTTGCCGACAAACTTAATCATGCGTCGCTGAATGACGCAGCGCTATTGTCGCGGGCGCGATTCATCCGTTATCCGCATTTGGATTTGGCAGCATTGGAAAAGCATTTGGCGGCGACCGATGCGCGGCGCAAGTTGGTTATTTCCGATGCAGTGTTCAGCATGGAAGGCGATATCGCGCCGATCCAACAGCTGGTAGCATTGTGCGAACGTTACCGGGCGTTATTATTATTAGACGATGCGCATGGTTTTGGCGTGCTGGGGCAGCAGGGACGGGGTAGTTTATTCATGTTGAATCAGACCACTAACCATTCTCCAAATATCGTGTACATGGCAACGCTGGGTAAAGCGGCTGGTGTGTTTGGCGCATTTATCGCGGCACAAGCTGAAATCATCGAAACTTTGATTCAATCGGCGCGTAGCTATATCTATACCACCGCCACGCCGCCCTTGTTGTCGCATGCGTTGTTGGCGAGTCTCAAATTGATTGAACAAGACGAGTGGCGTCGAGGAGCTTTGGCGACGAACATTGCGCAATTGAAGGAAGGATTGCAATCGTTACCCTGGAAATTATTGCCGTCAAATACACCGATTCAGCCTTTATTGATTGGCGATAGTAATCAAGCCGTGCAGATCAGCCAGCGACTGCGGGAACAAGGATTGCTGGTGCCGGCGATTCGTCCGCCTACTGTGCCGCAAGGTGCAGCACGGCTGCGTATTTCGCTCTCGGCTGCACACCAGCCGCAAGATGTTACGCGCCTGACACAAGCATTGCAGGAATTGGCAGCGTCATGACGCAGTTGTATGTTGAATCCATCGGCACGGGGCCGGATCTTGTGTTATTGCACGGCTGGGCGATGCACAGCGGTATTTGGGGCAGCGTGCGGGAGTCGCTGGCGCAGCGCTTCCGTCTGCATTTGATCGATTTGCCGGGACATGGTTTAAGTTCTTTCAGTGAACCCGGAACGCTAGATCATTGGGTTGAGGCCGTCAGCGCAATGCTCCCGCAATGCTGCATGCTGGGCGGCTGGTCATTGGGCGGTCAGGTTGCGATGGAATTGGCATTGCGGCAACCGCAACGCATCGAGAAACTGGTGCTGATCTCCACCACGCCGTGCTTTGCCAAGCGTGACAACTGGCAAGCAGGGATGGAGCACAAGTTGCTGCAATTGTTTCTGGAAAATCTTAAACTTAATTATGTTACGACGATCAATCGTTTCCTGACGTTGCAAATGAGTGGTGATCGCGATGCCAGCAGAATTTTGTCACAATTGCGCAAAAACTTCTTTCAGCGCGCCGAGCCCGATCCCGATGCCTTGCAAAAAGGCCTGAAAATTTTGCAACATAGCGATTTGCGCAATCGTATCGTGAACATCCAACAACCGGTTTTAATCGTGCATGGCGAAAATGATGTGATCACGCATCCCGCTGCGGCCGATTGGATGCATCAGCAGTTGCCGCAATCGCAGTGCGTGAAGTTCGCGCATTGCGGCCATGCGCCATTTTTATCTTATCCTGAGCAATTTGTAGCTTACCTCAATGAATTCCAGACAAGTTCTTGATAAAAAACTATTGCGTGCTTCATTTGAACGCGCGGCGGACAGTTATGACCAGGCAGCAGTATTGCAGCGTGAAATCAGCAATCGGATGCTGACGCGTCTGGAATACATCAAATACCAACCTGATGTGATTCTCGATGCTGGTAGTGGTACTGGTTATGGCAGCCAGCAATTGGCCAAACGCTATCCCAAAAGTCGATTAATTGCAATGGATATAGCCTGGGCGATGTTGTCGCATGCCCGGCCCAATACCGCTTGGTGGCAGCGCCTGCTACCGTTGCAGCAACACGCGAATTATGTGTGCGCCGATATTGAACAGTTCCCTATTCAAAACAACAGTGTCGGCATGATTTGGTCGAACCTTGCCCTGCAATGGTGCAACGATCTGCAGCAGACCTTTGCCGAAATGCACCGTATATTGCGTGCAGATGGTTTGTTGATGTTCAGCACTTTTGGCCCGGATACCTTGAAAGAATTGCGCCAATCGTTTGCGAAAGCCGATTCGTACGATCACGTCAACCGTTTTGTCGACATGCACGACATCGGCGATCTGCTATTGAATAACCGTTTTTCTACCCCGGTTATGGATATGGAATACATCACATTGACGTATGATGACGTAATCAGTGTGATGCGCGACTTGAAAGCGATCGGCGCGCATAATGTCGTGCAAGGCCGGCGCCAGGGGTTGATGGGTAAAAAACACTGGCAGCAGGCCATTGATGCGTATGAAACGCTGCGCCGCGCCGGCAAACTGCCGGCCACTTTTGAAGTGGTGTACGGCCATGCTTGGAAACCGCGCGATCCTCGTTCGATACTGACGCCGGAAACGCGCCGGCAATTGGGTTTGCCACCTTAAGAATGGGACGTGGCTACTTTGTGACCGGCACCGACACCGGAATTGGCAAAACCACTATTAGTTGCGCGTTGCTGCGTGCTTTTGCGGCGCAAGGTTTGCAAGCCATCGGCATGAAACCCATTGCGGCAGGCAGCGACAACGGCCAATGGCAGGATGTCGAGCAATTGCTCGCCGCCAGCAATGTGGATGTGACTCGTGAACAAATCAATCCTTATGCCTTCGATACGCCGGTTTCCCCGCATATCGCCGCGCAACAAGCAGGTATGAAAATCGATCTGAGCGAAATTCAGCAGGCTTATCAGCAACTCAGTGATAAAGCGGATATTGTTATCGTCGAAGGCGCAGGTGGTTTCCTGGTTCCGATCAATGCGCTACAAACCGGTGCGGATTTGGCGCGCGCCCTGAATTTACCGGTAATCCTGGTAGTTGGTATGCGGCTGGGTTGCTTGAATCACGCACTGCTGACCGCGCAAGCAATCCGTGCTGCCGGTTTGACTCTAGCAGGCTGGGTGGCGAATTGCATCGATCCGCAGATGATGGTGCTGGAAGAAAATATTGCGACGCTGGAGCGGCGGTTGAATGGTCCGTTGCTGGGGATGGTGCCGTTTGATGTGAAGATGGATGCGCACAAAACTGCCGGCTTTATGGATGTTGTAAGATTAGTATGCCGTGGGAATGCTGTGTACTGTTTATGATATATAACTTCGTTGTAGATTAATTACATATCGACTCTCATGCCTGATAATAATCTGCACTATTGGTCCCACCACGTTACCCAGACCAGCAACGCCTTGGATCTCGAACCGGGTGTGTTTACCTGGAATGATCCGTGTAAAATCGCATTATCACTGAAGCATTCCGCTGAAAGTAGTCAGCGGCGCAAGGCCGAGCCGTTTGCGTCGGCAATGTCGATGCTGAATTTTTACATCAACCGGGCGGGGAAACATTTATCCGCGCAGCAGCGCGAGGTGTTGGAAAAAGCCAAGGATGAGCTGCGGGAATTGTATGGAAAACCGCGTGTCAATATTCGTTAGGGATTCGTTGAGCGACCCATATTTGTCATTGCGGATGAAGTAAGGGATCTTCGTGAATCTACACTGCAGATTTCTTGCTATGCCCGAAATGACAGGCATGCAGGGTTTTTGCTAGCATGCTAAATCTTGTTTATCAGTCATTATGAGTAGATTCGCCATTTCATGAGTTATATCGATTTAACCTCTCATCAATTCAATTCGGAAAGCCATTGGGATCAGCCGCTAAACAGTTTAGATGTGCCGCCAGCATGCGAGCTGGCATTGTTTGACCAGAACGGCTACGATCTGACCGGCTTGGAGCAGCGTTACGCTGAAGCCAATCTGACACCAGCGCATACTCACCGGGAGCACCGGCGTGCGCTAAAGGCACCGTGGTTTACGCAACCGGAGCGGGTCGAAGGCGCAGTATTGAATCACAGTCTGTTGTTTGAGCGCAAAGGCTATGCCGGGGAAGCATTGCGGCAATTGCAACGCTGGGCCAAAGAAAATCCATTGATTTACAAAATCATCCGCATCCGTCCGAAATGGGGGCTCGATTTCAGTATGGACTATGCCGACAGCGATGGCAATGTATTCGAAGTATTGCATTGGGAATACGATGGTTTTGATTTTGCTGATGTCGAAGCTCGTAAACAGCAGCTCGAAACCAAATTTGCCGCCATCGATTGGGACGATGCCGCTAACCGCATCTTGAAACAGAAAGATCAATGGCATCACCTCGATTTCTTTGCGCAAAGCGACTGGAAGTGCAATTACTTCGGCATTGTCAAGGAACGCTTCAAAATGGTGATTTGGGAGTAAGCGGGTAATAGATAAATGAAGTTGCAGGCACTTCGGATTCAACCGGATTGGCTGTAATTTTCTATAATGATTTACGCAGGCAATTAGTCATATTTCCTTAAGCGACCATATCGACCTTGCCGGTTTTCAGGTTGTATACGCCACCCACCACCAGCAGCTTTTTCTCTGCGACCAATCGATTTAGAATCGGTGTCTGCTTTTTCAATTCTTGCACATTTTGTATGACATTCATTTTAACGACATCATCGATACGATTCTTCGATTGCTTATCAATGGCTCTTACTGCCGGCGCTAACGCGCTGGCGATAGACTGAATATGCCCGGGAAATTGCGTGCTGTTATCGACGGCATCGATAGCCGCCTGGATTGCGCCGCAGCTTTCATGGCCCAGCACCATAATTAGGGGGGTATGCAACACAACCGCCGCATACTCGAGCGTGGCCACAAAATCCGTGGTTAAATAATTGCCAGCTACGCGCGCGACAAATAAATCCCCTCGTTGCTCATCAAAGCAGAACTCCGGGCTTATTCTGGAATCGGCGCAGCTTAATATACTGGCATAAGGATTCTGGCCCCTGACCAAAGCTGCGCGTTCATGTTCAAAATTTAATGGAGTGGAGTGACCGGCAACATAACGATCGTTACCTGCCATTAACCTTTCTAAAGCTGCTTCCGGTGTGAGTACATTTTCAGGCTGAGGCGGCTCCTTAATCACGCCCGATGTGGCCATAACCTGATTGGCCGCCGCGACTCCCAGCCCCGCCAATGCGGATGCCATACTGAGTTTAAGAAATGAGCGCCTGTGCTGATTTTGCTGCAGGTCTGTGTTTTCTTGTTTATTGAATTGCTTGCACATTTTTTGTTCTATTCCCTAAAATAATGGATGTATGAATTGCCTCTATTGTATAAGAACATACAACGCTTGCGAATAAATGAGGCGATAATAAGCATCTGAAGCTGTGCAATACGTTTCCATTTTCCTTCAGCACTGCTTCATGAGCGGTAGGTCCAGCTTTATTATCCATCTTAAATCCGTAAAGAAATTATGCGCTTGACTGCCATCACCTATGGAACAACTGGAGATACCCTTCCACTGGTGGGAAACAGAAAGATCGATGGCATCACCTCGATTTTTTCGTCCAAAGCAACTGGAAGTGTAACTACTTCGGTATTGTCAAGGAACGCTTCAAGATGGTGATTTGGGAATGAGATATTTGTGATGAATGAAGCGAGGTGTCTGCTTCTAGATATTTAATTTATTATAAAGATCATATCAATGCGTCCAATATTTACAGTTCATGCAGGTGAATACTTAGTAGCAGCAAAGATTGAAGAAACTTTCCCTTTGATCAGGGTATGGATACCATCAAAAGATGATGGTATCGATCTTTTGGTTACAGATAAAAATTGTAGGGACTCAATTTCATTACAAATTAAATTCTCTAAGGATTACTTAGGAAATGGTGTCAAACCAGAAATAGCGACAACTATTAAATCTGGTGGTTGGTGGACATTCAAAAGAGAAAAAATTGTGAAATCACCTGCTGATTACTGGGTTCTTGTTACTTATAGCTTTCATAATCGTGATTCAGATTTTATCGTCATTAAACCGATTGATCTTATTAGACTCTATGACGCGCTTGGAAATCAGGAGCGTATTAATAGTTATGTTTGGGTTACAAATTCGAAAAATTGTTGGGAAACAAGAGGACTTAAAAAGGATGAACAATTGCTAGTAACACAGGATAGATTTACTGATGAAACCAGAAGTCTCAAGAAATACTTGAATAATTGGTCGATGATTCAGTCGCTGTGTGTATCGAATTCCTAATCTACTGATCCTCTAAATTTGCTAAATTTTTTATAGTTATCGGTAAAGCATCCATGCACTTCACAGTCGTCACCTACGGTACCGAAGGCGATACCCGCCCGTTGATTGGACTCTGTCGTGGCTTGCGTAATGCAGAGCACGATGTTCATCTGTTTGCTGACCGATCAACACTTGGTGCAGCGCAGATGCTTGGGGTTCCCGCGCAGGCGCTGAGTGGCGACATGAAGGCAGCAGTTGGAGCGGATGGCGCATTATCTAAGCTGATGCGGGAAGGCGGCGATGTCACCCAAATGGCTAAGGCGGTTGCGCGTATTGCAGATGAGAATACGGTTGCCTGGATGGAAGCAATCGTCGAACAAGCCAAATCGTCTGATGCGATTTTATTTTCAGGAATTACCAGTTATGCCGGATTATCGGTGGCCGAGTATTTGCGTATTCCGGCTATCGGTCTGGGGCTTTGGCCAATGTCGCCGACCCGGGCGTTTGCTTCGCCGCTGTTGCCGCCCTGGAGGATACCCGCTTGGCTCAACCGGATAAGTCATCATGCAGTCAACACGTTGTTGTGGCAGTCATTCCGCAAGCGCATCAACGAAGCGCGTCGCGAAGTGTGTGGGCAAGCGTCGCGCGGCCGGATGTGGCGCGATTATCCGATTCTGTATGGCATATCGCGCCATCTTGTGCCACAACCGGCAGATTGGCCTGAGATCTGGGAAATATGCGGTGCATGGTCTGCCGGTTCAGGTACCTGGGAACCGCCAGCCGCTTTGACGGAATTCCTTTCTTCCGGCGAGCCGCCGATTTATGTAGGGTTTGGCAGCATGGCAGGATTTGACCGGGAAAAACTCTTGGCCACCGTCGTGGATGCCGTGGCCGGGCGCCGAGTCCTTTTTTATTCCGGATGGAGCGGCGTTGATCCTGCCTTATTGCCGGAAAATTTTTTTGTCATTGGCGATACGCCGCATCACTGGCTGTTTCCCCGCACTTCGCTGGTGATTCATCATGGTGGCGCCGGTACATCGCATACCGCATGCCGAGCGGGCGTGCCGTCGATTGTGATTCCATTTGCCGGCGATCAATTTTTCTGGGCAGGCCGATTGGCAGAAGCAGGGGTTGCACCAAATTATATTCACCATACCAAAATCAATGCAGAAAGCTTATCTGTCATGATCGCTTTCGCTGAAACGCCAGAAGTTGTCCGGCGTGCAAACGCTTTAGGACAAGCGATGGCGCAAGAAGATGGCGTAGCGCATGCAGTAGAACATATTGAAAAGCTCATGGCACAATCGCCATAATCTAGGAAAATCAGAAGGTTGTAGCTTTTATCTTTCCGGATTTAGTGAGATATCTTTGATTACTGATCAATACTGATAATTGTTAGGGTATTTATGAGAAAAAAATAAGGACGGCATGTTTTATTGCAAAGAAATAATTAGCGCGATTGCCATCGTGTTGACACTGACAGCCTTCATTCCCTATATCCGCGCAATCTTTAACGGTACCGTTACGCCGCATGTGTTTTCCTGGATCATCTGGGGTGTCACAACATTTTTTGCTTTTCTGGCGCAGCTTGAGGATAAAGGAGGTGTGGGTGCTTGGCCGATCGGCGTTTCCGGCAGTATTACAATTTTCATTGCTTGCTTGGCTTATCTAAAACGTGCGGATGTGACGATTACAAAAACTGATTGGCTATTTTTTATTTCGGCGTTATCGTCGTTGCCGTTGTGGTATGTGACTTCGGATCCATTGTGGGCGGTAGTCACCTTGACCATCGTCGATGTGCTCGGGTTTGGGCCGACTATCAGGAAAGCATATTATTTCCCCTATTCAGAATCATTGTTGTTTTTTGGTTTGTTCACGGTCCGCAATCTGCTGGTAATGATGGCGATGGAAAATTTTTCGACTACGACGTTATTATTTCCAGCCTCCATTGCAGCAGTGTGTGTGGTACTGATGGTCTTAATTGCCTATCGCAGGCGGGTTGTTGTTGCAAATCAAGTAGAATCCAATTGATTACGCTAACATCAAATTAACGTTTATTCGATTCGTGTGTGGGAAGTAGATTAAGGTCGAAATGAATTGCTATGATATGATGGTATGTGGACTTAGTTATTGTTTTAAAAGCAACATCGTTTTAAAAAAGACTATCTTATCTATTTGACGGAGGTTTCATGATGGCTGATATTTTCTTCAATATAGGCGGCAATATAAGGGCTGTCGGTTCTATCCGCCGTGGAACAGATGATCGGCCGCAATCGCTCGATGCATCGATTGCAGACGGCGATACCATTGGTTTTCATTTCAGCGGAAGTGGATCGTTGCGTTTTCTTGGCGTGGATACCCCGGAAAAAAACTTTCAGCTTCCAGGGTCGCAAGCTTCGCGCCGCCTTGACTCGGCGGAATGGGAAGCGTATCTCACCGATCCTTTTTTGTCCGGGTTGGGTTCGTATCATCTCGATGCCGGTCTAATTGAATACTTGCGTGGCCGAGTTGGTCTTGGCGCCGGTATCAATCACCGTTTTCACGGCGAAAGAGCGGAGCAGGCATTAATCGAGCAGGTGCAGGCGGATATGGACGCATTAGGGCAAAACCCGGATACCTTCGGATATTTTATTGCTTTTTCCCACGAAGTATTTGATGCGTATGGCCGCTTTCTGGCTTTTGTTAATCGCAATCAACCCAATGCCAATATTCCGAGTCCCCGACCGCTCTCGTACAATGAACGCCAGCTCGAAAAGGGGGTAGCGCTGCCTTATTTCATTTGGCCAAATATTGCACCGTTTCGAGAAAAATCACTACTGGATGCCGTGTTTGCGCCTGGCATGGCAAAGCGGATCGCTGAATCTAATGTAGATTTAAGCCGTGCGCGTAATCTAGTACGCCAAGCGCGTGCAAACAAGATCGGCGTATTTAACTCGGATAATCCGCTGCGTTTGGAAGCATTTGAGGTGCGTTATCTCGGGCGGCGTGAAATACCCAATCGCGCAGTGATTGATTTAAGCCGCGATGATGATGTCATCTTGCAGGCGCAGCATTACTTCCGTATTCCCAATGCGGAAGACCGTCTGTACATACCGCCTGCATTCGTTCCGCTGTTTGTCACGAGGGGATGGCGTCTCGAGGGCTGGTTTTAAAAATCCAAATGAACACTGATTCACAAGCGCTTGCTTGTTCGTTCCTATTAAAGGAGATTAGATAATGGCTTATAAGGAATATAAAGTATTGCATATCACAGAAGGCGGATTGGGCACGATTTTCTTAGGAGCGTCCGGCATTCCGATTAAGCGATTGGAAGTTACGCTCAATAAAGAAGCGGCCGATGGTTGGACGCTATTATTTCAATTTGTCGAGCAAAAGCGTTTTATGCTGTTCTGGAAACGTGAAGCGGTGATTATCACGCTGGCGCGCTAGTGCAATGAAAACTAAGGAAGTAATTCAGGAGGATGAGGAGCGTATCCGGAAATTAGTGCGTGAATTACCGGATGAACAGCGATTCCAATTTTTTAAACGAACGGAACAACGATTGAAAGATCCCGATACTTACGCAACACTGAATTATTTATTTATTGCCGGATTGCATCATTTTTATCTGGGCAAATGGGTGCGGGGTTTAGTCAATTTAAGTATATTTCTTTTCGGCGTATTACTGTTATTCACGGGACTTGCACTGGCCGGGGTGGTTCTGCTAATCGTTATTACCCTAGTTGAACTCAAGGCGTTGTTTAAATCCCAGGATATCATTCAAAATTACAACAATGATGTCATGAGAGCCATTTATCACGAAATTAGCAGAGACTTATGAATCTGTATGAGCACTGTCATTGAATACCGATCAGTGTAGAAATCGGAGACAATTTTAGCCGATCCTATCAGAAACGGGACCGGCTAATGCATGTCTGAATCAGTATAAAGAGCAAGTGGTTTCAGGATTGTTATTGCAATACTTTTTGAATAGCTGCGGCCAATTCATCTGCTACAAACTTGGCAACGTAGGCATCGGCACCAACTGATTTAACATGGTTTTCATTAGCCTCGCCAGTTAGGGAGGAATGAATCACCACTGGGATTGATTTAAATTGTTGGTCATTCTTGATATTACGCGTAAGGGTAAAGCCATCCATTTCTGGCATTTCCAAGTCGGTTAGTACGAGCGCTACTTTGTCTTGAAGTGTTTTACCTTCCGCTATAGCTGCATCAGACAGGGATTGAATTTTTGTCCATGCTTCAAGCCCGGTTTTTGTCATGACAAAAGGAAGATTCAGTGTTTTAAGGGTATTTTCAAGCATGCTGCGTGCCAGCGGGGAGTCGTCGGCAGCTAGGATAATTTTGCCGGAAGGAAGTTTAAACGTCGTATCAATTTTATTCGGAATAAAGTTTTCAGCGGTGCTAGGTAAAACATCGCGCAAGATTTGTTCAACATCAAGTACCTGGGCTAATCTGGAATCTTCCGTGTTGCCATCGAGCCGTGCAATGCTGGTAATAAGATCACCGCCCTTGCCTTCCGCGGCAATTACTTGGTTCCACTCTAGACGAACAATTTCATTGACTTCTTCAATCGCAAAAGCCTGGGTTGAGCGAGCGTACTCAGTAACTAAAAGAATCGGAGTTCCTTTTTTTGGTGAGCACCCTACAACTTTTGGCAAATCAATGACGGTAATGACTTGACCACGAATATTTGCGACTCCCATCACATTAGCAGGAGCGTTAGCAATTGCGGTAATGGTCGGCATTACTAGGATTTCACGAATTTTGAAAACATTAATGCCAAATAATTCGCGGTGACCGGTACCAGGGGCTTCACCTAATTTGAACAATAATAATTCAAATTTATTACTGGCTGTTAAGTTAGTGCGCTCGTCAATTTCGTGTAATGTTGATGGATTCATAGGATACTCTCCGTAGTAGTTGAGATTTGATTGAATAGTGTAGGGTATCGGCTAAGCAGCAAAAAGCTTGATAAGTGCATTCGTAGAGCGGTATTTTCCATTGCTAAAAGAATAAGAACACAACGAGCAATCGCCTAAAATTAGGCCCTAAATATAAATTTTTCTAAGGTAAGTGGGAGGTCAATTAATCGTTTCACCCATACGATTGATCCATCCCATAGCCTGTGTTTCAATATTTGAAAACTCATTCATGCTCAAAAAACCCAGTTCTGAGACTAAAGTTTGTATGGAGCTAGTCTCGCCTTTTTCTTTGGCCTCGATTAATTTCAATGCTTGACCTAATCGTCCATGACGAGTCATTAATGCTCTGCTCATGTCATCAGAGATTCCCAATTTATCGACTATCTTGTGCATTTCAATGCCCAGTAGTTCATCCAGCAGTGATAGCATGCCAATTAAATAGGCTCGCTCCTGGTAATTTTTATCATGAGGACGTTCAATGGTAGCGATTAATTCCATCAATTTGCCACGCGTTACTGCAGTTTGTGTGACGGTATTTAAAGTGTGGTCTTCTGCCTGATTCGATGTGTAAAGCAAAAGTTGTATCCATTTTTGCAACTGTTTAAGTCCCATTAGTTTAATGGCTTGCTTAATGGAATTAATTTTCTGAGGGATATTATCGTTACCCGAATTGACCATGCGCAGCAAGTTATAACTTAAGCCAGGAAGATGTTTAAATTCTTTTTCAATTTCGTCTATATTATTTTCATTGTCATAATCATCGTTGTTACTATCATCGCGTGTCGTTAATGAGAGCAACTTCAAAAGTGATGCTTTGCCAGGTTCAGCTCGTTTTACTGACATGACTTCGGGTTTAGCAAAATAATAGCCTTGGAACATTTGAAAACCTAATTGTCGGCAATGCGCCTCTTGCTCACGATTTTCGACTTTCAATGCTAATAATAAGACCGGCCAGCGATTAAGTTCCGTTACCAGTTTGGTCAGTTCATTTTGACTCAATGCCAATATGTCGACTTTAACGACACTGACCAGAGGTAGCAATAATTCCACGTTATTATTGATGGCTACAATATTATCCAGCGCAAATTGATAGCCTTTTTGTTTTAATTCCTTGCAGCGCTGCATAAATTCCTGGGTTATGGAAGCAGATTCTTTGACTTCTAGTACGATGTGTCTACTGGGTAGTAAAGTGATGATGTCGCTCATGATAAGATCGGGATCAGCATTGATAAAGCCGCGTTGCTGTCCCAACACATTGTGAATGCCGAATTTGCCGTAAGCATTTACAATGACATTGGCCGAAGCTGACAAATCATCGGTAACATGAGCGGCTTCCTCAGTTTCTTCTTGCCTGAAAAGTAACTCAAAAGCTACTAGATTATGGTTACGATCAAGAATTGGCTGCCTACCAAGAAAAAAGCCACCCATATGTTTCTCCCATTAATAGTTGTTGGAGCAGCATATAGTAAAGTTGGCAGTCGCTTTTTGTTGAAAAAGCAGTTTTTTATGGCTTAATAATAAATTTACTCAAATTAAATCATGCGATTGAAGTAACCACCATGAATTTCTCAGAAGCTGATATCACGCACTGTAGCCCCACCAGAAATGTTTCTACACCCGATACATGGATTGATTGACTTAAAACCGATTTAATCGCACTAAGAATATTGATGGAAGTGCTTGACAAAATTTACAAAGGAGGCAAGATGAAAAATATTACGTGGTATTAGACCATTAAGATATTGTAAGCGACTAATACATATTAAAAAATAAATACATACATAGAATGAGAGGAGAATGATTATGGGTACAAAAAGTACTCCCCCTGGTTTCCAGCAAATTAGCCGACATGATGGTATTTTTCAGGAAAAAATTCATGATGCTTATAAAATTAAACAAAAACTTCCCGAGCCAACCGTTTGTCCGCAGTGTCATGCAGTATTTCATAAAGGGCATTGGCAATGGCTGGCGGTGCCTCCTGATGCGCATCAACATAACTGTCCGGCTTGCCAGCGTAATCTTGATCACTTTCCGGCCGGGTATTTGACACTAGAAGGTGAATTTTTGCTTGCGCATCGCGATGAAATTTTAAGTTTGATTCATAATTTCGAGAACAAAGAAAAATCCGAGCATCCCTTAAAGCGCATTATGGCTACGGAGGAAAAAGATCAAGCTTTGTTGATCACCACAACTGATATTCATCTTGCACGAGGTATTGGTGAGGCTATTCATCATGCTTATCAGGGTGAACTGGAGTTTCACTATAATCCAGCCGAGAATTTGCTGCGGGTTAATTGGTCACGCTAAGCGCTGGGCTTACAATATCGTTTGATTTTACCAAGGAAAGTAAGCCCCGCTCCGGGTTAAAAATGAAGTAAGAATGGGTGGTAATTTTTTAATCGATGAGATCAAATGCAACAGTATTAAAGCCGGCATCAACGTATGTAATTTCTCCAGTAATACCGCTGGCAAGATCGCTGCACAAGAAAGCAGCAACATTACCTACTTCATCAGTTGTGACGTTGCGGCGCAAGGGTGACACTTTTTCAGTGTAGCCCAATAACTTGCCAAAGTTTCCAATGCCGGAGGCTGCTAGCGTTTTAATGGGACCAGCTGAAATAGCATTGACACGTATTCCCTTCGGCCCGAGACTGGAGGCCATGAAGCGGACATTTGCTTCAAGGCTGGCTTTGGCCAGTCCCATGACATTGTAGTTCGGCATAACTCGTACTGCACCCAAGTAGCTCAGCGTCAAAAGTGAAGCGTTTCTATTTTGCATTAAAGGTAGAGCTGCCTTGGCAAGTGCGGAGAAACTGTATGAACTGATGTCATGGGCAACGCGAAAAGCCTCCCTATTGACGCTTTCCAGGTAATCGCCAGTTAATGCATCACGGGGAGCAAATGCAATGGAATGGATAATGCCATCCAGACCATCCCAATATGTTTGTAAACTTTCAAAGCATGACGTAATTTCGTTATCATTCGCTACATCACAAGGGAATAACAGATTGCTGTCAAACTCGGCAGCTAGCTTTACGACACGCTCGCGTAATTCTTTTCCTTGATAGGTAAACGCTAAAATTGCGCCTTCACGTTTCATTGCTTTGGCAATACCGTAGGCAATAGAACGATTGCTGAGAAGACCGGTAATAAGTACGCGTTTGTTTGCAAGAAATCCCATAAAACATCCTTGTAAAATTTAGAGAATTGGCGAATTATAGCTGATGGCTGGAATAAGTTGGAGTTGTTAGGGTTAGCCGTTATAAGATGTTATTCAATCGTAATTTAATTTGAGAGATTTGTGGTGATTTACAATGATTAAAACAATTGCTTCATTGGTTTGGTCGCTATTGTTGCTAGCTTCATTAGCTGGTTGCGGAGAAAGTAGTTGGAACAATCCTTACAATGCGGAAGATATTGGAAAAAATATTCTGTATAGTGTATTCAGCGAGCGACCAAAGCATCTTGATCCAGTGCAGTCTTACAGTTCTAACGAAATTCAATTTACAGCACAAATTTATGAGCCGCCGCTACAATATCATTATTTGAAAAGACCATTCACGCTAATGCCTCTAACAGCAGAGGCGATGCCAATTACTAAGTTTCTTAATGACCAAGGTCATCAATTACCGGATGATGCTCAGCCCACCGATATCGCCTACAGCGTTTATGAGGTATCCATAAAGCCCGGAACTTTCTATCAACCCCACCCAGCTTTTGTTAAAAATGAGCAGGATGGTTGGCAGTACCATCATCTGAGCGATCAAGAATTAAGATTGATAACTGAACTGGCGGATTTTCCGAAAACCGCTACACGGGAGCTGACAGCAGAGGATTATATCTATCAAATTAAGCGATTGGCACACCCCCGATTACATTCACCGATTTACGGTTTGATGGCTGACTATATTGTAGGATTAAAGGAGTATGCAGAGGTGTTGAAACAGGTTGATCAAGAACAATCGGCAAGTAAAGTGTTTCTCGATTTAAGGAAATACCCATTGGAAGGGGTGGAACTAGTTGATATCTATACCTACCGCATAAAAATCAAAGGATTATATCCACAATTTCTTTACTGGCTAGCCATGCCGTTTTTTTCACCTATTCCCTGGGAAGCTGATTTGTTTTATTCGCAACAAGGATTGATAAAGAAAAATATTACTTTAGATTGGTATCCCGTTGGTACTGGTCCGTATATGCTAACAGAGAATAATCCCAATTTGAGGATGGTATTGCAAAGAAATCCGAACTTTCATGAAGAATATTATCCGCTTGATGGTATGCCGGAAGATGCAGAGAATGGTTTGCTGGTGGATGCGGGCAAAAAATTACCTTTTATCGATAAGGTAGTTTTTACGCGTGAGAAGGAAAGCATTCCCCGCTGGAATAAGTTCTTGCAAGGATACTATGATGCTACCGGAATTGGTTCGGACAGTTTTGATCAGGCTGTACAATTGGTCGGGCAGGGAGAAGCAACTGTAACAGAGGAAATGGCAGCACAAGGCATAAGATTGGAAACCACAGTCGCAGTTTCAACTTATTATATGGGTTTTAACATGCTTGACCCTTTAGTAGGGGATGGTGGTAACAAGTTTCAGCGGGAGTCGGCTAGAAAATTACGGCAGGCTATTTCAATTGCTGTGGATTATGAAGAGTTTATTTCTATTTTTGCGAATGGGCGTGGATTACCAGCGCAGAGTCCAATTGCACCTGGCCTTGCAGGTTATCGGGATGGAGAAAAAGGTATTAATCGAGTGGTATATGATTGGGTTAACGGTCGGCCGCAACGAAAGCCCATTCAAGTGGCAAGGGGGTTGCTAGCTGAGGCAGGTTATCCGAATGGAATCGATCAAACAACAGGCGCGCCATTAATTTTGTATTTTGATGTTACTGCTCGCAGTTCGGATGATCGATCCAAGCTTGATTGGATGCGTAAGCAATTTAATAAATTAAACATACAATTAGTAATCAGAAGTACGGATTACAATCGTTTTCAAGATAAAATCCGTAAGGGAAACGCGCAGATTTTTGAATGGGGCTGGAACGCAGATTACCCTGACCCGGAGAATTTTCTTTTCTTATTATATGGGCCGCAACGTAAAGTAGGTAGCAGTGGTGAAAATGCCGCAAATTATGATAATGCAGAATTTAATCAATTATTTGAACAGATGAAGGATATGCAAAATGGACCAATGCGGCAACAAATAATTGATCGTATGCTGGAGATATTGCGCTTTGATGCTCCTTGGTTGTGGGGATATCATCCGAAAGACTATGGGCTGTATCATTCATGGTATGAGAACATTAAACCTAATCGAATTTCGAATAACAACTTAAAATATTTCAAAATTGATGCTAATCAGCGGGAGCAAAGGAGGCAAGAATGGAATGATCCCGTGTTATGGCCAATTGGTGGAGCATTTATTTTGCTGATGATCTGCTTTATTCCTGCTGCCACAAATTTTTATCGCCGTGAAAGTAGCGCGGCGGTCAATAGTGAGTTATCAACTTAAGCGGATGGTTAGATAGTAATGTTCGGTTATATTTTGCGACGTACTTTGTATGCCATACCGATTCTTATAGGCGTCAATCTCATTACCTTTATTTTGTTTTTTGTAGTAAATACCCCTGATGATATGGCGCGCATGCAATTGGGTATTAAATATGTTACACCAGAAGCGATTGAAAAGTGGAAATATGAACGTGGCTATGATAAGCCATTACTTGTTAATTCAAAAGAAGTTGGACTAAGCGCGCTAACGGAAACTATTTTTTTTGAAAAATCAGTGGCGATGTTTGCATTTAACTTCGGAAGGGCAGATGATGGACGTGATATTTCACAAGAAATCAAATCGCGTATGTTACCGAGTTTAGCGATTGCGCTGCCTGTTTTTGTTCTTGGTTTGATCGTGCATATCACTTTTGCGTTATTGATAGTTTTTTTTCGTGCCACTTACATTGATTTTTGGGGAGTTGTTTTTTGTGTCGCGCTGATGTCAATTTCCAGTTTGTTTTATATTATTACTGGGCAATTTTTAGTGAGTAAGCTATGGCATTTGGTGCCTATTTCTGGTTATGGAGTTGGGTTAGATGCTGGAAAGTTTCTAGTGTTACCTATTTTAATTGGGGTGGTAAGTAGCGCTGGAAGTAGCATTCGTTGGTATCGCACAATTTTTTTGGAAGAAATGAATAAGGATTATGTGCGCACCGCTAGAGCAAAAGGAATGTCTGAGCACATTATTTTATTCAAGCATGTACTAAAAAATGCAATGATTCCGATTTTGACAGGTGTGGTTGTAGTTGTCCCACTATTGTTTCTGGGTAGCTTGCTGGTCGAATCTTTTTTTGGAATTCCTGGACTTGGCAGTTATACCATCGATGCGATTAATTCACAAGATTTTGCGGTTGTAAGAGCGATGGTTTTTCTTGGCTCAATGCTGTATATGGTTGGACTGATACTAACAGATATATCTTATACTTTTGTTGATCCAAGAATTCGATTGTCATAATTAGAATAATTGTCCAAACGTAATTAAAAAATCATCACAAGAGATAATTTGTGAGAGTTGGATTACTATTATTGTAGTTTTACAACATTTCAAGCTGCAAAGTAGATTGACTTATGAGTGCAAAATATTCATAATCGCGAGTTTCGTTTGGAGGGGTTCCCGAGCGGTCAAAGGGATCAGACTGTAAATCTGACGGCTCTGCCTTCGAAGGTTCGAATCCTTCCCCCTCCACCAAGCTTGAAATCAGTGTAGCAAATATTCTAGAAGGTGGGAGTTGTTCGACAATAAATTTTTCCTACAATTTGGATAATGTAATGCGGGTGTAGCTCAATGGTAGAGCAGAAGCCTTCCAAGCTTACGACGAGGGTTCGATTCCCTTCACCCGCTCCAGTTCTAATGGGTTTTGATATTTTTTATGCTTGCCCATGTAGCTCAGTGGTAGAGCACTCCCTTGGTAAGGGAGAGGTCGCCAGTTCAATCCTGGCCATGGGCTCCATAGGTTATATGATAAGCTGATAGGGTTAAAGGCACAAAAAAGGGGGGGGCAGTCATGGCAAAGAGTAAATTTGAGCGGTCGAAGCCACACGTAAATGTCGGGACGATAGGTCACGTGGATCATGGGAAGACGACGTTGACGGCGGCGATTACGACGATATTGACGAAGAAATTTGGTGGTGAAGCGAAGAGCTATGATCAAATTGATTCTGCGCCGGAGGAGCGTGCTCGTGGGATCACAATAAATACTGCGCACGTAGAATATGAGACAGCCAGTCGTCACTACGCACATGTGGACTGTCCTGGGCATGCGGATTACGTGAAGAATATGATTACGGGTGCGGCGCAGATGGATGGGGCGATATTGGTTGTGTCTGCTGCGGATGGGCCGATGCCGCAAACGCGTGAGCATATATTGTTAGCAAGGCAGGTAGGTGTTCCGTACATTATTGTGTACATGAACAAAGC
This sequence comes from Nitrosomonas sp., assembly GCA_024281995.1. Taxonomy (GTDB): domain Bacteria; phylum Pseudomonadota; class Gammaproteobacteria; order Burkholderiales; family Nitrosomonadaceae; genus Nitrosomonas. The sequence goes on from JAMWZW010000001.1 coordinate 698,461, forward strand.
TGATATGGTTGATGATGCGGAATTAATTGAGCTGGTAGAGATGGAAATACGGGAATTGTTATCGAAGTATGATTTTCCTGGGGATGACACACCAATCATTGTTGGTTCGGCATTAAAGGCATTGGAAGGAGATCAAAGCGATATTGGTGAGGCCTCTATTCTGAAACTGGCGGAAGCATTGGATAGTTATATTCCACAGCCGGAGCGTGCTATAGATGGTGCATTCATTATGCCAGTAGAAGATGTATTTTCAATTTCAGGCCGTGGGACGGTTGTGACGGGTCGTGTAGAAAGAGGGATAATTAAGGTGGGCGAGGAGATTGAGATTGTTGGTCTAAAGCCTACATTAAAGACAGTATGTACGGGTGTCGAAATGTTTCGCAAGCTGCTTGATCAGGGTCAAGCAGGCGACAATGTGGGTATATTGTTGCGTGGTACGAAGCGAGAAGAAGTAGAGCGGGGTCAGGTATTGGCGAAGCCTGGTAGTATCTCACCGCATACGAAATTCTCGGCGGAGATATATGTTTTGAGTAAAGAAGAAGGTGGAAGGCATACGCCATTTTTTCCGGGTTATCGACCACAGTTTTATTTTAGGACGACGGATGTGACGGGGGCGATTGAATTGCCGGCCGGAACGGAAATGGTGATGCCTGGAGATAATGTGTCGGTCACAGTGAATTTGATAGCACCAATAGCTATGGAAGAAGGACTGCGCTTTGCGATACGTGAAGGTGGAAGGACTGTAGGTGCGGGTGTCGTTGCTAAAATTATTGAGTGATTTTTCTGGATAGAAAAAGCGGCGGTCATATTGAAGAATATTGTTAATTATAGAAAAATCTTAAGTAAGAAGGCCAGTAGCTCAATTGGCAGAGCGTCGGTCTCCAAAACCGAAGGTTGGGGGTTCGATGCCCTCCTGGCCTGCCAGATTTTACTAGGGCTAAGTATATAATTGCAAATATGATGGATTATAGAATATTGTGACCATAATATTATGAGCGTGTGGTTACAGGTAGGTTTTAAAATAGTTTTAATTCAAATCTTGGGAAGTTAACTAAGTGCAAAAGATTATAAATATAAAGACAAAGAAGGATCGCTAAGCGTGAATAAACTGAAACTCGGACTTGTATTTTTGTTCATATTTTCTGGTATTGCGGGTTTCATATATTTAAGTGAAGGCGCAATGGTGGTTCGCATTTTATCGATTCTGAGTGGATTGCTATTCGCTGCGGTTGTGGCTAAATTTACAACACAAGGGCAAGAATTTTACGGGTTTTGTAGGGAATCTATCGAAGAAACAAAAAAGGTGGTTTGGCCAAGTCGGAAGGAAGCGCTCCAAACATCGGGAGTTGTATTTGCTTTTGTAATTGCAATGGCATTATTTTTGTGGTTAATTGATGCTGCTTTAATGTCGCTTGTTAAGCTAATGATGAATCAGGATATTTGATCAAATAATGTCACAGAGGAAAGAATGAATAAGAAATGGTATGTAGTCCACGCTTATTCAGGATACGAGAAAAGTGTGCAACGAGCATTAAAAGATCGTATCGAACGATCTGGGATGCAAGACAAGTTTGGACAAATTCTGGTGCCAGTAGAAGAAGTAATAGAGATGAAAAGTGGTCAAAAGAGTATTAGTGAACGGAAATTTTTTCCTGGCTATGTTTTGGTGGAAATGGAGATGTCAGATGAATCCTGGCATTTGGTTAAAAGTACAGACAAAGTAACCGGATTTGTTGGTGGTTCTGCCATGAAACCCACGCCAATCAGTCAGAAGGAAGTGGAAAATATACTTCATCAGATTCAAGAGGGAGTAGAAAAACCAAAACCAAAAATCTTATTTGAAATGGGTGAAGCCGTGCGTGTTAAAGATGGACCATTTACAGATTTTCATGGAAATGTTGAAGATGTTAATTATGATAAAAGCAAACTCAGAGTTTCAGTTTCTATTTTTGGACGACCTACACCTGTTGAATTAGATTTTAATCAAGTAGAAAAATCCTAAATGTTGATTGATTAAATTTCATTTCTATTAAAGAGATAGATAAAAGGTTTGTCTGGTTGATATGGTGTAAAAATAGAGAAAGAAATGATTGTTCGCTGGTGCCCATAAGGAGAATATAGTGGCAAAAAAAATTATTGGATATATTAAATTGCAAGTACCGGCAGGCAAGGCCAACCCAAGTCCGCCTATCGGTCCTGCTTTAGGTCAGCGTCAATTAAATATTATGGAATTTTGTAAAGCTTTTAATGCAGCTACACAAAAAATGGAGCCTGGATTGCCAGTGCCGGTAATTATTACGGCTTATGCTGATAAGAGTTTTACTTTTATAATGAAAACAACACCGGCATCAGTATTAATCAAGAAAGCTGCAGGAGTTGGCAAAGGAAGCTCAAAACCACATTTGGATAAGGTGGGGAGATTGAGTCGTAATCAAGCAGAAGAAATTGCAAAAACCAAAATGCCCGACCTGACGGCGGCAAATTTAGATGCTGCTGTTCGCACTATAGCTGGTAGCGCAAGAAGCATGGGTATAGAAGTAGAGGGTATAAATGTCTAATAAATCAAAACGTTATAGAGAAATAATAAGCAAGATTGATTGTAATAAAACCTATCAAATTGAAGAAGCATTGAGTTTTGTAAAAGAAGCGGCGACTGCTAAATTTGATGAATCTATCGATGTTGCGGTCAACTTAGGAATTGATGCCAAGAAGTCTGATCAGGCTGTGCGTGGATCTGTAGTTTTACCGATGGGAACGGGGAAAACTGTTCGTGTTGCTGTATTTGCGCAAGGAGATAAGGCTAAAGAAGCTCAAGATGCAGGGGCAGATATTGTTGGTTTTGAAGATTTAGCAGCCGAAATAAAAGCGGGTAATATTAACTTTGATATTGCAATTGCGAGTCCAGACGCAATGCGAATAGTTGGTCAGCTGGGTCAAATTTTAGGGCCACGTAGTCTAATGCCCAATCCGAAGGTTGGTACAGTTACAACTGATGTTGCTGGAGCTGTTAAAAATGCAAAGGCAGGGCAGGTGCAATTCAGAGCTGATAAGACAGGCATAATTCACTGCTCTATAGGAAGAGCGTCGTTTGGAGTGGATGCGTTAAAACAAAATTTAACTGCATTAATAGAGGCACTTAACAAGTCTAAGCCAACATCATCAAAGGGTATTTATCTTAGAAAAGTGTCTGTTTCTAGTACGATGGGTATTGGGATACGCATAGATCAAACAACTATATAATGAAAGAACTTTGGGCCGTTAATTTGCTGTCGTCATATGCAATTTAACGAAGTATCAAAGACCGCATGGGGTATACAAAAATAGTGAAGCTTATGAAAAGTACTAAAGCTATTACTATTTTTGGAGCTTAAACAATTGACTATTTTACTTAAATATTTATTTGTAATTATGTCAAATACCCAGCGCAGATGGTGTACCCAAAACTGGAATGTAATATTTCCTGGTTAAAGGTCGCCAGTTCGTAGTATTGGGTAACAGATTAATGTAACCAAGTACTATTTTACTGATGGAGAGTGAACCTTGAGTCTTAATCTTGAAGAAAAAAAAGCAATAGTAGCAGAAGTGAGTGCTCAAGTAGCAAATGCTCAAACTATGATTATTGCAGAATATCGAGGAATAGAAGTTAGTCAAATGACACAACTTAGAGCAAAAACACGCGAATCGGGAATATACTTTCGTGTCATAAAAAATTCACTAGTTCGTAGAGCAGTTGTGGGTACGCCTTATGAGGAGTTAGCCAGGCATATGGTTGGTCCGCTAGTGTATGGTATTAGTGCTGATCCAGTAGCCGCTGCAAAGGTATTGCATGAATTTTCAAAAAATAATGAAAAATTTATGATCAAAGCTGGTGTAATGGGTGGACAAGTGATGTCAGTTGATGACATCACTGCACTTGCGGTATTACCTAGTCGTCAAGAATTGTTATCTATGTTATTGGGGACCATGCAAGCACCAGTTACTAAGTTTGTGCAAACACTTAATGAAGTGCCTGCAAGATTTGCACGTGGTTTGGCTATGGTTCGTGACAATAAATAGGTTATAAACTTCTATCTTACTCACAATTAAAATACTGAAAATAACCAGGAGAAAATGATGTCTGTAACAAAAGATGAAATATTAGACGTAATTGCAAATATGACTGTGCTTGAGTTGTCGCAGTTAATTAAAGATATGGAAGAAAAATTTGGTGTTTCAGCTGCAGCAACAGCTGCGGTTGCTGTTGCTGCACCAGGAGGTGGTGGTAGTGCGCCTACAGCAGTGGAACAAACTGAATTTGCTGTGATTCTTTCATCAGCAGGTGAAAGTAAAGTTAATGTAATTAAAGTTGTGAGAGCAGTGACTGGCCTAGGTTTAAAAGAAGCTAAGGACTTAGTTGATGGTGCTCCTAAAACAGTGAAGGAAGGTATATCGAAAGAAGATGCAACTGCAATTCAAAAGCAATTGGTCGAAGCAGGCGCTACTTGCGAAATTAAATAAGGGAAGAAAAAGTTCAGGCTGGTAAGTCTTTGGCTATCAGCCTTTGGTATCTTGATTGTTTGAGATGCCCTGTGAACGATTGAACAAATACTAGAATTGATCTTCAATTTCTAATTTTCTTTCTTCTTCATGCGGAGAAAATTCATGAGCTATTCATTTACCGAGAAAAAACGTATCCGTAAAAGTTTTGCCAAGCGTGCGAGCGTATTGCCAATTCCATTTCTTCTCGCTACTCAGCTCGAATCATATGCAGCTTTTTTGCAGGAAAATGTTGCATCCAATAAACGCCAAAATCAAGGACTGCAGGCAGCTTTTAATTCAATTTTTCCGATTGAGAGTCATACTAAAAATGCTCGTCTTGATTTTATCAGTTATGAGCTTGGTTCACCGGTATTCGATGTTAAAGAATGTCAGCAACGTGGGCTTACATATGCTTCTCCTCTACGTGCCAGAGTGCGATTGACAATTATGGATAAAGAAATATCCAAACCGACTGTGAAGGAAGTCAAAGAGCAAGAAGTTTATATGGGTGAAATTCCTTTGATGACAGAAACGGGATCATTTGTTATTAATGGTACAGAGCGTGTAATTGTTTCGCAGCTTCACCGGTCGCCCGGCGTTTTTTTTGAACATGATCGTGGTAAAACTCATTCATCGGGTAAGTTACTATTTTCTGCACGTATAATTCCTTACCGTGGCTCTTGGCTTGATTTTGAGTTTGATCCTAAGGATTGTTTGTATTTTCGGATCGATCGACGTCGTAAAATGCCCGTTACTACACTTTTAAAAGCAATTGGTTGTACCTCAGAGCAAATTCTAAAAGAATTTTTCATATTCGATAGTTTTTATTTTACAGAAAAAAGTATTCAATTTGAGCTTGTTCCTGAACGTTTGCGGGGGGAAGTGGCTAGTTTTGATATTCTCGCAAAAGGAAAAAAAGTCATTGTCCAAAAGGACAAACGTATAACCGCTAAGCATATACGTGAAATGTTGGAAGCAAAAATTGATCAGCTCGAGGTACCAGAGGATTTTTTATTGGGAAGAATACTCGCACAGAACGTAGTTGATAAGGAAACAGGCGAAATTATTGCTCTTGCTAATGACGAAATTACAGAAGAAGCTATTACCAAGTTGCGGAAGGCTGGCATAAATAAAATCAATACACTCTATGTAAATGATCTTAATCACGGGCCTTATATTTCTCAGACATTAAAGATTGACGAAACGGTCGACGAAATGACTGCGCAAGTTGCAATTTATCGAATGATGAGACCTGGTGAACCTCCTACGGAGGAGGCTGTTAAAGCATTGTTCTCAGGTTTATTTTACTCACCTGAGCGCTATGATTTATCAGTCGTAGGTAGGATGAAGTTTAATCGCAGGATTGGTAATGCAGAATTGACAGGGTCACCTACATTATCGAATGAGGATATTATTTCTGTAATTAAAATACTCGTAGAGCTACGGAATGGACGCGGTGAAATAGATGATATTGATCATTTAGGTAACCGACGAGTACGCTCGGTAGGAGAGTTAGCAGAAAATCAATTTAGATCTGGTTTGGTGCGAGTTGAGCGTGCAGTTAAAGAACGGTTAAGTCAAGCAGAGTCAGAGAATTTAATGCCACATGATTTGATCAATGCAAAACCTGTTTCAGCGGCTGCACGTGAATTTTTTGGATCCAGCCAGTTGTCTCAATTTATGGATCAAACCAATCCGTTGTCAGAAATAACACATAAACGTCGCATTTCAGCTTTGGGCCCTGGTGGATTAACAAGAGAGAGAGCAGGGTTTGAGGTACGTGATGTTCATCCAACGCATTATGGGCGTGTGTGCCCTATTGAAACGCCTGAAGGACCAAATATCGGTCTTATTAATTCATTGGCATTATATGCGCGCACTAATGAATATGGATTTATTGAAACGCCTTATAGTAAAGTAAAAAAGTGTTGTGTAACTGAAGAAATTGATTATTTATCTGCAATTGAAGAAGGTAACTATATGATTGCTCAAGCAAATGCGGAGCTTGATAAGGATAATCGATTTATTAGCGAAATTGTTTCTTGTCGTCACAAGAATGAATTTGCTTTATCTTCTCCCGAACGCATTGAGTATGTAGATGTAGCGCCAGCACAAATTGTTTCCGTTGCTGCATCTTTAATTCCATTTCTCGAACATGATGATGCTAATCGTGCATTAATGGGGTCAAATATGCAGCGTCAAGCAGTCCCTTGCTTGCGTGCGGAGAAGCCACTCGTTGGTACAGGAATTGAGCGAGTTGTGGCGATGCATTCTGGAACGACAGTTCGTGCTAAACGTGGTGGGATTGTCGATTATGTAGATGCTGGCCGAATTGTTGTTCGAGTACATGATGCAGAAACCCGGATGGGTGAAGTCGGCGTTGATATTTATAATCTTACAAAGTATACACGCTCTAATCAGAATACAAATATCAATCAACGCCCTCTAGTCAAAAGTGGAGATAGAATTAGCAAGGATGATGTCATTGCGGACGGAGCTTCAACTGACATGGGTGAGCTTGCATTAGGGCAAAATATGCTAGTGGCATTTATGCCATGGAATGGCTATAACTTTGAAGATTCAATTCTAATTTCAGAGCGTATTGTTGCCGAGGATCGTTTTACATCCATACATATTGAAGAATTATCAGTTGTCAGTAGAGATACGAAGCTTGGTACAGAAGAAATAACCGCTGACATTCCTAACTTGTCTGAACATCAACTGAGTCGCCTTGATGAATCAGGTATAGTTTACATTGGTGCGGAAGTTGAAGCGGGTGATGTTCTGGTGGGTAAAGTTACGCCAAAAGGTGAAACGCAACTTACTCCGGAAGAAAAATTGCTGCGAGCAATTTTTGGTGAAAAAGCTTCGGACGTTAAGGATACTTCGTTGCGAGTACCATCCGGAATTTCCGGAACAGTTATTGATGTGCAAGTGTTTACGCGAGAAGGAATACAACGTGATAAGAGGGCTCAGCAAATTATTGACGATGAATTAGATCGATATAAGAAAGACTTAGCGGATCAAATGCGTATTGTTGAAGAAGACGCATTTGAACGTCTTGAGCGATTGCTAATTGGTAAAGTAGCAACAGGCGGCCCTAATAAGCTGGCTAAAGGCAAGGAAATTACTGCTGAATATCTCAAGAGCTTTGATCCCCACTATTGGTTTGATATTCGTTTGGCTGATGAAGACGCGAGCATACAGTTAGAACAAGTGCGTGAAGGTATGGCGCAAAAGCGCAAAGCATTTGATGCAGCTTTTGATGAAAAGAAAAAGAAGCTTACACAAGGTGATGAATTGGCACCTGGTGTGCAGAAAATGGTTAAGATTTATATTGCTGTCAAACGACGATTGCAACCTGGTGACAAAATGGCAGGCCGTCATGGTAATAAAGGTGTGATTTCCAAGATTGTACCGCTTGAAGATATGCCTTACATGGCTGACGGTACACCTGTTGATGTGGTGTTAAATCCATTAGGCGTTCCTTCAAGGATGAATGTAGGTCAGATTTTAGAGGTACATTTAGGATGGGCAGCCAAAGGACTTGGTAAGAAAATTAATGAAATGTTGGCTTGCCAAAGAAATATAAATGAAATTCGAGAGTTTCTTGACAAAATCTATAATGGAAGCGGAAAGAAAGAAGATATATCTTTACTAACAGATGGTGAAATTATTTCTTTAGCAGAAAACCTAGTTGAAGGTGTGCCGTTTGCTACACCTGTATTTGATGGTGCAACTGAAAATGAAATCAAGGACATGCTGGAACTGGCCAAATTGCCAAGATCAGGACAGATTACATTGTATGATGGACGTACTGGTGAAGCTTTTGATCGTCCAGTAACGGTTGGTTATATGCATGTTCTTAAACTACATCATCTCGTGGATGATAAGATGCATGCTCGTTCAACGGGGCCTTATAGTCTGGTGACGCAACAACCATTAGGTGGTAAAGCGCAATTTGGTGGACAGCGATTTGGAGAAATGGAGGTTTGGGCACTGGAAGCATATGGTGCAGCATATACGTTACAAGAAATGTTAACGGTCAAATCAGATGATGTTACGGGACGCACTAAAGTATATGAAAGTATTGTTAAAGGCGATCATAAGATCGATGCTGGAATGCCAGAATCGTTTAATGTGTTGGTAAAAGAAATACGTTCATTAGGTATGGATATTGATTTAGAGCAACACTAAAATGTGGAATGAAGGAATGGTTAGGTAAAAAAATTCCAGCCACTATTTGTAGAATTTACTCCCTATTTTTTATTGCCCCCTGATTTTACAGGAGTGACAAATGAAAGCACTGCTAGATTTATTTAAACAAGTTACCCACAAAGAAGAATTTGATGCAATAAAGATTGGCCTTGCCTCGCCAGAGAAAATTCGCTCTTGGTCTTACGGTGAGGTAAAAAAACCTGAAACGATAAATTATCGTACATTTAAACCTGAAAGAGATGGATTATTTTGTGCCAAAATCTTTGGTCCTGTAAAGGATTATGAGTGTTTATGTGGAAAATACAAGCGATTAAAGCATCGCGGTGTTATCTGTGAGAAGTGTGGTGTTGAAGTAACCTTGTCTAAGGTCCGCCGAGAACGTATGGGGCATATTGAGCTCGCTACTCCAGTTTCTCATATTTGGTTTCTCAAATCCTTGCCCTCTCGATTGGGTATGGTATTGGATATGACGTTACGTGATATCGAGCGTGTACTTTATTTTGAGGCTTATGTAGTTACCGATCCAGGTTTAACACCATTGACTCGTTGTCAATTACTAACAGAAGATGATTATTTAATTAAAACAGAAGAATACGGTGATGATTTTAGTGCCAGTATGGGTGCAGAGGGTATACGTGATCTATTGAGTAATTTAGACATAGCTGCTGAAATTGAGACTCTTCGGAGAGAGATGGAAAGTACAGGTTCAGAAACGAAGATTAAAAAAATTTCTAAGCGTCTTAAATTACTTGAAGCTTTTAGCAAATCTGGAATTAAGCCACAATGGATGATATTAACCGTATTGCCAGTATTACCTCCTGATCTTCGCCCATTAGTACCTTTGGATGGAGGCCGCTTTGCAACTTCCGATCTAAATGATTTATACAGACGTGTCATTAATCGAAATAATCGATTAAAGCGCTTGCTAGAATTAAAAGCACCGGAAATTATTGTTCGCAACGAAAAACGCATGCTGCAAGAGGCTGTTGATTCTTTATTAGATAATGGTCGCCGTGGCAAAGCAATGACGGGTGCAAACAAACGTGCACTCAAGTCTTTGGCGGATATGATTAAAGGTAAAGGCGGACGTTTTCGTCAAAATCTACTTGGAAAACGTGTTGATTACTCTGGTCGTTCTGTTATTGTAGTTGGTCCTCAGTTAAAACTCCATCAATGTGGATTACCTAAGAAAATGGCACTTGAATTATTTAAGCCATTTATTTTTAATAAACTGGAGCAGATGGGTATTGCCAGTACCATAAAGGCCGCTAAGCGCGAAGTAGAAAGTGAGAGTGCGGTAGTATGGGATATACTTGAAGATGTGATTCGTGAGCATCCGGTTATGCTGAATCGAGCACCAACTTTGCATCGCCTTGGTATTCAAGCTTTTGAACCGGTATTAATTGAAGGTAAAGCTATCCAATTACATCCATTAGTATGTGCAGCATTCAATGCTGACTTTGACGGTGATCAAATGGCCGTGCATGTTCCACTGTCATTAGAAGCGCAAATGGAATGTCGGACATTGATGATGTCAACAAATAATGTTCTTTCTCCTGCTAATGGAGAGCCTATAATAGTTCCTTCTCAAGACATTGTGCTTGGACTGTATTATACAACACGTGAAAAAGTAGGGGTACGAGGAGAAGGTATGTTTTTCCAGAATATCAACGAAGTATCTCGTGCTTATGAAAGTCGGAATGTAGAATTAAATGCAAAAGTCATTGTAAGAATAAAAGAATATGATGTTAATGCTGATGGTGAACGATGCGAGAAAATTGCCCGATATGAAACTACAGTAGGTCGAGCGTTATTATTTGAAATTTTTCCACCGGAATTGCCTTTCTCCCTGATTAATAAGACGCTTAAAAAGAAAGAAATTTCAAAGCTTATTAATGCTAGCTTCAGAAGGTGTGGATTGCGAGAAACGGTTATTTTTGCAGATAAGCTAATGTATGCGGGTTTTAGTTATGCAACACGAGCGGGAATTTCAATCTGTGCTGACGATATGCTAATTCCGAGTCAGAAAAGTGAGATTATTGCTGCTGCTGAAAAGGAAGTGAAAGAAATTGAAGGGCAGTATACTTCAGGGTTAGTGACGCAAGGTGAGCGCTATAATAAGGTAGTTGATATTTGGGGGCGTGCCGGCGATCAAGTTGCTAAAGCAATGATGAATCAACTTGGAGTTGAACCAGTAATTGAACAAGTAGTTGGTAAAATAAAATTAGACGAAAGTGGAAATCCATTAACACAAGAATCATTTAACTCAATTTATATGATGGCGGATTCAGGTGCGCGCGGTTCTGCTGCTCAAATTCGCCAACTTTCAGGTATGAGAGGATTAATGGCAAAACCGGATGGTTCAATTATTGAAACTCCTATCACTGCAAACTTTCGCGAAGGTTTAAACGTTTTGCAATATTTTATTTCTACGCATGGTGCCCGCAAGGGGCTTGCTGATACGGCATTAAAAACTGCTAACTCAGGATATTTAACTCGTAGGCTTGTTGATGTTACTCAGGACTTAGTGGTAACGGAAGAGGATTGTAATACTGGCAACGGTGTCGTTATGAAAGCACTGGTAGAAGGTGGTGAAATTATTGAAGCACTGCGAGAGCGTATTCTTGGTCGGGTTGTGGTTAATGATGTTATTAACCCGGAGAATCAGGAAGTTGTGTTTTTGTCTGGTATGTTGCTGGATGAAGATGCTGTTGATTTAATTGAAGCGATTGGTATCGATGAGGTAAAAGTTCGTACGCCATTAACATGTGAAACTCGATATGGGTTATGTGCTAAATGTTATGGTCGAGATTTAGGACGTGGTACGTTGGTGAATGTAGGAGAAGCAGTTGGTGTTATTGCTGCCCAATCAATTGGAGAACCGGGTACACAGCTTACTATGCGAACATTTCACATTGGCGGGGCCGCATCAAGAACGGCTGTGGTAAGTCAAGTTGAAAGTAAGTCAAGTGGCACTATTCATTATTCTTCTTCGATGCGTTACGTAACAAATGCACAAAGTGAGTTGATAGCAATTTCACGGAGCGGTGAAATTATTATTCAGGATGAAAATGGTCGTGAGCGTGAAAGGCATAAGGCCTCTTATGGCGCAACATTATTGGTTCGTAATGGAGAAAGTGTTAAAGCTGGACAAGTATTAACTACATGGGATCCTCATACACGACCAATAATTACAGAGTATGCTGGAAAAGTACGTTTTGAAAATGTCGAAGAAGGTGTAACAGTAGCTAAGCAAATTGATGAAGTCACTGGATTATCTACATTGGTTGTAATTGACCCCAAGCGGCGTGGTGTAAGTCAATCGAAAGGTTTACGTCCATTAGTTAAGTTCTTAGATGATGATGGAAATGAAATTAAGGTGATTGGTGGTAATCTGCCAGTGAGCATTACATTTCAAATTGGCTGTATCATTACAGTTCGCGATGGACAACAAGTTAGTGTTGGTGAAGTTTTAGCAAGAATTCCACAAGAAACATCTAAAACGCGAGACATTACTGGTGGATTGCCACGTGTGGCAGAGCTTTTTGAAGCGAGGTCACCAAAAGATGCAGGGATGTTAGCCGAGGTAACTGGCATTGTATCGTTTGGGAAAGATACAAAAGGTAAACAAAGACTTGTTATTACTGATTTAGAAGGTATTGTTCATGAATATTTGATACCCAAAGATAAACATGTCATGGCGCATGATGGGCAAGTTGTTAATAAAGGTGAGATTATTGTTGATGGCCCTGCTGATCCACGGGATATATTGCGTTTACAGGGTGTTGAAGCATTGGCGCGCTATATTACTGATGAAGTACAGGATGTATATCGTTTACAGGGTGTTAGGATAAATGATAAACATATTGAGGTTATTGTTCGTCAAATGTTAAGAAGAGTTCAAATAATTAATGCCGGGGATTCAACATTCATACCTGGTGAGCAAGTTGAGCGTGCTGATCTATTAATTGAAAATGAGCGCTTAATTGCCGAAAAAAAAATGCCTGCAACGTATGAGTTTATGCTTCTTGGTATTACTAAAGCTTCATTATCAACAGATTCATTTATTTCTGCGGCATCATTCCAAGAGACGACTCGTGTTTTAACAGAAGCAGCAATAATGGGCAAAAGGGATGATTTACGCGGACTTAAAGAAAATGTTATTGTTGGTAGACTTGTTCCAGCAGGGACAGGATTATCTTTTCATACAAAACGTAAAAATCAAGGAAAAATGTATCAGATGGGAATTGAACTGAGTACCTCAATTATTACTAGTACAGCATCCTGACACCCTAAAATTAAGTTAAAAAATAACTGGATAATAATATTTCTTTTGGTAAATCACTTGACAGTATAAACTTGACTAAGTAGTCTAGAAGGGGAAGTGGGGAGGACGAGGAGAAGAGGCTGTTGCGAGAGAGAATAATAAAAAGAGTAAGGGAAGGGGATAAAAACATGGAAAAACAAAGGAGAGAGAGATGAGTGCCAAGTTATGGCTAAGGATGGCTGTGGTAATGTTAGGGGCGATGCTGATAGGGGCGGTAGAAGCGAACAACATGCCGAGCGTTCCGAATGAATTATTTGAGGCGTTGAAGATAGATCGAGTAGATCGTAACAAGGTTACGCCGGAGGAGTTGCATGAGGCGTTAGTGAAGCGCTACAAGGATCCTGAGCAAGGTGCTGGTAAGAAGTACGTAGCGCAATACTGGGAGCCTATTCCGTATGGGATGTATTTAGATCCTGCGACATTTTACAAATCGCCGATGACGAATAAAGAGATAGCAAGTCGTAAAGGAATGTGTGGAATGTCATACGGATGAATCGCCGGTATGGGTACAAGCGTGGAAGCGGAGTAGTGCGAACCTTGACAAGATTCGTAACTTGAAGCCTGAAGATCCGACATTTTATAAGAAAGCCAAATTAGAAGACGTGGAGAAGAATCTGCGTTCAATGGGGAGGCTTGCGGAAGGTGAGAATCTGAAAGAAGTTGGTTGCATAGACTGTCATGTAGACGTTGGTGCGAAGAAGAAAGCAAGATACTAAAGACATTAAGATGCCGACGGCAGATGTATGTGGTATTTGTCACTTACAAGAATTTGCGGAACGTGAATCGGTTTACACCATGATATGGCCCCATGGGCAATGGCCGGATGGGCGTCCTTCACACGCGCTGGACTATAAGGCTAATGTAATAATGCAGCAGTTTGGGCTGCGATGCCACAACGTAGAAGTAGCGGAAGGTTGCTCGATGTGTCATACGAACCAGAACAAATGTGACTCGTGCCATACACGTCATGAATTTTCAGCAGCGGAATCGCGTAAACCGGAAGCGTGTGCGACCTGTCATAGTGGTGTAGATCACAACAACTGGGAAGCGTACTCGATGTCGAAGCACGGCACAGATGGTATCGATGCTGGGCGACAAATGGAATTGGGAAGCGCCTTTGAAGGATGCTTATGCAGTGGGTGGTCAAAATGCGCCGACTTGTGCGGGTTGTCATATGGAATATGAAGGCGAATATAGCCATAACATGGTGAGGAAGATTCGCTGGGCGAACTATCCATTTGTTCCAGGTGTAGCAGAAAACATTAAGAGTGAATGGGCGGAAGCACGTTTAGATTCATGGGTTGTGACATGTACACAATGCCACTCACAGCGTTTTGCCGTTCTTATTTGCAGGAGTTGATGGATAAAGGTACTTTGGAAGGGTTGGCGAAATATCAGGAAGCCAATGACATTGTTCATCAGTTGTACAAAGAAGGCTTACTGACTGGTCAGAAGACCAATCGTCCGGCCCCTCCTGCTCCGGAGAAAGAAGGCTATGCATACTTTGCGCAGTTATTCTGGTCGAAAGGCAACAGTCCTGCAGCGATTGAGCTGAAAGTTCTGGAGATGCATGAAAATGATCTGGCTAAGATGTCACGTAGGATTGGCACACGTTAATCCAGGTGGTTGGATTTATACTGAGGGTTGGGGGCCGATTAATCGGGCTTATGTAGAAATTCAAGATGAAAACACACGCATCCGTGAAATGGTTGCATTACAAGAACGTGTTAAGAATCTTGAATCCAGAAAAACCAGCTTACTGGACTTAGAAGGCACAGCTGAGAAAAATCTCACTGGGCGGTTTAGGTGGTGGCATGTTGCTAGCCGGAACACTGGCGTCAGCAGGTGGCGCAAACGTAAGCAAAGCGAAGCTTGACAAACACGGCAGTAACTGGCCGCACGGAGAAAGCGGTGCGGTCGGATGATATAAGATACTCCCGTCATTAGGTATATTCCTAGTGACGGGAGGTTTGTTTTTGTGGGGCTGGTTTGCATATCTTTGGTTTAAACCGATACCTGTGCCGTATCACTATCAACTGATAGCAGAAGGTGACAGTCAGAAATTTTCCCAGATGGATTTGGTTGGCTGGCCTGAGCTAAAACTTGGTCAATATAAAGTAAAAGCAAATGATATAGACAAGCCGATTGCTGAATTTATTGTTGCAAGACAAGACGATGAGCCGCCGGTGTTGATGTACTGGAAGAATAGTACGAATGAAGTACTTTATAATTTTGATAGGAAGCCATCGGAGCTCAGTGCACTGGCTGCAGCGATCATCAAGCACGCGCCGCAAGATGCCTTAATACTTTCATGGTGGGATACCTCACGGCAAATCAAGTTACTGACGGGGCGAGACACACTTTTTACCAGCCATTTGAATGAGCCGCTGATGGTTCCGTTACCCTGGTTGGAGCAAAGCCAAGCGATTCGGGCTTACGAGAACGAGTTTTGGGGAAGTAAAGTTGACCCGAAGGAACATGAGCAATTTAAGCGTTTTAGTCAAGCCCTAGCGGCTCCTGCAGAAGAAGGAGCTAAGCAACTGCGGAAGCTCATTGGTTCAAATCGGGAAGCGTATATAATTGTACACGTGACTGACCTGTACAAAGTAGGGGTGATGTATCCGGATAGGATAGGAGTTGCTTATCAGAACTTTCCTATGACGGGGAATATGCATGGCATGATTAATCAGATGAAGGTGCAAGTTAAAGAGAATAATTTTAACACTTATACTCTGCAATCCATATTGGATAGAATGAAATCAGGGCATTTTTTCTAAGTGACGAAGCCAGTAGTGAAACTTTGTTAGGGAAGATGTTTCCTTTTATAGAAAAGAAAGCGCCAGTAGAGCTGGAAGTATTGCAGCTTATATATCAGCAAGGGTGGTTATTGGGTACTCAAAATACCCTAAGTATGGGCTACGGCTATGAGAAGAGGTAGTTGAATTTTAGAGAACATCAAAGTAGCTGCATAATTGCTACATAATTATTTACACAATCTGGTGATAGCGTACAATACGCGGCTATAACTTGAACTAAAAAAGCATAAAAGGAGGAGATGAAACACTGATAAGCTATATATTTGGGGTATTAGCGATATTTACATTGATGTGTGGTACAGCAGCAGTAGCGGATACTTATGAAGGACGCACGAAATGCAGTTCATGCCACAAATCACAAGCGAAATCATGGAAAGATACAGCGCATGGTAAAGCGATGGAATCACTAGAGCCGGGTACACGCAAGGAAGCTAAGCTTAAAGCCAAGCTTGATCCGGATAAAGATTACACACAAGATAAAGATTGTGTAGGTTGTCACGTGGATGGATTTGGTAAGAAAGGTGGTTATACGATAGAGGCGCCTAAGAAGCCATTAGCGGCGGTTGGCTGTGAATCGTGTCACGGGCCTGGTAAAGCCTACCGAGGGGATCATCGTAAGGCAGGGCAGGTTTTTGAAAGTAAAGGTACAACGACACAGCGTAAAGTGCTTGCTGACAAAGGTCAAGACTTCACTTTTGAAGAAGCGTGCAGTGCGTGTCATCTAAACTATGAAGGTTCACCATGGAAAGGCGCGAAAGCACCGTATACGCCATTTACACCGGAAGTAGACAAGAAGTATACGTTTGACTTTGATAAGATGGTGAAGGATGTTAAAGCGATGCATGAACACTATAAACTTGACGGTACATTCGTAGGAGAGCCTAAATTCAAATATCATGATGAATTCCAGGCGAATGCAAAGGAGAAGGTAGCGGACAAGAAAGATAAGAAAGGAAAAGACTAATGACGAGTTTACAAAAAGGGGCGATAGGGACGTTACTGACGGGAGGATTGCTGGGGATAGTGCTGGTGGCGGTGGTATTTGGAGGAGAAGCGGCGCTTTCGACGGAAGAATTTTGCTACCAGTTGTCACTGGATGACCTATACGCAAACGGAGTTGAAAGAATCGACGCACTATGGGGCATTGGGGGTAAATCCTGGTTGTAAGGATTGTCATATTCCGCAAGGATTAAGAACTTTCATTTAGCGTTATATACGCATGCGGTGGATGGGGCGAGGGAATTATCTTTTAGAGTTGATGAATGATTATTCGACGCTGGAGAAGTTTAATGAAAGGCGTTTGATAATGGCACATGATGCGCGGATGAACTTGAAGAAATGGGATAGTGTGACGTGTCGTGATTGTCATAGGGATCCGAATCCACCGGGAGCGGATGCGCAGGAAGCGCATAAGAAGTTGAAGACGGAAGGTGCGACGTGTATAGATTGTCATCAAAATTTAGTGCACGAAGCGGTACCGAAGACGGATTTGAATGCGAGCTTGGCGGCGGGCAAGATGGTGGTGATGAAGGAAGAAGATGAAGGTGGTGAAGAAGAGGGAGATGAGGAAGATGAAGATGAAGATGGTGAGAGTAGTAGTAGTGAAGCGGTAGAGGGTGAGACTCAGAGTGAGGATGGTGAAGAAGAGGAAGACGACGAAGAGTAAGCTTGTTCCGCTGTGATAAAAAGAAAAAATCTGATTTGTTGTAGAATATTTGGGTTCTGGAAATATTAATATTACTGGAACCCATTCTATAAAAAATAGAAAAACTCCGAAAAAGAGAAAAGTAGTGTAGAGAGAGAAAGAGAGCTTTTTGTAGATTTTAATAGAGTTTTATTTGATAGATAATAATTTGCTAAATTCATCGGAATTCTGAGTACCCATAAAAGGATTCATTATAAAGATTATTTTTTTATGGTTGAATAAAACAAATAACCCGCTGATGGCGGGTTTTTTATTACGTTGTAGGGTTTTATATATTATGTTTGACCATTTTCCAAAACCTGATGTAACTTATCCACACAGAAATAGAGATTATTTTATTGCTGGGTTTACTTTTTTTTGTGTAGCGGTAAGTTTAGTAATTGATGGAAGCGCGAGTATTCAGATTCAAAACCTGTTGGGTGTTATCGCCTGGCTTTTTCTAATTGGACTTTTAATTGGCGAAAATAAAGAGATAAGGATGCAAGTGATAATTGCGGTGGCATTTGCTACAGCAGGAGAGCATTTTGCATCTATCTATATGGAGGGATATACCTATCGATTTGGGAATGTACCGTATTATGTGCCTCCAGGTCACGGAATGGTTTATCTGACAGCTGTTAAACTTGCACGTTCAAGGTTTTTCTTAATGAATGCAAGAAAGCTGGCCTTCTTTGTTATAGTTGTTGGCGGCGTATGGTCGTTATGGGGTATCAGTGGAATACCTGAACAAGGAGATCAGGTGGGTGCTTTTTTATTTTGTATATTTGTCATTTGTATTTTTAAAGGTCGATCACCGATGGTTTATCTTGGTGCTTTTTTTATTTGTACTTGGTTGGAAATCATTGGTACAGCAGCTGGGACATGGAAATGGGCATCAATTGAGCCAGTTTTTAATTGGACCCAAGGAAACCCTCCTAGCGGAGTGGCTGCTTGGTATTGTCTAGTTGATGCTGTAGCCATTGGTTTTGCTCCAAAATTCCTAAATGGTTTGCAAAAAATGAGCAACTGGTATAAAACTCTTATTGAATAAAAGTAAAAAAATTACAAATTACGAAAAAGTTTATAAAAAATAGCTTTTATTAAATCATTATGAAACGAAAGGAATATTTGTGATTGTTGTACGATTACCAGATGGTTCTGAGCGTATTTTCGATCAACCTATAAATGTTATGACTGTAGCTTCATCTATTGGAGCAGGCTTAGCTCGCGCAGCAATAGCAGGAAAAGTAAATGGTAAGTTGGTAGATATAAATAGTCAAATTGATAGTGATTGTGAGCTTTCAATTATTACAGAGAAAGATCCTGAAGGATTAGAAGTTATTAGGCATTCTTGCGCACATTTGCTTGCGCATGCTGTAAAAGAATTATTTCCAGATGCACAAGTTACTATTGGTCCCGTGATAGAAGATGGTTTTTATTATGATTTTTCATATAAACGTCCCTTTACTCCTGAAGACTTGATTACTATCGAGAAGCGTATGCTTGATATCAGTAAGCGAGATTTAAAAATAGAACGAAAAATAATGGAGCGTTCTGAGGCAATAAATTATTTTAAAAACCAACAAGAATATTATAAAGCACAGATTATTGAGTCTATACCTGGTGATGAAGATTTATCACTTTACACTCAAGGTAATTTTACTGATTTATGCCGAGGCCCACATGTACCGGTAACGTCAAAGATAAAAGTTTTTAAACTTATGAAGGTGGCTGGAGCATATTGGCGTGGAGATTCAAATAATGAAATGCTCCAGCGCATTTATGGAACGGCGTGGTCTAGTAAGGAAGATCAGAAAAGATACTTGTATCGATTGGAAGAAGCTGAAAAACGGGATCATCGTAAACTTGGAAAACAGCTCGATTTATTCCATATCCAAGATGAAGCTCCTGGGATGGTATTTTGGCATCCAAAAGGATGGGTATTATGGCAACAAATTGAACAATATATGAGAAATATATTGAATCAGAATGGTTATCAAGAAATCCGAACACCACAGATTTTGGATAAAAACCTATGGGTAAGATCTGGGCATTGGGAAAATTTTCGTGAAAATATGTTCGCGACAAATTCCGATGAGAAGGATTTTGCTATAAAACCTATGAATTGTCCGGGTCATGTTCAAGTATTTAATCAGGGTTTGCGAAGTTATCGTGAACTTCCGATAAGGCTGGCTGAATTCGGTTCATGTCATCGAAATGAAGCATCGGGAGCTTTACACGGATTAATGAGAGTCCGTGCATTCACACAAGATGATGCGCATATTTTTTGTATGGAGACCCAGATTCACGACGAGGTTGTGAAATTTATAGATTTGTTGAAAGCTATTTATGCAGATTTTGGTTTTAGTGAACTCTTAGTTAAGCTTTCAACTCGACCGCAAAAACGAGTAGGGTCAGAGTTACAATGGGATAAATCTGAAGCTGCATTGGAAGCAGCTTTGAATGAGACAAAACTTACTTGGGAATTGCAACCAGGTGAAGGTGCATTTTACGGACCAAAAATCGAATTTTCATTAAAAGATTGTATTGGGCGCGTATGGCAATGTGGCACATTACAATTAGACTTTTCCATGCCTGATAGATTAGGTGCAGAATATGTTGCAGAAGACAATTCGCGCCAGATTCCAGTTATGTTGCATCGAGCCATTTTGGGGTCATTGGAGAGATTTATTGGTATATTAATTGAGAACTATGCAGGTGCTTTTCCGCTTTGGTTATCACCCGTGCAAGTAGTCATATCAAATATTTCCAAGGGACAAGCTGATTATGCACACGGAGTTGCTGTTCAACTACAAGATCATGGGATTAGAGTGAGTTTAGACTTGAGAAATGAGAAAATAACCTATAAAATCCGCGAACATAGTTTGCAGAAGCTTCCATATCAAATTATTATTGGCGATGAAGAAGTGCGAACAAATAAAGTCGCGGTTCGTAATCGTGCAGGTGAAGATCTCGGTCTAATGACCTTAGAATTCTTAATCAAACGCTTAAAAGAAGAACTTTCTGTAAGGAAATAAATTTTTTCAATTACATTTGGAGGATTTGCCATAGCTCAGGAAAAGACAGCGCGTATCAATCAGGAGATAGATGTGCCAGAAGTACGTTTGATTGGTGTTGATGGAGAGCAGATAGGAATTATAGCCCTTGCTGAAGCAAATAAATTAGCGGAGGAGGCGGGAGTTGATTTGGTTGAAATTGCAGCAACAGCACAACCTCCTGTATGTCGTTTAATGGATTATGGTAAGTTTCGCTATCAAGAAAGTAAGAAGAAGCATGATGCAAAGCTGAAGCAAAAACAAATTCAGATCAAAGAAATTAAATTTAGGCCCAATACAGATGAAGGTGATTACAATATTAAGTTAAGAAACCTAACTAATTTTCTTAATGATGGAGATAAGGTGAAAGTGACGTTACGCTTCCGGGGACGGGAAATGGCGCATCAAGAATTTGGAGTACGTTTATTAGAGCGTGTGAAAATTGATTTGGAACCATTTGCAGTTGTAGAACAGTTTCCTAAAATGGAAGGTAGACAGATGGTGATGGTACTTTCACCCAGAAAGAAAGAAGCTAAAGTCGATAAGTCTAAAACAAAAATAGAAAATTCCACCTTAACGTGATTTTTAATATGTTTAGTTGATAATTTGTAATGTAATAATAAGTGATTACTAGGTTTAAAAAGTTTTTCAATCTTGAAAGCACCTGGTTTCATGTTAAAGAAGGGGATCTTATGCCTAAAATGAAAACTAAAAGTGGTGCAGCAAAGCGTTTTAAATTCCGAGCAAGTCGGAATGGAAGTATTAAGCGCGCACAAGCTTTTAAACGCCATATTTTAACAAAGAAAACAACAAAAAATAAACGTCAATTACGAGGAGTGACTAGTGTTCATCCCACTAATGTAGCTTCAGTTCGTACTATGATGCCGTACGCATAAAGGAGAACGACTATGCCGAGAGTAAAACGTGGTGTAACAGCTCATGCACGACACAAGAAGATCTTGAATCTGGCAAAAGGATATCGTGGACGTCGAAAGAATGTTTATCGAATAGCCAAACAAGCTGTTATGAAGGCTGGGCAATATGCTTATCGGGATCGCCGTCAGCGTAAAAGGCAATTTCGAGCTTTATGGATTGCACGTATTAATGCTGCTGTACGCGAGTGTGGCTTAACATATAGTGTATTTATGAACGGTCTTAAAAAAGCAAGTATTGATATCGATAGAAAGGTGTTGGCTGATTTGGCTGTATTTGACAAGATAGCCTTTGGAAAAATTGTTGAGCAAGCAAAATCCAGCCTGGCAACATAATTGACTGGAATGAGAATTTTATGGGGAGGTCGGGATATAAACCTGAACCTCCCTTTTTCTTGTTTAGAAAAAATATCACAGACTGCGGCATAACTAGCTTTTTGGTTAATTTGTAATTTTTAAGTGATTGATTTTATGAATCACACATTAGCTGAATAACTTAAAAAAATATATATAGTTATACAGAAGTCTTAATCAATCTATTTTTTAATCGATGTGCATGAAAAATTTGGATGAAATAATCAGTGAAGCAACAGAGTTGCTAAAAAATATTGATAATCCTGTGGAATTGGAAAAAATCAAAGCGCGCTATCTTGGTAAAAATGGCGAACTGACAGAGTTACTCAAAGGGTTAGGAGGGCTTCCTCCTGAGCACCGTCCTATTATGGGTAGTCGGATAAACCAAGCAAAGGAACAACTGGAGGCAATACTTAAATCCCAGCGGAATATAATTCAAGCAAAAGAATTAGAAGCTAGATTGACTGAAGAAGCATTAGATGTCACTTTACCTGGTAGAGGGTCAAATGTGAGTGGTTTACACCCGATAACACAAACTTTGCATCGAATTGAAACTTTGTTTCATTCAATAGGTTTTAATGTAGTCTCGGGTCCTGAAATAGAAACTGACTATTACAATTTTACAGCACTGAATATACCAGAGAACCATCCCGCACGGGCAATGCATGATACCTTTTATATTGATAATGGTGATTTGTTACGCACACACACTTCGCCTGTTCAGATTCATTACATGCAAAATAATAAGCCGCCAATAAAAATAATCGCACCCGGACGCGTTTACCGATGCGATTCTGATGTAACGCATACTCCCATGTTTCATCAGGTAGAGGGGTTATGGATTGATGAAAATGTTAATTTTGCTGCATTAAAAGGCATTCTAACTAATTTTATGGCTCTTTTTTTTGAGCGAGATGATTTGCCTGCAAGGTTTCGACCATCTTTTTTTCCTTTTACTGAACCTTCTGCGGAGATGGATATTGGTTGCGTCATGTGTGATGGAAAAGGATGTCGTGTTTGCAGTTATACAGGCTGGTTGGAAGTACTTGGATGTGGAATGGTACATCCTAATGTATTGCAGCATGTTGTGATTGATAATGAACAATTTATTGGTTTTGCTTTTGGCATGGGGGTGGAACGATTGACGATGCTAAGATATGGAGTCAATGACTTAAGATTGTTCTTTGAAAATGATTTGCGTTTTCTTAAACAGTTTAATTGAATTTGATAGTTCACATACAGTAATTAGTAATGGATTTACATGAAATTTTCTGAAAATTGGTTGCGAAGTTATGTCAATCCGCCACATTCGAGTGATGAATTGGCGCATGCATTAACGATGGTAGGAATTGAAGTTGAGAGTGTTGAGCCGGTGGCAGCAATTTTTGATAAGGTTGTTGTGGCTGAAGTCATTTCAATCGAAGAACATCCGTCTGCAGACAAACTAAAAGTGTGTAGTGTTAAGACAGGAGGTAGAGAGGAAGATATATTGCAAATTGTTTGTGGTGCCCCTAACGTAAATGCAGGTATAAAGGTTCCCTGTGCTTTGATTGGTGCGACATTGCCAGGTCTTATTGTCAAACAAGCGAAACTACGCGGTATAGAATCTGCTGGCATGCTATGTTCAGCAAAAGAATTAGGTATTAGTGTAGAAGTTGATGGTTTGCTACTGCTTCCTGAAGATGCCCCGGTGGGTGTAGATTTTCGTAGTTACTATGAACTTGATGATAATGTTTTTACATTAAGTCTGACACCGAATCGTGCAGATTGCCTTGGAGTATTCGGCGTAGCACGTGAAGTAGCTGCAATAACAAAATCTGATTTACGATTGCCAGAAATAAACTCAGTTTTACCAGAAACTGAAGATACTTTATCAGTACGTGTAATTGCTCCTGATGCCTGTCCATTGTATTGTGGGCGGATTATACGGGGTATTAATCTTGATGCTGCAGTGCCATTATGGATGTCACAACGGTTGGAACGTGGTGGAATTCGATCTATTAATTCCGTAGTTGATATCACTAATTATGTCTTGTTGGAAACAGGACAACCCATGCATGCTTTTAACTTGATGAAGATTTCTGGAGGCATCAACGTCCGTTATGCATTATCTCATGAAAAAATAAAGCTATTGAATGGCAATGAAATAAGCTTAACCCCAGAAATGCTAATAATCTCTGATGACGTTAATCCACTTGCGTTAGCAGGTATTATGGGTGGTTTAGATAGTGGAGTAACACAAGGCACAACTGATATTTTTCTCGAAAGTGCATTCTTTGCTCCGAATGCTATCAGCGGTAAATCATTTCAACTTGGATTTAATTCTGACTCTGCTTATCGTTTTGAACGCGGTGTAGATTTTGCTGCAACAAAAAGTGTTTTAGAGCGCGCAACGTATTTGATACAAATGATTTGTGGAGGCCACGTAAGTGCAATTATTGAAGTTAACAATAAACTGCCACAACGAGGTCTGGTTAATGTACGTAGTCAGCGCATAGGACGGGTTTTAGGTATTGACATTAGTCAGCAGCAAGTAAGTGATTATTTTAAAAGATTAGGTTTCGAATTCTCTGTAAATGAAAGCACTTTTAATGTTATACCTCCGACCTATCGTTTTGATTTGGCGATAGAAGAGGATTTTATAGAAGAGCTTGCACGTATTCATGGTTATGATCATATACCTGCGCATTTTCCGTGTGGCAATATGGCAATGTTGCCGGTGCCAGAGACGAAATATACGTTATTTCAAATAAAGCAATCATTGATTGCCCGTGATTATCAAGAAGTAATTAATTATGCTTTCGTGGACATTGAATGGGAGTCTGATTTTACTGGCAATAATACGCCAATTGTACTAAAGAATCCGATTGCAAGCCAAATGAATGTCATGCGTAGCACATTAATTGGTAGTTTAATTTCTAATTTGCAATTTAATTTAAATCGAAAGCAGTTAAGGGTGCGTTTGTTTGAAGTCGGTGGTTGCTTTATTAGAGATGGTGAAAATGATTGCACGCAAATAGAAAAAATAGCGGGTCTTAGTTATGGTGAGGTTGTGTCTGAGCAATGGGGAATAGCTGCAAAAGATGTTGATTTTTATGATGTGAAAGCTGATATAGAAGTGCTGTGTAAAGGAAAGGTTATTTCTTTCAAAGAGTTTTATCATCCGGCGCTGCATCCTGGTAAATCGGCTCAAATTTATACCGACGGAAAATCAATTGGGTGGTTGGGAGAATTACATCCGCGATGGCAAAAAAAATATGGATTGCAGAAGAATACAATATTGTTTGAAATAGTTCTTGATGACTTAATATCTAAAATATTGCCAGTAGTAAAGGCCATTTCTAAATTTCCACCTATACGGCGCGATATTGCGATTATCGTTAATAAGGATACTAGCGTACATTCGCTGTTGTGTGGTATGTACGCAGAGAAATTGGCAATTATTTCAGATATCTCTTTGTTCGATGTATATCGTGGGAAGGGTGTAGATGATACTAAAAAAAGTCTTGCATTCCGACTATTGTTACAAGATACTGAGAAAACGTTGACGGATAATGAAGCTGATTTTGCAGTGGCGAGCTTAGTGGAAATGTTGAAAAGTAAATTTGGAGCAATATTACGCAATTGATAAGTTTACAAATATCGAATGACTATTGATTAAGGTGAAAGCCGGTGATTTCTCTTTTTTAATTTTATAAAGAATAACCTTTTGATGGTTTTTTTACTTATAATACAACTGCCTAGTAAATTTAACAAAAATAAAGTTACATTAAATGGATGGAGTAAAGTATGGCATTAACAAAAGCTGAATTAGCAGATTTACTATTTGAGAATGTAGGGCTTAATAAACGTGAAGCAAAAGATATGGTCGAGTCATTTTATGAGGAAGTACGTAATGCCTTGCAAAATAATGAAGGTGTTAAGCTTTCAGGATTCGGTAACTTTCAGCTACGAGAAAAACCACAACGTCCTGGTAGAAATCCTAAAACAGGAGAAGAAATTCCTATTACCGCACGTCGTGTGGTTACATTCCATGCAAGTCAAAAACTTAAAACCTTGGTTGAAAAAAACTATCATGGAAAAAAAACCTAGTAGCACGCTTGCTCCAATTCCAGCAAAGCGCTATTTTACCATTGGTGAAGTGGGTGAACTTTGTGACGTAAAACCGCATGTATTGCGATATTGGGAACAAGAATTTACGCAATTGAAACTTGTTAAGCGTCGTGGTAATCGCCGTTACTATCAACATCAGGAAGTATTACTAATTCGTCGTATAAGAGAATTACTTTATGATCATGGACTTACAATAAATGGCGCACGTAATCGATTGGATCATGGTAAAAATTCTTCAACATACTTCAAAACTATCGATACTCATGCAGCTTATTCAGCAGAGAATTTACGCTACATACGACGTGAAATTAAAGGTGTCGTGTCTCTACTTCTTTCCTAAGCATATATTTTTCAGTAGATTTAAAGTTAATAGAATATAATTTCTAGTTCGGGGCGTAGCGCAGCCTGGTAGCGTACTTGCATGGGGTGCAAGTGGTCGGAGGTTCAAATCCTCTCGCCCCGACCATTGCAGCTAGTCCAACTGATTAAAAGAGTTAAATCTGAGTTCATTGTGCGAAAGTATTTTATTAACGATTTAGTGATTAACAGGATATTGTAAGAATGCGCATACTACTCAGCAATGATGATGGATATTTTGCACCGGGGTTGGCGTGCCTTGCCCAAATGCTTTCTGAAATCGCTGAAATCATTGTGGTTGCACCTGAAAGGGATCGTAGTGGATCCAGCAATTCATTAACTTTGGACCGTCCATTGAGCTTACATAAATCGCATAATGGTTTTTACTATGTTAACGGTACACCAACAGATTGCGTGCATCTTGCTGTAACGGGTATGTTGGATGTGATGCCAGATATAATACTTTCTGGTGTGAATCATGGTGCAAATATGGGCGATGATACGATTTATTCAGGGACTGTTGCTGCGGCTACGGAAGGTTTTTTGCTGGGAATTCCCTCGTTAGCTATTTCTCTGGTTAGTGCTTCTAATGGAAATTATAGAACAGCTGCACGTGTTGCAGTCGATATGGTAAAGCGACTACGAGAAAATGATATCAAGAATCCAGTTTTGTTGAATATCAATGTACCAGATATCGAATATCACCAACTCGAAGGAATTGAAGTTACTCGATTGGGACGGCGACACAAAGCAGAGCCCGTCATTAAATCGCACAGCCCTCGTGGAGAAAGCGTCTATTGGGTTGGGGCTGCGGGTGCTGCACAGGATGCTGGCAAAGGTACAGATTTTTATGCCATACAACATAATCGTGTTTCTGTAACTCCGCTACAAATTGATTTAACCCGATACGATCAGATGGATCTTATAACAAGATGGCTAAATAATTAGGTGCTTGTTATATTTAAGTGATTAATATTTATGGATACTAATTGGTGAGTGTACGTCATTCGGGAATTGGTATGACTTCGCAACGAACACGCTTGCGAATGATCGAACGGTTGCGTGGACAGGGTATTGCTGATGAAGTGGTTTTGTCGGTAATGGGTACCATTCCCCGCCATATCTTTGTTGAAGAAGCTTTGGCCAGTCGTGCCTATGAAGATGTTGCTTTACCAATTAACTATGGACAAACCATATCTAGCCCTTGGATTGTTGCTCGCATGAGTGAGTTATTACGTGCCAATTCTGATTTAGAAAAGGTACTAGAGATTGGAACTGGTTGTGGCTATCAGACTGCACTATTGGCACAGCTTGCACAAAAAGTTTACTCAATCGAACGTATCGGACCATTATTAACACGAACTAGAGTTCGATTGCAGGAGTTACAAATTAGAAATGTTTATATGAAACACGCGGATGGCTTGCGTGGATTAACTGAGGCTGCACCATTTGATGGTATTATCATGACCGCTGTAACGACACATATTCCTACAACATTATTAGATCAGTTGATGGTAGGTGGGAGAATGGTTTTTCCTAAAGGAACTCAAAAACAAAATTTGTGTATCATTGAGCGTAATTCACAGGGTTATACTGAAACTGTATTGGAAGAAGTAAATTTTGTACCCCTGTTAGCTGGTGTCGTAAAAAAATAGCGATACGAGGAATATTACAAATGGCAAATAATTTACTTGTAACACGTGTTAGTGTTGATAAAAGCAATTTTAAAATAAATTTATTCTGGGTAAGCCAACAATCAATAATGTCTATTTTTAATGGCTTATTACTCATTACAATCTGTTTTGTAGTGTTTGGCTGTGCTACTCAATCTCCAGCACCCGTAATCGATCGTGCGAAAACTGATGTATCTGGATTGACTAGTAAGTCGGTTGACTCAAGTAATTTAAATAATCAAACATATATTATTCAGAAAGGGGATACGCTATATAGCATTGCGCTTAATCATGGCATCGATTTTAAGAAATTGACCGAATGGAATAACATTGCGGACCCCAAAGCTATTAAACCCGGTCAGAAGTTGATTTTGTCTACACCAGCCGATGATTCTCAACCTACTTTGTATGCTTTACCTCAGCGGCCAATCGAAACAACAATTGCGCCTGACGAGCAAGCCACTATATCAATTCCTGATGAAAGCTCGAGTTCAATTACTGCCAATGTGAAGGGAAACTTGAAAACGGGCCCTAAGGCAGTTAAATTGCCGTATTCTGAGCAGAATGTTGCACGACTGAAGAATCCAGATACATTGTCTACAGCTCCGATAGCATTATCTTCACAATCTGCAAAAATAGCTAAAGAAAGTAATAGAATTGAAATTGCTCCTAGGCCACAAATAGAAAAATCTAATAAGGTGATCAATCAATTAGATACCGAGTGGATATGGCCAACCAATGGTAAATTGCTATCATCATTTTCCAAAAACTCAAAGGGGGTAAAGATTTCCGGCCAGGCTGGCCAGCCGATCCTAGCATCTGCTGATGGAGAAGTAGTTTATAGTGGTCATGGTTTGCGTGGTTATGGAAATTTGATCATTATCAAACACAATAATACTTTTCTAAGTGCATATGCGCACAATAGTAAGCTACTGGTGAAGGAAGGTGAATCTGTGATTAAAGGTCAGAAAATAGCAGAAATGGGTAATACGGATACGGATACAACCCAATTACATTTTGAGATTAGAAAGCATGGTAAGCCTGTTGATCCTATGGAATATTTACCCAATCCATCATAGGAATATGTGATTAATCAATAAAAAGCGGATACCTTATTTATATCCGCTTTTTATTTACATTATTTTGCACCTGCATCAAGCATATGTTGTAAAGCTTCTGTGACATGTTTGGTTGCTACATCTGCATGATCTTGTTTGGCGTGGGCAATCGCTTCATCCAGATGTTTGATTGATTCAGTCATATGCCGCTTGTGCATTTCAGTAAGCTCTTTTTCGGCAGCTTTGGCATGTACCAGACTTTCTTGCGCATGTTCGAGCAATGCTTTTGTATGGCCTGCTTGACCATGAATTTGAGCTTCTTCTGCATGTTTTATAGCTTCAGCAGTATGTGGATTCATATCAGCAGCGATTGCCTGCGAGTGAAGATAAAACGCTAATACAAAAGTTGTGACGATAATCTGTATCAATTTCATAATACTACCCCTTTTAATTGATTATTGAGCGGTACCTAATTGGTATGTGATATCAATATGATTTGTGGATTAATACTTCACAAAGTTCACAAAAGTTAAGCTTTCTTTTATAGGGTGTGCTGTATATTGAAAATTCAGGAGGTTATGCTAGCCATTTTATTTAGCATTTGATAATCAACCCATTGGTTATTAAATGTCATTCCATCGATCTTTGTAAATGGCTTAAATGACTCACCGAGGTCTGATAAAACTGCGACCGCACCGTTGAAATCTTGTGAACGAGTATAGCTGCTGACTGTAATAAGGGTAGTGAGGTTTGCTGCCAATGCTGACCTGAGGCCATTTTCTGAATCTTCAATTGCTATACATTGCTGCGGTGTTAATTTGAGTTGATTCAGCACCCAATGATAAATATCGGGAGCCGGTTTTTTCTTGGGTACAATATCACCGGCACCAATCACATCAAACCAATCGATCGATTCCTCACCCAACGTTGATTTAAGCAGAGCAATGACGTTTTCCATGGTGGTGGTGGTTGCAATTGCAAGCTTTACTTTTTCTTGGCGCAGCTCTTGAATTAATCGTGCGACACCCGGACGCAATGGGATGCGGCCAGTTTCCATTAGTGATTCAAAATACATAGTTTTTGCTTTATGCAAACCGATAATCCACTCCTTCAAATCATTTCGATCAAGTAGAGCAGGTACATAATTTTCAATGTAATGGAGAATCCGTTCCTTTCCACCTGTAATTTGCAGTAATTTGCCATAAAGATCGATATCCCAATTCCAATTAAGACCAAACTCTTGAAATGCAGCATTGAAAGCCAAGCGGTGTCCATCTTGTTCGGTATCCGCGAGTGTGCCATCAACATCAAATAATACTGCTTGTAACTTATTGCGTGTATTCATAACGATAACTCATTTTTGTTAGAAGAATGATTGCTGGCACGTTGTAATCGATCGGTAATGGCCAACCAACTTGGGTGATTGGGAGGGGCCTCAATCAACAGATAATCAAATGCAGCCTGATCAAACTGACGTAATTTTGCATACAATTGCTTGCCATATATAACAGGATCTGCTGGCATGCTGCAATGTTCTATTAATTGATTAGAGAACTGTGTTTGTTCAGTGTTCGACCAAGTCATGATAAGAATGCGCAAATCTTGTGCAGTTAATGTGGATGCTTGTTGCCATATTTGTTCTGCAGGATATATTCTTAATGGCGTAATTGGGGCATAGTGTGCGGGTAACAACCCAGAAACACGTGGAGATTGGCTGGCAATAGATGCTAAATTGACTGGCATATCCAGTACCATTTCAAGTTCGAGTGCTGTAATTCCGCCGGGGCGCAATATTCTGACTGACTGATTTTCGATATATACGATAGTGCTTTCTAAACCTACTTCACAAGCGCCGCCATCGAGAATCATATCGACTTTAGCGCCTAATTCATGCTGTACATGCGCGGCAGTCGTCGGACTGATGTGTCCGAAGCGGTTGGCAGATGGTGCAGCTAATGCTTTTCCGGATCCTAGTGCATCGAGTAAAGCCAGTGCAATCGGGTGCGCTGGCATCCTTATGCCTACAGTATTCTGACCACCTGTAACGCTGTCCGCTACGTGATGGCTACGCTGTAAAATTAATGTCAATGGCCCAGGCCAGAATTGATAGGCCAATTTCCAGGCTGATTCGGGGATAGCTTGAGCCCAATAGTTCAATTGCGAGATATCGCCAATATGTACAATGAGCGGATGATCGAGAGGGCGCTGCTTTATGTCGTAAATTTTTCTGACAGCACCGGGATTGCTAACATCCGCTCCCAGACCATAAACAGTTTCAGTAGGAAATGCGACGATACCGCCTTCACAGAGTATGCGTGCGGCTGTATTGACGTGATCTTGTTGGTCTGGAGATAACTCGATGCTATTAAGCGCGTGCTGTGCCTGCTTCATTTAACTAAATGGTGATACATTAAAAGAAAATCACCGAATGTTGTCATACCAATCATATCCTAGTATACCTTGTATCATGCGTACAATATAAAAGCTTAACCAGTTAATAACGTACCTTCGCCACGAAAAAAAGCTTTTGTCAGTTGAGGTAATACATAATGATTCCTGCGTGATTGCAATTTTCAAGCGTGCTCTTAATTTATTAGCAAATTGGCGGTCTTCGATGAAAACATTGGCTTCGCGTGCCAGTAATAAGCTGAAAGGATCAATATTGGAGGATCCGACTGTAGCCCAATATTGATCAATAACAGCAACTTTGGCATGCAGATAACTGCGATTGTATTCATAAATTTTTATCCCTGCTTGCAATAGATTCTCATATAGTGCCTGCGTCGCATGATACTGAAGACGATATTCAATTTTACCTTGTAATAAAAGTTCAACTTTAACACCCCGTTGGGCAGCATTTTTTAGTGCAGTACTAAATTTTCTTCCGGGCAAAAAATAAGCATTGGCAATTATGATTTCAGTTTGCGCTTGGTAAATGGCAGCTAAATAGGCATGCTCGATGTCATGGCGGTGACGCCAGTTATCACGAATGACAAAAGCAGCTTTCTGATTGCCGTAAGGTTTACTACTTGGTGTAACAATAGTTGGTTGGACCCAGCGTTTCTTTAAATGAGCCCAGGCCACTAACATCCATAAATGTTTTACAGCTTTATGAATTTGAACCAGCAGTGGGCCTTCAATCGTAACAGCGTAATCAAAACGCGGTGTAAATCCTTCCGGATTATGTTGATCGTCGATGATATTAATTCCACCAACGAAAGCAATTTGTGCATCGATAATAGCTATCTTGCGATGCATTCGGCGTAGGCGATGGCGCCGCGGTATAGAGAAAATAAATTCCGGTCTAAATATCAGCAGCTTGATGCCGGATTGGAGCAAAATGTCGATTTCCGCTTGAGAAAGATTTTGTGAACCGAAGCCATCAAGTAGAAGATAAACGGATACGCCTCGTTGCACTGCGCGTTTTAGCGCTTCTGAGATTTTGATGCCGATAGCATCATATTCAAAAATATAAGCTTCAAGATGTATTTCAATCTGCGATTTATCAATAGCGGCTTCTAATTGCGGAAAATATTCTTCTCCGTTTTGCAGCAAAGCGATATGGTTGTTCTCAACATAACAAAGTTTTTTCATGTTGGAGATATGCGCTATGCTATTACAAGTAGTAATTTGCCCGCATGAATATGGCAGGGATCGTGCGCAATGTTGAAGTTCGTGATGTGCAAGTTCTCCGTCATTTGGGGTCTTCTCTATGAAATCTTCAGCATCTTATCCAGCGCCAGTCTCGCCAGTTTAGCTTCTTCCATAGGAACTTTTATTTGGTTGACGACATTGCCATTTACCAGGTTCTCCAGTGCCCAAGCCAGATGTTGAGGGTCGATTCGCGCCATCGTTGAACACATGCACACCATAGGTGACATGAATTGAACAATTTTTCCTTGCGATTTGAATTCCTCAGTGATTCGGCTAACGAGATTCAATTCAGTGCCAACCAGCCAGCGCGTGCCACTTTTTGCTGCCGCGATAGTTTTAATGATGTATTCAGTTGAACCGACAAAATCAGATGCTTTGCAAACTTCAAAACTACATTCTGGGTGCGAAATGACAATACCATCCGGATATTGGTTGCGGAAACGGATAATATGTTGCGGCTGGAACATTTGATGCACTGAACAATGGCCTTTCCACAACAAAATTTTAGCTTTCTTAATTTGCTCTGCGGTTAACCCGCCCATTGGTTCATCAAAATTCCATATAGGCATTGCTTCAAGTGGTATGCCAAGTTGATGGCCGCTCCAGCGCCCGAGATGCTGGTCAGGAAAGAATAAAACTTTTTCTCGTTGCTTAAATGACCATTCCAGAACTTTTCCGGCATTACTAGATGTGCACACTATGCCACCATGCTCTCCACAAAATGCTTTGAGATCTGCT
The DNA here is from genome assembly GCA_024281995.1 of Nitrosomonas sp. GTDB lineage: Bacteria > Pseudomonadota > Gammaproteobacteria > Burkholderiales > Nitrosomonadaceae > Nitrosomonas. Next base: position 731,959 of record JAMWZW010000001.1, read on the forward strand.
GCAGAATTGATGTATGTGACTGGAGTGATTACTTCATCGGGATTAAGTAACTCTGCAAGCTCACGCCAAGCGCGTTCAACATTGGCAAGATTAGCCATGTCCGCCATTGAGCAACCAGCCGCCATATCAGGTAATATGGCAATTTGTTGCGGGCTCGAGAGTATGTCTGCAACTTCAGCCATAAAGTGAACGCCGCAAAAAACCAGATAATCAGCGTCCGTTTGAGCAGCAAGAAACGAGAGCTTCAAGGAATCTCCGGTCAAATCAGCGTGACGATATACATCGGCACGTTGATAATGGTGTGCAAGTATAACTGCACGTTTCCCCAAACTATTTTTTGCAGCGATAATGCGCTCTGCGCATATATCATCCTGTAATTGATCGTAATTTTCAAATTTTAATGCTTCTACATGCATGATTATATTTTTTTCTTAAGTGGTTGCTAAAAATTTACAGTATTACGCTGATATGTAGATTCAAATTTAGAATTTATAAAAACCCAAAAAAACGCAAAAAATCTATTCTCTAATTAGAGATTTTAGTTCTGATATAATTCAAAAAGTATGTATTTTAATCAATAAGATTCGAGTGATACCGAATATTTTGGAATAATTGTTACACGCTATTTTTTCATGCATAGTCGCCAACATATCAGTTTTTCTCTAATTCTTTTTATCTTTCTAATGTTAATAACATGGTGGCTGGATCAAATCACTCGTCCGCCTGAGCAGGCTAAAGATAGCGATTTATATCAAAATCCGGATTATATTGTTGAAGATTTGTCTGGTATTCGAATGGAACATGCGGCAACAACACAGCGAATATTCACGGCTGAGAAATTATTTCATTATATTGATGAAGATGTTACACAAATGGAACAAGTCAACTTTATCAGTACTGAACCGGGGAAACCTTTGATGCGTCTGCAAGCAGAGCGTGCGGAAATAAGAAACAAAGGTAAAGATATCTATCTGTCGAATGATGTGACTGCGATCAGAGGTTTGGATGATGAAAAAGGTAAAATTTCTTTGGTGACTCAGTTCTTACACCTTATTCCGGATGAAGGTCTGGTTAAAACGAATCAAGCGGTGACTATTTCAAAATCGAATACCACAATCACTGCAATCGGAATGGAATTAAATAATCAGACTGGCGTGATTCAGCTTTTGGCGCAGGTGCGAGCAGTTAATAATAAGTAATTGAAGATGATATGAAATTAATTCTTATAGTAGGGCTAATGAGTTTGTTATGTGTTCAGTCAGCAATAGCGGAGCGGGCTGATCGGAAAAAACCTGTCCATTTAGAAGCTGATCGTGCTACGGTTGAAGATGTTAATCGTAAAGAATCGACCCGGGTCAGTATATTTACAGGCAATGTAATTTTGACCCAAGGTACGATGCGGATTAAGGCTGATAAAGTAATCATGAAGGAAGATCTGAATGGATTCAAACAAGCAACTGCAATTGGGGATCTCGTTAGTTTTCGTCAAAAGCGTGATGGTTTAGATGAATATGTCGAAGGATGGAGCGAGCGAGCCGAGTATGATAGTAAAACAGATAAAATTGAACTATTTCGACAAGCCCGATTAAAACGAGGTACTGATGAAGTGCAGGGAGATTATATTTCCTACGATATGAATACTGAATTTTTTAAAGTGATCAGCAGTAAGGAACGTGGAGATGTGGCTGGTCCTGATAAACGAGTACGTATTACTATCCAACCTAAAAACAAGTCTGAGTAGTTTTAGCAATTAACGTTGCACTTAAATCCATCAATTCCAAGTAATGAGTGAATTAAAAGCCAGCAATTTAAAAAAGCGCTATAAATCGCGCACTGTGGTAAAGGATGCCTCTTTTTCATTATGTAGCGGTGAGGTGATTGGTTTGCTGGGACCGAATGGTGCTGGAAAAACTACCTGCTTTTATATGATTGTAGGCCTCGTGCCTCTCGATGGTGGAACGATATTTCTTGATGATCAGGATCTGAGCCAGCTACCCATTCATCAGAGGGCAAAGCTGGGGTTGAGCTATTTGCCTCAAGAAGCATCAATTTTTAGACGATTAACCGTTGAAGAAAATATTCTTGCCGTATTAGAACTACAAAATTTGGACGATGATACAAAACAGCGGTATTTAGATGGTTTATTACACGATTTGCATATTAGTCATTTACGTAATAATTCTGCAATTAGTTTATCAGGAGGGGAACGGCGTCGTGTTGAAATCGCGCGTGCTTTAGCTTCACAGCCGCGTTTTATCCTACTTGACGAACCTTTTGCGGGTGTTGATCCGATTGCAGTTTTGGATATACAAAAAGTTGTTGCTTTTCTCAAAGAACGAAAAATAGGGGTGTTGATTACTGATCATAACGTTCGAGAAACATTAGGAATTTGCGATCGGGCATATATCATCAGTGAAGGGCAAGTACTTGCTAAAGGTAAGCCAGAAGAAATTATTCATAATGAACAGGTTAGGGAAGTATATTTGGGAGAACATTTCCGGTTGTAGATTGTAATCAGCGAATTAAATGATCAAGCGCTAACAGTTTATTCTTATCATGAAACCAACACTTCAGCTAAAGCTATCTCAGCAACTTAAGCTTACACCGCAATTGCAGCAGTCGATACGATTGCTGCAATTATCGACGCTTGAATTAAATCAGGAGATTGAGCGTATTGCGCAAGAAAATCCACTGTTGGAATTAGGTGAAGATTGGAATGCACCTACAACAGATTACTCACCGCAATCTGAGACTGTTAATTCTCCAGAATTTGAGAATGTGTCATCCGATATGACAGTGTCGGAAGATAAAATCTTACCTAATGAAACTCATGAAAATGAGCCTGAGTGGCCGCAGGAAAGTCTTTTTTCTTATAATACGTATGACGATGATGAATATGAGACTCCACAAGTTCCTGCCACACCAATAAGTTTGCGTGAATATTTAAATGTGCAAGCTTCATGTTTAAAGCATATTTCTGATCGTGAAAGAAGGATTATCGGTTTATTGATTGATAGTCTGGATGATGATGGTTATTTGCCCCAGCCTCTGGGTGAATTGATGGAAATGTTACCCATAGAACTGAATATTAGTTTCAATGACTTAGAAAGTGCACTGAAATTATTGCAACGTCTTGACCCACCTGGTGTAGGAGCGCGTAGTCTGGAAGAATGCTTGGCCTTGCAGTTGCAAGCGATGCCTGATAACAGCCCATATCGTGATCAGGCACTCATGTTGGTGCAGGAACATTTGAAAATTCTGGCATTACACGATTTTTCTCAAATCAAAAAATTATTGAGATGCGATGACCAGGCACTACGTGATATTCAGAAGTTGATCATCAATCTAAACCCTAAACCGGGTGCTGAATTTAATCCGCAAAATGAGCGCTATATTGTGCCTGATGTTATAGTTACAAAAAATAATGGAATCTGGAGTGTACATCTAAATATAGATGCACTCCCCAAACTCAGTATCAATCAACTGTATGCTAACATATTAAGACAAACGGGTAATAACTCAGCAAGTATGCTAGCGAATCAACTAAATGAAGCTAAGTGGCTAATTAAAAATATTCAACAACGTTCATCTACTATTTTAAATGTAGCTAATGCCATAGTGGTGCGTCAACAGCAGTTTTTTGAACATGGAGAAGTCGCGATGCGCCCGCTAGTATTGCGGGAGATTGCAGAAGCTTTGAATTTACATGAATCAACAGTATCACGTGTGACTACACAAAAATTTATGCATACTCCCCGCGGTATTTTTGAGCTTAAATATTTTTTTGGTAGCCATGTGACTACAGATTCAGGAGGGGCGTGTTCAGCTACAGCCATTCGTGCATTGATCAAGCAACTGATACAAAAAGAGAATTCAAAAAAACCACTGAGCGATAACAAAATTGCAGATATTCTTGAGCAACAAGGTATTGTTGTTGCTCGTAGAACTATTGCAAAATATAGAGAATCGCTACAAATTCCAGCAGCAAATCTTCGCAAATCATTTTAATTAAAAAGGAAGAATAATGAACCTTAAACTTACCGGCAATCATGTGGAAATTACCGATGCCATGCGTGATTATGTTAATTCAAAAATAAGCAAAATTACGCGACACTTTGATCATGTCATTGATGTAAGTGTCATATTATCGGTCGAAAAGCTCAAACAAAAAGCAGAAGCGAATGTCCATGTGCGAGGCAAAGATATTTTTGTTGAAACCGATAGTGAAGATATGTACGCATCGATTGATAGTCTTGTAGATAAGCTGGATCGCCAAATTCTAAAACACAAAGAGAAAAACCTTGAACGCCGTAACCATGGCGCATTAAAAGATCAAGATTTTGAGCAATAAAAGTCACTCGTGCAAAAAGTTGCGAGGATGAAACGTATGGATAGGTTGTATGCCATATTAGTATCCGCCTGAATTAATTTTTCCTATGAATTTAATTTCACAATTATTACCACTATCCAATGTTATCGTTGATTTAGATGTAGCAAGCAAGAAACGTGTATTTGAACAAGCGGGACTCTTATTTGAGAATACTAATCAGATTGCACGTAGTCAGGTTTTTGATAGTCTATTTGCTCGCGAGAAACTAGGTTCTACAGGGTTGGGGCAAGGCGTTGCAATTCCTCATGGTCGTATTAAAGGTTTACGTGAAGCAATTGCCGCTCTAGTAACAATGAAGGAGGCGATTCCATTTGATGCACCTGATGGTCAGCCGGTAAATATTGCTTGCATTTTATTGGTACCTGAAAAAGCTACCGATAAACACTTGCAAATTCTAAGCGAATTAGCGCAAATGTTTAGTGATAAGCAGTTTCGCGAAAATATCTTGCGTAGTAAAGATGCGACAGAGATTCATAAGCTGATCGCTGATTGGGAGCCGAATGTCACGAATTAGTATTGCGCAATTATTTGAAGATAAGAAGGAAAAACTAGGCCTAAGTTGGATAGCGGGGCAGAGCGGCGGCATTATTGAGCTTAGTGATGAAGCGATTGGAAAGTCTGGGCAAGGTGTGATTGGGCACTTGAATTTTATTCATCCCGATTGGATTCAAGTCATCAGCAGTGATGAAATTCACTATTTAAACAAACTCGAGCCTACTTCACTTGAAAAGAAACTGAATCAGCTTATACAGAGTAATCCGGCGTGTATTATTGTTGCCGATAATGCAGAAGTTCCAGTAGCAATATTTAACATGGCAAGTTCTTCGAATATTCCATTATGGCGCTCGCCTTATCCCAGCCTTGAAATTATCTGGGTGATTCGTACCTACTTGGGAAGTGTTTTGGCACCTTCATGCAACTTACATGGCGTATTACTGGATGTTCTAGGCATGGGTGTCATGATAACGGGTGAGAGCGGTGTAGGTAAAAGTGAGTTGGCTCTTGAATTAATCAGCCGAGGTCATGGCTTGGTTGCGGATGATGTGGTGGAATTACGCCGCATTGCTCCTGAAACATTAGAAGGCCGTTGTCCGCCAATGTTAAGGGATTATCTCGAAGTACGTGGTTTAGGTATGTTGAATATTCGTACGATTTTTGGTGAAACAGCCGTCCGTCGCCATAAAAATATGAAGTTAATTGTCCATCTCCAAAATAGTGGTGGAACAGATGCCAGATTATTGGAGCGATTGCCGCTTAGTAATCTGAACGAAAATATTATGAATGTGGATATTCGCAAAGTCATTATACCTGTTGCCGCTGGTAGGAATTTAGCGGTGCTAGTGGAGGCTGCTGTACGCAATTATGTATTGCAATTGCGTGGTATTGATAGCACTAAGGACTTTATTGAACGGCATGAACAAGCAATGGGTATCGAATCAGTAGACAAGCACCAGAGTTAGTTTGGTGGTTTACAAAATTGCCCTAATATCATAGCCGCCGGCGTAAATAGTCTTAACGGTCTCTTGGTGGAAAGATTGTATAAATTGTCAACCTTGACATGAAAAATCCGCACACAATCACTTTAGCACTAACCGGTGCATCTGGAATGCCTTACGGGATCCGCTTACTCGAGATGTTGCTTAATGAAGGCAAGCAAGTTTATTTGTTGTATTCAAAAGTGGCGCAAATCGTTGCGCAACAAGAAATGAATTTGGTATTGCCATCCAGCGCCAAAGAAACGGAAGCTTTTCTCAAGGAGCGATATCGCGTTGCACACGGACAATTGCATGTGTTTGGCCGTGAAGAATGGTTTGCGCCTGTAGCTTCCGGGTCAAATCCAGCGGATGCAATGGTAATTTGCCCTTGCACAATGGGAACGCTGGCGGCGATTGCCGCCGGCATGAGTCAAAATTTGATTGAACGCGCGGCGGATGTGGCATTAAAAGAAAATCGGCCTTTGATTATTGTGCCAAGGGAGACACCATTTTCTGCAATTCATCTCGAGAATATGCTTAAACTTGTGCACAGTGGAGCGGTTATTCTGCCAGCGAATCCCGGTTTTTATCATCACCCGCAGACCTTACAGGATATGGTGGATTTTGTCGTGGCTCGGATTCTGGATCACTTGGGCGTTCAACATACATTAATGCCTCGCTGGGGTGCAGAAAGCTGAGGATGCTGTTTTCTTTTTTGTGTAGATGACTACATGTTATCAGTATCATTGGTGGCAATCGATTGATGGTGCTTGGTTTGAAAAATACCTTTTTCTGTCACTACATAATGCATTGCGATATCATGCGATTGTGGATATACATTGTCGACTCGTTGTAGCTCAAATGCCACGCCGATACTGAGTGGTTGTGATTCATAACTAGCCAGCGTGCGGTCGAAATAGCCGCTGCCATAACCTAATCGGTAGCCATGCTGATCAAAACCGACCATGGGAATAATAACTGCATCCAATCGAACAATCTCAGTTCCTACAGGAACTGGAATCCCATAAGCACCGTTTTGCATGGGGGTTTCGGGTGACCACTTGCGAAAACACAGCGGCTCGTGCTTACCGGTAACCTCCGGTAATGCCAGTATTGCGTCCTGCTGTATCAAATCCTGGGCTATTGATCGTGGATCGTACTCACCGCGAAATGGCCAATAAATACCAATAACCTTTTTGTGCAGTTGTGGCAGCCCTTGCATGAGAAAACCGGAAATTGCTTGACTCCATTGCTGATATATTTTTCCGGGAATCGCCTCACGGGCGGCAATCAATTCCTTGCGCTGCTGTTTTTTCCATTCCGGTAAATTATCCATATTCCATAGAAGCATGATCAGTTAAGAAATTTTGCTTTAACAGTTTTCTGACAGGTGCTGGAATACCTTGTTCAAGCGCATCGGATGGTTTGATCCAAATATATTGAGGTGGTGCTATCAAGGATTCTGAAACAACGTGCAGCAGTTGTGGATGAATACGTAATTTGAAATGCGTGAATTGATGATCCAGCGACGGTAGTTTAATTGATGCTTGGATATTGATGCCTAATTGGTGCTGGCAATAACTCGCAACATCTATGTCAGCGTCGATTTCAGGCGGACACCACAATCCTCCCCAGATACCTTTAGCTGGTCTTTTCTTTAACAGCAACTTTTGTTGCTGCGCCAGGAGTAAAAAAATGGTCTCTTTTTGGGGTAATGATTTGTGAGGCTTGGCAGTAGGGAGTTGGTATACGCGTTTTTCCTGCCATGCAATACATTGTTGTTGCAGTGGGCAGGCTTCACACAGTGGGGTGCGGCGGGTACAAACAGTAGCACCCAGATCCATTAATGCTTGAGTATAGATTTCAATCTCACCCCTATGATAGCTTGTCGGTAATGAGGCTTCCGCTTTTTGCCATAACAAATTCTGAATTTTGTGTTCTCCGGGATAACCGGTGATTCCAAAATAGCGCGCAAAAATTCGTTTAACATTGCCATCCAGTATAGCTTCATGCTTGCCAAAGGCAAAAACCGCGATGGCAGCGGCTGTAGAACGCCCGATGCCGGGTAGCTGTTGGATCAATTCCCGGTGTTCTGGAAATTGCCCTTGATAATTTTGCATCACTTGACGCGCCGCCCAATGCAAATTTCGCGCACGTGAATAATAACCAAGCCCGCTCCACAGAGCCAATACAGCATCCAATGGTGCTTGCGCCAGGTCGTGTATGGTCGGGAATTTTCGCATGAACCGTGCATAATACGGTATGACAGTATTGACTTGGGTCTGTTGTAACATGATTTCTGATAACCAGACCGCATAAGGATCGCGATTTCGTTGCCAAGGGAGATCATGGCGGCCATGTTGCTTATGCCATTCGATTAACCTAATTGCGATGGCTGACATAGCGTTCCGAGCAAATTACAGTGGTGAGCTAGTATGTTACGCAATACGTCAAGACTTTATTCAAAGATTACTTCACGGAATTTGGCATTGGGTGTCAATACTTCTAATTTGGTGAGCTGTGTCAACTCGATCTGCTGTTGTGGATTACCGTCGATAACCAAGCATTCCCGTCCTTCAGGTGAATTGACAATATCGATGGCTTTGCCTTCTATCGTTTGTTTATTTTTTAAGATCAGCTTGAGTTGATAGCGATACATGCAGGCAACCTCGACAAAATCATGGAGTTCGCACGAAATGGCATTTTCCGACATGGTTATCTTATCCTTTCAATATTATTGAAAAAAAACATAAATATACACGATCCTTATAAGCAAAATAACGAGAGCTTCTTGGTGATCTGCCCAATTTTACTGTGGATTATTGCCAGTTTTTTATTGATTTAGTGTGTTTTTTTAGACCAAGGAAATTTAAAACCTCTAACGTTGCCTTCAGTTTTGGGTGTACTGCTTTTTTCATCTGAAGATGAGTTATCTGAAGATTGTTTATTCGAAACTGCTGTGTCAGCTTGGTCAATTGGTTTTTGTTGATTGGTCGATGCATGTACGGGAGATTTCTGTGTTAGTGCCTGATTTAATTGTTGAATGAGTTGATTGGCCGCATCAATACTAATGACAATCCTGCAGGACATTTTTGCATGGACAGCAGTTGGTGAATTATTGCCTGACCGAATCAATTGATTTATTGTTTGCATGGTTTGAGGGTCGAGAAAGCCAAAATTCACGATAATGACATCTTGTCCAGCTTGTACTGAGGTAAAGTTAGTATATAAGGGTTGTGCTGTATGCTCGCCTTGTCGCATGTTAACTTTGATTTGCATTACCTCATGCGATTGAGGAGTGCCGTCGTTACTTTCAGTCAGTATATCGTATTTCTCTACCATGGTTCCTCTCTTCGATCTTCACTAATTAGCTTCATGAAAAAATAGTTTTTACAATTTCATCTTTCGATCTGATCACTAAAGTTAGAGTATTTACGTTTTTCTGTTAAATAATTGATTTAACTGTTGAGCTAAGCTATTTGCAGCTTCAGCGCTAATAGCCATCCTGCATAACATTTTTGCACTCACCGTATCCGGTATTTTCTCACCTGATCGGGCTAATCGGTTTACTGCATGGATAGTTTGTGGATCGACAAAACCAAAATCCACAATGACTACTCCTTGTCCAGCTTGCGCTGCAGTAAAATTAGAGTAAAGCGGTTGGCTGGTATGTTCGCCTTGTTGCATTTTGATACTTATTTGCGTGGATTGAGATGCGGTAGTGTCTGTTTTATTTTCACTTCCAGTATTATTTATTTCTGTCATTTGGTTTTTCCCACGGTTTCGATAAATCAAGATGTTAAGAATTGATTACTGAGCAGATATTTACATCTTTAGCAAAAATTTTTGTCTATCTTTAATACAAAATTTTCATCTGCTTTCACTACAATAAATTACTTTATCGCTCAGTAAAAACTTCAATATATTAGTGTATCAATTACTGAAAAATAATCAGCAATTCATTTTCTTAAAATTAGCTTTGTTTATTGAAGAACAGTATAAGCTTATTGGAAAAAGTAATTATAGGAAATCATTTCTTCTATGTGAAAAAGTTTTTTATTTCTTTCGTAGCTTATGCTTAAGAACATAGTTCCACAGCCCCAGTTTGTTGCTGACATCAAGTTTTTCGTAGATTGATGTCAAGTGATTGCGAAATGTGCTTTCACTTATATTGAGCTTATTCGAAATAACTTTGGCAGGTAATCCGGCATTTTCTACCAAGGTAAAAAATATTTTCTTTTCTCTTGGAGTAAGTTTTTCGATTTTATTTTCTTCCTGAATATCGCCTCTCTCGGAAACTTCCTGAGATAGCTTATTAACTAGCTTTTTTATATAAGTTTGATTCAGCCAAAGCTGGCCCTCATTGACTTTCTCAATGGCTTTAAGAATCGCATGTAGAGGTTCGTCTTTTTCAATAAGTCCCTTGGCTCCGGCAAGTATGGCTCTATCATAGATTTCGGAATCTTGTACCCGCTTCAAAATTAAAATTTTTGCTTTGGATGAAGTAATGAATTGCAATATAACTTGTAGTTCATTTTCGGAACTGCAATTCAAACTAAGAATAATGACATTAGGTGATAAGTTCTCAATGCATGGAATTGCAGCAGAGCAACTGATAAAACTTCCGACACTTTTCATAATCGATTGCTGAGTGTTAATTAGCATTTCTAGCCCGTACTGTACGATACTATCGTGTCCTATCAGAACTACTCGAATAAGGTTGTTTTGTGAATCATTCATCATTATTTCTGAGTGAGCGTGTAAACAATATGTTACGGTTTTGAGCGCTTAATCAAACGATTAAAAAAAGAATTCTTATACTCTTTTTAAGAAGAAAAAATTCTAAATGAAGACTATTGTATTAGCTGTTCAGTATGTTTTGTTACGATTTATTACTGAGAGAGCGCTAATCATACTTTAGGCTAAGAAGAGGTTTGTGGTGAATGAGGATAAGTCCGTGATTGTATTGTCTATAGGAAACCTAAGTGTGTGATAGATTTATGCATGCATATTGTTTCTGGCACGTATTCTTCTGGCGTCTTTTGGGTTAATGATAAGTGCTCGATATATTTCGATTCTGTCGCGAGATTGCAACGGTGTGTCGAAGTGGACTGATTTACCAAAAATACCACATTTGTTTTTTGTCAAATCGATATCTGGAAATTGATTAATAATTCCTGAGAGTTGAATGGCCTTACCAACTGTACAACCGCCGGGCACAATGACCTCCTTGATGATTTGGGTGTGAGGCAGGGCATATACGACTTCGATTTGCAATAAATTGTTATCGCTTACCATAAATGTCTTCTGCCCGCTCGATGAAGGATTCTACAAAACTATTTGCAATCATATGAAATACTGGTCCAACCAGTTTTTCAAGAATTTTGTGTGAGAACGTATAATGTAGGCGGAATTTAATTTTGCATGCATTTTCAGATAAAGGAATGAATTGCCAGTAGCCATCAAGATGTTCGAATGGGCCATCAATCAGACTCATTTCAATGAGATCGGGAGGAAAGCGCTTATTCTTGGTGGTAAAGCTATGCTGAATATGGTGATAATCAATCTTAACTGTCGCATGCGTTGTAATCTCATCTTGTGGATCTACTGAAGTACCGCCGCACCAGGGAAGAAATTTTGGATATTCTTCAACATTATCAACCAAAGCAAACATTTGACTTGCTGAATATTCAACTAAAACTGATTTTTCTATTTCTGCCATAAACGCTGATCGCTCTACCTTCCGTAAGTAATACTAAAAGCTGATAAAATACACGAAATTTTAGTGATTTCCACCCACTTCTTTTATATGAGTATAGTACAAAATAAAAAAGCCTTTCATGATTATTTTATCGAAGAAAAATACGAAACCGGTATGATATTAGAAGGATGGGAAGTTAAGGCAATTCGTGAAGGGCGTGTGCAGCTAAAGGAAGCCTATGTCATTATCCGTAGCGGTGAATTGTTTCTTATCGGTAGTCATATCAGTCCACTTAAAACGGCCTCAACGCATATCAACCCGGATCCCACCCGAACGCGCAAGCTATTGTTGCACGCGGAGCAGATCAAACGGCTCATTGGCAAAGTTGAACGCGCTGGTTATACGCTCGTTCCACTCGATATGCATTATAAGACAGGCAGAATTAAGTTGGAAATTGGACTGGCTAAAGGTAAGAAACAACATGATAAGCGTGAAACCGAAAAGCAAAAAGAATGGGAACGCACTAAACAGCGTTTGCTCCGGGCTAAATGAAATATAACTTATTGATCAAATAAAATAACTTTTCTTTAAAACTATGCAAAAAACAAAACCTATTGCAATCTGGCTATTAACATGTTGTGCCTTGGTATTTGCCATGGTGGTGGTTGGTGGTGTGACACGCCTAACAGAGTCAGGGCTTTCGATTGTGGAATGGCAGCCAATTGTTGGAACTATGCCACCGATTACTCAACAGGATTGGGATGAATTACTTGAGAAATACCGTGCTACACCTCAATACCAGCAAATTAATAAAGGTATGAGTATCGAGGAGTTCAAAAGTATTTTTTGGTGGGAATATTTTCATCGTTTGCTTGGTCGGCTCATAGGGTTGGTTTTTTTTATCCCATTTGTTTATTTTTTGCTTAGAAAACAAATAGACCGGTCATTGGGGATTAAACTGACAGGAATATTCATCTTGGGTGGATTGCAAGGCCTTATGGGTTGGTATATGGTTATGAGCGGATTGGTGAACGACCCTCATGTGAGTCAGTATCGGTTAACTGCACATTTAGGGCTGGCATTTGTCATTTTTGCGGCCTTATTTTGGGTTGCACTGGGATTGTTGTCTCCAGAAAAAGAGAACTCTCGATCAAATGAAGGCATGCAAAGTTTACGGCGATTCTCCTTTGGATTGACTGCATTAATTTTTATGATGGTACTTTCGGGTGGATTCGTTGCTGGTATTCGCGCAGGCTTGGCTTATAATACGTTTCCATTGATGAATGGGCATTTTATTCCACCCGACCTCTTTGTGCTGGAACCGTGGTATCGTAATTTCTTTGATAACATAACAACTGTACAATTTGATCATCGCATGATTGCTTGGATTTTGGCTTTTTCAGTCCCGCTGTTCTGGTATAAATCGCGTAAGGTAGAATTATCGAAAACTACACACCTTGCCTGTAGTCTTTTTTTGTTGATGTTGGTAATCCAGGTTAGTCTGGGGATTGCAACTTTATTGCATGTGGTACCAATTCCTTTGGCGGCATCGCATCAAGGAGGTGCAGTGTTGTTGTTTGCTGCGTCGTTATGGGTAAGTCATCGATTGCGTCAATAATTTTATAATTTTGCTATACATAACTGATATTAAGATTTTGTTAGGTTTATTTGGCTTCGTTTAATCCAAGCCTCTCCATTCTATAGCGCAGTGATCTAACTGTAATGCCAAGTATTTTTGCGGCCTTGGTGCGATTATATCGACTCTGATTGAGTGCTTTTACAATGGAATCCTTTTCCAGTTTATCGAGAAAATCTTGTAATGGTAGACCGTGATCGGAATCGATAGTTGGCAGGTTATCGGTATTTTGTGAAATCTCCTTGTTAAGAAGCTGTAATTCCTCTTTATCAATTTGAAGATTCGAGGAAAATGCTAGGGTGCGTTCAAGAATGTTTTCCAGCTCGCGGACATTACCCGGATAATCATATTTAACAAGTATGGCTAATGCATCTTTGGTGAATGTGCAGATGGGGCGCGAAGCTTCCTGACATAGCTTTGCCAGAATTTTTTCAGCAATGAGTGGAATATCCTCCTTCATCTCACGTAGTGCGGGCATATTCAATTCAATAACGTTTAAACGATAGTATAAGTCTTGGCGGAACTGTCCGGCTTCGACACAGCTACTAAGTTTTTTATGGGTAGCACTGATGATGCGAACGTCGATATTTTTCTCTTGGGTATCGCCAATCCTTCTTACCTGCTTTTCCTGTATGACTCTAAGCAATTTAACTTGCATGGCTAATGGCAAGTCGGCTACTTCATCAAGAAATAAAGTACCACCATCTGCCGCTAGAAAAAAACCATCATGATCTTTATCGGCGCCGGTGAAGGCGCCTTTTTTATAGCCAAAAAATTCACTTTCCATCAAGTTTTCAGGTATAGCGCCACAATTAACCGCAATAAACGCTTGTTTATGTCGGGCGCTTTTTTCATGAATCATCCTTGCCGCTAATTCTTTACCACTGCCTGATTCACCGTAAATATAAACGGAAGCTTGGCTGCGGGAGAGTTTATCGATAATTGTGCGAAGTTGGTGCATGGGTTGAGATTTACCCAATAATGCACGTTGATTCGATTGGATTTGTGATATGGATTCATTGTTTATAAGAGGTAGGTTCAAGGCCGACTTAACTAAGTCACGCAACTGTTTTAAGGAGACAGGTTTGGATAAATAGTCGAAAGCTCCAGCTTTGAGTGCAGCAACGGCATTTTCAGCGGTGCCATATGCAGTAATAACAGCAACAGGCAGGTTTGAACTATGGCTAGTTATATATTTAACCAGATCCAAGCCTTCGCCATCGGGTAAGCGCATATCTGTAAAACATAACTGAAATTGATGCGATTGCAACAAAATCTTGGCATCATGAATTGATTTTGCACTGAAAACTTGCATGCCCATACGAGCTAAAGTAAGTTCAAGCAACTCTATAATATCGGGTTCATCATCCACAATAAGAATCGTGGGTGAGGAATTATTTAAGTGCGTATTAAATATTTGTTCGTTACTCATTGTTATAACGATCTACTTTTGCAAATGATTCTAAAATGACCACCTGTTGAACCTTCAATATATTCAAGCGATGCTTTGTTCGATTCGCATAATTCGCGTGCGATATATAACCCTAAACCAGTGCCACTTGTTGCGGTAGTAAAAAAAGGCTCGAAAATTTGTTTGAGTTGCTGTGATTCGACACCGTAGCCATCGTCAATAATATCCAGGTTAACGTCGTTTTTATCAATTCCTGCAGAGAATTTAATATGAATGCTATTGGTTTTTTTTTGGCAGTGCTTCAAAGCATTCTGACATAAATTCCATATGACTTGATTTAAGTGATCGCGATCAAAAGTAATAAAATACTTTTTCGAAGAAGTTACCGTAAATGTATTGATATCAATGTCTTCGGTACGACTAAATTCTTCAATAAAGTGATGAATGAATTCCTCTATATCGATTGGTTCAAGTTTAGGAACTTTACGGCGATTAAGCTCCAGCACATCTTGTACAATTTTATTAAGACGTTTGGTGTTGTCACAAATAATTCGCACTAGACGTGCCTCAGTATTATTTTCTAACCGTTCTTCTTCTAATAATTCGGCAGCATGATTGATTGCCGCAAGTGGATTACGGATTTCATGTGCGATATTTGCTGTTAAACGGCCCAATGCTGCCAATTTCAGTTGCTGCAATTGCGTTTGTATGCGCCCCATATCCTCCAGAAGAATGACAACGCTATTGCGTGAATCTGATTGCACAGGGAGAAATCGGGTACGGACTATGGCGTTGCTATGACCTAATCTTAATAGTTCAAAATTAACGTTGGGGTTGCTTTGCCAGCGCGTAAGCCTATGAGCAATTTCAGGTACACAGTCCGACAATTTGGAAAAATTGGTTTTAGTAATGCTCAGATTAAGTAATTTCTCGGCATATGTATTGTGCTGTTGAATAATTCCTTGCTGATTAACAACGAGCATGCCTTCTTGCAGATGTTGAATGACCAATTGATTGATTTGTGCCATATTGGCTAGATCAACGCCACGTTCTTGTGCAAGCTGTTCACTTGCTAATGCATGCTTTGCCAGTTGATGGGCCAACCAGGCTACTGCAAAGCACGCCAAACTTAGTAAACCTGCTTGCGAGTATTGCGCATTGTAAGAATTTGTGGTGAATAGGGAATAAGTTTCTTGTAATAGTAAGCAAATGGTTGCAATAGATGCAAAAAAAAGAGCCATACGACCGCGGCTAATTAATCCGGCACCCGCCAGTGAGACCAGCAATAATCCTCCTAAGCCGCTTTGCAAGCCACCACTGGCGTAAATCATGATAGACAAGAAAACGATATCTCCGATTACTTGAATGGCAAGTTGCCAGTTAAAATTTGGATGATGCAGTTTAATCAGTAGTAGGGTGATGCTGCTGAACAAAATGTAGGCAAGATTGGCATAAAGAAATAGTAGCTGCTGAAATGAGTCAGAGTTATTGAAAGGAAATTGCCAAGCAATGATTGCTAACGTACTACCTGTTATTAATCGGTAAATACTGAAATAAAAGAGAGGGCGCCAGAAATGATGAGCATGATTATTCTCGACTACTGCATAACCCAATGTTAGGTGTTCGGTCGGTTTGTTTTGTGCGGAATGAGTAGACAAAATTAATTTAAGATTAATGACTTATGTGTTGATTGCAATGTTCTTTGCAACAAAAATAATCTTTGTGTATGAGAATAGCTTCACTTTTTGGTAAATGGATACCGCAATGCGTACAGCACACCATATCTTCAATTGGTTTTATAAGTGTTTCTTTTTTCATGTGCTTAGATTTTCGGTTATTTATCAACCAATAAATCAGTATCGCTATAACTAAATAAAAAATTAATTTACTCATATTATGGTAGGTATTTCTTTCGTAAGACATTAAGCTGACTAAATTTGCCACACCTATATACATAAGCATAGCAATTTTTTACTTTAGTAAATTGTAGATTAACTGTGCTTTAATGACCTTTAAGCAAAAAGTCTACGTAATATCAAAGAGACATTTTTTACTGAAATAGGTTTTCTAAATTGAGGAATTTGATTGGTATTTGCTACACAAAGAGCAGCTATGAATGTGCGGAAAATTCACTTTTTATGTACAAGGGTAGTAGTACTTATTTTATTAGGCACTATTCTTAAATAGTACTGTTAATAGTTATAGAGAAAAAATGACTAATAATTAATGATTGCGTGTGACTGCGAATTGGGCCAACTGAAGAAGGTATTTTTTATTTTCCGAGTCTGGCAAAAAAGCTATAGAAGCAATAGCGGTCGCGATTTCAGCTTCTGCACATTGTTTGGCATAGTCTAGTGCGGCTGTTTGTTGAATTATGTTAAGAACCGGTTGGAAGCCATTTTTCCCGCCATCTTCGATAGCTTTACGGATAATGCCGGCTTGCTCGGATGTGCCTACCCTCATTGCATAAATCAGAGGGAGTGTAGGTTTGCCTTCAGCTAAATCATCACCAAGATTTTTACCGATATCTTGATTATTTCCAGAGTAATCTAGCATATCATCAATCAACTGAAATGCAGTTCCCAAATGCATGCCATAAATTGCCATCGCTTCTTCTTCATTGGGCGTAGCATTACCTAGAACTGCACCTAAGCGGCTGGCAGCTTCAAATAATTTGGCAGTTTTATAGCGAATAACTTGTAAATAATTTTCTTCTGTAACATGAGGGTCACGGCAATTTAAAAGTTGCAAAACTTCTCCTTCTGCAATGGTATTGGTTGCGTCTGCCAGTATCTGCATTACTCGCATGTTGTTAACCTCAACCATCATCTGGAAAGCTCTGGAGTAAAGAAAGTCTCCTACTAAGACGCTTGCAGCATTACCAAATAGCGCATTTGCTGTTTCTTTATTGCGCCTTAATGCTGATTCATCAACTACATCATCGTGGAGTAATGTGGCTGTATGAATGAATTCGACAACAGCAGCAAGGTTATAATGATATTTTCCAGAATAGCGAAAGGCTCCTGCGGATAGTATAACAAGTGCAGGGCGTAAACGCTTTCCTCCACTATTAATAATATATTCACTAACTTGGCGAATCAGTAAAACATGAGAATGTAATTTCTCCCGAATGACATCATCGACGATACTCATATCCTGAGCAAGAAAACTTCTAATATATTCGATTGACACAATGTTACCTTACAGAAAACGCTATGTTAGGAATGACGACACCAAAGTGTCAAGCATAATGTAATCAAAATTTTCTACCACAATCGGATACTAGTTATGTATAATTTCAAATTCTGTGAAAGGCGAGTTTGGAGTTAGTTATGTATGCGGTTATAAAAACCGGTGGGAAACAATATCGAATTCAAGTGGGTGAGAAACTTAAGATTGAGCAACTCACAATCGAGAGTGGTAGTGAGTTCGTAATTGATCAGGTGTTGATGGTTGCTGATGGCGATAAAGTGTCAACGGGAACACCACTTGTTAGTGGTGCAAAAGTAAATGCAACAGTTTTGGGTCACGGTCGGCACGATAAAATTCGTATTTTCAAAATGCGCCGTCGTAAACACTATCAGAAGCATCAGGGGCATCGGCAGAACTATACGGAAATACAAATCACCGGTATTTCAGCTTAAAAGGTTATCAAATGGCACATAAAAAAGCAGGTGGAAGCTCGAGAAATGGCCGTGATTCACACTCTAAACGCCTTGGAGTGAAACGTTACGGTGGCGAATTAATTTCAGCAGGATCAATAATTATCAGGCAGCGCGGCACACGTGTGCATCCAGGAGAAAATGTTGGTATAGGTAAAGATCATACTTTATTTGCTAAAATTGCAGGAAAAGTTCATTTTAGTGTGAAGGGTGCATTAAAGCGAAAAATAGCAAGTGTGATACCCGCTTGATACTATCTATCAGTATAAAATATAAATATAATTAATTTATAACTTTTAAGAAGCCCTGTCTTGATCGATAGGGCTTTTTTGTTTGTGAATTCCTACCATAATTACCAGGAAATAGACAAAGTCTATGAAGTTTATCGATGAAGCGATAATTCAAGTGATTGCAGGAAAAGGTGGCGATGGCGTTGCCAGTTTCCGGCGGGAGAAATATATACCCAGAGGTGGGCCGGATGGTGGCGATGGAGGTCGTGGTGGCAGTATTTTTGCAATAGCGGACCGTAATATCAATACATTAATAGACTATCGTTTTTCACGTATTTATCGGGCTAAAAATGGTCAGAATGGTCAAGGTTCTGATCGTTACGGTAGAAGTGCTGAAGATATTGTCCTGCGTATGCCGGTGGGAACTTTAATTAAAGATGCGCATACAGATCAAATAATTGCGGATTTGGTACATGATCAGCAAAGGGTCCTTCTGGCAAAGGGAGGGGGAGGTGGACTTGGCAATCTGCACTTTAAATCAAGTATTAACCGTGCGCCGCGCCAATTTACTTATGGTGAGATGGGTCAGGAATTTGAACTAAAATTGGAGCTCAAAATTCTAGCGGATGTAGGGTTGCTAGGGATGCCAAATGCTGGAAAATCTACACTTATTCGTGCAGTGTCTGCAGCACGTCCAAAAGTAGCAGATTATCCGTTCACAACTTTATATCCGAATTTGGGAATGGTACGTGTTGATCATAATCGTAGTTTTGTAATGGCAGATATACCTGGATTAATCGAAGGTGCTGCAGAAGGCGTAGGATTAGGACATCGGTTTTTAAAACATTTAACACGCACGCGATTATTACTCCATGTCATTGATATGATGCCAATGGATGAGGAT
The DNA here is from genome assembly GCA_024281995.1 of Nitrosomonas sp. Classification (GTDB taxonomy): domain Bacteria; phylum Pseudomonadota; class Gammaproteobacteria; order Burkholderiales; family Nitrosomonadaceae; genus Nitrosomonas. The sequence goes on from JAMWZW010000001.1 coordinate 751,368, forward strand.
AAGGATCTGGTTCATGAGGCTCATGCGTTAGTGAAGGAACTGCAGAAATACGATGAATCCCTTTTTCAGAAACCGCGATGGTTAGTACTCAACAAGACTGACATGATGCCCGAAGAAAAACGCGCTGAATTGTGCCGTCAATTCATTGAGAAATTGGAATGGAAAGGCAAGTACTTCATTATTTCGGCATTAACGGGAGAAGGTTGTAAGCTTTTAACTTATGCCATTATGGATTATTTGGAACAAAATATGCTGCCACAAACTGATTGTTCAGTTTCCGTCAATGAGTGGCAAGATTCATGCTAAAGCAAGCGCGACGCATCGTCATCAAAGTTGGAAGCAGTCTCGTTACCAATCAAGGGAAAGGACTCGATCATTCGGCGTTGACCTGTTGGGCCGCACAAATTGCTGCGCTCAAGCAAATGAACAAAGACGTCATTTTAGTTTCTTCAGGCGCGATTGCAGAAGGTATGCAACGCTTAAACTGGGACAGTAGGCCTACTGCACTCTACGAATTGCAAGCTGCGGCTGCAGTTGGGCAGATGGGGCTGGCGCAAGCCTACGCATCGGGTTTTTCACAGCATGGCTTACAAACTGCCCAGGTACTGCTTACTCATGAAGATCTTTCCAATCGGAAACGTTATCTCAATGCACGTTCTACACTTATGACATTGCTTAAGCTCAATGTCATTCCAATTATTAATGAAAATGATACGGTAGCAACAGATGAAATTCGTTTTGGTGATAATGATACGCTCGCGGCATTGGTTACCAATTTAATTGAAGCTGATGTATTGGTGATATTGACAGATCAGGCCGGATTATTTACTGGTGACCCGCGTAGCAATCCGGATGCGAAGTTGTTAAGCGAAGTACATGCTGGTGATCCCATGCTTGAAAAAATGGCGGGTGGTGTTGGCAGCAGTATCAGTCGCGGTGGCATGCAAACAAAAGTGATTGCGGCAAAACGTGCTGCACGTAGCGGTGCCGATACTATCATTGCTTCCGGTCACGAAAACAATGTGTTGATTCGCTTGAGTCAGGATGAGCTGATCGGTACGCGCTTTTTGGCCAAAATCCCCGTATTGGCAGCGCGTAAGCAATGGCTGGCTGATTATTTGCAAGTGCGCGGTTATGTGATGCTTGATCAAGGTGCTGTAAAGGCACTTTCTGCTGACGGAAAAAGCTTGCTACCGATTGGCGTTATCAGCGTTGATGGTGAATTTGAACGTGGTGAAGCCGTGTCCTGCCTAGATGAGGGGGGCAGAGAAATTGCTCGCGGCCTCATCAATTACAGTGCGATTGAAACGCAAAAAATTCTCAAGCAAGCCAGCAGTGAAATCGAAGCGATACTGGGTTATGTTGATGAACCGGAACTGATTCACAGGAATAATCTGGTTCTGCTGTAATTTTGCAAGATCCTGTAATTATGCTATTTGATAAAAACGCGCAACGCATCGCAGCCATCGACTGGCTGCGTGGGATCGTAATGATTCTAATGGCGCTTGATCATACCTCGTGGTTTTTCAATGAGCAGCGTATTTTTGCCGATTCGGTGCTACTGTACGAACCCGAAGTTCAATTTGCAGTCGATCAGTTCTTCACCCGCTGGATCACACATATCTGCGCGCCCACTTTTGTTTTTCTCGCCGGTACTTCGATTGCAATCAGTAATTTCCAGCGCCGTCAGCAAGATATCAGCGATGCTGTCATCGATCGTGAATTGCTGCTACGCGGTGCTTTTATTGCGTTGCTTGATATCTGTATTTTTTCTTTGGTTTCTGGAGAAATGGTTTTGCAAGTGCTTTATGCTATAGGGGTTAGTATGATGCTAATGGTTTATTTGCAGCGCCTCGGTATCTACATGGTATTTTTGCTGGCTATAATAGTCATCATTGGAAGTGAATGTTTATTAATGGCTTTGTGGCAACCAGATGATGTGGTTCCAGTATGGCTAGGATTAAGTTTTGTCCCCATATTCGGTGAAACCTTCACTGTATTGTATCCGGTATTGCCTTGGTTGGCGATCATGATGTTGGGTTGGGTTTTTGGCGAGCAATTTATGTCAAAGCAGATTGATCCGAATGTAGCAATAAGATTGCTAGTTACCATCGGTTGGTTTATGTTGGCTTTATTTGTGATCATTCGTGGTTTGGATGGCTATGGCAACATGTTTATGACACTGCAAGGAAATACTTTAGTACAGTGGTTACATGTCAGTAAATATCCACCCAGCATAGCCTATATCTTATTGGAACTAGGCTTAATGGTCATGATTCTTGCGTTGTTGATGCGTTGGGAAGCAGCTAAAAATATGATTAACCTTAACGGACCTATTTTGGTCTTTGGACAAACTGCTTTATTTTTTTATCTGGCCCACTTTTGTGTATTGGCAGCATTGCGATTTGTAATCGGACGTGGAGATCTTGAACAAACCTATTGGATCACTTTATTAGTATTGATTATTTTATATCCGATATGTCGTGCCTATCGTTCAGTAAAATGGCATCACCCACAAAGCCTTCTGCGTTTTCTGTAAACCAGCAATTCCGGTTCGAGATGAATTGGTGGCCACACGCAAACCCAGTTTTTCCGCGCATGCTCTTTTTTGTCGCCCAAATACTATTTTGGCAACAAGATTCCTCAGACAAATAAAACCCGTACCAAAATGAGTAGATTGATGTAAATCTGCTAAAAACTGGTTGCTCTTCCTCAGTAATTCCCTCAAATATTAACCTAAGTTAATTTCTTTTCTTTTTAATATAGTTAGCATATGAATCGCGCTGAAGATTACTACAACAGTAAGTAATGGAGATTAACATGCAGATTAGATTATTTATCACTACAGTATTTGTAGCAGCATCAATCGTGGCAGGATTATTTTTTTCGCCACTTAGCCTCGCAGGCCTTTTAGATAAAAAAGTTGAATTATCAACATTGCCGCCAAAGGTTCAGGAAACAATAAAGCTGAATGCACAAGGCGGAACGATAGAGAGTATTGAGCAAGAAAAGGTAAAAAGAGAAGTTACTGTTTATGAGGTTGAAGTGAAGAAATCTGATGGTACAGAAATTGAATTCAAAGTTGATGAGAATGGCTCATTAATTGAATTAGAAAAAGATTAACTAAAGTTGCGCTCAAACGTCGGCTACCATTCTACTATTTCTACAATAGGAATAAAATTATGATACGAAATAATAACTTATTATGGCCCCTCTTGGGTTTTGCTTTATTTTTATTACCGAGTTTATCCATTTTTGCAAATGCTTACGCATCCCAAGCTAATATTGATAAGAAAGCAGTGAATATCGTGCAATCACATAACCCCGCATTGCTTCAAGAAAAAGATAAAGGTGTTTCTGAAAATCATGGTTCTGATTCTGAAAAATCTCATGGCTATTCTGATGAAAAGGCTAAGCAAACACAAATAGATTCTATTAAAAAGGATCCAAACAATACATCGCCTGTTGACAGTGCTAACAATCCAGCTACACCAAATTTGAATACTCCTGGTGGAGCAGGTCAGCCTGCCTCAGGGATGCCATCAAGCTCAGGCTATTAATTAATAGGATTATATTTTTTAATAGTAACAATTTGATAAACATGCTGGTTATACGATTTTCTGTGGTTATTGTGATGTTGGGGTTATTTCGATTTCTATCGAATGCAATTGCAGCAGATGCCTATTTGAATCAAACAATTTAAAGTGTTCAAGCTGTGGCGAATGCTGAAGACAAGAGATATATGTTACTAAATATTTAGATGATGCTAAAAGTCATGCCAATACAGGCAAGAGGGCAGAAAAAGCTGCTGTCGAGTATTTTAAGCAAACTGTTCAATAAATTTACAGCTTCATGTATAGATAACGAAACGACAGGTAAATATTCTTGTCGTTTCTTTTTTTTTATGTTGATTGCAGAATAAGTGTAGGCTTTACTAATTCTCAATATTAAATTTATTTTTATGAAACAGATTGTTATATGCTATTTTTCCATGAACTATTTATACAAAAATAGTTTTTTTGAGAGAGCATGCCGCAGTAACTCGATCGTTGCGTTCTTAATTTTTACAAGTCATTTATGAATGAGTGATCATTTTAAAATCGGGATCACACTGTATATATAACTGAAGTGATTGATAAAAATTGAGTTTTTTGGTGCACATGAAAAATTAACCGCTTGAAAAAAGAAAGGAGATAGCAAGATGGATTTGAATTCACGATATACAGAGGAGGAGATGAATTTATTAGCGCATACTCCCCACCTTATCGGTTCTGCGATGGCATTTGTTGGTAGTAGCGGATTTTTTGGTACGGGCAAAGAAATGTTCATGAGTAACAAGTCGATCATGTCTGGTATTAAGGAGTATCCTAATAATGCATTAATTCAAGCAATCTTACCCAATATGACAGAAGGTGTGTCAGGAGCCATGGAAAAAATTAAAGTTATCCGGGATTGGGGGCGTGATCGTTTGAAAGCTAAAGGTGTAAATTCTGTTGAAACCTATAGAAATGCTGCTATAGAGGACGTTAAAGCAGTTGCTTATCTCCTATCTGCTAAATCTTCCCAACAGGAAGCGGATGAGTATAAGCAATGGGCAATGTCTATTGCTGAAAATGTGGCAATGGCAACAACAGAGGGCAGTTTTCTAGGATTTGGAGGCGAACGCTTTAGTGACAATGAAAAACAGTTTTTTGACGAGATTCGGGATGCGCTTCACGGTAGTGTAATTTAAGTGATTGATTAATATTTTGATATTAAGAAAGATGACAAAATAGATTATTTTGTCGAAACAAAAAAGCATTTTAAGTGCATCAATATTTTGAAACACGCAGCGAGATGTATTTTATTATTGAGTTTTTGTTAATTAGAAAATAGCATTATTTCTTGTAAAATTGAAAAAAATTACGGTACTATAAGTAGCATATGTTTTTCTTATTGCGTGTTCTAAGATATTTTTGGTTAAAGGATAGTAGCGAGTGAGGAGCTAACCTATGGACACAAAGCGTACCTGGCATTTAACGAATACAGCGGGTAATCATATTGTAGAAGTTTGTCACAACGATGTTTCACAAGCAGAAGCAGTTAGTCGTTTTCTAATTGAGGGTTTACTGAAGAGTGAAGCAGTTGTTGTTTTTGCTAAACTTGCATTAAGGAAAGCTGTTATTGCTAAAATGACTGCGCGAGGATTAGATGTGCAGACTTTTAAAAATGAGGGTCAAATCAAATTCTTTGACGCTGAATTTTTAATATCGAGTATGCGGATGGATAGTATTTTTGAAGAACAGGCTTTTCAGGAATACGTAGGTACTCAAATTGAAGCCGCCCACTTAAAATATGGAAAAGTTCGAGTTTTTGGCGGAATGGTTGCTTCACTTTGGAATACTGGCGAGTACGATGCTGCTATGCAGCTTGAAGATTTCTGGGTGAATTTAACTCAGAAACTGGAGTTTTCTCTTCTTTGCTGTTATTCCTTAGGGAATCAAACACCGCAAACTTATGAGAGAGCCTTACAGTTTATTTGCAGATGCCATAACCATTTAGTTCCAGTTGAAAGTAATGACTTACCTGAAATCAATGAAGGTGAGGAATGGGTAGATATGCTTGGAGTCGCTTGGAATCATGTGATAGGAAAAATGGCAGAATCGGGTAAATCTTCAGAACAATCGTCTTCATTGCCTATTTTAAATTAAGCATAAAATTTCTCTTGTTGAGAATAAATAATTACTTATTAATCAGTGATCTAGTAAGGAAGTTTGTAGATCTTGAATGAGGCGGATCGATTCTTCCTTCATTACGCTGTAACATTCACAGGCAGTAGTCTCTAATTTTTCTCGATCCTTAAGCTCTATCTGGCCTCGGCTGTATTCGATTAATTCAGCCTCTTGTAATTTTTTCGCGGTTTCAGTGATGCTTTCCCGGCGCACACCGAGTATATAAGCAATTGATTCTTGAGTCATTAACAAATGACTTGAACGACTACGGTCGGAACTTGCGAGTAACCAGTAACACAATTGTTGTTCTAAATTATGGCGGCGATTACAAGCAATTGCTTGTGACATTTGCAAAAAAAGAGTTTGGGAATAACGTAGTATTAATTTTTGTAGTGTTCCAGTACGTCGGCCTCCACTCCGAGCCAAGACGTCGTGTAATGAATTGAGTGAGATACGATAACAGTGTCCAGGTATGTTGATAACTGCTTGTGTCAAGCCCTCATCTCTTCCCAATAATGCCGAAACCCCGAGAATGCCTTCATTACCAACCATGGCCACTTCTACTGACACTCCATCTTCTAAGCCACACAGTAAAGATGTGGTAGCGGTGACAGGAAAATAAATGTACTGCAGTTTGTCGTAAGCTTCAAACAAAACTTCAGCGCGAGACATTGACATTAATTCAAGGTGCGGTTCAATAAGATCAAACTCGGTTTTCTGAAGAGCGTTTAAAATATGATTTTCTTTTGGGTCGCAAGTGGCTGTCATTTTCATAATTGCTCGGAATCTAACATGAATTAATCGAATAGCCTGAGAAATCAACTTGAATCTTATACTCAGCACTTTTAAAATTAAGCACTTTAAAAATAATCATTAAAACATCGTGTATCGATTGAATGTTGTGATTGTCTGTATTAGTAAAGACTATTTGAAATATTGACACGAGTATTAAGTCAGTACTGCTTAAAATACAGCCTTCACTAAATTTTGTGATTTGCGAATGTGCCGATTATCCCGCCTTCTACACCTTTCACTACTATCAATATTGTACCTATTTTTGATTAGGTAAAAAGCTTATTTCACAGTCAATGATGTCATTGCCATTGGCTCTTTATATTTTGACAGAATCTAGTTTTCAGGATTCGCAATAAGATTTGTTTGTTACTCGAAGATGGGCAAGTCGATCTGACAGTCTGAGCTGAGTCAAGAGACATAAAATTTTATAAATAATATCAATTGGTTAGTAATTATTATAAGCTAAATGCCAAACGAAGCGCTGAGCTAAGTGTGCAGATGCTGAAAGATGAAAGCACTACTAGTAATAATCACATCTTGTACGTATTATTTTAAATTTCTTAGTGATTGCCTATTGCCTATGTCACGTCTATTTTATATCCATGATCCGATGTGCAGTTGGTGCTATGCCTTTGGCCGAAGCTGGGATGCATTGCTACAGGATTTGCCTGATTGCATCGAAGTGGTTTATTTATTGGGTGGATTGGCGCCGGATACCACTGAGCCGATGCCGATCGCGCTGCAAAAAACTATCCAGCAAGCCTGGCAACGTATTGAACAATCTGTTCCGGGGGTGCGGTTTAACTGGGAATTCTGGTCGCGTAATACACCGATTCGTTCAACTTATCCGGCGTGCCGGGCAGTGTTGGCCGCCAGAAAGCAGTGCGCAGAAAGCGAGCAAAAAATGGTGCAAGCCATTCAGGCAGCCTATTATCAACGAGCAAAAAATCCATCATTGTCGGCAACCTTGCTGGATTGTGCCGAAGAAATCGGATTGGATGTGAAAAGCTTTGCGGAAGACTTCGTCAGCGCCGCGATAGCGCAAGCGTTGCAGCAAGAAATCCAGCAAGCGCGTAATATGAGTGTTAATTCTTATCCGTCGTTACGGCTTATGCATGATAACGCCGTAATGCCGATCAGTATCGATTACCGTAATCATCAAACCATGATTGATGAAATCAATCATATCGTACAGAAAACTTAGCAGCAGTAGAACTGCCAGACAGTTAAGGCGTATCGTTTGCGAGTATGAGTAAATCGGCTTCCCATCCTTTTAACTTTTTGTACGCGTGTTGACGCTGCTTTTCGCTGGTGCTGTTGTGAACGTGTGCAATAAAAGCGCAGTTGTACTCGGTTAATTTAATTTGATAGATACGGTAATTGGTGTCACTGGAACGTTCGATGTGTTCCACTATAGTGCGTAGTGAATTGATCGTGTGCTCAGTTTCAACCGGTTTTGCAATAAGCTGGCGCAGTATCGAGAGTGTTTCATTCTGACGGCGCTGGCGTTCGGCTAACCAGGCTTCGGGGTCAAAAGGCGAAGCGATGAGGTTATCAGTAATCAGACGGCGTTGCGTTTCATTGATTTTTCCGTATAAGTTTTCGACGCGTTTGACCGTGCGTTGAACCGATGCCTGCAAGCGCTCTTCAGCAGCCGGTTGCAGATAATCACTGCGAAATTCCTCGTTACCCTTGGCGTAGCGCTGCCCGATATGGATCAATTGTTGTTCACTTAAGCTTGGTACTAACGGTGCTGCAAGCAGCAGAGAATAATCAAGGGCGGGCGCAACGGTGCTGCGGATTTTCTCAGACCAACGGCACACTTGGTCAGGTGTGACGGAATCGCCGATTTCACTGCTCAGTGCAGTGAGCCAGGCGGCATATTCAGGTAACTGCATGCTACGGTGCCAATCAAACCAATCGCGGATTGCTTTTTTGACATGCGGCGTTTGCTCATGGGTGAAATCGACATAACTATCCAACCACCACCAGAGAAGATGCGGCCCTTGATTGTAGCTCATGCGCAGCATGCTGCAACTGCTGAGCAAGAGAAATAATCCGATTAAAGCTCCCCGGGTTATAAAAGCGCGTGTGAATAACGGATGTCTGATGAATGAAGTCAAAGCAAAATACAATTTGCACCCTCTCGAGTCATACAAAATGTAGAAATTGTACTATCACGAGAAAAAGTATTTCTTCAAGGCTGCAAAAAAGCCATCGGTATTCGTTACTGCAGTTTTGGATGGCAGTAGATTTTCCATCGTCAATAAATAAATAGCCGACAGTCGATCAAGATCCGCAACTTCCACATGCTCATTTAGCTTGTGAATGGTGTCGTTACACGGGCCAAATTCAATCACTTGGGCGCAGATATCCTTAATGAATCGTCCATCCGAGGTACCACCGGAAGTGGAGAGTTGCGGTTCAATCTCGGTAATTTTGACAATGGCATCGCGCATTGCGTCGGCTAATTCGGCTTTGGGAGTAAGAAAAGGATTGCCAGAGAGTTCCCATTGCAGGGTATAGCTTAAGCCGTGCCGGTCCAGAATTTCATGCACCCGGTTTTTAAGCGATTCGGCGGTGCTGGCGGTAGAAAACCGGAAATTGAACAATAAATTTAAGCTGCCCGGGATAACGTTTGTGGCGCCGGTACCAGCATGAATATTGGAAATATGCCATGTAGTAGGTGGAAAATATTCATTGCCTTGATCCCATTCGGTGTTCGTCAATTCTGCAATGACTGGTGCAGCGATATGAATCGGATTTTGGGCCAGATGCGGATAAGCGATATGACCTTGGACGCCCTGTATGATCAGATTTCCTGAAAGCGAGCCGCGCCGGCCGTTTTTGATGGTGTCACCTAATATTTCTGTACAAGTTGGTTCGCCGACAATGCAATAATCAAGCAATTCGCCCCGCGCTTTGAGGGTTTCGACCACTTTAACCGTGCCATCGGCAGCAACGCCTTCTTCGTCCGAAGTGATCAGGAGCGCAATCGATCCTTGATGATTAGCATGCTTGGCCACGAAGGCTTCAATGGCAGTAATAAAGGCGGCGAGTGAGGATTTCATATCGGCGGCGCCGCGTCCGTATAGCCGCCCATCGCGAATGGTAGGGGTAAACGGATCGCTGTCCCACTGCTCCAAAGGCCCGGCCGGCACAACATCGGTATGGCCGGCAAAACACAGCACAGGCGCCGTATCGCCCCGGCGTGCCCAGAAATTATCGACATCACCAAAGCGCAATTTTTCGATACGAAAACCCAGTTTATCCAGGCGATTAATCAAAATTTCCTGACAGCCGCTATCGGCTGGTGTCAGCGAGCGGCAGGCAATCAGTGTTTGCGCTAAATCAAGTGTGTTTTGGGACATGAAATTTTCCTGAATGTTTAAAGATAAATGGTTTTGATTAATCAGTGTATGATTTAAACAACAATTTTTTCATAAATCTTCGCAGATAATGTAGGGATTTGAGCGATAATCATGTAAATTTGAAGCTGTAATCCTATTGAACAGATGCTGAATTCTACACGTCTGCTGCAAGTCTTGCATAGTTGATGCCAGTGCAAACTTGACCGGACTTAACTCATTACGAGGAAAATTGCCATGCTCCTGTTTCTCTTTTATCTGATCCTTTTTGTAGTAGTCACTATCGGTTTGATCCTGGTCGTGCCGTTTCTGCGGCGTCTGCTGGTTTCCAATCAAATACTGAAAATTTTCCGCAAAATGCTGCCGCAAATTTCGCAGACAGAACAAGAGGCGCTGGATGCGGGTACGGTGTGGTGGGAAGGTGATTTATTCAGCGGCAAGCCGGATTGGGAAAAACTGCTGGCTTACCCAAAACCACAGTTAACTGCCGAAGAACAAGCATTCTTGGATGGCCCGGTGGAACAACTCTGCGCGATGCTCGATGAATGGAAGATTACGCATGAATTGAAGGATTTGCCGCCGGGAGTTTGGCAGTTTATAAAAGACAAAGGATTTTTTGGTTTGATTATACCGAAGCAATACGGCGGATATGGATTTTCGGCGCTCGCGCATTCCGAAGTAGTAATGAAAATAGGTTCGCGCAGCGGCACGGCAGCGGTGACGGTGATGGTGCCGAATTCACTGGGACCGGCTGAATTGTTATTGCATTACGGTACCGAAAAACAGAAAGAATACTACTTGCCACGCCTAGCTAAAGGGTTGGAAGTGCCTTGTTTTGCGCTGACATCGCCGGAAGCCGGATCGGATGCGGGTGCGATGCCCGATTTTGCCATTGTATGCCGCAGTGAATTCGACGGTAATCCCGATGTATTGGGTATGCGGGTAACCTGGGAAAAGCGCTACATTACACTGGGTCCGGTTGCGACCATTTTGGGGCTTGCTTTCAAACTCTACGATCCCGACCGCTTGCTCGGTAAAGAAGAAGATCTCGGCATTACATTGGCATTGATTCCTACCCATACGCCGGGCGTCAATATCGGGCGGCGGCATTATCCGCTTAACGGCGCGTTTCAAAATGGCCCGAACTCCGGTAAAGGCGTGTTCATTCCCATGGACTGGATCATTGGCGGTCAAGAAGGCATCGGGCAGGGTTGGCGTATGCTGATGAATTGCTTGGCGGCAGGACGCTCCATTTCGTTGCCCGCGACCAGCGTGGGTGCGGCTAAATTGTCTGCGCGTACCAGCGGTGCTTACAGCAGAGTACGTGTGCAATTCAAAGTGCCAATCGGTTATTTTGAGGGAATTGAAGAAGCACTGGGACGTATCGGCGGCAACACTTACATGATGGATGCTGCCCGTGTTATGACTGCGGGTGCCGTCGATCTGGGTGAAAAGCCTTCGGTATCATCTGCAATCGTCAAGTACCATCTTACCGAACGAGGGCGGCAAGCGGTGAATGATGCGATGGATATTCATGGTGGCAAGGGCATATGCATTGGCCCAAGAAATTATTTGGGACGCATGTATCAGCAAATTCCGGTTAGTATTACCGTTGAAGGTGCCAATATCCTCACGCGCAATATGATTATTTTTGGTCAGGGTGCGATGCGTTGTCATCCCTATTTATTAAAAGAAGTGAATGCGGCGCATGACCGTAATCAAGATCGTGCCTCGCTGGCATTTGATGAAGCGCTGGTCGGGCATGCCAAATTCACACTGCGCAATACCGCAAACAGTTTGTTTTATGCATTATTCGGTCATTACATAAAAGATAATGCGCCGTCCAACATTGCATTGGAAACGGCCGTTTATTACCGTCAATTGGCGCGTTTCTCCGCCAGTTTTGCATGCATTGCGGATATCGCCCTCATGCGCTTGGGTGGTTCGCTCAAACGCAAGGAAAGATTATCCGCTCGTTTGGGTGATATTCTAAGCATGCTGTATTTATGTTCAGCCGTGCTTAAACGCTATGAGGACGATGGTCGTCCCAATTCCGATTTGCCGTTGTTGCATTGGTCGATGCAGGATGCCATGTATCGCATGCAACAAGCGTTTGATGAATTTCTTACGAACTTTCCCGGGCATTTTACAGTGGTGTGGCTACTTAGAGCGTTGGTTTTCCCGCTTGGTAAACGCTGCAAACCGCCGGCTGATGGATTGACGCACGAAGTAGCTAAGTTAATGATGCAGCCGGGGGCTGTACGCGATCGTTTAACAGCCGGAATTTATGTGCCTATTGCAGGAGGCGAGCCACTCGCGGATCTTGAACAAGCGCTACAATGTGCCATCGATAGTGGCGCAGCAGAAGCTAAACTGCGCGAAGCAGTCAAATCGCATCAAATTACTGCGAAAGGTGAGGAGAAAATCGCACAAGCCCTGCAGCTCAATGTGATTTCTGCTGCAGAGGCTGAATTGTTGAGAAAGTTGCGGGAATTGCGCAGCCGAGTCATTAAGGTTGATGATTTTGCGCCAGATTTCGGTAGTGAAGCAAAACCGGCAGCTAAAGGAAACAATAATTCTTCACAGAGTGCCGAGAGCATCAAGACATTGGACCAAAATTTGGAAGCCGTGGAATAGCATTACTTAAGTTGGGTACGCAATGACGTACTGTTATAAAAAGGAAAATTATGTCAAGTCAGCAAGATGAAATGGAATCCGGCGTAATCTCGGCAGAAACTGCAAAAACGCTGGATGGCCTCTTTAAGGAACGGGTGCAACGTTCAGCGCAAAAAGTGGCTTATCGCTATTTCAATTCGACCTGCGAGGAATGGAGCGATTATACGTGGCAACAAATGTACCAGTTCATTGCCCGCTGGCAGGCGGCGCTGATGAAAGAATCGTTGGCTCCTGGTGATCGTGTTGCGGTGATGATGAAGAATTGTCCGGAATGGGTCATGTTCGAGCAAGCGGCGTTAGGTCTTGGTTTGGTTGTAATTCCTTTATACACGGATGACAGGGTTGAAAATGCAGCCTATGTAATCAATGATGCGAATGTTAAATTGCTGTTGCTGGAGGGGTCGCATCAATGGCAGCAGTTTGTTGCGATACGTGAGCATGTACGGGGATTGCAACGCGTCGTTCTGCTTAAATCTTTTGAGCAAAGTGATATGAATTTACGTGAAGATGTTGTCATATCAGCTTGGGAATGGTTGCCTGCGCATTTTGGTGAAGTTCATCATGTTCCAACTGATCCGCACAGTCTTGCTACAATCATTTATACATCAGGTACATCGGGTCGCCCCAAAGGAGTGATGCTCAGTCATCACAATATACTCAGTAACGCATACAGTTGCTTGCAGGTGGTACCTGTCTTACCCGACGATTTGTTGTTATCCTTTTTGCCGTTGTCGCATACCTTTGAGCGTACCTCGGGTTACTATGTACCGATGATGGCCGGAGCCACGATTGCATATGCGCGGTCGATTCCACAGTTACAAGAAGATTTGTTGACCATCCAGCCTACGCTATTGATTTCTGTGCCGCGTATCTATGAACGTGTATACGCTGGAATTCGTACGAAACTTGCCGAAGGTTCTGCATTGGCGCGATGGTTGTTCGATTCAGCAGTTGCCGTGGGTTACAGCCGTTTTGAACATCAGCAGAAAAGAGAGAGCTGGCGGTTCTCGCATATGTTTTGGCCGTTATTGAAGAAATTGGTCGCCGATAAAGTGCTGGGTAAACTGGGTGGCCGGTTACGCTTTGTCATGAGCGGCGGTGCTGCATTATCGGCTGAAGTTTCACGCATTTTCATAGGATTGGGGTTGCCTATTCTACAAGGATACGGCATGACCGAGAGCAGTCCGGTGGTATGTGCCAACCGCCTGACTGATAATGCGCCAGCCAGTGTCGGTTTGCCGATTCCGGGTGTGGAAGTCAAGTTGGGAGAGGATAATGCATTGTTGATCCGTGGTCCGAATGTGATGCTGGGCTACTGGAATAATCCGCAAGCCACTCAAGCAGTCATCTCGCCGGATGGTTGGCTGAATTCCGGTGATATCGCATCGATAGATGCGCAAGGGCATATCACTATCACCGGGCGGTTGAAAGAAATCATTGTATTATCCACTGGCGAAAAAATACCACCTGCGGATATGGAGGCAGCCATAATGCGCGATCCGTTGTTTGAGCAAGTCATATTGATCGGGGAATCGCGTTCCTATTTGAGTGTATTAACCGTACTGAATTTTGGTCGGTGGCAAGAATTCATGGCGCATTATGGCTTGGATGGAGATTTGACAAATGAGCAGCAGCGGCAGCAAATTGAAGAAATTTTGCTGGAAAAAATTACTCAGCAAACGAGCGAGTTCCCGGGTTACGCAAAAATACGCCGCGTTGCAATCATTCAAGAACCCTGGACCGTTGAGAATGGCTTGATGACCCCGACTTTGAAGTTGAAACGGGGAAAAGTACTCGAGAAGTATCAAAAGGAAGTGGATAGATTATACGCAGGACATTAAAGAAGCACTGATTAATTGCCTGTGCAATCCAATTGCCGTGTTGGTTGATGTGTGCATGGAAAATATTTATGAATGATCACATTCTCCGCAATCATAATATTCAAGCACTTGGACTTATTCAGCGTTCAGCATCCAAGCAACTTGGCCCAAGGAAGTCTTAGCCCGCTCTTTAGCAGCCGGAGTCGGATTTCTTTTTTGTCGTCGATTTCTGAGCAAGAAAACGTGCCTTGCTGTACTTGCATAGGTTTTGCGGGTCATCGACGCCCGAAGTGGCGAATCCGCCTTCTAAAAAGAGAGTTGCCCCTGCAAAACGCTAGTATTGCAGTTTATAAAACGGCATCTCTTATCTCACCAATGTTACGGAGTAATGCTTTACCTTCATTAGTTGAGATAGACGAAACACAAAATCATGCACGTGTGTGCGACTTCTCTTGAAAAGGCTGGCGAATGGCTACCACGGACACAAATTGTTATTGAAATGTAACGTCTTATTCATTTGCCACTTCTAGAAATTTAATGATTAAGGAATGACGCACAGCATTTTTAGTACTTCCACAATGGCTGATAGTAATTCTTTGACTGTTACTTCATAAAAATTCAATGACATCAATCAGTTGATAAATCTTCAATTAATGAATGGTACTTTCAAAGAACGAAGAAGATCTTGAATTCGATTGCTAAAACAATTTAGGTGCTTGTTTCATATGGATTGATTATTCTCGTGTTTCAACTTGCATTAATGGACCGGTTTCAGTAGCCACTATATTTTTTATTTTTCTTCTGGGTCGTTTAGGCATAATAATTTCTTCCGTCGCTACTTCGACCTTTTCAGGAGGAGTTTCGATCATAACGAGTCCGCTTTCCTTTAAACTTTGGTGTTCTTTAGTACGAGTGGATCCAGGTAGCGGTAATTCGGAAATTTCTGGAGTTGTTTTATCAGCAGAAATAAAATGATTATCAACGTCTACTGGGGTTTCACTGCTGGTTTTATTACCTACATCTGGAACTATAATAATTTCTGTGAGATTTTCAGCACTTTTTGTATCCAAGATTTGCTCATTAGGCTCAAGCACAGATAATGATTTTTCTGTGCTTGATAAAGGGTTTAACGGATTTTTTTCAGAATCAGTCGTTATGGTTGATGTGTGCTCAATTGCCACTACGTCTACATTTGCAATCAAATCCTTATCACGAGTAACTTGTTCCCTATTTCTATTATTACTGCGGTGTCTTCGTGAACGTTTATGTTCGCCTATCTTTATTGAATTATCTTGCGGGGAGGAATTCTCTTTCTTTGCTATCAATAAATCTTCAGTCAGTGTAGTAGCGGCGATATAATTTGAGTCTGATTCCTGGATAGATTTATTTACTGTACCTATTTCTTCTGCGCTACCAGATAAATGATTAGATTGTTCGGAAGTCGAAATATCATAACTATCCGCGTTAATGAGATTATCCACTTTAGCTGGTTTATTTACTATTTCTTTGTTACGTTCATTCCGGTTGCGCCCACCACCACGACGTCCACGTAGACGCCCGCTGCGTTCGTGGGTTGTTTTGAGTTTGTCGATAGATTGTTTTGCATCTTCACCGCTATCGATTTTTGCCTCTTCCGTGTTAGCGGCGGGTTTAAACCAACTAAAGAACTTATCTAATAAGGATGTGTCACGTAATTTATCTTCTCGTATTGGTGCCGGTTGTGCGGGCGTTATGCCCTGGACTGCCGCTTGAGGACGTGTAGGCTTGATTTTCTGCTTGGTAAATACTAAATCATTTTCCTCAACGGTTTTTTCAACCATTTTGTAGCTGGCAACAATTTCATTCGGTTTTATATCTTCATGTCGTAATCGTGTAATGTTGTAATTAGGTGTTTCGATGTGAATATTAGGAATCAAAATAACATTTATCCTTTGTCGCATTTCAATATCGAAGATTTCTGCACGTTTTTCATTAAGCAAATAGGTGGCGACATCAACAGGAAGCTGAACATGTAAAGCGCTAGTATTTTCTTTCATAGCTTCTTCTTGAATGATTCTTAGCACATGTAATGCCGATGAGTCCGTACCACGAATAAATCCTGTTCCATTACAACGAGTACATGGAATATAGTTACTTTCTCCCAATGAGGGGCGCAATCGTTGTCGTGATAATTCTAATAAGCCGAAACGCGAAATTTTTCCTACTTGGATACGAGCACGATCTTGCCGTAGTGCTTCGTGCAATCTGGCTTCAACTTCCCGCTGATTACGCTGGACGTCCATATCAATAAAATCAATGACGATTAATCCACCTAAGTCGCGTAATCTCAGTTGGCGTGCGATTTCATCCGCTGCTTCAAGATTGGTATTGAGTGCGGTATGTTCAATATCTGATCCCCGAATAGCACGTGCAGAATTGACATCAACAGACACTAGAGCTTCCGTATGATCAATAACAATAGCTCCACCCGACGGCAACGAGACTTGCCGCGAATAAGCGGTTTCTATTTGATGCTCAATTTGAAAACGTGAAAATAATGGCACATCGTCATGATAAAATTTGAGGCGACCGACATTCGCAGGCATCACATGCGCCATAAACTGGCTAGCTTGTTCAAAGATATCGCGACTATCAATCAGAATTTCACCGATTTCTTGGTTAAAGTAATCGCGAATTGCGCGAATAACTAAGCTACTTTCTTGATAAATCAGAAATACGCCGTCCTGATTATTAGCTGCTTCTTCAATGGCATGCCAGAGCTGCGTTAAGTAATTTAAATCCCATTGTAATTCTTCTGCACTTCGGCCAATTCCGGCAGTTCGAGCGATAATACTCATTCCTTCTGGAACATCAAGCTTTGCAATAACTTCACGCAAATCATTGCGTTCTTCGCCAGTTATTCGGCGTGATACTCCTCCACTATTAGGATTGTTAGGTATTAAAACCAAGTATCGACCTGCGAGAGAAATGTATGTAGTAAGCGCGGCACCTTTATTTCCACGTTCATCTTTGTCAACTTGAACAATTAATTCTTGTCCTTCATGAATAAGATCTTGAATACGATTGTTCGTAGTGTTAATGTCTTCTTCAAAACAGGACGTGGAAATTTCTTTGAAGGGCAGAAAGCCATGCCGCTCACAGCCATAATCAACAAAGGCTGCTTCTAGGCTAGGTTCTATCCTTGTGATTATAGCTTTGTAGATATTACTTTTGCGTTGTTCCTTACTTACGGACTCGATGTCAAGATCGACAAGTGTTTGTCCATTGACTATAGCGACACGCAGCTCTTCAGGCTGCGTCGCATTGAATAACATTCGTTTCATTTACAAGCCTTACGTGTTTTATTTATAAATTTCTCTATTAATTTGCTGAATAGATTATTGTGATATACGCAGTTGTAATGACGAGATTTCGGTTTAATAATAGTTTTAATGTAATGTTTGTTAATCAATTATATATTTCTTTGATATTAATATACTAATTTTTTGTTTCTCTAGGTAAATGTGTAATCAACACATCAAAGCAAGTTTTGTTTCTTCAGTCTCTTGCTAATTGTGCGTAAGGTAACAGATTTTACATAAAGTTCCAATCAGAGTGCTATGCTTACCCCTTCCTGATTTTCTTATTTTTAGTAATAGATCTTTAAGAATTATAAAATAAGAATAAATTTAAGTACTCGTTTAATTTTACAACAAGTATTCCAAAAAGACATACGTTAGAGCCCTTTTTAATAAAATTTAAGTATCTTTTGAAACAAATGAGTAAAACTGAAAGTGCGCATAAAAAAAATGCATTGGCAAGGGATATGTCAGTGAAAAATTTGTGTGTCGGAGTGAAAGAAGAAAATCAACGAGTAGATAATTTTTTATTTCGATGCTATCGAATGGTTCCTAAGAGCCATATCTATCGACTCGTCAGGAGTGGTCAGGTACGTATAAATGGAAAACGAACAGATGTCAGCTATCATTTGCAATTGGGTGATAATATAAGAATTCCGCCTATTAAAGTTGGAAAAGAAAGTACTTTGCAGAAAACTTCAGTTAAACCATCCAACTTATTTGCTTTTAATACTTTATTTGAGGACGATGTATTACTTGTTATTGACAAACCTAACGGTATGGCAGTTCATGGCGGCAGTGGTATTAGTTTTGGTGTAATCGAGCAATTACGCGCGCAAAATCCATCATGGAAATTCCTCGAATTGGTGCATCGTCTCGATAGAGAAACGTCTGGTATATTGTTACTTGCGAAGAAACGTAGTGCACTCGTTGAGCTTCATCGGCAAATTCGTGAAGGTTTGATGAAGAAGCATTATTTAGTCATGGTTTATGGAAAATGGCACAAGACTACACAACATGTAAAGCTAGCTTTGAATAAATTTATTACTGCTACAGGTGAGCGGCGCGTTGCGATAGCAAGGAATGGAAACAAAAATAACAAACCATTGGAGGCGCATACTGTATTTAGATTGCAAAAATTATGGAGAAATTTCAGTTTGCTTGATGCTGAATTAAAAACAGGCCGTACACATCAAATTCGTGTTCATCTTGCTCATCTTGGATTTCCAATAATTGGTGACGACAAATACGGCGATTTCGAACTTAATAAACAGCTTGCGAAAGGAAATGGGCAAGACAATATTTCCCGAATGTTTTTGCATGCACATACATTGCAAATAAAGCACCCCGTTTCTATGGAAATTATGAAGCTACAAGCATCGTTGCCTGAGGATTTGCAACGATTTGTAGATAAATTAGATAATGACAATCCGTTACACTCTTAGTTTAGTAAGGCGTCGTTTGTTACAACAAAGTGATATAATTCCGTGCGTATTTAAGTACCTGGAGTAATACTAACTTGTTCACTTTTGAACATAGTTTGTAAAACATCCCATACATTTTCTACTATTTTTTTCTGAGCAAGTTCATTAGGATGGATTCCATCGGCTTGAAAAAAATCATGTTTATCACCGAAACCAGCCAACAAAAATGGTATTAATTTTATTTGATAATTTTCTGCGAGTTGTGGAAATATTGCCTGGAACTTTTGTGTATAGGAAATACCATAATTAGGAGGTAGCTGCATACCCGCAAGTAAGACAGTTGCATTGTTTTCTTTGCAAGCTTTAATAATAGCTTCTAGGTTTTCATAAATAGATTTTATAGATGCACCGCGTAAACCATCATTGGCGCCAAGTTCAAGCACAACGATTACTGGTTGATGTTCTTTAAGTACTTGATCTATGCGATTACGTCCTCCAA
Source organism: Nitrosomonas sp. (assembly GCA_024281995.1). Taxonomy (GTDB): domain Bacteria; phylum Pseudomonadota; class Gammaproteobacteria; order Burkholderiales; family Nitrosomonadaceae; genus Nitrosomonas. The sequence continues at coordinate 770,999 of JAMWZW010000001.1, forward strand.
GCGTTGTTTCGCCGCTGATACTTGCGTTTATGATTTTATAATCAGTGAATTTAGACTGTATGCGTTGTGTTAATAAAGCAACCCAGCCAACTTCAGCTGGCAAGCCATAACTGGTAGACAAGCTGTTACCAAAAACCATAATAGTTTTAGTTGTTGTGGCTGTAGCGGGTGTAATGAAAGTAAAAAAGATAATCACAACAATAAGGATATTTTTTTTCATGTTAGATGATTTTGTTGAACAACCGATTCTTCGGACTGATTCACTTACCAAGCGAGTTAATACCGGTAATGAGCAACTAACTATATTACAGGATATTAATTTAGAGGTGAATGCAGGTGAAGCGGTAGCGATTGTCGGTGCATCCGGTTCAGGCAAATCTACCTTATTAGGATTACTTGCCGGGTTGGATCTGCCAACGATAGGTAAAGTTCATCTTGATAATATTGATATTTTTACTTTAGATGAAGATAGTCGAGCTGCGCTCCGTGGTAGAATTCTCGGGTTTGTGTTTCAATCATTTCAATTACTTCCGGCGTTAACAGCAATAGAAAACGTTATGTTGCCTCTCGAGCTTACTGCAGCTAGTGATATAGAGGCAGTAGCGCGGAGATTATTGGATCGAGTAGGGCTGGAAAAACGCTTGCATCACTATCCTAAGCAATTGTCCGGTGGTGAGCAGCAACGAGTAGCTATTGCGCGTGCGTTTGCAACTGATCCAAAATTATTGCTAGCAGATGAGCCTACGGGAAATCTTGATTCGGCGACCGGCATACAGATCATTGAGCTGATGTTTGAGCTTAATCGCGAACATGGGACAACTTTAGTCCTTGTCACTCATGATGAAGCATTGTCACGACGATGCTCGCGCCAAATTCGATTAGCAGACGGGAAGCTCGTTCAATAAATAGGTAATCGATGAAACTCAGTGATGCAATACTACTATTTGTAATTTTTTTGTGGAATAGCACCAGCTATAAATAATGAATTATTTCAAGATTTCATATCGTATGCTATGTCGCGATTGGCGCGCGGGCGAGCTTAATGTATTGATTCTAGCATTGATTATCGCGATTAGCGGGTTGACCACAGTGGCTTTTTTTGCCGATCGCGTAGAATTGGCGCTTGCTCGCGAAAGTAATCAGTTATTGGGAGCGGATTTGTTAGTTATTTCGAATCAACCGTTACCTGAACATTATGCTGATAAGGCGTTGGAACTGGAGTTGATCGTTTCATCGGTAACCAAGTTTCCTAGTATGATATCAAATAGTGATAGCAGTTTACTTACTGAAATTAAAGCAGTTACTGAAGGTTATCCATTGCGTGGAAATGTGTATTTGATGGACGGACCGCCAGAAAAATTAGTGGGGCCGTCAAAAGCACAATCAGCAGGAAAAATTCCCCAACCCGGAACGATTTGGGTTGACGAAAAGGTTAGAATGCAACTCAATTTGAATAAGGGTGATAGCGTTGATGTCGGTGCTGTTCAATTGGTCGTGACTGAGTTTATTGAGCGTGAACCGGATTATTCCGTGGGATTTATTAATATGGGTCCGCGTGTCATGATAAATGCCGCTGATTTGATGGCAACCGATTTAATACATCAGGGGAGCCGCATTTCCTATAATCTGCTGGTAGCTGGCGAAGTAAAAAAAGTGCAACAATTTCGTGACTGGGCAAAATCTCAACTTACCAAAGCACAAAGAATCGAAGGTATTCGCGATGCACGTCCCGAAATCAAAGCGGCCCTTGAACGTGCAGAAAAATTTTTGAATCTCGCTGCTTTAGCAAGTGTTGTACTTGCAGCAGCAGCAATAGCATTAGCTGTGCGGAGATTTACACAACGTCATTTGGATGCGTGTGCAGTGATGCGTAGCTTTGGGGCGAGCCAGAAGTATTTATTGAATTTATATCTTTATTATTTTGTTATTTTGGGTGTTGTTGCGAGCGGTGTGGGTTGCATAATTGGTTTTGTTGCTCAGGAAATTTTAGCGCATTGGTTGACAGGAATTGTCGATACAGCGTTACCTTGGCCTAGCTGGTTGCCTGCTTTTCAAGGCTTACTGGTTGGTTTAGTACTGTTAGTGGGTTTTGCATTACCGCCTGTGTTAAATTTACGCAGTGTTCCAGCGTTGCGTGTACTGCGCAGGGATATTGGTTTATCCAATGCGCACAGCATTTCTGGATATTTGTTAGGATTAGTGGCTTTATCATTACTGTTCATTTGGAAAGCGCAAGATTTCAAGCTGGGTCTCTTTGTTGTGGGCGGATTTATAGCTGCTATTGCAGTATTTAGTTGCTTGGGCTGGTTACTGATTAAAATATTGTCAAGTTTACGCCATCAAGCCGGAGGCGTATGGCGTTATGGTTTAGCAAGTATTCGTCGCCGCGCAGCTTCAAGTGTATTGCAGGCAGTCGCTCTAGGGTTGGGGTTAATGGCGTTGCTGGTGTTAACACTAATTCAAGAGGACTTGATCAATGATTGGCACGCCAGTTTGCCGCCTAGAGCGCCTAATCACTTTTTAGTAAATATTCAACCTAATCAGTTGGAGTCTTTGGAAGAATTTTTTCAGCACCACAAGATTCAATCTCCCGTTATGCATCCTATGGTAAGAGGTCGTTTAATCAAGATTAACGGAAAGAAAGTTTCGCCAAAAGACTATGCGGATGACTTGCATGCAGAGAGACATATTAGGCGTGAGTTTAATTTATCGTGGACTAATAAGATCAATGCTGATAATGAAATTATTCAGGGGAAATGGTGGGATAACGATACTACCGATGCCGTTATATCGATTGAAGAGGGTATTGCTAAAACAATCCGGGTTAAATTAGGCGATGAATTAACTTACGACATCGCGGGCAATCATTTTTCAGCCAAAATAGCCAGTATAAGGAAAGTGGATTGGGACAGCTTTCGTGTAAATTTCTTTGTTGTGGTTCCTCCTGGATTATTGGAGGATTACCCGGCAAATTACATCACGAGTTTTTATTTATCACCCGCAGAGATTAGTGTGGTTCATGAGTTGGTCAGGGCTTTTCCAAATATTTTGGTAGTCGATGTGGCGATAGTGATTAATCAAGTACAACAGATGATTCGACAAGTATCTCAAGCGATAGAATTTGTTTTTTTGTTCACAATACTGGCTGGTTTTGCAGTGTTATATGCAGCTATTGCATCGACACAAGATGAACGTATATATGAAGCAGCTATTTTCAGAGCGTTAGGTGCTAAAAAGGAACAGTTGTCTCGCGCTTGGGCGGCTGAGTTTGTGATTTTAGGTGGATTAGCTGGATTATTTGCTTCTGCTGGTGCCACCTTATTGGGATATGTCATTAGCAAGCATGTTCTACATTTTGATTATACATTTAATCCTTGGATTTGGTTGATTGGCACAGTCGTTGGGATTATTGGTGTTTCCGTGGCTGGTTTGCTCGGTACACGCTCAGCGATCTCAAGCCCACCGTTATTAACGTTGCGCAAAATTGGGTAGTTGATTTCGTGACATTTAATAGCCTACAGGAATTTCTCCCTGAATCACAATCGTTCAAACTCAAATCGTTACCCCCCTTGAGTTTATATATTCACATCCCATGGTGTATAAAAAAATGTCCATATTGTGACTTTAATTCCCATGAAATCCATAATGAAAAAAATCACGTACCAGAAGATGAATACGCTAACGCATTGATACGGGATTTGGAATCTACCTTACCTAATGTTTGGGGACGACGATTGACTAGTGTATTTTTTGGTGGTGGCACACCTAGTTTATTTAGTGCTAAGACAATTGATCGATTATTAACTGCTGTAAGAACCTTACTGCCATTGGAGCATTTTGCTGAAGTTACAATGGAAGCTAATCCTGGAACTTTTGAAGCGCAGAAATTCAATGAATTCCGTGCAGCTGGCATTAATCGTTTGTCGATCGGCATTCAGAGTTTTAACCGGCAGCATCTTAGTGTGCTGGGGCGAGTGCATGATGATCGAGAGGCATATCGTGCAGTGGAAATTGCACTGAAAAATTTTGATAATATCAATCTTGATTTAATGTATGCCTTACCAAAGCAAACCGTGGCAGATGCACAGACTGACATTGAAGTTGCATGTTCGTTGGGAGTCACGCATATTTCAGCCTATCACTTGACATTAGAACCCAATACATTGTTTTACCGCTTTCCACCGCATCTTCCTAATGACGAACAGGCGGAACAAATGCAAGACATCATTGAGCAAACTACTGCAAATCACGGTTACTATAATTACGAAACGTCAGCGTTTGCACAGAATGGTAAAGAGTCGCGTCATAACATGAACTATTGGCAATTTGGTGATTATGTCGGTATTGGCGCCGGTGCGCATAGCAAAATAAGTTTTGCCGATAGAATCTTACGTCAGATGCGTTATAAGCAACCTAAAGAATATTTGACGCGAGCCAAGGTGGGTGAATCGCTCACGCAGATGCAACATGAGTTGACAGTTACAGACCGGAGTTTTGAATTCATGATGAACGCGCTGCGACTAACTGGCGGCTTTGATGCGGCGCTATTCCTGGAACGTACCGGTTTGCCCATTACCGTTGTTCGTGATCAACTGAAAGAAGCAGAGCAGCGCGGGCTATTAATATATGATTGCAATCGCGTAAAGCCGACGGTATTAGGCAGGCGCTTTCTAAATGATTTGCTGCAAATTTTTTTGCCGGAAACTAGCCTTCCATAATATTGCTACCATGAATACACCCCAAACTAGACCTGATTGCGCGCTAGAATCGAATGTACATGAAATGTGAGGTTTTGTGATAAAGGAGTAAAGATGTGGCGTATGTAAAACCGGAAGAAATCGTTGCAAGCATGTTAGAGGCAGGTGCTAAGAAAGCCAGTCTGCCGGTTATGCAATTGCTGATTCGCGGTTTTCTGGCAGGCGCTTTTCTCGGTTATGCCACGACATTGGCAATTCTCGCAGCCACGCAAACAGGTTGGGGTGTCGCCGGTGCATTGGTGTTTCCGGTAGGCTTTGTCATGATCGTTTTACTTGGATTAGAACTTGCGACTGGTAATTTTGCACTGATTCCAATTGCAGTTAAGGACAACAGAGCCTCACTGATTCATTTGCTAAAAAACTGGACCTGGGTACTAATTGGCAATTTGATTGGTAGCGTCATGTATGCGTATTTGTACTGTGTAGTGGCAACCAAAATGGGATCAATTGATCCGGCTTCTATTTCGGCTTTGCAGCGCACGATAACAATAGCGGAAACTAAAACGCTGGGATACGCGCAATTAGGGTTAGATGGTGCGATTACTGCATTTGCCAGTGCAATATTGTGCAATTGGATGGTAAGTTTAGGTGCAGTAATGGCGTTTGCATCCACTACGACGACTGGTAAAATTGCTGCTATGTGGTTGCCGATCATGACTTTTTTTGGCTTAGGCTATGAACATGCTATTGTCAACATGTTTGTGATTCCCGCAGGTATGTGGTTGGGTGCTGATATCACATGGACTGATTGGTGGTTGTGGAATGGATTGCCAGTGATTACGGGAAATTTATTCGGTGGGATGATTTTTACTGGATTTATGTTGTATTGGAGCTATGGAAAAACGAATGATTAAGCTTAATAGTGACAATAATTTTAAAATTTAAAGAAATACTAATGCTATCATAGAGTTATTGTGTTAATGAGTGATGAGTCAATTTATGTGATTAGCTATGTACCTAGGGTAATTATGTTCTAATCCTCTGAATTTATTTACATAACTATTAAAAATAAAGACTTTTACTTTTATTTGATTTATAAAATCCTCGGATTTATTCAAAATTATTGTTTAATAACATGCCACGTCCAGATTTTTTACTGCCATTATCTCGTGAACACCACACGGCTTTGGTACTCGCTCGTGCAGCTAGGAAAGCGATAAATACCAATGATAGGGTTACTTGCTTAGAAGTGTTGGCAAAAATTGAAGTGTACTGGCATTCCATTATGGCAGCGCATTTTGACAAAGAGGAGCAATTAATACGACGTGCAGAATCAATGCTTAATCCTGAGGATGTGATGCGGGTTTATTCAGAACATAGCGAATTGCGTATGCTTGTGCATGACTCGTGTATGCTGGAACTGTCTGTTCGTTTATGCAAATTTGCCGATCTTATGGCTGCTCATGTGCGCTATGAGGAGCGCGTATTGTTTCCGCAATTGCAGCGCTGCCTCAACGGTATTCTTCAATAAGTTTTAGTCAACACTGTATTTCTTTACAAAAGATTGAATAGTACTTTTTAGTTCGGAGTCAGGCAAAGTTGCAGCAAGTTTGATTAGGCATTCTTTTCCGGTTGAGCTCAATTCAATTTTTTTGTTGGTATGTTCTTTACTTGCAAGTAGATTTTTATTTTTGAAGTAGAAATGTGCTTGCACGAAAATTTGAATTGAAGTAACTTCCCACCCTAGCTCCTTCAATTTGTACAACAATGATGGGGTCATTTGCTTAAGTTTTGAAGCAACAGCACCATTTTCAACCATTATAGTTAGCTTACCATTTGAGATTTGCCCTAGGTTGCAATATTTCGCCATATGTGGTGGAACAATGTTAGAAAATACTAATTGATTTGCATGTAACTGATGGATTAAAGAGAATATTTTTTTATATTCAGGTAATTTACTGAGATGATTTAAATAGGTACTGGCTTTATACGAGGTCATAGCTATTAAAGTAATTTTATGAGAACAATATATATATGAATATTATTCTAATTTCTAATAAATCTGAACGAGCGAAAAAAATAACCCTAACCAAGAAGCATTTTATATTATTAATCAGTATCTTTTTATTTCTTATTCTGGCATTAGCTTTAAGTCTGAATTTTGTTTCTCTTCGTTACGCAGATCGAATTGATGCACCAGCATTGAGAGCAGTATTAGTTAACCCACAAGAGGAAAGACATCGTAAGATTCAAACCCATTTACAAGATAATTTAAATATTATGGCAAGTAAGTTGGGGCAGATGCAGGCACAGTTATTAAAGCTGGACACCCTCGGCGAGCGATTAGCAGAATCCTCAGGAATAAAATCACGAGACTTTTTATCCAATACAGTACCAGGACAAGGAGGAGTTTATTCCGAGCTGTCATCTGAAGAATTAACTTTCGTTGAATTTGATCATAAAGTTCAAGAGCTTTCGAATATGCTGGATGAACGGGTAGATAAATTAGGTGCACTGGATTCTTTATTGCGACAGGGGCGCTTAACAAAATATATTTTACCTTCTGAAATGCCTATTGAAACAGATTGGTATTCTTCAGGCTTCGGATTTCGAATTGATCCTTTTACAGGAAAAAAGGCATTTCATGATGGAGTAGATTTTCCAGCAGAAGTAGGTACACCTATAAAGGCTGCTGCTGGAGGTGTAGTTGTTTATTCAGACCGTCACCCTGAGTATGGTAATATGGTCGAGATTGATCATGGCGATGATATGGTGAGTCGTTATGCCCATGCATCGAAACTCTTAGTAGAACTTGGACAAGTTGTACTTCAAGGGCAAAAAATTGCGGAAGTTGGCAATACAGGTCGATCAACAGGGGCTCATTTACATTTTGAAATTAGATATAAAGACAGACCACTCAATCCGTCGAAGTTTCTAAAGAAACCGAGTTAAATCAGAATTGAGGATCGTAACCACACACAAGTTATTTGCTATGTCGCTGAATATCAATGGTTAATAATATAGGCTCTTATAAACATAAATAATTGGTATTCAGGTGAAATTTTTTCTGAAAAAAACAATTCACATTCAATCAATATTACTTTTAGTTTTGTAAGGGTGAGGTATGGATCTCACCCTTTATTTTTGACATTTGTTTAAACATAAACAGAATTTAGAGACTTTATGCTAGGTAATATACTTAAAAAAATTTTTGGAAGTCGAAACGATCGAATAATTAAGCAGTACTCTCAAACTGTAAGGGATATTAACGATCTAGAATCGTCGATAGCAGACTTATCCGATGCTGAGCTACGTGCCAAAACAGACGAGTTCAAACAGCGTGTTCAAAATGGTGAGACTTTAACTGCTCTATTACCAGAAGCATTTGCTGTAGTACGAGAAGTTGGTAAACGGGTTCTAGAGATGCGCCATTTTGATGTTCAACTTATTGGCGGCATGGTATTGCATGAAGGAAAGATTTCTGAGATGCGTACTGGTGAAGGTAAAACACTAATGGCAACTTTACCAGCTTATCTTAATGCATTGCCAGGAAATGGTGTGCACATTGTTACAGTTAATGATTATCTAGCAAAACGCGATGCTGACTGGATGGGGAAAATTTATCAATTTCTGGGAATGAGTGTAGGAGTGATTTATGCACAAATGCCTTTTGCAGATAAGCAAGTCGCCTATGCCGCGGATATTACTTATGGTACCAATAATGAGTACGGTTTTGATTATTTACGCGACAATATGGTGACGCACCCTTCTGAGCGAGTGCAGCGCAAACTTAATTTTGCGATTGTTGACGAAGTAGACTCAATTTTGATCGATGAAGCGCGTACGCCGTTAATCATTTCAGGCCAAGCTGAAGGCGATACAGAAATTTATGTGCGCATTAATGCGCTGATCCCTCGGCTAATACGTCAGGAAACAGAAGATGGGCCAGGAGATTTTAGTGTAGATGAAAAATCCCACCAGGTTACATTAAGCGAGGCTGGATTTGAGCATGCTGAAAAGCTTTTGACAGGTGCTGGTCTTCTAAAATCTGGAACCAGTCTCTATGATCCAGCAAATATCAATTTAATTCATCATTTAAACGCAGGATTGCGAGCGCATAACCTGTATTTTCTGGATCAGCATTATGTAGTACAAGATGGTGAAGTCATTATCGTCGATGAATTTACCGGCCGACTGATGGCTGGTAGACGTTGGTCAGATGGATTGCATCAAGCGGTAGAAGCAAAAGAAGGTGTGGTAATTCAGAAAGAAAATCAAACGCTTGCATCTATAACTTTCCAAAATTATTTTCGTATGTATCAAAAGCTATCCGGCATGACGGGGACAGCAGATACTGAAGCCGCTGAGTTTCAGCAGATATATGGATTAGAGACAGTAATAATACCTACTCATCGACCAATGATTCGTGAGGATCGCATGGATTTGGTGTTTCGTACAACAAAAGAAAAGAACGAGGCTATTATTGAAGGAATCAAAGAATGCTATGAAAGTGGGCAACCAGTTTTGGTTGGTACGACATCGATTGAAAATAATGAACTACTATCCAAACTACTTAATCGTGAAAAACTTCCTCATCAAGTTTTAAATGCTAAACAACACGCGAGTGAAGCGAGTATTGTCGAGCAAGCAGGTCGACCCAAAATGATTACCATAGCAACGAATATGGCAGGGCGTGGAACGGATATTGTACTGGGAGGTAATCCAGAACCGGAAATCGAACGTATAAGGCACGATGAAAAACTTACTGCCGAAGCACAAGAAAAACTAATTAATGAAATATATGAAAAATGGAAAGTCACGCATGCAGAGGTATTGAGGAAAGGGGGCTTACATATTATTGGTACGGAACGTCATGAATCGCGCCGAGTTGACAATCAATTGAGGGGACGTTCTGGTAGACAAGGAGATTCAGGATCCAGTAGGTTTTATCTTTCTTTAGAAGATCCTTTGTTACGTATTTTTGCATCGGATCGCGTTGCTAATATTATGACACGTCTTAAAATGCCTGAAGGAGAAGCTATTGAACACCCCTGGGTAACTCGTGCTATCGAAAATGCTCAACGCAAAGTAGAAGCAAGAAATTTTGATATGCGTAAGCAATTGTTAGAATATGATGATGTAGCTAATGATCAAAGACACGTAATCTATCAGCAACGTAGTGAATTGTTAGAATCAGAACGTGATATTTCAGAAACGATTGCAGTAATACGGGAAAGTGTATTAAGTGATTTATTCAATCAACACATTCCACCAGGAAGCGTAGAAGAACAATGGGATGTCGCAAGTTTGGAGAAAACTCTTGCGGCAGAGTATCAACTGCATTTCCCTTTGCAAGAATGGCTTGAGCAGGAGTCTGATCTACACGATGAAAATTTGTCTCGGCGTATTATCAACTTATCGAATGAGCAGTATCAAGCAAAGGTAGAAAAAGTAGGGACTGACATTATGCATCATTATGAGCGTGTAGTAATGTTACAGAGTTTGGATTCGCATTGGCGAGAGCATTTGGCAGCATTGGATCATTTACGTCAGGGTATACATTTACGCGGTTATGCGCAGAAGAATCCGAAGCAGGAATATAAACGTGAAGCTTTTGAATTATTTACCAATATGCTTGAAGAAATCAAGATTGAAGTTACCAAAATACTCTTGACTGTAAAAATCAAAAGTGAAGAACAAGTCGAAGCTGCTACCGAATCATTACGAGCCCCGGAAAATGTACAATTTCATCATGCAGACTATAAAGAAGAGATGACTGAAGAAGCAGACTACGAAAAAGATCAGAGTGAGAAAATACAACCTTTTGTCCGACAAAGTGACAAAATTGGTCGTAATCAACCATGTCCTTGTGGCTCAGGTAAAAAATACAAGCAATGTCACGGTAAATTAAGTAGTTAGAAAGATGACCTAACTAAAAATATTTTTCTCGTGCGGGATTGCTCAAAATGGTTTAAGTTTTGTAAAAAGTTATTCACATAATCCTATAATGGTTATGCTATACTGCGCAACCTTATAATTTAAACTTTACAATTGTCACAGAGTGAATTACTAGTATGATCGAATGTAAAGCAGATTTGCCGTTTTATTGATGGGTTTTCGTGAAAAATATTACTGATGGAATAGTTTAATATGGCAGATAGTTTCAGCATCAATGATGAGATGAGTGGCAGACGAAAATTTTTAGTCGCTGCAACTTCAGTAGCGGGTAGTATTGCGGGTGCTGCAATTGCAACACCGTTTTTGTTAAGTATGATGCCAAGTGAACGAGCCAAGGCAGCAGGAGCACCAGTAGAGGTTGATATATCGAAGCTCGAGCCCGGCATGTTGTTAATGGTGGAATGGCGGGGAAGAGTTGTCTGGGTTTTGAATCGTACTCCTGAAATGTTGGAATCTCTGGTGAAAGTAGAGGAGCAGTTGGCTGATCCAAATTCTGAGAAGAATCAACAGCCCGAGTATGCTCGGAATCGCACACGCTCAATTAAACCGGAAATCTTAGTTACTGAAGGTGTATGTACACACTTGGGTTGTTCTCCAGTATTTAGAAAAGAAATTGCACCTGCAGATCTTGGACCTGACTGGCAAGGTGGTTTTTTCTGTCCGTGCCACGGGTCAAAATTTGATTTAGCAGGCCGTGTATATAAGAATGTACCTGCTCCAACAAATATGGTTGTTCCTCCCCATACGTATTTGAGTGATAACCGCCTTCTAATTGGATCTGAAAGTGAGGGATCTGCGTAAATGAGTAATCTATTTAATTCAATGATTGAATGGATCGATAAGCGTTTTCCATTGACGTCAAACTGGAAAGCGCATCTTTCTGAATATTATGCACCAAAAAACTTTAATTTTTGGTATTTCTTTGGTTCGTTGGCCCTGTTAGTACTGGTTAATCAATTATTAACCGGAATTTTCCTAACTATGAACTACAAACCAGATGCAAGCCAAGCATTTGCTTCGGTAGAATATGTAATGCGAGATGTTGAATATGGTTGGTTAATTCGCTATATGCATTCTACAGGTGCGTCCATGTTTTTTGTCGTGGTTTATCTTCACATGTTTAGGGGTATGATGTATGGATCATATCGGAAACCACGAGAGCTTTTGTGGATAGTGGGAATGGCCATATTTTTTGTACTGATGAGCTTAGCTTTTACTGGATATATATTACCATGGGGGCAAATGTCTTATTGGGGTGCGCAGGTAATTGTAAGTATGTTTGGAGCAATTCCTGTTATTGGTGATACACTTCAGCAATGGTTATTAGGTGATTTTACGCTTTCAGATGCTGCACTCAATCGTTTTTTTGCTTATCATGTCGTGACCTTACCGTTAGTATTATTAGTATTAGTTTTTGTACATATTTTGGCATTGCATGAAACTGGTTCTAATAATCCCGATGGTATAGAAATAAAAGAAAATAAGAATCCTCATACAGGCATTCCTGTTGATGGTATTCCCTTTCATCCTTATTATACTGTCAAAGATATTGTTGGAGTGGTAGTGTTTTTGATTGTGTTCTGCGGGATTATTTTCTTTGCTCCAGAGATGGGAGGATATTTCTTAGAATATAATAATTTTATTCCCGCTAATACGTTGCAAACACCAGATCATATAGCACCAGTCTGGTATTTCACGCCCTACTATTCCATGTTACGCGCCGTAACTATCAATTTTCTTGGGATAGATGCTAAATTATGGGGTGTGATTTTAATGGCAGGGTCAGTGGTTATTTTCTGTTTTCTGCCATGGCTTGATAGGAGTCCAGTGAAATCAATCCGTTATAAAGGTCCTTATTTTAAAACAGCTTTGGCCTTATTTGTGGTTAGCTTTTTTGTACTAGGTTGGTTAGGAACAAAATCTCCTACACCCTTATATACGCTATTAGCACAAATTTTCACAGTTATTTATTTCGCTTTCTTTATCTTGATGCCTTGGTATAGCAAGATAGATAAAACAAAACCTGAGCCAAAAAGACTAAAAGAGTAAAAAAATGAAGAAAATAACGATTGCTATATTAATCTTATTATGTCTGATTCCATTTAACATCTTTGCTGCTGAATCTGGCATGGCATTAGAGCGTGCTCCAGTTGATATAACTGACAATGCTTCGTTAAAACGTGGCGCAGAAAGCTTTGTTAATTATTGTTTAACCTGTCATGGTGCAAGTTATATGCGTTATAACCGTCATCGTGATATCGGATATACTAATGAAGAAATTCTCGAAAAATTAGTATTTACTGGGCAAAAGGTTGGTGATTTGATGGAATCCGCTATGCGAAAAAAAGAAGCCGAGGAATGGTTTGGTGTTGTGCCTCCTGATTTATCTGTGATAGCACGTGCACGTGGTGCAGATTGGCTGTATACATATCTTAAAGCTTTTTACCGTGATGAAACTACTGCAACAGGGTGGAATAATTTAGTGTTCGATCGTGCCGCAATGCCTCATGTTCTATATCAATTACAGGGAGAACAAAAACTAGTTCTTAAAAAAACTGATAAAGAGGAGCAGAAAAACTTATCTTTAGAAAAAGAGGGGAAATTAAGTGCTGCAGAATATGATAAATTTGTGGGTGATTTAGTTAACTATCTTGTTTACCTAGGCGAACCACATGCTAATGCGCGTAAAAAACTAGGGATTGAAGTAATGATCTTTTTGCTTGGTATGTTGCTGCTGTCCTATGCCCTGAAAAAAGAATATTGGAAAGATATTCATTAATATATAGCGTTCTGAGTATATTAATATTTTCTAAGACTAGCAGTTATGATGACATTATATTCAACAATTACATGTCCATATAGTCATCGATGTAGGATTGTCTTGCACGAGAAGGATATGGATTTTCAGGTAGTTGATGTTGATCCAAATAATAAATCTGAAGATCTGGCTGTAATCAGTCCATATGGTAAAGCTCCTATACTTGTGGAACGCGATTTGATTTTATATGAGTCGAATATTATTAATGAATATATTGATGATCGCTTTCCACATCCACAGTTAATGCCTGCCGATCCCGTAATGCGTGCTCGTGCACGTTTATTACTGTATCGATTTGAACAAGAACTATTCTGTCATATTGCAGCATTTGAAGGTACCGATCAAAAGATTATGGATAAAGCGCGTGCAATAATTGCAGATCACCTTACTGTAATTTCTCCTATTTTTGAGAAACAAAAATTTATGCTTGGCGATGAATTTTCCATGCTAGATGTTGCAATTGCGCCATTATTATGGCGTCTCGAATATTTTGAAATTCGCCTACCTAAACAAGCTGCCCCATTATTGAAATATTCAGAAAGATTGTTTAGCCGACCGCTATTTATTGACGCATTATCAGCTTCAGAAAAAGTTATGCGGAAGTAAATATGAATTCTATCAAACCTTATTTAATTCGCTCTATTTATGATTGGTGTATTGATAACGACTTCACTCCTTTTCTTCTGGTAGAAAATTGTTCAGGACTTGACACACACGATAAATATATTAGGAATGGTGAGATAATTTTTAATATTGGTGCAAAAGCAGTTCTTGATCTTATGATTAATAATGATATTGTCTGCTTTGTGGCTCGTTTTAATGGAATTTCGAAAGAAATTAAAATTCCTATTAATATAATCAAAGGTATATTTGCAAAAGAAGTGAATCAAGGAATAGAGTTTACTAGGAATCGGATAAATATAAGTATTAATTTAAGTAGCAAAGACAACATGGTGGAATTTAATTCTCTCGCACACCAATCGAAAAATAATAAACCTAATTTGCAAATAATCAAATAACTCCAATTTTATCTAAGAGAAAAAAGCTTGTCTCATTAAGGTAAAGAAAGCCGGCATAGCTCAGATGGTAGAGCAGCTGATTTGTAATCAGAAGGTCCCGAGTTCGATTCTTGGTGTCGGCACCATAAAAACAATAACTTAAGTAATATTTTCCAGACTCCTGATTTCCAATTGTGTAGAAAAATTGTGCTATTAGGAGTTCATCTACTACCATTGCATGTTTACTGAATTGCTAGGGAGCCAAATATAACAACTAACTGGATATTTTTTGCTAAAAAATCCAGAAACTGCTTTATGTGTTATGGCTCAAATTAACCACCACGTTTTATATGTAGTAGTTCGACCCGATCTGACAGTTACCCGATTTAACGATGCGGTTAGATCAAATTCAGTTATAGAATGGATGGGGTAATTTTCTCGTCCGCCCCTTGCGTCAATTAAAGCGTTTGCATGGTGTACGCCCACAACACATTTTTCCTTGGTGAGTACATGTTGTTGGTAATCGCCATCCAGTCATCCAGATAGTGCTGTAACTCTTGATCAATTGGTAAATGTTACGCCTGAATGCTACCTGGTAGAATTCCTGCAAGATGGTTTTGTGGAAACGCTCGCAGATATCATTTGTTTGTGGATGATTGGCTTTCGTTCTGGAATGCTCGATGTTCATTGAGTGCCAGATAGAGCTGGTAATCGTGACTCTCCGGCTTACCGCAGTATTTGGTACCGCGATCGGTCAGGATACGGATGACTCCATACCTTGTTGACAAAGAACGGAAGCACCCGGTCATTAAGCAAATCAGCTGCTGTGCATCGGCGTTTTGGTGGTATACAACTTCGCTGCAGCCCACTTGGAATCGTTGTCGACCAGATGTTTATTGATATGCGATTGGACCACGCCCCTTGATGGTGCCAACGTAAAATGTGTCTTGGCTGCCGGGATAGCCTGGATGAGCCGTCTGGATTTCGCCATGAGCAACATCGTCTTCTTGTTTCTTCTCAGGGCCTGCACTTGCGCTTCGGTCAGCACTGCTCCGGTCTCGGCGATATGTTCTCCAAGGCTGACAAACGCTTCTTGAACGACTCTCCAGATTCTGACGCAGCCCACACCGAACAACGCCAGATAGAACGATGCGCGTTTGCGTCGTTCATTGGAACACGAACCTGACCAAACGCAGGTTGCTGCCCAGCGCAAAAGCTTTGATCGCTGCTCCGTCGCTTCTTCTACGCGATTCTTGATATGGGTTTACGCCGGTTCATCGAATCAGTGCCTCAACGCCTCCTGCCTCAACGGCAGCCTGATAGCGATAGAAAGTATCGCATGAAAAACCCGTACCTTTGCAGGCTCGGGATACTTTCCAAGCTCGGCTGCCAGATTAAGCAAACCAATCTTGTGTTTGATGATAGTTCGTTGAATACTACTCATGGGATTACTCCTTTGCGCGCTTGCGCGCTTCGTTGATAAAGATTCACACCCTATCAAACCGGGTAATCCCACCTTTGGCAAGACCTACTGTCAGATCAAGTCTGAACTACTACATTTTATACCCATGTAGCATCGATCTTGATTCATTGTTTTTTTCTCTCAATGAATATATTGTTAATATTATTTTTGCGTCTGCTTTAGCTTTTTCATCAGATTTTTTATATTTAGCGACTTCTTTGACCAGCGCATCAAAATCAGATTGATCTACCTCCACTTTGTATTCAGGCTGAGTATCAGATATAAATTCAATACCTAATTCCGCTGATAAGAAATCAATTAGTTCTTGTTTTGTCCGAGAACCATTTACAGTTATATAATTAGATAAAAAATCATCGTAAGTTTTAATTCTTTTCTCTTTTAAAGCATAGATGTAAGCTCTAACTAAAATTTGATCAACCAGATCAGTAGATCCATCAGAATAGAAATCAATATTTCTCGCATATTCCGTTTCATAAATATGTTTAGATCTTTTGATATGAAAATCCAGTTCATCTAAGATTGTTTCGTTAATCAAGAGCTTCACACCACGAAGGTTTGCGGATTTTAACAAGCTCCAATATCGTTTATTTTGTGGATCTAAATAGATCTCAGACAGCGCAGGGATCAATATCGATGTACAAACAAATATTCTCATGTCTCCAGCCATCGACAAAAAATAATTTACAATAGATGGCTCGCACTTCAGTAAAAACAACATTTGGTATGTTCTTGATAATGACCTTAGATAACTCTTAGCCTCTATTGAACTTGAATAAAGTAAATCTCTAATTGACATTACTAGAGCAGTTTTAACTTTGTTCAAATTTTTATCAACAATATTTGAATTATTTACAATATCTGAGACAGTGTCATGCAGATTATTCTCAAAGGTATCTTTACATCCTCCATTTAACAGAAACTCTGAAAATTCTAATCCCTGATTGTAATAAATATTTTCAAGTGTACTCCCTAGTAATTCAGCAACATCTCGAATACTAACGCCTTCACCTTTGAGGTTATTCCTTATGATTTTTTCAGCTTCTTCAATAAATGATTCGTGTTCTATTTTGTTTTTTGCATTGTTTGCAAGAATTTGGAGTCTCGTGTCATAAGGTAAACAATACTTATTTATATCTGTATGGTAATTAATCTTCCTGCTAGGTTTCTTGCTTAAGACTTTTAGTCGTCTATTAATTTCTGACTGAATTCTCTCAATCTCGAATTTCAGTAAGTTTCTTACTTCATCCAAAATTTCTTCTGCGGAAAGGAATTTATCTACTCCAATTGCAGGATCTGTATCGCGTAATGAGTAAAGAATTAGACTGTCTATAAGCTTTTCATTAAGATTATTAATCTCACTATCATTGCCAATCTGTTGCATCAAATATACATACAATCTTGGGTTGCTTACATAATCACTAACAACGAATCCTTCGCCAGGGTTTTGGTATTTTCTTAGATGCTGATCTATAAATGTTTTTACAACAGACAAGTCGCTTGATTATGGTTTGTATTTTGTGAAAGCCATTTTCCATCATATATTCTTAAATTTATCCCATCGTTATTTTGATAATCATCTATTAATAAATCTTTATTTTTTACCTCAATATTTGTTACATAATAGAAAGTTGTATATTCGATCTGATTGTCATTCAACTTGTCGACAGTATCTTTAATTTTAGTTGATGGCTTTTTATCAATGCTAATTTGAAAAATACTTTTTTTTGTTGAGTCAATTTCGGATGCATATTGCAATCCATCTATTCCTCTGTCTTTTAGACCTCCACTTGAAATAAATTTGTAGCCAAGCCTGGCTGCTAGAAATTCTTGTGCGAATCTTTCAAACAAAAATCCATCTTCAATTAAATGCAAAACATCTTGAACATCAGACGGATCTAATAGATCATCCATTATTAAAACATCCTCAATGAAGTATAACGTTTGGGCTCAAGCATAGGAAAAAGGCACAGCAATTCGGAATTCCTCGTAAGACAGGTTGTATGCCTTCACTTTAAATGCATATTAAGATGATACGGTAGCATAATCATCAGTACTTGATACTAACTAATCGATTGATTGTATCTTGGAATTATCACTAGTATTCAATTGTGTTTTTATAGCTCATTAGCATTTCTCCGTACAGTTATTAACAGAACTCGAACTCGAACTCTCAATAATGGTTTTGCGAGAAAATCCGCAACACTCCGCTAATCGCTGAACACTTGGGTAGCATTGTCTTTGTTCGTTGGTGAAAGAACATAGCCACATAAACTGTAGATAAAATGCACGACAAAATTTTAAATATTCAAGAATACCCACCCCGACACCACATTCTCATCGGATAAATCAAACGCCTGCTGTAAATATAACAAGCCAGCTATCAAATACGGCGAAGTAGCTCTGCGACCGCGCTCAATCTTGAAGTGACTGATGCACACCGCATCAATGCGATCCCATTCGATCAAGTCGGCCAGACGTACCAGCAGGTGCTTCAAATTGATCTGCTCTCGCAGCGGCTGACGAAACAGTTCAACACAAGGAGAACGAATCGGCTTGGGACCGATAGAAATACCAGAAAAATTTTGCAGGAAAAGACCCTGTATTATCTCAGATACTGCCAATCAGAACTAATATAATTACTCCAGGAACAGCATGAATAAAGAACTTGGAGGATTATTCAGGCCCGACTATCTACTTCACTCATCCTTACCATTCATGGGAGTGCGGCTTGAACGAGAACAGCAATGACCTATTGCGACAGTATTTTCCCAAGGCAATGGAATTGGTGGATGTTACTCAAGAACAAGTGCAATGGGCGATGGATAGACTCAATCATCGGCCACGCAAAGTACTGAGTTTCAAAACCCCGTTTGAGGTATTCTTCAGGAAAACGGTGCACTACACCAATTCACCGTTAGGTGTTGCACTTCGAAGTTGAATCTGCGGTGTATAAAACGGATTTATTCAGACTCGACTATTGAAGCATTGTTGAAGGAATGTGAGTAGGTGGTGGAACTGGAGGGATACCATATTTCTGGTTTTATATACAATCATTCATTCAGATTAAATTGTGCTCAGAAAAGGACATGGCTGTACCGTTGCCGATAATAAAATGGTCGAGTACCTTGATATCGATTAGAGCTAATGCTTGTTTTAAGGATTGAGTCAATATTTTATCAGCATGGCTTGGTATTGCGACACCCGAAGGATGGTTATGAGCAAAAATCATTGCTGCAGCATTATGATACAAAGCACGTTTGATTACTTCTCGAGGGTAAACGCTGGTTTGTGTCAATGTGCCACTGAATAACTCTTCCATTGCAATAGTATGGTTTTTAGCATCAAGAAAAATGCCTATAAATACTTCATTCTCTTTGTTTGCCAAGCTCAGACGTAGAAAATTCCGAGCAAGTTGAGGGGAATTCATTGCATCTCCATGTTTTAGGTCTTCTCCTAAGGTACGGCGAGCCATTTCTAGTACTGCTTGTAGTTGGGTATATTTAGCAATGCCCAGCCCAGGTATTTTGCAAAAACTGGCTTGACTGGCTGCTAAGATATTGGTTAAGCTGCCAAAATGCAAGAGTAATTCCCTCGCAAGATCAACAGCGCTTTTCCCTGTAACACCTGTGCGTAGAAATATTGCTAACAGTTCAGTGTCTGAAAGAGCAGTAGGACCTTTCTGAAGCAATTTTTCGCGCGGCCTGTCAGAAGGTGGCCAGTTTGAAATTGCCATGGAAAATTGTAAATAGCGTAGACATATAAAAAGTGTTGAAAAATGTATTGACCGAGTATTATGGCGCGTTGGCCTTATTGCAAATAGCGGCATATGGTGTAATTTTTTTATATGAATAAATCGGATGTTCTTATTAATATTTAATTTTTGTTTGGACAGCATATTTATAGTGTGAAACTTGTTAAAAAAAATTTTTTGTCATGACTACCTATGTAAGCTCTACATCTAAAAAGCGTTTGTTGCTTGGGGTAACTGGAGGAATTGCTGCGTATAAAGTTGCAGAATTAGCTCGTTTATTAACGCAGAATGGAATTGATGTGCACACAATAATGACCGAATCTGCACATCACTTTATTGGGCCAGTGACATTTCAATCGTTAACGGGTAATCCGGTCTACACTGATTTGTGGGGAGCAAATGCAGCAGCTAATATGGCGCATATTAACCTATCTCGTAATGCCGACATGATCTTGGTAGCACCGGCAAGTGCTAATTTTATTGCGAAACTTGCCAATGGTATAGCAGATGACTTGCTAACAACGCTCTGTTTAGCGCGTGACTGCCCGCTGATGATAGCACCAGCGATGAATCGGCAAATGTGGGAAAATCCCGCAACGCAGCGGAATTTGTCGGTACTGCGTCATGATAATATAAAAATAATTGGTCCAGCCTGCGGTGAGCAAGCTTGTGGTGAAACGGGAATGGGTCGTATGTCGGAAGCTTGTGAGTTGGCAGAAGCTGTGCGGTCCGCTTTACAAGCGAAAAATTTATTGCGGAATAAAAAAGTGCTGGTTACAGCGGGGCCTACTTTTGAAGCAATTGATGCTGTGCGAGGATTAACTAACAAAAGTTCTGGGAAAATGGGCTACGCCATTGCTCAAGCAGCAGTGGAAGCAGGTGCGAAAGTTACGCTTGTTTCAGGACCTACATGCTTAATGCCGCCCGCAGTGGATACATTAATCAATGTAGTAAGTGCTGCTGAGATGCTGCATGCTGTACAAGCACAAATAGAGCAAATAGATATATTTATCGGTGTTGCTGCTGTTGCTGATTATCGTGCAGCAGAGGTTAATCAACAGAAACTTAAAAAAACTAATGAGAAAATGTTATTAGAATTAATTCCGAATCCAGATATTCTAATGACAGTATCCAATTTACCGAAGCCGCCTTTTTGTGTTGGTTTTGCAGCCGAAACACAAGATCTTGAAAAAAATGCTGAAATAAAACGGAAAAAGAAGAAACTACCTTTACTGGTTGCAAACTTAGCGCAATATGCCATTGCTTCTGATGAGGTTGAATTAGTATTAATTGATGATAACGGTAAGCATATACTGCCCAAGGCAACTAAATTACAACAAGCGCAGCACTTGATAAATCATATTCATTTACTTTATAAGAGAAAAGATAATCTTGCTTGACTGAGAGTATGAAGAAAGTTGATATTAAGATTCTTGATGAGCGCTTAAAAGAGCAGCTTCCTGCATATGCAACCCTAGGTTCCGCTGGCTTGGATTTACGTGCATGTATTGAACAGCCCATTGTAATCAATCCGGGAGAAACTAGCCTTATTCCTTCAGGTATTGCAGTACACCTTGCAGATACCGGATTGGCGGCATTAGTGTTGCCACGTTCTGGGCTTGGTCATAAACATGGTATTGTATTGGGAAATTTAGTCGGTTTGATTGATTCGGACTATCAGGGCCAAATTTTGGTTTCCTGTTGGAATAGAAGCCAAACAACTTTTCATCTTAATCCCCTTGAGCGCATTGCCCAACTGGTGGTGGTTCCCGTGATTCAGATCGAATTCAATGTGGTGGATGATTTTGCTCTAAGCCATCGAGGAGAAGATGGTTTTGGAAGTACAGGTAAGCATTAGTGATGCGTTTCTTTTTAATGATAATTATTACTATGCTTACGGCGGTGTCCATTGATGCCCATTCTTCTAAAGCCGATATCATTTCATTAAAAATATCAGGGCATTTAATTTCGGCAGAAGTGGCACATACCCCGCTTTTTCGATCGCGAGGATTAATGTATCGTAAGGAATTGGGAGTAAATGCTGGTATGTTATTTGTTTTTCCTGAGCCTGGTTACCATAGCATGTGGATGAAAGATACTTATATTCCTTTGAGCGTGGCTTTCATTAACGAGCGCGGCACTATACTTAATATTGCAGATATGCAAGCGCAGACCAGAACAGCACATACTTCCTCAGGTATGGCCAAATATGCGCTTGAAATGAATATGAGGTGGTTTTCAGCAAGAAAGATAAAAGCTGGGATGCAAGTTCTGGGGTTAGAAAAGGCACCTGCAGCAAAGTGAATATAAATAAAATTTTACTGCTACCGATTTTATAGTTGCACTAGTGTAAGCGGGGAAGCATCCCTTTTAATCCACGCATCATTTTTGCCATTCCGCCTTTATTCATCATTTTCATCATCTTTCTGGCTTGTTCGAATTGCGCCAATACACGATTAACTTCTTGCACAGAGACTCCTGCACCCATAGCAATACGGCGTTTACGTGAAGCTTTGAGAAGCTCGGGTTTAGCTCGTTCTTGCTTTGTCATGGAATTAATAATGCCTTCTGTCCGATTAATTAATTTGTCATCTATTTTAATATTTTGTGCGGCCTGGCTAAATTGAGCAGGGAGTTTATCCATTACGGAGCTCATTCCACCCATCTTGCGCATTTGTTGAAATTGTGATTTGAAATCATTAAGATCAAAATCTTTTCCTGATTTCATTTTTTTCATGAGCTTCTCAGCTTCTTGCTGATCTGCGCTTCGCTGAGCTTCCTCAATCAACCCCAATACATCACCCATTCCTAAAATACGCGATGCTATTCGGTCAGGATGAAATACCTCCAATCCAGTCAATTTTTCTGCAACACCAGCAAACTTAATCGGTCTTCCGGTAATATGTTTAACAGATAATGCAGCGCCACCGCGCGCATCTCCGTCAAGTTTAGTGAGGATGACTCCGGTCAAAGGCAAGGCATCGGCAAATGCCTTGGCCGTATTAACCGCATCTTGTCCTTGCATGGCATCGACTACAAATAAAGTTTCGATTGGTTTTAATAAAGATTCCAACTCTCTGATTTCTTGCATCATTGCTTCGTCAATACCTAACCGGCCCGCAGTATCAACAATGATAACTTCGTAATGATGTTTGCGAGCATAATCTAATGCAGCGGTTCCAATTTCTCCTGGTTTTTGCCCTTCTTTCACGGGGAAAAAATCCGCCCCTGTTTGATGAGCAAGGAGTTCGAGTTGTTGAATGGCGGCAGGACGATAAATATCGCATGAAACTAATAATACTTTCTTTTTCTTTTGCTCCATCAACCACTTTGCCAGTTTACCGCTGCTGGTTGTTTTGCCGGCACCTTGCAATCCTGCCATGAGAATAACAGCTGGGGGTGCTGTGGCAAGATTGAGCTCAGATTTCTCACCACCCATAATGGCGATAAGTTCATTATGAACCACGCCTATTAAAGCTTGGCCAGGTGTAAGGCTGGTCATGACTTCATGGCCAACTGCTTTTTCTTTAATTCGTGCAATAAAATCTTTAACTACGGGTAAAGCCACATCAGCTTCCAATAATGCTAATCGAACTTCGCGTAATGCATGCTGAATATTGTCTTCTGTAAGTCTTGCTTCACCTCGCAAAGTTTTTATGACACTGGTGAGACGGCCGGTTAAATTTTCAAACATGCTAAAACCTCAGAAAAATAAATGGATGTAATCATATAAATTTATATAATTATCTAGATTAGCACTTTGAATTTATTAAAGTGCCATGTAGACTAATTATCTATTTTTGCTTCTTGAAAAATTGTGATGTCAATAATCAGCATTTTAACTTATCTTGCAGCCTTTATGCTTTATATACTTGTCGGCTGGTATTTCTGGCGAAATACGTGGAATCCTTTACCAGCAGATATGAATGGACATGAATTTACTACGGATAATCGCATCCACTATGTCATGCTTGTACCTTTGGTATTGCATGCCATTACACTTTATCAATCAATGTTTATCGGGGAAGGTTTAAGTTTTGGTTTAGGTAATGCAATTTCATCGATTGTTTGGTTAACAGCGTTTATTTATTGGTTTTCAGGATTCTTTAACCGCTTGCAAGGATTGCAAACCTTAGTTGCGCCTATTGCAGCAGCGGCAGCAATTGCGATTTTACTGCCATTAATATTTCCATCGTTGCGTACTCTAGAAAATACAGAATTACCTGCATTTAAAGCACATTTGTTGATTGCTATGATGGCATATAGTTTACTAGCTATAGCGGCATTACATGCCTTGTTGATGACGGTGGTAGAAAGACATCTGCATCACCCGGTAGCGCATTCAGTATTCACAAATCTGCCACCATTATTAGTAATGGAAAAGTTGTTGTTCCGTATTATCTGGGCTGGATTTGTATTGCTTACATTAACGTTGGTAAGTGGTATTGTTTTCTCAAAAGAAGTGTTTGGGCAACCACTTACGTTTTCCCATAAAACACTTTTTGGTTTTATTTCATGGAGTGTTTTCGCCGCGCTGCTGATGGGCAGGCAACTGTATGGATGGCGAGGCAGAATAGCTATTCGTTGGACATTAACAGGATTTGGAACATTATTGCTTGCGTATATTGGTAGTAAGTTTGTATTAGAGATTATTTTAAATCGTTAATAGGTTATCCGTTAATTACATCATTTTAAGATTTACGCTTTTAATATTTTTTAGCAAAATTTCAGTTTATGTAATCTGTAAAAAATATTGTAAACGGTAACGATCGAGAAACAATCTAAGAACAAATTCCTGGGAATTATAGTGAGATTAAGTGATTGATAAAATGAGACAAATAACATTATCTTCGTTAATAAGAATTACTTGTTTACCAGTAGGGCATGTAATCCTAGTTTTATTTTTCGTGATTTTAGCAGGATGTGCTTCTAAGGAACCTGTGGCTATTTCAATTGCTGAGCCTGTGCCTGAATCTTCTCCCCAGTATGAAGAATTAAAGAATGAAATTTTACGCTTGGAAAAAATTATTGCGGATAAAGACGAATTGATAAGAAATCAGAAAATGCAGCAACAAAGCCAAGCACATGCACTTCGCGAAACTAATAAGGAAGCTACGCGAACCCAAGTAAAATTACATCGCTTGGCGACAAAACCAAGTACAGCTTCTGCTATTGCGGAGGTGGAAGCAAGCTTAGAACATTTGAAACAAGCAAATACTTCTTCATTTGACCAAATATTACAAACACAGGCGCAGCGATTACTAGAAACTGCTACATCGTTTTATTCGAAAGATCAGTATGCAGCAGCTATGAATCATATTGCACAAGCAAATAATTTTATTGCGTTGATATCAGATCAGAATCGTAAGAAAGTTACTCATGTTGATCATTTTCAACTGGAATTTCATGTGCCTATAAGATTACGTACGATTAAGAATGCTTTTTTACGAAAAGAACCTAATCCGCACGGAGTGATTCTTAGTACCGTGAAAAAAGGTTCTATATTAACAGCGATTGCGAATCAAGGGCCCTGGTTACGAGTCCAAGTCGATAGAAAGCTTGGCTGGGTACTACATACTATGTTGGAAAGAGAAACGAGTGGCAATCCATGAGAGGATTTCACGCAACACTGGTTTTGGGCTGCATACAGTAAGCTTGGTTGCGTCCCGCATGCTTGGCTTCATAGAGGGCACTATCGACTCTGGAAAGTAGAATGGTTAATGAATTATCTTCCGGTTCGCTTTGTATAATACCGATGCTCAAAGTTACTTCAACGGTTTGATTGATTGCATTGCAATGAATACTAGCTACCTGAGATCGAATGCGCTCCGCAGTTTTCATTGCTTCATCAGCAGTTGTTTCGGTTAGGATAAGAATAAATTCGTCACCGCCATAACGAGCGGCAAAATCAACGCTACGGATGCAGTGAATAATTTTATTAGCGACAGTAGCCAATATTTCATCACCGGCAATGTGTCCGAGACTATCATTCAGTGTTTTGAAATAGTCGACATCAATCATCAATACTGCAAAGGGGCGCTTATTACGCGCATATCGAGCCAGTTGATCATTGATAATTAAATTTAGTTTATTGCGGTTATAGAGCCCGGTTAAGCTATCTGTTATTGATAGCGTTTCCAGCAATTGATTTTTAAGCTGCATGGCCGCGCTTGCAGCGTTAATTTCAGATTGATTCTGACGCAATTTGTCGGTCATCTGATTAAACATCTGAGTAAGCTGACCCATTTCGTTACGCTGAGTTGTATTTAATTCAACGTTAAGATCGCCTTTAACAATTTTTTCTGTTGCAGAGATGAGTCTTTCCAGAGGTACAACGATAGCATGTCCCATTCTAAATGCAATGGTAGTTACTATAAGAAGTAAGACGCTAATAAAACCAATAAACAAGTTACGTTGCTGTACCCAAGCAGCATATATGGATTCATGGCTTCTGCTTGCAATGATAGTGATTGGTGGTTTTTCAGAGGCATAGGCTAGGCCAATCATTTTCTGCTGATGTAGTCCTTCAAAGATTTCAGATTCGCCCGGATTATCTTGCAGTCGTTGCAATACTTGAGAATCAAGTGTGGCTGGTTGATTAGTTTCGAGCGCTAGGTTATTACTCGCTAACATAACACGGCCATTTTGATCTAATAACAGAACGTCTCCTGGTGGCGATTTGATGGGGTCTTTCAAGCTCGACTGAATATTGTGTAAATCAAAAGTTACAATTAGAGCACCCAGGATAAAGTCATCAATTGAGAGAATGGGAACTGAAATGCTAAATGTTGCAGTCGAATGCAATGTATTCCAGTGCGGTGGAATAATTACATTTCCCTGAATAGATGCATATTCTGGCCAATTCTTTTGAAGTGGGGGTGGGGTAAGAGATTCTGAATCTATGGTACTGGCGATTACTTCCCCCTCTGTATCAACTACAGTTAATTCCAAAACAGTTTCAAGTTTATTATGTACAGATTTTAGGTAATGTTCTAAGATTTTTGGTTGTGATAATAGATTGTTTTTATGAGATTGTTCGGTTAAAGACAGTCCATCAATAAGAATTTTTGAAGTTGAAAGTTCGCGGGCAATATAAACCTGGTCTTTAGTCCATAAATCAAGTTCACGACTAGCATGATTCGCCAAAGCACGTAATTCACGAGTGACATTCTCATTGATCATCACTTCATTTTGCTGAAATGATAGTACCCCTAATCCTACAGAAGGGATCAAGGTAGCTAAAATTGAAAAAACAATGATTTTACTTTTGATACTTTTCAACGCAAATATCCTTATGACAAAAGGAATATTACACTGCAATCAATAAAAGAATATAGTCAAATAAAAGCACTTTATTATCTCTTTTTATTTCATTATGCTTATCAATAATATCGATGGAAGATTTGTCTATTCTATTTTATAACTATTTGATTTAATTAATATTATTTATTGATTCTAAGCAATATGAAGTGCTTCCGGGTTTTTATCCGGATAATTATTCATCTGATAACCTTGCCACAATCGCGTAGCAATGAATGCAGCAACTGCATCAGCGTGTTTTTGTAAGGTGGTGTTGCCAAGTTCCTCAGTTGTTTGTCGGAAAAGAAATAACCACCGTTCGAATAGCGCAGCTGTAAGCTCTGGTAGGACAATATGTTTTGGCATTGGGGCGCCACGAAATCGGCTAGTTCCTCGCAACTGAGCAGACCAAAAATTAATCATTTGCACAAAATGTGCGTCCCAGTCAATGACATGAGCCTCAAAAATCGGACCCAGTGAAGGGTCTTTTCTAGCTTTTGCATAAAATGTATGCACAAGTTTTGCAATTTCTTCTTCAGTATATAAACTTGGATTAGGTATAGGAGTGAATGATTGATTCATAATTTTTATATCTTAAAAATTCTAATTATTACAAATAAAGTATGAGTTATTTTGCGAAATGCTTTTCTATTTCGGACAAATAAGTTTATCTTTCGTTCTTTGGATTGTCCAATTGCGATTTATTTCGAGTCGTTTATTGTGCAAATATCCAAAAGATCAGTTGATATAGGACTAGAATTCATATGAAAAATCTACACGGAAAGGCCTTGCTAGTTGATCCGGCGCAAACTAAGTCAACGGCATTTACACGGGAAGAGCGTGAAAATTTTGGTTTGCGTGGATTATTACCTTATGAAGTTGCCAGTATTTATAAACAAATTGATCGAGTGCTTGGTAGCATGCGAAGCAAAACGTCAGCCATTGAGAAATATATTTTTCTAAATGCGCTATTGGAGCGTAATCAAAGGCTTTTTTATCGCACAATGATTGATCATATCGAAGAGATTATGCCATTGGTTTACACACCGACAGTAGGTGAGGCGTGTAAGGAATTTGCGCATATTTTTAGAAAACCGCAAGGATTTTATATTACTCCTGAAGATCGTGGAGAAATTGCGACAATTTTAAGAAACTGGCCTGAAGATGACATTCGGGTTATTGTCGTAACCGACGGCGAGCGGATTCTTGGTTTAGGTGATTTAGGTGCCAATGGTATGGGAATACCTATCGGTAAAATTGCTTTATATGTGGCGTGTGCTGGTATTAATCCGGCACAATGCATGCCGGTCATGCTTGATGTGGGAACTAACAATGTTTCTTTGCGAGAGGATCCTTTATATCTCGGGTATCCGTACCCACGAATCAGTGGTGTTGCTTACCGATCATTAGTTGATGAATTTATCAATGCTGTGCAATTGCGTTTTCCTTATGCGCTGATACAGTTTGAAGATTTTCTGACACCACATGCCTTTGAATTCTTAGATCGCTACGGCCTTCAAGTCCGTTGTTTTAACGATGATATTCAGGGGACCGCTGCGGTTACATTGGCTGGTATTTATACTTCATGTCGCATTACCGGAAAAAAGTTTGCTGATTTGCAAATCATGTTTCTTGGCGCGGGTTCTGCCGCAAGCGGCACAGCTGAATTATTGGTAGATGCATTTTGCAGCGTGGGATTGAATAAATCACAGGCTCAGAAGCGGTTATGGTTTATCGATAGAAAAGGATTAGTGACTGCAGCAAATGAAAATATCAAACCACGCATCCTGCCTTTTGCCCATAAACATGTTGCATGCAGCTTTGTCGATGCCATCGAAAATATTAAACCCGATGTGTTAATTGGTGCAACCGGCGTCGCGGGAACATTTAATGAAACTGTAGTGCGCAAAATGGCTACAGTCAATGAACGTCCGGTTATTATTGCCTTATCAAATCCTACTTCACATACGGAGTGCACGGCTGAGCAAGCTTACCAATGGAGCGATGGGCGGGTTATTTTTGCTAGTGGTAGTCCTTTCGGTGAGGTGCAGTATGGCGATAAATTATTTAAGCCCGCACAAGGTAATAATGCGTATATTTTTCCAGGAATTGGTTTGGGTGTTTACGCAAGTGCTGCTCGCTTCGTTACACAAAAAATGTTTTTAGCAGCAGCAAAAGTGTTGGCAGGTATCGTTACAGGACAGGAAATCGCTGCCGGCGCAATTTATCCCACTCTACCGCGGGTGCGCAAAGCGTCGCATGCGATTGCTGTAGCGGTGTGCGAGGTGGCAATTGCTGAGGGACTAAGCGATGCCAATTTGCCCGAGGATCTGAATAGCTATATCAAGTCGTTGATGTACGAACCCAATTACTAATCACTAATCGGGTTGATTGAATAAATTGATGACGCCATCTAGACCTACATAGTTGATCGAGTAGGTTGAGTGATCTTTTACAATAGGTTTGGCATGATAAGCGATGCTAATTCCCGCTTCAATCAACATATCAAGGTCATTAGCGCCATCACCAATTGCAATAACCTGTTCCCGCGGGATCCCCAATTCCTCACACACCTGTTTTAAGATGCGTGCTTTCCCTTGCCTGCCTATAATTTCTCCAACTATCTTTCCGGTAAGTTTATCATTTTCTATCTCCAGTATATTGGCAGCAGCATAATCGAATCCCAGCTTTCGCTTAATTCGCTCTGTAAAGAATGTGAAACCGCCTGAAATGACCATGGTTTTTAAACCGGCTTTTTTTGCTTGGTATAACATTCTTTCTGCACCCGGATTGAGCTTGACACGCTCATTATAAACTCTTTGCAGGGCCTCTTGAGACAGGCCTTGTAATAGTGCAGTACGTTGTGTCAGGCTTTCTTCAAAACTAATTTCACCACGCATGGTTTGCAGTGTAATTGCAGCGACTTGGGGTTTAATCTGATGCATGTCAGCGATTTCGTCGATCGATTCAATCGCTAATAGCGTTGAGTCCATGTCCATCGCAATGAGCCTGAAATCAGAAAGCTTGCTATCGGGATTTACATAAGCAAAATCCAGAGTCACTTCCTCGCAATAGGCAGCAATGTCCGCTGCATAAATGGCATTTGTTAAACGAAAAGCTTGACCGGTTATTCGTTCAATGCCATCCGCGTGAGACAGTTTTGCCAAAGCTCGTAAATCACTGTTAGCAATTTCTAGTCCTTGAATGATTAGATTCATCGGTAAGTTGTGCTGCTTGGACGTAGTGTCAAATGACGGAGAGAGCTTTTTAAGGATTCCATTCGATAATCCGATTGCGACCGGCATGTTTAGCCGCGTATAGGGCGGAATCAGCTGCTTTTACCATATCCAGGGGCGCCTTAAAGGAAGGTGTGCCTTCATTATTAGAAGCAACGCCAATAGAAGCGGTAATATGAATGGTGTAATGATCATCCAATTTAAATTCAATTGCCGCAATGGCGTCTTTCAGACGGGAAATAAGATTTCTTGAGGCAGCCAGTGTGGTACCAGGTAGGATTAATGCAAATTCTTCGCCGCCATAGCGACTTAATGTGTCATCTTGTCGGATCTGTTCGTAAATTGTACTCACTACGGTCACTAGTAAAGAATCGCCTGCAAGGTGACCATGGGTATCGTTAACTTGTTTAAAATGATCGAGATCAATAATCGCGATAGTTAGGGGTAAATTATATTGCGCGGATAAATGAAATTCGCGTCGTAAGGTTTCATCAAAATATATCCGGTTGTGAGCACCCGTTAATCCATCACGTTGTGATTTTTCTTCTAACTCTTTTGCTCTGGCCAAATTGTGCATCATCAGCAATTCCTTAGCAGTAGCCATAATATCCGCAGCTTCAGAAGAATTGTGAATTTTGATATCAAATAGCTCCTCAACCGATTTTAATCCTGTTTCCATGAGTTTGATGACATCCACCAATGTGTCGTTGTCGTCAATTCCAAGCCAATCTCTTGCCGCCTTAGTTAAGCTCGCTAATTTTTCATTATCCTGTGGGAAAAGAAGATAATCTGCTAAGTAGCGAGATACGGCTACACAAGATTGTAGCGTAGGCCCTAAATCCTTGGGGCCGGGTTGACTGTGGCTGGCAATGCAAGAAAGTGCAATATAATCGGGGATGTGCCATTTTTGTAATAACGCATAGCCTAATTCATCATGTCCAGAGCCAAATATCTCGCGTTCGGTTTTGAGCAATAAATCGTGATCGGATATGGATGAATAAATTCTGTTGTATTCTTCCGGCACTATAGCTGAAAAAGCCAATATACCGATTTCTTGTATCAATCCGGCGAGAAACAAATCATCTAGGAAGCTTAGGCTTAATTTTTCTCCCAGTGCCCGACAGGCTAAGGCGGAGGTGATTGATCGGCGCCAAAATATATCATTGCTAAATACGGATCGATTATTCGATCCCGGATTTTTCATGAGTGAATTGGCTAAGGTAAATGATAATGCAATTACGATAACCGAGTGCGTACCAAGAATGCTTACAGCCTGGCGAATATTTGTTGCAACGCGCCGGGATTTGTACAAAGGTGCATTTGCGGTTTTAAGTAATTTTGCAGATAAAACAGGATCTAATGAAATATACTGACAGGCGGCTCCGATATCGGCGTCGGGATCATTGGCCAATTCAATGATTTTGACCGCAACTGCGGGAAGGCTTGGAAGTGCTGTGCAAAAATTAAGGCGTGATTTCAATTTATCATCAAGCACTTCATAATCCTTGTTAGTTAAATATATCTTTATGATATTGAATAATTGAGTGATTGTTTTTTATTATATTACAAAGGTTGTATTCTGATTTATTTTAAAAAGAATTCATTTCTCGTTCTTTTAGACAGACTAATGTTATGCTGTTAATTTTAGATGAAAATTACAGTGATTATTTAAAACATAGAGAATATAAAAATAACGCTGTTGATGAACAAAAAATGCTTAAAAATCGTGAGAGAGGAGTTTAATGTGGATTTTGAAATAAAAATAGGAACCCCGGAAAAACAACGTGGTGCTTGTGCTGTCGTAGGGGTATTTGAATCAAGAAAACTGTCGAATTCAGCTAGGATGCTCGACAAAATTACCAATGGATATGTTAAGAATATTGTTGCATTGGGTGATATGGATGGAAAAGCCAATACTTCGTTGTTATTGCATAAGATACCGGATACCCAATTTAAAAGAGTCCTATTAGTGGGGCTGGGTAAAGAGCAGGAATTCAAAGAAAAATCATTTTTAACTGCGATCAATACTATTCTGAGCAATCTACAAAAAACAGCAGCTACCGACGTAACATTGTTTTTAAGCGATTTTCCTGTCAAGGAACGGACCAGTGAATGGAAAGTTATCCAAACCGTCATTGCCGGGATCAGTAGCAACTACCGATTTGACCAATTGAAAAGTAAACCAGAGAATAGTCAGAGCCATTTGCGTAAAATTGTATTATGTATCGATGATCGAAATGAAATGGCTGTGTGTGAGACAGCGATGCAGCGAGGGCTGGCGATTGCACAGGGTATGAGCTTAGCAAAAGATTTGGGCAATCTTGCGGCGAATATTTGTACGCCGACTTATCTTGCTAAGCAGGCTAAAGATCTCGCTAAGGCCCATAAAATGAAAGCCTCAGTATTAGAAGAAAAAGATATGGAGAAATTGGGTATGGGTTCTTTGTTGGCTGTGGCGCAAGGCAGTGAACAGCCCGCGAAATTGATCGTGCTGGAATATCATGGAGCTGGTAAAAAAGAAGATCCTATCGTGTTGGTGGGTAAAGGGGTGACCTTTGATACTGGCGGTATTTCGATCAAACCTGCAGCCGAAATGGACGAAATGAAATTTGACATGAGTGGCGCAGCCAGTGTGCTAGGAACATTGCATGCCATTGCTGAAATGAAATTGCCAATCAATGTGATAGGAATAATTCCAGCAACAGAGAACATGCCGAGCGGGAAGGCGGCAAAACCTAGTGATGTGGTAACCAGTATGTCCGGTCAAACCATTGAAATTCTTAACACCGATGCCGAAGGGCGGCTTATTCTGTGCGATGCATTAACTTATGCTGAACGTTATAACCCGAAGGCTGTAATTGATATTGCTACCTTGACCGGTGCTTGTGTTATAGCTTTGGGGAATTTTACTACCGGCTTGATGAGTAATGACAACAAGTTGGCTGAAGAATTATTGTCTGCAGGTGAGCAAGTCGGTGATCGTGCATGGCAATTGCCCTTGTGGGATGAGTATCAGGATTTATTGAAAAGTAATTTTGCGGACGTGGCTAATATTGGCGGGCGCGCTGCAGGAACGATCACTGCAGCCTGTTTTTTATCACGTTTTGCAAAAAAATATCGTTGGGCTCATTTGGATATTGCAGGGACAGCCTGGAAATCAGGTAAAGAGAAAGGCTCAACCGGACGCCCGGTACCGCTTTTAACGCAGTTCTTGATAGCGCAAACTAAAGCTTCCACGTAAGCGGATTTATACTATTGGTTGTTAATTAAAGGTGTTGTCATAGATTTGTTTTATGCTTTTTAATTAGCCTTTAGCAGCAATGATAAATGAGACACGAATAGTGGTGAAAAAGATGTTGATTATTCAATGACTCAAATTTATTTTTATTCGGGGTGTGCTGATAAGCTGAAAACAGTGTGTCGGCTTTGTGTCAAAGCCGTGCAACAGGAAATGAAAGTAATGATTTATGTACCTGATAAGGCGTTAATTGAGGAGGTGGATGAATTGTTGTGGGCATTTTCTGCTACGAGCTTTATTCCACATTGTTGTAGAAATGATGATAAGCAAATGATGGATATGACGCCGGTTATTTTGAGCGATCGAATACAGCCAGATGATTGTTTTGACATATTGCTGAATTTGCACCATCAACTTCCACCTTCAGTGAATCAATTTGACAGGCTTATCGAAGTTGCAAGTGTTATTCCTGAGGACAAACTGGCCGCACGAGAGCGCTATCGTTTGTATAAGAATAGCGGTTATGAAATACAGCATTATGATCTCGATGAATAAGCAAAAAATGCAACGGTGATATTTTCTTACTACTATGGACGAAGATAACCCTTCCACAATAGATTTTGACGATGCGCAGATAATTGGTAAATTCAATAGCTTATTGAATAAATACCAGAATCAGGGGATGATACCTCAGAAGGCTACTTCAACTCCAATAGCTGCAGAGCAAACCTGTGGTTTAACAGTAGAGCTAGGATCAGATAAAATTCCCGTGCTTACTGATGTCGTAATACTTCATCCATCAGTAATACAACCTCAACCCAAGCGGTTGAGGCCAATGCAACAGATTCTGGATGCCGCACTCGTGGATGCACAAATCGAAATGAGTGCAAGCGATAGAAAAGCATTAGCAATTGCGCTGGAATCCCGCCTGGATAGTCAAATTAAGAATTGTATTTAGCAGGTTGTACCTCTATCCCGCTGTAAAGGGAGCAGTTGTAAAAATTGCAAAATGATTAATTTCATGCCGGACGCGATAAC
Organism: Nitrosomonas sp.; assembly: GCA_024281995.1. Classification (GTDB taxonomy): domain Bacteria; phylum Pseudomonadota; class Gammaproteobacteria; order Burkholderiales; family Nitrosomonadaceae; genus Nitrosomonas. Next base: position 805,515 of record JAMWZW010000001.1, read on the forward strand.
AAGCCATCCGTTATAATAGTTTTCACTATTTTTATCATTCAATTCAATCATAAATTTCATGGAACTCGAGAAAAGTTTTGATCCCAAGCGTATTGAGGATCATTGGTATGCCATCTGGGAATCAAACGGTTATTTCAAACCAGCCGCTGCAAAAGATCAGCCGGCTTATTGCATCATGCTGCCACCGCCTAATGTGACGGGAACTTTGCATATGGGACATGCTTTTCAGCACACTTTGATGGATGCATTAACCCGTTATCACCGCATGCTGGGCGATAATACATTGTGGCAGCCGGGTACCGACCATGCCGGGATCGCCACGCAGATTGTCGTGGAACGTCAGTTGGATCAACAGCATATCGATCGCCGTGAATTGGGCCGGGAAGCATTCCTACAGCGCGTATGGCAATGGAAGGAAGAGTCAGGCTCAACGATTACGCGGCAAATGCGGCGGCTAGGTAGTTCTTGTGACTGGACACGTGAGCGTTTCACCATGGATGACGCTTTATCGCGCGCAGTGACGGAGGTTTTTGTCCGGCTTTATCGTGAAGGACTTATTTACCGCGGTAAGCGTCTGGTTAATTGGGATCCTGTGTTACAAACCGCGGTTTCCGATCTGGAAGTGGTGTCCACGGAAGAAAATGGATCATTGTGGCACATTCGCTATCTCCTTGAACAAGCGGATGGCAGCGCACTACAGCAAGCCGAAGCATTGATCGTGGCAACCACCCGGCCTGAAACCATGCTCGGAGACGTGGCGGTGGCCGTTCATCCCGATGATTCCCGTTATCAGCATTTGATCGGACGCCATGTGCGGTTGCCGTTGTGCGAGCGCACCATTCCGATTATTGCCGATACGTATGTCGACCGGGAATTTGGCACGGGTTGTGTGAAAATCACACCGGCGCACGATTTCAACGATTATCAGGTAGGGCAGCGGCATCATTTGGTGCCCATCAATATTTTTACCTTAGATGGAAAAATCAATGACTTGGCGCCTACTGATTATCAAGGTATGGATCGCTTCGATGCCCGGAAAAGAATCGTTGCCGATTTAGAAGCGCAGGGTTTATTGGTCGAAACCAAAGCACACAAACTCATGGCACCACGGGGTGACCGGACCAATACCATCATTGAACCGATGCTAACCGATCAATGGTATGTCGCGATGGAGGATATGGCAAAACGTGGTCTGGAAGTCGTCGCGAATGGAAAAATTACACTCACACCCAATAATTGGACGCATGTTTATAACCAATGGCTGGAAAATATTCAGGATTGGTGTATTTCCCGTCAATTGTGGTGGGGGCATCGCATTCCTGCTTGGTATGATGAGGATGGCAACATCACCGTTGCGCATGATTTGGAAGAAGCGCAACGACTTGCCGGTAAAAATGATCTGAGGCAAGATGAAGATGTTCTGGATACTTGGTTCTCATCGGCGTTATGGCCATTTTCAACATTAGGCTGGCCGGATGAAACGCCGGAATTGAAAACTTTTTTGCCAACTTCGGTATTGATTACCGGTTTCGATATCATTTTCTTTTGGGTGGCGCGTATGGTGATGATGTCGCTGCACTTTACCGGTAAGGTGCCTTTCAAGGAAGTCTACATTACCGGTCTGATTCGTGATGCCGAAGGGCAAAAAATGAGTAAATCCAAAGGCAATGTGCTCGATCCGTTGGATTTGATAGACGGGATTACTCTGCCGGAATTGATAGCTAAGCGGACGACAGGGTTAATGAATCCAAAACAAGCCGATTCCATTGAAAAAAATACCCGTAAACATTTTCCTGAAGGTATTCCGGCTTTTGGCACCGATGCATTACGTTTTACTTTTGCCAGTCTGGCATCGCATGGTCGCGACATCAAATTCGATATGCAACGGTGTGAAGGCTACCGTAATTTCTGCAACAAGTTGTGGAATGCTACACGCTATGTATTAATGAATTGCGAGGGCAAGGATTGCGGATTGGATGAAACACAGGCTTTAGTATATTCTGCCGCTGACCGGTGGATAATCAGCCGATTGCAGCAAGCGGAACAGGCTGTTGCGCAAGCGTTCGGCAATTACCGTTTTGATCTGGCTGCACGTGAAATCTATGAATTGGTTTGGGACGAGTATTGTGATTGGTATGTTGAATTCGCCAAAGTGCAATTGCATAGTGATCAGGTTGCAGTACAACGGGCAACGCGCCGCACTCTGGTGCGCGTGCTGGAGACGATGCTGCGGCTTGCGCACCCAATCATTCCATTCATTACCGAAGAACTGTGGCAAAAGGTTGCGCCGCTGGCTGGGAAATCGGGAGCAAGTATCATGCGCCAGCCCTATCCAAAGATAAATGAAACGCGCATCAATGAAGAAGCAATGCAATCCATCGCTTTGTTGAAGGATTTAATTAATGCATGCCGCACCTTGCGCAGTGAGATGAATTTATCGCCGGCGCTAAAAGTACCTTTATTAGCAGCAGGGGATCAGCAATTACTAAGCGAGTTTTCTCCCTACTTGTCGGCATTGGCGAAATTGTCAGAAATTGAAATCAAGCATGACGGATTGCCCGATGCGGATGCCCCGGTATCTATCGTGGGCGAATTTCGTTTAATGTTGAAAATTGAAATTGATGTCGAAGCCGAACGTGAACGGTTAAATAAAGAAATAACGCGTACCGAGCAGGAGTTGATTAAAGCGCAATCGAAGCTGGCAAATTCCAGCTTTATAGAACGTGCGCCAGCAGCAGTGGTTGTTCAAGAAAAAGAGCGGTTAGCCGCATTTAATGCCAAGCTGGATAAATTGCGGGAACAACTGAGTAAGCTCGATTGATAAAGCGGGCGCCAATGACCGGGCGCATCGGGATTTACCGGAATAATCTGCGCTTCCTGACTTCAAGATTTTTTTTGTATTTAAGCCTATGATCAAGAAAATAAAAATTGAAGATGTACGACTGGGCATGTATATCCATGAAATCCGCGGAAATTGGCTGGAACATCCGTTCTGGAGAAAATCGTTCAAGCTGGATAATCCAAAAGACCTTGAAAAGTTGATTGATTGCGATCTGGATGAAATCTGGATTGATACCCGTAAAGGCCTCGATGTCGCTGTCGATCAAACCCCCACTGAGCCGCAAAGTAATGTAAAGCCCGCTATAGATGCTGAGCCGCAGAAAATCAAAAGAAATCCTGCAGCATCAGTATCCATAGAAGAAGAATTGGAATCTGCCAAGAAAATTCATAGTAAAGCCAAAACATTGGTCACTGGTATGTTTCACGAAGCGCGTATGGGCAACGCATTTGAAATTGAGGAAGCGACGGTGCTGGTGGATGAAGTCAACCAGTCATTACAGCGCAATCCGAATGCATTGCTTAGCCTGGTGCGATTGAAGAATGCCGATGAGTATACCTATTTGCATTCGGTTGCAGTGTGCATGTTGATGGTTGCGCTTGCAAAGCAACTTAAATTGAATGATGAACAAATAAGGCAAGCGGGTGTAGCCGGGTTGCTGCACGATGTCGGCAAAATGGCTATTCCGAACGAAGTGCTGAACAAAGCCGGCAAGCTGACAGATGAAGAATTTAATGTTGTCAGGCAGCATCCGCAGCGTGGTTTTGAAATACTTAAATCATGTTATCAAGTTAGTGAATCCACTTTGGATGTTTGTTTGCATCATCATGAACGTGTGGATGGCAGGGGATATCCGGACAAATTATCGGGCGATGCCTTATCGTTGTTTGCGCGGATGGGTGCAGTCTGTGATGTATATGATGCGATCAGCTCGGACCGGTGTTATAAAAAAGCTTGGGGACCTGCCGAATCGATACATAAAATGGCATCATGGAAAGACGGTCATTTTGACGAAACCATCTTTCACGCGTTTGTCAAAACAATTGGCATCTATCCCAACGGGACGCTGCTAAAGCTCAAATCGGGCCGCCTCGGCGTAGTGATTGAGCAATCTAAGAAAAATCTGACTACGCCGATTGTTAAAATTTTTTTCTCGACACGTGCCAACGCACATATACCGGTCGAGATCCTGGATTTATCGAAAGGAACAGATAACATTGTAAATGTTGAAGATCCGCTCAAATGGCAGCTCGATATCAATCACGTGCAAGGCATATGAGCGTTATGGCTTGGCTTGAAACGACTACAAAGTGACGGTTGCCAAATGTTCCGGGACGCTGGCCTGCCAATTCAGTTTTTGCTCAATCGCGTTGACTAAAGCCGAAGCATTATTGAGTTCACCATGCACCACATAAATTTTCTTGGGCATTTTCTTGAAATGACTCAGCCAATTGATGAGATCGGCTTGATCCGCATGCGCTGAGAGTCCGCCGATGGTATAAATTGCTGCTCTCACGCGCACATCCTGACCATATATTTTGACCTGCTTGGCGCCATCCACAAGGCGCCTTCCTAACGTGCCTTCCGCCTGAAATCCCGTTATCACAATGCTGCACTGCGGTCTGTCAAGGTTATATTTCAAATGATGTTTAATGCGGCCGGCATCACACATGCCACTGGCCGAGATAATGATGATACCGTGCTTGATATGATTAAGCTGCATAGATTCTTCGATATCCTGCACAAAGTGGATGCGTGGTTTCTGAGCATGTTTATTCATCCATTGGAGCGCGTCCGAAGTTTCTTGATCGAGTAATGCAATATGTTTTAGTGTGATTTCAGTTGCTGCCCGGGCCATCGGCGAATCGACATAAATATCCATATCCGCCAGTTTGCCTTGGCGGTATAGATTGACTAACAGAAACAACAAATCTTGAGTACGCCCAACCGTAAAAGCCGGAATGATTACATTACCCTTCTTCTGGATCAACGTATCGTTGATAGCACCAACCAATTCATCAATCGTATCCGACATATTGCGGTGCAAGCGGTTGCCGTAGGTCGACTCGATCAACAAAATATCAGCCTGTGAGATGGGAGTGGGATCGCGCACAACCGGATGGCCAGGCTGACCTAGATCACCTGAAAACACAAACTTTTTGCAATTTGAGTCTTTGCCAACCCATACCTCTATGATGGCAGAACCCAGAATATGCCCGGCATCGCGGAAACGGCAACGCACCGTTTGATGCGGAATAATTTCTGTATCGTAGTTAACGGGAACCAATTGCTTGAGGATCGCCTCGGCTTGTGTGACGGTATACAGTGGCGCCGCTTCTTGAGAAGACCAGCCGTGACGGCGTGATTTGTTGCGCCACTCAATTTCTTTTTCTTGGATATAGGCGCTGTCTTTCAACATGACTTGCAGAAGATCCGCGGTTGCGGTTGTGCAATAGATCGGACCGCGAAAGCCCCAGGCGCCCAGTCGAGGCAACAAGCCGGAATGATCGATGTGAGCGTGCGTCAACAGCACAAAATCAATGGCTTTAGGATCGAATGTAAAAGCGGTGCGATTTTTTTTGTCTGCTTCTCGCCCCCCTTGGAACATACCACAGTCGACCAGCAATCGCAGCTTATCAGTGTCGATCAAGTAACTGGATCCGGTAACTTCTCCAGCGGCGCCTAAGAATGTCAGTTGCATGATGTTAGATTCCTATCGCCGGGATCATAATGAGTTCAGCACGTTTAGGGCGCCATTCACCAGTATGCTGATTTCTTCTTCATTAATCACATAAGGTGGCATGAAATAGATGGTTTTTCCCAATGGGCGCAGCAATAATTGTTGTTGCAAGCCTGCCCGGAAACATTTCGCGGCAAAATCGGAATCTTCAGTTTCCACTTCAAAAGCCCAGATCATGCCGCAATTACGGAAATTTTTAACGCTAGGGTGGGCTATAAGCGGTTCAGATAGGGAATTCAGATAAGCTGCCTTGGTTTGATTGCTGGCGATGACTTGCTGGCTATCCAGTAAATTCAGTGTTGCCAGCGCCGCCCGGCAGGCCAGCGCATTACCGGTGTGCGAATGCGAGTGTAAAAACGCACGTGCCGTAGCATCGTCATAAAAGGCTTGAAAAATATTGTCGGTTGTCATCACGACCGATAATGGCAAGTAACCGCCGCTCAATCCTTTCGACAAGCATAAAAAATCCGGTGCGATATCGGCTTGATTGCAGGCAAAGAGCGTTCCCGTGCGGCCAAAACCGACGGCAATTTCATCGGCTATCAAATGTATCTGGTAGCGATTGCAAATTTCCCGGGCGCGCTGCAGGTAAACCGGATGATACATCCCCATGCCCGTTGCGCCTTGCACCAGTGGCTCCAGAATGAATGCGGCGATTTGTGCATGATTTTTTGCCACATGATTCTCCAACGCTGTTGCTGTCCGAATTGCATAGTCATAGGCGGATTCACCGCTTTCAGCATCACGCCAATCGGGAGTAGTGACATGCGTGCACGGACGCAATAACGGCGCGTAAGTTTGTTTGAAAATAGCTACGTCAGTCACGGATAATGCCCCCAACGTCTCACCGTGGTAGTCGTTTTGCAGACTGATAAATTGATTTTTTTGCGGTTGCCCGGATAGCAGCCAATAATGAAAACTCATTTTCAGCGCAATCTCGACCGCTGAAGCGCCATCGCTGGCGTAAAAGCAATGTCCAAGCGAATCCGGCGTAATGGTTTTCAGCCGCTCCGATAACGCGACCACGGGTTCATGGGTAAACCCTGCCAGCATGACATGCTCTATTTTTTCAAGCTGATCACGGATAGCTGCATTGATATCCGGGTTGGCATGCCCAAAAAGATTGACCCACCAGGAACTGATGGCATCCAGATAGCGCTTGCCATCAGTATCGTAAAGCCACACGCCTTTACCGCTGGCGATGGGAACCAGGGGATAGATTTCATGCTGCTTCATTTGCGTGCAGGGATGCCATACGGCTTGCAGACTCCGGGTTTGGAGTGGTGGCGAGGGTGATGCGTTTTTGTCACTATTAAGGTTACTATTTAACATGTAATTTGGATAAAAGAAAAAAATCAAGAAAACGAGTAATCAAGAATACATGATAAGCAATGATTCAATGAAAATGTAGTCATTCTTTATCTGGCGGATTCTTATAATAAGTGCTATTTTTGAGCACATGAACTTCAGAATGATTTGAAATTTACGGCAGAAATCTTCTTTGTTGATCAGATTCTAGAGTCGCTATTGTCGATCAAACAATTTTTGGAATGCTTTGATTCCAGATAATAATCGTTTATATAATTAAGGACAAACGCAGACCATGCACCCTAATATTCATCCCATTATTTTATCCGGTGGAAGCGGTACGCGATTATGGCCATTATCGCGTGCCAATTATCCTAAGCAATTGTTGCCATTGGTAAGCCATGAAACCATGTTGCAAGCTACCCTTACGCGGGCGGCGGCTTTAACAAATGCGCAGTCACCAATCCTTATTTGTAATTCTGAACATCGATTTTTGATTCAAGAGCAATGTGAAGCTATCAACATTGTTCCTGAAGCCATTTATCTTGAATCAATAGGCCGCAATACAGCTCCAGCTATTGCACTGGCTGCGTTTCATCTGTCCCAGGTTGACGAAAATGCTATTATGCTGGTGCTGCCGGCTGATCATGTGATTGACGATCAAATTGCCTTTGCGCAAGCGGTAGAAACTGCGGTAAGGGGAGCGCAAGAAGATTATTTGATGGCTTTCGGAATAGTACCGAACACGCCAGAAACAGGATACGGTTATATCAAAGCTGGCGATGCCATGGCGTTTGGGGCAGCTACTGTGTTGACTGCCTATCATGTCAAATGTTTTTATGAAAAACCGAGTCTGGAAATGGCGACATCCTTTTTGCAGGAAGGCGGATATAGCTGGAATAGCGGTATGTTCGTTTTTACTGCAAAGCGTTATTTGGAAGAATTGCAGCGGCATCGATCGGATATTTTTTCCGCCGTTCAGGAGGCTTGGCAAAAAAGAATCAAGGACTTGGGTTTTTTTCGTCCCGACAATGATGCGTTCATGGCATGCCCTTCCGATTCTATCGACTATGCCATCATGCAAGCAACTGACCGGGCCGCTGTAGTACCTGCGCAATTTGGCTGGAGTGACGTAGGATCGTGGGATTCGCTTTGGCAGATCGCACCAAAAGATGCGCAGGGTAATTTTTCCAGTGGCGATACGCATATTATGGATACCCAAAGAAGCTACATTCGTGCAGAAAATCGCTTGGTTTCGGTGATCGGTCTTGAGGATGTGATCGTCGTCGAAACGGCCGATGCCGTGCTCGTCATGCACAAGAATAAGGCTCAACAGTTAAAGACAGCAATACAACATCTCGAAGCCAGTCAGCGTAAGGAGCATCTGGAGCACTTGCGGATTCATCGTCCTTGGGGCTGGTATGAAGGTATTGATAGGGGAGAGCGTTTCCAAGTCAAGCGTATCATGGTGAAACCGGGAGAAAAATTGTCCTTGCAAATGCATCATCATAGAGCGGAACACTGGGTGGTAGTGAGCGGTACGGCTAAAGTGACAGTTGAAAATAAAGAAACCCTTTTCGCAGAAAATCAATCGACGTATATCCCATTTGGGAAGCCGCATCGTCTTGAGAATCCAGGAAAAATTCCTTTGCACTTAATTGAGGTTCAGTCAGGAGCCTATCTGGGCGAAGATGATATCGTGAGATTTGAAGATTCTTATGGGCGTACCCTATAGCAATAGCTTTGTCATAAATTTACTGATTTTATGATTCTTGAGGTACCTTTTTGTTCTTTGATTCCTTATCGCGAAGCCATCAATAAGGCCTATCTTTATGATGAAACCGCGCACCTGAACACATTGTTTCCACTAGCCAAATTCAGTCATAGCGAACAAGCGCAAATTGACGGTTTGGCGCGCCACTGGGTCACCGCAATTCGCAGTAACGCGACAAGGCAAAGCGGAATTGAAGCATTGCTACATGAATATGACCTCAGCACTCAGGAAGGGGTATTGTTGATGTGCTTGGCAGAAGCACTGTTGCGTATTCCCGATGCAGCGACAGCCGATCGCTTGATTTACGACAAACTTTCCAGCGCGAAATGGCATCGTCATCTTGGACATAGCGCGTCATGGTGGGTCAACGCATCGACTTGGGGATTATTGCTGACTGGCAAATGGGTGCAACTGGAGGCTTCTCCCTCGCATTTTGACCGGCTTATCAGCCGCAGCGGTGAACCGGTTATTCGCATGGCGATTAAACAAGCAATGCGCCTGATCAGTAAGCAGTTTGTCATCGGTAGTACCCTGGATGAAGCGCTTGCCCGCAGTGAGGATGATGACAACAAACGTTATCGCTACTCTTTTGACATGCTGGGTGAAGCGGCGCTTACTATGGCTGATGCGATACGCTATTGGCATGTTTATAGCGAGGCTATTGGGAGCCTTGGCACGCAGACGAGCGAGCAAAGATTGTTCGACCGCCCCGGTGTTTCGGTGAAACTTTCTGCGCTGCATCCGCGTTACGAGTATACCCAGCGGCAACGGGTGATCGATGAACTATCACCACGGCTATTGGCGTTGGCATGCGCTGCAAAGGCTGCCAATATCAATCTGACCATCGATGCTGAAGAATCAGACCGGCTTGACCTCTCGCTCGATTTGTTTGAAATCGTATTTTGCCATGACAAATTAGAAGGCTGGAATGGCCTCGGTCTGGCGGTGCAGGCGTACCAGAAGCGGGCAATTCATGTGATCGATTGGCTGGCGCAATTGGCTACTGAGTGTAAACGTCAAATTCCGGTTCGTTTGGTCAAAGGTGCATATTGGGATACCGAGATTAAACAGGCTCAGGAGCGTGGCTTGGACGACTACCCGGTTTTTACCCGCAAAGCGGCAACTGATGTGTCGTATCTGGCTTGTGCAAGGCGCTTGTTAGCAAGCGGAGATTTGTTTTATCCGCAGTTTGCTACCCATAATGCCCATACCGTTGCCACGCTCATTGTTATGGCAAAGGAACGTTGTTTCGAGTTCCAGCGTTTGTATGGCATGGGTGAATTGCTCTATTCTGATGTGCTGAATGAATATCCACAGTTTAACTGTCGTGTCTATGCACCGGTTGGCGATTATAAGGAATTGCTGCCTTATCTGGTACGGCGGTTGCTTGAAAATGGCGCCAACAGTTCGTTTGTCAACCAAATTGCGAATGCGGATGTTGCGCTGGAGGCAATCATCGATGATCCAGCGAAGCAGCTTGCTGCCAGTCTGCAATCCATCCCTGCTCCACCCCATCTTTACGGGAAGGAGCGGCTGAATTCGGGTGCTGTCCATTTCGCCGACCGTGCATCACAAATGAATTTCGATCAGGCGCTGGCTAGCGCGTACCGGCAATCATGGCAAGCTGCGCCAGTTGTTGACGGTCAGATTCTTACAGGATATGCGCAAACACTTATTAATCCAGCGGATCACACTGATCGTATTGGAGAAATTGCACTGGCTGACATGCATGCCGCCGACACTGCACTCATTGCGGCGCAATGTGCCGCACCGGATTGGGCCAATGGCGACGCAAGTGAACGTGCTGCCATTTTGGAATACGCTGCGAATTTGCTGGAAGCTGAACGCGTTGAATTGATGGCTCGAATCATTCGTGAGGGCGGACGAACCATCCAAGACGCGCTCAATGAAGTGCGTGAAGCGGTAGATTTCTGCCGTTATTATGCTGCACAGGTACGCCAGAATTTCAAGCATGTCATAACATTACCCGGTATTACAGGCGAACAAAGTCAGCTACGCTTAGTGGGACGCGGTGTATTTGTCTGCATCAGTCCATGGAATTTTCCGGTGGCTATTTTCACAGGTCAGGTCGCCGCCGCACTGGCGGCGGGGAATTGTGTGATTGCTAAACCTGCTGCGCTGACTCCGTTATGTGCCGCCTATGTCGTGTCGATGCTGCATAAGGCCGGTATCCCTAAGGAAGTATTGCATTTTATTCCTGGCAGCGGTAATGAAATCGGTATGAGATTGGTGAGTAGTTCCGGCATTGCTGGCGTTGCCTTTACCGGCTCACTCAGTACCGCTCGTCAAATTAATCAAGTGCTTGCTCAGGCAGAGCGCATACTTCCGTTGATTGCTGAAACCGGTGGTCAAAATTGCATGATCGTTGATAGTTCCGCGTTACCTGAGCAGGTGGTAAAAGATGTGATGGTATCGGCATTCAATAGCGCCGGGCAGCGTTGTTCGGCATTGCGTGTGCTCTTTCTGCAACAAGAAATAGCGCCGCAAATCCTGGAGATGCTGAGCGGTGCGATGGATGAGCTGCGTATTGGCAATCCGATGTGTTTTGATACCGACATTGGGCCAGTGATTAGTGTTTCTGCCCGCGATGAGTTATACCGGCACAGTAAGCGCATGGATCACGAGGCACGGCTGATTAAGGCAATGCTACTGCCACCAGAAAGCGAACAGGGCAGCTATTTTGCGCCACACGTTTATGAAATCAACAAACTCGAACAACTGCAGCATGAAGTGTTCGGACCTATCCTGCATGTCATCCGCTATCACGCCGATCGATTAAATGAAATGCTGGATGCCATCAATAACAGCGGTTATGGCCTGACTTTGGGCATTCATAGTCGTATCGATGCCACTGTTGATTTTATTACCCGTCATACCCGCTGTGGTAACACTTATGTCAACCGCAATTTGATTGGTGCGGTTGTCGGTTCCCAGCCATTTGGCGGCGAGGGATTATCCGGGACCGGGCCAAAATCCGGTGGCCCCCATTATTTGCAGCGCTTCGCAACCGAACGCGTGGTTACCATCAATACCGCGGCGGTTGGCGGCAATGCTGGTTTGTTGTCGTCGCGGAAAGATACCGATTGAAACGGATTATGATTGTGACTGCAGAAATTGCTGTGCTGCTATTGATCGATTATTACTTCAAAACCTGCATCAATAATGGCTTCTTTAAGCTGATCAACATTGGTGTCAGCCGGATCATGCTGAATAGTTGCAAGGGGAGGATTGAGCGAAACTTCCACCTCGGTTACGCCCGGCAGATTCTTGAGAACAGTTTTGATACTGTTGACACAGCCCATGCAGGTCATTCCCACTATGTTTATCGTGGTTTTTTGCATAATAATAACTGTTCCCTTTTGAATGATTTAATGATTGGCTTGCCAGCGTTTCAATAACAGCGAGTTGCTGACGACAGATACCGAACTCATCGCCATCGCAGCGCCTGCAATGACTGGATTGAGCATGCCGACAGCTGCCAATGGAATTCCAAGAATATTATAAACAAAAGCAAAAAACAAATTTTGGCGGATTTTTTTGAGTGTTGCCCGTGACAGGGAAATGGCATCGGCGACACTCATGAGATCGTTGCGTATCAGCGTAATGTCAGCCGCTTCAATGGCTACATCCGAACCGGCGCCGATGGCAAAACTGACGTCTGCGGCTGCCAATGCTGGCGCATCGTTGATGCCGTCTCCGACCATTGCGGTAAATTTACCTTGCGCCTTCATTTTAACCACTTCAGCAGCTTTATCCTGCGGCAGCACTTCGGCTCGATAATGGCTAATCCCGGTACGTTTGGCTATAGCCGCAGCCGTTACGGTATTATCGCCGGTGAGCATGACCACTTCGATACCCATCGATTGCAGTTGTTTAACCGCTTTAACAGAAGTATTTCTGAGTTGGTCTGCGATAGCCAGATAACCAAGAATTTGCGGATTATCGCCGGAAATTCGAGCCACACCGATGACAGTTTTGCCTTCCGATTGTAGTGCAATGATTTGTTTCTCATCCGGGATGAGGCCTTGTTGCGTAAGAAATTTGGGTGAACCTAGCAGATATTGCGTGTCACGAATATTTGCGCGGATGCCGCTGCCGGTAATCGCTGAAAAATCTTGGATGGGTTGTAACTGCAGCTGTTGTTGTTTTTGGGCGCTTTCTAAGACTGCCCGTGCCAAGGGATGTTCGGATCCTTGCTCCAAGGAAGCTGCAATTTGTAATAAATCCTGTGCATTGAAGGATGCAGCCGGGGCAATATCCGTGACTTCCGGTTTTCCTTCGGTCAGTGTACCGGTTTTATCCACGATGATAGTTTGAATTTTCTCGGCATGTTCCAGTGCAGCCGCATTTTTGACCAGCACGCCAGCCTGCGCGCCACGCCCGGTTCCGACCATGATGGCGGTAGGTGTTGCCAGCCCCAATGCGCAAGGGCAGGCAATGACCAATACTGCAACAGCATGAATGAGCGCAGCAACAAAGTCATTCATAAGCCACCAAGTGATTGCTAGTGTCAGCACGCTGATTGCCACGACAACGGGGACAAAAATACCTGAAATCGTATCGGCCATGCGTTGAATGGGGGCTTTGGAGCCTTGGGCTTCTTCAACCAAGTGAATAATGGCAGCCAACTGGGTGTTCGCACCGACGCTTGTTGCGCGGCATTTGAGCAAGCCTTGCTGGTTTAAAGTTGCGGCAAAAACTTTGGCTCCGGCTTGTTTGCTTACCGGTAAGCTTTCGCCGGTTAACATGGATTCATTGACGCTGGACGAACCTTCAACAACGACACCATCCACCGGTAAATGCTCACCCGGACGTACGATGAAGATATCATCGGCTTGCAGGCTGTTAGCCGGAACTTCGACGATTTCTCCATTGCGTTCGATTCGTGCAGTTTTGGGCTGTAATCTAATTAATGCTTCAATAGCTTCGGAAGTTCTGCCCTTGGCGCGTGCTTCCATCAATTTTCCAAGTAAAACAAGAGTGATAATCGCTGCGCTGGCTTCAAAATAAACATGTTGATTCAGCCCGAAGAAGGTCACGGCAGTGCTGAAGAGATAGGCCATGCTGGTTCCTAATGCCACCAATACATCCATATTGGCGCTACCGCCACGCAGCGCATGCCAGCCTCCAATATAAAAACGTTTTCCAATCCAGAATTGTACGGGGGTTGCTAAAAGCCATTGCACCCAGTTAGGCAGCATGTCCATTTCGTGACCTGAAAACATGGCACCCATTTGCAATACCAGGGGTAGCGTGAGAATCGCTGAAATCCAAAATAAACGTAATTCTGACTGGTAAGCCGCCTGGCGCCGCGCTTTTTCTTCCACGTGATTCAATTCACTGATTTCGTAAGCGTCGTAGCCAGCATTGACCACTGCTTCGATCAGTTGACCGGTTGTCACCAATCCTGGCTTGAAAATTACGCGGGCTGTTTCGGTTGCGACATTGACAGTGGCTGTAACGCCGGGCAGTTTGTTCAACGCCTTTTCAATATGCCCGGCACAAGCCGCGCAAGTCATTTTTCCGAGCTGCAGTTGTACCGAGCGTGGCGCAATATGAAAACCGGCTTTTTCGATGGCGCGGATTAGCGTATCGGTCTTGACCTGTGTTTCGTCATAATTGACATGCGCTTTTTCATTGGCAAAATTGACGCTTGCTTCTACGCCGGAGAGTTTATTCAAATTCTTTTCGATACGAGCCGCGCAGGCAGCGCATGTCATACCTTCAATGGGCAGTTCAATGTGTTTGAGGGTTGAAGAATTCATTATTATTTTCCAGTGAGAAGGATATTGTTATAAATGTTTTAATAGGATTGATCGGTTAAATGCGCGTAGCTGGTTTATTGACGATCGAGTACGATTACGCCGTCGATCAACTGAATCCTATCTCCTTGCTGCAGATTGGATGCATCTGGAAGAGCGATAATAGCCTGTTTGCCATCGCTCATCGTGATACCGACTTGATACTGATTATCAGGGTGGACAATGTTTCCACCTTGATGATTCATTATATGCGGATGATATTCAGGCACATGCGGCGATTGGCGAAGCACTTCTCTTGCTACCGTGCCAGCTACGACGCCACTTGCTATGGCATTTAAGCCGGAACCCTGGGTGATTTTATTGACAAAATCGATAATGCCGCAATTATTGCATCCTGCAACTGGAGGAAGCCGGCGTATATTGCCAGCATCTGTGCTTTTGATACTGACGGCGTTTTGTGGAGCGGGAATGGCTGTGCCGATACGATGCACCTTTCGTTGCGGTTTGTTTGAACCGGACAAATTTTCTGCAGGAGACTGGGGGGGCAGATTGCTGGATTGAAGCTGCTGTTGTTGATTGAGATCACGACTAAGCACTTGTGCGGCCGCAATATGGATACTCTCTAATGCTAATATCATGACCGGCACAATCACCTTTAAATTCATCCGGCGGTTATCATTTGCCATTGTTAATCTCCATCAACCTATTCGATCATCGCGCTCCCTATAAGTTGGATTGACGGTGTATCGCGTTGGTTTCATAAAATAATTTGAAGCTGATAAATTGATCCTGCAACAGGGATAATCAGTCAGGTTTGCCCGGCGTGTTTTTTTCTTCTGCAGGATCTATTTTGGATTGATCTTGTTTATTTTGGTTCTTCGCCATAATAGTGACAATGATAATTCCTAGTTCATACAGGAGACACAAAGGCACTGCTAGCATAAATTGCGAAATCACATCTGGCGGTGTGAAAATGGCAGCAATGACAAACGCACCAACAATGACATAAGGACGGATTTCTTTTAATTTCTCAATGGTAATGACACCCGTTCTGACCAGAACGATGACAAATATCGGCACTTCAAAGGTAAAGCCAAACGCCATGAACATCGACAAGACAAAGCTTAGATATTTGCCAATATCCGTCATTACCGCAACGCCATCCGGGGCGAAATAAGTAATAAACTCAAACACCAGTGGTAATGCAGCAAAATAAGCGAATGCCATGCCAAAGAAAAACAACAGGCTGCTGCCAACAACTAAAGGTAAAGCCAGGCGTTTTTCATGCGCATACAGACCTGGCGCTACAAAAGCCCATATCTGATATAAAGTGTGCGGTAACGTGATTACAAAAGCCATCATCATGGCGACTTTCATCGGTACGAAGAAAGGCGTGGCCACATCCGTTGCAATCATTTGCCCGCCTTGTGGCAATTTCTCCAAGAGAGGTTGTGCCAGTAACGAATAGAGCTCACGGGCATAAAAAGCACAAGGAATAAAACCAATCACGAGTCCGCTCAACACACGAATTATTCTGGTACGTAGCTCTACTAGGTGTGACAGAAATGAGCCTTCAAGCATAGCGATGGTTACGCAGATAGTTGTAATGAGTATACGCTAATCAATATGACTAGAGTAATCATCAAGCTGTTATTGCTTATCCTTATCAGCAACATGTTCAGATTCACTGGAGGATGAAGCGGATTGCGGATGTTTGTTATGAGGTTGCGATGCGGATAAATTCAATGATGGGTTTTCGGTACTTTTGCTATCCGAAATAGTGTTTTCCAATTGACTGACACCTTGTCGAACAGAATTCTCGATCGATTGAGCAGTATCTTGCATAGAGGATTGTATTTTTTTTAATTCTTCCATGCGTATTTCATTATGAATGTCAGTTTTAACGCTATAAACAAAATTGCGGCAGCGGCCATATAAATGTCCCAGTGTTCGTGACACTGCGGGTAGTCGTTCAGGCCCAATTACAATCAATGCAACGATTGATATAACCAATAATTCCATAAAACTGATATCAAACATGTTGTTTTTGATTAAGTATTATTCAATAAAGGTATGAATTAAACTTGGATGCATCAAATTTTCATGGTGCAGTGAGCTATCTAATTTTTAGCCTGTGTTTTTTCCTTAATTTCAGTATCGGCGTTAATGGTCTGATTATTAGTGTTATCTTTGGAAGTTTCGTTTGCTTGTGTAGATGCAGCAGAAAAATTTTCTGGAGTGCGATGTGCTTCTCTACCGCTTTCTTTGAAGGTGTTTGTTGTACCTTCCTTCTTTGCTTCAACTTCGATGATTGGATTGTCGGTGTGGTTTGATTGAGTCATAGAATTTTCGTTATCCGATTCTTTCATCCCGTCCTTAAAGCCTTTTATGGCGTTTCCTAGATCACTGCCCAGATTACGTAGTTTCTTGGTACCAAAGACCAAGACCACAATTACTAATACAATTATCCAATGCCATATGCTGAATGTGCCCATTACTTTCTCCTGTAAAATGGAACAGTATTAGCTTAGCCTTGATGGATCATTACAGGTAAGCGCTCTCTGCCGCCAATGATGTGAAAATGCAAGTGAAATATTTCCTGTCCACCCACACGTCCGGTATTAATAATAGTGCGAAAACCATCTTCACAGCCCTGTTCTTTTGCCAGATCAGGAACTAATAGTAACATTTTGCCTAATAAATTCTGATGATTATCTTGAATATCAGTAAGTGAATCAATATGCAACTTAGGAATTAGTAAAAAATGAACAGGGGCAGCAGGATTGATGTCATTAAAAGCAAGGATCTCTTCGTTTTCATAAATTTTGTTACAAGGAATTTCTTTCCGTACTATTTTGCAAAAAATACAATTATCCATATCTCAGCCTATTGTTCGTGATGCTTTTTCTTCAATACCAGAAATGCCTTCTCGTCTTGCAAGTTCTTGTAAAACATCATCAGGATTAAGTCCGTGGTATGCAAGTAGTACTAAACAATGAAACCATAAATCAGCAGTTTCGTAGACGACTTGTTTGGCATCCCCATCTTTCGATGCCATTAATGTCTCCGCAGATTCTTCTGCAATTTTCTTTAGTATCTTATCGTGCCCACCATGAAACAGCTTAGCTACATATGAGTTGTTTGCATCGGCTAGTTTACGTGCTTCAATGGTTTCCGCCAAGCGGTGGAGAATAGTCAAATCGGTCATTTATTATAAATTTCTTCCGGCTGTTTGATTATGGAGGCTGCAACGATCCATTTATTTTCTTTTAATTTCTGGAAGAAACAACTCTGCCTGCCAGTATGACAAGCGATACCCCCTGTTTGCTCTACCATAAGGAGCAATACATCTTCATCGCAATCCAGATATATATCCCTTATTTTTTGAGTATGACCCGATTCTTCACCTTTGTGCCACAATTTCTTACGTGAGCGTGACCAATATACCGCTTCGCGTTTTTCTACTGTTAATTTGAGTGCCTCGCGGTTCATCCACGCAAACATGAGAATTTTTCCGCTATCGACATCCTGGACAATCACTGGTATCAAACCATCGCCAGTCCAGTTGATTTTATTGAGCCAAGAGTCAGGAGGCATATATTGGGTGGTGTTTTTAAATGTTAAGTAATAATTTTAACATCATAATCGTACTTCAATGCCATTTTGCGCCATATACCGCTTTGCTTGTTGTATGGTAAATTCACCATAGTGAAAGATACTTGCGGCTAATACCGCATCCGCGTGCCCTTGTAAAACGCCAGCGACCAAATGATCCAGGGTGCCGACACCGCCACTGGCAATAACCGGTATATCGATGGCATCTGAAATAGCACGTGTCAAAGCGATGTCAAAACCATTACGGGTGCCATCTCTATCCATACTGGTGAGTAAAATTTCCCCAGCTCCTAAGGACTGCATTTTTTTTGCCCATTCAATAGCATCTATACCGGTTGCTTTACGTCCACCATGCGTAAAAACCTCCCAGCGGGGCAAGTGATCGGGTGAGTTGACTTGCTTGGCATCAATTGCTACCACAATGCATTGAGAGCCGTAATGATCGGATGCATCGGCTACTAACTGCGGATTTAGAACTGCCGATGTATTAATACTAACTTTGTCAGCACCGGCATTTAATAACCGGCGCACATCTTCGACTTGGCGTACACCACCGCCTACGGTCAAAGGAATAAACACCTGTGCCGCGACATCTTCGATAATATGCAAAATGAGATCACGGTTATCGGAACTGGCTGTGATGTCCAGAAAAGTGAGTTCGTCAGCGCCTTGTTCATCATAGCGGCGTGAAATTTCTACTGGATCACCCGCATCACGCAATTCAACAAAATTAACACCTTTAACAACACGTCCGTTAGTTACGTCCAAGCATGGAATAATTCGTTTAGCGAGGCTCATCAGATTTAAAAGCCGATTGTGAGAATAAGGGAAAAGATAATAAATGTTGGTTTACGGTTGTAGCACGTATGTTATGAAATACCGTTAGCTTCACTGAGTTTGTCAGCTAATATCTGAGCTTCTCTAAAATCCAGTGAGCCTTCATAGATCGCACGGCCGGTGATGGCGCCTATAATGCCATCCGCTTCAATTTCACATAATTTATAGACATCATCGATATTGGTGATGCCACCACTGGCAATAACCGGTATGGTGAGTTCTTTCGCCAATTCAACGGTTGCTTTGATATTGACACCGCTGAGCATGCCATCTCTGCCGATATCCGTGTAGATAATTGCTTCTACCCCATAGCCTTCAAATTTTCTTGCCAGATCGATGACATCGTGTCCAGTTACTTTAGACCATCCGTCAACGGCTACCTTACCGTCTTTTGCATCCAATCCTACCATTATCTGTCCTGGGAAAGCATTACAGGCATCTTGCAAGAAACCAGGTATTTTGATGGCGGCAGTACCAATAATGATATAGGTAATACCATCATCCAGATAGCGTTCGATTGTATCGAGATCACGGATACCACCACCGAGTTGAATCGGAATCTGATCGTCTAGAGCTTGGACAATTTCGCGAATGGCTGCTTCATTTTTAGGCTTACCGGCAAATGCACCGTTTAAATCAACAAGATGTAGTCTGCGTGCACCTTGACTTAGCCAATGTGTAGCCATCTCAGCCGGCTCTTCGGAAAATACTGTTGCATCTTCCATGACGCCTTGTTTGAGTCGAACACAATGCCCATCTTTGAGATCAATTGCAGGAATAATTAGCATAACTAATCTAGATTACTTTATTGATGAATAATAAATGATTTTTTGTTATTAATGCGTGAAATAGGGTTTCCATTTGACAAAATTACTTAACAGGGTTAACCCTGCTAATTGGCTTTTTTCAGGATGAAATTGTACCGCGAAAATATTGTCTTTTGCGATAGCACAAGTAAACGGGAAAGGATAATCACTATGCGCTGCAATTGATGTAGCATCAGCTGTTTCAACATAATAGCTATGTACAAAGTAAAAACGTGCGTCTTTCGCTATACCTTCCCATAAAGGATGTTTGATTGTTTGATAAACCTGATTCCATCCCATATGAGGCACTTTGAGTTTTTGTCCATCTGGTGTAATCATTGCTGAAGTAGGAAAATGGACTACTTTTCCTGGCAGGATATTTAATCCTTTTACATGCCCTTCTTCACTCTCTTCAAACAGCATTTGCAAGCCGATACAAATGCCAAGGAACGGTTTGTGAGCAGCCGCTTCCAAAATAACTTCACGCAGTCCGCGGGACTCGAGCTCATGCATACAATTACGCATAGCACCTTGTCCTGGTACTACCACGCGCTTTGCTTTGTACACAGCATCAGGATCACTAGTAACTACGATTGATGAAGTTGGTGCGATATACTCAAGTGCTTTATGTACGGAACGCAAATTCCCCATGCCGTAGTCAACAATTGCAATATCAGTCATACGTTGATGTTTATATATCTATAATTATTATAAAGTCCCTTTGGTCGAGGGAATAATATGAGCTGCGATAGGATCACGCTCAATCGCCATGCGGAGTGCTCTCCCGCATGCTTTAAATATCGTTTCAGCCTGGTGATGTGCGTTTCTGCCTGCTAGATTATCGATATGCAGAGTTACCAAAGCGTGATTGGTGAATCCCTGAAAAAATTCACGCACCAGATCGACATCAAAATCGCCAATCCGGGCTCGGACAAACTCGACATTGAAAACAAGGCCGGGACGTCCAGATAAGTCTATGACGACACGTGATAATGCTTCATCGAGAGGAACGTATGCATGGCCATAACGGCGCAATCCTTTTTTATCACCCACTGCTTTTGCAAAGGCCTGACCGAAGGTAATGCCGATATCTTCAACAGTATGGTGAGCATCAATGTGTAAGTCGCCTTGAGCAGAAACTTCGAGATCTATCATGCCATGACGAGCAATTTGATCGAGCATGTGATCCAAGAATGGCACGCCTGAATCTAAAATGGATTTACCCGTTCCATCCAGATTGAGATTAATGCTAATTTGGGTTTCTAATGTATTTCTGGTTACCTGTGCTTGGCGCATAGAATAATTTTTGATTAATACAGGATTTTTAGGGGAATTTATACTGTTTCACAAGCTATTGTATGTAATGCTGTACAAAATTGAGCATTTTCATCAGGCGTGCCTACTGTTACACGTAGGCAATTTTCTAATAACGGGTGCGTGCCATCAAGATTCTTTATTAATATTTTCTGCTGCTTAAGTTTCTGAAAGACTTGACTGGCGGCAGGAATACGAAAAAGGATGAAATTTGCGTCTGAAGGAAACAATTTTATTTTTTTTATCGTACCAAGAAATTTATACATTTTTGTGCGTTCAGACTTGATAGCTTCTGCTTGCTCCAATAATACATCCGTGTGACTTAATACTTTTTCCGCGATTAGCTGCGTCATTATGCCAACATTATAAGGCAAACGCATCTTTTCAAAGTGCATTAACCATTCGTGCCGACCTACCAGTAACCCTAATCTTAAACCAGCAAGGCCTAGTTTGGATAGTGTACGCATTAATAATAAATTGGGATATTGTGCCAAACTGTCAATTAAACTCGCATCAGCAAAGGCATGGTATGCTTCATCAATGATAACTATGCCAGAAGTTGCTTGGATGATACGTAAAATTGTATCAGCGTCAAATAAATTACCGGTGGGATTATTAGGGTAGGCCAAGAAAATAACTGCTGGTTTGTGTTTTGCAATTGCAGCAAGCATGGCTTCTAGGTCAAGTGTGAAGTCCTTGGTTAGAGGCACGCCAACATACTGAATATTTGCATATGTGGCAATCATCCGGAACATGACAAAAGCTGGTTCAACACTCAACAATACTGCTCCTGGCTTGGCTACAGCCATAGCAATGATTTGAATGATTTCATCTGATCCATTACCGAGTAAAATATCCATCTCATCAGAAATATCCAGTGCACGGCGTAGTGCTGTTTTCAGAGAAGCAGCGCTTGCATCAGGATAACGATTAAACGGTGAATCCACAGTTAATTGCGCAATTTCATTGCGTAAAGCGGATGGTAATGGATAGGGATTTTCCATGGCATCGAGCTTGATCATGCCAATTGCTGGTGGCACATGGTAAGCCGAGAGCGCTAGAATTTCCGGACGGATGATTTGATTCGGTTCATGAAAGTTAGACATACCGGCTTATTCTACCTCAACATGGACGGAAAGTTGAAGTTGCTACGATAACTTTATCAAATTATTTACAGCAAACGACTCATGTCTCCACTTTTAAATCCAATCAAATAGTTAGAAAAATTCTTGCTAAATGCAATGACTTTAAATAACTCGCCCATTTCAGCCGGGCTGATTAGTTTTTGAAGTTGATTGGCTTGCGGTAAATAATGATGTATATCTTCAGCAGATATTTGCGACAAAATTTCAGTGATGCCGCAATTGATTAAAAAATAAGCTTGTGTCGTGTAGCCCGTCAACAATAGTCCATTATTTTCTGCGGCTTGTGTGATCGCACTAAAATCAACATGGCTGGTAATATCTTGCAATCCAGGCAGGTAAAACGGATCACTATGTGCATGGTGACGATAGTGGCACATCAGCGTACCTTGGTTACGTTGAGGGTGGTAGTATTCTGTACGGCCAAAACCATAATCAATCAATATTATGACGCCTTCTTGCAAGATATCAGCCAGGCTGTGTATAAAATAGGAAGCGGCAAGATTGATTTCGCTGATGTAAGACCAACTGCGGTCATTGCTGGGGTTTATTTGTTGTGCTAACTGGCTAGCGATAAGGAGTAATTCCGCATTTTGGATGGGACGATCCTGCCAAGCAAACTGTGCATCCTGCCAAGTCACGCCGCGTTCAAAGATAGTATTGCCATGCCAATTTACCAGATGAACCGGCATTGCATCCAATACTTCATTGCCAATTATAATGCCGGTGAATTGCTCAGGTAATTGTTGCAACCATTCAATCAAATGCAGGAGATGGGACGCGCGATGATTGAGAAGTATTTGCTGCCGCTCGCGAAGTTCTGCACTCACATCAAGAATGAAATACTTTCTTGGTAAAGCGTCCAATTTCTCTAGCTCAAGCAGCAGATCGAGCGCTAATTTTCCTGATCCGGCGCCAAATTCAAGAATATCAGCAGAATTAAATAGCCTGGAAATTTGCGCCACTTGTTGTGCCAGCGTACGGCCAAACAGTGAGGAAATTTCGGGTGCGGTGACAAAATCGCCGGCACTGCCCAATTTCGTTGCTCCACTACTGTAATAACCCATTCCAGGTGCATAAAGTGCCAGATTCATGAATTGCTCGAATGAAATCCAGCCGCCTGCAGCAAGAATTTTATCCCGAATCATTAACTGTACAGAGTGGCTGTGTTTTAGTGCCATTTCACTGGCTGGTGGCAAGGTTGCTGGTGAAAACATAACAATGAATGTTTGTGGTAAATTGCAGAAACTGTATATATATAGACTGACTGTAGTTTAGCAGGACTTTAAAGGAGGTATATGTGCAAGGGAAAGTAATATTTATCTCAGGTGGAGCAAAACGCGTAGGGGCTGCTATCTGCCGCCGCCTGCACGCGCAAGGCGCTCGCTTGGTCGTGCATTACCGATCATCACTTAATGAAGCTAAGGTATTGTATAACGAATTAAATCAAAAACGCTCCGATTCAGTAGCTTTGGTACAAGCCGATTTGCTGGATACAGAATTATTACCTGATTTAATAGAGAAAGCAGCCCAGCGCTTTGGTCAATTGGATGTGTTGATTAATAATGCGTCAAGCTTTTTTCCAACATTGCTGCAGCAATGCACGTTGGAAGATTGGCACGATCTTGTCGGTAGTAACTTACAGGCACCTTTGTTCTTGGCTCAGGCAGCTGCACCTTATCTGAAACGTCAGCATGGTTGCGTGGTGAATATTGTAGATATTCATACCGAACGGCCATTAAAGAATTATGTGATCTACAACGCTGCTAAGGGCGGGTTATTATCATTGACTAAATCGCTCGCTGTGGAAATGGCACCCGAAGTACGTGTCAATGGCGTGTCACCGGGACCCATTTTATGGCCGGAAGATGGCGAATGGACCAATGAAGCAGCGCGCCAGAAAATTATTGACGGTACTTTGCTTAAACGTTGCGGTGAACCGGATGATATTGCCAAAACCGTTCAGTTTCTAATCTCCGATGCGCCGTATATCACCGGGCAAATTATTGCTGTAGATGGTGGGCGCAGTATCCATTTGTGATGAAATAAGGTGGAGCTATCGATACAGCAGTTCGTTTTTAAGCCTTATTCTGAAACCTATCTTGATGGTTTCCTCTTCACAATTGCACTTGTTTGGGCGGCAGAACCATTTTGTTATTTTCTCAACGACAGCATAGCTCACATTTGTCGGTAAATAGACCTTGTATTTAAGACAGAATATGGTTTTCTTTTGATTACTCAGCTTAAGCGATTGCCTTACTGAATTTGTGGTTTCATTTTAATGTACGGTTACGTACCGACCATGAAGAAAAATTTAGGGATCATGCAATATCTCAATTAATAATTTTAGGAAGAGATATTATGATTCAGTTAAAAATCAGCAATAGTACAGCAACCCATAAATCATTTAATAATGATTTGCCGCCATTATTAAAAAAATTTGTTCATTTACAGTCCCTCAATCCAGATGCAGTTGATCTGCTTTTAAAAATGCATGCGCTAAAGAAGACTTTTGCAAAAGGGAAAATTATTTACGAGCAAGATAATATTAATAAAGATTGTTTTATTGTGACTCATGGGTGGGCCTATCGCTATACTGATTTGTATGATGGCGGTAGGCAGGTTATTAGCTATTATCTTCCAGGCGATATTATCAATCCTTTTGCTTCAGCGATACCAAAGTCAAATTATTCAGTTGCTGCTATTACTAACTTACGGGTGAGCATATGCAAGCCGGAATATTTGATGCAATTGTTTGCAACTCAACCTAAGTTAGGTTTGCTTTATACAGCGTTGCTTAGCTGTGGGGATGCATCGATGGCAGAACAAATTGTCCGTATTGGCCGCCGCTCAGCTTATCAGCGCGTGACACATTTATTGCTTGAACTTTATTATCGCTTGAAATTAGTGGGTTATACTGAGAATTCCACATTCTACTTGCCGGTTACACAAAGTTTGCTGGCAGACACTTTAGGGTTAAGTGTGGTCCATATGAACCGGACTTTATACAAATTGCGTCTTGCAAATCTCATAAAAATAAGATCACACAAAATAGATTTAATTAATATTGAAAAATTAATGGAAATCGCGGAATATAAATGTAACTATTTAGAACAACTCAAAAATATGTTTGAGCATGAAGAAATATTAGCGTAAGTTTATTTGCGATAGTTTATGAATCTCGAAAGAACAAAATTTATTACGATGATAAAAAAAGTTTTGGATTGTTTTCCTGTCACGCCATTACACTCATATTTCTTAGTTTGATGGCGTGTTCACTCCTAATAAGCAATGCTTTCATGTTGAAGAAAAATTTTATGATATGAATCAAACACATAGCCTATTGTAAGATTGTCAACTATGTCACATCTATAGCTTTACCGCTTTGTCCCCTGTTCCCACTCCTCCTCAGTATATCTCATATTTTTTTACATACCCGGTCGCTTCGATTTTCTTGATTTCGTCAAACAATTACAGTATTGAGTTATTAATCAAGATAATACTTTGATCTCCAACAGTATTAGTAAATGCTATACTTATTGATTAACTATCATAATCTGCAATTACTTTGGTTTTTAAAATCATATGGAAAACAATGCTTCACAAGATAATCCCCTCACTGATGATTTGCCTCCGTTATTAAGAAAGTTTGGCTATTTGCAATCATTGAGTCCAGAAGAGGCTGATTTACTTTTAAAAATGCATGCATCCAAGAAAACCATAGCAAAAGGAAAAGTACTTTTACGGCAAGATGATATTCATAAATACTGTTTTATTGTGACGCATGGTTGGGCTTATCGTTATTCAGATTTATATGATGGCAGTAGGCAGGTTATCAATTATTATCTTCCCGGTGACATTATCAGTCCATTTGCGTTAGTCATGCCACGGGTAAATTATGCAGTTGCTACGATTTCTAGCGTACGCGTCAGTATATATAAGCCAGAATATTTGATGGAATTGTTTGCTACGCAACCCAGGCTGGGTTTGTTTTATGCGTGGATGCTCGGTCGTGAAGACTCGTCCATGGCCGAACAAATTATCCGGATCGGTCGCCGTTCAGCTTATCAACGCGCCGCACATTTATTGCTTGAACTCTATCATCGCCTAAAAATTGTAGGGTTTACCGATCACCGCTCTTTTTATCTTCCTGTCACCCAAAGCTTACTGGCAGACACTTTAGGATTGAGCGTAGTGCACATGAATCGCACTTTGTACAGGTTGCGTCTTGAAAATCTTATAAAAATTAGATCACACAAAATAAGCCTAATTAATATTGATCGATTGAAGGAGATCGCTGAATATAAAGGTACTTATTTGGAACAAATGAAAAGTCTTTATGAGATAGAAAAAGAACTTCAGAAAATTAAAGAATAAAACTTGGCAAATTTCCCAAAGGGGCCACCGTACTAGTGGCTCAAATAAAACTTTTTGTGAAACATCCATAAAAAGTTATATGCAATTCCCCCATAGATTTTATTAAAAACTCGATTGATAAAAATCTTATTGAATGGCTTACCCAATTCGATCTCGATGAAATGGTTGCCATTCCTTTATTTTGTAAAGTTTGTCAAACCAATATCGGCCGGTTCTCTGTAGCTTCATTGATGTTAGAAGAATTAGCATATCTGAGGTTTACCTTTCTAAATTTTAGTTCGGTAAGTTAAATGTTTTTTTATACTTAAATTTGCGGAGCTTGCAAAAATTAACCTAGTTAATAATAGTTATATCGCAATCTATCTAAAATGCAGCTTGTGACTAACATAACTTTAAGAGAATAAAACTTATGCACAATGAAAAACATGCGTATCAGCAAAAAATTGCTGCACAAATAGCAGAATGGGATGCACAAATTGAGCTATTGAAGGCAAAAAGTAATAATCTAGCTGCAGATGCAAAACTGGAATACGAAGAACAACTCAATGAATTGGACAAGAAAAAATCCGAGCTGTCAGTATATTTGAGTGAATTGGCTGATAAAGCAGATGATGCTTGGGAAGATATCAAAGATGAAACAGAAAGAAAATGGAACAAATTAAGTGAAGCCTTTGATTGTTTCATTACTAAGTTGAAAGAGTAATCCTTATTTTGCCTTAACTTAACTAAGGCAAATCTTTTAAAAGGAGAAAATATTATGTTTAGTTGGGCTTTGACATTTTTTATTATCGCGGTGATAGCAGGAATTCTAGGGTTTGCAGGTATTGCTGGAACCATGGCTTGGGCAGCTCAAACATTATTTGTTGCGGGACTCATCCTGGCTGTGGTGTTCTTCTTTTTAGGCAGAAGACCTCCACCGACCTAAAGGTCATCTGATCTGTTCGTGCAATAGAAGTAGGTAAGCGAAGTAATTATTATCAAACTAAAGGAGATTCAAATGAAATTGTTACGTATAGCGGTTTTCTTAATTTTGTCATTATCTTGCGCAACATTATTTGCTACGGAAACTGTATCTGAAAAAGCTCAAGCTAAGTCTAACGATATTAAACGCGATGCAAATGAAGCAGTTAATCGTGTTCAAGAATCGGCTTGTACCGGTAGTGATGCGGAATGTGCAAAACAAAAAATTGGTAATCGTGCAGAAGAAGCAAAAGATACTATCAAGGATAAATCTTCAGAGATGAAGAATAAGATGGATTAATTAGTAGCATAGATTTAGGCTGTAGTTCTCCTCCTCTCGATGCTATCAATCTTTCTGATAGCATCGACAAAAATAAACTAAATGGCTTACTTCAAGAACTTCTGCGTTGTAAAAAATAGTTTGAATCATTTATGTCGGTTGGGTAATGAATACCCCTAATTCTGCCGTGCCAGCGCGCATGGGGATTGTCAAGATGCTCGTTGCAGCAGCCAAAGCTTGGGAAAAAGATAGGGCACCCACGATGGGAGCCGCACTGTCTTACTATACAATTTTTTCCTTGGCGCCACTGTTACTCATTGTGATATCAGTAGCGGGATTTATTTTTGATGTTGAAACAGTGCGAAATGAAATCTTCCGTCAACTGAATGTCTTTTTGGGAATTGAAGGAGCCCAAACCGTTGATGATTTACTACAGAGTATTAATAAACCTGTGCAAGGGATTCTTGCTTCAATAGTTGGCGTTATCGTTATGCTCATTGGTGCAACAACAGTATTTGCTGAATTACAAGCTTCTTTAGATCATATTTGGCGTGCACCGGCACGTGAAAATGGCAACCGTGGCCTAATTGCTTTACTCAGAGCACGTGTATTGTCGCTGGGTATGATTTTGGGAATAGGATTTCTTCTTACGGTATCTTTAATACTCAGTGCAGTATTTGCTGCAATGCAAAAATGGTGGGCACCTTATTTCGGCGGATGGGATCAGTTATTGCAAATGATCAATGCGTCAGTAGGATTTATGCTGACGATCATCATGTTTGCAATGATCTACAAATATATCCCTCGTGTCCGTATGGCATGGTCTGATGTTTGGATGGGCGCCATTATGACTACGGTGCTTTTTACTATAGGACGATTTTTTATTAGCCTCTACGTTGGGTATAGTGGCGTAACATCGGGATTTGGTGCCGCCGGTTCGCTCATCGTAGTGTTAGTATGGGTTTATTATTCTGCACAGATTTTCTTATATGGCGCAGAGTTTACTTGGGTATATGCGCATACCTATGGATCACTTAGAGAATCTGAAATAAAATTATATCCGTAAAGTTTCTTCTAGCGGTTAGTTGTCCCAGCGCGGTAGCGAATATAAGCTATTCCCAGTAATACTGCACCTACCAGAAGTTTGGTCGAAAGTTTCTGAGGCATGCTGACGGCTTTCAATGCAAAACTGGCGGTTCCAGGAACGTTATCCAGCATTTCCAGCATATTATCGATGTTACTATTGTTTTTTCTGCGGCTGGCTTGTGAAATGAGCAATTTTAATTGCAATGCTTGCGACTCCAAACGCAGTAACTCGAGTTCTTCTTTTAATGCCTTATTCATCATCCAATAGCTCTTTTATTTTAAGGTCATTCAGGGTCTTCTTACCTTTTGCTATCTCTAGATCATCGCTGATGCCTTGCAATGTTTCCTGCATAAAATTCTGGCTCGCACCCAATTTAGACATTGCACAAATGAACAAAATGATCATTAACAAAAAACATAGCGCTGCAATACCGAAAAACACCCAGATTTTCTGTTCACTACTAAGAATCGTATTCAAACCGAATAATAAACTAATAAAAGCTAAGAAAAACATAAAAACGGCGGTTACCAGCATCGCAACAGCTTTTACCATGCCGGCTTTCAGGTCAGCGAATTCAACGCGCGCCATTTTTAAACGCACTATCAGCAACTCAAATAGAGTAAAGGCAGTATCTTTTAAATATCGCAATTGTTCCAATTCAATTCCCTATCGTTATTTTAGCTGCCTAAAATTATTGTAACCGCCAGTTTACGTGTAAATGATTAAATAAGTGTGGATTATATTTTTATCATTTTAGCGACGGGAATTATCTTTCAGCAACAGTGCAATTACCATTCCGATAGAAAATACGGCTCCCAGCGCAGAATAAGGATTGCTGCGTACCCAGTTGTCAGTTTCTTTTGCCGTCGTCCTCGCTAAATCTGTCAAGCCATCTTCGATGTCGTCAAATTGACCTCTTGCTTTGTCGATCTTTGCCTTCAAGTTCTTTTTGAGTTGCTTGGTCTTATCGCTACCATCATCGACAATCGATTCATAGAGATCTTCAGCATCTTTTAGAATATTACGGACATCTGATAATAATTCGTTTTTTCTTGCGTTAAATGTTCGGTTCATTTTTATATCCTTTTTTCAGTGCTTATAAATTGTTATTGAAAATCTGTTTATCTTATGAATTTCAAATAAATCATATGATAGGTTATAAAATTTAGATAAAACTCATGGTAGATTAAGTTAATTCATTGGTTGGATAAACTGATGACTAATAAATACATACGTTAATACTTTCTACTGCGGATAAAAATTGCCATATTCGGATCTCCTTAATCATCTTCAGTGGCTTGCAATGATTGTCACTATAACCGCTTCATGGTATGTCTCAGCTGAGAGAAAGGCCAATCGGAATTGGGGATTCTGGCTGCTTCTGCTGAGTAATCTACTGTGGTTTATTTGGGCCATTCCTAATTCAGCCTGGGCATTAGCTACATTACAGGTGGCTTTGACAGGAATGAATATTAGAGGCGTGCTAAAATCCAACAACAAGTAAATCAGCCATTTGCTACGACGATTTTTGCAAGCCCTATCCATTCTTTTCCTCGCAATTGGATTGTATTGATCATTTAAATCCCCTTGCCAGTCAGTCATCTAGAATATATCCGACATATAAATCAGAAAGCTTAGTCAGTATGCGACTACCACTTGTTAGTGAAGTCATCCCTTACTTCTTTTTTTGTTCGCCCTTTGTTTGCACCTCGGCGCTGCTGGTATTTGCCGACCAATTGATCACGTTGACCGTTGATTACAGCAAGATCATCATCAGTCAAATGACCCCACTGCGCTTTGATTTTACCTTTAAGCTGATTCCAGTTACCTGTAACTTGATCCCAATTCATAGTGAATATCTCCTTTTCAGTAACTCATCAAAATAGAATATACATTTCACGTACATTCATGATTAGTATCTTAGTCAGGAGCACGCTTAAAGAATATTAAGTATGTTAATTCTTAAGAAAACTTTGAATAAGTGTCTGTAGAAACGAAGTGCTGTACTAAATAGTACGCGCAAAGGCGTCTTGGTATGGGATAGGTATTTTTTGCTTAACCTCTCTTAAACTTCATCTCACACGACGGTTTATTCAGATTTTCCTTGGTAACTTGCTTTGATCTGAACAATATTTCAGAGCCAAACCATCAATCCCATTTCCAAAGGATGAGTCAGCAGCGCATGGCAGGGATACATACGGATGAAATATTCCTGTTTGCCGCATAATTCAGGTGTCAACTTAAGTTCAAACAGATGTTCCCCTGCTTCTTGAGTGCCTGTAAATTCAAATTTGAAGTGCTTGAAATTATGTAATTTGGTAGTTTTGAACTGACGGCATATCAGCAATTCTACGACAACATCTTCTGGCGCCAATTGATTCAGTTTGACAGCAACCTTGAAATTCAATGTTTCATCAAAATAAATGCGTTCACTGAGGGTATCTAATCGGCGTAATGTGACGCCATGCCAGGCACTTTTTATTTTGGCTTTCCATGCCGCAATATTTTTTGCCTCCGCAAAGTTATTAGCTGCATAGAGCGTGCCATTATGACTGGCAGAGCGGTAGAAATTCTTGACATATTCGTCAACCATACGGGTAGCGTTATAGCGTGGTAACAGTGATTTCATGGAGTGTTTGGCCATTTTTACCCACGCCGGTGAATAACCAAGCTTGCCATAGTTGTAATACAGTGGCACGACTTGGTCTTGCACAATTTCATACAGGGCGCGACTTTCTTCTTTGTCGCGCAGCACGCTATCCATATCCTCAGGTCCGGGTTTGATTGCCCAGCCATTTTTACCGTCGTAACCTTCGCCCCACCAGCCATCCAGCACACTTAGGTTAATGGCACCATTAATACCTGCTTTCATGCCGGATGTGCCGCTGGCCTCAAGCGGATAGATAGGATTGTTGAGCCAGACATCGACGCCGGCAACTAAGCGCCTAGCAAGTCGTAAATCATAGCCTTCGATTAATAACAGACGCCCTTCAAACTCGGGAAGGTGAGCAATTTCGCTAATGCTGCGGATTAAATCTTGGCCGGGGACATCTGCCGGGTGTGCTTTGCCGGCAAAAATAAGCAATACCGGACGTTCTTGATCAAGGATGATTTTACGTAGCCAATCGAGATTTTCGAATAATAAGGTGGCTCGTTTATAAGTTGCGAAACGACGCGCAAAACCTAAGGTCAGAATATTGGGATTGATGGGATCAACAAATTTTAGTAATCGATCCAGGTGGGCTTCAGAACCACGATTTCTGGCGTTCTGGTCAGTGACGCGTGAACGAATGCCATAAAACATCTGGGATTTTAGTGATTGCCGCACACTCCAAAACAGATGATCCGGAATTGCATCAATGCGTGACCAGTATTCGGTATCGCACATTTTATTGCGCCACTCATGACCAAGATAACGATCAAAGAGATCAGACCACTCCTGTGCCAGGAAGGTTGGCACGTGTACGCCATTGGTGATGTAAGAAATCGGATTTTCTTCAGGTTCGATTTGTGGCCACAGATCCCGGCAGATATTTGCCGAAACATTGCCGTGTATTTTGCTGACACCATTATGCGTGCGTGAGCCGTGAATCGCCAGAGCTGTCATATTAAAATCGGGACTGCCCGGAATATGACCAAGCGACATAAATTCTTCACGGGTGATGCTTAAGTCGTGATAAAAACTGTCAAAATAATTGTGCATCATGTCTGGGCTGAAGTGATCATGCCCAGCAGGAACGGCGGTATGTGTTGTGAACACTGTATTGACTGCAACGCTTTCTAAGGCACTGGCAAAATTAAGTCCTTGCTGAACAAGATCGTGGATACGTTCCAGGATCATAAAAGCTGCATGACCTTCATTGATGTGCCATATGGTCGGTTGTATCCCGAGTGCGTGTAGCGCACGCACACCGCCCATACCTAAAATGATCTCTTGTTCAATTCTCATAGTTTTATCACCACCATAGAGATTGTGGGTGATATAACGGTCTTGCGGTGAATTTTCAGGTAAATCGGTATCGAGTAGATACAATGTGACGTGCCCGATCTTTGCCTGCCATATTTTTGCGATGACATTGCGTTGCGGCAAGGGTACTTCAATCGTCAAATTCGAGCCATCTTTACGCAACACCGGTGTGACAGGAAGGTCGTCAAAATCGGACATGGTATAGGTGACTTGCTGGTTTCCCTGAATATCGATAATTTGAGAAAAGTATCCTTGGCGATATAGTAAACCAATCGCAACGAACGGTAGATGTAAGTCACTGGCTGCTTTGCAATGATCTCCAGCAAGAATGCCGAGGCCGCCGGAATAAATGGGCAAGCTTTCGTGAAAGCCAAATTCGAAACAAAAATAGGCGACTTGATCGTGTGAACTCAGTTCTTCGCCGTCTTCTTGCGCGGCGGATGCATCATGATACGAATCATAGGTTGACAAAATACTATTGTAGGTGGCAAGAAATACCCGGTCTTCTGTTGCTTTTAGCAGTGCTGATTCGTCTACTCGTTTGAGAAACGCTTTAGGATTGTGCCCGACAGCTTCCCATAAATGTGGATCAAGCCGAGAAAATAGTGTGCGCGTGGCACGATCCCAACTGTACCAAAGATTATTGGCAAGTTCCTCTAAACGTTTAAGGCGTGGCGGTATTTTTGGATTAACAGTGACGGTAAAAGCTGTACGCGAAAACATGAAGACTCCTTAATGGAAATTATTTAATATTTTATTGCAGTAACTCATTTATTCATACCGGATATTCAAATTAGCAATCACTGAATGATTAATTCTGGTTCGTGAGTAAATAAAGAGCTTCCCGTTTAGCGCCGAGCAAGCTGATTTCAGGATTGGTGATGATATGTACTGGAATTTCATGCATTAACGAGGAAAACCTTCCTTTATCGCAAAAAGCGCGCATAAAATTACCTGACTTGAGGACATGAATAATTCTTGGCGCAATACCGCCAGCAATATAGACCCCTCCGCGGCATAATCCTGCTAATACCAGATTACCCGCGTAGGCACCGTAGATTTCCGCGAATACATTCAGCGACTGAATTGCTGTCGGGTGATTGTGAATCTGAGCCAGTGTCGTTATAGTGGCGCCACTGTCTTCTTTCAGTTGTGTCGCCAATAAATCTGAAGGTTTTTCATGATTGGATTGCAGAAAGTTGAAAATACTTGTCAACCCCGATCCTGATAACAAACGTTCCACCGATACATGCCCAAATTTATGATGTAAGGTTTCCAATAAACGGATTTGCAGCTCATTGGTAGGTGCAAAATCCATGTGGCCTGCTTCAGTGGCGAACGCATAATAACGATCATTGAGCCATGTGAGCCAGGCAACACCCATACCAGTACCCGCGCCTAACACTACCCGCATGGCTTGTTCGTGAATGTCACCTGTCTGAAGGGTTATCAAATCATCGGATGAGAGCGCTTCAACAGCCAATGCGGCTGCTTCAAAGTCGTTGATGAGCTTGACGGTGGTGATTGAAAATTGGCGGGCAATGTCGTCGCTATGGATTTGCCAAGGCAGATTGGTCAAAGTTGCTTGCTGCGCCACGATGGGGCCGGCGACTGCAAAGCATGCGGAAAGGGGCGAACACGTTGTTTCTGCACAAGCGAGGAAGTCTTTTAACAGATCAGAGAAAGTTGCAAAAGCCTGACTTTCATAGTGTTGGGTAAATTGCTGATGAATTTCTCCATGCTTTATTTCCGCCATTTGCAGAATTGTTTTGGTGCCACCGATATCGCCGTATAGGAATTGCTTATTCAAGTATTGTTCAATCCAGAAATTAATCAAGTTACTTGTGGTAAAGCTAATAAATAATGCTACTGGCTTTTGTGGCTAGTATACATCGACTTGGGAATTTTCAACGCGTTTGCTGTGATTTGACATATAGGGTTACATTCAGTAAATTTCTAGAAACTTATGGAAGAATATGATTTTTCGATAGTTATAGGATTATTTTTAAAATAGTAGCTTGAGAGAATTTATGGTTGAACCACTGATAATTGCTAAGACGGGTAATACTGAACTTATGCTTCTGCCAGCGATGGCGACGCGCCATGGGTGCATTACAGGAGCAACGGGAACTGGCAAGACAGTCACATTACAGAAACTCGCGGAGAGCTTTTCCGGTATTGGTGTGCCGGTTTTTATGGCGGATGTGAAAGGTGATTTGACAGGTATCTGCAAGCCCGGATTGCTTTCTGAGAAAATGCAAGCACGGCTCGATCAACTCAATATCGATCCGCCCAACTGGCAGGGTTTTCCGGTGATATTGTGGGATGTGTTGCAGGAAAATGGTCATCCGCTGCGCGCCACGATTTCCGACATGGGACCGCTGTTACTGGCACGCTTGCTGAATTTGAACGAAACGCAGGAAGGCGTGTTAACGCTGGTTTTTAAAGTGGCTGACGATCATGGCTTGTTATTGCTCGATCTGAAGGATCTGCGTGCTTTAGTACAATATGTCGGTAACAATGCGGATGAATTCAAAACCCAATATGGCAATGTTTCATCAGCTTCGATTGGTGCGATTCAGCGCGGTTTATTGCAGTTGGAAGAGCAGGGTGCAGACAAGTTCTTCGGTGAGCCCATGCTGAATATCGCCGATCTCATCCAGGCTATTGATGGTAAAGGTGTAATCAATATTCTTGCCGCAGACAAGTTACTAAATTCACCGAGGCTATATAGTACGTTTTTGCTGTGGATGTTATCCGAGTTATATGAAAATTTGCCCGAGGCCGGTGATCTCGATAAACCTAAACTGGTGTTCTTTTTTGATGAAGCACATTTGTTGTTTAGCACGGCATCCCCTGCATTATTGGAGAAGGTTGAGCAAGTTGTCCGGTTGATTCGTTCCAAGGGTGTGGGTATTTACTTTGTTACGCAAAACCCATTTGATATTCCGGAAAAAGTGTTAACGCAATTGGGAAATCGTGTTCAGCATGCATTGCGGGCATTTACGCCGCGAGACCAGAAAACGGTGAATGCGGTTGCAGAAACAATGCGGCCGAATCCAAAGCTCAATGCCAGACTGGCAATTATGGAGTTGTCCGTGGGGGAAGCACTGGTTTCTTTCCTCGACTCCGATGGATCGCCTGCGGTTACCGAGCGTGCCTTTATCCTACCGCCCGCCAGTCAGATCGGGCCGGTTACGAAGCAGGAACGGGAACAATTAATGCAATCATCCATTGTGGCGGGTGTGTACGAACAGGCAGTTGATCGTGAAAGCGCTTTTGAATTGCTGCAAGCGCGTGTTGGTAACGAAGATACACCTAAAAATGCAGCAGGAGCTGTTGTTGGTAATGCAAAGCAACCGGCAGATGAAGGGATTTTAGGGGGATTGGGCGATTTACTGTTGGGCTCAACCGGACCACGTGGCGGACGACGCGAAGGAATGATTGATGCTATTGCCAAAAGTGCAGCGCGCTCGGTTGGAACTTCCATTGCACGTGAAATTACGCGTGGTCTGTTAGGATCTCTGTTAGGCCAAAAGCGACGTTAATCAAAACGAACGGGCATCTCTAAGCATTCAAATTTCGTCACAACGCTTTATTACTCGCACCTCGTTTTGTTTAAAGCTTTGAATTTTTAGAGGTGCCCTAACGATTGTCCGCACCATTAAAAACTTTTTCATTCAGTACCTTGTATATCGGTATTAAATCCTGGGCATGCAGATAAGTCGGATCGATTCATTCCGGGCGGCAATTTGGATACCAGGTCCCGTAGTGCAGTGCGCAAACCTTCTTCCAGTACCGGATGATAAAAAGGAATCTGTAATAAATCCCAAACGGTTAATGACTGACTGATTGCTAACGCTAGGAGATGGGCTAAGTGTTCGCCTGCTGGCGCACATAATTCTGACCCTAATAATTTCCCGTTTTTTGAATCTGCGTAAATACGTAGCATGCCTTTATTCAACTGCGCTACGCGTGCGCGGCCTTGATTTTCAAAGCTAACCTGTCCTACACAGATGGATTTATTTTGTAATTGCTGAAAGGAAGCGCCAACCGTAACGATGTTAGGATCAGAAAAAGTGATCGCTAAAGGTGTGCGCCGCTGAAAACAAGTGAATGAGTTTGCACTGGCGTTAACACCGGCAATATAACCTTCATCGGCTGCTTCATGAAGCAGTGGCAGATGATTGTTGGCATCACCCGCTAAGAATATCGGCAAATCCTCAATCTGCATCGTATTGGGGTTGACATTCGGAATGCCTTGATCATTAACTGCAATACCTAAAGTATCCAATCCTAAATCATCGACATTGGGTTGACGCCCCAGGGCAGCGAAAACACCATCGACTTCGATTGGGTTGTCATCTGCCATAATTGTTATGGCGCTATTTTCCGCATTGCTGACGACTTCGACTTTATTCCCCAGAAATAATGGAAACTCGCGAGATATCAAACCAGTGATAGTTTGATTAATGAGTGGGTCGGTTATTCCGGCGATCAATGGATTTCTGCTGAATCCATAGACTTGAACGCCGATTCTGCTGAGTGCTTGTGCCACTTCTATGCCGATCGGTCCCATGCCAATCACCGCCATGCGATCAGGAATGGTTTCCTGATCAAATAATGTATCGGAAGTCAGGAGCCGCTTTCCCAGTTTTTGCCATTCTGGGGGAATAATCGGACGTGATCCGGGGGCCAGGATAATGCGTTTTGCGTGCAATTTCTTGTCACCAATCTGAACGTGATTAGGGCCTAGTAACCGCGCTCTGGCTGAAACTGCGCGATTGCCAAGTGACTCGGTATCCTTGATAATTCCTGATACGAAATGATCGCGTAATGCTCGGACACGCTCGAATACGCGCTTTTTATCGATAGACAGCTTTTCTGTGCCAATAATGCCAAACGCTTCGAATGCATGGCGCCGATAAAACGCATTAGCTGATTCAATCAACGCTTTGGATGGCATACATCCTACCCGCGCGCAAGTGGTTCCCCACGGGCCATCGTTGATAATGACGAAATTATCCGTATGTTTTTTTATTTCACGCAATGCAGAAAGTCCTGCACTGCCAGCGCCTATAATGATAATGTCATAATCCAGTTTCATTTTTAATTAATTGTGTATAGAGGTTTGCATAATATGGTTTAACAATCTCACATTTCCAAGTTATATCATAAGCTGCAAGAATTTCTAACATGGGTTACTGGATTCAAGAAAAAGTTAATGGATACATATCCGAGATAACATCATTCTTAACACTATTAGGCCATCTAGAAAATAATGGTATTGCATAGAATGAATCGAAATTTCATTGGAATTAGAAATGCAAAAAATTGGATTTGGATATCGCTGTATCTTATCAGTTTGATAAAATGGAAAATTATGAGTGCGTGAATCAATAAAAAGGTAAATCATGGCAGATGATGGATCAAATCAGTCAACAACTATATGGCCCAGCCCTAAATTTTATCTTCAGGTTAATTGGGATTCACAGATGATGTTGTTTCAAGAAGTCAGCGGATTAGATGCCTCATTCGAAGAGATCAACTATCGTCACGGGAGGAACTTACCACTTTCAGTATTTAAGATGCCAGGATTGAAGAAAATCGGTAGCGTTATTATGAAAAAAGGTATTGTAATAAGCGATAATAAGTTTTGGAATTTGTTCAATCAGATCAAGATGAGCACTATTCAACGAATGCCAATTACTATTAGTTTGATGGACGAAGCCCGGAATGCAACGATGGTATGGACGTTAACGAATGCTTGGCCGACTAAGATTACGGACACTGATTTGAAATCTGAAGGTAATGAAGTAGCCATTGAAACAATCGAATTTGCACATGAAGGTTTGGTTGTTACAAAAAGCTAGTTATTACAGTAGTGCTAATTTACGGAGTTATTCAGTCTAGGCGGAGGGTAATAGTGCTAAGGTATTCCTTTCTTGAATTCAACGGAAACCAGTTTTAATCTCTTTCAGAGTTAATTTCTCGTTCCATATGAACTGAGGGCTAGTTGAAAACCATTAGCTTGGAGAGAGTTTGATGCTTTATCGCTTGAAGCTGGGTGCTTTATTTTTCCTTTTTATCGTGCAAAGGCTTCCGACACTAAAAGGGATGATCAAATAAAAGTTATTAAAAGCTATTAATG
Organism: Nitrosomonas sp.; assembly: GCA_024281995.1. GTDB lineage: Bacteria > Pseudomonadota > Gammaproteobacteria > Burkholderiales > Nitrosomonadaceae > Nitrosomonas. The sequence goes on from JAMWZW010000001.1 coordinate 844,495, forward strand.
ATCCCATTTTTTAAATTCCCTAATTATTAGGAAAAACTATTTGTAATCCTTGATTTATATATCACGATATTGTGTTCTACTGCTAGTGTCTTCAACCAATGTCGCAAGGAGATTGACATGGTTATGAAAAAACTTTCAACTGATAATACACATGTTGTCGATTTTATTAATCCCGATGAGATTGATGATGAAAGTGTGCTAGCGGATGGAATGATTCCCGATAGTCGGATTGTAAAACTCATTGATGAGTTAGAAGCTAGCAACGATGATTCTGATGATAATGGCGATGAGTGAAAACTATGTGCTAGCAACTAAAAAATTTCTTTTCTTTGACTAGGGGTTATGAAGACTACAGGCGCCTTCTTGTTGTTTTTCTATCGATAGTTATTAGGCTTCACTTGCATATACGCAATTGCGCCCTTGTTTTTTTGCATAATAAAGTTGTTGGTCTGCAACGCAAATCAACTCATCAAGAGAAATTTCATTGTCATTCGTATGAGCGACGCCAAAGCTTGCAGTGAGTGAAATTTTCTTCCCTAGGGCAGTGGCAAGCTGAAGGGCTGAAATTTTTTCACGTAGCCGATCGGCCAAAGTTACTGCATCTGCTAATTTAGTATCGGGTAAGAAAATTAGGAATTCTTCACCTCCCCAACGTGCCAAGATATCTCCGCTACGCGCCTCTTTCTGTAAAGTATCAGCGAAGTGAATTAATACTTGATCGCCAAATGCATGACCGTAATTGTCATTAAATAGCTTGAAATTATCGATATCAATCATAACAATTGAAGTATTGCTCTTGTTTCTTAAGCTCAGTGCCCAAATTGGCTTTACAAATTTATAAAATGAGCGACGGTTATTGAGGTTGGTGAGAGAATCAATACCTGCCATTTTTTCGGCAATCAGTTTTTCATTCTGACTAATGTTGAAACGTTCAGCAAGTGCCAACGCCAGTAAGATGGCGTCCCCCATCATGCCGATTTCAACTGCTCGATAAGTCAATAAATTAAAAGGAATTAATCCCCATATGGCATTTGCTGTAACCGCTCCGCCACAAATCGTGCAAATAGATGCCCATAAGAAATATTTTGCGAATTTATTGCCTGACCGCAGCGAAATGACTCCCAGAATAATCATCAAAACCGAGGAAATAAAAATGAAAAAAAGTGAGGTCAATAACGTTAATGCAAAGTTACCACTCAACATCATTACCGCTATTAACGCACTGAAACCAAGACAACATCCAATGACGATACGGTAGACACGGATTAACGTTGTCTTAATGTTAAGGAAATGTAATGCAAAAAATAATCCACTCACAGTACAAACTATAATCAAAATAGGATTTGACCACTGCTGCCACGTTGGGAAATCGGGCCATAGCCATTGATAACCGTGACCTGTGTAAGCAATGTTTAGGATCAGAAAACTCAACAGATAAATGGAATAAGATAAATAAGGATTACTGCGTAATCCGATATACAGCATGAAATTGTAAGCAACAAGTGCCAATATGAAACCATATACAAAGCCGTAACTATAGTTCTGTATTGTAGTTCTATCCGCAATTTTCTCGTCGCTCATGAAATATATGGGCAAAATCATGACATCGATCGATTGTATGCGGATCAGAACAATGGTTTCGCCGCTTTCGTAACTATGATCAATCACAAAGAAGCGATGGTTAATAGGTCGTTTTGAAAATGGTAAAGTATCGCCAATATGATGATTGCTGATTATTTGATTTTGGCGAAAAAAATAAACATCGATGTTATCTAACCAAGGAACCTCTAACAGAATATTCCGATGAATAGCGTTATGTTGTGAATTCTTGACTTGAAGTGCGAGCCATCTGGGCTTTGAATTGATGCCAAAATTAATGACCGGATGATTGGTCGAGGAAAATTGTCCGTTTCTAAAAGCTTGAAAGGCGGAATAAGCATCTAAATGTATATCGTCACTCTGATAGACCTGCAAATATTCACCTATGGTTCCTGCATATTCTTGGCTGATGTCAATGGGTTTTGCATTTATCGATGAAATCCACAAGGATGTGATGAGGGCAAAGCCAAATAGCAGGAAGGGAATTTTTTTCATGCAGTAATGGTGATTTATTTGGGAATTAACAAAAGATATGCGACAAGTTAGATGCGGGGGTAATTGCTATGTACTTCTGGGGTTTTGCGTGAGAATTATCCTACGTAATCGCTGTATACTATTCGATTTCTCCTTTCGGGTAAAGCAAAAAGCTGCAGTTTGAACAATTTGTTGCTTGATTATAGAAGCAATAAATATTTACCATAAACTTGAATCGATTAAAAATCATTATTCTAAAAATATTCTTATTTAAATTATTCGTTCGACTTAAGGTGACTCTCTTTATGGACAATTCATATAATTTTACCTCGGTGAGCTATAAGTTGGCGGTAGTTGCTGCACTGATCATGATTTTGGCTATACTTGGCCATCGTCTGAGTATCCTGACTTTCCAGCTAGCCCTCTTGGGACTTGCACTTGGCACATTGATGGGATTGCTGGCTATTGCTTTCGGGTTATTTGAAATGATACGTGCAAAAAAAACACAAAAAGCACAAATTGCATCACCATCACCAGCTGCCGGACCAACGTTGGGTTTATTAATTGTTACCCCGATTTTCGTAACGCTGCTGACCGGTTTTGGAACGCCAATGATTCATGATATTACTACCGATTTGGAGCATCCTCCCGAGTTTATTGCGATTAAGACGTTACGTGCAGTCACAGATAACCCGCTGGAACGCAATGAGCCAGAAAACCTGGCCGCTTTGCAAAAACAGAGCTACCCTGATCTTGTTTCATTATTGCTTGATCGTCCGTTTGAAACTGTTTTTGAGCAAGCCGTAACACTGGTCAAAAAACGAGGTTGGGAAGTTACGGTTATCTCTGCAGCTAATGGCAGAATTGAAGCTACAGATACTACACTTATCATGGGCTTTAAAGACGATGTGGTAATCCGGATAGAAAAAGAAGGAAAGCAAACTCAAATTGATATGCGCTCTGTTTCTCGGGTAGGAAAAGGGGACTTGGGAACCAATGCAGCGCGTATTCGTTCTTTTCTGAATGATTTAGGAAAGGATTAATCGCCGCTAAAGTGGAAAATGCTATCATCACCAAATATTGATTCATTATTAAAATTATGACTAATCCTACAACTGTTCAATTGATCGGCACGTTGCTTTTTGCCCTGGCCGTTATACATACTTTCTCGACTAAATATTTTGAGCACTTGGCGCATACACATCCACGCCATGCAGGGGTATGGCATTTGCTGGGTGAAGTGGAGGTGGTGTTTGGATTTTGGGCATCGGTTTTAATTGTATTTATGTTTGTCGCTAGCGGCAAACAGGAAGTAGTGGGCTACCTCAATTCGCGCGATTTCACCGAACCGATGTTCGTGTTTGTGATTATGACTATTGCGGGTACACGGCCTATTCTGGATTTCACGGCAGCTACCGTCAATTGGACTGCGCGTTACCTGCCTCTGAGTCAGGGTATGGCAATGTATTTTTTGATTCTGGCTTTTGTACCATTGCTGGGATCCTTCATTACTGAACCTGCTGCAATGACCTTGGCTGCATTAATGTTGCGCGAGATGTTATTCAGCAAGACGATATCGACGAAATTAAAATACGTGACAGTGGGGGTGTTGTTTGTAAATATTTCCATCGGCGGTACCTTGACTCCTTTTGCAGCACCTCCCGTGTTGATGGTAGCGGCAAAATGGGACTGGGATTTCATGTTTATGATTTCTAATTTTGGCTGGAAATCAGCGGTAGCTGTTATGTTTAATGCGGGCTCAGCGATGCTGTTGTTCAAGAACGAATTGAAGCATTTGAAATTGGAAGGTAGCACCAATGAATCACGCGTACCGATTCCGGTGGTGTTGATTCATATACTGTTTTTGGCGCTGGTAGTTTTGTTTGCCCATTACTCCGTACTGTTTATGGGTGTTTTCTTGCTTTTCCTTGGGTTTGTGACAGCTTATGAGCGGTATCAGACTCCACTCATTTTGCGTGAAGCGTTATTAGTAGCATTTTTTCTCGCTGGACTTGTGGTGCTGGGCGGTCAGCAGCAGTGGTGGTTGCAACCGCTATTGATGGATATGGATGATACGGCTGTATTTTTCGGAGCAGCCGCATTGACTGCGATTACCGACAATGCCGCATTGACTTATCTTGGTTCATTGGTCGAAGGTTTAACCGAGGAGTTCAAGATAGCGCTGGTAGCCGGTGCAGTGACAGGTGGAGGCTTGACGGTGATTGCCAATGCGCCTAACCCTGCCGGTTTTGCTATTTTGCGTGATAAGTTCGATGATCAAACCATCCACCCGCTTGGGTTATTGATTGCGGCATTGCCGCCGACATTTGTAGCAATTATCGCATTTCGAGTACTCTAAGATGTGAGAGCTTGTTTGTATTGATTGCATGAGATTTTTGCAATTGCAACAGAACTGGATCACTTATCCAGTTTTGTTATAAAACCTCAACTTTTCTCAGCTGGAATTTGCGCGATTACTGGGGTTGATGATTGAGTCTCATCCGATATCTTTTTTACGGGTGGATCGTCGAACCAGCGATAGAGCATAGGCATGACCACCATTGTCATCATCGTTGCCGTTGTTAAACCGCAAATTACTACGATTGCAAGAGGTTTCTGAACTTCTGAACCTAATCCTGTAGCAGCTAGGAATGGTGCCAATCCGAGTACTGTAGTGGCGGCGGTCATCATCACCGGACGGAAACGTTGCTCACATGCTTTTCTGACAGATTCTTCAACACTGAAGCCTTTTTCACGCAATTCACGGACAAAGGAAATGAGTACTACACCGTTAAGGATAGAGGTGCCCCATACCGCAATAAAGCCTACCGATGCAGGTACCGATAGATATTGACCCGAAACAAAAAGCCCGACAACTCCGCCGACCGAGGCAAAGGGTAGTACCAGATAAATAAGCCCTGCCAGCTTTACAGAATTAAACAGCATGAATAACAGGAAGAAAATGGCTGCCAATGTGATCGGAACAATTATGGAAAGAGTTGCCATCGCACGTTGCATATTTTCAAATTGTCCGCCCCAGACGAAGTAATAACCAGTAGGGAGTTTGATTTCTTTTGCGGTACGCTGCTGCAGTTCTTCTACAAATCCTCCCATGTCACGTCCATGTACGTTGGCACCGATAACCACCCGGCGTCTGGCAAATTCGCGTGAGATAATTGCCGGACCATCAACAACCTGTATATCTGCCACAGCACTCAGCGGTACCAATATACCGCCTTGTGCCATACCATTTTGTACTGTTGTATTGACAGGCCTCAACAAAAGATCTTTGATTGCTTCCACATCATGGCGGAATTCTTCTGGAAATCTTAGCAGTAACGTAAAGCGCCGTTCACCTTCGAAAACTTGGGTAACGGCCTTACCGCCAATTGCCGTGGAGATCAATTCATTAACATCGGACACATTGATGCCATGGCGGGCAATCGCTCTACGATCAATATTGATCGTCAATTCTTGTTGGCCCGACAAGCGTTCAATGCGGATATCCCTGGCACCAGGGGTAGATTTGACAATGCGTGCTACTTGCTCCGAAAGTATGCGCAATTGTTCCAGATCGTCACCAAAAATTTTGATTGCTACCTGCGAGCGTACGCCGGTTACCATTTCATCTACACGCTGCGCAATAGGTTGCGACAGAACGATATTGACACCGGGTAACACGGCTAATGCTTTGCGGATGTCTTCTTCAATGTCGGCTTGTGTACGGCCTGATCCTTCCAAATCGAGATCCGCAATTGGATCTGACTCATTCTGCGATGCTGGATCAGCAGGTGTATCACCACGGCCTAATTTAGATACAACATGTTTTACACCTGGTACGGCGGCGATCAGCTTCATCGCTTCAGTTTCCAATTTAATAGCTTCATCCAGAGAAATAGATGGGGCACGAATAATTACCGGTGTAACTGCACCTTCCTTCATGATGGGGATGAACGATTTACCCAGGAAAGGGAACAGTGCAAATGCAAACATCAGCAAGCTTATTGCGATGACCATGGTTTTCTTTTGGTTGCTCATGGCCAGATTAAAGACACGCAAGTAACCACCTTTTAGTACAGCCACGATTTTCGTATCTTGATCACTGCCACCTTGTAGAAGATAATCGCTTAATACAGGCGATAACAATATTGAAACAAAAAGTGCAACCAGTAGTGAGATGGCAATCGTCACAGCCAATGGACTGAAGGTTTTTCCTTCCATACCTTCGAGAGTCATCAGCGGCAGGAATACTAGGATGGTAACGAATACGCCAAAAATAACTGGCGTACCGACTTCAGCCACAGCATTGACAATAACATTAAACTTGGATTGTTCTGTATCTTTTGTCTGGCCCAAACGCTGATAAATGTTTTCAACTACCACTACAGTTGGATCGACCATCATACCCAATGCGATGGTCAACCCACCTAAAGACATTAAATTAGCAGGCATGTCGTAGTAATTCATGATCATGAAAGTTACCAGCGGCGTAATAATTAAGGTAAAACAAACGACAATGCTGGTACGAACGGTACCTAGAAAAATCGATAGCACCACGATAACCAGAATCAGGGACTCCATTAACGTGCTTTGTACTGTAGATAATGCGCCATCGACCAAATCCGTACGATCATAGAAGGGGACGATCTGCAGGCCATTCGGTAGCATGCCTCGCTCATTGATTTCAGCTACTCTTTCTTTGATCCGCGTGACAATTTCTTTGGCATTGCCACCGCGCAGCATCATGACGATGCCGGCGACTGATTCGCTATAGCCGTTCTTTATACTTGCGCCCTGACGAACTTCTCCCCCAAACTTTACCTCAGCGATGTCACGTACATAAATTGGCACACCATTCATTTCTCTCAAAACGATATTGCGAATGTCATCCAAGGTAGCGATTAATCCTACCCCACGGATTAGGTATTGCTCATAATGCAGTGCCAGAATATTACCGCTGGCGTTGGCATTATTAATGGCCAATGCGCGATCCACATCTGTTAGTGTGAGATCGTAGTGCCGCAGCTTATTGGGATCAGCGTAAACTTGATACTCTTTGACATGTCCGCCAATCGAATTGACTTCCGCCACACCACGGATTGAACGTAACAGTGGGCGTACAACCCAGTCTTGAATGGTACGCCGTTCGGTTAATTCTTCGACCGTTAATGGGCGTTTGCCATCATCCGGGTGCTCGATAGTATATTGATAAACTTCGCCCAGACCGGTTGAAACGGGGCCTAGTACCGGTGTAATACCTGGTATCAGGCGAGGTGTTACGTCAATAATTCGCTCCATGACCAATTGGCGGGCAAAAAATACATCGGTTTGATCGGTGAATACTAACGTGATCAGCGATAATCCGCTTTTATTCATGGAACGCATTTCAACTAATCCCGGTAAACCGGTCATGGCAATTTCTACCGGTACCGTAACCAATCGTTCCATTTCTTCGGGACTGCGGCCAATGGCTACTGTAGCTACTTGAACTTGGATGTTGGTAACATCCGGAAATGCATCGACCGATAGATTTTTTGCAGCAAATCCACCGGCAACACACAGCATCAATCCGATTACCAATACCAGTAGACGCTGGTTTAACATCGCACGTACGATTGCAGCCATAAGGATTACTCCAATTCAGCCAGCTTGCGCTCGCTATCTAAATGAAAAGCTCCTTCTAATACAATCCGCTGATCAATTGTCAGTCCGCTCAGTACAGGCCGATAATTGGCAACTTCGGGACCCAATTCAACCAGTACGCGTTGAAAAAGGTTGTCGCTAACTTGGATAAAAACATAATCCTGGTTTAATTCACGCACAACAGCGGCTTCCGGAACGACCAGGATTTTTTGCTGCGTATCGGTAATGTGCATATTGGCGAGCATGTCCGGTTTCAATTTACGCTCAGGGTTTTCTACCAGAACACGAGTCATTACTGTCCGGGTCAATCGATTGACGGTATCGGATACAAAAATGATCACCCCATCAAAGTCGGTGCCGCTAATTGCCGGTACATTGATTTCCACATGCTGTTCCAAGCGGACATCGCGTGCAATCTGTTCCGGTACATCGCCAACTACCCAGACATAAGATAGATCAGCAACTTGAAAAAGCGGATCAGAGGGTTGAACTACCTGACCAATAATAATATTACGTGCAATCACATAACCTTCGCGAGTAGCTCTAATATCCAGCCAAGGTAGAATTTTTCCCTTTTTGTTTAATTCTTTCATTTCATTATCACCCATACCGAATAATCTTAGCTGATCCGCAGCGGCTCCTAATTCAGCTTTTGCAATTTCCAGTTCGGATTGCCGCCGTTCCACTTCAGCAACGGGTATCGCGTCGGCAGCCAAGAGGTGGCGTGCACGGTCCGCAGCTTTCTGTGTTACGACGACACGTGACAACGCTCGTAAGTAGGCCAGTTGAGAGTTTGTTAAATCCGGACTGGTAATACGCGCAAGGGGTTGGCCTGGCTTAACATAATCACCCAAAATGACAAACATATCGATGATACGTCCTGTGACGTAAGAACCAATTTGCGCGGTTCTTTCTTCATCTATCTGTACCCGGCTCGGTACGAGTATTTTATCTGCAAGATCAATTAACGACGGCTGCCCGATTTTTAATCGACTGGCCAGCTCTGGTCGCACAGTAATGCTATTGATATCCCTTTCTTCCTCAGCATCGTGCTGAACTGTTGCTTTCTCGGGGTCTTGAGCTGATTCATTTTTATCGCATCCTGTCAGTAATAAAATAGAAATAGCAATACAGTTGATAAAAAAAAGTTGAAATTTCATTCTGGAACTAACTCCTTGGGATAATGTGCGCGTAACCGGTCGATTTCAGCAGCTGCAGAGTGCAGATCAAAACGGGCAAGTAGAGCATCACCCAGAATTCCTCGTAAAATGCGTTGTGAATCCAAAAACTCAATCAAGCCGCGCTCACCAAACTTGTAAGCAGCTTCAGCAACTTTAACTGCATTTTCCGCTTCTTTGATCAAACCACCCTCGAACATGGCTACACGCTGCACAGCAATCTGATAAGCTTGCCATGCAGCCTCAAATAGTTGACTGATTTCATAGCGACGGTATTCAAGCGATTCCTTTACTCGCGCTGAATCAAAAATAGCAGTGTCGATTTCACCGCGGCGGCGGTACCAAATCGGAATTCTGACACTCAAACCAGCAGTATTGGATTGAAACTGTTGATCTTGGTAATTGGTATATAAGACATTGATAGATGGTAAAATAGATGCACGTTCTTGGCTGATGCGCTTATTGGCGCGTTCCTGTTCGGCTTCCAGGCGGACCACATCCGGGTTGACAGTGGGCACTTGCTGGCGCAATACATCCAATGGTGGTAGATCAACCGAATCTTTTAACGAACCTTTGATTTGAAAATTTGCCGGTAATGCACCGGCCGTGAGTTGCATCAAAAAAACCTTGGCGCGTTCGGCGTTTAATCGTGCTGCTTCCTTGCGGTTATCTGCACTTTGCAATTCCGTATCGGCACGAATCAACTCAAAACGAGCTACTTCCCCTCGTTCAACATTTGCTGCAATGCGCCGCCGTACGTCGCTGAGTAGGTCGTAAATACTTTGTTCCAAAGCAGCTTGCTCTTGCCGCAGCAATAGCTCATAAGCACGAACCCGCAGTTGTGCAGCTAAGTCGGCACTGACTTGATCTAGGCTAGCACGGCTGGCATCGACGATGGCTTCTGAAGCGCCAATCCGCGCACTACGCATGAAAGGATTTTCAATGGGTTGAATAACGGTTACCGAATGTTGGTGATTCGATGGACCTGTGAATCTTTCTGGAAGTTGTCTGTCCATTGGGCCCATCATAAACATCACCTCAGGATTGAGGTATGCCGAGGCAGCAACAACGCCACCCTTGGCCATGCCAACCTGTGAGCGAGCCGCAAGCACCAATCCATTGGCTTGTAAACCTAATCGTTGCACTTCTTCAATCGTATACGGCACTGCGGGTCCTTGCGATGTTATTGAAGCGGGCGGCATTCGCTTGGGTAATTCATGTTTGAATGGTGTTGTAGATGGAGTCAATTCACGTGCAGGTGGTGATGAGAGTGCCGGTGGTTGTAATGCATCTGCTCCGATAGGAAGGGGAACGGATGGTTGCGCTGCTACGGTAGTCGCTGTGAATACTATGAATATGCTGAGTAATAATGAATATCGAAGTGGTAGTATTTGCATAGAGTTTTTCTTTTACGAAGAAGCCAAGTTCTTCACATCTTTTTTACAAAAATTGCTTGCCATCATATACGAATTTAGAGATTCGGCAATATTAATAACATGGATAATCAGGTTTCTATTGTTGTTTTTAGCAACAGTATTCATGATGTTTGAAATTGAACATCAGGCGTAGAATCTAATTGATGGAAGCTGAATGATTGCTGAACGATGACAGATATTGAGAGTAAAAGAGTCGTTTATAATTGTCCTATAGCCCACAGCTTACAGGGATTAACAACCAAATAATAATTATCAGAATGAATCAACGGCAAATCATTTTTGTTCCAGGAAAAAATCCCAAACCTCCTGCAAATCAGCATCAAAAGCTATTATGGCGTACCTTGTTGGAGGGTGTGCGTCGTGCAGAACCTGAAATTGCTTCTGATCTGAGTCAATATGTTCAAAATTTTAGACTTATTGCGTGGAATTATATTTATTATCTCAATACCAAGGATATCAACAGTGAGCTTACGTGGGTTGATGTTTTGATCAATCAACATGGTCCCACTGAGCAAGATATCAACGAAGCTAATGCATGGCATCGCAAATTGGATCGAATGCTTTACACAATTGTTGATTATTTGCCTTGTTTGCTTTACTTCACTCCCCAAGCGCTCCGTTTGACGGCGCAAGAGATTACACGCTATTTTCAGAATAGAAATAATATTGCTTGCGAAATACGTGAATTATTGAAGCAGGCGTTGCGTCCTATGCTAAAGAATAATGATAAGGTGCTATTGATTGGTCATAGTCTCGGTTCCGTAATCGCTTACGATACCTTATGGGAGCTTTCTCATCTTGAGCGCTTACCGGGTAAGGTCGATGTGTTTCTCACTCTTGGCAGTCCCTTGGGAATGAATTATGTACAACGCCGGCTAATGGGTAATCATTTGTCGGGAAAGCAGAAATATCCAACTAATATTCGGCATTGGGTAAATATTTCCTCGGTTGGTGATATGACTGCGCTAGATAGAATTTTCTCAGATGATTTTGCACCGATGCTATCCCTGGGAATCATCGATACTATCGAAGACCATTGTGACGGAATCTATAATTTTTACCGTAACGAGAAGGGATTGAATTGCCATCGTTCGTATGGCTATCTGGTCAATCCTGCTTTGGGTAAAGTGGTTGCGGATTGGTGGCAGCAATCGGCATGAATTCCGATAATTCTGGTCATTTTTGGCATGGAATAAAACTATGGGTGGGGTTTTTGTCGATTCTGGGCTGCGTATGGTTAGCACTTGGCATAACTTCTCAGTTATATGAATTTCGTGATGATGATCCTAATCGAGGAGCCATTCTTGAAGCCATCGATAAATTCGGCGATCGCTATTCCCGCGTTGTGTACCTTGATCAAGGCTGGTTACCTTCGGATAGTCTGTGGTTCTACACGGTGACACAAGGCTCTAATTTGTTGCCTTACAGCTTTTTTCTGGTGTTGGAACAGGCTGATTCAAATCAGTTGTTTCGGAATGATGAAAATATCGATCGCTATGGTTATTTACCGCAGCGTCCTACGACCAGCAATCCGGATGGTCTGCCGGTTGGCATGGTTCGCGATGAATATCAAGGCAAGGCATACATGGGATTTACATGTGCAGCCTGCCATACGACACAGATCAATTATCAAGGTATCGGAATGCGTATCGACGGTGGTCCGGCAAATGCTGACATGGAAAATTTCATGATTGATTTGGCCGATGCTTTGCACGCAACGTTAGCAATTCCGGAAAAGTTGCAGCGCTTCATTACTCACGTACTGAAACAAGGTGACTATGACAGTGGCGATGCTGTTATTGCGGATTTGAAAAAATATGCTCAGCGGATTAACACTTATACCATCATTAATACCCCGCGAGATGTGAAACGTCCGCTCACGCGCTATGGCTATGCACGGTTAGATGCTTTTGGGCGCATTTATAACCGTGTACTGGAGCATATTATGAGCGCGCAGCAAATGCGGGAGTTGCTTACCGATATATTATCTGCGGATGAATTGGCCGATGTGATGGCAAATGTGGAACCCGTCTTAACTAGCAATAATCGCGATCATATCATTGAACGGATACAAACATACCTTAACGATAAGCAGCTCATCAAGTTACGAAATAAAATCTATAATCCGGCCGATGCTCCGGTAAGTTATCCATTTCTTTGGGATGTTCCCGTGCACGATTATGTGCAATGGAACGGTAGAGTTGGTAACAGTGAGTTGGGTCCCATGGGACGTAATGCAGGGCAGATGATTGGTGTATTTGGCACGCTAAATTGGCAGGAAAAAGCCGGTTTTACAGTATCTTCTGTTTTAGGTGGGCAGAATTTCAGCAGCAAGCATATTGATTTTCAATCGTCCATTGATATCCGTAACTTGCGCCGTGTGGAAGCACACTTGCGCAAATTGACATCACCGCTTTGGCCCGAACATATTTTGCCTAAGATTGATACAACACGATTGTTTAATGGCGCAAAGCTTTATGCACGTTATTGTTCTGCGTGTCACGAGCACATCAATCGAACAGATCCTGATCGCCGTGTGGTAGCTAAAATGATCGCTGTTCCATTAGTAGGTACAGATACTAAAATGGCCGTAAACAGTCTCGCATATACCGGTTATAGCGGTATTTTGCGCAATCAATATGTCAAAACCGGTGTAGGGAGTATCTTAATGCAACAACAGGCACCAGCTGTTGTTTTGTTGACCGCTGCAACACGTAATGTGGTTACCACAACCGACCCCGATAAAGGGTTTGTGCGCCGATGGATAGAGCGCTCGCTTGACTTCGCGCGCACTTTTTTTGATAATGAAGTTCAACCCTCTATCAAGCGCGGTTACTATGTCCCTGACACAACAGTTCAGCCCTTTGCATCAGTAATGGCCTATAAAGCCCGCCCACTCAATGGCATTTGGGCTACAGCACCTTATCTGCATAATGGATCAGTGCCTACGCTGTATGATTTACTTTTGCCTAAAAAACGAGCGGATGATCTAGCGGAAGGCGAGTACCGGCCCGATGAATTCGTGGTGGGGTCGCGTGAATTTGATGCATACAGAGTGGGTTTTAAAACGGACGGTTATAATGGTTTTTTGTTCCGCACCCGTATTTGGGGTAATGATAATAGTGGCCATGAATACGCTTCCGGCCGAACGCCGCAACCGGATGGAACCCTACTTCCCGCATTGACAAAAGAGCAACGTCTGGATTTGCTTGAATATCTTAAAACACTATAACTCATCTAGCTGTTTGCTTTTTTAGTTCCGGGGAATTGTCTTGTTTTGCAATAAATTGATTGATATAGATTATCTTTCTGTCAGCGATTACTTTAAGGCGATTGTCGCTGGCAAAATTCATAATGAATTCATAAGCACTGCAATTGATAATTTGTAATGCCGTTTTTACTTTTACGCCGACTAATCCTTCATAAATGACAGGTTGCGCATATTCCGAATATACCCAGCGGCCTTTACTGTCAAAGCTAGCGAGTACTCCACTTAGTCGATCCGCCCAATCGCTCGGACGAAAGGGGCGGCCGGCCGGTGTAACGCCCAGGATTAAATACGCTTCAGTTTTGATTTCCATAATGTTCAAATAATGTGAAAAAGAGCTTTTGCAAAAGCAATAAAGTAAGCCACGCCAATTTTTTTGAATCGCTTGCCTGAGTTGTTCTGTCATTTGTAACGAGATACTGCTGGGAATACATTGTGAATATTATCTTTCCTTATAAATCAAGATGCTTATATCGGAAGTAATTGAGAAAAGTAGAGAGCGCTATAAGAAGTTGTCGGGTTGGCAAGTGAATTAATTGCTGTGCACGGCATCTTATGGAAGACAGTTGAGTAGGTGACAAGTAGTTTATTGAAAAAGGTAGGCAAAAATGGGTATCATGCTTTGGTTCATGCAGCGATTTTTCCTTTTAATTTTGCCTCATTATTTTTCGAGAGCCACAATGACATTGCGGGTTACACGCACAATCAAGCTGGTAATTGTTGTCGGGCAAGCTATTTGGCTCAGTGCCTGTGCTAATCTTCCTTATTATGCACAAGCGATTAGTGGACATTTTGAAGTTGTACATCGCTCGCAGCCCATCCACAGGATTATTGCGGATCCTGACGCAGACCCACAATTAAAGCAGTCACTGAAGATGATTGTAAAAATGCGTGAATTTGCCAGCCGTGAACTCAAATTACCGGATAATTTGAGCTATACAAGCTATGCCGATTTGGAACGCCCTTATGTGGTATGGAATGTTTTTGCCTCGCCGGAGCTTTCGCTTAAGCTCAAGAAATGGTGTTTTATTGAAGTGGGCTGTGTCAATTATCGTGGTTTTTTTTCTCAGGCTAGTGCGGAGTGTTACGCTGAGGAGCTTAGGAATAAAGGCTATGATGTTCATGTCGGCGGTATTCGTGCTTATTCAACGCTAGGTTGGTTTAGTGATCCAGTGTTAAACACATTTATTGGCTACTCAGAAATGAATCTTGCTCGTTTGATATTTCATGAATTGGCTCATCAAGTGGTTTATGTGCCAGGTGATAGTGTTTTCAATGAGTCATTTGCAACTGCTGTGGAACACGAAGGCGTTCGGCGCTGGTTTGAAAGTACGGGAACAGCTTTTGAGCAAGCCGCATTGAGTGCGAGACAAGAAAGAGAAACCGTTTTTGTTGAAATGGTGCTAAGACATCGGCAAGGGTTGTGGGAATTGTTTCAATCGAATCTCAGTGATACAGAGAAACGGGTGCAAAAGGCACGTATTTTTGATGACTTGCGTTCAGAATTTTTACAACTGAAAGCTGCAAGAAGTGAGTTTGGTGTATATGATCAATGGTTCGGACAAAATTTGAATAATGCAATTGTGGCAACTGTTTCGATTTATACGCAGTTATTGCCAGCTTTCCAGGCGATTCTCCAGCAACATGACAAGGATATGGGGCAGTTTTTTGCTGCAGTTGCAAAACTGAGTAAATTGCCAAAAAATGAAAGAAATCTCGTGTTGCAGAAAGCGGTTGAAAGTAATCAGAAGTTGCGGATGGCCGGGCAGTAGTGTTTGTGCGAGATCAACTTAAGTCGCTATATTTCGTGGGAAGCTTAAATTATTTTACGAGAAGAGTATAAATAACTATGACGCATATTAATCATAACAGACGGCGTTTTTTACAGAATGTGGCATTGGGCACCTTGACAGCTACATTACCTGGTTTTGCATTGGGGGAGAGCCAGAGAATTAACTCAGCACCTAATCCGTCATTTAAAGCAGATGTCGAAATTGCATTGACAGCCCGAATGGCTGATGTGCCGATTCGTTCAGGTGCACAAACACATGTTTTCAAATATTTTGCGAAGTTATTAAATGGACCACCAGCCACCTTGAAAGAATTACCCGGCTACTTGGGCCCCATTCTTAATTTTCAACAAGGCCAGAAAGTTCGCATAGTGTTTTATAACGAATTGCCTGAACCATGCGTTACGCACTGGCATGGCATGCATGTGCCGCAGATGATGGATGGGCATCCCATGTATGCGATTGTTCAAGGTGAGCAGTACGTCTACGAATTCGAGGTTAAGAATCCGGCTGGTACTTGCTGGTATCATTCGCACACCCATGAAATGACGGCTACTCAGGTTTATCAAGGATTAGCAGGATTAATTACTATATCCGATGAGGTTGAACAGAAGCTGGATTTGCCGAGTGGTGAATATGATATCCCGCTAGTGATACAAGATCGCAGCTTTTCGAATGGCAATCAACTACGGTATGTGCTGAATATGCATCAGCGAATGACAGGTTTCCTGGGTGATACCATTTTGGTAAATGGCCAAGAAAACAATAAAATTAGAGTCAAAACGAAAGCATATCGTGTGCGTGTCCTGAATGGTTCGAATTCCAGGATTTATAAGCTGGCTTGGGATGATGGTACGCCAATGACTGCTATCGGCAGCGATGGGGGATTGTTGCAGAAGCCAGAGAGATTGCCCTATATTATGCTCGCACCAGCGGAACGTGTTGAATTATGGATTGATTTCAGTGGCCGCAAAATCGGTTCTGAACTTACTCTGCAAAGCTTGCCCTATAATATCGCGCCACATATGGAAAGAGGTATGGGAGGCGGTGGTATGCGTCAAGGTATGCGTGGAATGGGCACGATGGGCGGTGCATTGGGACAGGATGGTGTCATTTCCATCGCTCAGTTTCAGATTGCTGAAGAGGTCAGCGATTCGCCCAAGTTACCTGCTGAATTGGTTTCCATGCATCATTTGACCGCTCAAGATGCTTCAAATCCTGACAAAATTGTTCCTGTTTCAATAGGTATGCGGCATATGACCTTCCAATTAAACGGAAGAACATTTGATATGCAAGATTACCTTGAGTTTGAAAAAATTCCAGTCAATAGCGTACAAAGGATCCGGATTTTTCATGATAACCAAGGAATGGGGCGTGGAATGCGCGGCGGTGGTCGTGGCGGTATGGGAATGATGATGTCAATGCCACATCCTATTCATTTACATGGCCAGCAATTCCAGATTCTGTCACGTAAGCACGCTAATGCCGATAGCGGTTATAACAGTAT
The DNA here is from genome assembly GCA_024281995.1 of Nitrosomonas sp. Taxonomy (GTDB): domain Bacteria; phylum Pseudomonadota; class Gammaproteobacteria; order Burkholderiales; family Nitrosomonadaceae; genus Nitrosomonas. The sequence goes on from JAMWZW010000001.1 coordinate 861,390, forward strand.
CAAAGATGGATTTCTTAACAACGGTTGGAAAGATACAGTTCTTGTGATGCCAGGCGAGGAAGTTGAAATTATGAAACCATTCAAAGACTATACCGGTTTATTTCTTTATCACTGCCACAATCTAGAACATGAAGATATGGGTATGATGCGTAATTTCTACGTCAGTTGATTGTATATTTTTTAGTTTGATCGGTTTTTCAGAGTGGGAAAAGGCAGCTATCTTTCCAAGCTTTTGAGAACTATTGGTATTGCTTGATATGAAGCGTAAAAAAGAATCGTTTAATAGTATTCTTTGATCTTTTTGTTGTTAATTGCAGGTTACTTACTCTTAAGGATAGAGTCCCTTTTGTAATTATAAGTCAAACGGTTGCCTTATTCAGTTTTCATTCATAGTTGTCTGTGTAAATTAGCACCATCAGGAACAAACCTGAAACGAATAATTGAAAGGAGATCTAAAATGGAAACGAGAAAAGCAATACTCACTAGCTTTTTACTTATACTGTTATTGTCATTGAGTTTAATAACACCGACGCTTGCACAAGCAGGAAGAGGTCATCACGGTCATCACCGTCACCACCATCATGATGGGCATCATCACCATAACCATAATATTGGTGGCGGATACGGTTATTATTATAATCAACCACGCGCTTATTATCGCCCATATTATCCGCAACCAAGGTATAACTATAATTACAACTATTATCCTGCGCCAGCGTATGGCTATGGGCTTTCTCCCCAAATGATGGGCATTGGTACTGGGCAAGCCAGCTTTATAATAGGCTTCTGAAAGAAGGCTGGACAAATGGGTGTGTCGCGAACATACCGTCTCGCACATACCCAATTGTAGCCAACTTTAACTTTTTAATTGCATAGAGCCATTAAGTATGAACAGCGTGTGGCAAATTATAATAATTGCAGTGACTTTGATTGCAATATTTACGCAAGCATCAGCCGGCCAAGAAAGTTATGGTGCGAGCAATTACCGTATGGGTAGTGTGCCCGGCACTATCGTTACTGAACAGAAAGCTATAATGGTTGCACAACTCCATGTCAAGGGGCGCGTATTGGCAATTAATCATGCTGACGAAATTTTTCGTATCAAAATACTGAGCGAACAGGGTACGATACATGTTATCTTGGTTAATGCGCAAGATGGTAGCGTACTGCAACCTCACTAAAATAGTGTAGAAAATTAATTCTTCTTTGTTTTGTAAAAAATATTGCAATGCGTATTCTAGTTATCGAAGATGAAATAAAATTGCAAAACCAAATTCGCCAGCATTTGGAAACACAAGGTTATATGGTTGATACATGTAGTGACGGGAATGAAGGGTTATTTTTTGCCACAGAGTATCCGCTTGATGCGGCCATTATAGATATTGGCCTGCCAGGAAAATCTGGCTTGGAGATCATCAAGTCACTGCGTAGTCAAGGTAGCTTGTTGCCTATTTTAATTCTGACAGCCCGTAGCAGTTGGCAAGATAAGGTGCAAGGTTTGGAAATGGGAGCGGACGATTATCTGACTAAACCATTTCAGATGGAAGAATTGCAAGCCAGAGTAAAAGCTTTGCTGCGCCGCTCTACAGGTATTCCACAGACAATCTTAAAATGCGGTCCTATCGAGCTAGATGTCACTTCCCAATCGGTAACAGTCAATGCAAAAGGCATTGAGCTAACCACATTTGAATACCGCTTGTTGGAAGAGTTGGTGCGCCATCATGGCGAAGTGCTTTCCAAACATACCTTAGCGGATTATCTTTACCCGCATGATGAGGATCGCGATAGTAATGTATTAGAAGTCATGGTTGGTCGTTTACGCCGCAAACTTGATCCCGAGGGTACACTTAATCCGATTGAAACCATGCGTGGACGAGGTTATCGTTTTACCCTGCCATGCAATAAATCTTAATGATGTCCCTGAATCAGCGCATTTTGTTCAGTGCAACGCTGGTGTTATTAATTTTTATCATAGTTATTGCATTGACACTTGATCGTGCATTTAATGAAAGTGCCCGTTTGGGTGTGCAAGATCGCCTTTTTGCCAAGCTTTTGATGATTATGGGCGATTCTGAATTGGAAGAATCGGGTACTTTGAATGTGTCAACCAATTTACTTGATGCGGAGTTTGGCCACCTTAATTCAGATGCATATGCATTCATCATTGATCAAGCCAACCGCATTGTTTGGCGATCTACTTCATCATTGAACGAGAAAATTCCAGCGGTCGATTTTCTGGAAAAAGGAAAGAAAAAATTTGCGCTAATCCTGATTGGTGACGAACCGCATTTTATTTATAGCTACGGAGTTGCCTGGGATACTCCCACTGGCGATTATCCATTTACTTTTAATGTCATCATCAATACAGAATTGTTTGAAGCACAAATAGAACGTTATCGCGAAGACTTGTGGGGAGGGCTTAGTGTTATGGCTATTTTGTTGTTGATTACACAAATGATGGCGCTGCGCTGGGGTTTGCAGCCATTGCGTAAAGTTTCCGCCGATCTGGCTGCCATAGAATCCGGTCAACAGGAAAATTTGCAAGGCAATTACCCGAGTGAATTAAAGCTTCTAACTGATAGTATCAATTCGTTAATCAATCATGAACACAAGCAACAAAAACGCTATCGCAACGGTCTTGCCGATCTGGCACATAGTCTAAAAACTCCTTTAGCTATTTTGCAAGGTGCAATAAATAGCGAAGAAGAGGAGCAATCGCGGCGGAAAACCATTCATGAGCAAATTGATCGTATCGATAATATTATCCAGTATCAATTGCGTCGAGCTGCTACCGCTGGTAGTTCACCGGGTATGGGATTGATTATGCTGCACCCAATGATTGATAGAATGGTGATGACTGTCGAAAAGGCATATCGCAGCAAACACCCGAATATAATCATTGATATCGATGACAGTATCGGTTTGCGCATTGATGAAGGTGATTTAATGGAATTACTTGGTAACTTGATTGACAATGCTTTCAAATGGTGTCGCTATAGCATTCATATTTCTGCAAGTTATCAAGATAATTGGATAACTATTCAAGTTCAGGATGACGGTTCCGGTATTCCGTCGCATGAAATCGCTAGAATCTTGGAGCGTGGTGTACGTGCAGACCAATCCACACCGGGTCACGGTATTGGCCTTGCTATCGTGCGCGATATTATCCAGGTTTATGAAGGAGAACTGGCGATCGACAATAATCCAAAGGGCGGCGCTTGCATCACTTTGCGTTTAAAGAAAAGCAAGTAAACTCCTACTTATTATACGGTTACTATGTTTTAAGCAAAGTCCATGTTCCGATCAGAATAAATCCGATTCCGGCAATGTATTGCAAATGTTTTGTGCTGATGTAATCTGAAATAACACTACCAGCTAAAACGCCGATTGCGGAAGTGGCGATCAAGGCCAATGAAGCACCAACAAATACCATGAGCTTGCTGACTTCCTTATCGGCAGCAAACAGCAACGTGGCCAATTGTGTTTTGTCGCCCAATTCTGCGATAAAAACGGTAGCAAAAACTGTCAATAATATTTTGTAATCCATAGGTTAAGCTTGAAAATTGAATAATATATTTTATTTTGCCTAACTTAAGAGAATCAGTCACTTTAAATAATATTATTTCTATCCAATGAAAATCATGCACCTTTCTACAAAAAAACAGTGATAATAAATAAGTTGGCATTTCAATTTTGACAAGAAATTGATATTTCTTGAAAGGGAATTTTATGATTAAGGCCTATGCAGCGCTTGAACCTGGCGCACAACTTCAACCTTTTGAGTACGATCCTGGCCCATTAGGTGACCACGATGTTGAGATTTCCATAGAATATTGTGGGATTTGCCACAGCGATCTCAGTATGTTGCATAACGCATGGGGAATAACGCAATATCCATTTGTTCCTGGGCATGAGGTTATCGGCACGATTGCAGCAAAAGGCGCGCACGTGCCAAATCTTTCTTTGGGGCAGCGCGTTGGTCTCGGATGGCATTCCAGTTATTGCATGACTTGTCATAGCTGCATGTCTGGCGATCATAATCTCTGTATACAGCCGGAAGCAACAATTGTAGGTCGTCATGGTGGATTTGCCGACACTGTGCGTGCCAATGCGGCCAGTGTGGTGGTATTACCCGATAGTCTCAATGCGCAAAGTGCGGGACCGCTTTTTTGTGGTGGAATTACCGTTTTCAATCCCCTTCTGCAGTTTAACGTACCGTCGACTGCGAAAGTAGCCGTCATCGGTATTGGGGGCTTAGGGCACATCGCGTTGCAATTCTTAAGGGCTTGGGGTTGTCGGGTAACTGCTTTTACTTCCAGCAACGATAAAAAGCAAGAAGCCTTAGCCATGGGTGCGCACAATGTTTTGGATACGAGAAATCCGGGTGAGCTTGCTGCAGCAACAGGTCAATTTGACCTGATTCTAACTACCGTCAATGTTGCATTGGATTGGAATGCTTATATCGCAACCTTACGCCCTAAAGGCCGCCTGCATTTTCTTGGTGTACCGCTTGAGCCGCTGGGTATCAATGTTTTTCCACTGATTTCTGGTCAATACTCAGTGTCAGGATCACCGGTTGGCAGTCCTGCCAGCATTGAAACGATGCTGCAATTTGCAGCGCAGCATCAAATCGAACCAATAGTCGAAATTTTCCACTTAGATCAAGTTAATGATGCCTTAGCTAGGTTGACAAGTGGACACGCCAAATATCGTGTGGTTTTATGTAACAGATAGAGTTTTGCGCCATTCGGTAATTTGCTTTCAGATGACTGATAACGCGCGCTATGCTGTTTTCGTTTTTTGTCTGCCGAATAACGCGTATTTCGCTTCAAAAGATCCTGCAGTCGACTGTTAGGGTTGTTACTCGAACTGAATTCAGTTCAAGTAACATCGAATGTAAACTGCTATTTTGTGCGGCAAGCTCTGGTTGTCTTAGCAACAGTAAATCCGCGCTCATTGATAAGCTCTGCGGAGACTGGTCCCTGAATAAAATTACGTTTGATGCGAGTTGCACCAGCAGCTATATCGCCTGGATCGCTATCGAAATCAAATTCTACTTCATCTCCAACAGTAGCCTTAGGAGTAGAGCGTTTTACATTACTGCCGGAACTAATTTTGGCAACATAATTACCTGCAACCAAGTTATTGCCGTCTACAGAAACTTTAGAGCGATTTGGACTTTTTTCGCATACAACACGAATTCCAGCGGCATTTGCATCAGCGATAGGCAATGATGTTGCAAATACAGCTACAACTGCAGCTAAAGCTGTTGAAGTTTTTACGATTGTTGATTTCAACATTTTTTATCTCCTATAGATTATTAAGGCTATATTCCACTTTTTATTTGTAGAATATTTATAGCAAATACACTCACCGGCTGTGTCAGCTCACAACTACAAATAAGTATATTTGCACTTCTCTTTGTAAGATCCTTCTTACAACATGTTTATTCTGTTAAGTTAACGAAAGGTTCAAATATTTTTAGAAGCTTTGTATATTTCCATTCAACTCTTTGAAAATATGTATAATTATTTGATGACCGAATCCAGAAAATAAACTTCTGCTATTTGGTTTGATGTCAATTGGCTAAATAGCTGATGGAGCATATCCTTAATATCTCATGAATCTCGGTTTATACTCATTTGAGTTGTCATCGCTAGCTTTGTTGGGTTAATATCAGATATCAAGCATGAGGAAATAGCTTGTGGTTCAACTTTAAATGGATCAATTTTGTTGAATTAGAACCGTCTCCAAAATTAATCGGGCTTACAATAGATTCTGCGTAGTGATGTAAGTTATTTGATAATGTTATGATTTTTGCAGTCGAAATATTCCACCTTCATGAGTGCTAATCACGATTATCTTTATTGAGCTTATTTTTTGCTGATTTAGAGCTCAGTTTTTATGTTTTCATCAGCGCCCTAATTTCATTTGAAAATACTGAAATTAGATCCAACCCGATAGGCTGCAGCGCATTGCATTGTCTGTTAACTCAAGTTTGAGCTGATACATTTTAGATAAATTACATAATGAAAGCTTTCGTTTTGATAGCGGAGGCTTTATTACTATAGAGGTTTTATTTATGACTTCGTTATCGAACAGAAATGAGATTTACTCTCATACCGCCTTACGAGGTATCGCCGCGTTAATGGTCGTTCTCGTTCATTTTCGCTCTTTTTTTCATCCCTCAATTGATCCTGATGAAGTAACCTTCTTCCTTACAAAGGGTTATCTATGGGTAGATTTCTTCTTCATTCTCAGTGGATTCGTAATGTCGTATGTTTATGTTATCGAGCATCCTGGACGACGGACTTTTGTTGAGGTTGCTCATTATTTAATTGCTCGTATTGCAAGAGTATATCCACTGCATCTCATGTCGCTTGCAACGGTACTGTTGTTTTTTATGATAGTTTCACTGATTAGCTGGAATCAGAAGGGGGAATTTTGCTGCGTGTTTGATGATTCTCTTCGAACTGCTGAATCACTGGTTGCTAATCTATTTCTTATTCATGCTTGGGGCATGTTCGATTGGGTAACATGGAATTTGCCATCCTGGTCACTTAGTTCAGAGTTTTTCTGCTATTTAGTATTTGCTGCACTTCTAACTATGGATGGCTATGCTCGGAAATTGGCGTTGATTGCGCTGTCTTGTATTGTATTAATTTATTATGGATTTTCTCTTGCGACAGGGGATGATATTGATGAGAACTTTCGTTTGTCGATTGTACGTGCTATATCAGCATTTTCAATTGGTATCCTATTATTCTTAGGCCGTCGAATGGTTATTAAGCTTTCTGAGAATTGGTTAACGTGTATTCAGATCACCACAGTTGTTACACTTTTATTGTCGTTACACTTTGGTGTGGCGGATGTTATTTCCATTAGTTTGATGGCACTGATAGTGCTAGTTACATGGGAAGATCGCGGTATTTTGAGTAACTGGCTCGCGGCGCGATTTTTGCATATGCTAGGGTTATTCTCATATTCAATTTATATGTGGCATTATCTTATTAAGTATATTGCCTTAGAGGATTGGGAGTCCTTTATTGGATTGCCAGTACAAAGTAGTATATTGGGATCAGTAATTTTCGTCGTTTTCTTAACGGTGATAGTTATTCCAATTTCAGTTTGGAGTTATCGGTCTGTAGAAATGCCTGCTCGTAAATGGTTGAGCTTACACTTGAATTGCTTACTTGAAGCTAGATGTGCGCTTGTAAGTACAAAAAGCGCTAACAAGTCGATGCTAGTAACAAACTAACGCGTTGAATTTTATTTTATTGGATTCTTATTTAACGTTCGTAAAAAAAGCTTATTATCGCGAAAGTGAGTGTGGTTTGTTGTAATGAGATGTATTGTCAAATAGGGATTCCCTATTTGACAATACATCTCAGTGGCGAAATCCAGCAATCATAGCTATGGTAGCCGCAGAAGTACAAGACAAGAGCGACAGTAATCACAAACAACCCGTGTTCGAAAACAAGCTAAATTGATAGTTCGATGTTGCCACTCCGAATTAATCTCAGTGAAACAGAAGGTTGGAAAAAGTCGCTTAACTGATGTGTTTGGAGAATTTGTTGGCCACGTCATTCATACTTAAAGATCAAAAATAAAGGATTAGTTTTTGCTATGAATAAAATAACGAAATTAGGTTTGGTTTTTTGTATGCTATTTATTTTGTCTTCTCAAGCGCAAGCAACCGAAACAATTACTTCTGAGGTTTATTTTAGCCGAGCGGGTATGAAAATAATGAGTGGTACGGCTAACATAGCACTTGGCTGGCTGGAACTACCTAAGAATCTTTTGTTGTGGAGCGAGAAGGGCGGTATTAATCCGCTCACTGGTTTTGCCGAAGGTTTACTATGGGGTCTTTTTCATACGGCTGCTCGAACAGCAAGTGGAGCACTAGATCTTGCTACTTTCTGGTTACCTACTTATCCAACTCCTGACCCTCCGTTTGTTCTGGATAATTTTTCTGCACAATCCGATTATTACGGATTCAGAATGGCGCGGTGATGAAATATGCATATTTCAAATGGGGGTACAATTCCAAAAGTCATTATTAGTGGTATGAATCAATAAGAGATATGTTGATGAAATTGCCAAGAATCAGGTTCGATATAAAGTTTGCTCTCAACAGATAACTGACGAGGTGCGGCAATATTTGCCGCTCCTGCCATTTATATTCTTTATAAAAAGACCAGCAAAAATTTACAGCGCAAGTTTACGTATGTTTCATGGCGGTTGGCATGTTCATTGCTATCATTGTTTTTAGTAGCTCATTATAAAACCGCAGTACTTACATTCAGGAATTCTATATGCAAAATAAATTTGAGAGCTTGGAGCTCGGTCAATTCATTCCTCTGCATTATCATCACAATATGCTAAATGACAGTATTCGCATGAAAGGCTTTAAAGAGGCGATTGATTTGGTGGTCAAGCCAGGCGCTAAAGTTCTGGAGTTTGGAGGGGGTACCGGAGTGCAATCCTTTTTTGCCGCTCAAAAAGCACAAAAGGTTTATTGTGTAGAGCGTAACCCGGAACTGGTGGACGCTGCACGTAGCTTGCTTGCGAAAAACCTAAACGGCAACAAAGTTGAAGTGATTCAGGCCGATGCCATGCATTACTTACCGCCTGAACCCATCGATGTGGTTATCTGTGAAATGTTGCACACAGGTTTGTTACGTGAAAAACAGATGCCTATTATTAATTCCTTTAAAAAACGCTACTTAGAAAAATTTGGCGGCACATTGCCTGTGTTTGTACCAGAAGCCAGTATTCAGGCAATTCAGCCGATACAACAAAATTTCGATTTTGAAGGTTTTTACGCACCTACGATTTTATTTCAGGATCCATGCTCAGTCCAGCAAAGAAGTAAAAGCCTAGGAAATCCTGAAGTATTTCAATTGCTATCCTATGCCGAGCCATTTAGCCAAACGTGTTATTGTGATGCTGAAATCATCATTGCCGAAAACGGCCAATTCAATGCTTTGCGGCTCATCACCAAAAATATACTGGCCGTTAATATGCTGACATATAGCACTGTTGATTGGCACACCCAATACATTATTTTTCCACTAGCCACGCCATTAATGGTTTCCAAGGGTGATCAAATTTCAGTACGTTTTAGTTATCAAGGCGGAGCAGCTCTCAGCGCGCTGTCAGATTCACTGGAAGTTGGCCTTATTAATAAGGAAGTTCCAGTTTTTCAATGTGCACTAGATACTTTAAGTCACTCATTGAATTTTCAACAAGGTGTCGTTGACAAAGCTGGCGTTTAGCTATGAACGGCCATTCCTAAAGCATCTATGATGATTCCTGAGTCGTTAAGGTTTAGGCTTGCCTAATAATTATTCTTTTCATTAGCTGATTTGATTGATGTGTCAAATTTCTTAAGTAAAAGTTTTGTGATCAGTGCTTATGGTGTTTTTTTATAACAGGTAATCGAATAAGGAACTCATCATTTTGTGATTTATTGGCAGGTAGCGCGGTCTATTTTGGTAGTGGAGTATATGGTACTTTCTCAATCTCATATTGCCTTGCTTACATAATGACACTGAATGAAATTTTTATTTACGGATTATCCGAATTTATGGAGTCCTTCTTTATTCGGTTTTGCTTTGTTAGTTTTTGAATACTCCAGTCTTTTCGCTGAAATTAATGTTATTATCGGGTACAATATGAATGTATAAATAAGTATTCATAGTGATGTATGAACAGATAGTATATCTTTTAATTTTTTGGAATTAATCAATCGAAATTTTAAAAAAATAATTAGAAATTACTTGCTAAGTCAAATATATATCTTGTCTGTTAAAGCAGGATAGTCTTGATCGGTTTGAAAAATTTTCCCTCGATGTAATAAAAATTAATAATTGCAAGGTTAAAATAGTTTAGTTTGCAATTATAAAAATCTGAAACTGTATTAACATAACCATGCAGCGTTCTAACAATTAAGGAAGTTATTGAAAATGTTGACACACTTACAACGCCTTGAAGCGGAGAGTATTCAAATTATGCGGGAGGTTGTTGCGGAGTGCGAGCATCCAGTAATGCTCTATTCCATCGGCAAAGATAGTGCCGTGATGCTTCATCTTGCAGTCAAAGCATTTTATCCGTCGAAACCGCCTTTTCCATTGTTGCATGTTGATACAACATGGAAATTCAGAGAAATGATTGAGTTTCGTGACGTAATGGCAAAAAAGCTAGGGCTCGATTTGATTGTGCATATTAATCCTCAAGGTGTTGAAAAAGGGATTAATCCATTTACGCATGGTTCTGCGGTACATACAGACATCTGGAAAACGGAAGGTTTAAAGCAAGCATTGGATAAATACGGTTTTGATGTGGCATTTGGGGGCGCGCGCCGAGATGAAGAGAAGTCTCGTGCTAAAGAGCGTATATTTTCTATCCGTTCAGCGCAACACCGCTGGGATCCAAAATTACAGCGTCCCGAGCTTTGGCGTTTGTATAACACGCGAAAAAATAAAGGTGAAAGTATTCGCGTATTTCCTTTATCCAATTGGACAGAGCTCGATATCTGGCAATATATTTACTTGAATAACATCCCAATCGTACCGCTATATTTTGCCAAAGAACGGCCCGTTGTCGAACGCGATGGCACTCTCATTATGGTGGATGACGATCGGCTGCCAATGCGAGAAGGGGAGCAACCGATGATGAAAAAAGTACGTTTTCGTACATTGGGCTGCTATCCATTAACTGGAGCGATTGAAAGTGAAGCAAGTTCTTTAACCGCGATTATTCAAGAGATGCTGCTTGCGAAAACATCTGAGCGACAAGGCCGATTGATTGATCACGACTCTGCGGGATCGATGGAGAAAAAGAAACAAGAGGGGTACTTCTAATGGCGCACGTATCTGACTTAATTGCCGAAGATATTGAGCTTTATTTAAGAACACATGAAAATAAGAGCTTATTGCGTTTTATTACATGTGGCAGCGTTGATGATGGAAAAAGTACCTTGATCGGGCGAATGCTGTACGAATCAAAAATGCTGTTCGAAGATCAATTAGCTCAATTGGAATTCGACTCCAAAAAAGTTGGTACCCAAGCGGGTGATTTGGATTTTGCACTTCTGGTGGATGGCCTTGCAGCGGAGCGTGAACAAGGCATTACGATTGATGTGGCGTATCGCTTTTTCTCCACAGACAAAAGAAAGTTTATCGTGGCCGATACTCCCGGCCACGAGCAGTATACGCGTAATATGATTACTGGCGCTTCTACTGCAGATGTCGCGGTTATTCTTATCGATGCTCGTAAAGGTGTTTTGACACAAACTCGCCGGCATAGTTATCTGGTATCGTTAATTGGAATTCGTCATGTGGTACTAGCAATTAATAAACTAGATATGGTGGGATATTCGCAAGAGATTTTTAATCAAATTGATAATGATTATCGTATTTTTGCGAAAGAAGTTGGGCTACAGAATATCGTAACGATTCCTATGTCTGCCCTAAAAGGAGACAACATTACTTCTTTAAGCGCGAATACGCCTTGGTACCAAGGCGAAACGCTGATGGGATATTTGGAAAATATACAGATTGAAGATGAATCTGGAAAGTCTGGAATTTTCCGTATGCCAGTACAGTGGGTGAATCGCCCTAATCTGGATTTTCGCGGTTATTCCGGTATCGTTGTTCGTGGCAATGTTAAACCTGGTGATCCAGTTCGTGTTTTACCATCAGGTAAAGAAAGTCGCGTGGCACGTATTGTGACCAGTGACGGCGATCTAGAGCAGGCGATTTCGGGACAGTCCATCACAGTAACGCTAACCGATGAGATTGATATCAGCCGGGGAGATATTTTAGCTGCAACCGACTCACCGCCAGGTGTAGCTGATCAATTTGAAGCTACTATTGTCTGGATGATCGATGAACCTATGCTCCCTGGCAGGCCTTATTTAATGAAAATAGGCACGAGAACTGTGACTGCAAATGTCTCAATGCTGAAATATAAGGTCAATGTCAACACCCTTGAGCACGTCGCTGTCACAAAACTGGAACTCAATGAAATTGGCATTTGTAATTTAAGTACTGATCGCTTGATTGCATTTGATCCTTACATAGAGGATCGTGATACGGGCGGTTTCATTATGATTGATCGCTTAACTAATAATACGGTCGGTGCAGGCATGTTGCATTTTGCCTTACGCCGGTCACAAAATATTCATTGGCAAGCCCTTAACATCAATAAGCAAGCACATGCGGCTATTAAGGGACAGAAGCCTTTCATTCTATGGTTTACCGGTTTATCCGGTAGTGGTAAATCGACTATTGCCAATTTAGTCGAGAAGAAACTGTATTCACTCGGAAAACATACTTACTTGCTGGATGGCGATAATGTGCGCCATGGTCTCAATAAGGATCTGGGGTTTACTGACGCTGATCGTGTTGAAAACATCCGTCGCATTGCTGAAGTTGCTAAGTTGATGGTTGATGCGGGGCAAATTGTTTTAGTATCGTTTATTTCTCCATTCCGATCTGAGCGGCGAATGGCAAGGGAATTGGTGGAAGGCGGAGAATTCTTCGAGATTTTTATTGATACGCCAATTCATATTGCTGAAGAGCGAGATCCCAAAGGACTATACAAAAAAATGCGGCGAGGGGAATTGAAAAATTTTACGGGTATTGATTCACCTTATGAAGTGCCCGAGAGTGCTGAGATTCACATTGATACGACAGCGCTGACGCCGGAACAAGCAGTAGAAAAGATTGTGAATCATCTGACTGATGCGGGTGTTCTGAGTCAATCATGACATCTTATCTAGTTTCAATATTACTTAATATCGGTGTAGTTAATTACTGATCCTGGCACTATGAATCATTATTACGTTTTTAATGGCGATGCCGATGGGTTATGTGCATTGCATCAGCTTAGATTGGCAGAACCAGGAAATGCGCATTTAGTTACAGGAGTAAAACGTGATATCAGGCTACTGGATCGAGTAGGAGTAAATACAGGAGATCGGGTGACAGTACTCGATATTTCTTTGGACAGCAATCGCAGTGGCTTGATGCGTTTGTTGGAAACGGGTGCAATTGTTGATTATTTTGATCATCACCATGCTGGGGAAATACCGCTACATCATAATTTGACGACGTATATAGATTTGTCATCTGATATATGTACGAGTTTATTGGTGGATCAGCATTTGAAAGGACAGTTTCACGCATGGGCGATCGCAGCAGCTTTTGGCGATAATCTTATACAGAAAGCTCAGCAGCTAGCAAACTCATTTGGATTGACACAAACTGAAACAGAACAGCTTGCATGTCTAGGTGAATATCTGAATTATAACGGTTATGGAGATGCCGTATCCGATCTGCATTTTCATCCAGCTGAACTGTACGAAGAAATCAAATCTTTTGCTAATCCTTTTGATTTCATCGCTAAGTCGGCGGCATTTATTAAATTGGCTACAGGGTATAAAGACGATATGGGTCGCGCAGATTCCCTGCAACCCTTGGCAAGTGATAACGATTGTGCTGCCTACTTATTGCCAGATGCTTCTTGGGCTAGGCGCGTAAGTGGTATTTTTGCCAACAAATTAGCCAATGATAATCCGCGGCGTGCACATGCAGTAATTACGCTAAATAGGCGTGGAAATTATACAGTGAGCGTGCGAGCTTCCCTAACAAATCCTCAAGGTGCAGATGTGTTGTGTTTGCAATTTGAAACCGGGGGAGGGCGCAAAGCTGCAGCGGGTATCAATGATTTACCAACGGATGCAATTAATTATTTTGTGACAACTTTTATGCAGCATTTTCGCAATTAACTAAGTTAATACTTGAAGAATCAAGGATTATGGAGAAAGTCTAAATGTGCATAGATCAATCTATCATTTCATGTCGGAGCTTACCATGATTTTTGTCACAGGGGGTGCTGGGTATATTGGATCGCATACTTGTGTTGAATTGCTAAACGCAGGTTTTAATGTCACGGTTTTTGATAATTTTTGCAATAGTAGTGCTGAGGCATTGGCGCGTGTTGAGCAAATTACTGGAAAAAAACTTCAATTAATAACTGGTGATTGTCGTGATCGCGAAGCACTAATAGCAGCACTTAAACATAGTGAAGCCAGCGCAGTTATCCATTTTGCCGGATTAAAAGCAGTTGGTGAGTCGGTTGAGTATCCACTTTCTTATTACGACAATAATGTGGTAGGTACGTTACGTCTGTTAGAGGCTATGCAAGCTTGCAATGTGAAAACCTTGGTATTCAGTTCGTCCGCAACTGTTTATGGCGATCCGGTGAGGCTGCCATTGACAGAGAATCACCCTCTTGCCCCTACAAATCCTTACGGCCGTAGTAAATTGATGATCGAAGAAATATTGCAGGATCTTCAATGTAGTGATAATTCTTTTAAGATTAGCATATTGCGTTACTTTAATCCGGTCGGAGCGCATCATAGTGGATTAATTGGAGAAGATCCTCAAGGTATTCCGAATAATTTGATGCCTTTTGTGGCGCAAGTTGCCGTAGGAAGAAGAGAAACCTTGAGTGTATGGGGCAACGATTATCCTACCCCAGATGGCACTGGTGTGCGTGATTATATTCATGTGGTCGATTTAGCGATTGGGCATATCAAAGCACTTAAAGCATTAGCTGCTGCCGAAAATATACAAGCTAGCAAATATAAAGGATGTCTGACCGTGAATTTGGGTACGGGGCGAGGCTATAGTGTTCTGGATATGGTGCATGCTTATGAAAAAGCAAGTAAAAAAACTATTTTATATCGAATTGCACCGAGGCGTCCGGGAGATATTGCTTCTTGCTATGCTGATCCTAAGCTTGCTTCCGAATTGCTGGGTTGGCAGGCAAAACTTGGCTTGGAGGAAATGTGTGTAGATAGTTGGCGGTGGCAAAGTACCAATCCGAATGGTTATCAAAATTAATTTGGATCATATGTCATAGTTTATTAGTAAGCTCATGAGATTTAATTGTAACCTACTCAATACTTAGGAGAAATCGATCAATGAAGCCGATAAGAAAAGCTGTTTTTCCTGTGGCAGGATTAGGAACGCGTTTTTTACCTGCAACTAAGGCAAATCCAAAAGAAATGTTACCAATCGTTGATAAGCCCTTGATTCAATTTGCTGCAGAAGAAGCGGTTGCCGCAGGTATTGATGTATTAATTTTTATTATCGGTCGCAACAAAAGCTCAATACCTGATCACTTTGATAAGGCTTTCGAGTTAGAAGCAAATTTAGTGGCAGGTGGGAAAAATGAGATGCTTGAAGTTGTTCAGAATATCCTACCGCCGCATGTTGATTGTGTATATATTCGACAAGCCGAAGCGTTGGGCTTGGGGCACGCGGTCTTATGTGCGCAATCGGTGGTGGGTGATGAACCTTTTGCAGTATTGTTGGCCGATGATTTAATAGATGCTGGCGAAAGAACCTGCTTGAATCAAATGGTTGATATCTATAACCAACATCATTGTTCCATACTTGGGATTGAACAAGTTCCTCGATCGACTGTCAATCGCTACGGCATAATTGATAGTGAGTCGATTGCTAAAAACTTATTCAAAGTTAATGCTATCGTTGAGAAACCGGCTGTCGATAAGGCCCCTTCTAATTTGGCGGTAGTGGGGCGTTATATTTTGACACCTCGTATTTTTAAACTTCTTGAACAAACAGAACGTGGCGCAGGCAATGAAATTCAGTTAACTGATGGAATTGCAAAGTTATTAAACGAGGAATCTGTATTAGGGCATGAATTTAGCGGAAAGCGTTTTGACTGTGGAAGTAAGTCAGGCTATTTAAAAGCAACTGTAGAGTTTGCACTGAAGCATCCTGAACTTAAACAAGAGTTTCAAGCTTTTCTACATAATTTGATTAAAAAATAAATATCTTACTGATTGTGTGGAAGGTTACCGTTAACGCATACCTTGTAAAGGGTTACTTTGTTAAGTCATTAATTCCCTGAGTACATAAGGCAGAATGCCGCCATGTTTATAATAGTCGACCTCGATGGCGGTATCAATGCGGCAAAGTAATGATATGGTTTTACTACTTCCGTCTTTTTTTCGTATGATTAGGGTGACATCCTGCTGTGGCTGGATATTGCGCAATCCAAGAATGTCAAATTGTTCATCACCTCTAATATCAAGTGAATCAATATTATCATTGTCTTTAAATTGTAGCGGCAGAACACCCATTCCAATCAGATTGCTGCGGTGAATACGTTCAAAACTGATTGCGATAACTGCTTTGATACCTAATAGCTGTGTTCCTTTAGCTGCCCAATCGCGGCTTGAACCAGTGCCATACTCCCTGCCACCGAAAACTATTGTTGGAATATTTTGTGCTTGATATTTCATGGCAGCATCATAAATGCTCATTTGTTCCAATTTATCATGAGCAGGATCCCGATAGAGCGTGATACCGCCTTCACTACCCGAAATCATCAGGTTTTTAATACGTACATTGGCAAACGTACCACGCATCATCACTTTATGATTACCACGACGGGCACCGTAGCTATTGAAATCTGCTTTTTCGACATGTTGATCCAGCAGATATTGACCGGCTGGGGAAGTATCCTTAATCGAACCAGCCGGACTGATATGATCTGTTGTAACAGAATCACCAAATATACCCAGTGCATAAGCATTTCGAATGCTATCGATTTCTCTGGAACTTTGTAATTGCAGAGAGAAGTTTTCAAAAAATGGTGGCTCAGCAATATAGGTAGATTGCGGCCAATTGTAGGTTTGCCCGGTAACTGAAGTAACACTATTCCATAGCTCGTGATTCTTGGTAAGATCGCTATAGAGTTTTCGAAAAGTACTTGCGTTGGTAGCAAATTTCATCAATGAATGAATTTCTTCACTACTTGGCCAAATATCTTTGAGCCAGATGGGTTGGTTGTTTTTGCCAATACCTAGCGGTTCAGTGGTAAGGTCTTTTAGAATTGTACCGGCGATTGCGTATGCTACAACAAGTGGTGGTGAAGCCAAAAAATTGGCGCGAATATTCGAATGAATACGCGCTTCGAAATTGCGGTTTCCAGATAATACAGCAGCACAAACCAAATCGTTTTTAACAATTGCTTCTTCAATTGGATCAGCTAAGGGCCCAGCATTGCCGATACATGTGGTACATCCATAACCAACGATATTAAAACCCAGCTGTTCTAGGTAAGGAAGCAATCCCGTAACAGTCAAATAGTCTGTAACAACACGAGACCCAGGTGCCAGCGAAGTTTTGATGTGATGTTTGACTGTTAATCCTTTCTCTACAGCCTTCTTGGCCAGCAATCCAGCACCTAGCAGCACACTGGGATTGGATGTATTAGTACACGATGTAATCGCAGCAATCAATACATCTCCATGGCCTAGTTCAAGCGAAGAACCATTCAATTCGCTGGTGTCTAATTCGGTTGCACCAAGCATCGGACGATTAGCAGTCATTTCAGCGATGTTACGGGAGACCATTCGTCTGTCGGGACGAGCAATGTTCTGCGTTTCTTGATCGTTGTTTTTTTCAGATGTTTTGCTAGCAGCGACTGGCGTTAGCCGAACATCATCGAGATTACTTGGGCCAAGATGGGTACATACTTCAGGTTCATCGATATTGATATTGCGAGTCAGATAACGTTGATTAATGTCATCGTCTTGTTTGTTGTAGCCACTTTCTTTAACAGGTTTACTAAAGAGTTCAGTAAATTTGGATTTGATTGCGGTCAGGTCAATTCGATCCTGCGGACGTTTTGGGCCTGCCAATGAAGGTGCAACAGAATTTAAATTAAGTGTCAGCTCGAATGTGTAATCAATGTCACCCTGATGTGGAATTCCATACATTTCCTGTATCTGGAAATAAGTTTGAAATGCGGTAATTTCTTCTGCAGTGCGTCCGGTACCTTGGAAATATTCAATAGTTGCATCATCCACTGGAAAAAAACCCATAGTTGCACCATATTCAGGTGCCATATTGGCAATAGTGGCTCGATCAGGTAGCGCCAGGGAAGCAGTTCCCTCGCCAAAGAACTCAACAAATTTCCCAACGACATTGGCTTTACGCAGCATTTCCGTGATCGCTAAAACCAAATCGGTTGCAGTAACACCCTCGTTTAATTGTCCGGTCAGATTAACGCCGACTACATCAGGTGTAAGAAGATAAACAGGTTGTCCAAGCATGCCAGCTTCGGCTTCGATACCGCCAACACCCCAACCAACGACGCCAATACCATTAATCATTGTGGTGTGTGAATCGGTGCCGACAAGAGTATCAGGATATATGAACCCATCTTTCTGATGTACACCGCGAGCAAGGTATTCAAGATTGACCTGATGTACGATCCCGATTCCCGGTGGAATTACCTTAAAAGTGTCAAAAGCCTGCATACCCCATTTGATAAATTGGTAGCGCTCGTTGTTACGGGAAAATTCAATGGTCATATTTTGCTGGAGTGATTCTTCAGTTCCATAATGATCAACTTGAATTGAATGATCGACAACCAAATCAACGGGTACTAGCGGCTCAATTATCTTGGGGTTTTTTCCTAGCTTTACAGCTGCACTACGCATTGCTGCTAAATCTACCAATAGGGGTACACCAGTAAAATCTTGTAACACAATACGTGACACTACAAACGGTATTTCATCGACTCTAATGGTGCGGGGTTGCCAGTTTGCTAATTGCCGGATATGTGTTTCGGTAATTTTTTTGTCGTCGTAATTGCGTAATACCGATTCGAGTATGATGCGAATTGATATGGGTAGTCGGGAAATTTGACCTATTCCATTCTTTTCCAAGGCAGGAAGTGAATAATATTTTGCACTTTTTCCTTGCGCAATTGATAGTTCACACAGGCTATTAAATAGATTGTGATTCATGATAAATTTCCTGACTTATAAAAAGTATGGGCTTAGTATTCATGATAGGTGAATTATTCGATAATATATTTTTGAAAAGCTAATGTCACGCTTGGATTTTATGGTTTTTAAAAGAGAATGGGGTGGCTGATGGGACTCGAACCCACGACAACCGGAATCACAATCCGGGGCTCTACCAGCTGAGCTACAGCCACCACAGGTGCAAAGAGTACGGTATTTTTGAATGTGATAAGTAATTCAGTCCATAGGCTACAGCAGTTGCTTTAATGGCGTGCCCGACAGGAATCGAACCTGTAACCCCCAGCTTAGAAGGCTGGTGCTCTATCCGATTGAGCTACGGGCACGAGTCTCAAAACGGGCATTACAATAATTGGTCGGGGTGGAGAGATTTGAACTCCCGACATCCTGGTCCCAAACCAGGCGCGCTACCAGACTACGCTACACCCCGAAAAAGGCGTCACTATACCTTTTTAGGCATAATACGTCAATTTCTTCTCATTGTAATTAGTCGTCCCTGAAATATCTTCAACTATTTGATATTGGTCATAAATAGTAGAATTTGTGCTGTTCGAAGCAACTAGAAAGGCTAAAATGGGTACGTATTTCCGGTCGAATGAGTGATAAAAATGCTTATACCCAGCAGCGCGTTCCATCAAAGGAATTTGTTTGGAACAGATTTTACTGCGATTTGATCTCAATGATGCATTGCGCTAAAGCTTACATCGGCGATACCTTGGCACAAAATTTGATGAGATATTCTCGATTCGTTACACGACAGTGACAGGCGCTCCGGGCAAGTTGATTCAATTGATGGTTGGTTTGTTGATACTCAAACAGCTGGATAATTAATGATAGGCAATCCCGCGCTATGCCGAGGGTTTACCTATCATTAATTAAAGCCTCAAAACCGTATCACGTGCGAATTCGCATTAATCATGCCTGCAACTGATTCATTGTTGAGTTCGCTGTGCCATTCCTGAAAGCAACAACATTTTGAATAAAAGCAGCCTGCAGGCTGGGCATGCGTCATGTGGCATCAAATGGGAGGCTTAATGGTCAGCAATTAATTAAATTAATTATTCTATGATGTCCACAATCAATCAGGTAATCGATTGGATTGAGAAAGTATCCTTTGTGGGTAAGGTGGGGAACACCAAACTTACTGAATTGGGTGAGTTCTGTCGCCGAGCAGTTTGAAGCTGAGAATTTTTTTAGTCCTGGAATTTTGCTAAATTATGAGAGGATCATAATAATACCAATCATTAAAAGCGCATTAAGGGATTCAGGATGCTTGATAATAAAATGATATTAAAAAGTATGCGGTCCAGAGTATTTTTTGTCGCAATCCTCGTCCTCGTTGTGTTCGTGTTGCTCTCGGGTTGTGTGCATCAGCAATTTGTCAGTCAGCCGTATCCTCGCTGGGGAGAGGAGGTTCGCATTAATCAACCTAATGATAATGAATCTCTAATTTTACGTGTAATGTCACCACCGGAATTCACTCAGGCGCAAGCTTGCCTATTATTGGTTCACGGTATGAATGAACATATTGGCCGCTATGGAGAGATAGCCCAATTTTTTGCTCAGAATTTTATCGTTGCGGGTTTTGACCATTATGCGCATGGCCTGTCTAATCCAGTATTGTACAAAGCAGATGTGGCATTGACTGGCGGTGCGAATGAAGTAGAAGTTAGTGATGCCTATTTGGCGCAATCCACATTGAAGAATTTGGAGCCGCTACGTTTGGATTTGGATCGAGCACTCAGGCAACTGATTTTACTTTGCGATGCACGGGGAAAGCCGGGACGACCTGTGTTCATTATTTCACACAGTTTGGGAGCTTTGGTTACTGCTTCTTATTGGGTGCAGCATCGGAATGATGACGATTTGGCGAAACGTGTGCAGGGTATTGTTTTGCTGGCGCCAGCATTTGCTGTCAGTGAGCCGCCGGGTTGGCGTGGCTGGTTGGCGAATCCGTTGATCCAATTGTCATTTCATGCGGAAACGCATTTCTTGAATCTTCAAAATGAGGCTTTGCCGTTATTGCTGTTCAATCAATTATTATCATTAATAACCGTACCGGTTTTGGATGGTGTGTTCGAAGTACTGTCCTGGCCGGTTTTGCGAAGCTTTCTAACACCGATCGCACCAGAGTGGGTGAAAGATTACCTGACCGATAGTGAAGAAGAAAAAGCACGTATACGTGCCGATAACTGGATAGTTCGGCGCACGTTATTACGGTTTGTAAAAGGTATTGAAGAGGAAATTGTTCATTTTCGTCGCAAAATGAATCAGTTTGCAATTCCCTATTACTTGGTTTATTCAGAGTATGATCCGATTACTCCTGCGTGGGGTAGCGTGGATTTTGCACGGGCTACTTTAAGACATAATCCCGATAATGAAATTCTTGCGTTGCGTAATATGTCTTATCACCAGCACCTTTTTCTGAAAGAACCTGCGCGTACCGAGCTTTTGAAGAAAATTGAGCAATGGATTAATTGCCGACACGCCTTATTCTAATGAGAAAGAGCATGCGCAAAAAGAGTCGCTCTGCTCAATGATCGCAAATGTCAATCATTTGAAATAGATTCTGATCATAGTAAACATACGGGCGTTTAGTATTGTCTAATTGAAAGGGAGGTATTTCTTATGCAGACGATTGTTAAGGCAGCTACAGAAGATACTGATGTTTTGATTGTTGGCGCGGGACCGACAGGTTTAGCTTTAGCCATTGCGTTGATGCGTTCAGGTATCAACACGATGATCGTTGATAAGCTTGTTATTGGCCAAAATACCTCACGGGCTGCGGTAGTTCATGCACATACTCTAGAAGTGCTAGAGTCGATTAACGTGTCCGAACGTCTCGTGCAAGAAGGTCTGAAACTCACTAAATTCAGTATCCGTGACCGTGATCATGTGTTAGTGCAATTGCATTTTGACTCACTTCCTACACGTTACAATTACTTGTTAATGTTACCTCAAGACAGGACAGAGAGAATCCTTAACAAAACACTTACTGATGTCGGTGGTGCCGTGCGTTGGGGGTGTACTGTTGAAAAGCTTGTCGAAACAAGTGGAGGAATTCATGCTTGCATTGAAACGGGCCAAGGTAAGCAAGTTATTAACGCGCGCTATGTGATCGGTGCTGATGGAATGCATAGTTTGGTGCGAGAGACTGTTGGAATTGAATGTACCGGTGGTAGTTATGAACAGTTGTTTGTCCTGGCAGATGTGGAAATGAATTGGAGCTATGGCGGTGACGAGGTTATGCAGTTTTTTTCGCCGACTGGTTTATTGGTTGTAGCGCCGTTACCGGCAGGTAGATATCGGATTGTGGCGACTGTTGATAGTGTTCCCATGCAGCTTGCAATTACCGATGTGCAAGCACTATTGGATGCGCGTGGACCAACTCATGCAGCAGGTAAAGTGACATACGTGCATTGGAGTTCACATTTTCGTTTACATCATCGTGTGGCGAATCAGTATCGCCGTAGGCATTTCTTCCTCGTGGGTGATGCTGCACATGTGCATAGTCCAGCAGGAGGACAGGGAATGAATACAGGTTTGATAGATGCGTGCATACTGGGTCGTATTCTAAGTCACGCGATTCTGAAGCACAGTGATGATAGCTATCTCGATCAATATGAAATTTTACGGCGGCCAGCTGCCCAGCAGGTTCTTCAGCTTGCAGAGCAATTAACACAGATGGCGATCATGAAGGGCTTATCCCAGCGATTGTTGAGGAATGTTATGCTTCGAACATTTGGTCTATTTCCAATGTTTCGGCACCATCTGGAAATGAGTCTATCTGGTTTGAGTCGTCGGACTGCCGCTGAAACTAAGCTCTAGTATTTTGATTTTTACCCCAGATTCTCGCTAGGGTTGTAGAAATTGCCGTTAACTGTCGAGTTCACTTATACTTAGCCTGGAACAAAACGAAAAAATATTTTTAATAGCATATGTGTGAGAAGAGGCAATGAAAGCAACGCTATCTGATTTGATGCAACAAATACCAGGTAAAGTAAGTGAGGAATGGCCGATGGGAGAGCCATTTGTGCAAGCGTTTGCGCATGGTTCTATGTCGGTCGAACTGTACGCGCCCAAAGATACTGATATCCAAACACCGCACGATCAAGATGAATTGTATTTTATCCATTCCGGTCACGGCGATTTTGTTGTGGCTGGTGACCGTCATCCATTCAAACCGGGAATGGTATTTTTTGTAGCGGCTCATGTTGAACATCGTTTTGAAAATTTCTCAGCGGATTTTTCTACTTGGGTAGTTTTCTGGGGGCCGAAGGGTGGAGAAAAATGACTATATTTAACCCATTCTTGTTTAGTAAGAAGTTATGATTAAATTTTATGGCTATAAAAAATGTGCTACCTGCCGCAAGGCGGAACAATTCTTGCAACAAGCCGGAATTCATTATGAATTTATCGATATCACCGAGAATCCGCCTTGTGCTGAAGAATTAATGACCATTATTGAGCGTTCCAATATTCCATTGCACAAGTTTTTCAATACCAGTGGCGTGCAGTACCGCGAACTAAAAATCAAGCAGCGGTTACCGGCGTTATCTCATCGCGAGAGAGTGGCTTTGCTCGCAAGCAACGGCCGTCTCATCAAAAGACCGCTGATTACCGATGGGAAGCGCGCGACTGCCGGTTTTGATGCCGAGCAGCTTGCTGCTGTCTGGAGTTAATGATTGGCTACATTTTACAAAAATATCAAGCTAGAATTACTACATACATTGAACAGTTGAATGTGATCCAAGGGGCTTCGTCAATCGGAGTCCGGGTTGCAATTGCTGTAGTTAATAGGATTTTTTATTTTCTAAAATATCTTTTGCAATGGGATAAATAACATCCGCAAGAGTAGCATGATAAGCCAAGGTTGGATGCATAGCTCCCATCAGCATTTCATTACACACATCTCTTCCATTTTGCCAATGTTCAGGGCAAATTCGTGTTGCTAATTTCATTATTGAATCATCAATCGTATTGAACCAACGCTGGCGTTTAAAAGAATAGGGATTTTTACTCCATTCCGATGGCTTAAAATCATCGAGCCATTCAGTTTTAGCTCCTTCATGATCGCGATACGGAACTCTAAATGTTTTAAAAATCTTTTCAGAATTATCTGTTTTTGTGTGACCAACTTCATCCAATGAGCATAAATCATGCTTTTTTAAAATTTCTCCATCTATTTTAGCGATGTTCCAATTATATTTACCATTGGCTTCTACTGCTTCTTGAAGATTAAAAATTACTTTTTTTCTTAGTTTTTCTGCTTCGCTTTCTGAAATTGATAAATCCATTGTATTAAACTATTCTTCAACAAATGGAGGAAAGAACCATTCGTAGTCTCTAAATGGTCTTGTTAAGCGCGTTCCCAAATTTTCCAGATCCTTGTCAATTATCTGGAGTCCAAGATTGCCCATACGATTCCAATCCTGGTTGCAGTTCTCAAGAAGATCAGGATAATTTGTTTGAACAACTCCAGGTTGATTATGACTCACAAGCTCTCTTTCTTTTATCTCTTTATTTAGTATCTTATAAAATCCATCAAGCTTATTTTTTATGATTTCTTCTGCTTGATCAGGATTCTTGTATTTTCCAGCAAGCTGCATCGACCCTTTGAAGATATCAAAATAAGGAAAAGTAAGTTTGACCGGTAAAAAAAGAAAAAGCGGGAGTGGCAGTTTAGGTGAAAAAGTATTGGCTATTAAAGGACCAAATCCGGCATCGTTACCTCCAATCGATAAAAGAATTAAGTCAGGTTTTCTAAATTTTGCAGGATTACCAGGATCATTACATACTATCCTGAACTCATCCCCTCTGATTGGTTCCTTTCTCGTATCACTACACAGAAAATTTACTGCGCTATCAAGCTGAGACAGAGGTGATTTTTCATTGGCATTTTTATAGGGCAAGGTCGATTGAGGTTGTATCAATCCGCTGAAAATCTCTGCTCCGGAACAACTAAAAGATGCAAAAACTACTCTTTTTTTGGGATTCTCGGCGGCATATCGTAGTGCTACCAAAAATTGATGCGAAAGCATTGATCGATGGCAAGTACGATCTAACCATAGTGGGTCATCCTGTAAAGAAGACTGCCAGTTTTCACCACGGGATAAGTAGAAGTTATACCCACTACCTACTTTCGAAATATTATCATTATGTTTCGTTGGACGATCTGGATTTCCTTCCCCTGAAGCAAATGAATCCCCCAGAGCGATTATTACCTTACCTTCAACATGAACAGTTGTTTCAATTGTATCGGCTGGTCTATCCATTGGATGGACTCGAATTATTATGTCTTGATCAATTGGGATGTTAGCCGAAAATTTTTTACATAAGGCACTGACATAAGCCTTACCGTCGATAGACCATGAGCAATTTTTAGTGGAGAGGTTTGCAACGCTTAATGTAATCTCCTGGCAAAATGCGGTAGGACGATCATTGTTACAGGCTGCGCCATAACTACTCCTATATTCATTCTTATAATCATCCCATTCTGTTAGCCAGTTATTTTGAACAATATATTCCAAGGTTTTTGTATATTTTCGATAATCCTCTGATTTTTCATCACTAAATATTTTCTCCAAGTGCGTATATGATGATTCGTCATTGCTGGGGGAAAGTATCGAAAACTTTTGGTGCAAGAAACTAAAATTAGACGATCCCTCTTTAAAATCCCAAGAAATAACAGGCGCGGCCTTTACATGGTTAATGTAAAAACAGATCCAGAGAAAGCAGTGAATAACGAGTATCTTTGTAAAAATCATTATTAAAAAATATTTCGTAGAATGTTTGTTGTAATAAGATAGTTACCAAAAATTTTGAGGAAAGCTCGATTACCAGAAATTGCTCCACCAATTAACGATCATTGAATCAATCGATCCATTCCAAAATAACGCATTCGATTGCAGTAAATTATGCCGCCCTTACCTCCAAAATTTATCTAAAATATTTTTTTATTGATGTAATGATGTAATAGTCTTTTTCTTTAAGATCTTTTTTATCACTATATTTCACGCTTATCGGGTATATTCGGGCTTCATCTTCAATATCAGATCTGGCTGCGCTACCCAGTAATTTATAGTCGCCACGGATTGATATTTTTAATTCATCTTTTGGCAATTCAACTCCTGACTTACGTAAAATATAAGCGGATACGGTATAGGGCCCTGACTCAAGCCCTCGTTCAATGGAATAGCGGCTCATGAGAAAAGGAATGCGAAAGGTTCGCTGCTCAACATGTATACGCGGTGAAACTAAGAAACGAAATTCCGATTCCGAATCGATAATCCCACGTAAAATCGGATCCTTGCGTTGTTGAACTAACTGCTCTTTATGTCTCTCAGCCAAATCTATTCCTGCTGCGCTACCAAGCCAAGACCCGAACAATGCAAATTGGGAGGTTTCTTGTTGAAGGGCCATATTAAAGGAATTAATGCCTTCATGGGTAGGCTGGACTAAAACAACTTTGTACGGGCAAGCGTTGTTATCTTTTGGTTCTGGTGTATTTTTTGGTTTTGGGCAACCTAAGTCGAAATTGATTTCTGCATGATAATCTTTTGTATAATTTCGAAAGCCGTGTTCAGAAAAGATTGCCGGTATCCACCGCCAAATATAGCTTGTGTAGTTTTGACGGACTGGCTCGATCCATAAATCAAATTTTATTTTAAAAATTTGGTCGTGTGTCTCGATACCCATCATGTTGGGATCAAGTTTTTCGGAGGAATTTATTTTATGTGCGGAATATGATTCCAGACTTGTAAACCCATCTACTACCAGACCTGAATATTTTTCAGGTCCAGCGATAGTTATAATTGGCGTAGGGTCTGAAGCCGCCGATGGTGTAGCTAAATCGTCTTTAGCTACTGGGGCTTTAACAGCACCTGGTGCCGGGGTGATAATAGTTACGGAGCCTTTCTTTTCTATGTTTGATGCGAGTAAATATGTTTGATTTATAGCAAAAGGGTCAATCGCTTGAAGGCGCGTTGCATCGATAACTTCTTTTTGTTGATTACTGAGACTCAGTCTGGTTTTTTCATTATCTAACACGGTAGGATTGCCTACCCCGAAATATCCTCTATTTGTTGTACAGGATGCTGTCATAATAGCGAACAGTAATAATGGGAGAAGCAATTTAAATCCGATGAGATTCGGATTAGAAATATATCTTGATTTCATCATGATAGTCTCCAAGGTTTATATGTAAAAAAATTTTCTATGCTTATTACATATTGAATGTATCAAACATAGCAGAAGAACTTGTTGTATGTCGTGAGAATTCCCACATTTCTTTCAAGAAATATTTCTCAATAGTTTTCCAATATCTTAAATATGATTCCTTCGTACTAGTTCGCTCGCAGCATGGCACGCTTTCGGGTATTTTCGACTACTGCTGACAAACAAGCTTGCGCTTTGGCGTTCATGCTTGTACTCTTTCGGGCACAGTCAGTAAAAAAGACTTATCAATAACCGGATCAAGCAGGAGGTGCAATTGAGTGATCAACGTTTTTTAGTGCGCAAAGCGGCGGTATTGGGGGCTGGTGTGATGGGAGCGCAGATTGCGGCGCATCTGGTCAATGCCAATATTGAAACCTTGTTGTTTGAATTACCGGGTGATACCGGTAATCCTAACGCCAATGTGATCAAGGCGGTGGAAAAACTTAAAAAACAAGAACCCGCACCGTTGTCAGTTAAAACCAAGGCCGCTTGTATTCAATCTGCGAATTACGATCAACATCTGGAAAAACTCAAAGATTGCGATCTGGTGATCGAAGCCATTGCTGAACGCATGGATTGGAAACGCGATTTGTATGTCAAAGTTGCGCCGTTTTTGGGCGAGCATACGATTTTTGCAAGTAACACTTCGGGATTGTCGATCAATCAACTCGCTGAGGCATTTCCGGAAAGTTTACGTCATCGTTTTTGCGGCATACATTTTTTCAATCCGCCGCGTTATATGCATTTGATCGAATTGATTCCATGCCGTACCAGCGATGCGGGCATGCTCGATGATCTGGAAGCATTTCTCGTCACGTATCTTGGCAAGGGAGTGATTCGCGCCAAAGACACACCGAATTTTATTGCTAACCGCATCGGTGTGTTTTCTTTGTTGGCCACCATGCATCATGGGCGAGAGTTTAATTTTGGTTTTGACCTGGTTGATGCACTCACCGGTTCATTGATTGGACGCCCCAAAAGCGCTACATTTCGTACTGCCGATGTGGTTGGATTGGATACTTTGGCGCATGTCATCAACACCATGCGCGATACATTGCCGGATGATTCCTGGCATGCTTACTTTGCCGTACCGGATTGGCTGCAAGGTTTGATTCAAACCGGTGCACTGGGCGAGAAAGTCAAGCGCGGGGTATATCAGAAAATCAACAATGAAATCCACGTATTCGATGTAACGACACAGACATATCGTCGATCTAACGCAGAAGCGGATGAAGACCTTAAGCGCTTGCTGAAATACAGTAATCCTGTTGAGAAGTTTGCTGCATTACGCAATAGTGATCAGCCGCAAGCGCAATTTCTATGGGCTATTTTTCGTGACTTGTTTCATTATTGTGCGGTGCAATTAGAGGCGATTGCCGACAATGCCCGCGATCTGGATCTTGCGGTACGTTGGGGATTCGGCTGGAGTCAAGGGCCTTTTGAGATCTGGCAGGCAGCCGGCTGGAAACAGATTACTAACTGGATCCAGGAGGATATTGCCGCAGGTAAAAGCATGAGCCAGGTGCCATTGCCGCAATGGGTCATAGCGACAGCAGAAAGTGATGCGCAAGGTGTGCATACTGCACAAGGTTCCTTTGCACCTGCTACCGGAAAGCTGCAGCAACGTTCAAAGCTGCCGGTGTATCAACGTCAGCTGTTTCCCGACCGCTTGATCAGTGAGACAACTACTTATGGAGAAACTATTTTCGAAACCGATGCGGTGAGGTTATGGCATAGCGGTGACCGAATTGCCATTCTGAGTTTTAAAAGCAAAATGCATACAATCGGAATTGATGTACTAGAAGGCACACAGCAAGCAATTAAGGAGGCTGAGAAAAACTGGCGTGCCTTGGTGATCTGGCAAACGGAGCCACCATTTTCTGCCGGTGCCAATTTGCAAAAAGCTACAGAGAAACCTAAATCGCATGCAAAATCAAGCAACGAACCATTGCCGCCGCCACAGCCACCGTCAGCATTTCAATTGTTTTTGAAGAAATTTAAAAAATCAGCGCAAGCTACAGTGCTTCAGGTTGCGCGTGAACTGGATCTTGCTGATGCGTTAATGGCCAACAAACTGGCGGAAGTTAATGAAATGATCAAACAGTTTCAACATACTTCACAGGCGTTGCGTTACTCGATGATTCCGACCGTTGCTGCGGTCGATGGTCTGGCACTGGGCGGAGGTTGTGAGTTTGTTATGCACTGTGACCGGGCTGTTGCAACATTGGAAAGTTATATCGGTTTGGTAGAAACAGGCGTTGGATTATTGCCCGCTGGTGGCGGTTGCAAGGAATTCGCTCTCAGAGCCGCACAAAATGCCCTAGATGGCGATCCTTTCCCGCAATTGAAGCATTATTTTGAAACGGTGGTGATGGCAGAATTGGCAAAGAGCGCGGAGCAAGCGAAAGAACTGGGCTATTTACGCCATGCCGATCACGTAGTGATGCATCGCTTTGAATTGCTGTACGTTGCAAAAGCGCAGGCGCTGGCGTTGGCCGAAGCAGGTTATCGTCCTCCGTTACGGGCGCGGGATATTCCGGTAGCGGGTAATACCGGCATTGCGACAATTCAAAGTCAGTTAGTCAATTTGCGTGAGGGTGGTTTTATTTCCGAGCACGATTACTTAATCGGCAACAAAGTAGCGCATGTGATGTGTGGGGGTGATTTAACGCCTGGCAGCATGGTTGATGAAGACTGGTTTCTGGAATTGGAACGTGCAGCCTTTATGGAATTACTGGCAACCGAGAAAACTCAGGCGCGTATCGAATATACGCTGAAAACCGGTAAACCTTTGAGAAACTGATAGTGACGATCGACGGAGAAATGAATGACTAAGCAAACTCAAGAAGCCTATATTGTAGCTGCTGTACGTACACCGGTTGGCAAAGCGCCGCGAGGCATGTTTAAAAATGTACGTCCTGACGATATGTTGGTGCATGTGTTGCAAGCGGTGATGAAGCAATGTGACGGGCTCGATCCGGCAGCGATTGATGATGTGATTGTCGGTTGTGCCATGCCCGAAGCGGAGCAAGGTATCAATGTTGCGCGTGTTGCCCTGTTATTGGCAGGTTTGCCAGACAGTGTGCCTGGAATGACAGTGAATCGCTTTTGTGCTTCTGGCTTGCAAACGGTTGCCATGGCTGCGGATCGTATTCGATTGGGAGAGTCGGATATCATCATCGCCGGAGGTACCGAAAGCATGAGCATGATACCGATGATGGGTAATAAAGTTGCGATGAATCCCGCCATGTTCGAGCATGAAGAGAGCGCCGCAATTGCTTATGGCATGGGAATGACTGCTGAAAAAGTCGCGGAGCAGTGGCATGTTTCTCGCGAAGACCAGGATGAATTTGCGTTGACCAGCCACAAGCGTGCATTAAAAGCGATCGAAACAGGAGAATTTAAAGACGAAATTGCACCTTATACCGTTGAGGAGAAACAGCCGGATCTGGCAACGCATACTGTGCACGAAGAGAATGTTGTTAGAGGCACTGACGAAGGGCCGCGTGCGGATACTAATCTCGATGCGCTGGCGAAATTAAAGCCCGTGTTTGCAGCAAAAGGTTCCGTGACAGCGGGCAATAGTTCACAGATGTCCGATGGTGCGGCTGCGGTGGTATTGATGAGTGAATCTGCAATGAAACGTTTTAATTTGTCACCACTGGGAAGGTTTATTGGGTTCTCCGTGGCAGGCGTGCCGCCCGAAATTATGGGTATCGGTCCCATTAAGGCAATTCCTAAAGTACTGGCACAGACTGGCATTAAACAAGATGATCTGGACTGGATCGAATTGAATGAAGCATTTGCTGCGCAGAGCCTTGCGGTAATCCGTGACTTGGGATTGGATCGCAATAAAGTGAATCCTCTCGGTGGTGCGATTGCATTGGGGCATCCGTTAGGTGCAACAGGGTCGATTAGAGTTGCAACTTTAATGCATGGATTAAGGCGTCACCAAAAGAAATATGGCATGGTAACTATGTGCATTGGTAGCGGGATGGGAGCAGCGGGTATATTTGAAGCACTGTAGCCAATGAGTGATACCTAAAAACCATGTTAGAGTAGGAATATTCTATAGTTTTAGATTAATTGCGGATTTTATTTAAAATCAATAGGTTTTTTCTGGTTGCTGGCTTGATAATAAGAAGTATTAGGAATTCTGTGTCATTTCTTTATTATTAAAATTCATAGAGCAATAAATGAACCAGATTACATCACAAAATAAAGGAAGATAGCCGGTATATCAAACAGTTTACATCGTACTTGGTGTAACTATTGAAGGAAAGGAGGGAATTCTAGGGGTGTTGTATAGGTATATCGGAAGACGAAGGTACTTGATTCTGGCGGTACCCTGTACTGACAGGCCTTAATAAATTGTGGCGCCTAAAATCAGAAAGCGTTCATAGCTGAGCTAAAACCGTTAGCGTTTCAACAGACTGTCCCGACTGGTTAGCGAGTGAAGTAGCGAAGCCAAGTAAAGTGTGTTAGCACGATTTACAACCTGATACAGAATTTTGAAAATCATCGCAGGTCTTCTAAGTTTATGAAACTATTTAAAAAACTTAACTCATGTCTTGCAAGCTTCTTTCCATTCAATTTCATCGATACTTCCTGGTTGGATTTTCTCCCATCTCTGAGGCTGACTATACGAGCGGATAAGATCTCCTTTTTCCATATTCCAACTGAATAATGAGAAAGCAAGAGTCCTCATCTGCTCCTCTTCACAATCAAATTCACGTCGAATTTTCTCAGAAAGAAAATTCACACCAGCAGCTTTTTGCTCATTTTTATAATCAAGCAGAATCCACATCTTAACCCTATTACTGGCTTTGCGGATGGAGGCTAAGTCTGCATAAACTGTATATCCCCCTTTCTTGTCGCTTTCACCCAGTGGAGTCCATTCAGCTACTATTTCAGTACTTGTGAGAACTAACGCTAAAGCTAGCGTTATTTTTTTTATTATATTTTTAAAGGGAGTCATTTTAAACAAAGTTAATTGCGTGGATAGGTTTATAGTGGATTACTATCGGATAGTAACCATTCTTAGCACCGAAGTTGCCGTATTCATATAAAGTACGATTCGTAATTATCCTATTGTACGCATGATTGGTATCCAAAGTTATTTTGTAACATGGATCAACTCATTCCAATTCGTAGTATAACTAGAACTTTTATTGCTCTGTCTTAATTTCCACGGTTGCCTGTAACCTTCAGATGCAAGCTTTAGTGTGCCTTTACCCATAACGGCATTGATTTTACTGATGATATTCATTAATTTGTCGGATTTACAGCCGCTTAATTCTGAGTCAAAGAGATCAGATTGTCGATTATTAGCAGAAACCAATTCAGATAGTACTACGGCAGCTTTCTGGTATTTGTAACCCTTCCGATAGATTTTGCGTAGCCCCCATAAAGCGGCTTTGGTCAGCAACTTGATATTGTCAGTCTGCATTGGCAGTGGAATAGTCAAGCCATTTTTATAATATGCTGCTTTTTTATTAAACGGGCTGGTACGAATAGAAACAAATAGGGTGCTTGCATAAGATTGCTGACGCCGTAATTTTTCTACGGCGCAGTTAACATAGAGAGAAACAGCCTGTTCCAAGCTTGCTAGGTCAGAAACAGGTGCACCAAAGGAACGCGAGCTGACAATCTGTTTCTTTGCGGCTGCCATTTCTTCGAGTTCAATACAAACAATACCATTTATTTCACGTATGGTTTTTTCTATGATGACGGAAAATCTGGAGCGCATCGAAGCGGGGTTAGCTTGCTTGAGATCCAAGACAGTATGAATTCCTTGCTGATGAAGTTTGGGCGTAAGATTTCTGCCAATTCCCCATACTTCACTTACTGCAATCTGACTGAACCAATCATTTTGTTGCTGCGGCATCATGACACTAAAATTACATACTCCATTAAACTCTGGATTATTCTTGGCAAGATAATTGGCAAGTTTGGCCAATGTCTTGGTTGCTCCGATTCCGACGCAAACTGGCAGGCCAATCCATTGTTTTATTTTCTGGCGGATGTGCTGGCTGTAGAGCGTTAGATCTTGTGTTTTGAATCCAGAAAAATCAAGAAAACATTCATCAATAGAATATACTTCTATATCTGGACTGAACGTCGCCAGCATGCCCATGACACGATTGCTCATATCAGCATATAGTGGATAGTTCGATGAATATGCCACTATTCCGTGTTGTTTTGCCAAATTATTTAATTGAAACCACGGTTGCCCCATTCTGACACCCTGTGCTTTTACTTCATTGCTTCGAGCCACTACGCACCCGTCATTATTGGATAAAACTACAACTGGTTTACCTACTAATTGCGGATTGAATACGCGCTCACAACTGACATAAAAATTGTTGCAATCGATAAGTGCAATAGAACGTGTCATTTGAATTTACGCATAGAACCTGTAACTACACCCCAGATCTCAAATACTTGGTTTTCTTTAATTTGAATAACTGCATAGTTTTTGTTAGCCGGGATCAAACATACTCCCGCTTCGGATTGATTTAAGATCTTGACTGTGAATTCTCCATCCACAACAGCAAGGACAATATCCCCCATCTGTGCAGTACGCGATCGATCAACCACCAGTATATCTTTCTCGAAAATGCCTGCATCAATCATCGAGTCGCCTTTGACCTGTACGAAGAATGTGCTTGTATCATTAGTAATGAGATAGTCATTAGGGTTTAGTCGCTTCTCGATGTAATCATCTGCAGGCGATGGAAATCCCGCCGCTACTTTCGAAGTATAGAGCGGGAAAGTAGCAAGCTTTTTTGCAGCGGACAAGCTACAAACATTTACACTCTGAGTGTGTTCAGCGTATTTTATAATCAAGGGTGTCAGAAGGTTATGCGTTGCCGGTTTTTGCTTTTTTGG
The DNA here is from genome assembly GCA_024281995.1 of Nitrosomonas sp. GTDB lineage: Bacteria > Pseudomonadota > Gammaproteobacteria > Burkholderiales > Nitrosomonadaceae > Nitrosomonas. Next base: position 895,378 of record JAMWZW010000001.1, read on the forward strand.
AAGGTGTGCTATTACCATAGAATTGTAAATATCCATTTGATTTGTATTATTTTATTCATTATTTTTTTGCAATTCGTTATCGTGTGAGTAATGCCATTTAACCTATCTGCACTATTCGAACACACCCTTTGTATCCATGTCAAATGCGACTGACTATATAGTAAGCATTGAAGCCATAGGCTTGTCATTCAAGTTTGCTTGTCCAAAGGATTTGAAGTGGGACAGCAGTAACCGAGTTGCAAAGATTATTGGCGTATATTTCTTCCCCCTTACGTTTCCAATGATTGTTAATACCAGGACTTCTAGAGAAAAATCTGTCGTGGCGTAATTAACAAAAATCATCACATATCAATTTTTCGTGCTAGCCTAAGCTGTGATTTTTAAATAGCTTTTACTGTGAGATAACTCACAGACTGTTTTTTGCTTGGGCAATATTATTTGCTCCATCACGAACTTAGTTATTAACAGACGAAGGAGCTATGATGGGCAAATGGGTTTTCATGAACTTGATACTCTTGTTGGTTTCAGAAATTTCACTTGCTGATTACTTTGATACCAACCGAAGTCAAAAAATTTTTGGGATTTATTTGACCGACAGTTCGCAAATCGATGAAATCTATACTCATAGCAACGCCTTTGGGTTTTCACCGCAAACCGCCGAGGAAATTACGGAATATCTTGATGCCAATAAAAATGGCCTACTCCCGGTTATTAGAATTAATCACTTGTTACTTAACAAGGAAAAAGGTCTATATCATCATAGTGTTAAAAAAATTATCCGCGCAATAGAGAAATCTAATGCAAATAATCAAGAAATTTTATTTCTGATGGATGAGCCTTTATGGACAATACGGGGAGAATGTCAGCAAAGAAACAAAGTTGCCGCCTGCACTGACATTTCCAATAAATATATCCAGACATTAGATACCTTGCGTAAGGCAGGCCAAAAATTGCGCAAACGGTTTCCAGGATCGGGAGTCATGCATATCGAAGCATGGGCTGAATTAGCCATACAAAAGAGAACATACCCGAATGATAACGTGATTATGTTGGACGATACCGAGTACTTGGGCTTTGATTGTTACGGCGATATTGAGTTTTGCGGTTCGCAAGATGATGGTTACCGTCATCAAGTGGACTATGCGACATGGGTATGGGATGTCATGCAAGCAATGGAATCTCGCAATCCAATCAATCGTAAGTTATTCTTAGTGCCAGGAACATTTCTTGCAGACGGCCATTTTGACGAAGTCGATACCGTATTGCGGCAAATGGAATTTTACGGTTGGGCACTGCAATTATCCGACAAGATCGGCGGATTTGGTGCATTTCTGTGGGGTGATATGATCGAGAATGGCCGATACTTCACGGGCGCCCGAAATATTCATTCTGTTGCCAATTTGCTGGCCCTGATTGCGCAATATTACGGTATAAAAAAATGAGTGATGAATGACACGATGAACGGCTGTTCTTTTAACGCAGGCATAATATCGACTATTCCAAGTTGTGCGGTGTTGTAACAAGCGGATTACAGTGTTATCAGAAAAACACTTTCTTGCAATCGGCTTAATCCCCGTTGTTTGAAACGGGGATTTTCTTCTAGCACATCCACTTGAGCCAGCTTTCGTATTTCAGTGCAATCCCGATACAGTGCTTCCACTTCGTCGGGAGACACCGAAAACGGCGGCCCCGCCATTTCAATATGGGGGTAATCTAACGTAATCAGTAAAATTTGTGTTGTGGGTGGCAGGATATGCAGCAAATGCGAAACATAGTGTTTGCGCATCTCCGGCGGCAATGCCACCAATGCAGCACGATCGTATACGGCATTCACGCTTGCAAGTTCCTCTTTGCGCAAATCAAATAGGTTACCTTGCAAAATGCTAAGGTCATCCACGGTATAGCACTTGAAACTTTCGTACTGAGATTGATGCGGAGAAAGTGCATTCTCCGCAAAAAATGTCTGTACCGCAATAGTGCTGAGCTCGACACCCAGAACGTGATATTTTTGTTCCTGCAACCACAGCATATCACTGCTTTTACCGCACAATGGCACCAGTACTGTCGTATGTGCCGCCAGCTTTAATTCTTGCCAGAATTGACGCAAATAGGGATTGATGACTGCCTGATGAAAACCAATTTCGCCTTGCTTCCAACGATTTATCCAGTAGTTATCTTTCATATCAGAGTCAAGAAATTGTCATTTTATCGGATTACCCATTAATAGCTTATTCGATACCTATTACCACCGATGCCCTCTGTGGCCGCCTCGCCAGCCAAAGTGCCCATGATTATGCCCGTGCCGATGCCCACCGAGAAAGTGCCTGTGACCTCCATTGAAGCGGATATATCCTCCGATGAAAGGTTGTCTAGTATAAGTGCCAATATAACTTTGGCTGCCGTAATAAGGCTGATAGCCGTAGCTCCGATAATAGCCTGTACTGCCATAATAGGGCGTGGCAACACATCCGCCAAGTAGTAAGCTTGCAAGGATAGCAACAAGCATAAAAACTTTTTTTGCATTCATGATAATTCTCCTAAATCAATGCGTAAATGTGTTAACAAAATGATTTCTGAGGCTTTCACTTTATGCCTGACAAAGATTCAATTTTTAGCAGGCCTTATGGCATTTACTATGCAAGTTTTAGGCTGAATAACAACTGAATGGCGATAGGTATGTCATCCTACTGGCTGTAATGGCGTGTTCGTAGAAGCAATTGTCGTTGCGTTTCCCTGAGTAGCTGTCATTTCGAGCGCAGCGAGAAATCTATGTTTTTGATTCGGAATCCTCACGATGTTCGGGATGGCAAGTAAGGATTGCTTGAGGATTTTTAGCTTCTGAGCGGTGGCAGCGGTTCGTTTTTAAGCACAAACTTTAGCGCAATGCCATTGTTGCACCAGCGTTCCCCGCGTGGTGGCGGACCATCGTTGAATACATGGCCTTGATGTCCGCCACAGCGTGCGCAGTGATATTCCACACGTGGCTTGATCATTTTGAAATCGATTTTTGTCGCTACGTGCCCGGCAATCGGCTGGGTGAAACTTGGCCAACCGGTCCAGCTTTCATATTTATGCGCGCTGTCAAACAGTGGCAAATAACAAGCAACGCATATAAAAGTGCCTTCACGATCCTCGTAAACCAGATTACTGGACTCCGGGCGCTCGGTTGCTTCTTCAAATAGTATTTCGTAAGCCCTGGGCGATAGCAGTTCACGCCATTCTTTATTGTTTTTTTTGAGCGGGTTAATAGGACTGGCAGCTTCACCAACCACAGGGGTGCGCCAGCATGCGGAAAGCAGCGGAAACACGCTGACTATCGCGAGTGCTTGTAACAAGGTGCGTCGTTTCATAACATCTTCTCCCGATTATCGCCAAGTTTAATACGCATTATCAGCCTGAGCTTGTTTGACATTACTGAATAGCGTAATAGTAACTTACAAATACGCTTTGAAAATTGGGATATGGAACCGATTGTTTCAATTATAATTTCTTAAGATACACTGGGGCGTCAATTGCTAAACCAATCCATTTTCGATATGACCAATCAATGTTTCGACACAGCAAAGGCGCTAATCGATGCGGTGAATAGCGAAGATCCAAATCGTGAAACAAGCGATGGAAAAGACTGGCCTAAAGAGCTGCTTTACTCACGGCGCATGTCAGAGATGTTGGAGCGCTTTGCGCCAGAAGCCGACGACGCGATGAAACTGGCAGTGAGCGCACAGCATATTCAACGCTGGAAATTACCACGAAGTGATTATCCAATGAATCGTCAGGGCTACCATCGATGGCGTGCTGAGTTAAACAAATTTCATGCCGACACTATTGCAGATTTGCTGGGTAGGGTAGGATACGAAAATGAATTTATCGTGCGTGTAGCCCAAGCTGTGGGCAAAAGATCGCTGAAAACTAATGCGGATACTCAGTTATTGGAAGATGTTGCAGGATTGGTTTTCCTTGAATACTACCTGCTCGATTTTGCTGATAAACACTTCGAATACGACGAACAGAAATGGATAGAGATCATCGGAAGAATGTGGCAAAAAATGTCTGTACAAGCGCATCAATTTGTACTTGCCGGACATATTAAACTACCGGAATTACTGACAGGACTAATCAAGAAAGCGATATTTGAATAAATCCAAGTTTGTTGCGTAAGCCAATTCGCAGGTTGTTAAAGGAGATTGCTTCAACATGCCCGTATATTCTTACAATATATTTAAGCCATTAAGTATATTTTTGTTGATTGTCACAGCCTTAATAGCAGCTAGTATTTTTGCGGAAACAAAATATCCGGTCAAACTAAAATTTGAGCAAGTAAGTACACACGCGGTAGATGCGTTACTAAACAGTCAAAATGTGCCAGAAATAATTGTGTCGAGCTGGAAAGCAGCCCATGAAAAATTCTTATCAGAACCACCTACGGGTAAAATTGCCCACTATGATCTTAACGACGATGATAGAGAAGAAGTCTTTCTGTATCTATCGGGTCACGGTATGTGTGGCAATGGCGGCTGCCATCTCATCATTTTTCAATTCAACAAAGACAATGAGAAGCTTGAGTATAAAACCGCACGTAGTAGTTCCGACGACATACTGATACTCAACAATTCGACAAATAATGGTTATCATAACCTTGCAATCCGCTTAATGAACGGCGTAAGTATGTCTAAAGCAGCCGCATATAGTTTGTATCGATGGAGAAATGGTGATTTAGAACAAACTCACGAAACCCTACTTTTTCAATAAGCGAAAGCTCATTGTGACTAAAAAAACATATCAAGATTATTTTGACGTACTGGGCTTTAATGAGTCATCCAGTATTCCTGGTGGAGTTCAAAATTATGACACTGAAAATGCATTTGGTTTTATAGGAAAATATCAATTTGGTGAGGCTGCTCTTTTTGACTTAGGATACTATGGTATAGATGAGAGTGACGGTAATTTATTTAAAAATGATTGGATAGGCAATTGGTCGGGAAAAAATGGAATAAATAGTAAGCAAGATTATTTCAGCAATGGTTTAGTTCAAGAAACTATCATTTATGACTGGCATGACATTTTATGGGGAAGAGTAAAGCTTCTGGGACTTGATAAATATGAGGGGCAGATTCTCAATAACCGTCCAATAACAATTTCAGGAATGTTAGCAGTTTCACATCTTCTGGGTGCAGGAAGCCAATCATCCGATATTGCAGGTTTAAGAGGTTATTTGTTATCAGGAGCAGTATTTAGTCCGAAAGATGGGAACGGAACTGCTGCAAATGAATATATGACCTTATTTGAAGGTTTTCAAACGCCTTTCGTTGTTGATCATAGTAAAGCCGAAATTATTTCGGGTGGAGCAGGAACAGATGTTTTGACTGGTTTTGGAGGAGATGACACTTTAATCGGGAAAGAAAATATTGATGCAGCTATCTACCTTAATAATTATACTGATTACGATATTAAGAAGAATAGCGACGGGATATGGACAATAGAACAAAAGAATAGCGGATCGGATGGAACGGATATTCTTGTCGATATTGAGCGTATTAAATTCCCTGATATTTCACTGGCTCTTGACCTTATTGGCAGCGCTGGTACAACTGCCAAGATACTGGGCGCCGTATTCGGCCGGGAAGCTGTGTCAAATAAGATTTATGCTGGGATCGGATTGAGTTTGCTCGATGACGGAATGAGCTATGAAGCATTGATGCAGTTGGCGATTGATGTGGCACTGGGTGCAAATGCAACAAACCATACGGCCGTTGTTGATCTGCTGTACGAGAATGTTGTTGGTTTTGAACCATCTACTGCTGATGAGGCTTATTTTGTAGAATTGCTGGACTCAGGTACTTATACAATTGCGTCGATTGGAATCCTGGCTGCGGAGAATGCACTTAATCAAGCAAACATCGATCTTGTAGGATTGTCTGAGGATGGACTGGCATATTTTGTTTCTATTTAATCCGTTGTGAAGGGATGTTTTGTGAGGGACGGTTTTTGTTTATCAATTTCTAAAAACTGATGCATTAACCAATGGTGCATCTTCCAATAACCCAAGGAAATTCTATGACCAGAAAATTTTCTACTATTGTAGTGACTATCATCGCTACTATTCTTGCGCTACCCGTTTGCGCGGGTACACTCTCATCTATTATCAGGCATTTTGGAATGTGTGATGCATCCGCTGCTGTTCCTGTGGGATCCGATCTGTTTGTCGTCGCCAATGACGAAGACAACCTACTAAGAATCTATAAAAATAATGAATCTGGCAATTCCTTATATTCGTATGACCTTACTACATTTCTGCAAATCAATCCCAAGCACCCGGAAGCAGATATTGAGGGCGCTACCCTCGTTAACAATCGGATCTATTGGATCACCTCACACGGTGCAAATAAAGATGGTAAGGAGCGTCCCAATCGGCATCGATTTTTTGCAACAGATATCGAAGCTACCGACGGCAAGTTTAGTTTGAAACCTATTGGCATACCTTTCCTGGGTTTAGTCAAGGCCTTTGAAGATTCTGCTGAGCTAAAGAGCTACAATCTTGGGAAAGCCGCCCAAAAGGCTCCCGAATCCAAAAATGGACTCAACATCGAAGGGCTCACCACAACTCCCGAAGGAAGCCTGTTAATCGGTTTTCGCAATCCTATTCCGGAAGGCAAGGCGCTACTGGTTCCATTGAAAAATCCACAAGAAATCATTGCCGGAAATGAGAAACCAAAGTTTGGCAATCCAATTCTTCTGGGGTTAGATGGGTTAGGTATACGCAGCATTGAGTATTCCGACGTTAATGGCGCATACTTTATCGTTGCAGGACCTTATGACGATAATGGTAGCTTTCAACTTTATAAATGGTCGGGTAATCCATCTGAACCACCTGTATTAGCTAATATTGACTTCGCAGGATTGCATCCGGAAGCATTGGTGGTTTATCCCAATAAAAGTAAAAGGGCGCTGATCTTAAGTGATGATGGATCGAAATCAATAAACGGTCGGAATTGTAAGGCTCTGACTAGAAACCAGGATAAGGCTTTTCGCAGCACGTGGATGAGAAATTGAGGTTTGATAAAATATTTTTAGAGTTAATGTTTACTTTTCTTGTAAACCTTTATTGGCGATAATGGTTTTCCGGTTTTATTTGCCAGGAAAGCCAATCTCAATCTGCTCATGCAACGAAAAATCCGAGGAAATTCCGGTGTGCATCGTGGCAGTCCTACAAAAGAGAATATGAGGATAAAAAACGAGAGATGCCTATTGCAATAATTGGTGCTGGCTGCTCAGGCCTCACTGCGATTAAAAATTTACTGGAGGCGGGACTGCAAGATGTCATCTGTTACGAAAAAAGTGATCAAATCGGAGGGAATTGGGTATATACAGCTACCCCAGGGCATAGTAGTGTAAGCAACAAGACGCATACGATTTCCAGTAAGTTTATGTCGCAATTCAGTGACTTCCCGATGCCGGATGACTATCCGGATTATCCAAGCCATCAACAAATACTGACTTATTTTCAAGCTTATGCCCGGCATTTCCGATTGGAAAAGTATATTCGATTGAATACTACGGTTCTCCATGCTGAGGAAATTGAAAAGGAACGATGGCGTTTATCTTTAAGCGATGGCACTCAACCAGAGTTTGATTATATTCTTATTGCCAATGGGCATCATGCGGCATCGCGCCACCCAGAGTGGCGGGACAATTTCTCCGGAGCATATATGCATGCTCATGAATTCAAAACCGGCCAGGGATTGCAAAATAAGCGAGTCCTCGTGGTAGGTGCAGGAAACTCGGGGTGTGATTGCGCGGTTGAAGCAAGCCGTGATGCGAGTCAAGTGGATATAAGCCTGCGTTCGCCGCAGTATATTATTCCTAAGCTTATTATGGGAAAACCAACCGACACTTTTGCCGCTTCTTTTCAATGGTTGCCAAGAAGTATACAAAACTGGCTGCAAAAAATTATCTTGCGATTCCAGCTTGGGCGATATCGCGACTATGGATTGCCAGAACCTGATTTTTCACCGGCACAAATTCATCCAACCATCAACTCGGAAATATTCGACAAGATAAGGCATGGCAAGATAAATCCCCGTCCAGGTATCCAAAGCGTTTCTGATAAAACTGTCTATTTCACAGACGGTTCATCGACACATTATGATGTCATCATTGCTGCAACAGGCTACAAAATAAGCTTTCCATTCTTTGATGCAGATTTTATTAATTGGGAAGATGCCACGTATGTTCCACTTTATTTGCGTATATTTCATCCGAACCATCCTAGCTTGTTTTTTATAGGATTGATACAACCACAAGGCTGCATTTGGACATTGGCTGAAGCACAGTCGAGATTGATCGGACGATTGCTGACTCACAACATTCAATTGCCTTCCAATTGGCGGGAATTGGCCATCACGGAAGGAAAAGATTGGGCACGCCAATTTATTGTCCGCCCACGTCATTCACTTGAAGTGCATTACTATCCCTATTTGAAGCGGCTTAACCAGATGATCGATGGAAAATAAGTCGATAATTTTCAGCAGCCGATTGTATCGCTAATTTTCGAGGAATTACACTATCTTGTTCAACGGGTTAGGAATACAATAGCATGCGGCATGCGCTGGAATATCGTAAGAAAGTTCTTTTTGATTGTAAATCTACTTAGTAAGATTGTGGTTGGATTAAACTCATAGAATTCAGATCTGATTAATCGGTTACTATGCAGACATAGTAGGGCGCAATAAATTTGCTTGATTAACATGAAAAACCTTAATTGCAAATTACCTGATCCAGTTACTCTTTATCAGAGTGCGTTAGATGAGCAAATTCCTATGTATATCCAGGAAGCAGGAAATTTTCTAGCATTAGGGGAGGCTGAATTATGCATTGATCACCTCAATAAAGCTAATCTAAAGAATACTGAGTCGTCTTGGGGTTGGATTATTGCAGCAACCGCACATTGCCAGCTGGGAAATTTTAAAACAGCAATAGGCGTTGCAACGCGAGGTCAACAGTATGTTGGAGAAAATTCCTATCTGCTGGATTGCTTGGGTGTAGCGCATGCCGGTTTGGGTGATTTGAATAATGCAAAAGTTTTTTTCCAGAAAGCAGAAAAACAAAATCCAAAAAATATCAACAGTATTATTAACTTGGTAAACATTCATTTGCTGCACAATGAAATCGATTTAGCATTTGATGTATTGGATCATGGCCTGCAAGCTAATCCAGATGATACTGAAATCAAATATCTTTATATTCAGTTACATCCTGTATGGATGCAACCCATTGAGAATAAGAAACTTCGTATAAGAACTCGTACGCCGCAGGACCATCCCTTTGCGACAGATTGTTATGCTAATGAATCTTTCATGAATAACTATAATCGTTATGTGACAAATTCATTTCAGCAATCTAAATCACAAAAAAATATTCATCCCTCCAATCGTTGGAGCATATATAAAAACAAAAGTATTCAATGGATTATTGAAAGAATCGACTCATCGGGTCAAGAAAAGATCCAATATACACCGATAGGCCTTGCTTCATTGGCAGAAATCCATTTGGTGCATCGTCATGCAGAAATATTAATCGGTTTTCCCAATGCGACAAGATTCAATGGCACTCGCATTCCTTTAACGGCAATGCTCATGATATTAGATTATGCATTTAATAGGATCGGATTGAATAAACTGATCAGTAGAGTTTATGCAGATAATATACATGCGCAGAGATCTACGCTAGCACTTGGTTTCAAACAGGAAGGCTTTTTAAAAAATCATCTCTTTGATCGTAAATTAAATCGCTGGATAAGTATTTATCAAAATTCGATGTTAATTGAAGAATTTGGAGAAAATGCCCAGCTTGTGAACTTCTCCAAACGGCTATTGGGATATGAATCGCATCACAATCGGTCGAGTCTTTTTCACAAGCTTAATTTTTAAAAATTAAAAGGATTATCCTATGATAATTAATGGTACATCAGGTAATGATAAATTGTTCGGTACTTCCAGAGATGATTCTATCTATGGCCTATTAGGGGATGATGCGCTTCATGGAGGTGAAGGGAATGATTTATTAGACGGCGGGGAAGGTAATGACGCTCTCGATGGTGGCGGTAATAATGGCGGTAAATTTGGTGGTGATACTGCTGACTATTCAAAAGCAACAGATGCGGTCATTGTCGATCTTTTTGCGGGGACTGCAACCGGGGGAGCCGGAGATGATACCTTAATCAATATTGAAAATATCATCGGTAGCGTATTTTCGGATACTTTAATAGGTGATGATTTTGGCGCAAATGAATTGTATGGCGGTAAAGGCAATGACACTTTGCTGGGCAATGACGGCAATGACATACTGACAGGCGGATTAGGTAATGACTTTTTGGATGGCGGTAAAGGCGGTGGTGATATCGCTAGCTATTCAGATGCGGCAGGGGCAGTGACTGTCAGTCTATTAACAGGAACTGCAACAGGTGCTGCCGGCAAGGATGTCTTGTTTGGCATTGAGAATATTTTCGGTAGCTCATATGCAGACACATTAACCGGTGACGTGAATTTGAATCAGTTGTATGGGGGGGCAGGGAACGATTCACTCAGTGGTGGTGTGGGGTTTGATACACTGATTGGTGATGCCGGTGATGATAATCTCAATGGTGGAAATGATGATGACTGGTTGGATGGAGGCGACGGCAACGATGTGCTGAATGGTGGTGCAGGGGGAGGTGATACTGCCGATTATTCGAATGCGGCCAGTAGCGTGAATGTGAATCTTTTGACGGGAGTGGCGACGGGAGGTGGCGGTAATGATACGCTGCTGAACATTGAGCATGTGAACGGTAGCTTCAGCGCGAGTAATACCCTGACAGGGAATGCCAGCTCAAATCAATTGTTCGGTGGTTTCAGCAATGATACGCTATCAGGTGGGGCCGGCGATGATACGCTGTGGGGAAATGATGGAGACGACGCGCTCAATGGTGGTGCTGGAGCCGATAGTATGAATGGCGGCTGGGGTAATGACAGTTATGTTGTTGACAATGTGGATGATGTCGTTACAGAGGAGCCTTCTGGAGGCCTTGATAAAATTAGCAGCAGTGTAACCTATGCTTTATCAATTGAAGTAGAAAATCTCACATTGACGGGCGCAACAGCGATTAATGGTACAGGTAATGGTAAGGCTAACATTATCATTGGAAATTCTGCCGCCAACCAATTAAACGGAAAAGCGGGTAATGATACGCTTGATGGCGGTGCTGGTAAGAATATACTTACGGGTGGTGCAGGTAATGATATCTTTAAATTTACGACAAAAGATCATACAGGCAAAATTACTGACTATAACGTCGCCAATGACACACTTCAGCTAGAAAATGGTGTATTTAGCGCATTAGCTGCAACCGGTACATTAGCGGCCAATCGATTTGTAATTGGTACGAAAGCACTGGATGGGAATGATTTTATAATTTACAACGATGTAACGGGTTCATTGTTATACGATGCAGATGGTAATGGCGCCAGTTCTGCTGTAGAAATTGCCAGTGTTGGTATTGGATTGGCTATGACGAATGCGGATATCGTGGTGATCTAACGATTAAAAGCAGTTTAACCAGAAAATTATTGTTCAAATTTGGATAATAGTCTTCTGGTGGCTTGCGGTATAACCTACTGATCGTAATATCGATAATTTCACTGATTGTATTCATAATCACGTTTTTCGTTCTCGCGGTGGATAATTTGTTCTGTGTTTAGGTTTTCTTTATCCACCATTTCTGCGCTATCCAAGTATACAGAATCGAAAGAAATTGTCTGATTCAGAGCCTCAGAAGATTTTAATTCCTTACCCAAAATGACTACAAAAATAAGGAAAGCGAATGTGCCAAACAGTTTTATTAAAAAATCGATAACCTGCTTTTTGCCGGAATCCTCAAACATAATAAATCCTTTCGTCTAATTTGTTTTGGTACCTTTAACAATATTCTTTATTATGCCCCATCGGATTTTAAAAAAATCAATAACTATTAAAAATAGTATTAACAAATAAAAACACCCTCTTTCTGACGTGGTTGGATGTGATTGGAAGTAATATTAGGCGCTGGAAATCGAATTCAGGTCTTTTTGCTTGTCCATCAATTACTTAGTGTTTTCATTTGCTATTTTTGTGTTATTTTTAAGTACTTTCAACGGGTTTTAAAATTCTAGAAAATATTTTAAATTCATCTAGTGGATTCCTTTTTTCCCGCCCCTTTAATATATCACTGAAAACTGTGTGAGATGAGGTTCTGGCGCCAGAACTATGATCTACAAAGCAGGATTGCCGCCTGTTTTCGAACGCAAGCAGTGACGCAGAATTGGTGATCCGTTGGTCAGAGAATGTGGTGTCGCAGTATTTCAGCGGACAGGAATGCTCCACAACCGCAGTCGTGTCATGCCACACAGATTGGTCGTTTCTGTACTGTTATTGATAAATCGGACGTCGAACAGTTGTTGCAGAGGCGGTTTAATCTGATTAATCGGATAAATCCCAATATATGAGTAAATATTCCGTTCAGGTCTACGCAACACATCTTTTGTATACTTGCTTGTTCGAATAGGCGGCACCTTGATTCTATGCCATTTATGGGCTATGGCTTCAAAGCTATTTGCGGCGGATTTCTTTGTTTTCTGTTTGTTGATTTTACGGTCGATGGATAGATCAATATTACTTGCAAGCTTCGCACGTTCGGCTTGCGCTAGCTGCCTTGCTTGTTTCAAGCTGACAACAGGGTAAATGCTCAAAGATATGGATTTTTCCTTGTCATGGGTTTTATAACGTAGCCGCTAATACTTGCGGCCATCTTCATATACCCAAAGGTATAAACCTTGGCCATCATGAAGCTTACGGATTTTGACGCCTTCCACCGTTGCGTTCTTGCAAGAAACGTCAGTTAACAATTCTTTGATAGCCATAATGTGGTAACTCTATATGTGGTAAAAATAGTTACCACACTTTTTGCCACATTTTTTTACTGGCTTCTAGTGGATAATTACGGACTACTAGGGACTGTAAATCTTTATAAATCAGCTTATTCATTATGTTTTGTGGATTGCTTCGGATTTGTATGGAAGGGGGAGTGGCGGAGAAAGCGGGATTCGAACCCGCGGTACGGTTTGAGCCATACACACGCTTTCCAGGCGTGCACCTTCAACCACTCGGTCATTTCTCCGGTTTGACAATAAACAGGGGGCAAAGAATAAACCAGTTCTTAATTTGGGGCAAATTTGTTTTTTTAACGATGTAATCAAAACAAAGCGGGGTTAGTTTAAAAATTTCCACGTTGAGAAAGTTGCGCCTTGCCCAATGGTTGTGCCATCAGGCTTATGGATATTCCAAATGATGGCCCGGTCAATCATAAAACGTTGCCCTGTGCTGGAAACTCTTATGCCGCGATAATCAGCAATGTAACCATGTATTTTGGCCTGCTTTAGCATGTGCGAACGTTCAGCGCGATTAGGCATTTCTGCAGTTAGGCGAGATGGGGTTTGGGTAAATTGTGCCCAATCCATCATCCATAAGTTGAGTGCTATCTGATTACCATAATTTAGGATAGGATCGTTTTCCACGCCATGTGAGGCTACTACAAAAGTGCTGTTGAATAACCGTTCCGCTTGCTCAAATGGTGTGCCTTTGCGTTCAATCAGTTCTTGCTTAACCCAATGTGCATAGCTATTCAATAGGTATTGACACCACTCAATGATTAGCGGGTTTTTCCATTCGAAGCGTTCCATTATCAGCTGAAATTCTAGTGATGCTCAAATTCGAGACGGCCTTCACGTCTGATTAATTCGTCGATTGTAAGTCCCACGGCGGATACGCCATCAAATACAGTTCCCACTCGTTTTTTATTAAAGTGCTCGAGCATAGTGGTGTAGGCTCTGGGCGGTAAGGGGAAGAACTTGATCTCTTTTACGATGAGCAGTGCATTCTTCATATAAAATTCAACAAACCCTTTGATTTCAGGTTTATCGGCTGCCTTAATATTGACATAAATAAAAATAGGGCGGGATAACGGTTGATAACTGCCATTTTCTACAGTTTCAACAGAAGGCAGAATCGCGCCTTTGCCGTTATCTATCGCAACAGCGGCGACTTTGTTTATATTTTCGATGTAATAGGCAAAACCAAAGAACCCTAATCCGTTTTTATTATTGATGACGCCATCAACTAAGACATTATCGTTCTCCGATTCGGTGAAATCATTACGACTGGCTTTGGCTTTGCCGACAATAGCTTCGGTAAAGTAATCATAAGTACCGGAGTCTGTGTCGGCGCCGAAGAGCTTAATTGTTTCATCCGGCCATGCTGGATTGATTTGATTCCATCGAGTAATTTTTCCTTGCGCGGCAGGTTCCCAGATTTTCTTCAATTGCGCGACAGTCATTGAGGTACTCCAATAATTCTGAGAATTGACTGCTATTGTTAAGGCATCAAATGCTACCGGTATTTCTACGTATTGCACACGGGAATTTTTACAATCTTTGATTTCGTTTTTCAGAATAGGGCGAGATGCATTCACGATATCGATTTCGCCACGACAGAATTTCTTGAACCCGCCTCCACTACCGGATATATCAACCGCAACATTGACGCTATTTTTTTGGTCAATCTGAAATTTTTCTGCAACTGCCTTAGTAATGGGATAGACAGTACTAGAACCATCAATTTTTATCGTAGGTTGCGCATTTGTGTAGGAAGCACTTGTAAATATAATAAAAAATATTAATGCTTTTAAATGCTTGGTTGAGTTTTCTGATTTAGGCATTTTATTCTCTCTTCTCTTTTGAGATGGCGGTATAAATGTATCCGATTTTCGATCCTATGAACATTTATTAATGTTTTCTTAATGAAGGCCAGTATGTTGGATCATGCTAATTAATGCTATAAAACTCGGTAAAATTGTCAATTCAATTGGGAGTTCAGGGAAATCTAAACATCCCAACTGATGTCAGTTAAATTATTTTTATAGGCATCGTCTTAAAAGTCGATTGTCCATTGCGTCAAGAATGCACTCAAGTCTCCATTGTTCCAACCATTAGTGCGTGCACCGGCGCCTCCAGAATATCCCTCAGTATTTGTGATTGGTGTTCTTGCCGTATTGATATCTAACATATGGATAACATTGGCTTGAAATTTAACATTTGAATGCGGATACCAGTTTAAGCCAAACCTAACCATGTCTGCCCGTCCGCCTTTAATGACACCAGAATTCATGTCAATATAATCATAGCCGAATGCGACTTCCCAAGCACCCCAACCTGTGCCATTCCATTGGAATGGACGATGAGGTTTAATTCGATTGGCAGCACCGTTCCTGACATGGTAGGCCTTAGATTCACCTGTCAGGAAGTAACTTGCAAAACCATAATAACCAGTTAGATGCTCGCCATCGTAGCCTACGCCGTTGATATTGGTACGCAAATATTCACCCTGTAAGGATAGCGGTCCATAAACAAACCAAGACTCTGCGCCATAGCGATCGTAACTGGTAATTTCCCGGCGATTTGGATCACCTAACGCGCCATTACTCAAATTGCCGGTATTGAGGATATTGGTTCTGTCTACGTTGGTTCCAGGAAATGCGAAGAATGACATGCCACCACCGCCACCGATTTGCCCCTCACCGACCATCGTCCCATCAGCGCGATATTGTGTGTTAACCGCAGTGTGCCCGGCAGAAATACCGACATGCATGAACTTAGTGTCATCAATCATCCACGGTCTGCCACTGATACGGCCTATGCCTTGCCAACCGCTATCACCGGAGCCATTGTTGCGATTTTGGTTGCCATTAGCATTAACGGAAGTGGATGCGGATGACCATGAACCAATCGGTTCTGTTTGAAACGCCAGGCCGGTTTGCCACCTTTTTACTGCATAATTGGCGCCAATACCGGTTTTATAAGTGTTGGGATTATCAACAAATGAATTGACTGACATATGACGTTCGATGAACGTGAGGTAGCGATTGCTGGCGGCTTCTTCCAAACTGAACGGTTCTTTGAATGAACCAGCTTTATAAGAAAGTGCGTCAGTATGATTTAACCGCACGAATGCATCGGTAATGCCGGCACCTACCGAGCCATTACCGCGGCTAAAGTCATATTCGAATTTATAATCCCAGATCTTGAAAAATGTTCCTTCAACACCTAAACGTGCACGGCGAATATTCATACCGCTATTCAGTTCATTTGCCGTATTGGATCCAAAGGCTGGATTTGGATCATTAACGAAGTTATATTGTGAAGCCGGTTGTATCCGGCCATTGAGCGAAATTGAAAAATTTCCGTCTTTAGTAGCCCAGTGCAAACCGCGATCATCAAATGTTCCATGTATTTTTTCTACTTCTTTCATGCGCTCTTCGAGTACTGAAACTTGATTAACCAGGTGTGCCTTTTCCGCCTTTTCGGCAATCCTGGCAAGGCGTTCTGTAGATTTGTTTTTAAGTTCTTCCGATTGGTTTTCGTCAATTGATGCAGATTCAATTTCACTTGATTTCACCCCGGGTTTTGCCGAAACTTGAGTGTTTGGTGATGGCTCTGTTGTTCTGGGCGCACTTTCATCTTTAACATATGTGCCCATATGAACTCGACCAGGACCTGGTTCCGCAAAAACTTGCTTGGTTTTTGTGTCGACATATAAATCCAATGCGTAGCTATTGGATATATAAATAAAATTTATTGCAAGTACAAAGGTTATGATTAATTTGAGTGATTGCATAGTTTATTTCTGATCCAGAGTTTGAAAAGCAAATAAAGCAGCAATCGTTATATAGCAATAGTGTTACATTTTTATGACAATGACATTTTTTTTACAATTTTGTTACATGATTATTCTTAATTTAAATTAAATTTGTTTAACGACTTGAAGCTATACTCTCTAATTCTTAAAATATCTAATGCATTTGATACCATCAAAAATTAATTGTGATAGGTGTTAAATACGCAGTTTGATTTCCCTAAAGTGATGGGAACTTTCAGTGCAAAATGACTTGTCTAATTAATAGTAGAAATATTCTTCTACATTAAATTTTAATTCTATTAACTGACTTTATTATTAATAGGAGGTAATAAAAATGGCAACAACATACGGCACGACGAGTGCGAGTACGAGCGCGAATTATGACATGTCG
>JAMWZW010000002.1 GCA_024281995.1 Nitrosomonas sp.
GAGATTCTTACCACTAATTCTGGAACAGATACTGCGGTATACCAGGATGTGTTCGCGAATTACATCTTGACCTTTGGTTCAACTGGTACGTTGTTTATTTCACATAACCTGCCTATTGGCGGCGGCGGGGGTGGCGTAACCGACGAAGGGAACGATACGGTTCGCAATATTGAACGTATACAATTTGCTGACAGAATGGCGATCATCGGAACCGGCGGGGATGACAATTTGGTCGGTACCGCTAATAACGATACGCTTTATGGATTGGCTGGCAATGACAGGCTCGATGGCCTAGGCGGTGTCGACCAATTGATTGGCAGTACGGGTAATGATACTTATGTCGTCGATACCACGACCGACACGATTACCGAGTTAGCCGGTGCAGCCGCGGGCAATGATACGGTGGAGAGCTCGGTAACATTCTCTATAGCTACTGCGGGGACTGTCAACCTTGAGAACATTACTCTCACCGGTGCAAATGCCATTAACGCAACAGGTAATACTGGAGTCAATGTCTTAATCGGAAATGACAACAATAACACGCTTACCGGTGCTGCAGGCAATGATACGCTGACTGGTAATGGCGGTAATGATATTTTAGCGGGCGGTCTGGGTAATGACACGATGAATGGGGGAGCCGGCGACGATATTTATATCATTGATAGCCTTTCCGATTCAATGACTGAACTGGCAGGTGGCGGTATCGATAAAGTTCAAAGTTCGATAACGTTTACACTCGGTGCCACGTCTAACCTTGAGAATATCGAGCTTTTAGGGACGACGGCTATCAATGCTACCGGCAATGATGATAATAATGCATTGACCGGTAATAGCGGTAACAATGCACTCTCAGGCGCTGGCGGTAACGATATATTATTTGGCTTCGGGGGTGCCGATATTCTGACAGGCGGCAATGGTGAGGATACTTTTAGTTACACTCTCATTAATCAATCAACTCCTGGAGCGGCAGGTAGAGACAGTATTGCCGATTTCGTTTCCGGAACCGATAAAATTAATCTGAATGCCATCGATGCGAATGCCGGTGTTGCGGGTGACCAAGACTTCACCTTTATCGGTGGCGCAGCATTCAGTGGTCCGGGTCAAGTCCGCTACGTCAGTGGCACGGGTGTTTTTCAAGCGAATGTAGGAGGCGGTAATGGCAATGCTGCCGATTTCCAGATCAATTTGACTGGGGCACCTGTATTTAACGATTTGACTGATCTGATTGTTTAATTTCTGTGACAAAAAGAGAATGCAGATCGGTATCTGCATTCTCCCAATTTTAATAGCAACAAAATAATAATAATAAAGTAAACATCGCTTCAATAAAAAGCCGTCATGTGCTCGCATGCCGGCTTCTTTTTTTTAAAATGTATTTTGTTGATAATAAATATTAAATTCCATAGTGATATTACAAATGTACTAATTCAGAATCGTACATATGTACCAGTAAAAAGGTAACAATTTCCCATAGATTCAACGATGTAACATCCCTACAATGCGTACTTGTGTAGTTCAGTATTAAGTTGAGTAGGCAAAGTAGTTGTTTTTTTGAACGTTGAACTTTTATATTCTATTGGAGATATTGAAATGAAAAATAGCTTAAAAATGAAACTAGTAGCTGCAGCTATTCTGATGGCAAGTAGTGTTGCACAAGCTACCCCGACGCAAGCGCCAATTAATTGGTTTAACCATGATCCCGCTGAATTTGCAACATTTTATAGCGCAATCGGCCATACTTTCGAGCACGAATATTTGTTTAACCTGGGTAGCAACGTAAACGCATTGGCGACAGCCGTTTCAAATGATTTTGCAAATATTTTCAATATCACCGGCGGTAAGGTTGAATTGTTCAAGAATAATGGTGATAGCGATTATACCAATGACATATCAGTAGGATCATTTGCATTTGATTCGACAGCAACAAATGGAACTTTTAATGCGTTGACGTCAGGCGATTACTATTATCAAGTAACCGGATCTGTTGCAGGGAATTATGGAGGTGGTTACCAATTATATTCAAATGTGAGTCCTGTTCCTGAGCCGGAAACTTACGCAATGTTGTTAGCAGGATTGGGTTTGATCGGATTTTCACTGCGCCGCCGTCAAGCTTCTTAAGCAAGCAATCCGATTCGGGTTGAATTCATAACCAAAGCCACAAGGAAAATAATCCTTGTGGTTTTTTTATCTTGCAGATCTCATCCTGAAAATTGACTCAGAACTCTTTGTTTTCCAACATATGATGGATTCCACCTGCGGTATCTTTAGTCAACTGATCAATCTTATTGCCAGTACTATCCAACAGAGTGATCTGTAAAGGCATTTTACCCATGGCATGTGTTGCGCAAGATAAGCATGGATCATAAGCGCGCACTGCAACTTCCAGGTGATTTAATAAGCCTTCGGTGATTTCCTGTCCATCCAGATAGTGATTGGCTACCGATCGCACCGATTCATTCATTGCTTGATTATTGCTGGTAGTTGAAACGATCAAATTCGCTTTGCGGATCAATCCTTCGTCGTCGATTTGGTAATGATGAAATAACGTGCCGCGCGGTGCCTCGATTACACCGATGCCTTCTGGTTGATACTCGCCTTTTTCTACCATTAACTCCGTACCGGTGATTGTTGCATCATGCAGTAATTCGTGAATCGACTCTGCGCAGTGCAACAGTTCGATCATGCGGGTCCAGTGATAAGCAAGGGTGTGATGCACGAATTTTCCCTGGTTGAATACTTTGAAGCGCTGCCGCGCCGCTTCGGCCCGCGGTGTCGGTATGCTGCTGCAATTGTTGATGCGTGCAAGAGGCCCGACGCGATACCAACCGCGTTTACTTCCTAACGCAGATAAGTAAGGAAATTTTAAGTAGCTCCAAGATCGTACTTCTTCCTGCAGAATGTGCTGGTAATTGCAATAATCAAACTGATCGAAAATTAGTGAACCATCAGGGTAGCATGCACGCAATCCGCCGTGATAAAACTCTAATTCGCCCTTGCTTCCTGTAAGGCCGAGATAATTGCTGGGGAGCGTTCCAAAATCGTAATGTTCTGGGTGCTTGGTATGAATCTCTTCGTTCAGATCAAGCGCTTCCTGGCTCCACTGTATGACATTGTCAATATCAGCGAGTAACTCGTCGCGCTCATGAATCGTGAGCGGCTTGTTCATACCCCCTGGCACGGTACCGGTACCGTGAATGCGCTTACCGGTAATCGCTGCAATGACTTGCTGGCCGAATTTACGCAATTTAACGCCTTTCAGCGCAATTTCCGGATATTTCTGCAGGACGCCGGCGATATTGCGTTGTACCGGATCGCTGCCAAAACCGAATAAGAAATCGGGTGAAGAGAGATGAAAAAAATGCAGGGCATGCGATTGCAGGATTTGGCCAAAATGTAATAAACGCCGCAATTTCGTGGCGGTTGGGGTAAGCTGCCGCACGCCAATCAGTTGATCGACAGCCTTGGCTGCGGCCAGTTGATGGCTGACTGGACAGATGCCGCATAAGCGCTGTACAAGAAAGGGTACTTCCCAGTAGGGACGTCTTTGTATGAATTTCTCAAAACCGCGGAATTCCACAATATGAAACCGCGCTTCCTGAATATGATTGTTTTCATCCAGCAGCAAGGTAATTTTGCCATGCCCCTCAACACGAGTAACCGGGTCAATTGCGATGCGGCGAGTAGCTGATTTGGGTTGGTCTGGTTCCATGTTTTAATCGTAACGCAATTGGGATTTGGAAATTACCGGTTCTTTCCCGGCCAGCATCGGTTCCAGTATGTGCAAAAATTGTTCCGCCGAAGGCGGGCAACCGGGCAAAAAATAGTCGATTGGCACGACTTCGCTTACCGGATAGACTTTGTCCAATAACAAAGGTAATTCGATGTCGTTGGGGATTTGCGGATTGGTAACGCCGGTTCCGCGCAGATAAACTTCCTCCAGGCAATCCTGCAAATCGAAATAATTACGCATTGCGGGTACCCCACCATTAATCGCGCAAGCGCCCACAGCAATCAAAATCGTGCAATGCTTACGGAATTCACGCAGCACGTGAACATTCTCAGCGTTACATACACCGCCTTCTATCAAGCCGATGTCACACGGTTCAAAGTGTTTGATATCGGTAAATGGCGAACGGCTGAATTCGACGTGATCCAGTAATTCAGCCAAACGTTCATCCATGTCGAGAAAAGACATGTGACAGCCAAAGCATCCGGCTAACGACGTGGTGGCAATTTTGATTTTAGCTTTAGCCGTCATTGTTATCCTCGATACTTTCTTGTAAACCCGTTTCTTGTATAGTCAAACAGTCATAAATACGTTGGCCGATCGGTACTTGATAGCCTGCTTCCCTGACTAAAATGGCTCCCACCGGACAGATAGCCGCTGCCAGATCAGTTTTTTCCAGCCTGCTATCGGCTAACTTTCCACTTGCCGAATTAACGATCAAATGCGCATCGGTACCGCGCCCTGCAATGCTAAACACATTTTTTTTGTCGATTTCACGGCTGGCGCGCACGCACAAATCACACAAGATACAACGGCTGCGGTCAAGCACGATGTCGGGATGCGAAGCATCGATCTCGCGGCGTTGGTAAAACTGCGGAAAATGATCATCCAACATGCCCAAATAATACCCCATGGCTTGCAATTTACAATTGCCGGTTTTTTCGCAAGATGGGCAAATATGATTACCTTCGATAAAAAGCATTTGCGTGATCGATTTGCGCGCTTCGTTCAGTGCCGCAGTATCGTTAACAATTTGCTGGCCTGCGGTTGCCGGTGTAATGCAGGCAGCGGTGGTTTTAGTGCCTATTTGAACCACGCACAAGCGGCAATTGCCGCTTGGCGTCAATCCCGGATAGTGGCATAAATGCGGGATATAGATTTTTGCAGCCAATGCAGCATCCATGACGGTTTGCCCCGGTGTAAACGGAATTTTCTGTCCGTCGATTTCTATGAAATTCGTGTCCGGTGACATGGGTAGCTAGCCGGAATGCGTTGTATCGTGGCGCTGCCTGATTTGGCGGGCGCATGCAAGCGCATGATCCAGATCGAATTGTGTAGTCAATTGTTGCTTCAGATGAGGTTCAAACGTTTGTGGGAAGTCTTGCAAACTATCCAACACATGATTAGCTGCGGTATGTCCCAAACCGCAGTGAGAATGATGCTGAATCAAACCGCTGAGGCGCTTCAGCTCGGAAACGTCGTGCGCTGTGCCATGGCCATTGGCAATTCTATCCAGGCTGTTTTTTAGTAACTGCGTGCCGACGCGGCAAGGTGTGCAAAAGCCGCAACTCTCGTGAGCAAAGAAACGGGCAAAGTTGCGGTGAACGGTCAACAAATCTTGCTGTTGCCCAAATATTAGAAATGATCCGCCACTTGGCAAGTCTTCGAAACTAATCGTGCGATGTAAATTTGCCGCACCAATTAGTTTCCCTGCCGGACCGCCAATTTGTATGGCTTGCACATCATACGCGCCGCAATCGTCAAGAATTTTCTGAATGCGTGTGCCGAAAGGATATTCGTATATTCCAGGAAAGCGGCAGTTCCCGCTAATGCTCAGCATTTTGCTGCCAGTCGAGTGTTCGGTGCCAACCGCTTTGAACCATTCGCTGCCATGTGCCATCACCTGTGCGGCTGCAATAAAGGTTTCGACGTTATTGACCACTGTGGGTTGCCCCCTATAACCATGAGTGACCGGAAAAGGAGGGCGGATGCGGGGGATGCCGGGTTTGCCTTCAAGTGATTCGATTAGGGCCGATTCTTCCCCGCAAATATAGGCGCCTGCGCCTACGACGATTTCGATATCAAAGTGAAACTGCGCATTACCCAGAATATGCTTTCCCAGTAACCCTTTGCAGCGGCGTTGTTCCAGCACAGACAACAAGTGGCTGAGCAGGTAGCGATATTCGCCACGCAAATAGACAAAGCCTTTCTCAGCGCCGATTGCAAATGCGCAAAGCGTCATGCCTTCGAATAGCGCATCGGCATGCTGGTGTAACAGTAACCGGTCCTTAAATGTGCCCGGTTCGCCTTCATCGGCGTTACAAACGACATAATGCGCATGCCCGGGCGCATTGCGGCAGAACTGCCACTTCTTGCCGGTATTAAAACCTGCGCCGCCGCGACCGCATAATCCGGATTGTATGATGGTAGCCAGTATTTCTTCTGCACTTGTGCCCAACGCTTTTTTCAGTGCACTGGCACAGATAAATCGTTCGCTCAGCAGTAAACTTCGATGATAGATACTTTCGTGTACCTCGAACCACTCCGTTGGCCAATTGGTTAATGGTGTATTGGCAGTAATTTTTTGCCCGATTGCGGCAATTCGATCCGTATTCAAGCGCGTCAGAGGTCTACCATTGACTAGCATGGACGCGCCATGATCGCACATGCCGATACAGGAAGTTTCATCGATACTGACTATGCCGTCGTTACGGGTTGTTCCCGGCGTGACATGTAGTTGTTGAGCGAGCATCAGCTGCAGATTGTGGCCATCTTGCAAATAACCGCAACTAGTGCAGTTACTGAATAAAATATCAAATTGACCACGCGGTCGGGTAGAAAAAAAAGCATAAAAAGCGACAACCGCTTCGATTTGGCTGAGCGGTAGGCTGAATTCTGCGGCAACCTGCTGCATTGATTGGGGTGAAATATGCAGAAATTGTTGTTGCACTGCATAGAGACGATGCAGCAAATGTTCCTGCGGCAAATCCAAAGCATTATGGGCGTGTAACGGCATCATGCGATAAGTATAACGGGATTCATTACAAAGCAATAGCAACGCGGTGCAGTGTTTTTCCAGCAGCCGCGGCTCGACACATGACTTGTCTAAAGCGTATCTAATTGTCCGCCGCGGTAACGCAGATAGTTTTTCAACGGCTTGTTAAAATACAATCGTCCAGCCTGGATGCCTTGCCTGCTCCTGAGTATAGCTTACGCCACTGACTTTCAAACCCTCGTCATTGAGCAACGAGATAATGCCACCTTTGTTGGATAGCTCAATTTCGGGTCGAACGTGAAATACACGTGGTTCGCCAGGATTAAGTGTGCCTGTCAATGGTTTTTTGCGTTTTTGCGTGTCGGCTAGCGCCCATCCTTGCAGACTAATAGGTTGTGGAGAGGTGTTGAGCAAGATCACGGTTTCATCCTCAGGAGACTTGATCGTGTTCACTTGTGCGCCCACGATGCGTATCAGACCATCGGGTACTTCATGTGTGGGCGGCCATGATGGTTGGTTTTCGCTACCAGGTTGTTGATCTGAAGGAATTCCTCCAGGCTGACTAGATATAGTATGGCCAGTGTTGTCGTCGGTGTGAATGGCTTGCGATTGGAACTTCAGAAACAGCGCTACCCATTGTTGTTGATTGGGAAACCAAAATAGCAGCCCACCATCTTGCCATACGCCATCATCTGACACAAAAGTGCCTGTATTACCTTGGTTCATGTGAATGTCGTGCACGCCGCGTCCGGGTTGAAAGCCAAAAATCTTGTCGCGCTTAGATTCCGGTCCCCACGGCTCGCCGAATGTGAACACCCATGATTCTTCATTAGCCATGGCGCGTTGTACATATTGATCGATTTTTTCGTTGAGATCGTTATCAGGTCCTGGCGTCGAAAATGGTAACGGCGTCATGTCAGCAAATGCAAATAGGTTTGCACGAATGTAATCTAGTGCAATACCTCCCGGCGCTGACGACAGCGGATGCCAACCGGCATCCAATTGTTCTAACCTTGCCGTAATAGGGTGACGGAAATTCGCGACTATCAGAAATTGCAATTCCGACGGTGCGAGCTTTGATTTTACGTTAACAGCAAGGCGATAGCGCTCGTTATCATCAACAGCAAGTATCTGGTAGTGCGGGTTTTCTCCAGTACCCAAGCGTCTATCGATCGGCCTGGCTTTCAAGACACCATAATGCTTTAGTGGCATGTTAATTCTCCTTTAAAATTTCTAAACAAAATCTTACGGATATTGCCATCTTAAAACGAATGAGAGATATAAAGCAATGAAAGGTGCTGCCATTTTTTCTAGAATGACATCGTTTGAGTTCTTGGATTCTTTGTGTCAGGTATTCGACTTGATTATGATCCGAGGCACTATGGTTAACCAAATAACTTGGCTACATTCACTTTGATGCGATTTGCATCAAGCGGATTTTGTCGACGATAGATTTGATGGTGCCTTACAAAAAATCGTAATCGGTTTGCTGTTTCAAGGCCATTCGAATTAATTGTTGATGTACTTTTAGTAAATAGAATACCTTACTTCCAAGAAACAGAGTCTTGATAGTGCCGAGCTGGTTCAAAGTTTTTTCCTGTTTGCCGATAATCTTATTTATTTTTTTGCATGGTTGGCTTTAAGCTTTGAATATTACTGCTATTTTTATCAAAACATTTACATTGCTGAAATTTCGTAGGAAATCCACGCATTTTAAGTATGCCTCCTTAGAAGAGATGCTTTCGAGCGCCGAATTATCTTTTTTTCTGGCGTTAAAAGAATCTTTATCAAATGATTATGAAATATTTGCAAAGGTACGGATTTCTGATGTCCTTACGCCGGATGAAATTTTTAATTTGCAGAATTGTAGTGCTGCGTTTTATAGAACAGTGCCTAAGCATTTTGATTACATACTGTGTGAAAAGCGTACGCTCTCTATAGCTGCCGTTATAGAATTAGATGAACGTACTCATATTCAACGTGAAGCAAAGGCTAGAGATAGATTTGTGGAAAAAGCATGCCGAACTGCTGGTTTTAAACTATTGCGCTTTCCGTCGAGATCTGGATATCGCATTCAAGAAATGCGAGAAATAATAATAAGTTCCATTAATTCCCCTATCTGACTTAGATTTGATAAAACTAATAGCAGACTTCAATCCCTCTTTTAATTACACAAGGCTCTATATGAGCGTCTACACTTTGCAAAGTATTTAATCTCTTCGGGTTCAATTCCTTGCTCCTTGGGGCGTAAGTCGGTTGAAAACCAGCAGCTTTAGGAGCGTATTTAATACCTCGCCGCTTGCCGTGGGGTGCTTTTTTTGTGATAACGCGTGGTCTTGCCGGGGTTATTTATCAATGCTACTTAAACAAGCGTCCAGTTTTGTTGTCCATTATACGGCAGGTTTTGGGAATGTTTTGACAGCACAGCTCAAACAAAAACGCGGTTTAATCGCTAAATTTGATATTTGTTTTTAGATAGTGCTGTTCAGCTTTGATTCAGCTTTGAAGCAATATTCTTGCACTAAAGGAGGCAATAGGTTAAATGAAGTTTAAAATGAGAGCGGATTTTTTAAGTTGATAGGTAGCATACCGTGCTGAAACTAAGGCATAGAAATACAATGCTATTAAATGGTTAAAGTGGTAAAAATTCCATAGATCAGGTATTAGGGTTAAACGGTGTTGATATGACAAATCGTAAGCGGATGTATTGGGTGATAATTTATTTTGCGCTACTCTTTAGTAGTTCTCTCTGGGCACATGGGCGGCATAGCCATATAAATTTAGGTATTGGAGTAGGGGGATATTATCCAGGTTTTTACGGTCCGAGTTTTTATGGTCCAGGTTTTTATGGGTACCCCGCTTTTGGTTACGATCCTTTTTTTTACAGACCATATTATAGTTATCCACCGACGGTAGTTATGCCTGTCACGCCGCCTGTTTACATTCAGCAAGAACAATCGAGAACAGCTGAGCCACAAACTAATTATTGGCACTATTGCCGTAATCCTGAAGGTTATTATCCATATGTTAAAAACTGTCCGGGTGGTTGGTTAAAGGTTGCTCCTCAACCGCCTGGTGAATGATGAAAGGAGGCGAGAATATGTTAGTTATAAGAAAATTATCAATACTATTCATCGCATGTGTAATAACTGCATGTGTGCACTTGCCGTCTGGTCCAAGTGTAATGACTTTGCCGGGGACAGGAAAAAGCTTTGATCAATTTCGCTTAGATGATAGTGAATGCAAGAAATATGCTTACGAGCAAATAGGGAATGGTACACCCAGGCAAGTATCAAGAAGTAGTGGAATAGAAAGTGCAGCAGTAGGTGCAGGTTTGGGTGCTGCTGCGGGTGCCGCAATTGCTGGCGGTCATGGTGCTGCAGTTGGTGCGGGGGCAGGCTTATTGATTGGAAGTTTGATGGGCACCAGTACTGCATCAACGTCTGGTTATGCTAGTCAACAACGATACGATGTCAGTTATATTCAATGTATGTATGCAAAGGGGAACCGCGTTCCTGTTAATGGAAGAATTACTAGTGGTTCGTTTGACAATAGAAACCCAGTAAAGAAAGTCTCAACGACTTCGGGTAAATTTGTTCCACCACCGCCTCCTCTTGGTAATCCGCCTCCTCCTCCACAGCAGTTCTAACAATAGCGGCTTGTTATTATAAAATTAACAAGCCGCTAATTTATTTGAAGTATTAAAAATTATTACAATATAAGCTTTTTTAATTCTTCATTTTCCCTTTCTTCATATGGACAGATATGTGGTATTTGGCCGCTGACTCTGCTGTGTAATCGAGGTTAAAATATATGAATAATCAGTAATTAGATTTCATTATTGTTGCATTTGCCGTCGCTTTATTAATTTGTCCGTAAATAAACCAATCAGCAAAAATGTGATGATATAAGGCACAGCAGAAAAGAATGCTTCTTTATAATTAGTCATTTGTATTCTTAATGGATATTCGTAATGTAAAGGAGGAACGCCTTCTCCTGTAACGAATAGCGTGTACTGCCCTTCATCCAGATTAAACTCCCCTTTAATAATGCCATCCGAATGATTGGTTGAATACAAAGAAGCTACCGTATCACTAAGAGCTTGCCCACTACCTCTTACAATTTTTATACCAATGGGCATGTCACGAAGTGCTTGATCTACTAGATCGAGTACCCATAACGTTTCACCTTCTCTGGGAATTTCTGTACAGTATTCGGCTTCTGGATCGTGTTGTGGTTGGTAGGTACTTAAATGCACCATACTGCCTGAAATATTACGTACGCAAACATCTGCTTCTAAAGCTACTTTACCGTGGGCAGCAAGTAAACCCGAGTAAAGCGTTGCGGAAAGTATGGCTACAGAACCCCATGTTTTTATTATTTGCTTAATCATATAAACCTCACGTGTTATTTAATCTAGGTCTATTGGTCAGTGGTTTATTAATCCCATGCCTGGAAGAAGTATGGCATGGGAAAAATGGTTAGAATTACACGATATTTATTTAAGGAACAACTCGGTTGTTCAGAATTTCTCTGCTTGCATTATTCCAGGTTACATCAGTCAGGTTCGAGTACCGGGTAATAATCTGTGCCGCTATGCCACCTGAAAATAATCCTGCCCAGCCCAGAATCACAAATCCCCAATGCAATGGCGCGCTAAACAACTCTTCCATGAACCAGAATGCATGGCCCCATTCGTTCAAGCCTACGTTCGGCAGAATCATCAACGGCCCTGCAATTGCCATCACCAATGGAAATGATGTACCACGGCTATACAATGGCAAACGTGTCATCGCATACAAATACGAGGCTACGCCACACACAATGTACATCGGGAATGATCCGTAAAACACCACCACGTGACTTGGCGTAAAGCTCGTGTCACGAATAATCACTTGGTGCCATGACGCATCCTGTTCCGTAAAGAAACTTCCGCCCCAGTAAACACCAAACAAATACACTCCCAGCCACATCATCCAGTAAAAATATCGTTTGATTTCTAACTTCGTGTCTAGGTTGTCCAATTGCTCTTTCGTGTCTCGGGTCTTCAGTATCCACCCCCATGTTACCAATGCAAACAATGGCATCAGCGTCATGTGTACACGCCATAACCCCATCCATACCTTATCAAACTCCGGTTCCATCGAATCCATACCGTGAGAATACGCAAACGTCCTTTGGTACCAGATCCAAAATATCGCTACCAGCAGCATCGTTAGCATGCCCAACTTGTAGTACTTAGAATCGTACCACAGCGACATGTCATAATTCGCGCTCGTACTCGCACTCGTCGTGCCGTATGTTGTTGCCATCATAGTCCTCCATTTTGTTTAATTAAGTAACACAATGCATAGATTTCTCGCTGCATCAAAATTGTATGATTGATGCAATGTAGATTCT
Source organism: Nitrosomonas sp. (assembly GCA_024281995.1). Classification (GTDB taxonomy): domain Bacteria; phylum Pseudomonadota; class Gammaproteobacteria; order Burkholderiales; family Nitrosomonadaceae; genus Nitrosomonas. The sequence goes on from JAMWZW010000002.1 coordinate 12,123, forward strand.
TTTCTACGTGCTTAAGGGTAGCTTGTTGTTATATTTTTGCAATGAGTGGATCCACTCATTTTGTTCAATATTGACGATTAAGTGGGGTATTATTTGATTTTAGCTGCATTTGAAAGAATCGGAATGACACTTAAAGAAGCTGTTTAACTCGCTTGTTTGAGTGCAAGTGACGTAGTAAGTATCTCTATTTATTATCTGTAAAGTGGGACCTTATTTACAACTTATTAATAATTAACGTATGAATGCAACTGAAAGCCAGGGAAAATTTGTCAAATTTTTGCATCTCTATGAGATTTCACGAGCCACACATAATGTTCAGTTAGTGGATGAGTTGTGCCCGATTATTATTAAGAAAATGAGCTTGATATGGAATGAGAATGACCATTTTTTCCCTTTTATAGAGATACATGATAAGTGTTATAAGCCAGATAATTTTCCGCATCCTTTAACGTCTAAATTTTCTGCTCCGATATTGATAGACGGTAAAAAATGTGGCCAGGTGTGTCTTTTTTATAAAGATATTAACCTCATAAAATGGTCAGAAAATGAAGATGCGATTTACTTGCAAAATATAGCCAATGATATTGGATTTCGGTTACAGCAAGAGCAAGCTGCTGATGCACAAGCGCTATTGTTACAAGACGTGCGAGTGATTGAAAAATCAGTAGGCCAACATATTGGTGTGGCGATAACCGATATACGTGGAAAAATAAAATATGCCAGTAAAAAATTTTGCTCAATATCTGGGTATTCGGCGGAAGAATTGTTAGGGCAGGACTATCGGATAATTCATTCAGCGTTTTATTGCGAAGATTCTAACAAAACGCTATGGGATACTATCTCTAATGGTAGGGTCTGGAAAGGAAGTTTGAAGAATTGTACACCTGAAGGTTTTTTTTATTGGGTAGATGCAACCATTGTACCGATTGTTGATGCTACGCAATTTTCCGGTGAATACATCGTAATCTTGACGGATGCTACGACGTATAAACAATCGGAAGAGAAGATGCAAGCACAAATTAAAGAACTTGTACGTTCCAACAGCGAACTTGAACAATTCGCTTATGTAGTTACACACGATCTGCAAGAACCTTTGCGTGCGATTAACGGTTTTGTTCAAATGCTGAAAAAATATAGTGATCATCAATTGGATGAACGTGCTAATGCACTAATTTCTCATGTTGTTTCAGGAACTGATCGAATGCAGACCCTGATTGCTGATTTGTTAACTTATGCTCAGATTGACGGTAACCAGGCTTTGGTAGAAGTTGATTGCGAGAAATTATTAAAAAATGTACTAACAGATTTATTGGTGCTTATCAATGAGTGCAACGCTGTAATTACGCACGATAAACTTCCAATAATAAAAGGTACTCCTTTCCAACTTATTCAACTATTTAACAACCTGATTAATAATGCACTCAAATTTCGAAGAGAACAGTCACCTAAAATTCATATCGGTATTGAAGAAAATCGTGCCGAATGGATTTTTTCAGTAACCGATAATGGGATTGGTATAGAAGAACAATATTTAGAGCGCATTTTTAAGGTGTTTCAGCGACTCCATACGCGTAGAGAATATGTAGGCACTGGCATCGGACTGTCAATTTGTAAAAAAGTCGTGGAATATCACCATGGAAAAATATGGATCAACTCACAACTGAATGTAGGCTCAACAGTTTATTTCACAATTCCAAAGTCGATTGAAGTTTTATTATAGCGGTTTGTAAATAAGTTCTTTCTATCTCCTCTGTTTTTAAATGGTTGGGTTTTATAATAATTCCGTACGATCATTTTAGTAATGAACTGCATGGAGTAGAATATATTCAGGGTTGATTATTTGGGATCATTACGAGGGGGGTGAGCATATGGCATTTTCTAATCCTATCGCCAGCCCATCAGCTGGTAATGCATACATCGATGGTTTGTTGTGGGGTAAGCATTGGAATGATCCAATGGTGGGCACACGCTTGAAGGTATATATTGCAGGTCAAAATGGAAATGAGGTTTTCGATTTCGGTGGTATTGCTGTTACGGCAAATACCGCCGTGCAAGAGGTCACGGCGTTTCAGAACGCTTTTGCGCTGATTGAAAATATTTGCAATATTGATTTTAGAGTGGCTGCCAGCCAGGCAGATGCCGATATCATTGTTGGTGCTGTTAACAACCATGATGCGAGTGGCGATCTCGGTGCGTCGGTTCCTCCTGGTGAAGATGTAGGACCAGTAGTTACTCAACAAGGAGTGGCGATTGCAAATTTTGATGCTTATTTTTCGACGGACTATACCAGTCTTCGGCAGGGCGGCTATGACTTCATTACTTTTATTCATGAACTGGGTCACGCCATTGGATTAAAACATCCTCACGATGCAGGCGGAGGAAATAAGCCTAATTTCCCAGGTGTTGTCAATGGTTTTGAGGATTATGGCGATTTTAATCTAAACCAGGGTGTCTATACCATGATGTCTTACAATGATGGCTGGCAATTAGGCCCTAACGGTCCACTCGCTCCTAGTAGCATTTCAGGATATGGGTATGAAGGTACACCTATGGCTTTCGATATCGCTGCTTTGCAATTTCTCTATGGTGCCAACACAAGTTTTCATACGGGAAACGATAGTTATACGTTGAGTGCGATTAACTTGCCTGGAACGTATTATTCATGTATTTGGGATACAGCCGGCATTGACACTATTCTTAATGTATCGACAAAAAATGCAACAATAGATTTGCGACCTGCGACCTTGCTTCACGCGAGCGGAGGAGGGGGATATTTATCGGTCGTGAACGGTATTAATGGAGGTTATACAATTGCGAATGGTGTATTGATAGAGAATGCCACCGGAGGTAGCGGGGTCGATATCATTACCGGCAATGCACTAGCCAATGAGTTGATTGGTAACGCTGGCAACGATACTCTCAAAGGACAAGGCGGAGCTGACAAAATCATTGGAGGAAGTGGTGCCGACATATTAATTGGAGGCGGCGGCGCTGACGATTTTATTTATCTTGTTGCTACCGATAGTTCCAGCCAAATCGATGCTATCAGGGATTTCGTGCATGGGCTTGATGATATTGATGTTGCAGCAATTGATGCAAATGGTGTGGGTGTTGGCAATGCTTCATTTACTTTTCGTGGCAATGCAGCTTTCACCGGTGCAGGTGCAGAAGTGCGTTTTGTGAAAAATGCATCCAGTAATGTTACCAGTGTATTTTTTGATATTGATGGCAATCAAATTGCCGATATGACAATCCGTTTATCAGGTTTGATTGCATTGGATGCGACTGATTTCATTTTGTGAGCAAAGTGAAGAAAGAAATGGACTATTTGAATAGATGAATCGTGTCCCACTCGATATTGGCGTACTCTCTATAAAGCTCATGTTATCAATAAAATTTTTTATTTATTGATTAAGGTTGTATTCGTTTTTTTGTTTGAATTTTCTGATTTTTTCTTTACTACACTAAAGTGACTTATGGGTTGACTAGCTATTCGTCGAGATTTTTTATAGTCATTCTTACTGACACATCTTATAATCTACACATCATAAATAACGCAATCTGCCGGTGCCGTAAGTATAAAAGCTTGTCACTGGTGTCTCCACTATCGAATATGGAATGAACCCAAATCTGAATCATCTGCAACCTTATCCGTTTCAGAAACTACGTCAATTGCTCGAAGGTACGGCATGCAATCAAGCATTGAAACCTATCGAACTGCAAATCGGTGAACCTAAGCATGCTACACCTGATTTTATCTGCCAAGCGTTGATTGATCATTTGAATGGATTGTCGACTTATCCTACGACACTGGGAACACCTGACTTACGCAATGGCATTGCCGAGTGGATAAAGCGGCGCTTCAGTGGAGTGGAAATTGATCCAGCAACTGAAATTATTCCGGTAAATGGAAGTCGTGAGGCATTGTTTTCTTTTGCTCAAGCCATAATTGATACCAGTGCCGATCGTCCGGTGGTAGTTTGCCCCAATCCTTTTTACCAAATTTATGAAGGTGCGGCATTATTGGCTGGAGCAACGCCATATTTTATTAACACCATGCCACAGCATCATTTTGCGCTCAATTTTTTACAATTGAATGACCAAGTGTGGTCACGTACGCAATTGATTTATATATGCTCGCCTAATAATCCAACGGGTAGCGTTATGACCTTACAAGAATGGCGCGAGTTATTTGCATTATCAGATCGCTATGGTTTTGTAATTGCTTCTGATGAATGTTATTCAGAAATTTACTGTGATGAATTTAATCCACCACTGGGTGCTCTGGCAGCAGCCAAGCAATTGGGTCGTGAAGGATTCACACGTTTAGTGGTGTTTAACAGCTTGTCGAAACGCTCGAACGTACCGGGTTTGCGCTCTGGCTTTGTTGCTGGTGACGCCGAGCTATTAGACAAATTTTTATTGTATCGAACTTATCATGGTTCTGCGATGAATCCTGCTGTTCAGGCAGCTAGCACAGCGGCTTGGAGCGAGGAAGCACACGTCGTGGAAAATCGTCGCTTATACGCGCAGAAATTCTTAGATGCGATAAGAATATTATCTGATGTAATGACGGTGCAAATGCCTGATGCAGGTTTTTATTTATGGATTAAAACACCTATTGATGATACTGAATTCACCAAACGATTGTATCAAGATTATAATGTGACGGTGCTGCCAGGCAGCTATCTGGCTCGTAATGCGTGTGGTATTAATCCAGGAGAAAATTTTATCCGCATTGCATTGGTTGCATCGCCACAGGAGTGTAGTGAGGCTATGAATCGAATAAAGGCCATGTTGACTCAACTCAACTGAGACGAACAGATTGAATTTAAATTTTTAAGGATAATTATGATTGCATTGCAAACCATCATTGAAGAAGCTTTCGACCGGCGTGCTGAAATTACCCCACGTAATGTCGATGCCAGTTTGAAAGAATCCGTTACGCAGGTTCTCGCTATGTTGGATAGTGGCAAACTGCGCGTGGCGGAAAAAATTGCTGGCGAATGGGTTACGCATCAGTGGATCAAGAAAGCGGTATTGTTGTCATTCCGTATCGAAGACAATAGTTTCATCAAAGGTGGGTTTTCCAATTATTTTGATAAAGTACCTTCAAAATTCGCAGATTACAGTTCCAGGGATTTTCGCGATGGAGGCTTTCGTGTCGTACCTCCTGCGGCTGTGCGTAAAGGTTCATTTATAGCCAGCAACGTGGTGCTGATGCCTTCGTATGTCAATATCGGTGCATATGTCGATGAAGGTACGATGGTTGATACCTGGGCAACCGTGGGGTCGTGTGCGCAGATCGGCAAAAATGTGCATTTATCTGGCGGTGTCGGTATCGGTGGCGTATTGGAACCTGTGCAAGCCAATCCGACTATCATTGAGGATAATTGTTTTATTGGCGCTCGTTCGGAAATTGTAGAGGGTGTAATTGTCGGTGAGAATTCGGTGATTTCGATGGGTGTGTACATTGGTCAAAGTACCAAAGTTTACAATCGTGAAACGGGAGAAGTCAGTTATGGACGCATTCCGCCGGGGTCGGTTGTTGTTTCAGGTAATCTACCGGCGGAAAATGGAAAATACAGTTTGTATTGCGCAGTAATTGTGAAGCAAGTAGATGCTAAAACTCGTTCGAAAACCGGTATTAATGAACTGCTGCGGGGTATATGATTATTGCTATCTAGCAAAAGCGGTAAGAAATACAAAAGCCCCATTTGGGGCTTTTGTATTTTGAGTGTTTGTTATCGATCAATTTTTGGCAATCTGATTGTCTACATTTTTTACACCATCAACAATCCACGCATGCATATTGACACGAGTGAGTTGGTCATCGTTTTTGACTGTGCCATTCAATGTGACATGACCATCCTTGACTTTAATTTCGATATTGGTTCCCTGCAAAACGGGATCAGTTTGAATCGCTGCTGAGATGCGTGCATAAATGCTTGAGTCGTCATAAACCGGTGCAGACGGTGGTGGTACCCAGGATTTATGCGTTCTTTCCGCATAGTTTTCACAGCCGTATAACATGAATGCAATGATCAATAGTATGGGTAAAGTATTTTTTCTGAAACTAATGTACATGATTTCGTTCCTAATTAAAGGGTTATTTGATGAATTGTGCTATCGTGCATGAGATATAAACTCTATGTGACGAGTCGATAAGCGCCGATTATTATTTTTGTAAAATTAATGGAATCATAAACCCACCTGTTACTTAGATTCAAGCCAAGAGCTTAAAAATAACATCAACCTATCGGTGCAATTACTCACTACTTTTCAAGTTTCATGGAGCTTTTGCTGCAATAAAAAATATACATGCGTGCCGACGTCATCCGATAAACAGTCAAATTCGTGTATTGTCTGCGTTTTCAAACTACGCAACCAAGTTAGTTGGCGCTTTGCAAGCTGACGAGTGGCGGCGATTCCCTTGTCGTGCAATTCTGCTACATTGATTTCACCATCCAAAAAAAGGCATGTCTGGCGGTAACCGACGCATCGCATTGACGGAGACTGGTTAGTAACTGAGGGAAATTGGCGGCGGATGAATTCCACTTCATTAATCAGACCATCGCGCAACATTGCTTCAAAGCGGATTGCTATACGCGCATGCAATTGACTGCGTTCTTTGGGAATGAGTGCAATGTTGATCGTGCGGTAAGGAAAATCTACTGTCTTAGGATTTTTTAATAATTCAGACAGTGGTTGTTGCGCTAAATAGCATATTTCCAGTGCGCGCTGAATGCGTTGACTATCGGTTGATTTAATACGTGCTGCGGATTCTGAATCCAGTTCTTCAAGTTTTTGATGCATGGCCGGCCAGCCTAGTTCCTCGGCCATTTGCTCAAGTAATTGGCGAAGATTCGCATCAGCCGGTGGCAATGCCGATAAACCTTCTTGTAAGGCGCGAAAATAAAGCATGGTACCGCCAATCAATAAAGGAATCTTGTTGCGTTGCGTGATGGTTTGCATAATATTTAAAGCATCAACGCGAAATTGTGCAGCTGAGTAATGCTGATCTGGATTAATAATATTAATGAGATGATGAGGTATTTGCGCTAATGTCGCTTGATCAGGTTTTGCCGTGCCAATGTCCATGAAGCGATAAACTTGTGCGGAATCGACGCTGACAATTTCAACGGGGAAGTGTTTCGCGATTTCCAGAGCGACTTGACTTTTCCCACTGGCAGTTGGCCCCATCAAAAAAATAGCGGGTGGTAAGTTTATTGCAGGTTGCATTGGAAATTTGGCTAATAAATGTTGCGTGAAATAGTTATTGGACAATCAACAAAACTCGGCTAAACTTTGACGTATCCATTGAATTTTTTGTAGGAAAAGACCATTGAAAATTTTTGCAGTCGCATTATTTCTGATCATATTGTATAGCTTAGGATCAGCGCTTTATTATATGTTTAAAGATAAAGGCCATTCGACGCGTATGGTCAGATCACTAACTATACGTATCGTATTATCGCTTTTTCTGTTTATTGTCATGATGATAGCATATCGTTTGGATATGCCGTCCAACTAAATACCACTGCTGTCAAAAGTACTGGCGCACATTTTAGTCAGCTGTTGTGAAGGAAATATGCAAGGATGTCGCCATCATTGGCGCGGGTGCTGCAGGCATGATGTGCGCCATTGAAGCTGGCAAACGAGGCCGTAGTGTTTTGCTGATTGATCATGCGCGTAAGCTGGGTGAAAAAATTCGTATTTCTGGGGGCGGACGTTGCAACTTCACCAATCGTTATACCACCGCAGAAAATTTTCTTTCCAATAATCCTCATTTTTGCCGTTCCGCTCTTGCGCGTTTTACACCTCAGCATTTTACTGCGCTCCTTGACAAGCATGGTATTCGCTATCATGAGAAAAAATCTGGGCAATTGTTCTGTGATGATAGTTCACTGCAAATTATCAATATGTTGCAAGATGAATGTGCTAATGCAGGAGTGGATTGGCAAATGTTTTCGCAAATAAAGCAAGTGGAATACACTCCTTCAATTGCTGAAGCAGCAAGCAAGGCATATCGGCGTTTTATCCTGACAACAGAACGCAATGTGATCAGTGCCAATTCGCTGGCGATTGCAACAGGGGGGTTGTCGATTCCGCAGATAGGCGCTACTGCATTAGGTTATCAGATTGCCAATCAATTCGGTGTTGGCGTAGTGCCTCTGCGGCCTGGTTTAGTTGCGCTAACTTTCGCAACTGAAAATTTTCATGCTTTCAAAGGTATTTCAGGTGTATCGTTTGATGTTGAGGTCAGTTGCAGGGGTACTTGCTTTCGTGAAAATATATTGTTTACTCATCGCGGTTTAAGTGGCCCGGCTATTCTGCAGATTTCTTCTTACTGGCGGCCAGGAGAGGCGTTGCATATCAATTTATTGCCGCAACAAAATGTACAGAAAATTTTCCAGACGTTTAAGCACAGTACCATCGAATTGCCCAATGTATTGATTCGTTACTTACCCAAACGCTTTGTACAGGCCTGGTGCGACGTAAGGTTTGCACAGCTTGGTTTGGTAATAAAACCGATTAATCAATACCGCGATATAGAACTGCGCCAGATTGAAAATGCATTGCATGATTGGCAAGTTACTCCGACTGGAACAGCCGGGTATAAGAAGGCGGAAGTGACGCTTGGTGGAATTGACACGCACGAATTATCATCGAGAACAATGGAATCCAAGCACGTACCCGGATTATATTTTATAGGAGAAGTTGTTGATGTCACAGGTCATTTGGGTGGATTTAATTTTCAATGGGCTTGGGCGTCGGGTTATGCAGCTGGCCAGTTTGTGTAAAAAACATCGATCGATCGGTAGCGTTTATTTTATTCGCATTGTGGTAAATGATAGTATTAATAATGGTTGAGACCTGTGAATGATTAATATTAAGATATTTTATTACAAGGATTTAATATGATTTGTCCAAAATGTGGAACAGAAAATACCGATCAAGCTAAATCTTGTATGGCGTGCCATGAGAGTTTGCCTCAGCAAACTCAGGGTAATGTAGAGAGTAGTGAGCGGAAAAATGTTGAGCAGAATATTTCCGCTAATACCCAATCGTCTGTTACTTTATCGGCGGCTAAAGAGAAATCATCTGCCGTGCGTATGAAAGAAAAACCAGTAGTTTCATTAGGACTCAATATTGTAATTATTGTTGCAACACTCGTTTTTCCAATCGTCGGTATAGCGATGGGATACACGTATTTTCGAAAAGACCACCCAGAGGCCAAAAAAGCAGGGAAAAATTGGTTGATACTTGGATTTGCTATGCTCTTAGTGAATGTTATCTTAATCAATTTAGTGAAATAAGTTATTAAAAATTTGTTGTAAAACCCATTTTAAGAAAAGTGAGAAATGGCAGTCGATTACTCAAACTGCCATAAAGTCCAACTCGCCGTGTTTTTTGTTCCTTTTTCCTAGCTAAATCCATATCGTAATCTTTCAGTTTTTTATAGTTATTGAGTCAATTGTATTGATTTTATGCATTCACTACCTTATTGGCGCTTATCTGGTTTTTATTTTTTCTATTTTGCTTTTATTGGCGCTTTTGCGCCTTACTGGAGCCTATATTTGCAATCGCTATCGTTTACTGCATTGCAAATCGGAGTATTGATGTCATTGTTGCTTGTTGCGCGTATTTTTTCTCCTGCCGTGTGGGGGTGGCTGGCTGATCATACCGGTAAGCGCATTCGAGTTGTACAGATAGCTGCAATATGTGGCTGTGTGAGTTTTTGTGGTTTTTTCTGGGGTGAGTCATTTGTTTGGATTTTTTGTGTCATGCTATTAATGAGTTTTTTTTGGAGCGCATCGTTGCCACTAATGGAAGCCATTACGCTCTCTCATTTAGGAGATTATACAGATAGATACGGCCGTATTCGTTCTTGGGGATCGGTCGGGTTTGTGGTGGCTGTTATAGGCACTGGCTATTTATTGGAGCATGTCGAGATTTATTGGTTACTTTGGATTGTGCTCGGACTCAAATTTGGCATTGTATTCTTTTCTTATCAAATTCCTGAAAAAGAAATTATCAGTTATACCAGTGGCTTACATTCGATAAAACAGATATACCGACGACCGGAAGTCGCGGCGTTTTTGATTTCTAGTTTGTTGATGTTGTTTGCACATGGTGCGTACTATACTTTTTTTTCAATATATTTGGTCGATAACGGTTACGACAAAGGATTTGTCGGCTGGTTGTGGGCGATAGGGGTTATTTGCGAGATTGGTATTTTCTTCGTTATGCCATGGTTAATGCAGCATTTTAGTGTAAAAAAAATTCTGATTTTTAGTTTCGCATGCGCTATCGTTCGTTTTTTGATAATCGGTCAATATGTGGCATGGCCAATCATGATAATACTCGCGCAAGTATTGCACGCAGCGACTTATGGCGCACATCACGTAGCAGCAATGATGGCGGTCCATCATTTTTTTCAAGGCCGACATCAGACACGCGGTCAAGCGATCTATACCAGTATTGCCTACGGTTTGGGCGGAGCTTGGGGTGCGGTTTTTAGCGGCTATACGTGGGATTGGCTGGGCGCGGATATCACTTTTTTTATCAGTGCTGCAGTGGCATTGCTGGGTTTGGCTCTGATCGCTTTTAAAATGAAATCATTCAGTAAATAATGTAATCACATGAGCTCGGTTTGTTGAATCAATAAACTTTATGGGATAATTCGGCATTTTTAAAATTGAATCTTCATGATGCAAACGTTATACGATAAGCTGTGGAGTCAACATGTGGTTCATGCTGAATCCGACGATCCTAACAGCATGACTTTAATTTACATTGATCGCCACTTAGTGCACGAAGTGACTAGCCCGCAAGCATTCGAAAGCTTAAGGCTGGCTGGACGGAAACCGTGGCGGCTCAATTCAATTCTTGCGGTTGCGGATCATAATGTGCCGACCACGGATCGCAGCCACGGCATTCATGATCCTGTTTCGCGTTTGCAAGTCGATACGCTTGATCAAAATTGTGATGAGCTGGGAATTACCGAATTCAAAATGAACGATATGCGCCAGGGAATTGTACATGTCATCGGTCCCGAGCAAGGCGCGACATTACCTGGTATGACGGTTGTTTGTGGCGATTCACATACTAGCACACATGGTGCATTCGGTTGTCTGGCATTTGGCATTGGTACTTCCGAGGTCGAACATGTGCTCGCAACACAGTGCCTATTAATGAAGAAATCTAAAACCATGCAAATTTCCGTAGAAGGTGAATTGGGCCGGGGAATTACTGCAAAAGATATCGCTTTGGCAATAATCGGAGAGATTGGCACTGCAGGGGGGACAGGTTATGCTATTGAATTTACGGGAAGCGCTATTCGTGCATTGTCGATGGAAGGACGTATGACATTGTGTAACATGGCGATTGAGGCCGGTGCACGTGCGGGTATGGTAGCGGTTGACGATACTACAATTAATTACATCAAGGGGCGGCCTTTTGCACCGCAAGATGAATTGTGGGACAAGGCTGTTGCTTATTGGCGTACATTGCATAGTGATGCCGATGCTGTTTTTGACCGCACTGTCAAGCTTGACGCTGTACAAATCAAACCTCAAGTGACCTGGGGGACATCCCCGGAAATGGTTACTACAATCGATGGTTCGGTGCCCGATCCTTCACATATTGCCGATGAAGTAAAGCGCCACGATATGGAACAGGCGCTAAATTACATGGGGTTGCGTCCCAATACGCCGATTCAACAAATCATGCTTGATAAGATATTCATTGGTTCTTGCACGAATTCGCGTATTGAAGATTTACGCGCAGCGGCACAAATTGTGAATGGCAAGCATATTGCAGCCAATATCAAGCAGGCATTGGTTGTTCCAGGCTCCGGCTTGGTTAAGAAACAAGCCGAGCAAGAAGGATTGGATCAAGTTTTTCTCGCGGCCGGATTTGAGTGGCGTGAACCCGGTTGCTCCATGTGTCTTGCCATGAACGATGACCGCCTAACTGCAGGCGAGCGCTGTGCGTCGACTTCAAACCGGAATTTTGAAGGTAGGCAAGGGCCGGGAGGAAGGACGCACCTTGTCAGTCCGGCGATGGCAGCGGCAGCGGCAATTGCCGGGCATTTTGTCGATGTGCGTGAGATTCAGCAACAGTCATAATACAGTAACGAGATTGCCCTTAAAGTAACATTACAATTTTAAATGAATAAATTTCATACTTTTACCGGTTTAGTGGCGCCATTGGATCGCGCCAACGTTGATACCGATGCCATCATTCCAAAGCAATTTCTTAAATCCATTAAACGTTCGGGTTTTGGTCAAAATTTATTTGATGAATGGCGTTATTTAGATCATGGTGAACGTGGCATGGATTCATCCAAACGTGTGCTGAATTCTGAGTTTGTGTTGAATCAAGCGCGTTATAGCGGTGTAGAAATATTGCTCGCACGTGCTAATTTTGGTTGTGGATCGAGCCGTGAACACGCCCCTTGGTCGCTACAGGATTTTGGTTTCCGGGTAATTATTGCCCCAAGCTTTGCGGATATATTTTTTAATAATTGCTTTAAAATTGGTTTATTACCAATTATTCTCGATAGCGGAACAGTAGATTACTTATTTGATGAAGTGAAATCGATCGACGGCTATCGCCTTACGGTAGATTTGCACAATCAATTAATAACTACGGCTAAAAATGAAGTGTTTAATTTTGCCGTCGATGCTTTTCGTAAGCACTGCCTGCTAAATGGTTTGGATGAGATTGGATTGACTTTGCAGCACGCCGAAAAAATCAGGCAATTTGAACAAAAACGGCGTAATGAGCAACCGTGGTTATTTGCATAAATGTCAGTGTCTTAGTCAAAATATGATGAAAATTGCTGTTTTGCCAGGGGATGGCATCGGACCGGAAATTATTGCACAAGCCGTTCGTGTAATGGAAGTTTTAAAAACTGACGGATTGAAAATCGAGTGGGAATATGGACTGATTGGAGGGTGCGCAGTCGATGTCAATGGCGAACCTTATCCCGAAGCGACGCATCGGCTTGCAAGCCAGGCTGATGCCATATTGCTGGGTGCAGTAGGTGGGCCGCAATACGATAGCTTGCCTCGCCAGAAACGTCCGGAAAGCGGCTTGCTCGCCATTCGTAAAGAGCTTAATTTGTTTGCTAATTTGCGGCCGGCTATTCTTTATCCGGAATTGGCGAATGCTTCCAGTTTAAAATATGACGTAGTAGCCGGTCTCGATATCTTGATTGTGCGTGAATTGACTGGTGATATTTATTTCGGAAAACCACGCGGAATTGAAATTCGTGACGGGCAGCGTGTTGGATTTAACACGATGATTTATAGTGAAGCAGAAATACGACGTATCGCGCAAGTGGCTTTTCAGGCGGCGGGTAAACGGCAAGGGAAGTTGTGCTCCATCGATAAAATGAATGTACTGGAATGCACGCAATTATGGCGTGATGTTGTTACTGAGGTTGCAAAAGAATACCCTCAGGTCACGCTTTCACATATGCTGGTCGATAATGCTGCCATGCAGTTAGTTCGTAATCCCAAACAATTTGATGTCATTGTGACCGGGAATATGTTTGGCGATATTTTGTCCGATGAAGCTTCGATGTTAACCGGGTCCATTGGAATGTTGCCGTCCGCTTCTCTAGATATCGATAATAAAGGCTTGTACGAACCCATTCATGGATCAGCGCCGGATATTGCTGGCAAGAACTTGGCCAATCCGCTTGCGACCATACTTTCTGTTGCCATGATGCTGCGCTATACGTTTAACCAGGAACAAGCAGCGCAGCGAATTGAAAATGCCATTAAAAGCGTTTTGGCACAAGGACTGCGCACTCAAGACATCGCTGAAACAGGCATGAAGCCAATCGGTACAACTGCCATGGGAGATGCCGTATTGGCGCGCATGTAATAGCTCTGCAAATATAGATTGAAAGATAGGGTGGAATTGTTGCGTAAATCAATTGTTATGGACTTGTAAAGTAAGTTAATATTTACGCACGTGTTTTTTAGATTAACGGGTAGTCAATTTTTGGATAAGAGACAAGCAATGAAACAAGTTGGTTTTGTAGGTTGGCGAGGCATGGTAGGTTCTGTATTAATGCAGAGAATGCGGGAAGAAAAAGACTTTTCCTTAATAGATCCCGTTTTTTTCACGACCTCCCAGAAAGGCGGTACCGGCCCTGAAATCGGCAAAGATATCCCCCCTTTAAAAGATGCTTTTGATATTGATCAACTTGGCGCTATGGATATCGTCATTTCCTGTCAGGGTGGCGATTACACCAATGAGGTTTTTAAACAGTTGCGCGAATCCGGTTGGCAAGGGTATTGGATAGATGCTGCATCGGCATTACGAATGGATAAAGATGCGGTTATTATTCTTGATCCAGTGAATATGCCCGTGATCGAGCAAGCATTGCATGATGGCGTGAAAAATTATATTGGTGGCAATTGCACGGTAAGTTTAATGTTAATGGCAGTTGGTGGCCTGTTTGAAAAAGGCATGGTGGATTGGATGAGTGCCATGACTTATCAGGCTGCCTCAGGTGCTGGTGCAAAAAATATGCGCGAATTGCTACAGCAAATGGGTGAAGCGCATCGTGTAGCAAAAGATTTATTGAATAATCCTGATTCGAATATTCTCGACATTGATCGTGAGGTTGCTGGCACCTTGCGCGATAAAAAATTTCCAACAGAAAATTTTGGCGTACCATTAGCAGGTAGCTTGATTCCATGGATAGATAAAGAAGTTGCCAATGGTCAAAGTCGTGAGGAATGGAAGGGTCAAGCTGAGACTAATAAAATTCTAGGTAGGAGCGAGCGGCAGATACCTGTCGATGGCATCTGCGTACGGGTTGGCGCTATGCGATGCCATAGTCAGGCGCTGACGATAAAATTGAAGCAAGATATTCCTTTAGATGAGATTGAGGGGATTATTGCTAGCTCTAACAAGTGGGTGGAAGTTGTTCCAAATGAGCGAGAAGCGACAACTTCAAGATTAACACCGACCGCCGTAACTGGGTCTTTATCAATACCGGTCGGTCGTTTACGTAAACTTGCGATGGGTGGAGAATATTTATCTGTTTTTACTGTGGGGGACCAATTGTTATGGGGAGCCGCAGAACCATTACGTCGAATGCTGCGTATACTGGTTGAACATTAAATAACAATTTAATTTTTAAATTGATTAATTTTTTTATGGACGATAAAAAGATTTATTAAAAAAATTAACTTACAATTCAAGGCATAATCTCATTTTTTGTGATTACGTTACAATGCTAGTCTGCCGATATTTATTTTCAAAAAACTAAAGAGGGTATTTCAGTGTATAAAACTGCTTTTAGAGTAAGCTTGTTTGTAATCATCCTGATGTTACCGTGCACCGTAATTAATGCTGCTGGGCTCGGTAAATTAATACTTAATTCTGCACTGGGACAACCGCTGAGTGCCGAAATTGATATCGTTGTAAACAATCGGGAAGAAATTCCAACTTTAAAAGCGAGTATTGCGCCCCGCGAAGCTTTTGTTCAAGCAGGCATTAATTATGAGCCTGGCTTTTCAACCATTAAACTTTCGGTAGAATCGAAATCAGATGGTAGTCCTTATATCAAACTTACTTCACCTCAAGCAATCAATGAACCATTCCTAAATATTCTGGTGGAATTAAATTGGGCTTCTGGGCGTATATTACGAGAATATGCTGTTTTACTTGATCCTTCAGAAGGGAGTGTGCAAAATATTGCGGCACCTAATGTCAATTCAACCACTCCGGTGGCGGCAAATACAACCGAAAGCATACCAAGTATTCGGAATCGATCAGAGAGAAGTTCGTCCAAACAAGCAAATCGTGCCAATCCGCTCGATACTTATGGTCCGGTAATTCGGGGTGATACGTTATCGTCGATTGCGCGCCAGATTTTGCCTGCTGGTGTCGATCTCAATCAGATGTTGGTTGCACTTTACCGTGCCAATCGCGATGCTTTCATAGCCAACAACATGAATTTACTCAGAGTTGGTGCAGTTTTAAAAATACCTGAAAAAAACGAAGTTGCGTCAATTGACACATCAACTGCAAGAACTGAAATTAGAATGCAGGTGCAAGATTGGCATAATTATCAAAGCAAAGTAGCAGCAACTAGAAATGAGCCGCCATCTGCTGGTATTCGTCAGTCGGATCAAGGGAAAATTGTTACCAGCATTGAAAAAAAACCTATGGCAGATGGTGAATCTGCAAAGGAAGTATTGCGACTATCGAGCGCGCAGTTAACGGATAAAAGCGGTCCCGCTTCTGAATCTGCTTTGCTAGACCGTTTGCGCGTAATGGAAGAAGATGCTATTGCTCGAAATCTTGCTTTGAAAGAAGCCAATGAGCGTGTTGCTATACTCGAAAAAAGCATTGAGAACTTGAAGCATCTGCTCGAGCTGAAAGATTCCGTATTAGCTCAGGCACAAGTAAAGGCGGAAGGTAGCAATCCCGAGATGAAACCACCCATTCTTCCGGCAGAGGAAATGAATCCCGTATCTGGAATCGATACTCTACAAGAGGTTACATCTCAAGAACCACAGGTTCCAGTAGTTCAATCTGAAGAACCGCTAGCGCCGGTATCGCCACAAGAAGAAAAATCAATATTCGATTTGGTTTCTGATTCAATTGAATATATAGGTGCTGCTTTAATTATAGGACTGCTGATTATATTGTTAATCCTTAAGAAGCGTCGTAGTCAAGTAGCAAAAGCAGAAGATTTGGACGAGAAGACTGTAGGTTTTTCTTCTGAAATGAAATCTCGATTAGCCTCAGCTGCGGCTGCTGCACATACAATATCTGAAGCTGAAAGTAATCATTTGTTTTCAGAACATGAGAGAAATGAAGCAACCTATGAAGATATGGATTCGTATCCTGAAACTGCAAGATACGACGATGAGTTTGATAAAAATATAACTATTTCTGATGAACCTGCTGAACAGGTTGACAAATCTATGTCAGCTACTCAACAAGTTTCCGATTCATGGGATGAACGTGAAGCGTCGACGGAACAATCGCAGGTTAATCCAGGAGTTATTTTGGGGTTTGCAGAAACTGAAGATCAATCCATTGACTTAAGTAAAGATGATGTTGAAGAAATTCCTAAAAATCAAATTGATTTTGACTTAACTGATACAGCTGGCGAAGTAGATCAAAATCTGACTCCAGAAAAATTGGCCGTTGCTGATCAACTCGATGACGATAAAATTGAGTTAGCAGATAATTCTGTAAATTTTCAGGAAACTATCAGCCCCCCAGATTATGAAAAGAGCATGGATTTCGATAATTCAAGATTTCCTTCTGCAGATGTAGCCGATTCTGGCCACATGGCTAGTGAGAAAGATGATTTGATCGATTTTGAATTAGATCACTCAGACGTCAATTTAACAGAAGCACAATCGACCCAGGAAATTGAGTTACCGGTAATAAGCTTTGAATCTAAGGCAATTGATAAAGATTCTAAAGCTCAGGAATTGACGAACGATACAGCAGCGGATTTCGATCAATCGCAAGAATTTTCAGACCATGTGAAGAAATCTCACGTGCCCGAACTGGGATTAGCAGATATTGATTTGAATATTGAAGATTCCAATGTGACACCTAAAAAAGATGAATTATCCGATCTGAATGAGAAAAGTGAGCAGTGGCAAGAAGTTGAGACCAAATTAGATTTGGCTAAAGCTTATAAGGAAATGGATGATAAAGAAGGCGCAAAAGAAATGCTGGAAGAAGTGATTCGAGATGGTGATGCATTACAAAAGAAAGTAGCAAAAAAATTATTGAAAAATTTATAATGCGTTTCGCTTTTCATTCGTGCGTATAGCGCTTGTCTTAGAGTATGATGGCAGCCGCTATTGCGGATGGCAGAGTCAATCACAAAGCTGTTCAATTCAGGATGCGCTTGAAACAGCACTCTCTGCTATAGCTAAAGAAAAAATTCGAACTATCACTGCGGGACGCACGGATAGTGGAGTGCATGCATTGTACCAAGTTGTGCATTTTGATACTTTAGTACAGCGGCCTCTCAATGCATGGATGAGAGGCACTAATGCATTATTGCCGAATGATATAGCTATCTTGTGGGCCACTGAGGTTTCTGATCAGTTTCATGCGAGATATAGCGCACTCGAGCGACGCTATCGGTATTTGTTATTAAATCAATCGATTCGACCAGGTATTCATCATAATAAAGTTGGATGGTATCACGTACCGCTTGCTCTGGAAAAAATGCAATTAGCAAGTAATGCTTTGATTGGTGAGCATGATTTTTCATCTTTCCGGGCAGCTGAATGTCAAGCAAGATCGCCTGTTCGAACAATTACTCACTTAAGCATTACTCGTCATGGAAATCTTTTTGTGTTTGAGTTAAGTGCGAATGGCTTTTTACAACATATGGTAAGGAATATTGTGGGTTGCCTTATTTATGTTGGTAAAGGTAAATATTCCCCAGAATGGATCGGCGAGTTACTGAAAAGTTGTAATCGGAGCTATGCTGCACCAACTTTTTCTCCTGCAGGTTTGTATTTGATCAGTGTGAAATATGATCGAATTTGGGGCATGCCGGAATTTTCTGAAATACCTTTTTTTTAGACTTTATCTATATATAATCAATTTCATAGTAAGGATTGTTAGTATTTATGTCAGTGCGCGTGAAGGTATGTGGTATTACACGTTTTGAAGATGCAATGGCAGCAATTAAATTGGGAGCCGATGCAATCGGCTTTGTTTTTTGGCCGCATAGTGTGCGCTATATTGATCCAGATTCGGCCTATCAAATTGCCGCAAAAATACCCCCCTTTGTTTGTACTGTTGGTGTCTATGTTGATCCAGATACTACTTGGGTCGAAAAAACTACTCGAATAGCTAAATTGAATTTGCTTCAATTTCATGGTGATGAAACGCCAGAATTTTGCAACCAATTTCCGCAACCTTATATTAAGGCGATTAGAGTCAAACATGATATGGATTTGTTACAATATGCAGAACGTTATAAGACAGCTAAAGGATTATTACTGGATACGTATGCTGAAAATATGCCCGGCGGTACAGGGCATGTATTTGATTGGCGCTTGATTCCGCAGCATTTGCCAGTGCCGCTTATACTCTCGGGCGGCTTAAATCCAAATAACATTGCAATGGCGATTAAACAGATCCGACCATGGGCTGTTGATGTCTCAAGCGGCGTTGAAGCCTCGAAAGGTATAAAAGATGAAAAAAAAATTTTTGCTTTCATGCAAGGAGTTAAACAATCGTGAATGCTTATGATCTTCCCAGCAAAGATGGTCATTTTGGCCCATACGGCGGCATATTTGTTGCGGAAACACTTATTTCAGCTTTAGAAGATTTACGCAAGCAATATGAACATTATCGCGACGATCCGGATTTTCAAGCTGAGTTTGCATATGAATTAAAGCATTACGTGGGGCGTCCCAGTCCAATTTATCATGCTAAAAGATGGTCCGAGCAATTGGGCGGCGCTCAGATACTCTTAAAACGTGAAGATTTAAATCATACGGGCGCACACAAAATAAACAATACCATTGGCCAAGCACTGCTGGCCAAACGCATGGGCAAAAAACGTGTTATTGCGGAAACCGGCGCAGGCCAGCATGGCGTAGCCAGTGCTACGGTAGCGGCACGCTATGGGATGGAGTGTGTGGTTTATATGGGTTCAGAGGATGTTAAACGCCAGGCTACCAATGTTTATCGTATGAAGCTATTGGGTGCGACTGTAGTGCCTGTCGAATCTGGTTCTCGAACACTGAAAGATGCGTTAAATGAAGCGATGCGCGATTGGGTTACCAATGTTGAGAACACATTTTATATCATAGGCACTGTGGCTGGCCCACATCCCTATCCAATGATGGTAAGAGATTTTCAAGCGATTATCGGAAAAGAAGCTAAACAACAAATGCAAGAGAGTTTTAATCGCCAGCCCGATGCATTAATTGCTTGTGTAGGGGGGGGATCCAATGCCATTGGATTATTTTATCCGTACATTGATGACACGAATGTTCAGTTAATTGGTGTAGAGGCTGCTGGAAAAGGCATTGATACCAATCAGCATGCAGCCACTTTATCAACGGGTAAGCCTGGGGTGTTGCATGGAAATCGTACTTATCTGATTCAAGATGAGAATGGTCAGATCATTGAGACGCACTCTGTCTCGGCCGGTTTGGATTATCCTGGGGTAGGGCCAGAACATGCATGGCTTAAGGACTGCGGTCGTGCTGAATACGTTGCAATTACCGACGACGAAGCTTTGGATGCATTTCATGCCTTATGTCGATATGAGGGTATTATGCCGGCACTAGAGTCAAGTCATGCGTTAGCTTATGCCGCCAAGTTTGCACCCACTTTATCAAAAGATAAATTATTGCTGGTAAATTTATCCGGGCGAGGTGATAAAGATATGGCAACCGTTGCGCAAATGTCTGGTTTAATCCTGTAACAGTCATTATCAGTATAGTAATAATTTTCTGAAAAGAATCTTGAGAGCAAATTGATGGAATTTAACTTCGATGGTATAAAAAATTTTTTTGGTTTTTTCAATGAACAGAATGGTATAAAAGATACAAATCGTATTGCTAAGACATTTAATTTATTGAAAACGCAAAGCCGTAAGGCACTTATTCCATTTATTACAGCAGGCGATCCTAAGCCTGAAATTACAGTGCAGTTGATGCATCAGTTAGTTCGTTCTGGTGCTGACATCATAGAACTCGGTATACCTTTTTCAGATCCTATGGCTGATGGACCTACGATACAGCGCTCATCAGAGCGAGCCTTGAAATATCACGTGAGTCTTAATGACGTATTGGCCATGGTTGCTGAATTCAGAAAAATGGATGCAAAAACACCCGTTGTTCTAATGGGTTATGCCAATCCTGTTGAAGCATTGGGCTATGAATTATTTGCCATCAAAGCAAAAGAATGTGGTGTAGATGGCGTTCTAATTGTGGATTACCCGCCTGAAGAATCGGCTAGATGGGTGCAGTGTCTTGATGAACAAGGAATTGACACAATCTTTTTGTTATCACCTACTACACCTCAGGAACGTATTGAACAAGTAGCGAAAATGGCGAAAGGGTATGTTTATTATGTTTCTCTAAAAGGAGTGACGGGAGCGTCACACCTTGATCTTAACAATGTCAGTGTGATGTTGAAGCAGCTGCGTGATTTTATTGCATTGCCGATTGGTGTCGGATTCGGTATTCGCGATGGAGAAACTGCCAAAGCAGTGGCTAGTTTAGCCGATGCAGTGGTTGTTGGAAGTAGAATTATTGAAGAAATAGAGAAGTCTTCAGACAAGGATTTGCTGGACAATGTTGGAAACTTATTACTTTCATTGCGCGACGCCTTAGATAGCAAAGAAAGTAATATTCAACACTCAGCCTAGGAGACACTACTCATGAGTTGGTTTCAGAATATTATTCCACCAAAAATAAAAAGAAAAGAAGCGGGTGAGAAAAAAATAGTACCGGAAGGCTTGTGGAGTAAATGCAATATATGCGAGGCTGTTTTATATTATACGGATTTAGCCAAAAATCTGAATGTTTGTCCTAAATGTGATTATCATAATCGCATTTCTGCGAGAAATCGTCTTGATCAATTACTTGATCCGGAAGATCGGCGCGAGATTGGTGTCGAAGTAGTTGCTACGGATGTGCTGAAATTTAAAGATAGCAAACGTTATACCGATCGTCTAACGCAGGCAAAAGAAAGTACTGATGAAGATGACTCTTTGGTGGTTATGCAAGGAACTATTAAGACAATTCCCGTAGTTGTGGCAGTATTTGAATTTGGCTTTATGGGTGGTTCCATGGGCTCAGTAGTGGGCGAGCGCTTTGTTCGGGGCATTAAGGCGTGCATTGATCAGCATTTGCCATTTATTTGTTTTAGTGCCAGTGGCGGGGCGCGGATGCAAGAAGGATTATTTTCACTAATGCAAATGGCTAAGACAACTGCTGCTTTGACGCGACTAAGTCATAATAAGTTACCATTTATATCAGTACTTACTGATCCTACTATGGGTGGTGTTTCTGCAAGCTTTGCCTTTATTGGCGATATCGTTATTGCTGAACCTGGAGCACTGATTGGTTTTGCAGGTCCACGTGTTATCGAACAAACGGTACGTCAAACACTTCCTGAAGGTTTTCAACGAGCAGAATTCCTGTTGCATCATGGGGCCATTGATATGATTGTAGATCGAAGACAAATGCGTGACAAAATCGTCAATCTTTGTACCCAGCTAATGCGTGCACCTATTCCCGTATCTTAATTGAAGTATTTCATTTTTTAAATTGCTACCATTTGTCGATGTTTAGTCGTTTGTATTAAATGGAAGTTTCACATAAAGAATTAAGCTCACTCGCTGATTGGTTGGCATATCTTGAGGCGCTTCATCCCTCTGTCATTGAAATGGGATTGGAGCGTGTCAACGAAGTTAAAACAGTACTTGGCTTAATGCCTCGTTTTCCAATCATCATGGTGGGCGGTACTAATGGCAAAGGCTCTGTTTGCGCCATGCTTGAATCCATATTGCATCGCGCGGGCTATATTGTAGGGTGTTATACATCACCGCATTTGTTGCGCTATAACGAGCGCATTCGTATTGCTAAGAAAGAAATTGATGAGGATAGGTTATACCATGCATTTGAACACATCGATATTGCAAGAATACATTGCCATACTTCATTAACTTTTTTTGAATTTGGTACCTTAGCTGCTGTGCAGTTATTCGTTCAAGCAAGCGTTGATGTGGCGATTCTCGAAGTTGGTCTAGGTGGTCGCCTTGATGCTGTTAATGTTTTTGATGCTGATTGCGCAATTATTACTAGCATTGATCTTGATCATAGTGATTATCTTGGAGATACGCGCGAAAAAATTGGGTTTGAAAAAGCTGCAATTTTTAGAAAAAGTAAACCGGCTATTTGTGGAGAAACTGATTTGCCTCAATCGGTTAAGCAACAAGTGGCACATATCGGAGCAGATTTTTATCAATTGACCAAGGAATTTGGTTATTTTAAGAAAAATGTACAGTGGGATTTTTGGGGGCCCAGGGGTTGGAAATTTTCTTTACCTCTCCCGGCACTGCCTGGTGAAAAACAGTTGCAAAATGCGAGTACTTCTTTGGCTGCATTAGATGCACTTCATGAGTTAGTGCCTGTGAGCATGAATGACGTTCGCCAAGGTTTGACTGAAGCCGTATTGTCTGGCAGATTTCAAGTAATTTCAACACAGCCGATGATAGTCCTGGATGTCGCCCATAACCCTGCTGCAGCTTCTGTTTTATCCAAAAACTTGATTGTAACAAAACCGCCGGGCCATACTTATGCCGTATTTGCAATCCTACAAGATAAGGATATTGGTGGGGTTGTGCAAGAATTAAAAAATGATATTGACTGCTGGTTGGTTTCCACAGTCGATTCTTCGCGGGCTGCAACAGCAGATCATGTTATCAATGAAATCCGAGAAGCTGGCGTATCGAGCAGTGACGATCGTGTTCATAAATTTCCAAACTGCGTAGCAGCTTTTGTTTTTGCCTGTGAACGAGCGACTAAAAATGATAGAATTTGCGTATTTGGATCCTTTTATACGGTGAGTGATGTGTTGCGGCATATAAACTCGAATTGAGCAAAGAATGATCGGATACTTCAAATGAACAAAAATGTCAGTGAAGAAGAACTGCTGTTAAGAAAACGCGCTAGAAGGCGTCTTGTTGGTGCAATTGTACTAGTGGTTTTTTCAGTAATTGTTTTGCCTATTATTTTTGATGAGCCGAAACAAGATAGTGAACAGCATGAAATCACGGTCAATTTGCCTGCAACTAGCAAAAATAATCAAGCTGACATTGCAAACTTACAACCCAAACAAGAGAGCGGTGAACAAGAAGCACTAAATAGAACGGATCCATTCGCTGATTTTAAGATTGACTCCAAAATTAAGCCGCAAGACACTGAGGAAACGATAGAAGCACTTGGTGAGCGAAAACGAACACCGATTCCAGGCATTAAACCAAGAATTGAAAGTAAGCCTATCACTGAAACAAAAAATACTGTTACCGCGACAACAACCACCAATCCAATTAATGACTCCATTATTTCTGACAGTAAACTTGCAGTACCTGAGGTACCAAAAGAATTCGTGGTACAACTAGGCGCTTATTCTGATCAATCAAAAGCTAAGCAGCAGGTTGAAAATCTCATATTCAATGGATTTAAAGCCTATACTGAAACCCTTAAGACCGGCAATGCTGAGGTAACACGTGTAAGAATTGGGTCATTTCCCACTAGAAATGCCGCTGAGAATGAAGTAAAAAAACTAAAAAAAGCTGGTTTTGATGGAGTAGTAACAATCAAATAGATTTTTTCGTTAAAATTATTACTTGTTGTTTTTAATAATATTTATTTTATAGTTAGATAATTAGGGCTATCTCAGTTTTATCAATGACTGTTTTTGATTATATCGTTGCAGGAATTTTTCTTGTATCCATTGCCTTAAGTATTATAAGAGGCTTCGTTCGAGAAACGCTATCAATAGTGGGCTGGATAGTTGCATTTATCATTGCTGGAGCGTATACATCTTATTTTGAACAATTTCTTCCCACAGAAATAACGGGTGAAACTTTAAGGTTCTCGATCGCATTTATTTTGGCATTTCTCTTGATATTACTCATAACTGCTTTGATAACGATGCTTTTATCGGCACTAATCAAAGGTGTTGGGTTAGGTTTTATTGATCGTCTGCTGGGTTCGGTTTTTGGGTTTTTAAGAGCATTGATTATTGTAACACTGATGGTTTTATTAGCAGGATTGACGGCAATTCCCAAGCAAGTTTTTTGGCAACAAGCTGTTTTGAGTCAACCGATGGAAACTGTTGCAATGCAAGTATTACCATGGTTACCTAACGACCTATCAAAGCATATTAGTTATGAAAAAAAAGAAAACTCTCAATATCAGTAACTATTAAAAATTGCTCATTGTTTTTAATATTTTTAATATAAGATGGTTTATATCTTGGGTGTGTTTTAATAGACTGAAGAAAGCAAAATTTTTGGAGTATTTCTATGTGTGGAATTCTCGGTATCGTTGCACAATCACCGGTTAATCAGTTACTTTATGATGGTTTATTAATGCTGCAGCATCGTGGTCAGGATGCAAGTGGTATAGTAACTGCACAAGGTAATACTTTTCATATGCACAAAGGGTGTGGCTTGGTACGTGATGTATTTCGCACGAGAAACATGCGCGTTCTCAATGGGAATATGGGTATCGGGCATGTTCGTTATCCAACAGCGGGTTCTGTGAGTTCGCCTGCAGAAGCTCAGCCTTTTTATGTTAATTCACCTTTCGGTATTGTCTTAGGTCACAATGGCAATTTGACTAATGCTGAGCAATTGAACGAAGAATTATTTAAGGCTGATTTGCGGCATGTTAATACTAATTCTGATTCTGAAGTACTTCTCAACGTGCTTGCCCATGAGCTACAAGCTACTACCCGTAATTACCAGCTGGATCCTGAAACAATTTTTGCTGCTGTATCGGGTGTGCATAGACGTTGTAGAGGTGCTTATGCTGTGGTGGCGATGATTGCTGGTTATGGGTTACTTGCTTTTCGCGATCCGTATGGCATACGGCCTTTGGTTTTTGGTATTAATGAAAATGAATTGGGCGACGAGTATTTGATTGCATCCGAAAGTGCTTCACTAGATTCATTAGGTTTTAAGTTGATTCGTGATGTAGCACCAGGCGAAGCAATTTTTATCGATGAAGGGGGAAATTTCTATAATAAACAATGTGCAACAGAATATTCACTTAATCCATGTATATTTGAGTATGTTTACTTAGCTCGACCCGATTCTGTGATTGACGGTGTTTCTGTATATGAAGCGCGGTTAAATATGGGAGAATTTCTCGCTGAAAAGATTATCAAATCTATGCACCATCTTGATATTGATGTTGTTTTTCCAATACCGGATTCAAGCCGGCCTAGCGCTTTGCAACTTGCCAATCGGTTAGGTGTTAATTTCCGTGAAGGGTTTGTTAAGAATAGATATGTTGGTCGTACTTTTATCATGCCAGGGCAGCAGCAACGACGGAAATCGGTACGGCAAAAATTAAATGCTATGAGTGTAGAGTTTCGAGGTAAAAATGTATTGCTTGTTGATGATTCTATCGTGCGAGGTACTACGAGCCGAGAAATTGTTCAAATGGCGCGTGAGGCAGGAGCAAAGAAGATTTTTTTTGCTTCTGCGGCTCCACCGGTTAGATATCCTAATGTATATGGTATCGATATGCCTACGCGGCGGGAACTAATCGCTACTGATCGAAGCACTGAGGAAATTTGTAAAGAGATTGGTGCGGATTATCTTATTTTTCAAGACTTGGGTGCACTCAATGAAGCTGTTTCAAAAGTATCGCCCACGGTAAAAGATTTTGAGACTTCTTGCTTCGATGGGAATTATATTACCGGTGATGTGACATCGGATTATTTGCGAGCTATAGAATTACAACGGAATACAAGGTCCCCCTCAGTGGATTTAAGATCAACAACTCAGCTTGATTTAAGTTTAGTTGTTTCTGATTAACGTATTTTCTGACCGGAACTGGAATAATCACCTGTTATGATCGCTAATCAATCCAAATCAATTTTAATGAAATAACAAGAGAACTTACATTTTAAGGGTTTGAGGCCTTATTAACATGTCAGATGATTTGCAGCCAGAGACACTTGCAATACGTACGGGTATCCATCGCAGTCAATTTAACGAACATTCTGAAGCAGTATATTTAACTTCAAGTTTTGTTTTTGATAGTGCTGCTCAGGCAGCGGCTCGCTTTATTGGAGATGAGCCCGGCAATATTTATTCCAGATTTACTAATCCTACAGTAACAGCATTTGAGGAACGGCTTGCTCAACTTGAAGGTGCGGAGGCGTGCGTAGCGACTTCATCCGGTATGTCTGCGATTCTAGCATGCATTATGGGGCTACTGTCTGCGGGAGATCATATTGTTGCTTCACGCAGCATATTCGGTGCAACCGTAAATTTATTCAATAATATATTGAATAAATTTAATATTAAAACAACATTTGTATCCGCAACTGATATTAAATCCTGGGAAGCTGCTATACAGCCAAATACTAAGCTTTTTTTTCTGGAAACACCGTCAAATCCTCTGACAGAGCTATCCAATATTATAGAGTTATCGAAAATTTCCAAAAGCAATAAGATATGGTTGGTAGTTGATAATTGCTTTTGTACTCCAATTTTGCAAAAACCGCTTGAACTAGGCGCTGATATCGTTATTCATTCTGCAACTAAGTATTTGGATGGTCAGGGTAGGGTATTAGGAGGTGCGGTATTAGGTAATCGAGACTTACTAATGGATGGCGGCATATTTGGTTTTTTACGAACCGCAGGTCCGACATTGAGTGCATTTAATGCTTGGGTTATCCTGAAAGGCCTTGAAACACTTAAAATCCGCATGGAGGCTCATTCAGCCCATGCATTGCAAATAGCGCAGTGGTTAGAGTCTCAGCCTAATGTAGCACGAGTTTTTTATCCCGGATTGGTTTCTCATCCGCAACATGAGCTAGCAAAGCAACAACAAAAGTCGGGAGGTGGAATTGTTACGTTTGAAGTAAAAGGCGGAAAAGAAGCGGCATGGCGTGTTATTGATTCTACTCATTTGATTTCAATTACTGCTAATCTTGGCGACGTTAAAAGTACATTGACACATCCTGCCACCACAACCCATGCGCGTATCAGCCAAGAGGCGAGGGATGTGGCGGGAATATCTGATGGATTGTTGCGTATTGCTGTAGGATTAGAAGCTGTTGCAGATCTTCAGAATGATTTAGCACGTGGCTTATCGTAATTATTTCGAATTATAAGCGATAGCTTTATTTTCACTTTTACCAGAAAAGCTGCCTCAAAATCTATCACGCGGAATCATATAATCTCAGCTTTTTGGATAATCACATCTTCAAGTGGAACATTTTGGTGTCCAGCACAATCTCCAGTTCTAACTTTCTTTATTTTATCGACCACATCTTGTCCCTCGACTACTCTGCCAAAAACACAATAACCATAGCCTTGTGGGGATGAGGATTTATAATTTAAAAATCCATTATTGGTTACATTGATAAAGAATTGTGTTGTAGCGGAATGAACATCAGCCGTTCGTGCCATCGCTATGGTGTAGGCTTCATTTTTTAATCCATTCGCAGCTTCATTCTGAATAGGTGAATGAGTTTTCTTTTGTTTCATGCCAGGTTCAAACCCACCACCTTGGATCATAAAGTCGTCAATGACACGATGAAATAGCGTATTGTCATAAAAACCACTCGTTACATAATTGAGAAAATTCTGTACAGTTTCAGGTGCTTTTTCGCTATCAAGTTCAAGGGTAATTACACCAAAGTTGGTTTCCAATTTAACCATATAAGTCCTTTTTTTAATTTATTATTTTTCAACTTCTGAAAGTTTAATGATATCTTCGATTATTACACTGGTTTTAGGCACATCACTAGGAAATGGGCCACTAGAGCCAGTCGGAATTGATGCGATTTTTTGTATTACGTCGATGCCACTGATTACTTTGCCAAATACTGTATAACCATATCCACTTTGGCTAGGCGCTTTGTAATTTAAGAAATCATTATTTACTACATTGATAAAAAATTGCGCTGTAGCAGAATGGGGATCGGAGGTACGTGCCATCGCGATTGTTCCAGTCTCGTTTTTTAAACCATTGGCAGCTTCATTTTGAATGGGTGAACGCGTCGGTTTTTGCTTTAAAGTGATATCAAATCCACCACCTTGAATCATAAAATTAGATATAACTCTATGAAATATAGTATTTTTATAAAAACCATCGTCAATATATTGCATGAAATTTTCTACAGTTTTTGGTGCTCTATCTGGATAAAGTTCAAGTACTATATTTCCAAGGTTTGTTCTCATTTCTACTTTGATATCTGCGGCATATGAATTTAAGCTTAAGATAAACAAGAGAATAAAAAATAAGATTCGATTGAATTGGTTTCGCATATTTTGTTTTGTCCTGTTGGGAAGATCTATAGTAAAGGAAGGGTCTGATTATTGCATTATGTTATACTCGCCCAGTTTTATAATTCCATCGAGTATATCCAAAATCTCATCGAGAAGATAAGCAATTCTATAATTTTTCAATCATCTTCCATATGCTTAAAATTTATAACTCAATCATCCGAGAAAAACAAGATTTTGTGCCTTTAGTTCCCAGAGAAGTAAAAATATATGTGTGCGGCATGACGGTATACGATTACTGCCATTTAGGACACGCCAGAGTTTTAGTTGTATTTGATACCGTTGTACGTTGGCTCCAGGCCAGTAATTTTGTAGTTACTTATGTTCGCAATATTACCGATATTGATGACAAAATTATCAAACGTGCCCAAGAAAATAATGAATCAATTGCGGATTTAACTAATCGATTTATCGAGGCCATGAATGAGGATTCTTTAGCATTGGGCGTAGCACTGCCCACCTTTGAACCGCGTGCGACAGATTATGTCGGACATATGATTAATATGATCAACACATTAGTGGAAAAAGGGCTTGCTTATGCTGCCAGTAATGGTGATGTTTATTATTCTGTATACAATTTTCCAAGTTATGGAAAACTTTCTGGTAAATCATTGGATGATCTGCGTGCGGGTGAACGAGTAGAAATTGATCCGAATAAAAGAGATCCACTTGATTTTGTTTTGTGGAAGTCAGCAAAACCGGGAGAGCCCTGTTGGGATTCTCCTTGGGGAAAAGGACGTCCGGGCTGGCATATTGAGTGCTCTGCAATGAGCGAACAGCTTTTAGGGATGCACTTTGACATTCATGGGGGAGGACAGGATTTGCAATTCCCGCATCATGAAAATGAAATTGCTCAAAGTGAGGGGGCGCATGAACATACATTCGTTAATTACTGGATGCACAATGGATTTGTGCGAGTCGATAATGAAAAAATGTCAAAATCTTTGGGAAATTTTTTTACAGTTCGTGAAATACTGAAGCATTACCAAGCAGAAGTCGTGCGTTTTTTTATTTTGCGTGCGCATTATCGCAGTCCATTAAATTATTCTGACCAACATTTGAAAGATTCCAAGCTGGCATTGGATCGTTTGTATATCGCGCTAAAAGAAGTTGGAACTACTGGGTCAACTGAAATAAATTGGAACAATGCGCTTGCACAAAAATTTCAAAATGCTATGAATGACGATTTTAATACACCAGATGCAATTGCCGTATTATTTGAACTTGTCAGTGATATCAATAAAACAGGCTCAACAGAAAATGCGAATTTGTTAAGAGGGCTTGGGGGTTTATTAGGTTTGTTGCAACAGAATCCACAGGACTATTTGCAAAATAAAACTGCTATCAGTGCGTCGCATTCTTTAACTGAAGAGAAGATTGAGCAATTAATTCAACATCGTATTAGTGCACGTAAAGAAGGCCGGTACTCGGAAGCGGATTTGATACGTAAGAACCTGATGGAACAAGGAATTGTTCTCGAAGATAGTGCGCAAGGAACGACCTGGCGGCATCAATAATTCATAATTTGTATTATGGTATTTTCCATAGATACAATGTAGATTTCGAAAAATCCCTGAGATGAATGCTTTTGTAAGGTGTAATTCCTGGAATAATAAAGGTATTACTGATAAGTAGACTACCAGAACGCATTTCTTTGCTGGCTTTTTGCCAAAGTGACTCCATCGGTATAGGCGACAGATAAGCATACACTACATCATATTTAGAAAAATCGTGTTGCCAGAAATCACCCCAAAATATTTTGCAATTCGATACTTGAAATACGCTTCGTATTCTGCTGATTAAAAAAGGTAAAGGTGCAGATTCAATGCCATAGAATTGGCCGTTTTTGTGAGAATCTGCGAGATCATTTAATAAACCACCGCATCCGCTTCCTAAATCAACGAAAGAAAATTGACGCTGCTTAGGTAAAAGTGTTTCAAGTATTGTTGTTACATTTTTACTTGAAAGGTAAAGGGGCACTTGAGTTTTGTATGTTTTTCCATAAATTGACACTAAGCAAACAAAGAATAATAAAAACCAAAATGGGGAAATATTGAATGACAGTGTGATAACGACAATAGGTGTAAAGAGGAGATTAATGAATACCCACCATAATGGCATACGGAGATAGTAACTGATGAAACTTGCCAGCAAGCCTTGCATACAACTCCATTCAAATAAACTTAATGCCAATGATGAATGAAAGACCGCAATAAAAGCTACCATTAGAAAGCTAGCTATCTGGGCCAATAGCGCCATAATTGATGAATTTTGATTTTTTTGTAGTGAATTTCTCAGGAGAATTTTATTGGTAAGCATTTTCACTTCCTAATAATTCTTTGTTGGGTTCGTCTTGCATATCGATATCAACGGTAGGATTGTCCATAATGACTGCTTTTTCGGCTTTCTCATTCATTACGACAATGCTAATTCGACGATTAATCGGATTCAGTGGGTCATTTTTATCAAACAAAACCGCAGAAGATAGACCCACAACTTTAAGTACTTTGTTTGTATCCATACCGCCCGCCACAAGTTCACGCCGTGAAGCATTTGCCCGATCTGCCGATAGTTCCCAATTACTAAAACCTTTATCACCTGCCGGGAATGGCTTAGCATCGGTGTGTCCAGAAAGGCTGATTTTGTTACTGACGTCATTGAGCATTTTGCCAATTTCACGCAGAATGGTTCGTGTATAAGGCTGTAATTCTGCTTTACCAAGCGCAAACATGGGTCGATTTTGCTCATCGACAATTTGAATTCTTAGACCATCAGTTGTGATGTCGAGTAAGAGTTGGTTTTCGAATTTTTTTAAGGCAGGATTTGCTTCTATGGCTTGCTCAATTTTTTTCTTAAGGCCCTCTAATTTCATTAACTCAGCACGCTCTCTTAATTTCTTCTTAGTTTGATCGTCAATTGGTTCCGTAACGGTTGCCTTTTGTACTTGTCCGTCTTGACGGGTAAAGTCGGTTCCCCCGCCTTTAATAACGCTATCGATATCCCCACTTCCTGATCCACCCATCATTGCAACTTTTAGGGGTGTTTTAAAATATTCAGAAATACCTTTCAATTGTGCTTTGGTTGTTGATCCTAATAACCACATGAGAAGGAAAAAAGCCATCATTGCGGTTACAAAATCAGCGTATGCGATTTTCCACGCACCGCCATGATGTCCACCTGCTGTCTTCTTAATGCGTTTAATAACTATGGGTCGCTGGGTAAGATCATCAGCCATAAATATCCTCGCGATTCAAATAAAAGTCATTTTGGAACAGATTATTTTGATTTACTTTGTTTGACATGTTCTTCTAATTCTGCAAAGGAGGGTCGTTCGGTAGTGAATAGGACTTTTCTCCCAAATTCAACTGCCAGAACGGGTGAATAGCCGTTCAGATTAGCTAGTAAAGTTATTTTGATACATTCATACAACTTACTGGATTCATGCAAGTTATGTTCGAGTTTCCCGGCTAATGGACTGACAAAACCATAAGCCAGTAGAATTCCAAGGAATGTACCAACCAAAGCTGCGGCAATCAAAATACCTAGCTCTGCAGGTGGAAGATGGACAGATTCCATTGTATGCACTACCCCCATTACCGCTGCAACAATTCCGAATGCAGGTAGCCCGTCACCAAGTTTTGATATGGTATGAATAGGTACTTCGCCTTCTTGGTGGTGGGTCTCTAATTCGCTGTCCATTAAGCTTTCTATTTCGAGAGAATTGAGGTTGCCACCTACCATTAGCCTTAAATAATCAGTGATAAATTCGGTGATGTGGTGGTCAGCCAGAATATCAGGGTATTTGGTAAAAATGGGGCTATTGGCGGGATCATCAACATCGGCTTCAATCGACATCAACCCTTCTTTACGAATTTTCCCAAGGACTTCATAGAGTAATGTCATTAGGTCCATATACAGTGCTTTTGTATATTTTGAGCCTTTAAAAACAGTTGGTAAGGCTTTTAGTGTTGATTTAAGAGCTTTACTTGAATTACCTACCACAAAGGCACCAACTGCAGCACCTCCGATCATAAGTAATTCAACGGGTTGCCATAATGAAGCGAGATGACCTCCAGCTAAAGCAAATCCTCCAAAGACAGAAATGATAATGACGATATAACCAACAATAACAAGCATCGCGCTAACTCCCAGGATTGTAATTGTTCAATGATTGATGGCAGATTCTGGATTGAAACAGTAACATACAGCCTAGAAATTCATTCGCCGAGATAGAATGAGTTTTCCCTGCATTTTCTGGTTTTTTGTCGCAGGTTGTAACTGAGAATAAATAACAGTTTTGATAAAGGGTGTATATAAAGAATGTCTTTTGAAACATGTATCAATAGCGCATATTTAGTCAAAAAATATCTGTAGTGAATTTTTCTGATTTAAATAAACTGATCGAGTGGTTTTGTTAGCGTAAAGCTAGCGATGAATGCGAGATTGAAGTGAAGTGCTTAATTGCAAACGATGAAGGCTATATTTTATAAATATAACCTTCATCGTTTGTGGAATCTACTAAAAATCCTTACTAGTTAGTATTACATGCGGCGTAACTAGCTGGGCAAGCTGAAGGTAATCCGCCAGAAAGAGTACTTGTTTGGGTTTTCTGTCTTAACAATGCCAATACATCATCGTAATAGCCTGGGGAGCGTGTCCAGAAAATGTAATTCACTTTCAAGGTTTGTTTTGCAAAATTAAATAATTCTGTCACGGTTGGTTTGTGGCCTGAACCATCAAATTTGGTGTTTAGATAATTTGCTCTCTCTATTTGAATTGCTAAAGGCATAGTTCCAGAAAGCTCGGTAAAGTAAGGATAGATGCCTTTAGGAGAGTATTTTGTTCCAGGGAAAAGTAATCCTGGATCTTGTGGGAAAACATCCGGACAACCTAATGTCGCCCCCATATCTTTCAGCCCGTTCACGAGTGAAGATAAATATGTACGTGGAAAATTCAAATATTGAAATGACATTGTGTTAGGGAAGTTGTTGCGGAAGTGTTTGTTGATACCCAGCAAATTAGTGTAAAAAGTATTCGCTTGTGTAGTGGTGATTGGTTTGATTGGAGTTCCTAAAGCGGATTCCTGTAGACCGGCACCTTCAAAGTGAGGATGGGCATTTAAATGTTGCCCCAATGCCTTAGCAAGTGCTGCAAATCGCAAAAACACGTTTTGATTCCATAACTTGATATTATATCCATCGATCACATTACTGCCAGAATGGCCAAAAGCGAATACTCCTCCTTCATATTCTGCAGTTTGTAAATATTTGGGTACGCGAATTTCATTAGCGCCAAATGATTTTGTTTCTATTAAAATAATAAGGCGTTTTTTTCTTTTAGCAAGTTCCGCAAGATGATGATCAATGGAAGCGAAATCATAAACACCTTTTGTAGGTTCCAATTCCGCCCATTCGTAGCGAATCACTAACCCGCGCAATGCCGAGTGTGTTTCAAGCTCGGTGTAGATTTGATCCATGTACCAAGCACTATCTTTGCCTCCGCCAACTAGCATCATATAGTGGCCTGGGTGCCATTTAACCGGTCCCTGAATTGCAGCAGTAGCTTGCATATCTTGGTCAATTGATAGATTCAATTCTTGCAGACCCAATTCTTGCATGTCCAATTCTGCATCTGGTGTGAGTGTTGTTGTACTAAAAGCTTGTGGGCTCCAGCTAGCCAGACTTATGCCAATAGCCATTGTTGAAGTAATCAGCATGTTGCGCAATTTTTGTGTTGTAGTGGTAGTCGCTTTATTCATTCGTGAGTTAATAATATTTGCACTTTGCATATGAAAGATTCCTTTTATAAAAATTAGAAGCTGTCAGAGAATAGTGCGTGTGAAAAAAATTGGTTTTGTATATATTCTGTAATCGCTTTTTACTAACAATAATAAAATTTGAAATTTTCAGAAACTATTAAAAATCCATTTTATTCAGTATGTTGACTATTCTTGGAAAGCCTCGTCTGGTTTACATTTCGTTTTGTTTTACTAGAAGCAATTAATGCGTATTCTCTGTAGGAAATAAATATCCAATTGATTATAAACAACATTATTTAATCCTTTTGCTTCGAGAATCACTGAACGACAAAGTTATGAGAAAGCTTTAATGCGTTAAGAAGGGGATTTATAGGTCAATTCTTAAAATAGGAGAGAAATAATATTGTAACTTTTTGTTAAATAATTATTTTATTTATAGAATAGTTTCGCAGGTTAAGATAGTTTGAAATGTTGTATTTTTACAAATATTTAGTGTTTTTTGCAACACATTGACTATATTTTTACATATAGTACGTGAATTATTTTTATAAATCAATATCTTGAAGAGATATTGATTGGGGGGTTGAGGTTGGAGTGGTAAATATTTGTTATTGCATTCGTGTCATACTGAATGCAATAACAAAGATAGTAATGACTAGCGCATCTGCGCTTCTACAAAACTTGTTTCGCGATTAAAATCATCCCAGATAAATCGGGGTTTTACAAAAGGTGTTGTTGGAATAAAGAATGTGGCAATATCAAAAGCGCCGCTCAGTGAGCGCCCAACGGCATACGCAATTCCCGTAATAAACCCAACGGTCATTCCATGAATAACGCCATCGCGATTGCCAACAATGATCATTGTTTTAGGTATTTCAGCGACACCGGTAACTGTGTTAGCTAGGCCATTTCCCAGTTTTTCGACTACTTTGTCAGGATATTGGTTTGCATAAACTAAATTAGGGACTGCTAAAAACATGGTAAAAATGACAAGTAACGCGTGTAATATTTTTTTCATAATTGATAAATCCTCATAGAACTAATGAATGAATTGGCAAAGTTATTAGACAATTTTTACTTGCTACTTTCCTGTTTTGTAGATTGCTTAAGAATATTCGTAATTCTCTCTATTTCACGTTCAATTTGACTTTCCGAATAGTCTCGGTTTTGCATTTCAGCGCGAACTCTATACGTAAATTCCAAGATAAGTAAATCCATAGTGTTTTTGTCATTTCTTTGCGATGCTTCTTGATATTCAATCTGGAAACGATCTATGGCATTTACCATTGCTTCACTATTGAGGCTTGTACTTGCAAGTATTGAATCCAATTCATATTTTAAGTTACTGGATAACAAGGGTTGCAAAGATAGCGAGGCTGGTTCTGGCTGGTATACGATATGCTTAGGCAATATAACCGATATCATAATTAGTCCTATACCTGAGCCAACCATTACTGCTACAAATTGCCAAACCCTATATTCCTTGTTACGAAGTCTTATAGTGTTAATTCTTTTGATACCAAACCGAGCTTGGATAATT
The DNA here is from genome assembly GCA_024281995.1 of Nitrosomonas sp. GTDB lineage: Bacteria > Pseudomonadota > Gammaproteobacteria > Burkholderiales > Nitrosomonadaceae > Nitrosomonas. Next base: position 48,507 of record JAMWZW010000002.1, read on the forward strand.
ATTCCAACAAGAAACAGAATGGCACCAAGTGCCATAATAATGGGAACCATCGGATGCACAATTTTACTCCTTAGTATTCTTATCTTTAAAAAACCAGTAGCCGTTCATAGCAAACTATAATCAACAGTTCTCACAAGAAAGTTGCTGATTATTGATGACATACCGTCCACCTTTTATTAATGGTCGTATTTTAACTTAATATCATACTGAGTTATTATTTGTTAGGCCAGTTGAGAAAAATAATAAGCAATAAGTGCTCTTGTTCTAATGACATGGAGAACCATCTCATCATTTGACTGTTATGTGCAGAAATTTTCATCATTGCTTCATGCGTGTATGAACGGGTAGAAGATTAACGCAGAGGGGGAGGGGGTGGATTGCCTGGTGGCGGTGGCGGTGGATTAAAGGCAGGCGAAGGCGGTGCAACGCTTCCAGAGCGATTACTTGTAGGTCGATCGTCAGTGATTCTCCCAGAAACCGGTACACGATGACCTTTGGCATACATACATTGGATATAACTGATATCGTATCGTTGCTGATTGACATACGCGGAAGTGCTTGCGGTTCCCGATCCTACTAAACCACCTGCTAACAGACCAGTGCCTGCACCGACTGCAGCGCCTCCTCCTCCAGCGATCGCGGCACCAGCAGCGGCTCCAAGTCCAGCGCCAATCGCAGCGCTTTCTATACCGCTAGTTTGTGCTGCTTGGCGTGGTGATATGCCAGCTAATTGTTCATGCGCATAACGCCGGCAATCGTAGTCATCAGCACGGAATTGTTCAAAGCTTTTACCTGAACCGGGTAATGTCATGACACTTGGGCCGGTTGGCAAGTAGGCGCATGAACTAGTGATGCATGCGATTGAACATATAAGTAGTTTCTTTGTTCTCTTCATAATTTTCTCATTTTGATTACTGTGTGTCGGGCTGAGAGATAACTAGTGTCCAGCCACTTGGGCATTCTTTGATATAAGGATAATCTCCTTTTGCTTTTTTACAATAATACCAATAGTTGCTATTGGGTAGAGTTCGTTTAGGTTCTTGCTGCTGAATATAAACAAGGGATAAGGAGGGAATCCTAATCAGAAGGGTATAAACATAATGCGATCGGTAAAAAGAAACACCAAAGCCATACCCATAATTAGGATAGCCAGACGAAACCGACGAGCTTGGACCATAGAAATCAGCCCAGAACCACAGATTATAATAGCTATCGCCAATTCCCAAAACAAAGTGATTGTAAATAGGGTCGTGGTAATCACTGCTATCATGATTTTCGCCACTATCACCATCACCACCGGCATCACCATTCTTGGCTAATGCTGGTTTAGCTAGCATTGCTCCAAACAACGAAATGGCAATCAACATTTCCTTTGGTTTTTTCATAGGACTTTAAATCAGAGTCAGCCGATAGTCGCGGTAAAATTTTTGTTTTTTAATTCTACCTATCCAATCGTGGGTACAACCTTTTTGCATGCATTCTTGGTATACAATATACATGTTATTTAAGCTATTAATCAGACAGAGGGTAGATTTTATTAGTTCCATTTAGTCCCATTGTAATTGTTAATTAAAATCTGAGAGAAATCAGTCTTACTTAAACTGAGTAGAAAAAGTACCATACAAGCATAAAATTTTAATCGTCATATTTTTAGGAGAATAATAAAATGTCGCAAAAACATCCGGTTATAGCTGTTACCGGTTCTTCTGGTGCAGGGACCTCAACGGTAAAAACCAGCTTTGAGCATATCTTTCGTCGCGAGAAGCTAAAAGCAGCTATTGTAGAAGGCGACAGCTTCCACCGCTATGATCGTGAAGCAATGAAACAAGCTGTTGCAAAATCAGAAGAAAATGGTGGTCGTTCGATCAGTCATTTTGGTCCTGAAGCCAATGAATTTGAAAAACTGGAAGCATTGTTCAAAGAATACGGTGAAAGCGGTTCAGGTCAAACACGTTTGTATTTACATAATGATGAAGAAGCTAAACCCTGGCAACAGAAAGCAGGTACATTTACGCCGTGGTCGCCTATTCCTGCCGGCTCTGATTTGTTATTTTATGAAGGACTACATGGCGGTGCAAAAAGTGATACTGCAAATGTAGCAAAATACGTAGATTTGCTTGTCGGTGTAGTGCCTATCGTAAATCTGGAGTGGATTCAAAAAATATTTCGCGATACTAACGCCCGAGGTTATTCGGCCGAAGCTGTTACACATACGATTTTGCGCCGCATGCATGACTATGTGCATTATATTACGCCGCAATTTTCACGGACTCACGTTAATTTTCAGCGTGTGCCGACAGTCGATACTTCTAATCCATTTATTGCAAGGGAAATTCCGACACTAGATGAAAGCTTTGTGGTCATTCGATTTAGAGATCCTGAAATGGCAGATTTTCCATTCCTGTTAAATATGATTCATGATTCATTCATGTCTCGGCCGAATACTATCGTCGTTCCGGGTGGGAAAATGGGGATGGCCATTGAATTGATACTCACTCCATTGATCCTGGAAATTATTGCTAAGAGTAAAGCTTAGTTATGACTGAATTACTGATGATTTATGAATCACGATAACAAATCACTGCAATCATTATGTTTCGGATTCAGAATTAATCAGTACTTGATTTATTATCACTACGACATTTTCTAAGTAGTATCGCTCGCATAGTTGCATGGCTTTATTATTATCAGATTTCAATCCGCAACAGCTTGAGGCAATCACATTACCCTACCAGTCAGCATTAGTACTTGCTGGCGCCGGTAGCGGTAAAACTCGCGTATTAACGGCGCGCATTGCTTATCTTATTCAATCGGGACAGGCAAGTCCCAATGGTATTCTCGCGGTAACTTTTACCAATAAAGCAGCGAAAGAGATGCTCTCACGAATTACTGCAATCTTGCCAATTAATCCCCGTGGTATGTGGATAGGAACATTTCATGGTGTATGTCACCGAATGTTACGGGCGCATTATCAGGATGCAGGTCTGCCACAAAGCTTTCAAATTCTCGACTCAGCGGATCAATTAGGGCTTATTAAACGGGTGCTGAAAGATTTGTCGATTGATGAAAAAAAATTTCCACCTCGGCAGGTGCAGTGGTACATCAATAACGCTAAAGAAGCTGGGCTGCGTGCTTCTTATGTTACGGCGGAGGATGCTTTCTCGCGTCGTATGCATGAGTTATATCAGATGTATGAGCAGCAATGTTACAAAGAAGGTGCTGTAGATTTTTCTGAATTGCTATTACGCAGTTATGAACTGCTTAGCCGTAATGAAATCTTATGCCATCATTACCGGGATCGTTTCAGCCATATTTTGGTGGATGAGTTTCAAGATACCAACACATTGCAATACAAGTGGCTGAAATTATTAGCGGGCGTTGATACCGAACATACTGCTGCGGTGTTTGTAGTTGGAGATGATGATCAGAGTATTTACGCGTTTCGAGGTGCTCATATTGGCAATATGAGAGATTTTGAGCGTGATTTTAATATCTCTAAGATCATCAAGCTGGAGCAAAATTATCGTTCTCATGGTAATATTCTTGATGCAGCGAATGCACTCATAGAAAATAATAGCGAACGTTTGGGAAAAAATCTCTGGACTGCTGAGGGTAAGGGAGAATCGTTGCGCGTATATAACGCGCCTAATGATTTCGATGAAGCTGCGTTCATTGTTGATGAAATCAAAGCCTTGCGTGCTGAGGGCGTTAACTTATCTGAAATCGCCATACTTTATCGCTCTAATGCGCAATCAAGAATTCTCGAACATAGTCTATTCAATGCGGCGATACCCTATCGTGTTTATGGCGGAATGCGTTTTTTTGATCGCCAGGAAATTAAGCATGCGTTGGCTTACTTACGTTTAATCACCAATCCGAACGATGATAGTGCGTTATTGCGCGTAATAAATTTTCCTGCACGTGGTATTGGTGCACGTAGTCTGGAACAACTTCAGGATGATGCCAAAGTGCAAGGCGAAAGCCTGTGGGCGACGGCATTACAAAAATGTGGTGGCGAAATTGTCTTGAAACAGAAAACAGCGGAATCTTTGAAAGGTATTGCTAAATTTGTACATCTGATGATTTCGATGCGTGACGATTGTAATGCATTGCCTTTGCCACAAATTATAGAAAATATGCTAACGCTTAGCCAGCTTCTTGCTTACTATTCCAAAGAGCGTGAAGGAACAGAAAGACTGGAAAATCTCAATGAACTCATCAACGCTGCAGCGAGTTTTGTGCATGAAGCTGAAAATGACAACTTGGCAGAATTTCTTGCCCACGCTTCGCTGGAAGCTGGTGAACACCAGGCAAGTAGCAGTCAAGATGCACTCCAACTGATGACAGTGCATGCCGCAAAAGGATTGGAATTTCATAGTGTATTTTTAAGTGGTCTAGAAGAAGGGCTTTTTCCGCATGAAAACAGTTTGAATGAAATCAACGGTATTGCTGAGGAAAGGCGTTTGATGTACGTAGCTATGACGCGTGCTCGCCGCCGGTTATATTTAAGCTTTGCACAAAGTCGCATGCTACATGGTCAAACACGCTATAACATCGCATCGCGTTTTTTTGATGAAATTCCAAAAGATTGCTTGAAATGGCTTCAATCAGCACCGCAAATGAATTCGAATAGCTATTATTCAAATACCGGCAGTCAAGCTTTCACAGGTATTTCAAGAAAAGCGTTCCACGGTCAACCCGAATCTCACATTCACGAATGGAAAATTGGACAAAATGTATTGCATGCCAAATTTGGCACCGGTGTTATTACCAATTATGAAGGCAGCGGTAGTGATGCACGGGTGCAAGTCAATTTTTCCGAAGTAGGGACGAAATGGTTGTTGATTGCGTATGCGAAATTGACGGCAATTTAAAATTATTGCGATATTATTTCAAGTGTTTGACGTATTATCGATAAAATTGCTGCAAAACTGATTTTTTAAGCTTCTTTGGCTACTTGTTAAACTTATACTCAAGTACTTGCAAATCTTGCGCAATCGAGATAACCAATTATGCGATGGTCTTTAGATTGCTGAGATTGGTTGATTTAGTCCGGTCATCGCGAAAATCTTATTTTTGACTCGAGAGAAAGCTCTGCTGATTCAATGGGTTTGTTACAACTGCGAGTATTTGCCTCTTTCTGTTGATGAAGATCAAATGAGTAGCAGAAGCAAGAAATGCAATACCATAAAGAATATATGTTTTGCGTATCCTTTCAATACAAAACTTGATATTTTATAAAAAACCGACCCTATTTTTCTGGCTTGTCAGCAAATTGATGTAATCGTCGATGCTCCTCACTGCAAAAAAAAAGACTTTTATCCTCAATAGCGTCATTTCGAGATAAGGACGTATTGCAGTGCGCGCAGTGTACATTCTCTCCGGATTCTAACCCCTCTCCCTTTAAATCAATTGCTTCTGACTTTATTTCGTTATCATTTTTTGCTGATTCTTCATCCTTATTTTGCCAATTTACTTTTTGATGGTCATGTTCAGATTCATTATTTTTGAATCGAAGGGGCTCAGCCAGAAAAATATCTTTGTAGCTAACGTAAATGGAAGCAAATACGGTGGGAATTAAGATAACGAGGCCAACACCATAAGGCATTATACAGAGGATGGTTAGTACAATAAGTGTAATGCCATATACTTGGAAAGGAACGAAATTTTTTAAGCATGCAAAAAAACTTCTCTGCATCGCAATGACGGGTGGAACATTATGGAAGATCACCAACAATGGAGAAAACCAGGAAGCCATCATCAACGGTATGGAAAGCACTAGCATAATGAGCGATGCTGTCAAAAAATTGCTCATTACACCCATCAATTCACTCTCGTCGACTCTTTTGCCGTATAACAGCATATCTGTCATTTGAGAACCGCCGATCAACATCACTAAGCCAATAATTAAAATTTGTCCGATCAGATAGATACCGCCGATAGTAATCAGTGGTGCTGCATTGGTTTTGAAAGCAGCAAACAAATGGACAATTTCAAGTGGCTTACCTTGTTCTAGATCTTTGCAGCCCATCATAATGCCTGCCAAAAAAATTGACGATATCAAAGTAAAAATAAATTTACCAAGTAATGGAATTAAGGATATGGTCATGGCAATTAATACGAGGGTAAAGCAAACCATAACCCAGGCCATCGGGGCTTTGCGAAACAAGTAAAAGCCGCTTAAAATCCATTGCAATCCTTGTTTTGCGTTGACTTGATGAATTTCCATTAATGATCCTCCAATTAAGACGGTAGTACAGATTTCTTTAGATCCAGAGTTGTTTTATTCTGGCCAAATCTGCGATGTGGTTTTTTAATATTTCTTTGAAATGCGTTGGATCCTTAGCATGGGTTAATTCTCCTGGACGCGGTAAATGATAATCATATAAACGGGAAATCCAGAAGCGTAAAGCACCTGCTCTCAACATAGTAGGCCACGCGTCATGTTCTTTTGATGAAAGTGGTCGAAGGCTATGATAAGACTGAATCAAAGAGCGTGTGCATGCCTGGTCCAATATTTTTTCTTCCATCATGCACCAATCATTCGCCGTAATAGCTAAATCGTATAAAAAAACATCATTGCAAGCGAAGTAAAAATCGATGACTCCGCCAATTTTGTTTTCTATAAACAAAATATTGTCGCGAAATAAATCGGCATGAATAACCCCGGTAGGAAGTTCAGAAGATTGTTGCAATGCCTGGAAATTTAGTTCGGCGTTAAGCAACGCTTTTTCATCGGCTAACAAAAAAGGAGTGACCTCCAGAGCTTTTTCCTGCCACCATTTCAATCCGCGAGGATTGTCCATTCTATTGCAATACGAGCTGCCTGCTAGGTGCATTTTTGCTAGCATTTTACCTACTTCTGCACATTGCTGTATGGTGGGATGTGTAATAGATTGCCCTGGCAGACAAGTAACTAGGGTTGCTGGTTTATTGTTGAGTGTACCGAACAGTTTTTGATCATTTCTGGCAATCGGTGAAGGGCAGGGAATATCATTCTGAGACAAGTGTGCCATGAGATTCAGATAATAAGGCAATTCATGACCGGTCAGTTTTTCAAATAATGTCAGCACAAATTTACCCTGGGTGGTCGTAACAAAGTAATTGGTATTTTCAATACCGGAGGAAATACCCTGTAGATTGATCAATTGACCAAGTGCGTAATTTTCTAACCATACTGCGAGTTGGCTGTTACTTACAGGTGTGAAAACAGACATGAGTTAACAGAATGAAAAATCAAGTATATAAAGATGAAGTAGTTTAACCAAAAAATTTATGTTCTCATTTTTCATAAAAATTAAAATCTTAATAATTGCCACATCGGCGGGCTAACATCTATACCGGCTTCGGGATGCGTGTGATATTCTCGACTGGTATTTTTTTTCAAATAATAAGGTGGGCCAATGCGAGGGATTACCTTGATCATCAGAAGCTCACCGTTGACGCGGTGCTCTTCAATGGTATCTTCCCCTCGTTTAATAATGGTAACTTGCGTTTCCAACTCAGGATCCATTTGAATATCAGGCGGATGTGGCGGCTGATCTGGATGCTCAGGAGGTAACTCGGGTATCTCTGGCAACGGGATTAAATTGTCGGGTTGCGAAGACTTTTTTGGCTGCTTGGGTTGCTCGGATTGCGCCATGACAGGAATTACTGCGCTTAGCAACATGATAATAATGAGTCGGTACATAATGATTCCCGGTAAGTCAGGATTATTTTGTATTCTACCTAAAATCGTAACTAACAGTTAGAGATTAAGCTGAACTTCTCGCTCAGCAGCGGTAAGTTCGAATCCACTGGTTTCATAGTATTGAAAGATTGCGTCGACTACTTGTTTAGGTTCATTAATGACTTGAATTAAATTCATGTCTTCGCTTGAAATAAAGCCTTCAGAGATTAATGCATGCTTGAACCATTCCAATAAGCCCTGCCAAAAATCAGAATAAACCAGAATGATCGGCATCTTGCGAGTCTTCCCGGTTTGCACTAATGTCAATGCTTCCATTAGTTCGTCTAGAGTTCCGAATCCCCCTGGTAAGACGACATAAGCTGTAGCGAATTTAACAAACATATATTTACGAGCAAAGAAATGCCTGAAAGTCTGACTAATGTCCTGATATGTATTGCGATGTTGTTCATGAGGGAGCTGGATATTTAAGCCGATACTCGGAGATTTACCAAAATAAGCACCTTTATTGGCGGCTTCCATAATGCCTGGGCCGCCACCAGAAATAACGGCAAACCCGGCATCAGAAAGCTGATTGGCGATTTGTTCCGCTAATTGATAATGTGGACTGTCCGGATGAGTCCGTGCACTACCAAAAATACTCACGGCAGGTTGGATAGCATCAAGACGTTCCGTTCCTTCGACAAATTCTGCCATAATTCCAAATAAGCGCCATGACTCTTTTGCTGACCAAGGTTTACTGACAGATAAGTGAGTAGGTGGTTTATCGTGCTGGCTCATAGGAAATTTATTTATGGAAACATTGTTGTTGGTAGATGGCTCGTCTTATTTATATCGTGCTTTTCATGCACTGCCTGATTTACGAAGTCGTAACAATGAACCAACAGGTGCTATTCACGGGGTATTGAGTATGTTACGGCGATTGCATAAAGAGTATCACGCCGATTATAGCGCGTGTGTGTTTGATGCAAAAGGTAAAACTTTCCGCGATGAAATTTATCCTGAATATAAAGCGCATCGGCCAAAAATGCCGCATGATCTGATCGTTCAAATCGAGCCTTTACATGCCTGTATTCGCGCAATGGGATGGCCAATGGTTATTATCGACGGCGTGGAGGCGGATGATGTGATTGGTACATTGGCCAAGCGGGCAGTAGAGGCCAATATGCATTGTATTATCTCAACCGGTGACAAAGATATCGCACAACTGGTTAATTCCCATATTACATTAGTAAATACCATGAACAATGAAGTACTCGATGAAGCGAATGTACTGGCTAAATTTGGTGTGCCGCCAACACGTATGCTGGATTATCTGATGCTAGTAGGTGATGCGTCCGATAATGTTCCTGGAGTTGAAAAGGTAGGACCCAAGACTGCTGTAAAATGGTTGGCCCAATATGGATCATTGGATAATATCATTGCGCATGCTGATGAAATCAAAGGTGTTGTTGGCGATAATTTGCGCAAGGCGCTTAACTGGTTCGATACCGCGCGCCAACTCATTGCAATTAAGTGTGATTTGGATTTGCCAATAGGCATCACTGATCTTACACCGCAATCGCAGGATATTCCGCAATTGGTACAGCTTTATGAACGGCTGGATATGAAGGCATCACTGCGGGAATTACGCCAACAAATGGTCAACCATCAATCCGCAGCAGTTGCTCCTGCAAATGAAACATACGGAGCAGCAGCCAGAATTGGGAACGCAAGTGTTGTGCTTGGACATAAGAGAATTTATCAAACAATTTTGACGGAAAGTGAACTGAGCGACTGGTTGGTTCGCTTGGATAGTGCGCAACTAGTGTCCATCGATAGTGAAACGACCAGTTTGGATCCGATCCAAGCAAAACTGGTCGGTATTTCCCTTTGCATCGAAAGCCCTCATGCTGCGTATATTCCGCTGCAACATTGTTATCCTGGTGTGGCTCAGCAATTATCACTTTCTCAGGTATTAGAAAAGTTGCGGCCCTGGCTGGAAAATCCGCATAAATCTAAGATAGGACAAAATCTAAAGTACGACAAACATGTATTTGCCAATTACGGCATTAATTTGGACGGTATTGCGCATGACACCATGCTGCAGTCCTATGTGCTCGAATCTCATCGTTTGCATAATCTGGATAACTTGGCTCTGCGCCATTTGGATATCAAAACGATCAGTTATGATGATGTAACTGGAAAAGGGGTGAATCGCATTAGTTTTGATGAAGTGGCAATTGATGTTGCGACGCAATATGCTGGCGAAGACGCAGATATTGCACTACAAATACATCAGGCGCTATACCCTAGTATTCAAAGTGATTCACGATTGGATTACATCTACCAAAAGATCGAAATGCCTACCTTGGAAGTGTTATTTGAGATGGAGCGTAATGGTGTATTGCTGGATGATAAGCTGCTGCTGCAACAAGGTCATGAATTGGGGCAGAAATTACATGTATTGGAACAACAAGCGCATGCTATTGCAGAGCGATCGTTCAATTTAAACTCACCTAAGCAGATTCAAGAAATTTTGTTTCACCAACTTAAATTGCCTGTCGTCAAAAAAACACCTTCGGGCGTCCCTTCTACCGATGAAGACGTATTGCAGCAGCTTGCATTGGATTATCCTTTGCCAAAATTACTGCTTGAATATCGCAGCCTAGCAAAATTAAAGTCGACTTATACGGATAAATTACCGCAGATGATCAATCCGGATACAGGTCGAGTGCATACCAATTATGCGCAAGCAGTGGCAGTGACTGGACGCCTGGCCAGCTCGGATCCCAATTTGCAGAATATTCCGGTACGTACGCAGGAAGGTCGGAAAATTAGAGAAGCATTTGTTGCAGCACCAGGTCATCAGATTATATCAGCCGATTATTCACAGATTGAATTGCGCATTATGGCGCATATTTCTCAAGACGAAGGACTCCTTAAAGCATTTGCAGATGGTGAGGATATCCATCGAGCAACCGCATCGGAAGTATTTGGAGTGCCATTGGACTTGGTTGATCATGAACAGCGTCGGTATGCTAAGGTAATAAACTTTGGTCTGATTTATGGTATGTCTGAATTTGGTTTAGCTACACAACTCGGTATTGAACGTAGTGCTGCTCGTGCATACATGGAACGGTATTTTGCACGTTATCCCGGGGTTGAAAAGTATATGCGACAAACCCGGGAAAAAGCCAAACAACAAGGTTATGTCGAAACCGTGTTGGGGCGCAGGTTATGGCTACCAGAAATCAATAGTGCCAATGGAAGTCGTCGGCAAGCTGCAGAACGAGCTGCTATTAATGCACCGATGCAGGGAACTGCAGCAGATGTCATCAAGCTGGCAATGATTACTGTAAGCAATTGGTTGCACAAGGAAAAACTACATAGCAAGCTCATTATGCAAGTACATGATGAGTTGGTTATCGAAGCACCAGATGAAGAAATCTCTTTGGTGAAAAAAGCTTTGCCTGTTTATATGGGAAGTGTTTTGCAACTTGACGTACCGCTACTGGTAGAAGTGGGTTGTGGGATTAACTGGGAACAGGCGCATTAGCGAAAGTATGCGCTTCATATATTGAGAAATTCTTAGGTCATCCATACATTATTATAAATTTCATCAATCCAAACATAGACATAATACTATTTTCTCAGATCGGGTTGATTCCAGTCCTGATAATTCTGATCACTTAGGCTCCAATAAATGTTTCAATGTCTTTGTGAAGTTCCTGATTGACATTACTTTCAAGCAAAAGCCAAGAGAGAATTTCTGAATAATGCTTATGATTTGTTGGAGAAATCTATTCAAGAATTTTTTGATAATAAGTGACCGATTGATAGTAAGAAAGTAGCAGGGCGGGCAGCCGTTATTTGTGGTGTCGAAAGTAAAAAAACGGAGCAACCGATCGCTGCAAAATATACACATGTGATTGAGGTGTGCAACTTGATTCAAGATCATCATCCAAGTTTCTTTCCTCACTTAGTCCGGGTATTGGGTCGGCTGAAAGTTGATCCGCATTCCTAGCGAAGTGGGAAATGGAAAAATTGAACCCGTGATTTTTATGAGGGAAAATATAAGAAAAGTTAAGTCCCTCAATCTCATGAGAAATCTAAGAAATTATTAGAGTATATTTACTTCTGATGACGTGTTTTATGTTTACTTTATAAATCATACCAAAGAATTTTCAACCGTTTTTCGTCCCACTACAATAAACTGCCGAATATATGGAACCGTTTTATCCGCTTCCCGCATCGCGAGGTATAATTTTTGAAAAAGGCCTTGATTGCCGATCCGGATTTTTTTGAGATTCATATCCTTATTTTTAATATCAACCAGCCATTCCGGCAGCACGCACACGCCGCGGTTGAGGGCGGTCATTTGCAGCATGATTTCGAGCGATTCGATCGGTTTCAATTTTTTCGGTTCGAGGTGCGCGGGGGTGAGGAAATGCGTGAGGATATCGAGCCGTTCCAGCGATACCGGGAAGGTCAGCAGCGTTTCTTTGCTCAGAAGCTCCGGTGTGATTTGCGGTAAATCCGCCAGTGGATGGCTTGGCGCTACTAGCAGGATTAACTGATATTCCGCCAGGATTTCATATGCGATATTGTCTTTTCTGACCAGGTCCGGCGTGATCAACACATCAATGTGATGATTCAACAAGCCTTCCAGACCGGAGAATTGAAACTTCTGCACGATGTCGACGTCGATGCCGGGCATTTGCCGCATGTATTGACCGATCATGCCGGTGAGCCATTCGAAGCAGGGGTAGCATTCCACACCGATGCGCAAAATGCCTTGGCGGCCTTCGCGGTAAGCTTCGAGCTTTTTTTCGGTTTGTGACAAGACTGGCAATATCTGGTTGGCGGTTTCCAATAGTAGCAACCCCGCTTGAGTCAGGCGCAAATTTCTGCCTTCTCGTTCCCACAACTTGACGCCGAGTTTCTTTTCCAGATAACCGATTTGATGCGATAGCGCCGGTTGGGTGAGGCACAGTGCATTAGCGGCTTCTGTAAGCGTGCCGTTGGTATGCAGCGCTTGAATGATTTTAAGGTGACTGTGCTCGATCATTTATGAGGAAACTTTATTGGAACGTTAAAACTTATCATTATTATTTATTATTCATGCTTCATACAATAGCGTCACGATGAATAACGAAGAACGGTGGTAGAACGATGGTAACGACACACAATCTTGGATTTCCGCGCATTGGCAGAAACCGGGAATTAAAATTTGCATTGGAAAAATACTGGAAAGGCGAGCTTTCCGAGCAGGCTTTATTGGATACCGCTAACACGTTGCGCATGCAGCATTGGCAGGATCAATCGCAACTGGATTGGATTCCTGCAGGTGATTTTTCGCTGTACGATCATGTGCTGGATACCAGTTTCATGCTTGGCAATGTTCCTGAACGGGTTGCAGCTTTGGCGGGCGGCGAATTGGACAGCTATTTCCGCGTCGCCAGAGGTCGTTCGCCTGCCGACAAATCCGCCTGCGGTTGCGTTCACGCCGGTGAAATGACGAAATGGTTCGATACCAACTATCATTATATCGTGCCAGAATTTGACAAAAATACGAAATTTTCCCTGAAAGCTAGCCGTTTACTCGAGCAAATTCAGCAAGCAAAGCAGGTTAATCATTCAGTCAAGCCAATTATTTTGGGGCCGGTTACCTATTTGTGGTTGGGGAAATCCAAGGATGGCACTGATAAGTTGCAGTTACTCGACGATTTGCTCAGCGTTTATGCGCAATTGTTGCATGAACTTAAGAACGCCGGTATTGAATGGGTACAAATCGATGAACCGATATTGGTGACGGAGCTGACTGAGGCATGGAAACATGCGCTGAGAAAAGCCTACTATCAATTACAAGCAGCTCCTGTTAATTTATTGTTGGCAACTTACTTCGGGCAGTTGCAAGATAATTTGCAGTTGGCGTGTGAATTACCCGTTAATGGATTGCACCTGGATAGCGTTGCAGCGAAAAATGAGGTTGCTACGGTCATAGACTGGTTGCCTAGCCACAAAATCTTATCGCTGGGTGTTATCAACGGGCGTAATATCTGGAAAACCGATTTGACTGCAACGCTAGATTGGCTGGAACCAATTCACGCGCGCCTAACAGATCGTCTCTGGCTTGCACCGTCATGTTCGTTATTACATGTCCCTGTCGATCTGAATAATGAACGGAAACTTCCTCGGGACATATATTCCTGGTTAGCATTTGCCGTGCAGAAATTGCAAGAAGTCACGGTATTGGCCAAAGCCCTAAATCAAGGTAGAGATTGCGTCTCTGAGATACTGCAGGAAAATAACGCTGCCATAGCAAGCCGTCAACAATCTGAGCGTGTGCACCAGATAACCGTAACAGCGCGTGTACGTGATATCACTGATGCGATGGGCACGCGCCAGTCGCTTTATCATCAACGTGCTATGGTGCAACGTAAAAAGTTTCAATTGCCGCTTTTCCCGACTACGACGATTGGATCTTTTCCACAGACGCAGAATATTCGGCAAGTCCGTCGTGATTTTCGTGCCGGTAAGCTCTCTGAACACGAATACCGGCAATCGATGCAAAAGGAAATTGAACTGTGCGTGCGAGAACAGGAAGCGCTTGGCTTGGATGTGCTGGTACACGGGGAACCGGAACGCAACGATATGGTGGAGTATTTTGGTGAACAGTTGGCAGGTTATGCTTTTACTGAGTATGGCTGGGTGCAGTCGTATGGCTCGCGATGCGTGAAACCGCCTATTATTTATGGCGATGTCGCACATTTGCAGCCCATTACCACGGAATGGATTCGCTATGCGCAATCGCTTACCAATAAGCCGATGAAAGGCATGCTGACCGGGCCGGTAACGATGTTGAACTGGTCGTTTGTGCGCGACGATCAACCTCGCGCGGATACCTGCATGCAGTTGGCGCTGGCGATACGTGATGAAGTACTGGCATTGGAGCATGCGGGTATTGCAATTATTCAAATTGATGAAGCGGCACTGCGGGAAGGCTTGCCCTTACGAAAATCACAATGGGATACTTATTTGGATTGGGCAATTCGTGCGTTTCGCATTACTGCTAATGGTGTAAAGGATGACACGCAAATTCATACGCATATGTGTTATTCGGAGTTTAACGACATCATGACCGCCATTGCTAGAATGGATGCGGATGTGATAACGATAGAAACCTCCCGCTCGAATATGGAATTGCTCGATGCGTTTGATCAATTTCAGTATCCAAACGAGATTGGTCCGGGTGTGTATGACATTCATTCACCCAATATCCCTTCTGTCGATTCCATCATTGAATTAATGAAGAAAGCTGCGCAGCGTATACCGGCTGAGCGCTTATGGGTGAATCCGGATTGCGGACTGAAAACGCGCAATTGGGAAGAAGTCAGGCCGGCGCTGCGTAACATGATAGCCGCCAGCCGGTATTTATCCAGCCATTTGAGCACGACGCAGGTTAGCTAAATTTGACTTACTGATGTTATTTAGCGATGATATGCAACGTATTTTATCCATCCTGGTTTAAGAGGAGTAATTATGACAACCAATACTATACTTAAGCAAAAAGTTAGCGCAATTATCAATGAGAAACACTTGCTCAAACATCCGTTTTATGTTGCCTGGACCGAA
This sequence comes from Nitrosomonas sp., assembly GCA_024281995.1. Lineage (GTDB taxonomy): Bacteria > Pseudomonadota > Gammaproteobacteria > Burkholderiales > Nitrosomonadaceae > Nitrosomonas. The sequence continues at coordinate 63,811 of JAMWZW010000002.1, forward strand.
GGCAAGCTGACGAAAGATCAATTGCAACATTATGCCGAACAATATTTTTATAATGTACTGGCTGAACCGACTTATTTGAGTGCCGTGCATTTTAATACTCCGCATATTCACTCGGAGGCAAATAGCGGTGATATCAGCGTGCGCCAAGAAGTTTTGAGAAACTTGATTGATGAAGAACACGGTGAAAAGAATCACCCGGCATTATGGAAAAATTTTGCATTTGCACTGGGTGCAAATGATAAAAGTCTGGCTAATGCAGCCGCATTGCCAAGTACTGAGAACCTTGTTGCCACATTCCGCGATATCTGTTTAAACCGCCCATTCTATGCAGGACTGGCTGCATTGCATGCATTTGAATCCCAAGTGCCCGATATTGCTGCGGTGAAAATTGATGGTTTAGCAAAGTTCTATGGTATGAAGAATCCAGAGGATTACGAATTCTTCTCGGTGCACCAAAAAGCCGATATTTATCATTCACAAGCTGAATGGGCAATCATCGAACGCTTTGCCGATAATCCCGAAAAACAGGCTGAAGTTTTGGCGGCTACCAAAGAAGCCTGCGACGCATTGTGGGGATTCTTGGATGGAATTCACGAAACATATTGCGCTAATTTATTCTGCGAGCAAAAAGAGGTAGCAGTTCATTAAGCGTGTAAATATACGGTAAGTTCAATGCAAAGACAGTTAGTTACGTCTGCGCTGAACTTGCCGGACTGAGACAACAGACTGTTCTCGATTCCATGCATTAACAGTCATGGATCCCAATTGATCGTGCGTTACTGGCGATTATTCAATTCACATGTCAATGTATTACGATAAAGACTGTGTTCTAGTGCGCCTTATCTCAGCCACAGTAAACCAGTCAAAAATCTTTTCGAACAATTTGTTGCAAGATTAAGTAAAGAGTAGAAACGCCTTTATTACAATTCGGTTTTAATGGCGATGAAGCATGCTTCCACGAAGCATGCGAGAGTGCACGGGTTGTTGATGTGTTTAGATAATGTAGTTGATCTGTTGAGCAAGGCGCTTAGTATTTGCTGAACTTGTGCACTTTAAAATAATAGACCGAAACAAGAATTAGAAAACTCTATGAATTGTAGATCCAATCTAAAAAATCTCTGCGTAACTGGCTATTTTGATTGTTCATGATTTTCAAGTTATTGATTTATAAATATAATAAATAAAAAAGCTCAAAAACATAGTTATGCAGAAGTTTTATTACTGTAAAGGGAAACGAATTCCTTTACACTGGAAAAAATCACAAAAAATATTCTTTTAGATTGTTACCAAGTTTTGGGTGGTTTTATTAATGTATTTATGCATAGCAATTTGAAATCAGACACATACCATTGAAGCTTTGCATTGCGGGTTGCAATTCATTTAACACTTTCTCTGCTTGTTCATCTTTACAAGCCAGAATTATTACTGCATTTTCATCGGTGATAAGAATTTCATCTGGATTTCGTGTGCCTTGTGAACCGAGGCTCCCTGCATTTTTGATAACCGTGTATCTGCGAACCTCGGATCTCTCTAGCAGTGCTGTTAAATGTGTAAGATGTTCTATTCTGATAACGATTTCGAATCTTTTCATTAGTATTGAATCATTCATTTTTTTTCCAAAAAAACAGATAGCCATCGAATAAATTATGCGATGCTTTTTAGTATAGTCATCTACAGTTTCACAGATTCTTGCAACTCATTGACTTTTTATGATAATTTTCTTTGAATATAAAAAGCGATACTAGCTAAGCTAAGCCAGCATCAGGTGTATATTAAGGAAACCATTAGGTGGCACACTGCCTTGCCGGTTAATTTTAATAGTGCTCATGGTTATTTCTAGAATATGAGTATTGCAAAACTGTATCGGTACTCTGATATTCACTGATTTGACGTGGAGAAGTCTGCTTGCTCTGGAGTCGGATGCGGTAGTTTTGCATGTCCGGTTCTGGAAGACTCCACCAGATCAGGCAGATCGTTATATTCGCATAGTATCCATGCATTACCGAAAAGAGCGTTGCAATCGATTAACTTTCCTTCGCATTTGTGTTGTTTTCTTCGTCGCATGTTGCATGTTTTATTCAAGTGCCCCCACTGATGCTTTTTTGCTTTCTTGCAATGATTCCGGGGGCACGGTCTATAGTAGATTTAACCCGAACTGTTATTCCGCAGTACTTGCGAACGATTAGGGCTATTTGTTTCTAGCTTAGCCACCTGATGTGTCCCTTGCAGGCTCCATACTGCATTATCAGTAGGTGGCACTATAACTGCTGCTAAATAGAAGGTGATTGTATAAAGAATAGCAATTGCATAAACTACAAATAACTGTGGTGATTTTAATAATTCTCTGATTTCCATAAATTTTTCTCCTTGTGACGCATTTATTGATTATTGATGCAAGTAGTAAAGAATGTCTGACTTGTAAAAATAACCCTATTAAAAATACGTTCTCTCAGGTTGACAATAAAATGATTAATTAATCAACTAGAAGTGCATCACCTTAAGTGATCAAGAACGCGCTAATAAAGGTTGGATAAATATTAACCATTTAATTACAATGACAACCATCATTGCTTTAGGGTATCTAATATAAATATCTCACCTTGGAGAAGATAATATAGGTAGAGTGCATCAGAGAGAAGTATCAGGAAACGAAACATTTTGTTTCCAAATTGGATACAATGCCGCTATGCAAGATCTCAACCTTTTTATTATCTTCGCGCGCGTGGTCGAAGCTGGTAGTTTTGCCGAAGCGGCACGTCGTATGGATATCTCTCGCGCAGCGGTCAGTAAAGCCGTTGCTAAACTTGAGAAGGATCTGAGTACGCGATTACTTCTTCGAAGCACTCGACATCTTAGTTTGACTGAAACCGGTATTGCACTTTCAGAGCATGTGACACGTATTCTTGAAGAAGCTGAGCATGCCGAGCAAGTAGTAAATAGCCTCCATGCCGAGCCACGCGGAACACTAAGAGTGAGTGTTCCGAGCTCTTTTGGCACGCGTCACATCGCTCCAGCACTTCCATGTTTTCTTGCTCGTTACCCTAAAATTAAAATTGATTTGACTATTACCGATCGCCCGGGAGATCTAATTGAAGAAGGATATGATGTACAAATTCGAGTTACAAGTGAACCTGATCTCAATCTAGTGGCTCGCAAGATTGCACCTGTGCGCCGCATATTGTGCGCAACCCCTCAGTACTTCCAACAATGGGGTGTTCCACAAAAACCAGAAGATCTAGTAAAACATAATTGTCTAGACTGCGGACTCTCAGCTGAACAAGGTTACTGGCGCTTCACCGGGCCAGAAGGTAAGATCAAGGTTCCAGTATCTGGCACCTTACGTATTAATAATAATGATGCGCTTGCTCAGGCAGCTCTTCATGGATTGGGAATCGCTTTGTTGCCTACCTATACTATTGGCATGGAATTACAAAAAGGTCGGCTTCAGGCGGTGCTTCCAGAATACCTATCGGTAGAGCGGTATATTTTTGCTTGTTATCTTCCAAGTAGACATTTGCCGAAAAAGATAAGCTCTTTTGTTAATTTCTTGGTGGAGCACATTGGAGATATGCCTTATTGGGATCAATCAATAAAATACTTGGCTGCAATCGACCGAATTTTAAAGAAGAGTTAGTAACTCAAGTCTTCCTGAGTTTTTCTGTCGACTGCGGTGAAATACGCGGCTAATAACGACAAGTAACTAGTGCGGAAATATTCAACCGGGGCAATATCCCTCCAAAGTTTTTTGGTCGCTCCAGGCAGTGCTTGTGGTGGGGATGGCGCTCTCTTTATATGCGTAACAATCACCGTTGAAAAACTTGCTGCTGATTTTCTCCTTTGTAATCGTTCAAGTGTTTGAATTTGAGGTTGCCTCAATCGCATCCAGCATCATCCCGGCCACATTAAATCCTGTTTGCTTGGTTATTTCTTGCATGCCAGTTGGGCTGGTCACATTGATTTCCGTCAAGTAATCGCCAATCACATCCAGTCCCACCAGCATTAAGCCGTGTTTAACTAATTCTGATCCTAGTGATTCTGCAATTTTCTGATCGTGTGCTGATAGTGGTTGTGCTTTTCCTGTACCACCAGCAGCAAGGTTGCCGCGCGTTTCCCCGGGTTTGGGGATGCGGGCTAAGGCATAAGGAACGGGTTTCCCGGCAATGAGAATTATGCGCTTGTCCCCTTGGGTGATTTCGGGGATAAAACGTTGTGCCATGATGGATCGCGTGCCATAGTGAGTGAGTGTTTCCAGAATGACGTTGATATTATGATCTGCGCGGTGGACACGAAACACGCTGGCACCGCCCATGCCATCCAGCGGTTTGAGGATGATATCTTGATGTTCACCGAGAAATTCTCGAATCAATTGCGACTGGCTGGTGACCAATGTCGGCGCAATCCATTGCGGAAATTTTGCAATAGCGAGCTTTTCATTGTGATCGCGAATGCCTTTTGGACTATTGATGACCAATGCACCCTGGGTTTCAGCCAACTCCAATAAGTACGTACTGTAAAGATATTCCTGATCAAAAGGGGGGTCTTTACGCATCAGTACGACATCAAATTCAAGTAACGGTATCGCGGAGGTTTCTCCGGTTCTATACCAATGGCTATCCTGGGTGGGGGTATCCGTCAAAGTTAGGGAGCGACAGAAACCTGTAACCATATTCTGGAGCAATACAATGTCATGTTGATAGAGTACTGCAATCTGATGACCTCTAACTATCGCTTCGCATATCATTGCATAGCTTGAATCCTTGCCGGTTTTGATAGAATCCAGCTGATCAATGATAAAGGCGAGCTTCATTGTAGGGTTTATGCCGACAGAGGCAACTTTGTATCGGGATCGGTTTGCTCGAGTTCGAGTGCGGCAGCTAGTAGCGCTAGGCGCGCAACAACACCGTAGGCATAGAAACGATTGGGAATGATATTCGGCTGTGACGCATTCGGCTGCAAGCATGTTGTTTCAAATGCCAGTGGAACAAAATGCATGCCGGGAGCATTGAGGTTTTCATCAATACCCCGCCCGGTATGCACGCGATAAAAACCACCGACGACATGCCGGTCAATCATATAAATGACCGGTTCTGCAACGGCCTGATTAATATTTTCAAAGGTGTAGACACCTTCTTGTACTAGCACATTGGAAACTTGCAAGCCTTCTTTAACTACCGCCATTTTGTTGCGCTGCTTGCGGTTAAGCTTATAAATATCCGAACCATCTTTAACTGTCATAATACCCATGCCATAAGTACCCGAGTCTGCTTTGACAATGACAAAAGGATCTTCTTTGACATCATACTGGCGGTATTTCTCTTTTATAACCGAGAGAATTCGATCAACGGAGCCGGCTACACAATCTTCCCCCTGTTTTTCGCGAAAATTGATTTCGCCGCATGAAGCAAAACAGGGATTGATCAGCCAGGAGTCGATGCCAATCAAATCAGAAAATTCTTGTGCCACGCGATCGTAGGATGCAAAATGATTGGATTTTCGCCGTGTGGCCCATCCTGCGTGTAAAGGAGGAATCACAATTTGATGCAGGCCTTGCAAAATTTCCGGAATGCCGGTGGATAAGTCATTGTTAAGCAGTACAGCGCAAGGTTCAAAATTGTGAACTCCCAGTTGGTTATTTTTACGTACGATAGGTTCCAGCGTAATAGATTGTCCATCCGGAAGATCAATTTGGGTGGCGATTGTGATTTCGGGTAAAAGAGTTCCAATACGCACATTGAGTCCAGCATGCTGCATGATATTTTGCAGTGTTGCGATATTTTGCAAGTAAAAAATATTGCGCGTGTGATTTTCTGGTATCAGCAATAAGCTATGTGCATCTGGGCATATCTTTTCGATGGCGGTCATCATTGCTTGAACGCATAAGGGTATGAATTCCGGATTGAGGTTATTAAAACCACCCGGAAACAAATTGGTGTCAACAGGTGCTAATTTGAACCCACTATTGCGTAGATCAACCGAACAATAAAAAGGCACCGTGTGTTCGCGCCATTTGTTTCTGAGCCAATGCTCAATGGCTGGCATGGCATTGATTATGCGATTTTCGAGATTAAGAATTGGGCCACTCAGAGCAGTGGAAAGATGAGGTACTGGCATTTCTGTATGAAGTATTGAACCAGTGCCATTATAGCATTATGTATCGGACAGATTGTGATGAGTCAGATCCTGAAGTATTGTATCGCTTGCTTGAGTTGCTATAAATCGCTTACTTTTTATGCTTAATCCATTACAACCTGTTCTTATCTTGCTTGTAACTGCAGTATTGGCAGTAGTTGTGTTCCGCATAATGCGGCTGCCGCCTGTACTGGGATACTTGCTGGCTGGCGTTATCATCGGACCCCATGCTTTAGGTTGGATCGCCGATACGGATGAAACACGGCACTTAGCTGAGTTCGGCGTGGTTTTCTTGATGTTTAGCGTTGGCCTTGAATTCAGTCTTCCGAAACTTATTGCCATGAAGCGTTTTGTATTTGGCTTCGGTACTGCTCAAGTCATGCTATCTATTTTGATTGTGCTCGGCCTGGCGTGGTTATTGCAATTGGATTGGCATGTGGGTTTGATACTTGGCGGTGCCTTGGCGATGTCGTCTACCGCGATCGTGAGCAAATTACTATCAGAGCGTACGGAACTCAATTCGGCTCATGGTAAACAGGTCATCGGTGTACTGCTGCTACAAGACCTGGCGGTTATTCCTTTATTGATCATTCTTCCAACTTTGGCCATCCAATCAAACACGGAAGTAGATAATTTTACAATGGTGTTAATGGTAGCAGTGCTGAAAGCCATTACTGTTTTGACATTTATTTTATTCATTGGCCAGAAACTGATGCGCCAGTGGTTCCATGTGGTGGCACGGCAGAAATCATCAGAATTGTTTGTACTCAATGTCCTGTTAATCACATTGGGGCTGGCTTGGTTGACCCAGTTGGCAGGTTTGTCGCTGGCATTGGGAGCCTTTCTAGCGGGTATGTTGATTTCCGAAACTGAGTATCGCTACCAAGTGGAAGACGATATTAAGCCTTTCCGCGATGTGTTGCTGGGTTTGTTTTTTGTCACTATCGGAATGTTGTTAGACATGCAAGTGGTAATTGAAAGCTTTGTTTGGGTGCTTGTCATTTTGCTCGCAATTCTGGTTTTGAAAATTGTCATTATTGCCGGTTTGTCACGATTATTCGGTGCTGATTCCGGTGTGGCGTTCAGGGCAGGGTTGAGTTTGGCGCAGGCGGGTGAATTTGGTTTTGTGCTACTGGCGCAGGCCAACGAAGTAGGATTGATCGATAATTCCATATTGCAACCAGTACTTGCAGCTATGGTGATTTCAATGTTTATGGCGCCATTCTTAATTGAATATAGCGAAGCGATGATGCAACGATTTTATAGTTCGGATTGGATGCATCGTGCTATGCAAATTACTTCTATTGCGGCGCAAACATTGGCGGCGCAAAATCATGTGATTATTTGTGGCTATGGCCGAAGCGGCCAGAGTATTTCGCGTATCTTGGAACAAGAAAGTATTCCGTTTATCGCACTGGATCTGGATCCGCATCGCGTGCAGGAGGCAGCCCGTGGTGGTGAATCAGTTGTTTACGGCGATGCTGCACGACGTGAGGTATTGATCGCGGCCGGCTTATTGCGCGCAAAAGTACTTGTCATTAGTTATGCCAATACAGCCTCCACATTAAAAATTCTGAAACATGTGCATGAATTGCGGCCAGATTTGTCCGTTGTGGTCAGAGCACTTGATGACACCGATATCGATGCACTAAAAGAAGCAGGTGCAACCGAAGTTGTTGCAGAAGTTATGGAAGGCAGTTTGATGCTGGCATCACACGCACTGATGTTTGTCGATGTTTCCACTGTACGCATCTTGCGGCGCATTCGGGAAATTCGCGAGCAACGTTATAGCTTGCTGCGCGGGTTTTATTATGGTTCGAATGATATTGAGGACGGCAATGAAAAGTATTTCCCTCGTTTATTGACGATTACGATACCTCCGGATGCCGCTGCAATCAATAAAACATTAAAAGACATCAATCTTGCAAGTTTATCGGTTGAAATAACTGCAGTCAGAAGGCGAAATATCCGTGGACCATTACCAACAGATGAAACGAGATTGGAGTTGGGCGATGTTATTGTACTGAGAGGAACACAGGAAAATCTTGCTGCAGCAGAAATCAAATTAATACAAGGTTAATAACCCTTATTTCATTGTTATAATAGACTATTAGGAATAGACAGTTTTTGTCAGAAAGTGTATATTCGCCGTTCCGCCCTTGGCTCTTTTTAGGGGCAGATGTTGATATAATTTCTAAGTTATACGGCAGAATTAGAATGGCGCACAAAAATAAGCGCAAAGTTCATCTTTTATGGAGGGAGATATGATTAAAGCTGTTCAGGCAGTTATAGGTTTAGGATTGCTTTGTTTTGGCGCAACTCAAGCAGTTGTTGCTTCTGCAGACCTTTCTAAATTACCGCGTGTTAAACAAGAATTGGTGGCTCCACCAAATGTACCTGTACATGATCAAGTTTCAAAAGGGCCTAAAATTGTTGAAGTGCGCATGGAAACCAAAGAAAAGCTCATGGACGTAGCTCCAGATGCTAAAGTCTGGGGACTCACTTTTAATGGCAGCATTCCTGGTCCACTCATCGTTGTGCATGAAGGTGATTATGTTGAATTGACATTAGTCAATCCGAAAGAAAGTACACTGGCTCATAACGTTGACTTCCATGCATCGACCGGTGCGTTGGGCGGTGCAGGTTTGACCCTGGTACAACCTGGAGAAGAAGTGGTATTGCGCTGGAAAGCAGTTAAACCAGGCGTGTTCGTTTATCATTGTGCACCCGGTGGAACCATGATTCCTTTCCACGTTATTTCTGGTATGAGTGGGGCTGTTATGGTGTTGCCAAAAGATGGTCTAAAAGATGCCAAAGGCAAACCATATAAATATGACAAAGCTTTTTACATCGGTGAACAAGATTTCTATTTACCAAAAGATGCAAGTGGCAAATTTAAAACCTATAACTCACCAGCTGAAGGTATGCAAGATATGCTGGAAACTGCCAAAGGTCTTATTCCTACACACGTAGTGTTTAATGGTGCTGTTGGTGCAATTACTGGTGATAATGCACTGAAAGCAAAAGTTGGTGAGAAAGTTTTATTTATCCATTCTCAAGCTAATCGTCCTTCTTATCCACACTTGATTGGTGGTCATGCTGATCTGTACTGGGTAGGCGGATCATTCAGCGATGTGCCTCTGACCAGCCAAGAAACCTGGTTTGTTCCAGCAGGTGCCGCAGTGGCTGCAGCTTATGAATTCAAGCAACCAGGATTATATGTATATCTTAGCCATAACCTGATTGAAGCTGTATTGTTAGGTGCTGCACTTCACATGAATGTTGAAGGAAAATGGGACGACGATATGATGACCCAAGTTAAAGCTCCAAAGAGTTTTGACGCAAAGGCTGCAATGGATCACTAAGATCAAAGTTTAGTAGAGTATATATAGTTACTACTCTATAATTGGTTGTTAAATAGGCCTCAATCACTGGGTGATTGAGGCCTATTTTTTATTGACGTGATCCGCTGGATAGGAAGCTATTTCTAACGAAGAATGCTTCTTATATATATGACAGCTCTACCGGCTTTGTAGAGATGATAGTAATTTTCCATGGATACCGCCAAAATCGCCATTGCTCATGATTAGTACATGATCACCTGGTTTTATGATCTGAGTGATGTTCTGTATCAATTGATCCAAGTTATCATAACAGTTAGCTTTTGGAACTAATTTATCCAATGCCGTTTTTGCCCATTGAGCATTATGAGTGAAGCAAAATATTTGATCCGCTTCCTCTAAACTACTAGCAAGGGCATTTTGCCATACACCCATCCTCATAGTATTTGAGCGTGGTTCAAATACAGCAATGATTCTTTCTTTACCTACATGGATTCTTAAGCCTTTTAAAGTCGTTTGAATGGCTGTAGGGTGGTGTGCAAAGTCATCGTAAATTGTAATGCCATTAACAATTCCACGTTTTTCCATGCGACGCTTGACGTTCTTGAATCGTGTTAATGCTTCAATAGCAAGTGAAGGCGGCACACCTGCATGTCGAGCTGCACTGATTGCGGCCAACGCATTCATACGATTATGTTCGCCTAATAAATCCCATTGCAGACATCCTTGACGAACCTCATTAAAATGAATAGCGATGTCATTATTATTCTGTGGTTCTGAGTGCCAACCGCATTCTGTACCAAATTCCTCTAGGGGGGTCCAGTAACCTTGTTTTAAAACACGTCTTAGATTTTCATCTTTGCCGTTTATTGCAATTAAACCATTTCTAGGGATGATTCGAATAAAATGATGAAACTGGCGTTCAATGGCTGACAGATCTGAAAAGATATCCGCATGATCAAATTCGAGGTTATTTAAAATTACCGTTTTTGCAGGGTAGTGAACAAATTTAGATCGTTTGTCAAAGAAAGCAGTATCATATTCATCAGCTTCAATAACAAAAAAAGGCGAAGTTTCAACAAAATTTGATTGAGTGCCGAAAATAGGTGATGGAATTTTTCCCATTCTTGCCGATAAGCCAAAATTTTCAGGAATACCGCCAATCAGGAATCCCGGATTTAGTCCTGCATATTCAAGAATCCAAGCTAGCATTGAGCTGGTAGTGGTTTTTCCGTGCGTACCTGCAACCGCAAGTACCCAGCGTTTTTTTAAAATGTTTTCTGATAACCACTGCGGTCCAGAAATATAAGGTAAATTTCTGTCGAGGATCTCTTCCATCAGCGGATTGCCGCGTGTAACAACATTACCGATCACAAAAATTTCAGGTTGAAGATCGACTTGCTCAGATGAATAACCCTGAATTAATTCAATGCCCTGAGACTCAAGTTGGGTACTCATGGGGGGGTAAACGTCTTGATCACAGCCTGTGACCTTGTGGCCGGATTCGCGCGCAATGGCAGCTATACCGCCCATGAAAGTGCCGCAAATTCCGAGTATATGAATATGCATTGCCAGTCCTATAGCTTTTAATGTCTTTTTGGGTTAATCAATAAACCCAAAAGATTAGTGTTGTTTTAGAATTATAATTTATCATTAAGCTAATGAAATTTATTGCTTTCAGCCTCTTTATCAAACGGTTAGTGAATGCAATCATTATATTCGAATATTAACGTATGTGTGCTGCTCAAACTTTTGTTCCAAAGTATCGCGGTCGATTTGCGCCATCACCTACAGGGCCTTTGCATCTTGGTTCATTAGTTACTGCAGTCGCTAGCTATCTGGATGCAAAATTTAATAATGGTGAGTGGTTGGTGAGAATTGAAGATCTTGATGTGCAACGGCAAGTTCCTGGGTCAGCAGATCGGATTTTATATACGCTCGAACGATTGGGTATGGAATGGAGCGGTGAAGTGATTTATCAAAGTAAGCGTTTAAAAATTTATCAAGAGGCACTTGATACCCTTGCTAGGAGAAATTTAATTTATCCTTGTATATGTTCACGAAAAGAAATTGCTGACTCTAGTACTGTCGGTATCAATGGTCCCATATATCCTGGTACTTGTTTGAAGAGACCTATTGATAGCCTCAGACCTCACGCACTTCGCATTTGTACTGATAATAACTTAATTGAGTTTAAGGATGGTTTGAGAGGAATGTGTTCTCAAAGACTTAGTAATGATATTGGTGATTTTGTTGTACGCCGTGCTGATGGAATGTATGCTTACCAATTGGCGGTAGTTGTCGATGATGCAGACCAGGGCATAACGCATGTTGTACGAGGAGTAGATTTGTTGGATTCCACACCGCGGCAAATCTATCTACAAAAATTGCTGGGTTATGCCACACCAAAATATACACATCTGCCGGTGGTTACCAACCGACAAGGCGAAAAGCTAAGTAAGCAGACAGGAGCTAAACCAATTGACCTATCAAATGCACGTAGACAACTGCTAAGTGCCTTACATTTTTTAGGTCAAGAACCACCATCACTAGAAATTTTTGAAGCAGATATCTCGTGTTTTTGGCAATGGGCTTGCAACCATTGGCAAGTAAATAAGATTCCGTATAGATTGTGAATGTTGCATTTAAAGTGATGAAATTAATAATAAGATTTTTGTTAATCTGTGTATTTATAGCAGATAGTCAAATCTAGTGGTTATTATTAATAACAAGTGAAATTTCCAGGCCCATTGACGAAGGAGGTATCTTGGCCTTTTTACCGTTCCATATTCCAAAACAAAAAAAACTGAAAGTAGTAATCGTAGGTGGCGGGTATGCGGGTATTGCTGCTATGGTCACTTTGCTACGGTATGCACCCGATACAGAGGTGGTGATTATTGACCCCAGAATGCAACATCTTAAAATTACGCATTTGCATGAAACATTTCGTTATCCTTTAACGGATTTGCTGGTTCCATTCGCGGATATCGAAAATCGTTATGGTTGTAAGCATATAGCGGCATCAATAAACTTCGATCAAAAAAAGCTTAAAGATTGTCAAGATAGAAAATTACTGGTTCTGGATAATGAGATAGTTGATTTTGACTATCTCGTAATTGCTTCTGGGTGCGTTGGCCGACCAACTGAGCATGTTGACAATATTCTGGATATTGAAGATTTCATGACTTTTGCTGGTTCAAGTCTTTTGGCCGAATTTCTTGCTAAAAATAATCATTCGGAGCCAACCATCTCGGTGGTGGGAGGCGGAGCAACAGGCATACAATTTTTATTGGAGATCAAGCAGTTTCTCACTCGTACTAAAAATAAGGCTCATTTGCGCCTGATTCATTCAGGGAGGCATGTATTGGAGCAATTTCCTATCGGTTTCAGTACCTACACGCAATCTCGCTTGCAGGAAATGGATATTGCTTTTTATCCGAATTCTTATTATTGTGAGCAACGGTTGGATAAGATTCTACTATCAGATAAAAATGAGAAAAAAGAATATGAGCTACCTTCTGATTTATCAATCTTATTTTTGGGTAAGAAACAACTAAATATTTTTACAGCGAATGCTTTTGGACAGGTACTAGAAAATCAAAGTCCTTTATCCAATATCTTTGTTGCTGGTGATTGTTCTTATTATCAGTCGGTGGGTTCTAATACGTTAACTGCTCAATCTGCTGTTCGCAAAGGTAAATTGGTGGCGCGCAATATACTGCGGCATTCTGGGTTCTTAGGATTACTTGAACCGTATCTTCATCATGATTTGGGTTATGTTGTTAGTTTAGGACCAACTGATGCTGTGGGCTGGCTTGGGACTACTGGTAATATTGTTGCAGGCATGCCTGCACTAGCAATTAAAGAATTAGTTGAGGCGCAGTATGATTTTCTACTTGCAGGAATTGATACTTATCTGATTTAACAAGCTTTATACAGGAGATAGTGTATGCTTGGTTTGTTTAAAGACAACCCTGTAATTGGTAAGGCTAGTACAGTCATTCAAAGCCCAAATGATAGGCTTTTTAACTTTATTGGTATTGATTTGATGGTTAACTATCCGCGATGGTCGCCAGAAGTCAAAGAGCTGGAGAAGCTTACCGATGGTCCTATCAAACAGGGAGCTTTGTGCCGCCAAGTGCGCATCGATCAAGGTAACCGATCTGAGTCAACATTTAAAGTTAAAATTTTTGATGCCGGTGTGCGTGTTTGTTTTGAAGGTGTTTCGAATCCTTATCGATGTGATTATGTGATTGAATCAATCACATCAACAGATAGTAGATTAACTTTTATTTTTGAATTATTAAGTCTTGATTTGCATGTGAGACCTTTTGAGAAGCTGGTACGGATTGCTGTGCAGGATGGAACTGAAAGAACAGTAAAAAATATAAAAAGATTAATTGAAGCAGAGCAAACTGATTTGAAGTTATGAGCTAATGAGAACTGGTTTTTTTATTGAGCAAGTAATCGTTTAACCTGGAGAAAAGTCATGGATTTTATTGTAGAAAAAGACCCTGGATTAATTCCACAAGTACTGTCCAAGATCCTTGATTCTTGTGTAAATGGCGTATCACTAGCTGATCCTGACCAAGAAGATATGCCGTTAGTTTATGTTAACAAAGCATTTGAAACGATTACGGGCTATACATTGGCAGAAACAGTTGGCAGGAACTGCCGTTTTTTACAAGGAAATGAGCATGATCAAGCAGATGTCGCTAAGCTGCGGGAGGCGTTAAAGAAGAAAGAATCCATTGAGGTAACGCTACGCAATTATCGTAAAAATGGTGAGTTATTTTATAACCATCTAGTATTATCACCACTTTTTGATACCCACGGGAATCTTCTCTATTTTCTTGGGGTTCAACTTGATGTTACCTCACAGCTTAATGCAGAAAAAGAAATCAAGGAATTGAAAGAACAATTGGCGAAACTTAAGACATGAGGCTTGCTAATCCTCTTTTAACATAAGCTTAATAATTTCTATGACTTATTTATATTTTAGTATTGCTGACTCTCTTTTGGCATGATTTCTTCCAAGATTAATATTTTATTAATTGAAGATAATGAAAGTGATGCCATTCTTGTACAAAATGATTTGCAGCAAGCCATGGGGGAGCAAATAAGCGTAACTCATACGGAACGATTGAATTCCGCGCTTGAACTCATTCAAGAACATTCATTTGATTTGATCTTATCGGATCTTACTTTACCGGATAGCGACGGTATAGAAACAATCAATTTGTTGCGTGAAAAGGCTGCGAGTATACCGATTGCGGTGCTATCTTTCAGAGACGATGAAAAACTTGCAATTAAAACGATTGCTGCAGGCGCACAAGACTATCTTGTCAAGGGTAGTCTATCAAAAGGTGTTTTGGCTCGCGTTATCCGTTATTCCATCGAGAGAAAAAGGTTAGAGGAAAACAGCAAAAGAGCTCAAAAAAGGTTCCAGACAATTTTTGAGAAAGCTCCATTGGGTATTGCATTGATCAATTTACAAACCGGAACATATTACGATATTAATCCTAGATACGCATCGATAACTGGAAGAAGTATGGCTGAGCTTCTTGGTATGAATCAATCTGCCATTATTCATCCAGACGACCTACCTTCCTACAAAGACGAGATAAAACGTATTATTAATGAACAGATCCATGATTCAAAAATAGTCAAAAGAATTGTGCATACGGACACATCGGTTATTTGGATTGAGATGTCTATTGTTTTGTATGAGATGGTTGGGGACTTGGAGGCTTGTTATTTATGCATGGTAGAAGATATTACTGAGCACAAAAGATTAATCGAGAATTTACGTCATTTGACAACGCATCTACAAGATGTCAGAGAAGAAGAAAGGACGCGTATTGGACGAGAAATTCATGACGTGTTAGGAGGAACTTTGACTGTTCTGAAAATGGATTTGGATTGGCTTTTAAAAAAAATAAGTGCTGAACCCATGCATGAACGAATCAAATCCCTTTATCAGTTAACTGGGGAAGCGATTGAGACCGCGCGCAGGGTTTCTGTTAATTTGCGTCCCAATGTACTCGATAACTTAGGATTATGCGGTGCTATTGAATGGTTGATACGTGAATTTGAGCAACGCACCAATATTCAATGTTCACTTGAATCGATTACATCGGATTTATCGTGCATCAATAAGCATCATGAAACCAGCATTTTTAGAATAGTTCAGGAAGCATTTATCAATATTGCCAAGCATGCGAGAGCTACCAAGGTAAATGTTGAACTTCTAGAAGATGAAGACACGTTTATCATCTCAATTAAAGATAATGGTGTCGGCATCACGCAAGCGCGATTGTTGAATCCAGGATCTTTTGGAATAATTGGCATGAAAGAGCGAGCGCAACAATTGGGTGGAGAGCTCGAAATCAGTAGCTTGCCTTCTGGGGGAAGTATAATATCATTGAGAATACCTTTGATAATGATGGGATTACATGAGGAATCAATAAATGATTAAAGTACTGATTGCAGATGATCATGCGCTATTTCGTGATGGGCTAAAAAGAATTTTTAATGAAGTAGATGATATTGAAGTTGTGGCAGAGGCTGTTGATGGAAAGGATATTCTCAAAAAAGCACGCGATTGTGAGTGGGATATTATTTTATTGGATATTAATCTTCCGGATATTAATGGCTTAGATGTTTTAAAAAGAATTTTTTCAATGAATGCTACCGCTCGTATTCTGGTACTCAGCATGTATCCTGAAGATGAGTACGCCATTAGAGCAGTTCGTTCAGGAGCTTCAGGATATTTGACTAAGGATAGTCCTACAGATTTGTTGATTCATGTGGTTCGGCGAATTGCCAAGGGTGGTAAATATGTAAATCCTGAACTTGCGGAGAAACTCCTATTTAATCCAGGGCTAGATACCGGCTTATTGGCGCACACCACTTTCTCAGATCGAGAGCTTCATGTTTTTAAACTTATCGTCTCTGGAGAATCATTGACCGCGATTGCAAACAAATTATCGCTTAGCATTAAAACGGTGAGTACTTATAGGACTCGTATCCTGGAAAAAATGAATATGAAGAATAATGCTCAATTGGTTCGCTATGCTATTCAACACCGATTGGTTGAGTAATTGGGTTGGTAAGCTTCTTTTTTAACAAAGCCTGCATGTATTATTTGCTTGAGAATTGATAGCTTGCCGTGGAAAAAATGCTCTGCACCCGGAATGAACACGACGGGCTGGGACCGAGGAGTTGCCCACGCGAGGATCGTTTCTGGCAATACGATATTATCTTTATCGCCTTGAATAATCAATGCATAATGGGTAGTTTCCGGGACTTCCGGCGCTTGCAGATTAATTACTGACGGAGCAACCAAAATAAGGTATTGCGGGTTTAATTTGTGAGCGACATGCAGTTGAACTGCACCTCCAAATGAAAATCCTGCCAATAGCAGCGGTTTATTCATTACCTGTTTCTTAAACTGGTCGCGAATCGCATCTACTACAGCAATTACATCTTCGATTTCACCAATACCGTGGCCATATGAGCCTTCACTTTGTTCTACGCCACGAAAATTGAATTTAACTGTAATGAATTCGAGATCGAGCAAGGTAGTAAATATCGTCTGCACAACCTTATTATCCATAGTTCCACCATGCTGCGGATGGGGATGTGCAATGACAGCAATACCTTGAGGAATTGATTGGGGCACTCCAATAACGGTTTCTAGCTTTCCAGCAGGCCCATCAAGGAAACATCTGTTAAGGACGAAGGTATTCACGGAGTTGTCTTAAATACAAAATCATGAAATGCGGTTTTAAATTTTAAGACGCTCGACAATTTTTCCTTTGATCAAATGCTCATCAATAATTTCGTCAATGTCCTCTGCATCGATATAGGTATACCAAGTTTCATCAGGATAAATAACGATAACTGGGCCTTCATCGCAGCGATCAAGGCAGCCTGCATTATTGATACGAATCTTTTTCTTACCATCCAGTTTTAGGGATTTAATGCGTTGCTTGGCATAATCACGTAAATCTTGTGCACAAAAATTGTTACAACACTTGGCATTGCCTTCACGCTGATTGGTACAGAAGAAAACATGGTATTGATAGTAGCTCATAATAAATGGGAATAGAAAAGAAATTGATAAAATATAGATTAGCGTAATTTGATCTCAGTCCAAATGCGGCTAAGTATTCGCCGTTGTTTTCGGTTGAGATCCGTGATCATTTGCAATCGCGATAGCGTATTTTCGTCAGGAAATATTGCTTGATTGTGCATTAATTCAGGTCGAATAAATTGTTTAGCTTCCAGATTAGGGTTACCTGATCCGATCATATTTGTCAGTTCCGCAGAATTTATGCCATCGAGCATAAAATTAATAAATTGGTGAGCTAAGTCAGGATTCTTGCCATTCTTATGCAGAACCATACTATCCAGTGACATAACTGCACCCTCTGTAGGAATCGTATAATCTATCTCGAAAGCGCGTCCAGTTTTTTTTGCATCCATCGCAGCCTGATATAAATCATTCGAATAACCATGTACCACCCATAAATCGCCAATGGCTATTTCACGAATGTAAGAAGTATTGCTAAATGCCGCCCAGTATGGTTTTGCTCGAATAATTAATTCTTTGGCTTGATTCCAATGAACTTCATTTTGATCATTCGCGGAATAACCCAAGTATAACAGTGCGGCCGCCATTAATTCACGCGGGCTATCGAGTACGGTAACGCGACCTTTTATTTTCTTTAAATATTCAGGCTCAAAGATAATTGCCCACGTATCAGTCGGTAGATGGAGTTCCTCGATTTTATTTTTATTGAATCCAAGTAAAGTGAGTGTATAAGCATAAGGCACGGAATACTCGTTTGTAGGATCGAATGGCGTATTGAGATAAACGGGAAGAATATTCTTTAAATTCGGTAACAATGCCTTGTTTAAGGGGATCAGAACATGCTGGCGTATCAGAGTGTCCACGGCATTCCCTGTTGGTATGATGAGATCATATCCAGTGGCTCCCGCAGCAAGTTTTGCCAACATTTCCTCATTATCGGAGTAATAGTCTTGTTCTACGTGGCAATTACAAAAAATTTCAAAACGTTGAATAGTTTCCGCAGCGATGTAATTGTTCCAATTAAATACCTGCAATATGGGTGTGGTAGCTTGCGATGAAAGATATGGTTTATTGCAGGACAGGATTAAAATTATGAAGAACAGCGCTGAACATAACTGAATCAGTTTTCGTGAGGTATCTGGCATATGGCTATTTTGATTCACTACGCAACACACTGGTATCAAATCGAGTCGCAACGAAAATCAATGTTAATGTCAATAACATGAGTAATGTCGAAACGGCGTTTACTTCCGGAGTGATTGCAACTTTGATCATGGTGTAAATCTGAATGGGTAGAATAGGTTCGCCCACACCTTTGGTAAAAAAGGTAATAACAAAATCATCAATCGAAAGAGTAAATGACATTAAAGCACCAGCTATGATAGCCGGCCTTATTAAAGGTAAAGTGATATGATAGAAAGTTTGCCAGGGGGTTGCACCCAAATCTCTGGCAGCTTCGAAAATTAAATCATCCATTCCCTGGAGGCGTGCTCGCACAATAATAGCGACAAATCCAATGCAAAAAGTTGTGTGGGCGATAATAATGGAGAACATACCTAGCGTCAGGTTGAGTACTTGCAGGAAAAATAACAGCAGAGAAACACCTAGTAAAATTTCAGGCATGGCAACGGGCGTAAATGCTAGTATTGGCAATATTTTTAGCTTATAACGATGAATTGCCAGGCCAGCCATTGTACCCAGCAAGGTTGCTAAGGTACTGGCGCTAATCGCTATGATTAGTGAATTACGTGCGGCTAATAGCATTTCATGGTTATGAAATAAAGTCTGGTACCAATGTAAAGTGAATCCAACCCATTCAGCATTGAGTTTCGAGTTGTTGAAAGAAAAGATAACTACAATAATCAACGGTATATACAGAAAAGTGTAGACCAGAATGGACGCTATCCACAGAAGGGTCATGCGACGCTGCATGTTAATTTTGAGAAAAAACTTTGACATAGCTTATGCAAATTTGCCAGTCGGTCTGGCAAACCAGGAAAATAATCCAGTGATGCTTAATACAGCCAGCGTCAACATGATTGAAAGTGTCGAACCGAACGGCCAATCTCTCGTTCCGAGAAACTGATCTTTTATCAGATTACCGATCATGATATCGCCTGTTCCACCCAGAATATCGGGAATTGCGAACATTCCCAAAACCGGAATGAAAACCAAAGCTGATCCAGAAAAAATTCCAGGTAAAGATTGTGGCCAAGTAACATACCAGAAACGCTGCCAGGCATTAGCACCTAAGTCTTGTGCGGCATCCAACAAAAGAGGATCATGCTTTTCTAAATTGGTATAGAGCGGCAAGATCATAAAGGGTAGGTGAACATAGATCATTGCGATGAGTACCGCAAATGGGGAAAACAGTAATGTTACGGGCGCAATGTCAAAAAAAGCTAATGCGCTATTGATTATGTGACTTAAAGCGGACTCTGGACCAAGGATGATCATCCACGCATAAATGCGGATCAGAAAATTACTGGCAAAAGGTAAGACAACGAGCATGATCATTAGATTACGAAATTTTCTTGGGCTGTGTGCAATTAATAATGCAAGCGGATAAGCCAAGGTAATGCAAATGATTGTAGTAAATATTGCAACTGCAAAAGATTTTAGAAAAACCTCAACATAGATAAAATCACTGAAGAAAAATTGATAGGTTTCAATCGTTAATCCAGAATCTGCATTTGCTTTGTCGGGCAGAATATAGATGGGAGCCAATCCGCCAAATTCACCAGGCAGGCGAAAAGAGGTTAGTATCATGATTAGGCTCGGTGCTACAAAGAATATCAACAAAAATAAAAACGGAGGACCACTAATCAACCATTTAGTGAGGTTTTTGGAGATCTGCATGTCAATTTACTTTGGGATGAGCTAATTGGGCAAGAATTGTGCAGATTGTTCTGACCAACTGACAACCACAGTATCGCCGATTTCAAAAAGCTTAGCATGGCCTGGTTCAGAATTGGGAAGTAACGCTTCAATCCACGTATTATTAGGAAGCTCGACATTATAGGTGGTGACATCGCCGATATAAAAGAACCCTTTTATTTTTCCAATAAACTGTAATCCAGTGTTCATTTCTGATGCTTCAGGCGCAATACGAATTTGCTCGGGACGCACAGCCAGAACGCCTCGGTCATTAATTTTTATGCAAGCTTTCGCGGGTACCGTGATTTCTCCCAGTCCTGTAACTCTTAGTTTTAAGTGGGAGGAAGATACTTCAATAACCGATGCATCCAGCATATTTATTTTTCCAATAAAGTCGGCAACAAAACGATTCATTGGAAAATTATAAATTCTAGCGGGCTCGTCTACTTGTTCAATCTTACCTTGATTCATGATAGCAATGCGGTGCGATAAGGCTAATGCTTCATTTTGGGCATGGGTGATATAAATGAATGTCACACCAGCTTCTGCCTGTAAATTAATTAATTCCCGTTGCATATTTTCCCGCAACTTTTCATCCAGTGCACCTAAAGGCTCATCTAATAATAATAAGCGCGGCTGATTGATAAGTCCCCGAGCAAATGCTACCCGTTGTTTTTGACCACCGGATAATTCGTGGGGGTAGCGATTGCCAAATTGAGAAAGCTCAACTTCTTCCAGTGCCTTGGTTACAAGAGTCATGATTTCATGGCGTGTTTTACCAGACATTTTTAACGGGAATCCAATATTGTCGGCTACCGTCATATGGGGAAACAAGGCATAACTTTGGAAAACTGTATGAAACGGGCGCCTTTCAGGAGGAACATCAATAATATCCTTTCCTTCCAATAGAATTTGACCACTATCGGGTGCATCAAAGCCAGCAATCATACGTAACAGTGTTGTTTTACCACATCCTGATGGGCCGAGTATGGTGAAGAATTCGCCAGCTTGAATTTCAATGCTGACGTTATCAACGGCAATAAAATCTCCGAATCGCTTGGTTACATTCCGGATTTCAATGAGTATCATTACTTTTCTTGCCGAAGAAGTATCCAACTGTCAAAATATACTGACACATCAGTATATTAATTTAATGAGCTGCTACAAATTTGTATAAGGGTTAATGAAATATTTGCCAGAATAACAAACCTGCTAACAAAATCGCAATGAGCGCCAGTAGTCGGTTCTGGCGCTTTTCTTCAGCAACCAGATCGGCCATTTTTTTTTCTAATGCATGATTGCGATTTTCAGAAAAAGCTTGATGGATCAGGCGAGGGAATTCCGGCAGAATAATTGCCCAATTTGGAGCTTCTTTTTGTATGCGACTGGTAAATCCTCGCAAACCGATTTGTTCGGCCATCCATCGTTCTAGAAAGGGTTTGGCTGTTTTCCAAAGGTCTAGATTGGGATCGAGATCGCGTCCCAGCCCTTCAATATTGAGCAGTGTTTTTTGCAGTAATACCAATTGCGGCTGTATTTCTACGTTAAATTGCCTCGACGCCTGAAATAACTGCATAAGAACACGCCCGAATGAGATTTCTTTCAGAGGCTTATCAAAAATAGGTTCGCAAACGGCACGGATAGCGGCTTCAAAGTCATCGACTCGCGTATCTTTAGGCGCCCATCCTGCTTCCACATGTGCTTGTGCGACACGTGCATAATCGCGGCGGAAGAAAGCTAGAAAGTTTTGCGCCAAGTAGTTTTTATCCTGATCGCTCAATGTTCCCATAATTCCAAAATCAACAGCGATATAGCGGCCATTTTCACCTACAAAGATATTGCCGGGATGCATGTCGGCATGAAAATAGCCATCGCGAAATACTTGGGTAAAAAATATTTCTACGCCAACACGGGCTAATTGAGGGATATCAATACCTTGTTGTTTCAAAGTCTCAACATGGCTAATGGGGATGCCCTTGACGCGTTGCATAACCATTACGCCATTACGGCAATAATCCCAATAGACTTCGGGAACCAATAGTAGCGGTGAATTCAGAAAATTACGCCGCA
The DNA here is from genome assembly GCA_024281995.1 of Nitrosomonas sp. Taxonomy (GTDB): domain Bacteria; phylum Pseudomonadota; class Gammaproteobacteria; order Burkholderiales; family Nitrosomonadaceae; genus Nitrosomonas. The sequence goes on from JAMWZW010000002.1 coordinate 86,326, forward strand.
ATTGACTACAATTTGCAGCTTCACGCATTAGATCAAGTTCATCATCCAAGTGGCGGGCGAATTCAGATACTACTTGACGTAGTTTTAAACGCTTGCCATCCGCCCAAAGTTTTTCAGCCAGCCACGCGCCCGTGTCCATCAGTGCAATATCGTGTGTAATAACAGGTGCCAGATTCGGGCGCAATATTTTTACTGCCACTTCGGTACCATCATGTAAAAGAGCTAGATGTACTTGTGCAACTGAGGCACTGGCGATTGGTATATCATCGAATTTAAAGAATACTTCATTGATTTTCTGGCCGAATTCTTTTTCTAAAGTGGATAGTACAAGTTTTGAAGGAAAGGGGGGTACTTGATCTTGCAGCTTGGCTAGTTCGTCGGCAATGTCTTGAGGCAGAAGATCGCGGCGAGTAGACAGCATTTGACCAAATTTGACAAAAATTGGACCCAGTGTTTCCAGTGCAAGGCGTAATCTTTCTCCCCTTGGTTTATCCAATTTTCTCCAGAAAGTTAGGGCGCCAACGATTATTCGCAGGAATTTCAATCGGCTGTGACTTAGCACAAATTCATCCAAGCCAAACTGAAAAGCGACCAATTGTATTTTTAATAAGCGAAATAGGCGCATGATTAATATAAATTTTCTGATTGAGGTTTGAACTTAATAAGTGAGATTAAACACGATTGACCTGTTTTTATTGAGTATTTTGATAATTGCCGATTTTTCTGTTTATACGGGAAAATGGATTGAGTTAAATTGGTGTGAGTTATGATAGCGATTGAGTTAATGTATTTAATCGTTGTTCAAGTTTCTCAATATTTAATTGTAAGTTTTTAATATCTTGAATCCATTGATTCACAGCCGTGTGTTTTGTTAGAAAAGGATTTTCTTCTGTCCAATATTCGACTAGAGCATGAGAAATACGGTCAAAATTTTCAGTTTGCCATTGTAAAAGATGTTCACTTGTATTGACGATGCGATGGGCTGCTATGTCTCCAATTACCTGGCTTAGATCTTGTTCAATTATCATGTTGATATTGATTTGCTTAGCGATATTGATTAATTCATCAGCAAAAGTTCTATCTCCGGTGACAGAAATTTGTTCAAAGGCAACTGCTTTCTGAGCAAGTAATCCGGGCAAAGCAAATGGGGGCAAAGTAATCGTTGTGTCCGCTTGAGAATTATCATCTACACTTTGTATTTCACCTTTTTCATTAATCTGGGTTTTGCAATGAATTAAGAAAGGAATTTGGATGTAAAAAATCCGGCCCATGTAGACTTTAAGTCGTTCACAAGGCCACCCTTCGCGATGCAAGGCATAGTTAATGGGCATTATCACAGCAGATGTTAGCATTATTATTTTTTAACTTATTGATTTTCTCAGTTACACACAGATAAAGTGATATTTACTTTTGTTGGTAATGCACGATCATAAAATTAACTTTTCTTATTAGTGATAATGACGTTTGAGTATAGCACTATCATTTGAATCAAATATATGGCTTGATGCATCTTTTCGTAGTACTACACGAGGAGTCAAAACACAATCTATGACAGTTTTTGAGACGCAGCGACTATCGATGAGGCAGAAAAATGCTTGATTTTGAGCATAAATGTGCAAAAAAACACAGTCATTCGTTAGATATAGGGGTAAATTAGTACCTTGTTCTGAGCTTTATACGTACTCAGTACGTATTATAGTGAAGGCAGATTATCGCAATCTTTCTAAATTTCGAAGGTGAAATTTGAAAATGATGTAATACCTAATCGAAAAAGGTGCTTTACATTGATTCTGATTGCGATTGACGGTTCTATGACGAGGCCCTTTAATCCCTGTTGCTTGCAATAGGGATTTTTTTTGGTTTTAATCGATTACCAAAAGGGGGGTAATTGCTAGGTGCTGAGATATGGTAGTAGCAGCTTGCTTGGCGATAATTTGGTTTGAGTAAGGGCCTGCATGAATTTTATACAAGCCGTTATTTTTTGTAATGTTCATAGAATTATTGAGCGAAGGGATTTTCTTCCGTACTTGACTGAGAAAATTATGGGCATTGTCGGATGAACCAAACGCTCCAAGTTGCAGATACACTGCTGTAATTTCCGCATTGTTGTCAGGAATGGCTGGAAGTGGCGTTGACAATTGATCCGTTACGGATTTGATCGGATTGTCGCCCGGCAATATACTTTCAACTTCTACATGACTGCTACCACCTGCAAGTATTCCTAATTTATATGCTGCGGTATAGGACAAATCAATAAGGCGTTCAGATAAAAAAGGCCCGCGATCGTTGAGACGTACAATAATCGATTTGCCATTTTCTAAATTGGTGACGCGAACATAACTCGGTAATGGTAAAGTCGGATGAGCTGCCGTCATAGCATACATATCGTAAACTTCTCCGGATGCGGTATTGTTACCATGGTAACGTCGGCCATACCATGAAGCGATACCACGTTCTTTGTAAGCCCGAAGTTCAGTCATCGGTTTAAAGTACTTTCCCAATGCCATGTAAGGTTGCATATTTGCCGCACGAAGTGGCTCGGCTCTGGGAATAGCATCAGGAATCAGATGTAGATTAGGCGGAGGATTATCTCCCGGGCCATCATCCAGATAGTAACCGCCACCCTTTCTGGTGACTGAGCCTAAACCAGAATGAGTAGTTGCCAAAGTAGAATGCTTCTTCTGCTTCAGCGTACTACTATTGTACTGAGGTGTACTGCTACAGGCAGATAACATTGCAAAAATTACTGAGAATGCCAATGCAGCAGGTAATGATGTTGCTACAGACAAAGAATATTTATTGGTGCGTGATGATGTAAAAAATAAAATTGTCATGTTTTTATGAGCTTAGGATGTGTTTGAATACTCATCAAAATACCAAAACCGAGCAGCATTGTCACCATCGATGTGCCGCCATAACTAATTAGTGGAAGTGGAACACCCACAACTGGAAGGATACCACTAACCATTCCCATGTTAACGAAAATATAAGTAAAGAAAGTTAGTGTTATTGATCCGGCAATCAAGCGCGTGAACTGCGTTGAGGCATTCGCCGTAATTACTAGGCAACGTCCTATTACGATGAGATAAAGCAGTAGTAATAAAGTATTGCCAATCAATCCAAATTCTTCTGAGAAAACGGCAAAGATAAAGTCTGTACTCTGTTCTGGCAAAAAATCTAATTGGGTTTGTGTACCATTTTGCCATCCTTTGCCAATAACACCACCAGAACCAATGGCGATGGATGACTGAATAGTGTGGTAACCGGCACCGAGTGGATCTTGTGATGGATCCAATAATGTCATGATGCGTTGACGCTGATAATCATGCATGATCGACCACAATATCGGAAAGCTGCCGGCTGCGATTGCAAGTAGTCCAAAAATGATGCGCCACGACAACCCTGCTAAAAATAATACGTAAAAACCACTCGTTGCAATCAGAATTGCAGTGCCTAAATCAGGTTGTTTTAAAATCAAAAAAACAGGCAGCATTAATAATAGTGTTGCCCCTAGATAATCCCGTAAACGCAAAGTGATTTCGTGTTTGTCGAAATACCATGCCATCATAAGAGGAATCGCAACTTTCATCAATTCAGAGGGTTGAATCTTCGTAATACCTATATCTAGCCAGCGCCGGGCGCCATTATTAATTTCTCCAAATAATGCTACAGCTATAAGCAGAGCTAAGCCCATCATATACATCGGTAACGCAAGTCGCTTGATTTGTTGTAAAGGGATATTGGCAACCATCCACATTACGACCAATGCAATCGATATATTAATTACTTGATGACTGACTTTGCTGAAATTACCTCCCGTGGCACTATATAGTACGGTTAATCCCACTGACATCAGTGCAACAATTCCAATCAATAAAAAGCCATCGATATAGCGTACAAAATAATGCCAAATTTTTCTTATCTCAATCATAAGCTAAGCTAATATTGGTTATGAGGTATAAATGAATGAATGCTATTTTTCAAAGATGCTCATGCGCATGATTGTCAACAGTTTCAGAAAATTGCGCAATTGTTGCATCCGGTTGCTGGCCTAATAAAAAATAGTCAAATACTTGCCTGGCGACAGGTGCTGCAGTTGAGCCACCTGTTCCAGTGTTTTCAATGAGCACGGCTAATGCAATTTTAGGGTCCTCTGCAGGGGCGTATGCAATAAACATAGCATGGTCACGGTGGCGTTCATTAATAGATTTTTCGTTGTAACGTTCGCCTTGTTTTATACCAATCACTTGCGATGTGCCTGTTTTACCTGCAAAGGTATAGGCCGCATTAATAGCAGCCTTTGCCGCTGTACCACCAGGGCGCGTGACATCCACTAATGCATTTTTGACGATTTCAAGATTGTGGGGTTTCAGATTGAGCTTTTTGAGTAATTTTGGCGGAATTTCCTCAATCATGCCTGTTTGGCTATTTTGAATTTGCTTAACCAAACGCGGAAGATACGCTTTACCATTATTGGCAATAATCATGGTGGCAAAAGCAAGTTGTAGCGGGGTGGTAAGATTATAGCCTTGGCCGATTGCCACAGAAATGGTATCGCCTGCATACCACTTTTGCTTGAATTGCTTCATTTTCCATTCGGCTGAAGGTAGTAATCCAAAAACTTCGCCCTCAATATCGATGCCAGTTTTCTTACCTAAACCGAATTGACCGATAAAGCTATGAATGTTGTCGATCCCGAGATCGTTGGCAAGCGCGTAATAATAAGTATCGCATGAGACAACCAATGATTTATGCAAGTTGACTCGGCCATGTCCGCCTGGCTTCCAATCGCGATAGCGACGGTCAACACCCGGTAGCGAGAAATATCCGGGATCACTGATGCTGTATTCTGCTGTACGTTTGCCAAGCTCCAATGCAGCTAACGCCATAAAGGGTTTAAAAGTGGAACCTGGTGGGTAAACACCGCGTAATGCGCGGTTGTTAAGCGGCCGGTCTATCGAGTTGTTAAGTAAATTCCAATTTTCCTGATCAATCCCGCCAATAAAGAGATTATTGTCGTATCCCGGTTTGCTGATAAAAGCGAGTACTTCACCGTTATTGGGGTCGAGTGCGACCAATGCGCCGCGTCGGTCACCAAAAGCTTTTTCTGCTGCATCTTGTAGGCCGAGATCGAGTGAAAGAATTAAATTATTACCAGAGACCGGAGGGGTACGTGACAGAACGCGAATCGAACGTCCTGCCGCATCAGTTTCAACCTCCTCAAAACCCGTAATCCCGTGAAGTTGTTTTTCATAACTTTGCTCAATACCAATTTTACCAATGTATTGAGAGCCGCGATAATTATTCAGTTCTTCATTTTGTTCCAGTAGCTCAAGATCACGGTCATTGATGCGGCTGATATAACCGATGACATGCGATACCATTTCTTTTTCTGGATATTGGCGAAAAACACGTGCTTTGATTTCGACGCCAGGAAAACGGTATCGGTTGGTTGCAAAAGTTGCAATTTCAACATCTGTCAGACGATTTTTTAGTGGTAAGCTTTTGAAGCGCTTGCTTTCCTTCATTAATTTTTTAAATCGTTGCCGATCAGTTGAAGTAATTTCTATAATGGTTGCCAGTTCGTCGATCGTTGATTCAATATCCACAACTTTACTGGGTACAATTTCAAGCGCATACGCTGAATAATTTTGCGCCAGGATTTTACCATTGCGATCATAAATCAAGCCACGATTGGGAACAATCGGTAGAATTGAAATTCGATTCGCTTCAGCTAGCGTATGGTAGTGATCTTGCTGTGCAACTTGTAAGTAATAAAATCGCGCATACAATAACATGAAAAATATTAAGACAAATCCAGCGCTTATGCTAAGGCGTAAACGAAATTTGCGTAATTCTGCAGGATGATCGCGCAATTCTACAGTATGTTTCATAGTGCATTCGGATCAGATTTTTGCTTGAGTGGAGCTTGTAACAACAGAGAAATTGGAGCCCATAACAAGGAACCGGTTATCGTAGCGAAATAATAGGGCCACTCCGGTGGATCAGATCCACCGGATGCAGCAACTAAGACAGTGACTATCTGCATTATTAGTAAAATAAAACCTACCTGCGGGGCTTGCTGCATTGAATTGAAGATTCGCAATCGCCGCCCAAGTATAAGCGTGAGATATACAACTATACAATAAGCCAAAGCATGTTGTCCGAGAATGCCAGTGTTGCCAACGTCCATCATTAATCCCATGCCAAAAGCAATACTCATTCCCATTTTGTGGGGATGAGTGATATTCCAGTAAATAATTACGATCGCTACGAAATCAGGGCGGAATATCACGAAATTTGCATGAAACGGTATGAAATTGAGAATGAGTGCGATCGCTAGCGTTATGGCAATATAGCCATTGCTTGGGGGTATATAAATATCTTCCCCAAAATATTCATCAGGACTTAAGTTTTTATTTTTAATCGGTTTGGGATTCAATTTGGGGCATCTCTGTGGATTCAATTGGTTTTGGTGGTAGTGCTAGAATCAGAACCTGCCGGTTTCTGTCAACACCAGCAATTGGTGTACTGATGATCTGCGCAAAATCATTGGTAGGATCGCGTTCAATTCTTAGTACTCTGGCCACGGGAATGCCTGCAGGATATACCCCACCAATTCCTGAAGTGACTAACAAATCATCACGCTGAATATCAGTATTGATCGATAAATAACGTATTTCCAACTCGTCGTTTTTTCCAGAACCAGAAACTACTGAACGCAGGCTATTGCGCAAAACTTGTACGGGAACGGATTGATTCTTATCTGTAACCAAAGTTACTTCTGACGACCACGGATACAGTTGAGTAATTTGCCCTACAATACCTTTATCATCGATTACGGCCTGACCCAGCTCTATATCGTGATAGCTACCTTTATTCAAGGTAATTTTGTGATTGAATGGATCACGCGGAGTATATAGGATTTCAGCAAGAACAGCTTTGGTCTGAGTACTGGCTTCAATTTGCTGCATAGCGTTGAGTAATTGACGTAATTGTCTATTTTCAGCTTCTAAAGCAGATAATCTTAGCAATTGTTCGCGATCTTCAAGGTATCGCTGCTTTAATCTGATATTTTCTTCAAGTAAGTTGAAATTGGCAATTAACTCATTGACTTGGTCATAAATTTCAACGGGAAAATAAGCAATTTTTTGTAGCGGAAAAATAATGATACCTATCGTTTGGCGCAATTGTGGAAAATGCTTGAAGCGTAGGTCCTCGGTAATTAATAAGCAAGACAGCAAAACGAATACAAACAGCCGTGCAAGTGGGCCTGGTCCATGTCTGAAAAACTGAGGTGCGGTTTTCATTATGTCCAGTATTCAATAATGTAGTCTTGCTTCCAAATTCAATATATCCGTGAAAATTCGTTAACTGCGATGATTTAATCGCGAGCAAAAATGCCAATGGTGCGATCCATATTTTCCAGGGCAATACCTGCACCCCGAACGACACACGTCAAAGGGTCATCTGCTACTATGACTGATAAGCCGGTTTCTTCCATTAATAGGCGATCTACATCGCGTAATAAAGCACCGCCACCTGTCATGACCATGCCTTTTTCAGCGATATCCGCTCCCAATTCCGGCGGTGTATGTTCAAGTGCAGTTTTAACGGCACTGACGATGCTGTTCAACGGTTCTGTTAATGCTTCCAAGATTTCATTACTGGAAATAGTGAAACTACGTGGAATACCTTCCGCCAGATTGCGACCTTTGACTTCGATTTCGCGTACTTCTGAGCCTGGAAAAGCCGAGCCAATTTCCTTTTTGATAATTTCTGCCGTGACTTCACCAATTAACATGCCATAGTTGCGGCGGATGTAATTGATGATTGATTCATCAAACTTATCGCCACCCACACGTACAGAATTAGAATAAACGATACCGCCGAGTGAAATGATTCCGACCTCTGTCGTACCCCCGCCAATGTCGACTACCATCGAGCCGGTCGGTGATTCTACGGGAAGATCGGCGCCCAAAGCGGCGGCCATGGGTTCTTCAATTAATTCAACTTTGCGCGCGCCAGCACCATAAGCCGCCTCACGAATCGCGCGTCGCTCCACTTGCGTAGAACCATATGGCACGCAAATGACAATACGTGGATTCGCTGACAGAAGGCGCGGCGGATTTACTTTGCGAATAAACATCTTGAGCATTTGCTCAGTTACCGTGAAATCTGCAATCACACCATCTTTCATAGGACGGATAGCAGTTATATTACCGGGTGTGCGGCCAAGCATTTGTTTGGCTGCAAGACCGACTTGTTGGATCATTTTTTTGCCGTTGGCACCACTTTCTTCGCGGATTGCCACTACCGATGGTTCATCCAATACGATACCCTGACCATGAACATAAATGAGCGTATTTGCTGTGCCTAAATCAATCGCCATATCTGTTGAGAAATAGTTTCCAAGAATATTGTTGTTCAAGAAATTAAACATAGTGGCAAAATCCGTTATTAGTAATTATGATTTATGACGAAGGCGAATATAATTTGAACCATCAAAAAATAGTGCGCCGTTTAAACCGGGCATGATACCCTAATACTTATTTAAATATAAGGTTACCCATTTAGCATGACACTTACTGTAAATGATGTAAAACGCATTGCTGATCTTGCTTATATTGAGATTAATGAGGATGAGGCGCAAGCAACCTTGAGCCAGTTATCCGGTATTTTTAATCTGATTGAAACCATGCAAGCAGTTGATACCACTGCAGTAGAACCCATGTCTCACGCGCAAAGTGTGGTGCAGCGATTGCGCGATGATGAGATAACCGAAACCGATCAACGCGAGATATGCCAAGCAATTGCGCCACAAGTTGAAGCCGGCCTGTATTTGGTACCCCAGGTTATTGAATAAGCTAAGATCGCTCTGTGTCTATGTAATTATAAAATTGCTGAGAACAAACCTTCAAAGCATATCAAGACAACTGCATATTGTGTGTAGAATTTAATATTTATTCTTTAGTAACAGATCATGTTTAATGACAGCCTTAAACAGCTTTCCACTCAGCTTGCTGGAAAAAAAATTTCCAGTACCGAGTTAACGACAGAATTCCTCAAGCGTATTAAAGCGCTTAATCCAGAATACAATGCATTTATTACTGTCAATGAAGAAATGAGTCTTGCACAAGCGCAAGTAGCCGATCAACTGATTGCTGCTGGACAGAACGGATCGCTGACAGGCATTCCTATCGCGCAAAAGGATATTTTTTGTGCTAAAGACTGGTTGACGACGTGTGGTTCAAAAATGCTGTCAAACTTCGTTTCGCCGTACGATGCCGCTGTAATCGAACACTTCAATCAGGCAGGCGCGGTCAATATTGGTAAAACCAATATGGATGAGTTTGCCATGGGGTCAAGCAATGAAACATCTTTCTATGGTCCGGTAAAAAATCCCTGGGATCGTACAGCTGTTCCTGGTGGCAGTTCAGGCGGTGCGGCCTGTGCGGTAGCAGCGCGATTAGCGCCTGCCGCGACCGGTACCGATACCGGAGGCTCTATCCGCCAGCCGGCTGCGCTGTGCGGTATCTCAGGGATCAAACCTACCTATGGCTTGGTATCGCGTTATGGCATGATTGCTTTTGCTTCCAGTCTCGATCAGGGTGGGCCTATGGCCAAATCGGCAGAAGATTTGGCGCTATTGCTCAATACCATGGTCGGCTTCGATCCGCGTGATTCTACCAGTTTACAGCGGGATCGGGAGGATTATGCGCGTGATTTGCAACAACCGTTAGCGGGTTTGCGTATCGGGTTACCCAAGGAATATTTTGCTGAAGGTATGAGCAGGGATGTGGAAGTTGCAGTAGAGAATGCTTTAGATGAATACCGCAGACTGGGCGCAACAACAGTAGACATTGCTTTGCCGAATACACCCCTATCTATTCCGGTTTATTATGTGCTGGCACCCGCCGAAGCATCGAGCAATTTATCCCGTTATGACGGTGTGCGTTATGGTCATCGGGCCAAATCGTACAAAGATTTGGGTGACATGTACCGCAAAACGCGTGCAGAAGGTTTTGGTGCGGAAGTGAAGCGGCGCATTCTGATTGGCACCTATGTGTTATCGCACGGTTATTATGATGCGTATTACATTAAAGCGCAGAAATTGCGCCGCCTGATCGCGCAGGACTTTGTTCAAGCTTATCAACAATGCGACATTATTATGGGACCCACAACACCTACCGTTGCTTTTAATTTAGGTGAAAAAAGCGGTGATCCGATTCAAATGTATTTGTCCGACATCTATACCAGTGCGGCTAATCTCACAGGCTTACCGGCTATGTCGATTCCTGTTGGTTTTGGTGATAAAAACCGCCCGGTCGGTTTGCATATCATTGGTAATTATTTTAAGGAAGCGCAAATGCTCAATATCGCACACCAATATCAATTGGTAACCGATTGGCATTTAAGATCGCCTGTTTGACTATTGGTTTATATTCTGAATACTCTAATTTTGTTGGAAATCTAACTATGCAGTGGGAAATTGTTATCGGCTTGGAAGTCCATACGCAGCTTTCAACGCAATCCAAAATTTTCTCGGGCGCATCGACTGCCTACGGCGCAGCACCCAATACTCAAGCATGCGTAATCGATCTGGCATTACCAGGAGTATTGCCGGTTTTAAACAAAGGTGCAGTGGAGCGGGCGATTAAATTCGGTTTGTCGGTCGGTGCAAAAATCAATTCACCTTCCATTTTTGCACGCAAGAATTATTTTTATCCCGATCTACCGAAAGGTTATCAAATTAGTCAGTATGAATTGCCGATAGTGCAGGGCGGCAGTGTCCAGATTCAGGTGGACGGTGTGGAAAAGAATATCCGCTTGACACGTGCGCATTTGGAAGAAGACGCCGGAAAGTCATTGCACGAAGATTTTCATGGCATGAGCGGCATCGATTTGAATCGGGCAGGTACGCCACTGCTGGAAATTGTCTCCGAACCGGATATGCGCAGCAGTGCGGAAGCCGTGGCTTATGCGAAAACATTGCATGCATTGGTACGTTGGATTGGCATTTGCGATGGCAATATGCAGGAAGGCTCGTTTCGTTGCGATGCGAACGTATCCGTACGGCCTCGCGGTACAGAGAAATTTGGCACGCGTTGCGAGATTAAGAATTTGAATTCGTTTCGCTTTCTTGAAAAAGCCATTGATTATGAAGCCAGACGACAGATCGAAATTCTTGAAGATAGTGGTTCCATTCGGCAAGAAACCCGCCTGTATGATGCCAATAAAGACGAAACACGTACCATGCGCAGCAAAGAGGATGCCAATGACTACCGCTACTTTCCCGATCCGGATTTACTGCCAGTAGAAATTGCTCCGGATTGGATTGACCATATCAAAATATCCATGCCGGAATTACCGCAAGCACGAAGAAACCGCTATGTGGCCGATTTTTCTTTATCAGCTTATGATGCTTCGATACTGACAAGTTCACGGGAAATGGCGGACTATTTTGAGGCGACGGTAAAAAAACTACCGACACAGGCCAAATTATGCGCCAACTGGATTATGGGAGAAATTAGCGGGCAATTGAATAAGGATTCCACTGAAATTTCCGCATGCCCAATCAGCCCGGATCAACTTGCTGCACTATTGATACGTATCAGCGATGGAACCATTTCCGGCAAAGCGGCTAAAACAGTTTTTGAGAGCATGTGGCAGGGTGAATCGGATAAGAATGTCGACGCCATCATTGAGGCTAAAGGGCTGAAACAGATTTCTGATGATAGCGCCATCGAACAGCTAGTGGATCAAGTGTTGGCTGCCAATGCACAACTGGTGACTGATTATCGTAACGGTAAAGAAAAAGCTTTTAACGCATTGATCGGTCAGATCATGAAAGCTACTCAAGGGAAAGCCAATCCAGCACAGGTTAATGCCATTCTGAAGAAAAAACTCAATGAGTAAGCCTTCTCATGGAGAAAGCGTAAGCAACACCATAATTTTTTATGGAATGTTGGGTTAGGGAAGTGCTGATAGCATGATTGTTTAAAATCCTGCCGATATTGCATACGGTAAAAAATCGGCGATTGTACCAACCACAACGATTTCACCCGTTCCATCCGCACCGCCATCATAAAAATAAATGTGATCATTTTGCTCGCCGACGGCATTACCGTTTGCATATATCCTGGCATAGTAACCAAATATATCCAATGACTTGGGGTGTCCAGCGAGCAAGCTAGAATATTGGCTTTCGCCCCAGTTAAAGATCCGGTCTATGGTATTGGATGCTGGTGCGATGGTAGTAAAACTGTATGCATTGATTTGCGAATTGCCATTGCCCGCCAAATCCTTAACCGCTCCGGAACTTAACGTAACAAAGTACTGCGTGTTGTTCGATAAATTGTGCGTAGGATTAATGGTGAGGGTATTTCCTGAGATCGATAAATTGCTGGATGCTGAGTCAAACGATTCGATTACTGTATCTGAAGCTGTCTTCAGAACGATTCGTCCCGAGCCTTCTTGAATCGCTTCATTAAATGTCAAGGCGATATTGCTGTCGACGGCTATACCGATGGTGGAGTTTGCCGGGTTAAACGTAGTTACTGTTGGGGAAGACGCTGTAAATACGGGCGGTATGGTATCAAGATCTTCGTATACCACTACCGATGCATACTGGCTGTCACTGGTAAATCCCTGGCGCCATGAGGCATCAAGGTAAAATATGCCGTCATAGGGCGCTACAAATTCAATGTGATCACTGCCACCAGATCCGCTTGAGTCGTCTGTCGCAATCACTTTGCCTTGATCGTCGAAAAGCTGCAGAACGTAGGGATCGAAGAAGCTGTTGCTGAATATGTCGTAGGTTGCACCTGCCGTACCTGTAAAAGCAAATATATCTCGAGCGCTCACATTGTCTACTGATGTAGCAAAGGAGGCTTCAAAATCCCATGTCAGCATTTCACCGAGCCCATTGACTGGCGGTACAAACTGCCTAAAAGTGAGCTCTGTCGCCAAACTGATTTGATCACCTGAAAGATCACTCAAATAATTCATTGCTTGATAGGGAGTCACTTGTTATTCCATTTTCACTATGGTTTGTTAACTCAATATTTTTAGTTTTACCCTTTTAATTGGAAATATTCTATCGCGCACATTATCAAATTTAAATATGACTCGAGAAGCATTTTACATTTTTGTTCAATAATTCTTCAGCTTTCATTTTCTCGGTTAAAAAAAACTTGATGATCGAAATCGGCGAGCCAGTTATCATCGCTTTCATCATAGCATTCATCCAATAAATCCCATTCGCGATAATCGCTAGCTTCGAGTACATGGTCATGAACGTTTTTTGTGAGCATGCTATTTTCCTCAGTATTACTGTGATCAAAAATTATATCGATTCCGTTCATTTGGGGTAACTTCCAATGATTGTCATTTATTTTTGCTATAGCCATTTCTTTCTCCGTATCTCAATAAAATTACGTTTTAAAATAACTGCACCTGTATAAATTAACGCTTAAAAGATAAGAAATCTGTGCGGAATATCACATAGCGAGCGGTAAAAAGTGGTGAGAACTTTCACAGATATTTAATGAGGATTGGCTGAGGAAAGCGGGCGACATGCAAAAAAGCAAATAGTTACGACTTATAATGCGCTAAAACAAAAGCTAAATCGTTAAATACTGTAGATCTGTCTTTCTTTTTGCCATCACCAACCAGCTCTACATGACAATGCCAGTATTTCTCCGGTATATCATCTATTTCGACCATACCACTCCTGAACCTAATTGTTTATATGATGCCCTAACGCTTTGCTCACCGGTAAATTGCGAGCGCAGCGAGTAATTTATCCGCGTGTAGCTATTTGTTAGATGCCTCTTCCAGAGCTTTGATCGTCGCTACAGCCAACTGTTTATAACTCACCACTAGCTGAGAAGGAAAAGTAATCTTCCTGTGTTTCAATAGAGCGATGGCGAGTGAAGCAAAATATAGCCAGTAAGAATCGTCTTCCTCCAGATCAATTCTTCCGAGGGTAGCAGACCAGCGGTCATGAACCGCAGGGTGCGTCGCGGTTCCGCCGAAATTATGACGGGGCGTAGCGACAGCAAGGAAAGCGCTTCCAAGCGCTATAGAAATTGACCTTTTCATACGCACCTTATCTTCCGGATAGCCACTTGCGGAAGAGTAATCGTGTATCTTCGAAAGCATCATCTCTGCAGCAAACACATCACATTCCATTTCTTCAGTCAGGCGGTCTTCTGGTGCGTTTCCTTCCGATTTAAAGATCACGTGTTTCAGCTCATGCAGGAAAAATATGTTGTTGTCATGAGTACAAGGTCGAATACAGCAGCCTGTTCTATATCTTTTGGCTTTCCCTCTTGGGGCTTAGGTATTCCAGCGGGCCAAGTGAAGTCATATTTGCTTTCAGCGGAATTTAATCTTTGAATTGTCTTTATTATCTTGGAAAAGCGATTATTTTCCTCTTTCTGTTCTGGCAAGCCGTCAATTTCTGCAAGGTCAAATTTCAAACCTCGGCTCTTTACAAAAAAAGATTACGCCAGAGAAGGAGTGCAGTGCGTACAAGCCGGCAAAGTCGAACAACCAAAGTTGCCCCAAAAACCTTTGAGTAAACTGAATTGCGCCAAATGCACCCGCATCAAGATTGAAGTCACTTTTGTCATCAACTCTACGGAACTGAGCGGAGTGAGATTCAATCAGGCTTAGGACTTCATCAAGTTGCTCAGGAATAACGCCCTCAAACAATTTTTTTAACTCGTCATTCTCACTCATTTCCGAACTTTTTCATTTAGCGTTGCCTTGCAGCGGCGAGCTTCAGCGCGTCCGCTGCAAGGCAGGGTTGGGTAGCTGCGCGGCGCCACCCGATCGGGCAGCACAAGTGGATTATTGAGCCATTATTTTCCATAAGCGTCGTTCGGTCGACGCGGCTGCCAGGAATCCGCCCATGAAGGCGCCTTGAATTCCGGGCGCAATCGCATCTTGCCCGGCCAGTAGTAAGCCTTCCACTGGGGTGTGAATTCTCAGAGCGCTATGACGCATGCGCGTTGCAGACATTTCGAGCCCATACATAGCGCCCTGGTCTGCCAGGACGAACGATGCCTGTGATAGGGGTGTCGAGACCTCGCGAAAATCAATCAACGGCGCGAGCCGCGGAAAATGGTGTTCGAACTGAGCCAGCAGATTCGCGCCGATCCATGATTTTGTGGCCTCGTAGTCCTCGGGACGGCGTCTCGGTGAACTGTGTGACCATGCCGAGAACGGCTCCCATCGGCAAAGCGCCACGACCACGGCGGTATGATGCTCGGCATCCGCGTGCGCCGGATCCTTAAGCGAAGGAAACGATACATACAGCGAAGGGGCGACCTCGTCGGTTGGGCGTTCCCACACTCCGCCAATGTCGTTGCTTTCGTACACCCAAATGTTTGCCGATGTGGCGCCGTGCGCGCGGATGTCGCCGTGGAATCCCAAGTACAGACTCACGTAGGATACCCCGGATTTGATCGATTCCACGTCACGGCGCCATTCGGGCGCAACCCCCGCGGGGAGCGCACCCGCTGTGTTATGTGCCCCCATTGCCGAGATGACGACAGGTGCATCGATCACCTCTCCGTCCGCGAGGCGCACACCTGTCACTCGCCCGCCCGCAATGCGGATTTCAGAGACGGGGGCTTGCGTGCGTAACTCGCCGCCTGCTGCGCGGATAGTTTCCCCGAGCACCTCGGCAAACCGCGCCGGACCACCGATAGGATAGTAGGCGCCGGAAAAATAGCTGCCGGTAACCAGGGCGTGGATCGCAAACGGCGATTGTGCGGGCGGAATACCATAGTCGCCCCATCGCGCGCTAAGGATCGCTGCAAGACGCGCATCGCGGATTGCGCGCGCTGCATCAGCGGTGGTCGTACTGAGTGCCCGCCGAATGCGTCTCGCGTTGAGCGAGCGGACTATCGTGGCAATCGTCGCGGGCAGCGCCTTGGCGGCGAACAGCGACATGCTGGCCTTCCGCGCCTGCTCGCAGGCCGCGAAGTATCGGTCGATGGCCTCGCTCTCATCGGGGAAGGTGGTGTGCAGCCGCTCGATGTATGCGGCGCGTGGCGCCTCGATGGGAAACTCAAACGCCGGCAGCCGCACGATGTCGTAGGGTGACCCGAGTGACGCGAAACGCAAACGCCCGTCGGTCAGCCAGCCAAGCATGCGCCCGAACTGGTTGGCCCGCCCCGGCTCCTCGCCGACACCTCCAACGTAATGGAATCCGGTAGCAAACGTGTATTCGCGACGGTGAAAGGTCTGGGTGAGGCCGCCGAGCTGAAAATGCTGTTCGAGAACGAGAACACGGTGCCCGTACTTTGCCAGCGCTGCCGCCGCAGAGAGTCCGCCTATTCCGGAACCCACAACGAGCACATCGAAGCGGCCATCGGTCGAACTCATGCCTCTCACCCGCCTGCAATTATCGCTGCCCAATGCCAGAATTTGGCGGCACGCGCAGCGCGTCTGCTGAAATGAATTGTTAGGCTGCAAAAGTATCAATCCTTAGTTGAAATACCATGCCAAATCCCGCCGATGATTCCAGGGACGATTATGCATAACAGAATCATAGCTACGGAAGCTTTCTCTCGTGGCACAAATGTAGATAGGCCAAGAATCAAAAGGAATCCGGATGCAACACCGAGATAGATCCGCCAATAATAGCGAACATCCAAGACATGAACGGCAGTGTCGAATATCTCATCAAGCCGGTCAAACATAGCATCAACTCCTAGTCCGATAACGTGCGTTCACTGTGTGGCCTAACGACAAGCTCAGCCGCGCCGCTTTTTGGCGTCGGCTGGAGCGCCTTGTTGGGTATTTTTGATGTCCCAGATAATCGTGTCCGCGCTAAAATCTTGTTTATGCGGCCATGCAATTCCGTGATGTGCGGGGCGAACCATACGGAAGTATGACTCATCCATAAGCTCTTTGAATGCGCCACCTCCCAAATAGGGTTTGACATCAAAGATACCGGAAATGCCACTACTCGTTAGAATCTCAATTTGATAATTTTCGAGAGGAATAGCTTTAATTATCTTATCCATAAAATCTCCTATCGCAATGGGTCAATTTTGAAGACAGGCTCGCCTGAAACTGCCAACTCCCAATCCGCCAGCAAGTCTTCACGGTGTATCTCAATCCATGCCTGCACCAATTTCATCTTGCCCGACGGTAGACTGCCACCAAGTATAGAACCATCGTCAATGGCAATGGTTGCCTCGTATTCCCCATATTCAGCATGAATGTGCGGGCAGTTATGTTTCTTGTTGTCGTAAAAATACATCAATATCAGAATACCGTAGAACATAGAAATTGTAGGCACTATGAACTCCTTTGTTTGCCCAACGTAAAAATAACCGGCCTGCGCAGCTTTTGCACAGTCCTTCTCGACTCGTTTCACATTGGACTCATAAACTCTGTCGTCGGCTCTGTAAACACTGTTCAATAACCCGATAAGGGCGGTTGGCGCAGCAAGGAGTTTTTCTTTCGACGGAAGATGGAAGATTTTGGAAGTCTTGTCATAACACGGAACGAGGTAGAGATATGCATGCAGTTGAGATGACAACTTGCGAAGCGAGTCGGTTTGGAAGTCTTGTCATAACACGGAACGAGGTAGAGATATGCATGCAGTTGAGATGACAACTTGCGAAGCGAGTCGGACGTGTTATCCATGACCACTTTCGTGGGCACTCCTGGATTTGCAATTACGTTGGCACGCTCTACGAGCGTGTGCGAGACCTGTCCAATGGTCTTCTTCATGTCTTGAACTGGATCGAGAAGCAGTTTGACGATGAGCTGGCCAATCACGAACGTAATGACACCAGAAAGGACAGTAATGAAGACAGTGAAATCCATAATGTACCTATGATGCCCAACGCTTGGGATCAGGGGCGCGCAGCGGAGCGTCCCTTGGAGCCAATTGTTGGGCATGCATTTGTTAAGTGCAATGAGGGCATCTTAATGTGGTGATAATTTTGTCGACCAACACTCGTAATGGCAAAATGTTTTCTTCGTGATAAGAAATAACAAAAGAAAACGATTTATCGCCAGAGTAAATGCGTAAAACCTGAACCCGGAATTGACCAAATAATGCCAAATTAGATGACCTGCTGTACTCAGACACTAAAATCACCAGATCATTGACACGAGACTTCCTAGTCCCATGCCAGTTTGACACGGTTCCGCTCACCGCTTTAAGCTCCTTTACCATTTGACTACGCATTTGTTGATTATAATCAGAAACATCTGACTCACCCATTGCATCAATGTCTGCTTGATAGAACTCAGACTTCCACCGATATATTTGAACAGTAGTTATTGGGCTTCCATTATCATCCTTCAAATTCGCTTGAAAGCGCACCGAGCTTGAGATGGGCAATACTGATTCAATAATAGAATTTAAGGTGATTGTCTTGTTATCTGACAATACAACCCAATTACGAGGGATATCGAATAAAATATTATTGTTTACGTTTATCTCAATGAAGCTGCTTGCATATGCAAAAGAGCCTGCTTGCATGCATATGCAGAAAAACATTAAGAAAACAAAGTAAAAATTTTTCACTGGGTTTCTCCTTACGCCCAACGTAAAGCTAAGGGGCGCGTAGCCGGCTTGCCAGCGGAGCGTCCCTCTTGAGCGATGGGTTGGGCACGCTGATTGCCACTACTATTTGACTGATATTTTGCAGTCGCCGCGCATGATGAAACCACGCGCCGCATCGAACTCAAAACCGCGTGAATGCGTATGCTTGGTGATGAGCATGGTTTTTCTGTCTGGGAATACCGAATACATAAACACGGAAATTGGATAGGTAACGACAAACGACAACTGATCATTTGTGCTGATGGCCGCTACACCTTCTTCACGGGTAGGCTTTGCACCAGGCCCGATAATCAGAGCACTTTTGGAATCAATTTCCCATACGAGCGTGAACTCTCCATCCATTGAGTCTTCGTAACTCAGTAGCTTGTGTTTCTCATTTGCTCCAGATATTCCGACTGTGTAGCCCTTAAATGGCCCGCACACAGCGGTCATGGTTTTCGCTAAAGCCGATGATGATGCAGCAAGTAGGAATGAGAAAAGAATTGCAGTTTTCAACATGACGAGAACTCCTGAGATAGTGCCCAACGTAATATATAAGACATTTTGTCCAATAATCTTGTCGATAATGTCGTGTAATCACAGTGAATGTTATCTATCATCATGTTTTAATAGTAATTAACAAATTAAAAAAGACAGTTCATCGAAGCAAACACGACCCATGCGACAAATTTGGAATTTTCTCGATTCAATCCATATAAGCCAGGACCATCGTCTCAGCATGAAAGAATCAATATATCATAGGGTAACACTCTATTATTTTTACTGGCAAGCTTCCTTCGGCAGCTAGGTTGCTGCTCCAAAAGTCAAAGTGATCCGGAATCAGCAACCATGTCGCTACCGCTCAACCAACACCACTTCAGCCACCACCACCGCATCATCCCTCCGATACCGCAATTCCACTTTCTCTCCCGCCTTCAACGAGCGCAAAATCGCCGCATACGACGCTAAGTCGCTAACCGGTTGTCCAGCCACTTGAATCAGAATATCGCCTTGTTGCAGTCCGGCTTGTTGTGCTGGGGAGCCGGGAAGGGTGTTGTCGATACGCACGCCTTTGCCTTGATACGAGAAATCCGGGATGGTTCCGAGGCTGGTTTTGCGTTTTTCTTTAGGGAAACCCTGATTAATTGACTGCACGAGCGAATCACTTCGTTGCGCGGTACTCGCATCCTCGCCTATCTTGTTGATATGTCTCGGTTGCTGCGTTTCGTGCGCCTCGTGCTTCCTCTCGTTCGCCGAATTAATCAGCGTTTCCCTAGGCTCGGTGGATTCTGGAGGTGTGGGAGCTACTGGTAGCGTGACCGTGAGCGGTTCGATGCGGTTAGCTAAGTATTCGGTGGCTTCCTTCAGGATCGCGGCGACTTTGACTAATCCAGTGCTATCAATTTTATCGGCGGTGTCGCCAGGCGCGTGAAAATCCTCGTGCGCGTTGGCGAACAATTGGATGGCGGGCACGCCGGCCTCGATGAACGCGGCTTGGTCACTGGAGCCGAAGTCGTCTTGCACGGCGTTGACCGGAATGCCGGTAACGAAGCTTGCGCCGCGGAAGATATGCACCAGTTCGCGCGCGGTACCGGTACCGAATACCGTGACCGGGTTGTTTTCCAATCGTCCGACGGTGTCTAAATTGAGCATGGCGATGATTTTCCCGGCCGGGAATTTCTCACTGTCGCGGATATAGTGCCTAGAACCGAGCAGATTCGCTTCTTCGCCGGTGAAGGCAACGAAAATGATGGTGCGTTCCGGCTGCCATTTCGGCACGATCTGGCGGGCAAGTTCCAGCATCACGGCGATGCCGCTGGCGTTGTCGTCGGCGCCGTGGTGGATTTTGCCTTGATGCGCGGCGCGCACATCCGGCCAGCCGGTGCCAAGATGATCATAATGCGCGCCGATCACCAGGCTTTGCCCGGCGAGTTGCGGGTTGGTGCCGGGCAAAATGCCGACGACATTGCGCAACGCGATATTGCCTTTCGGCAAGCCGACATCCTGTTGCCAGGTCTGGAAAAAACTGCCGCTATCGCCACCGGGCAGCAGGCCGATTTGTTGGAACTGTTTGGCGATATAGGTGGCCGCTTCGTCCAGTTCCGGCGTACCGAGCTCGCGGCCTTTGAATGATTCGTGCGACAAATGCTCGATATCCGTCATCATGCGGCTTTCGGAAAACACCGGCGGCAGTTCCGCTAACGCGCGGCGCGGTTTTGTGATGCCGGCATGCGCCGTGTGCGCGGCATCAAGCGCGTAGCCGTCTTTTTGACGCACCGGTTGCGATAGCGGCGATTGCAGAATCGGCCATTGTCCTTTGTCGATGTTGATCAAGTCGTCGCCTTTGAACACCAAATAACTGTACTTGCGGTAGTGCGGTAGTTTGTTGGCGAGTTCGGCAACCGCTTTGGGGCTGTCTGCCGCAACCCATAACAGCGTTTTATCGGCATTGGCCGGCTGCCGGGTGGTCAGCACTGCGGCATGATCAGCTTGCGGGTAGGTTTTTTGTTGCAATTGCAATTGATTGTGTTGATACGCAACGTTGCGATCCGCCAGATTTTTTAGTACCGCACCGGCAAATTTATTCTGCCAGCCCATGATCCAGACGGTGCGATCTTCGGGCAAAGTTTTCAGTTGTTCATCGGTGACGATTTCAAGCGGACTGGCCTGGGTTTTCTGCCAGTTTGCCGCTAATGTGCGGTAAGCTTCCAACATGGCTTTTGGCTCGCGGGCCGGTAAGATCAGCAACGGTTTTTCCGCGCCGAAGCCTTGCGACAACGCCGATGGAATTTCATGGTTATCCAAACGGCGGAACACATCGAAATGCGGATCGAGATCGATGCGCACCGGGCGGTTGGCGAATTCCAGCTCAATAGTCTGTTGCTTTTGTTCAATGATAAGCTGGGATTCGACCGCCATGTCTTCGCCTTCCAGCGTGATAGCGGCGGGTACTTGTAAACGATACGGTTCGCCAGCTTGGGTTTGTTCTACTTGCAACGTGAGTTTGAATCCTTGCGCGGTGCGTCCGGTTTCGGCACGGCGCAATACCAGATCCGGCGCGCCGGTGCGCTGTACCCATTGCTCGAATTGCTGCGTGAAATCCTTACCGGTGACGGCGTTGAAAGTGGCGAGCAAATCGGCGAACGTTGCTTGTTGGAATTTGAATTGCTGATAAAACCGCCGCAACACTTTAGTAAATGCATCGTCGCCCAGTTCCAGCCGTAACATATGGAAAAACATCATGGTCTTGCCGTAGCCGACGGCTTCCGAACTGGCGCTATGGCGCGATACGAAACGGATGATCGGAAAATCTTTTTCCTTGCCGACGAAATCCGCATATTTTTGCAAAACATCGCGGCGGTATTCCTCGCCTTTGTTTCTTTGTTCATTGACCAAATGATCGGCGAGATAAGCGGTCAATCCTTCCGACCAATTACCTTTGGCGTAATCGACAAACACGCCATTGCCCCAGTAGTTGTGCAGAATTTCATGCGGATAGGAGGAATGCAAAATAAACGGGAAACGAATTACTTTGGAACCGAGCAAAGTAAAAGATGGCATGCCATAACCACTTTCCCAGAAATTTTCGACCAAGGCGAATTTTGTATAGGGATAAGGGCCGATCAACTTGTTGTATAGGGCAATATATTGCGCCGTCGTATCCAGATACTTCTGCGCCAGCGTTTCATCGGCATCGCGAAGATAAACCAATGCGTCAACCGCGCCGGCGGATTGCGCGTAACGGTGGTAGCGGCCTGCTACGATATAAATATCATCCTGCGGTTGCTTTTCTTCCCAGCTTATCGTTTGACCGGTTGGTGTTTTATGTTCGTGTACCAATGCGCCTTGACTGACGGCATCCCAGCCATTAGGTAGCTGAATATCCAGCCGGAATGACACCAAGGCCTCATCAAACTGCGGATACCAGACGCTGGAGTTGGCAAGAAAAATTCCTTCATTGGAGATGACTCCTGGGGTGTAACTGAAACTGCGCGCATATTCCTGACCTGGGCCTTGCACCGAATGATTAATTGCGCCATCAAAATAAATAACCAACTCATTTTGATTGAATGGCACAGTCACTGTGTAATATTTCAAAGGAATGGGCCTGTTTGAGGATTCATTCCGCCACGCGGTGATCTTCCCGCCTTTCACCTCGGTAATGGTTAAATTCGCGTGCAGACTGAAATCCAGTTCGATAGCTGTATTGTGCTGCTGAATGTGTTGTGGAAGCGTAATGTGGTCTTTGACGCGAATGTGGGAAGTATCCGGTGTCAGTACAATACTCATCCGATGCTGAAAGGTTTGATCGTCTGCATAGACTGCCAAGCTGCATAACGCGCAGAAGGTAATCACGATCCATAGCATCATGTTGGGGAAAATTAATTTTTGCATGTTTTGATAGACCGATTGAATAATGTGTTGATTGTTGAATTCATGGCCGCAGCGGCAACGGCTCATGCTTGCCAGTATTATGATTTTTATGATTACTGATGCTTAAAAAATTGAAATCATATCGCACGCAATCGCATAAAAGTATGATTGCGGTTAATCTAGTAATGGCGGATTCTTTATTTCATAAAATACGTGCGACAATTCCAACCTCAAAAATAGGTGACACGGCATGAGCGATACGGGCAAATCCGGCAGTAGCGGATCTCCAATTGGTTTTTTTGCAATTTTGTTGTTGATTTTATCAGCAACGGGAACGCTCATCGAGCCATTAACCAGCACCCGACCGGATCCTTCCGAACAAAGCGGTGCGCTACACGGCAAAGCGCATGACATGACTGAAACCCGGTTATGGCAGGACCCCATCGAGTTGATGAATCATCGATTTGCGGATAAAACGGTAAATCCTTGTGACCATACCAACACATTGCGCGAAGAACTGAAGACATTTCATCGCTATAAAAATTTTTCTGTTGTGGCTATCAGCGTTTCGGGCAGTGCTTATCACGAGATTACGGAGACGCGGCTGCGCAATCGTTTTGCTGTCGTTTCGGCTCTAAATTCAGCGGATTATTATCCCGGGTATGGCGATAAATTGGGTTATTACAAGTTAAATGCCGTGTCTTGCGACAAGGATTATCCAACATCGATTATTCCCTATGAATGGTTTGACCGCACAGAAGAAAAATCATCCAGTATTCTGGTGTTGTGGCTGGATGAGAGCAAAATGCAAGCATCTCCCGGTGGTTATAAGCAATTTTTCAATCGGTTAATTCATGAAATAGAAAAAGAATGGTTGAAAATCGAGGAAACGGAACAACCGTATTCTCCAAATTACTCAAGGAATCCGAGCTATAAGCTGATCGGGCCGAGCGGATCCTCGCTGCTGGTTAACCTGTTGAAGGGTGAGCCGATGATTACGCCCGATTCGGATCTTTATCCGCGATTTAATTTATTTGCCCATAGCGCAACGGCGCCTGCGAAGAAAATTATCAAAGCGCTGCAGGCCGATTGTGTTGCAAATTCGACCGAATGGTATTGCACGTTTGATGAAAAACTTATCCCCTTATCAGAGATGGCGCTTGAAAGAAAATTGCATGAGGCGCTCGAGCAACGAAGAATTATCCGTTCCATCGGAACGGACGATAAGCTGATCACGGCATTGCTGTGGGAATTATGGAATCGCGGCCTTAATAATAGCGAACGGGTATTTTCTTTCCCTGATTCTATAGCTCAGCCAGGATGTGCGGATGGCTTGGTTTTGATTACCGAACTGGATACTTTGTACGCCCGGTCCTTGGCGAGTTATATTGAACAAGACCAGTTCTGGCAACATTGCAATCAAGATGGCGATCAACCTCTGCCGGTCAAAAGATTTTCATATCTGCGCGGCGTGGATGGCAAACTGCCCAGTGCGCCCGACAAAAACAGCGGTTACCGGCAATCCGTTGAAACAAACAAAAACTCGCCCATGCAATGGGATGATGCAGCGCCGGAATATGCCGAGGGCCGTAACCAGTTTGATTACTTGCGCAGACTTACGGAAATCATAGCGCTACTCGACCGTGACAAGAGTTTTGCTGCGCATGGCGTGAAAGCGATCGGTATTCTCGGTTCCGATGTTTACGATAAGCTTGTTATCTTGCACGCGCTCCGTGAAAGATTTCAAGACAAGATTTTTTTTACGACAGACCTCGATGCGCGCTTTCTGCATGCCGATCAGTTAAAGTGGACTCGCAATTTGATTGTAGCTTCCAATTTCGATTTCATGTTGCGTGCAGATTGGCAGAAAAACAGCATGCCATTCCGGGATAGCTATCAAACTTCAATTTATAACGCGGTCTCACTGGCGCTTCGTGAAATCGATGACGGAGAAAGAAGCTGGACGCAGGCGGTTATCTCTCAATCGCAAAAACCTCAACTGTTCGAAATTGGAAGGAAGAAGGCGGTCCACCTGGATTCACCGCATGTTTGCGAGCTCGATAACTGGATTCAAAGCTTGGCGCCGGCGCCGGTGCAAAGAATCGGTTCTCAAGAGTGTACGGTGCAAATCTCCAATGATCTGACCGATGGAAAAGGCGAAATATTCGATA
This sequence comes from Nitrosomonas sp., assembly GCA_024281995.1. Classification (GTDB taxonomy): domain Bacteria; phylum Pseudomonadota; class Gammaproteobacteria; order Burkholderiales; family Nitrosomonadaceae; genus Nitrosomonas. Next base: position 111,454 of record JAMWZW010000002.1, read on the forward strand.
TTTTTACCAATGAACCGGATCGCTCGCTGATCACAACGTCAAGAGAGGAGATCGTGAGCGGTGCGTTCAAGATTGTTTTGATCGTTATCTTTGCTTTGTGGGGTTATTATTTATTGATGCAAAAAATAGGACTGGCAGAAACTCAAAGATTGGATAGGTATGCACGCGTTCGTGAATTGGCGGCAAATAAATATATGTGGTTTGGCGTTTTGCTGTGGATAATTGTCATCGCTGCGCTGTGTGCCGCATTGATCGCTGAAGATGTTTATGAGCCGATCATGTGGCTTGAGGGCATCAGCGTCTGGCCTAATCTTACGATCGGTTTTCTCGGGATTTTTATCGTTTTTCTCGCTTCTTGGTATTTTTATGAGCGATTGCGGCAAACAAAATCCGAGATCGATAGCGATTTCTTTGGTATTTCGACCGGCCTATATACAGATAATCCTAACGCTAATGAGCGGGGCGCAGATCAGGCAAACGATACGCCGGCCGCGTGGAAAAATTACCGGTGCCTTACACGTGGATTTTGGCCTGGAATAGCTATTGCCGCTTCAATTGCGGTTGTGCTCACGTTGTCGTTTCTGTTGCTGGATGTTTTTAAATCAATGGGCTCTCTGAATTTTCCTTATCGGGGAAATTTTGTTTATTATTTCCATAATGTGCTGTTGCTTGCGCAGTTTTTCCTGTTATGGGGACTGGTTTTTTGGATTGGCGCCGAAGCCAAAGCGTGCAAGCGGTTAGTCGACACCCTAAAAGAGTCTATTAATAATGAACATGTCTTGCAACAATGGCCAAGTCATATCCTTGAAACAGTAGAGCAGGGCACAGGTGTTTTACGGAAGCATTTGCATCGATATTTGCAATTTCTTGTCGCTGTCAAAATTACCGAAGGGATCAGCCGCCTGATTTATCTGCCTTTGGGGATGATTCTCATCATACTGATGGCGCGGAGCAGAATTTTTGATCAGTTCGATTTACCATTGTCGTTGATTATTGTTTTCAGCATTGCGGTGATTTACCCATTATTCCGAATTTATCAGCTACGCCAATCTGCTGAAAGCTTGCGCGATAGTTTCCTAAGCGATTATGAAGCTCAGCAAGTGGCATTAACGGTGAAGCAAGCGGGTGAAACCGCGCAAGTTGGCCGCGTTATCGCATTAATTCGTAATGAACACAAAGGCATTTATGCTACAGTTGGCCATCAGCCGGCGCTGGCTGCGTTGTTACTGCCATTTGGTGGCATGAGCGGTGTGCAGATTATTGAGTATCTGTTTAATATTTAGTGCAGCCGCATTGAGATTAATTTTTTAGGATTTTACAAAACAATGAAATTTTCTTTCAATGGTTTTACCAGTATTTCTTGTGGCATGTTAGTTATGGCAGCAAGCTTTTGCGCGGGTGCATCAGATTTCATTTCCGACGAGCATCAGCTTTCCGTTAAGGAAAAAAGAGCTGGTGAAGCATACTATCGTCAAGACATGAAGTGGATGATTTATCAGGCAGAAGTTGCTGACGATAACCCGTTTTATCAGATTTTCCTAAAAAATATCGCCACTGGCGCAGTACAGCAAGTATCCCCAGGCACTGGTAAAACGACTTGTGCATGGGTTCATCCTTCTCAAGAAAAAGTTTTATTTTCTTCCACACATGAAGATTCTGAAGCAAAAGCGAAAATGCTCACTGAAATCGAGCGCAGGAAATCGGGTGAGCGGCAGTCTTATGCGTGGGATTACGATGAATTTTACGATATTTACGAAACTGATTTTTCCGGCGGAAAAATTCGTAACCTTACCAAAATATTGGGTTATGACGCTGAAGCTTCCTGGTCGCCGGATGGCAAACTGATCGCTTTTGCCTCCAATCGCAGAGCTTATACCGATGATTTATCCGACGAGGAAACTCAGCTTTTTAAAGCCAATCCATCGGCCTTGATCGATATTTATATCATGGATGCAAATGGCTCCAATGTGAAACGCCTGACACAGACCAAAACTTACGATGGCGGCCCGTTTTTCAGTCCCGACGGTAAACGGATTGTATGGCGCCGTTTTAGTGAAGGGGGACGGGAAGCGGAAATCTTCACGATGAATATCGACGGATCCGATCAGAAACAAATTACGCGATTAAATGCGATGTCATGGGCACCTTTTTATCACCCTTCCGGAAAGTACATTATTTTTGCAACCAACTTGCATGGACATCGCAATTTTGAACTTTATATCGTCGATGTGGAGGGTCAAAAAGAACCTGTGCGCGTTACCGATAAAGAAGGATTCGACGGTTTGCCGGTGTTTACCCCCGATGGTAATTACCTGACTTGGACCAGTGATCGTACGCCTGAGAAAAAAGGTCTTTTGTTTCATGGTAAATGGAATCATCAGAAAGCATTGGAGAGCCTTTTATTGAAATAATCTAAGCAGGATAATTTGAGATAAGAAACAAGGAAAATTAAATGATTAATTCTGGAAAATAAAATCAAGGCGCTCAACCAACAAATCATGTCTCCTAGTCTAAGCGTTATCAATTGAAAATTTAATCGGCGGGCTGTCGTGCCTTTGAAACACATGATACGTAGATTGGGTAGACTAATTCAGCGGGGGGATTCAACGATTTTATGAAATTTCTTCTGAAAATATATATACTTGCAGATTAGTCCATTTTTTTGTGCTTTTACCCTTTAAAAATTGTGGGCTTTTTCTATAGTGTTTGTGGTCTTTAAGATATTTCAGGAGAGTTCCATGTATTTAAATCAATATCGTATTCAAAACCAAAACTATTTTTCTCGATTTTATTTATCCGTAGACGATTGTCGTATCCGAATATTTTGTTTCAGTTTGGGATTGATCATTATCGCAGCATTGACCTTACTGCCTGCAGTTATACAAGCTGCCGTACCAGCAGGGTTTAAGCAAAGTATTGTCGTTCGAAATTTAGTCAATCCCACACGAATGGCAATTGCTCCTGATGGCCGTATTTTTATCACGGAACAGGCCGGGCGGATCCGAATCGTCGAACAAGGCGTTCTGTTGTCCCAACCTTTTCTTAACATTACAACTCGGGTTAATAGTCAAGGAGAACGTGGGTTGTTAGGGATTGCTTTCGATCCCGATTTTCTCATTAATCAATGGGTATATGTGTATTACACCAGCAAAACTCCCGTTATCCATAACCGCGTAAGCCGCTTTAAAGCCAATGGAGATACGGCATTAGCGGGAAGTGAAGATGTGCTGCTTGATATTCAGCCATCAGGGGCGGCAACATTTCATAATGGTGGCGCAATTGGTTTTGGCGCCGACGGTAAACTGTATATCGCAGTTGGCGATGGCGGCACGAACACCAATGCGCAATCTCTGGCCAATCTTAAAGGAAAAATTCTACGTATTAATAAAGATGGCAGTATTCCCATCGACAATCCGTTTTATCAAACAGCTACAGGAGTCAACCGGGCCATTTGGGCGAGAGGTTTTCGTAACCCCTACAGCTTTGCAGTACAGCCTGAAACAGGTCGCATGCACATTAATGATGTCGGGCAAGATGCTTGGGAAGAGGTCAATCAGGGAGTCAAGGGTGCTAACTATGGCTGGCCGTTTGTGGAAGGAAAAGGCAGTAATCCCCAGTTTCGCAACCCCATCTTAGTTTATCCGCATAGCCCTAGCGCTTTTTGTACTGCAATAGTCGGTAGTGCATTTTATAATCCAATTAACGATCGATTCCCCGCTGATTATGTAGGTGATTATTTTTATGGCGATTTTTGCGCTGGGTGGATCCGCCGCTACGATGTTACAACTAAAGTTGTTTCTACTTTTGCAACTGGCATGGGCCAGATTGTTGATATTCAGGTAGGTTTGGGCGGTATCATGTATGTTTTAAGGAAAGACGGCGGTATCTTACATTCGATACGTTATGGCAATTAGTAATATATCTGCCAAAATGACCTGAGCTTTCCAAATAGGGTAGATTTCAAGTAGAAGGGTGGTAAAAGTATTTTGTTAATGCCTCGCTATAAGCATTGATGAGGATGAAATGCTTATAGCGAGATAATACTGATTGAACAATAATCTATTTTGATAGTAATAGTATTTGATCGTTGCACACCTGCAAGAAAGGCTTAAACACTTACACAGTTATCTGCAATAAATTAATTGATAGATAAGTAGTTGCATAAGCGTTTGTGACAATTAGTAAATAGTGAGTTATATCGCGTCCAATCGTAGCATTTATTATGGGGAGAAATGTCATGGCTGATCCTGTTTTTCATTTTGCCGGAGCCAATCCATTTGGCTTAAGTAATTCCGGTAGCTTTAACGCCGATCCTACCTTTGTCGATATCGACAATGATGGAGATGCGGATGGTTTCGTCGGTAATGGTGCTGGCAATACGCTTTTTTTCAGAAATACCGGGACGGCCAGCAATCCAGCTTTTGCTGCCGCCATTATCAATCCATTTGGTTTAACCGCTACAGCCGGTTGGTCCAGTCCTGATTTTGTGGACATCGATGGTGATGGTGATTTGGATGCTTTTATCGGCGAGATTAATGGTAATACGCTTTTTTTCAGAAATACCGGGACATCAAGCAATCCTAGCTTCGCAGCTGCTGTTACCAATCCCTTTAGTTTAACTGATGTAGGAAACGATGCTAACCCTACTTTTGTTGATATCGATGGCGATGGTGACCTGGATGCTTTTGTAGGCAATGAAAGAGGGTATAGCAATTTTTTTAGAAATACCGGGTCTGCTGTTAATCCGGTTTTTGCGGCCCCCATCAGCAATCCTTTTGGTTTGTTTAGTGTTGGTGCATACGGCGTCAGCGCCAGTTTTGTTGACATTGATAATGATGGTGATCTGGATGCTCTTTTGGGGTGGGGAGGTGATTATAATAGCCCGGATGGTGCACTCTTTTTTAGAAATATCGGTACGGTCAATGCCCCGACATTTTACTTTGATAGTCAAAATCCCTTTGGTTTGAGTAGCGTGGGGCGGTACTATATCAGTCCTACTTTTGTCGATATTGACGATGATAATGATTTGGATATTTTTGTTGGTAATTCGACTGGCGACTCGGTGTTTTATCAAAATGCCGGGATAGGCAGCAGTCCTCACTTTTCATGGACGAATGATTTTGACATAAACGACCCAAATGCTAATCCAAATCTTTATTTTGCTGATATTGATAATGACAGTGATTTGGATGCTTTTGTTGGGGATGATGCCGGCAATACTTTATTTTTCAGGAATACCGGAACAAGCAGCAATCCAGCCTTTGCCGCAGCCATAATCAACCCTTTTGGATTAGTCAATGTTGGTGCTGGATCCAATCCGGAATTGGTTGACATTGATAACGATGGTGATCTGGATGCATTTGTCGGCAATGGAACCGGCAATACCTTGTTTTTCAGGAATACAGGGACGGCTGCGAATCCTGCATTTACTGCGCCGCTGACCAATCCATTCGGCTTAAGCGATGTTGGCACAAATGCCCGTCCATCTTTTGTCGATATCGATGACGATGGCGATCAGGATGTTTTCTTAAATAATGCGTTTTTCAAAAATAATGGTACTGCGAGTGCACCATCTTTTGCCGCTGGTATTAATAATCCGTTCGGCCTGCTCGGTTCAAGCAATGGTGACTTTGATTTTATAGATGTGGATAAGGATGGCGACTTGGATGCGTTTAGCTATACACATTTTTTTCGCAATACCGGATCGACTACCAATCCAGCGTTTGTCGATGGCGGTGAAGGTTTGTTTGGTTTGGCTCAAAGCATTTTCCGTACCAGTATTAATAGCTTCACTTTTGTCGATATTGATGGTGATGGTGATTTCGATGCTTATGTGACGGGTTTATATTCTAATAACTACGGCGAATATCCTGGGGCAGGCTTCCAGATCAACAATCATGCGCCAAATGTTGCCAATTTAACGGCACCGGAAACGTATACCAAAAATACACCATTAAATCTGAAAAATATCGTTATCAGCGATCCGGATAGCGCTAATGTGACTGCAGAATTAACGTTGTCCAACAGTGCGGCGGGGCGCTTGAGTACGGCTACGTCGGGATCGGTAACTTCCACGTATAACGCCAGCACTGGTAAATGGACAGCGAGTGGCGCACTGGTCAATGTCAACGCCTTGCTGGCAGGTGTTGTATTCACGCCGGCAACAAACTTTACCGGTGCCTTTACGATTAACGCGAGTATTTCTGATGATGTAGCACCTCCTTTGCTAGGAAGTAAAAGTTTTTCAGTGAATTCCGGCGTACTGCTTATAAGTACGCCTGGAAACGATATTCTGACCGGTACTTCGTCGAGCAACGATACGGTGACCTATGCTTCCGCTACCGGACCGGTAACTGTTTCGCTAAACATCACGACGCAACAAAATACCATTAACGCCGGATTGGATACCATCACCCAGGTTGAAAATCTCATCGGCAGTAACTTTGCCGATAATCTGACCGGTAATTCCGCTAACAATAGCTTGGAAGGCCGGGGTGGCAACGATACGCTGACAGGCTGGTCCGGTGCGGATACCATGATTGGCGGGGCGGGCAATGATACCTATTTCGTTGAGAACGTGGGCGATATTGTTACAGAAAATCTTAACCAGGGTACCGACCTGGTCAGCAGCCGCTTGACGTACACGTTACCCGCCAATGTGGAGAATCTGACATTGACCGGCACTGCCGCAATCAATGGCACGGGTAATGACCTGAATAACACATTGACGGGAAACAACGCTGCCAATGAATTAAACGGCCAAGCGGGCAACGATAGGCTCAATGGCGGGGGCGGTAACGACACGCTGATTGGCTGGTCCGGAGCGGATACCATGATTGGCGGCGCGGGGAATGACAGCTATTTTGTCGAGAATGCAGGTGATGTTGTCACCGAGGCTCTCAATCAAGGTAGCGACCTTGTCAGCAGCCGGTTGACGTACACACTCCCCGCCAATGTAGAGAATCTCACATTAACCGGAACAGCGGCGGTTAATGGCACGGGCAACGGCCAGGCCAACATTATCATCGGCAATACCGCTGCCAATCAGCTAAAAGGCATGGCGGGCAACGATATTCTCGATGGCGGTACAGGCAACAATGTGCTGACGGGTGGAACAGGTAACGACTTTTTCCGCTTCAGCAGCAACGGGCATGTTGACACGATTGCCGACTATAACGTAGCCAATGACACCGTCCAGCTTGACAATGCGGTATTTACTGCATTAACGGCTACAGGCACACTGGCCGCCGGGCGGTTCAGGGTGGGTGCACAAGCATTGGATGCCAATGACAATGTCATTTACAACAAAACCGCAGGAACGTTTTGGTACGACGCAGATGGCAATGGTGCAGGTGCTGCAGTGCAGATTGCCGTCATTGGCAGCGGATTGAATTTGACTAATGCGGATATCGTGGTGATTTGAGTTTGAAATATTGAAATGAAAGATGGACCTCAGCTTAGTCAATCGCGCTGAGGTTCAAATAGACATTTTAATTTAAAAATTAGCGAATTATCAAAGCACTGGGATGCTGAATCAACAGGGTATAATGATCTTTGTTGCGGGCCACCCAACCGCGGATTTCAAGGGTTTTTCCTAGGTATGTTGTTAAGGCTGGAAACAAATTAAGATTGGTATTCGCAATGCGTATGTCGATCTTGTCGCTGAAAATCAACCGTGTGTACTTTTTCCCTTTCTTGATGGATACAGGCGTTCCTGTGAATCGTTGCCAGCCTTTGTTATGATTGGGAATTTGCGAGATTGGCCACACTTGGTATTCCGGCATTGACCAGATACCTAGTTTTTGTTTCTCGGCATGTTGCTGTGCCTGGATAAGTTGATCGGTGTAGCGGCCATTCGGTGGGATGATACTGACGGTCGCCAAACCAACTTCCAGTATTGCAAGGTTAAGGTGTTTACCGTCCGGTAAAAACACATGCGCTAATGAACGCTTGTATTTGTCCTGCCGGACTTGGTCAAATTCCAGATAAACTTTGCTTTTTTGTAGTTGATGCTGAAGCCACTTTTTTGCAGCAACACCACCAGGCTCTTCGGCGCGTTGATGGCTTTCAATTTCTGGTGTATTGATCCCCAATAAACGGACATGTTTGCCGTTTTCCAGTACCACTGTATCACCATCATACACCCTGGCCACCTGATGCAATTGGCGGCTGGGTGAGTTGAGAATCTCAATTTGTCGTGCACCGACCGATGGCTTATCTGAGTAGGTTACGCGTCCTTGGGCATCGATACTGCGATAAACTTCGGAAGCAAATAGGCTCGGGACAAGAAAACCGAAAATTAAGCAATGAAAAAATAGGGATTTTTTACTGAAAAACATGGCGTTATCCTGATGACTAATATTTACCGGCGATTATGATGCATCCATAGAACCTGCAAGAAGAAACAGGAAAATTGCGATAAAAACTAATATAACCCAATCCTTTGAGGAAAAGTGGATTAAAATTAGGGCTTATCAGAATTTTGGCTAGTTAATCAATTTCATCGTAATGTATTTCATGTTTAAGATCACACGTAACAACTGCCGTCGGCAGTTTTCTCCAATCTCCTTTTTTGCGTGGCATGGTTTCTAAAGCTTTAATTGAAATCAATGGCCTCAGTTTTTCTTATGATACGCGCCCCATTCTAAATGGCATCGATATGTCCATGCGGCGTGGGCAAGTAGTAGCTATCATGGGAGGCAGCGGATCGGGTAAAACTACATTATTACGCTTAATTAGCGGTGCAATCCAACCTACCGCCGGTCATGTGAAATTTGCCGGGGAAGTCGTGCATGAACTGAGTCGTGATGCACTTTTTAAATTGCGGCGCAAGATGGGCATGTTGTTTCAATTTGGAGCATTGTTTACCGATTTGTCAGTGTTTGACAATGTTGCATTTCAAATGCGCGAGCATACCGATTTACCAGAGTCGATGATTCGCGATTTGGTACTCATGAAACTGCATGCTGTAGGTTTGCGCGGAGCGCATCATTTAATGCCGAATGAGTTATCGGGCGGTATGGCACGGCGCGTCGCCTTGGCCCGTTCTATCGCATTGGATCCGATGCTGATTATGTATGACGAGCCATTCACCGGGCTTGATCCAATCTCCTTAAGCGTGATTGGCAATTTGATTCGACGATTATCGAATTCATTGGGGATAACGTCGATCGTGGTGACGCACGATGTGCAAGAGTCACTCAAGATCGTGGACTATGTGTACTTTATTGCAGACGGTGTGATTGCAGCTCAAGGGACGCCGAAAGAAGTGCGCGAATCCGTGGCACCGTTTGTGCATCAGTTTGTTCATGGTGAAGAAGATGGGCCGGTACCGTTCCACTATCCTGCACAAGCTTATCCGCAAGATCTCGGCTTGGAGGACAACTGTGTCTAGGCATATCCTATCGGCTATTCAGAATATTGGGCATCGGGCAATAGAAAGTATCTGGCGCTTGGGTCATGCCAGTCGTTTTTTTATTTTGGTGTTATTAAAATCGGGAACAAGCCTGCGCCGTTTTAACCTGGTGATCAGGGAATTGTATTTTACCGGTGTTTTGTCATTAATCATTATTGTCGTGTCGGGTTTGTTTGTGGGGATGGTACTGGGACTACAAGGCTACGAGACTTTACAAAAATATGGATCTGAGTCGGCCGTTGGTACATTAGTAGCTTTGTCGCTGGTACGTGAGCTGGGACCAGTAGTTGCTGCTTTATTGTTTGCAAGCCGTGCAGGTTCAGCCATTACCGCAGAAATAGGTTTAATGAAAGCTACAGAACAATTGGCGGCGATGGGAATGATGGCGGTCGACCCAGTGGCTCGTGTGGTTGCGCCGCGTTTCTGGGCGGGTGTCATATCTATGCCATTTTTGGCAGCTATTTTTTCTGTAATGGGTGTGTATGGCGGTTACTTGGTAACAGTCGTTTTCATAGGTGTTGATGAAGGTACTTATTGGTCGCAAATGCAAAGCGCGGTTGATTTCAGATTTGATATTCTGAATGGCTTTATTAAAAGCTGCTTTTTTGGCGTTGCTGTCACGGCGATTGCGGTATTTGAGGGTTACGATGCCCCACCTACGGCAGAAGGGGTTTCCGGAGCGACCACACGTACAGTGGTGACCTCATCATTAGTAATTTTAGGGCTAGATTTTATTTTGACCGCTTTCATGTTTAGAGGAGTGAGTTGATGCAGCGGACAACAATGGATTTGTGGGTGGGATTATTCGTAACGACTGGAGTTGCCGCACTGATGGTGTTGAGCCTTAAGGTAGGCAATTTAAATGCTTATAATCCATCACAAAGTTATATCATTACTGGAAATTTCGAAAATATTGGCGGATTGAAGGTCCGTGCACCGGTAAAAAGTGCCGGAGTAGTCGTGGGACGTGTCACGGACATTCAGTTCAGCACACAAACCTACGATGCGGTGGTAACCATGAGTATGGATAGCCGTTTTGCGTTCCCTAAAGACACTTTTGCCAGCATCCTGACATCAGGCTTGTTGGGCGAACAGTATATTGGATTGGCTGCAGGCGGCGATGAGGCAATGTTGACAAATGGTGATAAGGTTATGAAAACCAATTCAGCCATGGTGCTTGAAGAATTAATCGGGCGTTTCTTGTTTAATAAGGCCGCAGAAGAATAGGATTCGCTCAGACCAGTATCTGCTAAGGATTTGGTGCGCGGATGGGAAACTGGGATTTAACCTTTGCAGATAGGAAAAGGTCAGTTGACGAGGGGAAATTTTTTATTCAAAGTATCCGTTTGCTAGATCCGGTGTGAAGAAAACGCTTCTGGAAACCCGTAACCGTTTTGGCCAAGCTAATATTGTTAAATTGTAAGCCGTGCGGTTTGTTGCAGGAGGGTCAGCCTAATGGAAATTTGGAGGAAATTTCCCTGAATGATTAAAATCTAACAAAAATATCTCTGGTTAATCAGAAAAATTTTCTGGTTGTCTTGATCAAATATTCGTGCGGTGTTTATCCTCCAAAATTTCCACAAGGTCTACAGCTTATATCATCTTGGCTGTTTTACTTTACGTAGGTATGGTTTGATTGTTTTCCAGCCTTCTGGATAAGTTTTTTCAGCTTCTTCATTAGTAACCGAAGGTACTATGATGACGTCTTCACCTTGCTGCCAATTTACAGGCGTTGCCACCTTATGCTTAGCGGTTAACTGCATAGAGTCAATAACACGCAGGATCTCATTGAAGTTACGACCCGTAGTCATCGGATATGTCATCATGAGCTTAATGTTTTTATCAGGGCCAATGACAAATACTGAGCGTACGGTGGCATTTGTCATAGCGGTCCGTCCCGCCGCTGAACCTGTTTCATCGGCAGGAAACATGTTGTAGAGCTTGGCTACGTGAAGATCAGTATCTGCAATCACCGGATAACCTATCGCAGCACCGCCGACTTCTTCAACGTCTTTTAGCCATTTTTGGTGATCATCAAGTGGATCAATACTGAGTCCGATAATTTTAGTATTACGTTTGTCGAATTCGGATTGTATGCTCGCCATATAACCTAACTCGGTTGTACAGACCGGGGTGAAATCTTTGGGATGAGAAAATAATATGGCCCACTTATCTCCGATCCAGTTATGAAAATCAATCTTTCCTTGTGTAGTTTCTGCCTGGAAATTGGGTGCCTGATCATTAATGCGTAGAGACATAAAAAACTCCTTAGTTATTGTTTATTAGATGAATAAATTTATAATTGATAGCGATATTGCGTACTGGAACGTAACAAATAAAAACTTCTAAACCAACTGGGTAGCTAAAATAGTATATTGTAAAATGATAGCTTATTTATTATTGATACTAACATTTAGACCTACCATACCTTATCAGGACAAACCTAAATATAGGATAAATCTTACGTTTGGTGTGCTACCATGCTGCTTGCTGTGTGCGTAAAATAATCTATTAATCAATAACAGTTAAGAATAGGAACATTATGATGAAAAGAATTGTTGAAGCACTTTGTTTGAGTTTTACTGTAGCAGTGCTATTTTCTGCGTGTTCATCGACACAAAAAATTACAAATTCTGCCAGAACTGCAACTGAACAACTGCTGATCACAGAAGCTGTAATGCGCAGTTTGCCTAAGCAACCTGATTTGCCTTTTCCCATTCCACGAGGTTCAGCCATTAAGCTTGAAGTTGCCGGAATTAGTGCGGATAAAGATGTTGTTAAAGGGATTGTTGCAGGATGGTTAGGATTGCATGGCTATGCTGTGCAAGACGAAAATGCAAGTCACCGGATCAATATAGTGGTGAATTCACTGGGAACTGAATTAGCATCGAAATTTTTTGGAATCCCGCCCATTCAAGCATCTCTAATTCCTATTTCGTTGCCTGAATTATCCTTGTTTAAAGCAGAAAACCAAGTAGGTTACGCAAGATTTCATTTTGATATTTTTGAGCTACCTTCCAATCGATTTATTGCATCCTCATCGCCATTTCTTGGCGACACATTTTATAATGCATACACCGTATTATTGTTATTCTCATTTAATAAGACTGATTTGATTGCTCCGCCAGAAGTTAACACATTTGGTAAATAACTGGATATTAAACCGCTTACAGTATTTGTAAATACTGTAAGCGTATCTGTTTATTTTTATTGATTTTTTACCCAATACTTTCTTCGCTGCATTCAACTGAGAAACGGTAGCCCGTGCCTCGCACGGTTTGCACCAAATTTTCTTTACCGACGGATTCAAGGATTTTTCGTAGCCTGCGAATATGGACATCGACGGTTCTATCCTCAATAAATACATGATCTCCCCACACACGATCTAATAGCTGTCCCCGTGTATGCACGCGCTCTTTATATGCCATGAGATAGTGTAGAAGACGAAATTCTGTGGGTCCCAAGTTAACTTCTGCGGTTTTTAACGGATCGACGTCGTTGTTGACATGCACTCTGTGAGTTGTGGGATCAAGCCTTAATCCGCCAAGCTCAATAATTTCATCGGACATCTCAGGTAAACGGCGGCGCAGTACTGCTTTGATACGAGCAATAAGCTCACGGGGTGAAAAAGGTTTAGTAATATAATCATCTGCCCCCGCTTCAAGTCCGGCAATTTTATCGTTTTCTTGAATTCGAGCGGTTAGCATGATGATAGGAATAGATTTGGTACGTTCTTCCTGTCGCAACTTTCGTGCAAATTCTATACCGGTAAGGTCAGGTAGCATCCAATCCAATAATACGAGATCAGGCAAGACATTATTGATCAATGACTTTGCTTGTTGTGCACTATCAGCACATAACACCATATGACCTGCTCTTTTCAAATTAAGCGCAATCAATTCCTGGATTGCTGGCTCATCTTCTACGACTAATATTGTTACAGCCATATTAATAAATGTGTAATTGGAAGTTGCGGGAATAATATAAACAAATCATTACATTTTTATGACAAAAGTATGAATGTAATGATTTTTTATTGAAAATTGTAGCGACAATATATTTTTCTGAGAAATTTAAAGTAGTAAATTCAATCGTATTATCAAAATATTAGCGTGCAATCTTAAATTTGTGGTATCGCAAAAAGAGAATATACGTTGTTGATAATTCACAAAAATCTTTTTTTCCAAATATTGTAAGAATTATTTAAGTATTTCTATTTATTAGAAATTATAGAATTATTTGAAATTCTTTACTTAGTGCATGAGTAGCATCAAATTCATCTGGTTGTCATGAAAGTGAAATATTTCGCTTGTAACATGCCATTCCATTGACGATGAGCGATTGATGGCTGACTAAAATTATTAATCTTACCCAATTTATTTTTAGATTGAATTTATGCACAAGTATCTTATAAAGAAAATAATTTTGTATATAGGACTAATAGCGTTATTGCTCAATTCTTTTGCAGCAATGGCAAGTAGTTTAGAAAATTTAGCGAAGTCTTTGGCCAAGATTCGGGGTGAAGTCGAGACATTACAAACACAATTGGATATTGAAAAGGAAAAGCACACCAGTCGGATGTCAGCACTCAATTCGCAATTGGCGGATTTAAGTGTTGAAGAAAGAAGGCAAAAGCTCAGTCTCGAGAAACTGCAAAATTCCATCGACAAAATGACTGAAAACGCCAAAAAAGCGGAGCAATCAGGCGAAACTTTGAAACCAGTTTTATTAACCATTCTCGATGAATATAAGCGCTATGTCCAATCAGGTTTTCCATTCAAGATGCAGGATCGTCTCAAAGCTATAGAAGATATTGAAAATAATATTAATAATCAATTAATTGATCCCAATAAAGCCATTAATCACGCTTGGTCCCTCATTGAGGACGAAATTCGTTTAAGTAAAGAAAACGGCATTTATCAGCAGACCATTTCGTTGGATGGAGAGAACGTGCTGGTAGATATTGCAAAGTTGGGTACAGTTTTCCTTTTTTTTCAAACACGAGATAACAGGAGTGGAATGGCCAAGCGGTCGACTGATGGTGAATGGAAATTCGAGATTCTAGAAAATACTGCTGAGATAGAGCGTGTCAGAGTCTTGTTTGATTCATTGAAGAAACAGATACGGCAAGGTTACTTTGAAATACCCAATCCATTGAGAAAATGACAAAAGCATTATTACCAGCATTCATCCTGATTACGCTTATTGCATCGGCGTATGCAAAAGAAGACAAAGCTGAGGTTCCTGAAAAGAATGTTTCCACATCCGCACCAGAAGCCGCTCCGGCTAAAAAGCAGAATTCCGCGAGGCAGGATGCGGTTAATTTGGAAACTGCCTATAAACGTGAGTTTGCATTTCTGGAGGCTCAGAAAAGAGAATTAGCCGAACGGTTAAGAACCTATCAAGGGACTGCAAGTCGAGAGGAACAAGCTTTAAGCGGCAAAATAAGCGCGCTTGAACGGAGTTCTGTCGAACGTTCGACGAGAATTGATCAACTTACGACACAGCTTACTGAAGTTGAACGTAAAGAGGTTGCTGTTACGGAACGTAGCGATGCTCTGGAAGCTACCTATTTGCAGGCAGAAGTTACTTTGAAAAATCATGGCATCGAAATTCCGGTATCGCTCAAAGAAGGCAAAGAAAATGATCAAACTAAAGTAGGTTATTTGTTTAGGCAATCCCTATCGTTATTGCAAGGGTTGGGGACAATTCACATGAAACCCGGCAGCTTCTTTCTGGAAAATGGCAAGCAAACGCAAGGAACATTGATCCAGTTGGGCAATATTGCTGCATATGGTACCAGTGCAGAAGGTGGCGGTAGCTTGGTACCTGCGGGCGGTGGTGATTATAAAGTATGGAGAAATTCTGGCGCAGAAAGTGTTGCGGCTTTGAGTAA
The DNA here is from genome assembly GCA_024281995.1 of Nitrosomonas sp. Taxonomy (GTDB): domain Bacteria; phylum Pseudomonadota; class Gammaproteobacteria; order Burkholderiales; family Nitrosomonadaceae; genus Nitrosomonas. The sequence goes on from JAMWZW010000002.1 coordinate 126,765, forward strand.
GAACCAGCAGCCGGATACTTTGCAATTGTATTTATTCGAATCACGCACCAATGCCATTGAAGAAACACCTGAAAAAACCATTAAGGGAATTATTGATTCTGGCGGACCAATTGGTTGGGTCATAGTGATAATGGGTATCATCGCCATATTCCTTATTCTGATACGTGCTTATCTGCTGCGCATCAATAGTGCCGATACGAAAAATCTTTCCGACCAGATTATACGCCAGCTTACTACCGGCGATCTGGAAGTGGCTAAAAAAAGTTGCGAGGATAATTCATCGGCCATCAGCCGGGTTTTGTTATATACATTACGGCATTTAAAAGACGACAGAGATCACATGGAAGGTATTGTTTATGAAGCGATTCTTCAAGAATCAGGGCCATTGGATCGATTTGGGTCTGCCATCTTAGTGATTGCTTCGATATCTCCATTGCTAGGTTTGCTCGGAACAGTAACGGGGATGATTGAAACGTTTGACATGATTACCCAGTTTGGTACGGGTGATCCAAAATTACTTTCTGAAGGTATCTCGATAGCACTGGTAACAACGGAATTAGGGTTGATCGTTGCCATTCCGGCTTTGTTGATAGGTTCTTTACTATCTGCATGGGCAAGAAATATCAAGCGTGATATGGAACACTCGGCTTTAAAAATCGTTAATGTTTTCTTAGGTGGTGGAGTTGAACTTGAAGAGATTGCGGGCCCCGATATCGATGAAAATGCTTTGGTATTGAGTAACGCCTGAAATGAATCTTACTGAACTCATTTTATTGATCAAGGAGTTGTTTGTTGCAGGAGGCGTTGTTATGCCTCCACTCGTACTTTGTACTTTATTGCTTTGGTATGGTGTTGGGTATCGATTTTGGGTCATGAAAGAGCCTCGATTGATGGGGGTGCGAGATATGTTGAAGTACTATCAACTCCACCAAGACAAAGCTGCAAAAAATATTGTGGCTCAAGCAATCAAGCAGGGGATTGCATTAAAAAACAGAGGGGTCAGAAATCTTCGACGCCATTTAGATGCGGCCTTTTATGACTATGAAAGGGAAATTGCGAAATTTTCTGCGTTGATTCGTGTCGTCGTTATGATTTCTCCATTACTAGGTTTGCTGGGAACGGTAATGGGGATGATAGAGACTTTCGATTCGCTAGCAACCATGACGCTGCATTCCCAGTCTGGCGGTATTGCCGGGGGTATTTCGCAAGCTTTGTTTACTACGCAGATGGGCTTAACGGTAGCAATCCCTGGCTTGCTGGCCAATAGTCTGCTGAACCGCAAACAACACCAGATTGAACAAGATCTCTCGCAGGTGAAGGATTTATTGTGCCATCAAACCAGTGAAAATCTTTTAATAAAAAAGGGTCGTCAATTATGAGGAATCACGAGCCTGCTGAAGCCGAAGCCACGATTGATATGGCGCCATTGATTGATATCGTATTCATTTTATTGATTTTCTTCATGGTGACAACGACTTTTGTTAAAGATATGAAGCTGGAATTAGAGCGCCCTAAAGCAAGTAGTTCTGTTGCAGCATCAAGCAAGGCCATTCGCTTATTCATAGATCGTAACGGTGATACCTACATGGATGGCGAGCCTGTGCGCCTGTGGCTAATACAAAGCAAGTTACGCGATTTATTGAGTACTTCTACCAGCAAGGTGGTTTTGGTGGTGACGGATGAGGGTGTTCCAGCGGGGAAATTGGTTGAAGTAGTGGATCAGGCACGCTTGGCGGGGGCTGAGAGTGTCGGTGTTGCAACGAAAAAAGAAGCGGGGTAAGCACAATGGGAGCGATGAAATTAAAACAACATGTGGCGGGAGTTTTTGCCATGTTATTGGGATTGGCACTGGTTTTTGGTTTGATATTAATCATGAATCACTTTATGGGAAAGATGGAGAAATCTTCACCGCAGGAAGTGACAGAAATCAGTATGACCAAGGAAATCAAACAAGAGCCAAAAAAAGAGATCAAGAAAGTGGAACCTAAAAAGCAAGTCGCTCGCCCACAAGCGCCTACACCCTTTAAGGGATTGGATACCGCATTGTCGGGTATTGATCTTGGTTTGCTCGGTTTGGATAGTGATCAGCGAGATATTGATGACAGCTTACTGGGTAAAACAGGTCATGCCGTAATGACAGCGGATTTGGTTGATGTGCCGCCTAAACCGATTGCACGCGGTTCTTTTAAATATCCGCCAGCTGCGAAGAAAAATGGCATTAAAGGTTATGTCGTTTTATCCGTGCTGGTGGAAACCGATGGCTCTGTCAATCAAGTGCAGGTTCTGGAATCAAGTCCCTCTGGAATTTTTGACGCTGCTGCATTACAAGGGATTCGTTCCTGGCATTTTGAACCGGCAAAATATAAAGGCGATATTGTCCGCGTATGGGCAAAACAAAAAATTCGTTTTGACCTATCTTAAATATTTAGCGTGATCGCAATAAAAAAATGAAGTATTCGCTAGCTAAAAGAGTTTGTTACGTAATTGCTACATTTATCTTTCTTGGCTGCAGCAATTTTGTATGGTCATCTGAAAATAAGCCGCAATCAATAGATTTTCTTGAACTTGCTGCGGTGATGTTAAAAGATGGTCATAACGATCGTGCATTGCTAGCATTGCAAAGCGTTGATCTGGAAAACAAAAAGATTGATTTGGCCAGATTTTATACCTTGCAGGGTTTGGCTTATATGGGATTGAACGACCTTGAAGCAGCCAAAGACAGTTTGCAGCAGGCTATAAAGAAGGGACAAAAGGATCAGGCGCTCTACATCTATCTGGCACAAACCCATTTTGGCCTTAAAGACTATAAACAAGCGATCAACGCCATTAATAAGGCGGGCAATTTAGTTAACAAAGATCCTGCACTGATAACCCTAAAAGCTGAATCCTACTGGTATTTGAAGAACACTGAAGCGGCTATCAATGCTTTGAATGATGGGCAGCATACTTTTCCTGCAGATTTTCGTTTTATCAAGCGGAAAGTCTTTTATTTCGTAGAGCTGGGACTCTATCAGGAAGCCGTTAGGCTTGGCCGGGAGTTTTTGCACCGATCTAAAGCTGTTGCGGCTGATTATATTGCCTTGGGAAATGCGTTAAGGCTAAGTAAAGAATATCAGGAAGCCTTGAATATTTTGGAAATTGCACGCTTGCAATTTCCTCATGATGAAATGGTGGCAAAGCTGCTGGCCCATACTTATCTAGACCAAGGAAAATTGAATTCGGCTGCGTTTATTCTGGAACAAGCCGCCTTGTTGAACCCAGGCCTACAAGCTGAAGCGGCCGAAATTTACCGGCGTGCAGGCCGATTTCACAAGGCACTGACGCTAAACGAAAGCATTGCTGATCAGAAAGTGAAGCTGAAACAACGATTATCCATTTTGCTGGCATTAAAACAATTTGAACGTGCAGCCAATATGGAATCGAGTTTATACCGCACCGGGTTGTTGGAAGATCAGGATGTGCGCTATGCATTGGCCTATGCGTTATTCTCAAGTCGTCGTTATTCTGCAGCCAACCAGCATCTGGATCATTTGACAAGTGCCGAACTTTTCAGAAAGGGAACCGAGCTACGCCGCTTAATGGAAGTTTGTAAAAACGAGCCATGGCAATGTACTTAATTCATTCACCGTAAGCGGTGTGAGTGATGATGATCATAGCGCATTAGCCGCCGCTTTTCCTGCATCTGTTACCTGCCAAGAGTATTTTTTTGACTAACTAAATAACTATAAATTGATCTTCACGGGGAATTACTCAGTGGAGAAGAGGCTAAGTGCGCCAAATGAAAACAGATCCATACCATTTTTTTCGATCTTATGCCTTGCGGGTAATTGAATTTCATATGGTCGCATTACTTGTTCTTATCGGCAGCGGATTAATGAGTCCTGTTGCTTGGGCTGATGAAGTAAAAGCAGAATTTTCCCTGCATCTGTTCCAAGACGGCTTACCTATAGCCGATGCGGAATTACTCATTAGTAGTGAATCCTTTGATAAATCTACTGCAAAATTGATTTTTGAGGCGATTCCGTCGACATATACCTGGAAGGCAGGGGATGCACCGCTTAAGACAAATGCTAATGGCAGCATAGCTGGGAAATTGCCTCCCGGTATTTATCAGTTTACGGTCAGAACTGGAACTCGGGAATACATGTTTGATTTACCACTGCGCCCTGCGGAAAATGCGCAAATTTTGGTGACTTTCTTCCCCAGTAAAAAGAAGCCGTTACTGAATATTGAGAGTTCGATAACGGGTACGATGGCGGGCACAGATGCGGCTGCTGTAGCTTCGCAAGATCAAGGTGAGGGTATAGTCAAGGTACAGGTTTTATCTGCGGAAACTGGGAGACCCATCAAAGACGTACAGGTTTTTTTAAGTGGATCGAAGCAGAAGTTAAGAACAGATGAACATGGGCAGGTGATAGCAACGGTACCTGGCGGAAGTTACAGCGTTTCATTGCTACATAGTGCGTATAGTAGTCAAACACAAGATGACGTAAAAATTGAAAATGCGCAAACGACCGATCTTAGCTTTAAATTAACTCCGGCCGGAGTCGAATTAGCGGAATATGTAGTACTGGAACCTCATTTGGCCGGTACAGTTGCATCAGTAATCGAAGAACAACGTACTGCAACTTCTGTTGCGACAGTTTTGGGTGCAGAACAATTTAGCCGTGCTGGCGATAGCGATGCGGCCAGCGCGTTGCGCAGAGCATCCGGATTAACGCTGGTCGGCGGCCAATTTATTTTTATCCGTGGCTTGGGTGAGCGATTTTCAACCACTTTGGTGAATGGTGCAGCGATTCCGAGTCCCGATCCAACCCGGCGCGTGGTACCGATGGATTTGTTTCCGACCAATATCCTTGAAAGTGTTTTAGTGCAGAAAACCTATTCTCCCGATCGTCAGGCTGAATTTGCCGGTGGTACGGTGGAATTACGTACACGCGGTATTCCTGACGCGTTCTTTTTTAATTTAAACTTGCAAGCGGGTATCAACGATAACACTATCTTCCAGGATGGCTTAACTTACAAAGGCGGCGGGCTTGATTTTACCAGTTATGATGATGGTGCGCGGGCAATGCCTGACTCGATTGCTGATGCAACTAGGGATGGAAATTTGCGACCACAATCGCCGTTTAATCCAAATGGCGTGACCCCTGTTCAACTCGAAAAGTTTGGCGAGGATTTATCCGGTGTGTGGGATGTCAACAGAAAAAAACGTGGCCCAGACACGGGTATGCAGGCATCTATCGGCGATAGTCTTACATTCGGAGACTTTACCTGGGGTTATATTGCTGCTGCCGGTTGGAAGCAGGAATTTAGAAAACAGAATGAAATTAACCGTGAATTTGCCATCAATGATGGTGAATTAATTAAAAAAATGGATTTCGATATGCAACGGTCGTTGCGCGAAGTGCATTTGACCGGTTACGGCGGAACGGAATTGCAGTATAAGGATACTCATAAGATCTTTGCGAAAACCATGTTTCTGCGCCAATCATTTGACGAAGCCAGAATTTCTCAAGGATTTACCGATGCCGAAACCTTCGATGTTCGGAGGACACGGTTGAAATTTTTCTCGAACCAGTTGTTCATGCATCAGGTGGGCGGGGATCATCGTTTCGATTGGTTGAAGGATTTTTCCATTAACTGGCTATTCACCGATGCAACTGCTGAGCGAGCTGAACCCAAAACACGGGATTATCGCTATGACGATACGTCAAGAAACGGTAACTTTACTTTTTCCCGTCAAGTTGACAGTAATCAGATATCTTATTCCGGCCTGGTCGATCGGGACCAAAGTTGGCGCGTTGATGGAAAAATTCCGTTACAACCGTTACGCGATCACAAAATAACATTGCATGGGGGTTTTATTACCCAGAATAAAAAACGTGATTCCGACATACAGCGATTCAATTATTTTCCTGCCGGTGCGGATGCGGTAAACGGATCTGTATTAGCGCAACGCTCACTGGAACAAATATTACAGCCAAGTATTATCGGTAGAAACGGATTTCAATTGCGTGATGTGACTCGCGCCAGTGAAAGTTATACAGCTTCGCAGAATTTATTTTCCTACTACGGAAAAATGGATTGGCTATTTTACGATAGGCTCAATATCACCGGGGGATTGCGCTGGGAAGATAATGATCAGAAAGTCAATACGTTTAAAGACAACCTACCTACAACTGCAAGGCTGAACAGGATTGATATGCTGCCCTCAGCAACTGCGACATTGTTTATTACTGATAAGCAGCAACTGCGTGCGGGCTATAGCCAAACGTTGTCACGCCCGGATTTTAGAGAATTGTCTATCGCACCTTTTACAGATATTAATACCAATCAAGAAACGATCGGCAATCCAAATCTCAAGCAAACAAAAATCACCAACTGGGATCTGCGTTGGGAATATTATTTATCACCCAGTGAAAATATTTTTGCCGGATTTTTCTGGAAAGATTTGACTAACCCGATCGAACTGGTAACACAAGTGGGTTCGGGTGTACTGAATACCTATCAGAATACCGATAAAGCAAATATTTATGGATTTGAATTTGAATTATTGAAGAAGCTTGATTTTGTACATCCACACTTGCAGAATTTTTACGTCGGCGGCAATTACACGTGGTCGACATCGAAGGTTCAATTGAGTGCCGAGAATCTTGCGTCACTGACAACTGCCGAAAGGTCCTTACAAGGCCATTCCGCGCATATTGTGAATTTTCAAGTCGGCTATGATAATCCTACCTCGAAGACACAAGCAACTTTGTTATACAACGTTTCGAGTAAACGTATTGTATCTGCAGGATTATTAGGTACTCCAGACAAATACGAGCAGCCTTTTCATCAACTCGACTTTGTGTTCAGCCAGAATTTGTATAAGGGATTATCGATGCAAGCCTCAGCACAAAATTTATTGGATGATGATGTGCTTATCCTACAAGGTGATGAAATTAGCCGTCAATTCCGTCGCGGCCGTTTCTTTAATCTGAGTGTGCGCCTGGCTTATTGATAAAGAATAGCAACGCGCCACTTTTTCCATTTTCTTCTTTGATTCTAATCACTTGGCGGTCACTATAGTAAATTTCTAGTTGCTGCTTTATAAGAATGGAAATTCTTCGCATTAAAAACAAATCTGTTCCCCCCATTCAGCATGTATTCATCGTCATTACAATAATCTTGCATCATCAGCGTATCGCTGATTACGGTCAGATAGAAAGGAGTGAATCATGAAAAAAATTCTATTTCTTGTGCTTGCGATTATATTGTTGTGCGGTTTTCGCGCACCGAATGGTGAAATTATTGTGAAAGGTGACTATGTCGATAAGCTAATCATCCATATGGGAAAACCACACATGAAAATTAATATGGGATCAATTTATAACGGTGTAGGCGGATTTATTTTACAACGGGAAATGTGGGTTTATCGCATCGATGATTACAATTATCGTTTTACCATTATTAATGGACAAATTGTTCACGATCATTGGTCAAGGTTTTAGCTGCTGGCTGTTATTTATAGTAACAAGAGAAATATAGGTTGTTGATTAATAAATATTCTTCTTTGAGATCAAAATATCTTTTTAAATAAATAAGGCTTCCTTTAAGAATTACTATCGCTGATGACCATAAAAGCGAAATACCGCTGAATTGAAATTTGATCGATTCATTCGTATAAGAAGTGCAATTTTGAGTTGATTGACTTGCCGCATAATTTATTGCAGTCATTACTTAAATCTGACTTTAATTAAGTAATTATATAGCTAAAACTAAGTAATTACTTATTCCTAAAATATAATAAAGATTTTATAATTAATAAAGCATATTTATTGTAATGTTTTGTTTCTTATATTTAATTTTACGATTATCAAAAATATTATATATGGTAATAATTTCTCAGTTAGTGCTGTTTGTTCAGAGGTTTTTTATGAAATTTACATTTAAGAGAAAAAGTTTTGGGCAACAAAAAAAACTATTCAGATATTTTTTACCGACAAGCTTGGCATTGCTTATTTTTAGCCATGGAAATATTGCTCCGGTAGCTGCGGCAGGACCAGAAGCGCATTTAAAAGGTGAGTTTGGTACTTTACATAGTTGGCCGCTCGTGCCGGTTCATATGACATTGATGCCGGATGGGCGAGTGTTCGCTGCTGGGCCCAAAGTAGGTAAAACTTTGAAATACACGATTTGGAATCCTTCCTTAGGAACCGGTAGTAGTGCATTTGAAACATTACCCAATACAACAATTACCAATATTTTCTGTGCTGGGCAGGCACTCATACCAAAAGAAGGTCAAGCGCTTATTCTTGGCGGCGATACAACGACTTTGATACCTGGAACGAATAATGGATATCATGTTTCTGATGTCAATATTTTTGACTCAGTCACGAATATGCTAATGCCTCAGAATGCTATGGCTTATGACCGTTGGTATGCGACCGCAGTAACATTGACAAATGGAGAACATTTGACTTTAGGCGGACGGAGTGTCAGACCTTACTTAGATGTCGTGGCAGAATATTCACCTATACCAGAAATACGTGCGGCAGATGGCAGTTGGCGGACATTGAGTACGGCTGCCAGTGATAATGCGTATGGGAAAAATGGAACTTCTTGGTCTTATCCACGGGCGTGGGTGAATCCACAAGGAAACGTATTTATTGTTGCCCCAAACGGCACCATGTTTAAACTTGATCCTTCAGGTACAGGGGCAATCACGCAATACATTAAGAAAATACCTGCCGGTAGAAATTCTTTGCCGAGCGTTATGTTTTCACCCGGTCGTATTCTTGCTATTCAAAAGAATCGTGCAACATACGTTGTGGATATTAATGGCAGCGGTGAGCCAACATCGTCTTCGGGTGGAAGTTTGGCAAAGGATCGTCAATACAGTAATGCCACCGTGCTGGCTGATGGCCAGGTTTGGGTAAACGGCGGATCATCAACTGGAAACGATCTAGTAGGTGCGGCATTGGATTCTGAAATTTGGAATCCTGGCACTAAAACATGGACAACTGCTGCAAGCGCCGCAACAGTACGTTTATATCATTCAGCTGCGCTTTTACTTCCCGATGGAACCGTATTGACTGGAGGAGGGGGAATTCCCGGTCCGGTTAAACAACTGAACGGGGAAATTTATTACCCGCCTTATCTTTTTATGACAGATGGAAGTGGTGAATTTGCACCTCGCCCAGAGATTACCCATGCTCCTACGGCTATTATTGGCTGGAATCAAGAATTTACGATTGAAGCCACTGAAAGTGTTAGTCGGGTTACCTTGGTACGCTCCGGTGCGGTTACGCATGCGTTTAATAACGAACAACGTTTTCTTGAGTTGCCACTATTGCAAACAGGTAACACGGTTACTGTACATTCGCCCGCATCGGCTAACATTGCCCCTCCAGGTTATTACTTACTTTTTGTATGGAATGCGTCAGGCGTTCCGTCGGTAGCTAAGATTGTACAATTAGGTTAACTTGCTGAGAATAAATGTAGGTTGCTATGGGCAAGAATGTTTGTGACTTTTGCTATGAAATAAATACCGGTATGCTCAACGAACAAGTGAGCTATAAATTTTCTGGTAGGCTGCTGCGCTGGCGTTCCAGCTAAAGTCTTTTGCCATACCATTTTTCTGCAATTGCTGCCAGGTTTTTTTATTGTGGAATGTTTGTACTGCCCGCCTTATTGCATCCAATAGGCTGTTTGCGGTTACCGGCTCAAACAAAAAACCGCTGGCGCTGCCTTCTGCAAGTGTAGTTGGTGTACAGTCGACCACAGTATCTAATAAACCACCGGTAGCATGTACTATAGGTGGGGTACCATAACGCTGACTGTACATCTGATTCAAGCCGCATGGTTCAAATCGTGAGGGCATTAAGAAACAATCCACGCCAGCTTCAATCAGGTGAGATAAAGCCTCATCAAAACCGATGCGTACTGCAATCGCTTCGGGATAAGTCTGAGCCAGCATCGACAGTTGGTGCTCCAGCTCTGCATGATCACTACCGAGTACAATCAATTGAGCCGGTATTTTTATCAATTGAGGCGCTATTTGTATCAATAGATCGGTGCCTTTTTGATGATTCAGTCGACTGATTACACCAAATAAGGGGGTATTGGCATCTATTGTTAATCCCATCAGTTGTTGCAAAGTGTGCTTATTGGCTGCTTTGTCGGATAGTTTTTTACTACTGTAGTTTTTTGTCAAATACGAATCAGTTGTGGGATTCCAATGATTGATTGCTATACCATTTGTTATACCAGTGAGATTATTGCGTCGGGTGCTAAGTAATCCCTGCAGACCAAAACCTAAAGGTTCTTTTTGAATTTCATGTGCATAATTCGCGCTGACCGTAGTGATATGATCAGCATAATAAAGCCCTGCTTTGAGAAAAGACATGTTACCGTAATATTCTACGCCATTCATGTCAAAACTATCCATGGGTAATCCCAACTGAACCACACTTCCAGGAGGAAAAATGCCTTGAAAAGCAAGATTGTGTATCGTCATCACAGTAGCCGCTTTTTTTCCATGATAAAAATGCAGGTAAGCTGGCGTTAGGCCACTTTGCCAGTCATTGCAATGCGTGATATGGGGATGCCACGCAATTGGACTAGCATCGCTAGATAAAATAGCACCAATTTTTGACAGTAAGCCAAATCTTAGCGCATTATCCGGCCATTCTCGCCCAAGAGTATCCATGTAGGGGCCTCCCTCGCGGTTAAATAAACCTGGGCAATCGATCACAAAGACCGGAATATTTTCTGATTTATTCAGTGATAGCCGAGCTAACAGTAAGGTACTGGATGGGAATTGCTGTAATTCATTGAATTCCGCCACTTTGGATTTGTATTTAACACCAGCAAGCACTTGTGGATAACCTGGCAATAATAGTTTTACATCGATATTTAGTTCACGTAAAGCTATCGGTAATGCGGCGCTCACATCACCAAGGCCGCCCGTCTTGCATAAGGGATATACTTCCGAAGTAATAAATAGAACGTGTAGTTTTCGGGAAGACGCCATGGAGGAGATTTTACTGATTGATTTTAAAGAAATTGATCAAGCCATTGGTCGAAGAATCATGCGCAGTGACTAAGGCCTCTTGCTTTAGTTCGGGCAAAATTTTTCCAGCCAATTGTTTGCCTAGTTCTACACCCCATTGATCGAAAGGATTAATATTCCAGATCACGCTTTGTACAAAAACTTTGTGCTCATACAGGGCAATCAGAGAACCTAAAGTTTTAGGATCGAGTTTTCTAAATAAAATAGAAGTGGTCGGACGATTACCCGGAAAAATTTTGTGAGCTTGCAGTTGTTCAATTATTTGAATGTCTGTGCCTTGCGATTCAAGTTCGGCGCGTACTTCATATGCATTTTTACCGCTCATCAACGCTTCTGTTTGAGCAAAAAAATTTGCCAATAGCATGCGATGATGATCGCCGACTGGATAATGGCTTAAGCAAGGTGCTAGAAAATCGGCTGAAACGGTTTGAGTTCCTTGGTGTAATAATTGATAAAAAGCGTGCTGTCCATTAGTGCCGGGTTCACCCCAGATTATTTCCCCAGTCGCGTAATCAACTTCTTCACCATCACGTGTAACGCGTTTGCCGTTACTTTCCATTTCCAATTGTTGCAGATAAGCGGGAAAACGATGCATCGATTGATCGTAGGGTAACACTGCATGTGATGAAGTGCCGAAGAAATTGATTTGCCAAATACCTATTAAACCAAGCATAACCGGCAGGTTGTGATCGAATGGCGTAATGGCAAAATGCTGATCCATCTCATGTGCGCCTGCCAGTAATGCATAAAAATTATCGATGCCTATCGATAGGGCGATGGGTAAACCTATGGCTGACCATAAAGAATAACGCCCACCCACCCAGTCCCAGAATTCAAACATGTTGTCGGGATCGATGCCAAACTTCACTACAGCAGAGCGATTGGTTGAAACAGCAACAAAATGCTGTGCAATATCTTTCTTATTGCCGCCGTTAGACAGGAACCAGGCACGTGCTGAATTAGCGTTAGTCAAGGTTTCCTGGGTGGTGAAAGTTTTTGAAGCAATGACAAATAAAGTTGTTTCTGGATCAAGGTGCTGCAATGTTTCCGATAATTGCGTACCATCAATATTCGAAACAAAGTGCGGTGTAATCGTAGGTAACCTATAGGGTTTAAGTGCTTCAGTAACCATTGCAGGACCGAGATCTGAACCGCCAATGCCTATATTGACAATATCTGTAAGAATTTTTCCAGTGTAACCCCTGTGAGCGCCACTTTGCACGGCAATCGAAAACCGTTCCATCTGTTTTAAGACACGTTTAACATCGGGTAGGACATCCTTACCATCTACGCAAATGGAATGCTCGCCACGTAATGCAACATGTAATGCAGCACGTTGTTCGGTAGAGTTGATTTTTTCACCCGTAAACATGCGCGTTATCCATTCTTGTAATTTCTGCTGCTGCGCGAGTGCAAGTAGTAAATGAGTCGTTTCCTGGTTAATGAGCTGTTTTGAAAAATCCATTAATATGTCATTAAAATGCAATGAAAATTTTTCGAACCGCTGGGGATCTTGTTGGAATAGCTCACGGAGATGTTGCCGTGCGATAATGGGCTGGTGTGCTCGTAGGGCTAACCAGGCTGGTGATTGAGTAAGTGATGACATGCTAATGTTATTGAGGAAATGAGAAGTTCCGTAGATTTATTGTGAACAATGAATATTCCAAGTCAGTAATGGTGTTAAATTGTATTCAAAATGTGATATTAACTTTTTGAATTTATTTCTAATATTACCGTACATTCTTGTGTAGTTACTGGCCATTCCAAGCGTATAGTGAGTGCTTGCATAATTTTCTCGAATCCACTTTCGGATTGAGAGACTGAGAAATGTGGATGGCCAATAAAAGTTACAGGGAAAGAAGTTGTGAGTATAACATTGCCAGCTAGCGTGTCATCGTCCAATATAATTTCAGTCAAATCTGTCAGCTTAAGCAATTGACCAAAGCCACCAGGAATTTTTCCTTGATAAATATACCGTCCACCCATCCCATCGCAGCTTGGCATTGCAAGGTTAATTTCAGTACTGAATATTTGCGAATGTTTGGCGGAGAAACGATACACCACTTGTAATCGATTATTATCGAGCATGATGTGCTTATGAATCGGATACTCAGTATTTGTCGATTGAAAATGAATATTTTCAAGTGCCGGTGCTTTATATTGATAAGCGATAAATGTCTCGCCTAGACGATCAATGAACAGACTGCGAGGATGGTCGTCAGGAATTATATCGTCGGCGTTTATTTCATGCTTATAGCTGATGCGATCATGTGCAGAAGCAATACCGCTAACAGCGTGATTGGATAAATGGTGTTCACCCGGTTGAATTTTCTGATAATAATGTTCAAGCTGACAGCGCAAAGTATCGCCGAAATTATGTTTGAGAGGATAAGCATCAAATTCACAAATAGCAGCGAAATCATCCAGCTTCACTATTGCCTGTAATATGCCATTGTGTAAATAAGCTTCGGTTATACCATCTAAATCAGTATCTTCGGTATAGCAACTGAGACGCTGCATGCGGCTATCTAGCAACGCCTCCAACTCAACAATGGCGTTATAAACTGCACGGCGCAAATGGGGGAGATACAACCCACCGAATAAACCATGCCAGTAAGCATCGTTGGCCTGGGATTCATAAAGTTTTTGGCGCATTAACTTGGTCTGTTGTTTTTTAGGCAATGCATTGAATCGTGTAGAAAGCTCTAACATACGTTTATGCATCCAGTTAGATTCAGGATAGCGGGAGAAGAAATTTTTCCAGATACCACCACGTAAAAATGCTTTTTTGTGCTCATACCAACTGTTGATCTTGGCTTGTTGCACCAACTCGGCATAAGTATTGGCAGCCTGGGCAGGTAGTGTCCATTCATTCATTTCAATGTATGAGACAGTGGGCAGATAGACAATACCACGCGTTTTTTCACTGGCGTGGTATTCACCATAATGTTGCGTGCAAATTTTAGATGAAGCCAACACGCTTTGAATAAATTGCTCCAACCAACCTTTTTCATATACCCACTGGTAAGTTTCTGGCCAAATGCCAAATTTTTCAATGTCATCAAAGTAGATGGCAGCTGCGCAGGAACTTGATGCGCTATCGGCCAAGCTTTCCAGGTAAGCGATCGTTTCAGGAACAGGCGAAAATGGGATTTTATAACGGAGTATTTCTGAAATTGGAAATAAATCTAGCTTACGACCATCTTCTTCGGTGCTAAAGTAACCATGGAGTTCGCTAGAGGGTTTGCCAGCACATAGGAAATGGTAGTCATCTACAATAACATAGCGAATGCCGCAATCTGCGAGGGCAGGGATTACTGTTGATTCCCACACACGTTCAGTCAACCATGCTCCTTGAGGACGTTGTCCTAGTTTGGCAAGCAGTTTATTAGAAAAAGTCTCAATTTGTCCGATGCGATCGCGATTGGGAATGACTGCCAAAACTGGCTCAGTGTCACCTGCGCCGAATAGCTCTACTTGCTGGCGTTCAACCATTTCCCGCAGAAGTGTCATATCTTCAGGAAAATGTTCGATCAAATAATCCAATAGCCAACCGGAGAAATGAACAGCAAAACGAAATTCCGGATAGCGATGCAGTACTTGCAAAAATGGTTTATAACATCGCATATGGGCGTCTATCAATACGCTGGAAAAATTGCCGACAGGTTGATGTGCATGAACACCAAAAAGTAACGATACGCGTTGTGACATTCAGTAACCCCGGTAATTGTTTAACAATCTGGGTAAGTGAAAACCCAATTTAATCACAGATTAGTATAGCTTGGAATCATTCCAGTATCTATGAGGATCGTCGCATAGCGCCACTTTCTTCATTGTACCGATTACCTTTACTAATGGATTCAAAAACTGCCGAAGGTATCGGTAATTTAAGTAAGCGATAAAGATTCATCAGGTTTTGCCTAAATAACTGATCGAAGCTTGCAACCGAGTGCGCCGGATTGTAATCACCAAACCACCAGAACCAATCAGAGCTTTCACAAGATGCTAACTGTCTACTGGCTTGCACTTTTTCTTCATCATTTAAGCGATCACTTTGCATAACGAGATCGTAACTGTTTTTGGCTGCACAAAGCATATCCCAAGCATGGTTCTTTTCTTTATCACCGATCCAGGTGGAAAATGTTCCATATACCCAACTTCCTGCCGCCAATGTTGGCAATGTTGCTATGCTGTCTTTATTGTGTGTATCTGCAATATAATCGCGATAGGTTGTCGTGCGAATGAAAGGATGATTATCAAGTAAGCTGTATAAGTCTTCAAGAAAATAATAACCATTATATGGATAGGCTTCCCAAGCATTTTCTCCATCGAGAATAACGCTGACAACAGGATTTTCTTCAGCAGATGTGCTGTGATAAATGCGTTCCAGAGATTGAATGAAATTTTCCGCGGCATCACGTCCAAACCACCGGGCATATTCGAAACCAATCAAATCAGACAATTGATCGTCGCGGAAGAAGCAAACGACTGGTTTTGTTTCTCCGCTCACATAGTAGGGGCGGTATAAATACTGATTACGTTCAGGCAGTGGATTATCTGGATATGAAGCGCACAAGCTATTGACCAGAACGCCTTCACCACTCGCACTCCAGTGACAGTTCTGTTCCGCCAGAATTTTCAGTAATGCTATCGATAAAGCCCCTTCAGCTGGCCAAACGCCATGAGGTTGTTCATTAAACCGCTGAGTATGGTGGGTAATCGCTGAGGAAAGATGGAATGCAACGCGGCTTCGTCCGCCCGGATATTGGTGATGTTCTGGTAAGGTAACATCGGGCTGACTGTCGCGAGCGGAAGTAAAGTCAATCAACAAGGGAGCCAGCGGATGATAGTGCGGTGTGGTGGATAATTCAATCTGACCAGATTCAGCGAGCTTACGGTATCGCGGAATTAGATTTTGAATCAACTCACCAATTAAATCGAATAGTTGTAGTCGGTCTTGATGACTAAATTCTTTACCTTTTGCCATTAATTTCATGACGAATTCATTGTTGCGGCGTACGCTCTCACCCATCCATGCAAGGTGATACCATACCAGCAAATCTGCCAGATATTGGCTAGAGAAATAAGCTAATTCACTTTCGCTGTGTCTGTTAAAAAGTTGGTAAAGATCGTGCAAGCGTTTATAAGTAGGATAAGGTTGCAACATTGTTTCATGATTACTTAGAAAACAGCTATCGAATACATACAATCGATCTTGCATCGTGATGTGCTCAAGATCTGATGTGGCGAGTAGGCGCAGCAACGGATTGCGTATTTTCCCCGAGGAAAATTGTTCTGTAAAATCTTCCAATTGATCCAGAAGAATTGGCACAAAATTGATAATTGCTTTTGTTTGAGGGTGCATTTCTAGGTGATAAGCCATATCGGTATAGTCCTTAATGGCGTGCAGATAGACCCAAGGCAACACAAACTCTTTAGTGACATAATCACGATAATCGGGCTGATGCATATGCCACAGTAATACAAGATTTAATTGTTTCATTTTAAATATATTATCTATAATAATTGTTATTGTTTTAGTAGGCTGTATGAACAGGTTGTCCGAGCATTTCTGGTGTAATTAATGTAATGCCTTTGTCGGTGACGTAGAATTTTTTGCGATCTGCCGCAGCGTCATATCCAACAACCAATCCTTCCGGTATAACACATTGTTTTTCAACAACGACTCTTTGGAGTCGCGCATGCCTATTGATAGTGACATTAGGCAAGATGACGGAGTCTTCCACTGTGCAATAGCTATTGACTTTTACGTTGGAAAACAGCAATGAACGCCGTACGGTTGCACCGCTAATAATGCAACCACCGGATACCGAAGAATCCAGTGCCTGGCCACGGCGATCATCATCATCAAAAACAAATTTAGCGGGAGGCAGTTGCTCTTGGTGGGTCCAGATTGGCCAATCCGCATCATAAAGATTGAGCTGAGGAGTAACGGAGACAAGATCAACATTGGCTTCCCAGTACGCATCTAAAGTTCCGACATCACGCCAATAAGGTATGCCTGATGCCATATTCACGCAGCTGTTAAGAAATCGATGGGCAAACACGCGATAACGTGGCACTAGATAGGGAATCAGGTCCTTCCCAAAATCATGTGATGAATCGTCGGTACCATGATCACGAATCAATTGTTCATAGAGAAATTTTGCATTAAAGACATAAATTCCCATACTCACGAGCGCTTTTTCAGGCTGTCCAGGTATCGCCACCGGATTATTAGGTTTTTCTGCAAAGCTGGTTATCTGCCACTCTTCGTTAACACCCATTACACCAAAGGCACTGGCTTCATGTAGCGGGACTTCCAGGCAAGCCACTGTCATATCGGCGCCCTTGTCAACATGTTCAGCCAGTAGTTTGCCATAATCCATTTTATAGATATGATCACCGCCTAGGATCAAGACATACTGAGCATTGTGACGTGCAAGTATGTCAACATTTTGAAATACTGCATCGGCTGTACCTTGATACCAGGTTTCTTCGGCGGTACGCTGTTGTGCCGGGAGAAGTTCCACAAATTCTTTGAAGCGTCCGTCGAGAAAACTCCAGCCATGTTGAATATGACGAATCAGGCTTTGAGCTTTGTATTGAGTTACCACGCCAATACGCCGCACACCGGAATTGACACAATTAGAAAGTGGAAAATCAATAATGCGAAACTTCCCACCAAATGGAACTGCTGGTTTAGCGCGCCAATCTGTTAGCTGATGTAAACGACTGCCTCGCCCTCCCGCCAATATTAACGCCAGAGTATCACGGGTGACATCACTGTTAAAACGTGTACTGGTTTTATGCTCATTGTTTTCCATAGTGCTGCGTTTCCCCTATGATTTATCCAAGTAGATTATCGTATTATGGCATTTTCTTACGCTTTACTTTAGGTTTGATTGTCACGAAACTGTTAGTTGAATTGTCATTTGTTAAGACTATAGACAGGTTATAATTCATTTTAACCCAATTATCAGTTTGTCAATGTGATTACCGCTCATAAAACCAATTTACAACAAGAAATATTATTAAATGCCCGACTTCATGATCCTTATAGCTATTTGGGATTACATCGCGAGGAGGGTAAGGTTCTGATTCGTATATTTCGCCCTGATGTTGCGAATATTTGGGTTAGAACAGCGGTTGATTTTGAACCTATGCAACGTATTCATCTCGAAGGAATTTTCGAGTGGCGCGGAGAATTTGTGCCGGCCATGCCTTATTGTTTGCGTATCGAAGCAAAAGATACTTCCCGTATTTTCTATGAAACCTATGATGCCTATGCTTTTGCACCACAAATTTCAGGTCATGATCTGCACTTGTTCAATGAAGGCAAGCTTTGGCAAGCTTATCGCATGCTTGGTGCGCAATCTGTCCAGAATGCTGGAATTGCCGGTATACGTTTTGCAGTTTGGGCGCCCAATGCTGAGCGTGTGAGTGTGGTGGGTGATTTCAATCGCTGGGATGGTAGAACTCATCCGATGAAAGTACACCATGCCAGCGGTGTGTGGGAATTGTTTATTCCGCAATTGCCGCCCGATTCATTATATAAATTTGAAATTCGCAATCGCCATAGTGGGGAAATTCTTATCAAAACGGATCCCTATGCAAATCGGTATGAAATGCGCCCTGGTACGGCAGCATTAACATCTGCTATCAGCAATTATGATTGGCAAGATGCTGCCTGGATGACCAATCGCGCTCATTGGGATTGGTTGCATGCACCGCTTAACATTTTTGAAATTCACGTCGGATCATGGAAACGGCATCCGGATGGGCGTTTTTATACTTACCGGGAGTTAGCTGATCATCTTCTCGGATATGTTTTGGAAATGGGTTATACGCATATCGAACTGATGCCCATTTCAGAGCATCCACTGGATGAATCTTGGGGATATCAGACTACCGGATATTTTGCCGTGACTAGTCGTTATGGCTCATCCGATGATTTCCGCTTTTTTGTCGACACCTGCCATCAGGCGGGAATTGGTGTGATTCTGGATTGGGTGCCGGCACATTTCCCGCAAGATACCTTTGCGTTAGCGCGTTTTGACGGCACTGCGTTGTATGAACACGAAGATCCACGATTGGGATTTCATCAAGATTGGGGTACTTACATCTTCAACTACGGTCGCAATGAAGTGAGATCTTTTCTGCTATCGAGTGCACATTATTGGTTATCTGAATTTCACTTGGATGGTTTACGCGTGGATGCAGTGGCATCGATGCTGTACCTTGACTATTCGCGCAAAGAAGGAGAATGGTTAGCGAACAAATATGGCGGACGCGAAAATCTGGAGGCTATCGATTTTTTGCGCGAACTCAATATCATGGTGCATGATCAATTCCCTGGGGCGCTAACACTAGCGGAAGAATCCACCGCTTGGCCTGGCGTATCGCGCCCGACGTATACGGGTGGCTTGGGGTTTTCAATGAAGTGGAACATGGGTTGGATGCACGATACTCTTGCCTATATGCGGCAAGACCCGGTGCATCGCCGCTATCATCAGGATCAATTAACATTCAGTCAGCTCTATGCGTATACCGAAAATTTTGTGTTGCCTTTTTCACATGACGAGGTCGTACATGGCAAAGGCTCATTGTTCAACAAAATGCCCGGTGACGATTGGCAAAAATTTGCCAATGTACGTCTGCTGTTGGTATATCAAAAATAAATTCCCATTCCCAATCCGGATCAATAGCCAACGCCTTGGGCAGATCTCGCCACGGACAGCCAACCCGCATTCGATATACAGTATTCCTTCTACCGTCATGCGCAGATTGCGCTTGTTATAAATCGCTTCTTGAAGCAGAATCTTCTCCAGCTTCGACCAGAACTCATCACTGAGCATCAATCGAGGCATCGCAAACTCGTTTTGTTAGTGGTGTAGGAACCTCAATATTACGGGTTTGTTCCTATAAATTAAATACCTAGTTCAAAATGTCAACAGGACCTAGGCTTTTCTGGTCAATTTTCGACCGGCGTCAACAGTAGTGGGCGTCCATTTCATTAGATTGGTAGTTTTGTGAGGATATCTTTGAGCCAATCCGATGAGTTCAGGCCATTAAGTTGCGCAGTGCCAAATAACGAGAAAATACATCATACAAATACACAGAAAAAAGTGTGATAAATTCGTTTCAAACTATTTGTCCCGATGTTTCAAATTAATTGTCCGCTGTCAATAACACCCAATCTGTAGCACCAGACGAGGCGCTTCACGATTGTAATTTTGACGCAGCTTCAGGCCGCATTCGCTTGCGATCTTAACCAGTCGCTCCCGGCTGCGCTCCAGCAACCGCCGCCAGCAATTCCTGGATGCCTGCTTCTCCCAAACGCTGACGCTAGCGCGCTAGGCTCGAAGGATCAATGGGCGGATTGATTTGCAAATACGTCTCTCCTGTGAATACTTGCCAGTATGGATTCTCTACCCACCCCGACACCACATTCTCATCGGATAAATCAAACGCGGCGAAGTAGCTCGGCGGCCGCGCTCAGTCTTGAAGTGACTGATGCACACCGCATCAATGCGATCCCATTCGATCAAGTCGGTCAAACGTACCAGCGGGTGCTTCAAATTGATCTGCTCTCGCAGCGGCTGACGAAACAGTTCACCACAATGAGGAGGAATCGGCCAAAAGCAGGGCTCGATTTGTCTATCGGAGTCCACATCAGCATGAAATCGATAAGGTTCGTGCATGGCAAGAAACCAGAGCCTTTATCTCCAAAATGATACTGTACAAATGGACGAAGAAGGATTATTCGCTGAAGCCAAACAATTCCACGATCTAAAGCGCGCCCGTTATCGGGAATTACAGAAAGTATTGATTCAAGTTCTGATGACTGCAATGGCGCAGAATATCAAGCGAATCATTAAACAATTACTTGATATTTGTAGGTATTTAGTCGTCCCTGCAAAACGCTGGGGAACCCTATAAATGTTGGAATTCATGCGAATTAGCAAACGCTGAAATCCCTGGGAAATTATAATATAGGCATCAAAACCTAAGGGAATGAGGGGAAATTTAAATGCCGACTGATGATTTTTTTCATGGTCGTCTCGACCCGATGATTGATCTGCGCCACCCCTTGGCGGTGTTGGCAAATCGCCTGCCGTGGCCCCAGATCGAAGCAGCGCTTGCACCAGCTTTTGAGCGCAAGAACCGTCAAGGCGAAGTGGTGGAGATCGATGATTTGTTCGACACAACGTTGGTTATTGCTGGTGGGGGGGTGAGTGCTGCAGGGCGGCCGCGTTTGCCGATTCGATTGATGGCTTCGCTGCTGTATCTGAAACACGCATTCGATGCCCTTCTAAATGTCAAGCGGCAATTTGAATACTATTGATAAAATTATTGCGTTTTCTCAGAATGTAATAAACCTCTCGTGCAATATAGCGTTTAAGGCATCGAAGTGCTTCGAGTTTCGTGTGGCCCTGTGTTAAACGTTTTTCAACGTACTCTTTAGTTGTATTGTCTGTTCTTAGTCGCCCAATGGCAATAATATGCAGCGCACTGTTTGCTGCTCTATCACCACCACGATTCAACCTGTGCCTATTGATCTTGCCTGATGAAGCTGGAATTGGACTCACACCGCATAGTGCCGCAAAGCTAGCCTCAGACTTTAATCGTTCTGGATTGTCTCCAGCGGTAATGAGTAATTGTGCAGCAGATTCATATCCAATGGCTTTGGCCGCAATCAGATCGGGAGCAAGTTCATCAACAATGGCTGAGATCATTACATCCAAATCCGCAATTTCATCATGTAATTCCAGATATCGCCGTGCAAGTGATTTCAATGCAATTTTGTACGCAGTCGTAATATCACGATATCCGCCCAGATCTGGCCGCCAGGCTGCAAGATTACGGATTAATTGCATGCGGGTCATTGTACGCAACGGCTCACGAATTGACTCTGGTGCAGAAATAATATTCATTTGGATCATTTGCAGTGCGATACGGCGAGCTGCAATGGCGGTTTCTCTGCACACCTTCAGAACCCGTAATGATTCCACCATGCCATCACGAGTTTTAGGTGTTACGGTGCGTATTCCAGGGAATGCTGCATGGGCTGCATTTCCGCGTCGATTGTGTCGTCTTTGCCGCGCTTGCGTCGGTCTGTTTTGTCAGGCGAGGTAACTTCTAAAATTTCGATATCGAACTGTTGCAAATACCTTAGCACACCCGCACCATAAGTCCCTGTACACTCTATACCAATACGTTTGACTTCACCAAAGGATTGCATCCAATTCAACATTGATTTATAACCCTGTCGCGTTGTTGGGAAAGAACTGCTGGCAAGAACTCTGTCATGTGCGTCGACTATGGCCACGAAATGAAGGTCTTTGTGGGTATCCACTCCTCCAACAATGCCATGATGATTGTTATCCATTTTTCAGCTCCCTATTTTCGAGTGATGTTATTGATAGGGATTCACCGAAACCGATTGCCGGGACAAGACAGTAAAGAGATAAGCGATCAGGCCCTTCTTGGGTCACAGACAATGGCGAGGTAAAACCTCACCGCCAGATGTTGCCTTGTTACCGACAGATCCGAGGAATGACACATTAATGGTCGATCAGAGTGAGAGTCAGGTAACTTGGCAACTCTTACGGTACCAGAGTTCCAATAATTACTCATGCAATGAAGGAGTCAATTATTCTTGAAGTCTGGTTCATGCATTCTTACTATCTGAGTGATGAAGAACTGGTGAACCGCTGGTCCGAGAATGTGGTCTGGCAGTATTTCAGCGGACAGGTGTACTACACACCGAAGTTACCTTGTGACGCTACTCAGATAGGTCGCTTTCGCACTGCTATTGGTGAATCCGGTGTTTAAAAGCTGCTGAAGGCAACAATTGACGCTGCCGTGCAGGCGAAGGCGGTCAAACCGGCTGAATTCGAACGTGCCATTGTCGATACGACAGCCCAAGAAAAAGCGATCGCGCATCCGGTGGATAGTCGCTTGCTGGAAATTGCGCGTAGCAAAATCGTACAGACGGCCAAACGCAGCGGCATCAGCTTGAAGCAGAGCTACGCCAAGGAAGGCAAGGAACTGCGCCGCAAAGCCGGTGGTTATGCCCATGCCAAGCAATTTCGTCGCATGCGCAAAACCGTTAAACGCCAACGCACGATCCTTGGTATCGTGCTGCGAGAGATCCAGAGAAAACTGGCGACGGCAGAGCTGGAGTGTTCCGCATCACTACAACATCTGAACACGCTGCTGGAGCGAGCACAGCGGATTCACCAGCAGCAACCGAAAGACAAGAACAAACTCTACGCGCTGCATGCGCCTGAAGTCGAATGCATCGGCAAGGGCAAGGCGCGCAAGCCGTACGAATTCGGTGTCAAGACCAGCATCGCGATCACGCACAAGAACGGCCTGATGGTCGGTGCAAAAACCTTCCCCGGCAATCCCTATGATGGTCATATCCTTCATAAGCAACTCACACAGACACAGATTTTACTCGAAAATGCGGGATCAACGCCGAAGCAGGTCATTGTCGATCTCGGGTTTAGAGGTGTTGATGCCGACAACCCGGACGTGAACATCATCCATCGCGGCAAGTACAAGTCACTGACAAAGCCGCAGCGACGCTGGCTCAAACGTCGACAGGCCGTGGAGCCTACGATTGGGCACCTGAAGTCGGATCACCGAATGGACCGCTGCTGGTTGCAGGGCAAATTGGGAGATGCGCTGCACGCTGTGCTGTGTGCAGCGGGATACAACCTACGCTGGCTGATGAGAGCAGTTCTTCATTTGAGGCTAAAGGGTGTTTTATTGCGTTTTGTTATGCTTCGATTGGCTAACTTTTTTCAGGGAAAACGACCATATATTCGCGAAGCTTCCTTGTATACAAAGACACCGCCGCGGTTAAGTGAATTTTGCAGGATCGACTATTTAGGAAGATATCCGTATCTCAGAAAAGAAATATTGAGCCCACAAAATTATCGATTCTACTTTAAGCACATGCCCAAACCTTTTCTTTATAAACCCGCTTTGGCATATAACCAGCTTTTTCAACAGACTGTCTGAATTACTACACTTTTAAAAACTTGACCGATTGCTTACGAAACTCGTGGCCATATCGTGTGCGAGCTAATTGTTCCTTCTATATCTATCATTCTATTGTGCACATGATTTTATCCATCCTAGGGGATAGAGGTGCTGAGTATCGCGGTATTGCGGCAGAATTGACTGATATGATTACCAAACAACTTCCACTCCAATGAGTCGTTTTTTTATTTTTTCTATTTAAGAATCTTTTGTTTTTATTATTTGTTCTTGCTTAACTATATAGCGCTGTATCATTGCTTCTGTTTTTGCTGGTAAATCTATAAATTGACACCCAATCCGATAATATGATGCACCGCTTTGCAATTTCATTGGGTATGCGTTTTTTACTATGATAGTTGCGCTGACTATGCCAATTTCAGGAAGTGGAATTTGACAATCTTTATAAATTATCCCTGGTTCAAGATTAATATTAGAATTTTGATCCATCGCTCCAATACCACCGCAACTTATATCGAGTAATGTGATTTCAGTAGTAATAGATTTGTCTTCTACCGGAACTGGAATAATACATTTAAGGGGTTTTGCAATTGGAGTAGAAATTCGGAAATTATCTCTTCTTTGGATACGTAGTAAATACTCTGGGATATTGATTAAGAAAGCATTTTTTCCTTGAAAATCTGTTTCATCCATGTGATCACAGAAAAATTCAATTTTGACTTTGTTTTGCGTAGTAACAAAAATTAATTTTTTGGATTGTAAAGCTTGTTGGCTTATTTTTTCATTAGGACCATAATCTATTATTATTTTTTTTTGATCGGAGTTTACTGCAAGAATAGATGTTAAAAAGGAATTGTTACCGTCATTGAAAGAGAGAGTGACAAGAGAGTTAGTTTGCATTATTTTTCGCATTAAAAATAAAATATCAATCTCTGAATAAACACGAAAATTTTCATCTTTTAAAAGCGTGACTGATTCCAGCGTTTTAGCTACTTCTGTATTTTGATTAGATTTTTGCATGGTTAATTTGCTCCTGGAATTTTTAGATTAGCTTGTGGATTGAGCTATCAGGAATCTGATATTTTGCTTTTTGTTGATCCAAACGATAAAGCCAGGCTAATAATTCGGCAACTGCAACATACAGCTGTGGAGGAATGCGCTCATCAAGATTAACTTGCATAAGAAGTGAAACCAATTCACTTGATTCATGAACATAAATACCAGCTTCTTTAGCGCGTTTAATAATTTCTTGAGCAATAAGACCACGGCCTTTTGCAAGAACTTTAGGTGCAATTTGACCTTCTCGGTATGCAAGTGCGACTGCGCTGCGATAAGATTCACTTGCTGTCATCGTGTTGTACCTCGATTGCTGTGATAGTTAATCCTGCCGATTGCAGATCAACCGCGAGTGGTAATTGATTATTTCTTAATAAGCTAGCTGCTTCTAATTTAGAGGTAGCCAGTTTAATATTAATGCTACTAGCGTTTAGGGAAATTCTTGCTATGATATTTCCAAGCTCAGGCATAGAAAGACGTATCTGAGTTTGCCATTGTGTAGCAGAATCGAAGTCACTTTTATTGTTGTTTTCTGACTGTTCAAAGATATCCCACTCCATCGGTTGATTTTGCCAAACTTCACCACGCCAAAATAGGTGGCTAGTTTCTAAAGTTGCTAACTGCTGTAGTACTAAAGATATATTGTGAGTGCCCATTAGTACATCAGTATTTGGTGATGCAGGAATTATTGATTTTGATATCTCCGTTGTTACTGACATGGGCTTATTTTGAGGTTCATTATGTAAATTCTCGAGAGTATTTTCCCCATTAATCCATTGTGCCTGGTGTGACTCATAGAATAATCCACTTTGTGTAATTGTTTTTTGTAATAAACCGGGTAATTCAGTACTATTTATCGATGCTTGATCAAGAATTGGGGTAAGACTAGTAATTAATTGGGTTGTCTTTGGTAGAGAATGATTAAAAACATTTTGCATAAGAGCGCCTAGAAAACGTCCCGTAGTACTTATTGATGTATTATTTTTGTCGGTTTCTAAAAGAGCTTGGTTTGAAATAAGAAATTTTAAATTAGGTTCGTGGCTGACAAAAATAACATCAAGTTTGCTACCAGCTTGGAACTCTTCTGGTAGATGCATTTGAATGAGTTTTTCTGCAATAAATACTCTTGCATTACCATCCGATAATCGAGCTTCGACTAGAGCTTGATATTTGTGCCCTTGTTCAAATGGTATAGAAGAATTCTGTGAGTCTAGAATTGCTGTTACAGGTGTAACAAGTTTTAGTTGAGTTAGGTGAGCGATTAAATCAGGTTTGATTGCGGTTGGAATCACGATAGTTTTTTCAGAATCGGTACATTCTAGGCAAACTAAAAAGCTATGTATGGTCAGTCGATTGATATGCCTGTTGAAGGCAACGTGCCTTACCATTTGCATAAAGCATATCTTGTAATCGTATCATCCACGATTCAGTAATTGCTCTAATTTGCGCATCATCATCCAAAATTTGATGAATTATTTTTATCTTGTTTTGTAGCAATTCTGGATCTAGTATTGGTTGAGGATTTTCATTTATTAGTATCTGTGCTAACTTTCCGCATTCTTTTTCTAGAGCTACTAATTCATCCCATTCTTTATTTTGAGCAGCAATTAACATTTTACTGGTGGTTGCCAAAATGGCTTTATAAATCATTATCATTTGCGTACTATCCATCTTTCCAAAAACAGAAGAATTATTAAATTGTGGTTGCTGGTGCGGTGATATTAGTTTTATGCGATTGTCCAATCTTTTTCCAGGCATCATGCAATTCAAATAAAAGTCTATTAACTTCATCAACCATTTCAACATCATTCTGAATATTAGCGATCAATAATCGATGTGCCATATATTCATAAAGTGCTTGCAATTTTATAGCCAAGTCACCACCTGCGTTCGTATCTAAGCTGGCTTTCAGACCATGATCAATAATCATAATAGCTTTTGAGATCATTTGTCCTTTTTCAGCGATTTCATTGTGATGTATATGTAATCTTGCTTTGACCAGAGCTTCTTGTGCACCTTCATACAGCATCAGGATAAGTTTGTGAGGATCAGCTGATTGTACACTTGTTTCAACACCAATTTTCTGATATGCGGAAATCCCCTTATTCATTGCGGTATACATTTTTGTTCCTTTAGATAGTTAAAGAGGGAACCTCATTACTTGCTTGTTCCAGGAAGTCTGGATAATTGTTGTTGTAAGAAGTTACTGGTTTGTGTCATACCAGCAATCATTGAGTCTAGTGCGGTGAATTGAGCACGAATACGCTTTTCCACATCCACAAGCCGACGATTAAGATTTTCTCTTTGATTATCAATATCTTTTATTGAAGAATTAATGCCGTCAATGCGACTGTCAATTAAACGATCATCAAGAATTTCATCTATTAGCATATTTAATTTTGCTGCAAAACCATGTGCAAAATTAATATTTCCTCTTGCTCCAGTATTACCGCCAGAAATATTTAATATGAGTTCATTACTGTCGCCATTACCAGTAAGAATTTGGCCAGAACCTGTGGCAGGTATGCCATTGATTGTACCAGCAACATCTAATCCTTTAGATTCTATAGGGTTGCCAAATAAAGTTGCTTTGCCATTTCCTCCTGTAATCGATATGGTTGACGCGGAGCCGTATTGATTCGAAGCAATGGTAAGTATTCCAGCAGATTCACTCGTGGTTACTTTAATACCTGCTGAAGAGATGGCTGAGTCTCCATTTATTTTGGATTGAATTTCAGCAGCTAGTGAAGTGGAGGTATAGATTCCTGCAGCAAGGGTAATACTTGCATTAACACCATCAATAGCAAGCTCTAGCTTGTCATTGATTCCCGAGCTTATTGAAAGTGTTGTGGGTACGCTACCAATAGCTTTCCCTTGCGTGGCGATCTGGCTAATATTTAGTGAATATTC
Organism: Nitrosomonas sp.; assembly: GCA_024281995.1. Lineage (GTDB taxonomy): Bacteria > Pseudomonadota > Gammaproteobacteria > Burkholderiales > Nitrosomonadaceae > Nitrosomonas. The sequence goes on from JAMWZW010000002.1 coordinate 154,804, forward strand.
TCCATTCATTGTTTTAGGACCAGCGCTAACGAAAGATACTTGACTGTCATTGACCTTTCCGATTGAAGCAAATAACGTTGAGATGTCTTTTGTTGGATCATTTAGTATTTCCGTCAGTTTAGACGGATCAAACTTAAGTGTTCCATCAGTTTGAAAGGAAATGCCTACTTCAGACAGTAAACTTAAGCCCCCTCCAGCTGTTGTTAGGGGGTCAGAAATTGCGTTGCGTAATTTTGTTTGAATTGATCTTACGGTTGAATCACCAGTTAGGATTGATGCTTGTCTAGTTGTTGCATCATATTTTGATAGATCAGATATCGTTTTGTTGAGATCATTGAATGACTTGACAAAGGAAGACATCGCATTTTGGATGCTAGCAGTGTCACGAGACAGGTTTAATGTTGTTGAACTACCCAAATTGGTTTTTAGCAAATCAAGTGTAACGCCTTCAATGGCATCTGTAATTTTATTAGATGCTTTACTAATTGAAATACCATCGATAATCAATGTAGCATTACTAGCTACTACAGTTTCGGTAAGATTGGAGGCACCACCTGTTGTTGCATCGTAAGAAATTTGTGAAAGTCCGGAATTATCAGAATTATTGTTGTCTGAATCTATCGTGGTTATTTTTAAAGCATTGCTCAATCCCGTATCATTTGAAGAGATCACTAAACGATTCCCACTACCGTCATTCACTATACTAGCCGACACTCCTACATTTGCTTGATTAATTGTGTCACGAATACCTTCTAGTGTTGAATTATTAGAAGAGACAGTAATAGATTGAGCAGCTTTATCGGGATTAATTGTAAATGTGCCACCATTATAAGTACCAAATTGTATCGAAATTGTACCATTACCAATTGTGGTATTAGTTGTTGCAAAGCTAGCAGATTTTAATTTCTGGGATTGTGCAAGTGTTTGAACTTCTATCGAATAATTTCCTGTTACAGCAGCTGATGTTGCACTTACATTTGCTAACGTGGTATCAGTAATTTTGGCTGCAATTGCGGTGTATTTTTCCGGAATTGCTAATGATGCCACGTTACTTTGGAGAGAAGATAAAGCCCCTTTTAAGCTACCAAAAGCACTTAATTTAGTTTGGTGCGTAGCTTCTTTACTATCGAGAGCGATTAATGGTCGACGTTCTAGGGACATTAGTTGACTAACAATATTATTGACGTCTAAGCCTGATCCGACACCTGGTGATGAGAGCATTCTTTAATCTCGCCTTTAAATTAGTTAGAAATATTTTTATGCTTTACCATTAAATAATAGTCCCTGTACCTTATCTAGGGTGCGGGCTATTTCGATAGCTTCTTCGGTTGGTATTTGTCTAATAATTTCTTCGGTATGCGCATCCATTACTTTAATAATCGTTTTACCCGTATCATTATCAACTAAAAAGCGCAAGTTATGCGCCAAATTTCCTACTGTTTCTTGGATATCCTCTACTGCTTGTTTAATCAGTTTCTCTGATCCTGGCTCTTCTTTAGTATGAAGTTGTAGAGAGTTTGAAGCTGAAGGTGCAGTAGTATCAGGGAGCGTAGTTGATCTTTGAGTATTAGGAATTGCTACAGAGATTGTAGGAGATAAGCTAGCTCCATTTAATTGGTTGATATTCATATTCTTACTCCTAAAAGTTGAAATGAACGCGGGAAAATTTTTGTAATCCCGCGCATTATCAACTTTACGAAATACTAACTATGTTTTGTTCTTTATCAACTGGTTAACGCAATAGTGAAAGAACATTGTTAGGTAGTGAATTTGCTTGCGCAAGAATTGCTGTACCTGCCTGTTGTAAAATTTGCCCCCGTGTCATATTTGCCGTTTCTGCTGCAAAATCAGCGTCTTGAATACGGCTACGAGAAGCTGAAAGATTCTCAGATGCACTTTGCAAATTCGCAATAGTTGAACTAAAGCGATTCTGAATCGCACCTAAATCTGCACGTGCGGTATTAATTTGGCTTAAAGCTGCATCCAGTACTTCAATGGCTGTTTGTGCGCCGTCTGATGTAGAAATGTCTTGTAGAGCAAGCGATTGAAACGAACTGGTATCGGTTGCAGCAGTAAAGACATCTGTTTCTGCATTTGTTGCAATGATTTGGCCCTCAGAACTGGTAAGTTCAACTGTTCCGACTGCTACTGCATCTGTTGCAACTGTGCCATCATCCAAAGTAACTGTACCAAAATCTATTGTGTCAGTTGCAGCACCACCACTATGAACAAAGGTGTCAATTTTGATATCACGCCCATCCGTTGTACTGAGTGTAAGCTCCGATTTATCTCCAGCGGTAGTAAATGTTGCTGTGATTCCTGTATTGTTTTGCACGCCATTGATTGCTGCAGCCAGAGCACTAAGATCATTGGTATCTGTGATATCAACAGAAATTGCTTGAGCGGTACCTGTGCCACCAGTCAAATTGAAGCTAATGGTTCCAGCAGTACTCATGGCACCTAGTGTTGTGCTATTGGTTGCGGTTGCGGTAATACCTATACCTGATGCAGCATCATTAATAGCGGTTGCAATTGCATCAGCACCGGCATCAGCTGCATACGCAATACTACCTACGGTACCTTTATCAGTAGTTAAAGCGAGATCAGTTTCTTGAGCGATACCATTAGCAGTAGCGCCGGAAACAACTGTTCCTACAACTGAGCCGCCAGTTGTAAGTTTGTGGCTGCCTAATCCGGTTGAACGAGCATCGAGTATTGATGAGATATCAATAGTTTGATTGGCATTAGCACCAACTTGAAAACTCTGATTCTGGAAAGAACCATTTAGTAAATTCAAACCGTTGAATTGCGTTTGACTAGCCACCCGAGTAATTTCAGCAGTTAATTGTGTAACCTCTTTCTGAAGTGAAGCACGGTCACTTGCACTATTTGAAGCGTTAGCAGATTGAACAGCGAGTTCGCGAATACGTTGCAAATTATTACCAATTTCACCAAGTGCACCTTCTGCAGTTTGTGCTAGTGAAATGCCGTCATTTGCATTGCGTACAGCCTGATTTAAGCCGCGAATTTGTGAACTCATTCTTTCTGAAATTGCCAGACCAGCAGCGTCATCTTTAGCGCTATTAATACGCAAACCTGATGACAAGCGTGTTAATGATGTATTTAATGAGTTCTGCGATGTATTTAAGTTACGTTGAGCATTCAATGAAGCTACATTTGAGTTAATAATTTGTGGCATTTGGGTTCTCCTTTTTGATAACTATCTAATTTGGCGTAATTGCCAGTTCCGTTGGTTTTCCCTGCAATCCAAGAAGGTTTGTAACCGCCGTTGATTGCAGTTATCGGACATCATTTTGAAAAGTTTAGGAATGAATGTTTCATGCTTTTTGCCCAAGGAATTGGTTTGCCACATTATTTGCGATAGAAATTTATTTCTGCATGACAAAATTTTCTTGTAAAATGCGATAATAATTCAGCAAGTTAATAGATATAATCGACTTATATTAATAGCAGCTTATCAGTTTCAATTTGCAAGAGACATAGATGTTCAACGAAGAAAAATTGAAAATATTAATGGTGGAACATTCCGAAGCGGATGCAGAAAAGATATTGCAGTTAGTTGTTCAAAGTGGATTCCAGTTGCATTACATTCGCGTCTCTACTGTCGATGATTTGCATGATGCACTCTTAGTAAAAAATTGGGATGTGATTTTATCTGATTACGATTTGCCACAACTGCATGTTGAAGAAGTATTGCGTAGCATTAAAGAGCGGAATTTAGATATACCTCTAATCGTTGTATCCGGTCGTGTAGGTGAAGAAGCAGCAGCACATGTCATGGCATTAGGTGCTTATGACTTTATGATGAAGAAAAATCTTGCAAGGTTGATGCCTGTAATAAGGCGTAGTTTGCATGAGGTGGAAAATTATCAACGTCTTATCGCCATACAGAATGCACTGCAAAAAAGTGAAACACTTTTTCAAGCCATAACTTCCAATCTTCCTGGCGTTGTTTTTCAATTTTTATTAACCGCCAAGAATGAAACGAGTTTTTTGTATGCAAGTGATGCAAGTGAGACTTTGCTGGGTTTAACACCTCAAGAACTTGTAGATAATCCGGAATTATTTCCCGATCTAATTTTACCTGATGATAGGCAACCTTATCATCAATTATTGATCACATCCGCTGAACAGCTTTCAACTTGGAATTGGGAAGGCTGCATTCAAGCAAAAGGAGATACCGATATAAAGTGGATTAGCTTGCGTGCAACACCGAGACGGATGCCTGATCGTACAACGATTTGGGATGGTATCATGATCAACATTACACGAAACAAACTGGTTGAACGTGAAATTGTGCGTTCCCGTGAGCAGCTAGCTGAATTATCTTCTTATTTGCAGAGAATCAAAGAGCAGGAACGTGCCCGGATTGCACGTGAGATTCATGATGATATAGGAGGAACGTTGACTGCAATAAAATGTGAGTTGTTGCCTTGCTTAGATTCATCGCTAAGAAAAACAGAATTCTATCAACAAAAAGCAAAATCGATTGAATGTTTGGTAGATCGTGTAATTGATAGTACGCGCCGAATTTCTTTGGATTTGCGACCAGGTATTCTTGATTGCGGTATTGTTGCAGCTGTTCAGTGGCAAGCAAAAGAATTTAGTGATCGAACAGGTATTGCCTGCAGAGTATCCTGTGTAAATGAAGAAATACCTTTAGACTCAGATTTGTCGGTAGCAATTTTTCGGGTCTTTCAAGAAACACTTACGAATATTTCGAAGCATGCGCATGCTTCTCGAGTTCAGGTTAAACTCGTAGAATTGGATAAGTTGATTCTTCTGGAAGTAATTGATAATGGATGCGGAATTACCAATGGTGATATGGAGAAACAGAACTCTTTTGGAATCATTGGGATGCGTGAACGTTGTCAACAGTTAAAAGGGAATTTTCATATTACTGGAGATTCCGAAAAGGGTACAAAAGTAACTATTCTTATCCCTACAGGTAATTTTGAGCAACAAATTGAGCATGAGACGGACTTAAGTAATAAGTTAAAAAAGAATACAAATTAAGTGTCTGATATAAAATGGAATCTAGTGATTCTGAATAGTTGGGGATCTACATGATTAGTGTAATGATTGCTGACGATCATGCGATTGTTCGCCAGGGCTTAAAGCAAATTCTCAGTGAAACTGATGATATTAAAGTGAGTGGTGAAGCAGAGACGGGATTCCAGGCTATCAAAATTGCACGCCAGTACAATTTTGATGTAATGTTATTAGATATTTCTTTGCCTGATAGAAACGGTATTGAAATTCTAAAACAAATTAAAAAAGATAAGCCTGATCTTGCTGTATTAATGCTGAGTATGCACAATGAACACGAATTTGCAATTCGTGCACTTAAAGCTGGTGCGGCGGGGTATCTCAATAAACAAAGCGCGCCTGCGCAACTTGTGACAGCAATTCGTCAGGTAGCAAAAGGGGATAAATATGTAAGCCCTGCTGTTGCACAAGAACTTGCAAATATTATCAATACTGATTCAGATAAACCGCTTCACACGACTTTGTCTGACAGAGAATACCAGACACTGTGTTTTATTGCCGCAGGTAAGACATTGTCAGAAATATCGTCAGAAATGTTTTTGAGCCCAAAAACTGTTAGCGTTTATCGCGCACGATTATTGGAAAAACTTAAGCTTACTAACAATTCAGAATTAATTCGTTATGCGATTAAAAATAAGTTAGTTGATTGAAATGTTATGTTAAATTTGTTTCAATATATTTATGAATCGAGATAAGAATCTTACGCCTTTGACGCTTGCTCGCGAGACATTGCAGAAGCTTTCATCACAAAAAATCCCTCCCACACCTGACAATTATCACAGGGTATATAATCAAATTGCGGGTAAATCAGAGGACATTATTTCTGAAGATACATCAAGAATTTTGAAGGAATTAATGTCTATATTATTTTCTCAACCTACGCCAAATTTATTTGAATATACAGCTGTACTTGAACAAGCAATAGAAACTAAAGATTGGAGTAAATATAAGGCCGCATTTGTCAAATTTGTCGAGACTGAAGTGGCTTTAAAAAGTAAACTTTCTGAATCTACGAATGCTCATGGAGTAATAGTTTCATGGGCAAGAGTAATAGAAACTTTATTTAAACAACTGGAAACAGGTCATGGTGCATTAACTATCGCAAAAAAACGAGCAGCACTCAATCGCGTGCTTGCAAAATTTTCTCAAGACCCAAATCAGTTATATTCCAAACTGGAAGCTTTGATAGATTCATGGCAAAAGTGCTCGATACCTACTCAAGATCAAATTGATAGTCTTGAAGAGTTTTCATCGTCAGCTCCGCCACATAATTTACCTCCTCAGGATAGAGATGCAATTAACAATGAGACGGATAATCTCCAGCTACCTTCTCATTATATTGATCGATTGCTGAAAGTACAGGCGCAAATGCTAGAAAGTATTGTTGGCTCGTGGATAGATGATAATGCACTATCCAATGAGGCTAAATTACTCGCAAAGAAATTAAGGATGGTGAGAAATGAGCAAGAAATAAGACAATGTGTATCGAGTTTGGAGCAGATCTACTCCAAATTTGATTTGCAAGGCGAGAATGGAATTAAGTTACAACAAGGCTTGTTAAGATTATTGAACTTGCTGATAAATAGTACTGGTTATTTGTTATCGGAAGATCAGTGGGTTAATAATAAAATCACCATGTTGCAAGAATCGATATCTAAGCCATTGGATTTGCAGAATATCGTTCAAGCCGAACATTACTTGGAAGAAATTATTCAGCGACAAGAAGAGATAAAGCAACGCTTGAGTGAAGCTAAGTTGATTATGAAGCAGATGGTAACTTCTTTGATTAGTAATATCGAGGAACTATCAGATTCTACAGGGGAATATCATGATAAGCTTGGATATTATTCCGAGAAAATTAATCAAACAGATGATATTGAAGTGCTCAATCAATTCGTGGTGGAAATTATGGCAGAGACCAAGCAAATGCAAAAAAGTGCATTGAATTATCGCAATGATTTTCTCGCAGCTCGTGCGGAAGTTAGCTTGGCACAAAATAAAATTAATCAACTTGAAGCAGAGTTGCTGGAAATGGGTGAGAAAGTACATGAAGATCATTTGACCGGCATTCTTAATAGGCGCGGCCTAGATGAGGCTTTTGAGCGAGAAACTTCACGTTCAACACGCCATCAAGCGCCCTTATGTTTTGCGCTACTTGATATTGATAATTTTAAACAATTGAATGATACACACGGTCATAAAGTAGGTGATGATGCTTTAGTATATCTGGTTGAATCCATAAAAGAGACAACTAGACCAGAAGATATTGTGTCGCGTTATGGTGGTGAAGAGTTTGTAATTTTGCTACCTAATACTGAACTTGAAGAAGCAGTTCAGATTTTATCTAGAGTGCGACGTAATTTGACTAAAAAATTTTTCTTACATGATAACAATCGCTTGCTAATTACTTTTAGTGCGGGTGTTGCCCAATTGCAGCCAGGTGAAGTGCAGGAGAGCATTTTTAAACGTGCAGATGAAGCATTGTACCGTGCAAAAAAAGCCGGTAAGAATCAAGTACTCACCTCTGAATAATTAATCTAACTATTTGTTAGTTAACTTATATCATTATTTTCGGTAAATAGTACCGATTTCCCTCTTTATTCCTTAAATTCATTTCGGATTTACTCTGTTAACGTTGTTGCTATGGCAGGATATGCCGGGATGGGTTCTCCTTCGCAATCCAACGAATTCTCCCAGAGCTGGCATTAACTGGCATTTTACGCCATGAAATGAGGAGGATAGCAATGCAAGAAGCTATTAAACAAAAACGGAAAGGGATGCTGAAATTAGTTAAATCATCAGGTACGATCAAAAGTGAGCTGAAACCTATGGATGATTGCGATAATTACTATAAGCAGGTAGAGCATTATGCGGAACAGATCCGGAGAACACATAGTGCAGATGAAATCATTAGAATCCTTGATATTGTTTTATCTGAAACTAGAAGCTTAAAATTTAATGATGAAATATTTACTGCTCAAGAGCAAGTAAAGCGAGCAGAACACAAAATTGAATTACTAAAAAGTGAACTGGAGCAACTTAGAGGTTTAGTTCAAACTGACCAAATGACGAGTGCATTAAATCGTCGTGGTTTGGATGAGGCGTTTAAGCGTGAGGCGGCGCGTGCAGATCGGAATGCCCAGTCTTTAGGGGTCGTTATGATAGATCTAGATGATTTTAAACAAATTAATGATAGTCTGGGTCATTCGTATGGAGACAGTGTACTTGTTAATTTGGTAACAATTGCCAAGGAAACACTACGACCTACAGATGTTGTTGCACGTTTGGGCGGAGAGGAATTCGTAATCTTACTGCCTGACGTTGAAATGGAAGAAGCTTTAACTATTATTCATCGACTGCAAAATAACTTGACGAAGAGTAGTTTGCTACAGCTAAATAATCAATTAACTTCAATAACATTTAGTGCAGGTGTAGCACTCCGTACATTTGGTGAGCCTCAGCATTCAGTACTAAATCGTGCTGATCAAGCACTATATCAGGCCAAAGGTACAGGAAAGAATCGCGCAATTCCTGCACTGTAATAACAAATCATTCGTTACCAATGAGAAGTATTGTCAGATGAGTCACTTGTAGTGACTCATTTTTATTTATATCGCTTCTAGCCTTATTAAAGAAAAGGCTTTAAAAATTACACAGCCAAATTAATAAAGAACTACATTAGAAAGAGTTAGAAAGAGCCGATGATGTTAGATTATTTCTACTGGAACAATATCTTTTAGCGGAGGGGTAGATGGGAGGTTTTTTTCTTGGGCGACAACCGATTCTAGATCGCAATCATAACTTAGTGGCCTTTGAATTACTTTTTCGACAAGATGAGGCTGAGGAAGCGGTAAATGTCACTGATGATTTGTCTGCGTCGGCAAATGTGATTGTCAATGCATATGGTCAGCTAGGTATTCAGAATGTGCTGGGTCGACAGCGAGGTTTTATTAATGCAGATCCTGATCTGATTATGAGTGACATAATTAGTTTATTGCCCTGTAAACACGTTGTGCTAGAGGTGAGAGAGCCTGCCTCAGTTAGTGCAGAATTTATGAAACGGTGTGATGAATTAAGACAAAAAGGGTACCAATTTGCACTTGATAATGTCGTTGCAATCAACAGCACAATTGAGCAATTGTTGCCAATCGTTAGTGTAGTAAAGGTAGATATTCTAACACTTGAAAGAGCCCAACTCGCAGAGCTTGTAAGTAAGTTGAATCGTTGGCCAGTTTTGCTTCTAGCACTAAAAGTGGAGAATCGGGAGCAAGAGGCTTATTGCATGCAATTGGGTTTTCAAATGTTTCAGGGATACTATTTTGCAAAACCAGAAGTAATGACTGTAAAACGTGCTGATCCAGGCAAACTGTCACTATTGAAGTTATTGACATTAGTTATGGGTGATAGTGAGATCGAGGAAATTGAGAAAGAATTTAAACATCAACCGGGTTTAAGCTACAACCTTATGCGCATGGTTAATTCAGTGGCTAATGGCTTGCCACAAAAAATCAACTCTATCAAACATGCAATCATGATACTAGGGCGTAAGCAGTTACAAAGATGGATACAGTTATTGCTATATAGTGCTAATCAATCAGACGAAACTATGTCAAATGCATTAATGCAAACAGCTGCGACACGAGGAAAATTAATGGAATTAATTGCCATAGCTGAACGTCCCCATGATAAAAATCACCATGAAAGAGCATTTATGGTCGGAATTTTGTCGCTACTCGATACTTTATTAGGTATAGATATGCAGCAAATAGTAGACAAACTGGGTATTCCCGATGACATGAGTCAAGCATTGCTGACTCGGGATGGGCGTCTAGGCTTAGAACTAAAATTAATCGAAGCAAATGAAAAAGGTGAAATTGCTGTAATTCAGTCGATATTAAGTCAGTTAGGTTTTCTCGGTTTAGGTGAATTGGCCGATATGGAAATGCAGTCAATTGGATGGGCAAATCGAATTGGTGAAGTTACTAATTAAGTTTGAATTTATTTGATTTCGGAATAAATGTAATAGCTTGCTAACCAAATTTTCTTTGTTCCATAAACAGTGATTAAAGGAGATATATAAATTGATGTCGAAGAATTCTGCACTGTTTTGAATAATTTTATAAGTTTTTAGAATTAAAGTTATTTCTAATCCTGTCGTTAACTAATTGAGTATATATGACATTTTAAGACTCTTATTAAAATGAGGAGAAATGTATGGCTGAGATACATTCTGACAACGACAAGACTGGTAATCAATGTTCAAATCAATCACCAACAGTTAGTCTGAATGAAGTTTTGTGTAGCGTCGAAGCCGATGAATATTTTATGAATATTAAGATGGGGCTTGGTCAAATTGATCGCCTGGTTAGTGACGCAGTAAACAATCTAGTTATTAATTTTAAATATATCAGTAAATTAACAAAAACTCATCATGAAATGGTATTGGCTATCGAGAAAATGGCTGCCCCAGAAGGTAGCAGACCTATTATTGAATTACTAGAGAAACAAATGGTTATTGCCGACAAAATTGAACAAGAACTTGAAATGGCAATTACTTCGTTACAGTTTGGAGATTTGGTTACTCAATTACTTGCACATACTGCTAGGCAAATTGAAATTCTAAACATGGAATTGCAGCGCATTGATCGCCAGAGCAGCTGGAAGACTGGAGCAACAACTCTAGAGGCGATTCATGAAGGACTCTCACATGCGGCGAAGATGGCGAAAACAAAAAATAAAGAAAAGCCTGTCGTACAACAAGGTATGCAAATGGGTGATGTCGAACTTTTTTAAGGAAAGTATGCAGAATAGGAAGCTGTTTATTGAGAAATTATTTATATGATTATGAGGAGTGGGATAGATGGCTAAAACGATACTTGCGGTAGATGATTCTGCATCAATTCGGCAAATGGTTTCCTTTACCCTAAAAGGTGCAGGTTATGAAGTTATTGAGGCAGTTGATGGCCAAGATGCGTTAGATAAGGCAAATATTCATAAAGTTAATTTGGTATTAACTGATATCAATATGCCACGAATGGATGGACTTAAGTTACTTGAATTATTACGTAAATTATCTGACTACAAAACTATCCCGATTTTGATGTTGACTACTGAGTCGGGTGATGAAATTAAAGCAAAAAGTAGAGCGGCTGGAGCAACAGGTTGGTTAGTCAAGCCATTTGATCCCAAACGTTTATTAGAAGTGATCAATAAGGTGATTGGTTAACTTATCTGATAGTACGAACTTGTAGGAACTAATCTTAGATAAGTATTTCTTCGTGCTTAAGCTTCTAAATTTAATCAATTAATATAATGCTTTGCTATCAACATAACTGTAAATAGGAAGACCTATGAGTGCTGATCTTGAACAATTTTATGAGATTTTTTTTGAGGAATCGTCGGAACTATTGGCAGATATGGAGGCGTGTTTGCTAAGGCTTGATGTGAATTCACCAGACTTAGAAGATCTAAATGCCATATTTCGGGCAGCACATTCTATTAAAGGCGGAGCAGGTACATTTGGTTTTACAGATATGACGGAGACTACGCACATGTTGGAAACATTATTAGATAAGTTGCGCAAAGGAGAACTGGAAGTACGGATTGAGATGATAGATGCTTTTTTGAAAGCTGGTGATGTAATTAAAGAGCAATTGGCAGCACATCGAGGAGAAGGTCAAGCAGATCCAGCAACGGCAACAGCAATTTGTGAAGAACTTAAACGTTTGAGTGATGATACTCAAGTGACACCTAAGGAGATTAAGGTTGTCAGTCATACAGAAACAAGTGTCGTTTCACAGAAAAAAATGAATGATACAGACCATACTTCACTAGAGTCTGTCGATTTATTAAAGCCTTCCCATACATATATTATAGAGTTCTCTGATTATGGGATGAGTGATACAGCATCACAAAATTTATTTGCCAATCTGAAGCAACTGGGAGTTTTGGAAGTTAATGCACTAAAGAATGAGAAAGAATTATGTAGCTTGAGGCTCATTACGAGTAATTGCGAAGAGGATGTTTGGGAAACATTGGCTTTTGTGGTTGATCCCGCGAAGCTAACGATTGAAGAAATTTCTTCTAAAAGTACAAGTATTCCTATACCAGAAGATAAGACTGTAGATGCAATTGATACTGATGAAAAATCCTTGTGTGATCAAGATGTAACTAAGATTTCTAAGATAGTAACCACTCCCGACTATGGTTTTTTTCCTGAAGCTCCCGCGGCGCCGAAAGAAATGGGCGATCACGAAATCAATGAAAATTTGCAACTACAAAAAATTAGTAATAATAATCGTGAAGAGCAAATTGCATCTAGTAAATCTTCAAGCAAAACTAATGTAGCTTCTACTTCAGGTGAAGCTTCATCAATACGAGTAAGTATTGAGAAAGTTGATCAAATGATTAATTTGGTTGGTGAGCTAGTGATTACTCAAGCGATGCTCGCTCAGACGGCTTCACAGTTTGATCCCGTAGTTTTTGAAAAACTTCATAGTGGTATGAATCAATTAGAAAGGAATACTCGCGATTTGCAAGAATCCGTAATGTCGATTCGAATGATGCCGATAAGTTTTGTATTTAGTCGATATCCACGGGTTGTACGCGATTTGGCATCAAAATTGAGTAAACGTGTTGAACTTAAAACGGTTGGTGAAAATACAGAATTAGACAAAGGATTAATTGAAAAAATTGCTGATCCCTTAACACATCTGGTAAGAAATAGCTTGGATCATGGTATAGAGATGCCGGAGAAAAGAATTGCAGCAGGTAAGCCAGCACAGGGTACGATTACGTTACGTGCATTTCATCAAGGAGGTAGCATTGTTATCGAAGTCAGTGATGATGGTGCCGGTTTAAATCGAGGTAAGATTCTTGAGAAAGCCAGGGAGCGTGGTTTGTCAGTACATGATGGCATGACAGACCAGGAAGTTTGGCTACTGATATTTGAAGCAGGTTTTTCCACAGCCGAGGCAATTACAGACGTCTCTGGGCGAGGTGTTGGAATGGATGTAGTAAAACGTAATATACAAAGTATTGGGGGGCGTATCGATATCGAATCAAAATTTGGAGTCGAGACACGTATTTCTATTCGTTTGCCACTAACGCTCGCTATCCTTGATGGATTGTCAGTTGCCGTTGGTGATCAAATGTTCATAGTGCCACTTAATTATATTACCGAATCATTACAACCCAATATTTCTGATGTTAAGACCGTAAGTGGTAGAGGTCGTGTTGTACAGGTTCGTGGAGAATATTTGCCGGTAATTGCATTACATGAAATCTTTAATTTACGTTCAAATGTAACCGCTGTTAATGAAGGAATTCTTGTTATTTTGGAAGCTGAAGGTCATAAAGCTGCATTATTTGTGGATGATTTGATAGGGCAGCACCAAGTCGTTATTAAAAGTCTTGAGAGTAATTATCGGAGAGTGCAGGGAGTTTCAGGGGCAACAATTATGGGCGATGGAAAAGTAGCACTAATTCTTGATGCCGCGGCATTAGTACTAGCATCTCAGCAAGAAATAGTTTAATTAATTTTCGCCTTCTGTAAAGGCAATAATTATATTAAGTTACAGAATCTAGTAAACCTAAAAAGTAAAATTACTGAAATCGAATATCTGATGTGTGGGTCACTGATGTTGTTTGATTTAAAAGTTAGACAAGCGTGTGCAGTTAATGAAGAAGCCAAAACCTAACATATGAAATTTATTAAAAAAAAACTGTTCTTAATTTTTTATTTAGGTTACTTATTTAAGCATAATAATTTTTTTCAATTCAATTAATTATTGAATGGTACCTGGCACTAAAAAATTATCTAATTCGGACGAATGCAATATTATGGATAGAGCTTCAGATCTTGAAAAGATTTATGATAATAAATCACGTGAATATCCTTTTAATGAAGCTGATTTTGAGCGTATTAAGAAGCTGATTTACAAACATGCTGGCATTTCGCTTTCTTCTAGTAAACAAAATATGGTTTACAGTCGTCTTGCTCGACGAGTGCGTGCTAATAGCTTAAATAGCTTCCATGAATATCTAAATTACCTTGAAAGTGGAGATGCAGCTGAACTAGAAGCATTCACAAACGCACTAACTACCAATCTTACTGCTTTTTTTCGTGAGCAACATCACTTTCCTATCCTTGAAAAGCACATAGAGCAACGCAAAAATCAAAAAAAAATTCAACTATGGTGTAGTGCATCTTCTACTGGGGAGGAGCCTTATTCAATGGCCATGGCTATGGTGCAGGCGTTCAAGACATTTACACCGCCAGTACATATTTTGGCGACTGATCTAGATACGAATGTTCTTGCAAAAGCGCAGTTAGGAATTTATCCGCTTGATAAGTTAGAAAAAATACCGAAGGATAAACTTCGGCAATTTTTTCTGAAAGGTAAGGGACATCATGCAGGATCGGCAAGAGTCCGTCCTGAGTTGAGGAATATGATTACTTTTCGGCAGCTAAATTTACTGGATGAAAATTGGCCAATTCGTGGCCCTTTTGATGCAATATTCTGTCGTAATGTAATGATATATTTTGATAAACCTACTCAATACAAGATTCTAAATAAATTTGTACCATTGTTAGCTCCTGACGGACTATTATTTGCGGGCCACTCTGAGAGTTTTCAGCATGCAGTCGATTTATTCAAATTGCGCGAGAAAACTGTCTATGAATTAGCAAACAAGCAAAGGTGATGGTATGGCTGAAATTGCTGATGAACAAGTAGCGAGCAATTTTTATTTTGACAAAAGCTTTAATAGTGAAGCAGTTAAACTGCTTCCCGGTGAATATTATGTAACAGACAAAAATATATTGCTTGTGACGGTATTAGGTTCATGCGTTTCAGCTTGTATACGTGATTGTTATAGCGGAATTGGTGGCATGAATCATTTCATGCTGCCAGATGGGAACGGAGATGTTGCGAATCCTTTAAATGCTTCGGCACGCTATGGCACCTATGCAATGGAAATACTCATTAATCAGTTACTAAAATTAGGAGCACGTCGGTGTAATCTAGAAGCAAAAGTGTTTGGTGGTGGAAATGTGCTAGATGGATTGACAGTAGCAAATGTAGGGCAACGAAATGCTGATTTCGTTTTAAAGTTCCTGCAAACAGAAAAGATACGAATTGTTGCACAAGATTTAGTAGATATTTATCCACGGAAAGTCTATTTCTTCCCAAAAAATAACAAAGTGATGGTAAAGAAATTACGTAATGTACATAACACAACTATTTCTCAGCGTGAAAAAGATTATAGACAGCAGTTACAAAAAGCTGATAGTAGCGGTGAGATAGAATTATTTTCTTAATTGAACTTAATCATGAAAAAAATCACCGTCATAGTTGTTGATGATTCAGCTTTAATTCGTAAACTATTAACTGAGATTATCAATGATCAGCCTGACATGGAGGTTATTGGCACTGCAGCTGATCCTCTAGTGGCACGAGAAATGATTCGAGAAAAAAATCCTGATGTGCTGACATTGGACGTAGAGATGCCAAAAATGGATGGATTAGATTTTCTGGAGAAATTAATGCGTTTGAGGCCAATGCCAGTAGTCATGGTTTCAACACTCACTGAAAAAGGCTCGGATATAACGTTTCGTGCGCTTGAATTGGGTGCAGTTGATTTTATAGCTAAGCCTAGAATTGATATTGCATCGGGATTGAAAGAGTACGGTAATAATATTGCAAATAAAATTCGTATTGCAAAGTCGGCGAGACTAAAGCGCTCTGCAGCTATGACAGTAACGAAAAGTGCAACAGCCGATGCTGTTTTACCTGCGATTTCTAATCGAATTGCCTCAACCGAGAAGCTGATAATAGTTGGTGCTTCAACTGGTGGTACAGAGGCAATTAAAGAATTTCTGATTCAAATGCCTCCTGATTCTCCAGGTATTTTGGTGACTCAGCACATGCCAGAGGGCTTTACTAAATCATTTGCTAATCGATTAAATAGTATATGTAAAATATCTGTTGTTGAAGCAAAAGGTGGTGAAAGAGTCTTACCAGGACATGCCTTTATTGCACCGGGGCATTCGCATTTATTGCTAAAACGCAGCGGTGCAAATTACATGACTGAATTAAATCAAGGAGAACCGGTGAGTCGACATCGTCCTTCGGTTGATGTACTATTCCGCTCAGCAGCTAACTGCGCTGGTAAGAACGCAGTAGGTGTTATTCTCACCGGCATGGGTAAGGATGGCGCAGCGGGTATGTTAGAAATGCATAAAGCAGGTGCCTATAATTTTGCACAGGATGAAGCAAGTTGTGTTGTTTTTGGGATGCCAAAAGAAGCTATCGCAGCTGGCGGAGTAGACGAAATTGTGTCGTTAAAAGATATGGCGAAATGCGTACTATCAAAACTGTCAAGTATGGGGGTACGGAGTAGTCGAATTTAGAACTTACCGGTATGTACTATTGATTTGTGTAAAGTAAACAATATCAATGAAAAGAAATATCTCACGGTCAATTTGTTTAGTTACTCTATGTAGTGTAATAGGGAGCTGTGGATTGCTTGAGGAAAGAAATTCGACAAAACTTAGTTCCACTGCTCCTGCAAATAGATTAACAGATACCAGTGCTATCAAAGAAGCACTTTATTCTCAGTTTAATGATTGGCAAGGTGTGCGTTATCAACGGGGTGGTTTAAGTCAGCATGGAATTGATTGCTCAGGATTTGTATATTTAACGTTTAAATCCAGACTTGGTTTGGATTTGCCACGAACAACTTGGATGCAATCAAAACTCGGTAAAGAGATTAAAAAGAGTGATCTAAGATCCGGTGATCTCGTGTTTTTTAAAACTGGCATTACTTCAAGTCATGTAGGAATTTATCTGGAAAAAAATAAATTCCTCCACGCATCTGAGAAAAAGGGAGTGACAATATCTAAATTAGACCATACTTATTGGAAATTTAGTTATTGGAAATCAGTCAGAATATAAAGAAATTACAATAGGAATGTGTAGTAGTCGCAACCTGATCTGACAATTACCCAATTTGACGATGTAACTGTGAGCGTTGATACCGGTTTAAAATTGACCACCCATTACGGTTGAAAAATGACGAGGGTAAAACAGAGCGCAGGATACTCCGCATCTGTGGATAAGTTGTAGTAGTCTCGACCCGATCTGACAGTTACCCGATTTAACGATGTGTCTGTTAGATCAAATTCAGTTATTCAATGAGGTAATTTTATCGTCCCACACCCCCTTTGCGTCAATTAAAGTTTGCATCGGTGTACGCCCACAACACATTTTTCCTTGGTGAGTACGTGTGTTGTTGTAATACACCATCCAGTCATCCAGATCGTGCTGTAACTCTTCGATCGATTGGTAAATCTTACGCCTGAATGCTACCTGGTAGAATTCCTGCAAGATGGTTTTGTGGAAACGCTCGCAGATACCATTTGTTTGTGGATGATTGGCTTTCGTTCTGGAATGCTCAATGTCGTTCAGTGCCAGATAGAGCTGGTAATCGTGACTCTCCGGCTTACCGCAGTATTCGGTATCGCGATCGGTCAGGATACGGATGACTCCCATACCTTGTTCGACAAAGAACGGAAGCACCCGGTCATTAAGCAAATCAGCTGCTGTGATCGGCGTTTTGGTGGTATACAACTTCGCTGCAGCCCACTTGGAATAAGTATCGACGAATGTTTGCTGATAAATTCGACCCACGCCCTTGATGGTGCCAACGTAAAATGTGTCTTGGCTGCCGAGATAGCCTGGATGAGCCGTCTCGATTTCGCCATGAGCAACATCGTCTTCTTGTTTCTTCTCCAGGGCCTGCACTTGCGCTTCGGTCAGCACTGCTCCGGTCTCGGCGATATGTTTCTCCAAGGCTGACAAACGCTTCTTGAACGACTCCAGATTCTGACGCAGCCACACCGAACGAACGCCAGATGGAGAAACAATGATTCCGCGTTTGCGTAGTTCATTAGAAACACGAACCTGACCAAACGCAGGTTGCTCCAGCGCAAAAGCTTTGATCGCTGCTTCCGTCGCTTCTTCTACGCGATTCTTGATATTGGGTTTACGCCGGTTCTCATCAATCAGTGCCTCAACGCCTCCTGCCTCCACGGCAGCCTGATAGCGATAGAAAGTATCGCGTGAAAAACCCATTACCTTGCAGGCTCGGGATACATTTCCAAGCTCGGCTGCCAGATTAAGCAAACCAATCTTGTGTTTGATGATAGTTCGTTGAATACTACTCATGGGATTACTCCTTTGCGCTTGCGCGCTTCGTTGATAAAGATTCACACCTCTATCAAACCGGGTAATCCCACCTTTGGCAAGACCTACTGTCAGATCAAGTCTGAACTACTACAGATAAGTCGACCAGACTGAGTTGGTATTTTGCCTCCTGTTGATGTTTTAGATTGGTTGTAGTTCACTACAAATTGGCCAGATTTTCTTCTGGTGAATATTTTTCATTTTCCGTTGCTGTATTCTGATCTTTGCACTGGCTGTGCTTTGTTTGTAACGGAAAGACTCGTTGTCGGTTTCGATGATGTGGCAATGGTGCGTCATCCTGTCCAAAAGCGCAGTAGTCATTTTAGCGTCGATGAATACGTTGCTCCATTGTGCGAATATGAGGTTGGTCGTAATAATCAGAGTTATTGTCAAAAGTAGTGTTCAGAGAGTTCATCAAGCTGCATTCTGATCTATTGCTGCTGCTTCAACCCTATCAATAAATGTGACTCCTGTAATGACTATGGTGAGGAAGTCAAATCCTCGTTGTCGCCGCCACTTGTTCTGTGCACAACACATTCAGCCAGCTTGAACATCATGTGCAACATACCGTTGCGGGTCAGACAGCCTTTTGTAGAGTGCGATATAGGCAAGGAAGATTAGTTTCTTGGTTAGTATTGCTAGCGAAGGAAAAAGAATGGGGATGGAATTAAAGAAAAGGAGATAGGCTTTATTTGTAGTAGTTCAGATTTGTGAATCTGACATTAGGGTTTTGCCAAGAGGTGAGATTACCCGCATTGATAGAAGTACGAATCTGTATCAACTCCAGTCCGAGTCTCCTAGTTCTCAATGGTAGAAAATTTCGAGACAGGCCACCCTCTTTGTTAGCCGTGTCAGTAAGTAGTAAATAAACATTATGAGATCTTTGCGCGGTTACAATCCTGGACAAGGGGGCGGGTGATATAATTGCATTTTAAAACAATAGTATTGAAGTGATGAGCATGAGTTTCTCAGAATATGATGTAACCCGCCGCACCCGGAAAGGGAATTTTCTGAAGCAGATTGATCAATTGATAGAGTGGAACACTATCGAGAAAGCGATCGCATTTCATTACGCACCGGTGTCGGATGCAGCAGGGCGTCCGGCCTATTCCGGATTGCTGTTGTTTAAGATGTTGCTGGTAGGAATTTGGAATGGCGGCTTAAGTGATGAATCGGTTGAAGACATGGCGAACTCGAATCTACATGTGATGCGATTTTTGGGGTTGTCGTTGGAGGATGATGTGAGGGACTCATTCCGTGCTATCACGCTTCAGAACTCGATTGACGGCAGCGGGCGCTTGGGATGAATTGTTAAGGCAGGTGAATGAACAGATACAAGCGCTCGACATCACGGTTAGAAAAGGCTGCCATGTTGATGCAAGCATTATGCAAAGTCCGCGTAAACCTAAAACCCGGCCTGCTTATGAAGTGGTGGGTGACCGGAAGAACGGGATGATGAAGCGGATGCTCAATCAGCGATGCGGGTCATTGAAGTGACCCAACCGGGTGTGGATAGCGGAGCACGTTGGGTTAAGAAGAGCGGCAAATCGGTATTTGGTTATAAGCAGCATGCGATAGTAGATGGCAATGTTTTGGTGCTGGCGGTTGAAACCACTGCGGCCAATTGCCATGACAGCAAGCCGTTGCTGGATTTGTTAGAGAAAGCCCATATCCAACCAGGAAGCCGCATCCATGCCGACAAGGCGTATAGCAGCCAGAAACATCGCGATGTTCTGAAATCACGCGGCATTAAAAACGGCATTCAGGACAAGGCTGCGAAGAACAACCCATTGACGCGCCGGCAGTTGCAATGTAATAGCCTGATCACGAAATCCCGCTATGTTGTAGAGCGAACCTTCGGCAGCCAGGTGCGTTGGTTCAATGCCAAAATCCTGCGTTACCGTGGCTTAGCATTAGCGCATGCCTGGCATATGCTACTGGCTATGGCGTATAACCTGAAAAGGTTACCCAGACTCTTTGCTGATCGCCGAATGATTACGCAAACATAGGAATATTGCACCCTCTCGGCAGAAAACAGCTACTTTGAAAGGATTATTTCGGATTATTCTCTCCAGAGTAGCTCAAAAATTCCCAGCCACAAGCAAGTGAATCGTGTGTTACAGCAAAATATAAATTTTTCGTGATTTTGCAAAGGTCACATTATGAGTTAAAAGCGAATTTTAGCCATATTTCTGTGTTTCTTCTGTTTTCTCTTATTTTTGTTCTTGTTTTTGTCATCGCAATTAGCCCTTGCAATCCGAAATAGGTTAACAAGATTGTAAGAAGACCGGGTTTTGGAATAGGTGAAGCAGGAATAGTGGATGGAATAAATATTGGGTTAAAGTTAAATGCACTTGTTGGTATACATGGTGATGAACATGATTTCTTATTGCCAAAATCTTGAAATTCAAACTTCGTGGAGGCTATCTGATAATTGCTATAGCAAGTGGCAGGGTTAATCCAATCTGCTACGATGGTCTTATAAAACCGCGGTGAATAAATCGAGGTGTTGCTGCAGTTATAAGGGAGAGTATTGCAACAATTAAAGTTAATGTTTATTAAAAAACCTGTCATTCGTCCAGAATCGGTAATGTCATCTCTGAATTGGCGATTCATAGTAGATTTAGAGCTAGCAGTGGCCATTGCAGGTATTAATAGGATATGAATTGCAGCAAAAATAATTATGACAGACTTGAGCATGGAATATATAAATTGAATATTCATACCTGTTGTATATATTTGAATAAATAACCACATAAGTTTAAGTAGTCGCTGCGATAAACGATGTGATCTTTCTAACAAAAGTTAGAATTTCACAAAAATGATATCTATTTTAGTACTACTGCACTCATGATTAAGAAAACACTCCTACACTTAAAAGTTCTTGCAAATCATTGAGCGGAAATTGCTCTAGAAATTAAGAAAATTTTATAGTACGAAGCTTGTTAAAAGCCCCGAAAACACCGGAGGGTGAATGTATTCCAGGGCTTAGATACACGTTTGCTGTCAAATTAATATTGACTATAATTTGATCAAGTTAGCCTTGCAGTCGCTTGTGCTAGTAGCACAACAATAAAACCAATAAAACTTCTCTCGTGAACGAGTTTGCCTATTCTGGATGAAACTCTGCTTATGCGTGTGTACTCGTAGCAGCATTATTACAATGACTAGTAGGGTCAAATGCTATTCCGTCACCTGTAATCGGTTTGGGTGTAGAACTTTTTATATTGTTACTGGAAGCGATTTTTACACTGTAGCTGCTTAGAATTATATGATTGTCACTACTAGAAATTTTTGGTCGATCAGATCTTTTTTTACATTCAACACAAATATCGGCTGTATTAGCATCAATTATAGAAAAAGATAGTGTTGCTAAAACTGCTGAAGTTTTAACGATCATTGATTTTTTATCTTCTCCTATGAGGTTTAAATTCACTCGCACTTCTTATTTCAGCTATTGTTGTGTAAATTTTTCCCACAAAAATTAACTATACGTGGGAAATAATGCCATGTCAAATGTTTTGTAGGAATTTTCTTAGAAAAACAGGTAAATTTCTTTTAGAGAAGGTATTTTTATTTAATTAAAGTCTATTAATTAGTTAATAAAAGTTTGATAGTTTTGGATAATTGATTTTATGATATCAAGTCAAAACATCATCTTTATTCCTTTACTTAATATCGCACTTGTTTGCATAATGAAATTCTTATCTTGTAAGAGAACTCTGCATAACTGGCTATCTCGGTTACGTATTATTTTAAGTACTTGATTTATAGATGTAACAAGTAACCCATAAAGCTCAAAAACATGGTTATGCAGCGGTCTTTGTAAAGTAAAAGAAATACATTCATGAAACCTTTGTATAACCGGTTAGTTGGCCAATTTATGATTTTAAGCGATTGATTCTATGAAACATACGTGAGTAGAATAACTTCAAGAACATAGTTAGGCAGGAATCTCTTCGGTTTTTCATTGAACTGGTATTAGGAGAAAAAATGAAATTACTGAGCTGGAATATTCAATGGGGCAGAGGTATTGATGGTCGGGTCGATCTCTCTCGTATTTTGCATACCATTCATCAAATAGATGAATTTGATGTTATCTGTCTGCAAGAAGTAGCGGTTAACTTTCCTAACTTACCTGGTAGTCGTGGTGAAAATCAAGTGGTTGAACTATCAGCAGGATTGCCTGGTTATACTGCGATTTATGGCGTTGCGACGGATGTTCCGGATGGGCGTGGAGGTCGTAGTCTTTTTGGCAATGTCATATTTTCACGATTACCTGTAGGTCAAGTGTGGCGGCATTTATTACCATGGCAGGCTGAATTAACTACGCCCAGCATGCAACGAGTACTGATTGAAGCCGTCGTAACAGCAGATATCGGGTCACTCCGCGTAATGACTACACACCTCGAATACTATTCACAATACCAGCGTAAAATCCAGATTGATGCCATTCGTCGTTTGCATGTTGAAGCATGCACCATGTCAAAACGCAGTTTTTTGGCCGATGAAAAAGGTGGAACTTTTGAGGTTTTTTCTCGCCCTATCCAAGCGTTACTGTGCGGTGATTTGAATTTTTCTGCTACATCACCTGAGCGTATGGATATCCTGGCCCCATTTAACAGTGATGCTCCCAGCTTTCTTGACACCTGGTCTGTATTAAATCCTGGGACTGCGCACGCCCCTACCGTTGGCATTCATCCAGTAGGTTTTGTTGATCAACCTGAGTGTTTTGATTTTATTTTCATTACCGATGAATTAGCGGATTGTCTTAGGGTTCATGGTATTGATTCGGTGACGGAAGCTTCAGACCACCAACCCGTGTGGGTTGAATTAAGGTAGGAAATTTTACAAAATAACCATGAAACGTGTCGGGAGTATTGATACGATTTAAAAATAGATAAGTAAGCTTTCTGAGTAAGACTTAGTCACTCTAAATACGCCCAACTATCATAGTTAATGAAGTGTTTGGCATTCATTACACTGAAGGCATAGGCGCATCTGGCAAGCCGATCCACTGGATAGTTGGATTATTGTTACTGAAGCGGTTACCGAACTTGGGTAACAAAGTGGTAGTATTGCAGTAGAAGCATAATTTGAGTGATTCATGATAGTATCCCTGACTGTAAAAATGATAACTATCGAATGTGATCTTTCAATATCGACCCTCTGGGGAAAGTTAGGTTGATTCAACGAAAGCGTTGTCATAACCCATCTCCCTGCGGACATTTAAGCCATTGATCATTTGTCACTTTGGTATTACAACTATTCTTCTGAGCCTCCATAAAGGCAGTCGTACATGTTTTAGAAGAGTTATTGAGCTCTCCTTTTCCTGAATACCATGGATTTGCATATTCATGTAAGCTTTTTTTATTAGCCTGGTCGCGCATATAAAATGCTAACTCTTTCATCGAGTGTGATTTTTTGTTTGGAAAACGAAGCTCATGAATGTGTCGCTCTGGATTAAAGAATATTTTGTGAAAAATTCTCATATTCGAAAGAATTTCATAAGCATCATAAATTCGATAAATTCTAGCCTCTCCATTTAAATCTGCTGAATTACACTCACATGAGGCAACTTGATTTTCAGAAGACTGCTCCAAATAGCCTGTCACCGAACTGGGATCAAAGGCGATAGCCTGAGTTATTTTAGTTGGGTTTGAATAAAGTATATGCTGCGCCAGTCCGCCACCTAGCGAATGACCAGTTGTGTAAAACTTAACGGCTTTATCAGAATTATCAAAATAAGCAAAAACTTTTTGCATATTTTTTTAGCGGAAGAATATTGATCTTCCATTGAGAAATGTCGTGTGAGCCAGTTAAAATTTCCGTAAAACCAGTCTTTTATTCCCCAAGTTCCACGAAAAGCCACAATTACCTGAAGCAAATCATCAGACTCTTTTTTCCACACTCGATAAAATAATCCAACATCATCTTCACATGAAGACGTCCATTCAACATCAGTAACTTCGTGCCAATTCCTTATACGAAGAATTTCTTCGAGATCTTTGCGCTCACTTAAGGTGATTTTAGGAGCTTCTTTTCCACAGGCTTTATCCTCTGCGTATGCAAGAGCTGACATTGCAGCAAACGGAAGGAATCGGTTTGCCGCAGCGGGCTCATCTTCGAGCAGCATACGGAAGTGTGATGAGCGTATACGAGCTTCATTTTTTCCAAGCACTTCTCCACCGCAATCCTCAATTGCAAAATGGGTGCATGATTGGAGTAGGAAAATAATTGTCAGCAAAAAAAGTATTCTTCGTGTGAGCGCAATCACTGGATTTGTAACATCAGACCAATAACTCAAGATATTACTTATCAAAAGTTTTCTCCAATCAGTAAGTTGTGGCAACAAAATAAACTCTATTGTTTTAAAGATGAATTAACAGCTTAAAATTTTCTTTCCTGTTATTTTTTGAGTATTTGAGAGTCATAGTTGTAGAGACAGATGTAATATTTTGAGTATGCCATATTTTTATGAAATCTCGCTCCATCTTTACTTCTGCTAGCTCACGTTAGATTTTGGATAACGCTATTCAACAAGTTTAGTCAGTGGGTATAGTATTTTTCTACTAGGGAAAGTGCCCCTTATCGGTTAGCATAGATTCAATAACTATTAACTTTTCTTTAGTGCAAATAAGAGACTGCTGCATAACTGTTTTTCTGAGTTTTTTGAGTTTTTTTGTTACTTGTTACATATATATATCAAATGGTTAAAAACTCTGTGCAATCAAGATAACCCGTTATGCAGTGGCCTCTCATTTAAGACCCAAAATATTGTGGCGGAGTGAGTGAATTTATTGGATTTCTGATAAGCTTAATCAATATAAAGCAAATTCAAACAATAAGTCTAAATTTCTATGTTTTTCTAAAATTGAACTGGTATTGGTGCATATAAACTGAGATTGGTGAGGTATAATGCGCGATTTCTCAATTTTGAATTGTGGGGGAGGTCTATGCCTATTTATGAATATCTTTGCAATTCATGTGGTGCTGAGAAAGAGCATATACAGAAGATTAGCGATGCACCCATTGCAGTTTGCCCTGTTTGTGGCGGTAACAACTACGTTAAGCGTATTTCTGCTGCGGGATTTCAATTAAAAGGTAGTGGTTGGTATGTGACCGATTTCAAGAACAGCAAAGCAAAAGCGGTAGAGACCAAATCTGCAGCAAAAGAAAACACCGAAAGTCCATCATCTACAGCACCTGCTTCTTCGTCTGTGGATACACCAGCAAAAAAAGAGAATAACTCTACTGCTGTGAAAACAGCGACTGAGTGATCACAATATTGTGATTTTGTTCCATTATGATATCCAGAAAACAATTTTTCCTTCAAATAACTGAATAGAAAGAACTATGCGTACAAATTACTGTGGCGCCATTAATACTGCATATCTTAATCAAACGGTGACACTCTTTGGTTGGGTGCATCGACGCAGAGATCATGGTGGTGTGATATTTATTGATTTGCGCGACCGTGAGGGTTTGGTGCAAATCGTGTGTGATCCAGATAATGTAGAAACATTTCAAACTGCGGAGAAAATACGTAATGAATTTGTGTTGAAAATTACTGGTAAAGTCAGACGGCGCCCTGAGGGAACAATTAATACAGCTTTAGTTAGCGGTGAAATTGAAATTTTGGTGACTACCATTGATGTGTTGAATGGCTCGCTGACTCCCCCATTTTTGATGGATGACGATAACATCAGTGAAGTGGTGCGCTTAGAACATCGCTATCTAGATTTACGGCGTCCAGTGATGCAATCTAATTTACGCTTACGTCACAAAGTGGCGATGGCGGTGCGTATATTTCTAGATCAGCACGGCTTTCTGGACATTGAAACGCCGATGCTGACGAAATCCACGCCGGAAGGCGCGCGGGATTATTTGGTGCCATCGCGGGTTAATGCCGGGCATTTTTTTGCGTTACCGCAGTCGCCACAGTTATTTAAACAACTATTGATGGTATCCGGTTTTGACCGTTATTACCAGATTACGCGCTGTTTCCGTGATGAGGATTTGCGTGCTGACAGGCAGCCAGAGTTTACGCAAATCGATATCGAAACCTCGTTTTTATCTGCCGATGAAATCATGTCGCTGATGGAAGAAATGATACGTGGTTTATTTAAAACGGTGAGTAGCGTCGATTTGCCCAATCCTTTTCCACGCCTAACGTATGCAGATGCTATGTTTAAATACGGTTCGGACAAGCCAGATTTGCGTGTTCCGCTGCAATTTACCGAGCTGACCGACATCATGAGAGATGTAACATTCAAAGTATTCCGCGAAGCAGCGGAAAAACCGGATGGTCGTGTCGCGGCATTATGCGTGCCAAAGGGTGGGGAATTGTCGCGTAAGGAAATTGATGACTACACGCAGTTTGTCGCGATCTACGGTGCCAAGGGTTTGGCGTACATTAAAGTTAATAATCTTGCCAGCGGTATGGAAGGATTGCAATCACCGATTTTGAAGTTTCTGTCGGAAGAGACGATTCAAACGATTCTTGCACGCACGAATGCCAAAAATGGTGACCTAATTTTCTTCGGGGCAGACAAAGCTAAAATCGTCAATGAGTCGTTGGGGGCTCTGCGAATTAAAATCGGTCACCAGCATGGGCATGCCGAGCCCGGCTGGAAACCATTATGGGTAGTTGATTTCCCAATGTTTGAGCGTGATGAAGAAGAAAATCGTTGGCAAGCATTGCACCATCCGTTTACTTCGCCTGCTGAAGGGCACGAGAATTTACTGGAAACAGATCCTGGCAAAGCGCTATCGAAGGCTTATGACATGGTGCTAAATGGTTCGGAAATTGGTGGCGGATCAGTGCGGATTCATCGCCAGGATGTGCAATCGAAGGTATTTCGTGCGTTGAATATTTCAGCACAGGAAGCACAAGAGAAATTTGGGTTTTTGCTTGAGGCACTGCAATATGGTGCGCCCCCGCATGGTGGTATTGCATTTGGTCTGGATCGTATTTTAACCATGATGACTGGCTCAGAATCAATCCGTGATGTAATTGCATTTCCTAAAACACAACGCGCACAATGTTTGCTCACCCATGCACCTAGTACTGTAGATGAGAAACAATTAAGAGAATTAAGCATTCGTTTACGCCAAACTGAAACAAAACCGAGTTGATCAGTAGCCGGATGTTCTGATGCACAAAATACCGGTTTCTGTTCTAGTAATTATTCACACTGTTGATTTACAGGTTTTGTTGTTAGAGCGAGCTGACCACCCGGGGTATTGGCAATCGGTTACTGGTAGTCAAAATCCTGGAGAAACATTGCTACAGACTGCATTACGCGAGGTATCGGAAGAAACCGGTTTGAATGCTGCCGATTATGCATTAACGGATTGGAGCATTGAAAATCAGTATGAAATCTATGAGGAATGGCGCTGGCGTTATGCCCCGGGTGTCCGGTTTAATACTGAGCATGTGTTTGGCTTATGCTTGCCCACAATTACAACCATTCGGATTGCTCCGCGTGAACATTTGAATTTCATTTGGTTACCTTGGCAAGAGGCAGCTGAACGGGTTTTTTCAAGCAGTAATGCGGATGCCATTCGAAATTTACCTTTGTATCAGCAAACCAACTTCTAGTAATTGTTTTGAAAGGCGCGAGCGTGAGTTTCTTCGCGCCTTCTACGCGGGTAGATCAAGCAACAGGTATGATGCTTAAAGAGCCATGCCCTAAGACAGATGCCGTTGCCACATTTTGTAGCGTGATTGCTTTGGCAATGCGTTGTGTATATTCGTCACTGCCATTGTTGTTGATATCTTTTGCTGCTGTTCCAAACGCCCACGCATCGACAACGAACATATCATATTGAGGGCCATATTTTGCCCGGATTGCAGAACGATCAACAGTTGTGCCAGACTTTGTATTTAACGCGATACCTAATTCGTTGTGCGCACCAACCAGTTCTTCGTAAGCAGCGCCGCAATCTTGTGCAGTTTTTACAACAGTGGCCCTATCATCTGCAAAGAAACCAGGTTGATTTAAACGATTTTTAGCTTGATTAAGAATTGCTCCTTTTTCTACTTCTGTTAGATTGATGCCGAATTGACTGATTAAAGATGCGATGTCATTGATATGCTCAGTAATATGTTGATAGATAGTAGGCGCCTTTGAGCAAGCGCCGCAACCACAGCTACTATGATCATCGCCATGCACACCCGTATTATGGCCTTTTTCTTTCAATGCATTAATGATGCGTGTTGTTAATTGTATTTCATTGATGTCGTTGTTGGCTGGCGTGCCACCCAGATCACTTCCATAAACGATGCTTAAGGTGCCGCCGGCAGCACAAGGGGCATTCTTCCGTTTGCCATCCTTATCAGTGCGACCATCGACACAAATTTCCGGAACGACACCGTTTGCGGGTATATTAAACTCTCCAGCGGCAACTGACTGATACATATCAACTAAAACCTTTTGGTCGATATCATTGCGATTGGCTGGTCCAATGGTGCCTATACCTAAATTAAAATCACCTAAAGCGTGATAAAGGGAGCTACTCTTTTTAATAGCGTGAAGGGTTGATGCAGGTTGCTGACTAGCTGTAGCAGGCGCGATAGCTTCTTTTTCTTGGTCGCCTGTAAAATGTTTTAACAGATTTTTTAAACTTTCAAACATTTTAATATCCTTTGTAATGATTGGTCTTTTGGTTATACGTTCTAACTCATACTTGCCATATTCAAAGTAACTTATAGAAAGGGCAAACCTTTTGTCAAAGCTTTTGATCTACTCTAATTTCAACTAATAAAGTAGATTAAATAGCTGAGCGTCAAAATTCTAACACTACTTTTCTTCACAATTGTTAGAAATTCTGTTTTTTTATCAGTGTATCGGTGATTTATTGATTTTTTGTGATTAATAGCGAGTTATAACCACAGCACTTTCTCTTTATAGTGGAGCTTATTCTGGCTAAGAGTTTGTTAAAAGTTGCAAACAAATTTATAGAGATTTATTTCTGATTGGATTAAGAGGTATTGCTCAGTAATTAACCAAACGATAAACTGTTAAAAAATAGCATTCTATTTTCTTACTAGCGCATTAAATGTAGTTTTCCCAGTACTCCTATGTTACTTGATTAATACCTTGCAGGACGTTGAAAATATTAGCGGCGAAGTCGATATAATACAAAACTAGGTAAAAATGTGTAGTTTATACACAATAAACGAGCATTTTTAGACGCTATAGCGATACACAGATAATTTTTAGCGGCTTGTTAAATAGTCGATAGAAAAGGAGATGCTATGCGGTTAAGGAGTTGTCTGTACAAAATTGAATTGCACGCATTTCTGCTTGCTGTACTCATGGCTTTGTCTAGTTATGTTTCAGCTACCGACAAATGGACTTATACCGTAAAACCTGGTGACAATTTGTGGAATCTGACCGAACGTCATCTTAAAAACATCGGGTATGTGCAGCAATTGCAGCAACTCAATAAAATACAGAATCCCTATGTTGTACCACCGGGTAAACAATTACATATTCCTCTAGCCTGGACAAAACGTTTAGGTACTACATCAGCGCATGTGGTGAGCGTGCATGGCAAAGCTGTTCTGAGGCGAAATAATCAAGCAGAAATGCCAATCGAGCTTGGCATGGAATTACTGGAAGGTGATGAAATACAGAGTGAAGATGATGCTTTCGTTACAATTGAGTTCGCTGACAAATCACGATTGCGCCTTCAAGAAAATACCTATCTGCACCTAAATACTATGCAAATCTTTGGTGATCATGGCTTAATAGACACACTAATCGATTTGCAACAAGGACGTACTGAAAGTTCCGTGCCGAGAGCGTCTGGTAAAAGCACACGTTTTCGGATCAAAACACCTTCTGCAATTTCTTCGGTGCGTGGCACAGAATTTCGTGTGGGTATCATTAACCAGCAATTAACTACAAGCAGCGAAGTATTGACGGGAGTGGTAGGAGTTAGTGATAAAAAAAGAAGTGTTGATGTTTTGGCGGGTTATGGTACGGTAACTGATAAAGGTAAATCGTCTGCGCACCCCGTAAAATTATTACCGGCTCCGGATCTGAGTGAAACCGTGCGTTACTATCAAAGCTTGCCACTGGTAATTCAAGTAAAACCGCTAATTGGAGCACATGCTTATCGTGCACAAATAGCTATCGATAAAGATTTTAGAAATTTATTGTCTGAATTTATCACCATGAGTTTACCTTTTCGCGACGGTGATATTCCTGACGGCGATTATTGGTTGAAAATTCGAGGTATTGATGAATCATCAATTGAGGGACAGGATGCCATTATCCCTTTTTCACTCAATGCACGTCCGGAAGCTCCTTTTATTATCGCTCCTTTGCCGGAAGGAATGGCAGAGCCAGAGAAACAAGTGTTTAAATGGACAGAGCAAACTGAAGCATCGCATTATGCCGTTATGATTAGTCAGGATTCCGATTTTTCCCACATGGTTTATTTCAATCCCGAAGTGACGGAAAATAGCCTTGTGTTGTCGGAGTCATTGGCACCTGGACATTATTTCTGGCGTATTTTCTCAGTTTCCGCTACTGAAGGTGCGGGACCTATGAGTGATTCGATGCCATTCCGAGTCCCTTATCCTGCACCATCATTGGAAGAAACTAAAGTGGACGAAAATAAAATGACTTTTGCGTGGCGTGCTGCGGCAGAAGGTCAAAGCTTTCATTTTCAATTTGCTCGCGATGACGCATTTACCGATATTCTTCATGAAGAATCGACAACGGCTTCTGCTGTAACGATTACAAAGCCATCGAGTGGTACTTATTATTTACGCCTCAAAACCATTGAAGCGGATGGTTTTGAGGGGCTGTGGGGACAGCCTCAAACCATTGAGGTGCCGATTAGTTTATCCCCTTGGTTTATGTTCCTGATATTGTTGCCACTTTTTGTGCTTTTATGATGTCATTTGGTTTTCTAAGAAAACAACACAATGCTTTTAATTTTCGTTTCGCTATACTGTTGGCAGGTGTTATTTTCATTACCTATTCTGAAGTACTCGAACGTTTTGATTTTATTATTTATGACAAATTATTAACTCTGAAGCAGTATTCTCCAGATCCTGATATTGTTATTGTCGCTATAGATGATGAAAGTCTTAAGGTGCTTGGGCATTGGCCATGGTCGAGGGAGCTTCATGCAGAATTTATCAATCGGTTAATTACTATTGGTAACAAAGCAGTTGCTTTAGATTTGTTGTTTCTGGAACCGCAAGAACCAAATTCCAATGCTGATCGGCTATTGGCTGCAGCCATTACGCGACACGGAAATGTTGTTTTTCCTGTTGCACCGGTATCCGAAGCGCACTCAGAACTGTTGACACTCGCGAAACCGCTGTCAATTTTTACGCAATACGCCGTATTGGGTCACGCTGATGTTGAATTAGATAGTGATGGCGTGGCGCGCCGCATTTTCCTTTATGCTGGCATCAATACACCTACATGGCCCGCGTTAGCTTTGGCACTGGCTAATCCAGCGCTAGCAAGAACAGCGCGCCATCAATGGGAAACTAATCCAGAATCATTGGAGCAACGAAAATACTGGGTAAGAGCGCAAGAGGTACTTATACCCTATAGTAGCGCACCGGGTAGTTTCCACATGATATCTTATTCACGCGTTCTGTTTGACGATGGAGCACTGATGCGTCTAAAAGACAAGACGGTACTGGTTGGTATGACAGCGACAGGAATGGGTACACGTTTTGCAACACCAGCATCCCCATTACATCGCCAGCCGATGACAGGTGTCGAATGGCATGCCAATGTTTTTTCAATGTTAACTAATAATCGTGCCATTCATACACTTTCAACAGTTATTACGGCATGTGTATCAGTTGGGTGGATGATAGGTATTTTGACAATTCTAGTTTGGACAAAAATAAATTTAACCATTCCTGTACTGATGGGATTAGTGGTTTTAGGTTTGTTATTCTCTGGCTTATTTCTTGAGCTAGGACATGTATGGATCCCACCTGCAGCTGCT
Source organism: Nitrosomonas sp. (assembly GCA_024281995.1). Classification (GTDB taxonomy): domain Bacteria; phylum Pseudomonadota; class Gammaproteobacteria; order Burkholderiales; family Nitrosomonadaceae; genus Nitrosomonas. Next base: position 187,116 of record JAMWZW010000002.1, read on the forward strand.
TTGGTGGGGACATTATCACTCTATCCGTTATTGAATTGGCAGCGTATTGATCAATTCTTGCGCTCCTTTTGGATCACAAAACTTCATTCCAGTGCTGCGCTAGAGTCAATTGACGATGGCGTAATTATTACCGATGCGGCAAATCATATTCTTTACTTAAATAAGGGCGCAGAGAAAATCTTGTGTACGCAACTGGATCGTATAAAGGGAAAATTTCTGCAAGAAGTTTTGAATTTTTGTACTAAAACGAGTGATTTTTCAGTCGCACAGACTGAAAAAGATATCTTTGGCACCACGCCAGATCAGCCAGAAATCATCGAATGTGTACTCAGAACAATCCACGGTAAAGAGCGAACAGTGCGTATTACACGTAATCAATTGTACGATGATCATGAAATCAAATTAGGTTCAGTAATAGCTTTGACAGATATTACCGACAAAATTGAACTGGTGCAGCTAGTTGCTCATCAACAAAGTCATGATGGTCTGACAAAACTACCTAATCGTTCAAAGCTATTGATTCAATTCAATCATATGATCAGGGCAATCCAGGATAAAGAGAGAGTCATTACAGTAATTTTTGTTACTTTAGATAATTTTAAGAAAATTAATGATGCAATGGGCCATCACGCCGGCGATAAATTACTGACAATGGTGTCAAGCCGATTGTTTGAATGTGTGATTCCAGGCGATGTTATTGCACGGTGGGGAGGAGATGAATTTGTTTTACTGTCAAATCGCTTAGACAAGGAAGATTCTGCGCCAGTGATGGCACAAAAAATTCTTGATACTATGCGGCAGAGATTTGAAATCGATGGCTTGGAAGTGTTTGTATCGGTAAGTATTGGAATCAGCTTTTATCCGCAGGATGGATTATCAAGCGAAACAGTGTTGGCAAGAGCCAGCACAGCTATGTATCGAGTCAAACAGGATGGTGGCAACCATTATGGTGTGTATTCTGCTGAATCTTCACTGGCTTGGACTCGCGATCAACTTGAATTGGAAAGAGAGTTGCGGGCAGCAATCCAGAATAACGAACTTCATGTATTGTTTCAGCCGATTATCAACGCACAGTCTCAGCGTATCACGCGTATGGAAGCACTGGTTCGCTGGCCACATCCCAAACGCGGATATTTGTCGCCGAGTGAATTTATTCCTCTTGCTGAAGATATTGGACAAATTGAACAACTGGGTAAAGTCGTATTAAAAGCTTCGTGCACTGCAGCATACCAATTACTGCAATTGGGATTTCCAGTTAATGTGTCTGTAAATGTCAATCCGCGACAGTTATTGAATAAGGATTTTCCACAAACTATTTCTCAGGTGCTGTATGACACGGGCTTACCTGCAAAATTACTGATACTTGAAATAACGGAGAGCGCCATAGTAAGTGATATGGAGCGTGTTAACAAAGTATTAAGAGAAATTCGCCGCATGAATGTATTAATTGCACTTGACGACTTTGGTACAGGGTATTCATCGTTAACGTTATTACGCGATTTTCCTATTGATATTTTGAAAATAGACAAATCTTTTATACGTACACTCGATCAAAATTTTAATGACTTAAAAATTGTACAAGCAATTATTGGGTTAGGGAGGAATTTGGGTTTAACAATTATTGCAGAAGGCGTGGAAACGGAGCAACAAGCTGGATTGTTGCTTCAACACGAATGCTATTTCCATCAGGGGTATTATTTCAGTCGGCCCGTTTCCTATGATGTCTTATTTCGGTTGATGCAAGAGAGAAAAATACCATGACACATCAGAGTGCACATTGAGAAGCAATGAAAAATAACGTGCAATTTAAACTCCGCTGCGAGCAGCGGAGTTATTCAATGACTTAATTGATGATCAAGAAATCATCTGCGGCTAATGGCGGAACTCCGAGTAATGTCGCAAATTGAATTCCTCCTCCCGCCCCATTACCATTACCATCATAAGAGAGGGCCCCTGTTGTAGTATCATATAGCAGGAAATCGTTAGCATCGACAGCAACGACCCCGGGACCAACGCGGAGGTTACCTGCAGCGATTGCTCCCGGTATTGCAAAACTGGTAAAAATATCATTATCCAGTCGGATCGTGTCGACCGGAGCGAAGAAACCGGTGATGGAATCGACATTGGTGACACTGTTTAGTGTGGTGTCAAAGACATAATGGTCGGTAGCGCCCAGACCAGCGAACAGCGCATCGTTACCTAGACCTCCAGCTAAGATATCATCGCCACTACCACCTCGCAAAATATCATCGCCGGCATCGCCTCTGAGAACGTCGTTTCCTTCAGCACCATCGACAATATCATTGCCAGCACCACCGCTTATAGTGTCATTGCCACCGCGTCCAAGAAGATTGTCGTTACCACCTAACCCTCTGATAATATTAGCGGCTGAATTCCCATTTATATTATTATTATTACCGTTACCTGTTCCGTTGATTACAGCAGCCCCTTGAAGGTTGAGATTTTCAATAGCAAAACTTAAGGTATGAGTAACCGTTGAATTTACTGTATCAACACCGCCTGTTGCATCATTGAAAGCTTCGGCAACAATATCGCCTATATTATCGACAATATAGGTATCATTTTGGTCGCCGCCGTCCATGTTATCAGCACCTGCACCTCCGTTTAATAGATCATTGCCATTCAGGCCGCGAAGGATATCGGTTCCATTGAAACCGAAGATGCTATCGTTGCCATTGGTTCCATTGAGTTGTGGAAAAAATTGAAAAAAAGCCCCATTAAATTGAAATGTATTGTTGTCATTAAAATTTGTACCGTTAACAATTGCCATTTTATTTACCTCATTTAAAAATAATGTTGAAATAAAAGGTTGCACTTCTAAGTGCATGAGATTGATACCGCTAATAGAGTGCAACAGACGCAGTTTTCAGTGAATTTCGAGTCTGCGCTAAAGTAAATGTAATCTCTATCTATTACCGCGTTATGACTAATGCCCAGTATCAATCGACAGTTTGGCTGAGCAATGAAAATAGAAGATTACTATTTCATGATAGCAGATAAAAATTATTTGCTTGTGATAAAAATCACAGCGAAGAAGAAAAATTAACTTACAGAACTTAATCGCGTAGTTCTCGTTGTTATTTCGCGTTATGACAGAATAGGGATAAAAGTAAAATAGATCTGTAACTTATATATTACTGGCAATATATACATACCCTTCGTGAAAGGAAAAATTGCTTGCGAGTCTATTTTTGCATGGTTGAGCAATTGCTTTTAGTGAATTCGGCAAGTATTTCAACATGCGGAGTATGCGGAAACAAGTCAATCAACTGATTATCGCGCATTGACCAACCATGTTGCTTAAAAAACCAGGCATCACGGGCAAAAGTTTCCGGATTGCAAGAAATATAAATAATGGTTTTTAAAGTGGCAAAGGCGTCGAAAAAACCTTGGTGTTTTTTCAAACCTGCGCGAGGTGGGTCGAGTACTAAAATATCCGCATCGCTGACAGATTTATGTATTTTTTTCCAGATTTGAGAATCAAAAAGATCCACTGTTTGCGGTGTCACCTTGTCGAGATGTCTATCTTTAAGTGCTTGGATGGCAATGCTATTTGATTCATAGGCGATGACAGAAGTACAGTTGGATGCTGCAATGATTTGTGTGAAATTGCCTGAGCCGCAAAATAATTCCACCACTTTACCAAGATATGCATTGTGTGAAAGTTTTGCTTTTAACCAGGTTTGTATCCATTGATTTTGTTGCGTGTTGCCTTGCTTGAAAGGTCGCTTGTAATTGATGCGAATTTCATTAGTTTGCATGTCATCATCCAGCTCAATAAATAACCAATTATTGTTAAAATTTGTTTGCCAATCCTTATTTGGTAATTGCTGGCGTGCGAGTTTTAATAGATTCCGGCAATCGTCATTAAGTACAATACAATCGTTAATTGCGGCAATTTGATGAGTTTTTTCTGAAACGAATCCTAGTCTTATCCCATCGGTTTTTATTTGGCAGCGGTTACGATAACCATAAAGCTGTGGAGCCGGATGGACAGAGCCAATGTTTAACAGAGTGGTATCAAAACCAACTCTTTGCATTGCATAAACAAAGCGATTTCTTTTTTGCTCAAGCTGACTCGAATAATTTGCGATCATCCAAGGACAACCGGTGCAACCATTTTTATCCAAAGTTAAATAGGAACATGACGGTATTTGCCTTTGAGTCGATGGTTGGATAAGTCGAAGCAATTTTGCATAAGCGAATTTTTTATTGTTGAGAGGCTTGTCGATGACTCTAAATTCGCCGATATCTCCCGGCCATGTACCATTAACAAAGTAGGAAAGGTTATTCTGAGCATTTTTGACAACGCCCAGTCCTTTTTGTGATAAATGTGTAATAGTGCCTGTAAAAATCATAGTAAATGAATAATTGTTTTTTTGTTGATGAGGAAAATACGCAATGACTAATACCTACAAAAATTTTAAAAAAGATCCCGAATTGTTAAAAAAAAAGTTGTCCGCACTACAGTATCAGGTAACACAAAAATCTGGTACCGAGCCACCCTTTCAAAATGAATTCTGGAATCACAAGGCTGCCGGAATCTATGTGGATATCGTATCGGGTGAACCGCTGTTTGCATCGCTTCATAAATTTGATTCCGGTACTGGTTGGCCAAGTTTTTATCAACCGATTGATGAGCAATATCTTACCTTTAAAAAAGATAACGAATTATGGTTATCTCGCACAGAAGTTCGCAGTCACTATGCTGATAGTCACTTAGGTCATGTGTTTCATGATGGTCCAGCACCGACGGGTGTACGCTATTGCATTAATTCTGCCGCACTGCGATTTATTAAGAAAGAAGACTTGCATATTCAAGGTTATGGCGAATTAGCTTCATTATTTGATGATACGCAAAAGTAAAACAATTTATGACTGAAAGTAATTCATCGCTAGAGGAATTGGCGCTTACTGCAAGATTCCCAACTATTTGGCATGCAATGATTTGTTTTGCTGGTGTGTTTTTGTTGATTTCGTCAGGGCTTTTTATTTTTCAACTCAACTTGCATATATTGATTTTTGTGGCATTGATTTGGGTAAGTATACACGCGCGTTGGTTGGGTTATTCATTTACCGAGATCCGATGCATGATGGATAGCGGCATTATCAAGGCACTACCGGCAATTTATATTTTTTTGCTAATTGGTATGGTGGTTGCTAGCTTTATGCAAAGCGGCACCATTGCAACTCTAATCTATTATGGATTGGATTGGTTGCGTCCAAATATCTTTCTGGCGGCAGGATTGATAGTATGCAGCTTTATGTCAATAGCTACAGGAACTTCCTGGGGAACTGTAGGAACAATTGGGGTAGTATTGATCGGGATAGGTGATGCAATGGGTATACCGCTACCTCTGGTAGCAGGCATGATTATTTCTGGAGCAACTTTTGGCGACAAGTTGTCACCCATTTCCGATACTACCAACCTTGCTGCCATGAGTGCTGCTACAAGCCTTTATCGGCATATTGGTTCTATGTTGTACACCACCATTCCTACGTTTTTTCTTGTGCTTGTTATTTTTATTATTTGGGGTATGCGATACGGTGATGTGAACCTACCGCAAGAACATATCGTTGCCATTCGTTCTGCATTAGCGAGTGCATATCAGCTTGATCTGTGGGTGACATTATTGCCGTTACTGTTGATGCTGGGTTTAAGTATTAAGCGTCATAGTGCGGAAGTTAGCATGACAAGCAGTATTGTTTTGGCAATGTTAATTGCCATTGTATACCAGGGTAAAGACGGTGTTGAGGTGATCAATTCATTATGGTTGAATTCACCAGGAACTACCGGTATCGAAAATATCGATGCTTTGCTTGGGCGCGGCGGTATTTACAGCATGGCTTGGACTTTATTGCTTTCTATCATGGCATTGGCGCTTGGTGGAATTTTGCATCAGAGTGGATTTTTGCGCGCACTGTTGATGTATATCATTGCGCGTATTCAACGAATCAGTACGTTAATCGCTACCACCATAGCTGCTGGGTTAATCGGCAATATGGCGATGGGTGAAGCCTATATTTCTATCATTCTTAATTGCCAGCTTTTTAGAACCGCTTATCAGGAGAAAGGTTTGGATAGCGCAATTTTATCGCGCTCGGTGGAAGAGGGCTCCACACTTACAGCAGGACTTATTCCATGGACAACTGCAGGTACTTTTTATGTAGCAACATTAGGTATCCCCACACTGGATTACTTGCCTTTTGCTTTATTGAATTTGCTGAACCCACTCGTATCCATTGCAATGGCTATTGTAGGTATTGGATTATTAAAAAAAACCGCTCAGGAACGATGATCGCACCCTGATCTTAATGATTGCTATCGTTGCCACAACTTATAATAAAAAGAGTTAATCAATGTGTGGTCTTAGTTATTCAAAATTATTTCTATGAAAGTGAAAATCACTTTCATCAATATCAGCTGTTTCTAATTCACCGTCAGTTTCATAATCAAGCCATTTTTCTTGCTTTTCAATGCTCTTATTTTTAAAGTCAAGTTTATCAATAAAATGGGTTTGAGTAGAGGTTATGTTTCGAGACTGATCGATTCTTTTTTTTAGTATGAGCCTGACTTGCAAGTATATTTTTCTCACTTTTGGATAATTGATTATTTGATTTCTTAATGCTAAGGTCTTGTGCTTTACTTCGCATGTGATGATCCTCCAATAAATTGTTTTCGCTTACCAGTGGTTCAATAAAGTACCAGTTCATTTTTAAATATAAGAGCTACCATACTGAGCACAAATGATCTTCATTACTTTGATATTTATCAAAACAAAACTTAATTAGAGAAAAACAAATAAGCTATTTTTTTAACGACGCGAAGTCTTTATCGATTGCTTGAGTTTTAGTGTTCGAAGCTGTTTGAAATTCTCCCATATATCCAAGAATCGTTCGAATTCTTTGAAATTCGTTGCGAATAGTTGCAGGCGATAGTTTGAGATAGGTTGCAAGAGTTTTAGCATTTGTTGTATCTAAAATAAGGCTTGCTTCTAGCAAACGGCGCAGAGCAGGAGATAGTGCTCTGTTATTATCTAGCGATTCAATGAAATATGCGGCATGAAGCTTGGCACGTCTTAACTGGCCGGTACGATGAAATTGATGTTTATCCTGTTGCTTGGCCATTTGATTGTTAATGATTCTGAATTGTGTGGGTGTTCCAAGATGCTTCACTTGAACTTACTCCTCGCATAATGATGAATCTAGAATAGCAAAGCTATATGACAAGAATATAGCAGCAATATTTAAACGTGTTTATTGGTACATTTATTTTCAATTAAGGTCATTTAATCGTCAATGCGGCATATAGCCGCACTTATCTATCTCTACATAGCTCAAGTTTTTACCGATTCTTCTTAGATAAGCTTAAGTTCTGAGACTTGAGAGGAAGTTTGGCCTAGTGCGGCTTGGATAGCGCCATCAACAGTATCCAGAAAAATAAACTGTATGGCCATACGAGCCGCTTCGGGTACGTCAGATAAATCTTTTTGATTACGAGCGGGCAATAAAACAGTATGCAAACCTGCTCGTTGTGCTGCCAATATCTTTTCCTTGATACCGCCGACAGGCAATACCAAGCCACGCAGACTGATTTCTCCAGTCATCGCAACATCATGCCGTACCGGCTGATTGGTAAATAAGGAAGCCAGTGCAACAAACATCGCAACGCCCGCGCTGGGTCCATCCTTGGGAATAGCGCCAGCCGGAACATGCAAATGGACATCGATACCGTCAAACAAGGATGTTGGAATTTTTAGCTCATGGGCGCGTGATTTGACTAATGTAAGTGCTGCTTGCGCACTTTCTTTCATCACATCGCCCAGTTGACCCGTAAGAATAAGCCGGCCACTGCCGTTGACCCTTGTTGCCTCAATAAACAAAATGTCACCGCCTACTGGCGTCCATGCAAGGCCTGTAGCCACTCCCGGTAAATCTGTATGAAGCGCCAATTCATGCTCGAATTTTTTCGGACCTAAGATAATATTCAGTTTGTCTGCATCGATGTGTACTTGTTGCTGTTCACCTTCAGCAATACGCAAAGCGGCGTGCCGCATGACACGACCAATTTCTCGTTCTAATTGGCGTACACCGGCTTCATGCGTATAGTTGGCAATAATCGTATTAAGCGCTTCAGTGGTAAGCGTGCAATGCTCTTCGCGCAGGCCGTTCGCTTCACTTTGGCGTTGTACGAGATAACGCAATGCAATTTGCAGTTTTTCCTCTTGTGTGTAACCCGGTAAATCAATCACTTCCATGCGATCGCGTATTGGAGGGGACACGTTATCCATGACATTTGCAGTGGCAATAAAAATGACCCGGCTGAGATCAAACGGCATGCCCAGATAATTATCACGGAAGGTTGAATTTTGTTCAGGATCCAGTATTTCCAGTAGCGCAGCGGAAGGATCGCCTTGGATGCTAGCCGTCATTTTGTCAATTTCGTCGAGCATCATGACGCAATTGCGTGAACCTGCTTTGCGTAAACCTTGAATGATATTACCCGGCATCGCGCCGACATAAGTGCGGCGATGACCGCGCATTTCAGCTTCGTCGTGAACACCTCCTAATGAAACCCGTACAAAAGATCGTTGCAGTGCGCGTGCAATGCTTTGGCCCAACGAAGTTTTTCCTACACCCGGCGGACCGACGAAACAAAGGATAGGCGCGCGCCCATGCGGTTTTAATTTTTGCACGGCAAGAAATTCAATGATCCGCTGCTTGATGCGCTCCAAACCAAAATGATCGGTTTCCAGGATTTTTCGGGCAGCATCTAAATCAATGGGCATTTCTTCAGGTAATCGCCAAGGCAATTCAGTCATCCATTCCAAATAGGTATGGAGCATGGAATATTCACTCGATGTACTTGGCATGCGCTTTAATCGTTGTAATTCTTTGCGTGCTTGCTGTTCGACATCGTCGGGCATACCTGCATCGCGGATGGCTTCATCAAGTTTTGAGATTTCTTGATTATTCTCATCGTCTTCGCCCAGTTCTTTCTGGATGGCTTTTAACTGTTCATGCAACAAAAATTTGCGTTCGCGATCTTCTATTTGTTCTTTGGTGCGTGCACCGATTTCTTGCGATATCCTTAAGACTTCGATACGGCGAGATAAAATCTGCAGTACTTTCTGTAATCGCTCCTCGATATTTATCGTTTCGAGTAGCATTTGTTTTTCACTGATTTCCGTATCGAGTAAGCTAGCGGTAATGTCGGCTAAATGCGATGGTACACGAGTGGTTTGCAAGGCATGTGCAAGTTCTGCGGGTATCCCTGGTAATAATGACAAAATTTCGACAGTCCGTTCACGCAACTGCAAGGCAAGCGCTTCGATTTGTGTTGCTGTTTGCGTGGTTTCCTGAATATGCTTTATTCGGGCGGCAAGGAATGGATAGCCTTCGATAATTTCTTCGATTTGGAATCGTTCAATTCCTTGGCAGATGATCAGATGAGTACCATCGTCAGAAGCGACGTGGCGTACCACATTGGCTATCGTACCAATACTGCACAATGTTTCGAATCCTGGGTTGTCGATTGTGGCATCTTTTTGAAGAACGATGCCAATAGGTGCTTTAGATTGAAGTGCGAACTCAATTGCAGCAACGGATTTGACTCGGCCAACGGTAATGGGCATTAGTACATGCGGAAAAAGTACCACATTGCGCATTGGGATCAATGCGACAGTATCAGCAGGCAGCTCAAATTCAGTTGTGGCAGGTTGTTCCATAGCAACTCATCCTCCAAAATTAATATCCGATCGTACTATTTTTTATGAATATTGAGCGCCTCACTAAAAATTCAAGTGAAATTTTTCGACATTATCCGATCAATTACCTATTGGCATAAATTTCGAGTGTTTAAAAACTACTATTTCGTTTCAGGGGCGATGCCGTGCTTCTTTTTTTTGCTCGTATCGTACTAACTTGGCCAAATCAAGCAATTGTTCAGATAACAATTGCAAGGCATCGTCTAAAGTAAGTATACCGACCAATTCGCCGGTCTCATCTACGATTGGTAAACGTCGAATGGTTTTTCGGCGCATGAAATCAATTGCTTCATGAGTTACAGTGTTTTCCTGCACTGAAAATATTTCTGGTGCCATGATGTCACCAACGGTGATTACCGTTTCATCGAGTTCTGTTGCTAATATTTCTACAACCAGATCACGGTCAGTGACTATCCCTACAGGCACCTGACGGTTATTCTGTTTATCGACAACAATAACAGCCCCCACATGAAACTGACGCATGAGTTTAGCAGCTTCTAAAATTGTTTCATCCCGCTGAATTACAATTACTTCTCGATTGCAAATTTCACCGACAGTCATAATATCTCCTTCATATTATCCAAAGAAAACGCGGCCATCCTCATAACTAATGGCGCATACTTTATGTACAACAGGTTCACGACAAGTTTTTTTGTCAAATTATTATAAAGAAATTCTACAACGTTAATATCTTCACAGATTCCATAGGTAAAAGAAATAGTGGCAGAGAATTCCCAAGAGTAAAAGTGAGCTTATAAGCAACAGCGATTGATTGATGATAATTGGTTATCACTGGGAATGATTGTTGCTCATCAACAATTCCTATAATTTTGACTATTATTTACAAAAATACTTTCAACACTATCGGAATTCCTAGCCCTACGATAGAGAAAGGCAAAAAATATAACCTCAGTTTTTTTGTTACATGTTAAATATAAATTTCTGACTTTATACGTCATTCGCTTGGATATTTGACACGCTCTCGAATTTACCGTACTTTTATTTTTCTCATATGTCTGATTCAATGATTTTTGCCGCTGCAGCCTATTTTGCGTGATATGGTGTATGAGCGGGATGATGAATTAAAGTTCTTCGAGCAGATCGATCCAATAGCAGTGAGCAGTGCTTACTATGAATCCAATTAAATATCCTCACAGAAGATTTTCACCAACTCCAGCAGATCATAGCATCAAAATCTTTATTGAAGGATGTGTCAACGCAGGCGAGGTGCATTGCTTTATGCTGTCGTGTGGAATGTGGGTGGTCAATGAAATTCTTTAAATTCCATGAGATTCGTCAGCCGGTGAGGCAACTGTTTCGTAAATTGAAGCTTAATTTAACAAAGGTGACGCTGATCGCGAAGGCTATGTTGATACCTTCCGATGTTTGCAAAGCTATCGTTATAACTGGTTCCGGCAGAAGTGGAACAACTTGGTTAGCTGAAATTCTTAGTACTGCTCACGATTGCAGCCTCATGTTTGAGCCCGATCATCCAAAAAAATGCCCGCAGGCAATGTCGTCGGATTTACGAGCATGGAAGTTCTTCGATCCAACTGCTGAAAATATCCAGCTTAAAACGTTCATGCATCAAGCACTGGTTGGTAATGTTGTGAATGACTATACTGCAGACTGGGCAGATCGCAACCTGGTTCGCCTCTGGAAAACGCGATATTGGGTTGTGAAGTTTATTTTTAGCAATAATCTCTTGCCCTGGATAGTTCGCCACATTGCTTTGGAAAGAAAACCCATTCATATCTATCGTCATCCTGGGGCTATTTTTGCTTCCTGGAAGCTTCTAGATTGGATGAACAAAGAAAAGTGGAAATTACCCGACCCAAATCAATTATCACAATGGTGGATAGCTATCCCTGGCCTTCCTGACTATCAATTGGTCGAGGTATCTCAGCCCAGTGTTGCCCGCTATTTTACGCTCACTTGGGTTATGGAGAATTATATACCGCTTACACAGTCGTATGCGGGTCAATGGCGGATCTTAAGCTACGAAAAGCTGGCGAATTCACCTGAAATAGAGTTTCGTCGATTGTTTGCGGAATTGAATCTTACGCCTCCGAACGATCTTTCGAAACGGTTAACAGCGCAGAGTAGGTCAAGTTGGAATTCGTCCAAAAGACGCGAAGCTGCAACGACAGCATGGCGAAATGAGCTTACGCCCACCGAAATTGGCGACATCGAATCAGTTATCGAAGTTTGCGGTTTAGCAAGTTTTTTCTCATGATGAATAAATCCGATCCGGAAAGCACCACATTTTTATCAAGTTTCTGATTATTCTCCGAACCGCACACTCCGAACCACGCATGCATCATTGGTCGAGATCCGCTATGTTCGTTTATTTGCCGGTTCAAATGACACAATAAAGCCCTATCTAAGTCGGGGGCGGGTAGATTTCTCAATCCCTGGAGAAGAATCCCCATCGCCATACGATAGCTTTCTGGTCAGACGTATGTATTTGCTCAGTAGTATTGTTCCCTTTAGACGGAGTAAAAAGAATTTTTCGTCAGAATGGGAAACTCCAGCTTTAGCCTTTGTTTGAATATATCTATGTGGTGCAACGTACAGACGAAAGGCTTTTTATTGAGTAGTTTTATATATAACTTCATATTTCTAATGAAAATATTAGCTATCGTATGTAAATAAAATGCCCGTATTTTTATTAACGAGCACAGAGTAGCAGATAAATTTTTAAACAAGGATGAGAAGGCTTATTTGATTGCAATGTTCAGCTTGCTTATCTTTTACTAGTTCGTTGAATTCTGTAAAAACAGGAGGTTTTATGAAACCAATTAAAATTTGTAACCAAGGAAATTTAATAAATTTTTTAATAGCTTTTTTCATTATCGTATTGATGATTCCAGGTTGTGACCTAGAACACACCAATAAGCGGGATGGATTCGCACATAATGACAGTGCAAATTTACATCTTAAGTTAGTTCGTACCGAGATTGGTGAAGCTTCTTGGTATGGGCCTGGATTTCACGGGAAAAAGACTGCCAGTGGTGAGATCTTTGACCAGAAAGAAATGACGGCGGCTCATCCGAGTTTGCCGATGGGAACGGAAGTAAAGGTAACTAACCTCGATAACGGGGAAAAATTAAGGTCAAAATTAATGATCGCGGACCTTACGCTAAAGATCGAATTATTGATTTATCCCATGCAGCGGCTAAAAAACTCGATATGGAAAATGAAGGCACAGCAGAAGTAAAAATTGAGGTGCAATAAAGATGTTGGCTGATGGGAATAGGTTGTATCAGAACTGTCAGTGAAAATTGTTAATGTTTTATTTAACCCAAATAAAAACCTAAAAGGAGATTGTGATGTCGAAAATTAAACCTTCTAGTCATGTTTCAAAAGAAACCAGCGCATATCGTCGTACGCATCCATTATCGTTAAAGACCTATCAGGAAGGGAAAATTGGATACATTTTATTATGGCTTATCGGAATTCCTATCCCTATCCTTTTTCTCATCTTTCTATTGCGCGGCTGTGATTGATTCAGTCAGTCAAACAACATATGTGCTATGAACTGTTCCTAAAACTACTGTAAACAAAATATCATGCATTTGATCGAGTATTTTGATTCAATGTGTACCCTGCTGATTTTAATTGAACCGTAATGATGAGTAGGCTTAGCGCAACATAATTTTATGGGAGGAAAAGTTGTATGCTTGTGACATTTTCAACAGACGCTCATGGAGACATAATCATGTTTGATGAGGTTGCACTTGCCATGCTCAAAATGATGGGGCACAGTAAAACTATACCAGGCGCCATTTTAGCGGCGGATGTTCCGGAAGCGCTGAGCCGGCTAAAAGTTGCTATTCGCTCAGAAGGAGATGTGCCGCCGGTAAGCAATGAGAGTGAAAAAGAGGATCAGGAACCTGCAGTAAGTATGGCTAATAGGGCCTTGCCTTTAATTGAGCTACTTACCGCCGCCACTGAAGCTGAGTGTAACGTCATGTGGAAATAAAATAAGTTAACACTGATTTATTGAAGCTTCAGATTGATAAAGGAAAAATTGATGGAAGATTATTCTTCAAAAAGCTCGAATACGAATAATCAAGTGGACGATTTAACAACTATCAGCGTTCGAAAAGGCCAAGCACCGGGCCGATTAGATCGAACTGAGTTTAGCGTGAGATTTCGTGCGACATTCATGGATCCAGCATTTCATAACGAAAGTGAATCGATTGCGCGGCTTGAGGAAATTGCATGGCAAGCTTATATGGATGGACGCAAGGCTCCTTTTACACAAAAAGCAGGTCCGGGATTTGCGGATCCAGATTACGAATTATCTGTCGAATGGTTAGCTACCAAGCAGCGCATAGAGGAAGCGAAACGACGTTGGAGCGAACCTGCAACACCATCACGGGTGTTGCTGATATGTGGGTCAGCGCGAAACGATGGAACCTGTCCCGGAGAAATGTCTAAATCTTTCCGGTTACTCGAGATCGCTCGTGAATCGTTACAGCACGCTGGTATTCAAGTTGATGTTCTCGATCTGAGTCTGCTAACTTCTGAATATGGACGTAACATATATCCATGCAAAGGTTGCGTGTCAACAGCAATGCCTTTGTGTCATTGGCCTTGCAGTTGTTATCCCCATCATTCTCTCAATCAGACTAATGATTGGATGGCTGAGATATATGAACGTTGGACAGCCGCTCATGCGGTAATCATCGTAACACCGGTTTATTGGTATCAAAGCCCAGGTCCGTTGAAATTGATGATGGATCGTATGGTTTGTGCTGATGGTGGCAATCCTGATCCTACATCGACCTCGGGAAAAAATGCTGCAAAAGCGAAAGAAATTGAAATGAATGGATGGGATTATCCCCAGCATTTGGCAGGTCGGGCTTATGGTGTGATTGTTCACGGCGATGTGGCCGGTATTGAAGGTTCGCGTCGTTCTTTATCTGACTGGTTGGATTGGATGGGATTTATTGATGCGGGGTCTTTGGCGCGCTTGGATCGCTATATCGGATATTACGAACCTTATGCAACGAGTCACCTAACATTGGATAAAGATGCAGCAATACAAGAAGAAACGCACAATGTCGCTCTTGCCGTAGCCAAAGCGGTAGCGGAATTACGCGCGGGCCGGCTGCAAGAAATTCAAGCAAAAGTAAAACGCCCCAGACCAAAGTAAATAAAACCTATCGATTCCACAATTCGCACCAGAAATACATTAATAATCCAATGCCATCAGCTTCCGGTAATGCTTTTGATGAGAATTGGATTATTTCCGAGATTGCTCAATGCAGTCACCGCCTAATTTTCTAACGTATCGATGTTCACGGGAGAAAATGGAAATATCTCTCTTGCTGTTTGCTCCAAGCAATAATTTCTTGCGGACGAAATTCTGGCAAATAAGGTGTTGGAAACAGTGGGCATAAGGGTTGTTAGATAACTTAAAATCTTAAGTCTTATGCCACTTAACACAAACGAGGGCCAGTCAAATAAAAACTGATTAACTTTTAGCAGGCCTCCCTGTTTTAAGTATTTCCACTTGCTCTACAGCATTCAGCAATGCGGCATTTGTAAGTTTGGATAAACGAATTATACCCGCGCGAACTAATTCACTTTTTTTAACATGAATACCTGCTTCAAGGCATCTCTTTTTGAGGACAGCAAGCTTGGTATAGTCGCTTTCCGGCATGGTATAGCTGTCTCTAATCATTTTGATTTTTTTAGATTTATCTTTCTTAGATGATTTTTCTGTTGCGGCATCTGCTAGAGATACTGTTTTTGAAGGCTTTTGAACAGCATTGTCCGCTTTACTTGTCTTTTTGGTTACAGCATTTTTTGCTACAGCACTAGTGGTTTTCGTTGCATGACTTTCTTTTGCGTTTGATTGGTTTTTGGTCGTCATAATAAATCCTCTTGAATGGTTATTAAACATTAACAGTCATAAAAACGATATAAACTGTTTATACAGTATATATCATTATTGAGTTCTGTGAAATTAATGCAAACTGTAATAAGGGCTTCATATTGCTTTGTTAATTTACTTTTTTTAGTCAATATCGGCTTGAAGATTGAAATTATGGATATGGAAGTCAAAGAAACGAAATCGGATAATGCAGTTACCTATGAAGCACCAACTGAATTTAGCCGCAGCGAGATCTTCTTGCAATTAGTAAGCATTATCGAACAACGCCAACTTACTGCAAATTTTCAACCCATTATTTCCATGTCTACAGGAGACATTACCGCTTATGAAGGACTGATTCGAGGCCCTTCGAATAGTTCATTGCATTCACCATTTAGCTTGTTCAAGGCAGCCTCACAATTTGGATTATTACTGGAGGTGGAGCGATTATGCCATCAGCTCACGTTAGAGGCCTTTGTACAATTAAAGTTAGCAGGCAAGCTTTTTCTGAATGTAAGTCCTGAGTGCCTTTTGGATACAAATTTTAAGAATGGAGAAACGCTGGATTTCATGCGTTTACTTGGCTTGGAACCACATCGAGTCGTTATCGAATTAACCGAAAATCAACCTACTTATGATTATTCATTATTACGTGAGGCTGTGCGGCATTATCGATCATTAGGACTGGAAATCGCTATTGATGATTTGGGAGAAGGGTTTTCCAGTCTTCGCCTTTGGTTTGAATTGAATCCGGAATATGTCAAAGTTGACCAGCATTTCGTACAGAACATCAATCAAGATCCAGTTAAGTTGCAATTTGTGCGATCCATTCAGCAAATTGCCGAAAACTCAAATTCCGCAATCATAGCGGAAGGTATCGAAACTCGCGCTGAATTTATGATAATCAGGGACTTAGGTATTTTGCTAGGGCAGGGCTACTATATTGCTCGGCCTAACATCAATCCGGTTGCGATTGTTTCTGCCGATGCTGCAAACTGCCTGCAGCAAAATGGAATTACTGTATATCCGTGGAAAAACACGATTATGCACAAAAATACTTCTGCCATGAAATTACTCATTCCAACTTCTCCGGTTACGCCAGAAGCGAATAATGAAGAGGTTTACCGCATTTTCGATGTTTCACCGACACTGGAATCACTACCTGTCGTTGATCAAGCCACACCGGTAGGAATTATCTCGCGCAGTCGATTAATCGATGCCTTTGCTCGGCCATATTGGAGAGAGCTTTACAGTAAAAAATCTTGTACAGTGTTCATGGATCCGTCACCCTTGGTAGTCGATAAAAATATCAGCCTGCAAGAATTAAGCAGTGCCATCGTGGCGGCTGGAAATGGCTTCATCATTACCGATCAAGGTCGATATGCTGGCATAGGAACTGCTCATGACCTTATGCGTGCGATAACCCAGTTACAAATAACTGCTGCTCGTTATGCAAATCCGTTGACATTGCTGCCGGGGAATGTGCCGATTGATGAGCATATTGAGAGGCTGCTTGAAGGTCGGATCAGTTTCTGCGCTTGCTACTGTGATCTTGATGCATTTAAACCATTTAATGATCTTTATGGTTATCGTAAAGGCGATGAAATCATTAGGGTTACTGGAAACTTATTATCAAGAATGTGTGATTCGGAACGTGACTTTATTGGACACATCGGCGGCGATGATTTCATCGTTTTGTTTCAAAGTAGTGACTGGGAGCTTCGATGTCACGAGATTCTGAATAACTTTTCCCACGAAATCGAACATTTTTTCAAGCCGGTTCATCGTGGGCAAAAAGGATATTTTGCGATTGATCGAACAGGAAAACAGGTTTTCCATCCATTAGTAACCCTCTCAATTGGTGCGGTTTTAGTGCCCCCCGGAACTTATAACTCACATCATGAAATTTCTTCATTGGCATCCATTGCCAAAAGCCAGGCGAAAAATAAGTCGGGAAACAGCCTGTTCATTGAACGCCGAAACAAGCTATACACCGTAGGCTACTCACAACCAGGTTAACGATAGTTGATTTGCACAATCTCAACGCACTGTTAAAGGACTGACACGACATTAGGTCGTTCCGATTGTTATGCCTATAACAGTGAGGTATCTCGCGGATTTATTCATCAGACATTCATCCAGATTTCATTGAATAATCATACGCATATGAAATATCTGATGGCTAATATGAAGAATGGATAAGCATGCTAAATCCAACAAATCAGAGTTTATACAACTACGAATAATGTACAGGAGATACAAATGAATAAAATAGTATTGCAGATTGGTACAGCTATGATCAGTTCGGCCGCCATTGCTTTTTCGTTATCGACTACAAGCTGGGCTGGCAAAGATGACGAAACAATGCAAACGCACACAAAATATAAGCCAGCTAGCAGTGTACAGTTAGGGCCGCGCCCTTTCTTTCTGATAAATGACATGGATCATGGGCCGCTTAAGAAAAAACTCGAAAGTTGTGAAACGAGACCCTTCAAACGGGCCCTTCCCTTGCTGCACCTGATTCCATAGCTCTCAGTTGGTTGTATAATCCTTCTGTTCTAGGGTAAGTAAAATTAAAATCTATCAACGTGACGACTATATGTCACAAGTGGATCTTTATTACTCCAAATCATATTTAGGTCATTTTACATTGATTATTTCAGATAAGGTCGATCTCATCGTGTATCGAATTCACTTTGTTGATGCGGATGCTGAAGCATCCATGGGGGGAAATTTGCATATGTTAGACACAAATTTGCGCAATTAACAGGGCTTGCCTCAGGCCAAATTCTTTCTGATTTTAAATCTTCACCCCAAGAATATAAAAACCGGGTGAACTACGGAAATAATGACCGAACACTTATTAGGAGGTGGAATATAACAATTCCGCAAATGGATAATATGATAAGGTGGGCTCATATGCTCATCCAGCAACAGAATAGAGGCCATAGCGGAAGCTATGGCTATGTCATTTATTCTGGAAACGTAGACAATTGTGGTAGTTTTGCAATCAAATGCCTCCAACAAGCAGGTATCCAAATCACACTCCCATATTTATAAGAGCTGGTTACAACTGCCTTCCTTAATAAAGGATGACATTTAAAATTGCTGAAGAGCTGCGAGCTTAGTATGTATTGGGCGTATTGGTGACAGCGGATGAGCTGTGGCGTAGCAAGTAACAATTGGCTCTACACTGTGCCGCATCGAATTCCACTATGCTACAGCGGTGAACGTTATCGCTACACTTAGTGAATATGTCATGCGCTTCGAAACACGAAGCAAGAGATTTGATGCTTTAGTTGACTATTTTAGCCTTACCCGTACAGTTCATTTTAGCGCCGCTATAACTTGTGATCCTTCCCAGGCAATTGCTGCGAACTCCAATGCGTTTTGGGAGTTTCGGGAATTTGTATCGGATTTGTCTCACAGTAATTGGTTTGCTAAATTGGCGAGATTAGACCGTTCGCCTTTTTCCAGCCGCACATGCGCATAGATGTCATGATGCTTGATTTTATCGATGAGATAGGACAGGCCATTACTCTGGGAATCAAGATAAGGCGTATCGATTTGGTAGATATCGCCGGTAAAAACAATCTTGGTATTTTCACCCGCACGCGTAATGATGGTTTTGACTTCATGCGGTGTGAGATTTTGTGCTTCATCGACAATAAAAAAAACATTGGAAATGCTGCGTCCGCGGATATAGGCCAGCGGCGTAATCTTCAACTTTTCCTGCTCAACGGCATCCGTAATCTGTTTATATTCCTTGTCTTTCTCAGTGAACAGACTTTTAATGAATTTAAGATTATCCCACAGTGGCTCCATGTAGGGATTAAGCTTTGAGACGATATCGCCTGGTAAAAAACCAATATCTTTATTGCTCAATGGCACAATCGGGCGTGCCAAATATATTTGTTTGAAATGTCTTTTTTGATCCAGTGCACCGGCAAGTGCAAGTAATGTTTTTCCGGTTCCTGCCACACCTTGCAGGGTAACAAGTTTAACATCGGGATTGGTAATTGCATGCAAAGCAAATACTTGCTCGGCATTTCTGGGTGTAATGCGGAAGGCAGATTCTTTTTGAATGCGTTCGATGCGGTGGGAAACTGGGTTATAAAATACCAAAACAGAGGCCCGCGAATTTTTCAAGATAAAGTAATGATTCGGTATGGGGTCTTGTAACCCTATGTCAGTTGGCATACAGAAATTATTGGTGTACACGCTGTCAATGATTTCTTTCGATAATTTTTCGATCACGGTTTGACCGGTATATAACGAATCAAGATCCTTAATTTTTCCAGTTTCAAAATCTTCCGCGGAAATATTGAGGGATTTTGCTTTGAGCCGTAAATTGATGTCTTTGGAAACTAAGACTATTTTATTGCCAGCATATTCCTTGTTAAGAGAAATTACTGTATTAAGAATGCGGTGATCAGCGGTATTTTCTCCAAACACCTTGGTGGCATCCAGCTCCGCAGCCTTTTCCTGCATACACACCTTAAAATGACCATGATTTGGGCGGTCAATAGGAATCCATTGTTGTAATGAATGATTGGTCGATAATTTATCAATTATGCGTATGAATTCTCGTGCTTCGAAGTTTTTAATATCATTGCCTTTCTTAAAATGATCGAGTTCTTCTAGCACGGTAATGGGGATGGCTACATCATTATCTTCAAAGCTGTATATCGCACTATGGTTATATAAGATTACTGAAGTATCTAGAACAAATATCTTCTTTCTTTGCTTTCTTGGCATGATCAATTGAACCTTTAAAAAGATATTAACAATTAATTGCTAGCTAATTTGAACAGTATCAAAGCCTAGTCGTGGCAGCGAGCAGTTATGCATCTTCCCCAGCTTTATAGGATCAGTTTTCATCGGAATTTCAATAATGACAGTGGAATCATTCGGAATGCCAACTTCTGAACCGGCACGATGAAGATTTATTTTTCCTGATACAAGTAAGACATACAGTATAGCGATAAATCGCATCCATCGCTGCTAACAAAAGGCAAGTGCGTATTACCAGCAGGTCATAAACAAGCATTTATTTCCAATAGCGAATCAGTAACTCGATTGCCTCTAAAGCAGAGGATATGAAGTAGTTATTTATTCAGAATCTCTCGGAGTGCGTACAATACGAATAATTTGTGTAATTTCAGCGTTGTAATTATTACTTGTTTAAACATGTCAAAGTTATTACTAGATCATTCTCACTTACGCGTTACCATTAAACCGAATATTTTGGGGTTTTCATATACTTCGGAATTATTGCAGCAGTCATTGCCTTGGATCGGCCAGGAAAGAGCGGAGGTTGCGGCTTACTTCGGTCTGCGCATGCGCCAGCCGGATTATCACTTATTTGTGCTCGGAGAGGTCGGATCAGGCCGATCATCGCTGCTGCACCAAGCGATGCTTGCTGTCGCGGCAGAAAGGCAAGCTCCACCGGATTTATGCTATGTCTATAACTTTAACGTGCCGGAAAAACCGCTGGCTTTGTATTTGCCTGCCGGGCAAGGGCGCTTATTACGACAATTATTATTACAATTGACAAAATCGCTGCCCATAGAAATTATGCAATGCATAAGTGGGCAAGATTTCAAAATTAAAAGCGGACGCATTGAGAAAAAATTCCGTATTGAAGCTGCCAAGGCCTACTCAAAATTAAACAAAATTGCCGATGTTTTGCATTTTTCGATTCATCGCGAGGATGAGCAAGTTATTTTTACCTTGTTGGATCAAAACGGTGAAGCGCTGATTGAAGAAAATCTATTGAAATTGCCCAAGTCTCGGAGAATAGAAATAGATCAAGCAGAACAACAATTACATGAAGCGATTGCGTGTTATTTTGAAGAAATCAAGCGCATTGACCGTGAGAAGAATGCTCAATTGACAGCTCTACAACGTCGCAGTGCGCAACCCATCATCAATTCAACGTTAAAGAAAGTTCAAGAAGGATTGCAAAAGCAGTTGAAAAATAATATGCGCTTAAACGCGCATTTTAAGCAGATGGCAGCAAATATCCTCGAGAATTTGGCGTTGTTTCAAGTAAATGCCATCGACGAAGAAAAGCATCAATTGGCATTGCAGCAATTATTCTCGCGCTATCAAATCAATGTTGTAGTGGACAATGCCGACTTACAATCGGCACCTGCCATTATTGAAGATAATCCGTCACCTTATGCATTGTTTGGGAGTATTGACTATCAATTTGAGAACGGCAAATTGAAAACGGATTTCATGCATATTCGTGCAGGCAGTTTGCTTAAAGCGCATGGTGGTTTTGTAATGCTGCATTTGAGTGATTTATTGACGGATAATCAGCTATGGATAAAGTTACGACGATTTTTGCGCAGTAAACGCTTGCAAATCGAAGAGCCTGGCTCGGCCCTAACATCGAATGCACCTATTGCGCTTGAACCTGAAGCGGTAGAAGTTGATGTCAAAATTATTCTGATCGGCTCACGCGAGGAATATTATAGTTTGCAGGAAATTGATCCGGAGTTTATACGTCGCTTCCGCATAAAAGTTGATTTTGCTGAAAGTTTTATTGCCAATGCAAGAACTTATCAAGCATCGGCTGTATTTGTTGCGCATATTTGTGACACTTTAAAATTGCCACACTTTTCTGCAGGCGCGGTTGCACGCTTGTTGGAAGAATCGCATCGCGACGTTGAAGATCAAAAACGTCAGAGCGCGATTTTTGCACGTACCGAAATGCTAATCATCGAAAGCGCCGCGTTATGTGAAGCTCGCCACGGCCATAGCGTAGAAGCAGTTGATATCAACAGTGCACTGCAAGCACGTGCGTTGCGCCACAATTATCCTGATGTAAGCTTGCAGGAAGCTATTATCGAAGGCGAAATCGCCATTACTTTACAAGGTACTCAAATCGGGCAACTCAATGCATTAACACAGATTGATTTGGGTGACCATTGTTTTGGTACACCGGTGAAAGTGACTGCTCGCACTTTTGCTGGAGAAGAAGGAGTATTGAATATTGCTCGGGAAGTTGACATGACGGGTCCGATCCATGACAAAGGCGTATTGATATTACAAAATTATTTAACCACGTTGTTTGCTCATATCGCGCCATTGGCGCTTAGCGCTTCGATTGTGTTCGAACAGGAATATAGCAGCATTGAAGGGGATTCAGCTTCTTGTGCGGAATTTTATACACTGCTGTCATCTTTGGCAGAGTTACCGCTCAATCAGAGTATCGCGGTTACGGGTGCAATGAATCAATTTGGCGAAGTGTTGCCGATTGGCGGTATCAATGACAAGATTGAAGGGTATTTCAGGCTTTGCGAGAAAATGGGCTTAACGGGTGAGCAGGGCGTATTGATTCCCTATGCTAACCGTCAACATTTAATGTTGGATGTTAAAGTAGTCACAGCGGTTGAGACAGGCATGTTTGCGATTTATACCATGGAACATGTGTTGCAAGGATTGGAATTGCTTACCGGAGTGCCAGCGGGAACTTTCGAGGCGGGGCGGACAGTAGGTTATTCATCTGATACTGTACTGGGCAGCGCGCAAAGAATGTTGCAAATTTTCCGCCGTGCCTGTCAATTGGCGCAGCATCCTAAAACTGAGCATAGGCGTATGCCTTCTCGTTTAGACAAGTGATCGCATATGCCGGTTTAGCGAATTTTTCCGGCGGCTTACAGTAATAAATGTATGAGTGGTGATGCATGAATACTTCTAGTGAAACGACCGCGCAACAGCAACGCTACAACGATGTACGGAAAGTGACATTGATTGGGTCGGTGCTTGATTTTGTGCTCGGTGTCGCAAAAATAGTAGTGGGATGGTTTGCCAATTCACAAGCGTTAATTGCTGATGGCATTCATTCTTTTTCCGATTTGCTGACCGATTTTATGGTGTTGTATGCCGCCAAGCATGCGCATAAGGAAGCCGATGAAGTACATCCCTACGGCTACGGGCGAATTGAAACCCTGGCGACAGTCAGTCTCGGCGTAGTTTTGGTCATTATCGCCATTGGTATTGCGTATAGCGCGATACAACGGCTTGCAAATCCAAATGTATTGATGGATTTCACGTTGTTGGCACTATCGGTTGCGCTTGTATCGGTGGTCTCCAAAGAATGGATCTATCGTTATACGATTGCTGCTGCAAAACGATTGCGTTCAGACATGCTGATGGCGAATGCTTGGCATAGCCGTTCCGATGCATTCTCGTCAATCGTGGTACTGATCGGTATTACCGGTGTCATGCTGGATTATCCTTATTTGGATGCAGTGGCGGCTGTGGTAGTGGCTGCCATGATTGGGCACATTGGTTTTGGTTTAATTCGTTCCAGTACGCGAGAGTTGATCGATACGGCATTGGATCCTGAAAAAATTGCTGCTATCCGTGAACATATCCATGCGGTACAAGGTGTGCGCTCAGCGCATACGCTGAGAACCCGTAAAAGTGCAGGCAATGCATTTGTTGATGTACATATCCAGGTAAATCCCCGCTTGAGTGTATCGGAAGGCCATCAGATTGGAGATGCAGTAAGGCGGCGCTTATTGCAGAAAGTAGATGAGGTGACGGATGTAATCGTGCATATCGACCCGGAAAATGACGAAACCGGATCTCCCTGTAACGATCTGCCCTCGCGCGAACAAGTCATCGCCGCACTCAAACGACACTGGCCGCAATTGCCACTGGCAGATGTAGAAGCCGTGACCTTGCATTATCTGTCCGGTGAGATTGATGTGGAACTGGATTTGCCCATTGGAATCCTGGCGGATAGCCGCGAGGCAAAGCAGTTAGTGGAAACACTGAGATCAGCCGTTTCGTCGTTACCTTACGTTAACGATGTGCAAGTGCGGTTCAGGGTTTGAATTATTGAGAGGATTCTGGCTGGTAAAGGCAATATTGTTTGTTTTTAGAGCAACTTCATTGCGTAGGTAAGTTGCGAGTTCGTCTGCTGACAATGGTCGGCTGAAGAAATAGCCTTGCACTAATTCGCAATCATGCTTGCGTAAAAAATCGAGTTGTGCGCGTGTTTCAACGCCTTCAGCAACTACTTTTTTGTCGAGTGCATGCGCCATCGCTGCAATCGTGGCGGCAATTGTGCCGTTACTGCCATCATCGCCAATCTTACGCACAAACGAAATATCAATTTTCAGCGTATCGAAAGGCAGTTGTTCGAGATAGGACATGGAAGAATAACCTGTGCCAAAATCATCGATGGAAAGTTGTACACCCATTTGGCGCAATTCTGTGAGTACATTGATAACCGTTTTCGCATCATCCATCAATACACTCTCAGTAATTTCTAATTCTAAGCAGTGTGCTGGCATATTATTGTCTGCAAGTGCAGCTTTAACTGCAGGTAAAAAGTTCGGATGGCAAAATTGTTTGACTGATACATTGACGGCGATATATTCCAATGAAATTCCTTGGTTAAGCCACGCACAATACTGCGTGCATGCCTCTAGCAATATCATCTGGCCAATCTCAATAATTAAACCGGTATCTTCGGCAATGCCGATAAAATATCCTGGTGAAACCAGCCCCTTTTCTGGGTGTTGCCAGCGAACGAGAACTTCGACCCCTCGCGTTACATTATTTTCCGGATCAACCTGAGGCTGATAATAGAGAACAAATTGCTTCTCAAAAATGGCACGCCTGAGTTCTTTTTCGATAGTAACGCGGCGGATTACCTCAGCATTCATACTTTCTTCAAAGAAAACATACTGCTTGCCACTCTTTGCTTTGGCTCGATACACCGCAATATCGGAATTGCGCATCAATTCAGCAATTGTTGCACCATCATAGGGAAAAACTGCGATACCGATACTCGCGGCGATATTATTTTCCTCGCCATTGATAATGAAGGGTTTGGCCATAGCACTAATCACCTGATCGGCTACCGCAGTGATATGATGTTCAGCGTCGATTGGGCTGATGATGATGGCGAATTCATCGCCGCCAAGACGGGCGACAGTGTCGCTTTCTCGCACGCATTGTTGTAACCTTGCGCCGGCATCACATAACAATTTGTCTCCAACCGAATGTCCAAATGTATCGTTGATATTCTTGAAATGATCTAAGTCAATGTACAGTACCGCGAGTTTTTCTTCCCCACGCTGCATACGGGCAATTTCTTTGTGTAGTTGTTCTATAAAAAGAAAGCGATTGGGCAAACCCGTTAACATATCAATGCGTGCTTGTTGAATTAATAACTCCTCACGATTTTTGGTAAACAATGCCACGGCTACACGGTCGGCATAGTCGTGGATGCGTTCGACTTCATCAGTTTTCCAATCAAATCCCAGGGTGATAAAACCGACCATCTGATCTTTCCAATTGAGGGGGAGTAGGAAAAGGTGGGAAGTGGTATTTTTGATATTTTCTGCTTCAAGATGCAAACCCACCAATCGGCCTGAAACCCACATACCTTCCGGATTATCAATGAGTAATTGACGAATATTCTGCAATAAGACGTGCGATTCGGTGCGTAAGGTTTTTTTGTTTTGGTCCATGACATAACTCACTATTTCTTCGGAGGTGTCATTATTAATTACGGAAATGCAACAAAGTTGAGCTTTTGTGGATTTCTGCAAATACAGCAATACATCATTGACAATTTTTTCAATATTAAGGGCTGACAGTATTTCCCGGTCTATTTTTGACAGCGTTGCAAGCGTTTCGAATTGTTCTTTCAGTCGATCGCTCATGGTGTTAAATGATGTTGCCAACTCGCCGAATTCGTCACTACTGGTGACGTTGACTTGCGTGGTGAAATCGCGCTTCATAAGACGGCGTGTGCCATCGATCAACTGTTCTAGAGGTACTAAAACACGTCTAATCTGCACCATACTCAGCAGTAAAATTAATAATACGGAAAGAATGACACTACCCCAGAAAATTGCATTAAATTTCTTCATCGAGTCGAGCGCTTCAATTTCAGGTTGTGTTGCGATGACAATCCAGCGTGGCGTTAAAAACTTTGCTTGCAAGAATATTTCATGGTAATTGGCAATTTGTTTTTCTTCGTGGTATTGCCACGTGAACTCGCCTCGAGTGGAGCGTATATACTCTTGGATGTTTTGCGGTGCAGGATAGATTTGTGATTGCGTGCAAAACATGTGTATATGATTTTCGTTGTAGACACAGAGATTTTTATCGAGCGTGAATGCATCGGCTTCTCCCCACAGATAATCGGGAATGATTTCTGCAATGAGAAAACCTTTGCTAGGGATCGATGGGTTGAGCGCACGTAAAATAAAAAATTTGATGGTTGAACCACTTTGAGGTGTTAATAACAGAGGCTTGTCGTTGGCTAGATGTTCGAGTGCAGCAGCAGACAGAGCCTTGGTTTCTATTTTTTCTCCTAATAACGCGATTATCTCGCCTGCCGGCATTTGCACAGACAAGCTGCGGAATCGATTCCGCAACGGTTCTTCGATTTCCGCTAATTTGTCATTGGCCAGATACTGTATTACATCTTTAATTGACTGATCTATAAGTAATAACCTGTCGTAAATAGACGTTCGATAGATATCGCTAGCGGCATCCAGCCGGCTATGCGCTTGTTTGACCAATAGTTGATTGGATTCCCAATACGACAAAAACGCCAGAAACAGTACTGGAATAAACGCTGACAGGATGAAAAATATCAACATTCTGCGAGCAACTTTGCTGCGGAGAAATTTTTTTTCTATTGCTATCATGCCCGACCTTAATATTTTGACGCTAAATTGATAAACCGGCCATTATTGGCTCTGACAATATCATCTTGACTGATTTTCGCGGTCAGTGGGGAAGCAGTTTTGCCGTCTTTGCCTAGGCTATAAAGATCAAAGTCAGAATTGATTGGTACCAAATTGTGATCTTTGCGCGCTTTTCCAGTGATGTTTTTGTCATTTGGGTCAGACAGGTTTAAATATTGATAAGGATTGCCCCATGGATCAAGCGTATTCTGCGCACCCGCTTCAGTCAGTGAAGGCGGGTATTTGCCGTTGTTGTTGCGATAATACGACTCAAGCTTTCCTTCGATAGTCGATATGTCAGCAATGGCTTGCATAGCCCTGGCATTGTCGACATATGCATTGTATCCAGGCACAGCGACTGTGGCCAATACACCGATGATGGCTACGGTAATCAATAATTCGATTAGCGTAAATCCATAGTGGGTATAAAGCTTTTTTTTATAGCTCTGCTTAGAGAAATGGCAGAGAAAAACCTTATAAAAATCAGTGGTTTTTGGAGAAAATTTAAATATCATTTTGTTTTAATATTAAAAATGTAGGATGACATCATATTCAATTAAGATTGATCTTAATTATACGGTCGTGGATCGATCAGCTTTAGATGAAACTAAAGCATGAAAATAAGGTAATTCTGATCATGTCAGAATAAGTGCAGGTGAATAGGCTTTTGCTTGTCAATTTGAATAGTTGCAGTTTTATACTACTTATTCACGTAATTCCAAAAGGTAAAAAATGGCATGATGAGAATCGCATCTTTTCACAATTAACGGCGTACCCGGAATTACGTATATAATTGCGAATACAGTAAATTTATCAAAAAATAGAATCCTGTAAACTCAGTATCGTTATGACATTTTTGTAACTTTCTACCATGCGCCCAATTTTAAAATCCAGCAAGCTTACCAATGTATGCTATGACATCCGTGGCCCAGTGATGGAACGTGCCAAGCAAATGGAGGAAGAAGGTCATCACATTATCAAACTTAATATTGGTAATCCGGCGACATTTGGCTTTGATGTACCTGAGGAAATATTGCAGGATGTCATTCGCAATTTGTCGGATGCTTCAGGCTACTGCGATTCCAGAGGTTTATTTGCGGCGCGTAAAGCCATCATGCATTACACGCAGGAAAAACACATCAGTAATGTGCAATTAGATGACATCTTTATTGGTAATGGCGTTTCTGAATTGGTTGTTTTGACCATGCAGGCATTGCTCGATAATGGCGATGAGGTGTTGATTCCGATGCCGGATTATCCGTTATGGACCGCTGCGGTTGTGCTATCAGGCGGCATCGCTAGGCATTATGTGTGTGACGAAGCTTCCGGCTGGTTTCCCGATTTGGATGATATCCGCGCCAAAATTAATCCACGAACACGGGCGATTGTCATTATTAATCCGAATAATCCGACCGGTGCATTGTACCCAAAAGAAATTTTATTAGAGATTATTGAAATTGCGCGTCAGCATCAATTGATCATTTATGCTGATGAGATTTATGACAAAATTCTTTACGATGACGCGGTGCATACGTCAATTGCCTCGTTGGCTGATGATGTATTGTTTGTAACTTTTAATGGCTTATCCAAAAATTACCGTGCAGCCGGTTTTCGTTCAGGCTGGGCCGTCGTATCGGGGGAAAAAAATCATGCGCGTGACTATATTGCCGGATTAAATATGCTCGCTTCTATGCGGTTGTGTGCCAATGTGCCGTCGCAATTTGGCATTCAGACAGCACTGGGAGGGTATCAGAGTATTTATGATTTGACCTTGCCAACCGGCCGCTTAATGCGTCAGCGCGATACTGCGTGGAAACTATTGACTGATATTCCTGGCGTGAGTTGTTTTAAGCCACAAGCCGCCTTGTATCTATTCCCATGCTTGGATCCGGAAATTTATCCGATTGAGGATGATCAGAAATTTGTGTTGGATTTGCTTCTGGAAGAAAAAGTATTACTGGTACAAGGCAGTGGTTTCAACTGGAAGCATCCGGACCATTTCCGCGTGGTGTTTTTACCGAATGTCGATGATTTAACCGAAGCCATCGGGCGCATTGCACATTTTCTGCAGCGTTATCGCAAACGGCATGGCACGAATTGAGGGTTATTTGAATTGACATTGTACGGCCAATCGAACACTAATTCGTAGCTTGTACTGTGGATCATTTATTGCGCCAATTGTCGATAAATTCTAGGCAGCACATGAGAGAGCCGGTCTGGCCGGGCGACAATAGCATAGCCGCCTCTACCGAATAAATAGGGAAAATAATCTTGCGCTTGGCGATCTATTGTGATGCCAAATACTGATAAACCCGCATGGCGGGCTTCAACGATAGCTTGACGGGTATCTTCGATACCGTAACGGCCCTCATAATAATCCAGATCGTTCGGTTTACCGTCGGTTAGCAACAAGATCAAGCGATGGCGCTCCGTGCGATGATTCAAAAGCTTGCCGGTATGACGTAATGCTGCGCCCATGCGCGTGTAGTACCCAGGACGTAATGATGCGATACGCCGAAGTATGCGGGCATCAAAAGCATCATTAAAGTCTTTTACTTCGGAGATGCGCACATAATCCCGCATGCGTGACGTAAACGTGTAAATGGCGAATGTGTCTCGGCATGTGGCGAGACCTGTGGCAAGCGTGATCAACGCTTCTTTTTCGATATCAAGAATGCGTTTCCCGCCTATCCAGCTGTCTGTAGACAATGAAACATCTATCAGAATCGCTACGCTTAAATCCCGGGATTGTTGCTGTGTATCGAGGTAGACCCGGTCCGAACACGTGCCGGTTGCATGCAAATCGCATCGTGCGCGCACGAAGGCATCCATATCGAGTTCATTTCCATCCAGTTGACGACGCAGCTTTTCGTGTTTTGGCCGCAGCGCTTCAAATTGCCTGTGAATTTTGCGAAAACGTTTTCTCGCGTGAGAATCCGGTTCCCAGCGTTCGTTATCTTCAAGCGCGTTCTGGAAAATAATCCGGCATTGCCGGGCGTGATATTTTTTGCGCTTGAAATCCCATTCCGGATAAGCCAGTTCGGCAATCAATATCTGCGGATTGACATCATCCGGAGAAAGATCCAGGTCAAACTTCAATCGAGTGGCAGCGCTTTGTTCATGCGGACTCAACGTAATTTCCTCGAGTGCCTCGGCAGCATCTTTGGCGGCATCCTCTTCGTCGTCTTGCACTGCCCGATTGACATTGACCATTTCTGACCAACTCATCAATTTTTCGAAACGGTTCAATAGCAACGGATCATCCCGTGTGCTTTGATCTTGTTTTTCCCGCCGGCTTTTCTTTTTGTGCCGTTTTTCACCGGCTTCAGAACTCTTGCCGGCACTGTCATCCAGAACATCCGGCTTGGCATTTGCGGATTCTGGATTTAAATTTACTCTGCCCCACAGCGGTACCGGCAAAAAGGGTCGATAATTTTTGGCTGCTCGCCATTGCGCGAAATCGGGTGCCGGTTGCAGGATGGTTTGCAATAAAGCTTCTTCCGTAGTATTTGCACACGATTGACCGCCCAACATTACCTGAATGACACTTTCGATAGCCTGCTCTTGCGCCGTCAGTGAACGGCGCGGCCGTTGTTCCCGGAGGGCTGCGCAAAGCTTGCGGTAGCTCTGCGCCAAGCCTGGGTAGCGCTCAGTGATATATCTACTTATCCAATAAGCCTGATGCAAAAATGCAAGATCGGTTTGTAAAGGATCCTGGAATTTCAGTGACGGCGAAGAATCGGAATTACCCGCCACGGCGAAGAAAGCCGCGAGCCAGAAATAATGTTGCCGGTTCATACTGTTATCGGGAAAATAACCCAGTGACTGCGGCAGCAATACGCGTTCTGCATTGCATTCGATCTGCGCCAGCGACTCTTGCATTAGACCGAGACGCTGACGCAGTGTGAGGCGATGTTCCGAGGATTGCGGCGTTCCTGCAATGATATCCACACCCGGTGCACCGCCCAGTCCGCGAAAAAAAATACCGAGTGCAGCGCGCACGTCATCCAGTGATACCGCTGCTTCCGGGTAATACTGATAACTGGAAGGTGTGCCGATCATCCGATGCCATAAACGGCCGGTTTGTTCCTCCAATTCGGTCAATTCAAGCCAATTCATGACCGGCCAAAAGTTGCGGTGATGAGTTCGAGCAATCCTTGCTTGACCTCCGGGTCGTCACACAAAGGTTCGACGAGTGCCGCTTCGGCGGCTTGATGGGGATCGAGCCCATTCTTCAGTAGCGTGGCACAGTAAATCAGTAAACGCGTAGATACTACCTCTTCTAAATCAATATCTTTCAAAGCACGCAACCGTTGCGCCAGAGTAACGAGAGGGATGCATTGCGGTTCTGGCAGACCGCTTTCGGCGGCAACGATTTGAGCTTCGATAGCGGGTGGCGGAAAATCGAAACTGATGGAAACGAAGCGCTGGCGTGTGCTGGGTTTCAGGGATTTCAAAATATTCTGATAACCCGGATTGTAGGACACGACCAGCATGAATTGCCGTGGAGCCTCCAGCAATTCGCCGGAGCGTTCCAATGGCAAAATCCGCCGGTCATCTGTCAAGGGATGCAGCACCACTGTCACATCTTTGCGTGCTTCCACAATTTCATCCAGATAACAAATACCACCTTCACGCACCGCGCGCGTCAACGGTCCATCCATCCACTTAGTTTCACCGCCTTGCAGCAAATAACGTCCGGTCAAATCCGCCGCTGTCAAATCATCGTGGCAGGAGACCGTGTGCAACGGTCGCCCGAGGCGGGCGGCCATGTGCATGACAAAACGGGTTTTGCCGCAACCGGTCGGACCTTTGATGAGCAGCGGCAGACCTTCACGATAGGCGGTCTCGAACAATGCGCATTCATTCCCAGTTGGCTGGTAAAATGGAATGAGCGCCGTTTCAGAAGATTGTTGAACGGTACTGTGATCGATCATCAAGCGTTAATGCGCGTAGCTTGATGATAAAGCTTTCTCGCGCGCAGGCCCTAATGCCGAATAGATGAATAGTAATGCACCAATGATGAAAAATACTCCAGAACCGAGGCGCAACCAATAAAACAATTCAATTTGCGACTGCACTTGCATGTATCCCATTTCCAGCACGCGCTGCAAGTGTGTTTGCAAGATACCCGCAAATACCAGTGCAAACGTAATGCCGATCATGGCCGCGTTCATGAGCCAGAAACTCCATATATTCAAGGTTTGGTTATACGGCTGCAACTTACGCAATGCCGGTAACGCGTAAGTGAAAAATGCCAGGTTCAGCATCACATAAGCGCCGTAAAAAGCCAGGTGACCATGCGCAGCGGTCAATTGCGTGCCATGCGTATAGAAGTTTATCGACGGGAAGCTGTGCATCAAGCCGAGCAATCCGGCACCGATGAAAGCCATCACCGGGCAACCCAGGCTCCAGAGAATCGCGGCTTTATTCGGGTGGTCCCGGCCGCTTTTTTTGATCAGGTAAAAAGCCCAGAGCATCATGGCAAAAAATGGAACAACTTCGAGAAAAGAAAATATGATTCCGATCCAGTGCCAATATTCCGGCGCACCTATCCAGTAGTAATGATGGCCGGTGCCAAGCAAACCGCTGAATAGCGAAAAACCGACAATCACATACAACCATTTCTCAATCACTTCGCGATCAACACCGGTCAGCTTAATTAGCAGAAATGCCAGCATGGCTGCCATAATCAATTCCCACACGCCTTCCACCCATACATGCACCACCCACCACCAATACAATTTATCGACAGCCAGATTGTCGGGATTGTAAAAAGCGAACATGAAGAAAATGGCTGCGCCCCATAAACCCAGCAGCAACACGATCGATACCACCGTTTTGCGCCCTTTGAGCACAGTCATGGTGATATTGTAAATAAATATCAGGAAAGCGATGACCATCAAGATTTTGACCCAAAAAGGTTGTTCCAAAAATTCTCGTCCTTCGTGTACGCCTGACAGGTAACTGCCAACCGCAGCCAGTGCAGCAAAGACAAAAATGCCCAGTTGCAACCATGCGAGGTTGGGGCTATGAATTTCCCTTTCGCTTTCTTCGGGAATCAGAAAATAACTGGCGCCGAAATATCCTAGCAACAACCAAACCAGCAACGCATTGGTGTGTATCATCCGGATAATATGGAAAGGCGCTGTTTCAGAAAGAAAGTTCGGAAACACATAAACAGTGCCAGCCAATACACCGGCCAAAACTTGAATCAGAAATAGTGCTAAAGCAGCGACAAAATAGGGAAAAGCAAGTCCCTGCGAATGATATTTCATTGCTATGCCTCCATGAAGACGTTTTGATAAATAAATTTGCCTGAAAGATCGGCGAGGATTAACCGGAAATGCCGGGAGGCCAGCCAAGGGTATTGATACGGCTTGTCCATTCCAGGAAATCGATCAGATCATCCAGTTCCTGCTCGGTTAAATTGAATTGAGGCATCTGCCGCCGCCCTTCGATACGGGTCGGCTGCGCGCGCATCCATGCTTTAAGGCCTAAACGTGCGCCTTCCGGACTTTGTTTGCCGCCGTAACGAATCCAGACATTGCCTAGCTCAGGAGCAAAATAAGCCCCTTCCCCAAGCAGTGAGTGGCAGTTGATGCAAGAATGGCGTTCCCACACATGCTTACCCCGCGCAACCGATTCTGTCAGCGTGGATTCATCGGTGGCGATGGTTTTCATGTAATAGTGACTATGAATGGTTAAAACCGTAAAAGCTGCCAAAAAGAAAATGGAGCCACCATAGAAAATATTGCGTGCGGCTGATTTGGTTAAATGCTCGGACATATACGTTGCTCTCCTCGACGGGCAGTTAAAAACCTTTTCGCTGGGTAGGTATTTTATCCATAATTATCAAATGGATATAGCGCTTTTCGACGTTAAATTCGATTCTAGCTTAAAAAAAGTGAGATTAAAAGCTGAGTGTTTCATCGTAGTAGTAATAAAAGGTTTTGTGACTGTGCTATGCAAATTTTCCACTTTGGGTGCTGTGCGCAATTTTAGTGTTGTACTCAGTGAGAAGACACTAATAGCGGGGATTCACCTTAACGCCGTATTCCTTAACGTTCTGCTCGTATATAATCTGTTTAATTTAATTTATTTTTAACTTTAATTTATGAAACCCATTCATATTGGCTTATTAGGTATTGGCACCGTTGGTGGTGGTACATACACTGTTCTCAAACGCAACCATGAGGAAATTGCCCGTCGTGCTGGACGCGATATTGTTATCACCATGATTGCCGATAAGGATTTGGAAAAAGCGCGAAAATTGGCGGATCCGGGAGTAATGGTCACGGATAATGCGCATGAAATCACCACCCATCCGGATATTGATATCGTGGTTGAGTTAATTGGTGGCCAAACCATAGCCAAAGACCTGATACTGGAAGCAATCGCGCATGGTAAGCATGTTGTGACAGCGAACAAGGCTTTGCTGGCTAATCATGGTACGGAAATATTTGCAGTGGCTCGTGCCAAAGGTGCGATCGTGGCATTTGAAGCCGCGGTTGCCGGCGGTATTCCAATCATCAAAGCATTACGCGAAGGATTGACAGCTAATCGCATCACTTGGATCGCCGGCATTATCAATGGTACGGCGAATTTTATTTTATCGGAAATGCGCGAAAAGGGGTTGTCGTTTGCCCAAGTTCTGGAACAAGCTCAAAAACTTGGCTACGCTGAAGCCGATCCGACCTATGATATCGAAGGGATTGATGCTGCGCATAAAATCACACTGATGTCCGCAATCGCGTTCGGCATTCCGGTGCAATTTAGCAAGGTGTATACCGAAGGTATTACCCAATTGACCGGCGAAGACATCCGCTATGCCGAAGAACTGGGTTATCGTATTAAACTGCTGGGAATTACAAAACGCGTGGAGAAAGGTATCGAGCTACGCGTGCATCCTACACTCATTCCAGAGCGGCGGTTAATTGCCAATGTCGAGGGCGTGATGAATGCGGTGGTCGTCAGAGGCGATGCAGTGGGTGCAACGCTATATTACGGTGCGGGTGCGGGTGCTGAACCGACGGCCAGTTCTGTGATTGCGGATTTGGTGGACGTCACACGTATGCAAACGGCTGATCCGATGCATCGCGTGCCAACCTTGTCATTTCAACCGGATTTATTATCCGATACGCCAGTGATCCCGATGGAAGAAGTCGAAACGGCATATTATCTAAGAATGCAGGTGATCGATAAACCGGGTGTAATGGCCGAAATTACCCGTATTGTGGCGGAAAATAATATTTCTATCAGTGCATTGATTCAAAAAGAAGCCAGTCCTAATTCGGATAGGGTAAGTATTATTATGCTGACGCATTTGACAGTTGAGAAAAATATCAATGCGGCCATTGCACGTATAGAAGCCTTGCCAGTAGTGGCTGGAAAGGTAATTCGTATTCGCATCGAAGAACTTAATAATTAGGGAAACCCTGGATAACTGTCATTTCGAGCAAGGCGAGAGATCTATGTTGCTGGTCGTACAAGATTCTTCGCAGTTGTCCAGAATGACAAATGCGGTTTATTCAGAGACTTCTTGGCATCGAGCTATTTCTTTAACTCATTAAAATCAAGCATGCGTTATATTTCTACTCGCGGTGGAATGCCGCCGAAAACTTTTTCTGAAATTCTGTTGAGCGGTTTATCGCCGGATGGTGGATTGGCAATTCCTGAAGTTTATCCCCGCGTTACTGCAGTTGAGCTGCATGCGTGGCGCGACTTAAGTTACCAAGCGCTCGCTTTTGAAATCTTGTCACGTTTTATTGATGATATTCCTGCACAGGATTTGCGCAAAATCATCAACAAAACCTATACCGCGGAAATTTTTGGCAGTGCCGATATTACGCCGCTGAAAACACTGGAACCGGGGCTTCATGTCCTGGGATTGTCCAACGGTCCGACATTGGCATTCAAGGATATTGCCATGCAATTGCTCGGTAATTTGTTTGAATATCAGCTTACTAAAACCGGCGGCGAATTGAATATTCTCGGCGCAACTTCGGGCGATACCGGTTCCAGCGCCGAATACGCGATGCGCGGCAAGCATGGTATCCGCGTGTTCATGCTGTCGCCGCTTGGCAAAATGAGCCGTTTTCAAACCGCGCAAATGTTTTCGCTGCAGGACAAAAATATTTTCAACATCGCCATCCGCGGCGTATTCGACGATTGCCAGGATATCGTCAAGGCGGTCAGTAACGACCATGCGTTCAAGGAGTCGCGCCACATCGGTACGGTCAATTCGATCAATTGGGCACGTATCGTTGCGCAAGTTGTGTATTACTTCAAAGGCTATTTCGCCGCAACCAAAACTAACGACGAACAAGTGTCGTTTGCCGTGCCATCCGGCAATTTCGGTAACATCTGCGCCGGTCATGTCGCGCGTATGATGGGATTGCCGATTAAGCGTTTGATTTTGGCGACCAACGAAAACGACGTGCTCGACGAATTTTTCCGCACCGGCGTTTATCGTCCGCGGACGACCTTTGAGACCCAGCACACCAGCAGCCCGTCGATGGATATCTCCAAAGCTTCCAATTTCGAGCGCTTTATTTTTGATTTAACTGGACGCAATGCGCAACAAGTCAAGGAACTGTGGTCAGCGGTCGATCAGGGCAAACCCTTCGATTTATTGCAAACCCCGTTGTTCGCCAAAATCCAGGACTTCGGTTTTGTCTCAGGTAGCAGCAACCACGCCGCCCGTATTGAAACCATCCGCGACATCCACCAGCGCTACCGCGTGCTGGTCGACACCCACACCGCCGACGGCCTCAAAGTCGGACAAGCGCACCGCGAAACCGGCGTGCCGCTGATTTGCCTGGAAACCGCATTACCGGTGAAATTCGCTGAGAGTATCCAAGAAGCTATTGGGCGCGAACCGGAACGCCCGGCGGATTTCGAGAATCTGGAAGACTTACCGCAGCGATTCGTGGTCAAGGATGCGGATGTGGAGGCAGTGAAAGCGTATATTGATGAGTTTGGTAGGGCGCAGTAGCATTGTACCGAACGACTGATGGTGCAATGCACTAAATTTTCAAGCTCTTTAATCGCTGATGAAGAAGAAGTAGCTTAATGAGCACATTAATTTTCATTTTATTCTTTTTTATAATATTACTTTTAAGTGGTCTCATAGCGGTTGCAATATCGGGATTGATTATAAGAAGTTTTAAAATAGAAAACGAAAAGTTTATAGATAACGTTCTGGTACCAATATCCTTAATGCTGATCTTCGGTATGTTATGGGGAGGATTTATTCTAATTACTAAGTAACGAATAAAAAGCATTACAAATGACGCTATTGGGTTTAAGCAATTCTGATTAGAGCTTGAGACCTTATTATCAATACACTTTCTTCTTAATTTCTTCATTTAAAAGACTCCTGCATCACTGTATTTTTGGGCTTTTTCAATCATTTTCAGCAAAGGCAAATCGAATACTTATAAATCTTTAAGAGCAAAACGATTATTTAAAGGACTCACCCATGATTGTCTACCACTTCACGTCTTCAGAATTCGCGCTAAGAGCCTTGCGCGACCGCCGTTTGAAAATTGCGCGCATCAATGAATTGAACGATCCATTTGAATTTTGTGCGGCGGGTTCAACTAATGCGGATACCCGGATCAGGCTGGAAACGTTCATGAATCAAGTAAATGAGCAACACGGCGTCATTTGTTTTTGTAAAAATTATCATGATCCGGTGCTGTGGAGTCATTACGCCGACGGTCATCGCGGTGTTGCCTTAGTGTTTGATATTCCCGACGATATCGCCATAACCATCGATTATCGGCCCGAACGCTTTAAGTTGGATGCCGATGCCGCCATTCAGCCTGGCAGCTTTGAAGAATCCGACTTGAATCAATTAATCTCGGCAAAATTCTCAAGCTGGGAATACGAAAAAGAGATTCGAATGATGTGTCGCCTAAACGATCACTTTTGCCAAATCGACTCCTTAGGTAAAAGAGTCTATTTCGAATCGTTAAGTCTCGAATCGTTTGGTGGTGATTCGAGTACCGATGCGTTGAAACTAATTGGATTGATTCGTGGTGTCAGATGCGATTTGACTCCTATGGATATCATGGGAGAATTACTGGCAGTGGATGTGCTATCGGTTCAAGATACTCAATTAGATTTATCATCATTCCAGGTAATTTCCGGTAAAATTTACCCGGTTAATGGAGTGCGGTCATTTTCCGCGTGTTGCTTTAGAGTTTGATGGGGAATTGAAATAATCAAACGCATATGGACAACAAAACGGGAGTAACTTCTGATGGAATTGAGATAAATATTCAACCGCGGAATTACCGGCATTTGTCGGTGAGATTGCCAATACCGATGGGATTTGACGAACAATCATCCAAGTTATTGGATTTTAAACATCCTAATAGTGAAAAAACACTCATCCCCAGTTTTTAAATTTTTAGAAATTCTACTGGGGATGCGATACGAATGATTTTTCGTATAATTTAATTACTTTTGTTGATTTCAGTGCATTTATCGATAAATGCTTGTCGCGCGGCTTCATCACCTTTAAAAGCGGTCAGCGACTTTTCCATTCCTCTTCCCGAACAATTCACTGAATCTGCTTCTGGAAGTCCGCCGTCACAACCAATTAAAGCGATACTAAAGCCAATGATAAAAACAGCGCTATATTTAAAATTCATCAAAAATCTTCCTTTATAAAATATTTACTATGGCTTGATAGTGATAGCCAATTTTTCAATTGCTTGGCGTTGGTTCAGCCACACGAACCTACCTTTGTTATTGTACCCCAATCCTCATGGTCTTTGTACTTCTGCCTTGTTTTTGTTGAATAATAATAAAAGGAAGAATCATTTACTGAGTAAATATGGAAATTTACCTAATACACAAAAATTTGCTCTGTACGATTAATGCAATTACATACGGATAGTGCTGATTTTCTGGAGTAGATATTCTTAAATTGCTGGAATAAAGGTTATAAAAATGCGCGGCACGCAGTTCAGCATGGGTGGAAAAAGTGTAATTCTGGAGCATAAATTCAGCGATTCTGCACAACCTTAATGTTTTTTGAAAGTACCTAAAAAAGCCAAACCAAATTATGCTAATCTGACTTCAAATCTGTATACTTTGTAGTATTCTGTGTCAGCGATAAGACGTATTTAAACCATTTGGAGGGAGTCAATGAAGTTTTCGATTTACCGCTATGATCCCGATAAAGATGAAAGGCCGTATATGCAGGATTATGATATCCAGTTGGCAGCGACCGATAAAATGTTGCTGGATGCGTTGTTGCGTATAAAATCGACAGATGATAGTTTGAGTCTGCGCCGTTCTTGCCGTGAAGGAGTGTGTGGTTCGGATGCAATGAATATTAACGGTCGCAATGGTTTGGCCTGTATTACGCCAATTAATAGTTTAAAAGAGCCAGTAGAAATACGACCATTGCCTGGACTGCCGGTCATTCGTGATTTGATTGTCGATATGACGCAATTTTTTCTGCAGTATCATTCCATCAAACCCTATCTGATTAATAATGATCCACCGCCAGAAACAGAGCGGCTGCAATCGCCGGAAGAACGGGCGGCTTTGGATGGAGTTTATGAGTGTATCTTATGTGCTTGTTGCACGACGTCATGCCCTTCGTTTTGGTGGAATCCAGATAAATTTGTTGGTCCGGCAGGATTGCTGCAAGCTTACCGTTTTCTGGCGGATAGCCGTGATCAAGCAACGGCCGAGCGGCTGGATCATTTGGAAGATCCCTATCGACTATTTCGCTGTCACTCTATCATGAATTGTGTTGATGCCTGTCCTAAGGGCTTGAATCCTACAAAAGCAATCGGCAAAATCAAGGATATGATGATAAAAAGAATGGTATGAAAGAATTTGAGCGTGCTCGCTGGCGCTGTCGGCGTGGTTTGCTTGAGTTGGATATTATTCTGCAGCGCTTTATGGATCGGTATTATACTCAGCTGGATGCGCATGGATTGCAGCAATTTGAACGATTATTGGCTTTGCCGGACAATGACTTATGGGATTTGATTACAGCTCGTCAGGTCACAGTGGATGAAGATTTGCTGCAGATTTTAAAATTACTACAAAGGAGTTGATTTTAGGCTACGTCCTTGCAATTCTGAAGTTTTCTAATCACGTATACTAGTTTCGTACGTAATAAGTGGAGAAGTTAAATGGCACAAAAAGGCATAGCAACTTTAAATCTCAATGATGGCAGCGCGCCTATTGAATTACCGGTTTTATCAGGAACGATGGGGCCTGATGTCATCGATATTCGCACGCTGCACAGCAAGAGCGGCTTATTTACTTACGACCCAGGCTATTTGTCGACAGCCAGTAATAGTTCCAACATTACCTTTATAGACGGTGATAAAGGAATTTTGTTATACCGGGGCTATCCCATAGAACAACTTGCAACACACTGTGATTTTATTGATGTCTGTTATTTATTGATGAAAGGCGAATTGCCCAATACTGAACAAAAAATAGAATTCGATCGTGCCATCAAAAACCATTCGATGCTACACGAACAGTTGGTTCGATTTTATAGTGGTTTCAGGCGTGACGCACATCCGATGGCAGTGATGGTAGGCGTGGTTGGGGCTTTGTCGGCTTTTTATCATGAAGCATTGGATATTTCAGATCCGGAATATCGCGAGCAATCGGCGTTCCGGTTGATTGCAAAATTACCGACTATTGCCGCTATGGCGTATAAATACAATATTGGTCAACCTTTTATCTATCCGCAGAATCGCCTCAATTACGCGGAGAATTTTCTGCATATGATGTTTGCGGTGCCGTCTGAAGATTATGAAGCGAATCCCGTGATCGCTCGCGCACTGGACCGAATTTTAATATTACATGCCGATCACGAGCAAAATGCTTCGACTTCGACGGTGCGATTGGTCGGTTCCAGCGGTGCGAATCCGTTTGCTTGCGTATCGTCTGGTATTTCGTGTTTATGGGGGCCAGCGCATGGTGGAGCCAATGAAGCTTGTTTGAATATGCTTGAAGAAATTGGTGATGTGTCACGCATCGATGAATACATAAAACGGGTAAAAGATAAAAACAGCAATTACCGCTTGATGGGTTTCGGTCATCGCGTTTATAAAAATTTCGATCCGCGTGCTAAATTGATGCGCGAAACCTGCCATGAAGTATTGGACGAATTGGGTTTGCAAAACGATCGTCTATTTAAACTGGCATTACAGCTAGAAAAAATCGCACTGGAAGATGATTATTTTATTTCCAGAAAACTCTACCCGAACGTTGATTTTTATTCGGGAATCGTGCAGCGTGCACTGGGAATACCTACCAAAATGTTTACCGCAATTTTTGCCATGGCGCGTACGGTGGGCTGGGTGGCGCAATGGAGCGAGATGGTTTCTGATCCATCGCATAAGATTGGCCGTCCACGCCAGTTGTATACTGGCACAACGATGCGCGATATTCCTAATTCGTATTCAAGAAAATAGTTTTTTCAAGGCTACTTTGCAATGAATAAGCCGATGTTTGATGATTCTATGCTATCGGGTTCAAATGCTCCATTTGTCGAAGCAATGTATGAGGAGTATTTGCATAATCCCAATTCAGTTGCCTTAGCTTGGCGTGAATACTTTGATACACTGACTAAGCAACCGGATAGTGCAACATATCAACAGCCAATCAGCAGTGTCACGATTATTGCACAGCCGCTACATGTTGGTGTAGAGGGCCAAGCGGCACTTCCTGATGTGATTTCTGCCGGTTCTGATGATCGTAAACAAGTTGCTGTATTACAGTTAATCAACATGCATCGCTACTTGGGTTTGAATCAGGCGAAACTTGATCCACTTGGAATAAAACAACAACTGGACGTGCCCGAGTTAAATCCCAATTACTTTGGGTTTACTGAAGCGGATATGGACACGGTATTCAATACCGGTTCACTTGTGGGGCCTGAGCATGCCACCCTGCGGGAAATTCTACAGATTCTGCGAGAAACTTACTGCGGTTCAATTGGGGCCGAGTACATGTATATTTCTTCAGTGGAACAAAAGCGTTGGATACAAGCGCGATTGGAAGGTCAGCGATCGAACCCGAACTACTCTGATGATTATAAGCGGCATATTCTTGAGCGTCTTACTGCAGCTGAAGGATTGGAAAAATATCTACACACACGCTATGTTGGTCAAAAACGTTTTTCCGGGGAAGGTAACGAGAGCCTTATTCCATTGCTCGATTGTCTGATCCACCGGGCCGGAAAGATGGGGGTTCAGCAAATAGTAATGGGTATGGCACATCGGGCCAGGCTTAACGTTTTGGTGAATACACTGGGGAAAATGCCTGCCGATCTGTTTCGTGAATTCGAAGAAAAACAGCCGCAGGATTTGCCTTCTGGCGATGTGAAATATCACCAGGGTTTTTCATCCGCGATAAAAACGCCGGAAGGTATTGTTCGACTGGCATTGGCTTTTAATCCTTCGCACCTGGAGATTGTCAATCCGGTAGTCGAAGGTTCGGTGCGTGCACGTCAGCATTTGTTGAATGATAAGCTTGGGGATCGGGTATTGCCGGTACTGATTCATGGCGACGCCGCTTTCGCTGGCCAGGGTGTGGTGATGGAAACATTGAATTTATCGCAAACCCGTGGTTATGGCACGGGCGGTACAGTGCACATCATCATTAACAATCAAATTGGGTTTACCACTTCCGATCCGCGTGATAGCCGCTCGACATTATATTGCACTGATGTTGCCAAAATGATTGACGCGCCAATTTTCCATGTCAATGGTGACGATCCGGAAGCGGTCGTCATGGTATCGGAGTTGGCGTTTGATTTTCGCATGCGGTTTCATAAAGATGTGGTAATCGATATGGTGTGCTTCCGTAAGCTTGGTCACAATGAGCAGGATGAACCGATGGTGACGCAGCCGAAGATGTATCAGATCATCAGTAAGCATCCCGGAACCCGCAAACGCTATGCAGAAAAACTTATCACCGAGGAAATCATAAAAGCGCAAGAAGCAGAAGATCTTATTCAGGTTTATCGTGATGCCATGGATGAAGGTGTTAATCCCAATAAGAGCGTTTGCTATGATTATAAATCACCTTATGCCATTAACTGGGAGCCTTTTCTCAAGTCGATCAAATGGAACAAGAAAATTAAAACCGGTGTTGCGTTGCAAACGCTGAAACAACTTGCCATACGATTGACGGATATTCCTGACGGTTTCAAACTGCATCCCCGGGTGCAAAAAATTATTGCTGATCGTCGGCTGATGGGAAATGGAGAATTACCATTAGATTGGGGAATGGCTGAAAATCTTGCTTATGCAACTTTGCTTAAGGAAGGCTATCCGGTGAGGTTATCGGGACAGGACTCAGGACGCGGTACATTTTTTCATCGTCATGCGGTGTTACACGACCAGGTGGCAGCCGATCAGAATGAGCGTATTTATATTCCACTCCGCCATATTTATCCGGAACAACCTGATTTTGTTGTGATTGATTCGATGTTGTCCGAAGAAGCAGTTCTGGGTTTTGAATATGGCTATGCCACTACGCAACCTAATGAGTTGGTGATTTGGGAAGCGCAATTTGGTGATTTTGCCAATGGTGCGCAGGTAGTGATAGATCAATTTATCGCTTCCGGTGAAGCCAAATGGGGGCGCGTGTGCGGTTTGGTGATGATGTTGCCTCATGGCTACGAAGGACAAGGGCCTGAGCATTCTTCCGCGCGCCTGGAGCGTTATTTGCAATTATGCGCGGATTACAATATTCAGGTTTGCGTACCATCGACACCGGCACAAATGTTTCATATGCTGCGACGGCAAATTATCCGTCCACTGCGTAAGCCGCTAATTATCATGAGCCCTAAAAGTATGTTGCGCCATAAAGAATCGGTATCGAACTTGGAAGATTTGGCACAAGGATATTTTTATCCGGTGATTTCAGAAGTTGAAGATCTAGACGCAAAGACCATCAAGCGGATTATTGTTTGCAGTGGGAAAATTTACTATGAATTATTGGCTTA
This sequence comes from Nitrosomonas sp., assembly GCA_024281995.1. Lineage (GTDB taxonomy): Bacteria > Pseudomonadota > Gammaproteobacteria > Burkholderiales > Nitrosomonadaceae > Nitrosomonas. The sequence goes on from JAMWZW010000002.1 coordinate 231,531, forward strand.
TCGCAAAGAATATCAAATAATGAATATGGCGATCATTCGCCTGGAGCAACTATACCCCTTTCCTCATGAGGAATTTCAGGCAGAAATCGATCGCTTTAGTAATGCCAAGGAAGTGATCTGGTGTCAGGAGGAACCGGGTAATCAAGGCGCGTGGCATCGCATTCAACACTATTTATTGCGACACATGCGAACTGATCAAGTATTGGGTTATGCACTCCGGGCATCCGCGGCTTCTCCGGCAGTGGGTTATACAGCGCGGCACAAGTTTACGCAGAATGAACTGATTGTGGCAGCATTTAGAGATAAAATTTAAAAAGAGGGCATCATGCTAGTTGACGTCAAAGTACCCGTGTTATCTGAGTCCGTAGCGGAAGCTACCTTAATATCCTGGCATAAGAAAGTGGGTGACTATGTGGACCGTGCGGAAAATCTGATTGACATCGAAACTGACAAAGTAGTATTGGAATTGCCTGCCCCTAATGCCGGTGTACTGAGTAAAATCCTGAAACAGGATGGTGCTACTGTGACAAGTGGTGAAGTCATCGCAATGATTGAAACTGAAGCGACCGCTACAGTTGCTGCTACCGTCAAGTCGAATGATCAACAGGCGGCTACCGCTGAAAAACAATCTGTAGTTGTTACCGGGAAAGGTACTCAAAATGCGGGTATTGAGGAAAGTGATCAAGTCATACCCATGCTCATGCCAGCGGCACGTAAACTCGCGGAAGAAAATAACCTAAAAACGACAGAGACTTCTGCAATCAAAGGTACCGGCTTGGGCGGACGCATTACCAAGGAAGATGTGCAAATGTACATGGCAAATAAATCAAGTACGATTTCAAAAGTTGAGCCGCAACCAGACGTGGCTGTAACTTCCACTACAGATAAACGTATAGAGCGCAGAGTTGCCATGTCACGATTACGGCAGCGCATCGCGGAACGCTTGGTACAATCGCAATCCACGGCAGCAATTCTCACTACATTCAATGAAGTCAACATGCAGGCCATTATTGATTTACGCATGCGCTATAAAACCGAATTTGAAAAGGAACATGGCATAAAATTGGGCTTCATGTCTTTTTTTGTTAAAGCTGTCATCGCTGCATTAAAAAAATATCCTATTGTCAATGCTTCGGTCGAAGGCAATGAAATTGTTTATCATGATTATTATGACATCGGTATTGCTGTAGGCAGTCCGCGTGGTCTGGTAGTCCCGGTTATCCGCGATGCAGACCGTTTAACACTGGCTGAAATTGAATTACAAATTGCTGATTTTGCCAAGCGGGCGCAAGATGGCAAATTAACGATCGAAGAACTCAGTGGCGGCACTTTCTCAATTACTAATGGGGGCGTATTCGGTTCGATGTTGTCGACACCAATCATTAATCCGCCGCAAAGCGCTATTCTCGGTATTCATGCCACTAAAGAGCGTCCAGTAGTCGAAAACGGGCAAATCGTAATCCGCCCGATGAATTATTTAGCTTTGTCTTATGATCACCGTATTATCGACGGACGAGAAGCTGTTCTGTCGCTGGTGGCAATGAAGGAGGCATTGGAATATCCAATGAGTCCGTTACTAGAAAAATGAAGCAGTAATTGCAGCACGCTTTATTTCAAATATAAAATCTATTTGCTTAAGATAAAATAATTCTATTGAATAACTATTTCGACTCTACGATTTTGCTGTCTACCTGAAGCAGTATCATTAGAAGCAACGGGCTTACTCATACCATAGCCAATTGTTTCAATCCTATTGCCAGAAACGCCTTCAGATAAAAGTACATTTCGCACTGCATTGGCTCGGTCCTCCGACAAACGCAAGTTAAATGAAGCGCTTCCAGTAGAGTCGGTATGGCCTTCTATGAGGAGTCTTTTTTCTGGATATTGTTGCATAAATTGTGCGAGACGCATAACCATGGTAATGGCTCCCGGCATCAAATCAGCTTTTCCAGTAGCAAATAATACATCGCTCAGTGTCATCACCATGCCTCGATCAGTTTTTTCAGCTTGCAGTTCTGCCAATTGCTGCTCTAACTGTGATTTTTCAGCCAAAACCTTTTGAGTTTCGCGTTCCCGTGATTGTAAGGCAAGCTGACCTGATGCCTCATTTAAGCGTGACATTTCATGTTCGGCTTGTTTTAGATTTCTAACTTCCAGCGCTGTCTGGATTTCATTATTTCCGATATAAGCGAGTGTCGTCATTTGCTCTTCAGATTCAGCTTTAGCTGCTTGTCTTAATGTCATTTCTGCCTCATCCATTTGCTTTGAAGCATGTCTTATCACTTCAGGATCTGCCTTGGCGCGATTGAGGGCAGATTCAGCTTCAAGAAGGGCGTTATTTTTTTTGACTGGTCCTCCGCAAGCTGATATTCCAATTGCAAGAAAAACCATAATCAAAAAATTATAAATGGGTAATGTCATAATGAATGGCCTTAATTATTAAAATTAAAAATAGTCGAATAACTTTAGAAAATTCTTTTCATCTAATATTTTTGAACACGTTCTAATTCCTGGCCCATTGTTTGGACAGTGTCTCTCATTTCCTGTACCGATTTTTGAGCTCTTGCGGCACTTGCCTTAGCAGCGGCTAATTTGCCATCGGATAATGATTCATCGGCGAGGCGTTTAGCAGTGACGTAATTTTTCTCATCTGTTGCTTTTTCCGCATCCCGTAACTTAGTTTTAGCGCGATCCAGTTCGACTGGAGCTAAATGATTGGCGTCATTAGTTTCAGCAGTTTCAATTTGTGCTTTTGCACTGGCTAATTCACCAATCGGTTTAGGTATGCTGCTACATGCGCTAGTAAATAGGGAGATGGCAATAACAGCAGCGCTTGATACTAAAATTCTGGAAAAAAATGTAGGCATATTTGTGCTCCCCTTGCAATAATTATCATCCAAAGATATTTTCAAAATAAGCGCTATTGATTAAAAGCATAATAGTGCATAAAGGAACTATATCTAGTAATTTAGGACTATTTTAATGGGATGTATTATTTGCTTACATTAAATAGGTTAATTTTTTCAATTAAAGTATAACTATCAAATGGTAAAATTAGCGGATGCTTAAAAAGCAAAATGACTATGCTAAATTTTGAAGGGTTTTGATTGAATTTATGAAAGAGAAATTTTGCTAAAGGTACGCGGTTACATTATTATCGCTAGACTTTTAAGTTGATTAGAAAAATTGTGAGGCAATAATGAAAAAGAATTTTGCAGCAATCATGTTGATGATGTTTTTCAGTTTTTTGGTATTTCCTGCATCGGCGATGGATCTCGAACCTGATAGGTTGGTCGACAAAACTGTAAAGGAAGTAATTGAGATTATTCAGAAAGATGAAGAACTTAAAAATGGCAACAAGGAAAAAATGCTTGATTTAATTGAAACCAAGATCTTGCCGCATTTCAATTTCACCCGTATGACACAATTGGCAATGGGGCAGCACTGGTCAACAGCTGCACCGGAGCAGCAAAATAAACTGGTAGACGAATTTCGCACGTTGCTGGTACGTACGTATTCAAATGCGTTAACCACTTATCATGATGAAACAATAAAGGTAAATCAGGCGCATACCAAACCTGATGGCAACGAAGCTACGGTCCGCACGGTAGTCATCCAGGGTAACGGTAAACAACCCGTACCGATCGATTACAGCATGGAAAAAAAGCCGGATGGCTGGAAGGTTTATGACGTTACTGTGAGTGGCGTGAGTTTGGTGACCAATTATCGCGGTACTTTCAATAGTCAGGTTCGCAAGGGCGGTATTGAAGGATTATTGAAGACACTAACCGACAAAAACAAGTCCCTGGAAGGAAAGAAGTAATTTAATCTGTTATTTTTATCATGACTTCGGTTTACGCTGAGAATGAAAAGATCATGGTGCAGGGCGCTATAACCATTGATGATGTTGTCACCATTACCCAACGTGGAATAACGTTGCTTGATCAACATCAAAGCATTGTCGATCTTGCTCAGGTGACCGAAGTTGATTCTTCAGCCATTAGCATGCTTTTGGAGTGGTTGCGTGCAGCCAGGAAAAAAGGCTTGCATGTGCAGTTTATCAATTTACCTGCCAATCTCGAGAGCTTGATTCAACTATATGGTGTGGTAGAGCTGATTGCAATTCCTAAGAATCATACGATCGATCAAACTGCTGTTTGATTTGAGTATATTGTGTTTCTGAAGTATTAATCGTCCAATGTCATCAGCTATTGAAGTTAAGCAGGTATGTAAGCGCTATGGCAGCTTGTCAGCATTGGAAGATATCGATCTGGAAATCCATAGCGGTGAATTCTTTGCGTTGTTAGGTCCTAATGGTGCGGGCAAAACAACATTAATCAGTATTATTGCCGGTCTTTCTTTTGCCAATAGCGGTTCGGTGAATGTGATGGGACACAACGTCATTACACACTATCAGCAAGCGCGCCTCAATTTGGGAATTGTCCCGCAAGAATTGGTGTTTGATCCTTTTTTTACCGTACGTGAAATATTACGCATTCAATCCGGTTACTACGGTATCACGGGGAATGCTCGGTGGATCGATGAGATCATAGAACGCTTGGATCTTTCCGATAAGGCGGATGCCAATATGCGCGCATTATCCGGTGGTATGAAGCGCCGTGTTCTGGTTGCGCAGGCACTGGTGCACAAGCCGCCGGTAATCATTCTGGATGAGCCGACAGCCGGTGTTGATGTTGAATTACGTCAGACATTGTGGGAATTCATTCAGCAACTGAACCGGGATGGGCATACCATCGTATTGACCACACATTATCTGGAAGAAGCGGAAACTTTGTGTAATCGGGTGGCGATGCTGAAAGAAGGAAAAATTATTGCGCTGGACAGCACGCATAACTTAATTGGCAAAATGAATTCGGGTAATTCATTGCGATTACGATTGCTGCCTGACGCATTACCATTCCCTTTACAAGCATTACAAATTAATTATAGCAACGGCTTGTATGAATTGCAGATCGCCGATTATACACAGATGGAATTCATTTTATCGACATTAAGATCGGAGCAAATCCAGATTATGGAAATGCACTTGCAACAACCGGATCTGGAAGATGTTTTTGTTAACCTTATGAGAAAAAGCAGAAATTAATCAATATGACAGGTTTTGTTACATTGCTTTATAAGGAATTGCTACGTTTTTGGAAAGTAGGCTTTCAGACGATCTTGGCACCGATGGTTTCTACATTGCTCTATTTGCTGATTTTTCTTCATGTTTTGGAAGAACATGTAGAAGTCTATCCAGATGTGGCGTACACCCTTTTTCTGATTCCTGGGCTGGTGATGATGGCGGTGATTCAGAATGCGTTTGCAAATTCATCATCCAGCATCATACAGTCGAAGATCAGCGGTAATATCGTGTTTATTTTGTTATCACCACTTTCTTATCGTGCAATATTCTTTGCGTATATATTGGCATCCATTGCGCGGGGATTGTTGGTTGGTCTAGGCGTTTATCTGGTCACATTGATCTTTTTTGACGTTCCATTACGATTGCCCTTGTTGGCTCTATTATTTGTGATTCTGGGAAGCGGGATACTCGGTGCGATGGGATTGATCGCTGGTATTTGGGCGGATAAATTCGATCAATTGGCAGCTTTTCAGAATTTTATCATTCTACCGTTAACATTTTTATCTGGTGTTTTCTACAGCGTTCACTCGCTACCTGCGGGTTGGCAAGTCATATCCCATCTTAACCCGTTTTTCTACATGATTGATGGATTCCGCTATGGCTTCTTTGGTGTGTCCGATTTTTCACCTTATGTTAGTCTCGGAATTATGGCAATATGTTTAATCGTAATTTCCACGTTTACTATCCGGCTGCTGAGAAGTGGCTATAAGCTACGCCATTAAATAGCATATTCTAATTTGGCATTTTTATACTATAACAAGGAGAGTTTGAAATGATTTCCGCTGAAAATATCAAAGCGCATATCGAGTCATCGTTGCCCTGCGAATACGTGCAAGTGGCAGGTGATGACGGTCGCCATTTTGAAGCGCTTATTGTAAGTACTCAATTCGTAGGAAAAAATACAGTGCAACAACATCAATTGGTTTACAAGTCACTGGGCGATAAAATGAAACAGGAAATTCATGCATTATCGATGAAAACGATGACGCCTGAGCAGTGGGCGCAGCAATCCTAAGTCATGAAACAACCCTAAGTCATTCCCGGATGAACAATTCATAATCATTATTTCTTTTATCATTCAACCTGGAAACCGCATTGTTTAGATTACTTGGCGCACTCATTGGCTTCATGATCTTTGGACTATTCGGTGCCATAGTAGGCTTTATTGCCGGCGCTATTATCGATCGCTACAGGAACTTCGGCCCGACGGGTATGAATCCTTTTAATGCAGCGCGCCGTCAGTCTGTTTTTCTGGAAACCGTTTTTATTTTGATGGGCAAATTGGCCAAATCGGATGGTCGTGTTTCAGAAACTGAAGTCTCCCACGTGGAACAATTCATGTCAAAACTGGGCATGGCATCTGACCATCGCTTACGAGCAATTGCCTTGTTTAAACAAGGTGCTTCACCCGATTATGATATTCATCCGAAAATCGATGAATTCCTTGCCATATGTGGATATTCCAGTAGTTTGAGGCAAATGCTGCTGGTTTATCTGATTATCATGGGGCTATCCGATGGCCATTTGAATGCTGCGGAAGAAAAATTACTGCGTCTGGTTGCTGGTCGCCTGGGTTATAGTCAGACAGCCTTTAATCAATTGCTGGACATGGTATTAAATCAGACACATTTTGCCGGCGGACAGAGTGCTTCTGCCAGTGCACTAGATGACGCCTATAAGGCATTAGGCATCAGTAAAGACAGTACCGACCAGGAAGTTAAACGTGCGTATCGCAAATTGATGAGCCAATATCATCCAGACAAATTGATGGGACAGGGCGTACCGGAGGAAATGATCGCAGTAGCGACGGAGCAAGCTAAAGAAGTACAGGCTGCTTATGATTTGATCAAAAAATACCGAGATCAGAATCGTGATGCCGCATAACTTTATACTATTTAACTGAATTCCAAACAAATGAATGAAACCGCTGCTGTATAGTTTCCGCCGTTGTCCATTTGCAATTCGTGCTAGATTGGCGATTACAATCAGTGGCGTGGCAGTCGATACACAGGAAGTCAGTTTGCGTGCCAAGCCGAAAGAAATGCTGGAATGCTCACCTAAAGGCACTGTACCGGTATTAATGCTTGCCAACGGTCGTGTCCTTGAACAGAGTTTAGACATCATGCATTGGGCGCTATTACAATGTGACCCAGAACGCTGGCTAGATAGCAATCATATAGTAGCTACTGAAATGATGTCGCTGATCCAGCGTAATGATGAATGGTTTAAACCGAAACTGGATCTGTATAAATACTCCGTGCGATTTCCAGAGCACTCCGAGAGCTATTATCGTGAGCAAGCAGAGCCTTTCCTGGCCGATTTGGAAGCACGGTTGAGCAACGATGGATATCTTCTGGCGGGACGCTATACATTGGCAGATATGGCGATCTTTCCATTCATACGGCAATTTTCCAATGTCGATCCGGAATGGTTTTATGCCTCTTCCTATCGGCATTTAATTCAATGGCTCGATCACTTGATCGGATCGGCTTTATTTCATAGCGTGATGCAAAAAACTGAAGGCTAAGAAAGACCCTGCCGTATCACTGTTAATTTGCGTAGACTGGGGTAATGGAATGGGCGCCTACTACTCCAAACGGCATCAAAGTGCCAAAGTAATGGTGCGGTGACCACTAAACCAGATAAGGGTATCCGACATGAAGATTACAACGATAGGCATTGATCTGGCAAAGGATTAACTCAACAAGCAATAGCGCAAGAAATAGCACTTTTACAAGAAACGGAAGTGACTTCCGAAAATTGTAAAACTGTCAATTTTCAGGATGATTTTCAGATACCTGTTTACAACCACTTCAGCTACGGAAAAGTAACAAACGTAACCGAACATTTACTGCGATGATGCATCATTGTTGTGTGGTGTTTTAGAATTTTCTATTTGTTGCTTCAACAAAATCGGTTATTAATCGAGTTATGGTGTAACCCCTGTGTAACCTCGATAAAGAAATCGAGATCAATATTTTCTATACCCTTATGATTCTATTGGTGCTGTTGAGAGGAGTCGAACCTCCGACCTACTGATTACGAAACCTAGCTATAAATTTTGTATTTATATAAATCAATCACTTGCAATGCTTGCCAAGCATAAAATCAGTGTCACACAACTACATATGATGGTATTTCAGGCGCACTTTGGCACAAATTTGACACAATCAATTTTGCGATCTGTAATATTTAAAACTGTATCAAAATTTAACTGCAAGAGTTGGCTTGCTATTATTGATACAATGAAACCTTGGTAGTTTTATTTGATCGCATATACAGTTCCGATCCTACGTTCTCAGAGATGGAACTTAAGGAAGCTAAATAAAATACAATACAATGAAAAATAAAGGGATAAGCTGGAGTGATGATTTCCAGGAAAAATAGATGGCATAATTTCGTGTTGATAATTTTACCTGATGATACTTTGTCATGAGTGTGACTTTACAACGGGTTATAGCATTAGTCAGTAACGGGAATGTCCGTATATCTGAACATGGTTATGATGAGTTGTCACACGACAATATCTTTGCAAGAGATATTCTCTCAGGTATTGGTGAGGCAATAGTCGTGGAAGATTATCCAGACTATCCGAAAGGCCCATGTGTGCTGGTGTTACAAAAAGATAAAAAGAACAAGCCAATTCATGTGGTGTGGGGTATTCCTAGAAATGCAGACATGCCAGCTGTTGTCGTTATGGCTTATCGCCCTGACTGTGATAAGTGGAGTAATGATTTTTTGAGGAGATTACGATGAATAATAAACATCTAACAAAATTGGTACGAGAAGGCCAATACATTGCGGAAGTTGAGATCGAGTTGATAGACGCAGGAGAAGGCTGGTCGCCTTATTTGTCGATTGAAGACGCATATAAATTAGATGATGTTCGTGCTGCCTTGCAACGCGGAGATATTCGTACCGCAGGAAAGTTTGGTAGAGTTTATACATTGACGCCTTTAGCAGTATAAATTCTGGGTATTTGTATCAGCTAGAAACTGACCAATAATCTATGTGCTGACGCAGGAAGGGAACCTATGTGCGGTGGTATCGAATACTTAGGATCAGAAGATTGGTTTCCCTGAACCGGATGCACGCTTACCTGTTTGTATACGAGAAGGCAACGTTACCTGAGTACCTGCAAGGATGAGGTCACTGGTAAATTTCCGAAAGGCGGCTGTCAGATCAGGTCTGAATTACTACACATAAAAATTGAAATTACAATTCACACAATGCATTAAGATCTTTAATATGCCCCATTTTGTGAGCACCAATTTCGATAAGTGATGAAATAACATGCGATATTGGTCGAGTTTCACTTGTATCATTGATAAATTGTTTAATCATTGCTTCATAAACATGCTCATGATCACCAAACAAAACACTTTTGTTTAGCTCCTGTCCATCTGCATCTGGGGATGAATTAAAAATACTACTTCCATCTTTAAGCGCTAACATAATAGCAATGCGCGCTAAGATATTTGGCGTAAGTCCAGTTGATATTTTCAAATATCGAAATTTGTCAGTTGAATTTTTGGATAATTTTATTCGATTTGGAAGCATATTTAACCAACTTTAGTGTGTTGAGCATACCAAAAATAACCTTCCTCTGCATATGTACACCCTCTCTCAGGGATGTAATTAAGTTTGTATGCATGGGATATACTAGGGGGCAAGTCAGAATAAAACGACTCATCAACCTCTGTATCTGTCGAGAGAATTATTACCTGATGACTGGCATACGGAAAATAATTGTTAATGAGCTTTGTGCGATGAATTGAATCTAGGAGTTCTGTTAATAACTGTACGGAAAAATAATATTGATAAATCCACCGAAGCGCCGAGTAGCATTCTTTACTTGCTACTGAGTGAACTCGGAACAAATAGCTTATTGATTTAGTTTCCAATTTCTTTAGAATTAGCAGCCTTCTAAAGGGGAGAATCATGGCAGAAAATTTTATTTGCAATAAGTGGAAACAATTATTGGTTTTTCCTCTTTTTCTGTTCTCTATTAGTAATACAAGTGTATATGGATTTGAACGGAGCCCAATTGCATGGGCCACTACAGGTATTTATTTTTCAACGCCATATCAAGCTGCTTGTGAATATTGGGCGTCTCGTAGAGATATTGAATATGTGGGAATCCCTGATTCACAGCATGCAGCGATAGTCAGCATGTGGGTTATTCCATGGGGATGGAATCAAGGCGTTCTAACGATGAATACTCTCCCTGCGGTTCAGTATCAATGTGGAGTAAAAATTCATCACTATGGCAATCCACCCTCTAGTCCTCCTTATGATTATGATTGGCGCTTTGGTGGAGCATATCCCGTATGTAATTTTGGTGATTCTCCTTATGTTCCAAGTGATACATTATGTTTGGCTTCAGATATCTTACCAGACAAAGGCGCGAATTTAGGCCATCCCCAATTAGGGTCATGCGTCGGCAATCCTGTTAATACAGCTACGGGTAACAAGTATGCTGAGGAAATGGATCTCATATCTTCTGGTGGCTTAAAATTCTCCCGTTATTACAACTCCACAAGATTATCCGGTGGTTCATCCTGGAGTCATTCTTTTCAACGCAACTTATATGTCAATCCCCAAACCATAACCGCCACGCGTCCTGATGGCAGGGCGGCATATTTCCGATTGACAAACTCGGCTTGGGTCAATCAACAAGCCGGTGGCGACATACTAACTCAGATATCCGGTGGAACCGGCTGGCAGTTGACGACATCTGAAGATGTGATCGAGACCTACAACACATCCGGCAAATTACTCTCCATCACCGATCGCAATGATCGCACCCAAACCCTATCGTATGACGCCAATGGCCGTTTAACCACTGTCACCGACGATACCGGTCGAACATTGAGTTTCACCTATGATGGCTCCAGCCGTATCAATACGATGACCGATCCGGCGAATGGAGTGACTCAATATACTTACGATACAACGGGCAATCTCACGTCAGTGATTTATCCCGACGGCAAAACCCGTACCTACCATTACAACGAACAAGCCTATACCGGCAATGCCAATCTGCCGAATGCGCTGACTGGCATCACCGACGAAAACGGTGTGCGGTTTGCCACCTACACCTATGACACTCAAGGCCGAGCAGTGGTCACCGAACATGCGGGCGGAGCGTTGCGCTATTCTTTCAGCTATAATGCAGACCGTACTACTACCATCACTGATCCTCTAGGATCTGCCTACATACACAAATTCCATTTTATTTTAGGCTTGGCAAAGAGCACCGGTCAATCGCAACCGGCGGGATCGGGTTGTAGTGCAGCGTCTAGCAACACGACCTATGACGTCAATGGCAATGTTGCCAGCCGTGCTGATTTCAACGGCAATAAAACCTGTTATGCCTATGATCTGACACGGAACCTGGAAATTGCTCGTGTCGAAGGTCTGGGTAGTGGTAACAATTGTCCAGCCGACTTGCTCAGCTACACGCCAGCCGCCAACAGCAGCGAGCGCAAAATTCTCACCACCTGGCATACGAACTTTCGATTACCGACGCTCATTGCTGAATTCAAGCGCGAAACCAAGTATGTGTACGATACCCGTGGCAACATCACGCAGTATCAAATCAAGGATACCGCAACCAATGCCGCGCGCACCTGGAATACCAGCTATAGCTATCACGCCAGCATTCCCGGCGTCATCCTGCAAAAAACCGAGAACGGCCCGCGCAGTGATGTCACCGATGTCATTACCACCCAATTACGCACCCGATGCCGCCTGTACTGGCGGTCATCTGGGTTGCCGTGCACAAGTGGCCAGTATCACCAATGCTTTAGGCCATGTCACGCAGATCACGCGCTACAATGCGCATGGCCAACCGGAAGAAATCATCGATCCGAACGGGCTGACGACAACGCTGGTTTACGATGTCCGTCAACGGCTGCTCTCCCGAACCGTTGGCACGGAAATCACCAGTTATCAATATGACAATGTCGGCCAGCTCAAGAAAATCATCTTCCCCGATAACAGCTTCTTAAGCTACAGCTATGATGCTGCGCATCGGTTGACCGATATGGCCGATAACCTGGGCAACCGCGTGCACTACACGCTGGACAATATGGGTAACCGCACCAAGGAAGAATTGTTCGATCCCAGCAATAATCTCGCACGGACTCAGCAACGCGAATATGATGCGTTAAGCCGTCTGTGGAAAGACATCGGCGCCCAAAACCAGATCACCCAGTATCAATATGATGCGCAAGGTAATCTGAAGCAGATCGCCAATCCACTCTCGCATGCGACAAACTTTCAGTTCGATACGCGCAATCGCCTGAAGCAGTCAACCGATCCGGCCAATGGCATTACGCAACACACTTTGGATGCACTGAATCGTATCACCCAAGTGTCCGATCCCAGAAATATCGACACTCAGTACATCTACAACGGTTTTGGCGATGTGACACAGGAAATCTCCGCTGATCGCGGTACCATCGCATACACCTATGATGCTGCGGGCAATGTCAAAACCGTAACGGATGGCCGGGGTGTCAAACATACCTATACCTGGGATGCATTGAACAGACCCACCAAGCGCACCCATGCCACCGTCACCGGTGTGCCGGGAGCTGCCCAACTCATCTGGGTTTACGATACCGGCACCCATGGCATCGGGCGACTCTCCAGCATGACGGATGAATCGGGTTCCACCAGCTTCAGTTATGACGCACACGGCCGCTTGCTCACGAAGACCCAAATCGCCAAGATCGGTACCGTCAATTACACCCAAACGTTGAATTACCAGTACGACAATTTTGGTCGCTTAAGTCAAATGACCTATCCTTCGGACACGCAAGTGACCACCACCTACGGTGCCGATGGCCGCCCGAGCGAGTTGCGCGTCAACGGCAATCTGTTGCTGAGCAATATTACATATCAACCGTTTGGCGAGCCCAAAAGCTGGACTTGGGGTAACAATCAAGCTTACGTGCGCAGCTTTGATCTGGACGGCCGGTTCAAAACCCACCGTGTCGGCAGCGATACCCGCACGCTGACCTACGATGCCGCTAGCCGCATCACTCAGACGGCCGATACCAACCCGGTGTATAACCGCAGCTATGACTATGACGCGCTGGATCGCTTGATCGGCCAGTCGGACAACAGCGGCTTCAAGCTCTGGGGTTATGATGCCAACAGCAATCGCACCAACGCTCAATTCGGCGCTACCAATTACCTCTATACGCTTGCGGCAAGCAGTAACCGCCTGCAAACCGTGGCCGGGCCGGTCATGAAAACGTACACCTATGATGCTGCCGGCAATCCATTGAGTGATGGCACAACTACCTTCACCTGGAACGCCGCAGGAAAACTTGCAACTACAGTCAATAACGCTAAAACACATACTTACAAGTACAACGCCTTGGATCAGCGCATCACGAAAAATGGCCCGCTGAGCTCAAAGTTCATGTTTTTCTATGACCCAGATGGGCAATTGATCGGTGAGTACAAGGACAACGCTTCCACCGCTACGCCAACCGATGACTGGCTGGTCAGGCAGGAAACCATCTGGCTAGAGGATATTCCGGTGGCCGTGATTAGAAAACCTACCGCAACAGGGCCAATCCAGATTTACTATATCCACGCCGATCATCTCAACACGCCGAGAGTGATCGTCAATACCGCTAACACCATCGTTTGGCGCTGGGAGAACACGCACGCATTCGGCGCCAATCTGCCTGATGAAGATCCGGATGGCAATGCGCAATTGTTTGAATATCATCAGAGATTCCCAGGGCAATACTTCGATCGTGAGACGAATCTGCATTACAACTACTTCAGGTACTATGAGCCCGAGACAGGGAGATATATCAGTCCTGATCCTATTGGGTTGGTGGGAGGAATCAATGTCTATGGGTATGTCGAACAAAATCCGCTGAGTCTTATTGATCCGACGGGTGAAGCACCTCCAGTAATTGCTGGGATTATAACTGCAACGATAGCAGCCTGCCGTGCAGCTATTTCAACAGTTCCTAAGTTGATTTCAAAATATATTTCTAAAGATGTAGCACCAACTACGAAGCAACTTGAAAAATTTAAAAAACAATTTCAGGAACATGGCGAAAAATCTTTAGAGCGTTCACAACGAAAGATCGAGCGTCGACTAAATGAGCATTTAGATAAGTTAAATCAAATTAAAAAGGAAGGTGGGCATACAAGTTCAGTAGAGCGTGAAATAAGAAATTTTGAAAGAGAACTTAAAGCAATAAAACAAACGCTTGGAGATAATTAATGAATAAGGTAATTAAAGATTCTCAAGAGATTAAAGCACTCGCAGAAAAACTTCAGAAATACGAATGTGTTTCAAAATTTGATTCTGATAATGATCCAGAAGCTTGGCGTTTGGCTCATTCTTTATTTGATCTAGAAGAATCATTTAAAGAGATATTAGATAATTCTCTGCCAGCGTTGCGCGAGGCAAATAGTGAAGAAGAACTTCACAACGCACTATTAGATATAGGCGAAGAATTACGCCATATTTTATATCATATTAAAGATCCTAAATTTTTTAGTTACTTATTTGAAGATAGTTAAGTAATAATAGATATAACGCATTGGATCAGCGCATCACTAAAAATGGCCCATTGAGTTCGAAGTTCATGTTTTTTTCTATGATCCCGATGGGCAATTGATCGGGGAATATCGAGACAATTCCAGTACCGCTACACCGACGGATGACTGGTTAGTCAGACAGGAAACCATCTGGCTGGAAGATATTGCGGTGGCCGTGATCAGAAAACCCACCGCGACCGGCCCGATCCAGGTTTATTATATCCATGCTGATCACCTCAACACGCCGAGAGTGATCGTGAACACCGCTAACACCACCGTCTGGCGCTGGGAGAACACCCATGCATTCGGTGCCAATCTGCCTGATGAAGACCCGGACGGCAATGCACAGTTATTTGAATATCATCCCAGATTCCCTGGACGATATTTCGATCGCGAAACGAATCTGCATTACAACTATTTCAGATACTATGAGCCTGAGACTGGACGGTACATCTCGCCGGATCCGATTGGACTCGCAGGGGGAATGAATATTTATATGTAGTAGTTCAGACTTGATCTGACAGTAGGTCTTGCCAAAGGTGGGATTACCCGGTTTGATAGAGGTGTGA
>JAMWZW010000003.1 GCA_024281995.1 Nitrosomonas sp.
GATTGATCATGATATCTAACAATTTCTTCACCTTCTTCATAGCGATGCCAATGACAAACTTGAGCAATCGCTTCCAAATTTAATAAGGATAAGTTCTTAAATTCCTTAATAGCAGAAAGAAATACACAGGCACGATCAGGAGAAATATGTCGGGTTGTCATTATGATTCCAAGAAAAAATCTTTAACTGATATATCTCATTTAAAAATAAGCATATTAAATCAAATTAATCTTTATACTCACACTCAATATTTATTCAAATACCTATACCCGACCTATCTAACTACTAGTAAGTACACCAGCAATACGGTCTCAAATATCCCATAGGATCCGTATAAAAGCCTGAGCATGCTAGATGGCTACCTCTACAATGAGCAGCATTAACATCTCCACTACCACTTACTATTTGCATGAGAAAGCTTTGTACTTTCTTATCATCATAAGGTGGTTTGGAATCAAGAATTTTACTCGGTGTGATTAACTCATATTTTTTTTTACCACCTTCACCTTCAATGACAGCAAGAATATAGCTCGTATTCTTATCAAAGGTAATTGTCATTTCACCATTCCCTGATCCCTCGCCTCCCGATAAAGTTGGTACGACTCTATTTTCTACTTTTATTTCATCTGCAAGCAACAAAGCATCAGGTGAAACATCAGCTTTTATGAGCTTTCCAATTACTAGCAGTGAAAATACTAGCAACAATCCAAAGCATAAAACGACTGAAATAGTTGTTTTTGGATATTTCATAATTGTTCTCCTTTTAAAAATTTAAGGTTAATCGTACAAGAAATGTACGAGTGGGGGTATAACGAGGTGCTAATGGTTCTGATACAAAAAATTGTGAGTTTCTAAAATAAAAATCCTCATCGAGAAGATTCTTGGCTTCAAAGCTAAGCAACCCTTTTCGCGACGGAAATCTATAGCCCGCTGCTGCATCTAACAAGAAGAAACTATTATTCCCTTCAGTTCTTCCAATCGTTGGATTAAATGGAATAGGAGATCCTCTTTCAAGATCCTGATTTATATATGTCCCTGTTAAATTGGAAAATAATCCATTCGGATTAAAATACTTGATGGCAATAGGAACACTTAGCGTTTGAATTTTCTTTGGATTTCTATCATGTGTATCACGAATAAATTTTTCAAACTGGAACTCGCCAGTAACAGACCAATTTGAATTAATGATTGTATAAAGATAGGAACGATAAATTTGCTCTTTCTGTTTATCTGAAGTAGCAAAAAATGTTGGAACCTCGAGATCTCGTATTGTTGCTTCTATGCCGCCATACAAATTGTTTAAAATCCGAATATCCAAACCTGCTCCTCTACGCTTTGATTTTGTTCCGTTTGGATCATCAAAAAATTGATTAAAGCCTGCTACTTGTGTCGGCTCAATCGTTTGCTGCGTAATCAAATCTGACTTTACAGTTTCAAACCAAGCTAAACGTAACCTCGATTTGTCTGTAATATCCCATTGCACGCCAAATTTTGGATCGATTTCATTTATTCTAATAGGCTTAAATTGCAGAGGAGGCGAATACTCAAAAATTTCACCATCAGAATATCTCCCAATCTCAGAAGATTTGTATGCGTTATAGCTTAAACCCAATGTAGTCGTAATATCCCTTGGCAAGGACCAATTAGAATATAGGTAAGCGTTATCGCGCTCATTTGTTGTTTTCCTTAAAGATGGAAGGATTTGTGGAGGAGGTGCTAAAGGAGAGACAATTCCTGAGTAATCATACTCCGCCCGAGAAATCCCACCTCCCATAATAATATTAAAAAATTTTTCACGAAATAAATGTTGTGCTTCAACCTGATAGCGGTCACTGTGAATAGATTCCAGGTAAAGATCATTATTTTCGTTAGGAAAAGCTTTTGTATTATTGTTCGCATATATTGTTGAAACAATAAGATCCTGATTGGGAGAAATTGCATACCGCGCTCCTACACGCACCGAATCTTCTTTCACTGCTCTCTTTTTATCTCTAGAAAACACTTTGGGATTAAAATCTAGCTCAATATCCCCATGCTCTTTTTCCCGTCTGCGCACTTCCGTCTGGATATTCAGCTTAGACGTTACAGCATGTTGGATAAATGCATTATAGATATTATGGTTCTGATCATTATTCGGACGAAAACCATTGGTCTCATAATGGAATTGCCCCAAGCTGATTGACGTACGTTCATAAAGCTTGGAAAGTACTATCTCATTTCCTAATGCACCATTATTTCCTGCAATTCCCGAGGCTACTACTTGAGATTTATTGCGTTCCATAAGTGGCGCAAATTCATTAAAACCTGCTGCAGTGGGGCCTGTACTGGTGATAATATTAAGATCGGCTACCGCCATATGCGGTTGTACCGGATTTACATTGATTGGCTGTAACAATTGCGCTTGCAGCAATTCACTGATACGGGCAATTTCGTGTCGCGGGGTATTGGCGTAAGTATCCGATAAGAAACGATGTGCTGAATGGTTTGATGGATCGAAACTCAGTGACTTGGCTGTTTCCATCACTGCACGTCTTTCAAATCCCAGATTCTCAAAAATCCTTGCCAAGCTTGAACCCCGAGCTGCTTCATCGCGGTCAAGGAGGAATTTGGAGCGATATACCGCACGATTGTTGTTCAGTTCTATGGATTTTTGGATATCCCTCAACGCCTCAATAGGGCGATTTTGCGTCTGCTTCTGAATCGCATCATAAAACCATGGCGTTGGATCTTTCGGATCGCGCTCTTTGGCGAGATCAAACTGGGTGCTCGACAATGAATAACGTTTCTCCTCAAAATAGGCTTTGCCTAAATAGCTACGGATTAACGAATTAGCGGGATCAAGACTCGCTGCAATTTCAAGTTCGATGCGACCATTATCCAAATCGCCCTCGCGTATTAAAGCAATCCCCAAACCCAATCGCGGCATTGGATCGGTTTGATCAAGGGCAATTGCTTGTATAAAAGTTTCTTTTGCTGTTTCGATTTCGACTTGTAGCAATTGTGCAAAGCCAAGTATGGTGTGTGTTTTAGCCACGGTAGAATCCAAACGTACTGCATTTTGTGCTGCATTCAGTGCACGATCCAAGTCTCCCAGAGACATTTGCAGCTCAGCCGACCTTGCCCACGCAAGCGTGTTTTGTGGATCGAGTGTAAGAGACTTTTGTACACTTTCCAATGCGGCTTCAATTTCAAAATGTGCTTGCTGCGTATAAGACAGTGCAAGATGTGCGACGGCTGATTCTGGATTGAGCGCAACTGCTTGAGTAGCTAGTTCAAGTGCTTTAACTTTCTCATTTTGCACCACCGCAATAATCGCTAGTAGTGCATGTGCATCACTGTTATTCGGTTCCAGTTGAAGCACTTGTTGAATGGCTGTATTGGCCTCATCCGCTTGGCCTACAGTCAGTAAACGGCTCGCTTGACGAATCAATGCATTCATAACCCTCTTATCTTCTAATTGATTGTCCTGCAAGTAACTCAAGATAGCTGGATAATAGAGCGCCCATTGCACGGCATCAATTGGCCGAATAATGATTTCTTTACGCGGTGCTTGCCCATTATAGGTAATAGCCGCTTCATGATCGTTTAGTGCAATATTGCCCAAATCGTTAGTGACAGCTACCCTACCCTCATAAACAACAACTTTAGCACTACCCTCATGCAGGCCAACAAAAAATTCTGTTCCCTCAACACTAGCATTGACAAACGGCGTTCTTATTTTGAATGGCTTGGGTGTGCGTGTAATGATATGTATCGCACCTTCGAACAAATCCATTGGCCAACTGTCGTTTTTTTTGGGTAGATCCGGAAAGGTAATGCTTGTCTTCTGATCAAGCCGCAGCATACTATCGTTACTTAAGCGTAATGCCGCACGACTATGGGATCGGGCACGAATCATATCGCCTGCACAAAGAATGGTATCCGAACCAACGCGCTGCCAAATAGCCTCGTGCATTCTCCGTACTTCAATGATGCCTTGTATCGATACAATTCGTGCAACTTCCAATTTGCAGGTTGGCGTCGCATAGCTTTTGCCTATATATGCGCCCCAACAAGCCACCGTAAAAACAGTGAATAGCATCGTTGAGAAATTTCTGTGATAACAGTAAATCGCGATTGCCCAGCATATTTTCATTCTTAGTCTTTCTTTCTATTCAATAGCTCATCAAATAACAAGCACTGATTCAACATCTATATGCCAATAAAGAACCGCATTACGCATTACTTAACATCACCTACCTTATCTCATTATACGAAATAGATTTCCTTATAACCAGCCTGGATATTTGATATTTATTAAGTTCATCTGATAGTTTAGAAAAAAACCCTTGTTTTATTAGTGAGAATTCTCACATGCAAAATCATTGCATCTGCTTTTAAAATCTACTGGTTATTTACTATCTATCCTTGAAATCGGCCAAGGATCACAAGGCGGATTATCTCTGCAACGCAAACACAAAGAAAGAAAATACTGCGTTGGACCATCAGCAGGAAATACCTTGAGAATTTCTAAAAAATCTTCACACGCTTCATTCCATTGTTTCAACTGATAAGCATCTAAGGCACGGGCAAAGATTTCACATAACCATACCTGTTCTTGAGTGGCTAATTGGAGATGCGTAATAAGTTCAAATAATTTCACGGGCCTCACTCTTCCAGGTAATAAAAAATCACCTAAGGGGCGTATCAAAAAACTTTTCAAGCCACTCACCACAGTATCTGATAACAAGATATGGGTTTTGAGAATTTTGTTCGCGTTCTGAATCCGATTTGCTGTATTCACAACATCGCCAGTAACCCTGTAAACACCGTCCTTTTCATTCAAAGACATACTGCCAAAATGTAATCCAATCCGGGTTGGCAGCGGCACTGTGTTAGGCTTATTGAAATAGGCAATTGCAAAGTTTAAATCGAGCGACGCTTGGCATGCGTGTGTCCGAATATCTGAATTTACGGATTTCTTACTCCACTGGAAAAATTTCCGGGTTATTGGATTCACCGACTCAGGAAGCCAAATAGAAATTGATGAATCTCCCGTAGTATCCATAACCCTTCCTCGATGAAGACTAACCGCACTCCTCAATACCGCGCGATATTCATTCATTAGCCTTTCGAGATCGGAAGGATCCATTGCTTCAGACACAGTGGTATAACCTTCGATATCCGTAGCAAGGCATACTCCTAGAAATCTTCCTTCATCCTCATCAATAATTCGATCCAGAATTTCATCCGGACCTGAGCTACCCAGAAAATCTTCAAAAGAAAGAATTTTTAAAACCCAAACAACTATCAAAGTCAGTACAATCTGGAAAATCGGAATAATAAGTGGCAGCCAAATAACCGCTACTTTAAAAAATGAATAAGCAATAAAGATATAGCCGGCGGTAACCAAGACACCCAAAGCAATGGCTTTCCGGGAAGAAAGCACCAATAAGATAATGCCGATCAACAAACCAAACAAGAATAAAAACACCGTACTTCCCACAAGCGGTAAAGGTCTGACAGGCTTGTTTTCTAATAAATTTGCGAAAGCCGTAGCAGCAATCTCGACACCGCTAATAAAAAGTCCATCTGGATTCGAAAAAATCGTGTGGTAATCGTCGCGCACAATATCCTGCTCAGATTGAGTCGCACCTGAAAATCCAACAAAAACTACTTTGTCTTTAAAATCGATTGGTGTTGATGGATATTGTGCTAAGTTGGGTTGTAACGCATGATGATAGGGAATTGTAATAATGCTGCGCGGGGGACCATAGAAATTGAGATAACTTTTTTCGTGGCTTGAATACAGATTCAGCAAAGATAAAATCATTTTCTTATTGGTATTACTCAAGTTGGAATCTATAGTGAGTTTCGCCTGCATTTGCTGCACGATCTGAGGCTGATTGACAAAAATATGGCGTAGCTTGAAGACCAAGTCTTCGATATCATCCACATGCCGAGGCAATTGTTCTGCAACTATTGGATTCACATCTCGTAACAAGCGGATAAAATCGCCATATATTGGCATCGCAAACATCTGTAAAGCTATCACTGGCACTGTAGGCATATCTCCAGCGCTTGCTTTAAAAGTCCAATAATGATTAACCCTCTCTGTTTTAGGCACTGCAAAAGGAGCGCGTGCTTTTGCCGCATCTGCAATTAATGGCAACAGTTGATCAGAACCTTCCTGAAAAATACGAGGGGATAGTTCATTATCCGAAGTGACAAATAATTCCACCTCTTGATAAGATAACCGTTCGGTTAAGATTACATTTCCTGCTGCCTTAATGGCATGTACCAACTGTTCGTCGTGCTCGAATGGTGTACTTGGTGAATCAAAAATAAGATCAAAAATAATCACACGGGCACCCGCTTGAACAAGTTGATCAATTAGACGGGCATGAATGTCGCGGGGCCACAATCGGGGTTTAATTGGTAAGCCCAATTGCGTAGCTGACGGCTGATCAATGGCAACCACAATTACATCGTGGGGCGCAGTAATCGCGCCGCGCATATGAAATAACCAGGATAGGCCAAATTTTTCCTCAAGCCATAAGCCTGCGGGTGACAAATAAACAATGACACCTCCCAGACCAATGAGAAATCCGAAAAAAAGATGTTTAAGCCACTGAGCCACAATCACATCTGCTTAAAAACATGTTTTTAACGAAAACCACCATCGCTTATGAAGGAAAAAACTAAAAAATTCTCACCTTGTAGATTACTATGCTGATGCAATTGTAATTGAGACACTTTTGTGGGATAAAAACCGTGCGCTATCGATTACTTAAATTTGCAGTACTACTATGTTGTGATATTCACAATTGTGTGAAAATTAGTAAAAATAATCCCGTTACTCTGATCGAATCGCACCTCAAATGGGAATGCGAAAGTGTCTGAAGAACCATTCATCACTACGTTCTCGTCGCTTGCTCCATGCAGCTCGATGTATCATGGTATCACTTTCCAGAAGCGCAAGTATCTGCTCAGAGAAATGCGGTGTATGCTTCAATGCTTCGACAACTCGTGCAAATCTTTCGGAAGTAAAATGCAGTAGAGCCGTACGCAGTCTATTATAGATCAGTTCGGGAGGGCGCACATGATAGGGGGGGTGATCTCGGAACAGATGATGTACGACCACGCGCGGCTGCACAACAACTTGATAACCCATAAGCCAACAACGTATGCTCTGCTCTTCACCTTCACTACCAATATGCTTCATACCCGGATCATATTGACCAAAAGAGAGGAAATCCTCGGTTCGTAATGCTTGGCAACCGCCTGGCAAAAGCGGCACTTGATGAACGTCGAATGATCGTTGCGGAAGCCAGACCATATCAAGCGCTGGTGTTCCCCAACTACAACCGACGCCGATACCGGCATTCGGCCGATTCAAATCTGCAAAAGCACAACCCACCATAGCAATGGTTGGATCTAATAGTGGCGCAATTAATCCTTCTAACCAGTTCTGCGGCGTGTAGCAATGAGCATCGATAAACACAATATACTGCCCTTTCGCTTCACGCCCACCTAAATTTCGTGCTCGTCCTGGACCTTGTCGCTCACCTGCAACAATTTTGAGTCGAGGATCACCACAAAGCTGCAAAAGTCTCCTTATCGAATTATCGGTTGAACCATCATCAACGACAATAATTTCAAAGTCAAATACTCCATTACTATTGGTAAGAATCCAATAGACCGTATAGGCAAGATAAGTCCCCTCGTTACGAGTCGGAATCACAATACTAACTTCTGGCGCTGGCATTGCTTTGCTTCTACCCACCAATTGCTTCAGAATCTACATGTCGAGAAACCGTAAGCATTAGTTGCAAGATTGCGGCATGCGCATACGAATATTCATATCAATGGAAGGCGAACGCGCTGGCGGAATACACAACGTCGATGCCGCTGTGACACCGGCATACGGCAGTGAGAACAAAGGAATATAACGAATGATGGGGGCACAACCGGGAAAAACACTCGCCTCATAAATAATAGCTTGATGATTAGCAGGATAATATTGAGCAAGTCGTTCCAGGAGCAGAGGCATGGATGACGTATCATAAGCGCCAGATTTAAACGACCAATCCCCCAAAACCCCGATCTGCCAAAGAATGACGGTACTGGATGTGTCGATAATACGCCCATTGATCATAAAATCGGTCGCTTCGTAGGACTGGCAGCCTGTCATCGCAGGATCTATCCCAACGTCGGCGAAGAGGCAGTCTTCAGCAGAAATCCCCGGTAACATACGTGCTTCATAGCCGTCGGCGCGTGCACGCCGAATGGCTTCATGCGCAGGCCACGCAAAAACGCCCGGATGACCATAGAGCGCCACGCAAGTTTTTAGACCTGCACGTACACATTCGAGCATACGTTGAATCATCTGCTCATAGGTTTCAGCCCGCGGCTTGCCTTCAGCGTAAAAACCGAACAGCGATTCAGCGCCATCCTTATTAAGGCTTTGCACGACATGTTCGGCGATCGGATCACCGACGCAGTAAAGTAATTTCTCGGCATTCTTCATCGAAGCAATGCTTTCAACCGTAAGTTGACCGATGACCCTAATACCAGTTCCGACTGCTGTTAGGGATCCGCGCTTTATTTCTTCATTTTTCGGCACTGCCATTGTAATTTTTCCTCGTTTTATCTAAAAAACAATACACAATTTCTCGTGCGAAAATCTTATGGATTCGGATTCTTACGAATCTTGCTTACACTCCCTTGCTGCTCCTTGGAAGATGGTGAAGAAACAGGTTGTTGTGGCGCGACTTGACAGGATGCAGCATCCACCGCCGCAGTACTGGTCGGTATACCGACAACCGCGCCCCACATCAGTAACTGGCTATAATAGTTCATAAACCACTGTGCAACGACAGGGTCAGAAGACAATACACCCATGACAGTTTCTGCATTCTGCCGCGATTTCTCAAGTGATTCTTCATGAGCGGCAGCATTACCCATCAGTGCAGCATGTACTCTCAATGGGTCACCGCTCATCAATGCCACTTGTGCTTTTGCTTCGATGCTTTCGCGTTCCATGATCACCTTAGGATCTTGTAGATAGTCGCTCAAAGTTTGCGGCTCTACAGCTAATTTAGTCAGAAAATCTAGAATTTCCCTACTCATTTTCACTGTCATTTTTCACTCGCGTTATATTAACCAAATTGTGACGGTATCGTGAACTGCGGCGGTATCGTGAACTGCGGCGGTATCGTGAACTGCGGCGGTATCGTGAACTGCGGTGGTATCGTGAACTGCGGTGGTATCGTGAACTGCGGCGGTATCGTGAACTGCGGCGGTATCGTGAACTGCGGCGGTATCGTGAACTGCGGCGGTATCGTGAACTGCGGCGGTATCGTGAACTGCGGTGGTATCGTGAACTGCGGCGGTATCGTGAACTGCGGCGGTATCGTGAACTGCGGCGGTATCGTGAACTGCGGCGGTATCGTGAACTGCGGCGGTATCGTGAACTGCGGTGGTATCGTGAACTGCGGTGGTATCGTGAACTGCGGTGGTATCGTGAACTGCGGTGGTATCATTTGCGGAGGAAACATTGTGATCTCCTATTAATTATAATAGTGTGTAAATACACCTCAACATCAGATTTAAATTGAGAGTATGTTAAAACGATATTACCCTCTTTTTGAATATTGCCACCTGCCTGAACCTCTGTCAAGAAATCTGCAAATAAACGAATATAAACAGTGAATTACTAATTTTTTCAAAAAATTATTATCCAGCAATAAATTTTAAATTGTTTATAATGAAGGTATGAACGTACACAACTGTAAATGGATATTGGTTTTTTTCATGCTATGGCTGCCCATGCAAGGCGCTGTAGCAGCTATTTTGTCAGTGTGTGTACAGGAAAATTTCAACCGTTACGATAACCAATCGGTAATAACCATTGACAACCACCATCATGAGGATTGTCATACGCAAACAAGCGACGCCAATAATCATATGTTAGCTAATTTGCCGTGTAATGACACAGCATGCGACACATATAGTCATACTCCGATTATGCAAGAGTATGCTGTAGCATTGCTGGCAAATAAAAATTCTGCTGTGCCTATATTTCATTCCGGTTTTATCTCCTTTATACCGGAACAGCCGCAACACCCCCCATTGACTGTCTCCTTTTAAATTCCGCCTGTAATTGGGCGTCGTATTACATAAAATCCGCATCTTAGGGAATCTCTGAGTAATCACCATTTTGAGCACAGCGGGAAATTTATAGCGCTGATTTACTGAAATTCCTTGCTGCGTTTGGCATGACAAAGATGGATAGTTCAGAGAATCCTTAGCAGCCGTTTGCAAGATGCAATGCGTTTTCACAATAAGGATATGATTATCAATAACTATTCTTACGTGAAATAAGCGTGGAAGTGCGGATTTTATATTTTCCTGTTAAGAATTGATTGAATTTTTTATTTCGGAGATATCATGAAAATTAAAATTGCCGCTTTAATTATTTTGAGTTTAATGACTTCATGCGCACAAATGAACTTTCATCCGATGGGTATGGCTCAAGCTGTTCAGAATGCCAGAACCCATGCGGATCATGAAGCACTGGCTAAGCATTATGAAGATACCGCTAAAGAAATGCAGACAAAATTGCAAGAGCATGAGGAAATGCTTAAACAATATGAGGCACAAAGGCAGACTTATGGTAAACGCGGTTTGGATATGGAAGGGATGTGCCGAGCCTTGATCCATTTTTATGGAGAAGCTGAAAAAACGAATAGGGAAATGGCCAAATCCCACCGGCAAATAGCCATGGAGGTTAAATAATGTTTCAGAGATAGAACGACGACCTTCCTGAATAAATGGCAATCTGCTTTCTGAAAATGAAGCATTCGGTTGGTTATACCCGCTCCACCGCGCTTTTCATTCAGCATTCAAAGCGATGGGTGAGCGGGTTATTGCTCATTGCGTTGCTAGTAATGCATGCAAAGATCATGTTGGAAGGTTGTCTTGTGATACCTTATTTATCCGCATTATCGCAAAGTACGGTGCAGATGGATGGTCCTTGTGCCGAAACGGAATCAACCTCGCCCATTGGGCGCGTTTGTCAGGTTCACTGTGAGTATTCGGTGAATGTGCCCAAATTCGCTGGTGAGATATCGCTATTGGATAGTAACGTAGTATTACCGGCAATATTCCTGGCCATATGCGTGTTTGCCAACATACTGCATCGCACTCTTTTTCCTACTCTGAGATCATTTGCCGGGCCGCCTTTGTATCTCCTTTTTCTACGCCTTTTTATTCCTACTCCCCCAACGCGCTGCTGATTAATAAGTTTTCTCAGAAGAAGTAAGGATCATTATCAATATCACTGCGTAGTCGTGGCACATCGATATTTTAAGGAGTACAAAATGATTGCCTCATTATTAAAAAACGATGGCAAAGTGTTTTCAATGGTGAAAAGTGGATTCATCGTGACATTCTCGTTGGTTACGATAAATCCAATTCATGCGCAAGCAGAGGTTGCCAATTCCGCCTTCTCAACAGTATTTCAGCAAAACACGCCGGTAACCAGTGACCAGCAGCTCACACCCTTGGCCAGCTTGATTACGGAAGCTTTGCACAATAATCCGGAAATTCAGGCGGCACAACAGGAGCGTGAGGCAGCCCGGCAAAGAATAGCACCGGCACAAGCGTTGGATGATCCAATGCTGGAAGCTGGGGTTATCAATGCGCCGTTGGCATCGTCGCCGTTCAATCGCGAAGACATGACCATGAAAATGATTGGTCTGTCGCAGCGCCTGCCGTTTCCGGGCAAGCGCGGTTTGCGCAAGGATGTCGCCAGCAAAGATGCGGAAGCTATTGAACATGGCTATCAGGAAACCGTGAACCGGGTGATTCGTGATCTTAAGCTTGCCTATTTCGACTTGGGGCTTACCTTTGAAATGACCAAACTGGTCGAGAAAAACAAGTTGATTCTGGAAGGTTTTCTTCATCTTGCCGAGGAACACTATAAAGTAGGTCAAGGAAGCCAGGCCGATGCGTTGAAGGCACAAACACAGGTTTCCAGAATGCAAGATGAACTGCTGAGGCTGGCACGCGAACGGCCCGTGATCGAAGCAGAGCTTGTGCGCACATTGGGACGTCATGCCAGTGTTGCTGCATTGGTACCTGTGCCACCTCATATTCATGAAAAATTATTGAATCTGGAGTCATTACGTGAAACTGCTTATGCGCAGCGTCCGCAATTGCTGGCACTGCAAAGTTTAATAGCACGCAATGAGAAGTCCATCGACCTGGCACGTAGGGCGTCCTATCCGGATCTCGATGTGCGATTTTCGTATGGGCAACGTGACAATATGCTGGACGGTACCCGGCGCGACGACATGGTGAGTATGACCGTCGCGATTAACCTGCCGGTATGGCGTGGCAATAAAATCGAGCCGCGTATCATGGAATCTCAGGCATTGCGCGAGCAGGCTTTGAATTTGCACCAAGCGCAGCAAAATGAGATCGCGGCAAGGTTGCGTCAGCAAGTGGCAACTGTTGAACAAAACTTAAAGTCGGTGCGGTTATATCAAACGACTATTCTGCCACAGGCCAGGCTTACGGTTGAATCCGCACTAGCTGCGTATCGAGTTAACCGGGTCGATTTTCTGACTTTGCTCGACGACCAGATGACAGTGTTCAACTACGAAATCAGTTTGGTGACAGCCATGGCCAATTACAACAAAGCCCTGGCGGAAATTGATCTGCTAACCGGTAAGGTACCGCATTAATTTTTACCTTAATCATGGAGTTTTCTATGAAATCCATCGTCAAATTAATCGTTGCTGCTGCTATGATTGCCGCGGCTGTTGCTGCAGGATACTGGTGGGGTATGCAATCTGCGGCAATCACGCAAGATGATTCGTCCGCATCATCTCCTGCAACAAAAAAAATTCTCTATTACCGCAACCCGATGGGGCTGCCGGATACGTCCCCAGTGCCGAAGAAAGACTCCATGGGAATGGATTATCTTCCGGTTTATGAAGGTGAACAACCGTCAGCGGATGATTCTATAGTTAAAATCAGTCCCGAGAAGATCCAGAAGCTGGGGGTGCGAACTGAAGTTGCGGCGATGCGTGAGCTGATTCGTACTGTCAGAGCGGTGGCAACGATCCAGGCCAATGAGCAGCAATTGTATTCCGTAACGCCCAAATTTGAAGGCTGGATACAGCGGTTATATGTCAATTCAACCGGTCAGCCTGTCAAGAAAGGCGAAGCCTTGATGGAGGTTTACAGTCCTGATCTGGTCACGACGCAACATGAGTACCTGATTGCAAGGCGGGGGGTGGATCATGGAGAAATGCATCATGGCACCGCAGGCAGCGGCCTTGAGGCAAGCGCGAGCATGGAGCGTCTGGCCGAAAGCGCTTTGCAGAGGCTGCGTAACTGGGACATTTCGGAGATTGAATTACGGCGCTTGCAGCAGGAAGGCAAAGTCAACCAGAGTTTCACTTTCCGCTCCAAAACGAAAGGTGTAGTGCTGGAAAAGCCTTCCATTGAAGGAAAGCGTTTCATGCCCGGCGAGACACTCTATCAGATTGCCGATTTGTCCAGTGTATGGGTGCTGGCCAGTGTATTTGAACAAGATCTTGGCTTGATCCACCCGGGTCAGAAAGCCACCATCAGAGTCGATGCCTATCCCGATAAAATCTTCAACGGGGAAGTGGCTTTCATTTACCCTACTGTGACACCGGAAACACGTACCGCCATCGTGCGTATTGTACTGCCCAATCCCAATGGTTTGCTTAAGCCCGCTATGTATGCACGCGTGGAATTTTCATCGATTCCCAGTAAAGACAAAGTGTTGACTGTGCCTGATTCCGCCATTCTGGATACCGGTACCCGCCGTGTCGTGTTGGTTGATCTCGGCGCCGGCCGCTTTGAGCCGCGTACAGTTAAACCGGGTATGCGCGCCGACGGTTATGTTGAAGTGCTGGGCGGACTGAAAGAAGGAGAAGTCGTAGTTGTCAAAGCGAATTTCTTGATCGATGCGGAGAGCAACTTTAAAAGTGCGTTGAGTGGTTTTGGACAACATACCCAGCATTCATTAACTGACGGACATAACACTGAATCTAGCGTGCAGACTCAAAAATATTCTCGTCTGACGCATCGTGGCGAGGGAACCATTAAAGCCATCGATTTTGCACATGCAACCGCCACACTCGCACATGGCCCTATTTCCAGCTTGCAATGGCCCGCCATGATCATGGATTTCCGCGTACAGGAGCCAGCATTGCTGCAATCGTTGAAGCCCGGCCAGAACATCATTTTCGAGATCATCGAAGAAGCGGCGGGTGAGTACGTGATTGTGCATATCCAACCAGTAGGCGCTAATGCGATCAACAGTCGTCATGGAGGGCACTGACATGATCAAGTACATCATTGCATGGTCGGTTCGGCATGTTTTCCTGGTTTTACTGACAACATTTTTCGTCGTAGCCTGGGGCATTTATGCGGTTTGGAAAACGCCGATTGACGCAATTCCCGATCTCTCCGACGTGCAAGTCATCATTTATACGGAATATCCCGGACAGGCTCCGCAAGTCGTAGAGGATCAAGTGACTTTTCCGCTTACCACCGCCATGATGAGTGTGCCGAAATCCAAGGTGGTGCGAGGCATTTCGAATTTTGGCGTATCGTTTGTGTATGTCATTTTCGAAGATGGCACTGACATTTACTGGGCGCGCTCACGGGTATTGGAGTATTTAAGCTTCGCGGCAAACCGGTTGCCGGAGAAAGTAAGGCCGGTGCTCGGTCCGGATGCAACCGGCGTCGGTTGGGTTTATCAATATGTCGTCACCGCCAAGGACCGCGCGTTGGATGAATTACGCGCCATCCAGGATTGGTTCTTGCGTTATCAGCTCATCGCGGCGCAGGGTATTTCGGAAATAGCCAGTGTCGGCGGATTTGTCAAAACTTATCAGGTCACGGTGGATCCGCGGCGTCTGCAAGCCTATGGCATACCGCTCAAGACGGTATCCGAAGTAATCGCCGCCAGCAACCGCGACGTCGGCGGGCGCGTCATTGAAATGGCGGAGAGCGAATACGTAGTGCGCGGCAGGGGCTATCTACGCGGCATTGATGATTTGGAAAAACTTGTGGTCAGAGCGCATGCTGGCATGCCGGTGTTACTGCGCGATGTTGCGCGCGTCGAGCTGGTTCCTGATGAGCGCCGCGGCATTGCTGAACTGAATGGTGAAGGCGAAGTGGTTTCAGGTATTGCGGTGGCAAGGCACGGTCAGAATGCATTGGATGCCATTCATAATATTGAAACAAGAATTGATGCGATCTCATCCGGTTTGCCGGATGGCGTTACGATTCAACCTGTATACAACCGTTCCGAATTGATCCATCGCGCTATCGAGACGCTGAATGAAGTGTTTATCGAACAAATCATCATCGTGGCGCTGGTTTGTGCGGTTTTTTTGATGCATGTGCGCAGCGCTCTGGTGGCAATCATCATGCTGCCGATTGGCGTGCTGATTGCTTTCATTGCCATGGCGCAGCTTGGCATCAATTCCAACATCATGAGTCTCGCCGGTATTGCGCTGGCAATTGCCGAGATGACCGATGCCGCCATCGTCACGGTGGAAAATGCGCACAAGCATCTGGCACGCCTGAAACCAGGAGAATCACGTACAGACGCAATTGCTGCGGCTTGCCAGGAAGTCGGTCCGTCATTATTTTTCAGTTTGTTGATTATTACCATATCGTTTTTGCCGGTATTCACACTCGAAGCCCAGGAAGGGCGTATGTTTCAGCCGCTCGCCTACACCAAAACTTTTGCCATGGCGGGTGCCGCGCTACTTTCCATCACCCTGGTTCCGGCATTGATCGTGCTACTGATTCGCGGTCGTATTCCGCGTGAGGAGGATAATCCGCTAGGCCGGCTCATGATTCAATGCTATCAACCCGTTGCCGTTTGGGTGATGCGGTGGAAAAAAACGATCATTGTGTTAGCGCTTGGCATGCTAGGCATTACCGTTTATCCCGCATCGAAGCTGGGAACCGAATTCATGCCCACGTTGAACGAGGGCACACTGCTTTACATGCCGATCACATTACCGGCGGTTTCTGTCACCAAAGCTGCGGAAATCCTGCAAACCCAGGACAAGATCATCAAGAGCTTTCCTGAAGTGGCATCGGTGCTCGGCAAGGCCGGGCGCGCCAGTACCGCAACCGACCCGGCACCATTGGAGATGGCGGAAACCATCATCAACCTGAAACCGGAAAATGAATGGCGTCCCGGCATAACGATCGACAAGCTGATCACTGAAATGGATCAGGCATTGCAGATGCCTGGCGTCAGTAATTCCTGGACCATGCCGATCAAAAATAGGATCGACATGCTTGCCACCGGCATACGGACACCCGTCGGCATCAAGGTTTTCGGCAAGGATCTGGCTGAAATCGAAAACCTCGCCAAGCAAATCGAGACGGTTGTGAAAACAGTGCCGGGAACCAGCAGCGCCTATGCAGAACGCGTCACCGGCGGTTATTACCTCGATATCGAGCCTGACCGTATTGAACTTACTCGCTATGGCTTGGCTGTTGGCGATTTGCTGGACGTGATATCGGCGGTGCTGGGCGGAGAGATGGTAACTACTACGGTGGAGGGCCGTGAGCGTTTCGGCGTCAGCATGCGCTATCCACGCGAACTGCGCAGTGACCCGCAAGCGATTGCCACCGAAGTGTTGGTGCCAACGATGGGAACGACGATGATTCCGTTGGGCCAACTCGCGAAAATCAAACTGGAGCAAGGGCCGCCGAGTATCCGCACAGAAAATACATTGCTATCCGCTTACATTTTTGTTGATGTGCGCGATCGCGATATCGGCAGCTATATCGCCGACGCTCAGCAAGCCGTTCGCGAACAGGTTCAGCTCCCGCCGGGATACTATGCAACCTGGAGTGGACAGTTCGAATACATGCAACGCGCCGCCGAGAAACTGAAAGTAGTGGTACCGCTTACGATTTTCATGGTGTTTGTGCTGGTGTATCTGAATTTTGGCCGTTTCACCGAAACGCTGATCGTGATGCTATCGGTGCCATTTTCCCTGGTAGGCGGTATCTGGCTCATGTATTGGCTCGATTACAACTTAAGTGTTGCCGCAGCGGTTGGCTTTATTGGTTTGATCGGCATCGCTGCTGAATCCGGCATGCTCATGCTCACATTTATCGATCAATCGCTAACTGCCATCAGATACCAGCGCGAGGCTGCCGGAGAGAAAGTTACTATTGCCGATTTTTACGAAGCTGTCGTGCAAGGCGCTGTCTACCGCATCCGTCCAGTGATGATGACCATCGCGGGCAGCGTGATCGGCTTATTGCCCGTCATGCTGAGTACCGGCACCGGTTCTGAGGTAATGCGCCGCATCGCTGCCCCAATGGTTGGTGGCATGGTTTCCGCGACAATTCTGACATTGATTATTTTTCCGGCGGTGTATGCGGTAATGAAGGAGATTCCGATTCGGCGCGCACTGAAAAACGACTAAATCAGAATTACTTAAGGAGACTCTAAATAACTCGCATTTGTCATTCCGAGCATAGAAAGGAATCTTTAATAATCAATGCAATAGATTTCTCTCTTGCTCGACATGACACTTGTTAAGGGTTTCCTTAATAGGCTGCAGTCAGCCATTGATACTGTACTCTATCAGCAAATCATCCATGTCATCGCCTACACCATTACCAAAGTTGGTGATTTCAATGGAGTATTTATTTCTATCGGTGAGAGCGTGTTGCCTATGTTTTCCCTCGATGCGAACCATTAACCTCCATTTTCCGGGAAATCCGCGGTAGTTCACTTTTTCCGATAAAACCTGTAAATTGAGAAATCGCCAAATGAGTAGATATGGCATCATTACCTTATTTTTTGGCTACCTCTGATTGTAGGGAATGCCATCTCTTGCCAGTGAATTTCCAAAAACATACAGGACGAGATTTTATAATTTGGTAATACAAGCTACCTATGCGTACTTGTTTTATGTAGTAAACCAGAAGCTTAGGGGGTGTGCGAATGGCTGGTTCCGTTTCATTAATGGCCTGTAATGAATGCGATTTACTGTTGCGCGTGGATCATTCGTTCGAAGAGGGGGTGGTGAAATGTCCTCGTTGCGCTGCTGTTCTACTTGAACATAAGCGGCACAGTCTGGATTTAACCCTGGCATATACGATTACCGGCTTGGTTTTATTTGTAATCTCCAATGCCTTTCCGATTATTGGCTTCCAATTCGAAAGGCAAAGCACAGAAACTGTTTTGCTTTCAGGCGTCTGGGAACTACTCGATCAGGACATGCACCTGCTCGCAGGCCTCGTATTCATTACCACCATCCTTGCACCTTTCACTCAGCTCGCCACTTTACTCTATGTATTTTTGCCATTAAAGTTCAATCGCACCGCGCCTTACACGGCTGAGGTATTTCGCTTTGTATCAGTGGTAAGGTCCTGGAGTATGATGGAAGTCTTCATGCTCGGTATTCTCGTTTCCGTGGTCAAGCTGGCTGCCATGGGGACGATTGTTCCCGGCGTTGCTCTGTGGTCCTTTGGTCTCCTGATCTTTGTGCTGGCGGCGGCCACATCCAGCCTCGATCAGGATCTGGTATGGGAAAGGCTGGGAATTAATCAATGAACGATCAAACTAATACTTGCATTACTGCAGCAGCCGCCGGTCTGATAAACTGCCATAGTTGCGGCCTGTTGCATAAGGCGGCGCGGGCGCATGTTTATTGCCACCGTTGCGGGGCTCCCTTGCATTTACGCAAGCCTGATAGTCTGTCACGGACCTGGGCTTATTTGCTTGCCGCTTACATTCTCTATATTCCGGCTAATGTATTGCCAATTATGACCACTACCAGCCTGGGTTCAGTCCAGTCGAATACGATTTTAAGCGGCGTTAACTATCTTCTGGTTTCTGGTTCGTGGTTACTGGCCATGATTATATTTATAGCCAGCATTTTCGTACCTGTGCTGAAGCTGATTATTCTCAGTTATCTGGCGATTTCCGTTCAGGTGCGTTCTTCGTGGCGCCCCCGAGAACGAACATGGTTATACCGTCTGGCGGAAATCATGGGGCGCTGGTCCATGGTCGACATCTATGTGGTGACATTGATGGTGGCTTTGGTCAAAATTCAAGGATTGGCTGATATCGATGCGGGCATAGGTGCTGTTGCCTTTGGAGCGGTTGTCGTATTCACAATGCTGGCGGCCATGTCGTTCGATCCTCGGCTGATCTGGGATAACGCAGAGAACAATAATGAATGAACAAAGCTTAAATGAAAAACAGACCAGCGACCTACCGGTAGCGCAAGTGGAAATCCGTAGCGGAATATCCATTGTCTGGTTGATTCCACTGGTAGCATTGCTTGTCGGCACATGGCTGGCTTATAAAGCGTGGTCTGAAACTGGCCCCACCATCACGATAAGCTTCAAAACTGCTGAAGGATTGGAAGCAGGTAAAACTAAAATCAAATATAAAAACGTCGAGATTGGCCAGATCCAGTCTATCGAACTGAGCGATGATCTGTCGCAGGTTATTGTCACTGCTGAATTGGTCAGGAATGCCAAGCATTATCTGAAAGAAAGTACACGTTTCTGGGTGGTTCGCGCACGAATTGCGGCGGGTGAGGTTTCCGGATTGAGTACGCTGTTATCTGGCGCTTATATCGGCATAGATCCCGGAAAAGAAGGTGATGACGCGAGGTATTTCGTTGGGCTGGAAACCCCGCCAGCGTTGACAGATAACGCGTCTGGCAGTCATTTTTTTCTGCGTGCCGACAATCTGAGTTCTTTGGATGTCGGATCGCCGGTATATTACCGCATGATCAAAGTGGGTCAGGTAATCGGCTATCGGTTCGCTGAGGATGGCCAATCGGTGGAGATTGATGTATTCATCCATTCACCCCATGACCAACAGGTCAACTCCAATACCCGTTTCTGGAATGCGAGCGGTGTGGAAATGTCTTTGGATGCCAATGGCGTCCATGTCAGTACTGAATCATTGGTCACTGTCATGATGGGCGGCATCGCTTTTGATACGCCAAGAAAGCTGAGTAAAGCAGAGGAATCCGTTACCAAGGATCATGAATTTGTTCTGTTCAAGAACCGTGAAGCTACCATGCGGGAAAGCCATACACTTAAGTTTGAATATGTATTGCACTTTTCCGGTTCGGTACGTGGCTTAAGTTTGGGTGCACCAGTAGAGTTTAGGGGAATCCCGATAGGAGAAGTAATTGATATCAATATGGAATTCAATGCGGAGTCCAACGATATTATGATTCCAGTGACCATAGAAGTTGTACCTAACAGCATGATATTCAAAGGCGTTTCCAATCAAATGGAATTTATACGCGATCATCACAAAACAGTCATGAATGAACTCATCAAACGGGGGATGCGTGCCCAGTTAAAAACCGGAAACTATATGACAGGTCAGTTATTTGTCGATCTGGATTTTATTCCTGATGCACCTACCGCAAGCATTAATTGGAGCAAGACACCTCCTGTGTTTCCCACCACCCCAACACCTTTTGAGGAGATCAGCACCACACTTGCCAGCCT
The DNA here is from genome assembly GCA_024281995.1 of Nitrosomonas sp. Classification (GTDB taxonomy): domain Bacteria; phylum Pseudomonadota; class Gammaproteobacteria; order Burkholderiales; family Nitrosomonadaceae; genus Nitrosomonas. Next base: position 20,560 of record JAMWZW010000003.1, read on the forward strand.
GGTCAAAAAACTGAAGAAACTTCCATTAGACAAAATTGGCAGTCAGTTTCAAGAATCAGTCACCACGTTGACGTCGACCATGCAGAAAACGGAACAACTGGTTCAGACTCTGAATACTTCTGTTACACCGGCGATCACTGCAACATTGGATCAGACCCAGAAGACACTTGCTACCCTGGAGCAAACCATTCAAAGCGATTCGTCCACGCAAGACCTGCAAGATGTACTCGATGAATTGTCGAAAGCCGCCCGCTCCATCCGTATCATGGCTGATTATCTGGAACGGCATCCTGAAGCGCTCATTCATGGTAAACGAGAAAATCAATGATACCGCTATCTCTTGTATTCCGCTGTCTAATCGTCTGGGTAGTGCTTTGGCTGGCTGGATGTGCCAATACGCCTACTTATACGTTTTTTACGTTAAGTGCCATGCAGGCAGCAGCTCCAACGTCTCAAGCTGTTTACCGCAGAAATGGTGCCACTATTGCGGTGAGCCCCGTTTCGTTTCCATCTTATCTGGATCGCCCGCAAATCGTTACCCGGCCTACGGCGCACACATTGGCAATCCATGAATTCCGGCGCTGGGGTGGATCGCTGGAAACCGATTTTGTACGGGTACTGGGTGAAAACCTGTCAATCCTCCTGGATACGCAGCGTATTTTTTTACCCCAACAAAAAGCGCCATTTACTATCGATTATCGTGTTGCTATAGATGTTAAACGATTCGATGGAAATCTGGACGGGCAAGTCGTCCTTGATGTCGACTGGATGATCATCACCCAAGAGAATAAAGAGCGCGCGGTAATCAGAAAATCAGTGATACGAGAAGCCGTTGACTCGCATGATTATGAGTCTCTGGTATCAGCCAAAAGCCGGGCTGTAGAGAAATTAAGCCGTGAGATCGCTGATGTGCTGCGGAAAATCCTGAGTAATTAATTCCTATGCTTTTTTTGCGGCTGTTTGTGCGGAATTTTTCCTAAGCATTACTTTGAAAGGAGCCAACTATGTCAAACTTCGCTGCTTCGAATTATGATCCATGGCCATCATTCTCCGCGGAAGAATTTATGCCATCGTCGCATTTATTCCATATGTGCGTGCAAGCAATCGGGAAGTTAATGTTAACTCAACCTTTTGAGCCGCATTGGGCTAATTTAGCAATGCCGTTGACAAGTCGCGGCATAACTAGCGGAATAATTCCATATAATTCAGGCACATTTTCTGTAGAAATCGATTGTATTGACCATCTCATTGTTTTCACATCGAGCTGGGGAAAGACAAGTACACTAAAACTTATCGCCATGTCAGTAGCCCATCTAACCCGTCAAATATTCCAACACCTTGAAAATATCGGCATCAACATCAAAATTAATCAGAAACCGCAGGAAGTATCTGATCCCATTCCTTTTGATCAAGATACAGCACTGCGTATTTATGATGAAAAAGTAATCAATGCGTGGTGGAGAATTATGTTGAGTACTTATCGTGTTCTGCTCAAATTTCACGCTAAGTTTTATGGCATCACACCACGAATTGGCTTGATTTGGGGAACACTGGATTTACGTGATGCGCGCTACAAGGGTGTTCATTTGCCTACCGCAAATACGCCATTGGATTTTATTTCTCGCAATGCCATGGATGATGCACAATTCGAGGTAGGTTTTTCTGCTAGCAATGAAAAATATCCCGTCCCCTCTTTTTTTGCATTTGCATACCCCAAACCCGATGGCTGGGAGCAGGCAATCATTAAACCGGCTGCAACGAAGTGGGTTTCTGTCATCAACGAATTTATTCTAGATTATGATGATTTGCGTAAATCAAAAGATCCTGACGGAGATTTGCTTATGTTTTTTGAATCAAATTACCAGGCATTTGCCAAGCTTGCAGGATGGGATCCGGAATGGATTGTCAGTGGCAAACCTATTTGAAATTTGATTGATTTTCCGGGCATGCATAACTTCCAAAGTTATAAGACTTTGTAGTTCCAGTATTTTCTGCGTTTAAATCATCACTTCAGCGGTATTTCCTGAATTTTCTCAGAAAAAATCAAAAAGAGAGAGTATCTACCGAACTATCGCTGAATTCAGCCGCCGCGTGAGCGGTCGGCTGGAATTGGAGGCTATGGGTGATCAGATTTGGCCTACCTCCTATCCTGACCCCTGTTTCCCCCATAGTTCTTCCGTAATAGATCACCTGCCGCTGACCCACTGGGCATCGGTGCATTGATTGTAGACAAGGCGATATGAGTCAGGGTTGTCGTGGCGGTCACGGGCTTGTTGCAGATCTAGCGCCAGTTCCCGGCGAGTTTGGCTGATAGCGGCAACAATCTGGCGTTCCACTTCCGCTTGTCTGGATTCGGCCTCAGTTATCGACGCTACGCGAAGCGGTACCTCCCTTGTCGGTACAGCGACAGCGTTGAGTCGTCGTATCAATACATCGCGGTAGGAGTGGAAGATATGAATTGGATCGTAGATATGATCCTGCAGTTCGTGTCGGAGCGTTGCTTGGTAGGCACACGAACGAGCAGCAAAGTCGGAAGAGATGGCAATCAGAAAGTCTGTGAGTCGGAAATAAACATTAACAGACTGGGCGAAGATTGGGAATCGCCCATCGCCTCCCGGGGGCCCGTCGTCCCACGCGATAGTAAGCCGTGCTCGGCTTGTGACAGACGTATGCCCTGCTCGGTTTGCAGTTCCACCTGATGGTCCGGGCTGGGAGCGAGAATGGTCAATCTGTTGCGGAATTTGATCATGTGTAAACGATACATAGAAGGGTCTTTTTGCTTCAACCATGGCAATTTCTCCTATTAGATGAGTGGTGCGCCCAACAAGTGATTATATAGTTTTGGCATATTTACCACATCCGAAAATAAGAAGTAATAAGAGATTGGGATGTTTGTCCGACTTGCTAACCGAATAAGAATTTGTTGATCGAAACCTGTATGCCAACCTTGCTCAAAGGTATGAAATATCCCAATGGCACTTGCACACAATATTTGAATCGGCAGTCCGTTGGAGTGACGAGAGGAATCCCAACATCCACCCCATATTAATTGCTGGGATGCGTCGACTTACCCCAGTCTACCAGACTCGGCTCAATATACCTATTCACTCTGGCACAATAACATTACACCGTCATCTGAAGTGATACTCCTCCTTGGAAATTCATTTCAACAGTGCGCTTCTTTACACTTGTGGAAAATTAAATGATTCCTGGGTACACTTCATCACTGGCAATTCCTTTTCTTTGTTAAGTATAACTAACTGAATTATAAGTAATTTGAACTTTCCTTCAGGCAATATTGGGGTTAACTGTAATCAATGCGCTATAAATACCAAGGAGTCAGTCATGCCCTATAAAACCAATAAAGATTTACCAGAAAATGTAACCCATGTGCTTCCTGCTCATGCACAAGATATTTACCGGGAAGCATTTAATCATGCTTGGCAGGAATATGCGAACCCTGATGACCGCCGGGGCGATGCTTCTCGAGAAGAAACGGCGCATAAAGTGGCATGGGCAGCGGTAAAGAAAAAATATAAAAAGATCGGCGATATCTGGACAGCAAAAGAATGATTACAGTGCGTAGCGTGTATCCGGGAAACTCATACAAAAATTGCTCCCCAGAAATCATGTGATGCGATGCAGAATGGGGCAGGACTTTAGTCGTAGCATTTTGTCGCTTATCCGGCTAAATAATGCATTCGAGAGGCATGCGCTAAAACAGCGTCTCCTCAATATTCTTAATGCAATTTTGACAGCTGGTGTTAAATACTTTATGGTAAAAATAATTTACAGACTAGCCTATTGAATACAATCTACAAATTATTGTATTTTAATTTATCTAAATCTGAGGAGAGAGACTATGAATTATTGTCAAAAAAAATTCTCGCGTCGTAAAATAATAAAATTCATGGTGCTAGGCGCTGCCGTTCCCTTTGCGTTTACCACCAGTCAGGCACAAGCGACAAAAGTTTCAAAAGAAACAATGCAGTATCGTGACAAGCCAAACGGGAAACAGCAATGTAGTAATTGTATGCAGTTCATTCCAGGCAAAACATCTGAAGCTAACGGGGAATGCAAAGTGGTAGAAGGTAGTATCAGCCCTCAAGGCTGGTGTACTGCATATGCTCCGCAATCATAAATGGAGCACCCAGCTTGCCTTTCTTATCTACAGGGATTAGCAGTAATGAGCTATCAAATAAATAGCTCATTACTCGAACAAGCAAGTTAACAAAAATAACTTTTTTCTTCCCAAGCTCGAGGTGGGGTTGAGAAAAGAAACCCAGCGCATTGCAGTATCCAGACTAAGTTTTCGCAAAGCTTCAACTTAGTTAGTAAAATTCCTTGATTATATCTTATCCTTATTCACCCAGCTTTCTATGATCGGGGCAATATATTTTCGGCAACACTACAATACTGCGTTGATCATTTTCCAGCAACGTATACGCTGGTGAAGGAAATCTAAATAACCATTTGTTGAAGCAAGAAAACTTAGGCAAAACACTATGAAAATATCCACCACGAAGATGCTTATTCTCATTGTCATTGCATTAGTACTATCCACCTACCTCGCCCTTTGGCCGGTGCCAATTTCGCGGGTGAGTTGAAGTGCGCCAATTGCACCAGGATATACAGGGCCATACGCAGCAAGTAACCGGTTATTTAAGTTAAATCACCTCCGGCAAAGCCGGAGGCTTATATTTGTTAGCCCCTCAAAGGGGCGAAGGCTGGCGCTGCCTAAAGGCAGCATCAGATGCCAAGTTTGAGTTGATCATAATGTTCGTCCTCCTTCTCTTGATTACGGATGTATTCCCTAACCATCTCTTCATCCAATCCGACTGTTGATACAAAATAACCTCGTGCCCAGAAATTTTCGCCCGTAAAGTTTTTTGCTTTCCCCATCAATCGGTACGCTATCGATATCGCGCTCTTCCCCTTGATGTAACCTATTACATGCGATACCAAATATTTCGGCGGTATACTTATACACATATGAGAAGATCTTATTTGCCGTTCCTCAGACACAGAATTATTGACACCACCCAAAATGCTGTTGGTTGGAATCTGGAACGGCGGTTTAAGTTTAAGCGATGAGTCGGTGGAAGACATGGCGAACTCGAATTTGCATGTGATGCGATTTCTGGGATTGTCACTGGAAGACGATGTACCGGATCATTCTGTGCTATCGCGCTGCGCTGAAATCACGCGGCATTAAAAACGGCATTCAGGATAATTTGTGTCATTTTGCAAAGGTCTCGAGCAATATGTAGAATCAATAATGCATTGATTATTCATTTCAAATTCAATTAAGGGAATCATCATGACAGCTGCGAATATAACCGATGAGCAAAAAACAGAAATTCTGAAAATCGTCGTGGGATTGTTCAATGCTGCGCCAGGAAGTAATTATCTAAATGATTTTACAACTGCAATAACTCATGGCATGACGACACTGCAGTTGGCTGAAATTTTGGCGATGCAAACTGAATTTTTTGACACGATTATGCCATCATGCCAAGGGATTCCTAAAGAACAGCAGGTTGAATTGTTGATGAAAAATTTTGACCTTGATACTGGCAACCCTGACCTCCTAAGTGCAGATGCTCAAGCTGAAGCTTATTTCAAAGGACAAATTGATGTTGGCGTTGGCTTGGGAAAAATTGTCTATGATGCCGTACAGTACCTATCTACTTCACCCGCACCCGAATTTATGGATACCGCAACTTTACTTGCCAACAAAGTTTTAGTTGCTGAGCTGTATTCTTCCGACCACCCTTCAAATGATCTGATTGAACTACGAGCTATACTTGTTGCAGTATCCACCGTATTTCCAACTAACGTAACTGAAGCGCAAGAATACCTAGACGGTATTGTCATTGAATTTCCTTATGATGGCAATTTAACCTTAACCTTTGGACAAGACATTGTTGCAGGTGCCGCCGGTAATGATATTTTTGTGGCAGGCCTCGTTAATGACGGTAAAGGTAACTTAGTGAACAGCCTGGAAAATGGCGACACTCTGGATGGCGGTGAAGGCAAAGACACCATCAATGCTACTCTTCAAGCAACAACGATTACGCCTGCGATAACCGGAATTGAAGTATTGAACATCCGGAATGTAACTTCCGATGCGATGGTCGATTTCGCCCGCACAACCGACGCACAACAAATTTGGAACTCTGCGTCTTCATCCGATAGAACGTTAACTTATGAAACTGCGCCGATTGCGGCTATTTTTGGTATTAGAAAGACTCATTCAACAACCGACATCAAGACTTTCGATGATGTAACAAGTAACGCAGATCATTTATCGTTAGCAGTAGCTGATGCGGGTAGCGATACAACCAACGCTGTTATCACTTCGACAGTTAATGCCAGCAACATTGAAACATTGAGCATCGCTGCAACTGGAAAAAACTTTGTCGACATTTCTGCATTTAATGCGATTACGAAATTAATAGTAACAAATATAGGTACTGTAGCAGCCGTTGTCGATGCCACCGCTCTAAAAGAATTGGATGCATCAAACAATTGTGGCGGAGTGCAATTTGACTTCACTCAGGCCAAAACCAATTTAACTATATCCGGTGGTCTCGGAAATGATGTCATTTTCTCAGGCCAGGCTAACGATAGCGTTCATTTGGGTGCGGGTAATGACAGGATAGTATTCGCTGCAGGAACGATCAATGCTGATGATATTGTAGACGGTGGTGAGGGAACAGATATCTTTGCAATTGTTGGTGATGATATTGGCCTTTTAAATGGTGCTGTACATACCGGTTTTGAAGTGTTGGAACTAACTGCTACAAAAAATTCTGCCTCTTTCGACAATACCGGATCAATTGTGGAAAAAATCATTCTATCGGGTAGCGTCACGGATGGCGGCGATTTAAACATCGATAATTTGGGGAACGGAATACTCGAAATTCAAACAAGCCAGAACAAGAATGACATTCATGTATCCGGAACAACCATCAATTTGCTTATCAATGCTAATACTGCAATCACGGTAAATAGTTTGAATGTTAGCAATGATGCTGCAGTGAATATCAGCACAGCAACTGAGGCTGGCGATACAAGAATTTCCACAATCGAAACAGATGGTGTAACAACATTAACATTTTCAGGTGCTGGCGATGTGATCATCACAGCTATGACAGATGCCAATAATGCCAACAACGCAACAACGAGAATTACAGAATTAAATCTGATCAATCAAACCGGTGGATTTGAAATATCAGCCAACAACATCGGTTATGGTACTCAATTCCTATTGGCAAATTTAGGCAATACTAGCAAAGCGAAATTCGATTTTGACGGCGACAAAGTTACTGATGATGCCTCGTACTTCGATGCTGCGTCAGGATCTCGCGATACTTTTGTTTTTACCACAGCATTTGATGGAAATATTGCCATCACAACTGGTGAATTTGGCAGTAATGCAACGGATGATCTAATCGATTTAACTGCTTTCAATCTCACAGGAACTAGCGATCTCAATTTCAGTTCAAAGAGCGCCGGTTTGTTAATTTCTAGCAAGACCGATGCCTTTGATGGCCACATTTTTCTCGTTGGAGTGTCAAAATCGGAAATTGACGCAGCAGATTTCGTTTTTTAAACATTATTGAATGATTCATTACCTTTAAATAGATCAGGATATAATGAACAATACCCTGCGGATTCCATAGTTGACGCAATAGATTGCATCACTTCGAATACTTAATTTTAGCTAGGTTACCATCAAGGAGACCCATAATGACAAACGGTCGCAACGTACCTCCAATCCGCCCCGCAAACATCGATCAACTCCTATTGACTATTCAGAACGAGTTTCCAACCGCTGGAATTCGCATTACTGGTCGAGCGCGCACCATAAGACGCCAAGCAGAGTTAATGGCGCAAAGGATACGCGCCAACAGGCAAGAATTTCTCAGGACCTATCGGCCGGCTCAGCACATCACCGAAATGGATCAGTGGTACCTTCAAAACCCGACAGCAACTGAGCAGGTAACGGTGAATGAATTTGAAAGAATAATCCAGGACGCCAGGGCGCGAGGTGCTCAAGTCTCCAATCACCTGTCGGATACGGCACGCGACATTAGCTGGCCTATTGGAACCAATCAGCAACTAGATGCAATAGAAGCTCGCGTCAGAGCCTTAGGTGCAAGGGTTCTTCGTGAACCTAATGCAGCCGGAGGGAGGCATTGGCATGTGGACTGGTAAACGAGCAACACAATGGTGCATTATGCTCATCACACTTGTATTGGTCACATGCTCCTCTAAGGGTGAGACAGAAAAAAAGCAAGCCGAGCCTAACGCTGCCTGGTGGTACACGATAGAATTTAAATCAACATCAACAATCGTTCACGGCTTTGACCTGCGCAACATTGATGAAAACTGGAAACTTGCGGCTGCTCTTGATATCACCTTGCTCAAGGGACGAATCCCGGAAGATGACATCCAGCACTTTGAAAACTCGACATTGTCATTTTCACTGATCTCTGATGTCGATGGCGACGGCCTGCCAGAAGAACTGTTTGTTGGAGTCTACGAGACGAATGAAAGTGAAAAGGGACGGTTTGTCGCGATCACCCGCAAAGGGCAGGTACTCGAACACTTCAAGGAGAGGGGGAATAGTGGCTTCAGTGCCCTTCTACAAGCCGATGGAGAAATCCGTTGGTACAAGTGCATGGAATGCGGAGAATTCGAATCGATCCGATGGAGTGATGGATCGTTCATTCTTGAATAATTCAAAGAAGTAGAAATATAACAATAGGTTATAGCGAATGGTACGCTATGCCGCCGTTGAATCAGCGCATCAGTTCATAGAAACAATGACTCCAATAGCAATTGCGAGACCGGTATTGAATGCATAGCAGAAAGCAACTACTGAATAAAATTTCACACGATTAGCCACATTCACTCAAGACAATTCACTCATTATTATGAAAACAACAGCTTTTATCGCGATTACTGCCATCGTTGCAATAATTGCTTACCTTAGTTTCTTACCGGTACCGATCGCACCGGTAAGCTGGAGCGCGCCAACTGCGCCAGGATATTCAGGGCCACATGAAACAAATAACCGGTTAGCTAATTTACAATTTATTACCCTGGGTAGCGAAGAGGGACCGGAACATGTGGTGCTGGCGCGTGACGGTAAGCTTTACGCATCCATGGCAAGCGGCAATATTGTACGCATGAATCCCGATGGCACTGTACTGGAAGTATTCGTTTCTACTGGTGGCCGGGTTTTGGGTTTTGATTTCGATGCTTCCGGTAATTTGATTGCCGCCGATGCGTTGCGTGGGATGCTCAAAATTGCACCAGATGGCACGATCGCCGCATTGGCAAGTATTACCGATGAATCAGCCAGTTATCCTAATAGTCTTGTGATAGCGTGTAATGGCAAGATTTATTTTACAGATTCTTCCGCACGTTTTGGGCCATCGGTTTGGGGCGGTACTTTCGAAGCAAGCGTTTTGGACATTGTTGAGCAATCAGCCACTGGGCGCGTAATTGAATACGATCCGGCCGAGGACCGGGTACGCATCGTAGCCAGAGGATTGAGTTTTGCCAATGGCATTGCGCTGTCGCAGGATGAGCAGACATTGTTTGTTAATGAAACCGGCCGCTACCGGGTGTGGAAAATTGCCGCTAGCGCCGACGATCTCGATGTTCGAGTTAATTCTATGCAGGCCCGCGTGCTGTTCGACAATCTGCCCGGATATCCCGATAACTTGATGCGCGGCATGGATGGCAGAATCTGGCTCGGTTTCGCCAAACCACGTAATGTAATCATCGATTGGATGAGCGACAAACCTTTTTTACGCAAGATAGTGTTACGTTTGCCGCGGGTATTGTGGCCGATGCCCGAAGCCTATGGCCATGTGATGGCATTTGCCGAAGATGGTACAGTCGTTGCCGACTTACAGGATCCTTCCGGTGCTTATCCGGAAACCACCGGTGTGACCGAAACCAGTGATCGTCTCTATGTGCAAAGCCTGCATGCAAAAAGACTGGGTTGGCTAAGCAAAGATACGATCAAATGATTAGTTCAAATTGAAAACATAGCATTATGAAAAAATCCCGGCACTATATCCCCGCCATGCACTTTCACTGGCTGACGCGCTGGTACGATCCTGTGATGCGGGCACTGTTTCCAGAATCGGGAATCCATGCAAACTTGATCACGCAAGCGCATATCCAGCCTGGCCAAACCATATTGGACACCGGTTGCGGAACCGGCACGTTGACATTATTGATCAAGCAAACTCATCCGGACACCATTATTCATGGACTGGATATCGATCCAAAGATATTGCAAATCGCACAACAGAAAGCCGAACAAACGGGTCAAACCGTTCATTGGCAACAAGGTATGGCTACCTGCATGCCTTATCCCGATCAGAGCTTCGATCATGTATTCGCCAGTTTATTACTGCACCATTTAACGCGGCAGGATAAACAACATATGCTGCGGGAAGCGTTCCGGGTGCTCAAGCCCGGTGGCAAGCTGCATGTGGTGGATTTCGGCAAGCCACACAATTCAATGATGTGGCTGATTTCCTGTATCGTGCGCTGGTTTGAAGAAATCCACGATCATGTTATTGGCCGATTGCCGGTTTTGATCGCAGATGCCGGCTTTGACCGGGTGGAAGAAGCTGATTGCTACCGTACCATCGCCGGTACGATCGCAATCTATCATGCAAGCAAATCGATACGCTAACAGCTATTAGCGTTATCAAGGTGTTGCGATTGATTTCTCGGGTTTTCTCAACCATCAGAAATCCTTGAACAATTGTCATTTCGAACGCAGCGAGAAATCTATGCTATTGATCGCCAGATATTCCTCTCTACGTTCAATGATACCTGTGGATTATCCTAAAAACCGCTTTTAGAATTTTCAGAACCTTTCTAACCCACTCTATTCATTCGTAAAATTCAGCATACCTCAATTGAGAGACAGGTGAATTTTGCAGGATCGACTAATTGTCAGACAGTGGATTATTTAAATGGTATGCTTTTTCTTCATTCATTAATTTTTCTGGGGATATATCACAGTGGAGTATGTCACAGTATTTGCCCAACATTTCATTCGATTACACACTTTTGAAAAGGAGTAGGCACAAATGAAAACGATCTATCGTATTTATCCGGCGATTGGAATTGCTCGTATCGGAAATAGTGAAACAGAATACTTCCTTGGGCCCGAAGCCCCGGGAATTGTTCCCGATGGCCCATACCGGGATCAAATGATGCCGGGAAAAATCAAGCCGCAGGGCGTTCGATTCAGAATCTACGCGTTTGAGCGCGATGATTGTGGCAATGAAACCTTGAAGCAGGAAATTGTGGCGGACAGCACCACCAAAATTACGTGGCAGGTACACCTGGTCAATCGCAAAGCAGCAAGCGGCGTCTTTCCACCGGGAGGACCGTCAGCGCCGCCGCGCAACAGCGACTATGACCGATCGGGATTAGTCATCGACGCTTTTCCTCAATCTATTTCAGGGGTTAATCAGGAAATTGGGCCACTCGGTGGAGAAATTAACTTTATCAGGAATGGTAATATCGAAGGCAGCGCAAAAGTTGTGCTAGGACGATTGTTAACCGACGATCACGGCCGATTGATCGTGATTGGGGGGCCGGGTAAATCCGCATCTCCGTTGGGAAAAGGACTTTTTAGTTTCGCCAACAATGATGGCTGGTACGATGGTGTTTCTGATGGACCCATACAAGCTGTTATTCAGGTTGAAGGACAAGAACCAATTACCGCCGAGGGTGGCGCGTGGTTGGTTGTAGCGCCGCCATCGTATGCACCCGGTATTGAACACGTAACCACTTGGTACGATCAGGCACAAAATGTCTCAGCAAGGTTTATCTCTCCGCATCTTATTAAAACAGCGCTCTCCTTTACCAAGGACATTTACCCGATTCTCAAGCGCACGGTTCTGCTTCACTGGGTGGTGGAACGTGAAAACCGTTATCATGGGGGCGCAGGAAACTTTCTTTCAGACCAGCGACTTAATAAATTAGCTGACAATAGCGACAGCGCCAAGTCCGTACGGCAAAACCTTTTTAAAATGCTGATGAAACCCAATACCATCGTTGATCCCAATACGTTACCCCCGATGGCACCACCGAATATGCCCAAGTTAAACAGCGGGCTCGATCCCGATGATCCCAGCAAAGGCGAATTCGCGGCACTGACCGAATACCAATATGCCATGATGGAAAAATGGGCTAACGGAGACTTTACCGCTGATTGGACAGGCGAGCCTGTACCTGTTCCGTTCGAAAATCTGCCGCTAGATGAGCAACCGGATGCGCTAACACGCGCCGCATTGGAAGGATGCATCGGATCGCCTTTTTTCCCCGGCATCGAAGTCACTTATGTGATTGCGCAAGCGGCTACCTATGAAGCGCCATTTCGCATCAAACAAAGCCTACCGCCCGGTTTTCTCACAGAGCGCATGGCGTTACCGTGGCAAGCGGATTTTTTTGCCTGTGGAGAACTGTGGTGGCCAGCGCAACGACCTGTTGAAGTTGTCACCGATGCGGGTCAAATTCAGCCATTTTCTCGAGGTGTGCAGAGCTACGGCGATATGGTGAAGTGGTGGACAGAGCTTGGATTTGTGGTCAAAAAAGATGATAAATTTGTCGAAAGCGAACGCAATCCGATCAATGGGCAAAGCTAGCAATGCATACGACGTGGTTGTGATTGGCGGTGGTCCCTGTGGTCTCGCCGTCGCACTCAGTTTGGCCAAGAATGGATTGAGCGTCGCCATTATCGAAAGGGGATCCTATAACCAGAAGCGTGTCGGCGAGCACCTCCCGGCGTCGGCACTCGGCGTACTTCAAGAATTGGGCGTGCCGGCTGCGTTAGTCGATGACAAAGAACATCTGCATTGTGCAGGTGTGGTGTCTTGGTGGGGAAATGACAATTTCCCGCACAGTGTGAATTATTTTTTTCATCCCTTCGGGCATGGCGTTAATCTGTCGCGGCCAAAATTTGATCGGGCTTTTGCAGATTATGTGCGTCGCATGGGCGTAGTTATTTTCGACCATGCGAAAATTCAAAAATCATCCCAAAACACCGGTTCATGGCACATTGATATTGCTGATGGCAAAAATAATGATCACCTGCAAGCGCTATTTATTATTGATGCCAGTGGCAAATCAGCCAGTTTTTCCAGAATGCAAGGAAGCCGTATCGTGACATTTGAATCGCAACTTGCTGTTATCCGCTACTATACGACATGCGCACTACCTCTTAGTAACCGAGAAAATCATGTCGTGATTGAATCCTGCGACATCGGCTGGTGGTATTTTGCCCCGCTCTCTGGCGGTAATTGCGTATGCATGCTCGTTACCGATCCCGATTTAATCGATTTGAGAAAACACACCATCGACATGAGCTGGCACTCCAGGCTTGAGAAAACCCGGGCAATTGCACAATTAGTACATCCTTTTACAACAGCGTCAGATATCTCAGTCTGTTCGGCAAGAACCCAGCGGCTGAATCGCTTTCATGGTGAAGGGTGGTTAACAATCGGAGATGCGGCGATGGCGTTCGATCCTCTGTCGTCACATGGCATTACCAAGGGATTGCGGCATGGCTGGATGGCGGGAAAAGCTATTTCTCATTATATTCGAGGCGACAACTTTGCCATTCGTCGCTTTTGCCAGGATTTAGAGCAGATCTTCGCAGAGTACCTAAGCACCCGCGCTGGCTACTATGCCACCGAGCAACGCTGGGCTGATTCATTATTCTGGCGCCGTCGGCACTGCTTTGATCAACAGCAGCATTGAATGAATTGCGATTCGTTGCGACTCATGCTCAAAGGACCTATTACCAATGAAAAAAATTAAAATCTTCCTCGCCTCATCTAAAGCACTCCAATCCGAACGTGAACATTTCGAACGGGAAATCTATCGCAAATGCAAGGCTTGGTTTGACCGGGAAATTTTCCTGCATCTCGATATCTGGGAGGACCTGTCCGCCCGCATGTCGCTTGAAGGTTCGCAGAGCGCGTACAATCAGTATGTTAAAGCTGCCGACCTGTTCGTGCTGCTAGTACACAGCAAAGTAGGCATGTATACCGCGGAAGAGTTTGATACTGCTTTCGGACAGTTTCAAGCAACGAAGAAGCCATTCATTTTCACTTATTTCAAAACACCTGATGGCGTGATTACGGATACGAGCCTCGCTGAATTTCATCAGAAGCTGAAAGAGCTGAATCATTTCTACAGTCCTTTCAACGATAAAAATGATCTTTGGGTGCAGTTCAACAAGGAACTGGACCGGCTGGAAACGGATGGATTTACGGAATTCAAGCGCGACGATAGGAACCAGGCTGACCGCACCATTACGCAAGGCGACAAAAGTATATATATTGAAAAAGCCGGCGACGGCACGACGATTAACATTCAATAACCGCTACCATCATGGATCAAAGCAATCGAAATATTCAACAAGGCCCAAAATCCATCTTTGTTGAGAAAGTTGAAAAAGGAGGACAGCTAAACATAACTGTTGCGGGAGAACGTCGCATCCCCCATGCCCTCACCCCGCCGCCTTTTCTCACAGAAATCTTTCTTGGGCGCCAGGATGATCTGCAGCTTATTCATGACAAATTGTTCGCTCCGGGCAGCAACTTGCTGTTGCTTGTGAACGGCGAGGGTGGTATAGGCAAGACTACCCTCGCTTCCAAGTATTACCACACTTACCAGCATGAATACGCCCATGTCGCCTGGGTACTGAGCGAAAAAAGCATTGCCAATGCCTTGCTGCTGCTTGCTATGCCACTCGGTTTGCAGTTTGATGAGCGGCAGAATACCGCGGAGCGCCTCGAAGCGCTGCTCACTGCCTTGATGAATCTTGAAAAACCCTGCCTGCTGGTCATAGACAACGCCAACGAATTGCCTGACCTTGATGCGAATTATCAGTATTTGCGCCGTTGCAGCAATTTCCACCTGCTGCTCACCACGCGCATCACGCATTTTGAGCAAGCTGAAGCATGCGCCATCAACGGACTACTACAGGATGATGCCCTGGCACTTTTTGAAAAATACTATCGAGTCCTCGACGATAACGAAAAGGCACTATTCTTCCAAATCCGGGAGGCAGTGGGCGGCAATACGCTGGTGCTCGAACTGCTGGCTAGAAACCTGGCTGGGCAGAACCGTCTGCGGCAACGATATAGCCTGGCCAACCTGCTCGCCGACCTGCAAAGTCGGGGTTTGCTGCAACTCAGCCACTCGCAGGCCGTAGGTACTGATTACCTAAGCAAAGGCGCAATGCGCCATGAGAAGCCTGAAGCTATTATTTCCGCAATGTATGATCTGAGCGAATTATCTGCGCAAGAAAGCGCGCTGCTCTCGGTTTTTGCTGTACTACCTGCCGAAAACGTTGCGTTTTCGATGCTCGAAACACTATTACCCAATACCTCCTGTCTGGATGATCACTTGCTTTCCCTGAATCAAAAAGGCTGGATTGAATTTAACGAAGCAACCAAATCATTCAAATGTAGCCCGGTAGTCCAGGAATTCACGCAACAGAAAAATGTCGATCTGCGGAAGGATTGCGCTCCACTGGTAGACGCTCTAATAGAAAAATTGGACTATGAAGGTAAATCTATCATCGGCGCCTCCTACACTGATGCATTGCTGTATGCCCGTTACGCCGAATCGACGCTATCAACATTTCAGAATCAATTGGATTATGATTTGGCGATTCTAAGTGATCGAACTGGTAGCTATTACTCCATTGTCGGCAACCTGGAAAAGAGTCAATATTTTTTTAACACCTACCAGCAGCTTTGCAAAAATCTTCTTGTAGGGACTCCCGATGATCCGAATTTAAAATCTGAGCTTGCTATTTCGTTTGAAAAACTTGGCGGTATATATACTGTTTTAGGTAATTTAAACTCCGCAATGGCTTCTTTTGAGGAGCAAAACAGGTTAGCTCAAGAACTGCACAATGACTATCCACAACACATTGAATTCAAAAATATATTGGCCATTTCATACCAAAAACTAGGCAACGTACACTACACTATTGGTGATTTGCAATTAGCCATGTTTTTTTTCAAAAAATTTAATCTGTTAGAAATAGAACTTTCGAATGATTTTCCATTAAACTCAGAATTTAAAGCTGGTTTAGCCATTTCGTACTCAAAAATTGGCGACATATATAGTGCGCTGCGCAATTTAGTATTGGCAGCAAGATTCTTTAAAAAAGGTAACAGATATATGAAGGAGCTCTACAAAGAGTTTCCACAAAGTATAAGATTCAAAAATAAGCTGGCTGTTTCATACCAGAATCGCGGTAACATCTATTCCGAGTTGGGTGATTTGTCGCTAGCATTAGTTTTTTTTGATCAATATTATCAACTGGAAAAAGAACTTTATCTGGATTTTCCTGATAATATCGAATTCAAAAGTGGTTTTGCTATTTCGTGTCAAAATCTTGCTAACACCTACTTCGCACTAGGGGATTCTAAACAGGCATTTACTTTCTTTGAACAGCGTCACCAGTTACAAGAAGAACTTCATCAAAATTATCCCAAAAATGTGGAATTCAAAAATGGTGTGGCTATTTCATGTCAACATCTCGGTAATATTTATATCGCATTAGATAATTTAGCTTCAGGATTAACTTTTTTTAAAAAATTTAATCGGCTGGCAAAAGAACTTCACCAGGATTACCCGCAACATATCAATTTCAAACATAGTTTAGCCATTTCATACTTACGACTCGGTTTGTTTCATGAGGAAAAATTCCTAGATTTGAATCAAGCAAAAATGTATTACCGTCAATCCAAAAACTTGATAATAGAACTGGTAAATCATCACCCAGACAATGGCTCGTTCAAACAAACCCTGAACTGGGTGAGCGATAAATTACCCGATGAAGCCGATGAATAACGCGATTATCTCATCGGGCTGCAGCGATATGTGCATCCATGAATGTTCCTAGCGATTTTATCCACTCCGGTTGCATAAAAATAAAGCCGCTATTGTGTCCACCATGCAAGAACAAAAACTCCTTCGGTTCCGGGGCTGCTTCCAGCAATCGCTGACTCTGGGCAAACGGCACGATGTCATCGTCCGGGCTATGCGCAATGAAAATCGGGCAAGTCACCGATTGCAGTGATTCCAATGTGTTGTACTTAAAACGGGTAATCCAACGTACCGGCAAGAAGGGGTAAAGCTCTGCCGCCATGTCAGGAACGGAAGTGAATGCCGAAGCCAATACCAGCAAACCAGGTTTTTCACGCGTAGCCAACCAGGCAGCTACCGCGCCACCGAGCGATTCGCCAAACAATACGACTTGCTCTGCAGCAATGCCTTGAGTCTCAGTCACATAACGCCAGACAGCCTGCGCATCCAGATAGGTGCCGGACTCGGACGCAACGCCGCTGCTTTGGCCATAGCCGCGGTAATCAAACAACAGCGTGTTATAGCCAAGCCGCTCAAACATTTTCAGATAATTGATGCGATGCGAAATATTTCCGGCATTGCCGTGAAAAAATAATACCGTGCCCTTGGCATTGGGCGCGGATACCCACCAGCCATACAGTGTTTCACCATCACTGGTAGCGATATTGACCGGCGTATAACCAAGCCCGATGGCATCCGGCGTATAGCTGATTTTCTGCACCGGATAATAGATCAAACGCGATTGACCAAAATACACCAGTAAAACCACTGACAAGTATGTCATCACAACAACCATTATGAGTAATTTCAATAACATAAACATGGTTCAATGGATCCTTGGATCAGGGTTGCTTAAGGTCAATTACAATATCCGCACCCAGACGGCCGGTGGTAAATGCTGAATCACTGAATTGCGGAAAGCCGTCCGGATTTTCCGGGTTATTGGATAAACCAAAAGGTTCGCGCGGCAGCAAATTCCAGCGTTTCTTCAATTTGCGGTCTCCATCCCGGTCGTGATAAACCGCCACGGCATAAGTGCCAGGCTGGTCAAGATTCATACAAACCTTTTGCTGCCCTGCCGCCGCCGGAATTCTAATCTTGCGCTTGCGCCCTTTCTTGAATAGAAAATTTTCCGGATCGTCGTACAATTCAACATTCAAAACACCGCCAGATCCAACGTTATTCACGGTCACGCGGATTTGCACCGCTTCTTGGTTACAAGCATCCGGTGTTTCATGCGGTCTAATACTGAATGATTCGGAAGCGTGGATTGAAGCGCAAACCGGCAAGCCCAGCATAACTATTAGTATGGATTGAAAAAATCGCGAAAAAATTAAATGCGTTATAGTCAATGATATGGATTTCATAAGAACAAAATTATTATGAAGATATTTTTTTCATCATTATTCCATAATTCGTGCTTCCAAAGCACCAAGCATACCTACTCTTAATCATTACCCGCGTATGATAAGATCTGTTCAAGGAGTGATTCAAAATCTATATCAATCACGTGAATAATAGCCGAGTTGTAAAATTTTCCCGGCAACAAGGCGCCTTAGCGCTGCTAGCTCTGCTGACTGCCTCCGGCACTTTCGCGCAGCAAGAACCGCAACCACGCCTGCCAACCATCGAAATCACCGCAGGAATGTACGTTATCCAGGCCGAAGTGGCCCGAACCAATCAGCAGCACACCATCGGACTGATGCATCGCCAGACAATGGGTGTCAACGAAGGCATGCTGTTTGTGTATCAATCATCCGAAATACGTTGTTACTGGATGCGCAATACGTTGATTCCGCTGACTATCGCATTCCTTGATGACGACGGCACGATTGTGAATCTAAAAGACATGGAGCCGCAAACCGAACGTTCAAACTGTTCAATCAAACCGGTGCGCTATGCGTTGGAAATGAATCAAGGCTGGTTCAGTGAGCGCGGCTTGAAACCTGGGTTTAAATTGCAGGGCTTGCCATTCACACCGGCAAGCGCACAATAATCAGGAAAATTTTGTTATAGCTGTACTTTCGGAATGGACTAATGTCCCCGTCCTCTCGCATTGCGCGGCGCGGCGGCACGATTCGTTGAAGAGCGCACCAGGTGCGCAGGCGTTTTAATCGCCGGTTTTTTAGCGGTAGACGGCTTGCGTGAAGGTGCTGCGCTGCGCCGCTCGCCACTACGGACATTCTTTTTGAGTTCGGCTTTAATCTGCGGATCCGGTTCAAAACCAGCCACGACCTGACTTGTCAGTTCATGCTTGATCAGTTTTTCAATCCCGGCAAGTAGTTTCGCTTCATCGCCGCATACCAGAGACACTGCATCGCCTTCCGCTCCGGCACGGCCGGTGCGGCCAATACGGTGCACGTAATCTTCGGGAACATTAGGAAGTTCAAAATTCACGACATGCGGCAGCTCACTGATATCGATACCGCGTGCGGCGATATCGGTGGCAACCAGGACTTGCAGATCGCCCGCCTTAAATTTCGCCAATGCTAGCGTGCGCGCCGACTGGCTTTTGTTACCATGAATCGCAAGCGACGGAATATCGCTTTTTATCAAAAATTCTGCCAATTTATTGGCGCCATGTTTGGTGCGCGTAAATACCAATACCTGTGACCAGCGATGGCGCTTAATCAAATGCGCCAGAAGATCGCGCTTACGCTCACGATCCACTGGGTGAACCACATGCGTAACCTTATCGGCAATGGCATTACGAGGTGCCGCTTCGATCAATACCGGCTGGTTAAGCAGATTATCCGCCAGCACCCGGATTTCATCCGAGAAGGTTGCCGAGAATAATAAGTTCTGCCGCTGCTTGGGTAGTAACGCCAGTATTTTTTTAATATCCCGGATAAATCCCATATCGAGCATGCGATCGGCTTCATCCAACACGAGAATTTGAATCTGCGACAGGCTCAGCGTTTTTTGCTGCACATGGTCCAACAGCCGCCCGGGTGTAGCAACCAGAATATCCACCCGGCTTTTCAGGCGGGTGATTTGCGGATTGATATTCACGCCGCCGATCATCATCATCGAACTTAATTTCAAATACTTGCCATAATCCCGCACGCTTTCTTCCACCTGCGCCGCGAGTTCACGCGTCGGAACAAGAATCAAAGCCCGTATCGGTGGCCGTCCGCTGGAGGGTCCTTTGATACTTTTATCGGAAAGACGATGCAGAATAGGCAGCGTAAAACCAGCCGTTTTGCCCGTGCCGGTTTGTGCACCGGCCAATAAATCGCCGCCAGACAATACGGCCGGAATGGCTTGTGCTTGGATAGGTGTTGGTATGGTATAGCCACGCTCAGTAACGGCACGGATAATTTCATCGGACAAGCCGAAAGTAGAAAAAGACATAAAACTCCAGGAAGGTTAATGGTCTGTCAGTCCGGTATGGCATAACAGGCAGGAAAAGCGGATGAAGGGTATTGCCATAAATCCAAATCTTGTAAAGAGTATAATATGAGCGAACATTAAAATCTCAACAATAGCCGATAAATTTCTTTTACTTTCCTATGTGTTTATATTTCTATTCTGCCGACCTGCTTAGCCCACCACATCTTTCGCCATGAGCGAGCATCCCGTTATTCGCTGGAATGAAGCGGATGAGCAGAAATCAGCCCGCTGGCATTCGGAAAAAGGTTTGCCACCCCCCACGCGCATTGAAGTCATCGACGATCGCATGTCCGCCGATGTCGCCTACCACCTGGCTTGTGAAGGCACGGCAATGCTATGGCGCGGTGATTTCCAGAATGCCAAACTGTTGCTGCAAGCTATCGCGCGGCGCGCCGATAAAAAACGGCCCAAACGCAAATCCAAACAAGTAACAATCACACTCGCGCAAGCCTTTCACCAGCACCGCCTGGCGCAATCGCAGCGCGCCCGTATTTTAGACAAGTTATTGATTCCTTTTAATGCCGATCACAGTATTCCATTGCGTCGCGCGCCGGATGTTGGCTCGGCGTGTCTGGAAGCCTATGGCCCAAGTAGCGAAGCGTATACTGCTTCATTGCGCGAATTGCTGGGATTGATCGGGGCGCACGAATGGCGCAAGAAAGGCATTGAAATTAAGGCCCTGAATGCGCGTATCCATCCGCATTACGGGGTTTTCGCACCGATCCGCAGCGAATATATCGAACTCGTCGCGCAAACACCATTTCCCAAGCTCATCGAAATGCAATCGCTTGCGTTCGACATCGGCACCGGTACTGGCGTGCTTGCAGCGATACTGGCGCAGCGCGGCATTCAACGCATCGTCGCCACCGATCACGACCCACGCGCGCTTGACTGCGCACGCGATAATTTATCGCGCTTGAACTTGAATGAAACGATTGAATTGATACAAACTGATCTCTTTCCACAAGAACAAGCGGCATTGATCGTCTGCAATCCCCCGTGGATACCGGCACGGCCCAGTTCGCCGCTGGAACAAGCGATTTTCGATCCGGACAGCCGCATGCTGCGGGGATTTCTGCAAGGCTTGCGCGATCATCTGCTGCCAGGAGGAGAAGGCTGGTTGATACTGTCCGACTTTGCCGAACATTTGGGATTACGCACCCGCAAAGAATTGCTGCAAATGATCGATGCCGCTGGCCTGCAGGTACTGTCGAAATCCGACATCAAACCGCGTCATCCAAGGGTTTCCGATACCAGCGACCCGCTGCATACCGCTCGCAATGCGGAATTGACATCGCTGTGGCGGTTAACCGCCAAGTAGTTTGCAACGTATAACAGTCTGTTAAAGTTCCGTGTATTTCTTGGCACTCCCCTTGCATTTATCCACCGGATACTTCAACGCGTTTTTCTCCAGCTTCTCCAACACAATCTGCTTCACGTCCAGATCATATTTATCGGCAAGCAGTAAAGCGAATGCCAAAACATCGGCCAATTCTTCTTTTACTTTGTTGATGTCCGCCTGCTCGGAAGACTTCCACAAAAAAACCTCCAGCAACTCAGCGGCTTCGATATTCAACGCCATCGCCAAGTCCTTGGCATTATGAAACTGCCCCCAATCGCGCTCATCGCGGAATTTACGCAAAATTTCAGTGAGTTGTTGGATGTCGTTCACAAAATAGAGCTTCAATAATGATAACGTAGTTGAACAATATATAAATCAGCATTCACGACTTTATAGACTATTCTATGTTCGTCATTGATTCGCCTCGACCAATAGCCTGCAAGGCCATGTTTTAGCGGTTCCGGCTTGCCTATTCCTTCAAAAGGCGCTTGCTGAATCGCTTTGATTAAACTGTGAATCCTTTTTAACGTGGATTTATCGGTTTTTTGCCAGTAAAGATAATCCTCCCATGCATGAGGAGAAAAAATCAGATTCATTCAATCAATTGCTGAGCAATGCCTTTCCCTGCTTCCAGCTCAGCGATAGATTCCAGCAGCCGCCTAGCGTTAGCGGGCGAGCGCAGTAAATACGCCGTCTCCTCCATTGCCTGGTAATCCTCCAACGATATCATGACAACCGGGGCTTCCCGCTTGCGTGTGATGATGACAGGCGAATGATCGTTGCATACCCGTTCCATTGTCTTGGCCAAATTGGCGCGTGCTGTTGTATAACTGATCGCATCCATAAAAATACCTCATTGGTACAGAATTAAGTACAGCAAGTTTAGCATGTGAACTTATGAGGTCAACTTAAATACCGCGAGCTGTTGTTCCATATTGCTGCGCCATCTCTTCAAGCTTTTCTATTCCTGCTTGATTATTCGCCAAAGCGAGTAACTCACAGCCAATAGCGAACTGTATTCCTATTTGAGTATGAATTAACCTTATCTTCTCTTCTTCTGGATAATTCGGCTCAATTGAGTCATCAGTGATTCTTCGTAAGACATGCTCAATTCCTCCATGTGTAAGGTCGTGAAAAGCCTCGCGATTAAGCTCACAAATTTTGTGTATCCATGCTCCACCAGTCTCTTCATCATTGCCAATGGCATCCAGAAGCTTATTAAATCCAGGCAACTTATTTCCAGCAAGAAACATTTCGATTTCCTCATCCGACGCATGATTGAGTAACCACAACCCACGAACATAGGTCTCTAACATGGAGCGAGCCAAAGCCCAAGCTGGCCCCGCTAAATTAGCTTCCAATAAAATTCTTATGGCATCACAAATATCTTGTGATTGTTGCAAAAGCGCTAATCCGGGGTTATTTGGATAATTTCTCTCATTAGTATGCCCATGAATCCATGCGCTAAGCTCTTTGGCAATCCCAAGAATCTGATTCAATACCATAGTTTCATGTTCCTTGATGCGTCGACTTTGACGAATCATACCGGAACACGCCAAGTTCCATTCTTACCAATCTCCTCATGCAGCCACACCGGATCCAGGTCGCACCATTCGGCCAAGTGAGTGCGCCCAATTCGATACAAACTTGATTGAACAGTTTTATTTCTTTCAACGTGGTGTAAATACTGGAATTTTCACTCGAAATGAGTTGCGACATATCAACGATACCGGCCGTGCCATCGTTACAAGTCACTGAAAGGCAATAATCGGACAGTAGCGTAACAGTACACACTCGCCATGGTGCCGATACCTTTATTTCATGCTCATTTATAAACATCTTTACGATGACCGATAGTTAATACCAGTACTGTCAGTTTCTCATCGACAATATGACAAATCATGCGATAGTCTCGCACACGGTAGCGCCACAAATTGGATAGATCATGACTCAATTGTTTTCCAAATCTGCGCGGATCTTCATCGCTTGCGATACGCTCACGAAAATATCGCAGAATGTCCTGTTGCGCCGAATGATCGAGTTTTCACAGCTCTTTGACTGCTGCATCATCAAACTCAACCTTCCAGATCAATACCCTTCTCCACTTCGTCCAATGTCCAGCGTTTGCCCGGCTTTTCCAGCCGTTCTATCGCCAAGTATTTTTCTTCCAACTCATCGAGATGCTCCAAAATCGCTTCACGCACATAATAGGTTTTGGTTCGACCCGTTTTTGCGGCCAGCTCGGCCAGGCGATTTTCGATTTCTTCAGGTAATTTAATTGCCAGCATGAATATCCTCTTTTTGATAAATCGTTACTTCTCCGCTTCATCCGACCAAATTACCACGCATCAATTTCCTGCTTCAGTTTCTCGCCCTTTTCTGATTTTGTCCAACAGGTATGGCTGGTACATGATTTCATCCATATCCGCATCATCCGGTAATTGATGAATGGTTTTTAATGCTTCTTGCTTGATCGCCTCCATTTTGCTACCTCACTTATTAAAAAAATCAGTCGCTGATTCGAATCTACCGGCTAATCGGCTTATACCGTATCCGTTTCGGTTTCGCGCCTTCCTCGCCTAAGCGTTTTTTCTTGTCGGCTTCGTATTCCTGGTAGTTGCCGCTGAAGAAGGTCCATTGCGAGTCGCCTTCGGCAGCGAGGATGTGGGTGGCGATGCGGTCAAGGAACCAGCGGTCGTGCGAGATGACGAGCACGCAACCGGCGAATTCCAGCAGTGCGTCTTCCAATGCGCGTAGCGTTTCGACGTCGAGGTCGTTGGACGGTTCATCCAGCAACAATACGTTGCCACCGGCGATCAGGGTTTGCGCCAGGTGCAAGCGGCCGCGTTCACCGCCTGACAGTTGGCCGATGATTTTTTGCTGGTCGCTGCCTTTGAAGTTGAAGCGGCCAAGATAAGCGCGCGCCGGGGTGGTGTATTTGCCGACTATGAGGTTGTCGTTGCCGCCGGAAATGGCGTCAAATACGGTTTTGTCGTTTTCCAGAGAATCACGCGCTTGGTCAACATGCGCGATCTTGACCGTCGGGCCGATTTTAACTTCGCCGGAATCGGCTTGCTCTTTGCCGGTAATCAGTTTAAACAAGGTCGATTTACCCGCGCCGTTCGGGCCGATAATGCCGACAATCGCACCCGGTGGCACCTTGAAGCTGAGATTATCGATCAGCAAGCGCTCGCCGAACGATTTGGATACGCCATCAAACTCGATGACTTCATTTCCCAGGCGCTCGCCGACAGGAATGAAAATTTCCTGGGTTTCGTTACGCTTCTGGTATTCCTGCGAATTGAGTTCTTCAAAGCGCGCCAAACGCGCCTTGGATTTGGCCTGGCGCCCTTTGGGGTTTTGCCGTACCCATTCCAATTCCTGCTTCATCGATTTCATGTGTGCATCGATTTGTTTCTGTTCCTGCTCCAAGCGCGCTTCTTTTTGCTCCAGCCAACTGGAATAATTGCCTTTCCACGGTATGCCGTGGCCGCGGTCAAGCTCCAGAATCCATTCGGCGGCGTTGTCGAGGAAATAGCGGTCGTGCGTGACGGCCACGACGGTGCCGGGGAAGCGCACCAGGAATTGCTCCAGCCATTCCACCGATTCCGCATCCAAATGGTTGGTCGGCTCGTCGAGCAACAGCATGTCCGGTTTTTCCAGCAGTAATTTGCACAATGCCACGCGGCGTTTCTCGCCACCGGACAAATTCTTGACTACCGCATCCCATACCGGTAAGCGCAATGCATCCGCGGCAATTTCCATTTGATTGGCGGTGTCGCTGCCAGCGGTGGCGATAATGGCCTCCAGGCGCGCCTGTTCTTCCGCCAAGGCGTCGAAATCCGCACCCTCTTCGGCATACGCCGCGTACACTTCATCCAATTTTTTCTGCGCCTGCATCACTTCCCCCATGCCTTCTTCCACTTCCTGGCGAACGGTGTGTTCGGGATTCAATTGCGGCTCTTGCGGCAGGTAACCAACGCGGATATTCGGCAAACGCTGCACTTCACCGTCAAACTCTTTGTCCACCCCCGCCATGATGCGCAGCACGGTAGACTTGCCGGAGCCGTTCAAGCCGAGCAGGCCAATTTTGGCCCCGGGAAAGAAACTGAGCGATATATCCTTAATAATTTGACGTTTCGGTGGAACCATTTTGCTCACGCGGAGCATCGACATTACATATTGAGCCATGAGTTTAATCTTTGTTTGGTTGGAAAAAATGAATAGATTGAGAGTTTAGCGCACGTTATCTGGCAATGAAAGCCGCGATTGCTTGGCAGAAATTTTCCGCAAGCTGCTTGATTACCCTCAATCGCTCACGCGGCTAATCGATACGAATTTGTTGTGCTCATCAAAAACCAGCTCGAATGTGCCATACACGCCGTCGCTTTGCACCAGTGAGCGCAAAATATTGGCCGGAAAATGAACAATGCGGCCATCTGTGGTCTTGGCTGCCACGGTCTCCACTTCGCCCTCGTAGTAATACAGCACTTGATAAGCCGGAATTTTAAGCACGACACGTAGCCGTTGATGCATAGGCAAACCTCAACCGTTGTTGAAAAATCCCATTAAAACCGCTCGCCTGCTTCCAGATAACGCCATTGGCCTTCCGGTAAATTACCCAGTTTAACTTTACCGATACGCACGCGCTTCAAACCGGTCACTTTAAGACCAGCCAATTCGCACATGCGGCGGATCTGGCGCTTTTTACCCTCAAATAGAATAAAACGCAGTTGATCCTGATTCAGCCATGTCACGTTTGCCGGTTTCAATGGTTGGCCGTCCAGGCTAAGGCCGTGATTCAGCAGCGCCAGTTTTTCCCGCGGCAAAACGCCTTCAACCCGCACCAGGTATTCTTTTTCAATATGGGAATCCTCGCCGATCAATTGCTTGGCAATGCGCCCATCTTGCGTCAGCACCAGCAAACCTTGCGAATCGATATCCAATCGCCCGGCGGGTGCCAGATTTTTCAAATGATTGGGTTGAAAACGCTTGTTTGCTCGTTGCGGAATAAACTGGTTTTCCGGCTTGATCAACACCACAGCCGGCTGGTAACCCGGCTCCGGTTGCCCGGACACATATCCGACCGGTTTATTCAGCAGAATCGTTACGCGACTGGTTTGCTGCGCTTGCGCGGCTTTATTCAACGTGATTTTTTGCGTAGGATAAATTTTAGTGCCGAGCTCGGATATCCGTTCGCCATCGACAAACACCCAACCCTGCTCGATATAGCGATCCGCCTCGCGGCGCGAGCATAGGCCTTGTTCAGACATCAGTTTAGATAGGCGGACTTTTTCCATGACGCGTTATAATGACACTCAAAAAATTATTCAATGATAAGTATTATCCTATTGATTAAAGCAATCAGCCGAACATTCTTAATACCAACGGAGATATTTCATGGAATCAACTGCAGAAATACTGAAAAAAGCGCACCAGCGCGCTGAAGAAATGGAGCTTCCCTATAAAGGCGCACTGTTGCCGATGGAAGCTTACCGGATTTTACAAGAATCGGCACAGGCGCAATTGGTGGATGTGCGTTCGCGCGCTGAATTGGATTGGGTGGGCCGCATTCCAGGCGCGATGGAAATTGAATTGCGCTCGTACCCCGGCATGCAGCCAAACCCTGCTTTTCTCGAGCAACTTGCAAGCCAAGCCGACAAATCATTACCGGTATTATTCATTTGCCGCAGCGGTTCACGCTCGAATCAGGCTGCAATCATGGCCACGCAAAGCGGTTTTAGCGACTGTTACAACGTCCTTGAAGGTTTTGAAGGCGACCGGGATGAACACGGTCAGCGCGGTAAAGACTCCGGTTGGAAGGCGGCGGGACTGCCGTGGGAACAAAGCTGAGGATCAAAACTCTCGATGGAATTGACTTTTAATTCTATCCGGAGTGAATAGACTATCGTTTGAAATGGTTTGTGAACTGAATGACCCTGCCCGGACGGGCAGGGATAGAATCCGCATAGATTCAACCGAAAAGCGTCAATTGAAAATCATCTGCCACCAATGTGGTTCCCACCACTTCAATATTCATATCGGTGCTCCCATTGCCATCGACATCTACTTCTACAAGCTGAAAAGCAGTATTAATGGTCACACGAATTTCACTGTAACCCGCTGCAGAAAATGAATTGCTGCCTATAAAAAAATTTCCGCTTGGATTGTGGCCTTGTATGCTGATAAGATCTTCTATGCCATTGAAATCACTGATACGATCAACATCAGCGATGTTACTGTTAAAACTCGAAAAATCAAATCGGTCGCGGCCCGTACCGCCTGAAAGCTGATCGCTGCCTGCATTGCCGATGATGCGATCATCGCCTGATCCACCGCGCAAGATATCCGCACCCTGACCGCCATAAAGATAATCATCGCCCCCATCGCCATTCAAGGTATCACCATCGAGATCATTAAAACCAGCATACAGACCATCATTGCCTTGGCCACCACTTAATATGTCGCGGCCATTGTTACTCCAGAATTGCTCATTCCGGCTGGAACCACGAATTGTATCGTTGAAATTCGTTCCAAAAATAATTTCCACATTACGAATGGTATCGACTCCAGAGCCCAAGGTATCCTGAGCCGATGTTTTATTGAGATCGATTCGCACACCGCGCACCGCCGCGGAATTCCCATAGTCGATGGTATCGAGGTCGCTTCCGCCATCCATAAAATCATTTCCGATTGCGCCTGTGTCCGGACGAAACAAATCATTTCCCAAACCGCCGAACAATTGATCCCGGCCTGCACCGCCATCCAGCACGTCATGCCCGCCCAATCCATGGATTATGTCATGACCATTGTTACCGACCAAAACATCACCACCATCGAGACCCGTGATGGTGTCATTACCGGCCAAACCATCAATCAGATCACCTAGCAAATATTGCGCATTAATAATGTCATTTCCGCTTGTGCCATAAGTGTAAGTAGTTGCTTTTGCATTAATTGTCATTTTTATCTCCTTGCAAAACTATATATTGTTATTTTTCACTTCCTTCATTATATACTCTATTTTTAAATAGATTATTTTTTATTATTGAGATATCTTTGTAGACGATTGGGAGAAAAACAGTCAGCCCAGCAAAGCTTCCGACTAGTAAGAGACTGGGTTACCGTAAGAATAAAGCTGAGAAAATTGTTTGAAATAACTGGATTTCAAAGTTTTCTATCCAGGCGTTCCATCAAATAGCACAGGCAATCCTGTCGGATGATGCGGGTGTCGCGCGTCAGCATCGCGGGCATCACCTGCTGTCTGGTCAATAAATGGCCGTCGCGGTTTTCGAAGTAGTGCTCGCTCACGTCGCAGCCTAAGCCATTGCGCACTTGCAAAGGCTTGGCGCATCCGGACGCAACCGCTGCCAGACGCGTGCCGGGATCGAGCAGGCGAAAATTGTAATAGTCGATGTTTTCTATCAAGCACAAATCCGTTGACGGATCACCGACACTCAGGCTGACTCCTTGCGGGACGGTAACGACGGCAACCGATTGAAATAATTCCACATCCTGGCTGGCTACGGGATGCGTCGGAAAAGCGGATAAATGCAGGGCGCCTTCAACAAAACAAGCGGCATGTTCAATGCCGCCGATTCCACCGGGTTTACCGCATTCCAGTGTAACCGCCGGGCAAAGCTGCGCAAAGGCCTCCGATTGCACACCTTTGGGATGGGTAAAATACACCACAATGCGGGAAAACATTGTAGCCAAGTGCAAAAACGCATCATCCAGGCGATTCACGCATGCGTAGTGCGGATTCAGACCGGTATTGTTATGAATGTCGATGCTGGCAAACACATTGCGACTCCTCATGATGCTGATCACTTGTTGCATCATGCGATGCTCTTCGGCAATGATCGAGCCGGTATCGAGCGACCAAACGCGATTGTAGTCCAACTGCGCTTCCAAGCGGCGAACGCCTGCGCGCGCGGCGGTAACGTTGCCGACATACAGCGACAGTGCGCGCGGCAGGAGCTGGTTTTGATATTTCTTCAGCACCACCTGCATGGCTTTCAGGCCGGTATCTTCATTGCCATGCAGCAGGATTGATACAAACAGCGGCGTTTCTCGCCTGCCGGGCAGGTGAATCAAAGTAGGGCCGGGTAGTATCGTGTGTAATTCAGTGGCTTCAACCTGCAAAAATCCATCCGGCAAATAATCTAATTCTGTCAGCATGCCTACAACGCCCATTCATGCACCGGTGCGCTGCTCCGTTGCCGCTCCAAATAGGCGGCGACCAGATGCAAGCTGTCCGCGTGGTATTTCTCGCAATATGCTCGCTGCCATGACGAACCGGTCTGACCGCTTCTGATCCGGGATTCCAAAATACCGAGATTGTGATCGATATCAGCTTTATCAATGAAAAGTGTTTCCAAACCCTGTCGCGCCATCGGCAAAATTTCTTCCAGTAACAAAACGCGCGCTTCAACTGTGCTGCCATCCAGCCAAACGAGCTTGGCATGGAGTCCATCGCGAGCGGCGCTATAAAAATTATTGCGTGCGTGGTCAAAACTAAAGTCAGCTTCCGGTGCCTCGCGCATGTTCATCAGAAAACGCGCCAAGCCAAAAAACAGGGCGGCATTGGCGATCATATCGGCAATCGTAGGGCCGGCAGGCAAGACGCGCTGCTCGATGCGAAGATGCGGAGTGCCATCCGGATCAAAACCAATCAACGGCCGGATCCAGCGCCAGATCGTGCCATTATGCAATCTGAGGTGCGCAAATTGTTGTGGCGGACTGTCCATCAGAATGGGCAGCAATACATCATGATGGGCAATATTTTCCGCAAAGCATTCAAACAGAGAATCACGCGCATAGCCGCAGCCAAAGCTGACGCGGCGGTTTTCCTGTTGCGGCTGGTCGCCGATTTCAACCGATTGCTCAAATAGCGGGATGCGCGTTTCGTCCCATAAATCTGTATCAAATAACAACGGCGAATTGCCTGATGCAGCCACCAGCGGTCCGGCCGCAATGATCGATGCATTAAAATAGCGTACCGCATCGCGCTGCGCGCTCTGCAAATGCACCTGGAATGATGTGGTGGCAGCTTCCAGCATCACATCCGGATGCGCGATGTCCAAATGCTCCCGTCCATTGATGCGAATGCGCAATGGGCGTCCGCAGCGCCGTTTGAACACCTGTTCGTTCAATGCACGATAACGTTTGAGTTCGGACATATTCGCCAAACACAAATCAGACTGCCGCACGGTTGGCAAGATACCGATCATCATCAGCACGCTATCGATTTGGTGTGCAACTTCCTGGCATTCCTGCCAATTCTGATTTAGCTCAAAAGCCATGGCCGACAACGCATTGCCCTTCAGCGGCATAGGTGCGCCATTAAGCTCGACATTAAAACGCGAAAGTTCGTGCACTACCAATGGATTGTTAAGACGAGTTAGAAATTTTTGATTGATAGGTGAAGGAAAATAATTGTGATCTACAAGCCATGACTCCAGTTCATAGCCACCGATTTCACCGATAGCGGAAAAAAGGTTCTGTGCGAGCTGCTCCTCTAATAGCGCTATTTCCTGGGATAAGCGGCGCTCATATTCTTTGAAAATTTGATCGTTAAACTGCGTTTGGTTGATTTCCTGGCCCATCGCAATCGCCCGAATCCATTATTCCGGCTCGCTGGCAGCGACGCCCTTGTGGAATGTGACGTACACATAAATCGGAACTTGCAAATCACCCAAATGCTTAGCGATCAAAGGATTGACTTCATCCCAATCCAATCCGC
The DNA here is from genome assembly GCA_024281995.1 of Nitrosomonas sp. Taxonomy (GTDB): domain Bacteria; phylum Pseudomonadota; class Gammaproteobacteria; order Burkholderiales; family Nitrosomonadaceae; genus Nitrosomonas. The sequence goes on from JAMWZW010000003.1 coordinate 51,984, forward strand.
CAACCCCGGTAGCTAGACGAGGCAACGCAAGGCTGCGAAATTTTTCTACGTCCATCAGCCGGCGCAATTCGCGCAGGGCGTGATTCACATGCTCGACAGTCGCTTTCCCTGGCTTGGATGCATGATCAGGCGCAGCATCCTGCGTGAACAAATTTATAATGCGCGCCCCTTCTGCACCGCCCCACACCCAAGCGCTTCCCGTTTTGGGGTGCGTGGTCTGGCAAAAATGCCGGAAATCCTTATACATGGCCGGCCACCGCTCTCTCAAACTTAACGCCAAGCCAGTGGAAAAAGGATCATTGGGAGCAACGCCGTGCGCGATGGCATGGGCTTTGGAAAGGAGAATATCGCCGCTAACGTGATGGATCATTTAATTTAATAGTAAGTGGAAAAGAAAGAAACTTGTTAACTTCAAAATGACTGTACAGAAAGATATTGCAAGCGTCAACCGCAAGCCCTTTGTCTATAGAAAAATAATATAGAGTTTGAAGAAAACCCTGCTGCAACCGCTAATCGAAAGGCATCATGATATGCCCTAGAAAAAAAATCAAATCTACAAGAAATTAAGGAACTCTAAAATAGGTAGCAAGGATGGTCATGCAAGAAGAAATCAAGTGAGAAAGCGCCCCATACGTGGTGTAAATCAACATTCTGAGTTTGATTCCAACACCGCATGGTTAAGCGCAGTTATTTTTCAGATTTAGTTTAAGGTCGTACAACAACGTGCTGAAACGTTGATCAATAATGCTACATAGGTAAGTTCCTGAACTTCTTAGGCTATGAAGAGCAGTAACCTCAGTGTCTTTGACCTAATAAATTATCCTTGATACATTCAAGTTATCTAACCAAATTACTCATGCTATGTACCCGACGATTGACACAGACCTAGCCAACTGGCTGCCCGACAACGATCCGCAACGTGTTATGTTGCACAATGAAGTGCATGCCCGCCTTAGCCAACGCATCCAGCTCCCTGCATTGATTGTCTATGTCGTGGTCATCAATGAAGGTGTCACACGCGAGCAAGAGTGCCAGCATTTGCGCCGTTTGCCCGGACAACAAGTGCTGATGCTCGAGCAATTACAGAATAATTTTTTGCGCTTACGATTGCAGGGTTATACCTTGAGATGGGAACGCCATACCGAATTCACACGTTATTCGCTGGTGCAACATCTGCCCGAGGCTGCCCAATTAGGGGCAACCGATCCGGAACTGCTCTCTTATCTGTCTCTGCCTCGTGATTGGTTAGCGGAAATCCCGGGGCGCACGTTTGCCGCGGTGAAAGTCGCGATGATGCACGGTAATTTACACCGGCTCGATGAATTGCTCGTTCAAGCTAGCAAGTGGTTCGGCGGAAATCCGCTGGTAGCCTCGCTGATTGGCCGGCAGGAGCATTCATTAGCGATAACGGATTTTATGTTGCGCCCCAGCGGCTTTGAACGCATGCTGATCATGATGTCGGCCGATGCATCCGAGACACGGGCAGGGCGAGTTTCGCAGCGTTTGCTGGAAATTGAAACTTATCGATTGATGGCATTGCGCAGTTTACCGATGGCCAAACGGCTTATGCCCGAATTGACCAGCGCCGAGCGGCAATTGGCCGAAATTACCGCGCAACTGGAAAATAAAGTCACTTCGGATCAGGATCTGCTGGATATTCTCACATTGCTGGCTGCACGCATCGAGCGTGCGACGGTCGAGCATGGCTACCGCTTTGCGGCAACGCAAGCGTATAACAAGCTGGTATTGCAACGGATTGCCGATTTGCATGAAAAAGCCATTCCCGGAACGCAAACAATCGGGGAATTCATGCAGCGGCGCCTTTCTCCGGCAATTGCCACAGTAGAAGCAACCGCGCAACGCTTAAGCTATTTATCGGCGCGTGTCTCGCGCGCCAGTGCATTATTGCGCACCCGGGTCGACATTGTAGCGGAGGCGCAAAACCAGCAGTTGCTGGAGAAATTGACGCGCGGCCAGGAATTGCAATTGCGCCTGCAAAGCACCGTGGAAGGTTTATCCATTGCAGCAATCTCTTATTACGTCATCAGCTTACTGTTTTACGTAACCAAAGCGGGTAAAGCGGCTGGATTACCGATTCATCCGGAACTGGTAACCGGCGCACTGATCCCAGTAGTGCTATGGATAGTGTGGCGAACGATACGGCGAATTCACGACAAGTTTTTCAAAATGCATTGATTCTAATGTGGAAAGCATTGATGTGAAAATGCTCAGGTTACGTTTCAGTTTCTCATCAATTAACGGTGTTTCGCTACACGGCTGATCGGCTGATACAAACGTAATGTAATACTAGGTTTCCTCAAATTACTTACAGCTATCAGTTTACCGGATAAGTAAGGAATATCCGGAAACCTCACTTCTTTGAGTTCCGTTTGCGTGCCCTCACACTTCCGACCAACCAATGACACCGGTATACGCCGTGACCAGAATAACGATCCCAAACACGATGCGATACCAGGCAAAAATGGTGAAATCGTGATTGCTGACAAATTTCAGTAAGCCGCGCACCGCCACCAGCGCACTTAAAAAAGCAGCGATGAAGCCTGTCACGATCAAGCCCAAATCAGTCCATTCGAGCAATTCCCGGTTTTTGATCAAATCGTAAAAGGTGGCTGCAAACATCGTGGGTATTGCGAGGAAAAAAGAAAATTCGGCGGCAGCCTTGCGCGATAGGCCGAAAAATAAGCCGCCGATAATCGTAGCACCGGAACGTGACGTGCCGGGAATCAATGCCAGGCACTGCGCCAAGCCGATTTTCAATGCATGCTTCCAATCCATGTCGTCGACTTGCTCCACTTCGATTACGTGCTCTCTGCGTTCCGCCCACAATATCAATAGGCCGCCAACGATCAGAGCCGTTGCAACCGGTACCGGATGAAACAGATAGGATTTAATGATGCTAACGAACAGCAATCCCAATATCGCGGCTGGTAAGAATGCGATCATCACATTGACTACAAACCGATTAGCCGACGCACTGCTGCCGATACCACGAGCTACTTCGATAATCTTATTGCGATACTCCCAGCATACTGCCAATATCGCACCCAGTTGGATTGCAATGAAAAATACCTTGGCGCGTTCATCATTGAAATCAAGCAAATCACCGATCAGAATCAAATGACCGGTGGAAGAAACGGGCAGAAACTCGGTTAAACCCTCAACAACGCCTAGGATCAGCGCTTTTAACCATACAATAAAATCCATATCGCGTTGCTTAACAGTAAAAAATGGTATTAATAGGAAGTGATTACAGTTTGCTGTAAATTTCCGCGCCTTTTTCCTTGAATTCCGCTGATTTCTGCGCCATTCCGATCGTTAAAGCTTCTTCTTCGGCGACACCCTGATTGGCGGCATAATCACGTACATCTTGGGTAATTTTCATGGAGCAAAAATGTGGGCCGCACATTGAGCAAAAATGCGCGACTTTTGCGCCATCCTGTGGCAGAGTTTCATCGTGAAATTGCTGAGCTTTGTCCGGATCCAGGCTTAAATTGAATTGATCTTCCCAGCGGAATTCAAACCGCGCTTTGGACAGCGCGTTATCGCGAATCTGCGCGCCAGGATGGCCTTTGGCCAAATCGGCAGCATGTGCAGCAATTTTATAAGTAATGATCCCGTCTTTGACATCGTCCTTGTCCGGTAAGCCGAGGTGTTCTTTCGGCGTTACATAACATAGCATTGCGGTGCCATACCAGCCGATCATCGCCGCACCGATAGCGGAAGTGATGTGATCGTAGCCCGGCGCAATATCGGTGGTCAGCGGGCCAAGCGTATAAAAAGGCGCTTCATCGCAATGTTTTAATTGCAGATCCATATTTTCCTTGATCAAGTGCATCGGTACATGGCCGGGGCCTTCGATCATGGTTTGCACATCGTGTTTCCACGCGATTTTTGTCAATTCACCGAGGGTTTTCAGCTCTGCAAATTGTGCTTCGTCGTTGGCATCGTAAATCGATCCCGGACGCAAGCCATCTCCCAGTGAAAAACTGACGTCATAAGCCTTCATGATCTCGCAGATTTCCTCGAAATGCGTGTACAAAAAGCTTTCCTGGTGGTGCGCCAAGCACCATTTCGCCATAATGGAGCCACCGCGCGATACAATCCCGGTCATGCGTTTGGCCGTCATCGGCACATAGGCAAGCCGGACGCCGGCATGAATAGTAAAGTAATCAACACCTTGCTCGGCTTGCTCGATCAACGTATCGCGGAAAATTTCCCAGGTGAGTTCTTCCGCTTTACCATCGACCTTTTCCAGCGCCTGATAAATCGGCACGGTGCCAATCGGCACCGGGCTGTTACGGATGATCCACTCGCGTGTTTCGTGGATGTTCTTGCCGGTTGATAAGTCCATCACTGTATCGCCGCCCCAGCGGATCGCCCAGGTCATTTTTTCGACTTCTTCCTGGATGCTCGATCCCAAAGCGGAGTTGCCTATGTTAGCGTTGATCTTGACCAAAAAATTACGCCCGATGATCATCGGTTCGGATTCCGGGTGATTAATGTTCGCCGGAATGATCGCACGTCCACGCGCCACCTCGTCACGCACAAATTCCGGCGTGATCATTTTCGGCAGCGCTGCGCCAAAATCCTGACCCGGATGCTGGCGCGTCAATAATTCATGATGCTGGCTATTCAACGATTCTACCCGTTGATTCTCGCGAATCGCGATAAACTCCATTTCCGGTGTGATGATGCCACGCCGGGCATAGTGCATTTGCGTGACATTTATACCTGCTTTTGCGCGACGGGGTTTGCGCTGTAAGTTAAAGCGCATGTCCGCCAATTTGGGATCTTGCAAGCGTGCTTGACTATAAGTGGAATTGTGGCTTGATAATATTTCAGTGTCATGACGCTCAACAATCCATTTTTCGCGCAACGCTGGCAAACCGGAGCGGATATCTATTTTTGCCGTGGGATCCGTGTACGGGCCGGATGTATCGTAAACCCAAATAGGCGGATTTTTTTCTCCTCCCATACTGGTAGCCGTGTCGATTTGACGGATTTCCCGCATCGGCACTTGAATGTCGGGGCGGGACCCTTGCACATAAATTTTGCGTGAATTGGGTAGAGGCTTGACAGCGGCTGCATCGACTTCCGCTGTAGCACTGGAAAAACCTTTTTGGTTTAAAACTGTAATAGTCATGATTGTGTTGCTCCTTACTTTAAGTAAATGCCATAAAGAGCGGGAGAATAAATCCCAGCTTCCCTACGGCGGCATTATCCGCGTCAGGTATTAAGGGACTTTCTCACCAGATAATCAGAAAATTCTGAAAACGGACCCCTAGCTGATGCTGTGAAGCTAATGGAAATATGAAATAATTGCAAGTCTTACCTTAATAACAAGTATGGATTAGAAATGAATATCGAAGAAACCCGATCGAATATGGTGACGCAGCAAATTCGAACATGGTCTGTTCTGGACGATAATGTTCTGGATTTATTGTACAAAATAAAGCGTGAAGAATTTGTGCCAGATGAAAGCCAGGCAATGGCTTTTATGGATATGGAGATTCCAATAGGTTACGGTCAGGTAATGCTTGCACCAAAAATGGAAGCGCGCATTCTACAGGAACTTCACGTTAAGAAAACAGACAAAATCCTCGAAGTTGGTAGCGGCAGCGGATACATGACAGCATTGCTGGCCGAACAAGGCGCCCATGTATACAGCGTTGAAATTATTCCTCAATTAAAAGCAATGGCAGAAAATAATCTTAAAGCTCATGGCATAACCAATGTAACCTTAGATCAAGGTGATGCAGCGCAAGGCTGGCCTAAGCATGAGCCCTACGATGTGATCGTGTTAACCGCATCTACACCTGTTTTGCCTGATGCTTTCCAGAACAGCTTGAATCCAGGCGGGCGATTATTTGCAATTATTGGAGAAGACCCGGTGATGGAAGCATCATTAATTACCTGCACGGCGCCCGGTGAATTCAACAAAACCGTCCTCTTTGAAACCTGTACGGCACCGCTTATTAATGCATTGCAGCCAACAAGGTTTAGCTTTTGAGTTCAAAAGAAATTACCGGCGTTATCACGCTCAAGAATCGTTGCATCGATAGAGCCCGGACTATTCCGAATTATTTTCGGAAAATTCTATGAAATTCTTGTACTTTTTTATCGCTGCTTCTATTGCCTTGATGGGACATTCCGCACTGCACGCGGCTAACCTCATGAGCATTTACCATGAAGCCTTAGCCCAAGATGCGAAATATCGGTCGGCACGCGCTACCTATCAAGCCGCCCAAGAAAAATTGGTACAAGGTAGAGCCGGTTTTCTTCCGAATATCACCCTATCAGGATCGCGTACCATTCAACAAGTAGATGCAAACAATATTACCAGCACAATTGGCGGAAACAGTATTAGCCTTAATCCTCCGGAAACCACCATTCATGGCCGCGGTGTGATTATTGCCGCGACTCAGCCATTATTTCGCATGGAAAATATTGTCATTTATCAGCAATCTAAAATTGAAGTCAGCCGTGCGGATGCGCAATTTGTGGTGGCTGCACAAGATTTGATCCTGCGTGTTGCCCAAGCGTATTTCGATGTGCTCGATACGCAAATTGACGTCGAAGTTGCCGGAGCGCAAAAAAAAGCCATCTTGAGTCAACTGGAACAAGCCAAACGCAATTTTGAAGTGGGGGTATCCACCATTGTGGATACCAATGAAGCACAAGCGCGTTATGATTTAACGACTTCCCAAGAAATCGCTGCACAAAATGCACTGGAAATCAGAAAACGCGCCTTACAAGGAATTATCGATCGATTCCCTGAAAATCTAGTTGGCGCAAAAGAAATTACTTCTGACTTATCCAAATTGCAATATAGCACCATGGACGAATGGGTTCATATCGCAGAAGAAAAAAATTTCACGCTCAAAATCCAGCAGGCCGCATACGAAATAGCGCTACAGGATGTTAAAAAAGCCTGGGCACAGCATTACCCAACAGTGGACCTGGTAGCCCAATATAGCGATCAAACCGGTGTAGGTGGTGCTATTACCGGTCGTGGAATTGATCTTATCTCGAAATCCATTGGCATCCAGCTCAATGTACCACTATTCCAAGGCTTTGCTGTGCAATCCCGTGTACGTGAAGCACTGGCACTGCAAGAACGCGCATTACACGATCTGGAAAGCACCCGTCGTGATATTGCCTTACAAATCCGTCAGCAGTATCTCAATGTTACGAATGGAATTGCACAAGTAAAAGCACTCAAACAAGCATTGAAATCCAGTAAAAGCCAATTGGATTCGACCATTCTTGGACAACAAGTCGGTGTCCGAACCGAAGTTGACGTATTAAATGCTCAGCAGCAAATGTATGCTGCCAAACGTGACTTATCCAAAGCGTATCACAGCTATCTAATGTCAAGATTGCGTTTAAATGCTGAGGCTGGAGAACTCGACGAAGACACATTAATGCAAATCAATGCAATGCTAACCCAATAGCACCCTCAATTCACAAATATTTAGCCCGGTAAGACATCCCTATCAAGACAATCAAAGTCAGTTGCAATCAACCTGGCTCTAAGTAAATACTTAGACAAATTAAGTAAATACTTAGATCGTTCAGTAAAAACCTAATCAAAAATCAGCAAAGTCCGACTTTACTAATAACGCCTGCAATCCTACTCTGAAAAAGGGAGAAATTGACACCAGCATTGATCATAAAATGATGATTAATCAATCTATTGGATCATTTTATCCCGCGCAATATTGCAATAAATATTAACACGAAGTTATTTCCTAATTAATAACTGGGGAGGGAAGTGATATGAAGTCGTTTAATCATAATGAATTAGGTACAATCCTGAACAAAAAATTTATCATTGGTACTGTACTTGCAATACTACTCAATGCTTTAAGCATACTACCGGCAACATCCGCTTTGACCAATAAAGGCTTAATACATCCTGTTAATCATTTTCCTACTTGGTTTTCTGATGCCAATGGCATTACTTTACAGTTGTGTTTGGATGGTGATGGTGTCACTGGATTGTGTTTTTTTGACCCGGTGATACCAGGTAATCCTATTTCTGCAGCAACCGGCTTTGGTGCAGAAGCATTCTGGTGGTCGGCTGATGCTGCTTTGGATTTGGCTGGGGGTGGACGGGCTATTTTAGTAATGGCGTTGGAAGCAGCGTATGGTGCAGGGGATCCTGCTCCGAACGATCAGTTTGCTTTTGGGCGCATCCGCCTGCGGGTAGACATACCTGCCGATGGGGAATATAAGATTAGGCATCCCTTCTTAAATGAAGCTACCGGTTGTCCAGACGAAGTCTATACTGCAACCGCTGGAATTAAATCCATCAATGTAACACGCGACATCGGCGGCGGCGCACCGTTTGAAACCATGTTAAGTGGTGAAGTCGGACCTTTCTTGGTATGGGATCCAGCCATTCCTCCTACCGCGCCAGCAGGATATGTAGGTGATCCCAATATTGACCACGAAGTTGTTGGTGGCCATTGCGGTATCAATTATTTCCGCATCGAAGGCCCGGCTGATGTAGATTTGGATGGCAATGGCAATAATTTTGTACAAACCAGTTTATTTTCAGTCCAAGGAAAAATTTTTGACGAAGCAAATACTCCGCCTGGAATTGAACCCGTACGGACGAGCTATTTCCGTTCCACCAATGCAGCGGGCACGACTACCTCACGAATCAATACATGGGTAAAAGCACCGCCGCATTCAAGCGTTAAGCTTAACGATTTACCTCAGGCCAATCAAAACGGCCCTATGGCATTCGATGGTGAAAGCACATTTTTTAGACGTGCCACGTTAAATGCAGCAAATAGCAACCCCATGCCCACACAACTAACGGTTATTGCTACAAACACCAGTGGCATGAGCACCACGCAAGCCATCAATATTATTGATCAAGTGGATATCCAGTTAGCAACATGGGCAAAAGCAGCACAAACATTAAGGGTTGTGGCTTTCTCAAGCGACAAAATAAGCTTAAGTTCAGGTGATACTCCCACACTTAATCTAAAAATTGGAACAAATACTTATTTAATGCCGCAGTCGGGTGTAGCTGGCCGCTATGAAATAATACTGAATGGCATTACCGTACCGCCAGCTCAAGTCACCGTGACGTCTTCAAAAGGCGGTACAGCCACCCAGGGGGTAGCGGATTAATTTGCTGTTGCTATTAATAATATATAGTAGAGTGGCGCTTATTTACTTTGAGTAACATCCCATATAAGTAATAAGCGCCTTCTCAATACTCAACGGACCAGAGGTTTTTCATCCTGCAAGCATAACAACCCATTGTTCATTCCGAATCTCACGATTTATTGGGTTCCGGCACAATAAAATTTATATTTTCAGGAAGATTGCGCACATGCACATCTAGTTGCGGATAGGCTATCTCAATATGATGCTCAGCAAACAATGCCATGATTCGAGTATTCAGCGCATCCTGAATTTCAATCCGCTGGCTTAATACATTAACAAATACACGCAGCTCAAAATCAAGAGTACTTGCACCAAAAGCCATAAACGAACAAGAGGGTTCTGGTTCATTCAGTACACGCTCATCTTCCCGGGCTACTTGAAGTAACAATGCACGTACCTTATTGACATCGGCACCGTAGGCAACCCCGATCCGAATCACAACGCGTGTGATCGTATCGGTCAATGTCCAATTGATCAATTGGCCGGTGATAAACGTTTTATTGGGAATGACAATTTCCTTGTTATCGGCATCGAGGATAGTGGTCGCACGGGTGCGGATACGTGTAACCCGTCCGGTAAGATCACTAACCGTGATGACATCACCGACCCGGAATGGCCGCTCAAATAATAAAATGATACCGGAAACAAAGTTGGCAAAAATCTCCTGCAGGCCAAATCCAAGTCCAACCGTTAAAGCTGCAGCCATCCATTGTAACTGCGACCAACGCACACCCAGAAGGCTTAATCCGACAAGCGTACCGCCAATTACAATCGCATAACGTAACACGCTCGTAATGGCATAGCGCGAAGCCGCATCAATACCAATTCGCGATAACAGACTGATTTCAATTAAGCCGGGCAGATTTCTGGCGCCAACTATGGTTAAAATCAAGGCAAAAACGCCTAGCAACACCGCCATCAGCGTCACAGGTTGTTGAATGGTAGCCCCATCGGGTCCAATCTCGCCAATATGCCATAGTGCAATCTCATCTAGGCGTGTGGCTGCTGGTAAGAGGCTTGCCCAAACGATTATCAGCCCTGTTACAAGTAAGCTTATGCGTAGTGCACGCAACAAACGCCGCGTCTGTGTATTGACTTGTTCCAAGGTAATGTTTTCTTCCGGTTCAAGTACCGGTTCGCTGGTTTCCGTAGCAGCTTGAGCCGCCGCTAAACGGCGTTCCTCTAATCGATGCAACGCTAGGCGGCGTTCCCCAAGCAAAAACCATCGTGCAACCAACCCCATTACAATGGCAATAATTACAATGACATTAAAACTGGCTATTAGCGACTGTAGTATCATGCCCGCTGAAAATACATAACCGGACAAAGCCAATATTGCAACAGTCACGAGCAGCAATGGCAGCGATACGCGCAATAATTTACGCATCATGGATGGCTCATTATTCATACCACGAACGACCCAGAGCCGGCCAACATCGAGTAATTTCCATAACACCCAAGCCAAAACCACACAACTCAGTATGATCGCCAAGCGCGCCTGCACATCGATGGCTAAGTCAAGCCTGCGAATAAATGCCAAAGCACCGATAAAATATAACGGTAATACTATGAGAGCAATTCTTGACAACCAATCACGTAATGCAACACGTCGTTGACTCGTCCATCGAAAATGTGCATGACCCAACCCTCCCTCCATGCTGGTCCAACGTAATAGCTGCACGGCCAATAACGGTAGAACCAATAACATGCAAGCTTGCCCTAATGAATGACTAAATCTTCCTGGACTACCAATTGCCTGCAACAAATACCCTAACAAAGCAAATAATACTGGTGCCGGCAAAGCGGCTAATAATGTCCACCCCAAAGCTTTGAGCGTTATCTGATAACTGTCTTTTTTAACCTGATACGTATTGGCTGCCAATGCCTCGATATTTTTTGGGGCACGGTGCCGCAACTTCAGCAAAACTAATAATATCAGTAAGCTTGTTAACCACGGCAGGGGATTCTGTTGAAAATCACGAAAAACCAACGTAATTGTCGTTGCATAGCGGGATAATTTGATCAAATCGTCCAACCCTTCCGGCAATCGCTGCAACCAGCCACTGTCAATCAAACTATGGCCAGGTATCCATAACAAATTACGATCCAGCAACTGTTGCAATTCCACACTGGTTTGGATTTGTTCATGCAAAGCCTGCTCACTTTCTTCCAACGCTAGGATGCGGCGCTGAAATAATGTCTCCAATGCTGACAACAATTCAACCCGTTTTTGCAGTAATGGTATGAGCAAATTTTTAGCATCTTTGTCGACTTGACCGTTATCTTCAATCGATAGGCTCGTTTCCAATAATGCTCGCGCAATGCCATTGATATCAAGCAAATCGCGTTGCTGTTCGCTGAGCACTACGCGCTCCATGCGTAAATCAGCCAAATCGTCACGAATTAATTTCAAGCGCTGCTGCAGACGCTCAGTAGACTTCAATCTACGCCGCTCGCTCCATAACCAACGGCCAACGCGCTCATTACTGCCTCCCATATCAAGCCGCGCACGGCTATCTTGCAAATTAACCGTCATATGCGCGCGTGCTTGCTGAATGCTGGCTAATGCCACGCGATCTTGCGCCAAATGTTCATTTTGCTGTAAAAGTTCCTCACCGATCACCCGATTCTCGGCAGCCGTGTCAGCTACAATCGTAATAGGGCTTTGCGCCAATTCCTGTTCACGTTTGATCAGTTGTTGCACCAGTGATTCCAGCTCACTTCTGCCGCGATGGGTAATACGTTGCTGTAAATATTCCAGGCGGCTTTCATGAAAGCCCAGGCGGTAACGTAATTCACGCAGTGACAACTCCTGCAGGCTATGACGCTGTGTAGCCGTGCTTTGCTCCAGATTATGCAACTCCAATTCCGCTTGTAGCTTGCGCAACTCACTTTTACGGCGTAAGCGCCGCGCTTCATGGAGTGCTGCAGGTTCATCTTTTGCGGCTGCCAGGGGTAGTGACAATTCATCAATGCGGCGATGCAAGGTACTGATATCATCTGCCGCTTGCGTAGGACGCGATAACATCAATGCCAAGTTATCACCTGCCGCTTCGATCTGTGCACGCAGATCATTAATGACGGTACGCTCCCGTTCCAAGATTTGTTCAAGTGTTTCACCATCAGCATCAGCAGGTATACGGTTAGACCAGGCCAACAGTTCTTGCTCACGACTAACTGCCAATGCTTTTTGCAATTGCTCACCCCGCTTTGGTTGATCTAGCGTCTCGGCACGCAACGCTGCCAATTGTTCTTTCAGTGCATCAACTTCTTTTTCATCTGCACGCGCTGCATCCAGATAATCGATTGCTGCTTGTTTCTGGCTTTCTTCCATTTTGCTGCGATCAATCGCCACGCGCGCAGCATTGATAGTTTTAAGCACCGATGGCTCAGTTTTTGAATACGCATTGCCTGATAGCACTATTGCCGTTAAGACACAAATAAAGAAAAAAGAAAAAAGCGATTTGAAATTAAGCAACGGCATAGGCAATTTAGGAAAATTATTGTGATTTGTGATAGTTGTGATAAATGGTAGGCAATCATTCAAAAGAAAATTAACGAATATAGATTGCATGAGGCTTGTTTGAAGAATGACTTTCCAGTCATTGCCAGATTATTTCCCTAACCGATCACTTTTGCAAGTGATAAAATAGCCCTTGAAGTTAGCCAGACAGTCGCCGCCACTGTTCAATTGAACAAGGGGGGAGGAAAGTCCGGGCTCCATAGAGCAGGATGGCGGCTAACGACCGTCCACCGCGAGGTGAGGAATAGGGCCACAGAGACGAGCGTATTGAGTTACGGTGAAACGCGGCAACCTCCATCCGGAGCAAGACCAAATAGGCAGGCGAAGATGCTGCTCGCAGAGCCTGCGGGTAGGTTGCTTGAATGCGCAGGTAACTGTACATCTAGAGGAATGACTGTCCACGACAGAACCCGGCTTACCGGCTAACTTCATTCATTAATCTTATAAATTGTAGCTAAGAAAGTGCTGATTAATTCATCGAGCAGGCAAAGTGTAAGGCGGATGGAAGGCATGAAACGAGATAACTCATAGAGTTAGGCAAGTTTCGAATACTGACCAACACTGGAATTTATTTGCGCAGGTAATTAATCAGTTTTTCCCTAGCATAGAGGACGGATTCCCAATGTATAATTCATTGCTGGATACTTTCAATAATTCACAATGATCCGTAAATTCCTACAAAAAGTATTCAGACGTAAGAATGCTGCTTCCGATTCGGCTGCGGCGTTGGTTATTATTCCATCAAAACGTCATGGCATCCGGCGCCAGCAAATTACCCCCTGTGCATTAAAAATAGCCACCCAGATTCAACAAGCCGGATTCTCGGCATACATTGTCGGTGGCGCGGTACGTGATTTGTTACTAGGATTAACACCGAAGGACTTTGACATAGCCACCAGCGCAACGCCAGAAGAAGTTCGCAAAATTTTTCGCCGTTCACGTATCATTGGCCGCCGTTTTCGCTTGGTTCATGTGATGTGTGGCGCTGAAACCGTGGAGGTATCCACTTTTCGCGGTCCTCTACCGGACAATGAAGATACCTTATCCATGCAATTGACCGATCAGCATGGACGATTATTACACGACAATGTTTTTGGTAGTCAGGAAGAAGATGCGATACGCCGGGATTTTACGATCAATGCGATGTTTTATGATCCGGTCAAAGAAGAAATTCTCGATTACTTAAATGGTTATGCTGACATAAAAACTAAAAGACTGCGCATAATCGGTGATCCCATTCAGCGTTACCGCGAAGATCCCGTGCGCATGCTGCGTGCTGTGCGTCTGGCCTCAAAATTAGGCTTGCAAATCGAAGACAAAACAGCCGCGCCAATCGGGGATTTGGCTCCTTTGCTGCAAAACGTACCACCCTCGCGCTTATTCGATGAAATGCTCAAACTGCTGTTATCTGGGCATGCGCTTTCTTGCGTGGTTGAGTTGCGTGCACGAGGATTGCACCATGGTCTTTTGCCGATGCTTGATGTCATTCTGGAGCAGCCGCTGGGTGAGCGATTTATAACCCTTGCATTAAAAAATACCGATGCGCGGATTTTAGAAAACAAACCCGTCTCACCAAGCTTTTTATTTGCCATTTTGTTGTGGCATGAAGTGCTGTCGTGCTGGAATGCCTTAAAGGCTGCAGGAGAAAAACCTTTACCTGCACTGTTTAATGCTAGCGATAAAATTTTATCGATACAAAACAAAAAACTGGCAATTCCACGCCGTTTTGATGCAATAATCCAAGAAATCTGGATGATGCAGCCGCGTTTTGAAGTACGTGCCGGACGCAAGCCCTTTCGCTTGCTGACGCATCCGCGGTTCCGTGCCGCTTACGATTTTATGCTGTTACGCTGTGAGAGTGGCGAACTGGATACAGAATTGGGTGAATGGTGGAGGGTTTTCCTTTCTGCAAATGATAACGAAAGGGAAAAAATGCTATCCAGCCAAATATCTCCTAAAAGAGGCAGAAGGCGGCGCTCTCGCAAAAAAGCTGCATCAAATCTCGTAGCCAGCCCCGAAAACGCACTTAACACGAGTAACAGTTAATTTATCTTTATGAGCAATCAATCAAGCAAGGCATTTATCGCTTTGGGCAGCAATCTGGAAAATCCCGTTTTCCAAATACAGCATGCATTCGAAGAAATAAAACAAATCCCCGGTACATGCCTACTCTGTCATTCTTCATTGTATAAAACTGCCCCGATGGGGCGACTCGACCAACCCGACTTTATTAATGCAGTTGCACTGATTAAAACACAGCTTGCACCGCATGATTTACTCGAGGCATTGTTAATGATTGAACACAATCATGGACGTATGCGTAAATCCTTAAATGAACCACGTACATTAGACCTGGATATTCTGTTGTATGGTGAACTGCAATACCAGGACGAGGTTTTGACGATACCCCACCCGCGGATGGCACAACGTGCGTTTGTGCTAAAACCATTGATGGAAATTGCTCCGCATTGTCAAATCCCCGGCTACGGTCCAATTGCACCGCTGCTTGAATTGTGTCAGGGACAACAACTCGAGCGGATAAAAGTTTGATATGAGAACCACACTCACCACATTGCAAAAATTAGCCGAGAATAACGAGAAATTCACGGTTTTAACATGCTATGACGCAATTTTCGCAGGCATATTGGAAAATGCAGGCGTGGATGCTTTGCTGGTAGGTGATTCACTTGGAAACGTATTACACGGCGAAAGCACGACTTTAGCAGTAACCTTGGATCATATGATTTACCATACCCGCTGCGTCTCACGGGGTTCGAACAAAGCGTTCATCATCACTGACATGCCTTTTGGCAGCTATCAACAATCACCGCAACAAGCGTTTGAAAATGCCGCCAAAATCATTTCTGCTGGCGCGCATATGGTCAAAATCGAGGGAGGTCTGATCATGGCCGATACCCTTCAATTTCTGACTCAGCGCGGTATTCCGGTATGCGCGCATATCGGTCTGACGCCGCAGTTCATTCATCAATTGGGTGGCTATAAATTACAGGGAAATTCGCAAAAATCGGCTAAACAATTGCTGGATGATGCAAAAATACTGGAAAAAGCAGGTGCAGGCTTAATGGTAATCGAAATGGTACCTGCCAAACTGGCGAAAAAGATCACCCAAACAATTTCTATTCCCACCATTGGAATTGGTGCAGGCGTTTACTGCTCGGCTCAGGTTTTGGTACTACATGATATGCTGGGACTTTATCGGAGTAAAAAACCGCGCTTTGTAAAAGACTTTATGGCCGGTACAAACAGTATTCAAGAAGCAGTCGCAAGCTACGTATCGGCTGTTAAGACTGGACAGTTTCCAAGCAATGAACATGAATTTTAACGAGCGGTTGTGACGTGAAAATATTTAATGATATTACTGCATTGCGGGATAACCTAAGGTCAAAGCAAGCCATTGTTTTTGTGCCAACTATGGGCAATTTGCATGCCGGCCATCTTGCTTTGATCAAGCAAGCCAAACAACTAGCGGATCATGTTGTCGTCAGTATTTTTGTTAATCGATTGCAATTCCTGCCGCATGAAGATTTTGATCATTATCCCCGCACTTTTGAAAATGACTGCAAACTGCTTACTGGCCTTAATGTCAATACCCTTTTCGCACCAAGTGAAAAAATTCTTTTTCCTACAAAGCAGGAATTCTTGCTAGCATTACCACCTGTGGCAGATACTTTAGAGGGGGAATTTCGCCCGGGTTTTTTTCGTGGCGTTGCAACTATAGTACTGAAGTTATTCAATATTATTAAACCCAATCTTGCAGTGTTCGGCAAAAAAGATTACCAGCAATTGCATATCATACGAGAAATGGTACAGCAATTGAATTTGCCTGTTGAAATTATCGCCGGAGAAACTGTTCGTGCACCAGATGGGTTAGCATTAAGTTCCCGTAATCAATATTTGAATAGAGCGCAACGCGAAGAAGCTTGTAATTTGTATCAAACGCTTCTGCAAATCAAGCATGAAATTATCTCGGGGCGTAGAGATTATCCAGTACTCCTAGAAATAGCTACAAAAACGCTCGTGAAACGTGGATGGAAAGTTGATTATATTAGAATTCAAAAACGCAGCTCATTAACGCCTGCACATATTGATGATACAGATTTAGTGATGCTCGGTGCTGCTTGGTTGGACAAGACACGACTGATCGACAATCTGGAAATAAGCGGTTAAATCTTTTCGTACGTAAACCTTTGCACTGTTGTTGCTTTTTTAAATCAGACCAATAAAGAACAAAGAACTATGCAATCACTCGATACCTTCTGGTTATCTTGCCTTGATCATTTTAAAAATGAACTTAACGCACAACAATTTAATACCTGGATTAAACCATTACAAATTGATCCGGCACATAATAACGATAGTGAAGTGGTACTTATTGCTCCCAATCGTTTTGTCTCGCAATGGGTGAAAGACAATTTTATTGTTCATATTGAAGCAATGGCACAGGGGTATTTTGCTAAAAAAATCCAGTTTCATTTAAAGCTTGCAGAACAGACTGAAGCTAAAAATATTTTGCCAAACTCTACACATGAACAAAGTGAATCACAGGTTACATCCACTACGATATACCCAGCGGTAAAGAAAAATCCAAGCCGTTTGAATCCAAATTTCACATTTGACAATTTTGTAACCGGAAAAGCTAACCAGTTAGCACGCGCAGGTGCAATTCAAGTTGCAGAATCACCAGGTATTGCCTATAACCCCCTTTTTATCTATGGTGGCGTAGGTTTGGGAAAAACCCATCTGATTCAAGCTATTGGCAATCAAGTTTATGAAAACAACAAAAGCGCGAAGATTCGCTACGTGCATGCCGAAAAATACGTTTCCGACGTCGTAAGTGCTTATCAACATAAGGCTTTCGATAAGTTTAAACTTTATTATCATTCACTAGATCTTTTATTGGTCGATGATGTACAGTTTTTTGGTGGAAAAAGCCGCACCCAAGAAGAATTTTTCTACGCCTTTAATGCACTGATAGAAACTCACAAACAAGTCATCATCACCTGTGATTCCTATCCAAAGGAAATATCCGGGCTGGAAGAAAGATTGGTATCACGTTTTGGATGGGGTTTGACTGTAGCAATAGAACCTCCAGAATTAGAAATGCGCGTAGCGATTTTGTTGAAGAAAGCTGAGTTGGAAAAAATTCGCTTGGATGAAAATGTTGCTTTTTTCATTGCCAAACACATCCGCTCGAATGTACGCGAATTAGAGGGTGGATTAAAACGAGTACTGGCATTCTCACGCTTTGTCGGACAAGACATAACACTGGATCTGGCGAAGGAAGCACTGAAAGATCTGCTCGCTGTACAAAGCCGTCAGATCTCCATCGAGAATATTCAAAAAACCGTTGCTGATTATTACAAGATCAAAGTATCGGAAATGTACTCAAAAAAACGCTCACGTGTTGTTGCACGGCCCCGGCAAATGGCAATGGCAATAGCTAAGGAACTCACTTCACTAAGCTTGCCCGATATCGGTGAAGCTTTTGGTGGAAGAGATCATACCACGGTACTGCATGGCTATAGGAAAATAAACGAATTACGTATTTCTGATCCAATGGTGAGTAAAGATTTCAATGCACTAATTATGATTCTAAGAGGTTAGTAACTTGTGAATAACTCGTTTAAATAAAAATCTGTATTATTTATCCACAAATTATTCAACAGTAATACAACGATCATACCAATCAAAATTTTTATCTATCTTTTTGATATTATTTAATTATTATAAAATATACAAAAATTTTTAAGACATTATTAAACTATTATTATTTTTTCTTATATAAATGCTTTTAATAAAAACCGATAGGGAAACATTGCTAAAGCCCTTACAAACCGTAACTGGAATTGTAGAACGTCGACAAACATTACCCATCCTATCAAATGTCTTGATTCAGCAAGATGAGAAAAAGACGTCTTTTTTGACCACTGATTTGGAAATACAGATTAAAACAGTGACTGTAAAAGAAAGCTCAAACAAGCAAAAATTCTCATTGACTGTTTCAGCAAAAAAACTTCAGGATATTCTTCGTTCACTGTCGACAGATGCAGAAGTTTCATTAACAAGACGAGACGATCATCTACAGGTGAAATCGGGTAAAAGTACTTTTAATTTGCAAATACTTCCGGCAGAAGATTTTCCACAAATTGCTGAAGAATCTGAATCTGAAATTCTTATTACGTTAAAACAAAAAGATTTAAAAAAACTGCTACACCATGTGCAATTTGCTGTTGCACAGCAGGATATTCGTTATTATCTCAATGGCCTTTTATTACATATTGAAGATAAACACTTGGTTGCTGTCGGTACAGATGGGCATCGCTTAGCCTATTTTGCAACCCAATTGGATAAGAGTTATGGAAAACAGGAAATCATTCTTCCCCGCAAAGCGGTTTTTGAATTGTCAAAATTATTGAGTGACGAGGAGGATCTGGTAAGTATCGAATATTTACAAAACAAAATACGGTTTTCTTTTTCAGAAATCACGCTAACATCCAAAGTTATTGATGGCAAATTTCCTGATTACAATCGGGTCATTCCTACTAACAACACTAAACTTTTTGAAATAAATCGCTTAATTTTTTTACAGGCATTGCAACGAGTATCCATTCTTTCTAACCAGAGTGAGAAATTTCGCGGCGTGCGCTTGATCATCAGTGAAAACAATCTATGTATTGTCTGTAAAAATAACGAACAAGAAGAAGCGCAAGACGATCTAGAAATTAAATATAATGGAGAATCAATTGATATCAGCCTCAATATTACTTATTTACTCGATTTATTAAATAATATTGACAGTGAGACGGTACAATGCGCGTTTGAAAACGCGAGTAGCGGCGTTTTAATAACAATACCGGGTAATAACGAATTTAAATACATTGTTATGCCCATGAGAATTTGAATGAATCCATATTCTCACTGTATTTTAACTCCTTCATAATCCTAAAAAGCGTTCAAATCGATGAGTAATCACAGTATTAATCCATCTAGCGGGAATCAGGGCGACTACGATTCTGAAAGCATAAAAATATTAAAAGGCTTGGATGCCGTTCGTAAACGTCCTGGCATGTATATTGGCGACACGAGTGACGGTACCGGTTTACACCATATGGTTTTTGAAGTGGTAGATAATGCCATTGATGAAGCATTGGCGGGTCATTGTGATGAGATTACAGTAACTCTTCATCCCGACAATTCAGTCAGTGTACTTGATAATGGGCGTGGTATTCCAACAGGCATAAAGCAAGATGACGAGTTAAAGCGTTCCGCAGCAGAAATTGTCATGACAGAATTACACGCTGGCGGAAAATTTGATGATAATTCTTATAAAGTTTCCGGTGGGTTACATGGTGTTGGAGTATCGGTTGTCAATGCGTTATCGGAATGGCTAAAACTCACCATTCGCCGGGACGGAAAAATCCATCAAATGGAATTTCGCTTAGGGGTTCCGGTCAAGCCTTTGGAAATTTCTGGTGAAAGCGAACGGCATGGCACAGAAGTACATTTCCTGGCGAGCAAGGAAATTTTCGGCAACATTGAGTATCACTATGATATTTTTGCCAAGCGTTTACGTGAGCTGTCTTTTCTCAATAATGGTGTAAAAATTGGCTTGATTGATCAGCGTACTGGTAAAGAGGAAAAATTCGCTTTTACTGGTGGTATCAAGAATTTCGTTGAATATATCAATCGCAGCAAAACAGTACTTCATTCGAACATTTTTTACACCAGCGGGGAAAAAGACAATATCGTGGTTGAAATTTCGATGCAGTGGAATGACAGCTACACCGAACAAGTACTATGTTTCACCAATAATATTCCGCAAAAAGATGGTGGTACGCATCTTACTGGCTTGCGTGCGGCAATGACACGTACACTGAATAACTATATCGAAAAGAATGAGCTGGCTAAAAAAGCTAAAGTTGAAACATCCGGTGATGACATGCGTGAAGGTTTATCTTGCGTTTTATCGGTAAAACTGTTCGAACCCAAGTTTTCGTCGCAGACTAAGGAAAAACTAGTATCTTCTGAAGTAAGACCGGTGGTAGAGGAAATCGTAGCGCAAAAGCTGTCCGAATATTTATTAGAAAATCCTCTGGATGCTAAAACGATTTGCAATAAAATTATTGAAGCGGCGAGAGCGCGTGAAGCTGCACGAAAAGCGCGTGAATTAACGCGTCGTAAAGGCGTGCTCGACAGTATGGGGTTACCGGGAAAATTGGCTGATTGCCAGGAGAAAAACCCAGCATTATGTGAACTCTATTTGGTCGAGGGAGATTCCGCAGGTGGCTCGGCCAAGCAAGGCCGTGATCGCAAATTTCAAGCAATCATGCCATTGAAAGGAAAAATTTTAAATGTTGAAAAAGCTCGATTCGATAAACTGATTTCATCTCAGGAAATCATTTCCTTGATTACCGCCTTAGGGACTGGTATTGGCAAGGATGAATATAATCCCGATAAATTACGCTATCACCGCATTATCATCATGACTGATGCTGACGTCGATGGTTCTCATATCCGTACCTTATTGCTAACGTTCTTTTACCGGCAGATGCCAGAATTAATAGAACGTGGTCATGTGTATATAGCGCAACCACCGCTTTATAAAATTAAGCACGGCAAAAAAGAGCGCTATGTCAAAGATGATTATGAATTAAAGCAGTATATGCTCGGACTTGCTTTAGAAGGTGCCGAGCTATATACGGATGATGGAAAACCAGCGATAACGAGTGATACCCTGGAAAACATCGCTACAGAGTATATTTTGGCAGAAGCAGTTATCGAACGCATGAGTCAATTCAGCGATAGTAGTGTGATGCATGCATTGCTGCGCCAGCCTGATGTTGACTTAAGCAATGAGCAAGCAGCGATAGACAGCGCATCAAGGTTGACTTCTCGCGTGAAAGACGTTGAAATAATTGCGGAATATGATGATATTCATGAACGTTTCCGTTTAAAAATCATGCGACTTTCTCATGGCAATATACTAACAAGTTATTTAGACACAGATTTTCTGGAAAGTAGCGATTACACACAAATCCAGAAAACTGCACAAGTGTTTGAAGGATTACTGAGTCATGGGGCTTATGTGCAACGGGGTGAGCGTAAACAAAACATTCGTGATTTTAAACAAGCGATGGATTGGTTGCTGGAAGATGCTAAAAAAGGTGTTAACGTACAGCGCTACAAAGGTTTGGGTGAAATGAATCCTGGCCAACTGTGGGAAACAACCATGGATCCGCAAAACCGCCGATTGCTGCGTGCACAGATTGAAGACAGTATTTTGACCGATGAAATCTTTACTACACTAATGGGCGATGTAGTGGAGCCACGGCGTGCATTTATTGAAAGAAACGCACTTCGGGCCACGAATATCGATATATAGTTTAATGCAATAATTAGACGCTTAAAACCTCGTCTGGTAAGGGGCGGAAAGAACGAAAGGGTGTAAAGCCTGTTTGAAGCGCTATCAAGGAGTTAAAACATGAGAAATCTAATTATCTTGACAGTTTTCAGCGTTATGGTGCTAACCGGTTGTGCCAAAAGCGGGGGTAGCGGCAATGATGAGGCACGGGTTCAATGCGGTGATGTTGCCAGTCGCAATCATTTGAATATCCTATCAGTTAACCTGCTTTTCAAGGAAATTGATACACGCGACCAGCGTCTGGAAGCAGTTGCCGAATTTGCTGAAAAAACACCGGTTGATGTCATTTTGCTGCAAGAAGTCGTGGGTGGTGCGTTGGCTCAAACTGAAAACAGTGCGGAAGATTTGCAGAAAAAACTTCGTGCCCGCAAGCGTGACTACGATTTATACACAGCGTTTGAAATCGGATTACCGGGTGTGGTCGGTGTAGCCAATGCCATATTGAGTCGTTGCGAAATTGACTTCAGAACGACGAAACGCTTGCCGCATGCGACTGAACTGAATTTCCGTGGGCATGACATCAGATTGCCCAGAAATGTGATGATGGCGCGGCTCGATATTCCCAATTCGAGCAAACTGAATATTTACAACACACACCTTTGTGCTGCATGTACAACAGAGCAGCTAAGCGCTCAAATGGATGTTCTGCTGCCGTTTATTGGTGAGTTAGAGGCGTCTTTTCCAAGTGGGAATTTGGCAATACTCGGAGGTGATTTCAATATCGACCGTTTTCGGACAGATCCCTTCGTTGAACGCCCTTTCTATGACAGAATTATCAATGCCGGTTTTATCGATGCTTATGCGCAAAATAGGCCGCTGGACAATCTATGTACCAATACCAGACAAGCTGATGCCCATTGTACGATAGGCGTTTCGACGTTGGATGTCGGAGGATCTGCCAGACGGATAGATTATATTTTTATGAGCCAAGCAAAGAACGTACGCGAAAGCCGTGTTGTATTCAATAACTTGGTTGACTCCAGTCAGGTCGGTGTATCCGATCATGCAGGCGTGTTTATTTCAGTAGCGCTACCGTGAGGATGATTGGGCTTTTTGTTAGAAAAATCATTAATCATTCGTATCCTTCACTCTGAGCACAGAGAGAATTCTATTATTCCAAATAAGATCGTACCGGTTATTTCGTAACGGTAATAACCGCTTCTGCGATAGTTGAACGCAAAGTTGACGATAAATCCAGTGTACCGGGGTTTGGATCATTATGGATGGCATACAAACGATAAGTACCGGGTAGAATGCTTGGTGCGAGTGTGATGTTTAAAATCTCGTGTGACCTATCATTGGGAGTGACTTGGCGTTTAAAGGGTTGCGGTTCGATACTCAATTGTGTATCCGGCTGCCCCGTGAGATAAAGCAGCTGGCCATCCGGTGTGCTGATAGCGACCCAAAGATCTTGCGTGACGGTACGCTGTGGCGATGTTTCGGTAACAGTAGCTTGAATCGTATCGCCAGCCTGGTAATTTGCCAGCAAGCCGGAAATTGTTAATTCACTGTAGCGGACATTGTCTTCAATGCGGTACACGGTACCATTGATATCTGCTACGTAAATTTCCCCGCTTTCATCTTCGCCAAAACTGCTGATGAGAAAATCGCTATCTGCCAGTAATGCGGATTCGAAATTAGTATTGGAACGCCGCATGCCACCCACACGCCCCGACACGAAATCACCAAACAAATAAACACTGCGCATGCGCGGGAAAATGCCACCGCGATAAACAACCCCGCCGGTAATGGAGTGATCGCCACTGGAATGATCATATTCTAGTACCGGATTGACCAAACCTTGATTATTGCAAGAGGGCTGCTGATAGCAATGATTGCCTTCGAGAATATTCCAGCCATAGTTTTCACCACCGAGACTACCTGCCCCTTGAAAATTGACTTCTTCATATTGATTCTGGCCGACATCGGCGATATAGAGGTCGCCGTTTTCACGGTCGAATGAAAAGCGCCATGGATTACGTAAACCGCTGGCCCATATTTCCGCGCGCGCATTGCTGGCAGTAACGAATGGATTATTTGCAGGAATAGCGTAAGGTTGAACGCCTGATTCAACATCGATTCGCAGCAACTTGCCCAGTAACGACAACAAATCCTGGCCCGATCCCAGCGGATCACCACCGCCGCCGCCGTCTCCCATACCGATATACAGCATGCCATCCGGTCCAAACGCGATTTGCCCGCCGTTATGATTGGCGAATGGCTGATCCACAGTCAAGATAATGCTTTCACTGGTCGGATCTGCGGTGTCACCGGTACCCACCACAGAAAAACGCGAAACAACGGTATTTCCCGCCGTATTGGTATAGTTAACGTAGAAATAACCTTTGGCTGCAAAACCCGGCGGAAAGGCAACACTGAACAAACCCCGTTCACCGCAGCAACTGATCCGGTCGCTGATATCGAGAAACGGCGTCGGCTGCAACGAACCATTGTTGAAAATCTTAATCCGTCCCGGCTGCTCAACGATAAAAAGCCGCCCCCTGCCATCACCTGCATGTGCTACATGAATCGGTCTTTCCAAGCCATTCACGACAGGAACGAAATTCAATTCTGGCCAACTTGCTGCAAAGATTGGAGGTGCTGAAAAGAATAAAACTAAGGCAATGGTAATGAAACACTGATTGAATAGATTACTTATCGGATTTGAAGGTTTTCTATGCGTGATAGTAAACATGAATATCTCCTATCCTTGTGTCTCGAAAATCTTATGATACGCGAACTATAAGCATTATTGTAATAATACGTTTGAAATCTAAAGATGACAAAAATCTTCGGAGAATATATTACTCACTATCTTTAAAGGGAAAAATCATGTCTGAAAACTTAAAGTTAATTCGTGCAGATCTTGATTTGTTTTTAAATGATCAAGCAGGTGCTTTTTTATATGGAATCATGGGAATTGACATGGTACGAGATAAATTAGGAGAAAGGCTTCGACAAGCGAATGCGGATCTAAATAGGTACTTACTTCTTGGAGATGGGGATCCGAATCATCCACATACAATAGGCTATCAACGATGGCAAATTGGATGTATTGACAGAAATCTTTCAAGAGAAGGAGTAGTTTGTTTTACGCTTGGTCATCAGTGGCTTGTAACTGTTTTTGCATATTGGGAACATGAGTGTCGCCCTCGTATTGCTAAAGTGTATAGAGTTAGTGTGGATGAAATCAAAGAGCCAGTCTTTGGAGATTTAAGGCTAATTCGAAACGATATTCTTCACAATAAAGGCATAGCATCAGCAAAAATAAGAAACTGTAAAGTTTTACAATGGTTTTCACCGGATCAACGTATTCAAATCACAAGTGAAAATATTAAGGATTTTATGGCCAAACTTTCATTAACTTTTCGACCATGAATTTATTTTTAAAATACATTCTAATTTTATATTTGATAATTATCATAAGAAATATTTAAAACAGTCGATTCTAGAAATTATGATATCCCTTAAAGCTTATTGACCAGGCATCTCATAATCCACCGTCAGTATTTCTAGCAAATGCCCATTGGGATCGCGAAAATAAGCGCCACGACCGCCATAATTGTGGTTGATTTCCATGTTGTCGGATGTCATGGGCCCGCTACCATATCGGATACTTTCCGCTTGTAACCGTCCGAATATTTCATCAAATTCCTGTTCTGAAACCTTGAAGGCGTAATGATTGGAGTCAAATTTGTCGCGGTTATCAAAATCCAGGCATAGCGTGTTATTCACACGTACGACAATGAAATGAGAAAACGCGCCGACGTATTCAAACCCGAAAATTCTGCTATAGAATTGTGCCGATTCTTCCTTGTTCAAACACGGTACGATGGTATGGTTGAGCGTGATGGCCATGATTTTCTCCTCCGTTTGAATTTTATGATTTGAGCAGAATGGATAGGTAATAGTTTAATTTAAAATTTAGGGTGATACTGAATGAGTGCTTAACAGAAGTAATTTCGGGATTCTACTTCCGTAGCGGTTAGGGTGAGGAAGATTTTCATCCGGTATTAGGAAGTTCAAAATATCCTGCTGATGCCATTCCGAACGCAGAGAGGAATCTTTGTTAATCTGCGGCATAGATTTCTCGCTGCACTTGAAATGACAGTTTTCAAAACTTTCAAGTATGCGGCTTTTAAGGATTTACCGTCCCTTTTTTACAATTTACTGCCTTTCATAAGCACCTCAAATGATCTGTAGCCAGTCTGTCATAATAGCCGCCTTGCACCAATTCAATATTAGCAATCGTTGCAATATTCGCCTGCTCCTTGTGCTCGACCTGCTGCACGATTGTTTGTCCGCCGCTAAGCTTTTGCGATTTTACTAGTGTTTTGATAGACGATTGCCAGATAGCACTCAATTCCCGGATAGCTTCACGTGTGGGTGCGCTGATTCGCAGATAATTGGGTGCCAATTTATCGATTAACTCCCGCAAACCGTCCGTTGCATACAATGAACCGATATTGAGCGCAATCTGATAGCCACGCTGGCGATAATTGCTTAAACCTTCGACTAATTGGGCATGGTGTAAAACATAAAAATTATTGACAGTCATTGAAATGACTACATTTTTCGTGGCTAGTCCGCATTGGGTGATAAATTCCTCGAAATAAGCGCCATGATTCTGTTGAACACCCAGTATATGCCGCGGATCCACATCAAGAAAAAGTACACCGCCATTGCCTGCATACGCCAGATAATTCAGCATATGAACCGTGCGGCGCAACCGATCCAAACTGATAATGGATTGGAAATCTGTAGGTTGTGTAATAACGTTTGTGAATAAACTGTCAAATTCCGCAGACTCCTCATTGGACAAAATGTTGTCATAGGGCGTGACCGAGAGTTGCGTGATATGACCGATAAGTTGCTCGTAATTATCTGTCTGCCATACCGGCGTAAAAATGCTACTGATACGGATTGGACCGAAAATACCGCTCACCAAGCCTTTTTCCAAAAGGAAGGGATGAAAATCGGCATGATGCTCGAACGCAAAGCGATCGTTAAAATGTTGAACTAATTGTTGTAAGGACATGTTTTCTCCTCATTCATAAAATTTACTGGGGCTCTAAAGTTTCTACGGGCTCCGGATAACTTATATTTGTCAGTCCGAACGTAGTGAGGAATCTTTTGTAGCAAACAGCGCAGATTTCTCGCCATGCTCGAAATGACAGTTATTTAGGATTTCCCCTGGCTCAATTTTTATCAACAGGCTTGCGCAGTTTCATTCACTTTATTTTGGTGATTGGGAAACAGACTCAAGCGGCGCGGCTTGATGAAAACTTCATCGCCTTTCACCAGTTGTAATTCACGAAAACGCTCTTTACTGATTTCAACTTGGATCGGTGTGATATCGATATCATTTTTGCGCACCAGCTCTAAGCGGACGATCGGTCCCACCGAAAGCACGTGAACGACCAATGCCGCCAGTGCCGCATCACCGTTTTGCTTGCGTTCAACTTCGATCTCATGCGGGCGCACGTAAGCGATAGCGGCAACTTCTTCAGCTTCGGCATGTTCCGGCGCTTCCACTTCGATCGAGCCAATCCAGGCACGGCCGCGATGCAGTCGGCTATGAAATAGATTGACATTGCCGAGGAACTCATAGACAAACGGACTGGCTGGGTTTTCATACACTTCATCCGGCGTACCGATCTGCTCAATACGGCCTTCGTTCATGACAACAACCCGGTCGGCAACCTCCAGCGCTTCTTCCTGATCATGCGTTACGAACACACTGGTGATATGCATGTCGTCATGCAATCTGCGCAGCCAAGAGCGCAATTCCTTGCGCACCTTGGCATCCAACGCACCAAACGGCTCGTCCAACAATAACACTTTCGGTTCTACTGCTAGCGCGCGCGCCAGAGCAATACGCTGACGCTGGCCGCCTGAAAGTTGATGCGGGTAACGATCCGCCAGCCAATCCAATTGCACAAGGTACAGCAATTTCATGACACGTTCGCGGATTTCCGTATTGGAAGGGCGGAATTTTTTGGGCCGCACGCGCAAACCGAATGCCACATTCTCGAAAATCGTCATATTGCGGAATAATGCATAATGCTGGAACACAAAACCGACTTGGCGTTCGCGCACATGTTGATCGGTAGCATCTTCGCCGTGAAATAATACTTGCCCGCTGTCGGTGGTTTCCAGTCCTGCGATCACGCGCAGTAACGTCGTTTTCCCCGAGCCGGAAGGACCTAGCAATGCCAGCAACTCGCCCGAATGAACTTGCAAACTGACATCATGCAATGCAGTAAACGTGCCAAACTGTTTAGAAAGATTCAAAACTTCGATACTCATTCGTGCCCCCTTTGTTGGTGTTGTTGGTTGCGAAATTCAATCAGTGTTTTTAACGCCAGCGTCACTAATGCCAGCAAAGCCAGCAATGAAGCCACGGCAAAGGCGGCTGCAAAGTTATATTCGTTGTAGAGAATTTCGACGTGCAGCGGCATGGTGTTAGTACTGCCGCGAATGTGGCCGGATACTACCGATACCGCGCCAAACTCCCCCATTGCCCGGGCATTACACAAAATAGCGCCGTACAGCAGCCCCCATTTGATATTGGGTAGTGTTACCTGATAAAAGGTCTGCCAGCCGCTGGCGCCGAGTACAACCGCTGCTTCTTCTTCCTCGGTGCCTTGTTCTTGCATCAGTGGAATAAGCTCGCGCGCAATGAACGGCACCGTCACAAACACAGTTGCCAGCACAATGCCAGGTACCGCAAAAATGATTTTTATGTCATGTTCAGCCAGCCATGATCCAAACCACCCTTGCAAGCCAAAGACAAGCACATAAATCAGCCCGGAAACGACCGGTGATACCGAAAATGGCAAATCAATCAGTGTGATCAGCAGATTTTTACCGCGGAATTCAAACTTGGCGATCGCCCAAGCTGCCGCGATCCCGAAAACCATATTCAAAGGCACGGCAATTGCAGCAATAGTTAATGTCAGCTTGATTGCTGCAACAGCATCCGGGTCGGTAATCGCTGCCAGGTATACGTCCGCACCTTTCTTAAACGCCTCATAAAAAACCGATATCAGCGGGATGAACAAAAACAATGTTAAAAATATTAATGTCAATCCGATCAGAAGTATCCGTATCCACGCCGGTTCTTGCGTTGTTCGCTGTTTCTGTGTATCGGCGGACAAGGGAAATGTAATTGTGGTCATCAAATCACCTCAGGTTGCACTATTGCGCCGCCGGCTCCACCATTGCAACAGGTTGATTATCAGCAGCAAAATAAATGAAATCACGAGCATTACTACGGATAGCGCAGTAGCGCCCGCATAATCGTATTGTTCCAGCTTGGTTACGATCAATAGTGGTGTAATTTCCGAAACCATCGGCATGTTTCCGGCAATGAAAATTACCGAGCCGTATTCTCCAATCGCGCGTGCGAAAGCTAAGGCGAAGCCGGTCATGAGTGCAGGAAAAATTGCCGGGAAAATTATTCGTGTAAAAGTTTGCCAGCGATTGGCCCCTAAGGTAGCGGCTGCTTCCTCCAGTTCGGTTTCGATATCTTCCAGCACGGGCTGAACGGTACGTACCACGAACGGCAAGCCGATGAATGTCAGCGCCACAAAAATACCCAACGGGGTAAAAGCGACTTTGACGCCTAGCGGTTCGAGAAATTGACCGATCCAACCATTGCCTGCATACAACGCGGTCAAGGCAATACCCGCCACCGCGGTTGGCAACGCGAAGGGAAGATCCACCAGTGCATCGACTAGCTTCTTGCCGGGAAAATGGTAGCGCACCAGCACCCAGGCCACTAACAAACCAAATACCGCATTAACGCAGGCCGCAGCAAACGATGCGCCGAACGTCAAACGGTATGAAGCCAGCACACGCGGCGTTGTAACCGTAGACCAAAATTCCGGCCAAGTCAGTTCAGCGGTACGAATAAATGCGGCCGACAGCGGAATCAAAACGATCAGGCTGAGATACAGCAGGGTAAATCCGAGCGCCAGATTGAAACCGGGCAAAATACTATGTTGTTTAAATGTATACAAATCGCACTCCTGTTAAATTCGTTCAGCTAGAAATTTCTTGAGGTTTCTGAAACGGGCAAGCGATCAATGACACTGATCGCATGCGTGGATTTACCCAGTAAATTGCCCTGCAGATAATCCGCGCCCGAACGGATGGCGGCTGCCAATTGTCCTGATGTTTCAATATCCCTTACCAATAGGTTGGCACCAAACCTATGGATAGTATCCACCAGCGCTGTGATGGCTTCGTGCCGCACCAAATCATTCGCTTCAATACGTACGAAATTGGGATACAAGCTTCCGAGCTCCGCCATCCAATCGCTGCGATTGCCGCTGTAATCCGCAGCAATTTGATAGCCACGTGAGCGATAGTTGGTAATGACATGCTGCAATAATTTCCAATTGCGATTGACGATAACCGGAATTTCAATGACTACCCGCGAAGTCTCCATGCCTATCAAGCCAAGAAAATTTTCAAATGCCCGGCCGTGATCGTCTTTAACACTCTCCAACAAACGTGGATGAACATCGACAAATAAGCGGTCTGTTTTCGAAGCATGATTGAAATGATAATTCAGCGCGTGAATCGCCCGGCATAACCGATCTAAATCAACCAACTGTTCATCTTTTGCTGCCAATGAGAAAACCTGCCAAGGCCATAGCGCAGCATCATCATTTGTGCTGGATCGGATATGCGCGGCGTGTCCGATGGTTTTTTCTGCCACGATGCCGAAAATAGGTTGAAATACACTGGTTATTTCGCACTGATAAAAATATCCGCTGATCCAGCCGTTGTCAGCACGTTTCAAAGAATAGTCCGTGGCTGATTGGATGAGTTCAAATTCATCCTTGGCAATGAAACTAGGATTGGTTGATGTATTCATGGAAAAGCTCCTGCCGGTAATCAAAAAAACGCTTTATGGGCAGTAGCGCGCCGCAGCGCACTACCCTGTCTCACTTCAGATAAATCTGGTCGAATGTGCCGCCATCGGCAAAATGAATTTTGTGGGCATTTTTCCAGCCCCCAAACGCATCGTCGATTTTGAACAATTCAATCTGCGGAAACTTCCCGGCATACTTTTCGGCGACTTTAGTATGGGTTGGGCGATAGAAGTGCTTGGCTACAATTTCCTGGCCTTCTTCCGAGTACAAGTATTGCAGATAGGCTTCCGCGACTTGACGCGTGCCTTTTTTGTCGACCACTTTATCGACGATAGTTACCGGTGGTTCGGCAAGAATGCTGAGCGATGGAATTACAATTTCAAATTTATCCGCGCCATATTCCTTGAGCGCCAGAAAGGCTTCGTTCTCCCAGGAAATGAAAACATCGCCGACCCCCCGCTCTACAAATGTGGTGGTTGAGCCGCGTGCGCCGGAATCCAGCACTGGGACATTTTTGTAAATATTGCCGACGAATTCCTGTACTTTATCCTCGCCAAAACGCTGCTTGCCATACTCCCATGCCGCCAGATAATTCCATTGTGCGCCGCCGGATGTTTTCGGATTTGGTGTAATCACGCTTACACCCGCACGGGCCAGATCATCCCAATCTTTAATGCCTTTTGGATTGCCTTTGCGCACCAGAAAAATGATTGTTGAGGTATACGGCGTACTGTTGAGTGCTAAGCGCTTCTGCCAATCTTCCGGCAATAATTTGGCTTTCTCGGCAATAGCGTTGATATCATTCGCCAACGCTAATGTCACAACATCCGCTTCCAATCCGTCAATGACGGAGCGTGCTTGTTTGCCGGAGCCGCCGTGAGATTGTCGCACGGTGATTTTTTCGTTATTTTTTTCCTGCCAATATTTGGCAAAAGCGGCATTAAATTCCTGATACAGTTCACGGGTTGGATCGTAAGAAACATTCAACAGGGTTTTTTCTGCCAATACGCTACTGCTGATAAAAAAACTTGCTGCCAAAAGGCTTGTTATGAGCCATATTTTTTTAATAGTCATGATTTTTCTCCGATTAAAAATTAAGATTGGTTATAAGAGACTGATTAATACTTCAAAGTATAGAAAGTCGGTGTCGCCTGAACGTTGATCGACACAGGGATGTACGTTACTGCTATCGCAATGGGGGGCTGCTGCGATACGGTTTTTTACGAATTCTCCCGCAGTAAAATGGGTGTAGCCTAGGATGGTGTTAACACGAGGGATGGGTTGATAGCGAATACGTCCTTCAAACGCATGGCCTGCGAAATCACCGCTTTGTCCGGTGCGGTCGCGATTGAATCCCGGGTCGCGGACAGTATTACTGATGTTGCCATCGAGAATATCGAACATGCGGTCGGTTTTGCTGGCCAACCAGTATCCGCCATAACCGAGTTCAAATCCCAATTTCTGCGTTGGGCTGAATTCCATTCTGACTTTAGGAGCCTTAAGGTTTTCATAAATCACGTAGTGATCCGCCGACCAAGGCCGGGCAAACCCAAAAAAGCGGTCAAAACGATTGTCGACATTGTCAGTCGGATCCTTGTCACCTGTGGCATAACCGTAAAATAAGCCGATACGCGGTTTCCAAGCATGGTCAAAAGTTTTTCCCACTTCGATGGTATAGCCATGCGCATCGACCCGATTAGGACCGGTAAACCCGAGCTGATGGTTGTAGCTGACATCAAAATCAAGAATGTTGCCGGCCTTGCCGTAAACGCGGAATCCTGGCATATGAATTTGCCGATCGAGCCGATTGGTAGCAGTGAAACCACTGGGATCAGCCGTTTGTTTTTGGCCCATGTAGTATGTCTGGAGGGTAGCGATGTCAGACCACTTGCGCCACGTTCCAATCGCACCGAAGAACCACAAATGATCATTCGCTTCGTCAAATTTGGTTTGCAAGCGCCGTACCGGTTGCATGCCAAACAGATCCAATTCCCAGTCATTGGCTTCGCGCCCCAGATTCAGGCGAAAACCTTCAAAAGTATTGGTGGTATTGCGCCACTCGTTACGAGCAATAAAACGCCGGTCGGTTGTTTCATATGCCAGGCGGCCAACACGGAATCGAATCGGACGATCATTTCCCCGATCATCGATACCAAGCGCTTTTTTGAAATACAATTCACCATAGGCATTGAGCAGATCGAATTCGTTTCTTTCCTGATCTGTAATGGCGTGTTTATTGTTATAGACACGGGAGTCCTGAAATTCCACGGCAAAGCGGAAGGGATCCAGGATATTTTTTATGCCAATCCAGGCGCGATTACGTAAAAAGAACGGATTATCTTCCCCGCCTTCTATACGCCGTATGTCATTATTGCGCCATTCATAACGTGTGCGATGTTCCAAACCGATATCCAGCCAAGTAACATCTTTAAACCGCTCAATACCGATATCACTTAGCTGGCGTACATATCGCGGTGGATCAGAATCCGGATTGGTGGCATAACTATTTGATCGCTGATGATAGCTGGTCGGCTTTGCTGCTTCTGGTGCTTTTTTCTCTGGAACAATGGCCGGTAAGTTTTTTTCCAATTCAGACGACTTATCCGTCTGGTTTGATGTTTTATTGATTAGTGGTTTGCCCATGTCAACAGCAATTTGCTGTGTAAGTTGCACAACTTGTTGCTGCAAGGCTTGGAAATCCACGCCTGATTTTTCTTCAGGCGATGCCTGAATGGACTGAGTTGTAAATATGCTCAACGCAACAATGCGTAAAAAACTCCAAAGAAGCTTCACTTCATTCTCCTTATGTGAGCTCTCCGGCATTCCGGTTGAGTCACTGATACTGTCTTGCTGTTTACCTCCGATGTTGTTGGTCGGTGTTATCTTGTTTATAGAATCGAGGCAGTCTTAATTCATTACTTTTATACCTTCCTTTCATTAGATTTATTTTGATTCAAGCGAATTTTCTCCCGGCATTCGATTTGTACCACTCTACCGTCATGGATAACGATTTCAACGGATCCATATTCGATACTGGCAACAGCACGAAGAATTTCCTGAGTAATGCTTGCAGGTAGCTTTTTAGGCGGTTCTACAACAGTTTTTGCATCATAATCGGTAGTCATTTACATCACTTTTTGAACAAAAATATCAATGGAGGCGAACGATATCATCGTTCCTATATAAACAGAAATATCGTTTGGTTAAAATGATATTGCTAAATATTATATAAAATATTTTATGATGCTTACTTACTGATAAGCTATTAAGCCGTAGGAAATTTGATAAGCCTCGAGCTTATTTATAGGATTGTAGGCGTAACGGATAGCGACTAAAGATCGCCTCAACAATTTACAGAGGTCATGCGGAACGTAGCGAGGAATCTGAATTAATCAACGGTATAGTTTTTTTGTATCCGAAATGACACCTATTCGGGAATTGCTTAATTGCTTGTTTTTGATTGGCCACCAGCTTTGCTGGTGGCCTTGAGGATGGTTTATTGGCGTTGTAATCTCAGCATCATCGGTTGCATACGCTTGATTGTTTGCGGAGCAATGAAGCCTTTTACTTCCAGTGATTTGACCGCGGATGCCGGCGCGCAATTGGCGACTTCCACCAATTTGACGACGAGCGGATTAAAGTAAACATCCATGCCGGTGTAACTTCCGGCATCATCACCATCGTGATCACCGCGAAATTTGAATTCTTTTACCGGACCGTTCGGGCCGCCACCTTGAGGATCTTCGTTATGATCGGTATCGATGTAATGCGCTGAGCTTTCCATGTTGCCTTGAATGCTATCAATACGCCAGCCGGATGGAGCCGTGTAATAAGAAACGATATGTTCTCCTTCTGCCGTGGTCCAGTCGCTGCGCGTTTCTTTGGCTTTCATCCAAAGACGCACATTAACTTGTGTACCTTCATTGATCCAGCGTGCGGTTGCCCATACTTCGGGACCATGACCCGAGAATTCCTTGTCGCCTCGGGTATGGGGTGGATTATAGGTTACAAAAGTACTGCGCGAGTAGGTTTCCGTTTTTTCCCGGCATATGGGTGTCGCTGGCTGAATGATGGCAATACTGGAGATGACGCGATCTTGCCATTCCAAGGTAAGGCGGTCACTGTCACTGGATACCGGGACGCCATTGGCACCGAGATTGAGCGTCATGTGATAATGCGTTGGACGGTCTAGGTATGAAGATACATTCGACGTATGGGATTTTTCTTTTAGCGTGACTTTAATCGGTGTGGTGTCAAAATCATAACCGAAAAATTCCAGTTTATTGCGCCGGCTCGCATCCAACGCCATATCCACTGCCGCTGGTACCACATGACACAGTGCCGGTTCAACCGGAGGCACCTCTTGATGCAGCAGGCGGGCACGAATTCTGACCAAAGCTTGGCGCACCCGCGAACCGATGAAATCCATATTACAGCGTAGTTCCGTCCCGGTAGCGGCAACGCTGCGATTAAGTAAATCAGATATTTCATTGCGGATGGTCGATTGAGCGTCAGCGGTCAATTTATCGGTAGTTTGCTGCAACACCGATTGCCAAGCGGATGAATTGCGATCCAATGCATCAATGGCGCCATCCAATGCCGTAACGGTATCCCCGGTAACATCGCTTACTGTATCGGCGACGCGATCAATCTTATCTCCGATACTGCAAGCGGAAATTGAGATCGATAGAATTATTAACAAGCATAATGACGAGAAACGCAATGTAAAACATCTTTGAAGAAAGTAGGACAGGAATGATGGAGTTGCTTTCATGCTGTTGATCTCCTGGTTGATAAGAGGAAAACCCGCATTTCCGCTGCACTGTGCAGGCACTGAAAAACACTTTCTTGGCTGCTAATATAAATAATGCCGGGTGATGAGTCAAACTTGTTATAAGTATTTTAACAGCCGTTTCACCCGGTAAATGGGAGAGTCTTAAATACTTAGAGCACAGTATAATATATATTCTTATATTCATTGTAGAACAAGGATCATAAGCCTATCCTGGTAACCGTATGTATAGAATTAATAAATCTTATTGATTTTAAGAAGGAGAGCAATATATGGAAGAAAAATTCTTAGTTCCAAAGAGTTGGTTGCCTGCACTACCTGCGCTTATGCTGACATTTAATGTTTCCTATGCTATGCCGGGCATGCACGGCTCCGGTGGCGAAGCGGCAACGGAGCACCCGCGAGTTTCCAACAGTCTTGCTGGAAAAATCAATTCTCCCGGCTCAGAGATGGAGATTACATACAGCGTCGATGGTAAAACCGCGATTTTTGTGTCAACCCGTGAAGGCAGCATCCAATCACCCGGAGGTAATTACAGTTTCGATATTTGGATATCGTATCTGGTCGATGGTGAATGGCAAGAACCGCTTCACCTTGGACCTGGGGTCGATCCAAAGGTGGGACCGAACATCAATACCACGGCGTGGGAATTGGAGCCGAGTTTCTCGGATGATGGCAATGTCATTTATTTCACCCGTTACGAGCCGGGTAATATGTTGTCCGGCGATTTATACGTGGTACAAAAAGTCGATGGTGTCTGGCAATCGGCCAGAAATTGGAACGACGTGCCCGAGCTGCCAAATATTAATACGACCACTGGCGAGGAACATTGTCCGATCATTGCTTCCGATAGCCTGATTTATTTCAGCTATCATCAACCCGGCGTGACGCAAGACAGCGACATCTGGAAAGTCGAAAAGAAGGATGGGGTGTGGCAGAAACCCGAGAGCCTGGGAGCGAAAATCAATTCGCCGCATCGCGATCACATGCATTGGACCGGGCTATCCAAAGATGGCAAAAGCCTGATCATAACAAGCATGCGAACCGATTTAGGATCGCGCGGCGGTCATGACGAGTGGATTTCGCATCAGAACGCCGATGGCGAATGGCAGGAACCGGTCAATCTCGGCGATGCGGTTAATACCAGCGGGGAAGATATGTGCTGGACTTTTACCCCGGATGGCAAGAAATTCACCGGCAGTTGGGGGCCGCACGGCACTTACGATATGGATATACGTTCGATTAACAAAGACGATGTGCCACTGTTGAAAAATTTCGAGCCAATCGGCCCACCGCCGAATTTGCTCATCAACAGTCAATTGAAATCAAAATAAATTGAGAGAATCTCTGAAAAACTACCGGTTTGGCAACATTGCGTTTAAATCAGGCTCAGAATGTTCATTTATTATGTATTAACTGCGCTTTCTTGCCTGATTTTGTCCAGTATCGGTTGCCACACATACGTTTTTCAATGATCTGCTAAGCAGCCACTCTTGATGCCCGCTTGCGTTCGTGTTCCAGCAGGTGACGTTTGCGGATGCGGATTGTTTTAGGCGTGATTTCCACCAGCTCATCGTCGGCGATGAATTCGATTGCGGATTCCAGTGTGAGTTGAATTGGCGGTATTAGCGTAACTGCTTCATCGGTTCCGGATGCACGGATATTCGTGAGTTGCTTGCCTTTAATGGGATTGACGACTAAATCGTTATCGCGGGTATGGATGCCGATCACCATACCTTCATACAATCGATCGCCAGGACTGACGAACATGCGGCCGCGGTCTTGCAGTTTCCATAGTGCGTACGCAACTGCTTCACCATTCTCGGCAGAAATCAACACACCATTTCGGCGCGGTGGAATTTCCGGTTTCATCGGTGCGAATTCGTCAAACACATGACTCATTAGACCGGTGCCACGCGTCATGGTCATGAATTCGGATTGAAAGCCGATCAAGCCACGTGCGGGGATGCGATAATCCAGTCGTACGCGTCCTTTGGCATCCGATACCATATCTTGCAAATCGCCACGGCGTGCACCTAATGCTTCCATGACCGCGCCTTGGTTGGCTTCATCAACGTCTACGGTGAGCATTTCAAACGGCTCGCATTTAACGCCGTCGATTTCCCGAATTACGACATGCGGACGCGATACCGCAAGTTCATAGCCTTCACGGCGCATGTTTTCGAGCAAAATAGTCAAATGCAACTCGCCGCGGCCTGATATCAGGAATGAATCAGTCTCATTGGTTTCATCCAAACGCATTGCAACATTGGTCAGTAATTCTTTTTCTAAACGTTCGCGTAATTGGCGGCTAGTAACGAATTTACCTTCCTGACCGGCAAACGGTGAGGTATTAACTTGAAAAGTCATAGTCAGGGTCGGTTCATCTACGGCAAGAATGGGTAATGCTTCAGGCTGATCAATATCAGCGAGTGTAGTGCCAATGCTCAGTTCTTCAATACCGTTGATCAGCACGATGTCACCTGCCTGCGCTTCTTTCATTTGCACCCGCTCCAAGCCGCGGAAACCGAGTACTTGATTGACTTTGGCTTTTTTGGGCGGTTTTTCACCCATCAATACCATGACTTCTTGACCGGGCCGCAGTTTGCCACGATGAATACGGCCAATGCCAATGCGGCCAACGAAACTGGAATAATCCAGTGCACTGATTTGTAGCTGCAACGGTTCATCTGGATTACCAGAGGGTGCAGGGACATATTTGAGGATTGTATCAAACAAGGGACGCATGTCTTGACTTGGTTTTTCCTGATCCAAGGTAGCAAAACCATTCAACGCTGAAGCATAAATTACAGGAAAATCAAGCTGTTCATCGTTTGCACCCAATTTGTCGAACAGATCAAATGTCTGATCGACAACCCAGCTGGGGCGTGCACCCGGTCTATCGATTTTATTGATCACGACGATCGGGCGTAAACCTAATGCCAATGCCTTTTTAGTGACAAACCGAGTTTGTGGCATCGGGCCTTCAACGGCATCGACTAACAGCAACACGCCATCGACCATCGATAATACGCGCTCCACTTCGCCGCCAAAGTCTGCATGACCGGGAGTATCTACGATATTGATATGAATGCCTTCGTAGTCGATCGCACAATTTTTGGCTAAAATGGTAATGCCTCGTTCACGCTCGATATCGTTGGAATCCATGACGCGCTCGGAGATTTGTTGGTGCGCGGCAAAAGTGCCGGCTTGGTGGAGAAGTTTATCAACCATGGTAGTTTTACCATGATCGACGTGAGCGATAATAGCGATATTGCGGATCGGACGAGACATAAATAATTCCTCAAAAATAAGCTGTTAGTTGTTGCGGCGGGGGCGCTATTATAGCAGCCGATTGTAAATATGGCTAACGCAGTCTTGACTAAAAATTGTCGTTATGAGTAATAGTAAAAAATGGGGATGCCTGCATTGATTCGCTATTTATCGCAAAGTTCATTGCAACGCTTGCAATTGCATACGAAAGAAGTTGTTGCCAGTATCGAGCATTTAATTCTTACAAAAGAACAGCAGCAAGCTTGGAATGCGCCAAAAGCAGTGATTACTCCAGCAGATGGCCGATATATGATGGCTACGTTAGCCGCAGCTAATGATCCGCCGTTTCTTGCGGTTAAGGCGTTAGTGCTGAATCCTGATAATCCGCAATATGGATTGAAAAGCATCAATGCGTTGGTGACTTTGCTGGATAGCCGCAGCGGCATACCGCTGGCGATACTCGATGGAAACTGGGTTACTGCGGTGCGCACGGCTGGATTAAGCGCAGTCGCCGCGAAACGGCTCGCACGGCCTGATGCGTCCATTGCCGCATTTATAGGTTGTGGTGTACAAGCCCATAGCCATTTGCATGCTTTCGCAGAAATGTTTCCGCTAAAACAAGTTCGAGCATTTGGACGCGGCACAGCCAGCCGCGATGAGTTTTGCCGCAGTGCGGAGAAAATAGGGTTTTCGGTCATTGCCTGCAAAACGGCTCAGGAAGCTGTTCAAGATGCAGATTTAATCGTCACATCGGTGACATTATCGCCGCAATTGATTCCATTTTTGAATGCGTGTTGGCTCAAACCGGGTGCATTCGTCACCATGACGGATTTGGCAGCACCGTGGTTGGCTGAGAGTTTACCCGTATTGGATCAGATTATTGTCGATGATCTGCAACAGGAAGCGAGCCTGCCTAAACCACTGGTTGACCCGGCACTGGTGGACGGTGACTTGAGCGGATTGGTGACAGGTAAGATAGCGGGTCGCTGTACGCAACAAGCGCGGACTGCTTTTATATTCCGCGGGCTAGCATTGGGGGATCTGGCGATTGCCGGATTGGCTTATCAGCGTGCGTGTGAATATTCACTCGGCATGCTAATGGAAGCTTAGCATATGCCTCGCTATTTATTTTCCTCCTTATCCACGCCGGACATCAGAAATTTAACCAAGAGGGCAAAAATGAATGGGATCGTACTTAATGCGGTAACCATATAATGTTCGGACGTAAATTGATCGCCTTCATCCATGATGATGTAACCAAAAAATATTACAACCGGAGTAATAATCGATAGTGTTATTATTAAATTAAATAATCCTTTCATGTGGTTATATCCTTTCTTTCAAGTTTTTAAAAGTATATGTCTATTGGCAGAGTATACCCAGCTTGCTAATGCTTGGCATGACATCTGTCCATTGAAGCAATAAGCAAGGTAAAATTATGCATTTACTATTATCTGTCTGTTGACATGCATGGAATCGGTACTTGTCATTACCAATTTTCCCGATAAAAAAACTGCCTCAGCATTAGCGGAAGCGTTGATCGAGCAGCGTGTGGCAGCGTGTGTGAATATGCTAAGTCCTTGTACATCAGTATATCGCTGGCAAGATAAGATCGAATCGGCGGAAGAAATTCCTATGCTTATCAAAACCCAGCGACAACATTATGAACGGGTTGAACAGTTAATCAAGATAATGCATCCTTATGAACTTCCAGAAGTGATTATGGTTCCTATAACGAGAGGATTACCTGCATATTTGCAGTGGATCGCCGACGAAACAATCCCTGTTTGACTAATAAATACTGAATAGCAATGCGATTAATCCAATTTTTATTACTGATGTTGTGTTTTACCAGTGTCAATCTTTTTGCGCAAGAAAGTGGATCTTTCAGCCTGTTTCAAAAATTGCAGGGACTGGGCATCAATCTTGGTCAAAGTAATCCGCAAGAATTGTTACCGCCGGATGAGGCGTTTAAAATTTCTCTGGAAGTGCGTGATGGCAATACCGTGATTGCTAATTTAATGCCGGCAAAAGATTATTATCTCTACCGCGACAAAATTGCTTTCGAGCCTCAGCAAGCGAATACAGTGATTGAAAAAATTACATTGCCAGCGGGAAAAATGAAAGATGACCAAACGTTTGGTCAAACAGAAGTTTACTATAGTCCCATACAGGCCATTATTTCGTTAAAGCGCGAGAATGCCGGCAACGAACAACCGCTGACACTAACTGCTTCCTATCAAGGGTGTAATGAACCTGTGGGTGTTTGTTATGCACCGATACATAAAACCATTGGACTCACATTACCCGCAATGAAGGCCGCCATTGGTGCCGTTGCTGAAGTAGTGAGCGGTCAAGTTGCTGCAGCGGGGATGGACGCAACGGCTGAATTATTTCAATTGCCATCCAGAGTGCCTGCGATTGAAACCGAAGCCTACAAAATTGACCAGATGTTTCAAAGTGGTGATTATTGGTTGATACTTACTGGATTTTTTGGAATTGGCTTGCTACTTGCCTTTACGCCTTGCGTGTTTCCAATGTTTCCGATTTTATCGGGGATTATTGCTAATCGTGGCAAAAATGTCACCAAAGGACATGGTTTTATCCTAGCATTGGCTTATGTGCTGGGGATGGCGATTACATATGCTATTGCTGGTGTGGCAGCGGGATTGTCCGGTTCCATGCTATCCGCAGCATTGCAAAATGCTTGGGTGTTAGGCACGTTCGCAGTTATTTTCGTGCTACTGTCTTTCTCGATGTTTGGTTTTTACGACTTACAATTGCCTGGAGCGTTTCAAACTAAATTATCTCAAGAGGCAGGGCAATTGAAAGGCGGTCATTTAACCGGCGTTTTTGGTATGGGGGCATTATCTGCGCTAATCGTCGGTCCATGTGTCGCAGCGCCATTAGCCGGGGCTTTGTTGTACATCAGCCAAACACGGGACGTAATCTTGGGTGGTTCAGCGTTGTTTGTTATGGCGCTTGGCATGGGTGTTCCTTTGTTGTTATTGGGTACCTCTGCCGGTGCATTATTGCCAAAAACTGGACCCTGGATGGAGTCGATCAAGCGATTCTTTGGCGTATTGTTGCTGGGTGTTGCTATTTGGCTAATCTCTCCGGTGATCAACGAAATAATACATATGTTGTTATGGGCGGCTTTGCTGATTATTTCTGCAATTTATCTGCATGCGATTGATCCATTGCCGACAAGAGCTTCAGGATTGCAAAAATTCCTTAAAGGCATTGGCGTGATTGCCTTGCTCATGGGTGTGGCCTTGCTCATTGGTGTTTTGTCAGGTAGCCGGGATGTTTTGCAGCCACTTTCAAAAATTAGTGTGGCAGGTGGAGAGACATTAAATTCCGGAGAAATTGTTCCTACGAGTTATTCAGCATTACCTTTCCAACGGGTAAAAACCGTTGCCGAACTGGATGATTACATCCGCCAATCCCAAGGTAAGCACATCATGGTGAAGTTTTATGCCGATTGGTGTGTATCCTGCAAGGAAATGGAGCGCTTTACGCTGTCTGATGCTACAGTGCAGGCTCGTTTGAAGGATACAGTTTTGTTGCAAATCGATGTAACCGAAGGTACTGCTGATGATTCCGCATTGCTCAGGCGCTTCAAACTTTTCGGGCCACCGGGAATTTTATTTATTGATCCTAAGGGCAATGATGTTCCTGATATTAAGATTATTGGTTTTCTCAACAAAAATGATTTTCTGACCGTGCTGAACGCGGTACTGATTTAAAAAGGATCATGATGGCAAAATTAAAACAACTATTAATTTATGCAGGACTAGCTGCGCTTGCAATTACCACTGGTTTTATGTTGCGGGCGCAACTCATGGGCGGTTCGCAATCTGTACTTTCCGTTGAGGCCAGTCAACAGGGCGGCAAGGCAATTCTGGCAGCAAACTTACCCAATATTCAAGGAGAAACTCAAGCAGTTTCGCAATGGTTGGGAAATGTCATGGTAG
This sequence comes from Nitrosomonas sp., assembly GCA_024281995.1. GTDB lineage: Bacteria > Pseudomonadota > Gammaproteobacteria > Burkholderiales > Nitrosomonadaceae > Nitrosomonas. The sequence goes on from JAMWZW010000003.1 coordinate 95,083, forward strand.
TAAATTTTTGGGCTACTTGGTGTACGCCATGCCGTGAAGAAATTCCTGAATTTATAGAAGCACAGGAAAAATTTCGTGATCAGGGATTGGTATTTGTTGGAATCGCGATTGATCAAGTTGATAAAGTAAAAATGTTTAGTGAGGAATTTGGTATCAATTATCCGGTGTTAATCGGAAGTTTGAGCACCTGGTCACTGCTAGAAGCGGCTGGAAATCGTCAGTCGGCGCTTCCTTATACGGTGGTTATCAATCGCTCCGGAGAAATTGTTGAAACTTATTTGGGACGTGTCAATCTGCAAAAGCTTGAGAAACTGGTAGTGCCGTTATTAAAAGAACAACCGCAAACCCAACAATCAACTCAAGCCAGCTAATGGTTGTGGTATTTGCTTACTACGAGTAATAGTAATAAAAAGAAATATTTTTTGGCCATCAACAAGTACTTTTTTTCAAGGCTTCTAGCATCTGAAATAATATCTAAGTCGTTATAAAAAGAATTCCAAACGTGCGGATAATCACCGGAAAGCTATTTAACGTTTCTGCTCAATTGAATGAAAGTAGGTTATTTAAAAAAACTGCGCTAAAAACTCCATTTTTAATAAAAATACAGTGCAGCATGTAAATTAATTTGGCAGAATTAGGCTATTTGAAAATAACCTTTCATCAATCCGGGGAAATGAAATGAAATATAAGAATCTTCAGGAATTTAGTGATTATGTTGCTGAACGCAATCCTAATCAGCCAGAATATATGCAGGCAGTTACAGAGGTCATCGAAAGCTTGTGGCCGTTTATCATGGAGCATCCTCGGTATGCCGAGCATGGCTTGTTGGATCGATTGGTCGAGCCTGAAAGAGTAATTATTTTTCGTGTGTCCTGGGTTGACGATCATGGTGAAGTGAAGGTTAATCGGGGTTATCGAATACAACATAGCTCGTCTATCGGTCCCTATAAAGGCGGGGTTCGCTTCCATCCTTCGGTTAATCTTTCCATCCTAAAATTCTTGGCGTTTGAACAAACTTTCAAAAATGCACTGACTACTTTACCGATGGGTGGGGGAAAGGGAGGATCCGATTTTGATCCAAAAGGTAAAAGTCCTGGCGAAGTCATGCGTTTCTGCCAGGCTTTTATTAGCGAATTATTTCGCCATATTGGCTCGAACACCGATGTTCCGGCCGGTGATATTGGTGTGGGTGGTCGTGAAGTTGGCTTTATGTCAGGAATGATGAAAAAATTATCCAATCGTGCTGATTGTGTGTTTACCGGAAAAGGGCTGAGTTTTGGCGGATCGCTGATACGTCCGGAAGCGACTGGCTATGGGACGGTATATTTTGCCGAAGAGGTGTTAAAGCAAGCTGGTCGTTATCTGGAAGGTATGCGTGTATCGGTTTCCGGCTCAGGCAATGTGGCGCAATTTGCAGTCGAAAAAGCGATGGCTCAAGGCGCTAAAGTGATTACTGTGTCTGATTCCAGCGGTACAATTGTCGACGAAAATGGTTTTACGCCCGAAAAGCTCGCAATATTGGCTGAGGTAAAGAATCATTTGTATGCGCGCCTGGATGAATATGCCAAGCGAGTTAATGTAGCCTTTCTGCCCGGTGTAAAGCCTTGGCATGTTCCGGTGCAAGTTGCTTTGCCTTGTGCTACGCAAAATGAAATTACGGCAGAAGATGCACAGACACTGATTAACAATGGTGTTCTTTGTGTTGCTGAAGGTGCGAATATGCCCTCTACTGCGGAAGCTGTGGAATGTTTTATCCATAATAAAGTGCTTTATGCGCCGGGTAAAGCCAGTAATGCAGGAGGCGTTGCAACGTCCGGCTTGGAAATGAGTCAAAATGCGATGCGCATGTCCTGGACACGGGAAGAAGTTGATGCACGTTTGCAGGAAATCATGCGCGCCATTCACAAATCCTGTTTGAAATATGGCACCAATGCTGATGGCAGCGTGAATTATGTGAACGGTGCTAACATTGCTGGTTTTGTAAAAGTAGCTGACGCAATGTTGGGGCAAGGCGTTATTTGATTTTTTGCCTGCGCTTACAAAGGTGGCGCATGTATTGATTGTGGGTCAATTAAAATAGTGGATTTTCGCAACCACGCCGTGAAAATCCATATTAAGTTATTCTTTACTATTGAATCTACGTTATCGATAGCTATATGAGAAACTACCTTCTGGGATTGATCCTGCTAGCTAAGATTGGATTGTTATCTGCAAATCAAGATAGTGATTTTATTGCTGCCCGAGAAGCATTTCAAGTCGGCAACGCTAAACTTTTAGATGGATATGCTAACAGGCTAAAACGCCATGCGCTCTGGCCCTATGTGGAATATTATCAATTGCGGATGGAGTTAACTACTACCAATCTGGAAACAATCTCGAATTTTCTTTTACGCCACGAAGGCAGCCTGATTGCGGATCGATTGCGTAGTGATTGGCTTAAAATATTGGGTAAGAATCGGCAATGGCAATTTTTTGAAACGGAATACCCATTTCTGGTTAATAAAGATAATGAGTTGATGTGTTATTACTATCAACGCTACTTGGATACCAAGGATAAAATTGCAGTAGCGGATGTGCGTTCCCTATGGTTTGCGCCGGCAAGTTTACCGGATAGTTGTACACCGGTTTTTCAGTCGTTAATCTACAGCGGAGATATTTCGCGAGAAGATATCTGGAAGCGTATACGTTTAGCATTGGAAGAGGGACAAACAGGGGTTGCGACCCATGTCAACCGCTACCTTCCTGTTAATGAAGGATTGAATACTGCTGATTTGAATAACGCTGCCAAAAATCCTCTGCGCTACCTGGATGCACAGAAAGAAAAAATCAAGTCGCGCAGTGATCGCGAAATTGCTTTGTTTGTATTGTTGCGCCTGCTTCGTAATGATACCGAGCAAGCCTTTGCACAGTGGTCAAAAGTAAAAAATAGATTTACTCCCTCCGATCGTTCTTATTTTTTGGGTAGGCTGGCGTATCGGGCAGCCATGCGGCATGATTCACGGGCGTTAAACTGGTTCAAGGAAGCACAAAATACTACGCAATCGTATCCGCTTTCGGATACCGTGCTCACTTGGCAAGCGCGCGCAGCACTGCGAGCCGGAAATTGGGAAGAAGTACTGAAAACTATCGACAGCATGTCACCTGTCGAACAACAAGTGGATACTTGGCGTTATTGGAAAGCTCGTGCGTTAAAAATCAAGGGTGATTCCTTGGGTGCAAATAACATTTTCATTCCGTTAAGCGAAGAGCACAGTTTCTATGGTCAATTGGCAAAAGAAGAATTAGGAACAATACTTAGTATTGCAGGCAATACTTATCGGGCGAGTAACAGTGAAGTGATTGCAATGGAAAAAAGACCAGGTGTACAGCGTACTTTAGCCTTTTCCCGCATGAACTTGCGCACGGAAGCGTTACGGGAATGGAGCTGGACTATTCGCAATTTCAGCGATGCGGAATTGCTCGCCGCGGCAGAAGTCGCACGCCGTCACGGTTTGTATGATCGCGCGATTAATACTGCAAATAGAACTGTATCGCAACATGATTTTAAGCTGCGTTTTTTGTCACCGCACCGTGAGACTCTCAAAAAAGTGCTGCAACAGCATGAATTGGATGAAGCTTGGGTATACGGCCTGATTCGGCAAGAAAGCCGTTTTATAGCAGATATCAAATCGCATGCAGGCGCGGTTGGTCTGATGCAACTCATGCCGGCAACTGCCGAATGGGTTGCCAAGCAGCTTGGCATACAGAACTTCCGCCAGCAATTGGTGGTTGATGTGAATACTAATTTGCGATTGGGCACTTATTATTTAAAGCATGTACTCAGCACACTGGACAATCAACCGTTACTGGCTTCAGCCGCTTACAACGCCGGACCGGGACGGGCCAAACGTTGGCGTGATAATGTAATGCCATTGGAAGGCGCTATTTATGCGGAAACCATCCCGTTTAATGAAACCCGCGACTATGTCAAAAAGGTCTTAAAGAATTCCATGTACTATGCCAAGGTTCTCGATCATGGACAAACTCCGACACTCAAGGAGCGCCTGGGTGTTATCGCAGCAAAATAATTCACTATCATTTAAGGTAAATCAATGCGCGATGTTGTCATTCTGAGTGGTGTGCGTACAGCGATTGGTGATTATGGGGGTGCGCTTAAGCACATCGGGGCTTCTGATTTGGCCGCAAACGTCGTGCGCGAAGCAGTGTTGCGCGCCAATATCGACTCGAATGAAGTTGGGCACATAGTTTTTGGCAATGTCATCCACGGAGAATCCCGTGATATGTACTTGGCACGCGTTGCTGGCATTCAGGGCGGATTATCGCAACATGCTTCGGCACTTACTGTGAATCGATTGTGCGGCAGCGGTTTGCAGGCTGTTATCTCAGCAAGCCAAAACATTTTGCTCAATGACACGGATGTAGCCGTAGCAGGCGGCGCTGAGTCAATGAGCCGGGGTGGTTATTTATTGCCGGCATTGCGCTGGGGACAACGCATGAATGATGGCAGTACTGTGGATATGATGGTAGGTGCGCTGACCGATCCCTTTGATAAAGTACACATGGGAGTCACTGCTGAAAATATTGCGTCTAAGTGGCAAATCAGTCGGGAAGAGCAGGACAAATTTGCAGCAGAAAGCCACCGCCGCGCAATAAATGCTATCGACAAAGGCTACTTCAAGACGCAAATTTTGTCCATTGAAATATCCACTGGCAAAGAAACGTTTATTTTTGATACTGATGAACATCCGCGTCATAATACGAGCGTAGAAAGCTTGGCAAAATTACGCCCGGTTTTTCAAAAAGATGGAACTGTAACAGCAGGTAACGCATCCGGAATAAATGACAGTGCTGCTGCGCTGGTTTTGATGGAAAGTAGCTTGGCAGAGAAACGCAACTTGAAACCAATGGCGCGCTTGGTGGCCTATGGCCATGCCGGTGTTGATCCAAAATTCATGGGAATTGGCCCAATACCCGCAGTACAAAGTGCTTTGCTGCGTGCCAACCTTAAAATTTGCGATATTGATGTCATTGAATCTAACGAAGCTTTTGCTGTGCAAGCTTGCGCGGTTGCAAAAGAATTACAATTTAACCCGGAAAAAACTAATCCTAACGGCGGTGCTGTAGCATTGGGTCATCCCATTGGTGCCACGGGCAGCATCCTGACTATCAAAGCCCTATACGAATTACAGCGCTGTAATGGCAAATTTGCTTTGGTAACCATGTGTATCGGCGGCGGTCAAGGTATTGCGGCTATATTTGAACGGTTGTAACAGAACACTGTATGCTTATTATTTATTTCAAGAAAATCGTCAGCACCATGTACCCGCTTATCATTGTTTTGTTATTGATGGTTCCCATCGCCGTTTTGGCGCAAGCGCAAGCACCTGAAACAAAAAATCCCGAAATTCTTCGATTGGAACAAATCATGACGCGTGTTGCGCAAGAATCACAAGCGACTTATCAGCAATTTTTAATGACGCAGGAATTGCGCAGAAATGAGATGCTGGAATCGCCTGAAAATATTCCCATCGATCTGACGGGAAAAAGCATACCCATTCCCAATTATGAGGATCTTCAGAGACGTCGGCAGGAAAAGAAAGAGCGAATGGAAAAATATACTGCAGACCTAGATCGTCTCTATACACGCTATAAGGAACTGGAAAGCGAGAGGGAAGCGATCTTTGAAAAAATTAAAAGTTTGGAAGGCAAAATTCCAGCTGAGCAATAGATGACGGTTGTTTACGGCGTTTTTAAAAGTTTTGTAGTAAACGCTAACTGAATTGATTTCTGTTGCTTAATTTTTTGGATCGTTATCAGATTTTGTTAAAAGGTGTGGCCATAAGCGTTGCATTGCGAGAAAAGTAAAAGACGCTGACCACGTGATCATAGCCAAACCTGCTAATCCCTCCGCAGCACTAAGTATACGAATGGCTCCAGCAGGTACTAGATCGCCAAATCCTACTGTGGTATATACCACAGAAGAATAATAAATAAAATCAAATAAGTTACCTTCGCTGATTCCGGCAATATGACCTAATTCAGCGCTATATTGCATGATCATATAGCCCCCGGCAAAAATGATTATTTCTAGCACGTGTGCCGCCAACAATCCGAGCATCACCACTAGGACACCTATACGTTTATGCACGTGTATTCCCACGGTGCTACTCAAGAAACGCAATGCTTCATAATGCAACACCACGCAAACTGTCACGACGATGCCGGAAAACAATATAGCGATTAAATGCGAAAAGTGTTCGTGCATAATAAAATCAGTGAATGATTCATCACAAAATGTAGTGTAGTTACCTATAATAGAAGAGAAGGAAGTGGATGGAGAGCGCTTTGTATATTGTTAATGGTTTCATAGGCTTTGTATTATCCCGCATAATATCGAATACAGTACTGGTATTTAATATTCAGAGACAATTGTTATAGTCGTAAGGAAAGATCAATGGGGCAGATAGCTGAGCGTATAGGACATGGATTGGCTCGATTTTTAACCAAGCCTGTACGGCAGAGCACACAGGTTGCAATTGTTAGTCAAGAGCAGCTTTTAGCAAATTTACAGCCTGGTGATATTCTTTTGATCGATGGAAATACACGTGTCAGTGTCGCCATTAAATATCTCACGCAATCCACTTGGTCGCATGCTGCACTTTTCATCGGTAATGCATTACCTTCCGAATCACCTTGGCAATTACCGCGTGTACTGGTCGAGGCGGACTTGAAGGAAGGTGTCCGAGCGGTGACGCTTGCAGAGTATGCAGCAATGCATACACGAATTTGCCGTCCGGTCGGTTTGAATGATGAGGATCGTAAGCGAGTTGTGGATTTTGTCATTGCACGTCTCGGTCATCGGTATGATCTTAAAAATATTTTTGATCTTTTGCGTTATCTGTTGCCAACTGCTCCAGTTCCTACTCGATTTCGCAGGCGCTTACTTGCCTTGGGCAGTGGTGATCCAACACGCGCTATCTGCTCTACTTTGATTGCGCAGGCGTTTGAATCCGTGCGTTATCCAATATTGCCTGAAATTCAACGTACGTGGTCAGATGATCCTGCGCATGATGATTGCTACGCAGAAATTTATCATATTCGCCATTACAGCTTATATACACCACGTGATTTCGATATATCGCCGTTCTTTGATATTATCAAACCTAGCATCAGGAATGGTTTCGATTATCATTCATTGGCTTGGGATAATGCTTCGCAAGAACTTCAGGAGATCCCATGTAATTCTGTAGAAGAAACAAGGAATTAGTTTACCCGCTACACTGAACTATCCTGACAATGTTTACAAACACCATGTAATTCTAATTGCTGATGGGCCAAAGTAAAGCCAGTGCTTTGAATGCTACGTTCAAGCTCAGCCATGATATGTTTCTTTATCCCAATCTCTTTAACGCTGCCACACTGATCGCAAATCAGAAATTGCGGAGTTTCATGTTGATGATCACAAGCAATATGCGCGCAGGACATATATTGGCTTGCTGTTTCCAGTTTATGTACTAATTTTTCTTGGATCAGAAAATCCAGCATGCGATAAACAGACATGACCGGCAGCATTTCACCAAATTGTGTTTTATACCTTTCAACGATTTCATACGCGGATAGTGGCGTGGAAGAACCTAGCAGTACTACGAGGACATTCTTGCGCTTGTCCGTTAACTTAACACCGGCTAAAGCGCATGCTTCATAAGATTTTTGGATGATTCGATCAATATCCTCTGACATTTTTTTGAATTCCAGTCACATAAAAAATAATACAGAATATATGTAAGATTATAGGACACTGTGGATTTTTACATAAATACGGTTTAGTTTTAATAGGTTATTAATTAATAAATTTACAAGCTTAATAATATCCTTTCCCCAGTTATCGATACAAGTGAACGAGGAAAATGCTGCAACTTCTTTTTCTCTCTTTTTTCCTGTGCTACTGCAAAAATCTTATTTTTTCTTGTAACCCCTTGAGTGGCAGGATTTTGTGCATTCATTTCTGGAAAATGCACCTTAGCCTTAGTTACTAAAATTCTTGATACCAGATATGATATAACATATCATATTATTAAAATGCTATTCAAGAATAATTCAATGATTAGCCGATACACAAAAATTCTCGTATCTTAATAGCCGGCATGAAAACGATCTCAAATGGGTTTTTAGGGCTAAAAAGCAGCAAGGAAAAAGTATGAAATCGTGTACTTCAATAAATTCGAAGGATTCTAGTTTTACTTGCTGGTGTGATTCATCAAGATTTTCATTGGTAGTAATGTGTATTGCAGTTATGAATGTACTGGATACCTCAGATATTTATGCCGCAGATCCTGCCAATACGACTAAGTTACCCGGGGTCACAGTTACGGCGTCACCGTTTAAGGATCGTACTGAACTTGAAATGGCGCAACCGGTTACTGTATTGCAAGGCGATAATTTGCGGCGCAAACGGGAAACAAGTTTAGGGGATACTTTATCTAATGAGCTAGGTGTAACCTCAAGCTTTTTTGGACCTGGTGCAAGTCGGCCAATTATTCGGGCTCTGGATGGGCCGCGTGTTCAAGTTTTAGAAAATGGCATTGGTGCATTAGATGTGTCATCGCTTAGTCCAGATCATGCAGTTACGGTGGAAACACTCAATGCCTCACAAATTGAAATTCTTCGCGGACCAGCAACTTTACTCTATGGCGGAGGTGCTACGGGTGGTGTTGTCAATGTTGTAACTGACCGTATTCCCACTCGATTATTTAAAAATCCAGAAGGTAATGCAGAAATTCGTGGCAATACCGCTACTGAAGAAAAAGCCGGATCGTTCAACGTTAACAAAAGTTTTGGTCAGATGTCCTGGAGTTTGGGTGCTTTTAAGCGCAAAACCGATGACTATTCGGTTCCCGGACAAGCTGATATCAGCGGTATTTCACCGATCCGTAATGCGCCCGGTAATCAAGATGATGAACATGGTTCAAGTGATGCTCAACAAGGTTTCGGCAACAAAAACATTGTCAGAAACAGCGCAGTTGATTCGCAGGGATTGTCAGGTGGCGGCTCATACATCGGGGAACGAGGGTTTGTTGGAGGATCTATTGCATTGATGGAAAGCAAGTACGGTATACCTACCCCTGAAATGGCCAGTATTGATCAGATACAGGCGCGCTATAACCTGTCAGGGGAACTGGATAATCCGATTGCAGGCATTGAAAAAGTTAAAGTGCGGACGGGCTACAATGATTATAAGCATAAAGAAATCGAAAGCAGTGGAGAAGTTGCAACTCGATTTAAGAACCACGAACTCGAAAGTCGTGTTGAATTTCTGCATTCTCCCATTGCAACGTGGAATGGATTATTTGGTGTGCAATTTCGCGATCGCAAGTTTTCTGCTCTGGGTGAAGAAGCCATTGTACCGGTATCCAAATCACGCTCTACCGGGATTTTTATGGTCGAAGAAAAAAACTGGGAGAATGTGCGCTTGGAATTCGGTGGTCGTTACGAACATGCAACGCGTAATCCACAAAATAATTTTGATCGGTCACGTGCGTTTGATCTTTTTAGTGGCTCTATTGGCGCATCCTGGAATTTCTTTAGAGATTATCACTTAGGTCTCACGGCGATCCATGGGCAGCGAGCGCCAGCCATTGAAGAGCTCTATGTTCAAGGAGCGCACCGGGGTACTGCAACGTACCAGGTTGGAGATAATTCGTTACAAAAAGAAGCGCATAATAATTTTGATTTCTCGTTACGTAAAACTTCTGGATTGATGACATGGAAAGTCAATGCTTTTTATAATCGATTTAACAATTATATTTTTTACAAAAATGCAGATACAAACGGTGACGGTATTGCCGATCGCGTTAACCCGGAGGGGGAACTTGATCTCAATGGCGGCTTTTTGTTACAGGATTTGGCGCAAACTGGCGCAACATTTTATGGTGCTGAAGCAGAAGTCATTTTTACGCTCAAGCCCGATACTTTGGATTTGCGTTTATTTACAGATTATGTGCGTGGGAAGTTAGGTCATAGCAACGGTAATGTTCCACGTGTAACACCCCAGCGATTCGGATTCGAATTAAATTATCGATCGGGTAGATTTGCATCCAATCTAACAACCATACACGTATTGCCCCAAAAAAAGACTGCCGAACTTGAAACCAATACAGCGAGTTATACACAACTCAATCTTGAAGCAAGCTATGCGTTAAAACAAACACGATCGAATGGCATAAGATTGTTTATTCAAGGGAAAAATTTGTTAGATGAAGAAATGCGATTGCATTCTTCTTACCTGAAGAATTTTGCACCGCTGCCCGGAAGAGCGCTGATAGCAGGCATACGATCGGATTTCTAACCGATTGTATGCCTGAAAATCAGCATTATTTTTCTGCTTATGCTTCCTTTAACAAAAGAAATGCGTTAAACAAACTCCACACCGCTTGATAAAAATCCCACCAGATTGATAGTTACGGCATTAACTTCGGTGTTGGCCGCGATTTCCAGTAATTGCGCCTGGGTATATGTTCCGTTTTCCAACAAGCCGACGAAAAAATCGTGATCCGTTGCTGAAGGTGCTGTGCCAACCACATTTTGATAGACGGTATCTACAAATGTATCATTGGAAAGGTTACCCATGACATCTACCGCAAGCTGTGAAACATTAAGCATGGTTTGCCCGGAATCGAATAAATTAAGGCCGACGCCTACATAATCAGGGTGTTCTTCGATAGTAGCTGAGCCGAATGCTGACCCGATAATTCGGATCGAGCTGTTTGCGGCCTGCCCGTCCTGGAGATCGATAGCAAGATTCTTATCGGCAAAACGGATTCGTTCGATTTCAAATAACGTGTCATTACCATCCGTTCCGGAAACACTAAAATTTAGATCAGAACCTGGAGTCGTCGCACCGGAGACGGAGTAGTTTTCGAGGGCGCTGCTGAAAATCGCCGTATCGATGCCTGCGCCACCATTTATCGTGTCATCGCCTGTACCGCCATTTACCGTGTCATTGCCAGCTCCGGCCTGGATGACATCATTACCTGCCGTACCAGCAAGATTATCCGCACCATCAGTTCCTGAGATCACGTCACTAGGAATAACAGTAGCGGTAATTCCGGCAAAATTTGTGGGGGAATTGGTTCCCGTCGAGCCATCGCGGTTGAGTGACGATGTCCCATCGGTCGGCAATTGAGTATACGTTATCGAACCTCCAACCATACCCGGAAAACTTACAATACCGCTGCCGGTATATAAGAATCCGTTCGGAATAATATAATCAGGTGTCACAATACCCAAATCCGCAAACCCCTGAGTCGCAACTAATACAGATTTTCCATTAGTCGATGCACTGGGTAGATCAGTGCCGATAGAATACACTTGAGCTCTGCTTTGGGAATCAGGTGCTGAATTAATGGCGTGCCCCGCCCATAAGTGCTGGCCATCAGCATCTCCCACGAATTCAATAAATTGAACAGTGCCATCGGCATTTGAATATACTTCGTTAATGTGGAATAAATGAAATGTCATTTTTTCTCCTTAGGAATTAGATAATTGCATTATGGCTTCAGGTTCTGATAGTACCGTGAGTAGTTTGTTGCAGAGTTATTAGTGCAACGTTTTGTTTACGCCCTGTTATCTTAACAAGGATCTTAGCCTATTCCATTTGACAAGGAAAGCCACTTGATTCAAACGCTAGTGGATGCGATAGATTTGCGCGTATACTTAATTGTCAGTTATATCGATATTGGCACGGGCAGCAGCGCTAATGCCAATAAATTGGCGTGTGAGGAGGGAATTATTATGCGTATTTTTCGTTGCTTCACCCACATCTAATCATGGCCAGAATTTTTCTTGTAATGTCTGCGCTATTGCTTACTGGCTGCATCACTGCAGGATTCAGAGATACCGTTTCCATGCACAAAAGCAATACCGTGGCAATTTGCCGCGCTTTATATGAAAATATTGATGCCGCCATTGATTATTCAGGTGTACGCGATCATGGATCATCGCAAATTAAGAACTTTCCTTATCTTCGTTCCACGCGCCTACTGGCTTCATTCAGTCACGAATTAAGCGATGCATCGCCGCAGTGGCTGGTATGGGTCGATCACATGGCTGATCTGGATGCGCACAGTCGTGCCTTGGAATTGCGCAATTTACCTTCCTTAGTTAAAGATCGGCTGAATAACGATGTGCTTGGTGAGCTCAACAGTTGCCGCAATTTATTGATAATGACCGATCTTATGTATCCGCAGCAACGTGACCGGTTGCGGGATGCCGTCCGCGTGCCGGATGATTATGTCAGCTGGTGGCAACTATTGGGCCTTTATCCGATTACTGCGCCGTTGGTTGGTGCCGGAATATCTGCATGGCATGACAGAACCCGCGATACTTTCGCCACGTCGCTAACGTCGCTTCCGGTTAAGGGTAAATTGCTGCGCTGGATAGCAACAACCCCTACCAGCGGTAATGCCTCAATTACTGACGAGCGGCTGAGTGCTCAGCAAATCAGCGGAATCTTGAAACATTCCGAAAATCCTCTGGGAATTCCGCTGCCGACCTCTGCAGAGCTGGAGCAACTTTTTGCCACTTTCGCACCGATATGGGAGGTGGATGTTGTCGATGAAAATGAACACATCGGCAAAATCATGTGGGAGAAAAACGAGCCAACTGTAGACATCGATCAGCCCACGTTTTACCGCAAGATTTCGCATACCCGCTTTGGCGAACATGTGTTATTGCAATTGAATTACATTGTCTGGTTTCCTGCAAGGCCTGGTACTGATATTTATGCGGGTAAGCTCGATGGTATCAATTGGCGTGTAACATTAGGTCCGGACGGCAAGCCCTGGCTTTATGACGCTATCCACAATTGTGGTTGCTATCACGAATTTTTTCTGAGCGATCGTTTGCGACTGCGCAAGGATCTTCGCTCTACTTATTTTGAAGCGCCGTTGCTGCCGCAATTAGCCCCGCAACATCAGCCGCTGGTACTGCGCATTGCTCACCATACGCACTACATTCAACGGATTTATCACGATCATGACTTCGCAGCACATGCTGGTCGCGTGATGGTATCCGAGGATTACGACGCATTGCGTTCTTTGCCTTTCGAGGGCGGATATCGCAGTTTATTTGGCAGTCATGGCTTGATTTCAGGAACGGAGCGGCTAGAGCGTTTCATTTTGTGGCCGATGGGTATTCGTTCACCCGGAGCCATGCGCCAATGGGGGCGTCATGCCACTGCTTTTAACGGGCGCCGCCATTTTGACGATGCTTTTCTGTTTGAATCACTATTTGAGCGCATGCAATAACGTATGAAACTATTTTTGGTAACAATAATTTTCTGTTTACCGGTAGTGGCATCGGCACAAAATGAACGTACCGATATCGCCCGTTTTTCACAAGGGGATTTAAGCGGTTGGCAGATAAAAACTTTTTCCGGGGAGACGCGCTATGCTTTGGAAAACTCGGATGGCAACCTCGCCTTGCGGGCTGACAGTCATGCCAGTGCTTCCGGGCGTTTCCGTGAAGTCGATATCGACCTCAATACAACGCCAATTCTTAACTGGAGATGGAAGGTTGATGGCGTACTGGAAGGGGTTGATGAACGCACACGCAAGGGCGATGATTATGCTGCGCGCATCTATGTGGTGTTTTCCGGTGGCGTGATGTTTTGGCGTACTCGTGCCATCAATTACGTGTGGTCGAGCAATCAACCTGTCGGCAGCAGTTGGCCCAATGCTTTTACCGGGCGTGCGCATATGATCGCGATAGAATCGGGAGCTGCACGTGCAGGTCAGTGGATGAGTGCACGCCGCGATGTGCGTGCGGATTACCGCCGGGCTTTTGGTGAAGAACCCGGCCACGTCGATGCGGTGGCAATCATGACGGATACCGATAATAGCGGTGGCGTCGCTACGGCATGGTATGGCGATATCTGGTTCACTGCAAAATGACGTGTACCGCGTGATGCGTGATCAATGATTTTGGTTCATGCCTAATTCAATTGATAGGAGAGTAGCGCGCGAACATTGAAAAGGGCGTCGTTCTGACTGGAAGTGGCCGGAGGGCGTGTAACCCAGAGCGGGCTATAGAACACTCCCACGCTCAGAGTGAGCTTGTTGGTTAGCGGATAAGCCATACCGGCACTGGCTGAGAACGTCCAGGTTTCAGCCTTCAGACGGGTACGATCGAGAATGCCGAACGTTTGGGCATTGACATGAACTTGCGTATCAAGAAAATTGCCCGCGACTGCAATGTAAGGTGTTAATCCTCTTAAGCGTTCAATGCGATAGGCTCCGCTGAGTTCAAATCCTGCGTAATGTTGGAATGACTTATCCGCCGATTTTTTTTCACAACCGTAAATGTTTCCAGGTGAACCCGGAGAAAACTGCACCACCTCACCAGGACAGGTAAACGCACCTTCCGCGCTACCGATTTGTCCGTACAGCCGCATGCCAATAGTCCAGGAATCACGCTCGTATAAAGGACGCTCCAGTGCAAATGCGAAGAGGTTTGGTTTGATTCCAAAAATTCTGATGGGTGGCACATAAGACAGCGTCAAGGCAAATTGCCACGGCAGTCCGATAGTGACGCGCGGTCGGCCAAAAATAGGCGCTTTATTTAAGTCTTCATCTTTCGTGCCATTAAAACCAACCCGCCGCTGTGCGGAACTCAGTTGCGGAATCCAATCCAACTCGGCTCCGATCTCAATCGATCCTGGTGCGCGGCTGCGCGGCACACTGAGTCCGGAGAGAAGCGTGGCGGACGTAAAATAATTCATTGCCCATGCTTCGGGGCGATCGGAATGCAGCAACTCAGTGTCCCTGATGACAAACTGGGCGAGTGCCTGATTACTTGAAAAACTGGCTAAGAGGCCGAGCAGGCAAAACAGACCACGATAACCTCCTAAACCCAAGCAGAGGATCGTAACATGCTTCAAGTTATTGGCTACTTTTTAACCCAATTGCCATTGACGTGTATCCACGTTCCTGCTGGGACATTATTGAAAATTTCTTTGGCATAAACTTGCCCGACTTGATCGATGCTTATGCCTTGGGCATTGGCTTTTTCCTGATAGATGGCTTTGCGCTTGGCATTGATAGCATCTACTTCTGCTTGTACTGCTGCATTTCTGGCGACAGCATATCCGGTAAAACTTTCCCCAATTGCACCTGAAGCACGTAAATCTTCCAAGGTGCCGGCCCATGTTGATGATGCCAAAAGCGATAGGAGTAACAAGATAATTTTCATTATTCCGATCAATGGATTGGTTGTCGACGGTCGTAAAATTTGCGGCATTGTAATCTCCTTCTCTTATTTTACTATCAGAACACGCCGGGGTTGGCGGCAATATCTTTTTTGGCCTCTTCTTCAAGCTTTACCCGAATGTCTGCATCCAGCTTGATATTCAAATTAATCGTAATCGGCTCTTGTGGCGGCTCCACTTTTACTGTCGGCGCGCATGCAGTAATTACCAGGCAGCTTAGGATCATCAGTTTTCGCTTAACGATCGCCATGTTTTTATCAATGTTGAGCATGATTGCACTCCTTGTTTAATTGACTTCCAGTTGTTGTTGCGACTGGAAATGCGCTAATAAACTTACTATTTCTGTGATTGCAAATTAGTGCAGTCTCGCTTAATGCACCCTGAATGAGCCACGCAAAATTTCATGAGACAGATTGTAGCCTTGGTTGATTGTCTGCAAGATCTTGCCAATATCCGTTTCAAGATTAATATTTAAACGGAAAGCTCGTCCATCTTTCACATCAGGATTATTCCCTAATAGCGATAGCTTGACTACTAGATCATGCGTCAGCGATTTATCGAGGTGCAGGGATAATTCTGAATAATGGAAGTTTTGCAGAGCCTGTAACAATAAATTCATTTCTTCGCCGGCGGAAGCGAGCAGTTGCGAAGCTTTTTCAGATTTGAAATGCAATACACCGGGTGTTTTTGCAGCAAGGTGACCATTCGTTATCGCAACTTGGTTCTTTTCCAGCGTCAGTGGAATTTGACCATCAAGCCGCCCGCTTCCCGTCAGTCCGTCAACTTGAATAAAATTAAAAAAATTATCCAGATCAACATCGTTGATGCGAATCAGCAAATCCGAGCGTTTTGCAGCAGGATCAATGACCGTAGGAACTAATGATACCGTACCATCCATTAGAGAAAATTGTGTTTTTTCGAGTTTGAGACGTGGGGAATCAGCGTTTTCGATTTGATAGGAAACCAACAGATTTTTCAGCGGAATCCCAGAAACAATGCGTTTGACTGTGATTTTTTGATGAGGGGGGCTGCTGAGCGATAATAAATCTGTTAAATCTAGCGCGACATTTAAATCATCTATCGTTGTATCTTCATAGGCGAACGACAAATTGTTGAGCCTAAACGCTCCACGGCTGCTGCGTATACCTGTTGTAGACCATTTAAATTGTGCATTTGCATTGATTTGGCCGGTGACGTTTTCGAGCGCTGCAAGAGCGGGTGATAGTTTACTTGGTTGCAAGCCTTGGGGGGAAAACTTCAGCGGAGCAATTTTTGCCGTTAACATGCCGTTTGCGTCTTCTGGCGCATAGTTGCCAGTGATTTTTAAAAAACGTAAATCATTTATATCACCAGCGATATTTAATGCATATAACGGTGGTTTTCCAGCAGCAGCTTGGTTGCGGACATTACCGGTAATAGATACTGGTGAGAAAGCAGGCTCTGACGCTAAATGCCGCAGTTGGCCAATGGCAAAATCCGCGGCATGTCCCATTTCTTTATCGTTGAGGTATAAAGTAGCCGAGATTGCTTTCAACTGCACCTGGTATTGCGGTAAAGATAAAGCTGCTCCGCTGAGCGTAAATTCTCCCTGATATGGCGCCTTATCATCCAAATTTCCGCTTAAGGCTATTGTGCCAGGATGTAGCTGTACTTCGATTTCTGCAGAATCTGGACGTTTAACGTGCATGTCAACGTTGCCGAGTGATAGAGTGATTTGATGGGCAAGGGCAAACCCTTGTGGATTGCGCATTATATCTACATCTGCCTGCGCGATAGTGAATTGCGGTGAATTTTTGAGATTTACTGGATAGGAGGTATCGACCTTCCCAAGTGAGATTTGCGCGGGATTGCGTAATCCAAGCAACCAATGATCGGCTTTAACATCTGCTCGCATCGGTAGTACAAAAGCAAGTTTCTGAATTTTCAACGTATCGCTGGAAAATTCACCGCCATCTGCCGCCAAATCAATTTCCCCCTGCCAGGAACCGGACGATTGGCGAACGTTTCCTGATATTGTGAGGTTATCCAGCGCCGCGTCCCGTAGCGCAAAAGTTGCAGATTCACCACTATCTTGCGATGTAGCCGGTTTTCCGGGCACTGTGTTGATCGGCAAATGAACGCCTGTCAATTCAAGCTTGGTCTGCAGATGCTGTAACTGCAATGCCGTAAACGCAAAGCTTGCCTCGCCCCCAAAGCTGGAAATTTTGGCTTCAGGCAAATTTAACTGTCCATCCGCGACTAAAAGCTTACCTTGAATATTTCCTTTTTGATCAACAGCCGCTGTCAACGTAACATCGGATTGAGCCAGATCACCGGAAATATCGGCCTTGAGTTGTATTGACTGGCCTCCGGTTTGAATTTCAACCGTGTTTCCTGACAGGGTAATATTGGTTTTTCCTGTTGCGGAATGAAGTTGAATTGTTGTATTGGCAATAGTAAGGATGGGTAACCAAGGAATAGAAATATTGTTTCCGGAAGTTGCCGTCATCGCGGGCATCGCATCGGAGGATTGTCGCTTACTCAGATCGACAGTCATGTGCAAGCCATCCATCGCGACTTTGACCGGCTTGCCAGCGAGTAGATCCGATAAATCCCAGGTCACGGCAAGATCATCCAGATGTAATTCGCGGTTTTTGCCTGCGACCAAGCCTTGCAACTGGAAGGCGTTGAATGAAAGATCGAGGGATTCGATAGACTGCACGGGAAGTTCCTGCTTGCTTAATTGATTGCGGATGACCGTTTCCAATAGAGGATTGCGAAATGCATATAAACCCATCACGATCAGAGTGATGAAGCTAATCAGAATCAGCAAGCCATTTTTTAGATACTTTCCCATGCGGTAAACTGTATGTTATTGCAGAAAATAACTTTTTCTCGATTATGAATCTTGTTGATAACGCAGACTCAACTTTATGACAAGATATCATAATCGAAGTCTCGCAGTATCTTATACTTGGAAAGCATGAGCAGATTGCCTATTAACTGTTTTTTCCATACTTAATGTTTCATCAGGTATCAATTTTTTTATATTTAAAACTATGGACTTACTCACCCAAGGATTACTCGGCACCGCAATGGCGCAAGCCGGGGCGAAGCAACAAGAAATACGCATCGCAACCGGCATCGGTTTTTTGGCAGGCATTGCAGCGGATGTGGATATCCTGATCCAATCGGAAAATGATCCGCTGTTGAATATCGAATTTCACCGCCATTTCACGCATTCACTGTTTTTCGTGCCGCTTGGCGCCTTGCTTGTAGCATTGCTGCTGTGGCCGTTGTTGCGCAAGCGCTTGCCGTTTTCCCGGTTATATCTGTTTACTTTTCTCGGTTATTGCTTGAGCGGCATGCTCGATGCATTCACCAGTTATGGCACGAATTTGCTGTGGCCGGTGAGCGATGCGCGCGTGGCGTTGAATATCATCTCGGTATTGGATCCTGCTTTTACGCTGATTCTTTTGATTGCCGGCGTGATAGCATTTAGACGATATAGCCGTACAATGGCGCGGTTTGGATTATTGCTGGCAGCGGTTTATCTATCGTTTGGCTGGTTGCAATGGCAACGCGCCGAAAACGTGGCCGAATCGTTGATTGCAGAAAGAGGGCACCGTGCAGAACAACTGCTGGTCAAACCGACGCTCGCCAATTTAGTATTGTGGCGCGCGATTTACGAATTCGACGGCAAATTCCATGTCGACGCGATCCGCGTCGGCCTATTTTCCGAACCGCGCATCTATCCCGGCGAAGCGGTCGACAAATTCGTATTGGAGCGCGATTTGAATGGTTTACCAGCTTCCTCCGTCCTGGCGCAGGATATCGCGCGCTTCAGCCATTTCTCGTCGGGATTCCTCACCATCCGCCCGGAACAGCCAAACGTGCTCGTGGACGTGCGCTATTCTAACTTACCCACCACAACCGCACCGCTGTGGGGCATCGAAATCGATCCGGATCAACCGGATCAACATGCGCAATACAAGCTCTATCGCGATTCATCCAGCGCTACACGGGAGAAGTTTTTGAAGTTGCTGTTGGGCGAGCATATGTTGGATTGATACAAATCGATTTTACAGCTATCTATTTTGATAAACTTTCAGCCGATTTTCGCTTATGACCCGATTTTCTCTCCCTTTTCTGTTTGACCATGCGAGTCTATCTTTCATCCACATTGAACGATCTGGGGCCTGAGCGCGAAGCAGTTCGGAAAGCCCTGAGCGGTCATTTTACGGTTGTTGAAAGCTATATTGCCGACGAGCGCAGTGTCCGCGAAAGTTGTTTGGCGGATGTGGCGGGTTGCGATCTCTATATTGGAATTATCGGTCGTCGTTACGGATTCATTCCTTCCGGGCAGCCTTTTTCCATTACGGAACTAGAATACCGGCAGGCGCGCAAACATAAGCTACCGGCACTGATCTTCATCAAGGACAATGACGCGATCCTGGGTCCATTTTACGATGCAGTCACCCAAGAGAATCCGCCGGATCTGATCGAATCGTTCCGGCAGCTCGTCAATAGCGGTACTGAAGAGGCCGGGCGTCCCGTAATTTTCAAAACACCGGAAGATCTCAAGGAACAGGTACTGAAAGCTCTCTTACGTTATTCCCAGCGCAAAAGTAATATTCCACCAAAACGTATTGCAGGCCGTCCATACCCCGGTTTGCGCGCCTTTTTGCCCGCCGAATCGGATCGATTCTTCGGCCGGGATGCGGAAATCGAAGCGTTGGCTGAACGGCTCATTGCACGTAGCGAGTGTTTTCTCGCGGTGATCGGGCCTTCGGGCTCGGGTAAATCCTCGCTGATATACGCAGGGCTTATTCCAGTCCTTACGGAGAGTTCTATCGTAGGGGGTATTCGCTGGATTCCAATCAGTTTTTCCCCGCGCGAATTGGGCGATGATCCGTTCCAGTCCCTGGCGGCTGCCTTGAGCAAATCATTTCCAGACCAAAACTGGCGTGTTCCGGATCTGACGCAGCGGCTACGAACGCATCCAACCGAGATTGCCACTGTGGTGAGCGATGCTCTGGGGTCAGTTGGCGCAGCCGTCCAGCTTCTGCTGTTCGTTGATCAATTTGAAGAAGTATTTGCCAGTAAAGTGGATGATGCTGCACGGAGTAACTTTTTTAAATTGCTGACTGCTGCGGTTGAGTCTCCGTTGGTGCGCGTGGTGATCGCGATGCGTTCTGATTTTTACAACCAATGGCCGCAAGATGAAATCTGCATCGCGTTACTGCGCTCGGGACATTTCCCGGTTGCCGTGCCGGGGCCGGCAGCGTTAGAAAAAATGATCACCGGTCCAGCTCAGGCAGCAGGACTGACTATCTCCCCGCGCTTGGTGCAGCGCATTCTGGATGACACTGGATCAGGTCCGGGGGCATTGGCGCTGGTTGAGTTTGCTTTATCCTTGTTATATGACAAAAAGGAAAAGGATAGCGATGTGCTGACCGAAACAGCTTACACCGCCATGGGGGGTGTTGCCGGTGCGATCAACGGTTTGGCTGAACAAGCGGTTACGCAGACTGAGGAAGCGCTTCAGCAAAATGCGAAAGTATTAGTATTGGATGAGGAAGTCATTTCACGTTTGTTTCTGGCCATCGCCAGCGTCGAGCAGCGCGATAATGAAACGGGCGGTGCGTTGGCTGTGGTGCGCCGCCGTGCAATCAAGAGTGATTTGCCTGGGGCTGCTTTGATCTTGGTTCAGCGACTTGTTGACAAGCGTATTCTGGTCAGCCGGGAAGGCAGTAACGGACAACCGGCTGTTTATGAAGTGGGGCACGAAGCGGTATTCAGCCACTGGGAACGTTTCAAGGACTGGTACGCACGCTATGCAGCGGATCTGGCGCTGTACCGTCAGGCCGAGCAGGCGGCGCGCGACTGGGATCGGCAGCAACGCCTCCCGGTGCTGAAATGGGGGTGGGAGCGGCAAAGACCCGCCATTGCAGCGCTGGCCAGACTGAACCTAATGGTTGTAACGGCATCCGGCTCTGATTTCAGCGATCCGATGATTACGCTTTGGCATCAGCTCGAAAAGCAATTGGAACAACCGTTGCGCCAATTTCTTTACCCGGAACCGCTGATACTGCTTGAAGAACTCAACACCGATGAGACGCCGCACCAGCGGCGCGAGGAAATCGGCCTGCGCCTCAATCAGATGGGCGATCCACGACGCGGTGTAGGATTGAATGGCAATGGTCTGCCCGATATTGTGTGGATAGACATCCCGGCCGGTGAAGTTATCCTGGAAACTGCATCACGAGAACGCTTTGCAGTGCCACCGTTTCGCCTGGCCCGCTACCCGATTACGTGGATGCAATACCGCGCCTTTCTCGATGCTGAGGATGGTTATTGCAATCCAGCCTGGTGGGAGCATGATAGTTTGAGGGAGGAGAAATCCGGTCAGCAGCTTTGGTCTTTTACCAATTATCCGGTGATCAATGTCTCTTGGTCCGATGCAGTGGCCTACTGCCGCTGGCTGAGTGAAAAACTGCGGTTGCCGATTCGATTGCCCACCGAGTGGGAATGGCAATGGGCTGCTGCCGGGGGTGCGCAGCAAGACTATTCATGGGGCGATGAGTGGAACGGGCAGCGCGCAAACAGTTCTGAGGCAGGCATTGGACGTACGGTTGCGGTAGGCTGTTATCCGCTGGGCCGCAGCCCATTCGGGGTAGACGATATGACAGGCAACGTCTATCAGTATTGCCTGAGTTCATACGAGCAGCCGGGGGATGTTTCCTTGATTTCGAGTGAGCCCCGCGTGGTGCGCGGTGGTTCCTGGGACCATGATTTATACTTCGTGCGCACGTCGGTGCGCTACTTCTCGCCGGGCGGTCGCAGCGTCAGTTTCGGCTTCCGGGTATTATGTTCGTCCCCCATCGAATAGCGGATCACCGGCGCGCTGAATGCTGATGCGCTGGTTTGCTGTTCACTGTTGCCTTAAGACAAAATAGACAATACGTACGTGAATACGTATGATGGGCTATTGGGAGGTATTTATGACAACGTTGAATGTAACCGAAGCCAGGGCTAAATTATATAACTTAATCGATGAAACGGTATCCAGCCACAAGCCTATTATTATTAAAGGGAAAAGATCGAATGCGGTATTGCTTTCCGAGGAAGATTGGAATGCCATCAATGAAACACTTTATTTAGTTTCCATGCCTGGCATGCGTGAATCAATTATGGAAGGCTTACAAACCAGCACTGATGCTTGCAGTAAAGACCTGGATTGGTGATGTGGGTGCTTTGCTATACCCATCAAGCGATAATCGATGCCAAAAAACTTGCGGCAGCCGGGTTGAAACAAAAAGCGCTTGCATTGCTCGATGTTATTCGAAATGATCCATACCAAAATCCGCCTCCTTATGAAAAATTAGTTGGCGATTTGTCGGGAGCTTATTCTCGCCGCATCAATATCCAGCACAGGCTTGTTTATCAAGTACTGGAAAAAGAAAAAATTGTTAAAGTATTGCGGTTGTGGACGCATTATGAGTAAAGCATTTCGCGAATGCTGTGTGCTTATTTTAAATATGCAATCCATTTGCGATACAACCGTTCAGCCACCGCATTCAACGCCGCCACACGTTCCGGCAAATTCTTTTCAATTTCCTCCAGCGATTGCACCGACGGTTCATTCAGGCTTGCCAACTCTTCTGCGCCGACGCTGCACCAGTCAATGACCAGGCGCTCGGTCATTTCGACGTGGCATTGCATGCCTAAATGCATGCCCAGCGCAAAAGCCTGGTTTTCACAATAGGGGCTCGATAGGATGCAGGCGGCGCCTGAGGGAATGCTGAAGGCTTCGCCGTGCCAGTGAAAGCAATTGAAGGTTGTTAAATCACCGAACCATTCGCGCGCAACTGCGTTATCTGGAACACTCACTTCGCCCCAACCCATTTCCTTGACCGGGCTGACGCTAACGGTGCCGCCTAAGGCTTTGGCCATCAATTGTCCGCCCAGGCAGTGGCCAAGCACCGGCATGTCTGCGGCAACCGCCTGGCGGATCAACGACAAAGAATTTTCAATCCACGGTAAATCGTCATTGACACTCATCGGCCCGCCCATAAACACCAAGCCGCTGAATTCATCGATACTGACCGGTGGTTTTTCTCCGGCGTCTATTTTGATTAATCGCCACGGAATATGATTGTTGTCGAGAAATGTGGCAAAATAGCCGGGCCCTTCGATGGGTAAATGTCTAAAAATTGCAACCGGTTTCATGGAATTTCCTGCCATAATTTTTGAATGATTTGATAATGAATTTTAGCTTGTTTTGCGGCAATTTTTTGCTGAAAATCCGAGCCACCTTCTCTTTGAAAGCTGTGAAACACAATTGTAAATCCTTAATCGTCATCCACTTGAAACAGACCATCCCATGTCAGTAACAAAACATTCATTCGCTGATCTAGTGCAAATTGAGCAGTTACGCAAAATAGAGTCTGGCCAAGCGGAACATTTATCGTACGCCAGTATTCAGGATATGCCGCGATCTGCCAGCGGTGATTTTAAGTATGCAGATTTTATTCAGCAATTGAGCACGCGCGCCAAGCGCTTGATTCAGGAAAACGTATTGAACGGTGCCTTGCAGCAGCCACGTTTGCAATTTATCCGAGCTCGCTGGATATGTTGGATAGCCGCTGTTATTCTGGGTGGATTGGCTGCCAGCCAGGCAGTCAGTGAATTTTCCACACTCAATATTTACTGGTTGCTGGCTGTGTTATTGGGATTTAATACCATTTCGCTATTGCTGTGGTTATCAGGCATTACCCTGAATCTGCAAAGTTTGAGCAGCGGCGTTGTCGCGCAGCTTGCCAGTTGGTTACCTTATCGGCACAAAAAAGATCCTACGATTGCTTCATTGGCGTCCCATGCCTGGTGGGAGAGCTGTTTGGCTGGAAACGTTGGGAAATGGCGCATTAGTGTATTGACGCACCAGTTCTGGCTGATTTATTTAATCGCAGGTATGGTTTTATTGATACTACTGATGCTGGCCAAGCAATACAATTTTGTCTGGGGCACCACATTGCTGCCGGACACTACTTTACCCAGGCTGACGCAAATTCTTGGTACGCCCTTGGAAGCGATAGGGTTGAAAATTCCCGACAACCAGCAAACTGCTGCAAGCCGAATCGGAGTGAGTCAGCAAGATGCCGAAACACGTATAGCCTGGGCTAGTTTTTTAATCGGTACCTTATTGATATACGGAATATTGCCGCGGCTTTTAGTGCTAAGTATTTCATTTGTGATGCAAAAATGGAGTGAATACCGGTTTAGGTTGGATTTATATTTACCCTATTATATTGCGCTACGCCAGCGATTGATGGCGAGAGAAGCCAGAGTTGAAATCATTGATGCCGATCCGAATGCCGGTATTAAGCCCGCTGAAATTGACCTTCCACCGCAAAATGTCACCATTCCAGCCAATGCACAGGCATTTGGCATCGAACTGGACGATGACACATGCTGGCCAGAAGCAATGACATGCCGTTTCAATATCACTGATCAGGAATCCCATGATAGAGCGATGGCGCTGATCAAAAATCTCAAAGGCCCACTGTTATTGGGTGTTGCGGCGCATCGTTTGCCCGATCGCGGTGTGCAACGGTTAATCAAGGAGCTAGTCGATAATACCGCGGAGAAACCGTGGTTGATTTTGTTGAGCAAACCATCGGTTTCAGTAACTAGTTCTCGTGAATTGGCCTGGTTCCGGCTTGCGGAAGCTTGCGGCATTCCCGCAGAACACGTTATTACCCGATAAATCATGACCATCAGAAATCCTCATCGTTTGAATTCTCATTCATTGTTAAATATTGCTGTGGTCGGACACACCAATACGGGCAAAACATCGCTGATCCGTACCATGTTGCGCAGTACCGAGTTCGGTGTCATTGAAGATGCGGCAGGTACCACGCGGCATGTTGAGCAAGCGACGATATCTGCTGACAATGAACCGGTTCTGAATTTATATGACACGCCGGGCCTGGAAGATTCCAGGGCTTTGTTTGCGCATATCAAAAAACTGCAAGCTAAATCAAGATTGTTGCTACCTGCGCAGGTATTGGAACAATTTGCAACGCGTATTGCCATCAATGATCCCTTAGAGCAGGAAGCCAAAGTGATTCGCCAGGTACTACGTAGCGATATTCTTTTGTATGTCATTGATGTGCGTGAACCATTCCTGGAAAAATACCGGCTGGAGCTGGATATACTCACACAATCTGCTAAACCGATCATTCCGGTTTTTAACTTTATTGCCGGACATCAAGCGGAGCTAGCTAAGTGGCGGCAACATTTGGCAGCCTTTAACATGCATGCTACTTTGGAGTTTGATACGGTGGTATTTTCCTTCGAAGCGGAAAAGAGGCTTTATCAGAAAATACAGACATTAGTGGAATCGCATTACACTTCATTGCAGAAGTTGATTGATTGCCGTGCCAAATTATGGCACCAGCTATGTGTATCCGGTGCCAAGCGGATAACTGAGCTGATTGTGAACGTTGCGTGCTATCGCGAAAGCAAAGCAATCCACAAAAATCTGATTACTGATTCACTGGTGGAAGACCGGCTGCATAATTTTGTCCGTAAAGCTGAGCAAAAATGTTTGCATGATTTATTAGCAATTTTTAATTTCTCCGAAAAAGATGTTGCTATCCAGAAAATACCGGTAAGTAATGGCCAGTGGCAATTGGATATCTTTGCGCCCGGCATACTCAAAGCGTACGGACTGGATGTTGGTAGTGCCGCAGCCAAAGGCGCCGCTGCCGGTGCCGGTATTGACCTGATGGTCGGCGGTATGAGTCTGGGAGCAGCCAGTGCACTGGGTGCTCTTGCGGGTGCCGGTTGGTCGACTTTCAAGCGCTACGGCGATGAAATCAAAGCCACTGTCAAAGGCGCAAAATGGCAATGTGCTGATGAAGTTACACTGCAAATTTTGTATCTGCGGCAAAAGCTGTTGTTGAAGAAACTCATGCACCGTGGCCATGCTGCTCAAGAAACCGTGCAAGTTGATAAAGCCGATAGTGAAAAATTGCCTGATAACTGGAGTAAGCTTATTAGCGCCTTGCGTCAGAATCCTGCGTGGCAAGAACCTTCTATCATCCGCAACGGTAATCCGCAATACCAGGAAATAGAAACCAAGCTGGTAGAATCATTGTTTGACGAGAGTTAAATCAAGCGGTAAGGCCGCAAGCAGTTAAGGTTTCCGACCGACTACAATGCTGTAGTAACCAAAGGCTTTGTGAACTTGAATATCCTCGAAACCAATTTCTTTTAGCATCGTTGTCAACTCCAATCCGGAATATTGTCTGCCTTCGGTCCAGCCCATCATTATCATACTGTAAGCAGCAGGTGCAAAAGGGCCGGTTTTCTGATCGTTATAGAGCATTTCATGGATCACAATGCGTCCGCCGGTTTCAAGGCTATTGAAACTCTTTGCGATCAAAAAATGACATTTTTCCGGCATCCAGTGGTGATACACATCTGAGAAAAAATGCAGATCAGCCGCAGGCCAATGGTCACTCCAAATATTGATTTCTTGCGTTTTAATTCGCTCCTGCAGGCCATATTGATTGATATATTCTTGAGCCACCTCGCA
Organism: Nitrosomonas sp.; assembly: GCA_024281995.1. Taxonomy (GTDB): domain Bacteria; phylum Pseudomonadota; class Gammaproteobacteria; order Burkholderiales; family Nitrosomonadaceae; genus Nitrosomonas. The sequence continues at coordinate 121,929 of JAMWZW010000003.1, forward strand.
TACCTGACGAAAATCCAGAAATATAACTTTCAGATTGGGCAACTTTGATGCCGCACCAATGGAATGAGCGGCTGAACCTCCTGCTACATCGAGCATCACCCGATGCTGGGAAAAGTCCATAGTTTCAGGCCAAGCGAATGCTGAGGTTATGCTGAAGCTGTGCATGCCGCGCGTGAAGCGGTGCAGTAATTCGATCTGTTCTTCATGGGATTTAAATATATCGCCGCCACCATAAACCTGAGGAGAATCCGTAAGAATTGCTTTCTCCAGTGTAGCGTATGAACACACTTGATAATTATCGATCATCAGGTCCCAAAAAAAACCGAAGTAATTCGGACTTTTCTCCAACAAATATTCCTCTGTTACCGCAGTCAGGGAATAACGTCCCTGCTCTAGTGACAAAAACCCAAGTGATGTTGCTACGGTTAGTATTGCTTCGGCGGGGCGTTCCTTGATATGCAATGAACTACAAATATCAGCCAATGAGAGCGGACTATCTGCCAATAACGCAAAAAGCTTTAGCCGGTGCGCCAGCAGAAGTGCTGGATAACCATATACCGCAAAAACTACATCCCATACTCGACGATCATCGACTCGTGGTGTCCGAATGTCGGGAAAATCATCTTGTGTCATTAATTCTCCTTTAGCTTTTATTGGCTTATACAGTACGCATCACAAGTATTCATTGTTATTCGTAAAGGTATAAACTTGTTATATCCTGTAATTTATAATAATTTCTGATCATTAAACAGTTTACAAGGGTTTTTCTGTTTCAACCAAGCGCTTAATATTTTGAACGGTGCGTTCAGCGCCATCTTTTATGGCCACGCGGACTAGCGCTTCGAAAGGCCGCATAATTGCGAGAATTTCAAGCAATTCGAAAGAAAATGTCAGCTGGGTTGAATTTTCAGAATTGATCTCCTGTAATTCATAGGTACAGCGAAAAGGATCGGCTATACCAATCAACGTTAAACGCACGCCGGGTTCATAAGCCGAAATTTTAAATCTGGATTCTGTGCGGCGTCCCTGATCGACGCGCACTTGCCGCCCTTCGGTTCCTAACATTACCGGTCCAGGGGTAATTTGTTCAAGTTCTTTAACTTCTGGCGACCATTTTGGATAGTTTTCGAATAAGCCCTCTCCGAGATAATGAAAAAGCGTGCTGGCGGGGCATTTTACGATGATATGCGCCTTGCCTATGACTGGCTCGTTGGAGCCCAAATTGAGCATGGAACCTAAATTAAACATAATGCTTGGCTCTTTTTGACTAATGGAAACCAATCTTGTCGACTGGTTGACTGTTACCTTGGACGTTAAACGAATAAGGTGTCGATTTCAAGTACTATGTTGCACAAGAAATCTGTTTAAATTTTTCTAAGTTGTATGGAGTTGCTTAAATTCATAGTACTGCCGCCGATATTAATAACAAAAGTCGTGAGAATGCTATAGAAAAATTGAAGCTGGCCATAATGTTACCGTAAACAATTTTTTGAACTTCTCTGGCATTTAATTCTGCTGCTTTGAATGCTACCTGATTTGTTGATTAATTTTTCTGATGCAATGAGGCTCAAATGGATCCGTGTACGATAGTAACCAGCGTTCGCTCAATTTTTTCCTTACCTGATGTTGTCATGCGTGTAAATGAGCTGATTGATTCCGGCGATGCTACTAATACAGAATTGGAACGGGTTATTCTAAATGATCCAGCATTGACAGCGAAATTATTAAAGTTTGCAAACAGCTCTTATTTTGGGCTTTCCGGAAAAGTAGAAAGCGTCTCAAGAGCTATCGCTATTATCGGGCATAAAGAGTTACGCAATTTAGTCATTGCATCGGCAGTAACAGCAACTTTTAAAGATATTCCTGCCAGTTTGGTTAATATGGACGCGTTTTGGCATCATAGTGTGACTTGTGGCGTGACTGCGCGCTTACTAGCTTCAAGTATTGATAGCAGAGAGCGCTTTTTTATCGCTGGATTATTGCATGCTGTTGGCAGACTGATACTTTTCAGCCAATTTCCACAAGAATCTGCAAAAATACTAACGGTTATGAGTCAAGGCGAAAAAGCTGCCATCGATACTGAGCATAAGATTTTCGGTTTTACGCATGCACAATTAGGCGCTGAGCTTTTGCGACAATGGCGTCTACCCGTTAATATTTGGAAAATGGTTGAATTGCAATCCAATCCCATGGAGGATGAGTTATATAAGTTTGATGCTTCCACGCTCTGTGCCGCAGTTAATATCGCTAATTTTATTCAGCCATGCACGAATCAAAAAGTAAGCTCCGAGGAAGCAATACCTGCTTATGCATTTGAAGCATGGGATTTGCTTGCATTATCACCTGAATTGATAGAGTCGGTGATTGCAGTAGTCAAATTACAAGTTATTGAATTGTTGAATATCGTAAGGTGATAAGTGTTCCTTCAACGTGTTTTGATGCTCGGAATAACTGCCATCGGGAGACTGCTTTAGTTGTTTCCAAGCATCACCAATAGGCCACATGCAATAAACCCCGTGGGCAGAGGAATGCGCGTACCATGGGGTATTGGGCGAGCTTCAAGCCAATTGAATAACAAAATACCAGTAACAATACTGACGCCGATTGCCATTATCATGCCAAACAAGTGAATAATTGGTTGGTGCGGCAGAAATCTAAAAAATGCAGCGTTGCTGGATCAACTGGAGTGGGGTTGTGATCAAGGGTAAGCCATGTGGAGCAAGCTTTGCGGCCGATAAAAAACCTGTGATGACAAAAAATATTTGTACAGCAATTCTTCCATAATCACGCAACCCATCCACTAAAATCGGAATTAATGGATACGCGATGTCGGACATTGGGCCGTAGACCGCCAGGTGGTGAGAGACTATTATTAAGCAGCAAATAGCCTTTAAGGCGTCTATCAATGGTGACCTTGAAAAATGATCAGTTGCCATATTCTTGTCAATCGAAATTTGCGTACAGAAAAACTGCGTTGCCCATTAGTGGTCTGGTCAGTTTTTCAAAGGTTAGCACAGTGATAATGAGAAGTGTCAAAGACATTGGTCTTTGCATGATTGGCCTTGTCATAAACGTACGGAGCAAAAAATTTGGATAAGCATCAAGATCTTTTCGACTTGGCCAAGACGGTAGGACAACAGCTCCGTCAGCGCGGTTTAATGCTGGTTACCGCCGAGTCTTGCACTGGCGGCTGGTTGGGGCAGGCAGTCACGGCGGTGGCGGGCAGCTCAACTTGGTTTGAACGCGGTTTTATCACTTACAGCAATGCTTCCAAGCGTGAAATGCTGGGTGTCGAGCAAGCCATATTGGAACAATACGGTGCAGTTTCTCCCCAAACTGCGCAACAAATGGTGATCGGCGCGCTGAATAGAAGCCATGCCCAGCTTGGCGTAGCCATTACCGGTATCGCAGGTCCCGATGGCGGTACCCCAGCGAAACCGGTAGGGACGGTATGTTTTGCCTGGGCGCTTAAAGACGGTTTAGTACAGCGGGAAACGCATTATTTCCAAGGTGATCGTGAATCCATCCGATATCTGTCTGTGACAACAGCGCTGCAAGGCATACTGCTGCTATTGGATCGTGACACTGCTGTTGTTTAACCTTGACAAGGGAATGCTACGCATGTCCATGTGGCTAGTGACTCGTTTGGTTGATAATGCGATCGCAATACGCAATGGCCAGCGCGGAAACCAAGAAAGCCATATGGATACCGGTTTGCGCCAATAACGTCTTTTCATCGTATGCACTAGCGTTAATGAAGGTTTTCAGCAAGTGGATCGATGAAATGCCGATAATCGCAGTTGCCAATTTCACTTTCAAAACGGAAGCATTGACATGCGACAGCCATTCCGGCTGATCCGGGTGACCTTCCAAATTCATGCGCGAAACAAAAGTTTCGTAACCGCCGATGATGACCATGATCAACAGATTGGAAATCATCACGACATCGATCAATCCCAGCACGACCAGCATAATAGCCGTTTCAGTCAGCTTGACCGGCCTGTCTTCACCTTTGATCGTGACGGTATCGAGAATGTGCTCCAAAGCGTTTTTATTTCCCATTACAGCGCCAATCAGATCGGTCAATTCAACCCAGAAGTGAAATACATACACGCATTGCGCCAGCACTAAGCCAAAGTACAAAGGTAACTGTAACCACCGGGTGAGAAAAAGAAATTGCGCGATGCGGGGAATTCTTTGCGGGAACGTATTTTGAGGATTTTCTTTATGCTCCATATTTACCTATCAAGTTAAAAAAGCCGCAAGAGTATCATAGCGGCGGTTAAAAATATCCGGCTTTTCATTCAATTTTCCTGGGATAGGATGTAACTGGCTGGGAATTTCAATAGGGAATGGAGTTTGTTTATCGCACGGCCGGGTAGAATGTGGCGACTGAAAGGGAGGACCACCCTAGCGGATTCCCTGTGAAAAAATTGCACCCTACCTTGAAACGCCGCTCTCTAATTGAGGCTTAAGCATATAATCAGGACGCAGCTTTTGATAAAGAAACTCCGGTGCAAAATCGGCGCCATTCGGCCAAACAAGCGTTTCGAGTTCGTTATGCACTATAAAATCCGCGAATCGAGACTTATCCTTTAATGGCTCGAACATCTCTCCCCACAATTCGCTTTCCAAATCGACCTCGCCTTCAACACCGTCGGCAAATTTGAGCCAAATGCGGTAGTCCCGCCGATATTTTGCTTCTCGTAATTTTGGTAGCATGATTTTTACTCCAACGGTTCAATTGGTTTCAATGCTTTTCTTGCTCGCGCGAGATTCCAATCTTCTGTAAGTTCTGTCCTATGATATTCGCGCCACTCCTGTACCAATCCCAAAACGCGCGGGGGCAAACGGCCATCAATAATCTCACCGCTATCAATAGCAATCGCCGCAACATAATCCCCATATTTGGCATGAAAATGCGGCGGTGCATGATCGTTATAGTACATTGCAATGATAATTCCCAGGAATCGGCTTATCTCAGGCAATGTACTTCTCCTTAAGCTTTTGTGTATTCATAACCGCCGGACGGTTCAGTCTTCATCATGTGCGAATATATCGCATTACATCGGAATAAGTCAGTATCCAAACGACCGAGAATCGGTTGTGTTTCGTCGCCGTTCGATGTGGGGCTTTCTTCCGCGATCCAACCTACCTCACCCGGCGTTTTTTTATTGCAGAGTGTTCCTGTTCCGCATCTTCTCAATACCTATGTATTTTAATGTTGGATATCGTACAGAACAAAATTTACTACATCTTTAGTATTTAGTTTTTTAATCAATGGGATTTCATCATGACTACTTCAAAACAAACCACTTTGAAAAGTAATACCAAACCGCTAATTAAGTTAATTAAACAGGATCATGAAAATGTAAAAGACTTATTTTCTGAATTCGAAAAGTTACACGACAAGAAAAATAGCAATGAAAAGAAAACACTTATAGTTAATCAAATATGTCATGAATTGACCCTTCATGCATTAGCGGAAGAAAAAATTATTTACCCTGTTGCTCGTGAAGAAATAAACGATACTGATTTAATGGATGAAGCTGATGTTGAGCATGCAGGAGCAAAAAATTTAATTAAAGAATTATCATCTATGGATCCATCAGATAGTCATTACGATGCAAAAGTTATAGTATTGAAAGAGTATATTGAACATCATGTAAAAGAAGAAGAAAGCGAGATGCTTCCGAAACTTGAGAAATCAGACATTGATGGGGAAGGATTAGCGGAAAAATTTATTAAATTCAAAGAAAAACATGAGAAGAATAATATTAATTCTAACTCACAAAAGGGAAAATCATATAAATCAACTTAATCTAAATGTATCAGTAAGTTATCGAAATTTCCGTTCAGCAAAACAAAAAACCCGGAAGCGTTAACCTCCGGGTTTTTATTTTAACAACCGCTACAATGACAGAATTACAGCTTCTCCAGCACTTCCGCCACGGTTTGTCCCATCAGCGACGGGGTAGGGCAGATGGTGACGCCGAGGTCTTTAAGCATCGCGACTTTTTCGGCGGCGCTTTCACCTGCGGAGGAGATAATCGCTCCCGCGTGACCCATACGGCGGCCTTCGGGTGCGGTGAGTCCTGCGATGTAGGCGACCAGCGGTTTACTCATGTGTTCCTTGGCAAATCGTCCGGCTTCGACTTCCTGCGGCCCGCCGATTTCACCGATCATCAGCGCAACTTTGGTTTCAGGGTCTTGCTCGAGCCGTTCCAGAATGTCGCGGTGCGAGCTGCCGGGAATCGGGTCGCCGCCGATGCCAACCGATGTAGAAATACCGATGCCGAGCAAGCGCATTTGGTCGGCGGCTTCGTAGCCTAATGTGCCGGAGCGGCCTACTACGCCGACGTTACCGCGCATATAGATATGTCCGGGCATAATGCCGAGCATGGCGCGTTCCGGACTGATGGTGCCGGCACAATTCGGGCCGGTCAGCAGCATGCGTTCTTTTTTTGGAAAACGACGCAGGAAATTTTTCACCGTCATCATGTCTTGCGTCGGGATGCCATCGGTAATCGAGACGCAGTATTTGATGCCGGCATCCGCGGCTTCCATGATCGAATCGGCGGCAAATGCCGGTGGCACGAACACGATGCTGGCTTCGGCGCCGACTTGATCGACCGCTTCCTTGACCGTGTTAAATACCGGCAAGCCCAGATGCGTTTGTCCGCCTTTGCCTGGCGTCACGCCGCCAACCACGTTGGAACCGTAATCGATCATTTCCTGCGCGTGGAAGGTACCGATTCTGCCGGTAAAACCTTGAACAATAATGCGTGTTTTTTCGTCAATTAATATCGCCACTTTATACTCCTAAGCTTTTTGCGCGACGACTTCGTTGCGGGCGTGAACTACTTTTTCCGCGGCTTCCGCTAACGTATCGGCTGTGATGATGGGTAAACCGCTGTCCGCAATGATGCGGCGGCCTTCTTCGACATTGGTTCCTGATAAACGCACCACCAGCGGCACTTTCATATCGATGTTCCTGACCGCTTGCACCACGCCTTCGGCGATCCAGTCGCATCGGTTGATACCGGCAAAAATGTTGACCAGCATGGCTTTAACGTTGGCATCCGCTAACACCAAGCGGAAAGCTTTTTCAGTGCGTTCGGCGGATGCGCCGCCACCGACATCGAGAAAGTTAGCAGGTTCGCCGCCGGCCAGCTTAATCATGTCCATCGTTGCCATCGCCAAACCGGCGCCATTGATCATGCAGCCGATGTCGCCGTCCAGGCCGACATAACTCAGACCGGCTTCTGCAGCAGCAACTTCGCGCGGATCGACTTGCGTGTTGTCGCGCAGTTCGGCGATTTTATGGCGGCGGAACAACGCGTTTTCGTCAAACACCATTTTGGCATCCAGCGCCATGATATCGTTGTTGGCAGTGATGACAAGCGGGTTAATTTCCAGAATATTGGCGTCAAGATCGCGTAGCGCGCGATAACAGCCTTTGATGGTTTTTACCGCATGATTCAGTTGTGCTGCATCGATACCCAGCGCAAACGCCATTTTGCGGGCTTGGAAATCCTGCAATCCAACAGCCGGCTCGATATAAATCTTGATGATCGCCTCCGGCTTGCTCACCGCCAGTTTTTCGATTTCCATGCCACCTTCAGCGGAGCCGATCATGATTACACGCTCGCTGATACGATCAATCATGAACGACAGATACATTTCCTTGGCAATGCTGGTGCCCGCTTCAATGTACAGCCGGGAGCAGATTTTTCCGGCTGAACCGGTTTGATGCGTAACCAGCTTTTTGCCGAGCAAGGCTTCCGCAGCTTGCTCGACTTCTGCATGCGTTTTGCACACTTTGATGCCGCCCGCTTTGCCGCGCGCACCGGAATGGATCTGCGCTTTGACGACCCACACGCCGCCTTCTATTTCCCTGGCGCGTTGCACGGATTCTTCAATGCTGTAGGCCAAACCGCCTTCAGCAATCTTGACGCCGTATGCCGCCAGGATTTCTTTTGCTTGATATTCGTGAATGTTCAATTCAATTTCCTCAACAGTCGAATTAAATTCAATTTCATAACTTCATATTTTTCATTGCGCCGATTTATAACAATAAAGGCCGCTGGTTGCGGCCTTTTTATTTACTATCCTTTTGCTGCAATCGCTTCTGCGATCTTCACGACATTATTGGCCATTCTTTCCGAGGCCGCATCGATGAGGCGGCCATCCAGTGCAGCGGCGCCTTTGCCTTGCGCGGCGGCTTCCTTGAGCGCGGCCAGAATACGCTTGGCCTTCTCAATCTCGCGCGCGGGCGGCGTAAACACATCATTAGCCAATTCAATCTGGGTTGGATGAATCGCCCATTTTCCTTCACATCCTAAAGCGGCTGCGCGCTTGGCGGCTAACACATAACCTTCGGGATCTTTGATATCGCCAAACGGCCCGTCGATAGGACGCAAGCCATACGCACGGCAAGCCACGATCATGCGGCTAATGGCAAAATGCCACTGATCGCCCGGGTAGTCCGGATTCAGACCACCGATGTTGGTGGTTCTGGCGCGATTGCTGGCGGCATAGTCGGCAACGCCAAAATGCAAGGCTTCCAGCCGTCCTAATGCACCATTGCGGGCAATATCTTCAACATTGGCCATACCTAACGCGGTTTCGATTAACGCTTCCAAGCCGATGCGGTTTTTCAACCCTTGCTGCATTTCAAGCTGCGTGACCATCGCTTGCACCATGTAAATATCCGCGTACACGCCGGCTTTCGGAATCAGCAATGTGTCGATTTTGCTTCCGGCTTGCTCGACCAGATCAACCACATCGCGCACCATGTACTGTGTATCCAAGCCGTTGATGCGTACCGAGACGGTAATGCCGTGACCTTTCCAGTCTAAGTCGTTAAGTGCCTCAATAATATTTTTACGCGCCTGAATTTTGTCGTCCGGCGCGACCGCATCTTCCAGATCGAGAAAAACAAAGTCCACGCCACTATTCAGCGCTTTTTCAAACATTCCCGGACTGGAGCCTGGCACGGCCAATTCGCAGCGCTGTACGCGCTGCACGGTGGTTTCATATAGCGTATGACTCATTTTTCCTCCACAATTTATAAATTTTTAAGTAATCGATAGCTCTCACTTGGAAAATAGGCTCGACAAGCGCGTATTGATGGCATCATCTCTTCAAATCTACAACCATCAGCAAACAAGGAGTTAAAGTATTATCGTGAACTAGCAACGCAGGTAATCTGATGTGGTAAATGATTAGAACGATTGGTTTTTGTTGTTGTTTTAAAACTATCAATTGAGCGGATTATATCGATTCTGCGGGAATTTAGCTACTGACGAGCATCACGTGTAGAAAACAAATAAACTACCCGGGTTTGCAGCACATGATCTGTCCAGTTTTTTTAGAATCTTTCCTGGATTCAAAAAACGCAAGCGCTGCTGCGCGGCGCTCAGTGAACAGCAAACCGGCGCATCAGCGTTCAGCGATGCCCGCGATCCGCTATTCGATGGGGGACGACCATACTACTCGAAACCCGAGATAGCTATTGCGAGTGACCGGAAGGCCGTAGCGGCGCTTCGACGCGCACGCGCCGTCTGGATAATAGCTCCAGGAACCACCGTGCAGCACGCGGGCCTTATCATCTATGTTTATAGCAATATCCTGGAGTAGCTTGAAATGATTCAAACACCATTCCCAAGTGTTGCCAGCCATATCATCAACACCGAAGGACTGCGGCTCAATGGATACATACCTGCCGCAACGGTACGCCCAATCCCGGCGTCCATTTGATTAGCCCGCGCGGGATTCCAGTCACCCGGCCATGGATAATCCTGCTGCGTGGCACCAACGGCCGCCCATTGCCATTCCCATTCCGCCGGCAATCGAATATCCAGCTTGGATTTTGCGCTAAGCCAACGGCAAAACGCTACCGCATCGTACCAAGATATATTGATCACCGGATAATTGGCAAAAGCCCACCGCAATTCACCAGGCTCGCTAAGTTTTTCTAAATCCTGCCACCATGCCTTGTTGCGATAACCATCCTCGGCATCGGCAAAAGCGCGGTATTGAATCCAGGTAACCGGGTAACGGGCGATACGAAAACGGGATACTTGGAAATCATGAGATTCAGACTCTATTGTCACTGTGATTTCCCCGGCCGGTACGTCAATCCAAGCGATATCCGGCAAGCCATGCTCATCCAAACCGATGCCGCGGCGCGGATCGCCAAATTGATTGAGGCGCAAGCCGATTTCTTCGCGCCGCTGGTGCGGCGTCTCATCGGTGTTGAGTTCTCAAGCAGGGCCAGCGGTTCTGGGTAAAGAAACTGGTGCAACGGTTGTTCCAATTGCGTTTCGAGCTGTTGCCAAAGCGTAATCATCGGATCGCTGAAATCGGGACCGGATGCCGGTATGGCCATTTGATTTAGTTTGGCCAGCGCTGCAATGGCGGGCCTTTGCCGCTCCCACCCCCATTTCAGCACCGGATGGCGTTGCTGCCGATCCCAGTCGCGCGCCGCCTGCTCGGCCTGGCGGCGCAGTGCGAGATCGTTGGCATAGCGAGCATACCACTCCTGAAAACGTTTCCAGTGACTGAACACCGCTTCGTGCCCGACCTCGTAGATCACCGAAGAATCGCTGCTATCTTGCCTGCTGATCAGAATGTGCTGATCGACTAAATGTCTGGCTAACAGCAATGCAGGCTCAGACAGTTCGTGTTGTGCAGCACGGCGGCGCACTACCGTCAGCGCTTCGTTCTTATCGCTGCTTTGCTGTTCCACGCTGGCGATGTTCAGAAATAATTCGGAAAAAACCTTGCCGTCCAGCGGAATCGTTTTTTGTGCACAATCCACCGCCTTTTCAGCCAAGCCTTCGATGGCACCGGCAACACCGCCGATGGCCGCGTAGGCGTCTTCGGTGAGTTCGTTGCCGCGTTTTTGCTGATACAACTGTGCCAGCGCGAATTCCGCCAATGCCAACGCGCCGGGTGCGGTACCGGTGTCGTCCAAAATGCGCTGCACCAAGTGCCGTGCAATCGTGAGTCCGGCTGCTTTGGCCGGCTCGACGATCATTTTCTCCAATGCTGCCTGGCCCGGAATACCCAGCGGAAAATGCCCGTTGCGTAGCAGTGCAATACTGTCTTGATCTTGCGACCATTGGTTGTAAAAATCGGAACGCATGGCAATGACTACGCGCAATAATGGACTCCTGACGGCCGCCTTGAGTAACGCAAAAAATGCGCTGCGTGTATCCGCATCGACTTTTGCTGCAAACAATTCCTCGAACTGATCGGCAAACAACAATAGTTGCGCATTCGTACCCTGCGGTTTCAGTGCGTTCCCCGCAATCTCAACAATGTCAGCCGGGTTGCCGCGTAGCTGCTGCGCAAGCTCCTGAACTGGCCAGCCTTGTGTTGGAAATGCCCTTTCCAAGGCATCCGCCAATTGATAGAACGGATCGTCATTTGTTCGGCGCGGACGAAAACTGACCGGATACCAGCCCGCCCCGCCGCTAGCGGCATTGGCGCTCAGTGCAGGAATCAGCCCTGCATAAACCAGCGACGATTTGCCCGAACCGGAAGACCCGATCACGGCAAGAAAGCGCTCATTATGTGCCAGCAAGTGCTCAACTAGCGCCTCGATCTCGTCATCACGCCCGAAGAATCGATCCGATTCGCTCGGCAGGAAAGCACGCAAACCCGGATAAGGATCGCCTGTGATGCGCTTCGACGCGGGCTGAGTCTGCCGCTTGGCGTAGCGTAAATACGCTTTCAAGACATGAGCCTTTAAATCTTCCGGTGTATTGAAAATCGCTGCACGGCTGGCAATGCGCTGTCTGAAAGACTCGATCAATTCCGGCGGATTTTCTTTGGTGACCGCATCGTGGAATTTACTTTTGATTTCATCATCATCCTTGATGAAAATCAAAGCCGCTAATTCGCACTTTTCTGCACATTGGAATTCTTGCTCGGTAATGGAAAGTGAATCTCCTTCTGGAATATGGCCATAGCGCCGTCCGATGATGCCAATATACAAATCACACCCTGCCACATCACTTAAGCAACTGTCCCGCACACTGCGCTCGTCGGCTGTGTAACTTTCGACCACTACGCATTCGCCACCCAATGCGTCTTTGACAGCTTGCCGTTCGGGAATCAGATCGTTTAAGGTTGAAGAAAGATAGACTCTCATTTATAGCTAATTCTTCATCGAAAAATCAAGAAATTGGCTTAATCAAAGCTTCTTCAGACTATGCGCAACTTTGGACAAATTCCGCAACTGTGCCAGCCATTCCAACGGAATCGAATTGAGTCCGGTTTGTTGAGCGCTGTATGCAGCCACGATGGCGCCAAGCATGATGCTGCGTCCGCAACTGTCACCGCCGATGCGGATATTTTCTTCAACCGCGCTGCGGTAATCAGGCGCATGGCTTGCAATGTGCGCGATAATTGGCATACCTTCCAGCACGTGACAGGCAGTTCCAAAACGTTTGGCTGCCGCAGCAGCGTCTAATTCAGGCATTTGCATGACTTCTTCCAGCAATGGCCGCAACTGGCTATCCGCATGTGCGAGAGAACGAGTAAGCGCTTGAATAATGGACTGGCCGTTCAATACCTCGAATAATGCGCAGCTTGCATACTGCGCGGCTGCAACCGCGATATCGTTATCATTGGTGATGCGCACAACCTGCGCTATTTTTGTTTTCAAAGCGTCTTGCGAACCGCTATGCACGGCTACGATCGGGGGCAATGCGGCTAATGCAGCAAATTGATCATCATCGGCACCGGAGTTTTGCGGAAATTCTTCCGCCTTGAGCGGCAACAAGGTTTGCAGCGTTTGGCGTGCCGGTGAATCGACATAGCCAATATACGGGCCACCCGGGCCAAAAAAGTTGCGGTACTCGGTCTGATATGCAATGCGGTCGAATTGGCCATGTTGCGCCAAGTGCTGCAACATCAATAGACATAGCTCGCCATAACCGGATGAATCGCCTGCTCGCTTGAGTCCATGCGCAAAGTAACCGCTGACGCCCTCATAATCCAGCGCGTTTGGCGTTAGAAACACGAGACCTTTGTTTTTTTCGATGTGCGCGATCCGCTCAGCATCGTATAACCAGTGCAAGCCCAGCGATGCACAATCTGCAATCAACGCGCCTAAAATGGTTGCGGCACGAGGTTCTATCCGGATACAAGTATTCATTCCGAAGACGCTAGCGAATTTCTACATCGTCGGCGATCCTGCGCGCTTCATCGGCGAGCATGACCGGAATGCCATCTTTAATCTGGAACGCCAGCCGGTCCGGCTTGCAAATCAGTTCCTTGTCTTCTTTTTTGTAAATCAGCGGCCCCTTGCACAAAGGGCACACCAGAATATCCAGCAATCTTGTGTCCATAATTTTCCTTAATTACCATAATTGGCAGTAATGGGGCATTTTATAACTTACCCAGAATGTCATCCAACTGATCCAGGCTGGTATAGTGAATCACGATATTACCCTGACCATTTTTTTTTGGTTTGATTGCCACTTGCGCACCCAGCCGCTCTGAAACATCTTCCTGCAATCGCAATAAATCCCGGTCGGGCTTATTAACTTTTTTAGGTATCGGATGTTCGATCTGATTGACAAGCTTTTCCGTTTCTCTCACCGAAAGCTGTTTCTGCACAATCAGATTGGCGATTCTAATTTGCTCCACAGCAGGTAGCGACAATAAGGCGCGGCCATGTCCCATATCAATTTTGCCGTGCATCATCAATTCCTGCACGGGCGCGGGCAAATTGAGCAAGCGCAACAAATTGGAGATGGTGCTGCGCGAATTGCCCAAGGCTTCACCGGCAGATTGATGCGTCATGCCGAATTCATTGATTAGCCGCTGTATACCCATAGCTTGTTCCAGCGGATTGAGATTCTCGCGCTGAATATTTTCAATCAGTGACATCGCAAGCGCCGATTCATCCGGTACCTTTCGTATCAGTGCAGGTACCTCGGTAAGTCCTGCCAATTGCGCTGCACGCCATCTTCTTTCACCGGCGATGATCTCATAGCGATCCGTGTCGATGGGTCGCGCTAAAATGGGCTGCATGATGCCTTGTGCTTTGATCGACTCGGCCAATTCGGATAAAGCCACTTGATCCATATTGGTTCTGGGTTGGTATTTTCCCGGTTGTAACTTCGATATTTCAAGATTTTGCAGTGATTCTTCTTCTGAAATCGCTAGGTTATCATCACCTGATAATAGAGCATCCAATCCTCTACCCAAACCCTTTTGTTTTACCATTGCTTGGATTCCTTAATAATACTAATACTTATACAAGTTATCGATAGATCAGGCACTTAATATTTCCTTAGCCAGCTCGAGATAGGCCTGCGCGCCTTTGGATTGCTCGTCATGATAAAGCACTGGCAAGCCGAAACCCGGCGCTTCCGCCAATCGGACATTGCGGGGAATTACCGTGCGATAAACTTTATCGCCAAAATGCTGTTGCAGCTGATCGGAAACTTGCTGAGCCAGAATACTGCGCGGATCGAACATCGTGCGCAACAAACCTTCAATGCGCAGAATGGGATTAAAATTGGCGCGTACACGTTTAATGGTATTCACTAAATCACTAAGGCCTTCCAACGCGTAATACTCACATTGCATCGGAATCATTACCGCATGTGCCGCGCATAAGCCATTGAGCGTTAACAGATTTAATGCCGGAGGGCAATCGATCAAAATATAATCATAATCCTGTTCAATTGCCGCTAATGCGGTTTTCAACCGCGTCTCCCGCTGTGAAAAATCGACCATTTCCACTTCGGCACCAGCCAAATCCCGATTGGCCGGAATTAAATCGTACTTACCTTGAACGCTGCTGGTGCGCGTGCTTTGTATCGGAATTTCTCCTAGCAGTACGTGATAAATGGTGGATTTAACAGTTTGCTTGTTCGTGCCGCTGCCCATCGTGGCGTTGGCTTGCGGGTCGAGATCGATTAATAGCACACGCTTTCCTGATACCGCCAGACTTGCAGCCAGATTGACACTGGTGGTAGTTTTGCCAACGCCGCCTTTTTGATTGGTAATGGCTAGAATTTTGGTCACGGGGTTCTCCTGCATTCATTGAATTGCATCAAAGCTACAGCATCTTTTTAATCCTTTGCAGCCATTGTTTTGATGATGATTAGCTGTCTGGCTGCATCAAGTCCGGGTACAGATAAGGTTACGATCTTTTCAATCTCAAAGGGGTCTTGCACTTGATTTTGCTCTTCCTCTGAGCAGTTCGCTTTCATGGCAACCCAGCGGCAGTTGGCATTTATCTTTACAGCCCATTGCCGGGTTAGCGCTATGAATTGCCCCAATTCGGAGAAAGCACGTGTAATGATGGTATCCACTTGCCTATCGATACATGCCTGTTCAACGCGTGCCGCCATAATCTCCAGATTTTTAAGTGACAGTTCTATTTTCACTTGCTGCAAAAAAGCCGCTTTCTTTTGATTACTCTCAATCAATGTGACATGCCAATCCGGTCTGGCCAGTGCAATCGGAATACCGGGCAATCCCGCTCCACTGCCCACATCGATAATTTGCGGGCCATTGATATAAGGCAATACGGACAAACTATCCATTACATGCTGATACAGCATGTCTGGTGGATGACGAATAGCGGTCAGGTTGTGTACTTTGTTCCATTTCTCGATCAATAATAAATAGCGCTCAATTAACTCAGCCAGTGTTTTTTCCGCCGCAGCGAACGGATAATTTAGCGTTTGCAAGCCTTGCATAATCTGCGGCATCAGATTCATGCACTCTGCTTTTTGTCTTTCGCTGCAAAACCACGTTTTAAATGTACCAACAATAGTGAAATCGCAGCCGGCGTTATACCGGAAATTCTCGATGCTTGGCCAATGGTTTCCGGTTTATGCTGATTCAGCTTTTGCCTCACTTCGTTGGAAAGACCCTTAACTACCGCATAATCAATATCTTGTGGCAGTAGCGTATTTTCATAAATTGCCTGACGGGATACTTCTTCTTGTTGGCGTTGAATATAACCATGATATTTTGCTTGTATTTCAACTTGTTCGGCAACCTGAAGATTGGCTACTGGTTCACCGCTACCCGGCAATGTCATGAGTGTCGCATAGGTCACGTCAGGCCGCCGCAATAATTCGGTCAGTGTATATTCCCGCTCGATAGCTTTACCAAGTACGCGAATGGCATCCTGCTCCGGCAAGTTGCTTGGCGATAACCTTGCTGAATCAAGCCGTTGCTGTTCTTTAGTGATGGCTTCTTGCTTGATTGTAAAAGCAAGCCAGCGTTCATCATCGATTAGGCCAAGCTTTCTACCCATTTCCGTCAAACGCAAGTCGGCGTTGTCTTCGCGTAATTGCAGCCGGTATTCAGCGCGGCTGGTAAACATGCGGTAAGGCTCGGTCACGCCGGACGTTATCAAATCATCGACCAGCACACCTAAATATGCTTCATTACGTTGCGGCAGCCATGCGTCCTTTTCTTGAATTTTTAGCGCAGCATTGATACCTGCGAGCAAGCCTTGTGCAGCTGCTTCTTCATAGCCAGTTGTGCCGTTGATTTGTCCGGCAAAGAAAAGATTTTCGACAGTTTTGGTCTCTAGCGAACGCTTTAGATTGCGCGGATCAAAATAATCATATTCGATGGCATAGCCAGGTCGGGTGATGTGTGCATTCTCGAGACCGACAATGGAATGGATCAGCTTTATCTGCACTTCAAATGGCAGACTGGTTGAGATTCCGTTGGGATATATTTCGTGGGTACCGAGTCCTTCCGGCTCAAGAAAAATCTGATGTGACTGCCGCTCAGAAAAACGTACTACTTTGTCTTCGATTGATGGACAATAGCGTGGTCCTATACCTTCAATTTTGCCGCTGTACAAGGGCGAATCGCCTAGACCGTCTCGAATGATTTCATGAGTTTTGTCATTGGTATGCGTTATCCAGCAAGAAATTTGCATCGGATGCGGTATATTTTGACCGATAAATGAAAATAACGGCGTAGGTTGGTCGCCCGGTTGTTCCTGCAACTTACCGTAATCCATACTACGGCCATCGATACGAGGTGGCGTGCCGGTTTTTAGGCGTCCAGCGGGGAATTCCATGTCACGCAGCTTTTGCGATAACGTCAAGGACGGCGGATCACCCGCGCGGCCTGCCTTGAAATGGGTCTTACCAATATGCGCCAACCCCGCCAAAAAAGTTCCTACTGTCAATATCACTACACGCGAATAGATTTTAATGTTAAGTTGCGTAACAACACCAGTAACGCGATCCTGATCGATGATCAAATCATCAACGGCTTGTTGCATTACTTGTAAATTCGGTTGGTTCTCAATTCGCTTGCGGATAGCTTGACGGTACAATACCCGGTCTGCTTGCGCCCGTGTGGCTCTGACCGCAGGACCTTTGCTGGAGTTGAGAATGCGAAATTGAATGCCAGCTTCATCGGCTGCTACACCCATTGCACCACCTAAAGCATCGATTTCTTTGACCAGATGACTTTTTCCAATACCGCCAATCGATGGATTGCATGACATTTGTCCAATCGTTTCGATATTGTGCGTAAGCAGCAGCGTTTTATGTCCCATGCGTGCTGCGGCAAGTGCCGCTTCAGTTCCGGCGTGTCCGCCACCAACAACGATAATTTCAAATTCCGTATGGCTATTCATAATACTAAAACCCAGCTCGTGCGAAAATAGCTAAGTATTTTTAATGATAAATTCAGTTTTTGTGGAAATGTTTCACGTGAAACCTTCTGGTTGTGTTGCCGATAAGGTGAGATATATTTTGCAATTATAGGTGGCACGGAATAACGAAAGCAAGTTTATATTGTGCGGTTGCAGAACAAGTATTTATTTTTCTTTGAGCATTGAAAAGATATTGCTAGTTATTTCAAAGAAAATTCCACGCGATTTCCTTTTTTCTGGTCATCTTCTTTGTTTTCATGGGTGCCTACGACAAAAATTCGCGCGTCGGAAATTTTACCCATTTCAACTAACCAGTTGCGAGCCGCATTGGCTCGTCGTTCCGCTAGTGCTACTAAGTCATTGTCATTAATTTGGGTATGTGCAACGATGAGTTGTTCCATTTCGGCGTTAGGAAGGCTTTTCGTTAGGCCAATAGCATTTTTGGGTTTTTCGAAAGTTTCTTTTTTGTAAACTATTTCGAGATACTTGCTGTATTCCTCTGGGGTTAATGTGATATCTGTGATAGCACCGCTGGCAATACCCTTATTAGTTTGTTCGGCAAGTTTTTGTGCCTTAACTTTGTCTTGCAACAATGCCAATTTTAAACCTTCGTAATCTTCGGTTGCGTCGACGTGCCCTGCTATTTCCAATTCAAGGGAGGACCGTTCATTTAAAATTTCCGCCAAGGCTTCTAAACGCTTGGCTGCCTCTTCATTGATATCGGCAAAACCTGGTGTGAAAGAAATTTCGGATAATTGCTCACCACCATCCAGTGCGGAAGCCAGTAAAGTGAATGGGGCGGTGATTGCTTTGGTAATTAAATTGACAAATGCTTGGAAAATAAGTGTTCCTAAATTAAATTGTGGGTCATTGAGAGAGCCACTGAGTGGCAGGTGGAGATTAATCTCACCTTTGCGGTTCTTTAAAAGTGTAAGCGCAAGATCGAGTGGCAATGACATGGCCTCTTCGCTTTCGACTTTGTCACCCAGGGTGAATTGATCAAGGAAAATCTTGTTGTCGGCTGTCAAAGTACCTTTTTCGACATGGTATTGTACGTCAGCAGAGAGCTTACCTTTTTCAATGGCATAACCAACATACTTGCTCGAATAAGGCGTAAATGGTGGTAAATCGATATCCTTAACCTTAGCCGTTAAGTCTAGGAAAAATTCGGAACTAAAGGGTTCTACTTTTCCTTTAATTTCCAATGGTGCCGTTTTGTCAATTGCGCCACGAATGTCAATAATCCCAAATTTTCCTGGGTACAGCGGACCGATTTGACCGTTGAGTCCCGTCAAATTCGCGCGGTAATTGGGCTTGATAAAACGGTCATGAAAATTAATATTGCCTTGCTGCAACAAAACCTTTTCGATATGAATAAAAGTTTCATCCGGCGATTTTACTTGATAGGTTTTGGTGGGCTCTATATCAGGCGTAACGATTTTGACTTCAACTGCATTTTTGTTATTCGCAGGTGCCACTTCAACGTCCATTGGTTTATCGATTTGAACGATTTGCACAAGATTAAGATCGCCACTGGGTAAAAGCACCATATGCGCATAAAAGTTACTGAAACTGGCGGTTTTAATATCGATACGTAATGGATCAGTTGTTACGTTAAGCCCATTGATATCCATTTTTTTCCATCGTAGCAAGTCTTGCGTATTTTTTGCATCAAATACATTCAGGTTGTAAAGCTTTGCTTCGCCATTTACCAAAACTTTCATGGTATCGCCGCGCTGTACTTTCAGGTTGCCTAAAAAGGATACATCACCGCTTGTTATTAATGCATTTAGCTTATTACCCATCCAGCCTTGTAAAGATACAAGATCTACGCTATCAAGGTTTAAGGCTAAATCAGTGACAAACGGTGACCATGCCAATGATCCATTTACTTTGATATGTCCGCGCTCATTAACGCGGGCGTTTATAGCTAAGTTCAATGGTTTGACGCCTTTTAAATCAATGCCATCTATCGTAATATCCAACGGATCTATGATCATTGGCGGTGTTTTGGTTAACGTCAGATCTTCGTAGCGCAAGCTAGCCTCTTTAAACTTTATACGTTTGATTTGTGTAGTCCAGGAGACATTACTGTTGGGAACCTCTTTTTTCTTGTTATTCGTGGTTTCAGTAATTGCAGTTTCTGTTTTAATCGCTTTAGATTGCTGATTTGGTATTGGTTTTCTTGCCGGGATAGGAATTTGTACTAACTTAGATTTGCTATTTGCACTGGCCTGAGCTATGGAATGCGTATTTTGAGGTGTTTTTTCTGTACCTTGTTCATCTGCAGAATTAAATAACTGTGTTAAATCGATAGCACCGCTGGCATCGCGATGCAAACGAGTTCGTAAGCGGTCCAATGTTATTTCGTTGAGTGCAATTTTATGTTCTGTGGCATTGATTGTTATTTGATCAATTAAAAGCTGGGCTAGAGATAGTGCGGGTTCTTTTTCATTCTCAGGTATTAGTGCGATGTGATCAATATCTAATTTGACTTGTGACGGATTTTGGCCGGTTAAATCAACTTTTGTTAAATCGAGGGCTAATTGCTTGAAGTGAGCTTGATAAGGTACTTCTACAGCGCGATTCTGTATTGCTAAGTGCTGTAATGTGGATTTACCCGTGAGCGTAATATCCGGTGCTTTATCAGGTGCATGTATAAATGTGAGTAACAGTTCGCTATCATAAGATCCAGATAACAGTCGAATATCTTTGGGAAAGGGAATATAGTGATCAATTTGGGTCAAATCAAGTTGACTGAATTTTAAAGCCAAGGTTGCTTCTTGGTTTTCAGTGAAAGCACGCAGTTTCCCATCCAGTAAAAAAGGTGATCCATTAATTTTTGCGCTAAAGTGTGGTTCAATCCAATGTGTTAGTGCGCTCTTAAAGTTGGCAATAATGGGAATAGCCAGATTGATTTCACTGATTTGCTGATCGGTTTTCATAACATGATCAGCAAATTCAAGATGACCTGCTTGTATCGTGATATTGCTGATAGAAAATTGTATACCAGCGCTATCTGTTGTTTCCTCGTCAGATGGTTGACTAAATTTCTCTAGCAAATCAGAGATATTGAACTGATTAGCTGATTCGCGAACTAGACGAAACTTGGGCTCTACTAAGGAGATCGCTGTAACGACAGGTGCTAGTCGTGTAAGTGATTCAATGCTGAGATCGACATGTAATTTCTTAAAGGAAAGTAATGCAACTGGTTTTTCTTGAGTGTTAGTTTTATCGTCGATTTGAAAGTTATGAACAATAAGTTCAAGTGTATGCAGTTTGATTTCAATGGATGCTGCGCTGACATGGCGTTGCAGGATTTCTGACAAGCGTATTTCAAGTTGAGATTTTGCGTAGCCAGGTAACCAAAAATAGGCCAGTGCTGCCAAAAAAACAATCAGAACGACAATCACGGCAAAACTGATAATCAGTCGCTTATTGGAAAACAAGCGTTGCTGTATGGTTGGAGTCATAGTATTGCCCTCTTTTAGTAACTAGCTACAGGGAAATAGCAGAATACTCAATATTTGATCATTAGTGATAAGATATTAATGGAATTGAGCTATTAGACAGTTCCATAACGTATTCTACCGAATAGCTCATATTTAAAACTTTTCAAAGTACGAATTCCTGCACGCTTTCTCTAATGATATGCGCCTGGTTTAAGTCCAATCAATTCAACATCGAAAATAAGCGTTGCATTAGGGGGAATGATATTACCGGCTCCACGCGAACCATACGCCATGGATGGAGGAATAATTAACGTGCGTTTCCCCCCTACTTTCATACCAGTAACGCCTTGATCCCATCCTTTGATGACTCGCCCTGCACCCAACATGAACGAAAAATGCTCATTTCGATCAAATGAGCTATCGAATTTCTTGCCCTTTTTGTCGGGTGCGTTTTCGTCATAGAGCCAGCCTGTATAATGAACATTAACAGTTTTACCGATTTCGGCTTCTTCTCCGGTACCTACTTTGTTGTCAATTTTCTGAAACTGTGTTTCGTCAGTTGCTGCCATTTCTTTGTAGGCAAAGGCAATCTGCGGCAGCACAATTACAATTAATAGGATAATACCTGCACTTAAAAACTGTTTCATATTAAACATAATTTCCTCTGATTAATAAAATTTAGTCAATTCGAATAAATAACGCGTAATTATTATAACCTTTGTGCTCGCTTCAACATTAATGGACAGCAAATCATAACTCAGTAGAGAGATTTGATTGCGACTATCCGTGCATCCTATGATAATCTGAATTCATTTATTTAATTTACCAAAATTATGCAATTTCCTGAACAATCTGATGATAGCTTGCGAAGGCAACAGGTATTAGATCAGCATACTGCAGAACTTTTATGTTTACATGATTCGCCAGTCGTGCGCATCTTATATTTGGGGGCTGGATTCTTGGCGTTATTTTTAGGTGTGCTGGGAGCTTTTTTGCCGATATTACCAACGACACCGTTTATACTTCTGGCAGCTGCATGCTTTGCACGTGGCTCGGAACATTTTTATCGCAAGTTACTTGCAAATCCTATCGCTGGTCCCATTATTTTTGAATGGCGTATGTATCGCAGTATTCCGCGCCATGTTAAACGCTGGGTTTATTTTCTAATGGCGTTGTCATTTGGCAGCTCTATCTTAATTGTACCTGAAGTATGGCAAAAGATAATGTTAGTGGCAGTGGGTACTATATTGACTTTTTTCATTTGGCGTATACCGGTGCGCAATGCTCCGATTAACAAATAACAAGAAGGTATTCTTAAGCATATAGTTTTACCTCAGGTAATTTCTTTTTTCTAACCTATATCTGATAAGTTGGAACAGAACATTTCAATCAGCTACTTAAGCTAAAAAAAAGCTAGCTTGAGAAGCTGAAGTTAAAAAACGCTTATTTTTTCGTGTTATTCCAAATATGAAATTCTACGACCTAGGGTAGTATCAGCTAAAGAAATTTTGTGTTTCTGTCGTAAGAAAATTCCTGTCTTTTCTAATCACCATAGCGAGTATGAAATGAGAATAAACGAACCTGTTACCCAAAGAGATATGGGTATGAACAATGACTGTGAGATTATCTCTACTACTAATTTAAAAGGTATTCTTACATCAGCCAACGACGATTTTATCCGAATGAGTGGTTTTAGTTGGGAAGAACTCGAAAATAAAAATCATAATATTATTCGTCATCCTGATGTACCACCTGAAGCATACGCAATGCTATGGACCGCTTTGAAAGCAGGTAACCCATGGATGGGATTGGTAAAAAACCGCAATAAAAATGGTGATCACTACTGGGTTGATGCTTTTGCTAGCCCTCAATATGAAGATGGTAGAATCGTGGGCTATCAGTCAGTTCGAGTAAAGCCAGAAAAGGCATGGGTAGATCGTGCTGATGCACTATATGCCAAAATTATGTCTAAAAAATCAGCGGATGATAAGCGGCGTTCCAAACTTGATGAAGTAAAATTAACACGTTTTCCGCTAAGTTTTACTGCCAAAATGATGTTGGCGATATCGAGTATTTTTGTAATGATATTTACGGGTCTGGTAGTTATAGATCAAATTTCACCACTTTTTGCCTTATCGGGTCTTATCATCGGGAGCTTAACAAGCTCTGCACTTATACACCAAATGTTAAGCGGGCTTCGCGATTTATCTCAGAGATCAACAAAAATTGCTAATGATCCATTAGCTCGTTATGTCTATACCGGTAGACACGATGAAATAGGTCAGCTGGAATATGTGCAGATTTTTCAGAATTCAAAGCTTCGTACAGCCATTGGCCGTGTTAAAGAATCATCCTCTGTTCTAGAACAAGCTGCTGATAACATTGCTACAGGAAATGTGGATCTTTCAAGTCGCACAGAAAATCAAGCATCTAGCCTTGAAGAAACGGCATCTAGCATGGAAGAAATTACTTCTACCGTACAGCAAAATGCTGAGAGTGCAAGGCAGGCGAACCAGTTGGTGATAGAAACACGTAAACAAGCAGAGAAAAGTGGGGCAGTTGTTTCTAGTACTATGAGTGCAATGACTGAAATTAATGAAAGCAGCAAGAAAATTGCAGATATTACTAATGTAATCGATGAAATTGCTTTCCAGACCAATCTGTTAGCGCTTAATGCAGCGGTTGAAGCTGCAAGAGCAGGAGAGCAAGGACGCGGTTTTGCCGTAGTTGCCAATGAAGTTCGTAGCTTAGCTGGCCGCAGTGCTGAATCTGCAAAACAGATTAAAGATCTCATTAATGACAGTGTGGCAAAAGTGGAAAGCGGTACTGAGTTGGTCAGTCAATCTGCAGAATCACTTAAAATGATCACTGAAAGTGTCAAGAAGATAGCAGATATTGTTGGAGAAATCTCTCAATCTTCGCAAGAACAAGCTAACGGAATCGAGCAGATTAATCAAGCCATCATGCAAATCGATGAAGTTACTCAGCAGAATGGGCAATTGGTAGAAAAGCTGACAACATCTAGTAGTGCAATGAGCCAAAAGGTTAAAATGCTCTCTGGGTTGGCAGATCAATTTAAAGCAGAAGTAAGGTAAGCTTCATATATTGTGCATGTATTGAGCCGGAATTAGGCAGCCTAGTTCCGGCTTTTTATTTTTGAACAGCATTTCTAGACCTTAAGGCATATGACTGCTTTGTCTAGGAGTTTAATTGATGATTAATTAGCTAGAAATTTTGGTAAGCATAATTGCGCCAAACTTTCATTATAATCATTGATAAAAAGCACTAACTGGTTGATATGAGTGAAGAGAAAAAAGACATAGAATTTGACTTTGAACGTTGGGCACAAATGGCTCAGCAAGATCCGGATCAATTTGAAGCCATGCGTCAGCAACTAATACAAGATTTGATCGCACAAGCGCCACCGCATCTCAAGCTACGCATGGAGGGATTGCAGTGGCAAGTGGACCAAATTCGCAAGCAGACGGATAATCCAATGGCTGCCTGTTTACAGATTTCCCAGAAAATGTGGAACAATGTATTAGGAGAAAAAGGGCTGCTGACAGTACTTCGAGAGCCTAAGGCATTTTTAGATCACATACGAGAAGAGCCTGGCGGGAAAATTCTTTCTTTTGAGCGAAATAAGGTTGATAAATAATTGTTCCTCGATACGGTGCTAGACTGGTACAGAATTATCTAAATTCATTTGATTAGCGAATGTACGATAATTCTAGAAAAAAATCTTATACTGAAGTTGGCGTTGTAATCAGCGAGAAAAATGGCGTGCGTTTGTTGCATTTGGGTGGCCGCATGATACAAAGCGCCATGCGTATAAATGCACCTAATGAGCTTGAGCTTTCCTATACTCGATGTATGATGGGTTTTTTACTATTTCAGCCAACACCTTCTCACATTTTGATGATTGGTTTAGGTGGAGGGTCACTGGCAAAGTTTGTCTATCACAAGATGCCCCAAACTAAAACCATAGCCGTCGAAATTAATCAGCAAGTAGTTAGTGTTGCACATAATTATTTTGCATTACCGCCAGAAGATGATCGTTTCCAAATTATTATTGCTGATGGCGCAGAATATATTGCAAATTACGCGTTGAGTATGGATGTTTTGATGGTAGATGGTTTTGATGAAGATTGTCAGATTGCTTCACTGTGTAGTCAGGAATTTTATGATCAAGCGTGGCGAGTGTTGCGTAAAGACGGCATACTGGTACTTAATCTACTCAGTTGCGATAAGAATCTTAACAGCTATTTGCAACGTGTTGTGGATAGCTTCCAGGGACACGTCATAACGATGTTGTCCGAAGTGCGTGGAAATTTGATTGTGTTCGGATTTAAACAAAATCCTGGAGAATTGTTTTCCAAACAACTTAAAGACAGAGCTAACAAACTTAATGAATCTTATGGCCTACCCTTTCCTGATTTTGTATATAAACTGCGAAAATGTTCGGGAAAATATAGCAATTGTCTGGAAACTTAAAAATAAAATCGATACTTTTCTATCGTTTGAGGGCTATGTTGAAAATATTGTCTATGCTAAAGTCTTAACTTTACGGTTTTTAGGAAGAGATTGAAAATGGATTATAGCTATGAATCTGAGCACACGAAGTTTATACGTGAACTACTGGAAAAAAATCCACAACTGGAAGCGAAGCGATTAGAAGCGAGAAGAATGTGGTGGGATAAGAAGCTTGATAAAGAAGAGCAGAAGCGCTTTAAGGAATCAGCCGATCCCATGAAGCCCTATGTTTATTTTGGGGGATAGCTTCTAAAAATTTCGAATGATTTATTGCGTATCCTAATATCTCTTTTACTATCATTCATGTAATCTTCCGTGATTCTCAGAGAGAAATGGATGCCATGATTAAGCTGAAGATATGGTTTGCATTTTTTGCGGCATGCTACTTTTCAGCCTGCGTGCATCGCATTTCTCCCCAGGAGAATCCTCAATTGTATGAAGAAAATTTTGTGGGAGAACACTTAGTGCTTGCAAACTGCTTGGCTGGCAAATTGCAATCGAATAGCGGATGGTCTCTACGTACGCTACAATTTAAAAATCGTCGATATGTTGATGTCGATGCATCGGAAGTTTTTGCGTTTGACACACGATACATGCCGAATATTGTGGCTGCTAATTCCCCTTCAAATCCAGATGCCGTTATTGTTGATGTGGCGCCCGATGTAGAAGTCTTACAGTATGCTCATAGAAACATTCACAATGAAGTCGCTTATACCGCGTTTACCATACTGATCCAAAAGACTGATGATGCGATGGTTATCGCGACTTTAAAGGGAGATCGATATCTAGGTGGCATTGCTTGGAAAATTCTAAAGGTATGTGTGATGAGCCATCTCGTTCCTGATCGGATGAAACAGTAGATTAGTAATTTGTCTATCGATTTAATTAACAGTCAGTTTTTAAACGGATTAATTATTGTTCCCGGATTTGGCTAAGAGTACATCCAGTACTCGTGTACTCAAAATTCGCTTGAGTATGCCAAACAGATAAGTTGGAAATGTAACGTAGTAACGAGGCTGTGGCCGAGGAGCTTCCAGCGCATGGATAACACGTTTTAATACTGCTTCAGGCGGCAAAGTAAAAGGAACGGCAGGCCCAGCTTTGTTCAAACGCATTAATACACCTTGGTACTTGTCGCGGTGAAAGCTGTTGTTGACGTCTATATATTTCTCCAGTGCCTTAACTGAATTTATGCGGAATTGACTAGAGATAGGTCCTGGTTCGATCAAACTGACATAAATATTGCTGCCGCGTAATTCCAGTCTCAGGGTGTCACTTAAGCCTTCAATGGCGTATTTTGAAGCATTATAAGCGCCTCGAAAAGGTAGTGAAACAAAACCCAGTACTGAGCTATTTTGAATAATTCTCCCATATCCTTGGCGTCGCATCACTGGTATTGCTAGATTGGTTAGTTCTTGCCAGCCAAAAACATTGGTTTCAAATTGTGCTCGCAATGCGTCGCGATGCAAGTCTTCTACCGCACCCGGTAATCCAAATGCACCATTGTTGAACAGCGCATATAACTCACCATTTGTTCTGCGCATAACTTCTTCAAAGGCAAAATTGATTGAATTTGAATCCATTAAATTTAGCTGAAAACTTTCCAATCCTTCAGTTAAGAGCATCTCAACGCTTTCCGCTCTTCGGGCGGTAGCAAACACTCGATAGTCTTTTTTATGCAAAGCCTTAGCAACGCAATAACCAATTCCGCTTGAGCAACCTGTAATAAGTATGGTTTTTTTCATCAACTGTAATTATGATCTTTAAAAATCAAGAAGTAGTTTATGTGTATGTAGAAAGTTATCATTTTTTATCGTTTGACAGTGAACTGCATGGAGCGATAGCATTATTTGTTGGAATTAATGATGCAATCCTTTTACGTTTAATTAAGTAAGAGAAAATAACATATCAAAAGATCATTCATGGCAAAAATTTTATTTCGACTAAATGGGGTTTCTGATGAAGAGGCAAATGATGTGCGTGAATTGTTAACCAATCATGCAATTAATTTCTATGAGACATCCGCTGGCAATTGGGGAGTGTCAATGCCGGCCATATGGATAAATGATGAAAGTCAATTCCCTTTAGCACGCGAGTTATTGGATATCTATCAAAATACGCGAGCAATTCGGATACGAGAAGAATATGAGCGACTTAAGAGGGAAGGAAAAAATAAAACTTTTATTGATGCGGTCAAACAAAATCCTGCTGCTTTTTTCACCTATTTGATGCTTGCAGCATTGGTTATTTATCTATCTGTCCGATTAGTTTTAGATTTTGCGCAGTGAAAGAAAGAATATGAATTGGTTTATCAATTTTTTTTGGTTTATACGGTATGATTATAAACCGTATGATGCTTTATCTATAAAAATATTCTGAAAAAGGAGAAGATCTATGAAATATACTTTGAAGACTATTGCCACAATTTTAATTGTGGTTCCACTGTATGCTTATGCCGGTGGAGACCCTGAATATGTTAAGTTTCCTGAAGGTTACGAAAAAACTTTCACAAAATATGCAACCATGAATCGTGCCAATCAAACGCAAGTTGCCAAACTGTATGCAAACGATGCAGCGATTGCCAGCTATACTAAGGATCAGAAAAGCACCTCTGGTTCTGTCGTCATCATGGAAATCTATAATCCTAAAAAAGATGCTGACGGCAAACCCATTGCAGGCAGCGATGGTATTTTTGAAATAGAATCCCTGGCGGCAGTAGCTGTGATGGAGAACAGAAATAATTGGGATGCTGCGTTTGCAAAAGATCATCGTACGGGCGATTGGGGATTTGCAGTTTACAATCCGGATGGTACTGCTAAAAGTAACGATTTGAACTGTGTACAGTGTCATACACCATTGCAGGCTCAGGATTATATGTTTACTTATCAACAACTAGTAGATTTT
Source organism: Nitrosomonas sp. (assembly GCA_024281995.1). Classification (GTDB taxonomy): domain Bacteria; phylum Pseudomonadota; class Gammaproteobacteria; order Burkholderiales; family Nitrosomonadaceae; genus Nitrosomonas. Next base: position 150,486 of record JAMWZW010000003.1, read on the forward strand.
GTTAAGAAAAAATAGTTAGTTCAAGATAATTTCGACCTGAGGATCTCGGTATAAGATTCAACATAGATTCTCAGGTCGACACGTAAGCTTACAAACTGCAGTTATTTCAGACTGCTCATATCCTGGTCCAATTTGGACTTACATTGTTGCTCTTTACCCGCAAGATCCAATAATCCCGCAGTTCGCATACATTCGTTATATTCAAAGAAAATATCGTTTTTCTTTTGGGCAAGCTCTATTGAAGCGGAAAGTTTTTTGACTTGTTGCGTTACCGTTTGTGCAATAGTTGTGCCCGCTTCATCTATACTGCTTTTAGCGGCATCAATTTTCTTCAATGACTCTTGATTTGTTTTATTAGCGTGTTGAGAAAATGCTTGGCTTGCTTTATTGGAATAATTTCTTAATTCATCAATATTTTGTTGTGTGACGACAGCAAGTTTTTCTTGATAATTGTTAAGTTCACCTTGTACAAAAGTATTGATTTTTTCTTTGAAGCTATCTAGTGAACTGTCAATTTCCTGCTTAAATACATGCATTTTTTTCTCTACTAATTGATTGATATCACTATCCAATCGTTTCACAATTGAGTCAGAGATTTTTTCAACAGGAGGACGAGATTCAATAATTTCAGATTTTGTCTCATTTAAACTTGTTTTAATTTCATCGACGAAAGATTGTTGTTTGTGATCGATTTCGTTGAATGATTTTTTTTCATTCTCGGCCATCGACCATGATACAAGGATGAGATCCTTCTTTTTTTCCTGATTAAGACCGCGGGTTAAATCATCGAGAAAGGTGGCAGCTATCTCTTGATCAGCCATTTCATTCAAATGATTCAAGTTGGCGGAATTGAGTAGGCTTTGCAGGTTACTATACATTTCATTGACATTGGCTTCTGCTCTGGCCATGATAGTTGTCTGGCGCGATAATTCGTAAGGCAAGTATACTAGTGCAAGTACCGCACATAAAAAGTATGCAGAATATCGCCATTTTCTGAATTTAATGAGAAAACTGAGGCAAAATAATCCAATAATTAAAAGGACAGAAGGTGTCAGAATGATCACAAAATCTAACCAACTTCTTCCTGTGAGTGTATCGAAAGAAATAAAATTTGTTACTTTAGCAAAAAGCTCGTTCATCAATTACTCCCAATATGACGAAAAATGTATTAATGTAAGATTGTTTTTTTCTGTAGGTTGATTTGCAGAACAGTGATAATTTATCACGGTATAGTAGGTCGATTGTATAAACTTTAGCGGTCTCAGTATTTTATTACCGCAAATGAATGCGAAATAATCTTTAGAAATTAGCAAATTTCATAGAATCGGAAAATCAAGTGCGTACAGCCTATATTACTCATCCGGATTGTTTGAAGCATGACATGGGCAGGTACCATCCGGAATGTCCGCAACGACTGGTAGTCATTGAAAACCAGTTGGAAGCAACTGGTTTATTGTCAAAGCTTGAGCGCTACGAAGCACCACTAGCGACTATCGAGCAGTTAGCGAGAGTGCATACACACAGCTATATACAAAGTATTCATCAAACCGCGCCCAAAAGTGGGCTGGCTGCATTGGACTCTGATACCGCTATGAATCCGTTTAGTTTGAATGCGGCATTACGCGCGGCAGGTGCTGCAGTGATGGCGACTGACCTTGTGCTGTCTGTAAAAGTCAATAATGCTTTCTGTGCTGTGAGGCCACCAGGACATCACGCAGAATCAAATCGTGCAATGGGTTTTTGCTTGTTCAATAATGTTGCGGTTGGTGTTGCGCATGCGATCCGGAATTATCAGTTACAGCGGGTGGCGATTTTGGATTTTGACGTGCATCATGGCAATGGAAGTGAAGAAATTTTCCGCAACAACCCGAGTGTCATGTTGTGTTCTACCTTTCAGCATCCCTTCTATCCCTATAGTGGTGCTGATAGTAGCAATGAACATATAATCAATGTGCCTTTACAGCGCAATTCTGATAGTTCGGTGTTTCGCCAGGTAGTGACTGATGTTTGGCTGCCTGCATTAGAGAGATTCAAACCTGAAATGATTTTTGTATCGGCTGGATTTGATGCGCATCGCGATGATGCGATGTCACAATTATATTTTAGCGATGACGATTACATCTGGGTTACCACGCAGATCAAAGCATTTGCGGGTAAGTATGCACAGGGCCGTATCGTTTCGGTATTGGAAGGCGGCTATGAGCTATCGGTATTGGGACGATGTGTGGTGGAACATATCAGGGTATTGAATACGGATTGATATGAGAAGCTGGTCCACTTTATGATTCAACCTAGTCATTTTTAACGGTAATAAAAAATCCTGCTGATGTGCAAATGAATGAGCGGAGCTTTTTTACTCTGGTTATCGGTAAAATTTGCATAGATTATGTAGGTTTAAACATTTTTATAGGCGTTAATGCCAATTCGTCGATTGTTGCGTGGACTTACATCAGAAATGATAATGTGCCCCCACTCCAATATATTCCACGTTATTTCTGAGGAACTGTCCGCTCGGGGAATTGCCGTTGAAGTATTCTACGAGTATTTGGAGTTTTCGATTGAGAACTTGCAAATTATCGAATTCCACTCCCCCTCGGATTGAAACATCAGTATTCCAGTTATTTTCTTGGAAATTCTTGAGATCAGCTGCGATGATCGGCCGTATCGGTGCAAAATTTAGCCGCCAGGGGCTGCGAAACTCGACACCATATTGTGCCATCCACACTTTGAGTGATGAAGGTTCTTTATGGAATAAACCGCCTCCTCCGCCATAGATCCGTAGGCCATAAGGAAATTCATACGATAATCTGAGATCTGCGCCTTCATAGCTTAAGTTTATACGCTCAAATGTGGAATTTATCCTGCGCAGCAAAAATTCGTCCCCCAGATGTGAACTTTGATGATAGATTCGGCCAAATGCTGAGAATTGCTTGGCACGCACGCTTGAATACGCCGATGCGATAAAATCTGTATTGATGAGATCTGTGGATGGGGCGCCTAAATTAAAATCACTAAAAACCCCAGCTTGAAGCCCTGCTTCCCATTGCACAAGTGAGCGTCCAATATTCCCGCGGTAAAATGGTATCGTTTCACCAAAGCTTACTGCACCGATATTTCTTCCTTCAAAGTTATCATTGAGGAAATGGCGGTAAGAAGCCGAAAAATGCGCCCAGCGCGGATCCGCCAATAGCGGTTTGAATAAATGACCGCTCGGCAATAGTCCGGTGGGCAACAAAGTCGGATCGGTCTTGGTTATTGCTAGGGTTTGATTGGCATCTTGGTGGATTGGTTGAGAAGGAGCCGTGGCAACTGGTACTTCGGCAGTAACTTCGGCTATTTTTACTTCATTCACTCCCGGAATTTTCGCAAGCATTTGCACAATACTGGATGTGGATGGATCTGAACGATTAAAACTATCTTTTGGCAAAATGATGACACCATTTTGTACAATGATGGCGGGGATATCCAGATTCCACTTATATTTCAACATGCTGGTTGCATAGCCAGCAATGTAAGCGTCATTGGGAGAAACAGCATATGCTACTGCTGCATTTAATAGCAAAACTGTAGCTACACTGATTAAACGTAAATAACTCATTACTTACTGGGGCAAAACGGCTTTAACGGTGAGATTGTTTTGTAATAATTTGACATCTTTCTGTTTAGATGCCACTTCCGCTGCTCTATCAATGACTTGTTGAGATTCAACCATACCGCTTAGTTGCACTGTGCCATTCACCGTAGTTACTTTAATGTCCGATGCTTTAAGCAGAGGATCACTGACAAGTGCCGTTTTGACATTACTCGTAATCACAGAGTCACTGATATATTGGCCACTTGCTTCCGCCTTGTCAGCGATCGATTTTCTTGCTTCACTAATTTCTTTGCCCGTCTGCTCTGTGATATGTTCAATCTTTTTTTCAGCATTTTCGATGGTACGATCTAGCTTTTGCCCTACTTTTTCCGCCGGTCCTTCTTGCTGACAAGCCACTAAACCAAGGATAACACCTAAGCTGGTAGCGACAATAACTCTATGTATTAAAATGTTTTGTTTATCATTTTTTGTAACATTCATAAATTTCTCCTCGAATTTCTATTGAAATTAAGTGATCGTTTGTCAGTTGTATAGTGATTCGAATTCTAATGCGTGCATCAAAGTTGATCTGTTCGCTTTCGCACATAAACGTCAATATCGCTTTCTCTACTCTGTATCTAGTGTTAAGCAGTACCATTGAAGATCTTCCGATTCTTTTTCCTTATGTAGGCAACCGAACAGATTGTGAAGGGTTTTGTAGTTAGAGTTTTATAAACTCGATTTAAGGAAAGCCCATAAACTGCTTCTAATCCTCAAATAAAGTTTTTTATTAACTGTGAACGATAGGAGAATATTTATGAACCAAACAATATACGCTAAAGACAATATGCAGGCCTGTATTACTGCCTGCAGCAACTGTCATCAGGCTTGCTTGCAAATGGGGATGAACCATTGCCTTGAAACTGGCGGGAAACATGTTGAACCTGACCATTTTCGCTTACTGATGTGTTGTGCTGAAATTTGCCAAACATCCGCTAATTGTTTATTAAGTGGCTTTCATCAATACAACCTTTGTGGAGTCTGTGCTGACATTTGTGAGGCATGCGCCACAGATTGCGAGCGAATTGGCGGCATGGAGGAATGTGTCAAAGCTTGCAGGAAATGTGCCGAGACATGTCGTCAAATGGCAAATATGCAACACTAATCTAGTGTCTGAACGCCTTAACATACTTAATAGCATAGAATGCAACTATAGACTATGCTTACAGGAAAGTATGTTGTGATAATGGATATTTCAGGTGATTAGCATGTTAAACCGCCGGTTGCTGTTGTGGTTGTTTCTAATGAGTTTATTTTCAAGCTATGTGTCAGGCAGCCAGGAAATAACTACAGATGAATCCAAATCGATTCAGGACATTGCACAAATTGTCGAACGCAGTATCCGGGCGGAGGCGGAAAATGGTTTTGCTCGCAGAGGCGCACATGCCAAAGCGCATGGTTGCGTAAAAGCGCAATTCCGGGTGCTCCCGCTGCCGGATGAATTAAGCCTGGGGATCTTCTCCGAAGCGCGTGAGTATCCCGCCTGGATCCGCTTCTCCAATGGCGCTGAAAAGGTGCAGGATGATTCCGTTGGTGATGGCCGCGGTATGGCAATTAAACTGATGCACGTTGATCGCAGTCCATCCGGTACACAAGATTTTGTCATGCTGAATCATCCCGTATTTTTCGTCCGAAATGCGGCAGATTATGTGGAATTTCAGAAAGCTTTGGCAATAGACAATCCTGTCAAATTCTTTTTTCCGGATATCAATCCACTACATTTTCGCCTGCACGAACTTGGAATAGTCATGGCAATCCGCAGTAAAAAAGTTAATAATCCTTTAGATGCACAATATTGGAGCGCGACGCCTTACCGCTTCTCTGATTCCGCAATGAAATTTTCCACCCGCCCCTGCAATCGGACAGCGCCAGCTTTATCTACTGATACCTCTTCTGCAAATTATCTGCGCCAAAATATGCAAGCACACCTTGATCGTGAAGAGGCCTGCTTCGATTTTATGGTTCAGCTCCGCAAGCGTGCCGCTGAAATGCCGGTCGAGGATCCTACCATCGAATGGAGCGAAAAAGATTCGCCTTTTATCACGGTAGCGAAAATCACAATCCCCGCGCAACGGTTCAATACGCCGGAGCAGCTGAAATTCTGCGAGGATCTTACTTTCTCACCTTGGCATGCGATACCTGAACATGAACCTTTAGGTGGAATTAATCGTGTGCGGAAAGTGGTCTATGAAATTTCTTCACGTATCCGGCACGAACTCAACCGCGCCTCTGAAAGAGAATCTTCAGGATTTTGAAGTTTTGCTTGGCAATTGTTGCTGAGTTAGGCTTGAAGAGGATATGCCCATGATAGGAGGTGCCAGAAAAAATGTCACAAAATTTTGATAATGCACCTCACCTTAATTATACGTCTGATATTCGGGCCGATTTACTGTGCAAGTTAACGAGATAGTTGTGATTTTATGCATTACAAGAAAATTCCACTTTTAACTTCTATCTTTTTGTGACGGATTAACATAAGCAATGCTTTGAGAAATAGTGGGTAAAAATGCCTCTATTTGTTCTTTTGGTTTACCTAGGCAATTGTAAGATCCCTTTTATTCGGGGAGTCCCCCATTTTCATATGGTTCTGCGATAATTTGTAATTCAGCAGAAGCAGAATATTTTTCATTTCGATACTAAAATAACGATGGATGAAAACTTCATAGGTAGTAATCAAAGTAATTTTTTTACCTTATCTAAAAAAGTATTTTTACTATCTCTTATTTTCTTCTCTGGATTGTCTTGGGCAGGAACATATCCGAAAGTAATTATTAGTGAGAATACATGGCCGCCATACTATACTGATCAATACGGTTTTTGGGAGGCATACCAAATTCCATTGCCAAAACCTTCATCCCCAATCGCTTATTGTGCCCGTTTAGAATCTGTCATGGGTAAAATGCTATTTCGTACTGAAGGAGAGGCAATATTTGATAATTCAGTTACAGCAGTAGGGCCGATGTGCCATGAGTTTGGCCAAAATGGCTCTTCATTGGGAGGAACGGGTCTTGCTCTTGTAACTCCATCAAATTATGATCCCTTTAAAAATTTAGGTGGTAGTTGTTCCCCACTAATAAATAATGGAAGCAATCCTGTTAACGCTGCAAATGGCAACAAGTATCAACACGAAGTAGATTATTGGTCGGAATCTGGTCTATTGTTTTCACGGCATTATAATAGCTTGGCTGCTGGGATTTCATTTGATTTTATAGATAATAAAAAGGTATGGACCACAAATTACGATAGTTATGTACGCCTCCAAACATATGCTGAATCAAGTTCTTATGGGAGTGTGTTCGTATATCGGCCAAATGGGAATATTACTATTTATAAGCCAGACGGCAATGGTAAGTATATTTCCGAAAATACAGACGAGTTAGACATACTTGAACAGTTTGGAGGCGGTGGATGGCGTCTGATAATTGATAGTGATAATTCTATTGAAAATTACAATTCAACTGGAAAATTGCTATCCATTACCCGTCGCGATGGTCGCACGCAAACACTTCCTTATGACGCAAATGATCGACTTATAACTGTTACTGATGATATAGGTCAAGCATTGGTTTTTACCTATGACAACAAAAATCGCATAAACACTCTGAGAGATCCAAGTGGTGGATTATACCAATATACTTACGATATCAATAACAACCTTATATCTATAACTTATCCTAATGGAAAAATTCGTACCTATCATTACAACGAACAAATTTACACTAATAATATATACCTACCTCACGCTCTTACTGGTATAACTGATGAAAACGGTGAACGTTATGCAATCTATCGATATGATGCTAGTGGCCGCGCTATTAGCAGCGAACATGCGGGCGGAGCGTTGCGCTATTCTTTCAGCTATAATGCAGACCGTACTACTACCATCACTGATCCTCTAGGATCTGCCTACATACACAAATTCCATTTTATTTTAGGCTTGGCAAAGAGCACCGGTCAATCGCAACCGGCGGGATCGGGTTGTAGTGCAGCGTCTAGCAACACGACCTATGATGTCAACGGCAATGTTGCCAGCCGTGCTGATTTCAACGGCAATAAAACCTGTTATGCCTATGATCTGACACGGAACCTGGAAATTGCTCGTGTCGAAGGTCTGGGTAGTGGTAACAATTGTCCAGCCGACTTGCTCAGCTACACGCCAGCCGCCAACAGCAGCGAGCGCAAAATTCTCACCACCTGGCATACGAACTTTCGATTACCGACGCTCATTGCTGAATTCAAGCGCGAAACCAAGTATGTGTACGATACCCGTGGCAACATCACGCAGTATCAAATCAAGGATACCGCAACCAATGCCACGCGTACTTGGAATACCAGCTATAGCTACCATGCCAGCATTCCCGGCGTCATCCTGCAAAAAACCGAGAACGGCCCGCGCAGTGATGTCACCGATGTCATTACCACCCAATATTACGCACCCGATGCCGCCTGTACTGGCGGTCATCTGGGTTGCCGTGCACAAGTGGCCAGTATCACCAATGCTTTAGGCCATGTCACGCAGATCACGCGCTACAATGCGCATGGCCAACCGGAAGAAATCATCGATCCGAACGGGCTGACGACAACGCTGGTTTACGATGTCCGTCAACGGCTGCTCTCCCGAACCGTTGGCACGGAAATCACCAGTTATCAATATGACAATGTCGGCCAGCTCAAGAAAATCATCTTCCCCGATAACAGCTTCTTAAGCTACAGCTATGATGCTGCGCATCGGTTGACCGATATGGCCGATAACCTGGGCAACCGCGTGCACTACACGCTGGACAATATGGGTAACCGCACCAAGGAAGAATTGTTCGATCCCAGCAATAATCTCGCACGGACTCAGCAACGCGAATATGATGCGTTAAGCCGTCTGTGGAAAGACATCGGCGCCCAAAACCAGATCACCCAGTATCAATATGATGCGCAAGGTAATCTGAAGCAGATCGCCAATCCACTCTCGCATGCGACAAACTTTCAGTTCGATACGCGCAATCGCCTGAAGCAGTCAACCGATCCGGCCAATGGCATTACGCAACACACTTTGGATGCACTGAATCGTATCACCCAAGTGTCCGATCCCAGAAATATCGACACTCAGTACATCTACAACGGTTTTGGCGATGTGACACAGGAAATCTCCGCTGATCGCGGTACCATCGCATACACCTATGATGCTGCGGGCAATGTCAAAACCGTAACGGATGGCCGGGGTGTCAAACATACCTATACCTGGGATGCATTGAACAGACCCACCAAGCGCACCCATGCCACCGTCACCGGTGTGCCGGGAGCTGCCCAACTCATCTGGGTTTACGATACCGGCACCCATGGCATCGGGCGACTCTCCAGCATGACGGATGAATCGGGTTCCACCAGCTTCAGTTATGACGCACACGGCCGCTTGCTCACGAAGACCCAAATCGCCAAGATCGGTACCGTCAATTACACCCAAACGTTGAATTACCAGTACGACAATTTTGGTCGCTTAAGTCAAATGACCTATCCTTCGGACACGCAAGTGACCACCACCTACGGTGCCGATGGCCGCCCGAGCGAGTTGCGCGTCAACGGCAATCTGTTGCTGAGCAATATTACATATCAACCGTTTGGCGAGCCCAAAAGCTGGACTTGGGGTAACAATCAAGCTTACGTGCGCAGCTTTGATCTGGACGGCCGGTTCAAAACCCACCGTGTCGGCAGCGATACCCGCACGCTGACCTACGATGCCGCTAGCCGCATCACTCAGACGGCCGATACCAACCCGGTGTATAACCGCAGCTTTGATCTGGACGGCCGGTTCAAAACCCACCGTGTCGGCAGCGATACCCGCACGCTGACCTACGATGCCGCTAGCCGCATCACTCAGACGGCCGATACCAACCCGGTGTATAACCGCAGCTATGACTATGACGCGCTGGATCGCTTGATCGGCCAGTCGGACAACAGCGGCTTCAAGCTCTGGGGTTATGATGCCAACAGCAATCGCACCAACGCTCAATTCGGCGCTACCAATTACCTCTATACGCTTGCGGCAAGCAGTAACCGCCTGCAAACCGTGGCCGGGCCGGTCATGAAAACGTACACCTATGATGCTGCCGGCAATCCATTGAGCGATGGCGCCACTACCTTTACCTGGAATGCTGCGGGTAAGCTCGCTAACACAGTCAATAATGCCAAGACACACTTTTATAGATACAACGCTTTGGATCAGCGCATCACTAAGAATGGCCCGCTGAGCTCGAAGTTCATGTTTTTCTATGACCCGGATGGGCAATTGATCGGGGAATATCGAGACAATTCCAGTACCGCCACACCGACGGATGACTGGTTAGTCAGTCAGGAAACCATCTGGCTGGAAGATATTCCGGTGGCCGTGATCAGAAAACCCACCGCGACCGGCCCGATCCAGATTTATTACATCCACGCCGATCATCTCAACACGCCGAGAGTGATCGTAAACACCGCTAACACCATCGTCTGGCGCTGGGAGAACACCCATGCATTCGGTGCCAATCTGCCTGATGAAGACCCGGACGGCAATGCGCAATTGTTTGAATATCATCCCAGATTCCCTGGGCAATACTTCGATAAAGAAACAAATCTGCATTACAACTATTTCAGATATTATGAACCTGAGACTGGGCGTTACATCAGCCCTGATCCGATTGGGCTTGCTGGAGGAATCAATGTCTATGGGTATGTTGAAAATGACCCTATCAGCTGGATCGATTCTGATGGATTAGCCAGAAATCGTGGAGGTGGCAATCCAAGAAGCATTGTATCAAACCCAGGCAATCGTCCTGGTGGGTGGAGTTATGGGCAATTTTATCCCAGCATTGGTAATGCTCCACCTCGAACGGCAAACTATCCTGTTGGTAGCTCGAGAAGTCAGTTCCAGGTACCACCTAAAGCGCAACAGCCAGGTGGAAATGTTTGTGGTAGAGATTTTTCTGGACATGCATTTGATCAAATGCAAGCTCGTGGAATACCGCCATCTGTTGTAAACAACACAATTACTACAGGCTCTTGGTATCCTGGTAACACCTCTTCAACATCCCAGTATTATAGTGTGGTGAATAATGTCACTGTCGTTGTTAACCACAATACCGGAAACACAGTGACAGTCCGGTGGGGTCCGCCCTCCGGCCTTAGCAGAACTATGGAGGATTAAATGGCAATTTTAAGTGAATATAACTTGCGCCAACTTGATCGACTTGTTAAATATATTAATAGCTTTGAGGAAGGAAATCTTAGCTTATCGTCCTTAGTTTCTAATATCGAAGGATTAATAGGGGCACTAGAAAATTTTTCACTTTCTCAACGAAATGAGTTGATACGTACATGGGGAGTGCTCGATGAGATATTTGCTGTATGCCTCGATGAAAATAATAGGCCGCTGAGCACGGAAGAAAGAAATCTGATTAATCGTACCTTATATGAACTTCGCGAGTTATGCCTTTCGTTGATGGGAAATCATGATCCAGATAAAACTGGGTTTACCTAGTAACCTGGATAAGCGTGCGTCATCCGGAAATTGACTGAATCCAATCTTTGAAAGCTTAATATGGACAACGTCCAAACCTATGTGCACACCTTTAACCCCGATGGCCGACTCAAAACCCACCGTGCCGGCAGCGATACCCGCACACTGACCTATGATGCCGCTAGTCGTATCACCCAGACTACCGATACCAACCCGGCGTATAACCGCAGCTATGATTATGACGCGCTGGATCGCTTGACCAGCCAGTCGGACAACACTGGCTTCAAGCTCTGGGGTTATGATGCCAACAGCAATCGCATCAACGCTCAAATTGGTGCTACCAATTACTTGTATACCATCGCTGCAAACAGTAACCGTCTGCAAGATGTCGCGGGACCAGTCATAAAAACTTATACCTATGATGCGGCGGGGAATCCATTGAGTGATGGCACAACTACCTTCACCTGGAACGCCGCAGGAAAACTTGCAACTACAGTCAATAACGCTAAAACACATACTTACAAGTACAACGCCTTGGATCAGCGCATCACGAAAAATGGCCCGCTGAGCTCAAAGTTCATGTTTTTCTATGACCCAGATGGGCAATTGATCGGTGAGTACAAGGACAACGCTTCCACCGCTACGCCAACCGATGACTGGCTGGTCAGGCAGGAAACCATCTGGCTAGAGGATATTCCGGTGGCCGTGATTAGAAAACCTACCGCAACAGGGCCAATCCAGATTTACTATATCCACGCCGATCATCTCAACACGCCGAGAGTGATCGTCAATACCGCTAACACCATCGTTTGGCGCTGGGAGAACACGCACGCATTCGGCGCCAATCTGCCTGATGAAGATCCGGATGGCAATGCGCAATTGTTTGAATATCATCAGAGATTCCCAGGGCAATACTTCGATCGTGAGACGAATCTGCATTACAACTACTTCAGGTACTATGAGCCCGAGACAGGGAGATATATCAGTCCTGATCCTATTGGGTTGGTGGGAGGAATCAATGTCTATGGGTATGTCGAACAAAATCCGCTGAGTCTTATTGATCCGACGGGTGAAGCCATACCTATATTGCCAGCAATAATAACTGCTGTTGCTACAGCTTGTCGTGCAGTAATGCCTAGGTTGGTAGATAAGTTTACAAAAAGTTCAATAAAACCATCAATTCAACAGATTAATCCAAAGAATCTGATTCCGACACAAACTCGAAATGAAATGTCCGGTTCTCAAATTAAGCGGATTACGAGAGATATGCGAAATAATGGATTTGATCAAGCAAAACCAGTTGATGTTGTGAAAAACCAGAGAGGTAGATTAGAAATACAAGATGGTCACCATAGAACAGAGGCTGCAATAAAAGCAGGATTAGACAAAATTCCCGTACGAATTTGGGGAGAATAAAATTATGAGTTCAAAACCTCCATTTTTGGGAAAGTATAAGATTGTGTTTTTACTCCCTTTGATAGTAAACAAAACCTTAGGTGAAGATGGATGGGAATTTATCGGAACTAATCGCTTAGATTCTAGTGTGCTTGATTTTTTGACAGACGTATTAGGTCTTATCTTTGCAGAAAATTATTTAGATATGGAGCGATATGTGGGTGAAAATATTCAAGCTACAGTAGTTTATGATAATGAAGGTAAAATTGAACATATTGATTTCCAATTATATGACGATGATAAATATCGGCAGTTATGTCAAACCTTTGCATCAAGTGATCTAAAAGGAAATAGCGAGTTGTTTGTACCTTAAGAGATTGCCAAAAATTACAAGAGCTAGAACTCCGATGTGATGGAGCTATACATTTACCAAGACAGTTTAATTCAGAAACTGGATTAGCATCATCAATAAAACCGGGGCAATAATATGGATGACAGGATCACAATCACCGAAGCATATAAGGCGATGTATTTATATTTGGAAAATTTATATCAATTGACAGGATCTGACGATTTGGCTGGTTTTTTGGGAAGTATGTCAATGCTTCAAGATGGTAAACCTGTAGATGAAACTATTTGGGAAGATTGGTTAGAAGCAATTGATCAAGCTAAAAAGAATGTCAGTATCAATTTAAAGATAGATAAGTAATTAACCACCAGCCCGATTCAGATTTACTATATCCACACCGACCATCTCAACACCCTAAGAGTGATCGTAAACACCGCTAATACCATTGTCTGGCGCTGGGAGAACACCCATGCATTCGGGGCCAATCTGCCTGATGAAGATCCGGATGGCAATGCTCAATTGTTTGAATATCATCCCAGATTCCCAGGGCAATACTTCGATCGTGAGACGAATCTGCATTACAACTATTTCAGATACTATGAGCCTGAGACTGGACGGTATGTATCACCTGATCCGATTGGGCTTGCTGGAGGAATCAATATCTATGGGTATGTCGAACAAAATCCGCTGAGTTTTGTGGATCCCCGAGGTCAGAATCCATTTAAGTTGATAAAAGATCTAAAATTCGAAGGACCTAAGCCAAGCAGAAAAGGTGATGGAACAGGTTCACTCTGTCAAATCCGTTACAAAAATCAGCCAATTTTTAGGATAGATTACCATCCAATTGATCCAGTAAACAGAACCCCGGTTCCTCACTTTCATATTGCCCCACATATGGAAACACATAGAGAATTCCCGGGTTTCATTCGCGAGCCAATAGAGAATCTTATTATTAGGACATTGAAATGATAAATAATACGGAATTTGATTTAACTAAGAGGCTTTTGTTAAAAGAAAAAATCCATCAATACATAAAGAATAAGGTAAGCCTCGCTGAGCTAGAAAATAGTGAATTATTTTTGGCAAATAATGAGGAAGAATACAAACTGCTCAGCGATATTTTTCACGCTATTCACCATTTTGATGCAGATATTTGTATGATAAATAATTTTGAAAAAACTAACATGGAGCAGAAGCTAATAAATATTGCGGATAGCTTGACAGAAAACAACGAATGCTTAAGAAAAGCTATAAATATTTTTTTTAATGATCCTTATTCTCCACCGCTAACTTAATTTACACACCAAGCAGCCTGCACAAGCTTGCGTCATTCCCGGAGATAATACTTCGACAAAGAGACAAATCTGCATTACAACTACTTTCGCTATTATGAACCTGAGACTGGGCGGTATGTCTCACCTGATCCCATTGGGTTGGCAGGAGGCATCAATGTCTATGGGTATGTCGAACAAAATCCATTGAGTTTTATTGATCCTTATGGTTTGTTTGAGTTACCTGTTTTATCTCAGGATTTTGTTGATGCAACTGCTGGTTTCGGTGATGCTATTAGTTCTGGATTTGGTTTATTTGACACGAGTCTGTCTGAATTGGCTCGAAAGGCAATAAATGTAAATAGCTCTGTTAACCAGTGTTCAGCTGCATATTCAGGCGGTCGATATGCTGGGTATGGACTCGGGATAGGAGTTGCTGGCACAAGTCTATATCGAGGTTATCAACTAGGTAGGGAATTATCAATTGGAAGAAATTTCCGTATAGCACCCTTTGGAAATAGGACGAGCCATCCGGCTGGTCGACTCCCTCACTATCATCGAAGGAGTATTGATTCTGCAACCGGCAACACAAAATCTGGTCAAGGAATTGGCAGGCATCGTCCATGGGACAAAAAATCGACTGATAAATCTTTTATGGACAGATTTTAAATGAAACTACCAATTATTATTAGCGAACATGGCGATGTGTCTATTTTTAATACAATTGAAGCGGCTGAGCAATACTTGGAAGCAATTGATGTAAAAAATAATGAGTACATTGCTTATGATGCTAATGGAAAATTATTGAATCTCAAGATCGTGCTCAAAGGTAAGCAACAAGTTGAACATGTACAGGTTTGTGAGAACAACAACGATATGGAGGAGCCTGAGACGCTACGGAGCACCTTATTGAATTTACTTTTGCAATTTGGGGTATCTGTCCCAGAAGAGAGTTCTTTAGAGAGTATAATTCAGATAACTATAGACAGAATCGGATATACCCCATAAATCAAGAAATCTTTGGCCAAACTCAGTAATAATGGTCAACATAAACTTAAAACCGCTATAGATTCGATTATGGATAGCTTACGAATAATCACATTATATGCAAATCTACTCACCGCTTAAATCAATGGACTCCATTATTGACAGCACACCTCAGTTTTGCCGCTGCCGGCAATCCCTTAAGCGATGGCCTGAAGACGTTTACTTGGGATGCTGTCGGTAAGCTCGCTAACACAGTCAATAATGCCAAGACACACTTTTATAGATACAACGCTTTGGATCAGCGCATCACTAAAAATGGTCCATTGAGTTCGAAGTTCATGTTTTTCTATGATCCCGATGGGCAATTGATCGGTGAATACCGGGACAGTGCTTCCACTGCCACGCCAACCGATGACTGGCTGGTGCGGCAGGAAACCATTTGGTTAGAGGGTATTCCAGTGGCCGTGATCAGAAAACCGACCGCGACCAGCCCGATCCAGATTTACTATATCCATGCCGATCATCTCAACACGCCGAGAGTGATCGTAAACACCGCTAATACCATCGTCTGGCGCTGGGAAAACACGCACGCATTCGGCGCCAACCTGCCTGATGAAGATCCGGATGGCAATGCTCAATTGCTTGAATATCATCCCAGATTCCCTGGGCAATACTTCGACAAAGAAACAAACCTGCATTACAACTACTTCAGATATTATGAACCGGAGACGGGGCGGTATCTCACGCCTGATCCCATTGGACTAGCGGGTGGACTCAATACTTATGGGTATGTTGGGCAGAATCCGTTAGTGTGGATTGATCCATTAGGATTGCAATCGCTTGTCACCGACATGAGTGCTGGGACAACTACATTCGATCCGTCACCTTATTCAGGTAATCCAGTTACGATTCCCACTAGAAATGACATTGCTCGTAATTCTAAGTCAGGCGCAAAAGATCCATTCGCTACTCCAGATGTCAATTGGATCCCTAAGGGAACAAGAAGTAAGGCTTATGGGCCAGATGGATCATATATAGATACAGGAGATCGGAGAGGGCGTGACATTCATGGAGGTGGGAGCCGATTACGTGATCCTTTTGCTCCGCAGCAAGGATGGGTTCCAACAATGGGATGCACTCGCGGACAAAATGAAGACATAAAGAAGCTTGGCGAAGCAATTACCGATTTTAAGCGACGCAATCCGGGTGTCCGTGTTCCTTATATAAGACAATGAGAAAAATATGCATCTATCATCGCTAGCTATCATTATTACACTTACATTAGCAAGTTTTACTTCATTGAGAGCTGATACGATTTTGCAAATTGTTCCTTCGTGTCTCGCAGGGTTTTGTTTAGAAAGTGGGAATTTACCCACTGAGAAAGCAGTTAATGCCCGTTTTGGTGGTTCTAGGCAGAAACTTGCTTTATGGAATGCAATTGCTTATTGCTATAAATTTATAGTAACCGATCAAAAAACAAGCTACGGATATTTTGAATTTAAGATGAGGAATGACACTGACTGGCAACTTGTTACTATCCGTTTGTCACAAGAATCGCTTTGTCCGAATGCTGATGTTGTAACCATAAAATCTGAGCTATCAACGAAAGAAGGTGTTCGTTTGGGTAATAATGGAGTTGAGATAATAAGGCTTTATGGACAGCCAAAATATGTGATAAATCAACCCTCAGAAGCTATTGTGCGTGATTTTTTTAGTGACTTATCGAAGATAAAGATTAATTTTATTAGTCAATATGTTAGCGATGATAATAAAGATTTATCGAGTGCAAGATTTTATTTTTCGAATAAGCAATTAATAGGGATTGAAATTTCTGTTGATGAATAATTGCGGAACAACGACGCCAACAGCAATCACACCAGCGCCCAGTTTTGCAGCGATAATTACCTTTACGCGGTAGACAGCAAACGGTAGCCGACCCGGTGATTAAAACCTACAGCTATGATGCAGCCGGTAATCCGCTCAGTGACGGCGCAACAACATTCATCTGGAATCTGCGGGCAAGCTTGCCAATATTGTCGACAACAGCAAAACCTACTATTAAAATATAATGCACTAAATCAGCGCATCACTAAAAATGGCCCGCTGAGCTCAAAGTTCATGTTTTTCTATGATCCAGCCGGGCAATTGATCGGTGAATACAAAGACAACGCTTCAACCACCACGTCAACCGATGACTGGCTGGTGCGGCAGGAAACCATCTGGCTGGACGATATTCCGGTGGCCGTGATCAGAAAACCCACCGCGACCGGCCCGATCCAGATTTATTACATCCACGCCGATCATCTCAACACGCCGAGAGTGATCGTCAATACCGCTAATACCATCGTCTGGCGCTGGGAGAACACCCATGTATTCGGCGCCAACCTGCCTGATGAAGATCCGGATGGCAATGCGCAATTGTTTGAATATCATCAGAGATTCCCAGGGCAGTATTTCGACCGCGAGACGAATCTGCATTACAACTACTTCAGGTATTATGAACCTGAGACTGGGCGGTATATCAGCCCTGATCCAATCGGGTTGGCGGGAGGAATCAATATCTATGGGTATGTCAAACAAAATCCGCTCAGTTTTATTGATTCAGATGGCCTATTACCCGATGCAATTGTTGATCTCGGGTTGATTGCGTTTGATATAGCTTCCTATGCATATAATAAAGTACGTGGGTGTGATACGTCAGAGGATATTGCTTCACTGAAAGCCAATACCGTAGGATTGCTTATTCCGGGCGTTACGGGTCTGGGTTTGGGGGTTAGGAGAGTTGATAAAGTCGCTAGTATGGGGCTAGGTAGAAATCCTTTTAAAGGAAAAACAAACGAGCAAATTATAGACATGTTCAAGAAAAAAGGATTTGAGGCAAAAGTTCGTGATCCTTCGAAGGGTTTGGGAACAGATGTTAATCCAAAAACTGGTAGACCATAGAGAGTATTACCAGGGCAAGTTCATTTCAATCTTACCTCCACTTGGTCAAGCTTCAGAGATTGTTGCTTGGAGTTCCTGAAATAATAAACGGAAATTCTTCGCTGGCTTATCCGCGGTTCTTTCTTTCTTAGCATTGCGGATCAGTAGATTAAAACGCTGTAAGTCGGCATGTGGATATTTCTGTGCGAATTCAGTCAGGGCATTTTCATCGTTCAAAAGGCGTTCTCGCCAACGTTCCAGGTGATGTAACCGGGCAGTTTGCTGTACCGAGGCTTGATGCCAGGTTTCAAGTTTTTGCTGGATTGGCAGTGCATCGACTTCGCGCATTAAACGGCCGATATATTGTAATTGCCGGCGGCGTGCGCCATGTTTTTGCATGGATCGGGCTTGGTGGATCGCGTCGCTTAAAATTTCGGGCAAATCAAATTCCGCCAGTTTATGAGCATCCAATTCCACTAATTGCTCTCCAATCGCCTGTAATGCATGCATTTCTTTTTTACGCTGGGTTTTACTCGGTGTATTATCCTGCTGCATGTCATCTTCTGGGTCGTTTTGCACGGCAAGCCTTGTAATGTAATATAGTATCAAGAAGCTGTTATCATAACGTTTTACATCAACTTGATTGCAACAAATTTATTCGTTCGGCAAGAGCTTTTTTTATTTCTCAATTAAACCCTTTGTTATATCGCTACTTATGAACAATTCATCCGTTTCTGATTTTCGTTTTTCGTTCCCGGTTAGCACACTGCAGCAAATTGCCCGTGATATTTTGACCTTTGCTAAACAAGGAGGCGCTACGGCTTGTGAAACTAACGTGTCGGATGGTTTTGGTCAAACCGTGACGGTGCGTCAGGGTGAAGTTGAAACGATTGAATATAATCGCGACAAAGGATTGTCCGTGACAGTCTTTATTGGGCAAAAGCGCGGTAATGCCAGCACTTCGGATTTCTCAATGCAGGCTGTTCAGGATACGGTTGCCGCCGCCTTGTCAATTGCACGTTATACCGCCGATGATGATTGTGCCGGACTGGCCGATGCGGAATGGCTTGCTAAGGATTACCCTCATTTGAGTTTGTACTACCCTTGGGCAATAACTGTTGAAGAGGCCATTGAGCTGGCGAAAAAGTGCGAACAGTCCGCCTATGCAGTCGATAAACGAATCACGAATTCCGAAGGCGCTACCATTTCAGTCAGTGAGTCACAATTCATCTATGCCAATAGTCTGGGTTTTATGGGCGGCTATCCGCTGTCACGCCATAGCATGAGTTGCGCCATGATTGCCGAACAAGATGATAGTAAACAACGGGATTATTGGTACTGCGTTGCACGCGATGCTGCTGATTTGGAATCGCCAGAGTTTATCGGAGAAAAAGCAGGTATGCGCAGCGTGCAACGTTTGGGAGCCAGAAAAATTGCCACATGTGACGTGCCAGTTCTCTTTGAAGCACCGATTGCATCCGGATTAATCGGACATTTTGCTTCTGCGGTGAGCGGCGGCAGTTTGTATCGAAAATCTTCCTTCCTGTTGGATAGCATTGGTCAGCGAGTTTTTGCACCGGATATTCAGATTCGTGAATTGCCTCATCTGCACAAAGGCCTTGCTAGCAGCGCGTTTGATGATGACGGTGTAGCGACAGTCGAACGCAACGTAGTTGCGGATGGTGTTGTGCAGGGCTATTTTTTGAGTAGTTATTCAGCGCGTAAACTGGGTATGCGTACCACCGGAAATGCGGGCGGCACGCATAATTTAATCCTGCAGAATGCTGTTCCCCAGAATTTCGAGTCATTGCTGCAAAAAATGGATACCGGTTTACTCGTAACTGAGTTACTGGGGCATGGAATTAATCCAGTAACGGGTGACTATTCCCGTGGTGCCTCGGGCTATTGGATTGAGCACGGTGACATCGCGTACCCCGTTGAAGAAATCACCATTGCGGGTAACCTGAAGGATATGTTTCAAGGAATCGTGGCGATCGGTAATGATATCGTTGTACGTGGATCTAAGCAGAGCGGATCTGTCTTGATTGATCGCATGACGGTCGCAGGCGATTGATATTTTCCAGAACTGCTGTGATGGATGCTTTAATCGGTTGGAGGGATATTTCCTAATTGTGCTTGCTTGCAATCATTTTGGATAATCTTATTATTATCCTTACCGGAAATCAAAAACGACAATGATCAATGCTACATTAATGGCTGTGCTTTGGGGTAGCAATGGGAGACATTTTTATCAGGGAGTGATTCCATTTATCTTGATGAATTTTCCAGCGAAGATTCGATCTTTTTGACGAGCTTAAAGGTTATTTCTTTTTCAAGACAAAAACAAACTCACCTGCAATTTCAGACATAAAAAGTAATTCATTTGCCGTTTGATCGGAAAATACCTGGAAATCAATGACAGAAGCCGGATCGGTTGCAGTAATCCGTAACGTTTGTCCGCTATCCATTTTTGCCAGCGATTGTTTGGTGCGTAAAATAGGCAATGGGCAAACTAATCCACGCACGTCCAGTTCATGATCAATATGCATTGATATTGGCCTTACTGAGCGCACCAGGTTTTTTAGATTGCGATAGATGCGCGCTACAGCATCGTGTAGCTAACCTTGTGAGCGTATTACCAGACATTCCATTCGTTGCCGTGATAGATTCTGGCAGCCCGTACGTGCTTGATTTTCTTGCAATCCCACAAGCCGGGCGCGATAAAGTTTTTGATTGCTGATTTCCACTTCGGTAACAACCACTTGACCTGGTATCCAACGGGTAGCAGCTTGTGCTTGCGCATGAGCTCTGTCGTGTGCTTGGTATGAGCCAACTTGCACTTCCCAGGTTTTATTATTGACCGCAGCAATATTTCGTGACTCCGCGGTAGTTTTAGCTTGAGTGGCTGTGGCAATTATGTTTGGATTAGGCGTCCTTTTTTTTGCAACGGTTTGACTGGAAGCGGTGGATACAGAACTGGTTTTATGAGTAGTCGATATTTTGCGATTGCTGTTTGAATTGTTCGCCATGAAGGGAGTGATGCCTTGATTAAAACTATAATCCAACAAGTGTGACATGTATTGATCTCTGGCAGCGGCAGTTTGGCCTCCCATAACCACTGCAATTACACGGCGGTCACCCCGCTTAGCGGAAGTGGCAATATTAAATCCTGATGCACGAATGAAGCCAGTTTTTAAACCATCCACCCCACGCGCGTTACGTAACATTCGGTTATGACTATTATAGGTGGTACCTTTGTGAGTGAACGATTGGGTCGAAAAATAATGATAGTATTGTGGAAAGTCCTTCATTAATCGCGTAGATAAAATCACCAAATCGCGCGCTGTAGTTTTTTGTTCACTGTGAGGCAAACCAGAAGAATTGCGAAAAGTGGTGGACCGCATACCAAGTACACGAGCTTTGTCGGTCATCATACGTGCAAAATTTGCTTCAGTAGTACCTAATGTTTCGGCTACCACTGTTGCGACATCATTTGCGGAGCGTACGACTAGCGCGGCAATTGCTTCGCGTACGCTGATGGTATCACCTGTCCGCAAATTGATATTAGTTGATGGCATTGATGCTGCATAGATAGAAACTGGCATGCGCGTATCCAAATTCACTTTACCCTGTTGAATCGCTTCATACAGTAAGTAAAGTGTCATCATTTTAGTTAATGAAGCCGGATAACGCATTGCATCAGCATGTGATTCATGCAGCACTTCACCAGTGTTCGCATCAACAACGATAGATGCATGAAGAGGGTTCGCCTGAAGCGGGTTAGCTACGGAAAGAAGCAATAATATAGCGACAGAAATAATCTCTGTTCGGATTACAATCTTTGAAATTGTCGTTTGCTTGATTGTTTTCATTCGTTGATATGTTCAATAATTGTATAAATATTACCTTTTAGGTCATTTTCATACAATCGCAATTTTTGCAAATGTGAAATAAAGGGGGAAAATAGCCTTAAATTCAAAGCTAATGAGTTTATTGAGTTACTTTCAATCTCTAGCAAATTCTATGGAAACTCATAATGCTTTAGAATTCAAAACATTACAATAATAAAAAAATATTTTTATATTTAAAATTACTCAATAAGAATGCAATAAGTGCTGCAAATAAATGCTTGAATTTTGCCTAAAAACGTGTATCTTACGATTGTCTTTTGGATTCAAGCTGTGAAATGTGATGCTGATGGTTGATCTTTTTCCTTGATATTCGATGACCGCTACGAATATTGTAGCGCGGAGTAAATTCATTAATTATTAAGGAAATAAACACATGGCAACAGGTATAGTTAAATGGTTCAATGACGCTAAAGGTTTTGGCTTTATTACTCCAGATAACGGTGGAGAAGATTTATTTGCACATTTTTCTGCCATCAATAGCAGTGGTTTCAAAACATTACGTGAAGCTCAACGAGTCACTTTTGATATTACGACAGGCCCCAAAGGCAAGCAAGCATCAAATATCGTGCCTCAGTAAATTCGAGCTTTAAGCACTTTATAAGAAACCCCGATAATCCGGGGTTTTTTATTGGCGAGTTTATATAGCATATATATCGCGTGGCTCTCGATTTGCCTTTTACTTTCTCCATTGATTTTAGCTACTGTAGTTTTTCAAATCTTACCTAAGTGCTATTAGAATTTTGTATAACATCATAAAAGATAAGGTAGCATAGTATTATTTAACATGATGCTTATAATTGATTATGCCCGTTAATATTCCAACTTTACTTCCCGAGCAACTTTTATCGATTAATGGGGTAGTCTTAGGTATTGCCGAAGCCGGTATTAAAAAGCCGGGTCGTAAGGATTTGCTTGTGATGCTGCTCGATGAAGGTACGCAAGTGGTTGGTGTATTTACTCAAAACCGATTTTGTGCAGCACCAGTGATGGTTGCGAAGCAGCATCTGACGCAATCTTCTATTCGTGCACTTGTTGTGAATACGGGTAATGCCAATGCCGGAACGGGTGAAGCGGGGATTCAGCATGCGTTGTTTACTTGTTCTGAATTGGCCAGATTATTAGGTTGTACAGCGCAACAAGTTTTGCCATTTTCTACTGGAGTGATTATGGAACCATTGCCGGTAGATAAAATTGTTGCTGGATTGCCTGCTGCTGTGGCCCATTCCAAAGCGGATAATTGGTTTGGCGCAGCGCAGGCGATTATGACAACCGATATTGTGCCGAAGGCGGTATCGCGCCAAGTGCAAATTGGCGGTAAGACAGTGACTATTACTGGTATTGCCAAGGGTTCCGGTATGATTCGACCGAATATGGCGACAATGTTAGGTTATGTTGCAACTGATGCGGTTATAACGCGAGACTTGCTGCAGAAATTGGTGCAATACGCGACGGATCATTCGTTTAACCGTATCACAGTAGATGGCGATACATCAACTAATGATGCATTTGTTGTCATGGCAACTGGCAAAGCGGGGCACCAAGAAATTATCAGTCAAATGAGTGTGGAATTTAGCCAGCTGCAAGAAGCCGTAACTACTGTTGCTGCGGAGTTGGCAAAAATGATCGTGCGCGATGGTGAGGGTGCGACAAAGTTTATAACCGTGCAAGTAGATGCTGGTAGAGATGCGGACGAATGTGCCAAAGTTGCTTATGCCATTGCACATTCGCCATTGATTAAAACCGCTTTTTTTGCCTCTGATCCGAATCTAGGAAGGATTTTGGCTGCAATTGGTTATGCTGGTGTTGGAGATCTGGAAGTAAACGATATCAGACTTTATCTGGATAATGTGCTGGTTGCGGAACTTGGAGGTAGAGCGTCTAATTACCGCGAAGAAGATGGACAGCGCGTGATGAATCAATCCGAAATTACCGTTCGCGTTGTGCTCAACCGCGGAGAAGCCTCTACGACAGTATGGACGTGTGATTTTTCTTACGATTACGTCAAGATCAATGCCAGTTATCGCAGTTAACCAACTCCCATGAATGATTTAAATCAGCTTTGTAATCGAGTAGATAGACTACTTGATCACTTGGAAAGATTTTTTCCATCCGTACAGCCAGAGCCGGATTGGCAGGCAGCGATAGCTTTCCGCTGGCGTAGGCAAGGCCATGTTGGTTATATTCAATCAGTAATTCATCCCGACCGCATTACGTTTGATGCTTTGTATGGGATTGACGATCAGAAGCAACGCATTGACCAAAACACACAGCAATTTGTATGGGGATTTTCGGCCAACAATGTGCTATTGACGGGTGCGCGCGGTACCGGAAAATCTTCACTGATCAAGGCATTATTGAATAAATATGCTAGCGAAGGATTGCGGGTGATTGAGGTTGAAAAACATCATCTTGTTGATCTTCATGAAATTGTAGAAAAAATTTACCGGCGTCCGGAGCGTTTTATTTTATTTTGTGATGATTTATCTTTTGAATCTAATGAACCGGGATATAAAGCACTTAAAGTGGTACTGGATGGCTCGATTGCTACAGTGTCCGATAATGTCCTGATTTATGCAACTTCCAACCGGCGTCATATGGTACCGGAGTTTATGCGAGATAATCTTGATACGCGGCACGTTGGCGAGGAAGTGCATCCCAGTGAGGCGATCGAGGAAAAAATTTCCTTGTCGGAACGTTTTGGTTTATGGGTGTCATTTTATCCTTTTGACCAAGATCATTATCTAGAAATCGTGCGCTACTGGCTGACTTATTTCGGTATCAATGAGATGACTGCACGGATACGCACTGAAGCTTTGCAATGGGCATTGGAGCGCGGCTCGCGCAGTGGACGAGTAGCTTGGCAATTTGCGCGTGATTTCGCAGGTAGACAAAAATCAATTGGTATTTCCGATAGACTGTGAATAATTTATTTATTCCATCGACCGCTGAGCCAACTTCGATCGTTGAGGTCGTCGCAGCTGTCATTATGCAATCAGATGGCCAGTTTCTATTGACGCGAAGACCTGAAGGAAAAATATATTCCGGCTACTGGGAATTTCCCGGTGGTAAAGTCGAAAAAGATGAATCGTTATTACATGCTCTAGATCGTGAATTGTGGGAAGAATTAGGAATTAAAGTTCGAGTTGCTTATCCCTGGATAACCCGTATTTTTCCTTATTCGCATGCAACAGTTAGACTGCATTTTTTTCGTGTTATGAGGTGGGAAGGCAGTTTGATACCGAGGGAAGAACAAGAATTGTTTTGGCAATTCCCGCATCGCGTTGAAGTCTCTCCAATATTGCCTGCAAATGGCCCTATTTTACAGTCGCTATTACTACCTCCAATTTATGCTATTACACGAGCTAATGAAATTGGTATTGAATCCGCGTTAGAGCAAATTAAACAGGCGATGAAAAATGGCGTACGCTTGCTGCAAGTTCGCGAGAAACAAATGGCACCGGATAAGCTGTGGAAATTCTCACAGCAAGTATTAGCACTTGCGCATATACATCAAGCAAAAGTAATGATCAATGGCGATCTGGAGTTGGCCTACAAAATTGGTGCCGATGGGGTGCATTTTACTTCATCGCAATTGATGGCAATGTCATCTCGTCCGAATGCAGAATACGGACTCTGTAGTGCTTCTTGCCATAATGCTGAAGAACTCTTTGCGGCAGAGCAACTTGGCCTTGATTTCGTGGTATTGGGTCCAGTACAGCCTACGCATAGTCATTCAGAAGTTTCATCATTGGGTTGGAAGAAGTTTTCTATGCTGATTTGTGGTTGTTCAATGCCGGTATATGCCTTGGGAGGACTACGTTTTGAAGATTTACCGATTGCGCAGGAAATGGGGGCGCATGGTATTTCGATGATGCGCGGAATAGCAAATTAGATCTCACACACCTGTTGGATTAATCTTGTTTGATTTCATTGAACAATAATAAGGTATGGGTATATTTCCACGATGACTCTCTCACGGTTGATCAGCGTGGCTTGCTTATAATGCAGTTAAATATTGATTCAATAAATCAAATTCTTAATCTATGACTCGGTTGCCTCGTGATGTTCATGATCATTATCTGTTAGAGGGATTCGATAAGATTCTTGTGCCCATTGCGACAAATCATTCAACTTACATCGTTCAGAACAGAAAGGGCGAAACTGATTATTTGCTTCCCAAATTACTTTATTGCCACACTGAGGGCAGCCGACTATGAGTTTATACATAAAAGAAAAGCGAAAAATTTTTGATTAAATGGGTGCTATATCATTATATGATTATCTGTCTTAACAAAAATATTATTAGAGCAGCTGCAAAGCCGCACTGCAAATAGGCTATTTGCTTGATTGCATGATTAAAAGAGACATTATAAGAATCGTGCTTATCTTACATGGTTGCGCTTAAAATGAGTAATTTCTTGGCGAATTTTTTGTATTTTACAAAAATTTTACACATGTTAGCCTAAACTTTCTTAATTACGTTAAATTACCTAAAGTAAAGGTTGGCAATTCTGGCTACTCGAGAAGAACTTTCAGATTTTCTAATTGAAGTTGAGAGGCGTGCGTATAAACAAGCTTTGTTCGCTGTTCATGATGAACATGCAGCGTTAGATATCATTCAAGATTCCATGATGAAACTTACGGCAAAATATGCTGCGAAGCCGGCTGAAGAACTGCCATTGCTGTATCAACGCATTCTCCAAAATACAATTCGCGATTATTATCGTCGGCAGAAGGTTCGATCTCTATGGTCTACACTTTTTTCTGCATTTATTCCCAGCGATCAAGATAAAAATCAGGAAGACTTTGATATTCTAGAAACTTTGCAGGTCAAGCAAGAATCCAATCAACCTGAAACTCAACTTGAGAAGACACAATTAATTGATTTAATAGAAAATGCAATAAAAAATCTTCCAGTGCGTCAACGTGAAGCATTTATACTGCGTTATTGGGAAGAAATGAGTGTGGCGGAAACAGCAGAGATCATGAATTGTTCCGAGGGAAGTGTGAAAACGCACTGTTCAAGGGCGGCTCATACGTTAGCTTCGATACTCAGAGATAAAGGAGTTAAATTATGAACGAGCAAGAGTTGGGAAAAGGGATTGCCAAGCTATTAGATGTCAGTGCTAATGAGAATATTAAGCAGAGTACACTGTATCGATTGCAATCTGCACGTCGAGCGGCTTTGGAAAATTGCCAGTCTAAATTTGAGATCATTAATTCAGGTAATGGTACTTCCATTTATGGTGAGCATGACTCACATTTTCATTTCTATACTGGAAAGCTGATTTGGCTTCTGTTAATGCTGTTTGCTTTTGCTTTAGTGTCTACTACTTATTGGCAATTTCTTGAAAAAAGTAAATCCTCTATAGATGCCACAGTGTTGAGTGATGACTTATCGACGCTGACGGCTGATGATAATGAGCAAGGGCTAATGGATGATTTGTCTATAGACGCTTATATCGATGATGAATCTGACCTGGTTGATGATGTATCGGCAGATGCTGGTATTGACAATGAATCTGAAAATGGGGATGGTTTGTCAACGGATGTTCATATAAATGAAGAACTTGAACCGGATCATGATGTGTCCCCAGATGCTCGTATTGAGAACGAGTCTGAACTGACTAATGATTTATCGACAAATACTCATATTGATAATGAAATCGATGAATTGCTGGGTTCTAACAAATAAATTGTTGGATTATTTTTATTTTTTTCGCTAAGACTGCATTGATTGGTATGTACATACTATCTTTGAGTTGATTTTTGCGGGCAATAGTATTTCAAGTCCTAAGCACGAAGTACGCAGTTGCAAGTCCATCGGCTTTTAACGACGTAGTAAAACCCTAAAGATTCAAAATTACCTGCTGATGAATGAGACTAGATCAAACAACAATGAGTATCAAACAATTGCTACAAATCATTGAAAGAATCTATTCATTAAATAGCCTTATATGATGCTGGAGCTTTTAATATCACATAGTTAATTAAGATAACTAGCTGTATAAACAGTAGTCTTTCTTTTCATTTTTACTTCTTTCTAAAAAACTTACTTTTCTTTGCAGTTTAGCGAATGCAGCAACCCAATAATTCCTCAAACAATAATTTGCCCCGAAATTGGGATGAGGCACTCACATTACAATTAAACGACGAAGAAAATGTACTTGCGTGGATTGAAACTGATCTTGATTCGGAATTGCGTTTTTCTAAAGGCATTGTAATTGTTACCAACCAGCGTTTACTGGCTAAAATGTATACCAGTGAAATTTGGCACAGTTGGTCTTATCGGCAAGGTTTATTACTGACGCATAGAGATTATGCAGGGATTGGGTGTTTGGAACTGTTTGATGCACATGCGCGGCTTATGTATTGGCGTTACCGCGTAGGTAGTAGCGACAGGGTAGTCAATCGATTGATTGAGTCCTTTGCACAGCAGCTTGATCGCCACCTTACTGGTAAACTGCACCAAGAAGCAGATGCGGTTGTTCAGTGTCCAAACTGTGGTGCTAGTATGGCCGGTGAACAGAATGATTGCCGAGTTTGTGAGAAACAAAGCCATGTTCCACCTTCTACATGGACATTATTTCGGCTATGGCGTTTTGCAAAGCCATATAAGGGGCGCTTACTGATCGGATTTTTGTTGACCTTATGCAGCACGGCTGCAACATTGGTACCGCCCTATCTCACTATGCCGTTAATGGATAATGTGCTAATACCTTATCAGAATGGTCAACCAATCAATGACGAATTAGTAGCATTGTACCTTTCGGGATTGCTAGGTGCGTCAATTCTGGCTTGGATACTAGGATGGGCAAGAACCTATATGTTGGCGCTTGTGTCTGAGCGGATTGGTGCCGATCTGCGTACTACAACTTATGAGCACTTACTTAATCTTTCTCAGGAATATTTCGGTGGTAAGCGGACCGGAGATTTGATGGCGCGCATAGGCGCTGAGACAGATAGAATAAATCTTTTTCTCTCTTTGCATTTACTTGATTTCGCTACTGATGTCATCATGATTGTGATGACTGCCATGATTTTGATATCAATTAATCCTTCGCTGGCATTGGTGACACTTGTGCCGTTGCCAATTATCGCCTGGTTAATTCATCTGGTTCGTGATCGGTTGCGCATTGGTTTTGAGAAGGTTGATCGGATTTGGGCTGAAGTTAATAATGTGTTGGCGGATACAATTCCTGGTATTCGAGTAATTAAGGCTTTTGCGCAAGAGAAAAGAGAATCGGCGCGATTTTGTGCGGCAAATCAAAGAAATTTACAAATTAATGATCGTGTAAATAAGCTTTGGTCGTTATTTACACCAACGGTTACATTGCTGACTGAAGTTGGTTTACTGATTGTATGGATATTTGGAATTTGGCAGATTTCAAAAGATGAAATTACGGTCGGAGTACTTACAGCTTTTCTTGCTTATATTGGTCGGTTTTATATCAGGTTGGATTCGATGAGTCGTATTGTTTCCATCACACAGAAAGCCGCTGCTGGAACCAAACGTATATTTGATATTTTGGATCACATTTCTAGTGTTCCAGAATCTACCAGTCCTGTTCATCTACCTACAGTGCAAGGTCAGATTGAATTGCGAAATGTGGGCTTTCGTTATGGAACGCGCAGTATTACACGTGACATTAATCTCGTTATTAAACCCGGTGAAATGATCGGTCTAGTCGGACATAGCGGCTCAGGAAAAAGTACTTTGGTAAATTTGATCTGCCGTTTCTATGATGTCAGCGAAGGCGCGATTCTGATCGACGGACATGATATTCGCTCGCTACCGATTGCTGAGTATCGGAAACATATTGGTTTGGTGCTTCAAGAACCTTTTCTATTTTATGGCACCATTGCGGAAAATATTGCTTATGGTAAACCGGATGCAATGCCTTCCGAAATTGTGTCAGCGGCTCGCGCTGCGCATGCCCATGAATTCATATTACGTCTGCCGCATGGATACGATTCATTGGTTGGTGAACGTGGGCAGGCACTCTCCGGTGGTGAGCGTCAACGTATCTCAATTGCTCGTGCACTATTAATTAATCCACGTATTTTGATATTAGACGAAGCCACATCTTCGGTAGATACAACTACAGAGAAAGATATTCAAGAAGCTCTGGATAATTTGGTGCGTGGTCGAACTACGATTGCAATTGCACATCGCTTATCGACCTTGCGAGAAGCCCATCGACTGATTGTTCTTGATCGTGGCAGTATTGTTGAAATCGGCAATCATGCAGAATTAATGGCGCGTGAAGGTTTTTATTATCGCTTGTACCAGGCTCAAGTACGTAATGTGGATACTGAAGATCGCGGATTTGTTCCAATTGTCGAGCATAGTGTTGCAGGGGAACATAAATGAGTCAGTTGGTTACTTTTCAGTTAACACGCAATGCTTTTGGCCGATTGGTTTTTAACAATCAACTGGGATTGATGCAAGAAGGCGTGATTCCAGTAAGATCTTTTCCAATTACTAATCCGGATCAGGGTATTGCATTAGTTGATCCCCATGGCAAAGAGTTGGTGTGGATAGAACGCTTAACAGATTTGCCAGATGACTACCGAATACTCATTGAAGCGGAGTTAAAGGGTCGTGAATTCATGCCGGAAATAAAGCGCTTAAGCAAGGTTTCAAGCTTTATTACACCGAGTACTTGGGAAGTTGAAACAGATCGTGGAGAAGCATCCTTTATTCTTAAAGGCGAAGAAGACATTCGTCGGTTAACAACTTCATCCTTACTGATTACAGATAGTCAGGGTATTCATTTTTGGATTCGTGATCGTATGTCCCTGGATCGTTACAGTCGTAAGTTGTTGGATCATTTTCTCTAATGTGTTTGAGAATTATTTTTCTTTTCGTGTAAACCAATCGATCTATACCGCGTTAATAGTTTCATATCTTCTACTTCATTCAAATTTATGCCTAATCTAAAAAGCACTAGTCTAAAAGATATTAAATTTCTTGAAATTAAGCATTTAAATGGTCCTAACTTATGGACTTATTACCCCGCCCTCGAAGCAACGGTTGACATTGGCGATCTTGAAGATTTCCCTTCAGATAAAATTCCAGGATTTTATGAGCGTTTGTCAGAATGGCTGCCTACACTCATCGAGCATCGTTGCAGCTACGAAGAGCGTGGTGGTTTTTTGCGGCGAGTAGAGGAAGGTACGTGGCCTTGTCATATTCTTGAACATGTAACCTTGGAGTTGCAAAATTTAGCGGGTATGCACGGCGGTTTTGGTAGAGCACGTGAAACATCGGTACGTGGTGTGTATAAGGTTGCATTAAGTGCATGGCATGAAGAAATTACACGCTCAGCTCTGCATTCTGCGCGTGAGCTGGTATTGGCTGCCATGAACTTTCAGCAACTACAAAATCCTACATATGATGTGGATGGCGCTATTCAGAATCTTCGCGACTTGGTTGATTCGTTATGGCTCGGGCCATCAACAGCTTGCATTGTGGATGCTGCTGTGGCGCGCAATATTCCTGCTACACGACTTATTGCTAAAGGAAATCTTGTGCAGCTCGGGCATGGCGCCCGTTGTCGGCATATTTGGACGGCGGAAACGGATCGAACCCCGGCCATTGCAGAAAGCATTTCGCGCGATAAGGATTTGACAAAAGCATTATTACAATCATGCGGAGTGCCAGTTCCACAAGGATGTATGGTTGAAAGTGCAAATGCAGCTTGGGAAGCGGCCACTGAAATCGGTTTGCCCGTTGTCATAAAACCATGTGATGGAAATCATGGGCGGGGCGTATTTATTGAACTGAGTCAACAAGAAGAAATCGAGTCGGCTTATCAAATAGCGTTGAAAGAAGGCACTGGTGTATTAGTTGAACAATATATTTTAGGTACTGAACATCGATTATTGATTGTTGGTGGACAGCTCATAGCTGCCACGCGAGGTGATTCGGTTTCGGTAACCGGAGATGGTAATTCAACAATCGCAGAATTAATTGAGTCTCAAATTAATTCTGATCCGCGACGAGGAACAACGGAAGATCATCCCCTGAATATGATCCGTGTTGATAGTGCAGCGCGGATTGAAATTGCTCGTCAGGGTTATGACAGTGATTCAATTGTTCCGGCTGGTATCAGCATTTTGATTCAACGCAATGGTAATCATGCATTTGACGTAACGGATCAAGTTCATCCAAGCACTGCGGCTATTGCATCATTGGCTGCTCGTGTCGTAGGTCTGGATATTGCTGGTATCGATCTGGTAGCTAGCGATATTTCTCGTCCATTGAATGAACAAGGTGGGGCAATTGTTGAAGTTAACGCGGGTCCAAGTTTGTTGATGCATATTAAGCCTGCCGTGGGTACTCCCCGACCTGTGGGGGAAGCTATAGTCAATCATTTGTTTCCAAATCAAGAAAATGGGCGTATTCCTATTGTCGGTATTACCGGGAGTTATGGCAAAACAGCAGTTGCATATCTGGTTGCAAGATTATTGATTCTTTCAGGGAAGCAAACTGGGTTGGCATGTAGTGACGGACTATATTTGGATTATAGAAAAATCGATAAGAACAACAGCGCTAACTGGGCAGCAGCAAACCGTACATTGATGAATCCGACAGTTGAAGCCGCAGTATTTGAGAATGGTTTTGATACCCTTTTAAATGAAGGATTGGCTTACGATAGTTGCCAAGTGAGTGTCATTACTAATGTCAATCCAGATCAGCATTTTGGTGAGTATGGCATTGAAACTTCAAAGCAAGTTTTTAATGTATTTCGTACCCAAGTCGATGTGGTGACTCCTACAGCTGCAGCTATTGATGATGTTGAAAAAGATATTCAATTACCTATTGGCGCTGCAATTCTCAATGCTAAAGAAGAAATGTTAGTTGAAATGTCTGAGCTGTGTCATGGTGAAGTTATTTTCTTTAGTACTGATCCAGATTTGCCGGTGATTATGCAACACCGTAATACAGGAACTGGTTCTATATTGGGTAAGCGAGCTGTAATTTTGCGTAATGATTCAATCACACTTGTAACGG
Source organism: Nitrosomonas sp. (assembly GCA_024281995.1). GTDB lineage: Bacteria > Pseudomonadota > Gammaproteobacteria > Burkholderiales > Nitrosomonadaceae > Nitrosomonas. The sequence continues at coordinate 183,461 of JAMWZW010000003.1, forward strand.
GTCCCTATGAGCTACCTTTGATTAAACTTAAAAAAATAACATCTGAATTTATTGAAAGTACTCAAGAAATTGAAAACATATTGGCTGCTGTTGGAGCTGCGTGGGCATTAGGCATAGAGCCCGATTTAATACGTGCCGGTATTGAGGCTTTTGGATTTGTTCAAGATAAATATGAGTCTGAAAATAAGAATCTTTTAATTGGCTTACAAACTCAAGGAATTAAATTATGAAAGTACTACGTATTCGAGCATTACGCGGCCCCAATTTATGGAGCCAAAGTCCTTCTCTTGAAGTTACTATTCGTTGTAACGAATTTGGGAATGATATTAACACTTTCTCCAGTATCGAAGAAAGGTTACGTGAGCATTGTCCAGAAATTTCTGCTTTGCTGGTTTCAGCCAGTAGTCAGCCTACTACTACGATTGCCCATGTACTTGAACTTGCTACATTTAGTTTGCAGGTTCAAGCAGGTTGTCCAATATCGTTTAGTCAAACAGTAAAAGCTCCAGAAGCCAATACTTATAGAGTTGTTGTCGAATATAGTGAAGAAAAAGTTGGTCGCCTTGCTTTTGAATTAGCGCAATCATTATGTGATGCGGCTATCAAAAACGTCTCTTTTGAATTAGGTGATGCTCTGCAGCGTTTACGTGAACTCAATGAAGATATACGTCTTGGGCCGAGTACAAATGCGATTGTTCAAGCTGCAGTTGCCCGCGATATTCCCTTTCGTCGCCTAACCGAAGGAAGTTTGGTGCAGTTTGGCTGGGGCAGTAAACAACGGCGTATTCAAGCATCTGAGAGCGATATGACCAGTGCTGTTGCAGAGTCCATTGTACAAGATAAGGAATTGACCAAAATGCTGTTACATGCAGCCGGTATTCCTGTGCCCCTGGGACGTAATGTAAATAGCGCTGATGATGCTTGGTTAGCGGCTTCTGAAATTGGTACCCCGGTTGTTGTAAAGCCTCAAGATAGTAATCAAGGTAAGGGGGTAACGGTCAATCTAATCAATGCTGAGCAGGTTAGATCAGCCTATATGATAGCGGCCGAGTTCAGTGCTAAGGTTTTGGTTGAACGTTACCTGCCTGGTTGCGATTATCGAATGCTTGTCGTTGGTAACAAGCTGGTTGCGGCGGCGCGTCGTGAACCGCCGCAAGTAATTGGGGATGGGGTGCACAGTATTCGGCAATTAGTAGATCAGGTTAATCGTGATCCAAAACGTGGTGAAGGTCATGTTAGTTCATTAACTAAAATTAATTTGGATGAAATTTCATTAACACATTTAGCATCACAGGGATTAACAGCGCAATCCATTCCAGGAGAAAATGTGCGTGTTGTATTACGTAGCAATGCCAATTTGTCGACTGGCGGAACAGCAACTGATGTTACTGATGATGTTCATCCCGAATTGGCAAAGCGTGTGATTGCTGCTGCAAAAGTAGTGGGTTTAGATATCTGTGGTATTGACGTGGTTTGTGAAAATGTGGCACTTCCGCTAGAAGAGCAAGGAGGTGGTATTATCGAAGTAAATGCTGCTCCTGGGTTACGTATGCATCTACACCCATCTTTTGGTAAAGGACGCGCTGTAGGTGAAGCCATCATTAGTAATATGTTTTCCGAGGAAGATAATGCGCGCATCCCAGTTATCGCCGTGACCGGTACAAATGGCAAGACGACCACTGCTCGCTTGATTTCTGATATTTTGGATAAAGACAACAAACGAACGGGACTTGCGTGTACCGATGGTGTATATATCAACGGTCAATGTATTGATACGGGTGATTGTAGTGGACCTAAAAGTGCTAGAAATATTCTCCTTCACCCAGATGTAGATGCAGCTGTCCTTGAGACTGCGCGAGGAGGGTTGTTACGTGAAGGTTTAGGTTTTGATCGTTGTGATGTTGCTGTCGTAACAAATATTGGTAAGGGTGATCATTTGGGGATGGCTTATGTCAATACTGCAGAAGAATTATCGGTTGTTAAACGAATTGTTGTCCAAAATGTAGCCTCAAGCGGCTTTGCTGTATTGAATGCAGCCGATCCGCTTGTTGCACGTATGGCAGATCATTGTCTGGGTTCAGTTATATATTTTGCGCGTGATAGTCATCATCCCGTTATTGCATTACATCGTTTACAGCATAAGCGAGTTATCTTTTTAGAGAATCGCTGTATTGTGGCTTTAGGGAAAAATGAGGAGCATCGGTTACCCCTAAATGAGATACCACTGACAAAAAATGGTAGTATTGCTTTCCAAATTGAGAATGCGATGGCGGCTATTGGAGCAGGCTGGGCGCTTGGTTTGGACTGGTCAATTATTCGAGCTGGTTTAGCAAGCTTTGTCAACGATGCGCAGACAGCACCCGGTCGTTTCAACCTATTTAATTATCGTAATGCAACATTAATTGCTGATTATGGACATAATCCTGATGCTATACAAGCACTTGTAAGTGCTATTGATAATATTCCTTCGAAGAAACGCTCGGTAGTCATCAGTGCTGCAGGTGATCGACGTGACGAAGATATTCGTCAGCAAACTAAAATAATTGGAGATGCGTTTGATGAAGTTGTATTATATCAGGACCAATGTCAGCGTGGTCGTGCCGATGGAGAGGTATTAACATTGTTGCGAGAAGGATTAGGTAATGCAAAGCGTACGCAAAAAGTAAGTGAAATTATGGGAGAAGCTATTGCAATTGATAGAGCACTCTCAAACTTAGAAGATGGTGAACTATGCCTTATTTTAGTTGATCAAGTAGAGCAGTCCCTTGGACAAATTAATAACCGTATAGCATTAGGTTAATTGTGAGGCATTCTTTGTCTTATATTTAGGGCTTACTCAGAAATTCAGCGCAGTAAAATTTCGGATTGAGATGAATTGGCAGGCACGCGCAAACCCAATTTTTCTGAGCTTGCTCTTTTTTGTCATCCAAAATGCTACTTTAACAGCAAGATTCCTCAGACAAATAAAAACACGCACGACTAGGGAAATGCTATTGATCCATGCGACAGACATATCAGCGCGCTTAGCTCGAATATTGTTGCGCCGGTAACCAAACTATCCTCCAATTGGAATGCGCTCGCGATATTCCTGTCGGCGTTGTGCTTTCAGGCGCGTCAATTCGTCTTTTTTTTCAGGTGCAATCTTTGGTGGACGCCCAGTGTGGCTTGTATCCCTCCAACCGTACCACTTACCCACATTCCTTCAACAATGCTTCAACAGCTTCCGTTGCAAACGGTAGCAATTCATCGATTCAATTATTAAGACTTCTGCATGGCTATATTTTTGGAGTTATTTAGCTAATTTTTTGTTAATAAAATCAATTACTTAAAAATTACAAATTAACCAAAAAGCTAGTTATGCAGGAGTCTTCTACATTCCACCTTGATCGCACTCCGGCAGCATTCACTGTCGTAGCCTGATCAAGGCGGTTGAATAAAAGCGTACGGGAAATGTTGTATACAAACGTTTTGAAGGAGAAAAGCTACCACCGATTGCACGGGCAATTATGACATGATGGCGAGTCTGGTCAGACCTTGAGTGGCTAAACCTGACCAGCACACAATGCATAGAGCACGTTGAGGTGATAAGGCGCTACTCAGCGAATTCCATCAGGGTAGAGGCAATGCGCCTCACACAAAGTCCGGATATATGGCTGCAATCTTTTGCCTTCTCTAAATCAAGTAAAACGATGCAGACAATCCCCGTTCCTCAATGACTTCTTGTACACCCTGAAAGCTACTGGCTGTACCTTCCTCCTCAACGAAGAACATCGAGTAATGCTCACTGGTGGCGTCATCCATCGTGACGATCAAATCCCATTGCTGCCCCAAAACCCATTCATGCGTACTACCATCTTGATGAATCAAGCAGCGCACGTTCACACTTCTTGCGGTGCATGCCACGCTTCTTGGCGCGTTCAATCAGCCCGGCTTCTTGCAACCCGCTTTTAACCTATATGTAGCTGCGCGTACCGCTCTCTTTCCGGTACCACGCATAAAAGTGCTTAGCGTTCCAACCCAGGTGGCGGTCGCGATATCGATCTACTGCTTGTATTACTTCATCCACCAGTGCCCGGCAGTGCGATATCTGAACGAGCCGTTTATCCAGCAGCGCTTCCAGACCACCCTCGTCATATCGGTTCATATAGCGCCAGAATGTGCGATCACATTCTCCCAATAACAATGCCGCTTCCGCCTGTGTCAAGCTCCCACTTCTATACCCTTCATACGCTTTTTCAAATCTCATCTTCCTGGTCTCCTGTAGCGACTCCGTCCGTTTCATTTGAAATCCTCCTCGGATTCCTTATAAAACCGGACAGATTATGTGCTACAAACCAGGACAGTTTATTTGCTCGCTACACACTATACTTGCTAAAAATGAAGAAATTATCGTAGAATGATATGTTAAATCGAAAAATTTATATAACGGTTACAAGAAAAAACGTATTATGGTTATTATTAGATTGGCAAGAGGCGGTGCTAAAAAGCGTCCGTTTTTTAATATGGTTGTTGCAGATTCACGCAATGCTCGTGATGGTCGTTTCATAGAACGAATTGGTTTTTATAACCCAAGAGCTCTTGGGGAAGAAGAAACCTTGCGAATTCATTTGGACCGCGTTATTTACTGGCAATCCAAAGGAGCACAGTTATCAGCGACAGCGACGCGACTAATTAAGCAATTTACCAGAAATAATGAAGTAATTCAAAATAGTAAAAATTAGTAAAAATAATCGATTCATTACATCACCTCTAATGGTAGTAATGGGACATATTGTGAATTCTTTTGGTGTTTATGGCTGGGTTAAGGTATGTCCTTATACAGAGTTTATTGATGGCTTATTAAACTACCCAGTATGGTGGTTGAGTAATAAGAATAATGATTGGCAAGAAGTGCGACTCATTAGTGGATATGTTAGTGGTAGCATTTTGCATGCAAAATTTAAAGAATGCACTGATCGTACACAGGCTTTAAAGCTTAGAGGAATGCAAATAGCAATACCTCGAAATCAACTGCCCGCCCTAACAGAAAAGGAAGATTATAGTTATTACTGGTCAGATTTAATTGGTACACATGTAATAAACTTAAATAATGAAGAGTTAGGAGAGGTCGTAGGATTACTTGAAACCGGTGCAAATGATGTTTTACGTGTATATGGTGAAAGAAAAAAAGAAATTCTTATTCCTTTCATAAAACAAGTTATTATAAAAGTAGATCCAAAGCAATCTAAAATCATTGTTGATTGGGGCGTAGATTATTAAGGTAATGATAAATGCCTTTTTTATGTGACGTCATCACGTTATTTCCAGAAATGTTTAATGCCATTACGCAATATGGCATAACAGGAAAAGCTTGCAAGAATGCTATCTTTCAACTTATCACATGGAATCCTCGTGATTTTACACATAATAACCATCGTACTATAGACGACAACCCATATGGTGGTGGACCAGGCATGGTAATGATGGCTCAACCTTTAGAAGAGGCCATCATTCAAGCCCAAACCAGGCAAATTAAACTAGGCTTAAAAAATACCAAAGTTCTTTATCTATCACCACAAGGCAAACGTCTTGATCACGAAACGGTCAAAATGCTTAGCAACTTACCAGGATTAATTCTGCTTTGTGGACGATACAAAGGAATAGATGAACGCTTAATTATTAATCAAGTAGATATGGAATTATCTATTGGTGATTATGTTTTATCCGGTGGTGAATTAGCTGCTATGGTATTAATCGATTGTATTATAAGACAAATACCAGGAACTCTGGGTGATCCGGAATCGGCGAATCAGGATTCGTTTACAAATGGTCTCTTAGATCATCCTCATTATACTCGGCCTGAGCAATATAAAGGCGATTACGTACCCGAAATACTAATATCCGGTAATCACGCACATATTCGTCGCTGGCGCTTACAGCAATCCCTTGGCAGAACTTGGCTGAAACGGCCTGATTTATTTGAGTTAAAATTTGCACAAGGCATGACAAGAGAAGAAGAAATACTTTTAGAAGAATTTAAAGAATCTTATAAATCAAGGTAAAATATATCTTTAAAAAAGGAAGAGAAAATAATATGAATATAATTCAACAACTTGAAGCTGAAGAAATAAAACGTCTCAATAAAGATATACCCGATTTCGCTCCGGGGGATACAGTGACTGTCAACGTCAATGTTGTTGAGGGAGATCGTAAACGTATCCAAGCCTATGAAGGTGTAGTTATAGCCAAACGCAACCGTGGTCTAAATTCAGCCTTCATAGTGCGGAAAATATCTAGTGGGGAAGGAGTAGAACGCACATTTCAGACATATTCTCCATTGATAGCTAGTATTGAAATTAAACGCCGAGGCGCCGTTCGTCGCGCAAAACTTTATTATCTTAGAGATCGTGCAGGTAAATCTGCTCGTATTCGTGAAAAACTCCCCACCCGCGTTGAAAATAATAGCACTAATCCTGCGGAATCATAATCTTTAATAGAATTGGGAAATAATCAGCTTATTGAGGCACACAATAACCGTACAACTATAACGCTTTTTGTTGTACGGTCTTTCTTAATAAATGCAATTCTTTAATCGGATTTCTGCGCTTTATCAGCTTCTATCTTCCGTTTCAAGTGCAGGGAACTCCAACCCTCCTTCAATTTCTTGTAGAGATTTCCCAGCAATCCCCTGTAGATCACCGTACATTCCAACGGTCGCTGTCATTACTCGCTCGATTTGTTCTTCACGTTTGGCCCATTGTTTAATAATAACTTTCCGCTCTTTCTCAAGCTCCTCCTGCATAGTCGAGAAAGCCTCGACAATAGCTTCTACGCGCTGACGAAAACGTGAACCTGTAAGATACTGATAAACCAACTCTGTTTTGGTTTGTTGACCCTCATTAGCCTGTCGTACCAATGCTACTTGCAGCAATGACTGGCGCAATATCATGGCCACCGGTAGCACCACTCGTGGATGTGTAACCCAAACAATGAGGTATGCAATTTCGGAAGGAATCAGTTAAGTTTTTCAAAGAAAGTGGATTGACGCTAGTTGAAGCGGCGAAACGCCTGTCGTTGCCCAAGGAAACACTAAAAAACTGGGTTTATGCTGACAAACGGGGAGAACTCGCTACAGTAGGCAAGCATCAGAAGGCGCTAACTGAAGTTGAGTTAGAGCTATCCAGAGTGAAACGAGAGTTAGCCGAAGTGAAGATGGAGCGTGACTTTATAAAAAAGTGTGCAACATATTTCGCCAAGGGGTCGCGGAGAGATACGGTCTGATTGAATCGATGCGACAAAACTATCCGATTGCGCTCATGTGTCAGGTACTCAATGTTTCCCGAGAGTGGCTTTCATGCCCGAAGAATTCGCCCGCTCTGTAAACGTAAGCGGGAGAATACAAGACTGGAAATAGAAATACTGGCCGCACACCACCGTACACGGGAGACCTACAGTGCCAAGCGCTTGCATCGTGACTTGACGGATCACTGCGTACAAACCACGCTATACCGCGTTCGAACATTGCGTAAGAAATTGAATTTGCGTTGTAAGCAAAAACTGAAATTCAAAGTGACGACCGATTCCAAGCATAATTTACCGGTTGTGCCCAATATTCTGAACCGGGAATTTGCTGTTAGCGCACCTGGCAAAGTGTGGGTCAGTGACATCACTTACATCCCTACGGATGAAGATTGGTTGTATTTGGCTGGCGTAAAGGATCTGTTTAATGGCGAACTGGTAGGCTATGCCATGAATGAAAGAATGACTAAGCGTCTGGTTATACAAGCTTTGTTGCGTGCAGCTGTAAGTAAACATCCGGATAAGGGGCTAATTGCCCACTCAGACAGTAAGAATGCATGAACCAGACTTCAAGAATAATTGACTCCTTCATTGCATGAGTAATTATTGGAACTCTGGTACCGTAAGAGTTGCCAAGTTACCTGACTCTCACTCTGATCGACCATTAATGTGTCATTCCTCGGATCTATCGGTAACAAGGCAATCTGACGGTGAGGTTTCACCTCGCCATTGTCTGTGACCCAAGAAGGGCCTGATCGCTTATCTCTTTACTGTCTTGTCCCGGCAATCGGTTTCGGTGAATCCCTATCAATAACATCATTCGAAAATAGGGAGCTGAAAAATGGATAACAATCATCATGGCATTGTTGGAGGAGTGGATACCCACAAAGACCTTCATTTCGTGGCCATAGTCGACGCACATGACAGAGTTCTTGCCAGCAGTTCTTTCCCAACAACGCGACAGAGTTATAAATCAATGTTGAATTGGATGCAATCCTTTGGTGAAGTCAAACGTATTGGTATAGAGTGTACAGGGACTTATGGTGCGGGTCTGCTAAGGTATTTGCAACAGTTCGATATCGAAATTTTAGAAGTTACCTCGCCTGACAAAACAGACCGACGCAAGCGCGGCAAAGACGACACAATCGACGCGGAAAATGCAGCCCATGCAGCATTCCCTGGAATACGCACCGTAACACCTAAAACTCGTGATGGTGGTGGAATCATTACGGGTTCTGAAGGTGTGCAGAGAAACCGCCATTGCAGCTCGCCGTATCGCACTGCAAATGATCCAAATGAATATTATTTCTGCACCAGAGTCAATTCGTGAGCCGTTGCGTACAATGACCCGCATGCAATTAATCCGTAATCTTGCAGCCTGGCGGCCAGATCTGGGCGGATATCGTGATATTACGACTGCGTACAAAATTGCATTGAAATCACTTGCACGGCGATATCTGGAATTACATGATGAAATTGCGGATTTGGATGTAATGATCTCAGCCATTGTTGATGAACTTGCTCCCGATCTGATTGCGGCCAAAGCCATTGGATATGAATCTGCTGCACAATTACTCATTACCGCTGGAGACAATCCAGAACGATTAAAGTCTGAGGCTAGCTTTGCGGCACTATGCGGTGTGAGTCCAATTCCAGCTTCATCAGGCAAGATCAATAGGCACAGGTTGAATCGTGGTGGTGATAGAGCAGCAAACAGTGCGCTGCATATTATTGCCATTGGGCGACTAAGAACAGACAATACAACTAAAGAGTACGTTGAAAAACGTTTAACACAGGGCCACACGAAACTCGAAGCACTTCGATGCCTTAAACGCTATATTGCACGAGAGGTTTATTACATTCTGAGAAAACGCAATAATTTTATCAATAGTATTCAAATTGCCGCTTGACATTTAGAAGGGCATCCGCGGCAGCCAATACTGTGCCCATGATTACCAGGATCTATTGCAACAATTTGGCATGATCGCTTCCATGAGTCGCAAGGGTGACTGCTATGATAACGCTCCGATGGAAAGTTTCTGGGGAATACTTAAAACCAAACGGGTGCATCATCGGAGATTTAAAACACGACAACAGGCCATTCAGGAGATTACCGAATATATCGAAATATTCTATAACCGACAGCGCAAGCAAGAAAGATTGGGCTATTTATCGCCAGCACAATTTTCGCAGCAATACTATGCAAATCTACTAGCTGCTTAAACCGATAGACTCCATATTTGACAACACACCTCACTTGCTCACGCTGAGTAATCTCAGTGTCTCTCAGTGTCTTTTTGTATGAGTTGCTTCTCAAACTGTTTACAAGTCGATTCAATAAGCGGTGCCGCCAATGATTTGGTAAGTTTGATTTCAGTCCTACAGTTTGGACAAATAATTGTTGCTTCGGTCATAATATGCTTTTCTCTACTAATTTTTTCCAAATGGATAGAACAGTCAATCTCGATCCGCGCCCTAAAACTGAAAAAGCAAAATTGAAGCAAAAAAACAAACGCAATCTGATGCTTAATCAAAAACAGAAACTGCCGAAGCAATCGAGAAAAAAACAATCCATTCGATTTAAAAGAAAACTATTACTGACTGGCATCGAAATCCTCAGCTTAACTCTTACAATCGTCTTATTAATTATTGTATTACTCGGCTATTCTGCAAGTAGATTTTCAGGAACCAGTTTCTTTGGTAGCTTACTGCCATTTGCCGCCAGTATATTATTCTTTACTTTGCTTAGTTGTGTTTTTTTCATTGTTTGGTGGGAAATTAGGAAAAAATTACAGCTTTATTCTGAATTTTTGACTCCTATGTTATCGTTTTCATTTGTTTTATTGATCGCTTGGTTCATTACTATTGAACAAGCGACACTCGCTTATAGTAATTTTCGCACATTAATAGGAGGTAAAGAGGAAGCTGGACGGTTGTTAGTTACCCATCAAGTATATGCTGCATATCGTCGGCATACTGCATCTCAGCTACAAAAAATGATCAACCGCTCACAGGAATATCAGCAAGCTATTCAAGATGCAGCGAAGTCTTTTGAAATTGATACCCACATATTACAAGGTATTGCTGCAGCAGAGTCATCTTTTATACCAAGAAATAGTAGTGATGGCGGACGCGGTTTATTCCAAATCACGCAAGTTCCTGAGGCAGCCATACTGCAGGCGCATAAAAAACTTGGTACTGAAGCAATCTCTCTAGACAATCATCGGCACAACGCTTTTGTCGGAGCTGCCACACTTAAACACTACCTGACAGAAACGAAAGGTGATCTTTTCTTAGCCTTGCTAGCCTATAACATGGGTCCAGCTAATGGAGGCCTACGTTCAATTATCCGGCAATATGAAGCTTCTGATTTCACTACCATTCAGCCGTATTTACAGACCCTACCACGTGACTACCCCATACGAGTATTATCTTATTCCTTGGCGTTTCGACTATGGCAAGAAAAAGGCAAATTGCTCGCATACGAAGAAGGAAACAATGCGATTCAGATACAACGGATGGGTATACCAGGAATACATAGCGGTTTATGATTACTAGCATTATTGATTGATTAAACAATTTTATTAAGTTAAATAAAGCTATAAAACAACCTTATTTCGTCGATAAGTAACAAAAAACGTCATATCCCCATATTGACTCTTCAAGATTCCTGCATAACTAGCTTTTTGGTTAAATTGTAATTTTTAAGTGATTGATTTTATTAACCACAAATCAACTAAATAACTTCAAAAACATAGTTATACAGAAGTCTTTCTTATTTTACTAGAACCACACCTATTTGGTAGACACTAAATACTACAACTTATCCATACATAGAACCTGTCTTTAAACGAACTTACTTCACGCATCCAGTCGCTATTCCATAGAAAATCGCAAGAAATTGTAATTTTAAAGCTCGAACTAACTAAATCTAAATTTTTTGATAAAAATACATCACTTAATCCCACGCCTTAACTCAAAGATTTTTCCAAACATCTTTCAGAAATCTTTAATTAATTGTTTTTATTTATTAAAATTCTATAAGAATAGATCTTTGCAAGGGAATTACAAAATATAATTTACATTGGCGTGATTATTGCTTAATTAGTTTTGCAGTATGAAAAAGGCAAACTCTGCGAAAGCAGAGGACGCAAAGTCACTGATCTAATGGGCCCAGCCCTATGATGGCAGGACTGCCAGATAACGCAGCTCGTCTATTTACAAATTGACGAAAATCGAGCAATAAATCGATACACGTATCCGTGCAGTTCCGTCCTTTTAATTTTTAAGGAGGAATTAAACATGTACACCAATAATCAAGCATTACTGACAACCAGTGTGCTTTTGTCAACCAGCATTAGCACTCACATACTTAAAGTAAGTATAAAAAGATTTCAGGTTTTCCTGATTACGTTATTGTGCTTAATTAGCGCGATCTTCATTAGCGGAAGTACTGCGTATGCACAAACAACAACCCCACCAGTATCCACACCAGTAAAATGGCACCCAGGTCATTATTATTCACTCATGGACCATGGTAAAAACGCTTCTTGGTATCTCTCACAAGTATACAAAGAAATTCAAAGAACTCCAGCATTACGGGGAGTACACATTCGCTATTCTTGGGCAGAATTGGAAACATCGGAAGGGGTATATAACTTCTCGGCTATTGCCAAACGTTTATCCGAACTTTCTGCGATTAATAAACGCCTTATTATTATGCTAGAGTTAAGAACATTTGATCCCACGGAAGAACTTGTTCCAGATTATATAAAAACAAGTAAATATGAAGGTGGAATTTTTGTTTATGACAGTTCAATCATTAGTAAACAAGGAAACAATATCAAACTATGGAATCCTTATGTACGAGATCGGTTGATAGCGTTAATTAAAGCATTAGGAAATCGCTTTAACTCTAATGCTTATTTCGAGGGCATTGGTCTAACCGAAACCGCCATTGGACAACCAGTGGTACCGCTCACCAGTGCTCAAACGGAAGGATATTACTCCAATTTAATTGTATTACAACAACAGATGCGTAAATCATTTCCTAATACAGTAACTTTTCAGTTTACAAATTTTCCAAGGTTAATTTTAGAATCATTTATTGGAGACTTGGAAACGATGGGCGCAGGTTTAGGTGGACCGGATACTTTCATAGAAGATCCAGGACTTCATTATCCTCGAACCCCTCAAGGAGTCTATAATTACTATCCGCAATTATCTGGAGTTATACCTTTAACACCTTCTGTAATGTCAGGAAATTATAAAAATACCAGATCAGATGGAACAGGCTATCAACCCACAGTTTCAGAGCTGTTGACTTTTGCAAGAGATACGCTGAAAGCCAATTATCTATTCTGGACACGTAACCCAGATTATTTTCCTGAGGTACTGGAATTGTTAAACATGAAAGACCAAAGAAGCACACTTTCAGGTGGATTAGATGAAACTTGCCCTAGTTCCTATTCTTCATGCACAAATTAAAATAGTAATTTCTTAAATAAAAATGCACGAATGAAGAACATGCCACCTAAAGCATGTTCTTCATTCCAATTAATTTCCTGAATCTTCAATGTTAAAACAATAAACAACTTCTTTCTAGTCACGAACTAAGGTATCAAGCAAATAAACCAATCTAGTTTGTATATAATTCTCCCATTTTATATAGATTTTCAGGAGCATTCTAAATGAGTGAGGCGAAAAAATTGCAAAATGAAAGCAAACTATGGTACAAAACTCTGTCACTTTAAGTTTTTCTGCTATCTCATACTCTTGATGCAGGTAATTTTCTCTTATTAATCATGACGCTAGTTACCAATATATAAAAAGCTCTCTCAAAGATCCCACGGTGTATTTTTAATGCCTACTAACACTTGCAACGCTCCAATACTTGGCAAATAATATTGTTTAAGTCTAAAGCGACTATCATCGGAAATTTTCTCGTACCCCTCTCTAGCCTCGTTAATTCTCTTGTATAAATTCACCAAGAGCTGTTTTAGCTTGGGTCTTTGTCGCAAGAAACGTTCAGATTTTACATTAAAACTAATCGCTGCCTTGTGCAACCATTTTATTCTACTTTCGTAGGTCGCATTAATTTTCTTATAGTTGTAGTCGTCAAAATAGTCTGGCGAAATATCAAGGAATTGACATAGTTCATACATGAAGCTCACTATATCCCGATTCATATCTTCGAAAAACATTACCTTAATTTGTTCTTTCGGAAATTGTTGATAATAATACATAAGATAATCGGCATAGCGACCGAAACTAATCACTTTTAAATACCATTCATCGATACCTAATTCCACAGGAGTTTTCTGACCGGAATCATAAGCAATACATTTATCAATATATTCTTCGAAACTCAACCCTTTACTGAGATGTAAGTTTCCAACATGGAAATTAAATGATGAATATATGCGATCTATAGGATTCCTAAGAATAAACAGCAACTTAACATCGGGTATCATTGTATGAATACGTCTTGCAACTTCAACTCCGCTACCAAGATAACCCGGAGAAGCCTCCATTACTACCTTCGCTTGATGAGCACTATCACCAAAATATTTAGCATAACTTGCAATATCTTTTTCACGATCACCGGAATATGAATTTCGGAAGAAATCTGTTTCTTTGACAATAGAACCACAAACCGAGGGATGCGCACTTAGATAGGTAAACACTGATGTTGTGCCAGCCTTTTCTGTACCGGCAATAATAAAATTAGCCAAACCAGTCGCACATTTTTCTTTCATGTACTACACACCTTCTTCAAAAGCAGAGAATTAGATTTAATAATTCAAAAAGTAACGTTATATAACGTCTACTTAAGTATTTAATTAACTACATATAAAGAGCAAGATTAATCACAGTAATACGTTAGTTATTCCACGCTATTAATCAGCGATGTTTTTTGCAAAAATTCTTGGCCTCGCAAACGCCTCCATAATAATCGAATGATGAAAACTGGATTACCTATTACGTAGCGCACAAACATTCTTCGTGGCTCAAGAATAAATCGAAATAACCATTCTAAACCTAGTTTGCGCATTTGATAGGGGGCACGTGGCATCTCACCAGAATAAAAATCAAATAATGCTCCCACCCCAAGAATAACAGGTACGCAGATCTTATCAGCATTACGAGCAATCCATAATTCCTGCATAGGTACTCCCATCGCCACGAAAAGGATCTGTGCATCACTCTCATTAATAGCTTTGATCACCTCCATTTCATTACTCGCATTAAAGTAACCATCATGAGTCCAGACAATATCTAAATTAGGAAACGATTTTTTCATATTGTCTGCACATCGCTGGGCAATTCCAGGGCGTGCTCCAAGCAAAGCTAACCTAATTCCTGAGTTTGCTGCATCGCGACAAACTAATGGAAACAGATCTGTTCCATTAACATTATCCTTAAGCGAAAAACCTGCCAACTTAGAAGCCATCCGCATACCGCTGCCATCCGCGAATAACACTCCACCTCCCCTCTGTAATACACAAAAATAGTTAGCATTTACAGCGGCCATATTAACGCAATGAGCATTAACAAAATAAATCTTGCGTCGCAAACCTAACTGAGCATCGTGAACAATATTTGCACTTGCGTCAATTAATGTTGTATCTTCAATATTCAATCCAAATAAGAAAACGCGACTCATGATATATTTTTTATCTTGCAGTTATCAACGTCATGACCCAAACATTTATTACTATCACTTATTAAGAATCGTATCATAAACATGAGCCACGCCCTGCGCCATACTATGATCTGAAAAGCTAGTCACCTGAAGTCGATAAGCTTCTTCACGAATTGTGCTCCACTTATATTTTCCATTTATCAATTCTACAAGTACATTAGTCAATTGCTCCGCATCACCTGGAGTAGTAATTAAACCGGTACGTCCGTGTTCCAATATCTCAGGAATTCCTTCTATATCTGATGCCACTACTGGTACTCCCATCGCCATGGATTCCAAAATCACCATCGGCATACCCTCTCCGAAAAGGCTAGGTAAGACCAACACACTCATTTTATCAAACTCAGCATTCACATCTTTGGCAAAGCCAATCCAGTCAATGACATTTGAAACACCCAGATCCTCCGACATTTTTTTAATTGCTTTTTCGTATTCTATTGTCTCAAATGGGCCTACTGCTCGCAGGCGTACAGTTTTTCCCATCTTGCACAAATTTGCTAACGCTTGAATCAAAACTTCCATACCTTTGCGTGGACGAAACAATGCTACGCTTCCTATCACCCATTCAACATTTGGTTTAGATCGATTAGATAAGGGTCCAGGTGTTACTACCCCATTAGCTACCATATTTATTCGCGCTTCTGACCATCCTTGTTTTTTCAAATAACACTCAAGACTCTTTGACACTGGGATCAAGCGCGCAACTCCAATAAGACTCAAGCGCTCCATAATTGCATTTTTGCGATTTCGCCAGACACTTTCGGTATCGCGTGTAGTAGGACTATGTACATGATGCACGAGTGGCACACCAGCCAACCAAGCCGCTATTCTTCCCACTAAAACCGCTCGAGGAGTATGCGTATGCAACAGAACATATCCATCTCGCCTTATAATACGCGCAATCTCCCACGCTGGCGCCAAATCATATTTCGATTTCATACCTAACTCGAATAATGGCCCAGTAGAATTGCGGCAAGCTGAAAACTTCTCTGGTTTAACACACGCAAAACTCACTTCATACCCATAATCAGGCAAACGCAGCGCCAAAACATCTTGTACTCGCTCTGCACCGGAGAAAAATTCTCCATTGATAACGTGCATAATTTTTGTCTTCTTTTCACTAGCGTTCATAGTAGAGTGTATAGTTAAAAAAGCTTTTGGCAAATCGAACTCTCACGCATTAAAATAAATACTGAAAACAGATAACATATATAAATTCTAATTGGAGAAGCAAAATTCAGTTAACTTTACGATGACTTGCACTGAATTCTAAGCGGATTAACACTATTCTTTTGTCGTTTAGCTAGATCAATATCAATTATGTAGCTAAATGTAACGTTTATCACATCTGGTAAAAACAAATTTCATATTAATCAGTGTCATGGCAATTCTATCACGCAATTTTCAAATTATTACTTTCAAAAGTTTATCTTAAATTCTCAAAATCCAATTCTAGCTTAGCATCGCTTCTAACTGCGTTATCAATTCTTCCATACAAAAGGATTAAGAAGATAAGCACGACGCCGCAATCCGCGGCCTAATAATGCCCTATCATACTGATTTAATGGCTTTGCTAACATTAGCCCTGGTACATATCCTAGCAATACCGCGGCCAACCCCCACCATATCCCTAGTTTATCTCCAATTATTAAACCCAGAACTGCTAATAGCGCAGCTATACCAATACCCCGACAAATACCAAACCAATCCAACTTCATACTCCCAGCTTGATGATTTAACCACGTCAGAGTAAGACTATTTAACAGCCAAACAGACAATAAAACCCCGCAAACTACCCCGATCAACCCCCAATTTGAGCCATAAATTACTGCTAATGGTGTTAGCACAGACAAAAAACTAAAATATCTCAACTGGCGGGTGTAAGGATATATTTGCATGATCATAATAACCATTTGTCCCTGGCTCGTAGCACCCAAGCTTAACAACATAATAAGCATTATTATTCCAGCGTTCTCAAACCTCCCGTCACTTGCAATTGAAATAAGAGAATCGCCTGCTACAATGATTGTTACTACACAAATAGCGATGACAAGTAGATTGCTCTTCCATAACAATGCCATGCCTTGTTTAACTGCATCAATTTCTCCTGCCACATACCGAGAAATTAGCATAGGCCGAATAACATTTCCTAATAACCTGGCTGGCAAATAGCGTGCAACCATGAATAGTAGTTGTTGAATAAAGGCAAACATCCCTGCCGCTTCAAGCCCTAATGTGCGTGCCACAAGAATACGTAGCGTACCCGCATTTGCAGCAGCCTGGAGTAAATTAACACCTGCCATGTGCCATGCAAAATTTAATATCTCATTTTTTTTTAGCTTAAGATTACCTTTATCTGGCATTATCCGCAGTTTTTTTATTAAGAAAAATTCGGCTAATAAAAGACATCCAAGTGAAACAATCAAATCTACCCAAAGTAAATACTCTAGTGTTAGATGCTGGGTAACCATTAGTATAGTTATTCCAATCAATCGCCCAAACGGCATAAGTGCTTGAGTCAATTGTGACCATCGTTGCTCCAGCAGGCACTCGAGCATTTCTGCGACAAAGCGAAATCCAAGAACAGTAATAATCAACCCGACTGCGAGCAAATTAGCATTCTGCTGGGGCATATCAAAACCCACCCATGTAGCAATATCCGCCCAAAAATAAGCAATGAGCACTGCCCAAATTGCCGTAAGGGCAAATCTAATTAGCATCATCCAGCGAACAAATTGAATCGCGTCACTTGATGCCCCTTTTGCGGCCAACTCCGGTAAATAGCGTCGCACTGCTTCCAGCATTCCCAATGAGCTTAGCGGTACCATCATTTCTATCATTCCCCACAATACCATGTACGTACCATAATCTATGGGCATTAACAAACGTACCAGCCACAACGTAAGAATGAAAGATGCAATCGCTTGTGCAGTCCGCCCTAACAGAAAATGTTGGATAGCTTGACGAAAACGTTTACCAGAATAAGGATTGGGATTATTCAAATTGTTTATCCCAGCAATTCTTTGTATTTTGATTCCACCAAATCAGCTATCACGTCGTATGTACGGTTCGCTTTTACCCACTCGGGACCTTTTGCTGCCATTATCCGTGCACATTCTGGGTCATTTAATAAGTGACAAACCTCATCGGCGAAAGCTTGTTCGCTCCATGGAATACATCTTCCCACTCCACTTGCTTCCACTACCTCTCCTTGCTCAGGATGTTCATTGGCCACAATGCACTTAGCCATTGCCATGTATTCGATGAGTTTGGTAGGTGAGGTAGATAATAAAACAGGAGTCGGGTAAAAAGGAGAAAAACATATATCTGCACGCCTCACTAATTGCCACGCTTCATCCATAGGCAAGAAGCCTGTAATGGTTACGGCATCTAACAATCCCAATCGTGATGCCTCTTCTTCCACCGCCTTTCGATCACTTGGTAATTGACCATCACCCACATATAATAAACGGGCAGCAGGATAAAATACCCGTACTCGCTGCAGTACTCGCACTAGCATTTCTGAATGGCGTAACTTCATAATAATGCCAAGATGAAGTAAAAGAGGGGCATTTGTGTTTGGTGCAACAGCATCTTCTGCTTTCCCTACTTGATTAGTTCGAATACCCATTGGAACAGAAGTCATTTTAGTAGGTGAGATACCTTCGTGTGTTACATCTTTCTTCATACGTTCACTCTGAACAAAGATATGATCTGCTCGTGGCAAAATTACCTTATAGAGTAAAACTCGAATAACTTGTCCTTTTAACCAAACCAAACGATGATTAGGTACGAGCCTATTTTTAGCTTGATATAATTTGGATTCAGCAAATGGATAAGACATCCAATAGATAAAACGGGCGTTTGTCAATCGAGCAGCTAACCAAGCTATTAAACCAGCAAAAAACTTGTCCCTTACCTGAATTACGCTGTACTGACCTTTAAAGGCAAGGGGAAGAATCATTAAATCTCCCCACATACCCAATAAGTTATTTAGTATCCTCCCCAATAATCCTTTATATCTACTTCGAGGTGTAAGGTAAACTATATTATCTAACCAATTTGTTGGCGTAGATAAACTCAATACTTCCGGTCCTCTCTGCATTAGCCAATCAATTTGATGACCTCTTGCTGGCATTTGTATAGCAAATAATTCCACTACATCTGCCCGAAATGGCGGGAAAGTATCTTCTACTACGTAAAGCATTTTCATAGTAGTTCCACTACTCATCTTTGATAAAAGCTCAATGTATTAACATAAAAAAACTGCATGCTCATTTATTATCACCAAAAAAGTTAAAAAGAAACACACCGTTTATCTTAGAAAATGGCATGCATTTATATCACCACATTTCTGGAGCTTGGTTCATTAAACAAGAAAAACTTAATTCCATCTACTTTTATAGGCTTATAAACTGAGTTAAACAAAAATCTTCCTGCCACTCACTTTCAGTCACCTAATATATATACTATAAATAATGCAGCGCCTACAAAAGATGAAAGTGAGGCACATTCTCCTTTTTCATCCAACTTATAACTTTTTCAAGATATGATATTAGAATTAACCTAATCGATGATTCAAAAATCACACTATCTACGTATAAATAAAGCCCCGCATGACAAGCAGCAGAGTATTTAACCACGCTTTTCAATGAAGTAGTTTTCAACCACTTTTCGCTTCAAGAGGCAGGAATAGAATCTGTGCAAAGATTAACGCTAATAAATTTCTCTCTCTTAACACCGCATTCCCAGAATAAATCCAGTGATGAAACAATGCCATACGTGAGATGTTGAATAAATGAATGTACATAAAAATTTTATTACTAATCGGGAAGTATTAAGTTCGTAAGAAATATAATTAATCATAAATTAAATTACTTCCAGCAAAACGAGAAGCTTATTTTTGTTAGCCCTTAAAGGAGAAAGAGCTAACAATGCAGTTTTAAGGAAGCATCCAACATCAGGTTTGAGTTAATCATAATTATCGTCTTCATTCTCTGGTTACGAATGTATTATTTCCGTACCATCTCTTTATTAAATCCAACAGTTGATACAAAAAACCTTGTGCTCAGAAATTATCACCTGTAAAGTTATTCACCTTGCCCATAAATTGCCGCACTATATAAATCATACTCTTTGCTTTGATATAACCTATTTATGCGCTACCAAATATTTCGGTGATAGACTTTATGCATATGATCTAGCATCAAGCCCGTTTCTAATGCTTGGTACTCCTTTTGACTCCGATGCATCATGCAGCTCTTTCCTTAGATACTTACGCATCCCTCAAATATTACCTTCTTCTACTTCATTGAAATAAAAGCAGCATGGTACTTGCGGCCTCATGTCGTGGGCATCAGTCTCTGGTAATCTCTCATTCGATTCTCCTAGCTCTTGGTCAAGCTAAAAAAATCAAGGTGGCCGCTCCTCTCAGTGAAACCTTTAGCAACCTTCGGATATAGCCGGAAGATTACCTTATTTATACACACCTATATACTTGAACAAAAATTCCAACGTTCCAAAGTCTCTTGTTGTATATCAAGTACCATCTTCAATTCCGCTTCCGTCCAATTACGAGCCCATGCTTCCTGCTTTGGAGAAAGATGCAAAGATTCAATAGTACCCCAAAACGAAGCATTGTTTTTTGCAGTAATTCCCATAAAATCCAAGATACGTTGTAGCTGTTCACGTGGATTACTTAATAATTCATCATAGCGAACCTCTAATAACAGGCCACCATCAATTAATGCAGTTCCTTGCTCCAAGGACTGCATTTCCTCTACCCAATTCTGCGCTGCGAGTTCCAATGGATTAAAACCATCCCTCATCATCTGTTGAGGTGTTTTACCGGTCCAATACAAAATATGGTCATTCCACCATGCTACCCGTAGTAAAGAATAAGCAACTGCACGCCCATCTCTGATTAAATGAATAAACTTTGCATCAGGAAAAATTTTCTTGAGGAGCGGTATTCGGCGATTATTAGCCGTACGCTTAGTCAACAGCACTTCTCCACGAGAAGCCTGACGAATACGCTCAAATTTGTCTTCCAAGCATTGAGCTATTTGTTGTTGAAAAGAATAATCAGCAACCAGTGTTAAAGGAATACCACAACTAGTATATACTGATTCTGCCTCTGATGGGGTGGGCACAATAGAGTGCAGCCAATCACGTCTCTCGTTGAAGTAAGCCCCCCCCTCTTTTTTAAACCAAGTTCGACGTTTATATTCTGGAAACTGATTAAGTATATAATGCAAATAAGACAAAAGCGGCCAATTAGGAAAAGTTTTTTGGTAATTACTTAAATACGCCACACTCTGATGAACAGATAGTATCTTATATAATAATGTAGTCCCTGAACGCCCCGCTCCTAAAAGAAACACTACGCTATTTTCCTTTTTGCTCATGATTCCCTTTAAGATATACGTCTTAACATACTGTTTATTATTGTTGCTATTCCATATTGCCTTACAGTAGTATTTCCTAAAAATAAAATTGCATTAGATGACAATATCATAATCAATATTCTTATCTTGTGTTAGTTTTATCGTGTAATGCGCGCCAGCTTGGCCACGGCAAATTCTCTAGATCGAGTTGTCGGGCCAGTTCATGCATATCATCAGCCAACATACACTGTAACCGTACCTTCGTTTCATCACGCATTGGTGGAACAATTTGACGTAAGTCAATCTGGTTATGTTTACGTCGCATGTGACGAACTAAGTTGGTTTTCTTGATGGTTTCAATTATGTCACCAACCCCTGCCGATCTACCCAATTTCCCTAATCGCTTCAGCAAATAATCTACTTTTGTATGCTTTATCACTAAACTCTCATTTACTTTTTTCTCCAGAAACCAGGATTGATGATCTTCTGAAACACCTAAGAAACGGTACAAGTTTCGTGCTTGAACAGAGGAATCACCACGAATATCCTCCTGAAAAATCACCATTAATTGATTGCGGGGAAACACAGCTAACCAACGTGCAAGCTGCTGCGCATAATACGATTGCATTAAATACATGGGATTATTCATTAGTCCGTTCTCGAATTCCAAATTCCGTCCACTTACATGACCAAGTCTTACCTCATGCAAATGATTTGAATATGCCCGCTCTATCGGATCCCGAAGCGAAAGTACTATTTTCATATTTGGATTATAAAGAAACACGCGTTCAGGCGTTTCAACATCCGCAAAATATGAAGGAGATACCTCTCCTACCATTTCTGCAGAATTAATCTCACTAGTATGCCGCTCATACCATTCATATCCAAAATTATAATAATAAGAGAAGAAATCAATCTCTTTTCCAGGAAGAACTGCTACCCCTGGATGATCGGAGAGAACACGATGCACCCATGTAGATGCACATTTCTGCGCACCAATACCTATAAAATTAATTTTCACATTGACAACCTTTCTATAAACAAAAGCATAAACTTAATATCAGCGGGGCAAATCCAAGATTAAGAAGTAATTTCAATGAATGTAGAACTTCAAATTTTTAAGTAATTATTTTTTAAATGTTTTACTGCACCCAATACTGCATAATTTAGCAATTATATAGAGCATTTTTTTGCTTAAAGTTTTGAGTCCTTACGGTAAATTTAATATTTTATAATTTAAAAACAACATACTAAATAATAAAAACTATTCTTACTTGTTTGAAGCTGTATTTTTTACAAATCGCGCCCAATAAGCTGCTTGACCAAGCATAAACATTATAAGAAATTGAATTGGATTAGAGTATAAATGGAAATTTTTATAAGGTAGTGTTATAGCCAGCAGCAATAAACTAATTGCCGCAACTCTTAATAAAATACGATTAACCTCGGGAACCATCTCATTCCTAGCAATTTGTCTAGAAACTTGAGCTCCAGAAAGTAGCACAATAAGAAAAACAAAATGTCCTAAGATACCTGTTTCCCAAAGAAGAATAATTGAAGTAGATGTGTTAATTTGATAAGGAAAACGGTTTACTAATTCACCCATACCAATTCTAGTAGTAGATGTTGCCCCCATACCATAACCAAATAAGCTATGCTGTATATCTCCTTTCATGACATTTAAGTTCCACCAACTAACTAAAAGATTAACACGCCCCAATTCACTCCCCCCCGAAGCTTCTGCTTCTGGATCCAATGCTCTCATTATACGGTCATAGGTTGAAGTAGCCTGATTCGGGTTAAAGGAATGCGTTGAAGGATTTCCATAATGAAGTTTTTCATACGCTGTGAAAATACCGCCCACCAATAGAATTGTACCAATCATGACAACTATAGATTCAATCGGACGATGCAATAATTGCTTACGATAATAAAAACCAATAATAATAGGTAACAGTATTACTGCCGCTTTTACTTCAGCCAGAGCTATTGTACCCAAGCTAGTCACTATAACCATTATCATCCATTTTCCCTGCAGTTTACGTCCGTGCCACAATGCAACAGCTGTCAAGATTGCAATTAGTAACATAATAGCCATAGCAGCACTACTGCCACCGCCTTCAATAGAGCCTTCAAATGTCCCAATCACAGCATCCCAGGGAGAAAGTCGCATATTCTTTTTAGCTACAAAAAGATATTGATAAATTGACATTGGTAATTGCAATACCGCTACAATCATTAAAGCTTTCCATAATTGCAATTGTATCTCTTGTCGAATCAAGCCAAGCATAAAAACAAGCATTAACGGCCAGAACAATAGATAATAGCGAGATGCATTTACAACTTCTGAAATTTTTGGTTGATCAATTACTGTAGAGAAAATTACCAGCAAAAGAAATGCAGCAGGCCAAAAGAAATCATGTGGAATTTTTGCAGTTAAAATATTCGCCTTATTACGTAATAAATAGAACAAGACAGGCAATATTAACGCAGCACTCATCAAAACTGTAAACCATTGAAGTTGAGAAAACCGTAAAAAGTAAGCAATTGGCCCAGTAATCAAAAATGCTACCCAAAAAATTAACCATACTGTCCAACTGAGAGGAGCTGTTAGAACAAAAAAAAGACCATACACAGCTAACAACGCAATCAAAAGAATTACATTGCCGAAAGCAGCTAATACGCCACTAACTACTGCTAAAAATATAACACTAATGAATAATAAAACGTTAGACAAAGTCTTAGTGTTCCGATCACTGTTGATTGATGGTCGTATTAATGATGCTTTTACTTCCATAACTATTTAACATCAAAACTAACACAATGAAATAACATTTAGAATTCAATAAGCTACTTTAGTTAAGCAATTTCTAAGTTTCAAAGGTTCCGATTAATCTAACACGATCTTTCGTATTGATTGTCAATAGTAAATCCTCTATAAAAGCAACTTGGAGTCGATAAGCCTTACTTTCATCAAATGATATAGAAGAAATACGCACTAACATTCCATCAGGTACACTACCAGTCAAACCATAGCGTAGCTGTTGCAGCTTCTGATCAAAACCAGGTAAAACTGCTTTATTTCCAATAGTAATCCAGTAAGTAATTGGCTCACTTCTATTACCTTTAATTGCCAACAAGCGTTTAATAGGTAATTTCCCATATTGAGTAAACACTTCATCAGAAAAGGTCTTAATTATTTCAAAACCTTGAACGTAGTAGCACACTTCGGGTTTATGTACTGCGAGATTATCGCTTTGATCTCCACCATAAGCTATAGAAAGCATGATATGCTCACCTAGTGAATTAACATAAGTTCTTGCTAATGTTTGGTTATATATCTTGTCAAGACTAGTTTGTACTTCAGTATCAACCTGAAGTGGCAAAATTGATTTATCAATTTTCCAATCACCAAATTTCTCGGGAATCATAATCTCAAGGTCAAATCTTTCTTGCTGATCAGCGACTCTTGTAGTTGGCGTTAGAGCCATGGTTAATGCACCAGACAACACCATCATTACCCCTATTATTAAACTAGTCATTAATGATTCTTTCATCAATCTCTCTTTTTCTTAATCTGAAATAAAATCTAATTCCATTATTTACAAATTTATTATTAAAAATAATTTCTACTAAAAAAGTGATTTAATCCAACATTAGTTATTGCCAACTCTTGGAACAGTTATTGGTTGCGCTTTTACAAAATACTGTAAAAATCTATCCGTACTAAGGATTAATATTAGTGCACTTATAAACAAAACCATTCCTGCAAACCCATGCAAGAACCCTTGACCAGCTGCATCGCCATAGTGATATGTAATTAAAGTAAGTACGATTACACGAATAACATTAGCAGTGAATGAAATAGGTATTACAAGAATAGCTAATGCTACATTACGAAAAACTGAAGTATGATGAACCACATTTAAATAAAACAATCCTAACGCTTCTAATGTAAGTAACGTTTGCAATCCTGCACAGGCATCTGCTACTAAAAGTTGATATTGACCGATTTGTAATATAACTCCAGTTCGTGCTATTGGATAATTTGCCCAAAATAAAATATTTTCTGCCACATATGATACTGCTATCTTCATTGGCATAGTAAGCAAGCTAACTACTTGTCCCGGCAGCGGAATC
Source organism: Nitrosomonas sp. (assembly GCA_024281995.1). Classification (GTDB taxonomy): domain Bacteria; phylum Pseudomonadota; class Gammaproteobacteria; order Burkholderiales; family Nitrosomonadaceae; genus Nitrosomonas. The sequence continues at coordinate 208,970 of JAMWZW010000003.1, forward strand.
ATGAACAGCAAAAAGAAAAGAGGAAACCACATAGCTTTCAATGCACTACCACCTCGTTTAATTAGTAATATTGCTGTAAGTACTGCGATAAATGATCCTATTTCAAATACTAATATCTGTTGAGAACGTCCAATGATATATACAAGAAGAGCTATAAAAAAAAATAACCACCCCAAAACTACGGAAGTCGATTTACCTTCACTTTTCTCAGTCATCTCTGCCCATTGTCGATAGAGAAGCCAAAGCGCTAGAAATAAAATAATTGGACCATGTGCTTGCTCTTCTGTAGACCATAATCCAATAAATAAGCTATAGAAAGTTGGAACATACAAAACACATAATCCCAACAAAATTGGCCACCATTCCGATGTATTAGGACTTGAAATATCTTGTTTAGATAATAAAGAAAACATAGTAAAGTTACCAACTAAAAATCAATCAAAACAGAACCCACTATTTCACTTCCACTAGATTTTAGCTGTTCACTCATAGCATTAATATCACTCAATCGTGAATTATTCTTATGTGCAACCATTAATACTCCCTCCGTGCGCGCAGCTATAGCTAATGCATCAACACCACTTGAGAAAGCCAACGTATCGTAAAGAATAACATCAAACTGTCTTGTAAGCTCATCATTTAGTTCATCAAACGAATTACGATTTAGAAGTTCCAACGGATTAGGCGGAGTAGTACCTGCTGGCAAGACTGATAAATCTACAAAAGACTCTATTTTAGAAATTACTTCGAATATATTTGCTCGATCCGCAAGTACATCCGACAAGCCTTGTTTATTCCTTAAGTTAAATATTCTATGTTGTTGTGGAGCACGCAAATTAGCATCAATCAATAATGTTCTCTCTCCAAGCTGTGAAAACACTACCGCAAGATTAGCCGCAAAAAGACTCACTCCATCGTCGGAGTTATAACTTACAATCGCTAGCGCTCTCCCCCCCGACGTAAACCAACGTAACATTAATTGACTTCGCACGGCACGGAAAACTTCCACTTGAGGGCCAAATGGTTGATAAGCAACCACCAGTTCTGGTGGATGATTTCCCTGTCCGGGCAATAAATATGGATAATCAAATTGCTGGGCCAATACCAACTGAATATCAGCTTCCGTAATTAACCCCAATTTAAGTGCCGCATCCCCAAACCGAAGACCACTTTCTTTCTGCAAACGTAATACACGTTCAGCTTCAACTGGTGTAATCTTACCCATGTCAAGTAGAATATGACCTATACTAAATTTACGGAATGAAGAAGATGTATTTGGATTAACTGATCTCAAATTAGAAGCATTTGTAGTTTCTGAAGAATCGGAAGTATTCATTCTTTTTTCCTATTTTGAGCGTAAGTTAATTTTTTGCATTAATTGTGTCCACTCAAATCCCCCAATTTTCTGCTCATGTATTTTCCACTTTATCACCCCAAGTACAGGCACCTTTAACGCATCTACCAGATCTTCAGGTGAGCGCACACGTTGATCAATCATTTCTGCGAGTAAACCGGCCCCTAGTCCAAGCAAAGTTCCTAAAAATACAGATAAAACCAAGTTAAGTAATACCTTAGGGCTATCAGGTTTATCAGGAACCTTTGCCATATCAAGAACAGATACACTTGATAAATTTGATTGTCCCTCAAGAGTTGTTTGATTCAAGCGTTGCATAGCACTATCGTAAGCCTGTTGAGCACCCTCAACTTCTCGAGTCAAAAGCTGAAGGTCATCTCTAGAGCGATTAAGTAAGAGTACTTTCTTTTTTTGCTCTTCAAGCGCAGCACGAATTTCGGCTTCTTGATTAACAACACTATCTGTTGCAGCTTTAATATGCTTGTTAAGCTCCAACCGCAATTTGTCTACCTCCGCCTTCGCGCCAATGTAGCTTGGATGATTACGTCCCAATTTTTGCGATACTTCTGAGAATCTAGATTCCGCTTGAGCCAAATCAAGTTTAAGACTATTAATCATTGAATTTCTTACGACAGTATGTGTTTCATTGCTACGCTGACTACTTTCCTTTTCTGAGATTGTTCCCAACAACTCTCCTTGAACAAGTACTAGTTGACTAGAAAGATCATTAAGTCGTCTTGTTTCGACATCAAGACGGAGATCTGCATCAATGATTCCTTTATCATGTTGGTATGCCGATAGTTTTTTTTGAGCTGCCTCTAATCTTTCGCGTAATAAATTAAGTTGGTCTGAGAAATAGACTGCTGCTTTTTGTGAAGGATCAACTGTAAGATGGATATTTATTTCTTGAAAAGCGTGCGCAAAAGCATTGGCAATAAGTGAAGCAAAATTAGGATCTCCACTCGTAAAACTTATATAGATTACACTGCTATCTCGAGCAGTTTCGACAAAAAGGTTCCTGAGAAGAGCATTAGCGAACCAATCACGTAATTCCATATTCGTCTTACTTGCCTCATAATTTTCCTTAATAATCTCACTTTGGTCGAGTTTAAGCTGATCAATTACCATCAACGCAGTCTTAGTACTTTTAATGATATCTAGTTGAGTAGCCATATATCCTGTCGTCTGCTGTGCAGATAAGGTTACTCCTGTTACTGGATCAGGGCCCTTATGAGTCAATACCACTGTTGCTGTAGATTTGTAACTTTTAGGTAATAATAAGCTTACTACTAGAGTAGTCAATACTGTGACAATTAGCGTAAACAAAATGATCTTACGACGAGCTAATACTATAAGAAGAAATCGAGAATAATTCATGATATTAAAAACTCAAAGAATATTAAATATAAATAACTAACAAACGTTTACTTTCAAAACTTATCTATTTTATTTTCCAGTTTCATATTTTGATCATATAACTCTCGGCTTTCTTTCTTACCCACGAATATAGCCTAACTTCAAATCTCATTAAAACAATAAATATAATCAATATATTATAATTTATGCATCACTTGTTGCTACGATATGCGAATACAAATATAAAATCTTTCCTCTAAAGTAAGATACCAAAGTAGTGATATTAAGAAAGTTAATAAAGTACAAGCTATTTATCTTTGCAAATCTATACTCTTATATCTGTTTTCTATTGTTACCGTATACTTTTAGCTATATCGACCATTTAATAATTTTTGCAAAGCAATCACACTCTTCCAGCTCACCATTTCTGAGTTGTTACTTAATGCTCGATCATCCAAATATCTCAGTTGTTGTAACACACTTACTTGCAATCATCACCAACAATACTATTATTATCCTATATAACGATGACGTTACAGAAACACATCCAGCAATATCTTATCAACAACCATATTACATCAATCAATATTGACAAAAATCATTCAGGAATAAAAAATGTTATATACGTTAATTAACGTGAGCATAATCAACTCAGACATTTTTTTACTCTCTATCAAGTAGATATTAAACCTCAACAAGGCTAAATTACTTCTAGCAAATATGAACAATGAATATTTTTACCACTCAGGGGGGTATTTATGGTCACATCTACTTTCTACACTTCAACCACTTATAACGTTTATATCTTTCCTAATTTCGTATCCACTTGATCTCTAATATTATTCATTTCCTCTTATGCTAAGATTAATCTAGATATTTATAAAATCTATTTCTTCAATTGACTTACTAGGGTTGGTGAGCTTTTTCTGATTCACGCATAAATCATGCAACATTTTCTTGCTTTTCTAAGCTTTAAGATAATGATTTATTTATCCGTTTTGAGTATAGTTACACAATCTCAACGTGTATTATACAAACTTTGATACTCCTTCATATTTGACTCTGTCTTATAAGTAGTAAAAGAAAAAATGCAAAAATTACCATAATGAGCAAATTCTTAAGAATTCTCACAAACATTAGAAAAGTTCACAATTTTTTTCTTAATCAACTACCTCAATATTATTTATTAAGCTTTCCATATTAAATCTTAAGAAAAATTTACAAATCCATAAAAATATCAGAATAAACTTTCTTTGATATATATTACGTCATCTGGTTGAACCACATCACTAGAATTGACATTCAATATTTGGAGATTTCCTTCACTATCACGACGTTGAATTCTTAAACCGCGTTCAGTACCTCTTTGAGTTAACCCCCCTCCTACTGATAATGCCTGTATAACCGTCATATTCCGTTCGAGTCTATACGCTCCAGCACGTTGCACTTCCCCGTAGATGTAAAAACGTGGAGCCCGCTCAACATAAATTAAGTCATCACTCCGTACCGCCATATTCCGAGACAAATCGCCTGAACGGATCATCTCTAATACATCTATTGATTCCTTAATAGACTTATCTCCATCAACACGAATCAAGGTAACTATTTCTCCCCCCTCTGAAATTATTCCACCGGCCATAGCGAGAATATCCGTCAAACTACGTTTCCCTTCTATAGGATAACGTCCTTGATTACGAACATAGCCTAGAATTGATATCATTTGACTTTGCAGGGATGCAGCCAAAATATTAACTTGAGGTTTGCGAATAATGTCACGAATTTCTAGCAAATTTGCTATTTTTCTTTCAGCTACAGATTGAGTTAATCCACCAACAAGTATCTCACCTAATAGTGGAAAAGTAATGTTCCCTGATTCACTTACTTTTGTATCTGTTGTAAGATCGGGATGGCCGTATACAAAAATTTTTAGCGTATCACCAGGCCCAAGAACACTTTCCTTTACTAAATTTCCAGCAGCCCAACTACTAACACTTATCATCCCCAACAATACGCAGATCAATATTAATATTAGTCTCTTTTTATTGTTCATAAATTATCCATTTGCTCACAATTTTACATATCAATTATTCTATTAGAAACCTTCCTACGATTAATGAAATCTTATTTTAATCCTATAATACCACGTTCAATTACACCCTCTGAAATTGACTCAGATAGAAAATTACTTGCAGAACTAGACCCTATTCCTATTGATTGAGTAGCAAATTGTTCTGTGTTACTTGCTTCTTGCGCTTTTACATTAAAATATTCAATTTTTGCTAATGCCCGTAAACGATCAATTTCTGTATCAGTTGCTTGCTTATATTTTTGACTTATTAAATATCTCTCAATTTTCGGCACAGCATCTTCAAGTGTGATTGGATTATTTTTGATCGCATTCACGGAAATTAAAAAACTATTTTCTTGCTCATTAATAACAAAAATACGATCCTTACCTTTCTCTTGTATGATTTCTACTACTTGAGATGGAAAATCAGTGGTACTGCGCAACATAACATCGCGAAAATACTGCACATTTCTTTTGTCAAGCCATGCAATTACATCGCTAATAGACTTATCCGCATTAACAATTGCATTTAGTTCACTACCAAAATCTTTAGTGGCAATTCTTAGTACTGTCAAATCAAACTGTTTGCGTTGTGAAAAATATTCTGGATGTTTTTGGAAATATTCATTAACCTCATCTTTAGATGGTTTAGTTACTTTATTCACTATGCTTTGTAAATATGCTTGTGCAATAATCTGTGCATTAGCTCGCTCGCGCGCGCGCATAACTTCTGGAGTCCGATCAATTTTATTGCGAATGGCTTCATCAACGATTAATTGACGTGCAATTAATGATTCTAGTAATCGCTTACTAACCATTTCATATTGATCGGCATGTACGCCAGAACGTCTAATTTCATCATTTAGTTGAAGTGTCGTAACTTCTTGACCATTTACACTAACAAGCGCCTGTCCGGATTTCTTTGCCTTAGACTGATTATTATTGCACGCAGTAATAAACAAAATAGAAATTACGATTAGTGATATCAGTTTTATTTGTGCATTTGTCGTTACCATAGAATTTTATCCCTTTAAAATCAAAAATAATAAAGCAACTCTAAACAAACTAAACGATCATATTTTTATAGCAATAATCATAATTAAATATTTATAATAACCTGAGATTTTGGTTACGACAATTGTACAGAAAACTTTAATATTCAAAGTGTATTACTAAAAATTGTATAAACACAAATTTAAATAACCTCCGGAAAAATCGGAAGTGTGTATTTGTTGGCACCTCAAAGAAACGAACGCAAGCGCTACCTGAAAGACAACATCAAACACCGAGTATGGTTTGATCACAACTATCGTCTTCGTTCTCTTGGCTACGTATGTATTATTCTCGCTCCATCTCTTCTTCTGTACTAGTTTTCAGCCATTCTACTCTACAAGTTCTCGATGCTATTTTGTATGTTACAGAACAGGCTGCAAGGCGCGGACTGCCCAAACACTTCGGTAATCGACATACCATCTACACACGAATGAATCGATAAGCGAAAAGTGGCATGCTTCAAAAAGTTTTTGAGCAATTGCGGCAGCAACAAATCATTCGCATCAAAATTTAAGCCGTTTCCATGGATAGTACCAGTATCAAAGTGCAACCCTGATGGTAATAGTGCATATATGCAGAATGCAGACGCACCGGAAGAACGGCTACTCCTGCTAGCATTTGGCCTTCTGTCTCTTCACCTACTCATCTACTAATAAATCGTGCTTATAAAGATGATAAACCAGGCAGCTTGTATTGAAGCTCGGCTATACTCAAGTCGTTCCACCCAAAACTAATCGATCGGAATCTTGAAAAGATGATCGCGTCATGTACAAAAACACTATAGAATAAAAAGATTATTCCGAAGACTCAAGGATTTGTCGAATATTCTCCAGATTCGAAAAATTGGATGCTATCTTCCTTTCATTCATCCATTTTGCTCTTATCATCTAAGCACTTATTAGCTAGTATTAACAGGCCCTAAGACACTTTAAAACTACTTAAGCAATTCTAGAATATTCTCTGGCGGCCTGCACAATTTAGCACTCTCACCTCGCACAACGATAGGCCGCTGAATTAAATCTGGATTTCTTATCATTGCTTCGATTATTTCATCATCTGAAGCATCACTTAAACTAATCGCAGATGGCTCATCTTTACGCAGAACTTCATGCACCGACACATTTAGCTTTCTAATTAACTCTCGTAACTTGTTAGCTGATAGTGGAGTTTCATAATAATTAACTGACTCAAATTCTTTTCCGCTATCCTTTAGCAACGATAATGCTGTTCTACATTTACTACATGTAGGCTTTTGATAAATAATTATTTTATCATCCATAGTGAACACCAATCCTACCAATCACAACAAATTTAACCACCTATTATTTATACTTATTTCACACCACATTCTGAAGAAATGGCTTTATAAGCAGAAGATGATCCACTGAGACCAAAAGTATCTACTGTTTCAGTTCCTCGTGCCGAGAGGCCTTTTATAACCAAAGAACTGCCACGTTTTATTGCATCAGTAATTTTATTGTCAGTTGCCTCATCAGAAGCCCAAGCCGAATCATCTTGGGTAAAAAGACGAAAATTCTGATTATTAACTATAACAGTTGCTTCACTTCCAGTTTTGTAAGAATAACCAGCAATATAGCTAAAGACATTTTTACTTTTTTCTGCAGGTCGATGTGTTACTAAAGCAAATACATCACCTCGTTTTGTATAGTTACCAGAAGTTTTTTTTGGTTGACTGACCATATAACAAACTTTATTATTATTTTCCATAAACGTATAAGCTATCCAATCACCGTGTTCTGCAATCAACTTTGGCTCTGTAGCTTGCGCAGTACCACATAAAATAAAAATAGCACTAGAAATTAGCATTTCTCGACATTTAAACTTCATTTCGAAAACCTTCACAATTATGTGTGATGTGAGCGATATCTTTTAGATTATTTTATAAACAATCTATCGATTAACAACCTTCCATTTTATAAATATAGAAACCGTTTTCATTAATCTCATCAATGACATTTTCAGGTGCACTCTGACTATGACAAAAACTACATTCCTTACTTGTCACAATTGCATTCTCCTCACCTATTGAACTCAGCCATTGTTTTGCATATTCAACTGCTTTCTGATCATCTTTTACTGCAGTGAAAACATCAAAATGCATAATGTGTCCATCTTTAGCTTTAACATAAGTATCATAAACATGAATCTGCATAATAATTTCCTTAAAATTCAAAACAATAACTTACCATACATAACAAATTTTGTTACAAAAAATCGACTCTATGTAACTATACCAATTAATTAACTATACCGCTATGAAAACGATACAACTTATATATACTACAAACCCACTGATATCTCCATAATATTGCTAATTGATTATTTATTTTTTTCTTGCAACAATTACCCCATCACGTACTGGATTAATAAATGCATCAAATGCAGTATCTTGGAATATGAGCTGATTGTGTTCCAAAATAGCTTCAGATGAAGGCGATAATGCATCAGCAGTGTTCTCTCTAATAACACGACCATGCCACAATACATTGTCAGCAATATAAAGACCGCCAGAGCGTATACGTTTTTTGGCCATTAACCAAATCTCTGGATAATCGCATTTATCTACATCGTTATAACAAATATCAAATAAGCCTTCTGTTTGCGCAAAAACATCCTGTGCGATGTTCACGTTAAATTCAATCTGTTGCCATAAATCGACAGCGGAAAGAAACTTATCTGCGCGCTCTAGATTTGCCACATCAGTATCGCTACAAATTACACACCCGTCGCTACCAACAGCTTTTGCAAACCAATACGCCGAATAACCAAATCCACTACCGAACTCAAACACACGTTTTGCATTAATCATTTTCGCCTGAGTATAAAGGAAAACGCCAACCAAGCGATTAACTATAGGAAAATTTCTCACTCGAGCAAACTCTTCCATTTCGGTAAGAATTGAGTGGTCAGTTGATGAAACCAAATCACGCATATATCGTTCAATTAAAGGGTTAACGGGCTTAATCTCTGCGGAACTATTAATTAGCGAAGATTGAATTCTCTCCATGCTTACTCCAGCAACATCAAAATATAAAATACTTTTAAAAAATGCGAAGATTTAACGCTAAGGCACAATACTTTAACTGAATGAAATATTCTTATGAAAAAATTATTAAACTATAAAATGAAACTGAGTAATCCACAAGAATCGAGAGCGTTCAGAACGATTCACAAGGAGCAGCTAACGGACAAAAATAAACTTTATGCACTGTACACCCTACGATTTCAGTGTTAAAGCCAGTATCGCTGTTACACACAAAAGTGACCTAATCCTTAGCGCCAAAACCTTTTCCGGCAATCCTTACGACGATCACATTCTTTATGAACAACCCGAACAAACCCGGATGCTACTGAAAAACACCGGTTCAACACCGAAACAGGTTATTGCCGACCTTGCGTTTCGCATCATAGTTGACGACAAAAAGCTTCATCGCGGCTCGCGTTCTTCAGTTGATTAATAGCTTTACGCAGACGGCATAGTTTTCAACGCAATCATTAGCAAATGGTAGGTAAATCATTTCTCTGCCAAAAAATGTTCAACCATCGCTTGTTTGTAATCAATCTGACCGAACGATACATCTTTTAATTCACCTTTGCGATCAAACAGAATACACGAAGGTGTACCTTGCAACGCAAAACGCTCGAAGGTTACAGCGCGCATGGATTTTTGTTCCAAGTAGTGCTTCACCTGCTGGAGTATCGCTTTCTTCTCTTTATCGCTTCTACTTTCAAAATCAGGAAGAACCTGAGTAGCGTAACGGCAAACTCGCTCTTCGGTAACTGGCTCGGTTTCAACCACAACCCGATCCATGCCAACCGGAAAAGGCATTTGCCATTTCAACTTGCCTTGCGATAGCTGGTCATAGCGATTGAGCGCCTTATAGGTTTCGCCGATAACCTCACCCGTTGATACTAATTTCTGCAAATTCTCCAACGTATTCTTATCATAATCTTCAAAAGCAGTTGCCAGACCAATTACAGCCAATCCTTGTGTTGCATAGCGATTATGCAAGTCGATGGCTCGCGGTAATGCGTGCAGAAAGCACCCTGGACAATTCACCTGAAAAACCTCAATCATGACAACCGACCCAAGCAAATCATCCAGATCAATAGGTCCACCCTGCACCCATGCATCCACTACAACATCAGAAAGTTTGTAATTATTCATTGTAAAAAATAGTTAAAATGGGAAAATAAATGTGTGCACAAAAATAGCATACCTACAAAACCTTATCGCAACAATTTGCAATCTCAATTACTTCACACTGATAACTTATCGAGAAATGCGTTACTGGCTCATGAAATCAGAACCCTATGAATTCAGCATCGATGATTTTTCAGCACGGTCCGATCAGACAGTAGCCTGGGAAGGTGTGCGCAATTATCAGGCACGTAATTTTATGCGCAACCAAATGAATATTGGTGATCAGGTTTTTTTCTACCACTCGTGCTGCAAAGATCCCGGCATCATGGGCATCGCGACTGTCAGCAAAACAGCCTATCCGGATGCCACACAATTTAACCCTAGTAATAAATATTTTGATGCCAAAGCAACGCAAGATAATCCGCGCTGGTATAACGTTGAAATTACTTTGACCCAAAGAACGCGCCTAATTCCCATCAAAGAGCTCAGACAATACCCGGAGTTACGCAAAATGCGGGTGCTGCAAACCGGCAACCGCTTATCGATCACGCCAGTTGATCCGGCGGAATGGCAATTTATCCTAAGTATTCTATGATTTCTTGTCGTGGCTGAATTATGGAATGGTGGCTGATTTATCTCTTGACCGGCGCTTTTGTGGGTTTTTTCGCCGGTTTACTCGGCATCGGTGGCGGGCTGATCATCGTACCGATTCTGATTAGCGTATTCACCGCTCAGGATTTTCCTGCGGATCGCATTGTTCACATGGCGCTGGGCACTACCATGGCCACCATCGTTTTCACCTCGGTAGCTAGCCTGCGCACACATCACCAACATGGTGCCGTAAACTGGCAGATCGTTAAAAACATTACCCCTGGCATATTTCTTGGCACTTTCGCTGGAGCGGCTCTGGCAAGCTCAATGACAGGACAGCTATTAAGCCTCATTTTTGTCATTTTCATTTTTTACGCCGCTACGCAAATGCTACTGCAATTCCGGCCCAGTCCAATGTTCCAACTACCCGGAAAAATCGGTATGCTATTCGTAGGAAGCGTTATCGGCGCCCTTTCCAGCCTGGTCGCCATTGGTGGTGGACTACTGTCGGTACCATTTCTGACACTGTGCAAAGTAAAACTGCAACACGCAATCGGTACTGCCGCCGCTATTGGTTTTCCCATTGCACTGGCGGGTACTATTGGTTACATCGTAAATGGTTACCTAAAACCGGAACCTTTGCCTTCCTATAGTTTGGGGTATGTTTATTTACCGGCGTTAATCTGGCTGGTTCTGGCCAGTATGCTGACAGCGCCACTCGGCGCAAGACTCACCCATTCGACTAAGACTACTATTTTACGAACGATTTTTGTTGTATTGTTGTATGGCCTAGGCATCAGGATGATAGTAAGCTTATTTTAGACAAATTTTGATTGTGCATCCCGCTAGGTTATACTTGGTCTTTTGTCGCATTGCGTAGCCGATCCATCCTCGCTGCAGGCACAGTGGCTGTTCAACCTGTGGCTTTCGCCATTTCGATCGCTCGCATCACCATATCACGCGCCTCGGCAGCATTACCCCAGTGTCCGACACGTACCCATTTTTCTGGCTCGAGATCCTTATAATGCGTAAAAAAGTGCTCAATCTGCTGAAACACAATATCAGGCAGATCCTCCCGCTCGCAGACATGGGCGTAATAAGGAAAAGTCTTGGTATCCGGTACACAGATTAGCTTTTCATCACCACCATGTTCATCTTCTAGGTGCAGAAGCGCGACCGGTCTGGCGCGCACCACACAACCGGCGAGGAATGGTGAGCGGGCGATGACAAGCGCATCAAGTGGATCGCCATCATCACATAAAGTATGCGGAATAAAACCATAATTGGCCGGATAGCGCATTGGAGTATGCAGAATGCGATCAACGAACAATGCACCGGATCGTTTATCAAATTCATATTTAACGGGCTCGCCACCAGTCGGTACTTCGATGATAACGTTGACATTGCTGGGCACATTGCCACCTACGGGAATAGCGTTGATATCCATAGAATTTGTTTTACTCGCTATATTTGAAGAGATTAGAAGAAGCAATTAGCATAAAATTGCACTTCAAAATTTAGTGTACTGAAGCTTAAATAGGGTGTCAAACATAAGCTTTAGTTGTATAGAATATAAATAAAACAGCATGATTGGATTATGGCTATCGTCATCCCGATCTATTGATCTTTCCTTTCTCAGACGTAGTCAAAGGTGACCACGGATAATCTTTCACGTGCGCTTGCAACTCTTCTTCGCGGTAGCGATTGATCCGCAACACGGCCAAAACAATCACCATGACGATTGGCAGCGTAAAAATCAATATACCTGTTAACGCAATCAGATTTTCACCAATCCACAACGTGACCGCCCAGTTAAAAGTCAGCACCGATAGATAAAGTACCGGTCCCATTAACGAGCGAAATGGTATCGCCAATATCCCATAGGGCATTTTCTCATCGCGTTTATGGTCAATCTGTTGGAAAGCGGCCACCAGCAGGAAACTGGTTAACAGCCAGCCGATATAATTTGAAATCGGCACGCCAAAATGCAATCCTTCTTCGTAGTAACCGTATATTTGTCCAAGAAACCAGCGATTGCCCTGCAACGCCACCGGATCAATGATGATGTCCAGAAATGTCTGTAGAAAAGCGCCCAGTACCAGCGCAGCCCACGAATGCCGGATGACGCGTGTTTCCAGCGTAATCAGATCCGCACCTTTGGTTGCCAGCGGCGACAAAATGAACAGCGCCGTGGTGTAGCTGCAATACGTTAGAAAAACATACGACAGCGAATCGAAAAAAGGCACCCCCCACACCCATAATTCGCGATGACTGGTATCGTCGATGTAATAGTACCAACCGTAAGGAAATCCGGTGGTAATCGAAAGCTTCTCCGACGCAAATGCAATCAGGTAGCCAGCGACAGTAAATCGCAAAGTCTTGCGCCAGCCCACATGCGGCACGCAAGCCAGTAAAAATACCGCAAAAAAGGTAAATACATAGGGCCGCATGACAAGGGTGTCAATGGCGATATCAAACATGAACAGCTCCTTGGCTGATGAAAAGTATTAGAAATAAACAGACTTCAGCCTGGCAGGCTGAGGAAAATCGCCAAACCCCAGCAATTAGAAGTAACCGTTGGAATTCCTAATGTCATCCCAATCTACCGTGCTGTTGACTCGAGATGGCTAATGGGTAACATTAGATACTTTGCAGATTCTCTTAGCCTGTTAAACAGGAATAATCTGCACACCAATATTCATACCCGCACTTCGCAACCGCTTATCGTTGGTCGCAAGAGGTAATCCACGCCTGATTGCAAGTTCCAGGTAAGTGGCATCATAAGTAGTCAGGTTTTGTGCACGCGCAAGTGCGAGGATCTCGTGCAATGCCCGAGGTGATGTTTCATTATCAATCACAATGGGTAAATCGCCAATCAGTTCAAGCCGGATTGATACATCGGCCGGCATGATCCTCCCTCTACGTTCGGCTTGAATCATGACATTTCCCAACTCAAGATACCATAAGGAAGGCACGAATGCGCCCTCATCTCTGGCACGCTCTAATAACGCATCGCAAATTTCGGATGCCTCATCTTCAAAACACCAAGCGACTGCAATCGAGCAATCAAGAATAAACCCTGTCATCGACGATCCGCATCACGAAGTTCTTGCCACGATATACCACCTAACGTGCAATTCTGTCGAAGCGCCTTTAATTTTCCAATCGCGTGGTCAATTCGGGAACGGTCTACCACATTGACGGGAACAAGCCGCGCCAAAGGCTTCCCATGACGGGTAATAATGATTTCCTCGCCTTGAGCCACGCGCTCAAGCAGTGAGGACAAATGAGTTTTAGCTTCAAAAGCGCCGATAGTAATCATATGTCAATACACGATTCTGGTTTAATTTATAAACCAGTTTATCATGTGATGTTGATTTTGTCAGTGCATCGATTGATTTAGCGGAATAATAGAAATGCAAAACCGAAAAGCCTGACATAAGCCTTTAATTGCTTTGCATTTGCACAATGCAATCTCAAGTAGATGTTGGCGTTCCTGGTGTCACTCCAACCTACCAACCCTCCGCGTTACTCATGATCTGCCGTAGCAATGATTTTCTTATCATATCTAACCTTTAGATCCTCTAAATAAGGTCTGGCCACCTTAGCTTTGAATCCAGTTAAAGAGGTCAATGCTTGTATTGCAACGGGCATGAGAATTTCATGCTTGCAGCCCAGTGCCCAAATTGCACAGATTGCTGCGTCCTGAGCAGCGACTCCTATCGGATGGATGATTACACTATTCGTCAGTATTTCGTGAAGATTCTCGTACGATATACCCAAATCCTTCATCGTTTCGGGTGACAGAATTCGTTCAATCACTTTATCCGAAACTTGGGTATTACCGCGCGCATGTGCAATAGTCATAATTTCGGTAAATAATTTGAGCAATTTTACATCCGCTTCAAGTTCTGAACTTCGAGTAAGACGTATTTCAGCCTTGACTTTCAAGCGGTACTCCCGCAATGACAACCAGCCTCCAACTGATGCAGTAATCAGTGTAACAAATGTGGAAATCGGAATAAGCCAATCCTTGATCGCAGCGATATCAGTAATCATAGTTATTTCCTTACTCTCTAACACACCAACAACCGCAACGCCTCCCGATACTTTTCCACCGTTTTTTGCAAAATATCTTCTGGCAATTCCGGCGCCGGGGCTTTTTTGCTCCAATCCTGTTTTTCCAGCCAGTCGCGCACGAATTGTTTGTCGAAGCTCGGTGGATTTTGGCCGGGTTGGTATTGGTCGGTGGGCCAGAAGCGGGACGAGTCGGGGGTTAATACTTCGTCGATTAAGTACAATTCACCGGCGTCATCTTGCCCGAATTCAAATTTGGTGTCGGCGATGATGATGCCGCGTTGCAGCGCATAGTCTGCGGCCTCGGTATAGAGCCGGATGGCTTTTTCGCTGACTTTGGCTGTTAATTCCTTGCCGAGCAGTTTTTCCACTTCAGCAATGGAGATGTTCTCGTCGTGCGCACCGGCTGGGGCTTTGGTCGATGGCGTAAAAATCGCACCATCAGGCAGTTTGTCGGCCAGTTTCAAGCCGGAGGGCAGTGCAATACCGCAAATCGCGCCGGTTTGTTGGTAATCCTTCCAGCCGGAACCCACCACATAACCGCGCACAATCACTTCAATCGGCAATGGTTTTAAGCGCCGGATGACAAAGGCACGCTCCGACACTTGTTCGCGCTCGTCTTCAGCAACCACCGATTCCGGCGCGATGCCGGTCAAGTGGTTGGGCATGATATGCACAAGTTTATCAAACCAGAGCTGCGACAGCGCAGTGAGGATTTTTCCCTTGTCCGGCACTGGGGTAGGTAAAATCACATCAAAAGCGGACAAGCGATCAGTTTGCACAATCAACAGCTTGTCATCGCCCACGGTATAAATGTCTCTCACTTTGCCGCGGTGCAGCAATGGCAAGCTTTTGATGCTGGTTTCAAATAAAGCGGATGGTTGCGTCATGGATTTCAGAAGTCAATGCTCGAGTTGTTTTTTAATGTGGATAGCCTGTTGTAATGCCACATCGACACTGGCATTTAACACAGTAAAGTGCCCCATTTTTCGTCCCGGACGCGCTTCGGCTTTACCGTACAAATGCAATTTCGCGGCTGGATGCCGCAACACCAGATTCCAATTGGGTTCGCCGTGTTGCCATAAATCACCCAGCAAATTCACCATGACAGCCGCACTATGTTGTGCGGTTTCTCCCAGCGGAAGGCCGCACAAGGTACGAACTTGCTGTTCAAATTGTGACGTGATGCAGGCATTGATGGAGAAATGCCCGCTGTTATGAGGCCGCGGTGCGATTTCATTGATCAGCAATTCATTATCCTTCAACACAAAAAATTCCACGCATAGCACGCCTTGGTAATTCAGCCGCTCAACTACCTGGCAAGCAATCGTTTGCGCTTGCTGTGCCAATTGTTGCGGGATTCTTGCCGGAACGATGCTGATGTCCAAAATACCATTAACATGCTGATTCTCAGAAACCGGAAAAATGCTGATGTCTCCGTCGCCGCCGCGTGCCACCACAACGGATATTTCGCATTTGAGAGGCATGAATTTTTCTAATACGCAAACCGGATGGCCTAATTGCGCATACGCAGCTATTAGCTGCGCTTGATCGGCAACTGATTTTTGCCCTTTGCCGTCATAACCGAACTGGCTGACTTTCACAATACCGGGAAGAAAGTGTGCAATATCTTGTGTAAAAATATCCTCATGTTGTTCGATGATTGCAAACGACACCACGGCAAAGCCGCTATTGACCAAGAATTGTTTTTCCAGTATTCGGTTTTGCGCAATGGCGATACTGTCGGCATCCGGACTGACGCGGCAGGAGTGGGCTAGCTTACGCAGCGAATCGGCAGGAATGTTTTCAAATTCGGTGGTAATCGCTGCGCATTGCGAGCCTAGTTTTTCCAGCGCGGCCTGATCCGCATAATCTTCACAGATAAAGTCATTTGCAATGCGCCCAGCGGGACTGTCAACCGCTGGATCCAGCACCGTAACCAAATAACCCATTTGCTGAGCCGCTTGCGCGAACATGCGTCCAAGCTGCCCGCCACCCACCACACCTAGCATGGCCCCTGGCATGATGCGCATCATTTAG
Source organism: Nitrosomonas sp. (assembly GCA_024281995.1). Taxonomy (GTDB): domain Bacteria; phylum Pseudomonadota; class Gammaproteobacteria; order Burkholderiales; family Nitrosomonadaceae; genus Nitrosomonas. The sequence goes on from JAMWZW010000003.1 coordinate 225,674, forward strand.
GCAACTCGCTTGTGACAACCATTTCAACTTGTTTATGGCGGTAAGCATTCAACTGTACGCTCAGCTCGCTATTATGAATAGCCAGCAATTCGACCGCAAATAATCCGGCGTTGGCTGCACCTGCCTCGCCAATAGCGAATGTGGCGACGGGCACCCCTTTTGGCATCTGCACGATGGAAAGCAGTGAATCCAGTCCTTGTAAATGGCGGGAATTTACCGGAACCCCTAACACTGGCACAGTGGTTTTTGCTGCAATCATGCCGGGCAGATGCGCCGCACCACCCGCCCCTGCGATAATGCATTGGATGCCGCGCGGCTTGGCTTGTTCTGCAAACTGGAACATCAGATCGGGCGTGCGATGTGCAGAAACGACTTTGGCTTCATACGACACATGAAACTCATCCAATATTGCTACGGCATGCTGCATCACATCCCAATCGCTTTTGCTACCCATTACTACACTCACCACTGGCTTAACCATGTTATTTGAATTCTTCAAAATTGATCATGACCATGAAATATTTCCTGCATCAATTGAGTGATATAAGTGAAGCTCGGTATTTTATAAGTCTGTGCGATAATTGTGTGATTTATTTCACCGCTTTCTAAAACTATCAGATTGCTATTATACTCATCACACTGGATAATGATTTTTGGAAGCGCGCTTATTGTAGTTAGTCGCTAGAGTAGAATTAGAAAGCTTTTTGAAATCAATTTAAAAAACTCATAGTTTATGAATTTTCAACGAGGAAAACACAGCGACGAACCTGAGATTAATCTGGTTCCCATGATTGATGTGTTACTGGTGATACTAATATTCCTAGTAGTCACGACAACTTATTCGAAATTTGCCGAACTTGAAATCAGTTTGCCCCAAGCAAATACAGAAGAAGTCGACAAGAATGTTGAGAAACCCAATAGTATTGACATTACTGTCAATGCAACCGGGGAATACACCATCAATCGCGTACCGATTAAATTTTCCAGTATAGAAAACTTGCGCGATGCGCTACAATCCTCTGCTCAAGATCTTGAAGATCCATTCATAATTATCAATGCCGATGCAAAAGCTACGCATCAATCAGTTATCACTGTCATGGAGGCAGCGCGTTTGGCAGGGTACAATAAAATAACTTTTACTACTGAAACGCACCGCGCACAATAGCCGATCTGACGCAATACAATATTTTGGCATAAAATGACATCATTTATTTATCGTATCCGCAATCTATTCTTTAAGGAGAAAATAATGTCCACTTATAACCTTGAAAACTTCTCTAAAAATGCGCAATCGGGTTCGCAATATATTCTGGCGCCCTTACCGTATGCAAACAATGCGCTAGAACCGGTGATATCTGCTAATACACTCAGCTTTCACTATGGCAAGCACCATAAAACTTATGTTGATAATCTCAATAACCTCGTGGCAAACAGCGATCTGGCAGGGCAATCGCTGGAGCAGATTATTAAGGCTACGGCTGGACAAGCAGATAAAGCAGCCATTTTCAACAATGCCGCGCAAATATGGAACCATATGTTCTATTGGCATAGCCTGAAACCAAACGGTGGCGGTGAGCCGCCTGCGGCCCTCAAGCAAAAAATTGAAGCAGCGTTTGGCAGCGTAGACGCATGCAAAAAGGAATTTGCCCAAGCAGCCGTGACGCAATTTGGCAGTGGCTGGGCGTGGTTAGCATTGGATGGCGACAAAATTACCGTTGTCAAAACCGCGAATGCCGACACGCCGATCACAAAAAATGTCCGTCCGTTGTTGACCATCGATGTATGGGAGCATGCGTATTATCTGGATTTCCAGAATCGCCGCGCGGATTATGTCAATATGGTATTGGATAAACTGATTAATTGGGATTTCGCCGCGGCTAATCTTGGATAATCTCCGAATTCATGACTGACATTACAATCGCCCTGTCAAAAGGGCGGATTTTTGACGATACCGCGCCGCTGCTCAAAGCGGCTGGCATAGAAGCACTGGATGATCCTGAATCCTCGCGCAAACTGATTCTTGCTACCAACCGCAACAACGTTCGCCTGATCATTGTACGTGCATCGGATGTTCCAACGTATGTGCAATATGGTGCGGCAGACATTGGTATCGCAGGTAAAGACGTCCTTCTGGAACATGGTGGCACGGGTCTTTATCAACCACTAGATCTTAATATTGCACGTTGCCGCATGATGGTAGCAGCTCCGCAAAATTTCGACTATCATTCTGCGGTACGGCAAGGTGCGCGATTACGAATTGCTACCAAATATGTGCAGACCGCCCGCGAACACTTTGCAGACAAGGGCATGCACGTTGATCTGATCAAGTTGTATGGATCGATGGAACTAGCGCCATTAGTAGGTTTAGCCGATGCCATTGTTGATCTTGTCTCCAGCGGAAATACTTTAAAAGCCAATCATCTTAAAGCCGTTGAAGAAATTATGCCGATCTCATCCAGATTGATTATTAACCAGGCAGCATTAAAATTAAAAAGAAATATCATTCAACCGGTATGGGAAGCGTTTTCTGCAGCGACCAAAGAATAGTAATAGTATTTTTCCTCCCTATTAGGAATTCAGACGCATATCATGATTCAAATCAAACGATTCAGCTCAACCGATTCCGATTTTAGTTCCAAACTCGACAAATTGCTGGCTTTCGAAAATGCCCAAGATGACGCGGTTGAATCAACAGTCGCAAAAATTCTGGCAAATATTCGTAATCGCAAAGATGCAGCGCTGATTGAATACACCAATCAACTTGATCGATTAAGCGTAAAATCCGCTCAAGAACTCGAACTGACGCCCAGTCATTTGCAGAAATCGTTAGCAGCTTTACCTTCTGTGCAACGATCAGCGCTCGAACAAGCCGCTGAACGGGTTCGAAGTTATCATGAGAAACAACAAGTTCAATCATGGCATTACACTGATGCTGACGATACGCTATTAGGCCAAAAAGTGACGCCACTCGATCGCGTAGGTCTATATGTTCCGGGCGGCAAAGCTTCCTATCCTTCGTCGGTGCTGATGAATGCCATCCCTGCCAAAGTGGCTGGTGTACAAGAACTCATCATGGTGGTACCGACACCTGGAGGAGAAAGAAATGATATGGTTTTGGCCGCGGCTGCAATTAGCCAAGTGGATCGTGTTTTTACCATTGGTGGTGCGCAGGCAGTGGGTGCATTGGCCTATGGCACTGAAACGATACCGCCAGTCGACAAAATCGTCGGTCCTGGAAATGCTTATGTTGCTGCCGCCAAGCGGCGGGTATTTGGCATTGTCGGTATTGATATGGTTGCCGGTCCTTCTGAGATTCTGATTGTTTGCGATGGCCAAACCAACCCGGATTGGATCGCCATGGATCTTTTCTCTCAGGCGGAACATGATGAACTGGCGCAATCCATCTTGTTATCTCCCAATACCGCTTTTCTCGATCAGGTGATAAGCAGCATAGACCGCTTATTAGTTAAAATGCCGCGTCAACATGTCATTCGTGCTTCATTGGAAAATCGCGGTGCTTTGATTGCGGTGCAAAGTCTCGATGAAGCTTGCGCGATTGCCAACAAAATCGCACCTGAGCATTTGGAATTATCCATCGATCAACCGGAAAACTGGGTAACCAAAATCCGCCATGCTGGCGCTATTTTTCTCGGCCGCCATGCCTGCGAAGCTTTGGGAGATTATTGCGCGGGTCCTAACCACGTGTTGCCAACCTCACGTACTGCACGATTTTCTTCGCCATTGGGTGTCTATGATTTTCAAAAGCGCAGCAGTCTTATTCAGGTTTCTCAGCAAGGTGCTGCAAAACTAGGAGAAATTGCTTCCATTCTGGCGCATGGAGAAGGTTTACAGGCGCATGCTCTATCCGCAGAATTTCGTTATAAGCATCACTAAACACAGAGCAATGTTACAGTAGCTCACTGATAAAATGCGGGATTGAAACATGCCGGTTATTACTTCACGCAACCACCCGCTTATCAAGCAACTGATCAAGTTGGAAGAATCGTCACACTATCGTAAAAAGATAGGCTTAACTGTGCTCGATGGCATACATCTCATTCAGATCTATTGCTCGGTACTGGGTATACCAAAGAATCTGATTGTCAGTCAATCTTATTTTGAAGATGTCGAGAACAAGCGCTTTTTAAAAATAATCTTTGGCCATGCGCTACCGGAAATAACTATCGTCAACAATGCACTCTTTCGCGCCATATCGCCGGTAAAAACACCAACGGGAATTCTCGCGCTTATAGTTAGACCTGAAATGAATAAAGAGACAATGAGTGGGAAAGAAATTTTTAGTGTGTTGCTGGAAGCGATTCAAGACCCCGGAAATCTCGGTTCCATTTTACGCTCAGCAGCCGCGGCCAACGTCAGAGATGTTTATCTTTCCAGTCAATGCGCCGATGCTTGGTCGCCCAAAGCGTTGCGCGCTGCTATGGGTGCACATTTCTTTTTGAATATCCATGAAAACAGCGACTTGCAAAATATTGCACAACAATTCCCTGGAACAGTCATTGCCACATCTATCCAAGCTTCGAAAAATCTTTTTGAAATTTCATTAGCCGGGCCTGTCGCATTCGTATTTGGCAATGAAGGTGCAGGATTGTCCAAAGAAATGATACAAGCCGCTGATGAAAACATTGTCATCCCCATGCCGGGCAAAACTGAATCACTGAATGCAGCCGCCGCCGCCGCTATTTGTTTTTTTGAGAAGGTACGCCAGGATAGTGCAGCGCTTACGTCCGGGGGAATTGGAACAAAATAGTGCAACCATGTATCATTACGGCCTTCAATTACTTAACCGCTATGGACTATCATGAAAATTTCTTCTTTATCCTTATTTGTTTTGCTTGGATGCCTATTTCTCAATCCAGCCAATGTCATGGCTTTACATCATGAGCCTCAAAAGGAATCAGACCAGCAGCAGGGAAAAATGCAAAGCAATGAAGGAATTGTCGTTTCCTTTATTGACGCTGGCGGTTACACCTATATGGAATTAGAAAACAGCGGCAATAAATTCTGGATCGCAGCACCCACCACAAAAGTCAACAAAGGCGATCATATTCGTTTCGTTGAAAACATGGTGATGACGAACTTTACCAGCAAAACTCTAAATCGTACATTCAGCACACTAATCTTCGTTACTTCTACAGAAGTTAAGAAATAATTTCTCAAACCACGTCAGTAAAACCTATCAGCAGCTTATTCTTGAGGCTTTTGAGTTCATCCCGGTATTGGGCTGCTTGTTCAAATTCAAGATTCTTGGCAGCGCTGAGCATTTTCTTTTCAATGCGTTGAATTTCTTTAGCCAGTTGCGATTCACTCATGGCGTCGTATCGCGCTTGTACTTGGGCAGCTTTGAGGTTTTGTTGCGCTGATTCGTAATTATAGACACCATCGATCAAGTCTTTTATTCGTTTATGCACTGATCTTGGCGTGATGTTATTTTGTACATTAAATTGCATTTGCTTTTGACGTCGGCGATTGGTTTCATCTATTGCCAAACGCATCGATTTAGTGACGGTATCGGCATAGAGAATTGCGGTGCCATTGATATGACGAGCCGCACGCCCAATAGTTTGAATCAACGATCTTTCCGAACGCAGAAAACCTTCCTTGTCGGCATCCAATATGGCTACCAATGAAACTTCGGGAATATCCAATCCTTCGCGCAACAAGTTAATACCTACGAGAACGTCAAACTGTCCCAGACGTAAATCACGGATAATTTCAACCCGTTCAACGGTATCGATATCTGAGTGCAAGTAGCGGACTTTAATCTGGTGATCGGAAAAATAATCGGTTAAATCCTCTGCCATGCGCTTGGTCAATGTGGTAACCAGTACGCGTTCATTCTTAGCAACGCGGAAATTGACTTCAGACATCAAATCATCAACTTGTGTAGCCACTGGACGTACTTCGATGATTGGATCGACCAAACCCGTCGGCCTTACTACCTGCTCTACCACCTGACCACTGTTTAATTTTTCATAATCGGCAGGCGTTGCCGAAACAAATACAGTTTGCGGCATCCTTTTTTCAAATTCCTCAAATCGCAAGGGGCGATTATCTAAAGCGGATGGCAGGCGGAAGCCATAATTCACCAGATTTTCTTTGCGCGAGCGATCGCCGCGATACATGCCACCGATCTGCGGTACGGTGACATGACTCTCATCAATGATCATCAACGCATTCCGCGGCAGATAGTCCAGTAAAGTTGGTGGTGGCTCACCCGGTTTCTTACCCGAAAGGTGGCGTGAATAATTTTCAATGCCTTTACAAAAACCCAATTCATTGAGCATTTCCAGATCAAAGCGTGTGCGTTGCTCAAGACGTTGCGCTTCCACCAATTGCTGTTCATGATAAAAATATTCCAGCCGGTCACGCAATTCGGTTTTGATTGTTTCCATCGCACGCAATGTAGTACTTCGCGGTGTAACATAGTGACTGGAAGGATAAACAGTAAAACGCGATAATTTTTGTAGCAGGCGACCCGTCAGTGGATCGAAGAGTGACATGCTGTCAACTTCATCATCGAATAATGTTACCCGAACCGCCGCTTCCGAATTCTCAGCTGGAAAAACATCAACTACTTCGCCTCTGACACGAAAAACTCCACGCTTGAATTCCAATTCATTGCGATCATATTGCATCTCTGTCAATCGCTTGATGATATCACGTTGAGAAATTTTTTCACCGCTGCGTAAATGCAGAATCATGCCATGGTAGTCGACGGGATCACCGATACCGTAGATGCAGGATACGGTAGCGACGATTATGGCATCGTCGCGTTCCAGTAACGATTTTGTCGCGGATAAACGCATTTGCTCAATGTGTTCATTAATGCTGGAATCTTTTTCGATGAATAAATCGCGTGCCGGCACATAGGCTTCTGGTTGATAATAATCATAATAAGAAACAAAATATTCAATGGCATTTTCAGGAAAAAATTCGCGCATTTCAGCATATAGCTGTGCCGCGAGGGTTTTATTCGGTGCCATTAAAATTGCTGGACGACCCAAGCGAGCAATCATATTGGCGATGGTATAAGTTTTACCCGAACCGGTAACACCCAATAAAGTTTGAAATGCCAGCCCATCATTAATACCTTCCACCAAACGTGTAATCGCATTTGGTTGATCACCCGCTGGCTCAAATGCCTGGTGTAATTTGAACGGACTATTGGGGAAGGTTATGATCACGAGTATAATTGCATCATTCAATTTTTTCGTTGTGTCATTTTATCATGCTACCCCAGCTATTTTCATGTGAGGAATTTTGTGAAACTTTCTAACCGCGTTCAAACCATTAAGCCATCGCCAACGCTCGCTGTTACTGCTCGTGCTGCGAAATTAAAAGCTGAAGGCAAAGATATTATCGGGTTAGGAGCAGGCGAACCCGATTTTGATACGCCTCAGCATATAAAAGATGCCGCGATTGATGCGATCAACAAAGGTTTGACGAAATATACCGCAGTCGGGGGAACACCCGGTTTAAAAAATGCCATTTCAGCGAAGTTTAAACGCGAGAATGGCTTTGATTTTGATACCAAGCAAATTCTTGTATCTTGCGGTGGAAAGCAAAGTTTTTTTAATCTAACACTATCGGTTATCAATCCTGGCGATGAAGTTATCATTCCGGCTCCCTATTGGGTTTCTTATCCCGATATCGTTTTGATCGCTGAAGGCCGACCTGTATTCATTAATACCGGTATTGAACAAAATTTCAAAATTTCAGCGCAGCAATTGGAAGCAGCAATTACACCCAAAACAAAAATGTTTGTGATCAATAGCCCCAGTAATCCATCGGGAGCAGTTTATTCTATGGAAGAACTCAAAGCGTTAGGTGAGGTACTTCGTCAACATCCACAAATATTGATTGCTAGCGATGATATGTATGAACATATCTTATTATCACGTCAGAAATATATTAACATTGCCAATGCCTGTCCTGAATTATTGCCACAATGTGTAGTGCTAAATGGTGTTTCTAAGGCTTATTCAATGACGGGATGGAGAATTGGTTATTGCGGAGGTCCTGCATACATCATAACGGCAATGGAAAATGTCCAATCGCAAAGCACGTCTAATCCAAGTTCTATTTCTCAAGCAGCAGCTGAAGCTGCATTAAATGGGGATCAGTCTTGTATTACTCCGATGATTGCTGCTTTCAAAGAACGCAATAGCTTTGTAACCGAGCAACTTAATCAGATCAATGGCATTCACTGCTTACCCTCGGAAGGCGCTTTTTATGCATTTGCTGATATACGACAAGCGATACAAGATATCCATAAGAAAGGATTGATAAGTAACTGCAACGATCTTGCATTCAGCGAGTATCTTTTGGAACACGCTGGAGTAGCTGTTGTCCCAGGTTCAGCTTTTGGATGTGAAGGATATATGCGCCTATCATTCGCTACTTCGTTAGAAAATCTTAGGCAGGCGCTAAGCCGTATCAAAAATTTACTTAAATAAAAAACTACCCAATATTCACTAATGGTATCCCGCCATCGCAGCTTTTTTAGTTTTTCCTGCTCTTGAGGGCACATTACACAAGCCACATACATGATTGGAATGAATTTCCAATGAATGCACCACGAACTTTCCGTGACAACTGACACATGGAGTTATGCACAACACGCCACTGTCAACAAACCGTATTAGAGTCCAAGCCCGAGTCAAACTTAAAACTTTTTCCAACTGATGGACTTTAATATGCTCAATATACAGTCGATAACTTTTTATTAGCGCATCAATACCATCAATTCCGGTGTTTTGTATTATATAGTGATATATATTGATAAATAGTGACGAGTGCATATTAGGTTGCCAGCTCATAAACCAATCTTCTGAATAAGGCAACATACCTTTGGGCGGAGATATTCCGCGAATCTCTTTATAGAGTTTAACAAGGCGTTCACGACTTAAATTCGTGTTCATCTCTAACACTTGTAATCGTGCACCCAATGAAATTAATTCTGTTGCAAGCTGAATCTGCTTGGCTTCGGTAATAATGCTTCGATTGCGCATAATTTGTATCCTTTCCGTAATAAAGGAAGAAAGCTATGCTATAGCTTCTGCTGGTTTCCCAGCCATAAGAATGGCTGCATGTGATTTTGTTACTGCTTGATCTCGGTTATCATTAGATAACATTTCAGCAATCAAGCGATCATCAAAGCGGAAACGACAAAGTAGCATATTAGAAGCAGCCATCTTAACCAGCTGCGCTGAAGTCAATCTGTCTAAGATCTCAGCTACATCTTTATTAATACCTAATCGATACATTGCGGATACCTTGTCTTCACGTAGCATCTGTTTTGCAAGCAACATATAGCTTAAGTTAATATCTCTTATTTCTTCAATAATTTGATCTGCTTCCATTTTAAACTCCTTCCTGTTAATTAAAAAATCATTAAATGAGTGATACTCGAATCATCTGTGCAGATTTTCAATCATCACTAGGAGTAAGTAAATGGAAATTGAACCTAAACAATGCTAGGTAATTTTCTTATCTGAATGTAAGAATATTGCCTACACACTTGTAGATACTAAGGTAATAAATTCAATTATTGATGTTAACTGATTTGAAGTTACGAGATTTTTGATCGATCAATTTGCTACATGAAATTATTAATTTGTATTATGAGCAAGAATCGCATATTCATATAACGTGTTGAGTAAAGATAATTTTATTTTTATGTTGCAGTTGTATTCAAAGCAAGCAAATTCATTCATTTCAATTACTATAGCAAACAGTGAGGAAAATATTTCTAACCCACTATTGCTATTCGAGATAGCAATAATGTATCACGTAAATAATAACAATCGATTCCTTAAAAAAAGATAAAAAAATGCTTTTATTTTAATCAGTATACTTATCTTATCGAAGACCGCTGCACAAACGCATAAATCTTCCTGTGGTGACGAAAAAAATATTCAAATGACAGTTGTCATGCATTATTTTGGTAAAAAGTGAAGTTTCTTCCCTTTTTTAGGGAGTTTTCCCCCTTATGCAGCATTTGGACGGATTGCTCCCACTCTGGTTGGGGGGCAGTGTGAACCCCGCGCACATAGCCATCCTGTGTGTCCACCACCATGCGGTAACTCCCGCTTGTATAAACCCGTAAGCTTCGGTCGCAACGCCTCCCATTCAATCAGGGCATCAATTTTCATCAGCACACTGTCTCGCTTCAATCGTTGCGACAATTCCAATGTTCCAAAACTCATCTGCATCGTTTACATCAGCTGTCTTTTAACTGCCTCTATTTTAATCGGTTATTCGACTAATGGGGAAGTTGTGCAGGAGTCTTTTCAAGATGGTGCCATAACCGTTACTCAGAATAAAACAGGCGTACGGGCTCCGAATCAGCATAGAAGACGAATTAGCTGTATTGATGCAAAGAATTATGTCTCGCAAGGCTTGCCATAAAATACGTAGTTCCTACTTAGTAGTCGATAACAACGGGCAGCGAATCACGTTAAGAACATTGCAAGAGCATTTCTTCAGAGCTAGAGAAGCTGCCGGGGTTAGTCAGGAGGCATTTCAATTTAGGGATCTGCGCGGAAAAGCAGCCATAGATAAAACCGAATCTAGCGGTGATATCCGGCAAGCATAGAGGCAACTTGGGCATACAACAATAACGATGGCCGAGCGATATGTACGAGAAAGAAAAGGCGATAAAGTTACGCCTACGAAATAAGAAATTGCGGAATAAATTGTTTTTTTGCGAAACAAATAAGAGAATTAAAAAAGATGAAAACCAGCGTTTTTATTGGTGCCGAGAGGGGGAATCGAACCCCCATGATGTCACCATCGCGGGATTTTGAGTCCCGTGCGTCTACCAATTCCGCCATCTCGGCTTACATGACTTTTTTGTGAAAAAAAGCAGAAGGCGCAATTATTACTGAAAACCCACATCGCAGCAAGCCACATGGGCGAAAACATCCTGCATCGGTATAATTGCGAGCATGAAAACTCAAGATTTTGATTATCATCTACCCTCTGAACTCATCGCGCAATTTCCCGCTGAACAACGCAGCAGCAGTCGCTTGCTCTATCTGGATAGCATCAATGATCAATGGCAAGATGCAGTATTTACGGATTTACCCAAATTTCTCGATGCTGGGGATGTGATGGTGTTTAACGATACCCAAGTAATCAAAGCGCGTTTATTTGGCAAGAAAAATAGCGGGGGTAGAGTGGAAGTCATGATAGAGCGGATCTTGGACGATTCCCATGTTTTGGCGGCTATTCGCGCAAGCCATGCACCGCAATCCGGTTCACAGTTGCTTCTGGCGGATGCGTTAAACGTAACTGTCATTACGCGTGAACAGGAATTTTATGTGTTGCGTTTTGAGCATGAAAAAGCCGTTGCGGAATTATTGGACCTGCATGGTCACTTACCGCTGCCACCCTATATCGCCCGATCAGCCATCGCCAATGACGAAACACGCTATCAGACGGTATATGCCAGGAATTCCGGCGCTGTTGCAGCACCGACCGCTGGTTTGCACTTTGATGCCGCCATGATGGCTCAATTGCATGCGATGGGCATCATTATTGCTTATGTCACGCTGCATGTCGGCGCAGGTACATTTCAACCCGTGCGCGTAGATAATATTGCCGATCACACCATGCACAACGAGCGTTACCATATCCCCCAGGCCACTATCGATGCAATCCACCAAGCCAAAATGACAGGCAAACGCATTCTTGCAGTCGGAACAACTTCGTTGCGAGCACTCGAGGCTTGCGCATCACTTCATCAAGGCAATTTGACTGCGGGCTATGGAAGTACAAAGATTTTTATTACGCCGGGATACCCTTTTCAAGTGGTAGACCGGTTATTGACGAACTTTCATTTGCCGCGTTCGACTTTACTGATGCTAGTCTCAGCTTTCGCAGGTGTGGAAATTATTAGGCGCGCTTATCAACATGCCATTCATGAACGTTATCGTTTTTTTAGCTATGGAGACGCCATGCTGATTGAGAAGAAGATATGAAATTCCAGTTACATTGTACGGATCACGCCGCCCGCCGCGGTACACTGACACTCGCGCACGGCAGCATCGAAACACCCGTTTTTATGCCGGTGGGGACTTATGGCGCAGTTAAAAGCATGTCACCTGCCGCATTGCAAGCAATCAATGCACAAATCATTCTGGGTAATACTTTTCATTTGTCGTTACGTCCCGGTTTGGAAGTCATACAGGCGCATGGCGGATTACACGGCTTCATGAGCTGGCATGGCCCGATATTGACCGACTCCGGCGGATTCCAAGTTTATAGCCTGGGGCAATTGCGTAAAATCACCGAGCAAGGCGTGCAGTTCAAATCACCGGTCAATGGCGATAATTGCTTCCTTTCTCCGGAAGAATCAATGCGTATTCAACGCACGCTTAATTCCGATATCGTGATGATATTTGACGAGTGTACACCTTATCCAGCCGATGAAAGCACCACCCGGTTGTCGATGGAACTCAGTCTACGCTGGGCGAAGCGTTCCAAACAGGCGCATGACGGTAATTCCAATGCATTGTTTGGTATCGTCCAAGGCGGCATGTACGAACATCTGCGTGATCAATCCTTTACAAATTTACAGCAAATAGGATTCGATGGTTATGCTATCGGTGGCTTGTCGGTTGGGGAACCCAAATCGGATATGCAGCGAATCCTAAATCATACCACACCGCTATTACCAACCGACAAACCACGTTATTTGATGGGAGTCGGTACGCCGGCTGACATCGTTCATGCTGTGGCCCAAGGTATCGATATGTTTGATTGCGTATTGCCAACACGCAATGCTCGCAATGGCTGGCTGTATACACACCACGGTATCCTTAAGTTGAGAAACAGCCGCTATCGTTTAGATACAAAGCCACCAGATGAGCAATGCGGCTGCTACACCTGCCAGCATTTCAGCCGTGCCTACCTGCACCATCTACAGCGCATTAATGAAATGCTCGGCGCGCACTTGAATACTATTCATAATTTATTCTATTACCAGCAATTAATGAAAGAAATTCGTAGCGCCATCGAAAACAAACAATTCGAAGAATATGCACAAGAATTTCAAGCATGAGCGGTCATCATGCTAATATGTGCTTTTTTATAACAGTTTTAGGAGAATTTTATGCTGATTAGTGATGCATTTGCTCAAGCTGCTGCGCCGGCACAGACTGAGGCGGGTTTATTAAGTTTATTACCGATGATCGGTATACTTATTTTATTTTACTTTCTGCTCATACGCCCACAATCCAAGCGCGCAAAAGAGCACAAACAAATGACGGAAGCTTTACAAAGAGGCGATGAAGTGATCACTAATGGCGGAATCTTAGGCACTATCATGAATGTGAGCGAAAGCTATGTCATTATTGAAATCTCACCAGAGGTAGAAGTTACAGTACTTAAATCATCCGTACAAACACTGTTGCCCAAAGGAACACTGCGGAGCATTGAACCCAAAGGTGGAAAAACACAAAAAACCAAAATAGCAAAAGCATCACCTACCGAAAACAACCAACCCGAAAATATCAGCAAAGCTTCGGAAAATAAAGAAACTGAAACACAGAGTGATATTGATAAGAAATAGTTGTTCATAATTATTCCAACAATTGCTTTTTAGCATCAATCTTTGCTATCAATTATTACCTCATTCAAATAATTAACGAATACCCATGAACCGCTACGCACTTTGGCAATACCTGATTATTGTAATTTCGCTTATTCTCGGATTACTCTACACCTTACCGAATTTTTATGGCGAATCACCCGCAGTGCAAATTTCGCCGCTACGCAGTTCTGTCAGTGCTGATAGCGCCTTATTGCAACGAGTCGAAGATACATTAAAGCAAGATGGTCTTATCACTGATGGCCTTCTTCTTGAGGGTAACAGTATCAAGGCACGTTTTGTGGATACTGACACACAAATTAAAGCTAAGGACCTGCTGGAATCTACACTTGGCACTGATTACATTATTGCATTGAACCTACTGCCTAATTCTCCTCGGTGGTTAACCGGCCTTGGCGCATTACCCATGTATCTGGGTCTTGATTTACGTGGCGGTGTACATTTTATGCTTGAAGTCGATATGAAGGGCGCGCTTGAGAAGTCACTGGAACGATATAGCTCTGATATTCGCAGTACTTTACGCGAACATAAAATTTCATACACAGGACTTGAAAAACTAGAAAAAAAACTGATCCTAAAATTTCGCGACAGTGAATCACGCACAAAAGCCCAAGCCGAATTGAAAACCAACTATCCGGATCTTGGTTTCAGTGAGGAGCAAGTTGATAGCCGATATCACCTCATCGCTATAATTAAACCTGAAGCGCAGGTACGCATGCAAGATTCCGCAGTGATGCAAAACATCACAACATTACGTAATCGCGTCAATGAATTAGGCGTTGCTGAACCCATCATTCAAAAAGCTGGGGCAGATCGTGTCATTGTGCAATTACCGGGCGTACAAGACACTGCCAAGGCAAAAGATATTCTAGGGCGAACTGCTACGTTAGAAATACGCATGGTCGATGATGAACGCGACATCGATTCAGCCTTACGCGGCCAAGTCCCATTTGGCACGGAATTATATGAAGAACGTGGTGGCAGCCCGTTATTAGTTAAAAAGCAAGTCCTGCTAACGGGTGAACATATTACTGATGCTCAACCGGGTTTTGACAAAGACAATCAGCCAGCAGTGCATATCAATTTAGATAGTAGTGGATCACGTATTTTTAAACAACTGACACGTGATAATGTCGGTAGAAGAATGGCAATTCTTTTGATCGAGAAAAATCAAGCAGAAGTGGTTACTGCACCAGTAATCCGTGAAGAAATAGGTGGTGGACGCGTTCAGATCAGTGGACGTATGACTAGCACGGAAGCTCGCGATGTTGCATTGTTACTCCGTGCCGGCGCGCTTGCAGCACCAATGGATATTATTGAAGAGCGCACGGTCGGCCCAAGCCTAGGTGCAGAAAATATTGAACGGGGATTTAATTCCACGCTGTATGGATTCTTAGCGGTAGCCATTTTTGTAATGATTTATTACACAGCATTTGGTGTAATTTCTGTTCTTGCTCTCACTTTTAATCTATTGCTGTTGGTGGGTTTATTATCCATCCTGCAAGCCACGCTGACTCTGCCAGGGATGGCTGCATTGGCATTAACTGTGGGTATGGCAATTGATGCTAACGTTTTGATTAATGAGCGTATTCGCGATGAATTACGCGCCGGTGTCTCGCCACAGCTTGCAATCCATGCAGGATACGAACGTGCATTTGGCACCATTCTGGATTCCAATATCACTACTTTAATCGCCGGTATTGCGCTTTTTGCTTTTGGTTCCGGACCCGTCAAAGGATTTGCTGTTGTGCTTTGCTTAGGAATATTAACTTCTGTATTTACGGCAACCTTTGTTTCACGAGGCATGGTAAATCTCATATATGGCAGTCGTCGCAAATTAAATTACGTTCCTATCGGTAAAATATGGATACCCGAGCCAAGCGCTACCATCAATATAATCCCATCTCATGATATGGATGACAATCAACAAGCAGCCATAGCAAAAGGAAAAATCGATGAACCGATAGTTGAAAACATTGCGCCTCAAGCCAGCAATCAAAATCACAATGCCGATGAAATCATCAATCAAGCGTCTGGCAATACCACAAACCCATCTGAGGAAAAAAGTGCCCGTAAAAAAGGCAAACGCAAATCCTCAATTAGCAAACAATCTAAGTAATAATAAACAGTTAGTAATAAGGAACAAGAATTATGGAATTTTTTAGATTTAAACAAGATATTCCCTTCATGAGCTGGAGGCGAACAGGGGCTGTCATTTCAATCGTTACATTTATTCTTTCTGTTTATTTCATTGCCACAAAAGGATTGAATCTCGGTGTGGATTTCACCGGAGGAACGGTTCTGGAAGTTAGCTATAATCAGACGGCTGATCTTGGAAAAATAAGAAACGTGCTTGCTGATCTCCAAATGTCCGACGCCAGTGTGCAAAACTTCGGTACATCCCGAGATGTCATGATACGTTTGCCGATGAAACCGGAAACTTCCAGTGCGCAGCTTTCAGAGATCGTTATGAATGCTCTACGACAAGCTGATTCATCAGTAGAAATGAAGCGCGTAGAATTCGTTGGCCCGCAGGTCGGTAAAGAATTACTGGAAAACGGTGCGCTAGCGCTTCTATTTGTCTCATTAGGTATCGTAGCGTACTTGGCTATGCGATTTGAATGGAAATTCGGTATTGCAGGCATCATCGCCAATCTTCACGATGTGATTATCATTGTTGGCTTCTTTGCGTACTTTCAATGGGAGTTCTCATTAACCGTTTTAGCTGCTGTGTTAGCAATATTAGGTTATTCAGTGAATGAATCCGTTGTCATTTTTGATCGTATCCGGGAAAATTTCCGCAAGCTTCGCAAGGCTTCTATCGCTAAAGTAATTGATAGCGCCATTACACAAACCATGTCTCGTACAATTATTACGCACGGCAGTACGCAACTTGTTGTTATTTCAATGCTATTATTCGGTGGTGAGACACTTTATTATTTTTCCCTGGCACTAACTATTGGGATCCTTTTTGGTATTTATTCATCGATTATGGTCGGTAGCTCAATTATCATGTTGCTTGGAGTTAAGCGGGAGGATCTCGTTAAAATTGAAAAGAAACCTTTGGAAAATGATGGAGCTGTCGTTTAGACAGTTATAACGTAGAACGCAAAAATAAGACCTGAAATAAAATAGCACAGCAAAATAATTTACTGTGCTTAAGAATGTATCTCTCTAAAGAAATTTTATTTTCCTATTCGTCTCTTACGCTACATTTGTATTATTTTTATTTTTGCGCATAAAGAAGAAAGCACCAAGAGCAATTACCAATACTATTGGTG
>JAMWZW010000021.1 GCA_024281995.1 Nitrosomonas sp.
ACTGCAACTGTCGATATAATCGCCACTATCGCCACTGTCACCAGTAATTCGATTAACGTAAATGCTTGCTGCTTTACATAAGAATGAAATATTTGATTACTCATAACCGACATAAATATTTTTTAGTGATTGCAAAACTCCAAATTTGTCGCTAGAGCGATATTGATAATGATAATTAACGGTTAGATAGGAAAAAACTATAATATAAATTATGGTTGCAACCTATTATTAATAATAAGTTTTTTATTTACAACGAATTGATTTTGTAAAACTGGGAACAAAAAAACAATTTGAAATTTTATGCTCTCAACTCGTGCAGCCCTAAAGAACTGCTGACATGTTGAAAATTTTGACAGGGCAGCACATTTCATGGCTACCCTTAAGATGACAGAAGATATTTCTAATAATTAGCGGGATGTTAGAACAGATTGCAGCATGTCAGCGGAAGCTTTATCACTGGATTGACGCACGTAATTGGTAACGACAGGGATGAATTTACCCACCATGTCGGGAGAAAGATCAAGCTGTTTAAAGGATGAAGCCAGCGCTGCTGCGCTACCCAATGTACTGCCACTTCCACCTATCATGGACGTTACGCCCGCTCCTGACATCGATGGCGCTGCTGATAGCATCGTACTCATTCCTGGAATGGATTGTGACATGGAGGTAAATGCTTGCGGATTCATTTTTCCCTGAGCCAATTGAAAGATTGCGCCAGCTCCACCGAGAGCCTGTTGAGGAGACACGCCCAAGCGATGCACCAGAATATCAACTAAACCAATTTGACTTACACCTGATGAACCGACAGCCGCTGCTGCCGCTTGAGCCCCGGTACCAGCATTCAATAACTGCTGACCGCCTTCCGCAGCACCGCTTACAGAAGACAATCCCTGATCTGCAGCACTCAGCGGATTGCTCGTTCCTCCCGTTCCTGCACATCCGGCCAGGCCAATCAGCATCATTAAAGAACCTATTTGCAGGAAATTTTCTTTTTTCATGGTAACTCCTTTTAAAAACAATAATATAAATTCTGATTAATGCGTATTATCGATATTCCGTTTATAGCATGCCACCAATCAACATTGATTTCCACATAATGTAAACAATGTCATCTATTTTTCATTTTACTGTCATCTCTTTTTCATAATATTTGGTTAGGCTATACAGCGTACTCAAATATATATTAGGAGAAAAAATGTATTGTTTAATCAAAGAATGGCCCAATAAAATGGCAACGCTAATGACTGAAGATGGTGTAGTACTCTGGACATTCAGTGACGTTGAAGAAGCCCGCCAAGTTTGGCAGGATTGGTGTTCTCTTCAAGAGAAAAAAACATTCCATGAGGTAGGCTTCATTAATAAAATGAAATGACTTTGCATACGAATTCAACTCATAACACCTCAGCTTGCAATCTCATCATGTGTCGTGAATATTTGCTCTGATTCCTCATGTTATGAATTTTATTCGCTCTCACTTCCACTAACCTAGAACAATCGGTTTTTTTGATAAATTAAAATGGGTCTTAGGAAGTTAAGCACTTACTAAAGTGTGTTAACTTACTGAGATGAATGTTAAAAACAGATGCTATTTTCGTTCTCGAATCAGAGAAGCAAAATTTAGGCAACTCATTCGGTGTTTTTCGTTGGATTTCACTGCTACTAGCACAGCCCAATTGACCGATATTTCTATCCGATCCGTCAATCCCATTTACCTTAAAATACGACAGCGAATTGCCCAGAATTGCGAGCTTGAATCCCCTCTGCAAGGTTCTGTAGAAGTTGATGAATCTTACTTTGGTGCCCAGCGAGTCAGGGGTAAAAGGGGTCGGGGGTGCTTATGGCAAAACAATCGTCTTTGGTGTGCTTAAGCGCCAAGGCAAGGTTTATACAGAGATTGTTCCAGATTGCTCCAAAGCAACATTGCAAGCCATTATCCGTGGGCATGTCGCACCAGATACCGTTATCCATTCCGATGGATGGCGCGGCTATGACGGATTGGTCGATATCGGCTTTGATAAGCACTTCAGGGTTCACCATGGTGACAATGAATTTGCCAGTGGTGAACGGGCATATTAATGGTATCGAGTCTTTCTGGAGTTTCGCTAAAAGACGTTTGGCTAAGTTCAATGGTGTGCCTGAACATACTTTCTGTCTACACTTGAAAGAAACCGAATTTCGTTTTAATCATCGCCGTGATAATCCCTATCATCAGATTCTCAAATTATTACGTTTAAACCCGCTTTAACTTCCTAAGACCCATTAAAATATTCAGCCGGTAGCTGAGCCACTACGCAATCCACTCCATTTAACCATTTACTTCGATCTGTAAAGCCGTCTATCTATGGAGTTATTAAACTGATATCCCTATAATTTGATTGTCGCGCATTAAAATTCACGCAAGGAGATCAGTTTGTTTTTAACTCGTGATGATCGAAAGATCAGCATCATTGGCGGCATCTTGTTACTTGGATTGACGTTAACAACCGGCATTACGGTATACAGCGCCATGCGCCAGGAAATTGAATCTGTGCTTGGCCGAGGTCTGGCTGTGGCTCTACAAGGGAAAGCACAACTGCTTGAATCTCAGATTGAAAAAGGATTAGCTGATACCCGCGCATTGGCGCTTCGTCCCTTTATCGTTCAGTCCATGCAACAGCTCAAGACTGAGCCGGATAATCTTAGTGCCCTTCATGATCTTACTCGCAATGTAAACTCCCTACCCGAAGCAGGATTCTCGGCAGCAGTCGTCCATGATATGCAGGGTAAAACATTATCGCAAGTGGGACATTTTTCTAAAAGCAAAGAAGCGCTTCAATTGAATAAAGACACATTTTTGGTATGGGATGAGCAACTTATTCTCCATACAACCAGAGACGTATTTAATGAAGAAGAACAGCGTATAGGCAGTATTACGACCCAAGCTTATTTACCTCAGCTTACACGGCGATTTAGAGCAATCACATCTGTCGGAGAGACTGGTGAGTTCATTTTATGCGCAAAACCGGAAAAAGGGAGGCATGAAATGCC
>JAMWZW010000014.1 GCA_024281995.1 Nitrosomonas sp.
GTCGTGGCAGATTCGAACTGCCGACCAACGGATTAAAAGTCCGCTGCTCTACCGGCTGAGCTAACGACCCAAAGCGCCGCATTATACCTCAATAAATTACCGATATAAATATATATGGCTTTATAAAATGACATATTAAGAATTACAAAGAAAATGAGGATAAAGTCCCGCTTTCCAGAAGTAAGTAATCGCACCGCAAGTGGCGATATATATAACACGAAGAGACTTAAGAAAAAATTAAGCGAGGTTGAATATTTTGTACTAATATCACAGCAAAATCAGTAACTGTGGTTAAGATTAAACCTAATCATACAACTCCGTGTCACCACAAAATATAATTATTTATTTGTAAAAATAACTTATTGACTTTCAAAATAGTAAGAATTTTTTTGCTCCCTTGATATTAACCATACGCTAATAAAAACGTTAATTCATGTAGTTAAATAAAGAATAATACTTAGAGTCACCTAATATAATCTAGACCCATTAACCTTAAACACGCTAAAATCATAACTTTTTGGGTTTCTGCTCATGCACACATGGCGACGCAGATTGAAGCGCGATAAAGCGCCTATTGCACTAACTATAGGCAATTTTGATGGCATCCATTTAGGTCATCAAGCAATGCTTGTCCGCATTAAGGATATTGCCCAACAATTTGATATGCATGCTTGTGTAATGACTTTTGAACCGCATCCCCGTGAATTTTTTTCACCAGATCAAGCACCGGTTCGGTTGAGTAGCTTAAGAGAAAAAATGAAATATTTAATCAAAACCGGGATTGATTGTATTCACATTTGTCATTTTAATTATGATTTTGCCAAAATCAGTCCGGAACATTTTATAACGCGAATTCTAAACCAAGAATTATCAGTTCGCTGGATTCTGGTGGGTGACGACTTTCGCTTTGGCGCACGGCGTGCCGGCGACCTCAGCCTGTTACAAAGCTTATCAACAGCAAACAATTTCACCATAGAAGTGATGCCCAGTATCATGGTTGACGGTCAACGTGTTTCTAGTACTGCTGTGCGGCAAGCACTTGCTTGTGGTGACCTTAGCCAAGCAGAGAAGCTATTGGGTAGGCCATACAGCATTAGTGGCCGTGTCGTCGATGGTGACAAATTAGGCAAACAATTGGGGTATCCCACAGCAAATATTCAATTGAAACATAATTGCCCGCCCCTCTCAGGAATTTTTGCCGTACGGGTGTATGGCGCCACCGATTCTTCATCAGCAACTTCGTTACCGGGAGTGGCCAGTCTTGGCGTACGGCCGACAACCCATCAAAACGGAAAACCGGTTCTAGAGGTGCATCTGTTTGACTTTAACAATGAAATTTATGGACGGCATTTACAAGTAGACTTTATGCATAAACTTCGTAACGAAGTAAAGTTTGCTGATATCAACACGCTTATTCGGCAAATCGAAAAAGATATCGCTCAGGCGAAAGATTTTTTTGCGACAGCTCCAATTCATTCAAATAGCTTATGCAGTGCTATTTAACCTAATAATTGTATTTTGTATTCATGACTGATTATAAAAAAACCCTCAATCTACTCGACACACCGTTCCCGATGCGCGGCAATTTGGCAAGCCGTGAACCCGGCATGTTAAAAGCATGGCAGGAAAAGAATCTGTATCAAAAAATCCGCTCGGTCAGCAAGGGGCGTCCTAAGTTCATTTTGCATGATGGTCCGCCTTATGCGAACGGCGATATCCATATCGGTCATGCCGTCAACAAAATCCTTAAAGACATCATTATCAAAAGCAAAACACTCGCAGGATTCGATGCACCTTATATACCCGGATGGGATTGCCACGGTTTACCCATTGAGCATCAAATTGAGAAAAAGCACGGCAAAAACCTGCCGGCTGACAAAGTACGGGAACTTTGCCGGGCATTTGCCAAAGAACAAGTGGAACGCCAAAAAGCTGATTTCATTCGCCTGGGCGTGCTTGGAGACTGGGATAATCCCTATCTCACGATGGATTTCAAAACAGAAGCCGGCATTATCCGCGCCCTCGGAAAAATTTATCAAAATGGTTTTCTATATCAGGGTCAGAAACCGGTCAATTGGTGTATTGACTGCGGCTCAGCACTTGCTGAAGCAGAGGTGGAATACGAAGAAAAGACCTCACCCGCAATCGATGTCGGATTTGCAGTTGCATCATGCAATTCCAGCACAAATACGAAATTGCTCAGCGATGCGTTTGGTGTTGCAATTCCTGCGAACACCCCTGTTTATGCCATAATCTGGACTACTACCCCGTGGACACTACCCGCCAACCAAGCCATCAGCGTTCACCCTGATTTCGACTATGTGCTTGAACAAACAACACGTGGTTTACTTATTCTCGCTCGTGAACTGAAGCAGGATTGCTTGCAGCGTTACGATTTAACAGGAGAAACCCTTGCTATTTGTAAAGGCCAGGCGCTTGAGCACTTGCCTTTACAGCATCCATTTGAATCGCGCACAGTGAAAATCATTTGTGGCAAACATGTCACATTGGAAGCCGGGACCGGTCTGGTTCATACGGCACCGGCACACGGCCTGGACGATTATTTTGCCGGCCAGAAATATAACCTCCCCAGTGAAAGTCCTGTTGATGGCGATGGTAAGTTTACTAACAACACCCCCTTAGTAGCCGGTCTTTCTGTATGGAAAGCCAATGATGTTGTCATCGACACACTGAGAACAAGCGGCCATTTATTTTGTTTGAAAAAAATCGATCACAGTTATCCGCATTGCTGGCGTCATAAGACTCCCATCATTTTTCGCGCGACACCGCAATGGTTCATCGGCATGGATCTGCGCAACACAGCGACGGCGGCCGCACAAACAAAAACTTTGCGCGAACTGGCGATGCAGGCGGTCGAATCGACGTCGTTTTACCCAGCATGGGGCCAGGCTCGCCTGGATGCGATGATCAGAAACCGGCCTGACTGGTGCGTGTCGCGTCAGCGTAACTGGGGGGTGCCCATGACATTTTTCGTGCATAACGATACCCATGAACTCCACCCTCATTCACTTGACTTGCTCGAGCAAGTCGCACAAAGAGTCGAACAACAAGGAATTGAAGCCTGGTTTGCACTTGATGCCACTGAATTGCTTGGCGCAGATGCCCAGAACTATAAGAAACTGACCGATACACTGGATGTCTGGTTCGATTCCGGCACCACGCACGACACGGTCGTTAAAACCAATGAGCAACTTAAATTTCCGGTTGACCTTTATTTGGAAGGCTCCGATCAGCATCGTGGCTGGTTTCAATCTTCCCTGCTGACAAGCTGTGCGATTGATGACCGTGCCCCTTATGATGCGTTGCTTACACATGGCTTTGTCGTTGATGGCAGCGGCCACAAGATGAGCAAATCCAAGGGAAATGTCATTGCACCGCAAAAAGTGATGGATACTTCAGGAGCTGATATTCTAAGATTATGGGTAGCATCAACTGATTATTCGGGTGAATTATCCATCTCCGAAGAAATTCTGAAGCGTGTTGTCGAAAGTTACCGGAGAATCCGCAATACATTACGTTTTTTACTCGCCAATCTGATGGATTTCAATTCGCAAGTAGACTCGATTGCGATTGCCGATTGCCTGGAAATCGACCGCTATATGTTGGTGCTGACCGAGGACCTTCAGAGAGATCTAACCGAATGCTATCAACGTTATGAATTCCACCAAGTTGTACACAAATTGCATAATTTTTGCTCTGAAGATTTGGGTGGATTCTATTTGGATATTCTCAAAGATCGTCTCTATACTTCAGCCACTCAAGGTTTGCCGCGCCGCTCCGCACAAACCGTGTTGCACCATATCACGCACAGCTTGGTTCGCCTGTTTGCTCCGATTCTGAGCTTCACATCGGAAGAAGTGTGGCAATATATGACCGGCGACAACCATGACAGTGTACTGTTACATACCTGGCACACTTTCCCAACTTTATCGGATACTGAATTGCTACAACGCGAGTGGGTAAAAATACGCACGCTGCGCTCACAAGTATTGAAAAAGCTTGAGGATTCACGTATTCAAGGGGGAATCGGCTCTTCATTGGCTGCCACCGTCGAAATTCGTGCCAATACCGAAGATTTCACATTGTTAAATAGACTGGGTGATGATTTGCGTTTTGTATTGATAGTTTCTGAGGTCAATTTATTGCAAGCCGTTGATTCACAACTCACAGACATTGTTGTAACACCCAATCCGCACCAGAAATGTGAACGCTGCTGGCATTATCGCCAAGATGTCGCAAACCATGTTGAACATCCAACTTTATGCGCCCGCTGTGTCAGCAATCTATATGGTAACGGTGAGGCGCGGTATTTTGCCTAATTTTATCGAGTAAAAAATTTATTATGAAATTATTCACCAGCTTGTGTATCGCTTTGATTGTTCTGATATTCGATCTTGCCAGCAAATACTGGATAGAATCGATATTGGAATTTGGTGAAAGTATCCCATTAACGAGCTTTTTTAATTTGGTATTGACTTACAATCCTGGTGCAGCATTTAGCTTTCTCAGCGACCAAACCGGTTGGCAACGCTGGTTTCTCAGCGGAATTGCCGGCAGCGCCGCCGTGCTGATTATTTATTTACTCAACAAATATAAACAGGAAAAATTGTTCTGCCTATCACTAAGCTTGATTCTGGGTGGCGCGTTAGGCAATTTGTACGATCGCATTACACTAGGTCATGTCGTCGATTTTCTGGATTTTTATATCGGTGCTTATCATTGGCCAGCATTCAATATTGCGGATTCAGCCATTTTTATCGGCGCCGCCTTGATGATTTATGACAGCTTCCGCAATAAAGAAAATCAGCAACAATCTGAGAAAAAAATTCAATGATCTAGTATGCCTGCATTAAATTGCAGAGCTTCTTATTTTATTGGTTTCTTTTTATCTTCTTCTTTAGTAACCGGATTTTGTAGTGTATAGCCTTCTTTTTTCATTTGGTATCCGCCATAAGCACCAGCCCCGGCGGCAGCCATTGTCCAGCACCCAGTCAGCATCGGCAACACCATCAATAGACTCAGTACACTCAGTGTATATTTCATTTTCATTTGAACAGCCTCCATTGTAATTAATATTAATGCATTCCAATTCTTTAATAATTTTGTGATGAAAAATTTTACCAATAGTTCACACATTACGTGAAATAGCGGCGACTATTCAGAGATTTCCTAACAGATTTACTCTATCACTATCATAACTATTAACTTTCCGATGAAAGAAAATAGGCATTCTTTACCACTTATATTATGCATTAATTTCGCGCTTTGGGATGCTAATGTGCTACCTGCTTAATCGCCTTTTTAAGTAAATGCCTTCAAGCAGCACACTATGGGGCGCATTGGTATCGATCAAAAAATTAAATCTACCGTCATGTTCAAAGGAATTTGCTCAGATTTTGAAGTGTTTTTAGATTGTGTCCAGGAAGTTTAGCCAGATTCAAAATATTCACTCACTGGAGGTTTTCTTACATGAAACAACGCATACAATATTTAATTTTGTCCGCTTGCACATTCATTTTGTTTGGGCATTCTCACTTCGCTCTGGCGGATACTACCAATGATGCAGAAACATTATTCAACTGGGCGGAAACGAATTTTCCGCAATATTTTCCAACTCACCAGGGAACACAGAGCGTTGAACCTTGGTTATACCGATTTTATCCCGACAAACAAATTTATTTAGGTGTCAATAAAACCGATAACGCTGTTTATGTTTTGGGAGGCAATTTTGGTAACGATCCTAAAAAAATCGACTCTCTCACTCATTTGATTAGCCAAATCAACAACTCTGGAGGCAATAGCAGTATCGCAGCCTGTGACACTTCAAAAATACCTGCCGGAATTTCTTATAGCCAAAGTGGCAACGTCGTGACGGTTTCAACCAATGGTGAGTGCGTCCCTGCCCCTGACCTTACCAATACCAATCTATGTCAGACACCAAAACAAACTGTTGTAACCGGTATTTCCACACTTGGCACCAATACTATTACTTCGTCAGCGATAACCGGGTTGGCCATCAACATTCCAGGATTACCCGATCCAATTAAAGGAATTGTCGATGCTGCAGCCAATGTTAAGCATTGCACGAAAAATGCACCCGCTGAAACAACTAATCTGGTAATCAACTCTGATCTTTGTTTTGACATCACATCGGCTATCTCATCATTAATAGCAGGTTTTCCTGGCGTGGAAATGACGCCACCGGTGAAATATCTCACAAAAGGAACGTACACAAGCCAAATCGTTGCCGATTGCTTTGCAACAGATGCAACAACGGTAAGTGACGCTGTAACCGGTGAAATTTGGATAAAACAGAATGGCAGCTTTGTGAAAATTGGCGGTTGATACTCAATGGAATCGTGTCTGTTGTTAGAGAAAAACAGAAATTTATTGTTCAACAACCAAGCGAATTGCGATAATATAATTTTAGGCGGGAACTAATCCATGTAATTCAGTACCCAGCAGAAATAGGAGAAACTCATATGACTAGCAATCCAGTCGGATGGTTTGAAATCTATGTGCAAAATATGAATCGAGCTAAAGATTTTTACGAAGGCGTTTTCCAGGTAAGCTTGGAGCGTTTAGACAGCCCTAAAGAAATGGATATTGAATTATGGAGTTTCCCGATGATGAAAGATCAAAGGGGAGCATGTGGTGCTCTTGTTAAAATGGAAAATGGTCCGTCGGGCGGAAACTGCGTACTGGTATATTTTATGTGCGCCGATTGCGCTGTTGAAGCTGTGCGCGCAGTTTCATGTGGCGGGCACGTCGTGCGTGAAAAAATGGCTATAGGACAATACGGTTTTATTGCACTAATCCGGGATACGGAAGGTAATATGATCGGCTTACACTCCATGCAATAGCGCTGAAAACTGTCAAAAAGCAAATTTCAAGTGTTAACGCTTAGTTAATAGGCCCTGTTCAGGCAGAATTCAATTTCTGCATCATCTCTGCATGACTTTCAATATAGCGCTGATACTTCTTTTCCTTAATGGTATTGATATGTACCAAAATCAAAGCATCTACGCAGTTTGAGAATTTTGGATCGATATTGAAACCCAAAAATTCACATCCGCCCGGCTGGCATAATTCCACATATTGTTTATATAAAATGGGTACTTTAACGCCAAAATTATCCATCTTCTCTTTTAAAGCAGTATAGGCTTGTTTGTATTCCGCTTCTGTAGCGACTTTCTCAATACACGCAAATTCATGCATTTTCCCAAAATCGAATGGCAATCTTGCAGTCGCAAGTTTGCGGCTACTACCGAAAAGCTTTGTATAAAAACTGGCAATCGTTTTTTGTGCAGGTGCCGGCCAAGAGGTACTTAATGAAACCGGTCCAATCATGTAGCGTATTTCAGGATGTTGATGCAGATAAGCGCCAATTCCGTACCAAAGATAATCCAAGCTGCGTTTCCCCTGATACCTGGGCTGAATAAAACTGCGTCCCAATTCAATCGCATGCTGCAGATACGGTATGAATGCTTGATTAAATTCAAACAAGCTATGGGTATATAACCCTGCTTCGCCATACACACTTAGAATATTTCCTGCCTCTCCAATACGATAAGAACCAATAATTTCAAGCTCGTCTTCGTCCCACAAAATTAAGTGACGGTAGTAACGGTCATAATCATCGATATCCAAGGCATTTCCAGTACCTTCTTGTGCCTGCCGGAATGACAATTCACGTAATCGCCCTATCTCACGCATCACACTGGAATTTGGCATATAATCAAATAAATAGATATGCTTACCATCATGTGTTTTACCAATCAATGAGGAATCTTGCAGTTCCTTGCGTATGAGTTTAGTGCGAACGGGATAAATAATGTTTTCGATTGACTTGAACAGTTCTTTTTTCTTTTTCTTACTCAATAGATAAACCTGTTTTCGCATCAGCTTTGCAATAACCTTTTTGGATAGATCCATGGCAACAATGGATTCCCATGGAATCGGCTTACCTATTCGGAATACAATTTCACTGCCTTTTTTGTTAAACATCTCATTGACCAGCATTATCGTGCCCAATGGCTTGTAGATACTGGAAAGACCATAAAATAACGAGGAATTTTTACCGCCAATATAAACTGGAACAATTGGCGCTTTGGTTTTCTTGGCCAGTGATAAAAAACCGGTTTTCCATTTTCCGTCACGTACCCCTAGCGGAGAAATGCGTGAAACTTCGCCGGTCGGAAACAAAATAACAGCTTGTTCCGCTTCCAAGGCTTCGACAATTTGGTTGATATTATTGCGATGACTGGCTGATTTGGATAAGTTATCCACGGAAAGAAATAAGCTTTGCAATGGATCGATACAGTTCAGCAATGTGGTAGCAACAATCTTGACGTCAGTCCTGATCTCCGACACCAGTTTAAGCAGTGCCAGACCATCCAAAGAACCAAGTGGATGATTGGCCACAATTAACACACGGCGCTGATCAGGTATACGTGTTCGATCTTTGTTGGAAACCTGGAATGCAAAGTTAAAATGCTCCAGTACAGCGTCGTTGAATTCCAATCCTTCCAGATAGCGGTGCTTTTCAATAAACCGATTGATCTCATCCTGGTGCAACAACTTCTTTAATAGCGAGGACGCGGCTTTCATCAACGGCTTTTCGCCGGTTTCTTGCGCATGTTGAAAATAATCATGCAACAACACATCGACATCAAGCATATCTTAGCTCCTCATTCCAAAAAATTTCTGATAAGTAAAGATATATGTTTTTTATGACGGGAAAATGACGCAAAAGAGATTGCCGGTAATAAGAAATAAAAAAGTAAACTGCGAATTGTTTTTCAACAATCTGAAACGTTCTGATAAACGTAAATTATTCGCCGGGATATTGCATGCCAATCTTTTCTCTGATTTGATCCATAATCTCCACAATGGCTAAAGATTCTGCGAGTGGCATGAGAGTGCTTTCAATTTTATTTTGACTAAGACATGAACCTACTTCAGCGGCTTCATACTGATATCCAATCCCACCCCAAGTAATTCGAGGCATTTTTCTGGATCGCCACAGTACCGCCAACCGTGCACGCCAAAACACTGGCAACCAAATTAATCCCTCAGTGCCAAGAATTAACGCTTGATTGGGAATACGTGTACGAATAGCGCTGGATAGCACAGCAAGCTGACCATTAGCATATTTTAAAGCGATGCCAGCTTGCTCATCGACTCCGCTAGCACCCACATGTGCAAGCGCTTGGATAGCGACCGGTTTCAATCCAAACAAATGCGACGCCAGTGCGAGAGGATAAACCGCGACATCAAGAATTGATCCACCGGCCAATGCAGGATTGAGTAACCTTCCTTCAGGTTGCCATGCAGTTCTGAATCCGAAATCGGCCTTCAGCATACGCACTTCACCAATCAATCCCTCATTGACCCACTGCATGGCGCGCTGATACACAGGATTGAACCTCGACCACATGGCTTCCATAAGAAAAAGATTTTTCTCACGAGCGTAAGCAATCATTTGCCGAGCTTCTTTTGCATTGACGGCAAACGGTTTTTCGCATAGCACATGCTTACCGTTGGTAAGGCATAACAACGTATGTTCTTTATGAAAATTGTGAGGAGTCGCTATATAAATCACGTCGATCTCCGGATCTTTTACCAATTCTTCATATGAGCTATATATCTGCGGAATGTGATGCTTCGCAGCAAAAAATTCGGCGCGCGTATACGATCGAGAAGCAACAGCTAAAGCTTCTGCCCCTGGTACTTTTTTGAGATCGACGATAAACCGATCTGCAATTCGCCCAGTACCTAGAATACCCCATCGAACTAGTTTAACCATGAAAAGATATCGCTTTAATTAATCGGTATTTTCCGTTATTGGATAACATCGATACAGCCCTACATCCGTTAAATCAAATTTAGATTATTGCATGTAATTACTACAAATTAGAGTGTATCGCGATTGCTACAGTTGCTTAAGATTTATTGATTCCGGGTACGCATTTTCTTGCATGGATAGCCAACAACATGGGAGCATCAACAATCGCTGATCTATCAATTAATAGTTCGTAACTATGCAATTGCTTCGATAACTAGAAGATAATTTACGAAAATTTTTTGAATAAAAAGCTAATAAAAAATTTTAACTCACCCAAATGTTAAGAAATTTGTTTCATTCAGTGGCTTTTCTCACGGACACGTTATAACAACTCACGTAAGCTTATTAAATTAACTTCATAAAAGAACGATCGGCATGCCAAATCATACAAAGAAAGTCGAAATCAATCTAGGCTATGCATGCAATGCAAAATGTCCCTTTTGCTATTACTATGAATCTGTTGTCACAAAATCAAATGAACATACACTGACAACAGAAGATGCAAAGAATCAATTAGTACAAGCAAAAATGTTGGGTATAGAGGAGATCGAATTTACTGGCGGAGAAGTTACACTCCGCAAAGATTTGCCTGAGTTAATCGCGTATGCTAAGAAGAAACTTGGTTTTTCCATTGTTTGTTTGATTACGAATGGCATCAGGTTATCCAAACGCGAGTATATGGCTAGTCTTGTCAATGCGGGTGTTGACGATATCCTCTTCAGTGTTCATGGACATGATGCGCATACGCACGACTATTTAACGAAAGTACCCCGTAGTTTTCATCACATCATGGATGCCATAGATCACGCCCATGCGTGTGGATTGCGCGTACGAACAAATACTGTCGTGTGTAAAGCAAACTATCGGTATCTTACCGAAATTATGCGGCTACTCATTGATAAAAAAGTCGATAATATTAACTTTGTAATGTTCAATCCGGTCATTCAAGCAAAAAATACCAATATCATCAAAGATGTGTATGTGAATTACGCAGATGCCGGCCAGGAAATCATCAAAGCCATACAATCATACGAAGCCGAGTTGCCCCATTTCAATGTTCGGTATATGCCATTCTGCTTTCTCCCCGGGTATGAAAAATACATAACCAATATGGATCAAATGACCTTCGACCCGGACGAATGGGATAACTTCGCCAGTTTCAGAATTAGAAAAGGTGGTGTTGTCGCCTGGCTATGCACTTTGGTCGGAATCATGCACATTCCCTACCTTGCTTTTATTGTTAAGCATGGAGTGAAAGCAATATGCACCGCTGGAATGACCCGCTTTTATGTCTTAAAAGACCGGATTAAAACAAGGAGCTGTAAGCAATGCGCTTATGAAAATGTATGCGATTATATTTATAACGACTATTACACCACTTTTGGTGAAGCAGATATGACACCGGTTCGCGGAAATAAAATATATGATCCTACCTGGAGTATGATTGCTGCAAAAAATCGCAAACCCAGTGAATTACCAAAGAAATATCAACAAAGTATTGCTGCCAAGAATACTTTACCTTGGACTGGCAATGCGACTACGCATGAAATCGTTCATGGCATACGTTGTACCGAGGATCTCAGTTCTTAGCAGCAAATATGACCCAGTATTCATGGCAGTTGTCCCGATATGAAATGTCGATAAACATACCGTTCATTTATACTACCAACTAGTAATAATGTCCCTAGAGGAATTTCTGTATCGGATAATACGTCGCTTATCACTGTTGGCGATGTGGATCAAAATGAGAGCCGGTTTTGGTTTGCCATTCAGAAAAAAACATGATCCTGCGCAATATATCTTTTGTCACAGCAAGCAATCCTGCCTACCTAATCTTCCCTGGTTCCATGAAACGCTTCCCTCACCTGAATCGTATATTGCTTCCGTAATTTCTGAAAATAAATACAGTTGGCACAAAGAGCCAAATAGAAAGCGCAAGGCGCTGTGGCCAGCCAAATTTTTTCCACGTATCCGTTTCTCACCGGGTAATCCGATAGGCGATATCCAATCAGTCTGGCATCGATCTCGCTTACAAAATCTAGTCACATTAGGCTTAATGAGTCACTTAACGGATAATTCGCACACCCGGCATCAAATCACGCAACACATAGAAACAACCTTGCAATCATGGCGGAATGCTAATCCTTGGTTGCTTGGTATACATTATATTTCGACGATGGAATGCGCGTTAAGGTTAATCAGCATTTGCCATACATTCGATTTGATCAGAAACTCTCAAGTCAGCTCAAAATCTTGGCAAGATCTTACCTATCTCGTGCACAGCCATGCTTATTTCATTCGGCGTAGACTTTGCCTTTATTCATACGCTGGAAATCACACGCTTGGCGAATGTGCAGGACTGATTTATACGGGCGTACTCTTTCCTGAATTTCCGAATGCTAAAGAATGGTTGTTAACCGGTTTGCATCATATGGAACAGGAAGCAAGTATTCAGATTCTTGAAGACGGCGGCAATCGGGAGCAATCTTTTCGTTATCTCGCTTTGATTGTCGATCTATGCGGACTTGTTACTGTACTCTTGCAACATCACCATCAACCCGTACCCAAAGCTATTGAACAAGCCTGGAAGCGAGGCAGTGCATTTCTGCAAACATTTGCCACTTCACCGGATTACTTGCCTGCTGTTGGTGATAGCGACGATGGTTATGCTTTATCACCCTACCTCAAGCTATCCTGGCAAAATGCCACTAATATTACTCATGCTCTGGAAAACCATTTGCAAGTTTTCAATCCATCGGGATATTCGAGAATATTCGGTGCAACCCATCATGGCACCATGCGATTTAGCCATGGCAAACTGGGTGTAGCCTGTGGATTTGGTCATGGCCATGCTGATGCCTTATCGGTTTGCTGGAACATCGGTGATCAATCACTATTTGTCGATCCGGGAACCTATTTGTATGATGAAGAACCACGCTTTAGATATTATTTTCGTGGCACATCGGCACACAATTCCGTGATGGTAGACGGGCTTGATCAAGCATTGCAAAATCATACAACCACATTTGGTTGGCAACACCCCTATACTGCACAACTGGTGTGGCACCATCCTAATTTTAATAATAAAAGTGTTCTATTAGCTAATCATGACGGTTATAGGGATATCGAAGTCATCCACTGGCGAGCATTAATATACGATCACCAGATTGGATGGATTATATGGGACCGCTTGGATGGTAAAAGCAAACATACGCTTGCTATGCATTGGCATATAGATGCATCCGTCGAAATACTAGCGAATGAAATCATTATCCACACTGCAGAAGCGGATTGGTACGTTCATGTGAGTGGTGGAAAACCAACGCTATACCATGGTAACGAGGACCTGCCTCTTGGTTGGATTGCGAGAAAATACGGAGTACGAGAAGCGATTAATACCTTAAGAATCGAAGCCCAAACCCAATTGCCCCATGAATTACTGACGATAATCAGCCTAAGGCATGAACGCTCACCCAAATTTTCTCTGGATGATGAATTAATTACTGTGCTTCGCAATAAAACACAAAATTGTAATCATTAGCAATCAGTTATAGTCCCTCGTAAAATGCTCTTGCAGGATATTAACAATACGTTGACCCGCCCCCTGTTTGCCGTAAACACATGGAAATTTATGGTTATTGTGATAGCGTCTCTGAAGACATACTTTATCGCGGATAGCCGTTGGAGAAAATCCAGCCAATACATTAGCACCCGCAACTATTGTTTCCGGCCGTTCAGTATTATCTCGCACGGTAACGCAAGGTACGCCAAAAATATACGCTTCTTCTTGAATCGTGCCACTATCGGTAATAATGATCTCGGCAAATTTCTCGTAAGAGAGTGAAGTCAGTGGATCGACTGGATCAATCACTGCTATCCGTGACAAAAGATCCTGGCTAATGCCATGATTCCTCATGGCTGCCGATGTTCGTGGATGCATGGGGAAAATCATCGCATCGAATTCATCAGCCAGCGCATTGAGTGCAGTAAAAACATTTCTCATTCTTTGACTGCTTTCAGTAAATTCTTTGCGATGTAAAGTAACGTACGCATAGTTATCCGAACGCGGTTTAATCAATTCATCAGCAAAATCTTGAATCAGATCAATAGTTGTATTGCCAACATTAAAAATCTGCCCACGCAAATCAGGTATCTTTTTTAAATACTCGACTTGATGTTGTGTATAAGCAAAAAGATAGTGCGCAGCACTGTCCACCATAATCCGATTGCGTTCTTCATACATATGCTTATCAAAAGAGCGCAATCCAGCTTCTACATGAGCCAATTCGACATCCGAATAAATTGCAGCAAGTGCACCCACAAGTGAGGCGGCAGTATCGCCATTGACAAGAATCAAATCAATTTCATGGCGATGAATTAATTCACATACCCAGTCAATTGCTGCACCAATACTATAGGCTCGGGGGAAAATAAAATCTGGTTTATACCCCATTCTGGCAAAAATAACCTCGCGTAACAGCGGATCTTGATGCTGATTAGTATGTAAAACAACAAAATCTATATGCGCGTCACGCAGCGCTTGCACAATGGCATAGTTCTTCATGACCTCGGGCCGAGTACCGATGACAATTCCGACTTTCAACGCTCGACTATGGCGGTGGAAAATGATTCTGCTACAAGACGATTTCCTTGTTCGTTGAAATGAACAGGGTCAACATAGCAATCACGACTCAAACCATTGATTGGTACCCAAAGCATATGTTTATTTTCTGCACAAAGCTTCTTTATGGCATCGTTATATTGATTGCGTAATTCAACAGTATTTTTACAGAAAAAAATATGCCCATCCGGATAAATAGGTGGAATCTCGCCACAATATATAGCTTTATACTTCTTGATCAATAAGGCGCGGGCAATCTGGCGGTAATATTCTTCAAAAAGATCGAGAGGCGTTTCATTACCCACATCATTGGTACCGATCAGTACACAAGCCTGATATGTATCGCTAATCCCTTCAATTTCATTATTAAGTAAAAACCACAAATCACGTGCGGTGTAACCATTCACACTACGATTGATCGTACGCCACTGATAGGGTGTGCGCATGGTCAACATTTGTGCAAGGTATAAAGGGTAACAACCATAAGTGCGCGCGCCAAAAGTCTGGCTATCACCTATGCAAAGCAAGTTCTGGTAATGCATATCGCCTTTTTTATTATTGATTACAACTCATCTTGCAGAAATCCCAGTGATTAATGGAAATTAGAAAATTATCACTAGCAATGTAAATTTTCAGATCCGTGAAATCACGGTTAGAAGAGTGTCAGATTAGTTGTTTTTGAGAGAATCTTCTACAAGTTATTGTAATTATTGAATTCTAATTTTCTTAACTTTATCAATTTTTTTACTCGAAAAATTTTTCAGTCACGATACTTGCCCGTCTAAATTTTCAATGAACGTCGTATTTTACCCGATTACGCTGAATCTCAGCGTGAGTTTTAAGTAAAAATTCTATCAATACAGTATGTTATTTAAAAAAATCAGATAACCACTGATTTTCACTATCATTTGCAAAAATGTTACACAAGTTATTAAGAAAATCTTCCTAAAAAAGAATCAGATTTTTGATATCAACAAATCAATTGTAATTGATACAAAAATTTGCCAAGCAATGATGATTAAACCATCGTGAAATTACACAGGCAAGCCATTCTGGTTCATCAAGCGGCAAATCATGGCCTGCTGTGTCATGTTTTAAGTAATCTGTTTGCCAGGCTTGGGATAATTTCAGACTGCAATGATAGTCCACTAATCGATCGGCAGTGCTGGTCACAACCAGTATTGATTGTCTCGGCTTGTTAACAGGAAGGGAAAATTTTATTGCTGCAAGAAATTGATTCCTTGCACTGATTGCTGATACGGGACATTGCTGTTGCCAGTTTTGCCAACGGCTGAGCAACTGGTTGTCATGCCGATGATGATTTGAAGTCAAATCCAGAATATCTAATTCCCGTTTTGTAGGCGTATTGCAAATCATTTTAAAAAGACGAGGGTAAACCATCCAGTGTAAACGCTGATAAAACGGAGATAGCGGCCTGACACTGGTGTTGATCAAAACGGCGGCTTCCACTTCATCCGGATAACGGCACATCCAGTCGATTGCGATCATTCCACCCATGGAGAGGCCAATCAGCGTTAGCGGATAGCTGGCGGTTACCTGCCTGCGCAATGTTTCGGTCATTGCCACAATTGTTGTTGGACTCACGGCACGGTAGAGTCGTCCATTACCGGGGACATCGGGAGTGCTGATTAAGCTGTGAGGAAAGGATTGCTGTAATTTATCAGTAAATTCACCCCAGTGCCTGGCATCGCGCAATAGGCCCCGAATGAGGACAAAATGAGTGCAGTCCGTCATGAATACCACAACATCAAAGCCTGCTGTTCCAACTCTGATGCTTCGCTATTATTAATCCAATCTTGATAAGACAACGTGGCATGCAGCAAAAATTCCATCAAAATCAGATGGCTTCTCAATACACGATTGAGTCGATGTGGTTTGATTGGATGATACAAACCCTGTAATTGCCTAAGTTGCCAAGGGTTTTTGCGAATCCATCGCCACGAACCCATTTCAAGGGTTAAAGGTAGAAAAATATTATTGCTTTTCAGCGACCTCAAGTACAAAAAATCCCATAGATCGCCATGCACCAGATAATGCTGGGATTGCGGTTCGAAGAGATAGTCTTGATGCGGATAAGTTTGTATGAAAAGATTGCGCAGATTACAAACTTCTTTTAAATGTTTGATCGGCTCAACACGGCTTCTGGCATAAGGAAACCAGATTTGGTTACGAAAACCAAAACCAGAATGGCAATCCAGAACCAGACTAAACGGTGCAGACAACGCTTGTTGTTCAACAAAATCACACAGCGCTTGCGCTTCCGGTTGCATAGCTTCGCCTGCTTTGCCCCTATACCAAGGTAATAATGAAGAAATGCGATGACCACCCGCCAGTAAGATGGTTTTCTCAACACTATCAACCGGCGCATTACGCATCAAATCCACGCCCTGCCCGTTGGCACGTGTGTTTCTCAACATACCGACCGGATTAACGATAGGTATGATGTTAATTCTTACACGTTGCAACATGTCAGCTAAAACCCGATCCCACTTCAAGCGTTCCAGCAGGCCTTCAAGAAAAGCGGCGATCACTTGCGTACCAATACGCTCCAAACCATGAATACCGGCCACGTAAGTCACGCACGGCGAATCTGCCGCATTATTGCCAAGTGTCAAGACATAAACCGGCAAAGTAACATTCCCGTACGGTACTTGACACAACACTTTGCTCTTTAAATGCCCTGTATTGCTCTGCTGAATGATCGTTTCGATTTGCTCAAGCTCAGGTAAAGATTGTTTTAATTTCGATGTATCGCGCATGGGTTAGTAAATATAGCGTACTGCAAAATTTTCAGTTCACGTGACAATGTAAATCTTACTTCAATCTATCAGTCGTCATCAAAGATTCCATACAAAAGCACACCTTTATTTAAATTTTAATAAAGATTTCATCAATATTTAATAAATGCTTCAAGGAAACTTAACAAATACCTTTTATGCTGTGAAGCCATCACGAACTCACTTAAAAAGGCAGTTATGGTAAAGACTAAAGCCCCAATCAAAGTAAGAAGTGTTTGGATTTCAGATGTACATCTTGGATTTCGTGGCTGTCAGGCAGAAGCACTATTGCATTTTCTGCACTCGGTCGAAACTGATTATTTATTTTTGGTTGGCGATATCGTCGACTTCTGGAGTATCAAAAAAAGCCCTTACTGGCCGCAAGATCATACCAATGTGGTTCGATCGATTCTGGGAAAAGCGAAGCATGGCACCAAAGTTATTTATATTCCCGGGAATCACGATGAGGCCATGCGCGATTGCATCGGCCATGTATTCGGTAATGTGGAAATCCATCAGGATTACGTCCATACCACCAATGAAGGTAAAAAGTTGTTGATCATGCACGGCGATGAATTCGATGTCATTGTTAAAAACAGCCGTTGGCTTGCGAAGCTGGGCAATGTCGCTTATGACACCCTGCTGGATCTTAATCATTATATCAACGGCTTGCGCAAGTATTTCGGATTTTCATACTGGTCACTCGCCGCCTACTTAAAATTGCGGGTAAAAAATGCGGTCAGCTACATCAGCAGTTTTGAAGATGCGCTCGCGCATTTGGCAAAGGATCGCGGTGTCGACGGCGTGGTTTGCGGCCACATTCACCATGCCGAGTTACGCGAAATCGATTCGATACTATATTGTAATGACGGTGATTGGGTTGAAAGCTGTTCCACTTTGCTGGAGCACAACGATGGCTCATTGCAATTGGTATTCTGGTCGGAACGGTTCGAGCAGTACAAAAACGAACTTCAGGAAGCATTGGCCGCCACCAATAAAAAAGCCGCTTAAGCCGTATTACGGGGATGAATGTATGCAATTGATCACTACACAGAAACAACCGATTTGCGTTATGGGCATCATTGGTGGAACGGGCTAATATTGGAAACCTCCCGTGCCAGTTAAACATGTATTGAGTCTGGATGGCGGTGGCAGTCATTTGCTCATTCAATTAAGCGTCCTGGCGTGCTTAGAAGAAGATGCCGGCACTTCAAGCTACGATTTATTTGACATGATGGCTGGTTCATCCTCAGGGGGGCTCATTACTTGTTTAATTATGGGGCGACGCATAAGTGCGAAAGAAATCATTCGACTTATTGAACAAGACCAGCTATTAAAAAGGATAATGAATGAAAATTGGTTGAACCGGTTATTTAATAAGTTGCAGATACGCCCGAAGTATCAGGGTAAGCCGAAAAGATTAACGTTACAACAGGAATTAGGCCATCTAAGACTTTCATCACTTAATAAACGGATACTGATTCCTTGCTTCAATCTGAATCAGGATCAATTGGAAATCATTACCAATGACAGTCAACCGGATTTTTTACTCAGTGAAATTGCCGATGCTTGCACAGCAGCCCCCTCGTTTTATCCTCCCGTACAAATGGAAGATGGCGATTGGCGTATTGACGGTGGTGTTGGCATGAATAACCCAGGCCTTTGTAGTTATTTGCATGCTCAGCAATATTGGCAACATCAGAAAATCAAAGTCCTTTCTATTGGATCAGGTTGGCGTAGTTTCGCCATAAGCGGTAACAAGGCGTGTAGATATGGCGGTTTACAATGGTCTGCCAAAGGAATTGCCTCCATCATCCTACGGGAAAAAATGATAACCAATGTCAAAATGACAAACGAAATGCTGGGAAATAATTTGCTTTACATTAATCATCACTTAAAAAAATTTGACATGCCTGACAGCATGGATTCAGCTAATAACCCAGTATTGCTACGAAAAGCGCTAGATATCGGCAAGTTATGGTATGACCATCAACAGCAGCAAATTGAACAATGGCTGAATAGTTAATTCACCAAATTCTTCATTCTTCCCATGGCACCTACAGATTTTAATGCCATCCTGTTCTCAATAAATTGTCATACAAATGTTAAATCAACGTCATTTTTCTGTCATGACACCTCGCTAAAATCTCCTCGTTTCTTAACAGCCTGTTAAACAGGTTACTAGCCGAAAAGCAATGCCA
Organism: Nitrosomonas sp.; assembly: GCA_024281995.1. Lineage (GTDB taxonomy): Bacteria > Pseudomonadota > Gammaproteobacteria > Burkholderiales > Nitrosomonadaceae > Nitrosomonas. Next base: position 19,489 of record JAMWZW010000014.1, read on the forward strand.
CAACCAGACCCATCGAATGAGGAATAAGCGATCATGAAAATCTTTTATGGCATCCAAGGAACCGGTAACGGCCATATAACACGCGGCAGGATTATGGCCAGGGAGTTGCAAGCGGCGAATCTTGACGTAACTTATCAATTTACGGGTAGGCCGCAAGATAATTTTTTTGATATGCAGGTTTTCAATGATTATCAATGGCGTGAGGGTTTAACCTTTAGCACTCAGAGAGGCAAAATCAATCATATCAAAACAGTGCTACAGTCCAATCCTTTGAACTTTCTAAGAGACATTAAGCAACTCGATTTGCGTGACTATGACGTGGTAATTTGTGATTTTGAACCGGTCACCGCGTGGGCGGCACGCCGGCAACGCAAGAAAACCATCGGCATCAGTCATCAATATGCATTCCAATATTCCATTCCACGGGCAGGTAATGATCTGCTTTCTGAAACGGTGATGAAAAATTTTGCGCCAGTCGATATGGGTATTGGTCTGCATTGGCACCATTTCGATCAACCCATTTTACCGCCAGTCATCGAAACGCCAGCAATATCTCAGCAAACACAAACAAACAAAATTGTCGTTTATCTGCCATTTGAAGATCAACACCAAGTCATGTCACTGTTAGCGCCGTTCAACAATTTCGAATTTTATAACTATTCTCCCGAAATAGTGCCTGCGCTGCACGCACACATCCATTGCAAGCCACTGTCTTTGCAGGGTTTTCAAAATGACTTGGTTGACTGCGCTGGCATTATTTGTAATGCGGGCTTTGAATTAGCCAGCGAATCGCTGCAGTTGGGCAAGAAAATCCTGGTAAAACCGGTACATGCGCAGATGGAACAAATTTCTAATGCGTTAGCGTTAAAAACTTTAGGTTATGGACAAATGATGAAGGTGATGGATTCTGCCTCGATAGAGCAATGGTTATATGCAACCCAAGCAGTTCGTATTACTTACCCCAATACGGCACGATATCTGGTGCAATGGATAAAAGACGGTATGCCGCCAATTGATCGATCATGGTATCAACAGATTTGGTCGAGTGTGCAAGTAATGCCTGTTGCATGCTCCTAATCAAGCATTTGAAATGCATTCACCTATGATTAACATACTGAATATTAAAAATTTTTCTTACACGCCATGAATGATATTTTTCCATTTCAGTCCGATCAATTGATCATCAAAATCCCATCTCCAAACAACATATTGATTATTTACAATCCCATATCCAGTGCAGGCAATACGGAAGCACTCGCGAAAGGGCTGGAAATGGAACTATCTCGCCAGGGTAAAAGCGTAGTTGTCCGCACATCCGAAAAAAAGATGAAGGGCTACTCACGCGTCAAGGATGATATTGTCAAAAGCGACTTGGTCGTAGTAGTTGGCGGGGACGGAACTATCCGGAAGTTGCTGGATATCATCAATAAAACCGGCACGCCTATTTATGCGATACCTGGCGGTAATGAATCGTTATTTGCACGCTCCTATGAAATGAGCACAAGCGCTCATGACTTACTTGAGGCGATAGCGACAGGAACCTGTTTGCAGCAATTTTATGGCTTGATCAGCGGTCAAGGCATTCAAGGTGAAAAGCCTTTTTTTCATATGGCCTCTATGGGGCTGGATTCATTAACAGTCAAAAATATCGGTAAAAGAAAAGGTCCGCTCAATGATTCCATTTATGTCTGGCACGGGTTAAAAGCATTATGTGCCTTGCATCACCCGACCGTATCCGTCAGCGTTGATGGAGAACCGGTTATTGATCACGGATCCGGTTATATTATCGTGGCCAACAATTCTGCATATGCGAGAAACTTACAACTTGTTCCCTCAGCCAATCCATCAAACAGTGAATTGGTGGTTGGCTTCTTGCCGGGCGCTAAGCACCAGCATGAACTGGTAAAAGCTATGAAAATTCTGCAGCGTAAACCGGCAAATTTACCTATGCAGTATTATTCAGGAAAAAAAATTGCCTGTACACTTCACGATAAATCGTATCCACTGCAGGTCGATGGCGATTATTTCCGTAATCGCGATATCGAAGCCGGGAGCGCTGTTGAATTCAGCATCAGCACGCGGCCTATTCGCGTTTTGATTCCATCGTCGTTGAATAGCGAAGCATTACAAGTTGCCAATCAATAACCATTTATACAGCTTATGGCTGTTGTACCGTATTGACAGTAATCGCTTGCTTAAGCTTGATGATATCCGGCTGATTGAGCGTTTCATCTTGCAACAGCTTTTCTGCAGTCTGATCCAGTAATGCGCGGTTAGTTTTCAGAATATTACTTGCAGATACCAAAGCCTTGTCCACCAACGAACGTACTGCGATATCAATTTTATGCGCGGTCTCCTCGCTATAATTGCGATTCTGTGGCATGGGAATATTGGTTTGCAAAAACACAGATTGCTCGCGATCATACGCAACATTGCCCAACGCCTCACTCATGCCGTACCGTAGCACCATGGCACGGGCGATATCGGTAGCTCGCACCAAATCATCGGCTGCACCCGTTGAAATTTCCCCAAATACCACTTGCTCGGCGGCACGTCCGCCAAGCAGCACTGCCATTTTATTTTGCAATTCCACCCGGGTCATTAGAAAACGATCTTCTGTCGGGCGCTGAATGGTATAACCCAATGCGCCAATACCACGTGGAATAATGGATACTTTGTGCACCTCGTCAGTACCCGGCAGTGCCAATGCCACCATGGCGTGGCCCAGTTCATGAAACGCTACCACACGCCGTTCATTTGGATTCAATAGGCGGTTGCGCTTTTCTAAACCCGCTACAATACGTTCAATGGCATTATTGAAATCTTCCATGGCTACCGATTCCGCGCCGCGCCGTGTCGCAAGCAAGGTAGCTTCATTGATTAAGTTCGCCAGGTCTGCGCCCGTGAATCCAGGGGTTAACGCGGCAATTTGTTCGATTTTGACATCGCTATGTAATTTCACCTTTTTTACATGCACGGCGAGGATTTGTTCACGCCCGATTTTATCAGGGCGATCCACCAACACTTGACGATCAAATCTGCCCGCGCGCAGTAATGCCGGGTCGAGAATTTCCGGGCGATTGGTCGCCGCTAGGAGTACGATACCGCTACTGGAATCAAAACCATCCAGCTCTGCCAGAAGCTGATTCAAAGTTTGTTCTTTTTCGTCATGCCCGCCGCCTAATCCATAAGCACCCCGGGCACGGCCCAAAGCGTCCAGTTCATCGATAAAAATGATTGCCGGCGCCATTTGCCGTGCTTGCTCGAATAAATCACGCACCCTGGCTGCGCCTACACCAACAAACATTTCAACGAATTCCGAACCGGAAATAGAAAAAAACGGCACCCCAGCTTCACCGGCCACAGCACGTGCCAATAGCGTCTTGCCGGTGCCTGGCGGGCCTACCAGTAAAATGCCTTTTGGTGCGCGTCCGCCCAAACGGCTGTAATCCGCAGGATTTTTCAGAAAATTTACAATTTCAATCAATTCTTCTTTGGCTTCATCCACTCCGGCTACATCATTAAAAGTGACTTTCGTTTCTTTTTCGACAAATACTTTGGCACGGCTTTTACCAATTGACATTAAGCCGCTGCTCATACTACCGCCCATACGCCGGATGATGAATAACCAAATAGCAATAAAAATAACCATCGGCACAATCCAGGAAAGTACATCACGTAGCCACGTGCTTTGTACTACACCGGTGTAAACAACGTTGTATTTATCAAGTATTTCAGCCAATTCAGGCTCAACACGCGTCGTCACGAAATCCTTAAAACCATCGGCATGCTTTTCTTTCAGCGTACCGAAAATCTGATTCTCAGTAATTGCAATTTCGGCAATTTGCCCTTGCTCCAGAAAATGTTGAAAACGGCTGTAGGGAATAGGCTTGACTTGTGTATATTGTGTATACAGATTCTGTATCAGCAATAAGCTCAGAATTGCGACAACAATAAACCAAAAATTAATTTTTTCTTTATTATCCATTGCTTATTTAAGTATTTGTAGATGACAATTATTGCCTATCATACCAATGAAAAGGGCATTATAGATATTCCGGGCACTGATAAATTTCAGCAAACATTGAATTAAAATCGCCAGTCCATTTGTAATCCACCAATATTGATTTGTTCTGAATATTGCCCGACAAGAAAATCACCCGTTGTACCCCGTCGGTTAATACCGGCATCGTCCAAAAATAAATGAGCATATGCAGCATGTATATTGATGTTCTTGAATAATGCGTAAGTTATTCCTGCTGTTAGCCAGTAGCGGCTATTATCGGGGATTCGTGGGGAACGATGTGATGAATCAGGAACCGGCGTTTGATCGTACGCAAATCCTGTTCTAAATGTCCACTTATTATCGGCAGAAAAATAATTGATGCCAGCAGCAAGCCGCCACGTATCCCGCCACCGCAAGTCCATAACATCATCACGTTGTGCGGACAAGAAATTGGTTCTGAGTTCGCGTATCAGACTCCAATGCGTCCACAGTGCATCTGCAGATACTTCCCAGTGCGGATTAATACGGTGAGAGAAACCAAATAACACACTATCCGGCAATGTGACCGAAGTACGCGTGCTACTGTCAATGAAGCTCCCTCCTAACGTTAAGGCCGCAGCATTAGTGGGCACAGAAAAATTTGCCTGCCCATGCACATCATGCGTAATTCTGGAACGATAGCTAACGCCAAAACGGGTATTTTGATTCAAAGCATAAAAAGCTCCAAAATTATAGCCAAAACCGACACTATCGCCTTTAAGCGATACATGCCCATCTGCAGATTGCGGCAACAACCCCTGACCGGCACAAGTCACGGGACCCAACGCAGGCAAGCAAATGGTTCCGAAATCGATAGCATTGGTTAATTTAGTATCCAGGTACTGAACATTAAAACCAGCACCCACTGAAAAATTCTCCGTTACTTTGAACGATAATGATGGATTGAAATTCAACGTCAAGATTTCCGAATCAATTGCCTGATAGCGTCCTTTCCAATCCGGTCGATAGCTGTTACTCATACCATAGGGACTATTAAACCCAAAACCGAAAGCTATTCGATGGTTAAGCGCCTGAACATAATAAACATTGGGAACTGACACCAGATCAGGAGAATTACCACCGTTATTACCTCTTAGCGGCGCACCGCCAAGTACCGGACTTAATTGCGAAGCGCTGTCATGAAAAACTGCAGACGGTGCAATCACATACCCTGCTGTAGAAACTAATTTACCGCGGATTTGGCTCATAGCTGCGGGATTGAAAAACACCATGCTGGCATCACTAAAATTAGTCGGAGCACCGGAAAATGCTTGCCCTAATTCTTTTACACTTTGCTCCATTACCGCTATTCCGGCACTGTGTACCGCAGCAGAAAAGCACAGTAAAAAGCTAAAGAGACAGCGGAAGCAATTGTGAGATGAAGGTGCTGCGCTAAGATGCAATTTAATCATTTTACTCCTAGTGGTCTAATAGTAATCATGATGTAAAGATAATCCGCTACCTTCTTGAATTCTCAGATATATTTCATAAAATGTCAATTCTTAAGCATAATGTTCAAAATTCCTGCCCCTTCAATTGATAAAATGTTCTGCGATAGAAATCAGCGCACAATGACGATGAATTGAAATTAGTTTATTTCCTTATTGAGCTAATATATATTTAGCACATTGGGCAATACTTCGTCATATCAGCAATTCTAATCCGCTCAATACAATGAAAAATGATCACAAGGAATCGATGCTGGATGATTACATTGAAGACTCTAGTTTTCAGCAATCCGATCATTCCGCTGCACTGACTGCTGAGCAAATTAAGCTGCTCTATCAGCAATCTGGTAAAGCCATGCTTGCCACATTGATCATTTCGCTAGTACTTACCTTCGTTTTTTATGACTATACTTCCATAAATTGGCTTTGGAGCTGGTTGGTTGCTATTTTTTTGCTTGCTGTTATCCGATTTTTGCTTATTCAATCATATTTCCGTAAAAATCCATCATCTAGCCAATCGATTATTTGGGGGCGTCTTTTTATTCTCGGTGTTTTTCTATCCGGCCTACTCTGGGGCATTGCTGGAGGAATTTTTTTTGTTGCCAGCAGCGTCATGCATCAGCTCTTTCTTGCCTACCTATTAGGGGGGATGGTAGCAGGCGCAATGGCAACCTTGTCATCCTATCGCGGCGTTTTTTTTGTCTTCGCCCTACCAGCCATTTCACCTTTTACTTATCAAGTATTGACTCATAATGGTGATACCAGCCTGCCAATAGCCTTTACTTTCCTGTTTTTCGTGGTAATGATGGGTAGAATCTCACATCGTCTACATCGAACAATTACCGATTCGCTGAGCTTAAGATTTGACAATTTTGATCTATTAAACCGTCTTATTATCGCTAAAGACCGACAAAAAATAATCAATCGCGAACTGCAAAAGCAAATATTGGAAAAGGATATCGCGCATCATGCATTACAAAATGTCAAAGATGAATTAGAACAAAGGGTTATAGATCGAACGGCTGCACTTGCTTTATCAAATGACATATTAAAGCAAGAGAAAGAACTCTTCCAAGTTACGTTGGCGAGTATTGGTGATGCAGTTATCACGACTGATTCAACAGGTAGAATAACTTACCTTAATCCTATTGCAGAATTGTTTACAGGTTGGAGCAATAAAGATGCAAATGGCGCCTTACTTCAAGACATTTTTCGTATGAAGGATTTAACCACTCATACTCTGATTGAGAATCATCCACTTAACAGGTGCTTGCACACATCGGGAGGATCTTGCAGAAATGAGGAAAGCTTACTGATTCAGAGAAACAATCGTGAATGTATTATTGATTATTCCATTGCGCCCATCTTAAAAGATCAAGAAATCGTAATCGGAGCTGTCCTGACATTTCGAGATGTCACTGAGCAGCGTAAATTAACGCAAAAACTTGCCTATCAAGCAGCACATGACTCGCTCACCGGCTTATTAAACCGCGATGAATTTGAAAACCGCTTGAATAAAATTCTAGCTTCGACTCGTACACATGATAATCATGCATTGTTATTTCTGGATTTGGATCAGTTTAAAGTCATTAACGATACCTGCGGGCACAGTGCAGGTGATGAATTATTACGCCAGGTAACGGCCCTGTTACATTCTAAATTACGTGCGCGAGATACCCTGGCAAGACTGGGTGGTGACGAATTCGGAATTATTCTCGAGCATTGCCCTAAAAATGAAGCAGTGCACGTTGCCAATAGTTTGCGAGAGCTGGTACAAAATTTTCGCTTTAAATGGCTAGAAAAAACTTTCACTATCGGTGTCAGCATTGGTTTATTTCCAATTACACACAACAATGCGGGCTTAGCGCATGCGATGAGTGCCGCAGATAGTGCTTGCTTTGCCGCCAAAGATAGAGGAAGAAATCGCGTTCACATTTATCAAGTCAATGATAATGTATTACAGAAAAGATCCGGTGAAATGCAATGGTTGCCACGCATTCAGCAGGCTCTCGCGGATCAACGACTGTGCTTATATTTCCAACCAATCATTCCTCTTTCCGATAACAATGAACTTGATGAACACGGTGAAATTCTTTTACGTCTACAAGGCGAGGAAAATCAATTAATATTCCCGGGTTCATTTCTTCCTTCTGCTGAACGCTATGATCAGATGCTCGCAATAGATCGTTGGGTAGTAGAACAATCCGTAACACTCCTTAAACATCGTTTACAGTACAAATCAAAGAATATGTATGCAATCAATTTATCAGCACATGCATTAGGCAGCGAAGACTTTCTCGAATTTGTCGTTCAAATTCTAAAAGACTATAACGGAAGCCCCGCTAATATTTGTTTTGAAATTACCGAAAATGTTGCTTTGGCAGATCTACAACATGTGATGAAATTTATGCAAACACTTAAAGAATTAGGATGTCACTTTTCTATGGATGATTTTGGCAGTGGTTTATCTTCATTTGGTTTTTTGAAAAATATTCCATTAGATTTTCTCAAAATTGATGGACGGCTGGTAAAAGGTATACACAACGACCCCGTTGACCGCGCGATGGTTGAAGCTATCAATCATATCGGACACATCATGGGATTGAAAACAATCGCTGAATGGGTTGAAAATAAGCAAACTTTAAAGCTACTCGAAGAAATAGGTGTCGATTATGTACAAGGCTACGGTCTTGCAAGACCTTATTTGCTTAATTCGGAATCCATAAAGCCTGTGAAAGTTAGCAAAAAATAATTGCTTATATAATTCGTGTAGCAGGAGGTATCGATATAAACCTTGTGCAAATTACTTAACTGTTCTGTGAAGAATGTCACTTGAAAAACGGAAGTTTTTTGTATCCTTGGGATTACTACATTCCACAACTAACTCCTGCCGTGAGCAATAACAGTTAATCTTACCACTTTCATTGAGCTTGCTAAGGGCTTCATCCGCACTTTTGCAAATAGGTAAAGTCATGCCTATCAGCTTCTCGGCTCCTTTTTTAGTAATAAAATAGGCAGTCAATCCCCAAAAATGACTATTGAATTTTGAAACATGCAAACTCAGATGCCTTATTTTGTTTTTTCTGTGATTAATAAAAAACAAATCAGTATCAGCTGGAATATGGCGTACAAATTGTTCAAGTGATGGCTTATCACAAAGAAATAAAGCATCATCTTCAATAATAAGCGATATTTTGTTAGGTGATTTAAGTGCTGCTTTCCACAATTCGTAGTGAGAAAGGTATACGCCTATCTGTGGCGAGGTTAGCGGCATCTGAGTTGCCGGACAATAATTATCCGGCGCTAATATGCCATCATCAATCAATTGATCAGCATCGATTGTTAATCCATCAATGGCAGGAAAAATTTTAAAATCAAAACCGGCATTACCTAATTGTTCCTTAATAAATTGCCTTTTATCGGCTCTGCGCAGTAGATTAATGCATGTTATATCAAAATTTACCGTTTCTGTTTTTCCGAATAACAACTTAATGTCATTATGTTTAAATGCAAAACGTAAACGGTCAAATGTTAAAGATCCAGCTGAATATGCAGACCGCAAAGCTGTTTTGGTACCCCAAACCCATCGCCAGGGCACCGCCGTGTTATTGCGCTGCGGGCGAACATATTTCCTATAAAAATTAAAATATACATTTCTCATTATAAAAATTAGTGAGAGTTTTTTTACAAATTAATCCAGACTATTCTCTTGATCCACCTGGCTGATAAACTACTACTGCTTTGTTACTCAACGTCAAGTTAAATCATATAAGTCGATTATTAAAAAAATATGAATAATGACAACTCAATTTTTAAAAGCAAATGGCAGTACAAACAAACCTGTGCCGCAAAACATGTTATGGTTCAACGATAACAAATCTTTAGGTTAAGTTTTATGATAATGCTTGAAAAGACAAAGAAACAAACGTGATAAAAATTCACACGCTCCAATATATGTAGACTGCAATGTTTAGTCAAGTATCTGATATGGCATTAAATCTAAAAATTCCAGCACCGAGTTCATCGATAAATCAGTCTAGACAATTGATATTAACTGATTATTTATACCGCTATCTGCAATATTTTCACCATCAATAATTTGTAAAAAATATAAAATTATTGTAAATAATATATAGTGCTATCAATTAAAAAGCTTTAAGAAAAAAACAAATTATCGGAAAATTCTGTATTAACAATCTTCTCCAGATATGTCTTTGCTCTCTCACTGACACCTGCTCCGTGCTGTAAATAAGATTGTGCTGCAAGCTTGGGTGAATAATCGCTCGTGACATAACCGAGCATGTTAATTTTCTCAATTGATAATGCAGTCACTGCTAATTTCCCCTTAGTTAATTTGATGACGAGCAAATTTCTACCTTGGTTTGCAACAATTATTGCCGTTTGGCGATGTTGATTAATAATTACAGTAGGTTCCATTAAAGTGACAGTAATTAAACAATGTTAACTGAAGCATTGGCTTCAAGTTTTTTCCATACACATTTATTGTCACTTTCACGAACTATATCTTCTATTACTGCCAAATGCTGCTGAAGTTCTTCAGCTGTCGCCTGAATGATTCTTAGATTATGACTATTATCCCAATGCTCTATTGAATGCTGCAAAACTTCATTCTGACCTAAATCAATTAACAAACTCTCTTGCCCACGTGTCATGGCTAGGTAAACTTCACCCAACAGCTCTGCATCTAAAAGCGCGCCATGAAGTGTACGTTTAGAATTATCAATATTGTAACGCTCACACAAGGCATCAAGATTATTACGTTTTCCAGGGTGAAGTTCTTTTGCTAGCTTCAACGTATCTGTTATGAGCGAACAATAATCCTCCAATGTTTGCAAATTGATCAAATTTAATTCGTGATTGAGAAATCCAATATCAAATGGTGCATTGTGAATAATCAATTCAGCATCATTAATAAAATTTAGAAATTCAGTCGAAATTTCATGAAATTTCGGTTTATCTTGCAAAAACTCAGTTGACAGACCATGCACTTGCAAAGCTCCATCGTCACTGTCTCGTTCAGGATTCAAGTAATAGTGAAAATTATGACCTGTAAATTGCCTATTGCTTAGCTCGACTGCTGCGATTTCTACAATACGGTGACCCTGCTTATAATCTAGGCCGGTTGTTTCGGTATCAAGTATTATTTGACGCATGTTTAGTAGCTAATGAGTCTTGTGTTTTTTCAGTTGAGACCATCTCAACCCCACGGTTTGCGAGAGCATCAGCACGTTCATTACCATCATTACCCGAGTGACCACGTACCCAGCACCATTCAATTTCATGTTGTTGGGCTAACTGATCAAGTAATTTCCACAAGTCCTCATTTTTGATAGGTTTTTTTGCAGATGTTCGCCAATTGCGAATTTTCCATGAATCAATCCACTGACTGATTCCTTTCTGTACATAGTGTGAATCCGTATGCAGATATATTTTGCAGGGCCGTTTTAAAGATTCCAAAGCGCGGATTGCCGCAAGTAATTCCATACGATTATTGGTAGTGAATTTCTCACCACCAAAAATTTCACGTTCGTGACCTGCATATTTTAACAACGCTCCCCATCCTCCCACACCAGGATTTCCCTTGCACGCGCCATCCGTATAAATCTCTACTATTTTAGGGTCTCCTTTATTCATAGTTTTTCCAACTCATGCGCTGGATCAAAATAATAAAGCAACTTTTTGGAGGGCTCTTTATTAAGTCTCTGTGTAGCTGATACCACTTTAGTTTTAGCGTCAAAACAATTTTTCCAACCCGGTTTGATAATTCGCATACCATGCATGTGTTTAATCGCATGTAAAAAATAAATTCCTCCTGAAATTGGCCACCAGCGATCACCAGCTGCTTCCATAAAATTAAAACGCTGTAGCCATTTCTCTTGTTTAAATGGCGGTGCATAACAGCTCAACCGCCCTCCAGTCATCTCAAAATCGAGCAATTTTAACCAATCTTTTAGTCTTGATAGTGCTATGAAATTTCCATTCCAAGGATAGTGTCGACGCCTTGATTTTAAATACCGGCAACTTCCCCACAGGCTCAATGGATTAAAGCCAGATATCACAATATGACCTTCGGGAATCAGCACCCGATATACTTCACGTAAAATTTGATGTGGGTTATTATTAAACTCAAGTACATGTGGCAAAATAACCAGATCCATGCTATTGCTCTGAATGGGAAGGAAATCAGCTGTAGCTCGAAGCGATACGCGATCCTCAGACCCAATTGAAAAGTGCAAAGGCATTCTGTTCAGACGCAGAAAGTTAAATTGAGGCAAACCTATTTGAACAGCATTATAGCCAAATATGTTTGCCACAGTCTGATCAAAATAACGATACTCATGGTCTATCAAATATCGACCAAGAGGAGACTCAAACCACTGCTGACAATTATTGACAATCATTATTCACTAGCTTATTTACCTAACCTCAGGTTGCTCTAATTTAGTTACTTAAGCATATCAACTATCGATTTAACGATTTATTACACAAAAATTTCATGCTGAATATTTACCCCGTTTATGCTCTTAAAGATAATTACATATGGATTATTCATAATCAAAATTATGCAGTTGTTGTCGATCCAGGAATAGCATCTCCTGTAATTGAATATCTTGAATTAAAAAAATTACGATTAAGCGCGATTCTTAACACTCATCACCATGCTGATCATACCGGCGGTAATAAGGAATTACTTCAATCGTACGCTGTACCAGTATATGGCCCACGAAATGAATTTATCTTATCAATGACCCACCCAGTGAGTGAGGGTGATCAGATTAATTTACAAGAAATTTCACTTAATCTCGCAGTACTAGATACCCCTGGACATACCCGAGGTCATATTGCATATTTTGCCTCCAATCCAATAAACATAGTATTTTGCGGTGATACTCTATTTTCGTGTGGATGTGGGCGAATTTTTGAAGGAACTCCACAACAAATGTATCAATCATTGCAGAAACTCTCACAGTTACCTGATGATACACTGATTTATTGCGCGCATGAATATACGTTAAACAATATTCTTTTCGCCAAAATTGTTGATCCAGAAAATGTTGAACTCATTGAACGGGAAATAACAGCACAAAAATTGCGCCACAAGAATATTCCAACAATTCCCACACCACTTTCACTTGAGAAAAAAACCAATCCTTTTCTGCGTTGTACCCAACCAGAAATCATTACTCACGTACAAAATAATTCAGCAAATTTTCCCGCAGATCCGATCAGTGTTTTCGCGGCATTGCGACAATCGAAAAATAATTTCTGATAGCTATTTTGTATTGATCCTCGATTATCTGCTGATACTTTCTAGTTTTATTAAAACCACGAATCTGCTAAAAATCCTGGAAGAAATTCTATATTGACATATGAAATCATCATCTCTAGAGTAGGTATTGCTAATGTGCTAAAAAGCATAAAGCAAGCGATAATTTACTAAAACATATATTTTTGAGAAGGAAGGAAATATCAATGAAAATAACCAAAATCATGTTTCTAAGTGCTGTTTTCGGATTGCTAGTGTCAGGAGTGACTCATGCAGCAGAGCAAAATTTTAAAGTGATTGTGAATGCTTATGACACTACAATTCCTGAACTTAAAGTCGAGAATGTCACAGTTACCAACATTCGTGCTTTTAATGTTCTCAATGAACCGGAAACACTAGTTGTCAAAAAAGGTGCTTCTGTCAAAATCACTGTAGAAAATAAATCTCCTATCAGTGAAGGATTTGCTATTGATGAATATGGTATCAAAGAAATAATTAAGGCAGGAGAAACAAAAGTTATTTCTTTAGTAGCTGATAAAGTTGGCGCCTTTACTATTTGGTGTCAACTCCATCCAAAGAATATCCATTTACCAGGAACTTTGAATGTCATTGAATAAAACGTGAATAGTATACTTTTGGAAAGTATACGAAGTATTTACTTTGCGTTTTACAATCACTTCTGATCAGTTGCTGCAATCGAAGGCAGAACTATAAAATAGCCCTGCAACTGATTCTAAATTGACTTAAGGCAATTTGACAGGCTTTATTCTCATAAGCTGTCAAATTGCCTTTTTATATTTAACGAGTTATTTCTTACCAGGCTTGGCAGCACGTAACACTGGATAATGCTGTATAAATACCATATCTTGTGCCGCATTAGCTTTGTGGCAAGCTGCGCAAGCATCATCCGCTTGAATTACCCCTTGTTTGGCTTCGTAAGATTCAAAAGTAAAATATGCCCAATTACCAGGCCGATCGGCATAACGTTTGGAATCTTTTACCGTGGCAGCAATTCCGTTGAATTCACCTTGAAAATAACCATTTCCGCTAGCGGATTCTTTTGCTCCAACACTCACTAGCTCCTTAACAATTACAGTTCCGTCGCGGAATTCGCCCGTCTTTTTCCAATGATCCCAACTCGTTGGATCAATATACACATTATGAAATTCAGGAAATGCAGGATTTCCATCATTCATATCTTTTGGAGTAACTGGCGCGCCGACAAAAACCCATTCACGATATCCTTTCGGAGTTAACAAAACATTGTCTTTAGTAAAACTACCGTAATTAAGGCCTTTATGCGCATGATGGGCATCAGAAGCGATTACTGGACTAGCCAGCGCGATGGACAACAATACGGGTGCAATACCGCTTAATAACTTTTTTTTAAACTGTAACATAATGATCCCTTGAAATGATTAAAGAAATGAAACACATAAAAAACAGTACTAGCCTATACTGCCTTCTTTTTTATGGTAGTCAGACAGATCTGCTTCGTCAAGAGTTATGTAGAAAGAGATAGATCAAAAGTCATTGGAAAGAAATCACTTGTTTTTTTATTAACATTTCAAGAATCTAGCATTTACATTAATCTTAAATAGATACGCAGATGACTACCACTATCGCTAGCCACTATGCAGGAATTAGCATAATCTTTAGAGTAGTCAAGTTGCATATGGAAAAAATCACAAAGCGAAAGCATTCGAACTTTCGACCTTAACATAAAGCTGTAATTATTGATCTCATCCTTATTATTTTTTGGAAACATATCATTAGCTTTGCTACCCATCTTATTAACAGAAAAATTCTTTGAATCTGTTCCATTTCTTAAACAATTCATAGAACCTTCCATAGCGTTAGCATTATTGGGGATGACAGAAACTCTGAGAGTATTAAGAATACTTTCATCTGTCATATCTAAATAAATGCCATACAAATCCCCGCTAACATTACCAACTTGTTTAATTGTAAAAAAAAGAGCACCATCGTTTTTCTCTTCGATTGTCACCCAGGCTACTGTCTTTTTTGAATTCGCTTCAGAACTGTTGACCAAAAAAGAAATTGTGCTCATCACTGTCTCCTAAACGGAATCACAAAATATAAAAATTGTTCTAGAGCAAACTATAAGATAAAAAGAAGGATTAATTGTGAAGAAAATGCAAAATCATTGCAAAAACTCGCTATGTTTACTGTAACAACCAAATGTAGAATGATTCACTATACGTAAGAATTCTCTGATAATTTTCTCGTAATTCTCATCTGCAAATTTTGCGATATACAATCAGTGGAGTACAAGAATGAAAGCAATATATTTTGAACAAAGTGGACCAGCTAGTGTTTTACACTATGGAGAGGTTAATCACTCCAATCAATGCGGTGACAATCAGGCCTTAGTAAGAATCTTGTCTATGGGTATCAATCCCATTGATAATAAAATTCGATTATCACCAGAACGTTTTCCCGTTTCCTTTCCTGTAATACCCGGTTGCGATGCTGCTGGAATCGTGGAAGCTGTTGGATGCCAAGTGCATAATTTCAAGCCTGGAGATAGCGTATATTTTTCACAGCCAGGTTTTAATAATCGTCAAGGTACTTATGCCGAATATGTGCTAGTTGATTCAAGCTTACTTGCATTGAAACCCAGTTCATTATCATTTGAGCAAGCAGCAGCAGCCCCTTTGGTTTTTATAACTGCGTGGGAAGCATTGTATGATCGGGCGCGCATAACTAAAGGTCAAAAAGTATTAATCCATGCCGGTGCCGGCGGCGTGGGGCATGCCGCTATTCAATTAGCAAAACTAGCTGGTGCTAGTGTAATAACGACTGTGAGCAGCGAGGAGAAAGCCGATTTTGTAAAGCAACTTGGCGCAGACAAAATCATCAACTACCGCACGCAGGATGTGATTGCAGAAGTTTTGCAATGGACTTCTGGCGAAGGTGTAGATATCGCATTTGATACTATCGGATCTCATGTTCTACAGAGTTGTTTAAGTTGTGTTAAATGTTATGGTGATGTAGTCACTATCTTGCAGCCTACACCTGAAACGAATTGGAGTGACGCTAGAATACGCAATGTGCGATTTAGCCTTGAACTTATGCTGACACCGGTTCTAATGGAATTGTCAGATGCAAAATTGCATCAGGCCGAAATATTACGACAATGTGCCACATTATTTGACGAGAAAAAATTAACGATAGAAATCGCTCGCACTTTTACTTTAGCAGAAGCGGCAAATGCACAAAACTTTCTGGAACAAACCCATCCGATTGGTAAGCTTGTCCTAACACCACCTTAACCTTCCACTAGATTCGTGGGCAAAAAAACCTGCCACGAATCTAGTCAACTTATTTAGAGTTAATTTATAACACTTACTGAAAATCATGATCAAATAGATCAGCAAAATTATTATTTACAGTCTTGAGGTTTTCTTTCAATCTCCGCGCTACTTTCTTCTCTAGAATTAACGCACACCTAGTGCAGACTGGAAAAGATTAGCTGTTGCCTGCCCACTCGCTTGCTTGACATAATCAGTAACTACTGGAATAAATTTACCCACCATATCAGGAGAAAGATCCAATTGCTGGAAGGAGCCAGCAAGCGCCGCTACCCCTCCTAGCGAGCCACTTGAATCCCCCATTACGGAAGATAAACCGCTAACTCCAGACATATTAGGCGCCGCACCTAACATCGTATCCATTCCTGGAATAGACTTAGATAAAGTAGCAAATGCTTGTGGATTCATACTACCTTGAGCCGCTTGAAAAATCGCTCCAGCACCACCGAGTGCTTGTTGTGGCGACACCCCAAGACGATGCACCAGAATATCCACTAAGCCTATCTGGTTAACACCTGCCGCACTTGCGGCTGCAGAACCAGCACCTAACATTTGTGTACCACTTTGCGCCGCATCACTCATAGGAGATAGGCCTTGGCTGGCCGTTGCTAAAGGATTAGCAGGACCGGCAGTAGTGGCGCAACCTGCGATAGCTATAAGTATTATTAAAGAACTCAACTGAATCCAATTGGTTTTATACATAATAACTCCTTGTTAAAGGTAAAAAGAAAAGCAATTAAAAAAAGAACACTTCAATTAATAGCATGCCATTAATGAATGATTTGCGCCATATCATACATGCATTTGCCATTAATTCTTCATACTTCTGTCATCATATTTTCATATTTAATGTTTATGCTTTCCGTCATGTTAACTTTGAGGAAAAATTATGTATTGTGTGATTAAAGAATGGCCAAATAAAATGGCAACCTTGATGACTGAAGATGGCGTAGTTCTCTGGACGTTTAGTAATATAGAAGAAGCTCGTAAGGTCTGGCACGATTGGTGTTCGTTACAAAGCAAAAACATTACACCTTCCCAAGAACCGCACCATATCTGATCCATATCCTGTCCCGAATAGTTCTCCTTCATCGTCATCATGACCTGCTTCGAGGTAAATGAGACAGCACACAGTCTCTAATTTATAAATGCTTTCTATCAATTCGATGCTGTTTTTTGTTGTGACACTCCCTAAATATCGATAAAGCTCTTAAAATAAGTCGTGTTATCAATCTTTACTGGCAGACTTATAATGAATTCCAAGTTACAGCCCATCTATCGTTCGTATCAACAAGCAAACAAAGCGGTTTTAAACAGTGCGGCTGACAAATCCGGACTTCCGCCAGGTACATTAATTCATATTGGAGAAAAGCACGAATCGAAAAGTAAAATTTCGGTTACGCAATATAATGCCGATGCATTGATCACACATGAGATCGATTCAATTGCAGAATTAAAACATCTAAAAAAAACCGGCGTAATTACATGGGTCAATGTAGATGGATTGAACGATATTCATATTGTTGAAAGTATCGGTCAAGAATTAAATATTCATCCTCTAGTATTAGAAGACATTCTTAGTACACATCAGCGTCCTAAGCTCGAAGAATATGAAAGCTTTCTTTATATGGTCATCAAAGGAATTGAATTTGACCAAGAAAGAAATATTAGTGTTGATTACGAACAAATCAGTATATTGTTACTGGTCGATTATGTCATTACTTTTAAAGAAAAATCTGATAACACATTTGATCCTATTTACTATTATCTGCAGAATAATAACAGTCGGTTACGTCAATTTGGCAGCGATTATCTAGCTTATGTTATTCTTGATACAATCGTCGATGAATATTTTGTTGTCGAAGATAATTTAGATGAAATTATTGATCCCTTAGAAGAAAATATATTATTTAATCCTACGAAAGAAATGCTGCAAAGTCTGCAGCGAATCCGCCGCAACCTAATTTCCATGAAGCGTAATATTTCGCCGTTGCGTGAACTACTCGCCACAATCTTACGCAGTGACAATCCTCTGTTTCAGGAAAAAACATTACGATACTATGGTGATGTTTATGATCACATATTACGAGTAACTGATTCGCTCGAATCTTACCGGGAAAGAATTTCTGCCATGCATGATATTTATCTCAGTAGCGCTAGTAACAAACTCAATGAAACAATGAAGATTTTGACAATTTTTGCTTCAATTTTCATTCCTCTAACTTTTATCGCCGGTGTTTACGGAATGAATTTTGAGTATATGCCAGAATTAAAATGGCGCTGGGGTTATCCTATGATTTGGGTCATTTTTATCACGACTAGCGTGGGATTATTGTTTTTTTTCAAGAAAAAAAAATGGATATAACGCCCTAATCTATGAAAGTTATTAGCATTATTTCATTTTATAAATTTGATAAAGTGCAATAGGCTATCTCTGGAGTTACAAAGCGGTTGTGCTTATAATCTAGCCAATATCAATTCAAAATCCAAGTAAGGAGAACGGTTTGCTCTTAACGCGTGACGATCGCAAGATTAGCATAATTGGCGGCTTACTCTTGTTAGGACTAACTTTAACTACAGGTATTGCGGTATACAGTGCAATGCGGCAGCAGACTGAATCTGTCTTAGGTAGAGGATTAGGAGTTGCTTTACAGGGAAAAGCGCTTCTAATTGAGAGTCAGATTGAGAAAGGATTGGAAGATACTCGTGCCTTAGCGCTGCGCCCATTTATTATTCAATTTATACGCGAACTTAACGCGCAGCCTGATAATGATAGCGCTCTTCGCGACCTCGCGCGCAATGTCAATTCACTTACGCAGGCGGGCTTCTCAGCAGCAGTTGTCTATGACATGCATGGCAAAGTATTGTCACAAGTCGGGCATTTTTCTGCAAATCAGTCGCAATCATTACCTCTTAATAAATACCGCAATACCTTCCTCGTGTGGGATGAACAGTATCTTATTTTGCGTACCAATAAAGAAATAATTGATGAAGAAATGCGCCGTATCGGCAGTATTACAACAGAAATCATATTACCCCAATTGACACGTAGATTCAGTGAGATAAGATCGATTGGTGAAACCGGTGAATTCATATTATGTGCGCCGCCGCAGCAAGGTAAACAGGAAATGGCCTGCCTGTTTAGTCAAATCGACGGTATAAAATTCAAGTCTCTTAAGCGAATAACTGAAGGTGGTGTATTACCGATAAGTTATGCACTCGATGGAAAAAGTGGTGTTGTTGCTGTAAAAGACTATCGTCAAATACCCGTAATCGAGGCTTATGCACCTTTGCACGCCATCGGTCTAGGTATGACCTTGAAGTTGGATGAAGACGAACTGTTTAAGCCAGCGAATGAAGAACTGAGAATCATTGTTCTTTATCTCATCGGTTTGATTATTGCAGAAATACTGTTATTAAATTGGTTTGTACGCAAACTCATTAAATCGGAAAAAGAGGCGCGCATTGCCAAGGAAACAGCAGAGCAATTCTCGATTGAACTAAGCCAGAAAGAGATTGAACTACGCGAACGTTTAAAGGAAATCACTTGTCTTTATGAAATTCGTCGCAGCATGGGTTTAGAATTATCAGTCGATGACGCGTGTCAACAGATTTTTGAATATTTGATACCTGCTATGCAATTTCCGGAGCACGCTTCTGCAATGATCGAAATTGATGGCAGACGAATTCCATCTGCAAATTATAATTCAGCTCTCCTACACGAATTGCGATCTGAAATTATTGTTAATAGCAAAACATGTGGTTATCTTAGTGTTTTTTACCCGGAAGACAAACCTTTTTTAGTAGCTGAAGAACAAAGACTTATTGATGTAGTCACAACTGATCTAGCGAGATGGCTTGAGCGCAAACAAATTGACGGATTGTTGCGCGTGCGCTTAAAGGAGATAACCTGCCTTTATGAAATTCGCCGGAGCATGGGTTTAGAATTGTCAATGGACCAAGTTTCTCAGAATATTTTTGAGCATTTGATCCCGGCAATGCAATTCCCAGAAATTGCAACTGCTGTTATCGAATTCAACGGCAGTCGTTTCACTTCCAAAAATCAAAATCAGAATCTAACAAGAAAAGTAGGCTCAAAAATTGTTAGTGACGATAAAGTTTGTTTTGAATGTTATAAAAAAAGTGATGCTATCGGATTCGTTTTACAATCAAAAATCAGTATTCATGACAAAATATGCGGCCATTTAAGCGTATTTTATCCGGAAGACAAACCTTTTCTGATGCCAGAAGAACAGCGACTCATCGATGCCATTGCGGATGATTTGTCAAAATGGCTTGAACGCAAACAAGTTGATGAGCAATTACGTGAACGACTAAAAGAAATTACTTGCCTGTATGAAATTCGTCGTGGTATTGGAATGGAATCATCTATTGACAATGTGTGCCAAAACGTTTTTGAACACCTGATATCGGCTGTTCAATTTCCGGAGTTTGCTACGGCTGTCATTGAACTGGATGGTTGGCGATATACCTCAGGGAAATATGGACCCAATCTTGCCAATCAATTACTTTCAAAAACAAAAATTATTGACAGAGCTCGCAGTCAACGGCGACCGGAGCGAGATCCTGCCTGTACGTGTTGGTCAACGATTAGCGTGAATGGCAAGATTTGTGGCCAATTACGTGTATTTTATCCGTCAGAAAAACCTTTTTTTGTACCGGAAGAGCAAAAACTCGTCAATGCCATTGCCAGTGATTTAGAAAGTTGGCTTGAACGAAAACGCCTTGAACAGGCATTAGTTTTTGTCGCAGAAGAACAAGCACATACGATCGGCCAGGAGTTGCATGATAATCTTGGACAACAAATTGCTGCAATTGGCTACCAAGCCAGAGCCCTGGAAAAACAAATTCTTAGCGATGGAAACGAAGGAATGGCAACATCAGCGGCCTCCATTGCTTCACAAGCACAAATTGCGGTCATACAAATCAAGCAGATTGCACAAGGATTATTACCCTTCGAACTGGAAGCCAACGGTTTGATTCCCGCCCTGCAAAATTTAGCAACAAGAATAGCAACAACTTACAGTATTGATTGCGATTTTTCATCTACCGATGACATCGTCATCCATGATAATAATTTGGCACTTAATTTATATCGAATCGCCCAAGAAGCTGCTAATAATGCGATACGCCACGGTAAAGCACAACATCTTGATATAGCATTAACCGCTAATGAGGGTATATTGTCTTTATCAATTCGGGACGATGGTACAGGATTTGTTGGAATTGATACCAGCCATAAAACAATTTCAGGAATGGGTATTAAAATTATGCAATACCGAGCAAAACAATTAGGTGCAAAATTGGAATTCTTACCTCGCAGCGAAGGTGGTACGGAAGTACGTTTAGAAATGCGAATAATTTAATAATCTATTATGTCAACTGCAAAAAAAGCAAAGGTAATGTTGGTAGACGATCATGCTATGTTGCGTCATGGCATGGCAATGCTTATCAATATGGAGCCCGACATGGAAGTATTTGCAGAAGCCGGTGACGGCAATGAAGCACTGGCAATCCTGAAGAAACATAACAATATCGATATTGTATTACTGGATGTTACACTCAAAACAGTATCTGGTTTTGAAGTAATAAAAAGCATACATGCATTAATTCCCGCCCTTCCTGTACTTTTTATTTCTATGCACGATGAGTCAGTTTATGCGGAACGTGCCTTGCGGGCTGGTGCTCGTGGTTATGTTATGAAACAGGAGCCGGGAGAAATTTTACTCGCAGCAATTCGCGAGGTACTCAAAGGGAATGTTTACCTGAGCAAAAAAATGCACGAGAAAGTATTAAAGCGAATGGTGACGGGCGGTGCGGAACCTGAGCAATTAATTAATACACTTACTCCGAGCGAATTTGAAGTACTTCATCTTATTGGACAAGGACATAGTAGTCAGGAGATTGCCAAATTACTTTGTCGCAGCATCAAAACCATAGAAACTCACCGCTTCAATATTCGTACCAAGCTAAACCTTAAAGACGGTGCCGACTTGATACGCTATGCAACGCGGTGGATCTCTGAAGAACAACATTAATAGTAAAGCCGGAATTCAACCCTCATTTTCCGAGCACGATTTTATTTAGATTTTTCAGCCTGCTTTTTCCATTTCTCATAACAATCAAGGCCACAATAATACATAATATAATCTGTTGCTTTAACACTATTTGCTTCGGATATGGGTATTTCTTTGAAGCATACTTCGCATGAAACTTTTTCAGGCTCAATAATTTTATTTTGTTCTACCATCATTTAAACTCCCTGCAAAAACTCAAAATAACATTTAATTCAAATTTAGTTTGGAGATTTTATTTAGAATAAATCTCTAAATATCTCTCATTCTAAGACCTCCAAATATCGCATCTATTCCTTTTGGCAGTAGAATTGTAAAAAATTATCATTAAAATCATTATGATATAATTATCTTAATCGTCTTTAAATTCGCATAACGCAAATACTTTTTGCCCGTGCTCTTCCAGACGCTTACGACCACCCAAATTAGGCAAATCAATCACAAAGCAACATTCAACAACTGTAGCGCCCATACTTTCGATCAAACTAACAGCAGCTTCTGCAGTTCCTCCCGTAGCAAGTAAATCATCCACGAGTAATATGTGATCACTCTTTGCTACCGCATCGACATGCATTTCGATGCGGTCAGCACCATATTCGAGTTGATAATCGTGTCCAATTGTTTCAAAGGGTAATTTTCCTTTTTTGCGGATAGGCACAAATCCGACCCCAAGCTGAAAAGCCAAAGCAGATCCAATGATAAATCCACGCGCTTCGATACCAGCAACCCGATCAATCTTGGTATTAGCGTACCGATTAACCAGCTCATGGATGGTAATACGAAATCCAATCGGATCTTGCAATAAAGTAGTAATATCACGAAACATCACTCCCTGTCTGGGGTAATGTGGGATAACTCTAATTCGTGACTTAATGGTCATAATTTTCCAGAAAACTTATACAACACTAATTATGAATATTTTATTTTCTTCAATGATAAGGTTTGAGGTGAATCTTCAGAATTTAGCGAAATAGCATTTAGAGATTACGATTCTCGAAAATTGAATGAAATAATACTACTTGTAAGAAATATGAATAGTATTGCACAGATCTTCAATCAAACAAATGGCCTTACCCGAACCCAATAGACACTTCAGAAATACTAGACAAGAATCACATATTTTTCGGATTAAGTATTTCTAACCCTACTTTACCTTGTGCAACCTCACGCAACGCTACTACTGTTGGTTTATCGCGCCCAGATTCGATCAAAGGCGCTGAACCAATAGCTAATTGCCTCGCTCGTGTCGTAGCTACTAGCGTCATATCAAAACGATTAGGAATTCTCTTCAAACAATCATCAACAGTAATTCGTGCCATCTTTATTTCACTCACTAAAAAAATTTCATTTTACAATAAAGAACATCGGGTTGTGCTATTTCATTACAAACTTACAATAGCTGATTAATTAATGATTCATATTTTAATAGCTGCCTCACTTTACTTAAACGCACTGCTGTAATTATGCATATCAAATCACTAAGCGCTTCCTCTAGCTTATTATTAATAATGACATAGTCGAATTCACTAATATGGCCAACTTCTTCGCGTGCAGCAGCCAGTCTTTTTTGAATTACTGCTAAATCATCTTGAGCACGCGTTTTTAAACGTGTTGCCAAGACATCAATTGAGGGGGGAAGAATGAAAACACTAATTGATTGCGGGAAAACCTGGCGTATTTGTTGCGCTCCCTGACAATCTATCTCTAGCAAGATATCTTGCCCAGAAGCGACAGCAGTATGTATCCATCTTTGCGAAGTACCGTATAGATTACCGTAGACTTCGGCACTTTCCAGAAACTCTCCATTGGCAAGCATTTCCTGGAATGTCGCTTTACTTACAAAATAATAGTCTTTGCCATTAATTTCATCTGCGCGTGGTTCCCGTGTGGTATGCGAAATCGATAAGCTAAGACTGCGATCCGATTGCAACAGAGCTTTTACCAAACTGGTTTTTCCAGCACCAGAAGGTGCACTGATAATAAATAAACAACCTGCTGTTTTAGTCATTTTTGTATCTATCAGTAATAAATTGATAGGATCTATCGATATGAGAAATTTCTGGGTTCAATAGCATCGGAAAGGCCTTATAAGCTTAATGCGACAGCATTCTTAACATCAATCTAATAAATGATGCCACACTTTTTAAAGTAATTTTGATGATATTCTTCGGCTTTATAAAATTGGGACGCGGGTAAAATCTTTGTTACTACAGGATTTTGCCAACGACCGCTATTTTGCAATTCATTTCGCGATATCTGTGCAATGCTTTCTTGTTGAGCTGTGAAATAAAAAATAACAGAACGATATTGCGTGCCAACATCAGGACCTTGTCGATCTACAGTTGTAGGGTTATGACAATTCCAGAAATGGTCCAATAAATCCTCGAAGCCCACTACTGCTGGGTCATATTCCACTAATACGACTTCGATATGTCCGGTAGTACCGGCACATACTGCTTCATAAACTGGATTTTCCGTCCAGCCACCTGAATATCCGCAGATAACATTAATTACCCCTTTAATGACACGAAAAGCAGCCTCAACTCCCCAAAAGCAGCCAGCTCCAAAGATAATTCTTTCTGTTGTCATGATTATCTTAGTTATTTATGAAAATTATAGTTTTCCTCTCTTCTCATTATTTATTACTTCTCCCTTCGTACCTTCTCAATCAGTGCGTCGAGGATTTTTATAGTATCGTCAGGGGTACTACTCATGCCGCCGCTGGTTAGATACTTACCATTAATAATCAATGCAGGAACACCATTGAGTTGATATTGACGTGTCATTTGCGTTGATTTTGCTACTTGATTCTGTACTGTAAACGAATTATAAGCATTCTCAAATTTCTTCCTATCAATACCCTCTTGTTTCTCAATCCAACTAAATAACGTCGACTCATTATTCAAATCAATTTTGTCACGATGAATAGCATCATAAACTTTATCATGTAGTTCATCAGCTTTACCTATAACTTCAATTGCATAAAATATCTTCGCACCCGCTACCCAGTTTGGGCGAAGAGTCGCAGGCACATACCGAAAATCGACATCTTCAGGAATGCTTTTCAACCATGTTTTAAGATACGGATGTAAACTATAGCAATGTGGACAACCATACCAAAAAAATTCCAATACTTCGATTTTATTGGCATCCTGTGTTTGTTGAGGTTTTGTCAGAATAGTATAATTCTTGCCTTCGGTGAGATCAGCACGCGCACTCGAAATATTCATCATACCCAAGCTCAGCAATAAGAAGACCGCTAAAAGAAATTTACGTAGACTCATCTTAACTCCCTAAACAAGTTGTTAATTAATTGTTGGATTACAGTTTTATAGAAAATTTTCAGATTAGCAATAGGCTGTCCTCTATTAAAAATGAGCGCTAAGGTATTTTGATGAATTGAGTTGCAATACCATTTTCTCGTAACGAAGTGCTCGTTTCATCAACCTCCTCTTTGCGTGTAAAAGGACCAACACGAACCCTATACCAAACGCCCTTGTCAGCTAAATCAATTGGGTGTATCGATGCAAAAACACCTAGTAATGCAAGTCTAGCTTTCAAATTTTCTGCTTCATCGCTTTTTTTGAATGATCCCGCTTGGAGAAAGAATTTTTCTTTCACAGGTAATGAATTTTTTGGTGAAGGTACCATTGATGGTTGCTGTATCAATTCTGGTTGAGAAGTACGGGGCTGCAAAGACGTTATTTGCTGCGGTGTTTCAACCGGCGTGACAGGGGATCGAGATAAAGTGGGTTGTGATGCAATATCCAGTTTATTATTACCTTCTGGAATTTTTTCAGTTACTTGCGATTGTGCCGCAAGTTCAACGGGTTTTCGATAACCACGGTCAGTCTCTGGCTCTTCAATACCCGGTAAAATTTTGTAAAAATCAAATTTGTTTTTTTCTTCTATCAAACTTCCCAATTCTTCTTGTTTTGGTTTTTCCTGAGTAGCTAATATTTCAGGTTTAGTTTGATTTCTCTCAGATGAGCTTGTAGTTTTCTCTGTAGGTAAAAATGGGCTGGGTGAAAAATATAAATATAGCCATACGCCAATTGCACTTGCAAGACCTAACGCATAGCCAACAAACCCACCAAAAAATGCCGAACCATTTTTTTCATTCGCGGGCTTTGAAGACTTACGGGATTTATAGTCTCGACTCATGAATATCCTTAATTGTTAACTTGGTTACATTTTATCAGGCGCATTGACACCCAGTAATGTCAAACCATTTTTTAATATTTGACGAATAGATGCAATTAAGGCCAACCTTGCATGTTGTATGGGAATTTCAGGCACAAGAAATCGCGTTGAATTATAGTAACTATGAAATTCACTCGCTAATTCTCTTAGATAAAAAGCAACCACGTGGGGTGAAAATTCCTTGGCAGCCATCTCCACGATATCTGGAAAATCGATCAACTTTTGCAGCAAACCCAGTTCCACTGGACTTGTGAGTACCACCGTATCAGCCACAATCAGATCATCAACTTCACCGTCCCATTGCGCCAAAACACTACTCACACGAGCATGTGCATACTGAACATAATAAACTGGATTATCATTGCTTTGCGATTTGGCCAAATCCAAATCAAAATCCAAATGCTGGTCGCTTTTTCGCATTACATAAAAAAATCGGGCAGCATCCTTTCCAACTTCTTGACGTAACTCCCGCAAAGTCACAAATTCACCAGAACGGGTCGACATTGGTGCTTTCTTACCAGCACGGTAAAGCACTGCAAACTGCACCAGGGCAATTTCAAGCTTATGCGGATCTAATCCCAATGCTTGTAAAGCACCTTTCACTCGAGGAATATAGCCATGATGATCTGCACCCCAGATATTAATTACTTGCTCAAAGCCACGTTCGAATTTATTAAAATGATAAGCAATATCCGATGCAAAATAGGTAAATTGGCCATTCTCCCGCTGCACCACACGATCCTTTTCATCACCAAAATCGGTCGAGCGAAACCAGGTTGCACCGTCTTGTTGATATAAATAATGTTTTTTCTTCAATAATTCAATTGCGTGAGCTACCAAACCATTATCAAACAGCGACTGCTCAGAAAACCAAGTATCAAATTCAACACCAAATTCCATTAAATCATTGCGGCAATCGCCCAGTTGCTCGGTTAGCACAAAATTATGAATATAGACATAATCTTGCCCAAGTACTTTTTTTGCATTGGCAATTAATTGATCCAATTGTTCATCAGTATCAACCGCAGCTTCCTGGGCAATTTCCGGTAATCCATTTAATAATAATTCAGGCTGATGCACATAACGCTGTGCATGTGCCTGGTGAATCTGCCTTGCCATGGTTTTCACATACTCACCCTGATAAGCATTGAGTGGAAAAAGAATGTGAACGTTGTTAAGTTCCAGATAGCGCAACCATGTCGACAAAGTCAGAATATCCATTTGCCGTCCCGCATCATTGACATAGAACTCGCGCGATACATTAAAACCTGCCGCTGCTAAAATACTGGATAAACTAGCACCGATCGCCGCGCCGCGACCATGACCGACGTGCAGCGGCCCAGTCGGATTGGCTGAAACAAATTCCACTTGAATTTTTTTTGCCTGCCCAAAGTCACTATGACCAAAAGTTTCCTTGTTCTGTAAAATATGGCGCAAGAACTGTTGCTTCGCAGAACTTTTCAAAAACAAGTTGATAAATCCAGCACCCGCTACTTCGACTTTATCCAGATAAGGGGAAGTCGGTAAGGCATTGATTAGCAAGCTTGCAATTTCACGCGGATTTTTGTGCAAAGGTTTGGCCAGCTGCATGGCAAGATTACACGAATAATCGCCATGATTGGCTTGCTTAGTGCGTACCAGCTCAATCTGGACAGCATCTCCTGAAGCTATGAGGGTTTTGGCCGATTCACACAAAAGCTCAATAAAATGGGCTTTAAAGTTAGGGTAGTCAAATGAAGTCATAGTTAAGAGCAAACAGTATCGATAGTTTCATTGAAATAAGCTGGTATTCTTGGCGAAAAAACGATTTTCTTTTCTTAAGTTTCATTGCATTTTACCAGGTGTATGAATCAGGTCATAGATTGCTGACGGTAGGTTTCATAAAGACAAATCCCCGCACTCACAGCAACATTTAAACTTTCGATACAACCCAACATCGGGATACGCACGAGCTGATCGCAGGATTCTCGCGTCAAGCGCCGCATTCCTTTACCTTCCGAACCAAATACCCACGCAACAGAGCCTTTGATCTGAAAACGGACCAAATCATTTTCAGCGTCTTCTGCAGTACCAAAAACCCAAATTCCGTGGTCTTTCAACTGCTTCAGTGTACGAGCTAAGTTAGTGACTGCAATATAGGGAACAGTATCTGCAGCACCACTGGCAACCTTATAAACCGTTGCAGTCATTCCTACTGCTCGATCCTTCGGTGCAATCACTGCATGTACACCAAATGCATCGGCAACACGCAGGCACGCACCCAAATTGTGAGGATCTTGAATTCCATCCAGCACAAGTAACCTTGCGGGTTCGGTTAGCGCCTCCAAAAGACTTTCAATATCAACAGGATTACGGCTTATGTCAATATGCGCGACGATACCTTGATGACGATCATTACCTGCCAGATGAGTAAGTTTTACTCCTCCACAAGAAGCCCAACGAATACTCAAACTTTCAGCTAGATTAATTATTCCGCGTGCACGTTGATCATCACGCGCAGCATCGATAAGTATTTCCTTGATACTCTTTGGATTTTGCCGCAAACGGCTGGTCACTGCATGGAAACCGAAAATTAGGCGAGTAGCGGACACGTATCAAATAAACCTGAGAAATTAGTTAAGCACCACTTATCAGTACTTAGATATTAAAAAGATAAAAGTGACCTTATAAATTCATCGAATTATGGATATATTGTAAAACAATTACAGGAGTCAAGGTCACTTCTTGTTTTGCGAGGAGGCTTTTGTTTTAGAGCGCCCTGATTTTTTTACCGGCTCAGCCAATACAAAATCAATTTTGCTGGTTTCCAAATCAACACGTACCAATTTAACGAGCAATCGATCGCCGAGACGATATTGCTTGCCGCTTCGTTCACCCAATAGCAGATGCTTGGTGGCATCAAAATGAAAATAATCACTCGGTAACTCCGAAATATGTACAAGCCCTTCCACATACACATTATCTAGCGCAACAAACAGGCCAAAGCCCGTCACACTGCTGATCACACCGTCGAAGCATTCACCGATTTTATCTTGCATATAGAAACACTTGAGCCACGACTCAACATCACGCGTGGCATCATCGGCGCGCCGTTCAGTCATTGAGCAATGTTTGCCCAATTCATGCCAATCACCCGGATGATAATTATTTCCATTGAGGACAGCTTTAATTGCTCGATGCACCAGCAAATCAGGATAACGACGAATCGGTGAAGTGAAATGAGTATAAGATTCATACGCGAGTCCAAAATGACCTGTAATATCGGGACTATAAACAGCTTGCTGCAAAGACCTCAACATCACTGTCTGCAACAGTTGTGCATCGGGTCTGTCATATATTTTGAGTAATGTCTGTGCATAATCTTTAGCATTAGGTTTATTCTTGCCCCCCAATTGAATGCCAAATTCTTTGAGAAAATTACGTAAAGCAATAATTTTCTCTGGCGATGGATCCTCATGAATCCGATACAACGTTGTTTGTTCATGTTTTTGCAAGAAATCTGCTGCGCAAACATTTGCTGCCAACATACATTCTTCAATCAGGCGATGCGCTTCGGTGCGCTGTACCGGTTCAATCTTTTCGATTTTTCCTTGGTCGTTGAAAAACATTTGCGTTTCGATAGTTTCAAAATCAATGGCCCCACGTTTCTTGCGTGCTTTTAGTAAAACTTTGAATAACTTATAGAGGATCTGTAAATGAGGCAATAATGCTGCATGCAGTTTTGCTTCAAGACCTTGGGGATGAGCTAACATATCAGCAACTTTGGTATAAGTAAGTCGCGCATGTGAGTTCATCACAGCTTGATAAAACAAGTAATCTCGTATATTGCCATTAGCCTCAAATTCGATTTCACACACCATACACAAGCGTTTTTTATTGGGATTCAGTGAACACAATTCATTAGATAAAACCTCAGGCAACATCGGAATCACGCGCCTAGGAAAATAGACGGAATTACCGCGATTTAATGCTTCCAAATCAATCACATCATTAGGCTTGACATAGTGACTGACATCCGCAATTGCTACATACAATCGATATTCTTTCCCCTCTTGCTGGCAATAAACTGCATCGTCAAAATCACGTGCAGTTTCCCCATCAATAGTTACCAACGGTAGATGACATATATCCTTACGTTCCCCTGATTCTTTTTTTAAAACATTTTTTGGAAATTTGGCAGAAAGTTTTTCAATTTCAGAAGAAAAAATATGGGGCAGATCGTGTTTGCGCAAAGCAATCTCAATCTCCATACCTGGTGCTGTATAGTTACCAAGAACTTCAATAATTTTGCCGATGGGTTGTGCTTGCTTGCTGGGCTGTTGAATGATTTCCACCATTACAACCTGTCCTTCTTTGGCTTTTAACGAATTCTCCTTGGCGATGAGTATGTCTTGACTAATTCGCTTGTTTTCCGCTGCAACAAGCATAATTCCATGATCAATATGTAATCGCCCCACTAACTTAGTATTGGAATACTCTAATACTTCCACAATAGTAGCTTCACGTCGACCGCGTCTATCCAACCCAATTTCACGCACCAGAACTCTGTCACCATGCAATGCTTTGTGCATTTCCTTTGCACTTAAATACAGGTCGGGACTGCCATCATCAGGAATCAAAAAACCAAACCCATCAGGATGTCCCTGAATTACACCTTTGATTAGATCCAGTTTTTCCATCACGCAGATATCATCCTTACGGTTACGGAAAATCTGACCTACGCGCATCATCGCTGACAAACGACGACCGAATAATATTTGTTCATTTTTCTTAATCGACAACAACTTATAGAGCGTACGCTCGGGAACCGGAATACCTTGTTGCTTTAATATCTCTAAAATGTATTCCCGGCTTGGTAAGGGGTGTTCATAACGTTCTTTTTCCCGCTGGTGATAAGGATCCAGATCCCGCAGCTGCTGACTCTTCTTATTTGACAAAGCAGTGATTTCCTATAAAATTACGCGTTCTTCGGCAGTACAGTATGACTGACTACCCATTGCCCAGATGGCGGAATTGGTAGACGCGCATGGTTCAGGTCCATGTGCCTTCGGGTGTGGAGGTTCGAGTCCTCTTCTGGGCACCATATATACTTAATAACCTATTGAATAAAAGGCATATATTATTTTTATTTATCGTTTCTATGCCCAAAACTATGCCTAAAAAAATTTGCTGGACAGTTTTTAATCAATTTTTAGGGAGAATTTAACTCTCCAAATTCGATATAAATCTTATATCACATTCTGATGAATTAAATTTGAATATAAAATCAATCATAGATCCCCCCCTATCAATTTCCCGCTCACAAAAAATTGATTAGCGAACGGTCTACAAGAAATAAGTAGCAAAGTTTTTAACTACCCCCTGATAGCAACAGTGGAAGCATTTCAATGAATCGGTATTCATTATTATCAGAGGTTATTTCTTAACCCCCCCTACCTCTAATTCGTTTTTCTGCGAACAGATACACGTTCGCCGATATAGAACGCTTCAAGCATGTGATGCTGCTTGCCGCAAACAAAGCGATATACTGGGCGGCCATCGGTTGGTATCAGTTCCATGCTGATATGTTTGCACCCTTGGCAGCTTGTTCCGGTTCCTCGGTGTTCAGTGAAAGGGCGGATTACTTTGTGTGGATTGATACCGTAACTCTGGCAAAGAATCGCCCATGATTTGATTTGTTCGGATTGTGGAATGGTTTGAAGTTTCCAGATTGCTTCGAGTGTTTCTTCTTTGTTTATTGTTGCTTTATTGCAACAGGTTAATAACAAGGCAACGGCAATAGGACTAATTGGATGCATTTTTTCAGCGCGGTAATTATCTGAAGCCACGCCTTCACCCGGCGCATGATTTTCTTTTTCTTCCCTACCCCCTTCAAAACTTGTCGGAACAGTCGGAACAAAATCTGCAAAACCTTATGAATGCTTGCTTTCCGTGTTCCGACATTGTGCGTTTCAAGGTGCCAAAGTAGTGGCGCAATAAAGCCCACCTAATAAAGAGGAGCGTCCGACATGAAGATTACAACGATTAGTATTGATTTGGCAAAAGAAGTATTTCAGATACACGGGGTAGATATTCATGGTAAGGCCGTGCTGCGCAAGCAACTGCGTCGCAGTGATATGACGAAGTTCTTTGTCAATCTTGAGCCCTGCCTGATTGGCATGGAAGCCTGCGGTAGTTCACACCATTGGGCGACAAAGCTGGGCGAATTTGGACATACGGTTAAACTCATGTCACCCCAGTTCGTAAAGCCCTATGTGAAGACCAACAAGCATGACATGGCGGATGCAGAAGCGATTTGCGAAGCAGTGAGCCGACCCAACATGCGTTTTGTAGCGATCAAAAACGTTGAGCAACAAGCGATCCTGTCGATACACCGTGCCAGACAGGGATTCGTCAAAGCCAGAACGGCGCAGGCAAATCAAATGCGCGGTTTACTCTCTGAATTTGGTATTGTGATACCTCAGGGCATCCGATTCATCAACAAGCGTATGCCGGATATTTTGGGAGATGCCGAGAATGGTTTGCCAGGTACGCTGCGCAAGTTGTTGGAAA
>JAMWZW010000015.1 GCA_024281995.1 Nitrosomonas sp.
CTTGATGTTGCACGATTGACTGAAATGGTGGAGAACAACTGCGCATAAATTCATCTGAAAATAAAAAAAGCACACCAGATGGTGTGCTTTTTTGTTACTAAAAAGATTATTTATAGCAGTGGAATTATCAATAATGCCACGATGTTAATAATCTTGATCAACGGGTTAATTGCTGGTCCTGCGGTGTCTTTGTAAGGATCACCCACAGTATCACCAGTTACAGAGGCTTTGTGAGCTTCACTGCCCTTGCCGCCAAAGTGACCATCTTCAATGTGTTTCTTGGCATTATCCCAAGCACCACCACCGGTTGTCATGGAAATTGCAACAAACAGGCCGGTTACGATAGAACCCATCAATACACCACCCAACGCTTGTGGGCCGAGAATTACGCCCACTAACAATGGAATGAGTACAGGGAGCAAGGAAGGAACCATCATTTCTTTGATCGCTGCTTTAGTCAACATATCGACTGCACGCGAATAATCAGGCTTTGCCGTTCCTTCCATGATGCCAGGAATTTCTTTGAACTGACGGCGTACTTCGATTACTACTGATCCTGCAGCACGTCCGACGGCTTCCATTGACATCGCACCAAATAAGTAAGGAATCATTCCACCGATAAACAATCCGATAATTACCATGTGATTCGATAAATCGAAAGTTATCGAGTGACCAGCGTGTTCGAGTGCATGAGTATAGTCTGCAAACAGAACCAAGGCGGCCAGGCCAGCAGAACCGATTGCGTAGCCTTTGGTGACTGCTTTAGTAGTGTTACCCACAGCATCCAAAGGATCTGTAATTGCGCGTACTGAATCCGGCATTTCAGACATTTCGGCAATACCACCGGCATTATCTGTGATTGGACCATACGCATCCAAGGCAACGATAATACCCGTCATCGATAACATGGACGTAGCCGCAATCGCGATACCGTATAAACCTGCTAATGCATAAGCTAACAGGATGCTGATACAAACAGCTAATACCGGTGCTGCGGTTGCGCGCATTGAAACACCCAGACCAGCAATAATGTTGGTCGCATGCCCAGTGGTTGATGCTTCGGCAACATGTTGAACCGGCGGGAAATCCGTAGAGGTATAGTACTCGGTAATGACAACCATGAGTCCCGTCAAAATCAGTCCGATCGCTGCAGCTAAAAATACGCGCATAACCAGCATGCCACCCGCTACTTCAGTGCCATCGATATCAAGCGACATACCGCTCATAAACCAAACGGTAACCGGGAGGTAAGCAAGTAATGCGATACCACCTGCAACAGCCAGTCCACGATAGAGCGCATTCATAATCTTGCCGCCTTCACGCATTTTGACATAGTAGCAACCGATAATCGATGCAACGATAGAAACTGCACCTAGCATTAACGGATAAATAACAGCATCAAGTGCATTTGTTGTGAATAATAGCGCGCCTAAGATCATCGTAGCGATGATGGTAACCGCATAGGTTTCGAACAAATCAGCTGCCATACCGGCACAATCGCCTACGTTATCACCCACATTGTCAGCAAT
The DNA here is from genome assembly GCA_024281995.1 of Nitrosomonas sp. Taxonomy (GTDB): domain Bacteria; phylum Pseudomonadota; class Gammaproteobacteria; order Burkholderiales; family Nitrosomonadaceae; genus Nitrosomonas. Next base: position 1,530 of record JAMWZW010000015.1, read on the forward strand.
GACTGCTGGGTTACGGGGATCATCTTCCGGAATACCTGCTTCTACTTTACCTACTAAATCTGCACCGACGTCAGCACCTTTGGTGAAAATGCCGCCACCCAACCGAGCAAAAATGGAAATTAACGATCCGCCAAATGCAAAACCAACTAAAGGCTTGATGATGTCACTGACGGCCTGGTTAGCATCGGCGCTGTTAAATAACATTGCACAGTAACCGGCTACACCAAGCAAACCTAATGCGACAACCAGCATGCCAGTAACCGCACCACCCCGGAAAGCAATCGCAAGCGCTTCATTCAATCCAATGCTTGCTGCTTGAGCAGTACGTACATTCGATTGAACCGATACAGTCATTCCGAGAAAACCGGCGGCACCAGAGAGAACCGCACCCAGCGCGAAACCAATAGCCGTATCCCAACCTAATGCTATCCAAAGCGCAAAAAACAGAACAGCACCTACCATTCCAATCGTCATGTATTGACGTTTTAGATATGCAGAGGCGCCTTCTTGAATAGCTTTTGCAATTTCTTGCATACGCTGGTTGCCTGTAGATTGATCAAAAATACCCTTAATCCATATACCACTGAATATCAGGGCCACAATCGCACTAACAATTGCGATAACTAAACCACTAGCCATAGAGAACTCCAATTAAAGTCAGACCATACAAAATAACATGTAGAACTTGGCCTAATAATTCCACATTATTAAAGACTTGTCCAAAACCAAAATACAATCAAGGCGTATTTTATATGTTCTTGTTACTTGAATGTATCAAATATTCATTAAATTTAGATTGCGGATTAATTCGGTTAAGGTTGTTTGACTTCATTACAACACTTAGCACTTTCCAATCTAATTTATTAAATTAAATCTTGAATTCTTCAAGTTTTTTCTCAACTGCAACATTTTTTAATCGAACATAATCGGGCAAGCCATTTTTATACGGCGGATAATCTTCACCTTCAATAAGCGGCGCCAAATATTCGCGGCATGCTTCACTAATTCCGAAGCCATCCTCACTGATAAAATCAGCAGGCATCATTTTTTCGACGTTAGCAACATTTGAAAGTTGAGCCATACCTACGGTCCAGCGGTACGGTGCATTGGATTGACGAACGATTGTCGGCATCACCGAATTATGCCCGGCAATTGCATATTCCACCGCAGCTTTACCCATCGCATAAGCCTGCTCAACGTCTGTCTTAGAGGCAATGTGACGTGCGGCACGTTGCAGGTAATCGGCAACACCCCAGTGATATTTCAACCCCAAACCATCTTTCACGATATTTGCGACGACGGGCGCGACACCGCCTAATTGCGCGTGACCAAAGGCATCGCGCAACCCCTGATCGGAAAGGAAATTCCCGTCTTCGCCCTTGACGCCTTCCGATACTACAACTGAACAATAGCCGTATTCTTTGACGCAACGATCTACTTTGGCAAGGAATTTTTCTTTATTGAAGGTAATTTCCGGGAATAAAATGACAATGGGAATTTCACAATCCGGACTAGAGGCCAATCCTCCTGCAGCAGCGATCCATCCAGCATGTCGGCCCATCACTTCGAGTACGAATACTTTAGTAGATGTTTTGGACATGCTTGCCACATCAAAGCTCGCTTCACGTGTCGATACTGCAATGTATTTCGCAACTGAGCCGAAACCTGGGCAGCAGTCCGTTATGGGTAAGTCGTTATCTACTGTTTTAGGAACATGAATAGCTTGCAGCGGGTAACCCAGTGTATCGGATAACTGCGAAACTTTAAGGCAAGTATCCGCAGAGTCGCCACCGCCATTGTAAAAAAAATAACCAATATTATGCGCTTTGAATACTTCAATCAGACGCTCGTATTCACGCCGATTTTGTTCCAAGCTTTTTAATTTGTAGCGACATGATCCAAAAGCACCTGATGGGGTATGGCGCAATCCGGCAATTGCGGTTGCCGAGTCGGCATTGGTATCAATTAAATCTTCGGTTAATGCACCAATAATGCCGTTGCGTCCGGCATAAATGGTGCCAATTTTGTCGGGATGCTGGCGTGCTGTTTCTAAAACACCCGCAGCGGATGCGTTAATAACAGCCGTAACACCCCCCGATTGAGCATAAAATGCATTTTTTATTGCCATTTTTTTCTCCTGATTGAATAAATTGTTTAAGTTATTTGGATGCTGATTCTGATTATCTGTGCGTACAAAAAACTCAGACACCAGCAACCGCTGTCCCGAGTTTCAAATTATTCTATGAGTCTCAGAATGAAACTGATTATTTATTTTAATGCAGCAAAAATCAGGTCACGTATTTCTTCAACTGTGCCTATGCCCGCTATTTTGACATAGCGAGGAGCGTCATTCCTATTTTGTGCTGACCACTTCGAGTAATAGCCAACCAAAGGCTCAGTTTGTTCATGATAAACTTCTAATCGCTTTCTGACCGTTTCTTCTTTATCATCATCACGCTGTATTAATGGTTCGCCGGTGACATCGTCCTGACCGTTTACTTTCGGTGGATTAAAATCAACATGATAGGTGCGACCGGATGCTGGATGCACTCTGCGGCCAGACATGCGTTTAACGATTTCGGTGTCTGCGACATCAATTTCAACCACAAAATCAATCGGTACATTTGCCGCTTTCATCGCGTCGGCTTGTGGAATCGTGCGCGGAAAACCATCAAACAAAAAACCGTTCGCACAATCTGGTTGTGCAATACGTTCTTTGACTAGGTTAATAATAATATCATCAGAAACCAATCCGCCGGATTCCATGATTTTTTTTGCCATGATGCCCAATTCAGTGCCAGCTTTTACGGCATTACGCAACATGTCACCAGTAGAAATTTGTGGAATGCCGAAATGTTCCTTAATATAATTGGCCTGCGTACCTTTTCCGGCACCAGGACCTCCTAATAAAATGACTCGGATAGCTATTCTCCCTTTTGTTGCCAATCAAAATTCATTGCATATAAGTAGCGCGCTTATATCTGCCTTTTCCCTGTTTTATAACATCTTTGTAATTATATCGCAGGCTAAGCAGATACTCGAGTTTTTTACTACAGCAATTTTAATCAAGCTAAGTAGCTTTATAACAAGTTACAAAAATGCAGTACAGGTTATGCGATAATTCGATCGACTCATAATAGGAAAAATCATGGACGAAAATAGAAGTAAAGCACTTGATGTTGCATTAGCCCAAATAGAGAAACAATTTGGTAAAGGTTCAATCATGCGGCTGGGTGCTAATGACGTAGCCTATGATATTCAGGTGGTTTCTACTGGTTCGCTAGGCCTTGATATCGCATTGGGAGTGGGTGGGTTGCCGCGAGGTCGAATTATCGAGATTTATGGCCCCGAATCATCTGGCAAGACGACATTGACATTGCAGGTTATTGCGGAAATGCAGAAATTGGGTGGAACGGCAGCATTTATTGACGCTGAGCACGCACTAGATCCGCAGTATGCGCAGAAAATTGGCGTAAATGTCCAGGAATTATTGATATCACAACCGGATAACGGCGAACAGGCCTTGGAAATTGCGGATATGCTGGTTCGCTCCGGTTCGGTTGACATTATTGTGGTGGATTCAGTTGCTGCACTGACACCGCGCGCTGAAATTGAAGGTGATATGGGTGATCCGCAAATGGGGTTGCAAGCGCGATTGATGTCGCAGGCTTTACGTAAATTGACGGCAAATATTAAGCGTAGCAATACTATGGTCATTTTCATTAATCAGATTCGCATGAAAATTGGTGTAATGTTCGGTAACCCTGAAACGACCACCGGCGGTAATGCATTGAAATTTTATGCTTCGGTTCGATTGGATATTCGCCGTACGGGTTCGATCAAAAAAGGTGAGGAAGTCATTGGCAATGAGACACGTGTGAAAGTGGTAAAAAACAAGGTGGCTCCACCTTTTAAGCAGGCCGACTTTGACATTCTATATGGCGAAGGTATTTCTCGTGAAAGTGAAATCATTGAGTTAGGCGTGCTGCATAAGCTTATTGACAAATCAGGGGCTTGGTATGCTTATAAAGGTGAGAAAATCGGTCAAGGGAAAGATAATGCCCGGGATTATCTGAAGGAACATAAAGAAATTGCTGAAGAGATTGAGCAAAAAATCCGTGCGATTGTAGGGATTACCGATCCGAACAAGCCTACTAAGGAAAAAACTGAAAAAGAGAAATAAGCTTGGTGGATAGTCGATCACCCTTAGAAATGCGTGCCTTGCGTTATCTCGCGCAACGTGAGTACTCCCGCCGGGAATTGGAGCAGAAACTTTCTTTTTACGCACGTTCATACTCTTCCGAAGCACTATCAAATCTATTGGATAAGTTGGAACAAAATGGTTTTTTATCGGCTGAGCGGGTTGTTGAACAGATTACCCGTGTGCGCAGATCCCGTTTTGGTAGCCAGCGTATTGTTTACGAACTCAAGGAAAAAGGTATTGATGAGCACTTAATTGGCAGCGTATTGCCATACCTCGCGCAAACCGAGTTTGATACAGCCGTTAAAATCTGGCAAAAGAAATTTGACACGTTACCTGGTAATAGAGAAGAGCGCGGCAAACAGGTGCGGTTTATGCTCAGCAGAGGGTTTTCAATGGAAATAATACGGCAAGTTCTGTTACAAGCTAACGAGGAACGCTCATGAAAAATTCGCTTGTGCAGATGATATTCATGTTGGCGGTCCTGTTGATAGTTCATCCAGTCAGTAGTGCAGTTGAGATTGTAACTATTAATGCGATTAATACTTCCCCTGTCAATTTTGATGGCAAAGAAGTTCGGTTGAGAGGTATTGCGAAAAATCCTACACGCCTACCACTGATCGATCTAAAATCCTATATGCTAGAAGATGCAACTGGGGAAATTATGGTTTTGACAGAGTCGGATTTGCCTCGAATGAATGAAGAATTTACTGTTCGAGTCAGAATTACAAGCTTGGCGATTATCAATGGCGAAGCATTGGGTTTGATGGCTATTGAGCTGGAACGATACGAGCAGCAACAAGAAATATGAAAAGCAACGAAATCAGACAGAAGTTTCTTGAATTTTTTGAATCTCACGGACACACCGTCGTGGCGTCCAGCCCGCTTGTGCCAAGCAACGATCCAACTTTGTTGTTTACCAACGCAGGCATGGTGCAATTCAAGGATGTATTTCTCGGTCAGGACAAAAGACCTTATGTGCGAGCAGTCAGTTCTCAACGATGCGTGCGCGCTGGCGGTAAACACAATGATTTGGAAAATGTCGGGTACACTGCGCGGCATCATACGTTTTTCGAAATGCTGGGAAATTTCAGTTTTGGCGATTATTTCAAGCGTAATGCCATTTTATTTGCTTGGGATTTTTTGACTCAGTCATTAAAAATTCCGCGTGACAAGCTATGGGTCACTGTTTATGCGGAGGATAATGAAGCAGCGGACATCTGGCTCAATGAAGTCGGTGTTGATAATTCTCGAGTGGTGCGCATAGCCACCATGGATAATTTCTGGCAGATGGGTGATACCGGCCCATGCGGGCCTTGTTCCGAGATTTTTTACGACCATGGCCCGGAAGTGCAAGGAGGACCGCCGGGTTCAACTGATGCTGATGGCGATCGTTACATTGAAATTTGGAATTTGGTATTCATGCAGTACAACCGCGACAGCAATGGCACACTTCATCCCTTGCCCAAACCGTCGGTGGACACCGGTATGGGATTGGAACGGATCTCGGCAGTGATGCAGCATGTGCATAGCAATTACGATATCGATTTATTTCAAAGCTTGATCAAAGCAGCCGCGCGCGTTACCAACACGAAAAATCTTGTGGATAATTCCTTAAAAGTAATTGCCGATCATATCCGCGCCTGCTCATTCTTGATTGCCGATGGTGTCATTCCTGGCAGCGAAGGCCGTGGCTATGTATTACGGCGCATCATCCGCCGCGCCATTCGTCATGGTTACCGGCTGGGACAAAAACAACCATTCTTTTATCAACTGGTGGATGATTTGAGTCAAGTTATGGGGCAGGCTTATCCGGAACTGGTTGCAGCTAAAATGCGCGTCGCAGCAGTGTTAAAGCAGGAAGAAGAACGTTTTGCCGAAACACTTGAACATGGCATGCAAGTTCTGGAAGAGGCTTTGCAGCATAAAATAAAAGTGCTAGATGGTGATACCGCATTCCGCTTATACGATACTTTTGGGTTTCCGCTTGATTTGACTGCTGACATCGCTCGTGAACGGGGTCTTGCTGTTGATCATGCCGGTTTTGAACAAGCGATGGCGTGGCAGCGTGAACAAGCACGTGCAGCCAATAAATTCACTATGCAGGAAGGCATTGAATATGCAGGCAGCCAAACTGCCTTTTATGGGTATGAAACCTTGCAGCACGAAGGGCAAGTATTGGCCATTTATAAACAAGGCAGTGCAGTCGATTTTATTGAGGCCGGTGATGAAGCGGTTGTTGTGCTGGATCAGACACCTTTTTATGCTGAATCTGGTGGACAAGTGGGAGACTGCGGTGAATTGCTGGCGGCTAATGGCACCTTTGCCGTAACAGATACGCAAAAGATACAGGCCGGCGTGTTCGGTCATAAAGGCTTACTACGTAGCGGCCGGCTCGTGATTAAGGATAATGTGCTGGCTCGAGTCAATCCGCTCACGCGTACTAGCACTGCCAACAATCATTCTGCAACCCATCTGCTGCATGCCGCGTTGCGCAACGTACTGGGTACGCACGTAACGCAAAAAGGTTCACTAGTCGATGCCGATCGTTTGCGTTTCGATTTTTCGCACAATGCACCGGTGCGAATCGACGAGATTCGTGAAACGGAACGCCTGGTCAACGAGCAAATCCGCAATAATTGTGTGGTCGAAGCCGCTACGATGAAATATGATGACGCTATTAAACGCGGTGCCATGGCATTGTTTGGTGAAAAATATTCCGATGTCGTGCGCGTCATTGGCATGGGCGAGTTCTCCACAGAATTGTGTGGGGGCACGCATGTTGCGCAAATCGGACAAATCGGCTTGTTCAAAATTGTAACGGAATCCGGCGTGGCCGCAGGTATTCGCCGGATTGAAGCAGTCACAGGAAAAGCGGCGGTCGAATACGTGCAGCAACGCGAAGCGCAATTACTGGAAATTGCGCAAACGCTAAAAACCAATCCGCAGGAAGTCACGCAAAAAATTTCCCAAATTATAGAAAACGTAAGGCAGGCTGAAAAGGAACTGGCGCGTTTAAAAACCAAAGTTGCCAGCTCGCAAGGTGAAGATCTGGCAGCGCAAGCTCAGGAAATTAAAGGTATTAAGGTTCTGACCGCAATCCTCGAAAATGCTGATGTCAAAACCATGCGCGAAACTTTGGACCTGCTCAAAGGCAAGCTGAAAACTTGCACAATTGTCTTGAGCGCAGTCAGTGAGGGAAAAATTACTTTAATTACGGGTGTAAGCGCTGATTTGACTGATCGTATTAAAGCTGGCGAACTGGTCAATTTTGTCGCACAGCAAGTTGGCGGTAAAGGTGGTGGTCGATCCGATATGGCGCAAGCTGGCGGTACGCAACCAGAACATTTACCGGCCGCACTCGCCAGTGTAATGGCGTGGGTGGGAAAGAAAATGATCTGATAATTTTGGTTTATCGAAACGCAATACGAATACCTGCGATGGATCATATTAATTTAGACTTATACTATTTCCTATTCTTTCATAGAATTTTATTGACTATAAAGACAACCGGTCGTATTATATTTCTATGTCAAAATTAACTAAGAAAGAATTTAATAAAGAAAACCTGCTTAATCAAGGTGTTGATTTTTTTATGAACCAAGGCTATCACGGCACCGGATTACAGGAAATTCTCGATGCCGTGAGGGTTCCTAAAGGTTCTTTTTATAACTACTTTGGTAGCAAGGAGGATTATTGTGCCGAAGTTGTTCAGCACTACATCAATCCGTTTATTGCACAGCTATCTGCACATTTGAGCAAATCTGATAGCGATGCACTCGGTGCAATTAAATGTTATTTTGAAGAACTTACTGTAGAGCTTGAAAAAAATGAATTTAAAGGCGGGTGCTTGTTGGGCAATCTGATGGGTGAAATTGGTAGTAGCAGCAATATTTGCCAACAATCCCTGCAATCAGCAGTTAGGCGTTATCGAGACTTGTTGCAATCTGGGTTGGCTCAAGCACAGCAGCAAGGTACGGTAAGATCAGATAAATCAGCCGCAGAAATGGCCGATTTGTTGATCAATACATGGCAAGGTGCTTTGTTGCGCATGCAAATTGAAAAATCATCTGCGCCAATTAAGCAATGTTGCCAAAATTTACTGGAAGATTATTTTAAAGCTTAATTATTTTTTCTGATAAATAGACGACCGGTCGTTCTTATTAAATTTTTTAATTTATTTCGAGGAGATAGAAAATGCCAAAATATATTATCGAACGTGAAATTCCTGGAGCAGGCGCATTGACACAAAATGAGTTGCAAGCTATTTCGCAAAAATCGTGCAGTATTTTGAACAAGATGGGTTCTCAAATTCAATGGCTGGAAAGTTATGTGACGGATGATAAGGTATATTGTATTTATATTGCGCCCGATGAAGCCGCCATCAGAGCGCATGCCGAGCAAGGCGATTTTCCCGCTAACCGTGTTTCTCAAGTTAGATCCGTGATTGATCCAACCACAGCTGAGTAAATCCGGGAAATTTTTATCGATCCTGACAATGAAAATTCTTAAGAGGTAATATTTTATGCATTCTCGTACTGTTTTCTCCGTGCTAGCCGCGTTAATGTTAACTACGATAGGCAGCTTAGGTCCGTTTGCCGTAGCTGAAACGGTAACTACAACTAACAAACATACGGCTTCCGCAGCATCGGAAAGTGACCATACGCATGCCAAGCAATCCGATGCGGCGCATAAGCAGGATCCGGATGGTCAGATTGTCCCCAAATTACATAACTTGGGCAGGCACATATTTCCTGTTAGTACACGCAATCCATTAGCGCAGCAATATATCAATCAGGGCCTCAATCTCGCATACGCATTCAATCATGCCGAGGCGCGCCGTGCATTCCGTGAAGCTGCGCGACTTGATCCTGGTCTTGCGATGGCCTACTGGGGGCAGGCATTGGTACTTGGCCCTAATATTAATGCCATGATGGAGCCGAATGAAGAGCCACAGGCTTTGGAAATTATGCAGCAAGCCAAGTCACTAATGATGAATGCTTCGCTAAAGGAACAAGCGCTAATTAATGCACTTGAGAAGCGCTATTCAGGGAAATCCGAGCACAGGACAACAAATGATAAAGCTTATGCGGAAGCAATGCGCGCAGTACACAAACGTTTTCCGGATGATCCCGATATTGCGATGTTGTATGTCGAGTCCATGATGGACTTGCGGCCATGGGGCTATTGGATGCTTGATGGCACACCGTATGAGGGTACAGCTGAAATTGTCGGGCTTACTGAAGAAGTATTGCGGCATCATCCGGAACATCCTGGTGCATTGCATATGTATATTCACCTGATAGAACCCACCAGTACGCCGGAACGAGCAGAGAAAGCTGCTGATACCCTGTTGACCTTGATGCCGCAGGCAGGTCATATGATACACATGGCATCGCACATTTATCAGCGTGTCGGACGTTATGCTGATTCAATGAAGAGCAATCAGCTCGCTATTGCAGCGGATGAAGAGTACATCACGCAGTGCCATGCGCAAGGCTTGTATCCAATGGTTTACTATCCACATAATATTCACTTTCTTTGGTTTGCAGCTACCGTGGATGGCCAAAGCAAGATTGCGATCGAATCCGCAAGAGAGGCCGCCGGAAAGATTGATGATGAGGTGCTCAAAGCAATTCCGTTGACAGCAATTTTCCGCGTAACACCCTACTGGGCGCTTGCCAGATTCGGGTATTGGAAGGAAATTCTTGCAGAGCCAGCACCGCCATTAATCAATCCATTCTTAACCGGAAGCTGGCATTATGCCCGTGGCCTTGCATGGGTTGCCACACAGCAATTGCCGCAAGCTGAGCAGGAATTGGCAGCATTGCGCAGGATCATGAAGGATCCCCACCTGGACCATCCTCTGCTATCGAAAAATACCACTTACACAGTGCTCAGTATTGCACCTGAAGTTCTTGCGGGCGAAATCGCAGCGGCGCAAGGTCAATTCGATCAGGCCATTGCATACCTTGAAAAAGCAGTGCGTCTAGAGGATGCACTGGTATATACCGAGCCATCAGAATTTCATCTCCCGCCACGGTTAGCGCTCGGTGCTATTCTGTTGGAATCAGGGCAACCAGCCGAAGCGGAAACGGTTTATTGGGAAGATCTGCGGCGTAATCGCAATAATGGCTGGGCGCTTTATGGATTGATGCAGGCATTGCGTGCGCAAAATAAGGATGGCGAGGCGAAACTTATTGAGGTGCGTTTCAAAAAAGTCTGGGAGCGTGCTGATGTGACACTCGATTCATCCCGCTTCGGTCGTCAGAAACGCTAAGCAGGTATATGGCAGAGTTATAGTAAATACCTGGGAATCCGCCAGACTGAATGTAAACCGGGTATACTCGACACATGTGATATTTTCTGCGGCGGGTGGATCAGCTACGGCAGGCACTGTTGATTCCCAGCGATGCCTACCCTATGATCCATGTCATATAATAAGGCTAGGACATTTAAGGTGTTTACTGGAATCGTAGAAGCAATCGGTGAAATAAAGCGGGTTTATCCGATAGAAAATAGTGTTACGCATGGTTTGTGCTTAAGTATTTCGCCGGGTAGTTTGGATCTGAGTGATGTTAAAGTGGGTGATAGCATCGCTGTGAATGGTGTGTGTTTAACGATTACAACATTGGAACAAGACCTGTTTATGATGAATGTTTCGCAGGAAACATTAAATTGTACCGTAGGGCTCGATCAAGTCACTATGCGAGTAAACCTAGAAAAAGCCATGCGTTTATCAGATAGACTGGGTGGACATCTGGTAAGTGGGCACGTGGATGCCATCGGTATCGTGACTAAATTTGATTCCGTTGGAGAATGCTTTGAATTAACCATCCAAGCGCCCCAATCGATACTCCGCTACCTTTCCCATAAAGGTTCCATAGCTGTTAATGGCGTCAGCTTGACGATTAATGCGATTGCAAGCAACGAATTTTCTATCAATTTAATCCCGCATACTTTGGCAATGACCACTTTGAATGAGCTCTCGCCGGGCATGCGAGTGAATCTGGAAACGGATATGTTGGCACGTTATGTGGCAAAGTTACTCGATACTCAAGATGAAATAGGGTCGAAAGTATGAAAATCAGTGCCATTGAGGACATTATTGCCGATCTTAAACGCGGTAAAATGGTCATCCTGGTCGATGAAGAGGATCGGGAGAATGAAGGGGATTTAGTTCTGGCCGCCGACTTTGTCACTGCCGAAGCGATCAATTTCATGGCGACTCATGGTCGAGGGTTAATCTGTCTGACATTGACCGAAGAGAAATGCCATCAATTGGATCTGCCTTTAATGGTTTCAGCCAATCGCGCACCTTTAGGCACTAATTTTACATTATCGATAGAGGCCGCGAGTGGCGTTACGACAGGTATATCTGCGGCTGACCGGGCACGTACCATCGAAGTAGCCGTTAAAGCGGACGCGAAACCTCAAGATATTGTACAACCCGGGCATATTTTTCCACTGATGGCACAAAAAGGTGGTGTATTAGTCCGTGCCGGACATACAGAAGCAGGATGCGATCTTGCCAGATTGGCAGGTGTGACGCCAGCTTCGGTAATTTGTGAAATTCTCAACGAAGATGGCAGCATGGCACGGTTACCCGATTTAATGAATTTTGCCCGTAAACACCAACTCAAAATTGGTGCTATAGCCGATCTCATTCAATACCGCAGCCAAACTGAGAGTCTGGTCATGCGTGTCGCTGAGCGTTTAATTCAAACGTTGTATGGTGAATTTCTGCTGATAGCCTATCGCGATGAAATAGCCAATACCGTTCATTTGGCTCTGGTTAAAGGCGAAATCAATCCAGCAATGGAAACGCTGGTACGCGTTCACGAACCTTTATCAGTAGTTGATTTACTCGATATACATGATTTTAGTCATTCCTGGAGTATTCATGAAGCTATGAAACTGATTGCTGATACTGGCCAAGGCGTGATTGTTTTGTTGCATCGTAAAGAAAGTTCACTTAAATTGATTGAGCGCATTGAATTAAAGGAATCCCATTTGTCCAGCGTGACCAAGGCCGACCTTCGTCATCATGGGATTGGGGCACAAATTTTAAAAGATCTTCACGTTGGAAAAATGCGCCTCTTGGCGGCCCCCAGAAAAATGCCGAGTGTGACTGGGTTTGGTTTGGAGGTAACCAGTTATGTGGAATCGCAGTCGCGATAAAATCTAAATTTGATTGATGCAATCACGATCAATTTCAATCAATAAACAGGAGTTAACTATGCCTTACTATGACAATATACTTGAATTTGAATCTAATCTGGATGGCACTGATCTGCGTGTCGGTATTGTCATGAGCCGTTTCAATATTGATATCGGGGAAGGTTTGCTGAGCGCATGTACTGCAGAACTCAAGAAAAATGGCATGAAAGATTCTAATATCCTGCTAGTAACCGTGCCTGGAGCTTTGGAAATACCGCTTGTATTAAAGCGGATGGCAATATCGGATCAATTTGATGCCCTCATAGCTTTGGGTGCAGTAATCCGTGGCGATACTTATCATTTTGAAGTAGTTGCTAATGAATCAGCACGAGGTTTGATGATGGTGCAAATTGAATTAGAAATTCCCATTGTCAATGGCATATTGACGACTGATAATGACGACCAAGCAATTGCTCGTATGAACCAAAAAGGCATTGACGCTGCGCAGGTAGCGCTGGAAATGGCTAATTTACAGATGAAAATTGATGAGATCGAATTATGATGAGCACTCTTTCAGAAGCCGCTTCCAGTGCGGACAAAAAAATGAATAAACATAAAAGCCGGCGCCGCATTGCGCGTGAACTTGTATTGCAAGGCCTTTATCAGTGGAAAATTGCTGGTGGTACAGCTGATTTTATAGAGCAACAATTGTGTGAATCGGATAAATTCAAATATGCCGATACCCAATATTTTTCGCACGTCCTGCACGGAGTATTGCAAGATGTCGAAGCAATAAGTAAGTATATTCAACCCTGCCTGGATCGTTCTATAGACGAACTAAGCCCGGTAGAGATGGCAATTTTACTATTGAGTACTTTTGAATTAACCCATCATCCGGAAATTCCTTACCGGGCAATCATCAACGAAGCCATAGAATTGGCCAGAACTTACGGCGGCAGTGATGGCTACAAGTATGTAAATGGTGTATTAGATAAATTGGCAGTTCAATTACGTGCTATCGAATTAAAAGCGCATAAGTTGGCAAATAACCGGACATAATTTTTCCGCGTGAATGCAGAGTTCGATATCATTAGCCGCTATTTCAGACGACCTGCGCCGAATGCAGTGCTGGGAATCGGTGATGATGCCGCGCTTATCGCAGTTCCAGCAAATAACGAATTGGCCATATCCACAGATGCTTTAGTATGCGGTACGCATTTTTTTGTTGATACCGATCCCTACAAGCTCGGTTATAAATCGTTAGCAGTCAATCTTTCCGACATGGCAGCAATGGGTGCAACTCCGCGCTGGGTGTTATTGGCTCTTACACTACCTGATGATTTAGTCAAACATCAAACTTCGTGGCTCACTGAATTCAGCGCGGGTTTCTTTGCGCTTGCTGATGAATATCAGGTGGCATTGATTGGCGGGGACACAACCGCCGGACCGCTCAGTGTCTGTATTCAGATTATTGGTGAAGTGCCAGCAGGTAAGGCATTGCGCCGTAGGGGCGCGCAAATAGGCGATGATATCTGGATTTCCGGACACTTGGGCGATGCAGCTTTGGTGCTCAATCACGAGTTAAAGAAAATTTCTCTCGCTGAGGATGAAATTACACAATGCTTGCCGGCTTTGCTAATGCCGGCAGCGCGTGTTGAATTAGGGCAGCGATTGATCGAATTGGCGCATAGTGCAATTGACATATCTGATGGTTTACTCGCCGATTTAGGGCACATCTTGACCGCTTCGGAAAAATCAGCCTGTATTGCTATGGATAAGATTCCATGCTCTGCAATATTAAAAAAATACCTATCCATGCCACTTGCAACCGAATGCCTGCTGGCAGGCGGAGATGATTATGAATTATGTTTCACGGCATCCCCAGTCAATCGCAATAAAGTTGCCAGCCTCGCTGAAGAGCTGGATATCCACCTTACGCGTATTGGTGAAGTTTGTTCGGGTAAGGGCGTAATCGTGAAGGATGGTGAGGGAAAAATCATTACATTGGAGAGCTCAGGATATGAACACTTCAGCGCCCGAGGCTGATGATTCGCACGACAGCTCAGCGGTTCCGTTTAAGCCCAACTTAAGTTTGGTCTACAGTCATCCTGCATATTTCATCGCATTTTCCGGCGGTATCGGATTGATTCCTGTGGCACCGGGCACAATGGGTACGCTTGCAGCCTTTCCGTTATTCTGGGCAATCAATTATTATCTCAGTCCGCTGTATTTTTTGTTGCTGATCGATATCATGTTCATTGCCGGTATTTGGGCATGTGGACTCAGTGGCAAGGCTTTGGGTGCGCCTGATCATGGCAGTATGGTATGGGATGAGACAGTGGCATTTTTGCTGGTTCTATACTTTACACCCACCGATTGGGTGTGGCAGCTTGCTGCATTTATTTTGTTCCGTTTCTTTGATATTGCCAAACCCCAGCCGATTCGATATTACGATAATCATATCAAAGGGGGATTTGGCGTGATGTTTGACGATTTGTTGGCAGCTTTCTTTACGCTATTGTGCTTGTCCGTATGGAAAGGCTGGGTGCTTACGCAAGGTTACTTTTTAGAGTAACACCCGTAGTCCCTCCTTGTTAACAGCAGCGGCTCATTCGGCCTTTGCCGCCATAACGCGCTTCCTGGCGTTCGCGGAAAAATTCCTCGTAGGACATGATGGATCGATCCGGATGAGCGATCTTCATGTGTTCAACATAGGTACCATAATCCGGTACGCCAACCATTAAGCGCATGCTTTGTGAAATACGTTGAATAGCGTGGGTCATTGCGTTAAACATCATTTATTCCTCCAGTAATTATTTATCGGGTGTCGCATATGCGGGTAACAATTCAAAAGGTGCTTCTTGGACAGTGGGGTGGTGAATACCGCGTGCTTGCAGCACGGTACGAACACCAAAAAACAGCATGCTGATCAGCACTGCCATGAATAAGGCGGCTAGCGATGTATTGACATAATCATTGAAAATGACTTGCTGCATTTGTTCAATCGATTTAGCAGGTGCCAATACAATGCCTTGCGCGACCGCTTCCTGATATTTTTCCGCGTGCGCAAGAAAGCCAATGCGCGGATTGTCATGAAAAATCTTTTGCCAGGCTGCAGTCAGCGTGCAAACGCTCACCCATACCACCGGTATGGCGGTAACCCAGGCAAAGCGGTCTTGTTTCATTCTAAACAGTACGCAGGTAGCGAGAATCAGTGCAATACCTGCCAGCATTTGATTGGCGATGCCGAATAGCGGCCACAGCGTATTAATGCCTCCCAACGGATCAACCACGCCTTGGTACAGAAAATAACCCCAACCGGCAACACAAAGTCCGGTGGCGACCAGGCTGGCAGTCAGGGAATCGGTGCGTTTCATTGCAGGAATAAACGAACCGAGCAAATCCTGCAACATGAAACGTCCCGCACGCGTTCCCGCATCGACTGCGGTCAAAATAAACAATGCTTCGAACAAAATGGCAAAGTGATACCAAAAAGCCATCATGGCCGTGCCGCCGATAACTTCCGATAAAATCTGCGCCATGCCAACCGCCAGCGTCGGCGCACCACCAGTACGCGATACGATGCTATGCTCGCCGACATTCTGCGCAGTTTGCGTGATCATCTCCGGCGTGACATAAAATCCCCATTGTGTGATTGTTTGCGCAGCCGATTCAGCCGTGGTGCCGATGATTGCCGCAGGGCTGTTCATGGCGAAATAAATGCCGGGCTCCAATGCCGCTGCCGCAACCAATGCCATGATGGCGACAAATGATTCCATCAACATGGCGCCATATCCGATAAAACGCGCATCGGACTCAGTTTGAATCATTTTTGGCGTGGTGCCCGAGGCAATCAGCGAATGGAATCCGGAAATCGCGCCACATGCAACGGTAACAAACAAAAAAGGAAACAGATCGCCCGACCAGACCGGACCCGAGCCATCGATAAATTGTGTCAGCGCGGGCATTTTCAGTTCAGGGGAAATAATGATGACGCCGATTGCCAATCCGACGATTGTGCCGATTTTCAAGAATGTCGACAAATAATCGCGTGGCGCCAGCAACAACCACACCGGCAACACCGCGGCAATAAAGCCATAGCCAATCAGCAACCAGGTCAACTGCTCACCGGTTAAGGTAAATACTTCGCCCCACACCGGATCTTCCTGAATATACTGTCCGGCGACAATAGACAGCATCAATAAAACAAAGCCGATCAGCGATATCTCACCTATTGCGCAAGGACGGAAATAGCGCGCATAGACTCCCATAAATAGTGCGATTGGGATGGTGGCCGCCACCGTGAACGTTCCCCACGGCGATTCCGCCAGTGCTTTAACGACGATCAATGACAGTACCGCCAACAGGATCAGCATGATAAAGAAAGTACCGAACATCGCAATCATACCGGGCAATTGCCCAAGTTCGGATTTGATCAAATCGCCGAGCGAGCGGCCATTGCGCCGCGTGGAAATGAACAACACAATGAAGTCCTGCACCGCACCGGCAAATACCACGCCAGCCAACAACCACAGCATACTCGGCAAATAACCCATTTGCGCCGCCAAAATCGGCCCCACCAACGGCCCCGCCCCCGCAATGGCTGCAAAGTGATGGCCGAACAGCACATACTTATTGGTCGGCACATGATCCAGACCATCGTTGTGCTTATACGCCGGCGTCATGCGCGTTGCATCCAGTTTCAGCACCCGGTTCGCTATGAACAGGCTATAAAAACGAAATGCAATCAAATACACGCACACCGCCGCAATCACGATCCAAATCGCTCCAATCGACTCACCGCGATTGAGGGCAATGACGGCGAAGGCGGATGCGCCGAGAAGAGAAAACAATATCCAGCCTAATTTATTAATCAAAGTGTTCATTTTATCTCTCCGAAAAATGTGAAAAATGCTTATCAATCTTGTTTTATTGAATTTCTTGTACCAGCACTCAGTCTTATTTAACTCGTTACATTACCAAAAAATAACAAACTACCGTAATCACTGCCACGCCGATAAAATTCAATGCCAATCCTTCGCGCGCCATGTTGGCGACAGTGACGTGACCGCTGCCAAATACGATGGCATTCGGCGCGGTGGCGACTGGAAGCATGAAGGCGCAACTTGCGCTCATCGCAGCGGGCACCATCAGCAGACTCGGTTCGAGACCGGCGCCAAGCGCGGCTGAAGCGAGGATGGGTAACAATAAAATTGTGGTTGCGGTGTTGCTGGTGGTTTCGGTCAGGAAAGTGACGATTAAGGCAATGGTGGCAATCATCAGCAATGGATGCAAGCTGGCAAGCATTGTCAAGTGCTCGCCGATGGCATGCGACAAACCGGATTCCATGAAAGCTTGCGCAATGGCAATGCCTGCCGCAAACAGGATTAGAATGCCCCAAGGCACGCGCTCGGCCGTTTCCCAATCGATTAATCGGCCGCCGCGTCCGTTCGGTACCAGAAACAACGCAACCACGGCAACCAGCGCCACGATAGCATCGTTTGCACCTTTGAGATCTAACCACGCGCTCCAGCCGCCGAAGGGTTCAAGGCGCGTAATCCATGCCAATGCAGTCAATGCGAAAATAATCAGCACGCGGCGTTCTTCCGGCCGCCAAGCGCCTGCGGGCGGAATCGTCAAGAGACCACGGTAGTGGAGTTTACGTGTTAGCCACAATCCGGCTATCGGAATAAAAATCAGTACTACCGGCAATCCCCAATTCATCCATTGCAAGAAACTCACGGCTGTGCCTGTAAATTTCTCGTATTGTTGCATGAACACCAGATTCGGCGGGGTTCCGATCGGCGTGCCCAAACCGCCGATGCTACTGCCGTAAGCAATCGCCAGGAGCAGTGGCACCGCCATTTTTTTATCCGGGCTTTGTGCTATAACCGCCAACGCAATCGGCAGCATCATCAACGTTGTCGCAGTATTTGAAATCCACATGCTCAGCGCCGCAGCCGCCACCATAAACCCCAGCACAATACGGCGGCTGCTATGACCACCCATGACATTGACCATGCCCAATGCAATGCGGCGATGCGCACCGGAGCGCTCCATCGCTGCTGACAAAATAAACCCGCCCAACATCAACAGAATCAATTCATTGCCATATGCCGCCGCAATTTTTTCTTGAGGCAGCACACCTGTCAAAGGAAAAATTGCCAGCGGAATAATCGACGTAGCGGGAATTGGAATCGGTTCAAAAATCCACCACACCACGCACAAAATTGCCACCGCTCCGGTCCAGCACGCTTGCGTTTGCCAGCCCCAGTGATTCATGCTGAATGCCACAGCCGCAGCCAATAGCGGGCCGGCAATCATTGCCCATCGGCGATTAAAGTTGGTAGTCATATAGTGGTCACACTAAGTGGATTCAGAGCATTCCAATAAACAGGCTTAATACCGGTTGTTTTTGATGCACGCATCATGCCGCAGCACCTTTGGCGCGTCAATGAATGTTTAATCAATAAAAATCATACGTTGTGTTTTTTTCACAGCTTTAGAAAGTGAGCGTGACTAGTATTGATTGAGTGGCTCAAAATGAGGGAAATCAGTTTTATACTAATTTTCGTTAAGAAATATTTTTTTAGTCAATAGAGGAAGGCAAGATATTAAAAATGATTTCTAAAAATGAGCTAGGGTCTGCTGGCTATTGAAGATATGGACTTCATATTTGACACTGCGCATCAGTACAGGTGATTGAATTATATAGAATTAAATGGAATTGTCACTTCCATTCGTGCCAAGGGTCACCAGATCGTCCACGGTCCAGAATATTCCTTTAGGACGGCATCTCCGTTTTGTGCAAAGAAAGTGGTGGCGGCGGGATCGTTCAGGAGGATTTGCCCAGCCGAGAGATGTACCAAGTCATCATTAGTATCGAATAGCTGCCAGCCGTCTTTGGGAATCAGCGAGGCCAATTCGCGATAGATGCCTGAGGGATCGCCTTGCTGCAGAATCGGGTAGATCTCGGCGATCTCCTTATAGCGGAACGTGTTGTATAATGCTACATCGTTTTTAGAGGGAGCGTTTTTTTCTGCACGGTCCGAGATTATGTCTACCATCTCTGGCAAGATGAACATCCGTTTGCAGCGTCCTTGGAATATAAGCTCCGGACCATGTTGATGTTGTCGGCGATACCGTCCTCGATTGCCTACGGGATCGCTGAAGTAGAACGTCGAAGAGCGTCCGGGCACTGAAGACGAGAACTTGTAGTTCATTCTTGTGAACAGACTCATAATATGAAGCGGTGGATTTCCGTTTCCTTTCTGCATTTGTTTTTCCAATAAAATGAAGTTTGCGATGCCTCGACAGATGCTCACTGATGACTTCTGGCCAACGCTCCAGAGGATTCTGCATTAACAAGCGATTTATGACAAGCGCAATCTGTGCAGGACGGTAGGAGATGTGCTGTATCGGATGTGAGCGGATTGTGGATTGCCCTTGGCGAGACTTTCTGTGAGAGTAACCAGTCAAGAGCCGTAAGCCATTGATAAAATCCGTGCAGCATGTAGATATCTATTGCTAGCTATGTAAAATGTCAACTGATCCTAGTGTTTTTTGCTTTAGTTACGTTTGCTAGTTACCTAACGATTATGGGCAAAAGCTCGCTGGAGACGCTTAATGTCCGCAGTACACCTGAGCAAGCGGAGCTTCTCATTATGGATGAGTCTGGAACTAAAATTTTTGAAGGCAAAACACCGACTTCACTGCCGCTAGAAAAAAGAAAAGCTCCTTTTGCAGCAAAAAATACAATGGGGAAGTCTTGAAAGAAGGCTATACGGAATTGTAGCAAGACATTCCATTTGTTTTACGTGACAAAATATCCAGATTCCCATAATTTATGGTTTTTTGCACAGCAAATATAACACCCAGATTCTAATATACAATCGCGATATTTAATTTATTTAATTAATTCTAAAGGAGTTTTTATGGCTTCAGGACAAGAAGTTTTAATGCATAATCAGGTAACCGTTGAACAAGCCAATGCATTTATTTTGGCGAATATTGAGCAACCTGAAGTTATTTTTGATACTGCAAAAAAATTTGGCATCACCACTCAACACCTCAGCGACATCACAGGATATTCAACAGAAATTATCAGCGAATATTTCTTGTCTTCCGGATTGGATAACAAAGTACTCGAAGATATCAAAATATTGTTAAACTCAGAATTAGGTGATCTGGCCAGTCTTGTTGGGTTTAATGATCATAGCGATGCGTTATCGACAGCTTCCCTTGCTGACAAGGTAAAACCTAACATTATTTCTGAGGATTACAGCGGTTTTTTTGAACCTGTATTCGGTTATCAAATCGATGATGGCTTCTATACCCCGGATGAATTGGGTGTTTCGCATTTGGGCAAAAATGTTCCTGCAACAAGCGAAAGCATCGAATCCTTATTCTATGGCACGTTGATAAACCTATATGCTGCACTAGATGATGCCGAATTAAGTGAGCTCAAAGGTTTTTCTCATAATGGCAGCAATGTTGACGAATACCGGTCATTACTTACCGATGCGTTGAATGATCCCGCTAATCGCAGTGATCAGGATCTAGCCAATCTGATCGCTGGCGACGCTGAAGTACTGATTGGTGAGTTTTGGTACGGCGATGCCATTGTTAATGGAATCCACGACCTAAGCCTATTAGGTTTAGGTGGTATTGCTTAGTCAATTGCATCAAATCCCATTTCATAAATATATACTGCATCTTTGCGGGATGCGGTAATACTTTAAAACACGCCAAACTCGTTCTAACAATCAACTATTCTCTGCACAGCAAGCGTTGATAAAAAGCCAGCCGTTTGGGATGAATTTTTCCTTGCTGCGCAGCTTGAACCACTGCGCACCCTGGCTCTTGGTTATGCCGGCAATTGCTGAATTTGCATTGACCTATGTAGGGGTGAAATTCGATAAAGCCCCAGGTGAGATTTTCTTGTGGAATGTAGTTGAGTCCGAATTCCTGAAATCCCGGAGAATCGATGATTGCGCTATTTGCATCCAATGCATAAAGCTGAGAGTGCGTGGTGGTATGAGTACCGGAATCGAGCGCTTCGGATATTTCCGCAGTAGCGCGCCGGGCTTGCGGAATCAGCGCGTTCAGCAATGTCGATTTGCCCATGCCGGATTGCCCGGCCAAGACACTCAGATGATTTTGCAAATAGGGACGCAGTGCGGAAACATCCTGTAAGGCACTGATAGGCAGTACGCGATAACCCAGGTCGCGGTATAGAGACAGCGTTTCCATTGCTGTTTGTGTCGGTTCAATCAAGTCGGCTTTGTTCAGCACGATTAAAACTTCGATATTTTCACTTTCAGCCGCGACCAAGCAACGATTAATCAATTCCTCACTAAAACTCGGAATCGCCGCTATTACGATAATCACTTGCGTTACATTGGCAGCAATGATTTTTTCCTTGAATGCATCGCTGCGGTACAACTTTGAAGTGCGCGGCTTAATTGCCTCGATCACGCCCTGTCCTGCGGTAGTAAGTTGATATTCCACTTGATCCCCACAAGCGATGCCACCTTTCTTGCCGCGCATAACACAGGAGATTATTTCACCGCTTGATGTTTCAACCGAAAAATGCCGGCCAAATGCGGCAGTCACTAATCCGGTTAAGCGCTCTGTTTGTGGCCGGACTTTTTTACGAGAAATACTCAAATTGAGAAAAGCTTATCGATTTTAGCCGCACAGATAAAATCATTTTCCGATAACCCGCCAATTGCGTGCGTGCTATATGTAACTACGCATTGATTGTAACCAACCAACATGTCAGGGTGGTGATCCTCGCGATGAGAAACCCATGCCGCCGCATTCACAAAGGCCATAGTTTGATAGTAATTTTTAAACGTGTAGGTTTTGCTAATTTGCTTGTCTTGCTGTTGCCAGCCTTCCAGTTGCTGCAAAAAAGCAATTACTTCAGAACTTGAAAGCGGCGGAACGCCACCCTCACACGGTTTGCACTGCTTGGAGGTTAAATCACATTCGTTATTGCTCATGCTTGCCCCTGACTTTGTAAATGCGCCACACGGATCGATGCTGGCGGATGTGAATCATAAAAAGCGGAATGCAACGGATCCGGCGTAAGCGTCGCAGCATTGTCCTGATAGAGTTTAACCAATGCATGAATCAAATCATCCGCCGATGAATTTTGCGCGGCATAAGCATCGGCCTCAAACTCATGTTTGCGTGAATAAATACTGGATAAAGGATGCAGTAAGAAGGTAAATACCGGCATCACTAGGAAAAACAGCAATAAAGCCATCGCCGTTGACGGCACAGTTGATACCGTTACCCCTAAGCCTTCGTAAAACCAGCGTTGTTCCATCAGATATCCGAGCATCCATAAAAAAGCCAGGCTCATCGCAAACGAAATGACAATGCGTTTGATTACATGACGGTGCTTGAAATGTCCCAGTTCATGCGCCAGAACTGCTTCGATCTCAGCCGGGTTTAAACGCGATAACAAGGTATCAAAAAAAACAATGCGCTTGGTTTTGCCAAAACCGGTGAAGTAAGCATTACCATGGTTGCTGCGGCGCGAGCCATCCATGACGAACAATCCACTCGTTTTAAAGCCACATTTATTCATCAATTGCTCAATGCGTGTTTTGAGTGTGGCATCTTCCAACGGGGTAAATTTATTGAACAGCGGCGCAATCCAAGTAGGAAAAATTGCCAAAACAAACAAATTGAATGCAATCCATGCTAACCATGCATAGAGCCACCAATTTTCTCCCATTTTTTCCATTAACCAGAGCACACCAAAAAGTAAAGGTGCTCCGAGCAACAGGCCTAGTGCCGCTTGTTTCATCAGATCTGTGAGAAACATAGTTGGTGTCATTTTGTTAAAACCGTATTGTTCCTCGATGACAAAGGTACGATAGTAGCTTAATGGGATTTCAACCACACTCATGATAAAAAAAGTGCTTATAATCAGTGCCATGCCATGTGCTAGCGGATCAATCAACCAAGCTGACCAGAATTCATTCAGTAAATTTAAGCCGCCACCCAACGTGAATGCCAGTAAAAGTACAACATGTAACAGAATGCCGGGATACCCTGCGCGAGTTTTTGCGCAGGTGTAATCTGCAGCTTTTTGATGATCAGCTAAGCTAATCTGGCTGGAAAATTCTTCCGGTACTTTCTTCTGGTGAGCTCGAACATGACGAATATGTCTTGCTGACAACCAAATCTGGGTCAGTGTCGTCAACAATAATGCAATAAGAAAAATCAATGTAAATGTGTGCATAATTGATAGTTAAATTAACAAAAGAATGGTATGAAATAAACGCTGTTATCAATTAATCGGTTTGCTATTAATTGTATAAAAGTGACGGACTAGTACCAATATGACACAATTAAACGCATTTTATTCAAAAAATATCGAAATAATTATGACACAAGATAACAATAACCTCATCTGGGTTGACATGGAGATGACCGGACTCAATCCAGATACTGATCGTATCATTGAAGTGGCTTTGGTTATTACCGATTCACAGCTCAATACCATTGCTGAAGGTCCGGTTCTGGTCGTGCACCAATCCGATGAAGTGTTGGAGGGCATGGATAAATGGAACAAATCTACCCACGCCAAATCCGGTTTAATTGATAAAGTTAAGACCTCACCACTCAGTGAAGCTGAGATTGAAACGCAGTTGATTGAGTTTTTGAAATTGCACGTACCTGCAGGCGCATCACCAATGTGCGGCAATTCAATTTGCCAGGACCGGCGTTTTATGGTTCGCTCAATGCCGCAATTGGAGGCTTATTTTCACTATCGTAACCTGGATGTCAGTACATTCAAGGAGTTGGTTAAACGCTGGAAACCCGAAATTGCAGCAGGCCTGACCAAAGAAAGTAAACATGAGGCTTTGGCTGATATTTACGATTCTATCAATGAATTGAAATATTACCGCCAACACTTTATTGTTGCTTGAATCACGATCATTATTTATGCTTTCTTAAGTATCGTGCATACTGGATTGCCGAATTAATATACGAACCACGGAATAAGCTTATTTTTCATATACTAGGAGAAGTAACATGTTGCTCATAAAAAATTTAATTTCGATGGCTATTGGAACCGTTTTTTTCCTTACATTGAGTACGATAGCCGCATTCGCTGCAGATTCGACCAAAACGACTGAGCACCAACATCAAAGCGGTCAGGGTGGAAGCCATAGTCATAACGATGGGAAGTCCGCAGGCCACAGCCATCACTCAGCCCATCAATGCGAGCATATGATGTCATCCGTTGATCAAAATAAAGATGGTAAGATCAGTAAACAAGAATTCCTCAAACATCACGAAGCAATGTTTGATAAAAAAGATACCAACAAAGATGGTTTTCTAGATGAAACAGAAATGAACCGGATGATGTGCCATATGCAACAACATGATCATCATAAAGATAATGATCATGCACACGGCGATACAAAAAATAACTAATTGCCAGAAAAGAGGGCGGTTAGTGCCTTAAGTCACTGGACGGTGCAATTGGTCTTTTTTGCGCTAACGGTTGTGGGTCCAATACTGCGACCGTTAGACTGTCTTCATTGAAATATTTCTTCGCAACATCTCGTATTTGCTCGGCAGTAATGGTTTTTAGCTTTTCTAGAATAGTATCTATGTCTCGATAGGACAACCCTGTGCTTTCCAATCTTCCTATTTGCATTGCTTGGGAGAAAATGGAATCACGCTGATACACATGGCCGGCTATCACTTGCGCTTTAACTCGTGCAAGTTCTTCTTCGGTAACGCCTTCTTTAATGATTTTTTCAATCTCATCGCGTAAAGCTTGCTCAAGTTCTGCTATTGTTTTTCCCACACCCGGAACAGCGCTCAGAAAAAAGATACTTGGACCGCGAGCTATTGCGCTATAGCCTGCACTGGCAGAATTGGCAATTTGCTTTTCGCGTACCAGTGTTTTATTCAATCTCGCAGAGGAGTGGCCATCTAAAACACTTTCCAATACTTCCAGGGCGTAAGGCTCCCAATCCGCTGCAGCATCTTTAATCACTGGCGCATGATAGCCCATAATAAGATAAGGTAATTCTGCGGGTGCTTTGACTGTTATCCGCTTGACGCCTAGTTGTGGCGGTTCAATTTGAGGTTTGCGCGCATCCATGGTAAGCAACGGACGCTTCTCAATCACACCATAGTTTTCTTGTGCCAGTTTGAAAACTTCAGCGGCATCGACATCGCCCACAACAACCAATATGGCATTATTTGGCGCATACCAGTGGTTGTACCAGTCTTGCGCATCTTCTACACGCATGTTTTCCAAATCATTCATCCAACCGATGATCGGATTTTTGTAAGGATGTGACTGATAAGCCACCGCCATCATTTTTTCATACAGCAATGCACGCGCTTGATCATCGGTACGTAACCGCCTTTCCTCCATGACGACTTTGATTTCTTTGGCAAACTCCTCTTTAGTCAGAATCAAGTTACGCATGCGGTCTGATTCAAGTTTCATGGCCATAGGTAAATGTTGTTTATGCAGTTGTTGATAATATCCCGTGTAATCATAACTGGTGAATGCGTTTTCACGTCCACCCGCGGCAGCAATCTTTTTTGAGAATTCGCCATTGGGAACTTCTTTTGTACCTTTGAACATCATATGCTCGAGAACATGAGCTACACCAGTTACTCCATTAACTTCGTCAATACTGCCGGCTTTGTACCAGATTTGCGTTACCACCACGGGCGAGCGATGGTCTTGCTTCACAATTAATTTCAGGCCATTGGCAAGTAAATACTCATGCGGATTGGCAAATGCCGGTAGCGAAATTGATAGACTTATCAGCAGCAATGAGCCGAAAAATGAAATAAAGTGAGAAAACGTACTGTCAATATGATAATCAGGCTTCATTTTTACTAACCTAAGTTTGAGTAAACAGAATAAAATTAAACTTTGGAAATTCCAATATTTTAATAGAGCCTACCAGAATGTTTAGTTTTTTTAAATCTAAAAAAGATTCAGCAGATTCAGCAGATTCAGCAGATTCCACGGAAGCAGCAACCGTATCCGATATTGGGTCTGAATCTCAGTCGGGTCAATCAGCAAGTTTAGCCAGTAAAATCAAATTAGGTCTGGCACGTACCCGGCAAAGCTGGGGTAAGCAACTGTCAGGTTTATTTGGTGGCGGTAAGATCGATGAGGCACTTTATGAAGAACTGGAAACTGTGTTGTTAACTTCAGATGTTGGTGTCAGTGCTACCCAATTATTGCTTGAAAATTTGCGTAAGCAAGTTAAGCGCGATGCGCTGACCGATTCTGTACAGTTGAAGCAAGCGCTTAAGGAACAACTGATTTCAATACTACAGCCGTTGTCTCAACCCTTGGATATCACCACGCAAAAGCCTTTTGTGATCATGATAACAGGTGTGAACGGTGTGGGGAAAACCACTTCTATTGGTAAGCTTGCTAAATATTTTCAAGCACAGGGCAAATCGGTATTACTGGCTGCCGGCGATACTTTTCGTGCAGCAGCGCGCGAACAATTGATTGTCTGGGGTGAGCGCAATAATGTTACCGTAATTGCTCCAGACGCTGATCCCGATAAAAAAAGTGATCCGGCAGCTATAATTTTTGATGCGGTTAACGCAGCGAAAGCACGTGGCATTGACATTGTCCTTGCTGATACCGCTGGTCGTTTGACTACTCAATTGCATTTAATGGAAGAAATAAAAAAAGTAAAGCGTGTTATCGCCAAAGCCATACCGGATGCGCCACATGAAGTTTTATTGGTGCTGGATGCGAATACAGGGCAAAATGCAATTGCGCAAGTTAAAGCTTTTGATGAAGCATTAGGCGTTACGGGTTTGATTTTAACCAAGCTGGATGGTACTGCCAAAGGTGGCGTAGTTGCAGCTATTGCCGGACAATATCCACAAAAACCGCCAGCACTACGTTTTGTAGGTGTTGGTGAAGGTTTGGATGATTTAAGACCGTTTGATGCTAAAGAGTTTGTGGACGCAATGTTTGATTGAACTATCGACAGCACAAATAGTACATGATCGTCTTTAAAAATGTTTCCAAGCGCTATCCGGATGGTTACGTTGCACTCAATAATATTGATTTGACAATAGAATCTGGTCAAATGGTATTTCTAACCGGTCATTCCGGAGCTGGTAAAAGTACATTATTAAAGTTGATTGCAGCGATTGAGCGCCCGACTTCAGGCACTATTGCAATCAGCGGACAAAATATCGCTCAGCTCAAACTCGGCGCTATTCCCTATTTGCGCCGTAAAATCGGTTTTATTTTTCAAGACCATAAGCTATTATTTGATCGCAATGTTTTTGATAATGTTTTATTGCCACTGCAAATCAGTAACTTTGATAGCAAAGCAGTAGCTAGCCGTGTTCGTGCAGCGCTTGATAAAGTTGGGTTGTTAAAAAAAGAAAAGGCCATGCCTATTGCGTTATCAGGGGGGGAGAGGCAGCGATTGTGCATTGCGCGCGCAGTCGTTCATCGACCAAACATTCTAATTGCCGATGAGCCAACAGGTAACTTAGATGTCGATTATGCAAGAGATATTATGGCAATGTTTACATCATTTAATCAGGTAGGCGTCACTGTGCTGATAGCAACGCATGATGCGTCTTTATTAGAAGATACGCAGCATCGTATCTTATTGCTTAAACAAGGAAAATTGGCAGTATGATCCGCGCATGGTTAACGCAGCATGCGTTTGTATTTTTTCTTACGCTTAAACGAATAATTTCTACGCCAATAACCAGCTTGCTTAGTGTAATTGTGATGGGTATCGCACTTAGTTTGCCAACAGGTGTTTATCTTCTCATGAAAAACCTGCAATTGGTTTCTGGCCAAGCAGCAAGTTCGCCGCAAATGAGCTTATTTCTTAAAAAAAATATTGATAAGCAAGATATCGCAAAAATCAAGCAGCAGTTAGAAGAAAACCCTCAAATCGTCAACTCAGAATTTGTGTCAAAAGATGCTGCGTTGCAGCGGTTGCAGCAAAGCAGTGGATTTACTGATATCACCAATACACTAGAACGTAATCCACTTCCGGATGCGTTTATTATTCACACTGTGCAAGGCACTCCTGAAACACTTGGGCAATTGCGTGCAGAAATACAGAATTGGCCACAAGTTGAGCATGTGCAGTTTGATTCTGCATGGCTAGAACGTTTGCATGCTTTACTTCAATTAGGCCGCTTTGTTGTGTTAATGCTGGCAACCTTATTGAGCATTGCGATTATTGCCATAATGTTTAATACAATCCGCTTACAAATTCTTACTAAGCAAGATGAAATTGAAATCTCAAAGTTGATTGGTGCAACCGATAGTTTTATCCGCCGCCCGTTTCTTTATTTTGGTGCCATCGAAGGACTAGCTGGAGGAGCAACTGCTTGGATTATTGTAACATTTGCAATCGAATCAATTAATCAGGAGCTTGTACGGCTGGCTGAACTCTATAGCTTTGAAGTGCATTTACAACATCTTTCTACCGGAGATAGTATTAGTTTACTTGTATTTTCAGCATGGCTTGGATGGTTAGGTGCACGCTTATCTGTCGCAAGTCATCTTTGGCAAATTGAACCGCGATGAGATTTTGGCTCAGAAGGGGGAAACTTTATTGAATGTTGGCACTCTCATTCGCAGAGTGCTAAAATTGTGCGAAAGAAGCGATAATTAATCATCACAAGGAGATTATTATAATGACGAATGCTTTAACACTGCCAGTAGTGGGAGGAAGTCTTGAAAGTTATATTCAGTCTGCTAATTCTTTTCCTATTCTTTCACAAGAAGAAGAGACTAACTTAGCGCAACGTCTGTGGGACCATGGCGATATAGAAGCTGCCCAAAGATTAATACTGTCTCATTTGCGTTTTGTGGTAGCTATAGCTCGTGGTTACAAAGGATATGGTCTTCCGCAAGCCGATTTGATCCAAGAAGGGAATATTGGTTTGATGAAAGCAGTCAAGCGCTTTGATCCTGAACGCGGTGTGCGATTGGTATCTTTTGCCGTGCATTGGATAAAAGCAGAAATCCATGAATTCATCATGCGTAATTGGCGTTTAGTCAAAATAGCCACCACCAAACAGCAACGCAAATTATTTTTTAATTTGCGAAGTATGAAACAAGGATTGGATACGATGAATCCAGATGAAGTGGATACAATGGCCAAGCAATTGGGTGTTAAATCTGAGGAGGTGGTTGAAATGGAAAAACGTTTCAATGGTTCAGATATTTCGCTCGAACCCATTTCGGATGAAGAAGAAGATACGGTAAGCCCAATCAATTATCTAACTGATGGCACAGAACCTTCTCAAATTTTGGAAAGGGAGCAGATTAGCCTTGTGCGTGAAAAAGGTTTGCAACAATCGTTAGCATGCTTAGACGATCGGAGCCGTTATATTATTGAAGCCCGCTGGTTAAGAGAAGAAGATACAGCAACATTGCATGAGCTGGCTAATGAATTGGGTGTGTCAGCAGAACGTATTCGCCAGATTGAAGCCAAAGCGCTGCAGAAAATGCGTAATGCTTTGACTGTAATAGCTGCATAAAACAGAATCGAATTATCTCATAAGGTAACTTATGAGCCCTACATGCAGCAAATCAATAGAATGTAGTTAGTTTTTAATAAAAAGGAGAGGTACCGAAGCGGCTATAACGGCGCTGACTCGAAATCAGTTGGTCAGGGTAACTTGGCACATGGGTTCGAATCCCATCCTCTCCGCCACCTATATACCAATCGTTGCCTAGCAACACCAAAAAAGTCCTTTTAAATAAATAATCTTATAGTAATTTAGCCAACTATTGGCAACCCTGAGCAATACGGGTAACATACGCAAAAAGCGGGTAGATTTAAGGGTAAGAAATTACCCGTATTTTCGTTACCCGTTTTCTGTGTAACAGTATTTAGGGGGTTATGTGAAACTCACCGATTCGATCATCAAAGCAGCAAAGCCGAAGGATAAGCGCTACAACTTGGCAGACGGTAAAGGATTGGCATTATGGGTACAGCCTGACGGCCAGAAATTCTGGCGGTTTCGTTATTACTTTAACGACAAAGAAAAAATGCTATCCCTTGGTGGTTATCCGGCCATAACGCTGGCAGCAGCAAGACAGGAACATGCAGGCTTTAAAGAACTGCTGGCGCAAGGTATCGATCCTTCCGACAATCGCAAAGAACAGAAACGGCAGCAGACAATGGCGGCAACCAATAGCTTTGAATCAATCGCTCGGCTTTGGTGGAATCACTGGAAACATGACAAAACCGAACGGCACGCGAATTACACCATCCGGCGTATGAAAGCAGATATTTTTCCCGTCATTGGTCACAAACCCATTAATGAAGTTACAACAGCCCAGCTTATAGCGATGGTACGTAAGGTTGAATCACGCGGTGCATTGGATATTGCCAAGCGTGTTTTGACCATGTGCGGGCAGGTCATGCGCTATGCGGTGGCACATGGACTAGCAGAACGCAACCCGGCAGCAGATATCAAGCCTTCTGACGTGCTAAAGCCTGCCAATAAAACAAATTACACCCGATTGAATGAAAAGGAATTACCCGAGCTATTGCGGAAAATAGACGGGTATGAAGGACAACCACTTACCCGCTTTGCATTGCAATTGATGGCGTTAACGTTCGTTCGTACCAGCGAATTGATTGGTGCGCGCTGGGATGAAATTGATCTGGATAAAAAACAATGGCGCATACCCGCCGAGCGCATGAAGATGAAATCTCCGCATATCGTACCCTTATCAGATCAGACTATTGCAGTACTAACGGAAATAAAGAACCTGGCAGCCGATGAAACCCTACTCTTTCCCAGCGAACGCAGAGACGGCAAATCGATGAGCAACAATACAATCCTATATGCTCTCTATCGGCTTGGGTACCACAGCCGCATGACTGGCCACGGATTCAGGGGTATAGCGTCAACGATCCTTCACGAGCAAGGCTATAACCATGACCACATTGAATTGCAGCTTGCACATACCCCACGTAATGCAGTGTCAGCAGCTTATAACCATGCACTTTACCTTGAACCACGGGCAAGGATGATGCAGGACTGGGCGGATTATTTGGACGGTATTAAGGCAGGTGCAGCAGTATTGCCATTCAGGGCTGCATAACGAGTTTAAACCGCCGCCTGACGGCTTCAGGCAAAGAGCGGGGTTATCAAGTGCATCAACACTTGGAACCCCTAGCCACAACACAACACTAGTAAGGAGTGCCACATCATGGCTGATGAAGATTTTACCAGCAACAATGTTACCAAAAAAGCGCGCAAGGCTGCGGCCGCAGCACCTAAAGCACATACACGTCAAAAAAACAATTCAGCAATTAAAAAATCTACTTCATCGTTTATATACCCTAAAAATGTTTTGCCAATAGAAGCAAAACGTATAGAGAAATACGACCTTATAAAATGGCAACAAGAATATGCTAATTTCTTGGCGCCATTGAATGAGCATGAATTTGAATTGGTGCAAACCTCATTCAACATTATTTTCAAACGCCCAAGAAAAAAATACCCAGAGCCAGCACCAGTTATTCCCTTCCCAATTCAAAATGCAGCGCCTTGAAAAAATATTTACTAATCTTCGATTCATATGAAACAAGTCACGGCTGCGCGAGGGTGGTTTCTTAGTTAAGGTGCGTGTAAAGGAGCATAATATTGGGTGGAGATTATTACACTCTCGCAGAAGCTGCAGAATTTATAGCCTCAAAGACCGGCAAAAAGAAAAATATTAAAAATGTGCTGCTTGATGCAAAAAGGGGAAAAATTCGCTTATGCACATGGTTCGATGGTACGCTTTATAAATTTAACTACGATATTAAAGGTACAGGCAAGCTTCAATCTATTGATGGCTATAAATTTTCAGGCTATATCCAGATTCCTGGAGTGCGAATTACACCAGAAGGTGGAGAAATTCAGCTTGGCGGAGTGACGCTAATTGAAGTAGTAGATGTTTGGGCAAGTAACCGCGATCCTCGAACACTTGATGATAATGAGTTATCAGATCGATATTTTGATCAGCAATATGATGGTTATCTGCCGCAGAATTTATATTGTAATCTTGATGATGCCTTAGTTCCAGAGCAGGATTTGGATGATTTGATTGTGAATCAACATAAAGAAATTAAACAGCCAATTCATCAACATCAACAACCTATTCCAGGAAAATTGCCAAACACAACAATGGGAAGACTAGCGGTAAAAGTAGCATGGGAGCTTGAATGTGAACTAAGGCGAAAAGCATCTGCTGATGAAGTAATCAAAAGATTGCAGCATCTTGTGGTTGTGAAGAAAGAGGAAATTTTAATCAAAGCAACCTCACACGGTGTTATGTGGATAACTACTACATATAAGGAAAAAGAGTACGATAAGCTGGCTTGTAGCAAAACACTAAAATCATGGCATAAGAGTCGCGCAATACAGAATCTGGGACTTCTAAACGGAATCTAAGCGAAACCTAAGACCTCTAAGGATAACAACTTTCTTTATCATGTAAAAAGCTAGTCATCACTAATAACACAGGATGGCTACCATGACACAAAATCACCAACTACCCACCCCAGACACACTACCCGCCACCGGCAAAAGCCGGTTTTCCCAGTTCAAGAAATTCATTCCGGTAAGCAAAGAGAAATTCAGGCAGTTAGCTAAGGCAGGCCGCGCCCCTCAGCCTGAACGTATGGGAATACGCTGTACTTTCTACGATAATCAAGAGCTGCATCGATGGCTGGACGATCCGATCAACTATCGGACAAAGGGATGATCCATGCCTACATCAACAAAAAAACTGCTTAGGAGATACCCGCCTTATGGTCGACAGCTGGAAAAAATCAGGCGCACAGGGAGAGCGCCAGTAAAGCGGATAATTGTTACCACAGACTGGAATATTGGAAAAGTTTTTCCTAGGATCGTAATTACTGATGAGTTACCAGCATCATCTTTTAAGTTTGAATATCTGGCTGGCTTGCATGTTCAGATAGTCTTCTATGATAAAGATTCAAAGATTTTGACTGAATTAATAGAGGAAGTTCTAAAGATCAATCCGGCTTCATTGACTACCTTCAATATGTCAGCAGTAGAGCTGGAGGAGCCTGCTTCCAGCATCGTTTTTATGGAGGGTTTGGCATGAATAATCCTTTTGAATCCATCCCTGCGACGCCGGAACAACAATCAGCATATGAGGAAATAAGCAGTGCTGGCCAAGATGCAAAAGAATCAGAACAAGCGGCAATCAAACGCCTTGCTTCACTCTCACCAATCGACTACGACCGAGCACGAAAACAGGAAGCCGAAAATCTTGGAATCAGTGTCAGCACCCTGGATAAGGCAGTAAATACAGCCAGACGTGATGAAATCGACGATTCCGGCTTCCCTAATGTCGAACCGTGGGAGCATCCGACAAATCCGGATGAATTACTCAATGACATATCAATGACCGTTCACCGTTTTATTGTATGCAATAAAGAAACAGCGAACGCTGTGGCACTATGGGCAAGCATGACCTGGTTTATGGATGTGGTACAAATTGCACCGTTGGCAATTATCACTGCACCCGAGAAGCGATGCGGTAAGACTCAGTTATTAACGATATTGGGCAAGTTGTCATACCGACCAATATCCGCCAGCAGCATCAGCCCCGCATCACTCTACCGTGCAATCGAGGCTTGGCAACCTACCCTATTGCTGGATGAAACCGACGCCTTCCTAAAAGAAAATGAAGAGCTGCGGGGTGTTATCAATTCCGGTCATAGCCGTGACAATGCTTATGTAATCCGAACCGTGGGTGACGACTTTACGCCCAAGCGTTTCAGTACGTGGGGAGCCAAGGCTTTATCCGGTATCGGTCACCTGTCCGATACATTAATGGATAGGGCAATCATCCTGGAACTGAGAAGGAAACTAAGTCATGAGAATGTCGACCGGCTACGATACGCTGAATCTGATTTGTTTCTGACGTTAACCAGAAAGCTTGCCCGGTTTGCCGATGATTATCGTGAGCAAGTGAGGATATCGCGCCCTGTTCTTCCTGATGCTCTTAATGACCGGCAACAGGATAACTGGGAACCCTTGCTTGCTATTGCGGAATGCGCTGGCAGTGAATGGCTTGAACGGGCAAATCAGGTGGCTTTGAGGTTATCTGCTAGTGACAAGTCAACCAGTATCAGTAACGAGCTATTAGCGGACATTCAGGAAGTATTCGAATCTAAGCACACTAATAAGATCAGTACTGCTGATTTGATTGGTGCCTTGATTGAAGATGACGAAAAAAGCTGGGCAACCTATAACCGGGGGAGGCCGTTATCACCGAAGCAACTGGCAAACAAGCTAAGAGATTATGGCATCCATTCAAAATCGATTTGGCTGGGTTACGGCAAAACTCCAAAAGGTTACGAGCTGAAGCAATTCGAAGATGCTTTCGATAGGTATCTTCCTTCCACCCCCGGGAATTTGCCGCCATACCGCCATGAATTGTCCAGAGCCAGTAACCATGCAGATATTGACATTGCGGATAAAAAAAACATGGCGGATGGAAAAAACCAAAAGAAAATGCTGGAACCCTCACCAATGCTTGATCATGGCGGCATTGCGGATAGAACACCCCCCGAGAAGAAAAGCATAAGGATATAGATCAATGGAAGCTATCGAAATTATCGAATATCTGAAGCAACGTGATTTGACTGTGAGTTTAGCAGATGACCATACCATTGAGCTATCCCCGGCGGAAAAAATCACACATGAGCTAATCGAACGGTTACGCAAATATAAACCGGCGATCATTGAGGAATTAAAGCGACAGCAACGACGGCAAAAAGTATTGCAGATGCTAGCAGAAAATCCAGGCACGCAGCGGGCGATTGTAACTGATACCGAAAGCGATCCGGATAACGTGATTCTGACTATTGCAATCAGGGATCAGTACACCTTTGAAATGCTGGTACTCAAGACTAAATATGATGGATTTGCAATACTGGAAATGATTCATCAAGGATCAGTTCACTAAGCAGAAATGGGCAAGAATGGTAGCGACAATGGGCAGCAACCTATTGAAGGAGAAGTGATACCTTCCACCCCTACCCCCAAGAAGCAAATACGGTTATCGAGTATTAGAGATTGTAGGCGTGAATTATCAAAGGTGTATGCTGACGCAAGGCATGGTTCCGTTGATCCGCAGGATGCCACCCGGTTGACTTATATCATTGTAGCAATTTCAAGCATGATCAAAGATCATGAGCTTGAAGAACGTGTTAAAAAACTGGAGGAACAAAATGAGAAATCTGGAACAAAGAATCGCCGCCCTTGAAACAAGTCATTCAAGGCCGCTTATTGACGCTTTTCACGAGTTGGCTTGCAGGCTTGCCAAAGAACAACACCGGATAGAGCCGGAAAAGCAGAATAATTTGGTAAATGCGCTTGAACAATTGGCTGATTATTTACCCAATTAATGGAGACTAAAAACCATGACCAAAAATATTGAAACCAGAATCGAAGCACTTGAAGAACAAATGAATTACTCAGACCCACAGCCTGCGATTGTTTACATAGAAGGATTGGAAACATTAGAGGAAGCAAAAGAAAAATTCAAAAAGCAACGAGGATATGACTTCCCCGAAAACGGCCCAGTTGTCAAAATCGTTTCATATGATGGGCGCAGACTTGAGCCGCAAGATATTAAGAGCACAGAATGATTTATGAATTACAAGCCCAGCAGAATCAACTACAAGCGATTATCTATCCCCAGCCTTGGAAATCCCCGCGTAGGCGCATTGTATTACCTGTTGCTTCTTAGCAAAAACTCAAGAAGCTCAAACGACTTGCCGAATATTTGACTATTGGAAAGGGTAGCCATTAATATGCAACTTATCATTATAATAATTTAATTTTCATTACTATTTACTTAAGCAATGCTGGCTTCAGGAAATTCGGGATCGGAATAAATTCAAACGCTGGCTTTTTTATTTCATGGGTACAGGAACCGTTCTATTGTTTGTAATGCTATTGGTTTATATCAACTTACCTATTTTCTTTCATCCCATAGAAAAGCTATTCTCCTTACCTGAACGATTAACAATCATAGGAATTTTGGCAGCTATGACTATAGTTCTGCCATTGGCATTGCTGCGTGTAATCTATATTTCTCCAAAAGCTAAAGAAGATTCTGGGGATAGCGTTTCAATTTGGCAAAGTCTGGCGAAAGAATTGCTCGACATACTGAGGAAGTATGTTGACAACAAAAATAATTAAATAGGTATAAGATTTTTATAAACACAGGGGTACTTTTCTAAAAACGGGTAAATTTACGGGTAAATTAAAAATCCAAAAAACGCAAACCCGCTTATATATTGTATTTTATAGAATAATATGAATCCCATCCTCCCGCCAAATATCCAGTATTCATGCTACTTAAGTGCATATTGAATATAAATTACCATCAATAATCCCATCAAAATAATTTCACAAAATAGCTAAAAATTTGGCAGTGAAAAATAAAAAGCTGCCATTTTCAGTCATGATTTGATTGATGCCACTATCACCAATGACAAGGCTGGAGATATGGGGTCAGAGTTACATGAGAGCGGCAAACCCCCATCCCTATTGAATTCAGTTTTTAATCCATTTATTTCTTGGCCACTGTACTCTTGAAAGTAGCGCCTGCGGAGAATTTTGGTGGGATTGTTGTAGCAATCGGGAGTATCTCACCTGTCTTGGGATTTTTACCTTCACGGGCAGCACGCTGAACTGATTGAAACGAACCAAAACCTGGTAGCGTAACATCCTCACCTTTAGCGACGGTTTCAACGATGGTATCAAGTACCGCATTCACGGCACGCGCTGCATCGGCTTTGGTTAAGTTGGCGCGGCTGGCAATCTCTTCGATCATTTTAGTTTTGTTCATCGCTTAATAACTCCACTTGATCAAAAGGCGTGCAGTATAGCTGTTTAGGGCGTTTCAGAACAAAACTGAGTATAAAATATTTGTCAGGTTCCTTTATGGCGCCAATTGAGCTAAGATGTCACTTTGGTTTGGAGATTAATATGTCCGTAAATGTGAAGCTATCAGAAAACCTGGTCGCTCAGGCCAAGCGCTGCGCGCAAACCCAGCATCGCTCGGTACCCAAGCAAATCGAATATTGGTCGCAGATTGGCAAGATCGCTGAGGAGAATCCTGATTTACCGTTTAGTATGATCCGCGACATACTGATCGCCGATCAAGAAGAATCCTCCAGCGAGTATCGGTTCGATTGATGCGGTTATATGTCACACCTACATTTGAGCGCGCTGTGAAGAAGCTGCATCCACAGCAAAAATCTGACCTTGACGAAGCAGTGCACACCGTCGCGTCAGATCCTGAGTGCGGTGAAGCAAAAGTTGGCGATCTGTTTGGTATCCGGGTGTATAAGTTTCGATTATCAAACCAGTTGTGTATGCTGGCATACCGTATTCTTGATAAGGATAGTTTAAAGCTGCTGGCCTTCGGGCCTCACGAGAATTTTTATCGTGATCTTAAGTGGCATGAGAAGTAATCTTTGTCAGGAATGGAATTCCTCTATATCAATGGCGGTGAACCGGCATCGTCGCTGACGATAAGCGTCTGATGCTTTGACCTGACATTACCCAACATTCATTTCATTTTTTTACTCCGGCAATGACATCGGGAAAAGTAATGCAAGTTTCCTGCAATTATCCATACTCAACTAACGAAAGACCCCTGCACAACTTCCCCATTAGTCGAATAACTGATTAAAATAGAGGCAGTTAAAAGACAGCTGATGTAAACGATGCAGATGAGTTTTGGAACATTGGAATTGTCGCAACGATTGAAGCGCGAGACAGTGTGCTGATGAAGATTGATGCCCTAATTGAATGGGAGGCGTTGTGCGACCGAAAAGGGGAGCAATCAATCCAAATGTTGCATAAGGGGAAAAACTCCCTCAAAAAAGAAGGAAAAAGCTTCACTTTTTACCAAAATAATGCATGACAACTGTCATTTGAATCTCTTCGGGTTATATTCCCCGCTGCTTTCGGCGGGGTTCTTTATTGGCGCCCTGAACACGAATCGAACGTGCGGCCTACCCCTTAGGAGGGGGTTGCTCTATCCACTGAGCTACCAGGGCGAATGCAGCATTTTACGCTAATATCACATCATGAATAAACTTGATCAATCAAATTCCATAGCTGCAAAGGCTTCAAACAGATTGCCGAGAACGGTAATTTTTCTAGGATTTGTAAGTTTTTTCAATGACTTTGCTTCGGATATTGTCGTTCCGCTCATTCCAATATTACTGGCGACTGTGTTGGCTGCCGGACCGATTGCATTGGGGTTGATTGAAGGGGTTGCGGATGCCTTGGCCTGTTTTCTTAAATTATGGGCAGGGCGGCATTCCGATGTAATGAGCGGTCGGCGCAAAGGTTTGGCGCTTACGGGTTATATGCTTTCTAATCTGGCTCGTCCACTGCTCGGATTGGCAGGATCCTGGATTATTGTGTTGCTACTGCGTAGTATTGACCGAGTCGGAAAGGGCCTGCGCAGTGCGCCGCGTGATGCGATGGTCGCTGATGCGACACCGCCACAAATTCGCGGTTATGCGTTTGGTTTTCATCGGGCATTAGATAATGCGGGAGCAGTTGCAGGCGCATTGACAGCAGCGGCGGTGTTGGCTTGGTCAGATTTGAGTTTGAGTGAAGTGATTTTATGGTCGGCAGTTCCAGGATTTGTAGCAGTAGGGCTTTTGGGTGCGGGGGTTAAAGAGGAAAAAAGCAGTGATGTTCAAGCTGCAGAATTACAACGAGTGCTTCCGCCGCTCCGTTGGTCTGCGCTCTCGATGCAGATGCAGCGTTACTTATGGGTGTTAGTGTTATTTACGTTTGCACGCGCCTCTGAAACTTTTATTTTGTTGTTTGGTCATCAATTAGGGATGGGTGTTGTTGAATTATTGTTGTTATGGGCAGCGCTAAATCTTGCCAAAGCCATTACTTCCACGCAAGGAGGACAATTGGCAGACCATTTTGGGCGCGGTGCTTTGATTATGATTGGCTGGTCTGCGCTCGGGGTATCGTTTCTGGCGTTAAGTCAGGTGACAAGCAGTAGCGGATTATGGTTAATCAGTATTTTTTATGGGGTATTGATTGGTATGAGTGAAGGTGCTGAACGTGCACTCATTAGTGATTTTGCAGCAGCAGATGAGCGCGGCACTGCTTTTGGCTGGTATCATTTGATTTGTGGGATTGCAGCAATTCCGGCTGGCTTATCGTTTGGGGTAATATGGCATTTTTGGGGTGCAGCCACAGCATTCTTGTTTGCCAGCTTGCTAGCACTCGCGACTATAATACTGTTAAGGTTATGGGCGTGGCCACGTAAGGCATCGATAAATAGGGGCGAATGAGAGAGTTATGGACGGGCTAGCTATTATTTTGTCAGTAGGTGCACTGGTATTTATGTTCTGGTTTTTTTCCGGGAGTCGTAAATCACTCAAAGTGGGTCAGCGGGCGCCTGATTTTAAGCTGCTTGATCAGCATGGGAAGATTCATAGCTTGGCCGATTTTCAAGGCAAATGGCTAGCGCTATATTTTTACCCAAAGGATGATACACCTGGATGCACCAAGCAAGCCTGCACGTTTCGTGACGGACTAGGGGAACTCAAAGATTTGGGCGCTGAGGTAATTGGCGTAAGTATCGATGATGAAAATAGTCATGCTGATTTTGCTAAGAAGTATCATTTACAATTTCCGCTTCTGGCAGATACCACAGCAGAAATTGCAGCACGTTACCACTCGTTAATAAACTTGGGCATTATCAGATTTGCCAGACGCAATACATTTCTAATCGATCCGCACAGCAACATTGCTCGCGTGTATTTGTCGGCAAGTGCGACTCATAATTTTGTTGAAGTGATTAATGATTTAAAACACCTGCAAGTAGTGTAGCTAAGGTGAAACGCAAATTTGATGCGGTTATATCGTTTCTTGATATTCGTCAACAATTTAACAATTTTTCTCATGCAACATACATAAAAAATTATTAAAGAGGATGTAGATGGCTAATTTTACTGAAAATCAATTAACTCAACTGAAGGCAGCATTACATAAACGCTATTTGGAATTACAAAATGAGATACATAGCGAATTGGCGCATACAAAGGACGCAGATGACTTCGATCTTGCCGAGTATTTAAACAATATACCGGATGACATAGATACTGCGCTGGTAGATCGGCAAATCAATGAAATGCGTGAATTGGAGATGTCTATGAAGTATCTGAACGAATTGGAGTTCGGTGATTGTATCGATTGTGGTAATGAAATCGGATTTGAGCGGTTATTGGCGTATCCATCCGCACAGCGGTGTATACAATGTCAAAATCAATATGAAAAAGCTTTTTTACAAGGGCCGAATCCTACTTTGTGAAGGTGAATCTCTCTTCTAATAAGTGATTATTTGTAGGCCTTAAGCAAAATCAAAATAGCGCCACCTCCGCCATCTTCAGGTTTTGCCTGACAAAAAGCCAGCACTTCCATGCGTTGCATCAACCAGTTTCCAATTCTGGTTTTTAAAATGGGTTCGCGGTTTTTCGAGCCCAATCCTTTGCCATGGATGATACGTATACAGCGAAATTTTTTTTGTATGCACATATCCAGAAATACACTGAGTTCCTGTCGTGCCTGGTCGCGCGTAAAGCCATGCAAATCCAGATTTCCTTGGATTTGCCAGTGGCCACGCCGAAGTCGCCGTAAAGTTTGGTGGGACATACCAGTCCGCACAAAAGACCAATCATCGCTTTGACCCATTTCAACAATGATGTGGTCAGACAGAGCGTCCTGTGGGATATCTTCCTGAAATGTTTTACAGGAACGGGGAATCGGTGGAACGTTGGGTTTGCGAAGAATTACTTTGTCAGTGGCTGTGAGTGGCGCTACATCATGCATTGCTGCACGAAATAACGCCACTTCACTGTCTTCATTGCTCGAACCATCATTAGACATTTTGCAATAAGACCGATTCCTTATGTTGGCTTTGCGATCCGGTATTCAATTTTAGGTCATCCAGATATTTTTCCGCATCCAATGCAGCCATGCAACCACTGGCAGCACTGGTTACCGCTTGACGATAAATGTGATCTTGAACATCGCCGGCAGCAAAAATACCAGGCATGCTGGTGGCTGTGGCGTTACCTTGACGGCCACCACGAGTGACAATATAGCCATTTTCCATTTCTAATTGCCCCGTAAAGATATCGGTATTGGGTTTATGGCCAATGGCAATAAAAATGCCCTGTAAGTCGATTGTTTGTATGGAATTATCTTTCGTACTGCGGATGCGCATTCCCGTTACTCCGGAGGCATCACCTAATACCTCATCCAGCGCATAATTGAGTACCAATTTGATGTTGCCGTTTCGGACTCTATCCATTAATTTGTCGATAAGAATTTTTTCTGAGCGGAATTGATCACGCCGGTGAACTACCGTGACACTTCGAGCAATATTTGAAAGATATAACGCTTCTTCGACAGCGGTATTGCCGCCACCAATAACAGCAACATCCTGATCTTTATAGAAAAAACCATCACATGTCGCACACCCGGATACGCCTCGCCCCATAAAGGTTTCTTCTGAAGGTAAACCTAAATATTTGGCGGAAGCGCCTGTGGCAATAATGAGTGCGTCACACGTATACGTTCCTTGATCGCCAATCAAGGTAATTGGTTTTTCAATCAGCTTTGCAGTGTGGATATGATCGGAAATGATTTCGGTATTAAACCGCTCAGCATGTTTTTGGAATCGCTCCATTAATTCGGGACCTTGGATACCCATTGCATCGGCGGGCCAGTTATCCACATCGGTTGTTGTCATCAATTGCCCGCCTTGAGCCAATCCGGTAATCAGAACAGGTTTTAAATTAGCCCGTGCAGCGTAGACAGCGGCAGTATAACCCGCCGGACCGGAGCCAAGAATGAGCAATGAATTATGTTTGCTTGTCATATTTTTTATTTTAGTTATGTAAAGAATCAAGAATGATATTGTACTCGTAAATGGGTAAGTTGCCTTGCAGGTTTATTTTTCTAGCCATCATGGCAGAGCGTTCCACTGCAGATTTATTTTGTAGCAATAAGTCGGTTTCATTATACGCTTCATGTGGAAAGTACATTTGTGTTGTCAGGGTACGGTAGCCTTGTTTTGCAACTTTGAAGTGAATATGGGGCGGTCTGATCCAAGTGCTGCTCGCTGGATAAGCACCGGGCATCACTGTTTTGAAACGGAATAAACCGTTGCTATCGCTTTTAATAATTGCCCAACCTTGAAAGTTTTCATCCAGCTTTGCTGGGTTAGGATCACGTGGATGGCGATATCGGCCATTAGCATCAGCTTGCCAAATATCCAGCAACGCATGTGTAACAGTTTGTCCACTGGTATCGGTAATTTTTCCTGTAACAATAATCTGTTGCCCCTGGGCGACATCAACATGTCCATCGATGCGTGTTAAATCAGCATCCTTATCTTTTTGGTTGCGTACCGGATAGAATGGCCCCTCCGTTTCACTAGGTGTTGGAATAAATGTTAATCCTTTGGCCAATCCACGGTTACAAAAAAATGCACCGGTAATACCACTGATTAAACTGAGTTTAATTATTTTTCTTCTGGAAAGCTTTTTCATGATTTATTAACTAAGTCTTTCA
The DNA here is from genome assembly GCA_024281995.1 of Nitrosomonas sp. Taxonomy (GTDB): domain Bacteria; phylum Pseudomonadota; class Gammaproteobacteria; order Burkholderiales; family Nitrosomonadaceae; genus Nitrosomonas. The sequence goes on from JAMWZW010000015.1 coordinate 44,584, forward strand.
AAATAATTTCATTTTCTACCTATTGTTTTCAATCACTAATAACGAATTAATAATAAATTTGTCTCTACAAAAATCGTTTAGTTCGGAAAAATCAGTAATGTCCGGAAAAATCTATTTTTAATCAGAGTATGGCGCATGTGTGGCATTGGGAATCTCGGGACTCGGTTATACTAGCGATAAATTTCTAGAGCCGAAATGTAAGCCACTGTTTCTCAGTAAATAACATGAAAAACCAATTCAAGAGCATTTTTATTTGCTTGTTGACCTTGTTGCTAGTGGGATGTGGAACAATTAATACAATCGTCAGGGGTGATTCGGCCGCTAGAAGCAGTCTTAATCGTGTGAAATCGCCTTGTGAAACAATTCCACGGATTTATAGCGGCATTTTCTATGATATTTGCGCATTACGCGGAAAACCATCACAAGCAGCGTTGTGGTTGGGGCCGGGACCAGAATTAATGCTTGTGGATTTAGCGCTATCAGGGGCTGTGGATACGGTTTTTTTGCCTTACACCATTTATGAACAAATTACTGTCGGCTCAATTGATCTCAAATAGGAAACTTGGCAGTGCACCAAGTTATAATTATGTTTATGAATAATAAATAATTTATATAATTTTTACTCATATAAAAACAATTTTAAACAAAGTTAATGAAAGTTCAGAAAGACGTTCACACACCTATGATGCA
>JAMWZW010000016.1 GCA_024281995.1 Nitrosomonas sp.
TAGAGGGTGAGACTCAGAGTGAGGATGGTGAAGAAGAGGAAGACGACGAAGAGTAAGCTTGTTCCGCTGTGATAAAAGAGAACTTTGGAATGATTTTGCTAACATAACTAAAACCCGTACAAATTGTATTGTACGGGTTTTTTGTTTTTGAGCTTAGTGTTATTTATTGTTTTCTGGGTATTAGTATTAGAAGTACTTAAAAAAATATGCTATTTTTTGATAGGTTATTCATGGAAAAGCTACAAAGCTAGGAAATACGATTCTAAGCATTATTGAATTTACCAGCAAAATAAGAATCAAAAATTATGTATAGCTATAAATTTATTGAGATTTCATTTTTAGTCTTTTGAAGTTATTTTTTATATTTACTACATGGAATTAAAAAATATAAATAACGTAGTGAGTAATTGAGGAGGGGTAGTTAAAATATGTCTTTTGAGCAGCTCGGGTTATCGATCGATCTTTTGCGCGCAATTTCTGAACAAGGATACAAGAAACCAACGCCGATTCAAGAACAAGCAATACCGGCAATATTGAATGGTAGCGACGTAATGGGCGGTGCTCAGACAGGTACCGGGAAAACTGCGAGTTTTACTTTGCCTATGTTGAGAAGATTAGAAGTTTATGCAAATAATAGCATGTCTCCAGCAAAGCACCCCGTTCGCGCATTAATTTTAGTGCCTACTAGAGAGCTTGCTGTACAAGTATATGAAAGTGTTAGAACTTATGCAAGGTATTTGCCACTCAGAGCCACTGTTGTTTTCGGTGGTGTAAATATAGATGCACAGATTGAAGCCGTTCGTTTTGGTATTGAGATTTTGGTGGCAACTCCTGGCCGTTTATTAGACCATCTACAACAAAAGACTTTGTCACTAAGTAAAGTTGAAATTTTAATCTTAGATGAAGCTGATCGAATGCTCGACATGGGTTTTTTACCTGATATAAAACAAATTGTACAAATACTACCTGAAGAAAGGCAGAACTTGATGTTTTCCGCTACTTTTTCTGGGGAAATTAAAAAACTTGCAAATAAGATATTGAAAAAGCCTGTACTTATTGAAGTTGCAAAGCAAAACTCAGTAAGTGAAATGATTACACATGTTGTGCATCCCATTGAATCTTGCAGAAAGCAAGAATTATTAATTTTCTTGATCGAGCAAAAAGAACTGCAACAAGTATTAATCTTTACACGAACAAAACAAGGAGCAGATCGTTTGGCGCAATATTTGAATCGTCATAATATTTCAAGCGCTGCATTACACGGAGATCGAAATCAGCTACAGCGTAGCCAAGCATTGGAGAGCTTTAAAAATGGACTGACTCGAGTTCTAGTTGCTACTGATGTGGCGGCACGAGGACTTGATATTGATGAGTTGAGTTATGTGATTAACTTTGAATTACCTAATACTGCGGAGGACTATATACATCGTATTGGCCGTACAGGGCGTGCGGGTACCAAAGGTGTGGCAATTTCACTGGTATGCCAAGAAGAAAGCAAGTTATTAGCAGGTATTGAGAAATTGCTAAAAGCTAAAATAAAGATAGAGGAAATTAGCGAGTTTGAAGCAACGAAACAACAATTACAAAGTGTAAAATCTAATGCTTTAATCGAAGAAAAAAAAATTAAACGTACTAATTCGTCATCCAATAGAATTAAGCAACCTTCTCTTATAAAACAAAATAAAGCAGCTACGGTTGATTTTAAAAATGAAGTGATAACAAAAAAAAATCATCACATGGAAAAATCTGAAGATCCATTGTTTACTCAACCCTATATATCGAAATTTTCTCATGTACAAGCTAATCAAATAGAGAATGAAAAGCTAATCGAGAGAAATATGCTTCATCGTAGAAGGTATGGATATTCAAATAAGCCATTACCTGCACTATTTATTCCATCAGTAATGAATAAACAAAAACTAGAAGGATAACAGCATAACAACTATTTAATACTGTAATTTATATGTAATTCCGACTAGATCTGACAGTTACCCGATTTGACGATGTTCCTGTTATCAAATTCAGTTATTCAATGCGGTAATTTTATCGTCCCAAACCTCTTTTGCGTCAATTAAAGTTTGCATTGGGGTGCATCCGCAGCACATCTTGCCCTGGTGAGTACGTGCGTTGTTGTAATACGCTATCCTGTCATCCAAATCGTGCTGTAACTCTTCAATGAAGTGATAGATCTTGCGCCGGAATGCCACCTGATAGAATTCCTGCAAGATAGTCTTGTGGAAACGCTCAAAAATACCGTTGGTCTGCGGATGAAAAACTCCTGCACAACTCCCCCATTAGTCGAATAACGGTATGATGTGGTTCAATAGATCCGGACACTCCAGTTAAGAGGAAATAGTGTTAATTGGAGGAAGAAATGGAATCGAGGAAACAGTATACAAAGGAATTCAAGCTGGATGCGATCAGTCTGGTACTGGATCAGGGATTAACGATAGCAGAAGCTGCCAGAAGCCTGGGAATCAGGGCTAACATGCTTGGGCGATGGATCAAGGAGAGCCAGGCGGATACAAATGGTCAGGCATTCCGCGGCAATGGGAAACTGACGCCGGAGCAGGAAGAAATCCGGCGGCTTAAGGTAGAAAACAAGCAATTAAAGCTTGAGCGGCAAATATTAAAGGAGGCGGCGGTCTTCTTCGCGAAACAAACGAAGTGAAATATTCGTTCATCACCCAAAAGAAGAAGACCTGCCCGGTTGGCCTAATGTGCCGGCTATTGGGTGTCAGTCGCAGTGCTTACTATAACTATGAGCAGTACCGTAGAAACCAGTCTGATGATTTGCGTCATCAACAACTGCTTGATGCTGTGCAGAATATTGCAAAATGGTGCGATTACACCTATGGCAGCCGCAGGATGAAACGAGCGCTAAATGCCTTAGGCTATCGTGTTAGTCGCTGGAAGGGGAGAAGACTAATGCAGGAAGCCGGGATACAAGTGAGACACCGGAAGAAATACAAGGTGACGACGGACAGCAATCACCCGTTGCCAGTGTTTGAGAACCGATTAAACCGGCAATTTACGGTTGCCAGACCGGATCAAGTCTATGTTAGCGACATTACCTACATTTGGACTCAGAAAGGCTGGCTGTATCTGGCGGTTGTCATCGATTTGTTCTCCAGGAAGGTGGTGGGCTGGAGTATGAGCTCACGTATGAAAGCGAGTCTGGTTTGTGATGCATTGCGAATGGCGATCAGGCTACGCCGGCCACCGCCTGGCCTGATCGTGCAGCATGACTCGCGGGGCGCAGCATGCCAGCAAAGCGTACCGCAATCTACTGAAAGCATACGGTTTTATTGGCAGCATGAGTCGTCTGGGAAATTGTTGGGATAATGCGGTTGCGGAAAGCTTCTTTGGTAGCCTCAAGCAGGAACGCTGCCAATGGCGGCATTACCAAACCCGCTATGCAGCATGGCAGGACATTTTGCAGTATATCGCTGTGTTTTATAACAACCAAAGACTGCATTCATACCTGGATTACAAAAGTCCAAATCAATATGAAGCAGAAGCAGCATAATTGATAAAAGCAGCTTAACTGGAGTGTCCGGTTTTACTTGACCATACATGGATGCCCACATTCTGCCAAGCATTCATTCAGTGATTTTGAGAAGGTATAAGATTGCAGCCATACATCCGGATTTTATATGAGGCGCATTGCCTCTATCCCTGATGGAATCCGCTGAGTAACGCCTTATCAGGTCAACGTGCTCTATGCACTTGGTCAAATTTAGGTTTAGCCACTCACGGTCTGACCAGTCTCGCCATCATGTCATGATTGCCTGTGCAATCGGGGGAAATTTTTCTCCTTAAACTCGTTCAATTATAACGTTACCAATACATCTCTATTCAGCTGGCCCGATCAGGCTGCGGCAGCGGACACTGCCGAAGTGTGATGGGGGTGGAATTTAGTGTCTTTAGCGAGCAACGCCCAAATAATACGTGCGTTTTTATTTGCCAGTGCAACGGCAGCAACATTCTTGTTGCGCCGCATCATTAGCTTGCGCAGCCAGCTATCAGGTTCAGCCTTGTTCTCGGCAAACCGAATGACCGCTCGTGCTCCGTGGATCATCAAAGTGCGCAAGTAAGTGTCGCCACGTTTACTGATGCCCAGCAATGTTTGCTTGCCACCGCTGGAGCGTTGCTTTGGAACCAATCCGAGCGATGCCGAAAGTTGCCTGCCGTTCTTGAATTCCGTGGCATTTCCCACAGTTGCAACAATGGCGCTCGCCGTGATCGGGCCAATGCCGGGAATGGCTTCCAGCCTTTGACTGGCTTCATTCTCCTTGTGCCACAGCTTGATCTGCAGCTCCAGTTCCTCCACCTGACGATTCAACTCCTTGAAATGGTCGTTCAGTCTTTCCAACAACTTGCGCAGCGTACCTGGCAAACCATTCTCGGCATCTTCCAAAATATCCGGCATACGCTTGTTGATGGATCGGATCCCTGAGGTATCACAATACCAAATTCGCCCAGCTTTCTCGCCCAATGGTGTGAACTACCGCAGGCTTCCATGCCAATCAGGCAGGGCTCAAGATTGACAAAGAACTTCGTCATATCACTGCGACGCAGTTGCTTGCGCAGCACGGCCTTGCCATGTACATCCATACCGTGAATCTGAAATACTTCTTTTGCCAAATCAATGCCTATCATTGTAATCTTCATGTCGGACGCTCCTCTTTATTGGGTGGGCTTTATTGCGCCACTACTTTGGCACCTTGATGCCGTTTAGGATAGTGGGCGTCCATTCCATTAGGTCAACTAGCAAGACCCTAAGTCAGATCAAATCTGAACTACTGCAGTTTATAACTTTGACGGTACGATTAATTTCCTGGATCAAAGTTTAATAAAGTAAACTGACTTAATTGTGTATTGGTTAACTGCATTTGAACATTCCTAACAGTGTTGGTGGAAGTGACGATGACTGAAGGGATATATAATATTCCGGTTGAACTTGAAAAAGTTGCAATGTTAATAGGTTTTGTAGGTAATGGTGTAATGTTAGCTATATCAAGCTCAAATACTAAGTTTGGATTATCTTGAATCAATCGTAAATTAACTTCAAATGCTTCATTTGTCCCAATATCAACAGCAAAGCTTAAAACTCCGTCACTAAATACTCCCGTTGCATTAATTACTTCAACTTGGTTGATCTGTACGAGATTGCTGACAAGCACGTTCGAGCCATTAAAATCTATCGTTGGTATTTCAGTGAAATTACCTCCCAGGTTAGTTACTGGCAGTTTTCCGATAGCATCAATAGTATTCATTCCATCAAAAATAATGCGTCCAAATACTGTAAAGCCGCTATTCTGGGTATCTAGATTTCGTTGTCCTTGGTTATTATCAGAAAGATTCACAAACCACTGACTGGTCGCACTATCTGGATTTTCTGGAAGCTTTGCCATAGCAACAGTTCCGCGTGTATTAGAAATTCTAAATTCGTTGACTATCGGTGCAAATGTATTAACAGGAGCAATTGTTTTTCCATTAGCTGCATCGACGATCTTAAAACCACCCCCCTGAATTACAAACCCAGGAACACTACGGTGAATAATTCCATTGGTATAAGCATCAGTTGTAATATAGTTAAGAAAATTGGTTGCTGTGATTGGTGTTCGTGTTTCAAAAAGTTCTATGCAAAACGGTCCAACATTGGTATTAAAACACACCACTGAATTAGCCTGTGTAATGGGTGTAAAAAATATAAAGCTAACAAATGATAAGATTTTAAAATATAGAAGAATTAAGCGCATAATAGTTTAGGGTATTGATATTGCGAAATATGAAATTTTGCGATAGAAATTGGGACGAAGCAATTATTTTATAAAATTATCAACTAAATAAATATCTCTGTGTAGGAAGAGAAAAATAGAAAAAAACTATATTTTTGTTGTGTTAGAAATAAGTCTGCAAAGTGTAGTTGATGCAACGATGATTTTCAGTAATTTGGAGGATGGCGTTATTTATCAGAATTCTGTTAAAATTAAAGATTCTATAAAAGTGTCAAGCAAGGAAAAGTTGTCATGGCTTATGTAGTAACTGAAAATTGCATTAAATGTAAATATACCGATTGTGTCGATGTATGTCCGGTAGATTGTTTTCGTGAGGGTCCGAATTTTTTAGTTATTGATCCGGATGAATGTATCGATTGCACATTATGTGTTGCAGAATGTCCCGTGGAAGCAATTTATGCTGAGGATGATGTGCCGGATGAGCAAACCCATTTTATTGATCTGAATGCCGAATTATCAAAAAAATGGCGGCCGATTATTGAGAAAAAAGATGCATTGCCAGACGCGGATGAGTGGGCGAGTGTTAAAGATAAATTGGATCATTTACAACGCTAAGCAGCAATGGCGGTAATCCAGATACCGCATGTATGGTTTTTCACAATTTCTTCAAATTTCCTTTAATGAAGCTTTTAGGCGCATAAATGCCGGTGCTACGGTTATTACACCTAACCGTAGGCTGGCATTGGCGCTTAAAGGAAAAATTAATCAAGCGCAAATCCATCAAAAAGCGCTCGTCTGGCATTCTTTTGATGTTTTGCCATTTACGGCGCTCATTGAGCGTATTTACTTTGATACGCTTTATTCTGAGCAGGCATCAAAGTTTCCCTTGTTATTGACAGAAAGTCAGGAACAGGCACTGTGGGAATCAATAATCCAATCGTCTGAAGCAGGTAAGCTACTACTGCGCGTCTCTGAAACAGCGCGGTCGGTTCGGGAAGCATGGCGATTGGCGCATGCGTGGCGATTGATTGGTGAAATTGAAAAATACTATCCGAATGACGATGGTAAGGCATTCCTAGATTGGACAAGCTGTTATCGCAGCATAACAGAGAGTAACGGACAAACAGATCAAGCTCGTATTTGTGATGTAATCACAGAAAAATACGCCGCACTAGCGGTAAAAAAACCGTCTGCTGTGGTCTGCTATGGTTTTAACATTTTTACGCCACAACAGATCGCTTTCTTAAATAATCTGATTGCTACTGGGTGTGAGGTAGTAACTGCCGGGCCGGAATTTAACCGCCCGCAATCATTGAATATTGTTCAACGTGCTGAATATACAAGTAGTGACGAGGAAATATATCACGCAGCTGCATGGGCACGTACAAGAATTGAAGCGGATCCAGCAGTCCGTATTGGTATCGTAGTACCGGCATTGGCAGATTACCGCAGTAAGCTGACGCGTATTTTTCAGGCAGTCATGTATCCGGATATCAAGCTTGCTTTGCCGGGCGGTGTGCATCCGGTCATGCCATTTAATGTGTCATTGGGCTCGGCATTAATGTCCTATCCAGTGATCAATGCAGCATTGCTCGTATTGACGCTCCTGCATCGAGAAGTCGAATTTAACCGGGTGAGTCACTGGTTACGTTCCCCATTTCTAGCAGGGAGTGAAACGGAAATAGGGCAGCGTGCAATGTTGGATGCATGTATCCGCCGCGACGCTGAGCCTTTCATTGATCTTGACCGGTTGATAACGCTTATACAGCAAGCCACTCCCCAGGTAAGTTGCCCAATTCTGTTACAGCGGTTATCCGCGTTAGCTGAATTGCGGCAGACACGGCTGCCGCGATCGGGAAGCCATGCTGTTTTGGCCAGATCTATTTCAGAAATAATGCAGACTATCGGTTTTCCCGGGGAACGCAGCCTCGATTCCACGGAATATCAGGTAGTTAAGAAATGGCAAGCATTGCTGGCAGACTTTACAACACTCGATCATGTCATGGCAGTCACTAGCTATGAAAACGCTGTCATCCGCTTAAAATTTATGGCCAGCGAAACGTTATTCCAGCCTGAGACACCTGATGTGCCCATCCAGATACTCGGTGTATTGGAAGCGGCTGGGATGGATTTCGATCATCTTTGGGTGATGGGGTTATCGGATGAGCAGTGGCCTTTACGCACCCGTCCTAATCCGTTTTTGCCACTTGAATTGCAGCGTAGGGCTAAATTACCTTTCGCTACGACAGGAGCATCGCTCGCGTTCTGCCGGCAACTGATGAACGAATGGTTGTCTGGATCAAAAGAAGTGATTTTGAGCAATCCGAAGTTTAGCGATAATGGCGATGGGCATGAGTTGAAACCCAGCGCGCTGATCAAATCGATTGCGGAAAATAAGCCGGTGTTGGCGGAGATTATGCGACACGGTGATCTGGTCAGGCAAACATCCGATTTACAGCAATTGGTGGATAACAAAGCACCATCACTGGATAGCGATGAGGCAAGAAAAAATGTCAAAGGCGGCACGTCTGTTATAAAGGATTATGCCGCGTGTCCATTTCGCGCTTGGGCTAAACACAGGTTACAGCTAGTGAGCTTAGAACAACCACATAGCGGCCTGAATGCAAAGGAAAGAGGTTCATTGACACACCAGGTATTAGCATTGCTATGGCGGCAATTGAATACTAAAGAAGCGCTCGACGCTATCACCGGTGATGAACTCGAAATTATGCTGGAAGCTATTACACACCGTGCCGTGTTACAAATGCAGCAGTATAAGCCCGCAGCACTTTCCGGCCGTCTTGCTCAGATCGAACAGCGGCGGTTAGTACGCTTGATGCACGAATGGTTGCATGAAGAGAGAAAAAGGGGGAATTTTGCGGTAGTCGCGATTGAAGAGAAGCGCTTCATTCAAATCGCCAACTTGGAATTGAAAGCCCGCTTGGACCGGGTGGATGAACTGGAAGGCGGACAGCATATCGTGATTGATTACAAAACCAGTAAGCAACCGGTTCAAGCCATGACCGGTGAACGTCCTGATGAGCCGCAACTTCCACTGTATCTGGTCATGACAGAAGTGGAACAGCTGGCCGCCGGCGCTGCATTTGCTATCATTAAACGCGGTGGAATGGGATTTGCCGCAATAACGCAGGAAGCGGATTTGCTGCCAGGTGTAAAGGATTTTAAGCAATTAAACGGCTGCAATCAATTTGGCACGTGGAAGCAATTGATTGAGACTTGGCGGCATAATCTGACAAATTTGGCTGCCGGTTTTTCAAGCGGCGAGGCAAGCGTTGCGCCTAAGCATTTTCCGGTTACTTGTAACTACTGCGATTTGCAATTGTTTTGCCGGATTCATGAGCGTGCTCGCAAGGATTCAGCAGGGCAGAGCGATGAAAATGACTGATACATTAACTACGCCTGATTTGACGGAACGAAGTTGTGCACTGGATACCGCGCAATCATTCATTGTTCAGGCGCCGGCCGGTTCCGGCAAGACCAGTCTGCTAATTCAGCGTTATCTCAAATTACTGGCCTGCGTGGATGCACCGGAAGAAATCGTAGCGATTACCTTTACACGGAAAGCCGCAGCGGAAATGCGCGCACGTATTTTAACCGCCTTGGAAGCGGGAAGAAAAGCTGTTATTGATCGTGAAATAACCAGCTACGAAAAGCTGAATTATGACTTGGCACAATCTGCTTTGCATTGCGATCAGCGGGCTGGCTGGCATATTTTAGACAACCCGGAGCGGTTGCGAATCCAGACCATCGATTCTTTTTGTGCTGCGTTGACGCGGCAAATGCCAATATTGACTAAATTTGGCGCTCAACCGGAGATCATTGAAGATGCGGCTGATTTCTATCGTGAGGCAGCACGCTCCACCTTAAAAATGATTGAGCATGATCATGCAATTGCCCATGATGTAGAACGATTGCTCGAATATTTGGATAATGATGCGGCACGCATCGAAACCCTGCTTGCCGAGATGCTGGCAAAGCGGGATCATTGGTTACGTCATACCCATGGTAGAACTCGAGAAGAGCTCGAGGCTGCGCTGCAAAATTCACGCGGCGATGCGGTACGCCACGTTTCTCAATCGCTACCGGCGATTGACAGTAATGAATTGCTGGAATTACTGCACTATGCAGCGGCAAATCTGATCGCTGCCGGAAAATCATCTCAAATTATATGCTGTGAGCAGCTAGAGACACTGACAGCAGCGCACGTTGAGCATTGGTGCGGAATTGCTGAATTATTACTGACTAGAAGTGGCGATTGGCGAGCAGATATTTCCCTTAAAGTAGGTTTTCCGCCTGGCAATAATAAGATTGAAAAAGAAGCAGCCAAAGCATGGAAGAATCGCTTGAAAGCATTAATCGATTCGCTCAGTGCAGAGGAAACTTTCCAGCAAGCGTTACAAATGATGCGCCGGCTCCCGCCACCGGATTATTCCGATAAGCAATGGGAAATATTGGGCGCCATAACCCGGCTGTTACCTTATGCGGTGGCGCAACTCAAGGTTGTTTTCCAGATTTACGGCAAGGTCGATTTTTCTGAAATTGCGCAACGTGCGCTATGGGCGCTCGGGGATCCCGAATCACCGACAGATCTGGCTTTAGCACTCGATTACCGCATCAAACATATCATGATTGACGAATTCCAGGATACGTCAATCAGTCAGTTCAAATTATTGGAAAAACTCGTTGCTGGCTGGAATGCTGGAGATGGGCGCAGCTTATTTGTAGTAGGTGACCCGATGCAATCGATTTACCGTTTCCGCGAGGCGGAAGTGGGGCTTTTTTTGAAAGCGCGCAGTATGGGTGTTGGCGATATTGTTTTGCAGCCAATCACCCTTAGGGCAAATTTCCGCTCGCAGCAAGGAATTATCGATTGGGTTAATGAAGCATTCGCACGAATCATGCCTGCCCGCGAAGATTTTGCAACCGGTGCCGTGGCCTATACCGGTTCACAGGCGACACATCCTGCACTGGCAGGCAAGGCAGTTGAAATACATCCTTTTTTTGACAGAGACGATATAGCAGAAGCTCAACGGATCGTCGAAATTATCGCGCAAACGCGACGCGATTATCCAACGGATACGATTGCAATTTTAGTGCGCAATCGCAGTCACTTAAAAGAAATTGTGCCGGTAATCAAGAACGCCGGTTTCCGGTTTCACGCAGTGGATATTGATTTGTTGCGTCACAAACCTGCCGTTCACGACTTGCTGATCCTGACTCGCGCATTGATTAATCTGGCTGATGATATAGCCTGGTTTTCAGTGTTACGCGCACCGTGGTGCGGGCTTTTGCTCGCCGATATCACAATGCTGGCAAGTATCAGGCAAAAAGATAGCGAAAGCGGCGGAATTGCGAGGAAAATGACATTGTGGGAATCGATAATCGATGAACAATACTGGGAAGGTATTTCGATCGATGCTGCGGCACGTTTACGTAAGCTACGCGAAATATTGCAGCCTTGCATAAATTTCCGCCAACGCCAGCCGCTGCGGCTTACCGTCGAAGCGGCCTGGCAAGCTTTGGGTGGGCCAGCTTGTATCGATGCGGCTACCCAGGAAGAAGACCCTGCAGCAAGTGGCTTGAAGGACGCCGAGATATACTTGGATTTCCTTGAAAGTCAAGAGGAAGCTGGTGAAGTACGTGATTTGGCAATTTTTGAGAAAAGATTGAGCAATCTTTATGCTTCACCGGATTTCGATGCGGTTGATACGCTGCAAATTATGACAATACATAAAGCGAAAGGGCTTGAATTTGATACGGTAATTGTGCCGGGACTCGGCCGCAAGCCACGTGGCAGCAGTAAACAATTGCTAAGGTGGATGGAGCAGCCGCATAGCGAATCACTTGATAATGAAAATATATTGATGGCTGATTTGTTGCTGGCACCTATTCAGGAAACGGGAGCACCTAACGACCCGATTTACACGTGGATGGAAGGATTGGATCAAAACAAGCAGCAACTGGAGGCGGATCGATTATTGTATGTGGCTGCAACGCGAGCAAAGAAATTTTTACACTTGATGGGTCATGTGGATGTAGCCGAGGATTCTGACGGCAGCAAGCCAATCATCAAAGAACCTGGTGCCGGCTCATTGTTAAACAGGCTGTGGCCTGTTGTGCAACCGGTTTACAGCCAGAAAGTGAAAAATGATGACTTGCTAAGGGAATCTTCCTCAGAAAATCAGAATAACCAAGCAAGCGGAGAAATTACCAGCAATACAGGCGATTACTACCGCTGCTTGAGATCGGATTGGTTATTGCCGCCGGCGCCGGACTCCGTGTTTTGGGAAAAACGTTTTAATAATCAACCTGTTCAGGAAGAAATTGAATTTTCATGGGCGGGTGAGCTGGCGCGCCATGCGGGTAATGTCGTTCATCGATGGCTGCAGCAAATTGCAGAAGACCGCATGCAAGGGTGGAATAACGCGCGTATCCGGGCAATGCGAGATCAATTGAAACAAAATTTGCTCGCAAGTGGTATGAGCGGGGATGATAAAGAATTTACCCTTGCCGTTGAACGAGTTATGTCTGCGTTAAACAATGCAATCATCGACCCGCGCGGACAGTGGATTTTAGGCCCTCAGCAGTTTGCGCAAAACGAATTGAAGATTACTGGAATAATTAACAGCTTGCCTATGAATGTGGTGATCGATAGAACATTTTGCGACCCTGATGGGAACCGGTGGATCATAGACTATAAAACAAGCAGCCACGAAGGATCGAATAAAGAAGCTTTTCTCGACCGAGAACAAACCCGCTATCAATATCAGTTACAGTGTTATGCCAAGCTCCTGCAGCAAATGGATCCGCGCCCGGTAAGACTGGGACTTTACTTTCCATTGATCGGCGGTTGGCGCGAATGGTGAAAATTAGATGGAGTTACCTAGTCAGCAATGGGGGATTTGAATAAGATAGTGTAAAAATTTATAATTTTTTTGTGAAGTATTTCTCATTTCTTACCCCTTGTTCTAGAAGTGGAAAGGGAGTTTTATATGTTAAGGGTATATGATTAGTGGGATGTTATTTTATGACAAATGACTTGACTTTAAGTGGCAAGGTCGACTAGCCTGAGAGGTGTGGTTAAATTAGGGGAGGAAAAAGGCTAATTTAGCTGCCGAAATTTTAAGCAGTACTAATTAATTAGTATTAAGAAGTAGTAAAAGTAACGAGTAGTATTTGATTAACATTAGGAGGTAGAAAGATGGCAACAACATACGGCACGACGAGTGCGAGTACGAGCGCGAATTATGACATGTCGCTGTGGTACGATTCTAAGTACTACAAGTTGGGCATGCTAACGATGCTGCTGGTAGCGATATTTTGGATCTGGTACCAAAGGACGTTTGCGTATTCTCACGGTATGGATTCGATGGAACCGGAGTTTGATAAGGTATGGATGGGGTTATGGCGTGTACACATGACGCTGATGCCATTGTTTGCATTGGTAACATGGGGGTGGATACTGAAGACCCGAGACACGAAAGAGCAATTGGACAACCTAGACACGAAGTTAGAAATCAAACGATATTTTTACTGGATGATGTGGCTGGGAGTGTATTTGTTTGGTGTTTACTGGGGCGGAAGTTTCTTTACGGAACAGGATGCGTCATGGCACCAAGTGATTATTCGTGACACGAGCTTTACGCCAAGTCACGTGGTGGTGTTTTACGGATCATTCCCGATGTACATTGTGTGTGGCGTAGCCTCGTATTTGTATGCGATGACACGTTTGCCATTGTATAGCCGTGGTACATCATTTCCATTGGTGATGGCAATTGCAGGGCCGTTGATGATTCTGCCGAACGTAGGCTTGAACGAATGGGGCCATGCATTCTGGTTCATGGAAGAGTTGTTTAGCGCGCCATTGCATTGGGGATTTGTGATTCTGGGCTGGGCAGGATTATTTTCAGGTGGCATAGCGGCACAGATTATTACCCGGTACTCGAACCTGACCGATGTAACCTGGAATAATGCAAGCAGAGAAATTCTGAACAACCGAGTTGTTCCTTAATGTAAGTTATATTTATCACCCCTAGACTTAGGGGTGATAAAGGGATGGAAATTAAGTTGTAGTAATGAAGACGAGCTGAGAAGCTAGGTGATGATAAGTAGATAAGAGGTCATCATGGTTTTCATATTTAATATCACGAAATGAAGAAAAGGGAGGGTCTAGTGAGTAGAACAGACGAAATTATAGCAGCGGCAAAGATGCCGCCAGAAGCGGTAAGGATGTCCAGATATATTGATGCAGTGTATTTTCCAATTTTATGTATTCTTTTGGTTGGCACATACCACATGCACTTCATGCTATTGGCAGGGGACTGGGACTTTTGGCTTGATTGGAAAGATCGTCAATGGTGGCCGGTAGTAACCCCGATTGTAGGGATCATGTACTGTGCAGCGTTAATGTATTATTTATGGGTGAATTATCGCCTGCCATTTGGAGCAACCTTATGTATCGTATGTCTGCTGGTAGGAGAATGGCTGACTCGTTACTGGGGTTTTTACTGGTGGTCACATTATCCACTTAACTTTGTGTTGCCATCGACCATGATTCCTGGTGCGTTGATGATGGATACGATTTTACTGTTGACGGGTAACTGGCTGGTAACAGCGCTGTTAGGAGGAGGATTTTTTGGATTATTCTTCTACCCGGGCAACTGGCCGATTTTTGGTCCCACCCACTTACCGGTGGTAGTTGAAGGTGTACTGTTATCAGTAGCTGACTACACAGGTTTCCTGTATGTACGTACGGGTACACCAGAATATGTTCGCTTGATTGAACAAGGTTCACTGCGTACCTTTGGTGGTCACACGACAGTAATTGCAGCATTCTTCTCAGCGTTTGTATCGATGCTGATGTTCTGCGTATGGTGGTACTTTGGCAAGCTATATTGCACCGCTTTCTACTATGTTAAAGGAGAAAGAGGTCGTATCTCTATGAAGAACGACGTAACGGCATTTGGTGAAAAAGGCTTTGCACAGGGGATCAAATAATGAGTATAAAGAGCATTTTTAAGCTGGGAGTATTAGGCCTGTACGGAGCTGCGATAGGAGCGGCATCATTGGCGCTGACGTTAACGGTGGACGTAAAGACGGTGGCGGCGCATGGTGAACGTTCACAAGAACCATTTCTTCGTATGCGTAGTATTCAATGGTATGACCTGAAATGGCAACCGAAAGTCACCAAGGTCAATGACATTGCAACCATGACAGGGAAATTCCATCTGGCGGAAGACTGGCCACGTGCGGTAGGTAAACCCGAACGCGCGTTTTTTAACGTAGGTAGCCCAAGTCCGGTATTTGTACGTTTGAGCACCAAGTTAAATGGAGAACCTACATTTATTTCAGGACCACTGGTAATTGGCCGTGACTATGAGTTTGAAGTTAAACTGAAAGCGCGTATTCCAGGCCGTCATCACATGCATGCAATGGTGAACGTAAAAGATGCGGGCCCTATTGCAGGACCAGCAGCATGGATGAACATTTCAGGCAGCTGGGATGACTTTACTAACCCTGTAACCACGTTGACAGGAAAAACGATTGATCTGGAGACGTTTAACTTTTCAAACGGTGTGTTTTGGCACATTGTATGGTTAGGCTTAGGCTGTTTCTGGATTGGTGCATTTGTAGCTCGTCCGATGTTCTTACCTCGTAGCCGTGTACTGTTGGCATATGGTGATGAACTGTTACTGGATCCATTTGATCGTAAATTGGCGTGGGCGGTAGCGATACTGACCTGTGCGTTGGTATGGGGAGGCTATCGTTATACAGAGAGCGTACATCCCTACACAGTACCGATTCAGGCAGGTGAGTCAAAAGTAGAACCGATGCCAATTGCACCGAATCCGGTAGCGATTAAAGTAACGCATGCGAACTATGACGTACCTGGACGTGCATTACGTGTAACGATGGACATCACCAACAATGGAGATTCTCCGGTGAACATAGGGGAATTCACGACAGCTGGTGTGCGTTTTGTTAACAAGCTTGGGCAATCGCACTTAGATCCTGACTATCCGAGAGAACTGGTAGCGACTGGTTTGACGATGGAAGATGACAGAGCGATTCAACCAGGAGAGACCCGTGAAGTTAAGATGGAAGCTAAAGACGCATTATGGGAAGTACAACGTTTGATGGCGTTGTTGGGTGACCCAGAAAGTCGTTTTGGTGGATTATTGATGACATGGGATGAACAAGGCAATCGTTATATTAATAGTATTGCTGGAGCGGTAATACCGGTCTTCACGAAGCTATAAGCGAAAGCAAGTATCAACACCGGTACACCACTGTCAACGACAGCCGGTGTACCGGTTTTTTTATGTCTTGTCTTAATTAAACTTTCAATTTTTATTACATCGCAAATATATTGGTGTTTTATTTTGTTATACAGATCCATCAAAACATATATTCTATGAGTATTAAGTCTGTTAATTTGCCTGTTATTGAAGTTGAAACCGCAGATAATCCAAGTTATGTAATCATATGGTTACATGGCTTAGGTGCAGATGGAAATGATTTTGTATCGATAGTTGATGAACTGGAACCATTTTGTAATAAACCAATTCGTTTTATTTTTCCGCATGCACCAGAACGGCCTATAAGCATCAATAATGGTTATGTAATGCGTGCCTGGTACGATATTTTGTATCCTGATATGGATAGTCACCAAGATCAAGCTGGTATTGGCAGCTCACAGCAGGCCATCGATAATTTAATTGCCCGGGAAATGCGGCGTGGTGTGGCTCCAAGGCATATTGTGCTCGCTGGATTTTCGCAAGGCGGTGCGATGGCCCTCCATGTTGGATTGCGCCAGAGTAATCAGTTAGCGGGGATTGTCGCGCTTTCGTGTTATTTGCTTGGGACGGATTCTTTTGTATCCGAGGCGAGTGTAACAAATGCGAAGATATCCATATTCATGGCGCATGGAACATATGATGCCGTCATACCTTTGCGGCTTGCGACCGAATCAAGAAATAAATTGCTGGCGGCTAATTACGCAGTCAGTTGGCATGAATATCCTATGGCGCATTCCTTGTGTTCACAAGAGGTTGTGGATATTGGGAATTGGTTGCGGAAGGTTATTGACTAAATGCACTGCGACTTACTTTGCTATTCAAATCGGACTGATCGAAGCTTTGGTTTCTCAGAATTTTATTTAATGCTCTAAAAATAAAATTTAAATATTGACTGGTTCAATTATTATGAAATTAGCGACATGGAATGTTAATTCATTAAAAATCCGATTGCCGCAGGTAATCGATTGGTTAAACTCAAATCAGCCTGATATGTTGTGCTTGCAAGAAACTAAATTACTTAATGACAATTTTCCTGAGCGTGAACTGGCTGCAATTGGTTATCAGTCTTTTTTTGCAGGACAGAGAACTTACAATGGCGTGGCAATATTGAGTAAACATCAGGGGAGTGAAGTGGTAACCGGCATACCGGATTTTGCGGATGAGCAAAAACGAGTGATTGCTGCAACATATGGCGATTTGCGTGTTGTGTCTGTTTATGTCCCAAACGGAGAAGATATCACGTCCGAAAAATATAACTATAAATTAAGATGGTTGCCGGCGTTGAAGAAATGGTTGCAGCAAGAATTAAAGCAGTATCCGAAATTGGCACTACTGGGTGATTTTAATATTGCACCCGATGACCGGGATGTCTACGATCCGAATGCTTGGAAAGATAAAGTGCTATGCAGTCAGCCTGAACGAAATGCTTTTTATGAATTGATAGAGTTGGGGTTATCAGACAGCTTTCGCTTATTCGAGCAACCAGAGAAATCTTATACATGGTGGGATTATCGTATGATGGCATTCCGATTAAACCGAGGATTGCGCATTGATCATATATTACTAAGCAGCGAACTTGCTAGCAGCTGCATAATTTGCACAATTGATAAGACGATGCGCAAACGAGAACGACCTTCCGATCATGCACCGGTAATGGTTGAGTTGCGTATGTAAGCAGTATTATGGTTGCTTAGTTTTAACGGGCAGATTCTGGAGCTCATTTCTTAGAACATTGAGATTTCTTTCACGTACATTGATTTCGTCTCTTAAACGTTCTACCCGATTCAGGTATCTCTGATAATTACGTTCACTACCCAAGCGATCTGGAACGCCATCTTTATATTCGTCTCTTACCTCATTTAGGCGTTTTTCTTCTTCAGATATTTTTCCTTGTAGTTGCTCACGTTGTTCTTCAAGTTTCATCGAATCTCTACGTTTTGCTATTCTTTCTTCAATTTCTCCCGTATTTACCGAAGGTGAGGGGACAACAACAATAGGTGGCAAGTCGATCTTTTTTGCGTTGTTGGAAGGAATATTTGAATAAGTTACATTGCCTTTCTCATCAACGTGCTTATAAACACCAGCTTGGCTTAGGCAAGAGAGAAAAAACAAAGAAATAACCAAAACAAAGTTCTTTTTCATGGTTCAATGTAATAAGCGATTACGCGATTCACAAAATAGTTAGCGTCTAGCAAGCTCTTTTTTTAATGCAGTGATATTTCTTTGGTGTAAAAATAATTTATTTTTAAGTTGCACAGTTTTTTCTTGATAATTGTTTCCAGATTCAGGGTTACTATTAATGTGTGAGAGGAAGTTCTGTGTATCAGTAAAAAGTTTTTCTTCAGTCAGTAACTCTTTCTCCAGAATCTGACGACGCATGACATCGCGTTCTTTTTGTGTCGTATCTTTGACACGAGCAGAACTTGATCGGACTCCTGATTGTTCGCTGCTTCTTGAGAAAGATGCAACAGAAATCTTTTGTGCATTACCGATGCGCCGATTAGTGAAAGTAATATTGCCATCTTTATCGACATATTTGTATATATCTGTTCCAGCAATTGCATCCGATAAAGAAGAAGTGAATAGTATTGCAATTAATAGAATAAATAGCGCTTGGATTCTCATAGTCTTATGACCAAAAAACTAATGATAACTACAACTATTTGATCAGTCTACAGATTATTTTTTCTAGTATAAGGTAAAAAAGAACCCACAATCCCATTCTATTAACCGGATTGCAACGGTCCTGTGCTTTCAACTACAAACTGTAATACATATCAAATTCAACTGGGTGTGTAGTTGTACGTAATAATATAACTTCGTCCATTTTTAGCTGAATATAAGCATCAATCATATCATTAGAAAACACACCGCCACGGATTAAGAAGTCGCGATCCTTATCTAAGTATTCGAGCGCTTCATCTAGAGAAGCGCATGCGTTCGGTACTTTAGCAGCTTCTTCAGGTGGCAAGTCATAGAGATTTTTATCCATTGGATCACCCGGGTGGATTTTGTTTTGAATGCCATCCAATCCCGCCATCATCAGGGCAGTAAATGCCAAGTATGGATTGGCTGTCGGATCAGGGAAGCGGACCTCTATGCGCCGCCCTTTCGGGCTGCTTGTATGCGGAATGCGGATTGCTGCCGAGCGGTTACTTGCCGAATAGGCAAGGTTAACTGGTGCTTCAAACCCCGCAACTAAACGTTTATAAGAATTAGTACTGGGATTGGTGATTGCATTGAGCGCTTTGGCATGTTTGAGAATGCCACCGATATAATAAAGCGCCATTTCGGAGAGGCCTGCGTAGCCATTGCCAGAGAAAAGATTTTTACCGTCTTTCCAGATGGATTGATGGACATGCATGCCTGAACCGTTATCGCCGACGATAGGTTTAGGCATAAATGTTGCCGTTTTACCGTATGAATGGGCTACGTTATGCACGACATATTTCAATATTTGGTTCCAATCCGCGCGTTTGACCAGACTATTAAAACGAGTACCGATTTCGCATTGGCCGGCGGTTGCTACTTCATGATGATGTACTTCGACACCGACACCCATTTCTTCCAATGTAAGGCACATGGCAGAACGAATATCTTGCAGTGAGTCAACTGGCGGTACTGGAAAGTAACCGCCTTTAATAGCGGGACGATGGCCAATATTGCCGCTTTCGTATTTGATCGCCGAACTCCAGGCTGCTTCCTCCGATTCAATTTTAACGGAGCAACCGGACATATCGGTATGCCATGAAACCGCATCAAAAATAAAAAATTCTGGCTCTGGGCCAAAATAAGCAACATCGCCGATGCCGGTTGATTTTAAGTAGATTTCTGCACGCCTGGCTAAAGAGCGCGGGTCGCGGCTATAACCTTTGCCATCGGCTGGTTCTGCTACATCGCAGGTCATCAGTAGTGTGGGTTCATCCATAAATGGATCCATATTGGCCGTGTCAGGATCAGGTATCAACAACATATCGGATGCTTGAATACTTTTCCAGCCGCCAATAGACGAACCATCAAAAGGGTGGCCATCTTCAAATTTATCTGCGTCAAAAGCATGCGCAGGTATGGTCACATGATGTTCTTTTCCGTTCGTATCGGTAAAACGTAAGTCAACAAATTTGACTTCATTGTCTTGAATCAATTTCAAAACATCAGCTACCACCATTTTTCTTTCTCCAGACTAACGTCGTTAGTTTTATGAACAAGTTAAAACCATAATTATAGCAGGTACAACACAATGAATAATCGTGCAATCTTACCAAACAAAAAGAAAGATATGCATAAGCAATTGGTAAATCAGCATTTTATCTTATTGGCTCAAGATGATTATTGTGATTTAAAGGAATTATAAGAGCGTATATTTTATTTGTATCGTTGCAAATAACCCAACGACCGAATCTATAGTTTTGCGGGTCTCAATAAAATCGTTAGAATGCAAATTTGGAGAGGAGAAATGCCAATAAACCATAATTGTGCTTTGCATGTCTAGCGCCCTTAATATTCTTAAAGAAGTCTTCGGGTATCCTGATTTTCGCGGTCAGCAAGCGGAAGTAATTGCGCATCTGGCTAATGGTGGCGATTGTTTGGTGTTGATGCCGACAGGCGGCGGCAAATCCCTGTGTTATCAAATTCCCGCTTTATTGCGTAATGGCGTTGCCGTTATTGTTTCGCCATTGATTGCATTAATGCAAAACCAAGTAGCGGCATTACATGAAATAGGCGTGCGTGCGGCTGTACTCAATTCATCGCTATCCCCGGAAGATATCGTGGCAGTGGAACAAAAACTTCTGACTGGTGAATACGATTTGTTGTATGTTGCACCGGAACGTTTACTCACTCCGCGGTTTTTGAATCTGATAGAACGCATTACGATTGCATTATTTGCAATCGATGAAGCACACTGCGTTTCACAATGGGGGCACGATTTTCGTCCAGAATACATTCAGTTATCGGTATTGCATGAACGTTTTCCTAAAGTTCCGCGTATTGCCCTGACAGCAACAGCTGATTTGGATACGCGCAGAGAAATCATTGAACGCTTAGGGCTTGGCGCTGCTAAGATATTCGTTTCTAGTTTTGATCGTCCGAACATTCACTATCAAATAATTGATAAAACCAATGGCCGGATGCAATTACTGGATTTCATACAAGCACAGCATCAGGATGATGCGGGAATTGTTTATTGTTTTTCCCGTAAGAAGGTCGATGAAATAACATCTTGGCTTGTAAGCCAAGGATTACGCGCAGTAGCCTATCATGCAGGTATGAGTTCGCAAGAAAGAAATCAGAATCAGGAAAAGTTTTTGCGTGAGGAAGGCATCATCATGGTTGCTACGGTTGCATTCGGCATGGGTATTGATAAACCTGATATACGATTTGTTGCACATTTGGACTTGCCAAGAAGCATTGAAGGCTATTACCAAGAAACTGGCCGTGCGGGTCGTGATGGCCGGGTAGCGAATGCTTGGATGGCATATGGTCTCGGGGATGTCATCCAGCGGCGGCGAATGATAGAAGAATCTGGAGCAAAGTTGAAATTTAAGCAGGTTGCTGCCAGAAAACTCGAAGCTATGCTATCGTTATGTGAAACAACAACTTGCCGTCGTTTGCATATGCTCAATTATTTTGGTGAAGTGGTTGATACTGTGCCGTGTGGAAACTGTGATGTGTGCATAAATCCGCCACAAGTCTGGGATGCTAGTGTGGAAGTGCAAAAAGCATTATCCTGTGTTTATCGTACCGGACAAAATTTTGGTGCAGGATATTTAATTGATGTGTTACGAGGCAATCGAACAGAGCGCGTGAAAGAATGGTGCCATGACAGAATCAGCACTTTCGGTATAGGGAAAAACCTTTCTGAAACTACCTGGCGCGCGATATTTCGTCAAATTACAGTTCTTGGCCTACTAGCGGTGGATAGTGAGAGTCACGGTATCTTGCACTTAACCGAACTGAGTCGTGCAGTTCTTAAAGGACAGCAAAGTGTACATTTGCGACTGCAAGTCAACTCGATAAGATCATCAGAGAAACAGCAAAATAGTGATATAACAACATTGGATCCGACCGAACAATACCTGTGGGAGCAATTGCGCGCATGGCGTGCTAAAACCGCCAAGGAGCATGGTGTCCCTGCGTATGTGATTTTTCATGATACGACTTTGCAAGAGCTGGCGCGATTGTCCCCTAAGACAGAAGATGAATTACGGCGAATAACAGGAATTGGTGTACGTAAGCTGGACAAGTACAGTAGCCACCTGATGGCGATACTTCGTGGCGACTAAATTGGGTTTTGTTATATTAAATCATAAAATGTTTTCCTAGATCCTAGATAGATGTTTGGAAGTTTAAGAGGTTTGTTATATACTCAAATTTCAGACGGAAGATTTGGTAAATTTAATAAGGAATTAAAGTGATGAAATTATCAATTTTTACAATAACTTTATTAGCTTTCTTAACTGCCTGTTCAAATGCGGATATGGGTGATCCAAATGCAAGCACAGATGATTGCCAATTTGGTGTAGACGGTAATGGTAATTGCCTCAAAGAAGGTCAAGATCCACGTCCATATGGCGGTACGAGCAAGCCAGGGCACTAATCGCTTCTTTGATTGTTAATCCCTTCATGGATGAATGAAAACAAAAAACCGCCTAAACAGGCGGTTTTTTGTTGATAATGCATTGATTCTTTATATATTAACTCGATAGATATTCATACAATTTCGTATTAACTGATAATTTTTCTGCGACGTACGGTATATCCGATTAAACCAAATCCAACAATCAGCATTGCATGAATCTCAGGTTCTGGAATAGGATTGATAAAATTATCAGTGTTAACAGTAAAAATCAGATCTCCTCTACCAAAATTAAGGCCCTGCCAATTTACATATAAGTTGTTCTCATCAAAATTCAAAATTGGCGTTCCTAATACCCCGGTGTTCGCAACTAGATTAAAAGAAGTGAATGAATCTATTGTCGAGAGTATATCGCTAACGACAAATCCATTAAATGTTGCTGAAGAGAAGCTGGAATCATTCGTGAACGAAACAACAAAACCATCGCCACTAAAATCAATGGCGCCATAACCATCGACCACATTTGATATTTCTATGCCGGAATTCACTAAGTAATTGCCATTTTCAGCAGAAGCATAGGGAATAGTTAGGTTTGGAAAATAATATTGATAGTTAATAGTTTGCCCCTCAAATGGCCCAGCAACAGCAGTTCCGACTCCTGAGCAAAGCCAGATAGTGGCAGAAATCATTATTGATCGTAAAAGCTTACTCATTACTAATTCCTCATAATTTTATAAATTGGCAGCTCAAATCATCAAAATTTATGCGGCATATCATGCATGAAGGCTTTTTTTCTTAATAGAGAAAATTGTCATAAAATTACTAATATAAATAAACTAGTTAAAAACTGATGCGGATAGTTGCAATGTCATGGAATAAATAGTACGAATGTCCTACGTTTCACCAATTTATCGGGCCTGATTAGGTCGAAAAAATCTCGTTATGCTATGAAACTAGGTTGAATAGATATCTGAGGCACATCTGAAAAAATAGAAAATTAGAATTCACTACTATCTAATTCTGCTGACCGTTCCTGAGGCCATGCTTGCGCCGCTCGATCCAGTATTGTTCTGGAATATAACCGCCGGTTCAGCACCAAAACCTAAAATACAAACCTAATGCCAGTAAGCATGGAACATGTAATATCTACCTCACTGGTATTTTTTAGCCTTAGGATATACTTACATCATGAACTTATTCATAAATAGCATTCTCATCGCAACATTAATGATTGCAAGCGCATTGTGGGCGGGTGAAGGCCATCATGCCGGCACCTTCAGCGAAGAAAAACTGGGGAAGGTACATTTTCCAGTGTCCTGTAACCCTGCTGCGCAAGCGCAATTTAATCAGGCGGTGGCGATGTTGCATTCGTTTTGGTACGACGAAGCCGTGAAAACATTCGCTCAGGTAACCGTTAGCGATCCTTCTTGTGCCATGGGGTACTGGGGCATTGCCATGAGCCATTATCACCAGTTATGGGCGACGCCGCCAACCGCGGCGGAACTGCAAGCAGGGCGGGAAACGCTGCAGAAAGCCGCGCAACTGAACATCAAAACAGAGCGCGAGAAAGCTTATCTGGCAGCCACCGGAGCGTTGTATCAGATCGATACACAAGCGGATTACACGGCGCGCAAACTGGCTTATCAAAGCGCGATGCAACGAGTCTGGCAGGAAAACCCCGATGACCGCGAAGCGGCGGTATTTTATGCTTTGGCGCTGATTTCCACGGCATCGCCGCAGGACAAAACCTATGCCAATCAGAAGAAGGCGCTGGAATTGTTGCAACACGTATTGGAGAAAGAACCCAATCACCCGGGTGTTGCCCACTACATCATTCACAGCAGCGATTACCCGGAATTGGCCAATCTCGGCCTGGATGCCGCCCGGAGGTATACGCAGATTGCGCCGGCAGTGCCGCACGCATTGCATATGCCGTCGCACATTTTTATCCGCTTGGGGCATTGGCACGATGCAGCGCAATCCAATGTGGCGGCATATCGCGCGGCAAAAAATTATGCGTGCGAAAATGCCTTGACCGCTACCTGGGATCAGCAATTCCATGCGATGGATTATCTGATTTACGCTTATCTGCAAACCGGCCAGACTGGCAAGGCTAAGGACATCTTGCAAGAATTGCGAGCCATCAAAAAAGCGCAACCGGAAAATACCACCGCCGCCTATGCATTGGCCGCCATTCCAGCGCGTTACGCCGTGGAGCGCGGTGAGTGGCTGGAAGCATCCGAACTTCAAGTATCTCTCGCTGACTTTCCGTGGAGCCAGTTTGGCTGGTGCGAAGCCATTACGCACTTTGCCCGCGGTTTGGGCGCGGCGAGAAGCGGAAAAGCGGCGGCGGCTCGCAGCAGCCTGCAACGCTTGGAACAATTGCGCGATAACGATAAAGCAGCAAATAAAAACTATACCGCCGATCAAATCGAAATTCAGCGCTTAGCAGTTGCCGCATGGATTGCCCATGCGGAAGGCAATGCGCAACAAGCGCAAACATTGATGCGCGCCGCAGCCGACCGGGAAGACGCTACCGAGAAGGATAATGTCACGCCGGGTGCAATCATTCCTGCCAGAGAGTTGCTGGGCGAATTGCTGCTGGCGTTGCAACAACCCGATGCAGCGTTACACGCGTTCGAACAATCATTGGCGCGCACGCCGAACCGCCGCAATGCGTTATCCCATGCCGCCGAGGCGGCAAAACAGGCAGGTGATAAGGAGAAAGCGCGCAATTATGAGGAGCAAGTGCAGAAATTAACTGCACCCAGCTAAAAATTCTCGATCGCTCTATTTTTGAAATAACGGATATTCAATGCAGCAATAGGATAAATGACTAAGTTTTTGTGGCTGAGAAATCTATTATTTTATTGAAATTTCAATGACATAATTATGCTCGCGCTGTGGCTTTTCGTTGGGACATTTGACTAATAGACAACGGTATATCAGGCGTTTAAGATGGATTTGTTATTTTGGCCAAAATAGCACAGGAAATACTTCTACTAATAAAAGTTATGAAAATTTTTATAAGGAGTGCAAATCATGGCAACGAATAGTATTAATTTATCCAGTCTTGATGGTGAGAACGGTTTTCGCCTGGACGGTGTGTCGGAATTTGATTTTGCGGGCAGGCCAGTTAGTGATGCAGGGGATGTGAATGGCGACGGTTATGCTGACGTGATTATCAGTGTCTACAATGCTGACCCGAACGGTAGCTCCTCCGGCTCCAGCTACGTAGTGTTTGGCAAAGCTTCCGGCTTTGGCGCCACGCTGGATTTGTCCAGCCTTGACAGCAATAGCGGGTTTCGTGTGGATGGGGTTACGGCATATGATCGATCGGGCCGATCGATCAGCGGTGCTGGAGACGTCAACGGTGATGGTTTTGACGATGTGATAGTCGGTGGCAATCTGTTAGCTGATTCGAACGGTGAAAACTCAGGCTCCAGCTACGTAATATTTGGCCGTAGCGACTTTGGTGGTGGGATACCTGAAATCTTGGACACACCTGGGGATGATCTGTTACGAGGCACTGCGGCGGCGGAGCATTTTAAAGCGGGTGATGGCAACGATAGCCTGATCGGCGGTGGTGGCGCTGATATCTTTGAAGGTGAAGCGGGCGATGACAAGATTAACGTGGCTGATCTCAATTTCGCATCGATTGATGGCGGTAGCGGCAACGATGTTTTGCATACGGACGGCAAGGATTTGAATCTGGATTTGGCAAATTTCGGCGACAAAATCCACGGTATCGAGACCATTTGTTTATATGGCCGGGGCGACAATACGCTGACTCTGACCGCAGCAGATCTCCTCGACTTGTCGGACACCACCAATACCTTGAGAGTCAATGGCAATGCGGGAGATCATATTACGGTACTGGATGATGGTTGGGTGGACAAAGGCAGCCGCGGCCAGGGTTATTTTCATGCTTATACCAATGATGATGCGGTGTTGCTGGTTGGGATGAATGTGACGGTGGATTTTGCTTAGCAAAACCTGAGAAACTTTCATTTCGGGCGCAGCGAGAAATCTTTACAGTTGATTGAAAAAGATTCGTTGCTGCGTTTGGAATAACAGATAGGGCTATTCAAAGCGAGCGTAACTTTAACAGGCCGTTAAACTATCTGCATTGTTAATCGCTGCGTGGGATTGTGTGCGACGCCGAATGGCTTGTATATGAGCAGCCTGTATCAGGGGCAGCGCTTTCGGTGAGGGTGGATGGTCACGTCATCGATACTTGTTGAAAATAACGAAGTCACTCAAGCGAAATAACCAGTTTCTTTCCCAGCGCGGCAGCGACCTTTTCAAGCTGTTTCAGAGTCGGGGAATGATGCGGGTCTTCCAAACGTTTTGCGGCTGGCCAGGAAGTCTCCAGAGCGCGTGCAATCTCAGCCAGAGAACGCTCTCCACGCGCCCACCGGACTAGTAAGGCGGATTGTATCCGCGCATCCGGGGTAATGTAGTGGGCATCAGGAATATTCGCTGTTGGCAGCGGAATAACCCGCCCGGAATCCAGGTATTCTTCCAGAACCAAGGACAGTACCTCGGTGCCATTGAATAAGCATTCATCCATGGTTTCCCCTTGGGTAATTGCTTCAGGAATATCGACGAAATGCACGAAGAAACCGGAGGGCTCTTGCGCTTCAAAAATTGCTGGATATAAGGTATTCATTTTAGTTTAACTCCGGTTTGTTTTTCGATTGCTGCCAGTAAACTTTTGCCTATATCGGTGGCGCCATGAACAGGGACGGGAACAATGCGATCGTTCTTTTCCATCATGTGATGACTACCGCGAATGCGCTTGACTTGCCAACCCTCAGACTTCAGTTTTTTGATGATTTCATTCCCGTTCATAAGTAAATGGTATATCAAAGTTGATATATTTAAAAGGCAGTACAGAGTTCATAAAAGATTCCCTAAATAATCCACGTTTGTCATTCCAAACGTAGTAAGGAATCTTGATAAATCAACAATATGGATTTCTCGCTGTGCTCGAAATGACAGTTTTGCGGGGACTCCGAGATTGTCACCAGGATTTTTTCGGCGTAGGATTGACTCCGTTATTTTAAAAAAATAAGGGAGCAAGTAGATACTTCATTCAAGTAGATACTTCATTCAAGTAGATACTTCATTCAAGTAGATACTTCATTCAAGTAGATACTTCATTCAAATGGATTTTTGATAAATTTTTTGAAGGAGTATTTGATCATGGCAACAACAATAATTTGTAGTAGTCTCGACCCGATCTGACAGTTACCCGATTTAACGATGTGTCTGTTAGATCAAATTCAGTTATTCAATGAGGTAATTTTATCGTCCCACACCCCCTTTGCGTCAATTAAAGTTTGCATCGGTGTACGCCCACAACACATTTTTCCTTGGTGAGTACGTGTGTTGTTGTAATACACCATCCAGTCATCCAGATCGTGCTGTAACTCTTCGATCGATTGGTAAATCTTACGCCTGAATGCTACTTGGTAGAATTCCTGCAAGATGGTTTTGTGGAAACGCTCGCAGATACCATTTGTTTGTGGATGATTGGCTTTCGTTCTGGAATGCTCAATGTCATTGAGTGCCAGATAGAGCTGATAATCGTGACTCTCCGGCTTACCGCAGTATTCGGTACCGCGATCGGTCAGGATACGGATGACTCCCATACCTTGTTCGACAAAGAACGGAAGCACCCGGTCATTAAGCAAATCAGCTGCTGTGATCGGCGTTTTGGTGGTATACAACTTCGCTGCAGCCCACTTGGAATAAGTATCGACGAATGTTTGCTGATAAATTCGACCCACGCCCTTGATGGTGCCAACGTAAAATGTGTCTTGGCTGCCGAGATAGCCTGGATGAGCCGTCTCGATTTCGCCATGAGCAACATCGTCTTCTTGTTTCTTCTCCAGGGCCTGCACTTGCGCTTCGGTCAGCACTGCTCCGGTCTCGGCGATATGTTTCTCCAAGGCTGACAAACGCTTCTTGAACGACTCCAGATTCTGACGCAGCCACACCGAACGAACGCCAGATGGAGAAACAATGATTCCGCGTTTGCGTAGTTCATTAGAAACACGAACCTGACCAAACGCAGGTTGCTCCAGCGCAAAAGCTTTGATCGCTGCTTCCGTCGCTTCTTCTACGCGATTCTTGATATTGGGTTTACGCCGGTTCTCATCAATCAGTGCCTCAACGCCTCCTGCCTCCACGGCAGCCTGATAGCGATAGAAAGTATCGCGTGAAAAACCCATTACCTTGCAGGCTCGGGATACATTTCCAAGCTCGGCTGCCAGATTAAGCAAACCAATCTTGTGTTTGATGATAGTTCGTTGAATACTACTCATGGGATTACTCCTTTGCGCTTGCGCGCTTCGTTGATAAAGATTCACACCTCTATCAAACCGGGTAATCCCACCTTTGGCAAGACCTACTGTCAGATCAAGTCTGAACTACTACACTTGAGTATGAATCAATAGGGTTCTTTATGTTAACCATTGATAATTTCGCCACCGTTTGGATGCAAGACCTGTCCTGTCATGTAACTGGAATCTGCGCAAGCTAGAAAAAGGAAACACGGCGCTACTTCATTTGGCATACCTGCTCTTTTCATAGGGGCATCACTACCAAATTCAGAAACTTTTTTTTCATCATAAGACGACGCAATAAGGGGTGTCCATATAGGACCAGGAGCTACAGCATTTACTCGAATACCTTTTTCGACAAGATTTTGTGCAAGACTTCTTGTTAAACTTACAATGGCGCCTTTTGTTGAGGAATAATCGATTAATTTTGGACTCCCCCTATAAGCTGTTACTGAAGTGGTGTTTATAATACAAGCTCCTTTCTTTAAGTATGGCATCGCGTATTTTGTTATCCAGAAGTAAGAAAAAAAGTTTGCATGAAATGTCTTCATTAATTGTTCGGTGGAGATTTTTTCAATCGAATCAGATTCCCAGTGCAAAGCAACGTTATTTATAACAATATCCAACTGTTCGAACTTTTTAAATGTTGTAGTAATTACTTTCTGACAGTTTTTTTCTTTGGCTAAATCGCCTTTAATCAAAATACATTTCTGTCCGGTTTCTTCAATCTCTTTTTTGGTTTGTAATGCATCCTCAGTTTCGCTCAAATAGGCAATCGCTAAATCAGCGCCTTCTTTTGCGAACAACAGAGATACAGCTTTACCAATTCCACTATCGCCTCCAGTAATCAAACAAACTTTTCCAGATAATTTTCCACGTACTTCAAATTCGCGAGGCTTAGTATCTGCCAAAGGCGCAAGTTTTTTTTCAGAACCAGGGCGATTCTGTTTTTGCTCGGGGCGAATCTTTCTTTTTTGTAACTTTAGCATAACAAACAAGATTATTTTTGTGGGGTTGAGGGGGATGGATCATGTTCAGGCGGTATCCTTTCCGGTGGAATTATTTCGGGAGGAACTTCACTCGGTGGAGTTTCTTCCGGAAGGATTGGCTTGGGAGGAATACCATCTGGGGGAATAGGTTGAGGTGAGGTTGGAGGAACATGTAATTGCATATAATTAAATTAAGCTAAAATTTATAGAATTAATCTGCATGACATTATGCGGTACAGTTTTAAGCTTCAAGGGGCGGGCGGTGGCCTTTTACCGGTAACGAAGAAAACAATTGAAATAATCATACCTACTACAAAAACAATCCATGCTATCTCTACAGCCACACCAGCGATCCCGGTCAGACCCAGTATGGCTGCAATCACTGCGATAATCAAAAATGTAACTGCCCAGCTAAACATTTTGTACTCCTATTGATAATTGTTTTTCCTGGAAAGAGGCAAAAATTTTATGTTTTTGTCCTTTCCAGAAAAACCACTTCTTTTTATTTTGTGGTCTGATTAAAATGCTCTAAAGCATCTTTTGCAGCCTTTCTGGCTTCTTCAGCTTTACCATCTCTTCCTTTTTGGGCAGCTTCATCTAAGCTCTTCAAACCTTCTTGTAAATGTTTATTTTCAGACATTTCCGATTTTGCAGCATTAGCGTGTGTTTTAGCTTCTTCTGCATGTTGCGTAATAGCTTTTGCATCGTTTGCCTTGGTAGCAGCCTCGGTATGTTCAATTGCTTCTTTCAAGTGTGAAGAACCTGCTATAGCATTGAGAGGATTAAATGCGAACAAAGCAGCTATAAAAAGACTAAATAAAATTGTTTTCATGATTTCTTCCTTTTAATAATTAATGAATTGAAATAAAGATACTTATTGTTGATCCGTGCAATAATGGGCAACGCGTGTTGCCTCATCGATATGCGCTTGTTTCTCTGAAAGAATAGGATTAGAAAAACTTTCATAGGCCACAGCATTTTCTCCATCGCTAATTCTAAGCTGGCTATTCCATTGATTAGTGATGTCATGTTCTGCATTAATGATGGTATAGCCTTTATTTTCCTCAGACATTTATTTACTCCTTCTAAATTTATGGATAGCTCATATATAGGCGAATTAATAACTTTTCGTACTGTTTCCTGATGTTGGTTCATTGGGATGCACAGGGACTTGGGTAGCAGGATCGTTCAAATTTTTTGATCCTGCTGTAGGATGATGTCTCTGATCATTAGGAGCTTTATTGGCATCTGGAATATGTTTTTCGTGTGGATGCTTATTCTCAGTTGCATTCTGATCCGCAGAAGAAGGCGTTGTAGGGTCCATTGTTCCCCTCGCAGTATTGCCTTGCCCGCTATTTTCGTTTTTGATTGGATCTGATTGACCTATATCGATTCTATCGTCATAAGGCGATTTCTTATCTGGAGAAGCTGCGAGCAATGTATTGCTTGATAATAAGAAAGCTCCTGCCAACAGTATAGAACCCAATAAATAGGAAACATTATCTGTAACAATAGTTTTCATGGGTAGCTCCTTAATAAATTTTAGTCATTAAACTCGTGATTAATCTTTTTCAAATTCAATGAGCTTGCCATTTTCATCGACTTTGAATTCAATTTCTTTCCCATCTGCTTTTTTTACTTCAACTTCATAGACTTTTAAGCCATCTTTTTTACCTTCTTCTTCAATACTTTCAATTTTTCCTCCTTGTGCATGTTGTTTTATTGTTTCCTGAACAACCGAAGGCAGTGTCGATAGATCTACTTTTTTATCTAATAGTCCCGCAAAGCTTGTTGAGGCCATAAGTGTGGCTATTGCAAATAACATTATTAATTTATTTTTCATAAAAATATCTCCGTTGGTTTTTCGTTACGTTAAAAAATGATGGGCCTGATGCTGCTCAACCCGATTTTCGAATAAGCCTAAAAACAACATTTCAAGGCTTGCTCAGATCCTTTAGTTTTTAAAACTTTTTAGAACAGCGCTTCTGTAGATTGAGATTTTCCTGTTAACAAAAAACCCCGGTTAATAGTAAAACCAGATTGAGAGTAACTTTTCTCGGTTGGCGATTCCTTTTGACTAACATAAGATCCTCCTAAATCAAACTTAATGGGCCTGCATTTAAAGTTTCTTGTGACTTCATTGCATTCTTTTTAAAAATAATGCAGTGAATTGTTAGATAAATTTTTGTAGAAGGCTGATATGCAATGTCAGTCTTTTTGATTTCTAGTAACTAGTGAGTCCTCATAGTTGTTTGAGAACATTCGCTGGATTAACTGCTTTCCTTCTGAAATATCGCGTTAGCTTAAATCTCAGTTCCTATTCATTTCATACGAATCCATCATATAGAAAATTGACTTTGTTTCTTATTAACTATGTTAAAAAAGAAATGATAATTGGCGTGAGTGAACCCCAAAACATCATAAGTAAAAGAAAACTATGCTTCTATGAATGAAAATTATGGCTTAAGAAAGTGTTCAATGTGATGAATGCTACTAAGGACTAAAAGCAGAAAAAGCACCAAATGGTGTGATTTGTTTCATGGACGCCACGCTCAATACACAATCCACACTAGAGTTGTTACAGAAGATTGGATAACAACATCACAAGACGGGCTCTATATTTACGTCATCTGTGATAATGCTCGTTATTAACGCTCGCAAATCGTCACGGAATACTTATAGACTCAAAAAATCGAATTGATCTTACAGCTCGTCGTTTTATGCACGTAATTTCAATCTGATTTTGAGCGCTACTACCGATTTTTTAAAAAAGAATTTTTTTGGGTAAGTACTATGAAACCATTGCGCTGTTCAAAAAAACTTACAATAATTATTGTCTTGCTGCTTTGCGATGCTATTGCGCATTAGCTTTGCTTGTCTATGATCGATTTCTATAAATCAAATCAAATCAAATCAAAAAACTTTCATTGGTTCATCAAAAATTTAACTAAGAAAACTTATTTTTCATATCACTAAATAATTTTGATTAATGCCTTCCAAAATATTTCTATCATATTTGTATAAGTCGATAAAATAAAAAACCCGCCGAAGCGGGTTGATTATTATTTTATTTGCAAGATTTTTACTTACCTTCACTGTAAATCTCTCGCATTCCCTCGGATTATGAGTTATTTTTTGTACTCTGACCCAAGACGCGAATTAGGATTAGCGCCAGAAGGATTCCCTGGGTTTACCCCAGATGGGAGCAAAAATTCTTCTTCAGCAGTTTTAACTTTTGCTGCTTTATCTTTATCAATAACAAGGTCAGGATTTAAATTGGGTCCAATGCTTTCTCTTTCAACAAATTTATGATTTGGATGAAAAGATTGATCAAAAGCAGACGCGCCGCCTGCAATAAAAGCTGCACAAATAAAAAGTGTTATCGCTATTTTTTTTCTCAGAATCATGATGGTCTCCTTTTGCTCTCAGTTAAATACAGCGAGATATTACATTCCATTAATATGATATAACACATTTAAAGAAATTTGCTATAAGAAATAAATTCGAAGGCGCTTTTGATACACCAAGTGTATTAAATATAGGGCTATTTCTTAAAAAACGTATACTTATATACGCATAGAAAAACTCACAGATGCAAGAATGAAATGGGAATGATTGGTCAAATGTTACAAGGATTTGCTAGCATCTTTCATAATCAATGCCAACTTAATACGGTCTGAGATATGTAATTTACGAAAAATTTCCGTTAAATGTGCTTTAACTGTTCGTTCTGTAATAGTTAGCCGCTGCGCGATTCGCTTGTTAGTTTCCCCATGACCCACCAGCATAGCAATTTCGTATTCGCGACGGGTAAGATTGTCTAATAAATCATTAACAGCGCGTTCAATTTGATTTTTTTCATGAGTAACTTTAACTAATTCGTTGAGTATCTTGTTAGTCAGCGTACGGCGAATCCACAACTCGTCATGTAGAATCGCATTTACGATACGTTTTATCTGCTCCGATTGAACATTATTCAGGCAGCATCCCTTAATACCCATTTTAAATAGCTTCCATTCAGTTTCATCAGGTAATTCTGGAGCGAATACTACAATTTTGGTTTCCTTCTTCAAATTTACGAGAGTCAAAATCGATTGCTGATTTTTTATGCCCACCAACTCATAATCAAGAAACAATATATCTGGACTTAACTTAATAATTTTTTCAGTTAATGACGCATAGCTACATGCAATATACGTAGGGGAAACACCAAACAAGGCCTGTTGCCAACGTAAAATTATTTCTTTATTAGTGCTAGCCAAAAGGATCAAAATCAACCCCCTGAAGAATTGCAATGTGTGGTAGAAACAATTTGCTGCATCAATCTCCCAATCATCTTGCGCGACAACCAAGCTTCACCGCGATGAATTGCTTTAACAATTTTTGAGAAGTTGATCAAATCCATATCATTTGTGATAAATCCACGTGCACCACACGCAAGGGTTTTTAATAGATAAGCTTCTTCGATAGATTCATTGATAATTAAAATGCACTGTGTATTCGGACATTGCTGCTGTAACGCAACTAGTAAATCACAATATTCTTCCATTGATCTGTTCGCATTGACCAATAAAATGTTTGGATTTAAACGTTTTATCCTCGCAATAGCATTATCGACCGCAGCAATGCCGCTACGTGGCATACCCCTTCGCTCGATCTTATTGTCATAATCCGACGGAGCATCTGTTAATAACTCCACATGAATTTCACTTTGCTGCAACAGCTCTTTAATTGGCACATGATGATCTTGATCAATTTCAACGACTGCCACAGTGATGGATTGCATACTCTCTCCTTATTCAAGCAGTTTTTTTCACAACTAATCACTTAATACGCAAGAATAGACTTAACAACAATTAGACGGGAGTTTCGATAATAACAATATTTGCTGCCCAGAAAACAAATACGTACGGAATGTAACGCGCTCACTTTTATTGCGCTTTCATAATTGGCTATTTATCGTAATCAACATTAAAAAAGCGCTCAACTTCTGAAAATTCCCGAGTACGTTTCATGGGAGGCAAACTTTGCCATATTTGCTTGCCATAAGCTTTAGTTGTTAAACGCGAATCGCAAATCATTAGTACGCCGCGATCCGTTTCATCTCGAATGAGACGACCTGCGCCTTGTTTTAAATTAATAACAGTACGTGGTAGCTGATATTCCATAAACGCATTACGTCCTTCGTTATTGATTTTTTCGATACGCGCTGCAAGCACTGGATCATCGGGTGGTGCAAATGGCAATTTATCAATAATTACTAATGATAAAGCTTCACCACGCACATCCACACCTTCCCAGAAGGATTGACTGGCGATAAGAATAGCATTAGGCGTTTGACGAAAACGTTCGAGCATATGAGAGCGCGAACCCTGCCCCTGCAAGAGCAATGGGAAATCGAATGCGTCCGCTGTGAGCAATAATTCATATACACGTTGCATGGCTCTTAGACTGGTGCACAGAAAGAAAGCACGTCCCCGGCTCGCACGTAAAACCGGCAACGCGGCTTTTACGACATAATCAGTATAAGAATTATGATGGGGCTCGGGTAATCCGGTTGGTACATATAATAATGCCTGCTTGGCATAATCATAAGGGCTGTCCCAACAAGCTGTTTGTGCAATTGCTAATCCCATTTCTTTGTTGTAATGCGTGAAATCTTTTTTTACCGATAACGTAGCTGAAGTAAAAATCCATGCTCTTGACGACGCCAAAATTTGTTTCTGAAAAATTTCGGCAATGGATAAGGGTGTGGCATTCAATTGCAACGCCTGATGATAAACTTCGATCC
Source organism: Nitrosomonas sp. (assembly GCA_024281995.1). Lineage (GTDB taxonomy): Bacteria > Pseudomonadota > Gammaproteobacteria > Burkholderiales > Nitrosomonadaceae > Nitrosomonas. The sequence goes on from JAMWZW010000016.1 coordinate 35,771, forward strand.
AACGAATGTGGTCGTGCATTTCCGTATCTGCATGCCAAGATTGTAATAATTGCAAATGATGGGCAGCCCGTTGCTTGCAATTCTCCAACCCCTCGGATCGCTCGGCCTGATTGTCCAGCAAGTTTTTCAAATTACCCAACCCTTCGATCAAACTGTCCAAGGCATTACGAAAGCTCGCGTTCTGCTTAATAGCCGCCAGCGATAAGCGAGTATTTTCTTCCGTAATCGTTAGACGCAAATCACGTATGGTTTTTTCCACAAGATTAACCGTGTTGGGTAGATCCACAAAGTCCTTCGCGGCTTGTATAGCCTCTACCCTTGTGTCGCGTGCTAGATCCAGTAGTTGATTGGTGCTGATCGATTCACCAAAAAATAAACTGGCAGTTTCCGGCAATTGGTGTGCTTCATCAAAAATAACTGTATTACATGCAGGCAAAAGTTCCGATAAACCTTCGTCACGTAACATAACATCCGCAAAAAATAAATGATGATTAACTACAACAACATCAGCCGTCATCGCTTGTTTACGTGCCTCAATGACAAAACATTTTTTATAACTGGGACACTCGGAACCTAGACAATTGTCACGCGTTGAAGTCACTTGTTGCCAGATTGACGCATTCTCAGGTACTTCATTCAGCCCACTTTTGTCACCTTCTTTACTAATGTGTGCATAACGTTCTATTTGCTTTAGATATTGAATTTCTTCACGATTGATAAAACTGAAATGCGTATCTTGTAAGCTTCGCTCCAGATAATAATGACAAATATAATTCGCGCGCCCTTTTAATAATGCAATTGTCACCGGTACTTGAAGAGCTGCTCTGACACTAGGGATATCACGTCTGAATAACTGATCTTGTAATGTTTTCGTACCCGTAGATATAATAACTTTGCCTCCCTCTAGCAATGCAGGAACCAGGTAAGCCAATGTTTTTCCCGTCCCGGTGCCGGCTTCAGCTACTAAAATATGGCGTTTGGCAATCGTATCCGCAATGGCCTGTGCCATTTCCAGTTGTTGTGGACGGACCCGGAATCCTGCAATTTGCTTAGAAAGGATACCGTCATAAGAAAAAATAGACTTTAAATTGGACATAAAAGATATTTAGGTTTTCAATCAGAAACGATTATTACTGAGTTGAAATCTGATTTGCTAGCTCTCAAAAGTCAACGATTGAACAAAAAAGAGAGCCTTATTTAATTGTACGATGATAAAAATTCAGCTTGTTCAATTATACCGTGATCCATAGCTTCCCTTTTTTATAAGCCAAAAATAATCCTCCTTATATCTCCAAAATTGGACGCAAGAAATAGTACAATGCGCGATTGAATTAAATAATTAATTCTTATCGGCTATTCGTATGAAACTATTGATATAATTGCAAAAATGGAGAGAATGACATGCCGTTGAAGCACTTTCATGGCTATGTACTTTACTGACACTCGATTAATCTTGAACGATCCATTCCATTAAACATTTTGTGAAATAATAGCTGGTATAAGAAAAGGTACATTTTGCTTAGGTTTTCTAATTCCCCAAAACATTGCCGCAGAGTGAATAAATGTTTCATTCACAATATTTCCGCTTTACTCATACCGCTCATTGCGTTAATGACTAGTTTCAGTAATGCACAAACGATTCAATCAGAAAAAGAACAAAAAGCAATCATTAAGCCCCAGAAAAAGCCTGTATTTATCGAAGCTGACCGTATTACTGGCTATTACAAACAAGAAATTGAGGCTAGCGGCAATGCTGAACTGCGCTATGGTGATAATGTTCTTACCGCTGATCGCATGAAATACTATCAAATGACGGAAGATACTGAAGTAGAAGGAAACGCTTGCTTGGAAAGACCCAAAGATACTTTAAAAGGAAAATATCTGGAGCTTAACTTACAAACTGAAGAAGGCCACATGTCAGATCCGCGATACTACATCAAAGACGGCAAAGGGCGAGGTGCAGGTAGTATTTTGTTATTTGAAGGTAAAAATAACTATCGATTAAAAGATGCCAATTACACGACTTGCGCTGAAGATAACCATGATTGGTATATCCGTGCAAAAGAACTGGAAATCGATAATAAAAAAGAAATTGGCACTGCACGGCATGTCAGTGTTGTCTTTAAAAATACACCCATACTGTATTCACCGTGGATAGATTTTTCCTATAGCGGTAAACGTAAAACAGGACTACTGGCCCCTGTTGCAGGTTATAACGTAAGAACCGGATTTGACGTTGCACTTCCAGTTTATTTAAATATTGCACCTAACATTGATGCTACTGTTGCGCCCCGTATTATGACTGAACGTGGCTTCTTGCTAAGTAACGAACTACGCTATATCGGTCCAAACAATATGAATGGTCACCTGTTATTCGATATTCTTCCTATGGATATCAATACCAATCAAACCCGCTGGGGCATTTTGTATACACATTCTCAAAGTCTCGGGAAAGGTTGGCAAGGCTTTATGAATTACAACCAAGTATCTGATGACCGCTATTTTCGTGAACTGACGCCCAATCTTGCCCAAACAAGCTTGACCAACCTATCGCAACAAGGCGGGGTTACCTATAACGGTAGGTTAGGGACAGACGGCACCATTAGTTTTACTGGTTTTGCGCAACGCTTCCAAACCCTGCAGGATCCCTTTCCGGGTGCAGGAATTGTTTCTCCTTATGAGCGATTACCCCATTTTTCCGTTAATGCCGTCAAGTACAATGTCGGAAAATTGGATTTTGAAGCGCATGGTAGTTGGACAAATTTTTATCATCCCACATTGGTTGATGGAAATCGCACAATATTTTATCCGACTGTTAGCGCCCCCCTGCGTAACGAATATGGCTATATCACGCCTAAAGTTGGCTTACACTATACCCATTACAATTTAGCTGCACCGATTGATACTAAAGGTGAAAATATAGACCGTGCCATTCCTATTGTTAGCCTGGATAGTGGTATCGCGTTTGATCGTCAGATCGAATTGAGTGACCGTAAATTTATCCAAACCCTGGAACCACGGGTATTCTATACTTATGTCCCTTACCGTAATCAAAGCTTTTTGCCTAACTTTGATTCTGCAGTTAACGATTTTAGTTTTGCACAAATGTTTACCGAAAATCGCTTCAGCGGCGGTGATCGGATTAATGATGCCAACCGTGTTATGGTAGGGCTAACCTCCCGATTTATTGAACAGCAAACAGGTATCGAGCATCTGCGACTTGCGATAGGACAGCAGTTTAATTTTCAAGACCCTCGCGTGCTAATCTTGGGTACACAGCAAGTGACTAGCGGTAGATCTGATTTCATAGCCGCTATTTCTGGGCGTTTAACGCCTCATCTGAGTACCGATTCAAATATCCAAATGGATGAATCGAAACTTTGGATTGAAAAGATTCGAACAGGTATCAGTTATCAACCAGAACCCGGTAAGGTATTGAATTTTGGCTACCGGTTTACACGGAATATTTTTAATCCACTTACTCAAGCAAGCCAAGCAAATGCTTTTGCTCTAGAACAAGTCGATTCATCAATCCAATGGCCAATTACCGGCAATTGGCATGGTGTTGCACGGGTAAATTATTCGCTACAAGATGACAAAATTCTCGCTGGACTCGCTGGATTGGAATACAACACGTGTTGTTGGGCTTTTCGAGTCGTCATGCAACGTCTGACCACAGCAACACAAACAACCACTACAGCATTCTTTGTGCAATTAGAATTAAAAGGATTAATGGGAATTGGAAATAATCCACTGCAAGTGTTACAGCAAACCATTCCGGGCTATACCAGCGTTCATTAACAACTGGTTCTAGTTATCATTTATTTACCAGGTATGCATAAACAAAGCCACATCTTCATCTTACTGCTGCTCATGGCATTTATGCCTATTTTTTCTGTAGCTCAAGAAACACCAGAAGCACAATCAATTCCGGAACCAAAGCCCATTGATCATATCGTGGCGATTGTTAATGAAGATGTCATTACCCGGCAAGAACTTGATGAAGCGATTAAAATTGCTATTAATCGCCTTCAATTGCAAGGCATCCAATTACCTGATCATCATATATTACAAAACCAGGTGGTTGAGTCGCTTGTGACCAAGCGCATACAGTTACAGCACGCCACCGAAGTAGGCTTATCAGTCAGCGAAAGTGAAATCGATGAAACTATTCATAGAATTGCTGAAGACAATAAGCTTTCTTTACCGGAATTTCACGTAGCCCTGGAAAATGATGGTATCAGTTATAACAAATTCCGCACTGAAATTCGTGAAGAAATGATTATGGCGCGACTCAAAGAAAGGGAAATTAAAAATCAGGTGAATGTCACAGAAGGAGAGGTGGATAACTATCTTAAAACCCAAGATACCTCTGCTATCGGAGATGACGAGTATCAACTTGCACATATTCTCGTGTTGGTCAGCGAAAACATGAATTCCAATCAAATTCAGCAAAGAAGTGAACGAGCGGATATGGCTCTGGCAAAATTAAAAGAAGGCGTGGAATTCGCCCAAGTTGCTGCTGAATTTTCTGATGCTGCTGATGCTTCAAAAGGCGGAATTTTAGATTGGCGGCCTATTAGTCAAATGGGACCTAATTTTGCGGATCTGCTCGCGCCTCTTCAACCTGGAGAATTAACGCCTATTGTACAAAGTCCGTCGGGGTTTCATATTTTTAAACTATTGGGGAGACGTACTCAAGAAGTGCCCACAGTTATTATCGATCAAACCCATGCACGACATATTCTAATTAAAATCAATGAACTAACTTCAGAAAATGATGCCAAGCTAAAAATAATCCAAGTCAAGAATCGCCTTGATCAAGGAGAAGATTTTGCGGAACTTGCCAAACTGTATTCCGAAGATAGCAGTGCCACATCAGGTGGTGATCTAGGCTGGCTATCACCCGGTGATACCGTACCTGCTTTCGAACAGACAATGAATAAATTACTGCCAGGTCAAGTTAGTGAGCCTGTACAATCTCAATTTGGATGGCATTTAATTCAAGTATTGGAGCGTCGCTCACAAGATATTAGTCTTGATCGACGCAGACAGGTGGCGCGACAAGCCATACGGACACGTAAGTCCGATGTTGTTGTGCAAGAATGGCTAAGGGAGTTACGCGATCAGGCTTATGTTGAGCTGCGGCTAGATGATGAGTGATAAATTTTTCCCTACGCTAGCACTGACTACAGGTGAACCCGCCGGAATCGGTCCTGATATCTGCATAAAAATTGCTCAACAGCCACTATCCTGTAATTTGGTGGTTGTTGCAGATTGCGAATTACTGCTAGCACGCGCGCATCAACTCAAAATACCACTCAATCTGACTGAAGTTTCACCAGATATTTCTATAGGGCTCCATCAAACAGGCAATCTGCAAGTGTTGCACGTTTCGCTGAACGAACCGGCCGTACCCGGGATATTAAATCCAGCGAACGCGAATTATGTTCTTAAGATGCTTGACGTAGCCGTTGAAGGTTGCCAAATGGGCCGATTTGACGGCATGGTTACCGCGCCCGTGCATAAAGGCGTGATTAATCAAGCCGGCATTACTTTTAGTGGCCATACGGAATATTTAGCAGAATTGACACACAGTGCAGTTGTAATGATGTTAGTAGGGGGAAATATGCGCGTGGCACTGGCGACCACACACTTGCCACTCAAAGCCGTTCCCGCTGCCATCACTGCAGAAAATTTAGAAAATAAATTGCGTATTATCCAGCGAGATTTAATAACGCGCTTTATGTTGAACGAACCTTGCATCGCTGTAGCAGGACTCAATCCACATGCTGGCGAATCGGGTTATCTGGGACGCGAAGAAATTGACATTATTATTCCTGTACTTAACAAACTAAGAGCAGAAGGTATGCATTTGATAGGTCCTATGCCGGCAGATACGATGTTCAATCCTTTACAGCTTAAGCACTATGATTGCATTCTTGCCATGTATCACGACCAAGGATTACCGGTACTGAAATATGCCAGCTTCGGCGAGGGCGTGAACGTCACATTGGGATTGCCGATCATTCGCACTTCAGTCGATCATGGTACGGCTTTGGAATTGGCCGGTACGGGGCGTGCGCAGGCTGGCAGTTTAATAAGTGCTGTTGAAATGGGCATGCAATTGGCAAGAAATCAAGTAGTGTTTTTGCGCAATGCGTCATAATCCGCGCAAACGCTTTGGTCAAAATTTTCTCATTAACCAGCATATCATTGCTCGCATCATCGCTGCGATCGGCCCGCAAAAAAATGACAGAATCATTGAAATTGGGCCTGGCCTCGGTGCATTGACTGTCCCTCTGTTAGAAATAGCCGATCATCTGAATGTTATCGAGGTCGATCGGGATATTGTGGGGAAATTGCGTCAGCAATTTCCTCAAGAAAAACTGACCATCCATGCAGCCGACGCATTGAAATTCGATTTCTCTACCTTTGGTAGCAGATTGCGCATAGTGGGTAACTTACCCTATAACATTTCAACCCCATTGCTATTTTATTTAAGTCAATTCAATGCACAAATTTCTGATATGCACTTTATGTTGCAAAAGGAAGTCGTCGAACGTATGGTAGGAATTCCGGCAACGCCTGATTATGGGCGGTTATCGGTCATGTTGCAGTATCGTTTCGATATCGAGCAGGTTTTTAATGTTCCTGCAGAATCATTCAATCCCGCACCTAAAGTTGAATCGGCTATTGTACGCATGATTCCGCGCCACGCATCGTTTCTTAATGCTCAAGATGAAATGTTATTGTCACAAGTGGTTACAGCAGCATTTTCACAACGGCGCAAAACACTTCGTAACACATTGCGGCATTATTTATCGACCGGTGATTTTAGTCTTCTGGGTATTGATCCTGGGTTACGTGCTGAAAATCTATCGGTAGAAAATTTTGTCGCCATTGCAAATCTTCTCCACAATAGAGCCAAAAATACATAATCCAAGTATTCATGTAGCCACAATGCATTTCAATTTACTTCATAGCAATTTTGAGCAAAGAATGGTGTAAAATACGCGGATTTTTAAAACCTGATACTTTGCACTAGGTGAATAACTCGTGGCTTTCTACGTACAAAAATATGGCGGCACGTCGGTTGGAAGTACCGAAAGAATAAAAAATGTAGCTAAAAAGGTAGCCAAGTTTTATGCCCAAGGTCATCAGCTTGTTGTAGTAGTTTCTGCAATGAGTGGTGAAACAAACCGGCTTATTGCCCTTGCGCATGATATTCAGGAGAATCCAGATGCACGCGAACTGGATGTCATGGTTTCAACAGGGGAGCAAGTGTCTATTGCCCTATTAGCTATGGCATTGATGACGCTTAACGTAAAAGCTAAAAGCTATACGGGATCACAGGTCAGAATCCTGACTGATAGCACCCATACAAAAGCCAGGATATTGAGCATTGATGAAGCAAGAATTCGGGCCGATCTGGATGCAGGATTTGTAGTTGTTGTGGCAGGATTTCAAGGTGTCGATGAAAAAGGCAGCATTACCACGCTTGGTCGTGGAGGATCGGATACTACCGGCGTTGCATTGGCAGCTGCATTGAAAGCTGATGAGTGTCAAATTTATACCGATGTTGATGGAATCTATACAACCGATCCACGAGTGGTTGCCGAAGCAAGAAGGTTGAACACCATCACCTTTGAAGAAATGCTCGAAATGGCCAGCCTTGGTTCAAAGGTTTTACAACTTAGATCTGTTGAATTCGCAGGGAAATATAAAGTTAAACTGAGAGTTTTATCCAGTTTTGAAGAAGGGCAAGGTACCCTGATTACTTTCGAGGAAGATGAAAATATGGAACAGGCAGTCATTTCAGGGATCGCTTTTAATCGTGATGAAGCAAAAATAACCGTTCTAGGCGTTCCGGATCATCCCGGTATTGCATATCAGATTTTAGGACCCGTTGCCGATGCAAACATCGACGTTGATATGATTATCCAGAATGTAGGACACGACGGCTTGACAGATTTCTCATTTACCGTGCATCGCAATGAATTTAAAAACACGATAAATATCCTAAAAGAAAAAATCCAACCGCATATTGGTGCACGCGATGTACTCGGAGGTGATAGAATCGCGAAAGTTTCAGTTGTTGGCGTCGGTATGCGCTCACATGCAGGTATAGCGAGCAAAATGTTTAGAGTATTGGCGGAAGAAGGTATTAACATCCAGATGATCGCTACTTCCGAAATAAAAATATCCGTCGTTGTTGATGAGAAATATATGGAATTAGCAGTTAGAGTGCTTCATAAAGCATTTGATCTTGAACAAGCACTATAATATTAAGCTAATTAATAAAAACCGCCGAATTCAGGGATGTTCTAATCCCATGAGATTTGGAGAGATGGCCGAGTGGTCGAAGGCGCTCCCCTGCTAAGGGAGTATAGGCTCAAAAAGCTTATCGAGGGTTCGAATCCCTCTCTCTCCGCCATTCTCACATCCGTACAAGTCCGAAGCAATCCACAAAACATAATAAACAAGCTGAGTTATAAGCATTCATAGTCCTTGGTAGTCCGTAATTATCCACTAGAAGCCAGTAAAAAAATGTGGTAAAAAGTGTGGTAACTATTTTTACCACATACAGAGTTACCACATTATGGCTATCAAAGAATTGTTAACTGACGTTTCTTGCAAGAATGCAACGGCGGAAGGCGTCAAAATACGTAAGCTTCATGATGGCCAAGGTTTATACCTTTGGGTATATGAAGATGGCCGCAAATATTGGCGGTTACGCTATAAGATTCATGACAAAGAAAAATCCATATCTTTGGGCGTTTACCCTGTTGTCACTTTGAAACAAGCAAGGCAGCTTGCGCAAGCCGAACGTGCGAAGCTTGCAAGTAATATAGATCCTTCCTTTGATCGTCAGATCAATAAGCAAAAATCAAAAGAAGCAGCCGCCAATAGCTTTGAAGCTGTAGCCCGCGAATGGTACACAAAACAAACGCATACATGGGTAGGAAGCCACGCAAAGGATGTAATGAGACGGCTTGAAGGCAATGTGCTTCCTTATATCGGCATGTACCCCATCAGCACAATCGAAGCGCCGCAATTGCTCAATATGATTCGCATCATTGAACAAAGAGGATCTTATGATCTAGCGCATCGGGTACTTGGAGTGTGCGGTCAAGTATTCCGCTATGGGGTATCGACTGGCCGTTGTTCTCGTGATCCTACTGTTGACTTGCGGGGCGCACTCACACCACACAAAAAGAAAAACCAAGCCGCTGTCAAACCTGAGGAATTGCCTGAATTACTCAGAGCAATAGGGAACTATGAGAGTATTGGAGGTAAACAAACACGATTAGCATTGCAATTGCTGGCTTTAACCTTTGTTCGTACCAATGAATTGATTGGCGCATTGTGGGAAGAATTTGACTTGAAAAATGCGCTATGGATTGTTCCAGCAACGCGCATGAAAATGAAGAATGAGCATGTTATTCCGCTTACCCAACAAGCATTGAACATACTGGCCGAACTCAAAACCATAGCCGGTGATAGCCGTTATGTGTTGCCTGGAAGAAACCCTAACAAACCAATCAGCAACAATACCATGCTCTTTGCACTGTATCGCCTGGGATATAAAGGCAAGATGACCGGCCACGGGTTCCGTGCGGTAGCTTCCACGGCATTGAATGAATCAGGATTGTTCAGCCCTGATGCTATTGAACGGCAATTAGCACATGGTGAAAAGAATGAGGTCAGGGGCGCATATAATCGGGCTGAATATTTACCAGAACGGAAAAGGATGATGATATGGTGGAGCAATCACATTGAAGCAATCGAAAAAGGGGCTGATGTCATTCCACTCTTTGGAAAAACAGTTTGATTTTTGATTGTCAATTTATGTTTTCTTTCCTACCCCTTCAAAACTTGTAGGAACAGTAGGAACAGTAGGAACAAATTCTGAAGAT
>JAMWZW010000017.1 GCA_024281995.1 Nitrosomonas sp.
ACTGTAACCAGTGATCCAGCATTTGGATTGCCTGCTGTATGGATAGAATCCACTCTGCGTGAACAAGCACAAATGCATGGTTATACTGTGGTTGATGCCAGTACAGTAGTCACTACACATATTAATCATTTAATTCATATCCATGCGCCTGAACTTCTGGGTAGACAAGAACTGCAAAAACTTTTGGATCATCTGGGTACACAATTTCCAAAATTGATTGAAGATCTGGTTCCAAAATTATTGCCGTTATCTACGGTTCAAAAGGTCTTGCACAACTTGCTGGAAGAAAGTGTGCATATTCGCGATATGCGTACCATTATCGATGTGCTGACGGAATATGCAGTACATATCCAAGATGCCAATGAATTGACCGCTGTTGTCAGGAATGCCTTAGGCCGTGCAATCGTTGAGCAGTATTTTCCAGCGGGTTCTGAGTTGCAAGTCATGAGCTTGCATCATGAATTAGAAAGCATACTGACGCAAGTGATGCAGACGGGCAGTTCGCAGGGAAGTGCTGGAATAGAGCCTGGTCTGGCCGATACTTTGTTAAAAGAAGCGCGTAGTGCGGTGCAGCATCAAGAAAAGCAAGGATTGCCAACCGTACTGTTGGTACCTAGCGCTATTCGCTTCTTGTTGTCGAAATTTTTGCGTCGTGCATTGCCACAGTTAAGTGTACTTTCTCATTCAGAAATTCCAACTTCAAGGAAGATCAAAATCACTTCCATTATTGGAGGTAATAAATGAAAGTAAAGCGCTATATTGCTGCTACATCAAAAGAAGCGTTACGCCAAGTCAAAGAAGAACTTGGTATCGATGCGGTGATACTTTCAAACCGGAAAACCAAGGATGGTGTAGAGATCATGGCACTTGCGGATTCTGAAATGTCAAGTCTAGTGGAAGCATCTCCAGGAATTCCGGGTACTTATCACCAGGAGAAAAATAAAGCTTTGTCAGCAGCAGGGTCGTATTCAAAGCCTCGTAATTTGATTGATGAGCCTGTGGCAGTGCAAAAAGCACTTCCCGATGCGATGACTGTGACATTGGCACAAAACATTATTGCAGAAATACAAGCGATGAGAAGTACTTTGGAAAGTCAGTTAGCAGGTGTCGCATGGGGAAATTTTACGCAACGCAAACCAGAAAAAGTAAAGATATTACGCACGATGTTGGATGCAGGTTTCAGCCCTTTATTATCACGTCGTTTAGTTGATAAGTTAACTGCTGATTATGATTATGAACAGAGCTTAAAACAGGCAATGTCAGCTCTGGCTTATAACCTTCATACTGCAGCTAGTGATGAAATGATCGAGAGGGGGGGGGTTTACGCCTTGATTGGCCCAACGGGTGTTGGGAAAACTACGACTACCGCAAAACTGGCAGCGCGGTGCGTTATTCGTCATGGTACAGATAAGGTGGCACTCTTGACTACAGATAGCTACCGTATTGGAGGCCATGAACAGCTAAGAATTTATGGACAGTTACTCGGTGTTCCGGTTCGGAATATAAAAGACACGGAAGATTTGCAGCTCACATTATCAGAATTGAGAAATAAACATATGGTGCTGATCGATACTGTCGGTATGAGTCAGCGTGACCATATGGTAGCCGAACAAATTGCAATGTTGTGTAACTGTGGTGCAGATGTTAAGCGTTTGCTAATTTTGAGTGCCGCTTCCAATGGTAAAACTCTAGATGAGGTAATTTCTGCTTATCAAACAAAAGGTATTTATGGTTGCATCATTACTAAAGTTGATGAAACAGCAAGCCTTGGTGTGGTTTTAGATGCGATTATTCGCAGAAAATTAATGTTGCATTATGTCGCGAATGGGCAAAAGGTTCCCGAAGATATTCATGCGGCTAACGCAAGGTATTTGCTACACCGTATTTTTAAATCATCTCCGACGGATTCCGCGTTTACATTGCAGGATGCAGAGTTTGCACTGATTATGGCAACTAAAAATAGTATAGATCCAGTGGGTGTAGCTGAGAAATCATTGGTGGGATTCAATGATGACTAAAGCGATTAGACAAGACCAAGCAGCGGGATTGAGAAATTTGATGCCGTTTCAGGTTAATAATGCAGCACGAGTATTTACCATTGCCAGCGGCAAACCTCGAGTCGGGAAAACCAGTGTGGTAGTGAATCTGGCTACTGCATTAGCAAAGAATGGTAAGCGTGTGCTCTTAATTGATGAAAATCCATGTCATAACAATATCTGCACCAATTTGGGATTACAAGCGCGTTTTGATTTGCTGCATGTGATCAATAAGGACAAACAATTAAATCAGGTGCTACTACAAGGGCCTGAAAATATAGCCATATTATCTGCCATGCGTGGTATTCATGCACTCTGCAAACTTAGTTCTATTGAGCAAGATTGGCTGATCAAAAGTTTCTCAGAGTTAACCGAGAATGTTGATATTGTGTTGATTGATACCGCAATGACCGGTACTTCGCATGTACTGCCATTGGGTTTGGCCTCAGAACAAATCTTGATCGTGATTTCCGGATCGGCTGTTTCGTTAACTGGCGCATATGCCCTTATTAAAATTATGAGTCAGGAATATGCAAAGCAGCATTTTCTTATTTTAGTTAATAAAGTGGATTCGGAAAAAGAATCGCACGTGATTTTTCAGAATTTGTATCGAGTAGCGCGTCAATATCTTTCTGTAACACTTGAATTTGTTGGTTATATCGAAAGTGATGAGAAATTACGTAATGCAAATCAATTGTGTAAGCCGGTCATTGATGCTTTTCCGGCTTCGCAAGCGGCAATGTGTTTTAAGCAATTGGCTCATAACATTTTTCGTTCTTCATGTCCTGATAAATATAACGGGGGGATTGATAATTTTATGCAACGGTTAATTCGAACAAGCCATCTGAGTATGGCAAATTTTACGGTGTGATTGATCATGTATACAGCGACTGGAACTAATACGATCGATAAGGAACAATTCGTGGTGGAATTTACGCCATTGGTGAAACGAATTGCCTACCATATGATGACTCGCTTGCCAGCAAGTGTACAGGTAGATGATCTGATTCAAGCCGGAATGATAGGTTTACTTGATGCCATTAATCGTTACGAAGGTTCATACGGCAGACAATTTGAGAGTTATGCGGCACAAAGGATACGTGGTTCTATTTTAGATGAATTGCGCGAAGCCGATTGGTTACCACGGAGTATACGGAAAAAAATGCGTCGTATAGAAGCTGCTGTTAATTTGTTGGAGCAGCGCAATGGCTGTGCACCCAGTGAACAAGATTTGGCGGAAGAGCTAGACATGTCCCTTGATGAATATCATGGAACACTTCAAAGTGCACGAGGTGCTCAATTAATTTATTACGAAGATTTCCAGCAAGAAGATGAAGAGCCATTTTTGGATCGATTATTAGTTGATTCTGAAGGGGATCCGCTTAATGCATTATTGGATGAAAATTTTAGGAACTTATTGATATCTGCAATCGATAATCTGCCGCCCCGAGAAAAGCAAGTGATGGCGATGCATTACGAACAGGAAATGAATTTACGAGAAATTGGCGAGGTGCTCGGTGTTAGTGAATCGCGCGTTTGTCAATTGCATACGCAAGCCGTAGCACGCTTACGTAGTCGTTTAAGAAATTCGTGAGAGATAATTTCAAGATTGTTCGTTGTGATTGAGCGACTTTCCGATGAATAAAAAATCTAAAATAGATTTGAATAGTATTATCGGTATCTTACTGGCTTTCGTTGCAATTGTTGGTGGACAAATACTGGAAGGTGGTCATGCGGGTTCCCTAATTCAAGCGGCAGCTTTTTTAATTGTAATGGGAGGGACTATTGGAGCTGTATTATTACAAAGTCCAGTGAAAATTTTTCTGAATGGAATCAAGATGAGTCGTTGGGTCTTTTTTCCGCCTGATTACTCCCCACAGTCTTTAATTAAGCAAATCATCAATTGGTCCCACATTGCAAGGAAAGATGGCTTATTGGCTTTAGAGTCACATGTCGCGGTTGTAAAAGACCCCTTAACAAAAAAGGGCCTGCAATTGCTTGCTGATGGCAGTACTGCTGAAAAGCTGCGTGAAGTTCTGGAAATTGATATTACTGCAATAGAAGAATATCAGCGTCAGTCGGCAAGAATATGGGAAGCTGCAGGTGGGTATGCACCTACTATTGGCATATTAGGTGCGGTTTTGGGATTAATTCATGTGATGGAGAATTTATCAGATCCGGAGTTATTAGGTAGCGGTATTGCAGTTGCCTTTGTTGCGACTATTTATGGTGTGGGATTCGCAAATTTGATATGTCTGCCAATAGCTAATAAGTTAAAAAGCATCATTAATGCACAAATGATCATGCAAGAAGTTCTGGTTGATGGATTTGTGGCTATTGCAAATGGTGAAAATCCTCGATTTATCGAGAATAGGCTGAAAGGCTATTATGTTTAAATATTAATTTAAAATTCGAATACTTTTACGATTCCCTGAGTAACGGCGATGCCAAGAAGAAAGCAAAGAAATTCTGAGTCTGGCGAGAATCATGAGCGCTGGCTTGTATCATATGCTGATTTTATAACGCTGCTCTTTGCATTTTTTATCGTGATGTATGCAGTTTCTTCAGTTAATGAGGGTAAGTATCGCATTTTGAGTCATTCACTAGTTAGTGCATTTAAAAGTAATACTAATTCATCAGACTTAGCATCCGCGACACCTTCAGAGGTTGCAATGTTAGATAACCTAAACCTGCAGTCAAAACGAGGTGACTCAATTAAGCCAATTGAAGAGCTGGCGCATAAAATAAAAAAACAAGAAAAAATGCAGAGTATGGCTAAGAATATTCATCATGCGTTGGAATCGCTTGTAAAAGATGGTCAGGTGAGAGTTACGCAAAGTTCCCTCGGAATTACTGTAGAAATTAACGCAAGTGTACTTTTTTCTCCAGGACAGGCCAAACTTGCAGACAATTCTACTCTGGCATTACAAGCAGTTGCACATGTAATTAGAGGTCACGAGCATGAAATTCATGTAGAAGGGCATACAGATAATTTGCCAATACATACAGACTATTTTCCATCTAATTGGGAGTTGTCGGCTGCTCGTGCAAGTAGTGTAATTAGGTTATTTATTGAAAGTGGTGTTGAAGCTAAAAGACTTACTGCTGTTGGTTATGGTGAGAATAGGCCAATCGAGTCTAATGAAACGCCTGAAGGTAGAAAAAGAAATCGTCGAGTTGCTGTAATGATTTTATCCAATGATGCTGACAAAGTAACGGAATTACCAATAATTGAGGAGAATGCCAATTAGAATTAAATATAAGTTTGACCATTGGGGCCATAGAGAGAGATATTCCCGGCTGCACAATGTAATGCAGAAAAAGCGCGTTGATTATGTTGTAAGCGAGTCCAAACGATTAATCCATTTGATTGATTGATTTTTTGAGCCACATGAGCCAAAGCTATTAACTCGTCCCATAAGGCTTGAACTTCTGATTGATCAGTATACTGTTCTTGTAGCCAGTTTTTTATGGCGGCTTTTTCTATCTTGAGTCCTTGATTCTGCAGATATTCGTTGCGTCGATTATCAATTTGTATTAGTTTTTCGATCAAATGAGATTTATTCGAGGCAAAGGAATCAATTTTTTCTATTTTTCCCTCAATTAGGGCATCTTCTTCCTTTTTTAGGATTTCGATGAAAATCTCCAGAGTATTTTTCTCAGCTTTTAATATCGAAGTAAAATCTAGTGGTGATAACGCCATTAAACATTATCCTTTTTAGATTGTATTAATTCTTTAACAGTTTCAAGGAGTCGATCAGCAATAGCTTCGGGATTTATCTTAAAATTTCCTTCACTAATTGCTTGCTTTATTTCTTGAACTCGAGCTGTATCTACAATAGTGTCAGTAGCAGAACTACCATTTATGTTATGCAGCTTTGCAACATTTGGGCTGAAGTGCACATTATTTTCTTGTGATGCGCTAGGATTAGCAATGACGTCGGTACGCCTTTTCCCATCGTTGACAGAAACAGTCGTTACTGATTGCATAGATTTGTCTATTTTCATTTTCTTTTTCCTTCGAAATAGATTTTATTGAACGATTTATCGACATTTTTGCATAAAACTTTAATATTTAGCTTATCTATATTTTCTAACTAATTGCTTACTTAGTTTGGATGATCAACGGGAATGATTTTATCTTTTACTTTAAATGCGGCATATTATCGAATTTATTTATAATTTGAATGGTAAATCATGACTTAAATGTGACTGATCAGTGATAACCTTTTGTTACTGCATTTGTAAGCCAGGATGGTATTTAAACGAATCACCATCTAGCAATTAACATATATTTTTGGAAATTAGAATATGTCTTTGGTATTGAAAGCGATGATAAACGCACTTAGAGATCTAATTCGATTTAGGATAGCTTGGATTATTATTTGGCCAATTCTGGTTGCTACTTTTTTTTGGTTCATCGTTGGGTATATCTTCTGGGATAATTTCTCAGAAATAATGTATCAAGTATTGGGAGAGATCGGTATTGGTGAGTGGTTGCAAAATATTCAACCTAAATGGATTGCAATAATTGTTCAAAGTTTGATTCATATTATTATATTCGTTCCACTCATCATAATAACTACTTTAATTATTACAACGATTTTTGTGATGCCTGCTCTCATTAAATTAGTTGCTAATCGCTATTACCCTGAGCTTAAGCGTGAGAATGGGGGGGGGATTAGTGGAAGTATTATTAATGCGGTACTGGCAACAGGCATTTTTATTCTGGTCTGGATCGTTACTTTGCCTTTGTGGGCTGTCGGGGTAGGTATTGTTGTTCCATTTATAGCTGCAGCTTTTATGAATCAGCAATTGTTTCGCTATGATGCGCTATCCGAGCATGCAAATAAGCAAGAAATTAAGATAATCTGTGATACTAATAGATTTTCATTATGGGGTTTAGGATTGTTAACAGGTTTTGTTCAGTTCATACCTTTGCTTAATTTGTTAGCTCCAATTTTTACAGCACTTGCATTTATTCACTTTGGGCTTGCACACTTAAAACTTTTACGAGCAGGCATTAAATATGCCTAACTAAATAGGATTGCGATAGGGTTTTTTTCGAGAGGTATGTAATTAAACATGGATTGCTTTGCTAACAGCGTTTGCGAATTTTCCATTATGTCATTATTTTTAAGATGTATTCAGTTAGGATGAATCCCAGTTATATAAATACGCGATGAAAATCCAAAACTGGAATCCAGATTTTATGCATCTTTCTCCGATATTTGCTCCTTTTAAGCACTTTCAGAAGTACGTCGGAGGTATGCAAGATTGGCCCGAGCTTTCTTACCTAAATGCAATGATAATTCAACAAAGGTTACATATTGTGTCTGGATCAGGCAAAAGAATTTGTTTTGTACCTGCGATAATTAAAAATAAACACGCTGAAAAAAAATACGAATCTGCGGTTTATTTGACGGGTCAAGTGCAAACAAGAGTTAAAAGCTGGCATGATTTTTTTAATGCATTGGTATGGCAAATTTTTCCGCGTGCCAAGTCTGTGCTTAATCAAATCCATTACCAGGATCAATTAATTGAATCATTGAATAAGGTTAAGCATCGTAGTGCATTAAGAGATGCGGTGACACATTTCGATGAGTCTGGTGTGATCGTTGTGAGTAGTGAGAAAACATTAATTCAGTTATTAAAAAATTTTGAATGGAAGCAATTATTTTGGCAAGAGCGTAAAGCAGTTTTGTCCTCCATGCGTTTTTTTGTTTTTGGGCATGGACTATATGAGAAGGCGTTGAACCCTTATATTGGCATGACAGGCAAAGGCATCATTATTGATGTCGATGATATTTTTTTTAAACGAGATGTATCAGAGCAATTGCAATTTATCGATCGAATGCTAGAGTCTTTTTTATTAGAATCCTTATCAACAAATGCTGATTTAACACCAATTCCGCTTTTAGGATATCCTGATTGGACTAAAGATAATACTTATGAGGCTTATTATGAAAATAACAAATATTTTCGTGATCGTCATTAGTTTGGTTCAAATAAGGTGACATTTTGGCGTGGAGTTTACGTATTTTGTTCTTATCGAAGTTGGAAAACAAAGCTTATTGATGGAGTCGTTAACGTGAAAATAAAAGAAACTTGGATTAGTGTGGTTTTTTTTCTGTTTTTGTTGATAGACACTACAAATGCCGATAATTTTGCACCCGAAAATATTGATGGTGCTCGTACGATCAATACTGCAGCAGCAAAAGTATTATTCAACAGAAACTATCCCTTTATTGATGTAAGAGGGTCTGATGATTACAAAACTGCACATGTCCCGGGAGCTCATCATCTGTCTATTAAAAACGATTTTACTGAACAAAATTTAAGAAAAATTGTAGAAAAAGATCAACCTGTTGTCATTTATTGTAATGGTATTTCATGTATGGGTAGTTCTGTAGCAACTCAGCAGGCGGTTGCATGGGGTTGGTCAAATGTTTTTTATTATCGTGAAGGTATAACAGGATGGAAGCAACAAGGATATTCAGTACAATCTTCAGATCCCTAAATGAAAATATTTTTCTTTGCATAAATTCATATTGCAGAATTTTTCAGTAATCTGGTGCTGCATCTTTTCTCAAAGTCACTGTGTATATTTTGTTAGAATACACATTTAATTTTACTAATTTATTGGAGTACTTAATGGCGATTGAAAGAACGTTATCCATTATCAAACCGGATGCAGTTGCAAAAAATGTGATTGGAAAAATTTATTCTCGGTTTGAGTCAAATGGCTTGAAGATTATCGCAGCTCGCATGGTGCATTTGTCAAAGTCAGAAGCTGAACAATTCTACGCAATACATCGCGAACGTCCTTTTTTCAATGACTTAGTGAAATTTATGACATCTGGCCCCGTGATGGTTCAAGTATTGGAAGGAGAGGAGGCTATTAAAAAGAATCGTGATCTCATGGGAGCGACAGATCCTAAAAAAGCAGAAAAAGGAACAATTCGAGCGGACTATGCTGATAGTATCGATGCCAACGCTGTTCATGGTTCGGATGCTCCTGAAACGGCCAGTGCCGAAATTGCATGTTTTTTCCCAACGTTAAATATTTATTCACGTTAGTATCTAGCGGTTATCTAAAGCGTGGTTACCAATCTGTTAAATTATGATGCTAAAAGCTTAGCTGATTTTTGTGTGGAAATTGGGGAAAAACCTTTTCGTTCAAAACAATTGTTGCGCTGGATTCATCAGTTTGGCATCAGCGAATTTTCCGGGATGAGCGATTTGGCAAAAGGTTTACGCGAGAAACTGGCAACACTAGCAATTATTGAACCTCCACAAATTATTTCAGATCATGTGGCGATGGATGGAACCCGTAAGTGGCTACTATCAGTAGGTGCTGGGAATGGTATAGAAACTGTTTTTATTCCTGAGGCCAATCGCGGTACTTTGTGCGTGTCCAGTCAGGTTGGTTGTGCGTTGGCTTGTACTTTTTGTTCAACGGGTAAACAAGGATTTAATCGTAATTTGACGGTTGCTGAAATTATTGGGCAGTTATGGCTTGCGAATAGGGCCTTGAGAGACAACCCAAGGGTAGCGGCAAATGACTCGGATCGAGTGGTAAGTAACGTGGTGATGATGGGCATGGGCGAGCCATTGGCTAATTTTGAAAATGTTGTGACTGCACTTGATTTGATGTTAGATGATCACGCCTATGGATTATCTCGGCGCAGAGTCACGGTGAGCACTTCGGGATTGGTGCCTGCCATGGATCGATTACGTGAGCGTTGTCCAGTTGCTTTGGCAGTTTCTCTTCATGCACCGAATGATGACTTGCGTGACCAATTGGTACCTATCAATAAAAAATATCCGATTAAGGAATTGCTGGCGGCTTGTCTGCGTTATTTGTCAGTAGCACCCAGAGATTTTATTACTTTTGAGTATGTAATGCTGGATGGCATCAATGATAGTGTCGTGCATGCACGGGAGTTAGTGAAACTAGTGCAAGACATACCTTGTAAATTTAACTTGATTCCTTTTAATTCCTTTCCGGGGTCGGGTTTGAAACGTTCTTCACCAGAGGCCATTGCTGTTTTTCGTGAGCAATTGATGCAAGCTGGGTATGTGGTAACCATCAGAAAAACCCGTGGTGATGATATTGCAGCTGCTTGTGGTCAATTAGCTGGTCAGGTAAAAGATAAAACGCGCCGTTCAACGTGCGTAAGAGCTGAAATACTATCATGAAAAAAATCCTCTTAGCTTTTTTCATTGTATTAATACTATGGGGATTGAATGCCTGTGTGCAACAATCAATCAATGATGGTATGTCAGATCAGGCCAGAGCAGAGCGGGCTCATCTTAGTGCTAAGATTCACACAGAGCTCGCGGCAGAATATTTCAATCGAGGCCAATTGGAGGTGGCATTAGAAGAGGTAGCGGAGGCATTAAATGCTCAAGCCAATTATGCACCTGCATATAATGTACTGGGCTTGGTGTACATGGCGCTCAATGAAAACGATAAGGCACTGGAAAACTTTGAGCGAGCGATTCAAATAGCTCCTAAAAATTCTGAAATAAATAATAATTATGGATGGTTTTTATGCCAACGATTTCCTCAACGTATGGATCAAGCGATTGGCCATTTTATGGCTGCTACTACAGATCCACTTTATGCAACACCAGAAATGGCATTTGCAAATGCCGGTCTTTGTGAAATTAAGCGTAAAAATTACGATGCAGCAGAAGCTTTTCTTCAAAAGGCTTTGTTAATTCAATCGAAATATTCTCCAGCAGTAATAGGAATAATTGATATAGATTTTCAACGCGGTAATTTAGTAGCTGCAAAATCTAAGCTTACCGATTTCTTACAGAATAATGCTTCAACACCTGAGAGTTTATTATTAGCGATACAAATCGAGCAGGCAATGGGTGATCAATTGACTGCTGATAGTTATATTTTTCAATTACAAAAGCATTTCCCAGATTCCAAAGAAGCAGTAGCTATTCGAGAAGGAAAAATAAGATAATGAATAATATAAATCAAAATAGCAGTAATGATCAATTTTCGGGTGATTTGGCGGTTAATATTGATTTAAATGCAACAATGAGAAGTTATTTGCCGCAAACACAACATGAAACTGAAGGGAATACAAAGCACGATTCGACGCTAGGCCAAGGTAATTTATTGCCTACGGAAGAAAATAATTCAATTTCTTTGGATACCACGCATACTAACCATTTAATCACAATACCTGGAAATCAGGACAACCATGGTGTCGGATATACCGCAACAGATCATCATGAAGAAATACGTACAGAATTTGATCCTCAATATGCTAACAACGAGTTGGACAATATTAATTCTTCAAGTCTCGTCCAAAGTGTTGGACACATATTACGTAAAGCAAGAGCAGCTAAAGGTTTGAGCATAGATGATGTGTCTCGGCAATTGCGTCTTTCAGTTCAGCAAGTTGAGGCAATTGAGAAAGAAGATTATGAAAAATTACCGGGACGTACATTCTTGCGTGGTTTTATTCGTAATTACGCCAACCTACTTCAGTTGAATTCTGTTCCTTTATTACAGATGTTGCCTGAGTCTGCTCCAGTAAAATCAACTTATGAACGTACTCCGCTTAGCAAGAAACAAATATCATTTGTTTCAAACCGGCAAAATCCAGGGAGCAATCGTCTGATTATTATCATTGTTTTATTAATCTTTATCTTAGGTATTTATTATTTTTCTGATAGAGATTACTGGAATAAAAATTCAGCTAACTCTGTTAATAACGCAACTAATGTGATTACAGATAAGGCATCAGTTGAAATTCACCTGCCTTTATCGTCGCCAGTAAGAGATGGCTTAAATACTCAATCTAACAAAATACCAGAAATAAATACGCAAATAATTTTTGATAAAAGTAGTATTGAGCCCCATACAAAAACTGAGTTATTGACAATCCCTATAGAAAATAAGTCTGATAGTAAAGAGACTCAACAACCATCAGCTATGTTATCTAATGGTATGGGAAATCTGCATTTTAGATTTACAGCGGATTCATGGGTCAAAATAATAGATGGTAACGATGTAACCATATTAGAACAGATTAGAAAAGGCGGGAGCGAGCAGACTATCACGGGCAAGAGACCATTTTCGATTGTGTTAGGCAATGCAGCCGGAGTCAATCTCACCTATAATGATACGGAAATTGATCTATCTTCCTACAAAAAACAAGACGGTACAGCACGCTTCACCCTCGAATAAGAATGTTTGTAACTTTTTGATCTCAATATATTAATTATGTCTGAAAACAGTTTTTGTATACGCCGCCGACCGAGTATAGGCGTTCGGGTTGGAACGGTAATGATAGGTGGCGGCGCACCGGTTGTAGTGCAATCAATGACGAATACCGATACGGTGGATGAGATAGCGACTACTGAACAAGTTGCACAATTGGCGCGCGCAGGTTCTGAGTTGGTGCGTATCACCGTTAATTCGATGGAAGCAGCAAGCGCTGTGCCAGGAATTCGCGCTCGTCTGGACGATATCGGCTGTCACGTGCCATTGGTCGGTGATTTTCATTTCAATGGTCACAAGCTACTGACAAGCTACCCGGAATGCGCCAAAGCTTTAGCAAAATTCCGTATCAATCCCGGCAATGTCGGGCATGGCAGAAAACGCGATGAGCAATTCACTACCCTTATTGAAACTGCCTGTAAATATGATAAGCCGATACGTATCGGTGTTAATTGGGGCAGTCTCGATCCTGAAATGCTGGCGCGCATCATGGATGAAAATGCAGCCTCCAGTGATCCACAAGATGCTAAGTATGTTATGCGCGAAGCATTGATTACATCTGCGCTGGAAAGTGCGGCCAAGGCCGAGGAAATCGGTCTTCAGCGCAATAAAATTGTGTTGTCTTGCAAGGTCAGCGGTGTGCAAGATTTAATCATGGTATATCGCGAGTTGGCTTCACGTTGCGATTATGCTCTGCATCTGGGATTAACAGAGGCCGGTATGGGTTCGAAAGGTATTGTGGCATCGACTGCAGCATTGGCAGTACTCCTGCAGGAAGGCATTGGCGACACTATCCGCATTTCCCTAACGCCGGAGCCGGGTGGAACGCGCTCACGGGAAGTTATTGTTGCACAGGAAATTTTACAAACGATGGGTTTGCGGGCATTTGTTCCGCTCGTGGCGGCTTGTCCCGGGTGTGGCCGCACTACGAGTACTTATTTCCAGGAACTGGCGGAAAACATTCAAGCGTATGTACGTAATGAAATGATTGTATGGCGTGAGCAATATGAAGGGGTTGAAAATATGTCATTGGCAGTCATGGGATGCGTGGTGAACGGGCCGGGTGAAAGCAAACATGCCAATATCGGTATCAGCTTGCCAGGCTCAGGCGAGAATCCGGTGGCGCCGGTATTCGTCGATGGGCAAAAAACTGTGACGCTTAAAGGTGACAATATCGCCAATGAATTTCGCCTGATCATTGACAAATACGTTAGCGAGAAATATCCGAGAAAAGCTGTCTGATGGCTAATAGTGTAAAAGCGATTCGCGGCATGAACGACATATTGCCGGATAAGTCTCATTTATGGATACATTTTGAACAGATCGTTCATCAATGGCTCGCCGCCTATGGTTATCGCAATATCCGTACACCGATTGTAGAACAGACTGATTTATTCGTTCGATCGATTGGTGAAGTTACTGATATCGTTGAAAAAGAGATGTATACCTTCAATGATCATCTCAACAATGACAGTTTGACCTTGCGTCCTGAAGGTACCGCATCATGTGTACGCGCTGCAATCGAGCACAATCTATTATATGCTGGCCCACAGAGGCTATATTATGCAGGCCCGATGTTCAGGCATGAGCGGCCTCAGAAAGGGCGCTATCGCCAGTTCCATCAAGTAGGCGTCGAAGCATTGGGTTATGTTGGACCGGACATCGATGCAGAGCTGATTGTCATGTGTTCGCGTTTATGGGAATTACTTGGCATATCCGGTCTTCGTCTGGAAATTAGCACGCTTGGGGATAGCGAATCGCGGGCGCGACATCGTGCGCGCTTGGTCAAGTATTTTGAATTGCACCGGGATAAACTTGACGAAGATTCATTGCGGCGTTTGCATACCAATCCGTTGCGCATATTGGATAGTAAGAATCCTCGGATGCAAGAAGTCATTGATAGTGCACCTAAGCTTATTGATGATTTGGATGAGGAATCCTGTATTCATTTTGAATCCTTGCAACATATATTGCGTGAACAAGGTGTCATTTTTGACATTAATTTGCGTTTGGTGAGGGGACTCGACTATTACAATCGCACGGTATTTGAATGGGTTACTGATAAATTAGGCGCCCAAGGAACAGTTTGCGCAGGAGGACGGTACGATGGTCTAGTAGAGCAGATTGGTGGAAAATCTGCACCAGCGTGCGGTTTTGCTATGGGAATTGAAAGATTGCTCACACTTATGCAAGAAAACGGCAATGAAATACTGCAGCCTGTACCCGATATTTATATTGTTCATCAAGGTAAACAAGCTATGGATTATGCGTGGAAATGTGCGGAACTGCTTCGTTGCGAAGGATTGAGCGTCATATTGCACTGCGGTGAAGGCGGCTTCAAATCACAGATGAAAAAAGCGGATGCAACGGGTGCTCGTTATGCACTGATAATTGGCGATGACGAAGTCAATGCACAAGAAGTTACGCTCAAACCGTTACGGGAGCCAACTGAACAAGCAAGTGTGAAATTGGCTACAGTTGTCGAATTGGTTGGTAAGTAGTACCACCATTAGCGTTTGAATGTTTAGTATTGCAAATGGTTTATGATAATTATTGAGTTTTTTCGATCTACAATTTATTCAGGAACAGATAATGGCAACTTATAACCTCGATGAACAGGAAAAAATTGATAGCATCAAGAATTGGTGGGACAAGTATGGTACTGTTATTAGTGTCGTTTTAACGGCTTTTCTAGTGGGCGTTGGTGGAACACAACTGTGGAAATATTACCAACAGCAGCAAGCGAAGCAAGCAGCTGATTTATATGCATTGTTGCAACAAGTTAAAGCATCCAATGAAGCGATAAAAATAAATGATGCAGCTCAGTTAATTATCGAAGGTTTTCCATCTACTGGATATGCTCCCCGTGCTGCATTTGTTGCGGCACAAGCGGATATTGAGGCTGGTAACACCAAACGTGCCATACAAAATCTACAATGGGTAATCGATCATGCAAAAGAAGCTGCGTTACACGATGTAGCACGGCTAAGAATTGCCGGTATTTTGTTGGATGAAGATAAATATGATGAAGCATTGAGAACACTGAGTGTTCCGCATGGCGAAACATTTGCGGGGTTATACTCGGATCGAAAAGGCGACATACTCGCAGCATCCAAGAAAATTTCAGAAGCACGCCTTAGCTATCAAGCTGCCATTGATAAACTGAGCAAAAATAACAATTACTACAATATCGTGCAGATGAAATTGGATGCATTAGGTGATTCTGAATAGCCTTTAAAGTGATTATTCAGTTGAATTTTGCCAAATCCTGGCGGTTTTATCTGTTTTTAAAGGGTGTTGTTCTTTTGCTAGTAGGTTGCAGTAGTATGACAAATCCTTTCGATTTGCGTATCGTTGAATCAATGAGTACAGGCATCTCTGATATTTTCGCAACGGAAGAGGTAATCGTTTATGAAAAGGAAGAGCTTGATGCGCTGAAGGCAGCCGATAAAATTCCCTTGAAATGGAAAGATAAGGTTGGTGAAAGTCAACTAGCATCTTTTCTTCCTGTATATGATAAGGAAGCACTGTATGTCGCTGATGAGGAAGGGAAATTAACAAAATATGACGCTGCCACTGGTGAAAAAATATGGCAGATAAAAACCCAAGGTAAATTCTCGTCGGGAATCGGAGTAGGCGAGGGACTAATTCTGATAGGCACATACAAAGGTGAAGTGCTGGCTTATAATGAATATGGGCATATTGTATGGCAGGTTTTGGTAACCAGCGAGATTTTGAGCCCACCACAAGTACAAAATAATATTGTCGTGGTGCGTACTGTTGATGGCCGGATATTTGGGTTAGATGCGATTGACGGATCACGAAAATGGGTTTACCAGGGCGCAACACCTTCACTTACTGTTCGTAGTACTGCTGGTGTAACGCTTGCGCATGGTGCGGTTTTTGCAGGTTTCCCAGGTGGGAAATTGATAGCAATGAGTTTGTTCAATGGTAATGTCGGTTGGGAAGCGGTTGTTTCTCAACCACGGGGCGTGACAGAGCTAGAACGTATAACTGATATCACAAGTGCTCCGGTAGTAAATAATCAATTTGTTTGTACAGTGTCTTATCAAGGTCGTGCGGCTTGCTTTGTCATTAATGAAGGTTCTCAAATATGGTCTCGAGAGTCGTCAAGTAGTGCTGGCCTGACGATGGATAAAGATTATCTTTATGTGACAGAAGAAAAGGGAGTTGTTGCTGCATACGACTTGATTAGCGGTGCTACGATGTGGAAGCAAAGTAAATTAGGAAGTAAAAAATTAACGCGTCCTCTGATTCAAGGTCAATATGTCGTTGTGGCAGATGATCGAGGCTTCGTCAATTTATTGCGCAATTATGATGGCGTGTTGATTGCCCGTTCAGCTACTGATGGCAGTCTTATTAAAACTTTTCCTAGCGCATTGCCGGATGGATTTGCGGTACAAACTGAGAAGGGTGGTATTTTTGCGTTTAGTACTCAATTTTAGCGGCTTTATTATCAATTTTTCCGAACCTGAGTACTTCATCGCTGTTCCAATATGACTCTCAGCTTTATTTTCATTTCATGCTAGGCATGCAAGCATATATTTAGTAATTCATAATGAAACCCATACTTGTTTTGGTTGGCCGTCCGAATGTCGGAAAATCTACCTTATTCAACCGTTTGACGCTTAGCCGTGATGCGATCGTAGCTGATATCCCGGGTTTGACAAGGGATCGTCATTACGGTCAAGGCAGAGTGGGTGATAAGCCTTATCTAGTGATGGATACGGGTGGTTTTGAGCCCGTTATCAAAGAAGGTATTTTGCATGCCATGGCCAAGCAAACATTGCAAGCGGTAGATGAAGCCGACATCGTGCTATTTATTGTCGATGGGCGCCAGGGCGTAACTGCTCATGATAAAATTATTGCTGAGCAATTACGTAAAAGCGGGCAAAAAATTTTACTAGTTGTCAATAAAACTGAAGGCATGGCGGCTGCTGTCGTCACAGCGGAGTTTTATGAATTGGGTTTGGGCGAACCATGTGCAATTTCCGCCATGCATGGCGAACATGTCAAAGAACTTGCTGACTGGGCGTTAGCAGATTTTCCTGACACGATTGAGGAAACGCCTGCAAGTAAGCATCCCAAAATTGCCATCGTTGGTCGTCCCAATGTCGGAAAATCAACGTTGATCAACACATTACTTGGTGAAGAACGGGTTATTGCATTTGATCAACCAGGCACCACGCGCGATAGCATATATATTGATTTCGAGTATAACGAAAAATTCTATACTTTGATCGATACGGCAGGTTTGCGGCGCCGTGGCAAAGTGTTTGAAACCATAGAGAAGTTTTCGGTCATTAAAACCCTGCAAGCGATTGAAGATGCAAATGTTGTAGTGTTGGTGCTCGATGCGCGCAATGAAATTTCCGATCAGGATGCCCATATCGCGGGATTTATTTTGGAAACGGGGCGTGCGTTGGTGATTACAGTGAACAAATGGGATGGACTGGATGAGTACCAGCGTGATACCGTAAAGCGCGAACTGAACCGTAAATTGGCATTCCTTGGTTTTGCCGAATTGCACTATATCTCGGCGCTACACGGCACTGGTCTGAAAAAGCTGTTGCCTTCTATTGATACAGCTTATGCTGCAGCAATGGCGAATTTGCCTACACCTAAATTGACACGCACGTTGATTGCTGCGGTAGAAAAACATCCCCCTCCTCGCGGCGGTATGTCACGCCCGAAACTGCGCTATGCCCATCAAGGCGGCTCCAATCCTCCGCTTATTATCATACACGGAAGTATGCTTGATCATGTATCGGAAACCTACCGGCGTTATCTCGAAAACACCTTCCGTAAAGCTTTCAAATTGATAGGTACGCCACTACGCGTTGATTTTAAGGTTGGACAGAATCCTTACGCCGATAAAAAGCCGGCACCGCCGACTGAGGCTGAACTTCGCCGTGCGCATAACCGGCGGCGGCGCAATCGGAAGAAGTATGGTTAGAAGTAACTTATTAAGGGAATTTAAATGACCATCGATAACTTTTTTCTTGGTGTTATTGGCAAATCCACTACCGAAGAAGACGCGAATATCGCAGGGTGGTCTCGTTTGCTGATTGAGTTGAGCGCCAGTACGCAGAATTACCAGATCAATACCACCCATAATATCTGTCCTTAGTATATCTGATTGATAAGAAAACTGCCTTAATTGAAAGGCTTGTTGACTTGACGTGAACACTTCAGCGTCAAGATAAGTACTGGTTATTGCAATTTTAGATCCTTCTCAATTCTTGCTTGCCTATATATTCTATTTTTTACCTGTACTAAAAAGGTTATTGATTTGTTGAGCAGTATATTTAACCACTTGCTAAATTATTACGAATTGGTGTTTTTTTTATTGCTCATTGAGTTTATTTAGTATTCGATAAAATTAGACCAAACTATTCTTCATGGCAGGGTAAACTATACTGAACTATTTGGAAAACACGGCATAGAAATTTAGAAACTGAGGAAATTTCCATTATGATACATCTACATAACAATGTTTTACCTGCAGGTACACAAATTGGCGTTTATGAAATTAAGGATGTTATAAATGTTGGCCCTTTTGATATAACCTATCGTGCCTGGAATCATCATCTGAAAGAAGGGGTAAAAATACAAGAATATTTTCCTTATGTTTATGCCAAGCGAGCAAACAATGGCCTTGGCACTGAACTGAAATCCGAAAGTGATAAAGAAAATTTTGAGTATGGTTTAAAGGCATTTCTGGATCAAGCTGAAGCTCTCGTGCAAATCGAAGATCCCAATATTGTTGCAACTGAGAACGTTTTGCAATTCAATGGTACAGCTTATCTGATTATGGCTCTACAAAAAGGTGTTTCGTTATCAAGACTGGTCGAATCCCAAACTGTATTACCTGAAACTGAATTAAGATTCATTGTGATGTCGATTCTGGCAGCTTTACAGAAAATTCATGCGCATCAAATCATACACGGGGGCATTCAGCCGGGAACTATATTATTAGGCAAAGACGGCGAGCCACAATTAACTGATTTTTCCGCAGCACGACTGGCAGTTGCTGCACGTACTGATCGGCTCGCTGAAGTCCTTTTTACTGGCTATGCTCCGATTGAGCAATATGAAGTCGGGAATGCCAATGGACCTGCAACCGATTTTTATTCGTTGGGTGCAACGATCTATTACTGTATGACGCATCAGCAACCTATTGCTGCCCAGCAGCGGATAATGGCTTTAAGCAAAGGCGAATCCGATCCAATGGTTTTACTCTCTACATCTACAAATACTTCCTATAGCGCAGAATTGCTGCAAGCAGTCAATTGGATGCTGCAACTTGAATACAGTAAACGGCCGCAATCGGCACTTGAATTATTAACGTTGCTAGAATCAGTAGCTAGCGATGAGCGGTCTGAATTTACAGTTTCCAACCAGCAAGCAATTACGGAAACGAGTAGTCGCCGTAAGTACTTATTGGGAGGGGCTGCTGTCATTGCAGGGATAATTGTGTTAGTTGCTGTTATGCTGCGTTTTGACGGAAAGGCTGTAGAAGTATTAGTCGATAAATCCGGTATGGCAGTGACACCCTCAGTACCTGAACAAACCATAGCGATATCGAAATCAACACAAACAGATGCAGTGAGCAGTATTGATTCGGATGCGACATCAGTTTCAGAAGGGATGATGGGGGCCAGCCAAGAGTTGATGAATGACGCTGAAAAACAATTAGCAGAAAATGAAATTATTGTGGAAAATTCCTCGCGTGTTGCCACAATAGAACCTGAGACAAATCAGCAAGCAACTCGGAATCAATCATTGGTGCAGCCCGAACAGTGGAAGAATCAAGAAAACACAGTAGATGCTGAATTAAACAAAAAGTATTTGTCTGCCGCTGTAAGAGCCTTAAAAGCCGGACGTCTTACCACGCCTATGAAAGATAATGCTTATAAATATTACCAGGCTGTACTAGCTGTAGAGTCGGATAATGAGGAAGCACTTGCAGGTTTGCAGAAAATAGTTGATCGGTATATTCAGTTTATAAACACTGCAGAAGCTTTAGGCAAGCTCAACGAGGCCAAACTATATCTGCAGAGAGCTGAATCGGTTCTGCCCGGTGATCCTGAATTACAGAATATACGTGCTAAGTTACTGGCTACTACAACGAATGAGTAATAGCTTTTACTGGTGTACCGGGAGCTGCTCTATTTGTTGATTATCTTGGTCATTCATTACGCAATAAAAGTGGGACGACTAAATGTAACCTTATGTATTTATTTAAGATATTTTATTGTCGTAAGGCTTTAAGTAATAATTCAGCGACTGCACCACCAGATGCCGGATTTTGTCCTGTGATCAGCCTACTATCCTCTACAGCGAATACTGACCAGGGCTTGGTGGCTTTTTGGTAAAGTGCACCACGATTGATCAATTCTGTTTCTGTCAGGAATGGTACGTATTGGTCGAGTTTGGCAAGTTGTTCCTCTTCGTTTGAAAAGCCCGTGAGTTTTTTACCTTTGATCAGCAAAGTGCCGTTGGATAATCGAATATTGAGAAGGCCAGCGGCGCCATGGCATACTGATGATACATACCCGCCATTTTCATAGATTTTTCGACTAATTGCTTGTAGTGCTTCGTTATCGGGGAAATCCCAGATAACGCCATGACCACCTGTGAAGTAAATAGCTGCGTAGTCATCGGGATTGATTTGATTAGGTTTTAATGTTGAACCGAGACTATTCATGAATCCTTTTTTCTGATACCAAACCCAATCGATCTCATCTGCCATGGTAAGGCTATGAGGATCAATCGGTGTGTAGCCGCCTTTGGGGCTGATATAGTCTATTTGGTAACCGGCATTTTCCATTTTTTCAACGAAATGAACGGCTTCTCCAAGCCACAAGCCGGTTGCACGATTCATGTCTGGATATTTTTCGACACTGGTTAATACCACAAGAATTTTTTTATTCATCAGCTAATTGTCCTGCCAATTGATGATTGATTAGGGTCTGTTGACATTTCACATAGGTAGCCACAGAAATCGACACGCCATGGCTACCATACTCTCAAGATTTCGCTTTAGTTTGTCGTATCGTGTCGCTATTGCCCGATACTGCTTTAGCCGGGCAATAGCATTCTCCACCAAATGCCGGCATCTATACAAACCTCAATCCATATCTGCGTTACCCTTCAACGAGTTGCGCTTTCTCGGTATCACAGCCCGAGCCCCCCTTCTTCGTTATCTGTTCCC
Organism: Nitrosomonas sp.; assembly: GCA_024281995.1. Classification (GTDB taxonomy): domain Bacteria; phylum Pseudomonadota; class Gammaproteobacteria; order Burkholderiales; family Nitrosomonadaceae; genus Nitrosomonas. Next base: position 21,527 of record JAMWZW010000017.1, read on the forward strand.
GTATACATTCGCTGTCATAGCCTTTGTCCGCAACAATCGCTTTCGCATCAGGCAACCTGGCAATCAACTCAGGTGCTGCAGAACAGTCATTGATTTCTCCACCGGTAATTTCAAACTCAACTGGTAAACCATAACCATCGACCGCTAAATGGATCTTTGTGGTATTGCCTGCACGGCTTTTGACCTTCAGCCTGCGAATCTTGACTCGCTGCTCCCGCACTATGCTGATGCGCTTTAACATAGCCGCCATCAATAAATTCCCATTCCCAATCCGGATCAATAGCCAACGCCTTGAAAATCCTTAACCATTTGTTGCTTAATGACCACGCATTGAATCTTTTATAGATGGAATTCCAGCCGCCGAACGCCTTGGGCAGGTCTCGCCACGGACAGCCAACCCGCATTCGATACAGTATTCCTTCTACCGTCATGCGCAGATTGCGCTTGTTATAAATCGCTTCTTGAAGCAGAATCTTCTCCAGCTTCGACCAAAACTCATCACTGAGCATCAATCGAGGCATCGCAAACTCGTTTTGTTAGTGGTGTAGGAACCTCAATATTGCGATTTTGTTTTTATAAATTAAATACTTAGTTAAAAATGTCAACAGGGCCTAGAGTAATTGCATCATCTGTTAAGAAATTTCATATTTAAGCGGCCGCAGTTAAGTAAACATTTCACATCTATGCCACCATACTAAATGGCTTAATAGATTTTACTGCAAGTGCAGCAGCATAGTAATTTGGCACCTCAATTGACCAAACCTTAATCTCCGACCACTCCAGACTATCGCTCTCGATACGATAATCCACATTGCCATTTGATGGTAATAACGAAATCGTTTGCAAATGTTCAGAAATTCCTATACCTATAGCTTTTAATGCAGATTCCTTTGCTACCCAGTGTTTAATAAAATCCCCATTTGAAAGTGATGCAGATTGCCGTTCTATATGGGTAAAAACATATTCAGCCAATGCAGACACATCCATCTGACGCTCATAGTTTTCGATATCTACACCCACCTGTCCAGTAGTTGAAATTGCGATAAGTGCATATTCACCAGCGTGTGAAACATTAAAATCAAGACTGAGGTTACCCTGTAAATAAGGTTTACCATATTGATTTGTAATAAATCGAAGTTCATTTGCAGATGTCTCAACTTTTGTTGCAATTAGTCTTCGTAAAGCCGCACGTGTTGCAACTGAACGTACCTGATCCGCATGAGTCTGCAAACTCATTGCACGAACTCGTTCAACTTCACTTAATAACAAGAAGTCTGAATTTGACATTGGCAATTGCAAATCTAACTTAAGTAACCAAGCTTCGACCCCACTGGGAATTGTAGTTGGCAAAGTCAGTTGTTGGATATTATTCATACGCAAGTAAAAAATTATGTAATGAATTACAACCCAGCTCCAAGCACAGAATTAAATTATTCATAAGCTGTAAAAAATTTATATCAAATTTGAATACACTTTTTCAATGTCTTTTTAATTGAAGGCACCTTTTAAATCAAGCTTGTATACCTTAAGATATAGCAAGGTATCTATTTGCATCCACCAGTCTGATTCAGAACCTTTCAAATTAACATTGATGGATAATTATCGTATAAATTGCATATGATAATAATAGGGTTCACGTTACCCACCGATTAATTTACGGTAAAATTCAACTGTAGTTGAATTCTTGATTTTTTTGCTATTAAACTCAGATATCTTGTGATGCAAGATATCTTTCTAGCGACAGAAGAGCTGGCATTATGAGGTCATGCGACCTATTACAAAAAAACAGCCAGAACTAGACCAAATGTTGTTTTTGCCACATTTGATAAAATTGTTATAGATTGTTCGAGATTTCTGAAGTTTCTTTTTAAAAACTTTAATCTATGAAAATACAATGAATTAAGAATTCAGAAAAAGATTTTTATAAAAGTCTCTATACCCAGCCATACTAATACCATATTGACCGACTTAGTCACGCTATAAATAGCAGTTTAAAGTTTGACAGTTTAAAAGGAAATAGTACCGCAGTGCATTGACGTTTGCTGGAATCCCTCTGATAATTGATTATATGTATAAACCACCCGTATTTTTTCTTTACATATAACTCTGATATGGCTACTAACGAGACAGCTACACCACCAGTCCTTGAAATCAACACTTCCCGCCAAATGCTGGCATGGCTGGCAGAGCAAAATCTTTCCATCGCACTAACAACATACCAAGTTGGCAAGTTATATTTTATTGGCTTAAAGCCTGATAACACCCTATCAGTATTCGAACGCAGTTTTAATCGTTGCATGGGTTTGTGTGCGACATCAACGGGTTTGTACATGAGCAGTCTGTATCAGATTTGGCGCTTTGAAAACGTATTTGAATCGGGACAACAACAAGATGGTTACGATCGCCTATATGTACCACAAGTAGGTTACACCACCGGCGATCTCGATATCCACGATATGGCCGTGGATCGTAATGGTCAGTTGGTATTTGTTAATACATTGTTCAGTTGTTTATCGACTCTAAGTAACACGCATAGCTTTAAACCACTTTGGCGCCCCCCCTTTATTAGCAAACTCGCAGCAGAAGACCGCTGCCACCTTAATGGCTTGGCAATGAGAGACGGTCAACCGGCCTACATGACGGCAGTGAGTCAATCCGACGTAGCTGATGGATGGCGCGAACATCGTACTCAGGGTGGAATTGCCATTGATGTCAATAATAGCGAAATTGTGTGTACCGGTTTATCTATGCCACATTCACCGCGCTGGTACAACGATCGTTTGTGGTTGCTCAATTCCGGTACAGGTGATTTTGGTTATGTTGATCTCAATACGGGACGTTTTGAACCGCTGTGTTTTTGTCCCGGTTATATGCGAGGTTTAAGCTTTCATGGGCATTTTGCTTTAGTTGGGTTGTCCAAGCCACGTCATAATAAAACTTTCAGCGGTTTAACTTTAGACGATAATCTTAAATCACGAAATGCTGAAGCTCGTTGTGGGATACAAATCATCGATTTGCGCAGCGGAGACATTGTCCATTGGTTACGCATGGAAGGTGTAGTTGAAGAATTATACGATGTAGTTGCATTACCCAATATACGCCGCCCGATGGCTTTAGGATTCAAGACTGATGAAATCCGACGAGTATTAAGTATAGAAGCGTAGGGTCAATCATTACTCAAGCTTAAAAAATTTCTCTAGCTGTGTAGGTCCTGTTGACATTTTGAACTAGGTATTTAATTTATAGGAACAAACCCGTAATATTGAGGTTCTTACACCACTAACAAAACGAGTTTGCGATGCCTCGATTGATGCTCAGTGATGAGTTCTGGTCGAAGCTGGAGAAGATTCTGCTTCAAGAAGCGATTTATAACAAGCGCAATCTGCGCATGACGGTAGAAGGAATACTGTATCGAATGCGGGTTGGCTGTCCGTGGCGAGACCTGCCCAAGGCGTTCGGCGGCTGGAATTCCATCTATAAAAGATTCAATGCGTGGTCATTAAGCAACAAATGGTTAAGGATTTTCAAAGCGCTGGCTATTGATCCGGATTGGGAATGGGAATTTATTGATGGTAGCTATGTTAAAGCGCATCAGCATAGTGCGGGAGCAGCGAGTCAAGATTCGCAGGCTGAAGGTCAAAAGCCGTGCAGGCAATACCACAAAGATCCATTTAGCGGTCGATGGTTATGGTTTACCAGTTGAGTTTGAAATTACCGGTGGAGAAATCAATGACTGTTCTGCAGCACCTGAGTTGATTGCCAGGCTGCCTGATGCGAAGCGATTGTTGCGGACAAAGGCTATGACAGCGAATGTATACGGGAACAGATAACGAAGAAGGGGGCTCGGGCTGTGATACCGAGAAAGCGCAATTCGTTGAAGGGTAACGCAGATATCGATTGGGGTTTGTATAGATGCCGGCATTTGGTGGAGAATGCTTTTGCCCGGCTAAAGCAGTATCGGGCAATAGCGACACGATACGACAAACTAAAGCGAAATTTTGAGAGTATGGTAGCCATGGCGTGTGGATTTCTGTGGCTACCTATATGAAATGTCAACAGACCTTAGCTATAATCAGCAAATTTTTCTCGATCTATCGCTTAAACAGCACGCATTTTTTATGCACCCTCCGATTTACTTGTAAGATTATTTCTGACAATTACCTACAATTTAAATGAATCAATAGAAATTAAAAACATTTGATTTTAGGACTGAACGTAGGTAATGAGAATCGGTCTGTTCAAGTATCTCGAAACAAAAGTGTATGGTTTGCATTAGAATGCCGTTACCCTCGAAATCAGGGAGATAAAATCGTGTTAAAAACATCAATAGATTGCCGCAAAAACTATTCCATAATCATGTTTATTTACAGATTTATAGTAAATCAATGACTACGCCATTCGTATCAAGCGATGTTACAGATATTCAAATTGCCAATATCAATACAATTGACTCCTTATTAAGTGATTTACGTTGGACGAACCCAACCATTTCCTACAGTTTTCCAACAAGCAATAGCCCTCTCCTATGGTCAACACTACCAGGATCAGGTTATGGTCCGCAATTTGGTGATGGTGAGCCTTGGAACGCAGCAGCCCAGCCACTAACGACGAAAGATCAAATCAATGTCGAACAGGCGCTGCAAAAATGGGCGAATGTTGCTAATATTAATTTTATTAAGCTTTTTGAAACCGCCGATGAAGTCGGCGATATCCGCGTAGCGTACAGTGAAGATCCAGAAGAATTCGTGTTAGCTTGGTCTTATCTGCCGGGTTTCAGTGTCCGGGCGGGCGATATCTGGATTAATACCCTGGGTATTCTAAATTTCCAGGATTGGGATCCTGGCACGATCTCCTTTCAATCTATTTTGCATGAAATTGGTCACACAATAGGCCTCAAACACCCCTTTTTTGATTCTGACAACCCATCCGCTGCGACACTTCCAACCGATCAGGATAATAAACTGCATACCATCATGAGCTATACTTATGCGAACTTGCAAGGTGATGAAGGCAATGAATTTTCCTTTCATCCCACCACACCTATGGTACTTGATATCGCTGCCATTCAATATCTCTATGGTGCCAACAACACTTACCAGTCTGGTAACGATACGTATTCTTATGGTGATGGCAACATCTATCATGAAACTATTTGGGATACCGGCGGAACAGACACTATCCAGTACACAGGCGTGACTCCAACGAGCATTGATTTAAATGCTAAGAACGGATCGTATATTGGCCAATCCGTATATGTCCAATCCAATGGTGTCAAGCTTGGCTTGCCCATTCCCAATATATGGATCGCTGGTGGCGTTACTATAGAAAATGCCACTGCAGGTCAGGGTAACGATATACTGATAGGCAACGTTAATAGTAATACGTTGGATGGCGGCTCAGGTATCGACACGGTTGTGTCGAGAACTAGCCACAATCAATTTACCCTAAACAAAATAGCCAACGGCTACACTGTCACCGATAACGCCAATTCTAACAATCGTGACACCTTGATAGCTGTTGAGCGCCTTAAATTTGATGATATTGGAATAGCCCTAGACTTAGACGGTCATGCGGGTGAGGTTGCCAAATTATTGGGTGCTGTATTCGGCACCTCTGCCATTGCTAACCGGGAATATGTCGGCATAGGCTTAACTGAAGTTGATAAGGGTTTAAATTATGAACAATTAGGCGAATTGGCGATCAACGCAAAAGGACTAAAAACTTCAGATGAAATTGTAACCTTGTTATGGAGCAATCTGTTTGGATCTCTACCCTCAAAATCTGAAAAAGCGCCGTACATGAAAATGCTTGATAGCGGCCAAATATCTATTGGCGCCTTGGCCGTTGCTGCTGCCGAAAGTAACTTCAACGCCGACAACATCGACTTGGTTGGACTTATACAAACAGGCCTTGAGTTTATCTAAAACCGTGCCTCCACGCTTCTTAACCATTTAATCAGATTTAAGCATTTTCCAGTAAACTTTACTAGGTTCTGTTGGCATTTTGAACTAAGTATTTAATTTATAGAAACAAAATCGCAATATTGAGGTTCCTACACCACTAACAAAACGAGTTTGCGATGCCTCGATTGATGCTCAGTGATGAGTTCTGGTCGAAGCTGGAGAAGATTCTGCTTCAAGAAGCGATTTATAACAAGCGCAATCTGCGCATGACGGTAGAAGGAATACTGTATCGAATGCGGGTTGGCTGTCCGTGGCGAGAGCTGCCCAAGGCGTTCGGCGGCTGGAATTCCATCTATAAAAGATTCAATGCGTGGTCATTAAGCAACAAATGGTTAAGGATTTTTAAGGCGTTGGCTATTGATCCGGATTGGGAATGGGAATTTATTGATGGCGGCTATGTTAAAGCGCATCAGCATAGTGCGGGAGCAGCGAGTCAAGATTCGCAGGCTGAAGGTCAAAAGCCGTGCAGGCAATACCACAAAGATCCATTTAGCGGTCGATGGTTATGGTTTACCAGTTGAGTTTGAAATTACCGGTGGAGAAATCAATGACTGTTCTGCAGCACCTGAGTTGATTGCCAGGTTGCCTGATGCGAAGCGATTGTTGCGGACAAAGGCTATGACAGCGAATGTATACGGGAACAGATAACGAAGAAGGGGGCTCGGGCTGTGATACCGAGAAAGCGCAATTCGTTGAAGGGTAACGCAGATATCGATTGGGGTTTGTATAGATGCCGGCATTTGGTGGAGAATGCTTTTGCCCGGCTAAAGCAGTATCGGGCAATAGCGACACGATACGACAAACTAAAGCGAAATTTTGAGAGTATGGTAGCCATGGCGTGTGGATTTCTGTGGCTACCTATGTGAAATGTCAACAGACCCTAGTACCGGTATCTGATTTTGCGTCAAGGATAGCTTCTACACCTTGATCAGGACAATGTGCCATCGCGGCAACAGTTGCTTCGAAAAGATAATTCCTGGCTTCGTTTGATTTGTAGTAGTTCAGACTTGATCTGACAGTAGGTCTTGCCAAAGGTGGGATTACCCGGTTTGATAGAGGTGTGAATCTTTATCAACGAAGCGCGCAAGCGCAAAGGAGTAATCCCATGAGTAGTATTCAACGAACTATCATCAAACACAAGATTGGTTTGCTTAATCTGGCAGCCGAGCTTGGAAATGTATCCCGAGCCTGCAAGGTAATGGGTTTTTCACGCGATACTTTCTATCGCTATCAGGCTGCCGTGGAGGCAGGAGGCGTTGAGGCACTGATTGATGAGAACCGGCGTAAACCCAATATCAAGAATCGCGTAGAAGAAGCGACGGAAGCAGCGATCAAAGCTTTTGCGCTGGAGCAACCTGCGTTTGGTCAGGTTCGTGTTTCTAATGAACTACGCAAACGCGGAATCATTGTTTCTCCATCTGGCGTTCGTTCGGTGTGGCTGCGTCAGAATCTGGAGTCGTTCAAGAAGCGTTTGTCAGCCTTGGAGAAACATATCGCCGAGACCGGAGCAGTGCTGACCGAAGCGCAAGTGCAGGCCCTGGAGAAGAAACAAGAAGACGATGTTGCTCATGGCGAAATCGAGACGGCTCATCCAGGCTATCTCGGCAGCCAAGACACATTTTACGTTGGCACCATCAAGGGCGTGGGTCGAATTTATCAGCAAACATTCGTCGATACTTATTCCAAGTGGGCTGCAGCGAAGTTGTATACCACCAAAACGCCGATCACAGCAGCTGATTTGCTTAATGACCGGGTGCTTCCGTTCTTTGTCGAACAAGGTATGGGAGTCATCCGTATCCTGACCGATCGCGGTACCGAATACTGCGGTAAGCCGGAGAGTCACGATTACCAGCTCTATCTGGCACTCAATGACATTGAGCATTCCAGAACGAAAGCCAATCATCCACAAACAAATGGTATCTGCGAGCGTTTCCACAAAACCATCTTGCAGGAATTCTACCAGGTAGCATTCAGGCGTAAGATTTACCAATCGATCGAAGAGTTACAGCACGATCTGGATGACTGGATGGTGTATTACAACAACACACGTACTCACCAAGGAAAAATGTGTTGTGGGCGTACACCGATGCAAACTTTAATTGACGCAAAGGGGGTGTGGGACGATAAAATTACCTCATTGAATAACTGAATTTGATCTAACAGACACATCGTTAAATCGGGTAACTGTCAGATCGGGTCGAGACTACTACATTTGATTTCAGTGTTTCATCTGCCACATTAACAGGCCCGTTAACCCCTTCTTTTCGTTTGTCAGAAGATATTCCCGCCTCTAAGGTATTCCAATTATCGAGACTTTTATTGTATTGTAATAATCTTCCAGGGCTTAATTTAATTTCAAGCGAAGTCATCCATTGAATTGCGACTTCATACTGCTTATAAATACTTTCGTAAGAATCGGTAGATATAAACATCTAAACCAACCCCCTGTAATTAAAGATTATGCTTGCTCCAAATCATTTGCCCTCTTCCTACTATTTTATAATGATGAAATAAAATAAGCTGTTTCTTGTCTAATTGATTTCTTATATGATCTTCAACAAATCCAGCGTCTTCTGGTCCCATTCTCCGTGAAAATATTTATCCAGCAAGCGTTCAAATACTGATCCTTTTGGTGTTATGCTGGCAAAAAGCGTTGCGCAGGATCTCAATTTCATGTCATCCGGGTAGCCAAAAATTTCATGCGCAGAGTGTCCGTCAATCACCAAAAGTGCTTCCACGCATTGAATTAACCTTGGTCCAAGCACAGGATGACTCAGGTAGGCTTTGGCTTCTGCAGCACTCCGGATTGCGTAACGTTGTGACATAACGCTAACCCCTAACCCCTAACCCCATCAATTGCGGAAAGATGTACCACATCCAGTGCGATTTTTTACGACCGCTGTTAATTTCTGCGGAAGCGATCGCGAAATCTAACGCTTACGCTTGAATAAAACGTTCAAGATGATAAGGATCGTTCATCCCTGTCATTTTTTCTCATTCTCCGCAATTTATAGCAAAGCTCAAATAAAGTGATTATAATTTGCAGATGACTTATCCCTCATCATTTCGCCGCAAAGTTTTGTCCGTTCGTAAGAAGGAAGGACTTACAATAGCGCAGGCGGCAGGGCGTTTTTGTGTGGGAATTGCCAGCGTGACGCGCTGGGTTAAAAATCCCAATCCCAAGCAGACCCGTAACAAACCGGCGACGAAGATCGACATGATCGCATTGGCCCGTGATGTGCAGGAGTTTCCAGACGCCTATCAAGCCGAACGGGCTCGTCGACTAGGTGTAAGCGAAAAAGGTATCGGCCACGCGCTGCGACGTATGAACATCAGCTATAAAAGAAACACTGCGGCATCCCAAAGCGGACGAAGACAAACGGCACACCTTCCAGGAGACGATTAAGGCATACAAAGCTCAAAACCGCGTCATCGTTTATATTGACGAGAGTGGTTTTGCTCACGATATGCCACGAACACATGGGTATGCGGCCATTGGCAAGCGGTGTCACGGTGTGTGTAATTGGCATGCCAGAGGGCGCGTTAATGTGATCGGCGCGTTGATCGGCAAATGTCTTCTGACGGTGGGATTGTTCATAAGCAATATTGATGCGGATACTTTTTTCGGATGGACGGTACACGATCTGTTGCCAAAACTTCCGCCAGCATCAGTTGTGGTCATGGATAACGCGACCTTTCACAAAAGGCAGGATATTCAAAATGCAATCACACACGCCGGACATACGCTTGAATATCTGCCAGCGTATTCACCAGACCTTAACACCATTGAGCACAAATGGGCACAAGCCAAAGCAATCAGAAAACAACAAAACCAAACCGTTGAGCAACTCTTTAAAATTGAATCATTTTATGTGACGTAGGCTATATCAGTCGAACGAAATACATTTTCGATGCAGCAACTCGATTTATAATTTTACCGGCACATCGATTTCATCATATATTTAAGGACTCCGAATGATCACGATATCTCAACGATTCAAAGCTGCTGGCGCACTGGTATTTCTAGTATGGTTGGTATTTTCTCAAAACGCGATCGCAACCGATACTTCAGTTGCTAAGCCATGCTGTCAGCAGTCTGCCGCACAAGCAACCGCTGTGGTGGAATTGCCTCAAGAAGCTATTCAGAAGTTAAGAATCGACGCCGGATTCGGCTGGGGAATTTTTAGCGGCAGCATTTTTAATGGCAATGAAAACTATCATTTGAAACAACTGGTTGTCAGCATGACGCCCATTCACGATGGCCATGCTATGCATGGCCATGAAAACATGTCGCATGAGCCAAAGGTACATCAAATTAACCTGGACATACCTCCTGCATCAAAGGGCGCTTTGTCCATGCCACTGCCTAATGATGATGCGCATGTGCATGATTTTAAGTGGCATATCATTAAAGTTATGGGCTATCAAACGCCTTGAGAAGTACCTTGTGAGCACTATTGATATTAGAGAAGTTCGAAAAAAAACCAATCAAATGAATCTCATCTGATTGGTTTTAGGAATAAACCCTTTGCAGGTCTTATGATTTAATCGCTTTTTTTGCGAAAAGAAATTTTCTTGAATAAGGGAATGCTTAGCAATCCTACGAGAACTCCCATTAACATCATGCTGTATTTTTTCAGATTGGGGTTGGAAAATTCAGTTATTTCCATTGATATTAAATTCTTTTCAGCTTTATTCGAAGATTTATCGGAAGCCTTGGGCAAATTCTCAGCCTCATAGCGATCAGTTAAATTATACGGCGTCAAACCCGGGATACTCGGTATATCTTCGCCTCCCTTGCCAACCACTAGTTGCGCCTTCATACCTTTTTCCATGTGATGGGAAATATCGCAGTGCACAAGAAAGGTATCATCCGTTCCCGGCACAATGATCGTGCCGGATACGGTTTTCGGGCCCGTCACCTCGAGATGGAACATGCCGTATTTGTACAAGTATTTTGGCAAACCGTGCATCATGAATTGATGACGGATGCTATCTTCGTTAATAAAATGAAAAGTGACTTTTGCACAAGGTTTCACATTCCATTGTTGCTTGTCAAACGCGAAAGCGGTACCGGGGAAATTTTTTGAATATTTCCGGCCGGCACGAACAGTAATTTCTACTTCCTCCGAAATACTTTTACAGCTACTAGGCAACTTATCGAGGTTCTGCCCCATGATCATAGTACCTTCATGATCCATAATATGGTCATGATCCATGTGGTGGTGGTGGTGCATATCTCCATGTTCCGTCGCCTGCGTGTCGTGAGCACTGTGATCAATCTCATGATCATGCCCGTGATCCGCAGTGGTAGCCGCATGTTCGCTCGCATGATCAACGGCTGAACCGCTCTTTTGACTCATTTGATGACCACTGTGATCGTGTTCGTGATCATGCGTGCTTTGATTCATGTCATGACCGCTATGGTCATGTTGGCTATGATCATGCTCGTCTGGTTTGGTTTGTTGCTGTGCCCATACGTTTGTATTTAAAACAAGAAAGGCTGCAACTAAGAAAAAAGTTATTGTAGTCTTAGCCATTTTACTGGTTACTCCCTTTGGGGCTTTTTAGACGTGAAACCATAGCCATAGCACACTGCTTAATAGACTCTCGCTTAGCGAAAATCAAATAAAGGAAAAATCCTATCAGTAATCCATACAATGCATTAAGCAATGAAGTTTGCGTTCCGGCGTCAAAACCCATTTGTCCGGCAGGTGACCCCAAACTTGCCCACTCATCAAGGTCCTGCCATATTGGGTATCTTCTTTCGTAAAATTCTTTAGTAAAATATTCACTTAAATCAATACCAAAGTGGCTTACCTTGGGCATACCATGCTCACCGAGGTATGATTTATAAACAATAGAACTCATACTGCCTCCCTCGGCCATGCCGTTGGTCGTAATTCCCTTTTCCCGATGATCGTGAATCAACCAATCACCCTCGCCATAACTATGCTTGCCATCGTTAACGGTTTCCAATTTCAGATCAAGGCGCTGCGCCGGAGCCATATCAAAAACATCACGCATGATCTGCGCCATCGGATTGTGCTCCACACCATCGTAATGTGTGATTGTGGCATGATGGCCATGTGTATGAACGGCTATCAGTTCGCCTCCGCTATTTAATAAACGCAGTTTCACTTTTTGATCAGGTTCAACGATGATTAGAGATTCCCTTAGGGTGTAAGGAAATGACAAGCCATTCAGCGTAAAATAATCTTCAGTCGAATCGGTGATGTCATAACGCTGATTCATTTCTCGCGCAATCAACCGCGGATCGTTGTGTTTTTGGATAATCTCAGTTAATTCTTTATCCATCGCGTGATAGTGCAAATCATATTCCTGGTCGAATTGTTCCCTTACCGCAACTGAAGGATGACGCACATGTCCGCCACCGATATTCAAGGTTTGCAGCCAATTATTCGGCTTGTTTTCTTCAACCACGATCATGCCGGCCAACCCCATTGACAAATGAGTATGTGTCTGTACGTGGCAATGGTAAAACATGGTACCTGATTGGCGCGCTTGAAACTGGTAGACGCGCCGCTCACCCGGCATCAATTCAACTTCACTGGTTTGTGGCACGCCATCTTGCCCGCCATGCTCACCATGAGAAAAAGGATGATCTACACCGTGCAAATGGATACTGTGAGGAAAATAATGCGTATTTTCCAATACGATCTGCACAATATCACCCACTTCAACGCGAATCACAGGTGACGGGAGACGTAACAATGGATTGGCTCTGACGCTTTCAAAATTTTCTGTCGACATGCCGCTGGTTTTTGGCGCAAACACCCAGGCGCCAGGTTGTATGCCTGGAGCAATATCAAATGTTGGAATTATTCCTGGAAAATCAGGTGAACGGCCATTCAATTCCATGATTTCCAATTTGATAATAATTCGATCAGGATCGCCATCACCGTCCAAATCGTCGGTTTTAATGATGGCATCCGGTGAAAGGCCCGTTTTCATCAAGGTGTCCATCGATATATTGTTGGTTCCTTTGACTGCTGCCGCAATCCAAGCCGGATTATCCGGGCTGCAACCGGGCGAAGCTGCAATTTTTACACCCTCAATTTCCTGTGCTTCACGCCACGCAGGAGAAATTTTAGGATCACACATGGGTTCAGCAGTTAATGCTGACGGATCAACCTTTATAGTTTCGGGTAATTTTGAAACTGCTTGTGCAATGGTTGCCGAGAACGTCATGCACAAGGTCAGTAGAACAATAAAAAAATGGCTAGGCATATCAATGCACCTTTAAAATTTATTTAAACAATATATCAAAAATAAATATGAAAATGTGAGTGAATCATTTTTTGTGATCAATCTCAGTTTAAAAACCAACATTATCCGGTCAGACAGGTCATTCGATACAAATATTTATTTATATATTTGCTGGTAGATAAATGATATGAAATATCTTATCTTCATATGCAATACTTTTATATATTCGTCGCGCTATCATCAGCACTATTATACAGAACCCTATTACGCTTTTGTGGTTTTTACGGTACTGACACAGCGCTAAGCTTTTAACTTATGATGTAATTACCTAGGTGATAACAGCCAACTTTTTTACTTTTTCACTCCCTCTAAAATACTGGCAAAACATAAGAATGGTTAAAAAAAAATATGTTACTTTTTTTTGTTATAGCTTAGTAACTTCGCTACTGATTGCATGTGAAAGCAAAGAATTAGTGCAAATATCTCCTCCAGTGAATCAGCCAATGCAGGTAACCTTCATGATTGCAGAGCCTGTCAACATGCCTGTTAGTTTGGAAACAATTGCTCAAACTGAGGGGGCAAAAGAAATTGAAATCCGTCCGCGTGTAGGTGGTATCCTGCTCAAGCGTGTTTATGATGAAGGCACCGCAGCCAAAGCTGGACAACCCTTGTTTTTAATTGACCCTGAGCCTTTTCAAATTACCTTGGCGGAAGCCAACGCCCTATTGCGTGAGCAAACTGTGCGTGCAATGCGTGCCAAGAGCGAAGAAAATCGTCAACGTCAGTTACTGAATGAAAATTTTGTCAGTCAGCGCGCTTATGATCAGGTAACAGCCGATCTAGCCGCTACACAAGCAGCTCTGCAAGCAGCGAAAGCTCGTGTTAAGCAAGCCGAGCTCAATCTTTCTTACACCACTGTCAGAGCGCCGGTGGATGGCATAACAGGTCGTTCGCACTTTTCTGAAGGTGCATTGATATCGGCTAACAGTAGTTTGCTGACTACATTGACTCAGTTATCCCCCATTTGGGTACGATTTAGTTTTTCGGATAACGAATTGGCAAAATTGGGTGAGCATGTGAATGAAAAAAATGTACATCATGTCACCATGATTTTGCCTGATGGATCCGAGTATCAACAAAATGGCAAAATCAATTTTGCTGCCAGCAAGATAGATCCATTACTCGGAACCCAACAATTACGCGCCACTTTCGACAACGCGGATGAACGTATATTACCTGGCCAATTTGTTCGCATACGAATTACCGCCGGAGAACCCAAAGCTGTTTATATAGTACCGCAAGTTGCGGTTCTAACTTCGGATTTAGGCAGATTTGTTTATGTCATCGCTGAAGACAATGTGGTGATACAACGCCCGGTTACAGTAGGTGATTGGATCGGTAAAGACTGGATAATTTTGGATGGATTAAATACAGGCGATAAAGTCGTAGTCGACAATCTCATTAAATTAATACCCGGAAAAAGTGTTGAGCCATACTTACGCGACCACAATTCATTGCCTTCACCGGCCAATTCCGCTTCGGTCAATGGATAACAATCACATACATGGCTAAATTTTTTATTACACGGCCTATTTTTGCATCAGTTTTGTCAATCATTATCGTTCTGGCGGGATTAGCTGCTTCTCTACAGTTACCGATTGAACAGTATCCGAAAATCACGCCACCAACCATCATCGTGACCGCAACATTTCCGGGAGCCAGCGCGGAAACGATGATAAAAACAGTTGCTGCACCCATTGAGGAAAAACTCAGTGCAATCCAAGGATTACTCTACTTTAATTCCAGCGCTGATTCGAGCGGAAGACTAACCATTACCGTCACGTTTGAAATCGGAACCGATATAGATCGTGCCGCCTTCAATGTGAGTAATGAAGTAAATACCGCTTTAGCACGCTTACCCGACGAAGTTAGACGTACCGGCATCACTGTGCAAAAGCGCTCCAATGACTTACTGCTGGTTTTTGCAATAACTTCCAGCGACCCCAAACATACCACTTTGTTTTTAAGTAATTTTATTACCAGCAGCATCCTGGATGACTTGAGGCGCGAAACAGGTGTTGGCGAAGCGCGGATTTTTGGCGCACAGGATTACGCCATGAGAATTTGGTTACGCCCTGATCGCATGGCGCAATTAGGGATTACGACCACTGATATTGCCAATGCCATCCGCGCCCAAAATGCCCAGCAAGCCGTAGGAAAAATAGGGCAGGAACCGGCACTTGCCGATCAGCAATTGGTCTATACCGTGACCGCGAAAGGCCGGCTACTGGAACCTGAGCAATTCGAAAATATCATTCTGCGTTCCGAAGCATCACGTGGCGTACTTTATCTTAAAGATGTCGCGCGCGTTGAACTTGGCGCCCAAGATTATTCAACCTATACACTGTTGAATGGTGAGCCCGGCTTGGGAATCGGCATTTTCTTGCGTAGCGGTGCCAATGCCCTTGAAACGGCCGCAGCAGTTAAAGCCAAAATGAATGAATTGCAGCATTATTTTCCTGAAGGGATGCAGTACTTCATTTCCTACGACACCAGTTTATTCGTCAAAGCATCAATTTGGGAGGTTGTCAAAACCTTGGGAGAAGCCATGCTTCTCGTTGTTCTGGTCGTTTATCTTTTTTTGCAGAGCTGGCGTGCTACGCTTATTCCCATCATCGCTATACCTATTTCGCTGATTGGTACCTTCGCCGGTTTATGGATATTGGGATACTCGATTAATACCTTAACACTATTTGCCATGGTGCTCTCGATCGGCATAGTTGTTGATGACGCGATTGTAGTACTTGAAAATATCGAGCGGCTGATGTCGCAGGAAAAACTATCACCTATGCATGCCGCTATCAAAGCAATGCAGCAGGTATCCAGCGCTGTGGTAGCCATGACCATGGTACTGGCTGCAGTTTTTATACCGGTTGCTTTTCTTGGCGGTATCGCCGGTGAGCTTTATCAGCAGTTTGCGGTGACAGTGGCTGTCGCTGGTGTTATTTCCGGCATTGTTGCTTTAACACTGACACCCACACT
>JAMWZW010000004.1 GCA_024281995.1 Nitrosomonas sp.
AAGCCTGGATGACCTTCGCGGTGAATTCTTGTGCCGACCGATTGGGCCAAGGTGTAATCGGTTTTATGAATGAGATCTGGATATTTTTTTTGTACCAGTGGACGAAAATCTAGTAACGCGGCGTTGCAGCCTACCGTATAGACCTTTCGCTCAATGCTGACGCTCTCCGATTCAAAGCCGGCGTCGCTGAGTAAGCCCCGGTACCAATGATAAACGGATTCGTAAATGGTTGTTTCCACCGAATCGCTACCGTACCATACGCCAAACGAACCATCCGAGAATCGGCTGGTTTGCCAATGCTTGAATGGCCAGGCAATAGCATTGAACCACACCGCATCTTCGAAGGGACGATCGATCACTGGCATGTGCGACCGATAGGGTGGTGGCTTAACTTCCGCCTCAACGCGCTGTGCCAGCAACCATTCTTGGGGATTATCAGTCAGATCGTCGAATAAATCCTGGGATTCTTTGAGCGAAACGATATTGCGGATCGCATCCTGACGAATTTCTGTCAATTTGACATTTGCGAGCGTTGAATCCATGAATCCGATCCATTAAACACCACGTGACCGGTCAAGGTAAGACCGCACCATCAGCAAACCAGCAAACCCCCATTCCTTAATCACTTCCACCGGCGTGAGGTGATCAAACGCTTTATTGCGAGTAGACATCCAACGATAAGCCAGATCCCGATTGTGCGGGAAAAGTAAACGCAGGTTTTTATGTATACCCAATAAATGGCCTACCCGTTCATATTGATCCCGGCTGCTGCCGATAGGTTCACCTTTGCGATAACGAGTAAGGGCGGCACGGTTATTGGAAGCTATGCCTAGGAGCATTGCTTGATCTTCAGTAGTTAGCTTCCAATGATCAAGTAGTGTCATGATCATTTTTGCTAATGTTCTACGATCTTGTGTTGCCGTGATTTGCTGCTCGAGAAGGGCGCTCATTTTTTATATACCTATAGGTTTGCTGATTGGAAGTATAGTGAATTGTTTTTATAAAAACAATATATGTTTCATTAGTAACTTATGGAATTGCACAGTTATAGTAAAACATATTATCAATAGTGGATAAATACTTAAAAGTAGAACTTTCTAAATCAGAAAAACCTTCTGAGTCTTTTTATGCAGTTAGTAAATTGTTTTTAGCTTTCTGTAAACCATCAGAATAGGATTGCGTTAATGGACATATCTAGACTGTGATAGAAAAATATGTTGAATTACTTGATAGTTAATTGTCACCATGTGAAATATAGTCAATCAATGAGGGGCATGAATAGTTCATTTTTGGCTTCTCATTCTATAAAAGATACGGATTATTCTCCTTTGCTTCCCTTGCTATGAAGAAACTGAATATTGCGTATACGTGTAACGTAAGAAAACCGGGTATGGATGATGAGCGTTATGGCGAGTTTGAAGGTCCGGCTACCATAGCAGCAGTGACAGCCGCACTTGAGCGTATCGGCGCAGAAGTCGAATTGATTGATGTTGGTGCGGATATTTACCATCAACTCGAAAAGCGTAAGAATCAGATCGATTTGGTTTTCAACAATGCAGAAGGCCTGGAAGAAAAGGAACTGCGAGAGGCCATCGTGCCTTTTTTCTGTGAACATCTGTCTATTCCTTATACCGGCAGCAGTCCCAAGACCTTCATCAACAAGATGGATAAAGCAACTGCGAAGAGGATTGTTGCTTATGAAGGTGTGCCAACCGCACGATTTCAGTTGATGGTGCCTGGTGATTTTCTGAAGGATTTGTACTTTCCCTTGATGGTTAAACCCTACAGTGAAGGCACGAGTATTGGCATCAGTCAAAAAAGTAAAGTGCACGATTTGTCACAATTAACTGAAGCTGTGGAGACGATTTATGCGCAGTTTCATCAACCGGCACTGGTTGAGGAATTTTTACCAGGCAATGAATATACGATTGGTTTGATTGGAAACTATGTGCTGCCAATTCTGGAAATTGATTTCAATAAGATACCCGGACAACCGCAGGTTCGCGATCCCCACGTGAAGGATATCGAAAATCCCTATATTTCCCATCTAGCTTGGAGCGACAAAGCGGAAAGTTTTGCCAAATATGCCATTACCGCGCATGAAGCACTTGAGGTTCGTGATTATAACCGTATGGATTTTCGCATGCGGGATAACCAGCTCTATTTTCTCGAAGCCAACGTTATTCCAGGCATTCATCCAACTGAAGCCGATCTTACCAACATGTGCCGTCACGCCAATGTTGCACACAATGATATGGTAGCTTTAATTGTTAATACTGCAGTGCAGCGGCTATCTTCGCGTTATCCGGAACGATTTACAGGAAAAACAAAAATTCTTGAGGAAGTAGCAAAGGGTGCCTTGGAAAGAGCAGCAACGGCCGGAACCATTAATCATCAAGGCCGAGTATATACCCTGTTCGGAACATAAATGAATAAGAAAGAGGAAGTCATGATAGTACCGATCACTGAAAATCTGCGCCCCGATCTTGAGAAGATCGCATTACAGGATATCGGTGTTATGTATCAGTCTGTGATTCACGATGAATTAGAAGAAGTTACACAAGGAAAGTGCTTTGGATTGTGTGCTATGGCCAATGGTAAAGCGGTTGGATATGTAATCGTAAGAAAAACCGTTGATACCTATCACCTCCTTACCATTGCAGTTGATTTGAATCATCGCGGTAAAGGGTATGGCTCTTTGCTGCTTGATAGCATTTTTGCGGAAATTGAAAAACAAGGCGGCAGAATTCTCAATGTTATTACAGATGCCGATGCGAATGAAAGTTTGCGATTTTATCTCAAAAATGGCTTTGTTCTGACCGGTATTGTGCAAGATGAATTTATCTCAGGTGTTGCCCAAGTTCATCTGACCAGGCGTATGGGGTATAAGCCCGCGGCATAGAATTTAATTTCCTTGTTATTTGGCAATATCGTTGAGTCAATTTTAGAGGGAGAAGAAGATGCGGATCAAAGCAACAAAAATGGATGGTTGCGGTAATTCTTTCTTGGTTGTAGACGAAATGGAAACCCCTGTGAGTGCATTTGATCGCGCGCAAATTGCCAATGCTCTTGCTACGCAACACGATACGGACGGTATTCTTTATGTTGATCAGCAACTAGGTATTTCCACCATGAAGATTTTTGATTGCGATGGAACCGAAGAAACCATGTGCGGCAACGGCTTGCGATGCGCGACACGTTATTTTAGGGATACGCACGTTACGAGTAACGTTTTCAATATCTTGACGGGTGATGGTATGAAGGAAGTCGTCGTTCATGGTGATCAAGTAGAGGTTAATCTGGGTGAAGCGCGATACTACCAGCAAATAGATCATAATTTGCACTTTGTTTTTACCGGTGTTCCGCATGTGGTGGTTATTGGCTCTGAAATTAATAGTGAAGCGGCACGAGCACTCGGTAAGTCACTGCGGTACGATAAATCGCTATGCGAATATGTTGGTCATCCTGAAGGGGTCAATGTGAATTTTATTTGGCGCACAACAGAAGGTATTTCAGTTCGTACTTATGAAGTCGGTGTCGAAGATATTACGCAAAGCTGCGGCACGGGTAGTGCTGCCAGTGCTTATGTCGCGGCAAAAATACTGGGAACAACGCTACCCATTCTTACCCACTCACTGGGAGGAAATTTACGCATCAGTGAAAATGGCGGGCATTTGTCGATTTGCGGCCCGACACGTTATCAGGGAAAAGTTATCGGTTTTGCAAATACAGCTCGTCCAAAATTGACAATGCCAATTAATTATCGGCAAAGAAGTGTCACGTGGGCAGGTATGTAGAATGATGAGCTTTTATTTTTAGTAAAAGAGCTTTTTAGTGAAGCGCACAAAGCGATGGGACGTATAACGAAATCATGCGCATGTCATTTTATATGCCAGTCAGATTAATCATACATGCCAGAACCGATAAATTTCTAAGGTGACCGTATGGAATTCTCAATTGTTACATTCTTATTAATTATGCTAGCAATGGCACTGGCTGATGTATGTTGGACGCTTTATTTTATAGATGTGGAAGAAAGAAAAGCTCACCCTGCGGCATTTTGGTCGGCCATGATTATTCTCGTCACAGCTTTTACAGTTACTAATTATGTCGAAAATAAAATCTATATCGCGGCGGCTTTTTTAGGCGCATATATCGGTACATTTGCAACTATCAAATGGAAGTTGAAAAAAGAAGGAAAACAAACTCCTTGATTGATATATAAAAATACGATCAAAGAATCGTCGCATCTGTTTTTAAGTGTTTGTATAGATTTATTTCAGTTTAGCCTGCGCGTTTGACAGCCCATCCTGCTTTCAGTATATTCATCGGCATAAGTACTTTTTTACAATATCCTGCCTTTAGACCCTCTGTTTGAACTTGTATGCGTGTAGTTGTTACTGGAATGGGGATTGTTTCTCCGATTGGTATTGGTGTTGATCAGTTCTGGAATGCTGCCATTAATGGTGTCAGCGGCATAACGAGTATTCAGAGTTTTGATGCATCAAGTCAGCATTCCCGTGTTGCAGGAGAAATTACTGAATTTAATCCAGCCAATTTTCTATCTGCCAAGCAAATGGAACAAACTGATCGATTTACGCAATTGGCGTTGCATGCTGCAAGTCAAGCCATGGCAGATGCCGGTAGCCTTGATAACTATCATCCACGCCGTTTAGCTGTTAGTCTGGGATCTGGAATGGGTGGATTCTCGACGTTTGAATCCTCAGCAGCACGAAAATTTCAAAAGAAACCCATCCCACCATTTTCCGTTCCTAGGATCATGGCTAATTCTGCCGCTGCTTGGATCGCGACGAAATACGGCTTGAAAGGCGTAAATTTGACGTGCAGTACGGCTTGTTCTTCAGGTGCGAATGCGATTGGTATGGCGCTTGATCTGTTGCGCACTGGAAAAGCGGATGCCGTGGTTGCCGGCGGCGCGGAGGCTTGTGTCTTACCATTAACCATGACTGGTTTCGAAGCATTGCAAGCGTTATCGATTGGTTTCAATGCTGATCCAGCACGTGCTTCGCAGCCTTTCGCCAAAGGGCGCGATGGTTTTGTTATGGGTGAAGGCGCAGGCATATTAATTCTGGAAAAGGAAGAAGAAGCCATTAAGCGAGGAGCAAAGATTTATGCTCAGCTTGCGGGCTATGGGTGTGCCTGCGATGCTACCCATATTGTTGCGCCGAATATGGATGGACAAGTAGCCGCAATGCAAGCAGCGATTGAAGATGCGAACATTATATCTGATCAAGTTGATTATATTAATGCACACGCGACTTCTACGCCGCTGGGCGATGTCATAGAAACCAAAGCGATCAAGCAGCTTTTTGGGACGCATGCAAATGAGGTTGCGATCAGTGCAACCAAATCAATGGTTGGACATAGTATAGGCGCATCAGCGGCGATCGGTAGCATTGCAACCATCATGTCGCTGCATACCGGCACAATTCATCCTACCATCAATCTTGATGAAGCAGATCCACAATGTGATCTGAACTATACACCTAACTGTGCGATCCAGAAAAAAGTGCAAGTCGGCATGTGCAATGCGTTTGGATTCGGCGGTAACAATGCCAGCATTGTTTTTACAAATCTTTAACTACAGGTGCTTCGACATGGATATAGCAGAGCTCGAAACAAAAGTCATAGAATTTATTGCATCAAAAGCTGAGACAGTCGATGCTTCCAGCATCACTACCGCTTCCCGATTCGAGGATCTTGGATTTGATTCTTTAGATACGGTTCAGCTTTTATTTGATGCCGAGGAAGCTTTTGGTGTCAGTTTCGATGGAGAAGAAGTCCGAGGTCTTCGCAGCGTGGGTGACATAATTGACTATATTAGCAAGCATCCTCCGACAATTTCATCGTGATAAATTAAAAGTGTCCAGAATCACACTTAATTACTTCAAAAAAATAGCGATGTAAGAAATTGTATGAATTTTTGTATTTTTTATGATTGATTTTAATCAGCAATAATAATATGTGGTTACGATGAGGAAACTATGAGAAATTTTTGTTTAGTTTTTACTCTGATAGCTTTGTTGAATGGTTGCGCTGGAATTAAGCTGATAAGTGATTACGATGAAGTGATCGATAGAGGAATTACCGAATTTGCGGAACAATTCAACACTCACGTAAAAAATATGGGCGACTTGGCCGGTACACCTGAAGGTACGTATGAGGTAAATCTGAGAATTTACAATGCATTGGAATCTAAGCTGGACGTAATGATTGCAAGAGCATCGGCGATTTCAGAAAGTAAAGGCTGCAAGTTAGAAAAGAAAGTACTTGATCGGGTGCAATCTTTGCTTAAGAATGACATGCCAGCCGAAATACAATCGAGTGAAAATGAACAAATTGGCAATGCTCATGGCTGTAACGAAAGGCTATTAATGCTTGTAAAGAAACAACTTTCATTTGTGAAAGAGATACATAGAGACACCGATAAATGTGGGGCAAGCAATCTTTCATGTTTGCGGCCTACCACTGCTAAAACAGCATTAAGTATCGCAAATCAATCGATAAACGCTGTGTCCGTTGTTGAAGCGGCAAAGAAACAGTAAGGAGGCGCCATGAAGATAAATGCGGATGAGATTTATAGCAAAATTATCGGAGCAGCTGAGGATGCATTCGAGGATGGTTGGGATGCAGTAAAAACCTACGCTCCTGGTGAGTTTAAAAAAATGGCGATCCAACTGGCTGAGATTGTTGAAAATGTGACTTTGTATGAAATGGACAAGACACAAGGTTACTCACCTGAAACAGGAAGAATTCTTTTTAAGATGCAAAAAACCGCGTGTGAATCTGTACTCGTTGCTGTCACGCACTTGACGCTCAATGCCGTACAAAAAGCAATCAATGCCATCATAGAAACTCTGAAGGATGTTTTTGGCGGAACTATCGCAACCGTAGTTTAAAGTGGTATTTCATCCTATGACATCGTCAGGTTGTTGGGAATTAACTTAAATTCTGTGTTAGAGAACGATTGGTTTGTCTGGAAGTTCATTTTTATTATGATTGGGTTGAAGGGGGAAGTGTTTTTGCAAATGCAGACCTACTTGATTAATCCCTGCAATGACACCTGCTTCAAATTGCTGTTGCCGGAATAGCGCTTCCATTTCACGGCAAATCGCCTCCCATTCCGTATGGGTTACTTTAGCGGTAATACCCCGATCAGCAATGATTTCGACGTCACGATCAGCAAGCAGTACATAAATCAATACACCGTTATTATCCTTTGTATCCCAAATGCGTAATTGAGAAAATACTTCCACCGCCCGTTCTCGGGCAGTTTGTTTTTTAAGTAATGACATGGTATTCAATGCGGCTTCCACAGCAAAACAAATTTGACCTTGATGATTTGTTTCGGAATGTTTGATGGCTTGCTCAATTATTGATAAAGATTTAGCGGGAAACAGCCGGTATACGGCCAATTGTCCCGTTAAACAATGGCGTATTGTACGAGTTAGATCCATGATTACCACCGTCCCGATGCGCCGCCGCCGCCAAAGCCGCCACCGCCCCCACCAAACCCTCCGCCAAATCCACCTCGCCCGATATCGCTTCCCCGATAATCACCGCTGGGCCAATGATGACGACCATTTCTATATATTCCGTTGGTTGTATATTGAAAAAGTCCTGCAACAAATGCGATAAGGGCAATAATCACAGCAATTGCAATAGATGAAAACAATAGCCAACCAACAAATCCGGCACCGGCACCGGTTACTGTAGCGCCAGCAAAACGCCCCAATAGCGATTGCAATAACCTTCCGAATACAATGAATCCAATGGCGATGAATAAGATGTTATCGATATCGGTAGCACCGGAATGAGCGGTGCTGCGCTTAGCTGGTGGCAGTGATTCTCCTTCGATCAGTCCTAAAATTGCATGAATTCCGGCGTCGATACCTTGGGCAAAATTGCCTGTTTTAAAGTGCGGCACGATGATTTCTTCGATAATCCGCTTCGCCGTAGCATCAGGCAACACGCCTTCTAAACCATAACCCACTTCTATGCGTAGCGCTTTGTCGTTTTTTGCAATGAGCAGCAGTACGCCATCGTCAATTTTTTTACGCCCCAATTGCCAAGCCTCAACAACCCGGAGCGAATATTGCTCAATTGTTTCGGGTTGTGTAGTAGGAACAACCAAGACTGCAATCTGGCTGCCTTTTTTGTTTTCATAAGCCGTTAAGAGCTGATCCAATCGATTGATTTCATGAGCGGGAAGCGTTCCGGTTAAATCCGTGACATGGGATTTAAGGGGCGGGATCGCTACATCTGCCCGGACGCTGGCTGCAAGCATCATCACTGCAATAAGCGCCAGAATTTTCATCCAAAGCTGTGCTGACCTAACAATTATCATGGTGTTAACCTTGATTATTATTGATTGGTTTCTTGCCTATTAAAATCAACCTTCGGGGCCACAGAAATCTCCTGCTCATTTTCGACAGTAAAACTTGGTTTAGTGTGGAAGCCGAACATCATAGCGGTAAGATTGCTGGGAAAAGAACGTACCACAAGATTATATTCTTGTACGGCTTTTATATATCGATTTCGAGCAACCGTAATGCGATTTTCAGTTCCTTCCAGTTGTGCTTGTAAATCCCGAAAATTGATATCCGATTTAAGCTCCGGATAATTCTCTGCGATGACCAGTAGGCGCGAAAGCGCACTCGATAATTCGCCTTGTGCATTTTGGAATTTGGCAAATGCCTCTGCGTCATTGATGAGCTCAGGAGTCGCTTGAATACTGCCAACTTTGGAGCGGGCGTTGGTGACACCCAATAACACATCTTTTTCCTGTGCAGCAAATCCTTTAACGGCATTGACTAAATTGGGAATCAAATCAGCACGGCGTTTATATTGATTGAGAACTTCCGCCCAACTGGCTTTCATTTGCTCATCGGTTGATTGCAATGTGTTGTAGCCACAACCACTCAGTGTTAGTGAACCGACAAATAACAAGATTAATAGGTAGTTTCGCATAAATTTCTCCCGCGAAAAATGGATTGTCTGCAATGAGGGAATTTACTTAGTTTTGACAATAATACCTGAATCCTTGATCAATCAAAGCAAATAAATGAAATCTGACAATACACTTGACAACCCCTAAGCCGTACCATTAGTATGGTAGCGTTTTTGATAATAACACTATATATTGTGGTTTTAGTCAGAGATAATATTTCACCATAAATAGAGATTTTTTTCTCTATCGTAGATAATCAGTCCGGGGAGATCATTTATGCAACTTGTTACTGAACACACCAACCTCAAGCTTATGTCCGGAAATCAAAATTTTTTTGACGCTGGGACTCAGAATTCACGTTTTTCCCAATATAAAGTTATTCGCCGTAATGGAGCAGTCGTTACGTTTGAACCGGTCAAGATATCTGTTGCTATGACCAAGGCTTTTATAGCAATCGATGGCGGCCAGGGAGCAGCATCGGTGAGAGTGCGCGAAGTTGTTGCGGGTTTAACAAATGATGTGGTGAATGCATTGTTACGCCGTCAACCGGATAGCGGTACTTTCCATATTGAGGATATTCAGGACCAAGTTGAGCTTGCCTTAATGCGTTCTGGGGAACACGATGTGGCGCGTGCTTACGTGCTTTATCGGGAAGAGCGGGCGCGTGAAAGGGCTCGTCTGAAACAGCAATCGACTGCCGACGGAACAGTGGAAACCCGCTATGTTATGGAAAATGACCAGAGGGTGCCATTAGACCTAGCAAAATTATCGGCATTGATTGAATCTTCGTGTGTGGGTTTGACAAACGTAGATGTTTCACTGATTCTCAAAGCGACATTAAAAGATCTGTATGATGGCGTATCCGTGGATGAAGTCAGAAAATCCACTATTTTGTCTGCGCGCGTGCTAATTGAAAAAGATCCGGCGTATAGCTATGTCACTGCACGACTGTTATTGAATAACATGCGGTATGAAGTGTTGGGAGAAGAAATCTCACAACAGGCGATGAAATCGCACTACCAGGACTATTTCCCACGTTTTATTAAGCGCGGTATCGAAGCTGAGCTTCTTGACGAACGCTTGGCGCAATTTGACCTGACGCGCCTGTCCGAAGCATTGGATGCCGATCGCGATTTGCAATTCGATTATTTGGGATTGCAAACATTATACGATCGTTATTTTTTGCACATCAAAGAACGGCGCATCGAGTTGCCGCAAGCGTTCTTCATGCGCGTGGCAATGGGATTGGCATTGAATGAAATTGACCGCGAGGCGCGTGCGATTGAATTCTATCAAGTGCTGTCCAGTTTCGATTTCATGAGCTCGACGCCAACGTTGTTCAATTCCGGTACTTGCCGTTCGCAATTGTCATCCTGTTATTTAACGACAGTACCCGATGACTTGGATGGTATTTATGAGGCCATCAAAGAAAACGCACTGCTGGCCAAATATGCGGGCGGATTAGGCAATGACTGGACTGCGGTGCGTGCGATGGGTGCGCGCATCAAAGGTACCAATGGCAAATCGCAAGGCGTGGTGCCATTTCTTAAAGTAGTGTCGGATACCGCTGTTGCCGTTAATCAGGGCGGCAAACGCAAAGGCGCGGTTTGCGCGTACCTGGAATGCTGGCATCTGGATATCGAAGAATTTTTGGAATTGCGTAAAAATACCGGCGATGACCGCCGCCGCACGCATGACATGAACACCGCCACCTGGATTCCCGATTTGTTTATGAAACGAGTTATGGAAGGTAGTGATTGGACACTGTTTTCACCTTCGGACGTGCCCGATTTGCACGAAAAATTCGGACAGCAATTCGAGCAAGCTTATTTAGCCTACGAAGCCAAGATTGAACGTGGCGAGTTAGAACTTTATAAAAAAATCCCCGCCGTGCAATTGTGGCGCAAGATGTTGAGTATGTTGTTTGAAACCGGGCATCCGTGGATCACATTCAAGGATCCATGCAATGTGCGTTCGCCGCAAAACCATATCGGTGTCGTGCATAGTTCCAATTTATGCACGGAAATCACGTTGAATACCAATGACAAAGAAATTGCGGTGTGCAATCTCGGCTCTGTCAATCTGGTGGCGCATCTGAAAAATGGCGTGCTGGATATGGATAAACTGAAGCGCACCATTAGTATCGCCATGCGCATGCTCGATAACGTCATCGATATCAATTTTTATGCCGTAGCCAAAGCCAGAAATGCCAATCTGAAGCATCGCCCTGTTGGATTGGGCATTATGGGATTTCAGGATTGCTTGCATCAATTGGGGATTCCGTATAGCTCACCGGAAGCGGTGGAATTCGCTGACCGTTCAATGGAAGCGGTAGCTTATCAGGCTTACTGGGCGTCAACCGAATTGGCGCAAGAGCGTGGCTGTTATAGCAGTTACAAAGGCAGTTTATGGGATCGCGGTATTCTTCCCCATGATACATTGGAAGTTCTGCGCAATGAACGCGGCGGATTTGTCGAGGCGGATCTATCCGCCACGCTGGATTGGGATGGGTTGCGCCAGCGTATTAAGGAACACGGCATGCGCAATTCAAATTGCTTGGCGATTGCGCCGACCGCGACGATTTCCAATATCGTTGGCGTTTCCGCCAGTATTGAGCCGACTTACCAGAATTTGTACGTCAAATCGAATTTATCCGGTGAATTCACGATTGCCAATAAATGCCTGGTAAACGATTTGAAGAAACTCAATCTGTGGGATGAAGTCATGATTGCGGATCTGAAATACTTTGACGGCGCCATTAGCAAAATCGACCGCATTCCGGAGAATATCCGCACTTTGTATGCCACCGCATTCGAAATGGATCCGCTCTGGCTCATCGAAGCGGGCGCGCGGCGGCAGAAGTGGATCGATCAATCGCAATCATTGAATATTTATATGGGCGGGGTTTCCGGCAAGAAATTGGATGAAACCTACAAACTGGCTTGGCTGCGTGGTCTTAAAACCACTTATTACTTGCGTTCGATGGGGGCTACGGCTGCCGAGAAGTCGACCGTGCGGGCCGGTTCCCTGAATGCGGTGCCGTCCGATGGCGGCATAAACAGGACGGTAGCGGCGGCGGAAATAGCTACCGTGGAAATCAAGTATTGCGCAATCGACGATGAGAGCTGCGAATCGTGCCAATAAATAACAACAAGGAAACGTTGAATTAATTAATGTTTCTCTGACAATATAAAGGAATAAAACATCATGCTGACATTTGAAGACGAACCGCAACAACCGCAAACACCGCCGGTCAACGCCATGCCGCGTACCGCACTGCACGACTTTGAATTGCCGCTGTCATCACCGGCGCAGGACGGCCGTGATCATAGCCCCGGCAATCAGGCAAACGCGCAAGACGTGGCGGGCAACCCTAACCGCCGCATATCGATCGAAGACAAGCAAATCATCAATTGCAGCGCTGACGTCAATCAATTGGTGCCGTTTAAATACAAATGGGCGTGGGATAAATATCTGGGCGCCTGTGCTAATCATTGGATGCCGCAGGAAATCAGTATGAGCCGGGACATTGCCTTGTGGAAAGATCCCAATGGCTTGACCGAAGACGAACGCCGCCTGGTCAAGCGTAATCTCGGATTTTTCGTAACGGCAGATTCATTGGCCGCCAACAACATCGTATTGGGGACGTACCGGCATATTACCAATCCGGAATGCCGTCAGTACCTGTTGCGGCAAGCGTTTGAAGAAGCGATTCACACGCATGCGTACCAATATATCGTCGAATCTTTAGGTTTGGATGAAGGAGAAATATTCAACGCCTATCACGAAATATCGTCGATTCGGGATAAAGACGAATTCTTGATCCCATTCATCGATACGCTCACCGATCCAGGCTTCAGAACGGGCACACAGGAAACCGATCAGCAATTGCTCAAAAGCCTGATCGTGTTCGCCTGCATCATGGAAGGCTTGTTCTTCTACGTCGGTTTCACGCAAATCCTGGCTTTGGGCCGGCAAAACAAAATGACCGGCGCTGCTGAGCAATATCAATACATTCTGCGCGACGAATCGATGCACTGCAATTTCGGCATCGACGTGATCAACCAGATCAAAATGGAAAATCCGCACCTGTGGACCAAAGCGTTCCGCGATGAAATCAGCGCGCTGATGCAAAAAGCCGTGGCGCTGGAATACCGCTACGCCGAAGACACCATGCCGCGCGGCGTGCTCGGCATGAATGCGCCGATGTTCAAGGAATATCTGCGCTACATCGCCAACCGCCGCTGCCAGCAAATCGGCCTGGACGCGCTATATCCGAACGCCAATAACCCGTTCCCGTGGATGTCGGAAATGATCGATCTGAAGAAAGAGAAGAATTTCTTTGAAACGAGGGTGACGGAGTATCAGACCGGCGGGGCGCTGAGTTGGGATTGATGGGGGGGGATAATCGCTGCTGATTTAGTTTAGGCGACTTTTTTTTGTATATATTACGTTAGTGCTATAAGCACATGGAAAATAAAAAAATAAAGAAATTTGTCTTAACTATTCCAGACCCGTTATCTATAGAAACGGAAGGTTTGGGTCGAATTCTTGTGTCAAACTGGACTGTTGGGGCTATATCAAATACTTCAAAAATCATTGAGCGTAATACCTTTACCCCTAAAGAGTTCATTACAGCGTTTGTTGGAAAATTGGCGCGAATACCTTCTGATGATGAGCAGATAAAAGATCAGTATGAGAAAGGCATCGAGATATCTAACCCAGAGGCACTGACAGACAATGATCGGGAGAAAATTGCAAGAGAATATATAAATAAATGGAAAAATCATATTTTATATTGGGTTGCATATGAGGATGAAGATAGAAGCAACCTAAACCTTGAAAAAGGGAAACAGGAATCCGATTCTGAATACTTTTTCCGCATAATCAAAATTAGTGTAGAAAAGAGTGAAGAACAATCGCGAAAAATGTTTGAGAAGTACAATTATTTTGGCTCTAGCAAAGGATTTCTTGAGGAATTTATTAAAAATCAACAGAAGCTTGGTGCCATAAGTGAGAAAATAAAAGGTATTCAAAAGCCTGCATTTAGAATATCGAGCATAGAGCCTCTTCATACCAGAGCACCTGAGTTACCACCGAACCCTGTTCATAAAACAAATCAACTCCTTGATGATCAAATATCACAGCTTGAAAGCCTTTCCAAGCTCGTTGAAGCACAAGGAGAACAGGCGGTAATTCTAAATGAGCAAACAGAGTTATTGTTGCGAGAAAGCGCCTCATCATCAGTACAAGCTAAAATTGGCGTTTGGGTTGCTGCAATTGGGATAATAATAAATACTTCTCTGAATGCGTATTCAATCCACAAAACCACAGATAGTGAAAAAGCATCGACTGAACTCGTTACTGCACATAATGAACGAATTAATAACCAAAAGGAAGCACTAGCCATCGCAGAAATGATTAGGAGTGACTTGATCGAAGTAAAAAAATCAATAAATGTTTCAAGCGATAATACGATTATGTCTCTTAAAGAAATTCAAGCCATGAGTGAGAGAAACAGCAGTAGTCGTGTTGAACTAGCAAAGGCAATTAAGCAACTCAATGCGTATTTAGCAAGAAATGGTACTAACGAACAATTTAACAAGGATGTTTCACACTAGCGCACTTGCGTCTGCTAGTTGACGTTTCATATATAAGCAATAAATGAAATGCCAAATCGGAGTCCTAGTAAATCAGTTACTAGATTTACCCATTTTGATGAGGTAAATACACATGCAAACCTGTGAAGAACGCGACACCATGGGCGTGGATGAAGTGCCCGCAGAAGCAATGTGGGGCGCGCAAACGCAGCGCTCGTTGCAGAATTTCAAGAAATAAAATTTAACAAAGATCTGAATTCTTATATTTTTGTTAAAACACTTATTTTAGGCTTATAATAATAAGCGTGAATGACATTGACTGGAAACCCAAAGCGCTTAAGCAGGTTGAGAAAATCAAGGCTGCCGGCGTGCGCAAAAGAATTTTTACTGAAGTCCAGTCGCTGGCTTATTTTCCTGATTGCCAGGGTGTCAAGAAACTCGCCAATCATGCGTATAGCTACCGGCTGCGGGTTGGTGACTATCGGGTATTTTTCGAATTTGACGGTTGCGTGCATGTCATTGATATTGAGGAGGTGAAAAAACGCGATGAGCGCACTTATTAATTACCAAACCATCCTGGATAGCAACGGAAAACCGGCTTTTGTCGTCCTGCCTTATGCCGAGTTTGTCAAACTTCCCGGCGTAGTACGCCCGGGCATGATCCCCAACGAGGTTGCCGGTAAACGTATCATGAATGAAGTCAGTATGCTCGCGGCCTGGCGCGAATACCTGATGCTGACGCAAGAGGAAATGGCTAAACGCATGGGAATTACGCAAGCCGGTTACGCGCAGATCGAAGCTGCCAAACGCCCGCGTAAGGCAACGCTTGAGAAAGCCGCGGCGGCTATGGGCATTACCTTGGAACAGCTCGCGTATTGAAAGACGAGTTTGGGGCTAAACAAAATCGCAATTCCGATTAACCAATCTTCGCAATTCCATCAACTCATTCCATTTAGTGAGGTAACTATCCATGCAAACCCGTGAAGAACGCGACACTATGGGCGCAGTTGAAGTGCCCGCAGAAGCCCTGTGGGGCGCGCAAACGCAGCGCTCGTTGCAGAATTTCAAGATTTCCAACGAGCATATGCCTGTTGCTTTGATTCATGCATTGGCCAAAGTCAAGCGTGCGGCGGCCACCGTCAATCATGATCTGGGATTGCTGGATGCCGCCAGCACGGCTGCCATTATCCGTGCGGCCGATGAAGTGATTGCGGGTGATTTTAACGATCATTTTCCGCTGGTGGTTTGGCAAACGGGTTCCGGTACGCAAACCAATATGAATATGAATGAAGTGCTGGCAAACCGGGCTTCTGAAATTTTAGGCGGCGGGCGAGGGGCGGAGCGGAAAGTGCATCCCAACGATGATGTCAACAAAGGCCAATCGTCTAACGATGTTTTTCCCACGGCAATGCATGTGGCTGCGGTGCAGGAATTGCAGCATCACTTAATTCCGGCCATTGGTTTGTTGCGCGGCACATTGGACGCTAAAGTGAAAGCATTCTCCGATATTGTCAAAATCGGCCGCACGCATTTGCAGGATGCAACGCCGTTGACACTCGGGCAGGAATTTTCCGGTTATGTCGCGCAATTGGATCATGGTTTGCGGCATGTGCAAGCAAGCCTGGCGCATTTATGCGAATTGGCTTTGGGTGGCACCGCAGTCGGCACCGGATTGAATGCGCATCCCGAATTCGCCGAACGTGTGACTGCCGAATTATCCCGCTTGACCGGTTTGCCTTTTGTGACCGCGCCCAATAAGTTTGAAGCACTCGCCAGTAACGATGCGTTAGTGCATGCGCATGGCGCACTGAAGACATTGGCTGCTTCGTTGATGAAAATCGCCAACGATATCCGCTGGCTGGCGTCCGGGCCGCGATGCGGCATCGGCGAACTGATAATCCCGGAAAACGAGCCGGGCAGTTCCATCATGCCGGGTAAGGTCAATCCGACGCAATCCGAAGCCATGACGATGGTATGTTGCCAGGTGATGGGCAATGACGTGGCAGTCAATATGGGCGGTGCGATGGGAAATTTTGAATTAAACGTGATGAAGCCGCTCATTATCCACAATTTCCTGCAGAGCGTGCGATTGCTGGCCGATGCGCTCACCAGCTTCAATGACAATTGCGCGGTTGGCATCGAAGCCAACAAGGAGCGGATAAATTTACTGATGCATAACTCGTTGATGCTGGTAACCGCTCTCAATCCCCATATCGGTTACGATAAAGCTGCGGAAATTGCCAAAAAAGCCCATCGTGAAAACATCACGTTAAAAGAAGCGGCGATTGCAACGGGTTATGTCACCGCAGAACAATTCGATGCCTGGGTGAATCCGGAAAACATGGTAGGAAAATAGGGCCGTTTAATTTTTTGGTTACACGACGGAGCGCATGACACCCAACCCGAAATATCCCGAACCCGCGACGCGCCGTGAGCGTTTCGCGTGGTGCATGTACGATTTTGCCAATTCCGGTTATACCACCGTCATTTTAACCGCCATTTTCAATGCTTATTTCGTCGGTGTCGTCGCTGCTGAGAAGGGTAATGGGCATGCCACGCTGCTTTGGACTTTGACGATTGCAGCCGCCAATATCCTGGTTTTATTGAGTGCGCCAATAGTAGGCGCCATCGCCGATTATTCCGGTGCGAAGAAACGATTCCTGGTAGTTACCACGGTGGGCTGTGTACTCTTTACCGCATTATTAAGCATGGTTAGTGCGGGCGATATTGGCTTGGCAGTCGTGCTGGTTATCCTGGCGACTTTTATGTTTGCCAGCGGTGAGAATCTGATCGCAGCATTTTTACCGGAGATCAGTACGCCTGAATCGATGGGACGGCTTTCCGGTTACGGCTGGGCGCTCGGTTATGTGGGCGGGCTGTTGTCGCTGGTGTTATGTTTAGGCTATGTTACTTACGCGGAAAATCAAGGACTTGAAGCCGCTCAATATATTCCGGTCACCAATCTCATCGTTGCCGCATTATTTGGCGCTGCGGCTTTGCCGACATTGCTCTGGCTGCGTGAACGCGCCACTGTCACTGAATCTTTTGGTGATGTTCACATAATAACTGAGGGATTTCAACGATTGAGCACGACATTGCATCGGGCTCGTATGCATACCGATTTGTTTCGCTTTTTGGTCGCATTGACTACCTATTATGCAGGTATTCACATCGTTATCGTGCTGGCGGCTGTGTATGCCCAAGAAGTGATGGGATTCAGAACGCACGATACAATCATTTTGATTATGGTGGTGAATGTAACGGCGGCAATCGGTGCTTTTTTGTTTGGCCATTTGCAAGACAAGATCGGTTCAAGCCGCAGCATTGCCATTACTTTGCTGATCTGGATAACAGCAATTATTTGTGCGTATTCGGCCACCGATACCTTTTTATTCTGGGTTGCAGCCAATTTGATTGGTGCTGCGCTGGGTGGCGCGCAATCAGCAGGAAGGGCGTTGGTGGGACAATTTACGCCGGCAGGACGCCAAGGGGAATTTTTCGGTCTATGGGGATTTGCAACAAAATTATCGGCAATCATCGGTCCACTGACATATGGCGGGATGATTTATTTATTTGAAGGAAATCATCGGATTGCACTGTTGAGTACGCTGATATTTTTTATCTCTGGCCTTGCGATTCTTGCAACCGTTAATGAAAAACGGGGACGGGAAATGGCTAAGATTGATTACTAAGAAACCGCCTAAATGAACGGACTCTGTTTTATCTTGCCGGATTTAATTCCTTGCCCCTGGGGTGAGGTCATTCATCAAAATAGAATTTTAAAAGAATTATTAATTGAGCTGCTTTTCTTTATAAAGGGATCATATGCTCGGCATCCAATATATTAATAACACCATGTTAAAATAAAGTTTTCAAGACTTCTCAATCACATGAACATGAAATTTTCTGCCATTACAGCATTGTCACCATTGGATGGGCGCTATTATTCTAAAACCGAGCCATTGCGAAATTATTTTAGTGAATTTGCTCTAATTCGCCACCGTGTGTGTGTTGAAGTAGCATGGCTTAAAGCTTTAAGCGAAGAACCAGAAATTCCGGAGGTAGTACCCTTCAGTACTAATACTAAAACGCAATTAAATGAATTGGTTGCAAATTTTTCGGTGGCAGACGGTGAAGCTGTTAAAACTATCGAGGCTACGACTAATCATGATGTAAAAGCGATTGAATATTGGTTAAAACAAGTATTTGCCAATAATGTTGAAGTCACAGAAGTGGCAGAATTTATCCATTTTGCCTGCACCTCTGAAGACATCAATAACTTGTCGTATAGCCTTATGCTCAAGTCCAGCTTAGAGCAAGTGATGTTGCCGGCACTTGACGCAATCATTGAACGTTTAGCGGAATTAGCTCAACAATTAGCTGATCTACCAATGTTGTCACGGACTCATGGTCAGCCCGCAACACCAACAACGCTGGGTAAAGAGATGGCGAATGTTGTTTATCGTTTGCTTCATGGCAAAAAACAACTCCTTGCGGTTGTGTTATTGGGAAAGATCAATGGGGCTGTCGGTAATTACAATGCACACTTGTCGGCTTACCCGAATGTGGATTGGGAAAAGTTTGCACAGCGGTTTGTTGAGCAACTGGGTCTGCAATTTAATCCTTACACCACTCAAATCGAACCTCATGATGCCATTGCAGAATTATTCGATGCTTTTGCGCGCATTAATACCATTTTATTGGATCTTAACCGCGATATTTGGGGATATATTTCACTGGGTTATTTCAAGCAAAAAACTAAAGCTGATGAAGTAGGGTCTTCCACGATGCCACATAAAGTCAATCCGATTGATTTTGAAAATTCGGAAGGGAATTTGGGTATCGCCAACGCATTGCTCAAGCATTTCAGCGAGAAATTACCGGTTTCGCGCTGGCAAAGAGATTTAACCGATTCGACAGTGTTGCGCAATATGGGCGTAGCATTAGGACATACATTATTGGCCTATGATTCATGTGCGAGAGGATTGAATAAACTGGAAGCCAATCCAGCGCAATTATTAGAAGATTTAGATCATGCCTGGGAAGTCCTGGCGGAACCGATTCAAACGGTCATGCGACGGTATGGGATAGCCAATCCTTATGAGCAACTAAAGGCATTGACTCGTGGAAAGGGCGGCATTACTAAAGAATTGCTGCATGAATTTATAGTTGATCTAAATATTCCGGAAATTGAGAAAAAACGCTTACTTGCAATGACCCCAGAAAATTATCTCGGTAAAGCAAGCATGCTTGCGCGACGAATTAATGAGCGGTTAAGTAATTTTTAGTAAATTAATCTTATTGATCTAACACGTTTATTTATAAAGAAATACATAACTCTGAAATAAATGTGATCAAATTGCTTGAAATTAAAATATGTGACCCAATATCTTCTAAAAATTATTAGGAGGTACGATGCATAGTTCAGAAAATCCAAGCAATTCAGAGTCCAATGAAACAGAAGTATCACTTGCGAATGAGGAAACCAAAATACCGGGTATAACCAGTGACGCCACGATTCAAACTGAGCAAAAGAAGGATCCATCACCAAGCCTCGAACATTTGTTGAAAGAGGCTGAGATTAAAGCGGCTGAGCATCACGACGCCTGGATAAGGGCTAAAGCTGAAACAGAAAATATCCGCAAACGTGCACAAGCCGATGTGTCTAATGCGCATAAATATGCAATTGAAAATTTTTCTACGGCACTATTGAGCGTAATGGATAGTTTGGAAGCAGCATTGGCAGTCGATAATGCAACTCTGGAAAGTTTCAAAAATGGTATGGAGTTGACTCAAAAGCAACTACTGAGTGCTTTTGATAAATTCGGTATTGCGGTAATTGATCCAAAAGAAGAAAAGTTTGATCCGCATCAGCATCAAGCGATGTGTACTATTGATTCCGAACTTGCTCCCAATACCGTGGTTCAGGTGATGCAAAAAGGCTACAAACTACATGAACGTGTGATTCGCCCGGCACTGGTGTCGGTTTCAAAAGTGAAAGACTCTTGAATTTTTTTCAAGTATCTCCATTTTCACATCAGTTAAAAGCAGAATTAATATTTAAAAGGATCTAAACATGGCAAAAATTATTGGTATCGACTTAGGTACCACCAACTCTTGTGTAGCCGTTATGGAAAGTGGAAAACCTAAAGTTATCGAGAATTCAGAAGGGGCACGTACCACGCCTTCGATCGTAGCTTATACAGAAGAGAGTGAAATTTTAGTAGGGGCCTCAGCAAAGCGTCAGGCCATTACCAATCCTAAAAATACTTTATTTGCAGTAAAGCGATTAATTGGCCGTCGCTTTGATGAAGATATGGTGCAAAGAGATATCAAAATGGTACCTTACAGCATTATTAGGGCAGACAATAATGATGCATGGGTAGAAGTGCGCGGCAAGAAAATCGCGCCACCGGAAGTTTCTGCACAAGTATTGATGAAGATGAAGAAAACAGCGGAAGATTATCTGGGTGAGACAGTTACTGAGGCTGTTATTACCGTACCCGCTTATTTTAACGATTCACAGCGTCAAGCAACTAAAGATGCGGGCCGCATTGCCGGTCTGGAAGTAAAGCGCATTATCAATGAGCCGACAGCTGCCGCACTTGCTTTCGGGTTGGATAAAAAAGAAGGTGATCGGAAAATTGCGGTTTACGATTTAGGGGGCGGAACTTTTGATATTTCGATTATTGAAATTGCCGAAATTGAAGGTGAGCATCAGTTTGAAGTATTAGCGACTAACGGTGATACTTTCCTAGGCGGTGAAGATTTTGATTCAAGGGTAATTGAATATCTGGTTGATGAATTTAAAAAAGAAAGCGGCATTGATCTGAAAAAAGATATGCTGGCATTGCAGCGACTGAAGGATGCCGCAGAAAAAACCAAAATTGAATTGTCGTCCAGTCAACAAACCGAAGTTAATTTACCGTATATCACTGCGGATGCGTCCGGACCTAAACACTTGGCTGTCAAAATAACACGCGCCAAGCTGGAAAGTCTCGTAGAAGAGTTGATTGAACGTACCGCTGGGCCTTGCCGCACAGCTATGAAAGATGCAGGTTTAAGTGCTTCGGATATTGATGATGTGATTCTGGTTGGCGGACAAACACGCATGCCTAAAGTGCAGGAGAAAGTAAAAGAAATATTTGGTAAAGAGCCGCGTAAAGACGTTAATCCTGACGAAGCGGTTGCTGTTGGTGCAGCAATTCAAGGCGGCGTTTTACAGGGTGATGTAAAGGATGTTCTGTTGCTGGACGTAACGCCGTTGTCGTTAGGTATTGAAACGTTGGGTGGTGTAATGACCAAGTTAATTCAGAAAAATACCACGATTCCTACGAAAGCGCAGCAAGTATTTTCTACCGCGGAAGACAGTCAAACCGCGGTAACCATTCATGTGTTGCAAGGTGAGCGGGAGATGGCATCAGGCAACAAAAGTTTGGGGCAATTCAATTTAAGCGACATACCGCCTTCACCGCGTGGTATGCCACAAATTGAAGTGACATTTGATATTGATGCCAACGGTATTTTGCATGTATCGGCTAAAGATAAAGCCACCGGCAAAGAAAACAAGATCAAAATTCAGGCGAGCTCAGGTTTGTCGGATGATGAAATCGAACGCATGGTAAAAGATGCCGAAGCGCATGCAGAAGAAGATCATAAGGCGTTGGAATTGGTTTCGAGTCGCAATCAGTGCGATGCTATGATTCATTCAGTCAAGAAATCGCTGAAAGAACATGGAGATCAGTTAGATGATGCGGAAAAAGCAAAAATTGAAGCCGCACTGAAAGATGCTGAGGAAGTACTCAAAACTGACAAGAAAGAAGATATTGACGCAAAAACTCAAGCGCTGACAGAAGCTGCGCATAAATTGGCTGAGAAAATGTATCAACAAAAAGATCAAACAGATCAATCATCAGCGCAACCAGGTGCAGGGGCATCAGCCGGTCAAGGCGAAAAACCGGTAGAAGGTGAAGTTGTGGATGCGGAGTTTGAGGAAGTCAAAAATAAGAAATAGCCTTAGTTGTTTTGCACGTTAAGCGCAGAGGCGTAAGAGAGGATTTAAGTATCTTTTCTACGTACTCTGCGTTTTGGTGTTTTATTTAACTTAAACATTATATTTGATGTCGTTATGAATTTTATTGCGGTGATAGGAAATTGATATGAATAAACGCGACTATTATGAAGTCCTTGGTGTTGGCCATGATGCCGATGAAAATACTATTAAAAGAGCCTATCGCAAGTTAGCAATGAAATACCACCCGGATCGTAACGCCGGTGATATTAAATCAGAAGAAATGTTTAAAGAAGCGAAGGAAGCTTATGAGGTATTAACCGACACAAATAAACGCGCTGCTTATGATCAATTTGGTCACGCCGGCATTAATGGCAACACTGCTGGCGGTGCTGCCGGTGCGCAAGGATTTAGTGATGCGTTTAGTGATATTTTTGGAGATATTTTTGGTACACGTGGTGGACGTTCGAATATGCATCGCGGCTCCGATTTACGATATAACCTGGAGATATCTTTGGAACAGGCAGCGCATGGTGCCGAAACAAAAATTCGCATTCCTACCATGGAAAAATGTGAAACGTGTCATGGTGATGGCGCTAAACCCGGTACCTCACCTAAAACTTGCCCAACCTGTAATGGTCATGGCCAAGTAAGAATGCAACAAGGTTTTTTTTCCATCCAGCAAACCTGCCCTAAGTGCCAAGGCAATGGCAAAATCATTTCTCATCCTTGTATCACTTGCCATGGCGTAGGGCGCGTTAAACAACATAAAACGCTGAACGTGAAAATTCCGGTTGGTGTGGACGAGGGGGACCGTATTCGTATTTCAGGCGAAGGTGAAGCCGGTCTAAATGGGGGACCACCGGGTGATTTGTATGTTGTGGTGCATTTATCTGCACACTCTGTTTTTCGCCGTGAAGGTGATCACTTGCATTGTGAAATACCCATCAGTTTCAGCGTGGCTGCATTAGGCGGAGAAATTGAAGTACCCACTTTGGAAGGGCATGCTAAAATCAAAGTGCCAGCGGAAACACAGACAGGTAAGATTTTCCGTTTGCGAAATAAAGGAATTAAAGGCGTACGCAGTCATGATAAAGGTGATTTACTTTGCCATGTTGTTGTGGAGACTCCGGTAAAATTAACTGTGCGCCAGAAAGAGCTATTAGAAGAATTAGAAGCAATTAGTCTTAAAGATGGCTCTCGCCATAGTCCAAGAGCAAAATCGTGGATGGAGAAGGCGCGCGAGTTTTTTTCTGAATAAAAACCGAGTAGCTATTGTTTCAATAATTAGCGTACCTTTTGCTAAGGTCGAATCAGTCGGTGGACGAAAAGTAGTGCACTTTAAAAATTGAGTAATTGCAGCAGCAACAATTACTTACATCATAATTGAAGCTGCTTAGATCAATAACACCAGCATCCGAGCGTATCTTGATGGACTGGCGCGTAAGAAATGATCCCCATCAGATTGGCGGTTAAGTTATTAAAATTCATTGCGTTGCTGCATATAATTTATGGTGCGACTCAGCAACTCATAAAGTTAGCGCTAATTTTTTCGCATAATCATTCCAAACAAGCATAAACCAGCCAATAACATAAAGTAGGTATGGGGTTCGGGAATAGAGGGGATGGGATTATCGGAGGAAAGCAAAAAAGCATGTTGATCTCCAGTCGTGGTGTTTTCTGCGACGCCAACAATCCAGCCGTTATTGTTGATATCCAGTGCGTCTGTTAACACCCACCCAGCTTCTTTGCTGCTCGCGTCGAGGAAATCATTGAGATCAAAAACTTGATAACCATTCCAAAGGGTTGCATGTTGGAATGTGCCGCCTGCGGCAATGGAAGAGCCAACTACCTGTCCCAATTCGTTCACTGCATTAGCGAATGTTTGGCCACCGATACCGGGAATTAGTCGTAATGCGGCCATCGTGTCACCATCATAAATAAATGCTCTAGTGTTGAACGTTGAAGTAGCGCTGTATCCAACCACGGCGCCTTGATTGTTGATATCTAACGGAATATCAAACGATCCTCCCAGTGTGCCAATTTCAGTCAAAACTCCATTGGTCAATATTCCGGCTGCAAAATTTCCCGTATTGCCTTCAAAAGTTCCAGCAATCTGGCCGGAATCGTTAATTGAGTAGTTTCCGCCACTATTACCTTGCAAAGTCGGTATGAGATTATTATTCCAGTAAGTAATGAGCCTGGAAGCATCATCTCCGGTAATTCCCACGATTTCTCCTGAGTTATTGATACTCTGCGGGTTTCCATAAAAGGCATCCATAGGCGGTAAGGATTTTGTTTCACCGTTGTGCCAGAGTGTTGCAGTGGTCTTCCCAAAAAGATCCGAGGTAAATCCGACCACTTGCCCGGATTCATTGAGGCTATTCGCGACTGAGCCAAGATTGAAATCCGGCGTTGTTAAGAATTTTCCTGATCCTGTTATGCCGTCCCACAAGGTGGCCGTAAAAGTTGAACTGGTTGATCCAGGTACACCAGGAATCGGAACCTGAACCGATTGATAACCGGCAATCTGTCCTTGATTATTTATGGCATTTGCAGTAGCAAACGAAGAGTAGGGCGAAAGATTAGTAAATGTGTAATTTGGAGCGGCATGGAGGATTACTGTACTGCCTAGCATGATTATTGAAAATAACACTATTGTTAGTCGTTTCTTCATTAAATTTGCTCCTTCATTTTATCTGACATAAAAGGCAATCATACAATACAATTTAATGTATCTGAAAAATAATAAGATAGAATAAATATCCGCTGGATATACCCCATAGTGTCATTTAAACAAGCTGAGAAGGTGTTGATTGTTGATAAATTGGTTTGTGAGATAAAAAACCAATTTTTATACTAAATTGACAATTCATCGGACTCTTACTAGTCTCTATAAGTCTTACTAACTCCTATAAAATTTAAGGCGATTTATGCCGATTCTTTTGAAGTAATGCAAACCATTTTTGAAATTAAAATGATTCGGACATTATAAATAACTTATAGAAAGGCATTAAATGGTCATATGGTCGGATCCTGAAGCGATCAATCTGGAAAATGTGCGATCTAGCACTAACCAAGATGTCGCACGGCGAATGAGATTAGGGGGGCTGTTTTATGTTTTATGCAGTGTGGCGATTATTTTGATATCTCCAGTATTACGTTCACAACCTTTTATCATCAGCTTTATCATTTTATTCTCGATTCTAGCCATATTTCGATTCATCATTTTTAAACGAGCATTTAGTTTAAGCAAAAATGAGAAACTCATTGAATATGCTATTGGATTTATTTATATCTCCACTGCCGTTATTTGGGCTTTTTTTCTCTTCTGGATTTTTTTAACCATCGGCAATATCGATAGTGTCACGTTTTTAGCGGTTATTGCGACGGCTGGCTTTACAGCGGGAGGTATTGCAGCAACCTCCCCGCGAATTCGCCTCATGCTTACTTTTGCCATTTTGATTTACTTACCCAGTTTATTTAGCTTAGGAAATTTTGTGCCGACTGATGTCAGTTGGGTACTTATAATTATTGGACTTTCTTATCTTGTTTTTTTAGTGCATAACGGCAAGCTACAACATGATGATTACTGGTCTGCGAGGCAACAAGCATTATTGCTAAAAAAGCAGGCCGCAGATTTAGAGCAAGCGAGGTTACAAGCTGAAGCCGCAAGTAAAGCAAAATCAGCTTTTTTGGCAGCTATGAGTCATGAAATCCGCACACCTATGAATGGCGTACTTGGTATGACAGAGATTTTATCGACAACAGATTTAAACGAAGAACAAGCACATTATTTAAATGTCATCCACAATTCCGGCAAAACTCTATTGCGAATTATTGATGATATTCTTGATTTTGCCAAAATGGAGGCTCGTAAACTTACGATTGTAAACCGGTCTTTTAGTTTACGAGAATTGATTTATGAAGTTGATTTATTATTTCAAATTAAAGCCAAAGAGAAATCATTAAAATTCATAGTTACTATCGAATGCAATTTATCGTATGATCTTATTGGCGATCCTGATCGAATCAAGCAAATCTTATTTAATTTACTGGGTAATGCCTTTAAGTTTACCCAGCAGGGCGAAGTTCAGCTTCTAGCGCGATGTGTTCTAATTCCACAGCAGCAAATCATTGAGCTACAACTTACGGTATCTGATACAGGTATTGGTATTTCTGCAGAAAACCAGAAGCGCTTGTTTCAAGAATTTACACAAGTGGGTGAAGCCACGCAGCATATTCATGGCACTGGGCTGGGCTTGGTAATTACACGGAATTTATTATCGCTAATGCACGGTACGATTATGATGTCCAGTGAAGTTGGTAAAGGAACTGAATTTAATGTGCATATACCACTTAATTACAAAGTGGTGGAGGGTGAAATTTTAAAACACACCGACCCTGTTTCAGAGCCATTATCCGCCAATAATAAATTCCAGATACCCCAAATATTACTTGTCGAAGATAACGAAGTGAATCAATTAATCAGTAAGACTATGTTGAAACGTTTAAATTGCGATGTCACTCTAGCACATGACGGGACTGAAGCCATTCATGCCTTTTTGTCGCAACATTTTGATTTAATATTGATGGATTGCAATATGCCTGTTATGGATGGCTTTGAGGCCACAAAACGAATTCGTGCATTTGAGCAGCAACACAATAAATCGCCCGTGCCAATT
The DNA here is from genome assembly GCA_024281995.1 of Nitrosomonas sp. GTDB lineage: Bacteria > Pseudomonadota > Gammaproteobacteria > Burkholderiales > Nitrosomonadaceae > Nitrosomonas. Next base: position 27,268 of record JAMWZW010000004.1, read on the forward strand.
GTGGCATTGACCGCCCATGCATTTGACGAGATCAAACAGCAATGCCTTGATGTAGGCATGAATGGTCATCTTAGTAAGCCTTTTGATCAAGCGCAATTAAGCCATATATTGCAACAATACTTGGCTGTCTCCAGTTAGCTCAGTTTCCTTGATGATTGCATTCCGAATGCAGTATTCGAGGCTCGAAATACAAAAAATAGCGTAGTTTAGCTGTGGTATTTATGCATTTGAAAGCGATGGCCATACGGATAATGGCTGCGATTGCCGCAATGGCAGTCGTCAAGATTTGTTCATTTAATCGCTTTTAGGAAAATTTTATGCCTATACCATCGCCAATCATCAGATTTTCATTAGTATTAGCGTCATATGCAGCTATTGCCATATTCTTATTATCAGTAAACAGCGTTTTTGCAGGAGACAATGAAGTAAATTTTCAATTGACAGACCATCCAGGACGCTGGTTTGATACCGGCTCAACCGTGGCTGGTAGCCGTTCTATTGCGATTGCCACACCAGGCGTGCGCGTCAAATTTTCGGGTAACTCCAATACCGTTCATACCCGGACCAGTCTGATTTATCCAACCCGTGCCGCGAATATGCCATTTAATACCGAACCTCGAAAAGGTGGCGATGATGTAACGTTAACAACACCGGGTTTATATGTATTTACCTGCAGTATTCATCCCTATATGTTCGGCGCTGTAATTGTCGATGATCCCAAGACAACCGGCCTGGATCTCGCAGATTCGCTGAGTTTGATTAATGGCATTACGGTTCCGAGCAGTAGTGATTTGGCGACTCGTTTATTGCGGACATTTTTTATAGCAACTAATCCTGCCAACTGGCAAAACTATGCGCGCAACACGCCTTGGACGGTTACTTATCCTAATGTTGATGTACGTGTTGATAGCGGTGTGGTTAATTTACCGGCCGTGTTGAATGCTCGATATGGCAACGAAGTCAGGCTGGAAGAACTTAGCAATCCTGAAATTCCGGCTGTCGGTGAAATTTTGGTGACAACACAATTTGAAACAACCGCCGGAAAATCAAAACCTGGCACTGTGTCGACGGTGAATGGCGCTTCCTGGAAGGTGGCGCGAAAAGTGGCTTTGCCTTCAATTAACATGAATAATCCGCATAACCTGTGGACCGATAAAAACCAAAAGGTCATCTACGTAACGCAATGGTTTGATAGTAAACTGACAGTTTATGATCGCCTGACAGGAAAATTGATCCGCAATGTGTCCGTTGGTGAATCGCCTGCGCATGTGATGACTTTAACCGATAGCGACCGGATCCACGTGACCAATAACGGCGATAGCCGGAATGATTCCGTCATGGAACTGGCGCCCCTGGCAACTTCGGTGCTACGTCGCGTCGATATTGGCCGAGGTAATCCTCATGCGCATTGGATGAGTCACGATGGCAAACATATGGTAACCGCGAATGCAATTTCTGGTGATACCACGCAATATAATTTTCGAGCGAATGCGATTGATGCCATCGTACCGGCCAATAGTCCATTTAGTCACCCTTTGGCAACAGGCATGATGCCGGATGCAAGTAAGTATTATCTATCGAATTTGCTGGACAGCGTAATAACCGTAGTCGATATGAATACTCATCAGGTTATCAAAGAGATCAACATGATTGCCAACTATGACCCGATATCCGGCGCTATTTCTGGTCCGGTCGGTGCATTGCCGATTCAAACACCTGTTTCACCCGACGGCACGAATATGGTGACGGCAAATACCTTGACAGGGACGATTACGGTGATTAATACGGCAACCGATGAAATCGTTGCAATGCTGCCATGCGATCCAGGTTGCCACGGTGTTCAGTATGGCGCCAAACAGGGTGGTGGTTACTATGCGTATGTCTCCAGCAAATTCTCGAACAGAATGTTGGTTGTTGACCCTGATCCTAATCAAGATGGCAATCCGGTCGACGCCACCATTGTGGGCAGTGTCGGACTTTTCTCTGCGGATACTACGCTTAAGGATGCCAGGGTAACGGGTAATCCGGGAATGGGCGGACAAGGTATCCTTGCTGTTCCTGTCGTATACAACGGTTGGGTGCAGAATTTACCGGTTCAGTGGACAAGGCAATTAACACAAGAGCAGCGCAACCCGGCTCATTCTCGGTAAGTATTAATAAGCCTAAACTCGATAGCATTGAATAAGTAATGATGTCGGTAAAAACCAATTAAATGTTTATTTAGCCCCCCGCTATAAATGGCGGGGCTATTTTAGAACATACACATCTTGCATTAATCTTTGGCAGCTTCATTTGAAGCTGCAGGGATTTAACTTATTCTTTGCGATAGATCGTGTTCAATTTTTTGTGCCCAGTCGATCGATTCGCCTCGTTTCTCACGCGCTTCACGAATGAAGCGCAGATTGCGAGCAGTTGCTTCGGCTTCCCAAGATTCGCGGATAACTGCGATCGCATTTTCAAGAGCAATGATTGCAGCATCTTGATTTTTAGCAAGCACTGCAAGTTCCACAAGTGTGGCATGATCCCAATAATCCGGTTTTCCTGCGGCAATGCGGCGCTCAACAGCATAAGTGACTACCGGCAATATTTTTTCACGGCGCGTATCAGGAGGATTGGCAAGCTCCATGAGCGTTACCGCATTGATGCCAGGATAAGCATCACGCCAATCGGCTTCAAAGCCTTTAAGATAAGCTTCTATGGCTTGTTTAAGCAATCCTGGGGCAAGGTAATCTTGCTTGGATTGTGTGGACGCTTCCCAGCGGTCTTTGTAAACACGCCCTAAAATACTGTAAGTTTCACTACTGGGGCCGCGTCTTGCAATCAAGTCAAGCAAAACTTTTTCTGCTTCATTGCCGCGACCGACCCGGTTCAAAGCGAGTCCGAGTTGCTCTTGCACCATCACTGTAGCAGCAAGTGGCGGTGGCATTTTGGGCACGAGATCGATCATTTCCTGCCAACCTCCGACAGCACGGTAAGAAAGAAATAAATCGATGATCACACCTGATTCAGTATCCGCAATGATTGCCTGTTGACTCAGCTTATACTCAATTGCTCTCACCGCATCTAAACCCTGTTTGCGCGCATTGGATAAGCGTTTTTTGAGCGGTTCCGAGTACTCGACTTGATCTCGAAATACATCGGTTTTGAGACGTTGGATATCCGGGTAATTATCTATAAATTGATACAACGAACTATCGGTAGTGTGTTGACGCGCTTCGCAAAGTCTTTCAACAAGCATAACAGACGTTTTGGTATTTTCGGCAGCTCTGCCATCTGCATCGATTTCATAAGCAATGCTGTGTAATGATGCAACATCGAAAGGAAGATGCCCCATATTCTTGGCGAAAAGCAGCACCGTTGTGGTTGGGCGTATGGCGTGGCGCAATCCTAATTCATAAAACACATTGGCATTAGCCGTCGTGAGATCGGCGATGGCGTATTCGCACAAAATGAGTTGCTCAAACATCGGGTTGTGTATGATACCTTCCGTCATTTCTTCATTAGCACGCAAAGGATCAAGTCCAGCAGCAATAATTGCTGGTTGGATTAATTGCTCGTAAACCGCATCAAAGTCGATGACTTTGCCTGAAGCTGTTGGTTTTTCCCCGAACGGCATTAATACAAAACAAAGCGGTTTAGTCATGACGTTCCCAAAGAATTAACTGAATGTTGTTTTTATCATTAATTTGTGACAATTAGCACGAAAAATAAATTCATTTTTAGCTATTTTCCCCATATCATCAGATTATGTATTTTGCAATTATAAAATTAACTCACGCTAAAACTTATATAACTTTATCGCTACAACTCCAAGTAATTCGTCATCCAATGAGAGAGAGTTTTTTATGGTTCTTGAATTTGAACACAAAGAACAATTATTAATTGAAATTAAGACAACAATTGAAAATAAATGCCTTTCAGGTGATATCAATGATATTAAGACACCAATCGCTTTCCTGAAAAAACATTGTGAGTATTATTGGGCATGTAAATTGTTACAAATAGTCTATGAAAAGCGGCGATCGGAAAACGCCACAACAAAAAAAGAATGGTGGTGCATTGAATCGGCTCAAGATGATGTCTGGATCATCCAACAGCAGGCACTATGTACCTACAAAGATGAGAACCTTCCTCTAAAAACGCGATTTGAACGAGCAATTATGCTGCTCGAGCAAATTGGACTACGTAATCCAGTTAATAATCATGTAGAAACCCTTGGTCTAGGCGGTGCAGTTTATAAGCGGAAATGGCAAAAATTTGGCCAGCTAGATGATTTATATGAAGCGCTGTTTTTCTATCGTGCTGCTTTTGAGCGTAATCCTCGCAAAGATATGGGATATGGTGGCGTCAATGCAGCATTTATTCTGGATTTATTGGCCAATCGAACCCATAGTATCGCGCAACGCAACGGTGATGAATCAGAAGAAACGGCGCATTTGCAACAACGAGCATTAACATTGCGCCAGGAAATGATTGCGTACCTCCCTGAATGGTCTGAAGCGGCTAAGAATCTTGATGAAGAAGAACAGCAATGGTTTTCGATTACCGTTGCTGAAGTGTATTTCGGCTTGAAAAATTATGAAAAAGCCATCGAATGGCTTAATAGAGCAGCTATTATTGAGATAGACCACTGGAAAAAGCAAACAGTGTTTTCTCAATTGATGCAAATTGCCCGTCTGCAAGGGATTGCTTTACCCAAGGAAACAGATGACTTGGCAAGCTGGCATCCAGCATGGCAAACACTGTCACAGATTGTTAGTAAAGAAAGCATTCGCTGTGCCATTCAGTCGGGTTTGGGTAAGGTTGGACTGGCATTTTCGGGAGGCGGTTTTCGTGCTTCTTTTTTTCATTTGGGCGTGATGGCACGATTGGCTGAAATCGATGCATTGCGCGGTGTGGAAGTACTGTCCACAGTATCCGGCGGTAGTATCCTTGGGGCTTACTATTATCTGGAAATACAAAACTTACTCCAAACAAAAGCCGACCATGAAATTACGCGTGAGGATTACATCGAAGCGGTTCACCGCGTGCAGAAAAATTTTCTGGAAGGTGTACAAACCAATATCAAAATGCAAACGTTTGCAAGTGTGAAAGATAATTGGCACTTTATTTCGGGTAGGAAAGACTATTCTCGCAGCCACCGATTGGGTGAATTTTATGAATCTCAACTGTATCAAAGAGTTTTAGATAATCATGCGGAAGGTGTTTCACGTACTATGCGAGAATTGCGAATTGAACCCAAAGGTGAGAAAAATTCGCAGTCATTCAAACCGACCTTTTCGAATTGGTTACGGCGAGCCAAGGTGCCTGCGATTATACTTAACAGCACCTCATTAAATTCCGGTCACAATTGGCAGTTCACTGCACATACTATGGGAGAACCCGCCAGTTCAATTAGTGGTGAAATTGATGTCAATACACATTATCGGCAACGGCTGTATGAAGATGCGCCCACTAAGGATTTGCAGAATTATCGTCTGGGCTATGCCGTAGCAGCATCTGCATGTGTACCTGGCTTGTTTGAACCGTTGGCAATCACTGGGCTTTACGAGGGTTGCACTGTGCGTCTAGTCGATGGCGGTGTTCACGATAATCAGGGCATAGCCGGCCTGCTCAAGGAAAATTGCACGCGAATTTTGTGCAGCGATGCTTGCGGGCAAATGGGTGATACTACCGATCCCTCAGATGCACCACCAAGTGTTCTAATGCGTGCCAGCGCGATTTTGCAGGATCGCGTGCGCGAAGCAGAACACCAAGACCTCCGCTATCGTTTAGATAGTCGTGCTCTGGATGGTCTGTTTTTTGTACACACCAGAAAAGAATTGGAAAACGAATCACTCGATTGGATTACCTCCAGCAATCAACATCAGATGCCAATAATAGAGAAAGATAGCCTGACTTCCTATGGTATCGATCGAGAATTACAAGAAAAAATTGCTACTATGCGTACCGATCTTGATGCGTTTACCGAAGTAGAAGCGTATGCATTGATGGCTAGCGGTTACCAAATCACCAAACGTGAATTCGAGTTATTGCAGGAACAACACCATAAAGAAGGTAACCCTGGAAACTGGGGAGGCTATGATATCGATGCAGTGGGCGTAGATTGGCCCTTTCGTCCGTTACTGCCTTTGTTGGCGATGAAACCGGATGCCAACGCACAACGGAAGGATCTCAGTTTGCAGCTACAGGTTGCGCGTAAGATATTCTTTAAAACATGGGATGTAAGTCTGCAATACAAAATAATAGCTTCTGTGGCAATGTTCGCTGTGCTGACAGGTTTGCTGGTTTTTTTATGGTCGGTACGAAATGAAATTGCCATTGAAACGGTTACTTGGGGAGGATTATTAATAGCGATTGGCGCTGCTGTCATCGCATTTTTTCTACCTATGGCCCAATGGTTAAAACCCGCAAATAGGGCAAGAAGCGGATTATTCAAGTTTACTATTGCCATTCTTGGTTGTATTTTGGCTAATGTGCATCTGTATTGTGTTGATCGATGGTTTTTGGCACGGGGAGAATTGGATCGCTTGTTGAAATTGTAACCCCCTTTTACTTTTGTGATAGCAAGTGCTTTTCACAAAATACGATTCAATTCTCCACTATCGAAAGGAGTTTTAATTAAATCCAAAATATTGAATTTATCGTTCGGACCTAAAACACGTTATTTCTTTTGTAAAAAAACATACGTGTGCTTGATATATCGCCAATAAATTGGCCTTAAGAGGCTTTTTATAAGATCTTTTATAGATAAGGCGCTTAAAATGGTGTATTCGGATAAAATTGATGCATTTACGGGTTTTAAGCCCGCTACTTCTCCCATTTTTATTATGCTGTCATAGGAATAGGCGTTTATATGAATTGACGGAGTAATGGGAATTAGAAGGTTTTTGTGTCCTCTAGGTGCAGTCCAATCCATATTGGGTATCTTTTTCTCAACATGATTACCATTGGGTACAGAAATTTTAATAATTCCATTTTCTGAAAGCATTTCTTTTAATCTAATCAATGTATCTAACGGTTGAGAAAGATGCTCAAATACTTGCTCAGTATTAATAAAATCAAATTTATGTTGACTTAACTCGTTAAGCGGGACAACAGCAAATCCTTTCTCTTTACTTTTCTCAATGAGCTGATTGGAGAGGTCAGTGCCTGTGACGTTAAAACCGATTGCATGCGCAACAGAACACCATTTTCCTTGCCCCATGCCATAATCCAGAATTTTTATTTCGGTCACGGGTTTTTTAAAGAATCTTCGGACTCTTAACAATTCCTGTGTATAGAAAAGAAATTTTTCAATTTCTGAGACTTTGATCTCCTCGGTATCTCCCTCGAAAAGCCATTTGTCATAAAGCAGATTAAGGCCTTCGTCAGTAAGAATTTGCTCTTGATAAATGAGCGCACAATTGTTGCATTTTCTGAGTACATACGATGCGCCATCATAATTTTTGATAACTTCCGGTCTTAATTTCCTTTCCAAAAATTTAACTATTGGTTCCTGTAAAAAACTACGTTCATAAATTATTTTACTTTCAGTGTGATTGCATGCCGGGCATTTATTTCTTGCTGTAAAGTATTGATTATATGATTCGCTTTTTGATAATCCCATAGTTATTTACTCTTAAGAATTTGATCGTCAGCTATAATAACAACATTAAAGATCATCTTCAATGTTGCCATCTATTTGATTTCAAGTGGAATCTCTTCATAGTGTTAGGAAGATACTAGTGAATCATTAATAAAACCGATAATTAAGCTAAATTAGCGTTGATACTTTACCGGCATCTGCGTAATAAGCCGCTGCTGAAATAACGTATTCGGTTTATAGGCATGCGGCTTTTTGCATGGTATGTTTCTAAAAGTCTATCGCTGACTTAATTTTTTTGCAGAGCATCCAAAAAATTACCTCGAAACATCTGCTTTCATCGACAATGCAATTCTCTTACGCTTTTCATCAATCTCTAATACTCTGACATTCACAACTTGACCGACTTTGACGATTGTATGCGGATCCTTGACGAATTTGTCCGCTAAAGCCGAGATATGCACCAGGCCATCCTGATGTACGCCGATATCGACAAACGCGCCGAATGCGGCGACATTGGTGACTACGCCTTCGAGTACCATGCCAGGGTATAAGTCTTTAATCGATTCGACGCCTTCCTTGAAGGTTGCAGTTTTGAATGTCGCGCGCGGGTCGCGGCCCGGTTTTTCAAGTTCTTGCAGAATATCTCTCACGGTTGGCAGGCCGAATTGCGGGGTGACGTATTTTTGCGGCGTAATGGTTTTTAAGACCGATGTATTGCCCATGAGTGCGGCAACGTTGAGTTTGGCATCGCGTAGGATTTGCTCGACCAACGCATACGATTCCGGATGCACCGCTGAGGCGTCGAGCGGGTTGTCGCCATCTGGGATACGCAGGAATCCAGCGGCCTGTTCGAATGTTTTTGCGCCCAATCCCGGCACTTTCAGCAATTCGGCGCGCTTGGCGAAGCGGCCTTGGTTGTCGCGGTAAGCGACGATGGTGTGAGCAGTTTTGCTGTTTAGTCCGGCGACATAACGCAGCAAAGCAGGGGAGGCGGTATTGACATCGACGCCAACGGCGTTGACGCTGTCTTCCACCACCGCATCGAGCGATTGCGCCAATTGGTTTTGATTGACATCATGCTGGTACTGGCCGACGCCAATCGATTTCGGGTCGATTTTGACCAATTCGGCAAGCGGATCCTGCAAGCGCCGCGCGATTGACACCGCACCGCGCAACGATACATCCAAATCCGGCAATTCCTCGGATGCCAGTTCCGATGCCGAATACACCGAGGCCCCGGCTTCCGATACCATGATTGATGTCAACTTGAATTGCGGATAGCGCTTGATCAAATCCTTCGTCAACTGGTCGGTTTCGCGCGATGCGGTGCCGTTGCCGATGGCGATCAGCGAAGCCTGATGCCGTTCCGCCAGTTGTTTCAACGTGTGCAAGGCGCCATCCCAATCGTTTTTCGGCGCGTGCGGATAAATCGTCGCAGTATCAAGCACTTTTCCGGTCGCGCCAACCACCGCTACTTTCACACCTGTGCGCAATCCCGGATCGAGTCCGATGGTGACGCGCGTTCCGGCAGGCGGTGCCAACAGTAACGCTTTCAGATTTTGTGCGAAAACCCGGATGGCTTCGGTTTCCGCATCCTCGAGTAAATTGTTCATCAATTCGGTTTCCAGATGCAAAAAAATTTTTGTGCGCCAAGCCTGACGCACGGTGTCGATTAACCAGCCGTCCGCCGCGCGTTTTTGATCGCGGATGTTGAATTGCCGCGCGATCTGCAATTCACATGGATTCAGCGCCGCATCGCGGGCTTTTTCATCCAATTCGGAATCAAGAGCCAATTTCAGTTTCAACACCCCTTCGCGTTCTCCGCGTAATAGCGCTAGCGTGCGATGTGATGGAATTCTACCAATCGCTTCACTATAGTCATGATAATCGGTGTATTTGGTGTCGCTGTCTTTTTTATCCTTGGCGGCTTTGGCAGTCAACACGCCGTGCACGCGCAAGTAATCCCGCAAAGCTTGCAATAGCGGCGCGTGTTCGGCGAAACGCTCGATCAAAATATGCTGCGCACCATCCAAAGCTGCGGCGGCATCGGCAACACCGGGATTGTCGCCTTCATCGGTGTTGAAAGGTGCTTTCAGGTATTTCGCCGCTTCAGCAAGAGGGTCGAGCCGCGCATCGTTCAATAGGCTATCCGCCAGCGGTTGCAAACCGGCTTCCAGCGCAATTTGTGCTTTGGTGCGGCGTTTCTTGCGGTAAGGCAGGTACAAATCCTCCAGCAGCGCTTTATCTTGCGCATGTGTGATGGCATCGAGCAGCTCTGGTGTCAACTTGCCGAGTTTCTCGATGGCCGCAATAATTGCTGTGCGCCGCTTCTCCAATTCGCGCAAACTGTGCAACCGTTCCGCCAGCAGCCGCAACTGTGCATCATCAAGTCCGCCAGTCACCTCTTTGCGGTAACGCGCGATAAAAGGCACCGTTGCCCCATCGTCGAGCAGTTCTATGGTGGCATGTATTTGCGACGGTTTTACGGCAAGTTCGGTGGCGAGACGTTGTTCGATGGAAGGTAGCATGGGTGTGTGTTGTTGTAATTGAATAGCGGGGATGAATGGTAAACCAAGTAGCGGCGTAATCGCAATCGGTTACACAGAATAGCATTGACTTAGCAGATCAAATTCAGATATTTTGAACCACCTATTTTCTGACGACCACGATTGGAAGTTTGCCTTGTTAAATTTTAGAAAAAAACTGATTTAATGAATAAAATTGATGTTGTAACTGCAAATGCTGCTACCTATATTTCAGACAAGGCGCAATTATGAAATCCGGAGATGTCAAGATCATTGACCGTGTATCCGCTGTTGAAGCAATCAAACGGCTGAACGAAGAGGATTTACGTTTCCTCAATCGCATGATCGTCGAACGACTCAAACTTATTTCCCAGACCCGTGCTACTACGCTGATGACCAGTTTTACCAAGGGCGACCGCGTCGGTTTTCAAGCACCGGACGGCCGCATAGTGGAAGGCACGGTGCTGCGCCTCAACAAGAAAACCGTCAGCGTCGCTACCGATGATGGCCATCAATGGAATGTTGCCCCCGGCCTGTTGCACTTAATCCAAGAAGCAGGAAATATTCAATGGCCATGATTTGTTAATCTGAAAAATTTCTGAGTAAGAAACAAAAATATCGCGATTCGGATTTAACCGCAGCCGAGATTGCTATGAAACGGACTGCTCAGAAAACTTATGAACGAGCCAGATGTATCGAAGCGAGTATTGTGGTTTTGAAAAATGATTAGATTGAGGAAGAGAAAAAGATCAAGTGAATGCGTAATGGCATCGAGCAACTGAATATTGTTAATCCGCCAGTCGTTTCTTCACAGTAACACGCGATACACATCACCACGATGCCTTATAGATGAGCAATCGACTGGTGGTTTGGATTCGCGACAGTTTCTTACCGTGAGCTGCAACGGCGATACTACTGCCGTTGCATGCTTTTTGTTGTTACTAAGCGCGGGGATCTACGTTAGATTTAATTGGTGCAATAAAATTTCCTGCAGTAAAAATATCCTCTGCAATTGTTAGTCCTAGTGGCACACCGCCAATGTTACGCGTAAAATCAGGATTTCCTAAATTGTCAAATACGAACCCATCGAATAACCAGTGTACACCAAGATATATACGAGAAAGACTATTCTCCACAATCATTTGCCCTAATCCGCCTGGAAAGAATCTCGCATGCCGTGGTCGAACGTTTCCAGCATTATCATGTGTTATACCATTAAGTTCTTCGGAAACAAAAGAACCATTGAATAATGTATCTGGATTTCGATCTTTGATTGGAACACCATAGAACAACCGCGTGATATGCAATGCGGCAGCACCGAAAGTTGCGTGTCCTGACGGATAAGCGGGGAAAGGAGGGGTAAAATTTCGATCACCGCTGTTGCTGGCAGGTGCGCCGAACGGTAACCAGAAAGGATCACAATCGTTACTAATAACATGCGAAGGTGTTGATGCGGATGGTCCCATCGATGCATCATATTCGCGAATACCCAATACCGGACGCCAGAAATCATGGATATATTTCTGATCCCAAGCCAAAATTCCCGCATCTCCCATCGCAGCATTAACAAATGCAAATAGGCGCGCATTGTCGTCGACATCATTAATGCGGTTTGTAGCAGGATTTATCGTCGTTTGTGCAACTTCTCGAACAATCTGATTATACAAACGTGGAGGTGTACCAATTTTGCGCGGACCATCGTAGGCCCAATACAGGCCAATCAAAGTTTCATACGAAGTGCGTTTTTCGATATTATTTGGTAGTACACCCATTAGCTCGCTCGCAATGCCTTTGCCTCGAACTTGTTTGAATGCTTCTTCGTGTTCGATACTTCCCAAAGCAGGGGGAGGATCAAGTTCATGACGTTTTGTGATAGAGAAACCTTTGCTACGTGCGCCATAGAATGGTGCATGATAACCTTGTTCTGGGTTAGCGGGATCCGGACGGTGGTGGCCAGGCAACGTTGAAGCAATATAACCGCTGTCGCTCGCGCTGGGATCATTGACTCGGTCTGCCAGTATTGCTGCCGCAACAGCCAGTCCGAAAGCATGACCCTCCACAATTCCGGCACCTGATAGTCCTGCAGCTTGGTATGCTGCATCGAAATGTTGTTTCTGGCGTGGGTATAATGCACTTAGACAAGCGTGTGCTGCAGCTGCTACTGCTGAAGCTGGGCTAGCTCCCGACGATGGAGCAGACACTGTAGTTAAATAGCGCGGTAACTTGGCTGGATCATTTCTTGCACCAGCATGGGCATCATACATCGCTAGGTGTACCATGGCTAAGGCCCTGGAGCTAAGTGTGGGACCCCCTTGCTCAGGACTAGGATTACTAATACCCGGGGCATTGCTAAAATCACGGCGATTCGCTTCGAGTGCGATACTGTTCCAATACAAGATATGGTCCATTTCAATTTTCTCCTTAAATTTCTTATGAGCACCCGATCAACACGGGTTAAGTTGCTTTTTTATAAAAAACCACCAATTTATTTCTGTAAAATCTTTAAATATCAACAGACTGTAATTTCTTATTGAGATAAATCAACTTATGCGGTGTGAGATTTTGTATGTTTCGCTTGCTAACTAACCTCCTGGATTATCTTAAAAGATTAAAGTCATTTTTAATGTGGTAAAAGTCACACCTAAAATAAGCTATTAATTTTTTCAGGAATTCACAATTTCCTTGAGATAGAAGATGACAAAAATCAGCAGCTTGGAGAATATTAAATATTATGATGTGCTTTAATTGTATTGGTTAATATTTGCATTATTTGTCAACATAATCCGGATGCAAATTAACCTCCAGCCCACCCCCGCACTTCCAGCACAACTGGAAATTCGCCGGATTTTCTTCATTGCATGACGGGCACTGCACAGTGCTGGTGCTGACCGGGGTGTTTTCGTAGATATCGATGACGCGCTTGGCACGCTCAAAATCGTCGTCGCGCGTGATCCAAACTTCGGGGCAGGCGTGGTGAACCGGTATTTCCCCGGCCATGCCTTGTGCATACTGGTTAAAAATTTTCGCAGGTATATAGGCGTGTTCGAGCAGATCAAGTACTATCTGCGCTTCCATCAGATTGTTGGCGGAATAAATTTTTTTCATATCAACAATGAATTTAAAAATAATCAACCAGTTAATTGGATCAGACTATGTGGTTTAGAAATTTACAGATATATCGTATCACCAGCGGAAATATAACACCGAATAGTCTGGAAGAGACACTTTCGCAACATGCTTTGCAACCGTGCACGCAAATGGCGATGCAAAGCCGTGGTTGGTTGCCACCGCGCGATGAGCAACCGAATTTTGTACTGGCTTTTGGTCAGCATTGGTTGATTGTGTTAGGTGTTGAAAAAAAATTACTGCCGGCGGCGGTGATTAGCCAGCATGCCAAAGCGCGGATTGCTAACTTCGAGCAAGCGCAAGGTTATAAAGTCAGCAAGAAGCAAGTGCGGGATATTAAGGAAGCGACTATTATCGAGCTATTGCCGCGCGCGTTCGCACAACGGCACAAGACTTACGCGTGGATCGACGCGGTTAGTAACCGCGTGATTCTGGATACGGTGAGTGCTAGCAAAGCCGAGGAATTTATTGAAGTGTTGCTGAAAACGGTGCCGGAGATCAAATTGGCACCGCTGGATACTAAAATTTCGCCGTCGACAGCGATGACGCGCTGGTTATCCGGTGATGACTTACCGTCGGCTTTTACCGTCGATCGCGATTGCGAATTGCAAGGTATGAGCGATGAGAAGGAAACGATCAAATACACTTGTCATAGGCTCGATGCCGAAGAAACCGGGCGGCATATCCGGGCGGGAAAGAAGGCGATCAAGCTGGCGATGACGTGGGATAGCAAAATTTCGTTTGTACTGCAGGATAATTTACAGCTTCGGCGGATTGCGCCTCAGGATATTTTGAAGGAATCCACCGAAAGCGATGAGGAACGATTCGTCAGCGATTTTACCATCATGACGGGTGAATTAAGCCAATTGATAACCGAAATTATCGAAGCATTAGGCGGAGAAGACCGCGATTAAACCAGTAAGCTAATGTTTGTTGTTCTTTACTTGCTCATTGATTCCCGCTAGCACGCCACTTGCGAGTTTGCCGATGAAATCCGCCGTTGCGTGCGCTAAGCTGCTGCTTGTCTCTAATTGAGCGTGCCCCACTGACGCAATCTGCTGCGCGATGGTTGCCAGTGCGTCTTTTATCTGCGCGCCTACGGTGGTGCCGTTATTCTGCGCATGATGGCTGAGATCATGCAGAATATCGGAAACCAATCCTTGTGCAGTAGTGGCGGTGTGATGCAAGGTATCCAGAAATAGTTTTTCCAGGCTTTCCAGATCAGAGCGGGTACGGTCCAAGTCGGTATCGGAATATTTCCTGGCCTGGCCTGCGGCTTCTTCAATGGCGAGTTTTGATGCTTCGGCAAAACGGGCAAGCGCGGAGTCGAGTCCGGCGACGGCTTCGGCAATTTGCATTTTTGCTGCTTGCGTCTGGTTGGTTACGTGCTGAAATTGTTGTTCCGCACCGTCGTGCACGCCTTGCATCACCGCAGTGATGATGCGCCGCAAGGATTCCAAGTTAATATGTTGTGCGTTCATTGCCTCTAAAGTTAGGCGTTGCACAGTTTCCTGAACATGCGAGCCTTGCGCGATGGCTTCGCGGATTTCACTTGCTAAGGTTTCGATATCGTTCGTGTAAGATGTATAGGTATTTTCATTGTGCATGATGATCAATCCTCTATAAGTTAGAACGTAGATTCTGTCTCATTTTGCGCCGTTGCGGCCAAGTTGGTCAAGGCCGTTCAGATAAGGTCTTAAAACTTCAGGGATCGTGACACTGCCTTCGGCATTTTGATAGTTTTCAAGAACCGCCACCAGCGTGCGGCCGACGGCGAGGCCGGAACCATTCAATGTGTGCAGCAACGTTGGTTTACCTTGCTCATTGCGGAAACGAGCCTGCATACGGCGCGCTTGAAATGCTTCGCAATTGCTGCAAGACGAGATTTCGCGGTAGGTATTTTGTGCGGGTAGCCACACTTCGATGTCGTAGGTTTTGGCTGCCGAGAAGCCCATATCACCGGTGCACAGAGCCATCACTCGGTATGGCAGTTCGAGTTTTTGCAGGATTTTTTCCGCATGACCGACCAGTTGTTCCAGAGCATCGTAGGATTGGTCAGGATGAACAATGTGCACCAATTCAACTTTGTCGAATTGATGCTGGCGGATCAAGCCACGCGTGTCGCGGCCGTAGCTGCCCGCCTCAGATCTAAAGCATGGTGTATGCGACACGTATTTCAGCGGCAGCGTTTGCAGCGGCACGATTTCGTCGCGCACCATGTTGGTAATCGGGACTTCAGCGGTCGGAATGAGGTGATACTCCGGCGTACTGACGGAATCTACGCCGCCGGCATGAACGGCAAACAAATCCTGTTCGAACTTCGGCAACTGTCCGGTACCGCGCAAGCTGTCGCGGCTAACCAGATAGGGCACGTAGGTTTCGACGTAACCGTGTTCCTGCGTATGCGTATCCAGCATAAACTGCGCCAATGCGCGATGCAGGCGGGCAAGATTGCCTTTCATCACACTGAAGCGCGCGCCGCTCAACTTGGCGGCGGTTTCAAAATCCAACAAGGCCAAACTTTCGCCGATGCTGACATGATCTTGGATATCGAAATCGAACTGCCGCGGTTCACCCCAGCGGCGGATTTGCACATTCCCGGTTTCATCGTTGCCTCCCGGTACGCTGGCGTGCGGCAGGTTCGGCACTTCCAGCAATATTTTTTGCAATTGCTGCTGAATCCGCTCCAAGTGTTCTTCCGCTTGTTTCAGCGCATCGCCGAGGTTGGCGACTTCCGCCATGATCGCCGAGACATCTTCGCCTTTGCTTTTAGCCTGGCCGATTTTCTTGGATGCGGCATTGCGCTGCGCTTGCAACTCTTGCGTCTGGGTTTGAACGGTTTTGCGTTGCGCTTCCAAGGCGTTGAACGCTTCCACAGGGAAAACAAAACCGCGCTTAGCAAGCTGGCGGGTGACATTATCCAAATCGGTGCGTAGTTGCTGAATCTCTAGCATGCGAACTCCAAAATAGCCGGTTTTAATGAAAAGTTATAGTTTATGCTTGGCTTGTTCATCCAGGTTATGCAAATAAGCCAGTTTTTCCCGGATTTTTTGTTCCAGGCCGTAAGCGGTGGGTTGGTAGAAACTGACGTCTGGCATGTCGTCCGGGAAATAATTTTCACCGGCGGCGTAGGCATGCGGACAATCGTGCGCATAGCGGTAGTCTTGGCCGTAACCGATGTCTTTCATCAGCTTGGTCGGCGCATTGCGCAAATGCAACGGTACGTTGCGCGATTTATCGCGGGTAATGAAAGCGCGGGCTTGGTTATAAGCCACGTAGGCGGCGTTACTTTTCGGTGCGCACGCCAAATACAAAGCAGCCTGCGCCAATGCCAGCTCGCCTTCCGGGCTGCCAAGCCGTTCAAAAGTTTCGCAGGCATCGAGCGCCAAGCGTAATGCGCGCGGATCGGCCAAGCCGATATCTTCAGTAGCCATGCGAATTAAGCGCCGGCCGATATACAAAGCATCGACTCCGCCATCCAGCATACGGCACAGCCAATAGAGCGCGGCATCCGGTGAAGAGCCACGTACCGATTTATGCAAGGCGGATATTTGGTCATAAAAGGCCTCGCCACCTTTGTCAAAGTTACGGGCATTGCGTGACAAGGCATTCATTGCGAAATCTTTATTGATTTGCATGATGTTTTCGATTTCTGCTGCGGAATTGATTTGTTCCAGCATATTGAGTAAGCGCCTGGCATCCCCGTCGGCAAATTCAATGAGCAGTTGTTGCGCTTCACCGGAAAATTGCAGATTTTGCAGTGCAAGCTTTTGCGCGCGCGCAAATAATTGCGTTAATTCCTGTTCAGATAAAGCGGTGAGAACGTACACTTGCGCACGGGATAGCAGCGCATTATTGACTTCAAAAGAAGGATTTTCAGTGGTGGCGCCAACAAAAGTGATTAAGCCCTGTTCTACGTATGGCAGGAAGGCATCTTGTTGAGATTTGTTGAAGCGGTGCACTTCGTCGACAAAAAGAATGGTATGGCGTCCGCTTTGCTGTAACACTAATTGAGCTTGATCAATCGCATTGCGGATATCTTTGATGCCAGACAACACGGCGGACAAGGCAATGAATTCACAATTGAATTCGGTCGACATCAGGCGTGACAGGGTGGTTTTGCCTGTTCCAGGCGGCCCCCATAAAATCATTGAATGCGGCTTGCCCGATTCAAATGCTAACCGTAGCGGCTTACCAACACCCAACAAATGATTTTGACCGACGATATCGTTTAAATGTTGTGGACGTAATTGCTCTGCCAATGGCATTTGGGGCGGATGGAGCGAAAATAGATCAGGGTCATTCACTGATGATGTCGGCATTATCGGGAGGCACAAACTTGAACAAATCAGCCGGTAATTTGGGATTTTTTTCCAGATCGGAAAAAGTCAGTAAGGTAGTTTGACCAAAATTGTCCCGTAATGCCATGATTTTGAGCATGCCTTCCGGAGAGAATCCCATCTGAATGAATTCAAAAGCGCTCTCCTTACTTTTTGGAATTGCTTCGAGCCATTCTATTTCATTCTGCAGGCCAAGTTCGGTTAATTCAAAATTGTCTTCAATAGTGGAACTGCCAGCAAGGAGTGCGGCAGGGCTGCTGCCAATGGCGATATTGAATTGACGGATGGTAACTTGGTTGAGATCCGGATCATAGAACCATACCTGGGTACCATTACCGACGATTAATTGTTCATAAGGTTTTTGGTAAGTCCAGCGGAATTTCTCCGGACGTTCGAATTGCATCGTACCATTCGATTCTTGCAAGATGCGCGCGCTTTTGTCGTACAGCGTCTGCGAGAAGCTTGCCTGCACCGTGTGAGTTTCCTGCACAAAGTTTTTGAGGCTCGCAATGGCGGTTGCTTCAGCCAGTACGGGTATCAAGCTAATCAGGATAATAATGGCAGTGGAATAGCTTGAGCGGTACATATTGTTGTTCTTTAATGAGATTATTATGAAAATGCTTGGCAATCTATTTATTCGCTGCGTGCTGGGGCCAATACTTCGCGGTTGCCATTGCTTTGCATCGATGAAACCAAACCCGCGCGCTCCATTTCTTCAATAAGCCGTGCCGCCCGATTATAGCCGATACGTAAATTTCTTTGTACCAATGAAATCGACGCGCGGCGGGTTTTAACGACAATCGCCACGGCTTCGTCATAAAGCGGATCGGCTTCACCTTCAGGAGCTTTTTTAATTTCAAGCAAACTGCCATTGTCATTTTCTTCATCGTCGGTTCGTAAAATTTCTTCGATGTAACAAGGCTCGCCATGTTCTTTTAGATATTCAACAACTTTGTGTACTTCATGATCGGCAACAAAAGCACCATGCACACGTTGCGGGTAGCCGCTACCCGGAGGCAAATACAACATGTCGCCCTGGCCCAAGAGGGCTTCCGCACCCATTTGATCGAGAATGGTACGTGAATCAATTTTGCTCGATACTTGAAAGGCGATACGTGTTGGGATATTTGCTTTGATCAGACCGGTGATGACATCCACAGACGGACGTTGTGTCGCCAACAATAAATGAATGCCGGATGCACGTGCTTTTTGAGCTAAGCGAGCAATTAACTGTTCCACTTTTTTTCCGGCCACCATCATCAGATCCGCTAATTCATCAATAACAACTACAATTAGCGGCAATTCTTCCAAATATTCAGCTTCTACTTCTGCGGGATTTAGTGGATTGACGATAGGTTCTTCTCGCTTACTGGCTTCTTGTATTTTTTGATTATAACCACCGAGATTGCGCACACCTAATGCTGACATTAGCTTATAACGCCGTTCCATCTCATGAACGCACCAGCGTAGCGCACTGGCAGCCTCGCGCATATCCGTTACAACAGGCGTAAGTAAATGAGGAATGCCCTCATATACGGATAGTTCAAGCATTTTGGGATCAATCAGAATCAAGCGAGTTTGCTCGGGTGTGGTTTTATAAATGAGGCTTAAAATAACGGCATTGATTGCAACGGATTTTCCCGAACCTGTGGTTCCTGCAACCAATGCATGTGGCATTTTTGCCAGGTCCGAAACCACAGGGCGGCCACTAATATCTTTACCTAATGCGATTGTGAGCGGGGAAGCGGAATCGGCATAGGCTTGCGAGCTGAGGATTTCTTGCAAGCGCACTACTTGCCGTTTGGGATTGGGGAGTTCAAGTCCCATGCTGGTTTTTCCCGGTATTGTTTCAACCACCCGGATACTGGCAACTGACAGGGCACGCGCTAAATCTTTAATTAGATTAATAACTTGATTTCCCTTAACACCTACTGCTGGTTCAATTTCATAGCGGGTAATGACCGGGCCTGGGAAAGCAGCCACGACTTTGACATCGACACCGAATTCCTTAAGTTTGCGCTCAATCAAACGTGATGTGAATTCGAGTGTTTCTTTGGATAAAATTTCAAAATCTTTTGCAGGCTCATCCAACAAATGCAAAGGCGGTAGCGGTGAATCAGGTAGATCGGAAAATAATGGCGTTTGTTTTTCTTTGATTACGCGTTGTGATTTCGTGATTGTCGTGGTTGGCAATTCAATATGCAGTTGAGGATTTTCCTCAATACGCTTTTTCTCATTTTCGACGATTTCTTCACGTCGGCGTGATGCGATGATTCCGGCGAATTTGTCTTGTCTGGTTTGCCATGTATTGATAATAAACAGTAGCGAAGTTTCAATGTTTTCACCTATTTTCTCAATAAAACGCACCCAGGAAAGTCCTGTGAATTGACTGAAGCCTATTGCAATTAATATTAATAGTGTCAATGTTGCACCTGTAAAGCCTAGTATCTGCGAAAGATGATAACTGATAACATTTCCCAGCATACCTCCAGGTGTTTGGGGTAAAGCTATATTGATAGTATGAAATCGCAGCGATTCAAGTCCGCTACTGGCGGATAATAATAGCAAGAATCCAACGGCTGAGAAGAGTGCGGAGTGCTTATCGAAAATTCCAGCAATGTCTATACGCCGATAACTCCAACTAACTGTTGAGAAAAAAAATGCTACCCACCACCAGGCGGATGCACCGAATAGATAGAGCATGAAGTCCGCTAACCATGCACCAGCATACCCTCCAGCATTTTGAATTTGAATCGAGTCACCACTATGTGACCAGCCGGCATCGCTTTGGTCATAGCTAAAAAATATCAATATTAAGTAGAGTGCTGCACCTGCTAGCACGAGGCAAACCGATTCTCGCAACAATCGGGCTACTCTGGGTGAGAATGAATTGCCAGTGGATTTTCTGGCCATTGGTTTATTTATTAAACTCATCAATTTTTCAGCAACAATTTTGTGTGATTTTTAAAGCGAGAATTATATAAGAGAATTTGAAGCGATTCGGTCAGTGCCACGAAGCGTAGTACTATTTATTGTATTTAATCTTGATGGAATATTGCAGCATTTGTATCCGCACTTGACTAAAGAAAGTGGGATTTCTAATGAATTAGCTTTAGTCAATCGAACCTTGAACGTGACAAAATGGCCGGAACGTGAGATTTATCTTTATAGGCGACTTCCGGCAGAGTAGAAACTACATTTCCTTCTTTACGCTTTGATATGAATAATGCTTCTTCTGCACGTTTGCACAAATCTATCTTACTATCAGCTTCACTTTGCATGGTAATTCCCATGCTTATTTTAATTCTTTCTTCTTCATCCTTGTCTATCTTGCTAGCAATTTTTTTCCGAATGGCTTCGCAGACTTTTTTAGCCTCGATGAGATCTGTTTCAGGAAATAGAATAGCAAATACATTAATATCTATACGATAAAAAAGGTCTGTTATTCTGATATTGGATTTTATTTCTTGTGAAATTCTTTTTATGTAATCGTTTTTGCTTCGATAATGATTATCATCGCTAAATAGTTTAAAGAGATCTATGTCGATAATCGCGATTGATAAATTGCGGTTGTATCGTTTACTTCGAAAAATTTCGGTATCCAATTCAGTTTCGAATGCTTGCCTATTTTTATAACCGGTAATAGGGTCGATAAAAATCTGAGTCATTATCGCGGACATGTCAATATTTGCTTTTTTGATCTTGATTACCATAACTGCTGCACAAATAATTAGAAGCAAAGTAAGGCCGCGATTAGTCAGTACAATATGCAAAGGTGCTGCAGCATGAGGCGATAAGAAATAGCCTACGATTGAGAATGACAATGCCAGAATAGCTATTAGATAAGTGAAATGAATTCCACTTATCCATAAACTAGCGAACACCACCAACACATAAGGAGCGCCTGCTGCGACACCGAGTGGCAGATTTAAGTCAATTATAAAAATGAAAAGCGTTGCAGCTAGAATAATTAAGCTATTGGTTTGAATAGCGTATTCCCTGAAAAATAATTTCAAGATATTTGTCGCTGAGATTTGGTTACGCATTTTTAAATGGAAATCTTTGTATCTTCATGAAATATAGAACATTTGTATTTTCATTTTACGAATTCAAAAACCAATCATCTTTAATACGCTTGCAACTGTAATTATTGATTAGTTACACGCTTAACGTTTCGATTATCATACATTTTTCTATTAACTGCAAAACTAAAATTATTCTTTTTCACCACTGATTAATTAGTGCAGTAGTAGTGTATAAGACAGGTTTTAGTTATCGACACTGACAATGCGCGTTCCAGCGAGCCGGTCATATAAAAATTGATGATCACGATCAAATAGCGCCCAAAGAATCCCTATACCAAAGAAAAAAATACTCAATAATGCAAATAAATAACGAGTGATAGCTTGTTTTTTCGTTAACCTTTCCCCATTTGCGGAGACAACGCGCATTTTCCAAGTTTGCATAGCAAGCGTTTGTCCACCTCTTGTCCAAAACCAAATGAAATAATACCCCATAATTACTAGTAAATAGAATTGAAATAAAGGCTTGAAATATGAGACGTGGGTATCACTAAAAACAAGATGAAAAACAAAACTGGCAACAAATAAAACAGCCAGTAAAAGTAGGAATTCGTAAATTAAGCAGACTGCCCGTCGCCCGAATCCAGGTGTCGATTTTGTCATAATAAAAATAATTTTAAGTTATTAGCCACAAGAATTTTTTGCAATGAAATTAAGGAATAGAATAATCGCATACAGGTTGAATTATATTAACGGATTAATGATTGATAATTATTATCGTTTACGTTATTATATAAAATAAGTGTAGTTAGTATATGAGATTGTTCCTAAAAAGGAAGAAGATTAGGATCTTAACCTTCATTATCCACGATTTTAATTAAATTTACTTTTCTGTAATGTATTCATTAGCACGGAAAAATTTTGAATCCCTAGGAGCGCAGCAACCTCTTATCTCATTTTCCGGATTTTTATTTGTTCTTGTCGTGCATGCTGCATTATTTTATTTTTTGTGGAATCAACGGCTAATTTCGCCGCCTCAGCAAATGGTCACGCTATTTGCTGAATTGATTACTGCGCCGACGCCTGCATCTGACACAACTCCTCAGGCGGCATCAGAACCTGTTCCGGTTAAACTTCAACCCGCAAGGAAACCCGTGGTTAAACCCAAGCAAGAGCGTCTCGCGGCAAAGTCACCAACAACTCCTAAGCAACGAATAGTTGAATCATTACCAGAACCATTTGCTGAGCCAGTGATCGATCAAAGCAGGCAGTCAAAACAAGTGGCGGCAGCACCCCCTACGCAAATGCCAGCTGAACCAGTAACATTATCTTCTGAATTATCAGTTTCTTGTCCTAAATTAACAGCACCTGCTTATCCTGCTATTTCCCGGCGCATGGGCGAAGAGGGTAAATTGGTGTTGCGCGTGGAATTGGATGAAAAAGGACATATTGACGATGCAAAGGTTATTAATAGCAGTGGCTATGAGCGTCTTGATGCAGCAGCATTGACTGCTGTAAAAAATTGGCAATGTAATCCTTCGCTGCGAAATGGGCAACCAGTTCGGGCGGTTGCATTACAGCCCTTCAATTTTGTATTGCAAGGAAATTAATTAATGGAACAAGGACTTGGTTTTTCAAATTTTCTCGCTCAGCTTGATGGTGTTGGCATGACCGTGCTGGTGTTGCTGATATCCCTTTCAGTTGCGAGTTGGTATCTAATCATTACAAAAAGTATTGCTAATTTCATGGCAAAACGCCGTGCTGAAGCTTTCCTCAAGCATTTTTGGAGTGTTGATTCCTTGAATGCTGTTAGTGCTCAATTTAGATCAACCCCCCCCGACAATGCTTTTGCTGAGCTTGCCAAAATGAGCATTGATGCGGCAGTTGATGCAAAAACTTACAACACGAATAAATTGGCTGCGGCGGGAGGTATGAGTGAATTTGTTACGCGCACGTTGCGGAACGGTATTGATCAGGAAACAGCTCATGTTGAGAATGGCCTAACATTAATTGCATCTGCGGGTTCTGCAGCACCTTATATTGGCTTATTTGGAACAGTATGGGGTATTTATCATGCATTAATACAGATTGGACTTTCGGGGCAAGGAACCCTGGATAAAGTTGCTGGCCCGGTGGGGGAAGCGTTGATTATGACTGCATTAGGGCTAGCGGTAGCAATTCCGGCAGTATTAGCCTACAACGCTTTTGTGCGTCGTAACCGAATTTGGATTGCGCGACTGGAAGCTTTTGCGCATGATTTGTTTACATTAATTACTATCGGTGATAATCGTAATCAAACGGAAGCTTCTGCTTCAGCATTTCAATTATCGCAGCCAGCCGTTGATGAATTGAATCGCGTAGCGATTGAAAGGGGGCAATAATGGCATTCGGGAGTATGCACGATGGCGGACGTCAAGTTCCCATGGCTGAAATCAATGTTGTGCCTTTAGTCGATGTAATGTTGGTGTTATTGATAATTTTCATTATTACTGCACCCTTGCTGACACATTCTGTCAAAATCGATTTACCAAAAGCTGATAGTACGCCTAATATTACTCAGCCTGAGCATGTTGAACTCGCAATACGTGCGGATGGAGATCTTTTTTGGAATGGTGAATCTGTATTGTTAGACAGCTTGGCGCTACGTTTTAATTCAACAATAGCGCAAGCGCCTCAAACGGAATTACATATTCGCGCGGAAAAATTGGCGCGTTATGAACAAGTTGCTCAGATTATGAGTATAGCTGCCAAATCTGGCGTAACTAAAATTGGTTTTATTACAGATCCTACAGAATAATGAATATCTTTTTCTGTTAAATGTAATAAATACAACACAAAAGATTTAGCGATAAGTTTTTTTATTTGCATTTTTTTTTGAAACATTTATAATTAATAATCATTCTCATTATTAATTATTATCTAATCGTTATTTCATAATTTAAAACTTTTAATAACACTATTTAATTAAAGGTATATTTATTATGTATGTATGTGTCTGTAGGGGTGTAACAGAGCGCGCATTACGTGAGGCAATTCATCAAGGTGCTGATCGAATGAGGGATCTCAAAGCTTGCCTGGGCGTTACAGAGCAGTGTGGTTTATGTGCAAGCCATGCTAAACAGATACTGGACGAAACGTTGCCGCAAAAATCACAAGTACAGAATTTTATTCCCAAACCAGTTTGTATATGTGAAACTGCAGCGTGAAAGAAATGAGAAAATGCATTCAATAGCTTTTGATTAATAATTTAAATAAGTTTTATAGCCTAGAAAGCAATAATGAATCGTGTTTTACTTTAGACTCGAGAAAAGATACCAATTATTATTAATGTCAAAATATTTTATTTAATATCATAAACTTAGTATATTTGTACTCAATTTAATCTTATCGGCTGATGGCAGATATTAGATATGAATTATGCTGATTGTTTTGCGTTGTGATGGGTAAATGTTTGCTTATAAGGGTTTAGAACTGCATGAAAAGTATTGCCGTAACCCATTATGAATATTTGTAGTTTTTTTGGAAGTATCCTTTCTTACTTAGTAGCGATTATTTTATTTATTATCATTGTTGTTTGGTCCAATCCAGGTGCTGCAGAATCTCAAGATTCTACGTTATCAACGATAAAAACCTATAATATTTCTGCAGGCTCCCTGCAAGATGCTTTAAATCAATTTACCCAGCAATCAAATATTAATTTATCTTTCGATTCCACCGTGTTGCAAGGAAAAATGAGTTTTGGGTTAACTGGTGAATATGAAGTCAAGCAGGCTCTTGATCGATTATTAGAAAATTCTGGTTTGCAAGCGGCCAAGAAAGGTGATGGGTATACCATTACAACACTCGCTACCTCTACGACGGCTGAATCAATCGTAACGTTACCCTCGATTAAAGTCACCGCCTCTAACACAAATCGTTATGCTGCGGTCAGTACCAATACGGCAACAAAAACTAATACTCTTTTGCGAGATGTCCCCCAAGCAATTTCAGTTGTGACAAGTGATTTGATTAAAGATCTATCCATTCGCAGTATTGCCGATGCCGTGCGTTACGTTCCGGGTGTCGGTGTTTCGCAAGGTGAAGGTAATCGTGACGCATTAGTATTTCGCGGTAACCGTTCAACAGGTGATTTTTTCACTGATGGCATCCGCGATGATGTCGAATATTACCGGGATTTATACAATATCGAACGCATCGAAGTGCTAAAAGGTGCCAATGGAATGATTTTTGGCCGCGGCGGTTCGGGCGGTGTAGTGAATCGAGTTACAAAAGAAGCCAATTGGAATCCGGTGAATGAATTTATTTTCCAGGGCGGATCTTTTAATCAGAAACGCATGACAGCGGATGTCGGTTATGTCATCAACGATGTGGCGGCCGTTCGCTTAAATGCCATGTATGAAGACGCAGGTAGTTTTCGCGATGGTGTGAACATGGAACGGCTCGGCATTTCTCCAACTGTAACGATCAAACCAACGCATCGCACTAAAGTTGTTGTAAACATGGAACGATTTCACGATGACCGCACCGCAGACCGCGGCATTACTTCAGTGATCGGCCGCTCAGGGCAGGTAACCGGGCCAGTAGATGTTAGTCGTTCACAGTTTTTTGGAGACCCAAGGCGAAGTCATGCGGATGTAGATGTACTCGCATTTAATTCGTTGATTGAACACAAATTTGACTCCGGTTTTACGTTGCAAAACCGGACTAATTATGCCCAGTACGACAAGTTTTACCAGAATGTATTTGCCAATAGCGGGCTTAACCTTTCTACCGGGCAATTAACATTGGGCGCATATAATAATACTACCGATCGCGAGAACGTTTTTAATCAGACTAATTTGCTCTATTCATTCAATACAGGCCCCATTGCACATACATTACTGGCAGGCATAGAAGTTGGCCGCCAAGAAACCCATAACAGACGGGAAACTGGGTTGTTTAACAATAATCTGGCAAATACCAGCATCCCTGTTTTTTTAAATAATCCGACAACCAATTTACCCATAACGTTTAGAAACCGGGATGTAGGCGGGGATTTGGATGCTTTAAACCGTAGTATTGTCAACGTGACATCGCTCTACATACAAGACCAGATAGAAATAATACCGCAGTTACAAGCTATCGTAGGAGTTCGCTACGATTTATTCGAGGTGGATTTCCGCCAAAAGAATGGCCCAAGAGATCATTTAAAGACTAAGGATGATTTGATTGCGCCGCGCTTTGGGTTGATTTATAAGCCATTTGAGCCAATCTCATTCTATGCCAGTTATAGTCAGGCTTTTGTCCCAAGAGCGGGCGATCAATTAACAGCCTTAAATGTGACGATAGAAACACTAAAACCCGAGAAATTCACAACTATGGAAACAGGTGTTAAATGGGATATTCGTCCTGATTTGTCATTAACAGGTGCTGTTTATCAATTGGACCGCACCAATGTGATTAATTCAGTTGTCGGCGGACAAACTTTCCTTACTAAAGGACAAAGAACCGAAGGTGTCGAAGTGACACTTACTGGTCAGCTAGCTCCAAATTGGAGCATTATGGGAGGGTATGCGTTTCAGCACGGAGAAATTACCAGCGAGATTTTAGGTATCGCAAGAAAAGGCGCAACAGTAGCAGAATTGCCGCGGCATACCTTTTCCATATGGAGCCGCTATGATTTTACGCCGCGCATTGGTGCGGCATTTGGTGTGATTCATCGAGACAATATGTTTGCTTCACTGACAAACCGAGTCAGTTTGTCTGATTTCACGCGCGTCGATGCAGCCTTATTCGCTCAATTTACGAAACACTTTCGCGGTCAAATAAATATTGAAAATTTATTAGATACCAAATATTTTGCGGCGGCTCATAACGATTTTAATATTACACCCGGCTCGCCGATAGCGGTTAGGGCTTCTTTAATCGCTGGTTTTTAATTTTCTATGGAAATTTAGTTTTAATTATTTTTGTAAATAATAATAATTATCACTATAATTATTATTCTGTTAGTTATTTATGAAAGAAAGGAGTTATTTAGAATGTTATTGTTAAATAAGAGGCTCATGGTTTCAATAAATAATTTATTGAATATGAGCTTAGTCATTACCTTGCTCAGCTTAAGCAGCATGAATGTTTTTGCCGCAGCGAATGTGCAAACAATTCAGGCAGCCGTTTCTGCCTTTCAAACGATTGGAACTTTACGCAGAGAATTCCCAATTGATGGAGAAGCGATTGCAGCAACATATGCCGGGGCTTTGCAGACCTTAACGCAGGAAATTGATGAAACTAATAATCTGGAGTTGCATAATGATGTTCAGATAGCCATCAACGATATTATCACTAACGATGAGCCAGCATTAGCAGCGCAAGTTGTCGATAAAACCTTGCAGAGGGTTTTTTATCAGAGTATTTGGAATCGGATTTCCGCGATACGCGATGAATTTGAAACAGCATCATCAAGCACTTTAGTTCAAATGCTGGACGAATCTGAAGCGGCTTTTCAAGCAATATCCGCAACTGTTGCTAGAGAAAATCAGGTATTAAGTGTAGATAAGCAAAGCTTAGAAGCAGGCACTAATCCGGGACTAGATACTCAGGTAACTGAGTCTTTCGCACGTGTCAGAACCGCGCTAAACAAAGATAACGCCGCTGAAGATTTCAGTGTCATCCAAGTTGAACGCTATACAATAAGAATGTCGTTAGCTCGCGCCTATTACATCGGCGTATTAAGAGAACTGGCTGGCGTAATTAATAATAGAAATGCGGATCTTGAAGAAGCACGCATCGCTCAAAAAGAAGGTGAAATTTTTTATCGAATCATCGAGCCGTTAATTTCGCGCGATAACCCAGCAGGAAATTTGTATATTAAGGTGCGTTTAGTCGGTGATTTAGCGGATATTAAAGTTGACGAAATGGTCAGCGAATTAAGTAAGGGTCTGATTGGACGTGTTAAAGCTGAAATGAATGGCCAAGAATCGGCAGTTGGGGAAGGCGATCGCGCACACGCGATGGCAGAGGCGGCTGGAGCCAAATATTTTGCGCAAATTATTCTACCGGATTTGGAATTGAGACTTGGTGCAGGAGAACGCACTAACTTGGAAAGTGCACTTGAGAATTTGCTTACCGCTAGCAGCGAAATCGATGTTTCCAAATCTGAACAGGCACGTGAAGCTGCCCTGGCAATTTTAGACAATTATGAAAGCCAATTGAAACAAGCGCAGTATGAAATTACTACTGATACCGCTTTCGTTGATAATGCAGTGTCCGGTTTTCAAACTATTAGCGACTTAAGAGGGCAAGATCCAGTCGATGCTGATGCGATTCTTGCCTCCTATGATGGTGAATTGCAGCAATTAACGCAAATCGTTGATCAAATTTATGGATTATCGATTGACCAGGATGTTTTAACAGCGATTGAAGCAATTAGAAATCAAGATGAGGTGCCTTTAGCCGCTCAAATTATTGATAAATCACTGCAACGAGTTTTTGCGATGGCTGTTTATGATCGTACTAATCTTGTGATTGAGAATTTTGATGCGCTTTCAACGGATCAATTAGCGCTTGAATGGGACAGAGCTTATTCGGCGTTTTTAGCAATTATCGGGACAGCATCCCGAGAAAATAAAGTTCTGACAGACGATAAGCAAACCTTGGAAACCGGCACAAATCCGGATCTCGATTACCAAATCACTCAAGCTTTTGTACAAGGTAAAGAGGCGTTAGCCAAAACCAACATTGATAATGACCGGCTCAATGTAGCATTGGCACGTGAAAATATCCTCTATCCATTAGTAAGAACATTCTTGATCGGCGTATTGCGAGAAGTGGAAGGCATCATACTCGATAGGAATGCCGATGTTGCAGAAGCGAGAGAGAAGCAAGTAGAAGGTGAGGTGTTCTATCGCATCATCGATGTGTTTATCGCGCAGGACAATCCAACCGGCCACAATCGTATCCAAACACAATTAACCGGTGATATGGCTAATGTGGTGGCAAATGAAATCGTAAGCGATATCAGTAAAGGTATTATTGGTCAAATGAACAGAAATATCAGCCAGATTGAAGCAAATTTTGGGGTTGATAATAATCAAGCCTTGCTGGCTTCTGAAAGAACTTCCTTAAACGCTGCAATTTTCCTGCCTGATTTGGAATTACGCATAGGCGTGCTACAACGCGTAAAACTGGAAAATGCATTGCGCAATCTAAAAGAAGCCGTTCAAGTCGAAAATGCTTCAAAAGCGCTGGCTGCACGGACTGTCGTGACGGAAGTCATTTCAGCCTATGAAAATGAACTGAATTAGTATTTATTAAGTATTAAACCCTCTCTATTGCCCGCCCTATATTTTCTCTGTGGCGGGCAATTTCGTTCGTAACTCCATTTAGAACTTCTGTTGCCAGTGTGGACCATACTGCGACAATTTGTCACATTCCGTTAACAGTTACACGTAATATAATTACTAAACATATAAAGTGTTATTGAAATATTACGATCGGTTTTAATGATTTTCAATGGCACTTGAAATTAAAAATAACCCTATTCGGATAGAAAGAGGAAAAAATGATTATCAAGAATTTGCTAAAAATGTTTATTGTGATGCTATTACTAGCCAGTCATATAACTAATATATCTGCGGCTGATGATTTATTGGATGTAAATAAAGCTACAAGAATCAATTCAGAACGTCCATTGAGTCTCATTGGGATTAATCAGCATGGTATAGACAAAACTTATAGTACAGCGGGTTTTATTGATTTTGGCAATGCATTTTTTAAACAATTCGGAACCAATGGCCGTACTTGTGCGACTTGCCATGTACCAACAGAAGGGTGGACGATTACACCAAAAGGCGTCAGCAATCGTTTTGAAAAAACCAAAGGATTGGATCCCTTATTTCGTTTGGTAGACGGTGCCAATTCTCCGCTGGAAGATATATCGACGTTACAGAAACGGCGCCAAGCCTATAGCATGTTAATGAATAAAGCTAATATTCGCGTGGGTATCGGTATTCCAGCGGATGCGGAGTTTGAATTGGATGCAGTGGATGACCCATATGGCTTTGCAAGTGTAACTGAGTTGTCATTGTTCCGCCGCCCCATGCCGACAACCAATTTGAAATTTATCAGTGCGGTGATGTGGGAAGGACGCGAAACGACGCTTGATCCAGATTCTAATGACTGTATTTATGGAACGGCTACTTGCTTTTCGCCGGTATCATTTGATCTAGCTACTCAAGCCAATCATGCTACCTTGGGTCACTCGGAGGCATTAGCTGATTTGACTCAAGCGGAACGGGAAGAAATCGTTACATTTGAAATGGGATTATTCACGGCACAAGCATATGACAATCATGCCGGTAAGTTATCAAGCAAGGGTGCGCGCGGAGGACCAAAGGAACTTATCACACAAACCTATTATTTTGGTATTAATGATACGCTTGCCGGAGACTATCGTACCCGTGCACCGTTTGATCCAAAAGTTATGTCACTTTATGATGCTTGGAGCCGTAATTCCAGCCGATTAAGCAATATGCGCAGAAAAGCACGCGCTGCGATAGCACGTGGGGAAGTTTTGTTTAATACTAAGTCAATAAATATCAGCGGGGTAAAAGGCATTAATGACGATTTAGGTGTAAAGACGCTATCCGGTACCTGCACTACTTGTCATAACACGCCCAATTCAGGTAATCACTCAATACCGATGCCACTCGATATTGGCATTTCTGATGCATCACGCCGCACACCTGACATGCCATTGTATACCTTGCGAAATAAAACAACAGGGGAGACTATCCAGACGACAGACCCGGGACGTGCGTTGATCACTGGAAAATGGAAGGATATTGGCCGCTTTAAAGGTCCTGTATTGCGCGCTCTTGCATCACGCCCGCCTTATTTCCACGATGGTTCCGCAAAAGACTTGACGGCTGTGGTAAATTTTTACAACAACCGTTTCGGAATCGGATTAAGTGAGCAAGAAAAAGCTGATCTCGTTGTTTTCCTTGCGTCGTTATAAAACTGAGCATTGAATCCTGCTGCTGGAAGCAGCAGGATTCAATAAAGTCGGCAATCATTTATTTTTTTCCGGAAAATGCTTCGAATGCGAAATGGTTATCATCTCGAAGCAGAAAGCCGTTAAAGAGGTTTTCTTTCTATGATTTCTTGCTTAGAGGGTGAAAACAATCATATCTGCGGTGATAGAGTTAATGTTGACATTTGTCAATTCGATAACTGCCGCACCACCCACGAACTCGACGCTAAAACCGCTGTCACCATTATCAGTATAATCGGTAATGTATGAAGTCAATTCCGAAAGTTGAGTGATGCCAAGAATTTCTGAGTCAAAAAATAAGCGATCTTGGCCCACTGCAAAATCTGTGATCTCAAAGCTTCCGAAACCATAAAAGCCAAAAGTATCATTACCTTCACCACCCGACAGCCTATCAAAATCACCTTGTTTTCTTGTTCTGTTACCATTTGCATCAATTTCAATGATAACAGGCTGACTCCCCCCTGCGCGCAGAATATCATCACCATTACCGCCAAACAGTTTCTCGGTGCCTTCCTGGCCGTCCAGATCGTCGTTGCCGTCATCGCCGCTTAATATGCCATTGCCGTCGCCACCCTCCAAAATATCGTTACCTGCACCACCCCGAATTTCATCATTGCCGGATCCACCAATCAGATCAACATTGTCCAACTCATCACCGATAATCAGTAAGTCATTTTCATTGAATCCCGCAGATCCAATGCCTCCAAATTCAAAGCCATCAATAAATTTAAATGCTCCTGATCCCAGATTGGGGCGAGGTTCTCTCGATACTGCCATAATATTCTCTCCTAATAATTTATTTGTTATAAGCATTCCATTAAAAATAACAATAATGAGAATTATTCCTATTATATTGTATAACAGCTAAAATGCAATGTTTGTGCGTGCATATGGCCGCAGTCAATGTTTCAAAACAAAATGAAATCATGAGTGATAAGCGATGACCGAAAAATTGGATGAATTACTGGTGCAAGCGAAGGGTTTGCTGGCTTCGGGTAAATATAACGATGCCGATAAAATGCTAGAGCCGCTACGAGAGCAATATCCGTTGTCACAAGATGTGGCTAGGTTATGGTGTTCACTAGCGATGCGCACCGATCGTGCTGCTGCCGTTCCGGATTATGCGAAGCAGCTCTATGAACATGTGCAAAGCGATTTTCATAAAGCGCACTGGGCGCATGTTTTGGGGACGGCATATTTTATATTATTAGATTTGGCGACAGCACAAACATACTTGTCACGCGCTCTGGAACATTTAATAGTGCTGGCAAAAGCAGGAAAAATTCCTCCTCAGAGAAAAAAAAATCAATCAACACAGGCACATGAAAATGCATTTGCATCTGGAGAAGCGGAAAAACTCTTGTGGAGGACTTGCACGTACCTGGCTAAAAATGGCATTACAGCATTTCCTTATGCAGGCACGTTATTAGGATTGGTCCGTGACAGCAAGCTTTTGGATTTTGATAAAGACCTGGATATTGCCGTATGGATGGATTCTTGGCAGTCATGTTGTACAGCACTGGAAAGCGCAGGATGGGCAAAGCAGACTATACGTATCGACTATGCCAATTATCGCGATTATGTGCATCCGGAATTGGGCATAACCTTGGATGTATGCGGTTTGCAACCGCGAGGAAAGCAAATAGTTGGTGGCTTTTCATTACCGGATTACTCCGCCGAATATCAACGTGTCTCGGTGTTTCCGAATTTCGGATTGGTGCAACGCGATACCGAATATGGCGCCGTTTGGTTCCCCCAACAGCCCGGTATTATTTTGCGGGCATTTTATGGCGATTGGCGCACACCGAATCCCAATTGGGACACCGTGATATCTGCGCTAAATCTGGAGAACTTTACGATGCTGGTGCGCTGCTATGCTTATCATCGTCTGGTGCAGCATTGGTTATTGGGTGATTTGGGAAAGGCTTGGTGTTATGCTCACCAAGTCATTCTAAAAGACCCAGACGATATACTCATGCTGCGGAGTCGCCAGTGGCTGGAACGCGCAATGATGCGTTTAAATCGGGAATTGCCTGCGTGGCCGAAAAATCAATTGCAGAAGCGTGTTTATACGCGCATGGTGGCGGATTTGTTTCATGAAGGGCATGTAAATTTTCTGCTCGCAGCAAAGGCACTGGGGACGCATTTGACCGTGTGCGTGGTTTCCGATGAACGCGTGGTGGAAAATAAGGGAAAAATGCCCGTTATGAAACAAGCCGAGCGTGCGGCAGTAGTAGCCGCGTGCAAATACGTCGATGCCGTTCTGACGGAAACACCGGCGAGCGTTACACCGGCATATATGCAGCAACATGGCTTTGATATCTATACCTTTGCCTGCGCATCTGAACAGGAACGCAGGGAAAAATACGAACTTTGCAGCACTTTGCCAGCAGCAATGATCCATGAACTTAGTTATACACCAGGCATTTCGACATCCGATTTGCTTAAGCGTATTCTGGAAGGTGCGAGCAAAAGCTTGATACCGTAATTTTGTTAAGATGGGCAAGTGTCTGAATATTTTGAATGGTTATTTAGATTACTTTGACGACAAACACATCAAACTTTAAACTATGAACTGACTAGAAACCCACAGAACGATAATTACATAAGATAATGCAAGGAGGTAGAATGGAAAATTCCAGTATTTTTCTATCACCCTTACCAAATTAATTTGTTCTTCCATATATTTATTATGTATCCATGGACGTTCTAACATACGTGCACCACCATACAATAGTAAACTAATAAAAATGGCACAATGCTGCAAATAATAATAGATATTCGGAGGATTAAATAAAGCTGTACCATGATGTAAGAAAGAAGAACTAAGACTAATTAAAACAGTTGCTATCAAAAGGTATCTTAACTGCCACTCTAATATCTTTTTATATTCAGAGGATGTTTTTGTAATCTCATCAGAAGAAGTAAAACTGAACTTCGAGTTTGGATTCTTTATGTATTCTGAAACTGCTTTTTTTAAAATCTCTTCACCGAGTATATTAATTTCAATCATTCTTCCACTTATATCTGAATAAGGACTTTCCATGGGATCAGATCCATATTCCAAATAAAAGCAGCCTCTGCAGAATTCTTCCCAGTCATATATTTACCGGTATACACAACAATTACATCAAGATTTTTTTCATTCATAATTTTTTACTTGAGATAAGGAAGCCTAATATACGCATGTATCTTTATGGAATACCGCTAAGAATACATTTTCAAATTGTAATAATGCTTAATCTGTAACATGCTGAAACTATTAATATAAAATATGAACATAAAGTTAATAAAGATGGTGCTAATGAGCAATTATTAGTAGTATTTTTTCTTTCTCTAAGAACTAAAGAATAGGCGTATAAGGCTAAACAAAATGATATATGGTATCCAATGGTTGAAGCAATAATCACTATTTCGCTTATATTGGAGAAATTAAAAAATATCCCCATCACTCCTAATGAAATAACCAACCAAAAATTGGATTTGATAATAAATGGTAAAAGTTTCACATATGGCATATGTGTGTGATGAATAAATTCTTTTTCACCATGTTTTAATGCATTTTGTCTAATCAATCTCCCAAATTTATTTTCATCAATTATCTTATTGAGGTGAAATTCAAATTTGTTACTGGCTCCTCCCTCTACTTTTTCTAGATGGCCGGCTTGCATTGGAGGGTTAAAAACTTGACATGTAATTTTTTTAAAATGAGTTTCATGATCGGTTATTTTGATAACAATTTCAGGGTCATTCGTTACAGTTGCCACTCTTACACCTTCCTCTAATTGAATCTGACTTACTTAGCAGCGAGTTTCTCAAGTCCGGATTACATTCATATCAATTATCTCAATGATAGCTTTAATAGTTATGTTTTTCTTCAGAGATATTACTCACCCGGTTGCAGCGTGATCGACACTTCACGGGTTTCACCTTTGCGCAAAACGGTAATGGAGATGGTGTCGCCGACTTTATAGCCATCGATGCGCGCAAGCAGTTTGTCTACTGAATCGATGGGTTTACCCTCGACGGCAATAATAATGTCGTTGGCAATAATGTTGCCTTCCGGTGTGAGTGTAGCACCCCGGAGTCCCGCCACATCGGCCGATGATCCGGGACTGATGCTCAGTATTACAACACCATTGATTTTTAGACGCTCGGTCAAGCGGACATTTAGCTTGTTATCGACGGTAATGCCGAGTGCCGGACGAATGTATTTGCCACGGCTGATGATTTGCGGCACTACGCGATTAACGGTGTCAACCGGTACGGCAAAACCAATCCCTGCGCTGGCGCCGCTGGGGCTGTAAATGGCGGTATTGATGCCAATCAGCCGGCCGGCGGAATCCAAAAGCGGACCGCCGGAATTGCCCGGATTAATAGCAGCGTCGGTTTGAATGAGATTGTCGATGGTGCGCCCATCACCACCCGGAAGTGACCGATCCAACGCAGAAACAATACCAGTGGTCAGTGTCCAGTCCAGACCAAATGGATTACCGATGGCAAAAACCTTCTGTCCGACCTTCAAATCATGGCTACTCCCAAGTGGAACGGGAACGGGCCGTTGGAAACCAATACCTATTCGCAGCACAGCAATATCATGTGCCGGACTGGTACCAACTAAAGAAGCCTTATAATCTCGCCCATCCGCCAATCGAATCGTTGCTTCGCTGGCGCCCTTTATGACATGAAAATTGGTGATGATATGCCCGTAATCATCCCAGATAAAGCCAGAACCATTGCCGCTGGGTACCGAAAAAATATTACGCGTCCAGGCATCCATCACGCGTTGACGTGTGGTAATGAATACCACCGAATCCCGAGAATTTTCAAATAATGCAATGGTGCTTTTTTCATCTTCCGCAAGGTTGCCGCGTGCTTGTACTACTCGAGGTTCGGCGTTTTCCTGCTTGTCTCTACCGCTTAAATAATCGGAATGCAATGCTTCGGGAAAGTAATGATAAAGGAAGCTATGAAAAAATAGCACCAGCAATATAACCGCCAGTGAAATCCAGATTAAACGGGAGAGAAAGCCGCTATTAGGCATACATGGATTCCTTCTTTATTTCATTTATTGGCTGTTTGCTTGCGCCCATCGCACCAGATCCTGCTCGCTCATGGCACCGGATTGGCGGGTAATTTCGCGTCCATTCTTAAACATTATCAGTGTAGGAATACTGCGAATAGCGTAGCGGGCAGCCAGTCCTTGTTGTTCTTCCGTATTAACCTTGGCCAGTCGTATGTCTGGTTCTAAGATGGCAGCAGCTTTGGTAAAAGCTGGCGCCATCATGCGGCAAGGGCCACACCAGGGTGCCCAGAAATCAACCATTAGGGGAATATCGTTGTTAGCAATATGGCGGCTGAAAGAAGTTTCATTGAGTTCAATCGGATGTGCGACGAATAATGCTTGATGACAGGCGCCACACTTGGGCGAAGCATTCAGGCGATCTGCCGGTACGCGATTAGTTGCATGGCAATGAGGACATACAATATGTACAAGCATGGTGTATTTTTCTCTTAATAAATAAAATACATTAGCAATAGCGGATTTAATCCTGGTGTAATCCAGCGGTTTTCAGGCGCGTGCGAAGATGTTCAATTTCTTCAATCATATCAGCGACCAGGCTGGCTAATTCCGCATTGCATTCAAAATCTCTTTCAATCGCTATAATTCTTTTCACGCGCATAAAAGTGCGGCTATCAAATATCCATGACTCGGGGTCAACATGAATGAAATCATCATTATGCAGTAATCCCCCTTGCACATGTTCGATTACCCATTCACGCGTCACCTGGCAACTTTTAGTCAGTTGCTCAAGATTGAACATAGCTTCTTCAAGTAAAATAGCATCAATTTCATCCGCCATAACTTATACTCCAAGATGTTGGCGCGGATTAAACGCAAGTTCCCGTGCCATGGTTTGGTATAGTTCACGTGCTTTTTCTGTCGCAGCAGATGGCAATACCACCTCCAGCACTAAATACAAATCACCGGGTGTTTGGGCGGGAATACCACGACCTTTCAGTCGCAACTTGCGGCCGGATTGTGAATTTTCCGGTACCCGTACCTCCACAATGCCATCCGGTAACGGAGCTTTAACGGTTGCACCCAGTGCAGCTTCCCAAGGGGTAACCGGCAAAGCGGCATAGATATCTTTATTTTCGATCCGGTAACGGTTGTGCGGTTTGAAGCGTACTTCCAAAAACAAATCTCCGGCAGCTTCTCCGGCATGGCCCGGACCACCTTGACCGGCAAGCCGGATCACTTGACCAGTATATACACCCTTAGGAATGCGCACATTCAGCGTATGTTCGGTTAGTACAGTGTGCCCTTGACTATCCAGTTTCGGCATGCGCAGTGTCAAACCACGTGTAGCACCGTGATAGCTATCTTCGAGGTCGAGCAGGATCTTGGCATGGTGATCTTCGCCCCGCATGCGATGCTGAGTTTGCCGCGCACTGCCCATATGCTTACCGAATAACTCGGCAAAAAAGTCGCTAAAATCACCAGTCTGCGCGCCATTGAATCCTCGTCCGCTAAATTCAAAACCCGTATCCCAACCGGGTGGTGGCCGGAAGTCGCCACCTGCTTGAAATCCGCCTCCTTGACCTAACTGATCATAAGCGGCGCGTTTTTCGGTATCAGAAAGCACGGTATAGGCTTCATTCACCTCTTTCATTTTTTGCTCGGCATCCGCTTCCTTGGAAACATCGGGATGATACTTGCGCGCCAGGCGGCGAAACGCTTTTTTGATTTCGTCAGCCGTTGCATCGCGCGAAACACCGAGCGCTTTATAATAATCCTTGAATTCCAAAATAGATTCCCCTCTGTTTGTGGCATTGTCACATCCACATCGTTAATATTATTGCTGCTTTAAACCAAATAGTGAAGTACTGTTTGCCTATGTAAATTGAGATGATTCTTAGGTGAAGTGGTTTTATGATATGGATTTATCAAGTGCTGGCGATAAATATTAGAAATTTTTCGTTAAAATGGCCCGGTAATTTCAAAGGTAACGCCATCTTCCATTCGCCCTGTTGTGCCTCGTTGTGAACTGAAGTACAAACGTGAACCATCCGGACTGAAAGCAGGCCCAGCAATTTCTGATTGATCATGCCCCATTACTTGTAGCAGCGGTACAATTTTATTGTGGCTCAGTACAACAATCTGCATATCACCGCCATCCTCGGCAACTAATAATTCTCCTGCAACATTGCCGGTAATATTATCGACTCCGGTAAGGATGGGTGAGCGATAGGATGCTGCATCGTACATAATAGTTAGACGGCTTTCTTGCACATTATATGCCCATATACGATTGTCACCTTTAGTAGCAAAATAGACCATGCCTTGCTGATACCAAATACCTTCGCCACCCTTGAATGAAGTAGCATCTTTTACCTGTTTGCGCGTTGCAACATTGGTTGCTGCTGGATCTGGAAGGCGATGCCAGCGTACTTTCCCAGTAGTGTGGTCAATAACTTCGGCGCTTTCCAGTACACCGTCATTTAATTCAGGATGGCCTAAAGTATTTAATGAATATGCTGTGTAGCGATATAAACAACCATCAGGCTCATCTTCGGTCAGATAGAGTTGTTTTTTGTGAATATCAACTGCTACAGCTTCATGTTTGAAAACGCCAAGCGCATTCCTAACTTGCGCAACTTTTTGACCCCACGGATCGCATTCCCAAACTCGACCTCGTTCAATCTCTTCGCATGACAACCATGTTTGCCACGGCGTATGTCCGCCTGCGCAATTACGACTAGTCTGAGATAAAATAGAATAAGCATCCGTTATTTCCGCTTGCGCATTGAAACGTAATGCACCTACACCACCTGCTCCGTCGTTCAATTCACTATTGGAAACATAAATCCAGCCATCATCAGAGGTGGGAAAAATGGCTCCACCATCAGGTGCAGCATGCCAGATATAGTTTGAAATTTTTTGACCAGAACGTGCCACGATCCGAGAAGTAAAGCCTGCAGGCAAACATATACCATTTTGATCCGGAGGGAGTAATTTGCCCCGGTCAGTCAAGGATAACAACAATGAAGATGCGTTAAGCGAAGATGGTATTAAGGTGTTACCAAAAAAAGTACCCAATCCCATGAAACTATATTGCAAAAATTTACGTCGCTGTAGATTGCACAGTTTCATTTTGAATAAAATTTAATGCGGTAACACATTGTTATTTGTTC
Organism: Nitrosomonas sp.; assembly: GCA_024281995.1. Classification (GTDB taxonomy): domain Bacteria; phylum Pseudomonadota; class Gammaproteobacteria; order Burkholderiales; family Nitrosomonadaceae; genus Nitrosomonas. The sequence goes on from JAMWZW010000004.1 coordinate 67,098, forward strand.
GCGTTTTTATCACGAGAGATAGTTTACAATGCTGCGCTTTTAATTCCAGATAAAAGTAATCCATAATGATTCACATACTAAAACCCATTATATCTGTGTTGATGTTCCTAACCGTATTATTTTTTATCTACACCATATTAACAATTACAACTAATTTCTCGACGGGGCTCAATATTGCTCTTTCGTTTGTGTGTGGAGTGCTTGCATTCTGGTTCACTTGGCAACTGCTCTCCGGCAAGAAAACAAGCATTTCTGTTGCTGTCACCGGCAGCAGTTTAATTCTTGGCGGGCTATGTTTTATTGTAGGTTTTCTTGGGCCAATGATTTTTGCTAAAGATACCAGTCAAGGACCGATGATTGGAATTTTTATTGCCGCTCCACTAGGTGTTATCCTCGGAGCGATTGCGGGATATGTTTATGCCGCAAAGCAAAATGTCGCATCAAATGATTAACCTAGCTTGGTTAAGTTTATTCAATTTAATGTCATAAAATAATAGTGCATTGTGGTTGACGTTGGAGCTCTTGACAACGCGGAGGAAAATGCAAAGCATGGATATTACTATGGCTATGTTCACTTATAGTCCGTTTAGAGCCTCAAACCGCATCAATTGAAACACCAAAAACAGTCAAATCGGAAGAGGGGGGTCATACCGCGCCAGCAAACGTAATACCGGTATCTCAGCCTATCGTTGTTGCATTACCCAGTACTAAAGAATCGCTCTCAATGCTTTCTGATGCGGTCGATTGGTCGCAAGTTGCGGCTTGTGTTGAAAACAAAATCAACTGCGTTTGTTACGGGCATAAAGCGCAAAGGCTAGCCATTGTTCCGGAAACTTGTCAAGCGGCTGTAAAGTTTGGATGGTTAACAACTAAAAGACATTAGATGAGAAATACTTAATATAAATATCAAGCATAACCTTATAAGTGTCGGCCACTTAATAGTTCCATTTGTCAGCGGCGAAATCCAGAATATTGAGATTCTAATTAAGCTTTTTAATGGCCAGATCAATAAACAATTTTTTATTCATTTTATTTATCTAACTGGGATAGGTTGGTTTTATTCAGTATATACTGAGCTGTTTTAATGTGAAGAAAGGATTTGTTATTGCATGATTATTAACAATGATTCTGGAATGGTGGAATACTTAGAAGCAGAAGTGCTTAAAGAATTAAGAAAGTCGGCCCGGGTATATCAAAAATTGGATTTTGTTTATCTTGCTGCTACGAGTGCAATTATTACTATTTTGAATCTTAAAAACTATGCTTTATTTGAATTCACGTACGGAGTATGGTTTCTTATAATTTGGTTTCTTATGATGTTAACAATAGACACTTTAATTGAGCAATATTTTTTTAAAAAATGGATTACCTCTAACCGAATTAATGCTGATAAATGTAAAATTACTACTGCTTTGAATATCATGCAACTACAACCTTTTTTACATCTATGTTTTCTTTATTTTGTAATTCTTGGGAGCCTTGCTTATGCACATGCTCACGTGGATATAAAAAATGAATTTTTAGCCATGTCAACAATACAAGAAGCGACCGATTCTTTTATCTGAAGCATGGGCAACCTCCAGCAACAATTGATGTACTGATTAAATCAATCCCTTCTGCACAAAAAGCTTTTGATCTTTTAGGAAAACAGGCGATTCATATTGAATCATTTGAAAATAATAAATACATAATAATTTTTGCTGGTATCGATGGTCAACTTGGCACATCTGATGATTTTATTGTTAAATCACATAATAAATTAAATGAATTTTTTAAAGAACGTTTTGAATCTAATTAGTTTTCTTAGTATTAAAATATCTGAGTCTGAGGATTAATGAATTTATCTGATCTACAAATCTTTTCATTTTCTAAAAAATATAATTTGTTCATTTCACGAAAATAGCAGGGTCGCGCCGCCGACCGGCGCGAAGGGTATGACCGCAAAGCGGGCATGCTGCCCGATCCCTAATCCGGTTTTACTTTATTGTAACTTCCCCTTATTGCTAAACAGAATTTGATTTTGATTCTGTGAGGTATAATCCTGAAAACAATCTTAAGAGGATAAAATCATGGAACTTTCCGCTGTATTAACGCCAGCGCCAGAAGGCGGTTATGTAGCCTACAATCCTGAAACCGGAACAACCACACAAGGCGACACAGTTGAAGAAGCTCTAGCTAATTTGGCTGAAGCAACTGAACTCTACCTTGAAGAATTCCCGATGACCATATCTACTCGTTCACTGCTGACAACCTTTCAAGTAGCTGAGCATGCCTGAATTACCCGTTATCTCAGCGGCAGAGGCGATTAGAGCGTTTGAACGCCTAGGTTTTTCCATAGTACGTCAACGAGGCAGCCATATTGTTCTTCGAAGGAGTTCTTCTGGCTGTGTTGTGCCAAATCATCGCGAACTGAAAACCGGAACACTGAGTGGCATACTTAAGCAAGCTGGAGTATCGCCAGATGAATTCGTTAAAGCGTTGCGCGACTGATCTTCCTTTTTTATAGCCAAAGTTATGGACTTCAAGCTTCTGCCATTGGAAATACCTTCTGATGAACCATTCAAAAATGACGCTTTAAATAGACAATCTTCTATTGAATTTCTTACCTCTCTGGTGGAAGAACTTAAAGGGCCGTTTGTTCTTGCTATCGATTCGCCATGGGGAACAGGAAAAACTATTTTCATAAACATGTGGAAAGCGCATCTTGAATTAAATAACTATATTTGTATTTACTTTAATTCATGGGAATCTGATTTTACCGCTGATCCACTGATTGCTTTTCTTGGTGAGATAGAAAATTTTGTAAAAAAAACTGATCCTGAAGATACTGAATTTAAACATTCTTTCGATAAAGCAAAAAAATTGCGACAAGTTTAACAAGGCGCGCGCTTCCTGTCGCAGGAAAAATTATGACGGCAGGGCTTCTTAATATTGATGATTTTTCAGACAAATCCTTGGCAGACTTAACTTCCGATGTTGTTAAAGATGCTGTTGATGCTTATGTGGCTACAAAAAATTTGAATAAAAAATTTCATGAATCATTGTCTGATGCAATCGGGAAATTAAACACATCCGACAAAGAAGGCAATACTCAAAAACAGAAAAAAATACAATAGCGAAGCAGGGGGGTGATACGTTACCAGCAAGCGTAATACCGGTATCTCAGCCTGTCGTTGCATTACCGAATACAAAACAATCGCTCTCAATGCTTTCTGATGCGGTCGATTGGTCGCAAGTGGCCGCCTGTGTAGAAAACAAAACAAACTGTGTTTGTTATGGCCATAAAGCTCAAAGACTGGGCATTGTTCCGGAAACTTGTCATGCAGCCGTTAAATTTGGCTGGTTGACTACTAAACAACTTTAAATGGAGAAAATATGATTATTATTAAGCATGTCAAGAATGGAGAAATTGTTGAACATATGCAATTTAACAAAAAAATTCGCGCGTTTAGACATGCTATCTATTGGTTACAAAAATTAAGATTAAAATCCGATCCTTTTTTATTATTCACACAACAACCATATTCATGGATTGAAATTGATGGTATTAAAATTCCGGATTCCGTGCTTCTTCAGATTACTTGCGAACAAGATAGCAAACGTTTTCTTCAATCCTTTGAGCTTCTTCACCTGCCTACTTTGAAAGATAATCCAGTTTAACCTTTCTCAAGTACAAGGGTCGCGCCGCCGACCGGCGCGAAGGGTATGACCACGAAAGTGGGCATGCTGCCCGATCCCTAAAGCGGATTTTCTTTATCCTGACTTCCCTTATTGCTGAACAAAGTAGATTTTGTATTAACAGCTTGCAAAAACATCAGTAAGTGCGATGTATACTAGGTCTCTTTATAAGACCTTCATGAATTTCCATTTTTTATAATGAAACCTCGATATATACCTTTCACTGCATTGTTTGTATCGCTTTTGCTATTGATGATCAATCCAGCATTCGCGATATCAGATTACCAATTCCTTTCATCTGAATATATTGAGTGGATTGCGCCATTAACGACGTTTGTAAAAGATATTGTTGTAGCCGTTTCAGCCGCAACTGTAGCTTTCTTAGCATATCAAGGGGTAGATACCTGGAGAAAAGAATTAAAAGGGAAATCTGAATATGAATTAGCAAAAAATGTTCTTCTGGCTGTTTATCAAGTAAGAGAAGCTTTTAAGTATGTTCGCAATCCATTGATCATGACTTATGAATATCCAGAAGAGATGACACATGCAAATGGTCATTTAAGATCGGAACTTCGTTATGAAGGAATGCAACATGTTTATCAAGAAAGATGGAAACAAATGACAGTTGCATTTACTGCACTAGAAAATAAGAATCTTGAAGCCCTTGTTGAATGGGGATCAGAACACCAGTCTGTTATTAATCCTCCTAGAAAATGTAGAACTCAGCTTCTTATCGCTATCCACGATATGTTAGGGCGAGATAAATATCAGGATAATTGGGAGACTACGAAACGCCAAACTCAAGATGATGAAAGATCTATCCTTCATATGTACGAAGATCCTAATTTGGACAAATTCACACCTGAAATTAATGCTGCTATACAGCTTTTTGAGAATTGGCTACGCCCTCATCTCTTGCATACATAAAAATGTACAAAAAGATTTACTTGCTGGATTTTCTGAGAGATAAATGAATGTCTAATACCTGCTGCCATGTTTGTGATTTAGAGGTTGCAACTATCGAAACCAACCCAAATGGGCAAGATGTGACTGCATTTGACTGCCAATTCTGTGGAAAATTTCTCATGTCAAACAGTTCACTTGCAACGCTTCCAGAAACTAAGAGGAAGTGCATAGATTCTGGTTTCAGAATAAGCCATGCCATTCGATCAATGGAACAAAAAAGTAAAAAAGTAGTGCTTAATTCGACGATTATAGAAGCAATTAACAAACAACCGTTACCCCGTCCAAGAGAGCAAGCTGATCTCCTTATACGATGGATTGCTGAGAACGTTAAAGGGCCAGGAGATCTTGTTATGCTTAAGTTTCTGAAGCAAGATGCTTTTATTGGCTCTAAATCAAAAGAAGGCTTTTTGTTGATTGTTCACCATTTATTCGAAGCCAAACTAATAAAAGGGTATCTTCAAAATTCTATTGATGTAAATGGGACTACGAATGTCACCTTAACCTTTTTGGGATGGGATAGATATGAAGAACTACGCCTAGGAAGAACTTTTTATCGAAGGGCGTTTATGGCGATGGCATTTGGCAATAATGAGCTTGATACTGTCGTCAACACAATTTTTAAGGATAGTGCAAGATGCGCTGGATTTGAATTATTTCGCGTTGATGAAATAAAGAAGGCGGGTTTAATAGATGATCGAATTCGAGCGGAGATTCAATCTTCTGACTTCTTAGTTGCAGATCTTACACATGATAACCATGGAGCTTATTGAGAAGCAGGCTATGCAGAAGGTCTAGGTAAGCCGGTTATTTATACATGCGAAACTAGTAAGTTTAAAGAAAGAAAAACGCATTTTGATACAAATCATCATTTAACCATCCTATGGGATCTAACCGCATTAGAGGAAGCAGGTGAACATTTGAAAGCCACCATTCGTGCTACATTACCACATTTGGCTTTATTGCAAGATCCCTCTGAATAGTCTACAAATCCTGCTTTTAATCCAAAACCCTTAATCTTTTAAGGTAAATACTTTCTATTACCAATACGTAATAAATAAGTAATTTCTAGCTATGATCCCTTTTATGTTTTCAAAACTTAATAATCTTTATTGGTTTATCCGATACACACGCAACAAATCAATTAAGCGCAAATATTACCGTTATGTTTTGAAGGAAAAAAACGCCTGATTGAATCAGGCGTTGATGTTGAAGAACTTCGTTTGCTTTGTCGTGCGCTTAGTAACCGGCTAAATTCTCATGAAGAAAGAAGGCTCGAACGTTATCGAAAAGACCATTTTTCAAGTAATTGATTATTAATAATATTATTTTTATAATTTTACATAATACAAATTATTAGCAATTGCTTTATAATTTTTGCGGAATAGTTTTTCAATTTTAAGCGGAATAGTTTTGCTCTTTTTGGGAGTTAAAAATGTTTTGTTATTTTGTAAACCGGTATTCTTTTCACTTCGTGAAATTACTGCAACCAGCAAAGGAATCTACGAAATGAAACGACATCATGAATCACGATCTGGGTGTTTCGTTCTTGCTCGAACTTTTGCTGCTAGCCGTGGGTTGCGGATTGAGCGAGTTATTCGCTACTGCGAAACCGGCAGAATTCCAAATGCCCGGTTTGATCGAGTCTTGTGGCAATGGGTTATATACCCGCCCTTCAAGCTGTTGATTGGATGAAAAAATGCAGGAATCGACATAAACCATTTAAACCTATCGATCATGGCAAATTACGCGAAACCCGCATTCTGTCGGGGCTTAATAAAAAGGAAGCGGCTGAAATGCTTCATGTAACTTATCGCACATGGCACAACTGGGAATCCGGCCGGGTTCAAGTGCCTTATGCTGCTTATAAGCTTCTGCGCATTCTAACAGGTTTGACCTTCCAGGAATCGCCTGGAGGGGCTGGAGTCTATCCTTGGTATATCTCCAAAAGGGAAAAACTTCACAGCGAGCGATTTAGGCTATTTATCGCTCACTTTAGCAATGGCCAGACAATGGCGGCTTGATCGAGAAGAAAAACGCTCTTCCGGTTTACGTCCAAAAACTTCAAATCTTGTTCCTTTTGTTCGACCAGCTAAGGAGGGAAAAAATATTTCATCGAATGGCAAGTAACACTATGCCGTTCATTCCCATTTTGGTAATTTTTAGAGTTCTGTGATCAATTTAATAGTTACTTTTTATGGAGTTTCAATGAGTTATATGAATTATAGATGTTGCTGATTTTTTGCGGTTTTTGTGGTTTTTAGGAATTTTTTTCATTATTTAAGTAACACAACTTACTGAATATGAACATTTTATTATTTATAACACAAGGAAATGTTAAATGATTGCTTTAACCGTTGATATTTATGAATCAGAAAATTACGCAAACCTTTATAGGGCTTGGTATCGGCTGAATAGGTTCTATCTTTCGAAGAAAGCTAAAAATGCCATAACTGAGCATTTTTTCATTCTTCAAGACAAGTAATTATCAGTTCAAAAGAACTTTCTTTTTTACCCCTTCTCTTTGGGATTTTCACTGCTCTTATTTTCGTACTTTTGTTCAATATCTGAGTGGCAAGGGCTTTTCAATTGCTACGCTTTATTGGCGGCTTAAAAGAAGTTTTGGTCGCCACCATTCATTGGCAATTTTATGATCCTTCCCTTGAAGATCGTTATCTTATAGAGCAAATTGAAAGTAATTTCTTGCCTTCTTCCAACTCTACTATTACTTCACTCGAAGAAAGAAGGGTAACTATATGAATCCAGAGGACAAAAATCTTTTTGACCAGATGTTATTGAATTACGGGGATTATTACGTCGCATTCATGCTTCTTTGGGATCAGACAAAAGTTTTGTTGATGCGATTATCTGCGGTATTGACCGCGTTCAAAAGCCTGAACGATCCCTGGGAGTTCCTGAAGTTGCTGAATTCCTGGGAACGTCACAGCGTCGAGTCCGTACATTGCTCTCGGAGAGCCGTATTGATGGATTCAAGGATAAGCGCGATATCAGGCCGTATTAAAAGATTAAGCCTAGTAAACGTGGGCCGGATCTTCGGGGCTATCCAGTCCGTAAGCTTCAGCCCCGAAAGCTGAGAATCGTTAAAGGCGGTGAATCATGAGTGAATTACACCCCTATCACTTCGTTGCATACCACCTCTGGCTGCAAGGACACGACTTATCCACCCCTTATACTGTCTGTCAACATGAACCATATCTTCCAGTACCGATTCCCTATGTAAAACAACGCTCATCCGGAAAATCCTCTCCATGCCCGGCACACCTATGGGCTTGCGAAAATGTACCACTTCGTTCAAATTCTTGCCATGGTATCGCTACTGCAAGCTTTAGCAATGGATCAGTGACATCCAACTGCATCAAAAAATCTGTTCCAAACAAATTCGGTTGATGAGTCGTACTATTACGTCTTAGCATTTTTAATCACCATTTCGACCAGAAATATGGCTCCTTTTTAACATTCCTGATCGTTATGATCGCCAAGAATCAGTGCGTTTCTAAGTAATATCAATCTATTACCGGAATTTAAGGATCGACTAGTTAATAGCGTGCTTTAAACATCGGTGCCATCAATAAATTAATTCCGCAGCCCTCTATAAAACCGATTTCAGCAATTTACCCATTTCCGCCGGATTCCGCGTGATTTTAATACCGCAAGATTCCATCACTTCCAGTTTTTCCTGTGCAGTTCCTTTACCACCAGATATAATTGCTCCCGCATGCCCCATGCGCTTGCCGGATGGCGCAGTAACACCGGCAATAAATCCAACCACCGGTTTTTGCATATTTTCCTTCACCCAGCGCGCGCAATCTTCTTCGTCGCTACCACCAATCTCACCCACCATCAATACTGCATCGGTTTCATCATCATTATTAAATAATTGCATAACGTCCAGATGCTTCAAACCATTCACTGGGTCACCACCAATACCGATACACGTCGATTGTCCTAATCCAAATGCCATCAATTGTGCCACTGCTTCATAAGTTAAAGTGCCTGAACGGGAAACCACGCCGATGCGCCCTTTTTTATGGATATAGCCGGGCATAATACCAACCTTAATCTCATCCGGTGTAATAATCCCTGGACAATTCGGGCCGATCAGGCGGGTTTTCTTACCCTGCATTTTATAGCGCGTACGGATCATATCACGCACCGGAATACCTTCAGTGATACAAATCACCAAATCTAGTTCGGCTTCTACAGCTTCGTCTATAGCAGCTGCAGCAAAAGCCGGTGGCACATAAATAACCGAAACATTAGCACCCGTTTGTTGTTTCGCTTCTATTACCGTCGCATAAACCGGAATACCTTCAAAATCTTCACCGGGTTTACGTGGATTAACACCTGCAACGAAGCAAGCTTTACCGTTCGCATAATCACGGCACATTCGTGTATGAAATTGCCCAGTTTTACCGGTAATGCCTTGCGTCATAACGCGACTTTTACGGTCGATCAAAATGGACATAACTGACTACTCCTCAGGGATGTGGATACTTAATCTTAATGAATCCTAGCAGCATTAACCACTTTCTGCGCAGCGTCGGCCATGTTATCTGCGGAGATGATTGTCAGACCGGAGTCTATTAGAATCTTTTTCCCAAGATCAACATGGGTGCCCTCCAGTCGCACCACTAATGGTACGGTCAATTGTACCTCACGTGCTGCAGCTACCACTCCTTGCGCAATGACATCGCATTTCATAATGCCACCAAAAATATTGACCAGAATTGCTCGTAAGTTGGGGTTACACAGCATCAATTTAAACGCTTCGGTTACTTTCTCCGCTGTTGCCCCTCCCCCAACATCGAGAAAATTAGCTGGGTTGCCACCGTATAATTTGATGATATCCATCGTTGCCATCGCCAAACCTGCACCATTGACCAAACAACCAATATTGCCATCCAGCGGGATATATGATAATTCATGTTTTGAAGCTTCGATTTCGAGTGGATCTTCTTCATCCAAATCACGCAGTGCAACAATTTCGGGGTGACGAAACAAAGCATTGTCATCAAAATTCAGTTTTGCATCAAGCGCCATCACTTGATCTCCGGCAACTAATCCCAGCGGATTGATTTCCAGCAATGTTGCATCAGTGTCATCAAAAGCACGATACAACCCTTGTAGCAACGCTACCGCTTGCGACATACACTGCAGCGGAATGCCTATTTTTTTTGCAATATCTTCTGCTTGCTGCAAGCTCAGTCCGGTAATTGGATCGATAAAAACCTTATAAATCTTATCCGGTGTTTCTATCGCTACTTTTTCGATATCCATTCCACCTTCAGAACTTGCCATTAAACAGACGCGCTGCACCCGGCGATCAACCACCATCCCCACATAAAATTCTTTCTCGATTTTTACACCCTGTTCGATAAACAATCGGTGCACTACCTGCCCTTCCGGTACGGTCTGGTGCGTCACCAATCGCATACCTAGAATATCACCTGCCTGTTGTCGTACTTCGTCGAGTGACCGTGCTACCTTCACCCCGCCACCTTTGCCACGTCCACCGGCATAAATTTGCGCTTTCACTGCCCACAACTCACCATCTAATTGTTTCGCAGCATTTACTGCTTCATCAACGCTAAAGCTAATGATACCTTTAGGCGTGATTACTCCATATTTTTGTAGAATTGCTTTGGCTTGATATTCGTGGATTTTCATTGTTGTAACTCCGTTTTTTATGGCTTCTCTGCTAGCATTGCATTGTACAATATATAAAACAAACCACTACATACCAGATGTTGTCATTCGACTCGATCATAAATTGCTCTACATATTTCAAAAGGTTAGCAGCTTGAGTAAGGTAATACGCTCCAACACTTTTTGTTACTCATAGAAATACGTATTTTTCGCTTTTATCAGCTGAATGTTACTAATCGGTTCTAACAATCGGCAATGATCGAACAAGGCAATTCATTTCATAATAACGAATTGACGCAGATCGACCGCCGCAAAACAAATATATACTACAATAATTCAAATACTTGCAAGAGATTTTCAAGATTATTAGTAGTATTGAAGGGCAAATGTATCGTTAATTTTTGCTTATCTATGAATATATCTATGATTAAATTAACTTAGCCAATTTTAATATTAGGAAAGAAACTTCAATTAATTATCGATATAACATAAGGTGAATCCAATGAAAACAGACAAACAAGTAGGTGCAGAGTGTTATTCAGTATTTAATCATTTGCAGCGACTTACGGATTCACATATTCCAACAATGGATTATGAAGCTGCGATTTATGTTCCTGAAAACTCTATGCAAATTCATGCAGTTGCTTTCTTCTATAATTTACGCTTGGCCGCACTTGAAAATAATTTTGTCGCGCTTTTAACAAATTGTTATTTTGAATCTGAAGACATTGAACAGTTTAAGCGATTAACACCTTTCTTATGTTCAGCTAGCCACTTATTGTGTAGTCAAACACTGCACCCATTTCACGAAATAGATGAAGAGAAAGTTATCGATTTTTTTATGCGTTTTGTTGCTAATTTTTCCATGAACGAAAATATTGCTGAATTTATTCAATTTAAAGTGATTCCTTTTATGCACAATTTTAAAATACGCAACGAAGAAATAACACACTTGCTTCCATCGTTTCAGCAATCAGTAAACCAATTACTCCATTGATTTATAATTTACATGTTTAATGAACGCACTATCGAGACAATTTCTCTTATCTCCGATCTTTATTCGTTTTTTTTCGTACGCTTATAAGCGAACGGGCTGGAAGCAATAAGCTGCAAGCTTTTGTACTAATAATCAGAGCTACCACACCAAACTTGGAGACGATCTTATGAATTTCATTTATAAATCTGCTGCTTACCGTTATTTGTCAGTGCTATTACTAGTTAATAGCTTCTCCCTAGTTGGACCCTATTGTCAGATCAAATCTGAACTACTACATTTTGAAGAAAGTGGATTAACATTGATTGAAGCAGCGTAACTACTATCTTTCCCTGATTACATCAAGATTACATCATATTGCTCTTGTGTGTAAGACTCTTCGACCTGCAAGCTGATTGGTTTTGCAATAAAATCTCCTAATTGAGCCAAACTTTGAGATTCTTCATCGAGAAACAAATCAATGACCTGTTGTGATGCAAGAATTCGAAATTCATTGGCTTCGAATTGCCTAGATTCTCTGAGTAATTCACGCAAAATATCATAACAAATGGTTTGTGCAGTTCTGATTTCACCTCGCCCTTGGCATGTTGGACATGGCTCACACAATACATGCGCAAGGCTTTCCCTGGTTCGTTTACGCGTCATTTCAACTAATCCAAGTGCACTAAACCCATTTACTGTTATACGTGTGCGATCCTGTTGCAACGCTTTATTAAGTTCTGCTAACACGGCATTTCTATGTTCATCGGAATCCATGTCGATAAAATCGATGATGATAATTCCACCCAGATTGCGTAAGCGCAATTGCCGCGCTATTACCTGAGCGGCTTCAAGGTTTGTTTTAAAGATCGTATCATCGAAATTGCGCACACCAATAAATCCACCCGTGTTAACGTCCATTGTTGTTAGTGCTTCGGTTTGATCGATAATTACGTATCCACCGGATTTTAAGTTCACACGTTTAGCTAAAGATTTTTCAATTTCTTCCTCAACACTATATAAATCAAATAGTGGACGTCCACCAGAGTACAACACAATGCGCTCAGCAATATTAATCATATAATTTTGCGCAAACTTCACAAGCTTCAGGTGATTCTCGCGTGAATCTACAAAAATCCGTGCGGTATTATCATTAACGAAATCTCGTAATACGCGATGACTCAGGTCCAGGTCTTGATAAAGCAACGTCGGTGCCGCAATAGTTACAAATTTCTGCTGAATGTCATGCCATAGCTTATGTAGATATTCAAGGTCGGCACGCAAATCGCTCTCATTAGCTTTTTCAGCCATTGTGCGAATGATGTATCCACCTTTTTCTTCTAAGGGTATAATTTGTTGCAATTTATCGCGCAATAAGTCGCGCTCAAGATCATCTTCAATGCGCTGAGAAATACCAATATGAGACTCTTGCGGAAGATAAACTAGCAATCGCCCTGCAAGGCTAATTTGTGTCGATAATCGCGCTCCTTTAGTGCCAATCGCATCTTTAATCACCTGCACCAGGATGCTATTACCTTCATACAAAAGTTTCTCAATAGGTTTGCTAACATCACTCTGCTGATTTGCATTCCAAATATCGGCCACATGCAGAAAAGCAGCGCGATCCAAACCAATGTCTACAAAAGCTGATTGCATACCTGGCAAAACCCGACTGACTCGGCCATTGTATATATTTCCAACAATTCCGCGGCCGCTTATTCTTTCAATATGGAGTTCTTGCGTAATACCTTGCTCTAGTATTGCAACTCTAGTCTCTTGCGGCGTAATATTTATAAGAATTTCGTTATTCATGATGTGGTTACAGGTCTAACGGAGAATCGAGAGTAATCAATTGTTCTCACGGAAACAGCACTATCCCGACTTCTTCTAGTAATTGTGCTGTCTCATACAAGGGTAATCCCATTACTCCGCTATAACTACCAGATATTTTTACAATGAAAGCTGCTGCCATCCCTTGAATAGCGTAAGCGCCAGCTTTATCTAAACAATTATTTTGCGTAAGGTATTTGCGGATTTCCCGTTCACTAATATCTCGGAATTGCACCGTTGATGTTGATAATCTAATTTGTGTCTTATCTCTGATTCCAACTCCAATTGCTGTTAAAACTTGATGAGATCTTCCTGATAAAGTCTTTAGCATTGTTTCTGCTTGCACAATATCTTTAGGTTTACCTAGAATGCAACCATCGAGAGTAACAATCGTGTCAGCCACCAGTACTGGCATGGGCTGAAACCTACGTTGCAGTATTCGCTTCCAACCTTCGTTTGCTTTAAATTGAACAATGCGATAAATATAATCTGTCGGTGTTTCATCAACCAGTGGCTCTTCGTCAACATCAATCGGTCTACCCAGCGTTTCGCGCATCAATAAGAGATTAAATTTCACACCTATTTGTCTTAGTAATTCCCGCCTCCTTGGGCTTCTCGAAGCAAGATATATTTGATTATCAGAAAGCATCATAGTAGTAATAAAAGGCGCTAAAAGTTGTATACATTCACTTGATAATATTATCTCATCCTATGAATCGTAAAAGAGGAGAAGTAATAGAATATTGACTCATGCTCGATGATAAGGATGACCTTTGATGATCGAAACAGCGCGATAAAGCTGTTCAGCTAGAAGCACACGTACAAGACCATGTGGCAATGTTAATTTTGACAGTGCAATAGTTTCACTTGCAGAATTTTTAATAGTTTCGTGTAATCCGTCTGCACCACCAATAATAAATGCAATTTTATTACCATCTGTTGTCCATTGTTTTAGAACCTGGGCAAATTTGACTGTTGTCCATTGTTGTCCTTTTTCATCAAGAACCACGATCCGACACTCTGATGGCAAAGCTGCGCGAATGCGTTGATACTCTGCTAATAATATTTGTTCAGTTTGCCTACCGCTCGCACGCTTTTCAGGCTTAATTTCAATCAAGTTGACTATTACTTCGCGCGGTAAGCGCTTAATATATTCAAAATAGCCAATCCTGATCCAATCAGGCATTTTATTCCCGACTGCAAGTACAAGAAATTTCATAGATAAGCAGCTTTAATACCCTGCTTTCTAGATCCGCTGCTTTACCGAGACCATAAAGCTTTCAGATTATAGTATTCTCGTGCAATGGGTAACATGATATGTACTATCACATTGCCTAAATCTACAAGAAGCCATTCTCCAGTTTGTTCTCCTTCCACGCTATACACTTTTCCCCCAGCAGCCTTTACCTTTTCTTGTACATTGTTTGCCAACGATTTTGTTTGACGCGTAGAATCTGCGCTCGCAATAATGATGTATTCAAACATCGAAGTTATTTTTGCAACATTAATGACATCGATATCGTAAGCTTTAATTTCCTCCAATGCATCGGTGATAACAGTAACGAGTTCTTCAGAATTCATAGGGTTTTAGTTTTAGTATATAGACAATTGGATTTAATATAATCAGAAACACCATCGGGAAGCAGATAACGTATGCTTTTACCCTGACTTATCAATGATCGAATATGTGAAGCGGAGATATCCAGCAATGATGTTTGAGCAAGATAGATAAAACCGCTAGATTGTAATACGAGATCATCAGCATTAGAAACACGGCGTAAAGCAAGTTCTTTTTGTATATCAGTTGGTAGAACGGGATTTTCGTTCAGCGACATATACCCTGGACGGGTAACTATAATTAAATGGCATAAATTAAACAGCTCACGCCATTCGCGCCATTGATTTATCTTGATAAATGCGTCTATTCCTAAAATAAAGCACAGCGCAATATTTTCATTGTATTCATTTTTGTATTCACGCAACGAATACACTGTTGTACTAATACCTGAGCGATTTATTTCTCGTTCATCCAGTGAAAACATGAGGTTGCCCTGGATTGCCAAACGTATCATGGCAGCACGGCGTTTTCTTGATGCAACAGGAGCAGTACGTAGTCGCGGAGTACCCGAAGGAACAAAAATAATTTGCTTCAATCTCGGGATATCAAGCAATTCTTCAGCAATACGTAGGTGACCGTAGTGGATAGGATCAAATGTCCCCCCATAAATACCTATCAAGGAAAGTTTATGAATAGCTGCCACCTATGATGCTATAAGAATCAATCAATTGCATCATAACAAAGCCAGGCGCATATCCGTTAACA
This sequence comes from Nitrosomonas sp., assembly GCA_024281995.1. Classification (GTDB taxonomy): domain Bacteria; phylum Pseudomonadota; class Gammaproteobacteria; order Burkholderiales; family Nitrosomonadaceae; genus Nitrosomonas. The sequence continues at coordinate 82,532 of JAMWZW010000004.1, forward strand.
CCTCAGATAAATGTGTTGTAAAACGTGCCGCGGTTGCACCATCAATCACGCGATGATCATAAGAAAGCGACAGAGGAAGCATCAACCTTGGAATAAATTGATTGTCACGATATACCGGCTTAATCGTAGCTTTTGATACTCCTAAAATAGCAACTTCAGGCGCATTGATAATCGGGGTAAATGCAGTACCACCGATTCCACCGAGGCTAGAAATGGTGATGCATGCGCCTTGCATATCAGTGGGTTTTAATTTACTTTCTCGTGCCAATGCAGATAATTTAGATAATTCCTCGGCGATTGCTATGATGCCTTTCTGGTCGACATCCTTAATGACTGGAACTACCAGTCCTTGCGGCGTGTCAACGGCAAAACCGATATGATAATAATGCTTGATAATCAGATTGACTTCACCGTCAGCGTTATTGTCGAGTGAAGCATTAAACTGCGGAAATTTTTTCAAAGGTGCGATTAGCGCTTTCATCAAAAAAGCCAATAATGTCAATTTGATGTTATTTTTTAGGGTACTTTCATTAGATTCTTTGCGTAACTCTTCCAAATCAGTAATGTCAGCTTCGGCAAACTGAGTCACATGGGGGATCATTACCCAATTTCGATGCAAATTGGCACCGGAAATTTGCTGGATGCGTGTCAGCGGCTTTAACTCAATCGAACCGAATTTAGCGAAATTGACCTGTGGCCAAGGTAATACATTAAGTCCTGATCCCAACGTATCACTACGAGGCCTTGATAATTGACTCTTAACATAAGCTTGAACATCTTCTTTGAGAATGCGGTGCTTAGGACCACTGCCTGTGATCAAATCAAGATTTACACCCAATTCCCGCGCAAAACGGCGAATTGATGGGCTGGCATGCGCTTTGGAAGAAACATCTTTCACTGGCGCATTTTGCTGCACAACTTGCGCTTGCTGGGAAGCTGTTTGCTTAATTTCAACTTTTGATGAAGAGTTAAGGGCTTCCGGAGCCGATTTTTGCTCAGTGGTTTGTGTAGGAGTTTTCGCAACGACACTGTCTGAAATTTCGATAGTCAGAATCACCGAGCCTTCCGATACCTTGTCACCGATTTTTGCAAATATTTCCTTGATCACTCCCGTATAGGGCGATGGAACTTCAATAGTCGCCTTATCGGATTCCAGCGTAACCAATGAATCTTCAGCGTTAACGGTACTGCCCACTGTTACCAGTATTTCGATTACTGGAACATCTTTAAAGTCACCAATGTCAGGAATGAGTACTTTCTTTAATTCAGCCACAGATTTTTCCTTAAATTGCTTCGACACAAGGAAGCAATAATGCCGTTATTTTACTTAAGCAATCAATGCTCATTTTGCATCGCTCTGACTTAGCTAGTCGCTGGATTGTTTTTTTCCGGATCAATATTGTAGTTTTGCAGTGCTTGAGCAACTTGTTGATTAGAGATTTTACCTTCTTCCGATAACGCCTTAAGCGCAGCAACGACAATATAAAACCGATCCACTTCAAAGAAATGCCGCAATTTTTCGCGTGTATCGGAACGTCCAAAACCATCCGTTCCTAAAACACGATATTTTGCCGGTATGAATTCACGAATCTGATCAGCATAAATTTTCATATAATCGGTTGCTGCAATCACAGGTCCTTGTCGTTCTTTAAGACAACTCTCCACATGCGAAACTTTCGCTGGTTGATCGGGATGCAACATATTCCAACGCGATATGGTCAAGGCTTCACGCCGTAATTCATTAAAACTGGTTACGCCCCAGATATCGGCATTTACGTTATATTCCTTTTTAAGGATCGCGGCTGCAGCAATTACTTCGCGCATAATAGTACCGGCACCAAGCAACTGAACGTGCAGCTCATCAGTACCTTTGCTTGTTTCACTGAACAAGTACATGCCTTTTAAGATGTCTTTTTCGGCTCCGGCTGGCATTTCAGGATGCGTGTAGTTTTCATTCATTACTGTGATGTAATAATAAACATCCTCTTGCTCCTGATACATGCGACGCAATCCATCTTGAACAATGACAGCGAGTTCATAGGCAAACGCCGGATCATACGATACACAATTGGGAATCGTAGACGCAGCAATATGGCTATGCCCATCTTCATGCTGAAGTCCTTCGCCATTTAATGTCGTGCGCCCTGCGGTACCCCCCAATAAAAAACCACGGCAACGCATGTCTCCGGCCGCCCATGCTAAATCGCCAACGCGCTGAAAACCAAACATCGAATAGAATATAAAAAATGGAATCATTTGAATCCCATGTGTACTATATGAAGTCGCCGCGGCAATCCAAGATGACATTGCGCCCGCTTCACAAATACCTTCCTGTAAAATCTGCCCATGCTTGTCTTCTTTGTAATACATCAATTGATCAGCATCCTGCGGTGTATACAATTGTCCCACCGATGACCAAATGCCTAATTGCCGGAACATACCTTCCATGCCAAAGGTGCGCGACTCATCAGCGACTATTGGTACAATATGTTTACCAATTCGCTTGTCTTTTGTCAGGATATTGAGGATGCGAACAAAAGCCATCGTTGTTGACGATTCGCGCCCCTCGCCACTGGCTTTCAGCAATGAATCAAATGCTGATAATGGCGGCACCTGTAAAGCTTCTGCCTTGGTTTTACGGCGATGAAATATGCCGCCCAGTGTCTTTCGCCGTTCTTGCATATAAATGAACTCGGGGGAATCTTTAGCAAATGTTAGATAAGGAATTTCATCGATTTTGTCATCCGCTATCTCCAGACCAAAGCGATTACGGAAAGCTTTTAACGAAGTAGTTCCCATTTTTTTCTGCTGATGAGTAATATTTTGCGCTTCACCCGCTTCACCCATGCCATAACCTTTAATGGTTTTGGCCAAAATTACTGTCGGCTGTCCGGTGTGTTTTACCGCCGCTGCATAAGCTGCATAGACTTTATAAGGATCATGCCCTCCCCGGTTTAATCGCCAGATATCGTCATCGGACATATTGGCAACCATTTCCAGCAACTCCGGATATTTACCAAAAAAGTGCTCGCGTACATACGCACCGTCTCTCGCCTTAAAATTCTGGTATTCACCATCGACGCATTCCATCATGCGTTTTTGCAATAACCCTTTGGTATCCTTGGCTAATAGCGGATCCCAATAGGAGCCCCAAATTACTTTGATGACATTCCAGCCAGCTCCCCGAAAAGCGCCTTCCAATTCCTGGATAATTTTTCCATTTCCTCGCACCGGTCCATCCAATCGTTGCAGATTGCAATTAACGACAAAAATCAAATTATCCAGATTTTCGCGGGATGCCAATGAAATAGATCCCATTGATTCCGGTTCATCCATCTCACCATCGCCCATGAAAGCCCAGATCTTACGGCCATTGTTATTAACCAGTCCGCGGCTGCCCAAATACTTCATGAACCGCGCCTGATAAATAGCCATCAATGGCCCCAAGCCCATAGAGACAGTTGGAAATTGCCAGAAAGTAGGCATTAACCAGGGGTGTGGATAAGAAGATAAGCCGTTGCCCTTCGCTTCCTGACGAAAATTATCCAATTGTTCCTGACTTAGTTCCTCAGCCAAAAATGCATATGCATAAACTCCCGGGGAAGAATGTCCTTGTGTATACACCAAATCTCCGCCATGTGTTTCACACGGTGCATGCCAAAAATGGTTATAACCAACGTCATAGAGCGTTGCCGCCGATGCAAAACTGGCAATATGACCACCCACATTGGTTTTTTTGTTGGCACGCAATACCATTGCCATTGCATTCCAGCGTACATATGAGCGAATACGATGCTCGATTGCATTGTTACCGGGTGAACGTTCTTCCTTACCTGTAGGAATAGTATTGATGTAGGCTGTAGTGGCACTGTAGGGCAGATAAGCACCCGAACGGCGTGCTTTCTCAATCAATTTCTCTAGCAAAAAGTGTGCACGCTCTGCGCCAACATTTGCGATGACTGAATCTAACGCATCCAGCCATTCTTGTGTTTCTTGCGGATCGCTATCAGGTTGCAAGTCCATATTCGAATCAGGTTCGTGTACAATTAATTTGTAGCTACCATTCTATTATCGGCGTGCGCACGTTCTGCCGCTAGAATGGTATTACACAATAACATGGTAATAGTCATCGGCCCTACGCCTCCAGGTACTGGGGTGATATAACCAGCAACAGTTTTAACTGCTTCATAATCGACATCGCCGCACAGTTTTCCATTCGTTAATCGATTAATACCTATGTCGATGACAACAGCACCCGGTTTGATCATCTCAGCGGTAATCATGCGTGCCTTTCCAGTCGCTACAACTAGAATATCAGCATTTTTTGTAAATTGCGCTAAATCAAGTGTTTTAGAAGTACAAATAGTAACAGTGGCACCTTGTTCTAAGAACATAAATGCCATAGGTTTACCGACTATATTGCTTCTTCCAACCACGACGACATGCTGACCTTCAATCGGAACATGATGCCTTATCAGCATCGTCATTACACCGTAAGGTGTGCAAGGTAAAAATACAGCATTCCCGGTAACCAGCGCACCGACATTATAGAAATGAAAACCATCGACATCTTTTTCAATGGCAATGGAAGTAATAATCCGATTACTCTCAAAGTGCGCAGGCAACGGCAATTGAACGAGAATGCCATGAATATGCGGATTTTCATTAAGTGATTGAATACAATTTAATACTTCGGACTGTTCAACATCTGCTGGGAAACTATGCACTTCAGAATAAATACCAATTTCTGTGCAAGCTTTGACTTTATTTTTGACATAAATACTTGATGCCGGATTATCGCCAATAATAATTACCGCTAACCCTGGTGGAATACCTAAATGGACCAGCCTATCAGCACGCAATTTCCATTCCGCACGCACCAATCGAGCTATTTCTATGCCATTAATTATCTGAGCATTCATTTTGCGTGAATTGCCAATATAACCAATTTATCCATGTTTATCTTATTATTGAAAAGTATCACTCGCTTGTTAGAACGTATCATTATTAACTGACTTTATTAGCTTTCTTGATTTTTGTGCGATACATAAAGATACCGACTAAAAATACCGGTATCACAAAAATTGCCGCTGCAATAAGTCCGGCAGCTAAAATTGCTATCGTACTGTTTCCAGGCATAAATAAAGTAACAAACCAAATTACTGCAAAAGCGATAAATAAACCACCATATAACATGATTTTTCTACCACGATCATACAGCCGCCAGAAAGCTCCAGAAACTTGCATATCATTAATATAATGATCGAATACTTCTACCAAACTATTATCATTTGGTTCTGATTCATAACCAATAACTACAGCCAAAGCATTATGATCATCTTCAAGCTTAGACATTTTCCTTAAAAAATTGATGCGCTTAATCGCTTTCTGTTTTTGCATACCATCTTGTACAAGCATGGTTTTCATAGCTGTAAAAGCTAATTCATTTGCAGCGTCTTTACTTCCCAGGTTCTCAGCACATTTCCACATGACGCCCAATAAGTAAAGTTGGATGGTTAAATTCTGAAATTCAGGAGCAAAATCATAGTCTTTTGTTTTAATAAGTTCTAACTGTGTAGCTTTAACTTCTCTGGCATGTGCAATGCAAGCATTCATTATTGAAATATCGGGAGTATTTGTCACAGTATCACGCGCTTCTGTAACAGATTTTTTTAATTCAGAATCATTTTCTTTCATTAAGAAACCTCACATTTTTATTTTAATCATCCTATGAGTCTCAATTATATACCTCCTCTAAAAATCAATAGAGCAAGTACTTACAATTTTCCTATTAAATGAAATTAATCAATCGATATTTTCTTTCGAAATTATGAGAATAGTAGATTGAGTTAATCCACGTTAGTATGAAAATTATTCAGGCGCTGCCAAATAATTGAAGTTAAGTGAGCTGAGTTTAATGTATAAAAATGCAACCCAGGAGCACCTGCTTTGAGTAATTTCTCACACAAATCAGTGACGATATCTAAACCAAAAGCTTGTATTGATGCAGTATCATCACCATATCCTTCGAGTTTTCTCCGAATCCAACGAGGAATTTCAGCACCGCATGTATCTGAAAATCTAACAAGTTGCGAGAATTTATTTATCGGCATAATTCCGGGAACAATTGGAATATCCAACCCAGCCGATTCGCATAATTCAATAAAATGATAATACGCATCTGCGTTATAAAAATATTGCGTAATAGCTGAATTGGCGCCAGCATCTATTTTGCATTTAAAATTTTCAAAATCGAATTGCGCAGATCGAGCTTGCGGATGATATTCTGGATAAGCTGCGACATCAATATGAAAAGCAGTTCCGAATTCTTGCCGAATAAAAGAAACTAACTCACTGGCATAACGAAACTCCCCAGTTTGTGCCATACCCGAAGGCAAGTCGCCGCGTAATGCAACAATGTGCCGAATACCAACCTGAAAATATTTATCCAGTATGGTGCGAATATTCTGTTGTGTTGAACCAATACAAGATAAGTGAGGTGCTACATTATATCCCTCTGCTTGAATTTCCAGAACGGTTTCAAGCGTTCGTTCACGTGTTGAGCCGCCCGCCCCAAAAGTCACCGAAAAAAATTTAGGCTTATATTGAGAAAGTTCCTTGCGGGTCAATCGTAGTTTTTCAATGCCTTGTGGAGTTTGAGGAGGAAAAAGCTCAAAACTAAAAGTAGGAGAGAATTTTTTTTGTGATTTCATCTTCTCAAGCTCATTAATTGCTATGATCATTTTGATCAGTATCTCTCTACTTATGACTCGAATACGGTGTCACAAGATATAAATGAGAGGAGCCATTGAACTCTCATGAATTCAACGAAACCTCCCATTAAGACCGAGAAAAAGTTAATTAATACCGATACAACTGTGGTTTGTATGGACCGTTCTTATTAAGACCTAAATATTTTGCTTGTTCATCTGTTAGTTCAGTAAGCTTAACTCCTAATTTCCCAATGTGAAGACGAGCCACTTTTTCATCTAGATGTTTTGGCAAAACATAAACATTTTTTTGATAATTGGCCCCATTTGACCATAGCTCCATTTGGGCCAATACTTGATTAGTAAATGAGCTGGACATTACAAAGGAAGGATGTCCTGTGGCACATCCTAAATTGACTAATCTGCCTTGCGCCAAAATAATAATGCGACGCCCCGTTGGAAACAGAACATGATCCACTTGTGGTTTGATGTTTTCCCATGGATATTTCTGAACGGATGCAATATCAATTTCTGAATCAAAATGACCAATATTACAAACGACTGCTTGATCTTTCATTTTCAGCATATGATCATGTGTGATTACTCTAAGGTTACCAGTTGCAGTAACGAATATATCTGCCTGATCACAAGCATCATCCATAGTAACCACTCGATATCCTTCCATGGCTGCTTGCAGCGCACAAATCGGATCAATCTCCGTAATCCACACTGTTGCACCCAAACCACGCAATGATTGTGCACACCCTTTACCTACATCGCCATAGCCGCAAACCACAGCAATTTTTCCTGCAATCATGACGTCGGTGGCACGCTTAATACCATCGACAAGCGATTCTCTACAACCATACAAATTATCAAACTTAGACTTAGTAACAGAATCGTTTACATTAAAAGCTGGAAAAGGAAGCTCTCCACTTTTATGCATTTCATATAACCGATGTACACCTGTTGTAGTTTCTTCGGTAACACCTCGTATTCTGGCAAGATTCTGCGAGTACCAATTAGGCTGGGAAGATAATTTATTGCGAATTGAAGCAAACAATGCCTCCTCTTCTTCATTATTAGGGTTTGCAATAACCGAAGGGCTTTTTTCAGCTTTAGCACCTAGAATCAATAATAATGTGGCATCACCGCCATCATCTAAGATCATATTGGCCCCGTCAGATTGTCCATCAACCGTCCACTCAAAAATCTGATGAGCAAATTGCCAATAGTCACTCAAAGATTCACCTTTGTAAGCAAATACCGGAATATTTCTAGCAGCAATAGCTGCTGCTGCGTGATCCTGAGTAGAAAAAATATTACATGAAGCCCAACGAACTTGCGCACCCAATGCTACCAATGTTTCAATTAATACAGCTGTTTGGATGGTCATATGTAAAGAGCCTGCGATACGAGCACCTGCTAACGGTTTCTGGTTTGCATACTCTCTGCGTAATGCCATTAATCCAGGCATTTCTGTTTCGGCAATAGCGATTTCTTTATGCCCCCATTCAGCCAAGGAAATATCGGCAATCTTATAGTCAGTAAAAAAACTACCATCGGGATTGAGCACAGCGTTCATAGTCTTCTCCTCAAAATATGAACGAGCGCCGTTGTAACAGATGTCCGCTTGAACCGAGCCTCACGGTGGGAACCGCTGCAGCGCTCCTCAGAACAAGGGTAAGTTGATTCGATTGATATAGTTAAAATTTAAAAGCTTAGATACCGGCAGCACTACGGAGTTGATTAGCCTTATCCGTAACTTCCCATGTGAATTCAGGAAGCTCCCGCCCAAAATGTCCATAAGCAGCAGTCCGAGCATAGATAGGACGTAATAGATTTAAAGCATGAATGATGCCGCGCGGGCGCAAATCAAAATGATTTTCTATTAACTGAATGATCTTCTCATCAGCAATCTTGCCGGTGCCAAATGTGTTTACCATTAATGAAACAGGACGTGCAACACCAATCGCATAAGCAATCTGAACTTCACACTTACTAGCAATTCCTGCTGCTACAATATTTTTTGCAACATAACGTCCTGCGTAAGTAGCGGATCTGTCGACCTTAGAAGGATCTTTACCAGAAAAAGCTCCGCCCCCATGGTGCGCCGCACCGCCGTAACTATCAACAATAATCTTACGACCCGTCAAACCACAGTCTCCCATAGGGCCACCAACTACAAAACGCCCTGTAGGATTAACCAGATAGTTAATACGATCACTAATTAGCTCAGAAGGAATAACTGGTTTAATAATTTCTTCAATAACTGCTTCAGTTAGCATTTGATGCGAAACATCAGGGTCATGCTGAGTGGAAATAACAACCGTTTCAATACGCTGTGGCTTACCATTCAAATATCGTACTGAAACTTGTGATTTTGCATCTGGACGTAACCATGCCAGCCGCCCGTTTTTCCTTAATTCAGACTGGCGTTCAACTAGACGGTGAGCATAAAAAATTGGCATTGGCATCAATTGCGGTGTTTCGTCACATGCAAAACCAAACATTAAACCTTGGTCACCTGCCCCTTGCTCCATCTCTTCACCTTTGATACGATCCACACCCTGAGCGATATCGGGAGACTGCTTATTAAATGCGGTTAGAACGGCGCAAGTAGTAGAATCAAAACCGATATTTGAGCTCGTATAACCAATATTCTTCACAGTTTCGCGTGCAATAATATTGTAATCAACAGAAGCATGCGTCGTGATTTCTCCTGACAAGACTATTAACCCAGTACTGCACAATGTTTCACAAGCAACTCGAGCATTGGCGTCTTGTTTCAGAATTGCATCCAAAACTGCATCAGAAATTTGATCGGCAACTTTATCGGGATGACCCTCAGAAACGGATTCGGACGTAAAAAGATATTCACTCATATTGATAAATATTAAAAGATTATAAGAATCCTTGAAGTATAACAGATTATACTTGAAAATTAGATTCATTTATCCTTCGCTGTTTATCAAAAATTATTACATCCTGTAAAAACAGGACCATTAAGGTACGTACTTCTTTAACCTTTGTAAAGTAATATAAGAAACTCCCAATTAGTCCCTAGCAGACCATTAATAAACGATACTCGTCAAGTATTTTGATAATCGTATGAATTTAGTAAATTAAGATACCAATGGCTATTAAGAGACGCACGTAGCTCACTTTTATTATTTCAGTCAAATCATCAAAAAAACTAGAGTGTTCCTTGTATTACACTTCTCTAATAGGCATCCTTAATAATTGCACTTCATTCTTGAACCTGGCGATAATTTTATGAGAACATGCTATAAGAGAAAGGTTAAATTTGCCGAATACCATTAATATTAAAGCTAAAGAGAGTTGTTGGAATTGCAAGTTGCTGAAATATCATTACATGGAAATTACAATTAATCGTATCAATTTGTTCATTACTCATTCAGTGATTTAACTCTTTACTACTCAGTCGATGCCGGCTGTATTTTCTTTATACTCGCAACTTTACTGGCTATTTTTTTTATGTCACACGGCCACAGCTGCTGAATTTAGCAAGGTATTAAAGCCCTACCTTAATTACACGGTTACTGCTGACGATAATATTTTGCGTATACGCGACAATCTCACGCCGGATAGTATAACGGATGCGCACATTCGCAATTTGATTGCACAAGGCAAGCTTGCTGACGTTTCCAACCGCATGACCGGTGGGATCATGTTTGAGAAAGAAATGAGTCGGCAGCGATTCACTGCTGATTTCAACTGGACTTACACTAAATTTGAGAGATTTAGTACAGTTGATAACGATGTGAAAAGCGCCACGGGTAACTGGAATTGGTTTCTAGGCAAGAGGCTGGAAGGCAATATGGGGGCAACCTATGTCGAATCGCTAATGCCATTTATATTCCAGCCCGGTCTAAAAATCATACGAACAGAGCAAAGACAATTCATCAATGGCGCATGGAACTTTCATCCACGCTGGCGTTTGGTTGGTGAGTATACGCATTACAGCCTTGATACCGGTAAGAATCCCAGAGCAGATAATCTTGACCGTAGCGAGAATCGCTTTGAGGGAGGTATTGATTATGTGACACCCGGGAAAAATACCTTTGGCATAGTCTTTCGTAATATCTTGGGAAATTTTACTAATCCTGCGCGAGATGCTAGCGGCACGATTATCATAGAAAGTGATGGCTCATTTATCGATAACGGGTTTTACCAAAAAGAGGTATTAGCCAGAGTTAACTGGGCAGTTTCTGAAAAATCCCGATTGCAAGCAAGCGCGGGATGGGTAGAGCGTCTAAATAATGATTTAAAGCAACGTAATTTTAATGGATTCAATGGCACCGTCACTTATCACTGGCAACCTACCGCTAAACTTGGCTTAACCGTTAATGGCTGGCGTCTGACTTCATCAATGAATAATCTTACTGCCAACTTCAGCCTTAATACCGGTGCAAGCATTGTACCATCCTGGAACATTACCGAAAAAATACGGCTTGAAGGTGATTTTTCCTATGAAACCCGTAACTTTAATCGCTTTACAGAAATTACTGATCAATTTCCAGTGGGCAGAAACAACACGCTTCGCAATGCTGCGTTAAAGCTTATCTATAGTCCTTATCTTGGCTTACAGCTTACTACTTCGATCTATCATTCTGATTTCAATGCTGAGCCTTTTATAAGAACAACGCCGGCAGGGACACAGGTGTTAACTAATCCGGGTGATTTCAATGCCAATGGAGTCACTGCCAGCCTACAGTATATTTACGGAAAACGATGACAAGTAACGATCTACCCATAGTAGCCTTTTTCAAGCACTTGCTTGATCCTTTTATCATATGGAGTATGTTGATACTGACAACATGGCTATATGATGAAGATTTTACGAGTTATTATCTCGTCTTAGTCATTATCACTTTTTTTATTTCGTCATACATTTACGAACGTACATTCATTTACCGCAATTGGCGTAAAGGCAGGTTATTAGCCCATATGCGCGATACGGTAATGGGTTGGTTAATTATTGTGGCTATTCTGATATTTCTTGGTTATGCCACAAAATTTCATCACCAATTCTCTGAGCAAGTATTACTGACTTGGTTTATTGTCACCCCCCTGATATTGATTATAAGCCACGTTACGGCACGTAGCATTATCATCGGGTTATACAAAAAAGGACATTTACGTCCGACAATAGTAATCGGCGCCAATGAAACCAGCTTGGAATTCATCAAGCACATTGAAGAAATTCCCTTCTTGCTGATCAATTATCATGGTTTCTTTGATGAACGCAATAATTCCAGAGTATCTAATACCGTGGGTAATAGTTTTGGATCCCATCTGGGCGGTTTAAATGATGTCATTCCTTATATCCATAAGCATAATATCGAAATGGTTTTCATCAGCTTGCCAATGTCTTCGCAACCGCGTATTCAAAAACTCATGGACGAGCTGCCGGATACGACTGCTTCCATCTACTTCCTTCCTGATATTTATATCTTTGATTTAATGCAAGCCCGATTTGAATACATCGGCGATGTTCCTGTCGTTTCAATGAATGAATCACCATTCGTCGGCATTGATGGCGTAGTTAAAAACGTCAGTGATTTCATCATCGCTTTGTTGGTGTTGATTTTACTGTCGCCCCTTATGCTATGCCTTGCTATAGCAGTCAAAGTCACCTCTCCTGGGCCAATCATCTTCAAACAGCGACGCTATGGCTTAAATGGTGAAGAAATTGTTGTCTATAAATTTCGCTCAATGACTGTTGCCGAAGATGGTACAAATGTCGTACAAGCAAAAAAAGATGATCAACGTTTTACCAAAATCGGGGCTTTTTTACGTCGCACATCATTGGATGAATTACCTCAATTCCTTAACGTGCTGCAAGGACGTATGAGCATTGTCGGCCCACGTCCTCATGCCGTAGCCCACAATGAACTCTACCGCAAATTAATCAAAGGATACATGCTGCGCCATAAGGCTAAACCAGGTATCACCGGCTGGGCTCAAGTCAACGGGTGGCGCGGTGAAACCGAAGTGCTCGAAAAAATGAAAGCTCGTATCGAACACGATTTATATTACCTCAAAAATTGGTCTATCTGGTTCGATATCTGGATTATCTTGCGCACCATCTGGACCGTCGTCCGCAAAGATAATGCTTATTAGGCTTTAGTAGACAAAAATAAACTCGGCCCTTTGCGGCCGAGCTTATTTCAATAATTCGCTGAAAAACCTATCATATTTACCACCCTCCTCAGCGACAACACTTTGCTACTTTCATAGGGATATTAATTTGTCGACAATATCGATCTCCCGTTTAAATCTTGCGGTACTCTGGCATTGCTAGAATAAAATCCCTTCAGCTGTTCGAGTTGGTCGGTTGATATCGTAATAACATCAGATAAGAGATACCATTGCACCCCTTCACTACATGGAGGAGTAGTTAAAGAACCTGCAAAAGTATAATAATTTAAATTTCCTTGACTTAGAGCTGGGACTAGCGATGCTGGATTGAATTGTATGCTTGCATTTGAATTCTTTTGTTCTGCCTGATGGGGTGTATTGTCTAAGATGGTTTGGAAAAGGGGATTTTCATCTCCAACATCGATCGCTACAGCAAGAACTATAATTCTTCCATCTTCATTAATATGTACAAAATGCAATTCAGCCGGAAAATTTTTACCGCCAACAACATGCTCGCTCGGCTCATGAAAATGGAATTGAATTAATGGAAAAGACTCTTCCCCGATCTTTAAAGCACCGGTGTAGCCGATAGAAGTATTGACTTGTACACCATGGCCACTATTGAAAAAAGTTGGCGTATCAATCTCATATTGAGCTGCCAAGGTACTGAGTGGCTTGGTATTATTAATATTTGCGGCAGCAAGATCAACAGGGGATTGATGTTTACCTACTCCACATTCCGCAAAAGGATAACGCAGCGGTACTTCTTGAGATGTATCTTCAATCGCCCACCATGTAGATTGCGCGTTATGGTCCCAGGGCGGTACTGCAAAAGCGAGGGTTGCATAACTCAAAAAAATTGTAGAAGCCAGATTTGTCACTCTTTTTATTTTCATCGATAACTCCGATTGCAAGTAGTTGTTAAATTAGCAAGTATGTTCTCTACAGTAATCAACCATTGATGGTTTCGTATCTGAGCTATGCTCCTGAGTGGATTGAGAATCTCGTTTTTTTGTTGACGGATCCGAGTGCTGCTGTTGCTTTTGTTGATTTGTGTCAGTTGATGAATGGCGTTGATCATTGCTATCTAGTAAGCGTCTTGATTTATTTCCTCCAGATTCAGCAAAACAGGAAACACTTAAACTCAGAGCGACTATCAACAAAATTTTTGCAAGCATGATTCCTCCTCTTTATAAAGAATTTTGGCCACATTCTGTCTAGTGCGACGAACACAATATCATGACAAAAGTTAATAAAATATAAGTGCAAACACTTACTATGGGTAAAGTAAGGGGATTTAAAATAAGAATCTCGTTCAGAGAGCGAGAAATTGAATTGAAGTAAACTAAAAAATAAGCCTCCTTTAGTAGAGTTAAAATGAAATTTTATCAATCATATAATTTTCTCCAGATATTCAATCGTTAATCCAGAAACTTTCGGTACTCCAATACCCATATGCAATGGATAGGCATCAATCTGACCAGTACGTAAATAGCCTCTACGTTCATAAAATGCCATGAGTTCTTGTCGCTGAGAAACTACGAACATAATAAATTTGTTCACACCCAGAGTTTCCGTGGCAAAAATTTCAGTTTGAGCCAGTACATGCTTACCAAGCCCCATACCCTGTAAACTTGGATGGACTGAAAAAAAACCAATATATGCATGCGCATTTTCTTTTACCACATAAATGCTTGATGCCAACGATTGATCGTGATAGGTAACAAAGAAGTGTGCAGCAGGATTCATTAAAGCCATTTCTATTTCATAGCGGTTAGTCCTGTCACCGCCAATGATATGTGTTTCCCTTGTCCATCCACTTTCCCCACGATAGGTAAGATTAATTAGATCGGCGATAGCTTGTGCTTGTTGATGGTGCGCTTTTCTCAGATAGAAGCACTCAATATTCAATGGGCTACTAACCAATGTATTAAAAAGATTACTAGATACCAACTGTTGGATTTTTGGTTACAGCAACTAAAACAATATAAACAAATACACATTGAGCTGTAATCCAGGCAGTAATTTTTGTTTTTCTGGTCTTACCAAATCGCATTGCAACCATACCCAGACCAATATAGACCAGTAAACCACCGATTTTAGCGGCAAGCCAAGAGTGCGTTATCGGATTTTGTTGAATAATTATAGCCAGCATAATGGCACTGATCAGCAAAATAGTATCTACGACATGCGGCAGAATTTTTACCCAACGCTGACGCAAGCGATATTCAGAATTTTTTATCAACCAGATACCGCGTAAAAAAAACAGAATAAAGCTTGCGATAACGCTAGTGACATGAATTATTTTTAGCAATACGTAACTCATAGCTAGCTCCAAAAGATCAACCAACCATGACTACCTGCAATAGCACCCGCAATTGTGATTAAGCTTAACAATAATAACATCAAGTGCTTACGTTGAATCCTAGTAAATACATCTGGAGAAATAGGCTTCTGTTTAGAGGTATCAGTTGCTTGCCGACGCCTATTACATGGCTCAACAATAAATAACATGATACTAAACAACAACCATATTGCCACCATGGCATGCATCCACCAGTATTGCAATTGTGTAAAACGCTGCCAAGCATCCAATACATAAATCATGTAAAACCCAGTTATACCAACCAATAGCGTGGAAAACCTGGCTTGTGTAGCAAATCGCCGTCTGAATTGCCCAAAAAAAACCATGGCTTCTGTCATCGATTGCATACGTGCTAAAGTAGGCAATAGAACAGTAGTAACCATGGCAACCCCACCAATCCAAAGTACTACACCTAGCACATGTAGTACCCGGGCTAATACAAGTTCATCCATATGTTTTTGTAAGATATTTTTAAATTATTGAATTGCAATACAGCGAAGCAAGCTGCTCATGAGATGTACCTGCAAATCATTTATTTAAGATAATTACGATTGACTCTAACTACTTACCGTATCAGAAGCCCATTCTTCGGCCTCTTCATAGTTATTGAAAACGGATACATTTGCATTGACAAAAAGATTAAAAACCCAAGTCCCCCAAACCTGCCATTCATCATCAGTAACGACAGCAACTTTATTAAATTCATTACCATGTTGACGCATGAACTTTATCTCTTCCCATGCAACATCAACCGTGTAATCAAGCATATCGCGCCAATCAAATAACAGATTTGCTTTACCGTCAAAATGGGATTGATAAAGGACTTGTTGCTCAAATTCTTTATAATCAGTTAATGTAAATTCACCAATGACAGCGACAATAATTAAATTGTTTTTTTTCTGGATAGTAATCATGGTTTCACCTCAAAGGATAACAAGTCAAATTCATCATAAGCAACTCAGTTGAACGCAGCAAATTATGCTACAAGATTACAGGCTACCAAATTCTTTTTGCGTATTAGCAGAAATCTGTTTATAGCTTAAAACACCACTTATTGATCCACCAAGTATAATCAAACTCATACCGAGCCATGCAATTGGCGATAATACCTCATCCCATAGTAGAATACCCAAAAGACTTGAAAACAGTACCGTACTATAGCCAAGCGCGGTTACTATTAGGGTGACACCCTGATGATAAGCTCGTGTCATGGCTAACTGTGCCAGTGTTGCTGTCACACCAATACTCAGCAGTAAAAATAAACCATACGATGTAACGGGACTAAATGTTGTAAACAACAACCATACTCCGGTGATCAATGTACTAATCAAAGTAAAATAAAACACTACATGCCATTCTGATTCACCTAAATTACCCAATTGCTTAACGTTAATGTAAGCAATTGCTGCAAAAAAACCAGAAGCCACACCTATCATACTCGCTATCCAATGATCGTCTGGCAAAGTTGGGCGTAACAGAAGAAGAACCCCGACAAAACCGAGCGCAATCGTACAAACTAATGACCAATGAATATGTTCTTTAAGAATTAATATAGAAAATAACGTTACAAAAAGCGGCCATGTATAATTCAGCGAAATGGCCGTAGCCAAAGGCAATTGTGTAAGACGATAAAAAAACATCAGCAAGCTGATTAAACCAGTAATACCACGCCAGCAGTGAATACGCCAATGTTGTGTGCACTGATAAACGGTAATAGCGAAGGATCAGATAGGTGATCCAAAACACCAAATAACGTCGAACGATAAAATACCAACTCGGTACTAGAAAAATGGGTAGCACTGAGCTTAACAAGCACTCCCATACAAGCAAACATAAATGCCGCTACCAGCATCCACATCGAACGCATTATCTGTATTCCTGCATTAATTAAAATTGAATGGCTATCAGAGATAACCGCTTATTCGCGGCGCAGGAATTGATGAAGTGCTTCATTGCGGCTTCCAATGGCATTTGATAGGGCCCTATTTCACTGATACCCTGGGTATACAAAGCCCGGCGACCAGCGGTCATTAATTGACAATTTCTTTCATCCTCGCGTGCTGTCCCGGTAAGCAGCTTGCTCTGCTTATTACTAAATCCCGTTCAAACAATACAATTTCTTCCGGATAGTAAAATCAACGACATTTGCGCACTCTCAACTGTCGGTAGTATTGTGCTGATAACTAAAGTATCGGGATACCATTCAAGCATGATATCGGAAAATATAACAACCATTCTGCTCCGTATGATGGCATTGTACCTTGGGTTTGTTGCAGCACTTGCTCTTGCCATTTAGCGTCTGTTGACTTCCGGGTTTCTCCAGCGTGCATTATCCCAATCGCTACAGTTTGTGCACTATACCAATCGCCAAATTCCCAATCGAGTTTTTCAATATTGACGAAATGCCCCAACCCGGGTGGAACGGATCGACATGGTAATCTTCCAGATAAACTTCAATAAACGTTTTCCAGTGCCACGGGTAGTGATCAATCTGCACACGATCTAGCAGGTAACCTGTGAAATCAAAATTCTTTAGCATGTGTGCGCACTAAAAGCTTCGTCAAATCGTGGGAAACCTTGCGTTTACCGGCAAATAACAAACCATTCCAACTTTGCAACGAGTTTTAGCAAGATTTAGACAAGGATTCTGATTAAAATGTGGCGCACCCAGCAATTTGCCATTGAGTGCATAAGTCCAACGATGAATCGGACATACAATATTTTTTGTATTACTTCTTCCCTTTCAATAACAGCGCTTGCCAATGGCGGCAAACATTGGAAAGCAATTCAAATACCTTGTTTATTACGTACCAGCACTTTGGCATTATCCATCCATTCCGGTACATAATAATCTCCAAACATTTGGTACCATCGCTTCGTGACCCACATAACCCGGTCCTTGTTCGAACGGGATACGTTTTTCAATTTCAAGAATTTTGGATCTAGGTACCAGTCAACGGGAGTTGTACTGATATCTGTCAGTTGTGAGATCTCAGCCATATTTGACATATCAATCTTATATCTCCCAAGAAAAAATTAGCGGCAAAAATACACGAAAAGCCAAAAATTAAAACCCATAGTTGTATAAAAACGAAAAATCAATTGCTTGGTTATAATAGCAATCTTGGTAGTAAAATATGAATTTCCTTGTGGTATACATAAACACCTTAATTATAATTGTAACAAATTGAATTACTTAATTAATAAAAAAGCGAGCATCGTAATGAAATCTACATATCAGTTTAAAAAAAATCATGGATACATCTATTACCCGCTGTATTCATTGTAAGTTTATCTGCATGCGACAGCAGCGGTGAGAAAATGTTGATACATCGCCATCGACTTCTTTAGCAGTTACAACTAAAAAAACTATGCTCACTGGTCCCGCTACTGGCATTTTCGTTGATTCTCCTGTTTCCGGTGTTTCCTACGCGGCATCTTCCGGAAAAAACGGAGTAACCAATGAAAAAGGTGAATTCAATTTTAATCATGGCGACAAAATCGAATTCAAATTAGGAGATTTGACACTTGGCAATATTCAGGGGTTCGCAAATTGTGACACCTATTGAACTGGCTGGAGACAGCGATAATAAGCTGCAAAATTTACTGATCTTACTGCAATCCTTGGATTCTGACAGTGATCTACAAACGGCATTTCCATTTCGAATGAAACAGCTGCTGTTTAAAGGAACTATCAATCTAGACAGCAATCCGGAAACATTCGCCGAATCCGCAAATTTAAAATCCATAATGGAAACTAGCGGTATCGAAGGGAACGTCAGAACACTGGAAGAAGCCCGCACACATTTTCTTTCCCAAGGAGTAGCGTTACTCAGTGCGCAGATTTGGGTCAATTATTCCAACCAAACAGCCAGTGTGCTACGAGTGGCTGCTGACAGCAGCGGTGAATATTTGCACGGCGAAGCAAGACCAGACGATTCCTGTGATGAGAATCGTGTTTGCGGCGGCAAAACTGTCTTTCAAGCCGGTGTTGAATACGGTGTCGCCAATGCTGTCGATTTTGATAATCGCGGATTTAAATTAGTGGGAACGCCAAATATAGACACCAATCTTAAAGCTGGCCTCTCCAATCCTGGACCGACCCGGCGCGTGCGAACAGATGGCTATGAATTGATCAATTCCGATATTGTCACGGTGCAAAGAGAACGCGAAAAAACCAGTGTATTTGGTGAATTATTTCATATTGCCAAACCGATCCAATTAAGCAATGAAAATGAAGTTGCTGAAAAGGAAGTCAAAGAAACTCGTTACTCAAAAATTGACAATGATGCCAATGGCATCGTCGGTGCGTGGGCGTATGATAGCGATGCTATTAATACACAAACATTGGTTTTCTTTCCAAATGGCAAATTCGTGATGGTAGATCCTAATGGTGCAACACAACGTGAAGATCAAGCAAAATGCAGCAAGCCAGGTATTGAATTTGCATCCTATAATTATGACAAAAGCACCGGAAAATTAAACCTGTCAAGCTATACCTATAATACCAATGGATGCGCCGGTTTTTCTGATGTGGACGGTAGTGTTGGCTTTTCAATCAACGCTGATGGAAATACCGCCAAATTAGACAAACAAGGTGAAGAATCTGTCACTGTTTATCGTGTTTCAAAGTAGCGCAAGCTTCTTGTTGTTAAAAGTTACTTATCGGAGAAAATTCAATTTCCGGTAAGTAACTCCTGTTAATGTTGAGCAGGATTCGATCCATCTTTCATTCATTGATCTATGCCGATTATCCGTGTCGCGCTTAATATCCCGATCGACACGCTGTTTGATTATCAGGCAGACGATGCCACTGAAAATGATATCGGCTCTCGTGCTTGTGTACCTTTTGGAAACAAACGAGTCACTGGCGTCATTATCGCGGTAACTACTGACACACAAATCGCGACCGAAAAACTGAAAGCGGTTTATTGTATTGATAGAGAAATAAATCCTCTACCGCCTGCACTACTCCAGTTATTTAAATTCTGCAGTCAGTACTATCATTACCCAGAAGGTATGGTGATCTTGAATAGCTTGCCTACCAAGTTACGTAACAATAAACCGGTCAAACTGAAACAATCCATTAATAACTATCAATACGATCTTACCGAAATCGGGAAACAACTTGATTTATCGAGCATTCCTGCACGTCAGCGCATAGCCCGTCAGTTGCTGGCCAACTTTCACCAAATAGCACCATTAACCAGTGCTCAAATCAAACAAATCTCACCACGTGCCCAAAAATTAGTGCTTCAGTGGCTACAATTGGGATGGATATCAGCAACTCCTATAGCAACTTCCGTGTCAGTTGATACCGCACTCCAAAAAACGATCAAAACGCCCATACTAACAATCGAACAAGAGGCGGCTGTCAACACTATCACGACGCATCTCAAGCAATTTAACACTTGGTTGCTGCAAGGCATTACCGGTAGCGGCAAAACTGAGGTTTATCTCAATGTGATTGCTGCAGCTCTAGCTTGTAACAAACAGGCATTAATACTCGTACCTGAAATTAGCTTAACACCTCAATTGGAGAGCATTTTCCGTACACGCTTTCCTGCTATTCCCATGGTAAGCTTGCATAGCAGACTCAACGATACCGAAAGACTAGCAAGTTGGTTACAAGCACATCGCGGCGAAGCACGAATTATCTTGGGCACCCGCCTTGCAGTTTTTACACCACTACCTGACCTTGGATTAATCATTGTTGATGAAGAACATGATAGCTCATTCAAGCAACAGGATGGACTGCGTTATTCTGCGCGCGATCTCGCTATTTTTCGCGCCAGACAGATGAATATTCCAGTGATATTAGGTTCTGCAACGCCATCACTGGAAAGTTACCACAATGCGCTCAGCGGTCGCTACCGCAGTGTACGGTTGCAGTCGCGCGCCATAAAAAAAGCTGCATTGCCGACGGTTCAGTGCATTGATGTGCGCCGCCATAAAACTCCGGAGGGATTGTCCGAACCTCTCATCAAGGCCATACAACAATGCCTGTCTGAAAAACACCAAAGCCTTGTGTTTATTAACCGGCGTGGCTACGCCCCGGTACTGTTATGCAAATCGTGCGGATGGACGGCAATTTGTCAGCGTTGCTCCAGCCGTCTTGTGGTTCACCTACGTGCTAAAAAATTATGCTGCCACCATTGTGGCTATGAAGGACAATTTCCGCGAGCTTGCTTACACTGTGGCAATCAAGACATCGCACCTTTCGGACAAGGCACACAACGTGTGGAAGAGTCTTTAGCGCGCTATCTCCCAACCGCAAGAATTTTACGTATCGACCGTGACAGCACACGTCATAAAAATGCTTGGCAGGAAATTCTGCATGCTGTCCATGAACAACAAGTGGATATCTTAGTTGGCACGCAATTACTGGCCAAAGGTCATGATTTTCCTAATTTGTCAGTGGTGGCTATCCTTAATGCCGACAACTCTCTGTACAGTACCGATTTTCGTGCCACTGAGCGCCTGTTTGCACAATTGATACAAGTCTCCGGACGCGCCGGACGCGCCAATGTCAGTGGCCACGTACTCATCCAGACAGAATTTCCTGATCATCCTTTATACCGAGCCTTGCAAGCGCACGATTATGATGGATGGGCACAAAATCTTTTGGCTGAAAGAAAAATTGCCGCTTTTCCGCCCTACGTATATCAAGCACTATTATGCGCTGAAGCGCATAACCGGCAACTCGCATTAGATTTTCTAACCCGAGCAGCTAAACTTGCAACACCGCCAGAGACCGTCACGCTATTCGATCCCGTCCCGGCACAAATGCCACGCTTGAAAGGCCTAGAACGTGCTCACTTGCTCGTACAATCAGCGTCACGCAAACAATTGCAAGCATTTCTTAGTCATTGGTACGTGCAAATTAACGCTTTGCAGAGTCATAAGGTTCGTTGGATTTTGGATGTGGATCCGCTTGAATTTTGATCGCTCCGAATTTACTGCAAGGAAAGCTGCATAAAATGCGGTAACACTCTTTATTTCGAGCGCTTTGTACAATCAGATTTGAACTAATACGTGTTAACTAATCATTCGATCAGTAGCTACCATGGCACTTCTTGTCCATCAAATGCAAAAAATTTGCCGGAATCTTCAAATCTCAAATCCTCAATAACTCTTCGCATGCCAGTCACACTCTGCTCGACCGAAATTAATGCGCTGGGACCACCCATATCTGTCCTCACCCAACCCGGATGTAATAACACTGCAGTAATCTGTCTTCCACTCAGATCAATCGACAGACTTTTCATCACCATATTAACCGCCGCTTTACTAGAACGATAGATATAGCTCCCACCGCCGCGATTATCAGCAATGCTGCCCATTTTGCTGGTAATGGTGATGAGGGTTTTAAGCTCACTTTTAGCAATGTGCTGTATAAAAGCTTCAGCCATCTTGAGCGGTGCCATCGTATTGACAGTAAGGGCATAATTCCAAGCAGAGTAATCAGTAGCCCCAAACCGATCGCCTCGATCTGGCGGATAAACACCGGCATTGTTAATCAATAAATCTATCGCTTGTACGGAAAGTGCTTGAGCCAATTGCTCGATCTGCGCATGATCAGCGACATCTAATTGATGGATACTTATTTGATCAGGATATTCCGTTCCTAAGCGATTCAATGCTTCCGCTGCAATGGGATTGCGGCAACAGGCAAAAATTTGCCATCCTTCATTAGCGTACTGACGCACAAATTCAAGTCCTATGCCACGATTGGCACCGGTAATCAGTACAGTTTTCATTTTTTCTCCTTATCGTGATTTCACCTTGTGGGCGCAATGTTTCGCTGCAAGCAAATTTGAATATCCCATAACTCAAGGTAAAATAACATATCAATTTTTATCGAATCGTAAAATTTCCAGATTGACTATTAGCAAGTAATCATCTCCAGCAATTTGCTGCACTATGATTATCAAAATAATCCAAACATCTTTATCACAAAACCATGATTGAAACCACTGCTGCACTGGCGCGAGGGTCGCAACTGGCGGCTAACTTAATTCTTTTCGGAAGCTGCTTTTTTCTTGCTTTGATTGGGCAACATAATGCTTTATTCCATACTTCCTGGGTTATTCGTTTGGAACGATATTTGCCATGGTTGGCAGGTATTGTGCTGTTCGGACTACTAGGTGTTTTAGCTACCACCACAGGCGAAGCCACAGGTATAGCAAGCCATGCTTGGAACCCGGCAGCATGGATGGAAATTATTCAACAAACTCAAATAGGGCATATTTTGCTTGCACGGATTTTGTTGGCAGTCCTGTTATTGATCGCAGTACTGACGATGCAGCGCTTAAACCGCAAACGATGGCATTATCTTTTATGTGCGCTTTTTGCCTCGCTTCCGTTAATTGCCGGTACTTTGATGAGCCACTCCAGTGCCGATGAAATGTCGTTTATTGCAGTTGCCCCCTATGCATTGCATATCATATTGGCTGGGGTGTGGTTTGGTGCATTGCCAGCTTTTTTGTATATCATCGTCAGTAACGGCAAAAACTGTGACAATACAACTCACTCCAATGCCGGTTATCTGAAGTTGTTCTCGTCAATTGCATTGCCTGCAATGCTACTGCTTGCAATCACAGGATTGATTGTAACCGATCGGCTGGTTGAAACTTTTTACCATACGTTGGTTTCCAGCGCTTATGGTTGGCTATTAATTACCAAATTAATCATTTTGTCAGTCATTTTAATCATTGCATCTCAGGTGCGATTTAAATGGCTTCCGCTTTTTTCACAATCTGCTTCTCAGCAACATCATGAAACGGTTAGTCACTTAAAGAAATGGGTCGGCATAGAATTCTATCTTGCACTGCTGCTAATCTTCATTGCAACGATATTGGCCAACACTTTGCCCGCCAAACATACTATGATCGAAAACTGGCCATATCCGTTTCGTTTCTCGATTGATGCCACTTGGGATCAACCCAATGTTCAGCAAATGGTTTGGTTAGGGACGGTATTGTTTGTTATAGCACTCAGCACGATTTGGCTAGGAATAAAAAATAACTGGAGCAAAATAAAAAAAATTTTTATCCCGGTCATGCTCAGCATCAGTTCAATGGCTATAGCCTTGCCACCACTAGCCATTGAGGCATATCCTGAAACTTATTTGAAACCCGCTGTACCATTCGATGCAGTATCCATATCCAAAGGCTTACAATTGTTTTCCATGCACTGTGTCAGTTGTCATGGCCCTCAGGGCAAAGGTACGGGAACAATTTCCGATCCCGACACGAAAGATCCCACTGACTTATTAACCGAACCGCATACAGCGAACTATACAGTCGGCAATGTTTTTCACTGGTTATCTCACGGTATTTCAGGCACTACTATGCCAGGTTTTTCTGCAACATTGTCCGAAGAAGATCGTTGGGATCTCATTAACTTTCTCCACGCCTTATCACGAGGTTTTGACGCCCGCCTGCTCGGCAGCATGATCGTTCCTGAAATGCCTGCCATTGCTTCCCCAGTGTTTAATTATTCGACAACCGATGGTTCCAACGGCAATTTAAAAGATTTCCGTCTACAAAAAAATGTCCTGCTGGTATTATTTTCCTGGCCACGCTCCAAGGAGCGTTTTTTTCAATTAGCTGCCGTATATGACAAAATCAAAGCGCTCGATACTGAAATTCTGGCTGTCCCCAATCATGCGCTGAACGAAGAAGAATTGCAGCAAGTAGTGAGTATCGTTCCCTTTCCAGTGGTTACCGAAGGCTGGTCTGAAATTAAAGATAGCTACTGGTTGTACCGACGCGTCCGAACCGTACCGGATTTATCAGGTAAAGGCATGTTTCCAGGACACATGGAATTTGTAACCGACCGCTTCGGATATTTAAGAGCTCGCTGGGTTGCCCAATTTGAAGGATTTGGTTGGCAAAATATCGGTGCCTTGACGTCGCAACTGACACAGCTTAACCAGGAAGGAGAAATTATGCCGCCACCTGGCGAGCATGCGCATTGATTTAACCACTTAAGTGAGAAACATATTTATAATTAATCAGTTATTAATTTAAATCTTTCTCAAAAACATAATTGTTATAACCGTAATAAATGATTGAATAGTATTTCAAGTAGTTACAATCACGGGAGTACAGTGAAGTGAATGACCAGAATACCAAGATAATATGGATGGCACTATGTAAAAACAGGGAAAATGCGCAGAGAATTGATGCAGGTAATAATAGAAAAATTACAATTCACACCATGCATGAGACCACCGATAGAAATCATATTGCAAATGTAATTGCAGTCAATCAGCCAAATCTCATTTGTTTCGACTATGACTTCCCAGACTTGACCGGCTTACAATTACTTAAGCAGATTCGATTCAATCATTCCAATATTCCGGTCATCATGCTGACGCTTCAGCACAGTGAGAATCTGGCTGTTTGGGCATTTAGAACTGGTGTCAGAAATTATCTCGTCAAGCCACTCAAATGCGAATATGTAGTTAATGAAATCATTCAGCTCTCAACGTTATTCAAATCTGATCATTCCAAAGCACGTATTAATCTCCTGAGATCTTACCAAATCCCCCAAGAATTTCATTTCTTCTCAAAATCGCTCTTATCCAAACGCACAACCATAGCAATCAACCATGTGGAAACACATTTCCACAAAAAAATTACTGAGCGGGAAGTGGCATCAATTTGTGGTATGAGTGTTTTTACTTTTAGTAGAATTTTTCACAGTGAACATAACATGACTTTTCGCGAATTTCTCGTTCAACACCGTATCACGCAAGCTAAAGAATTTCTTCGCAATCCAAAAATAGCGATTACAGATGTAGCTCAATTAAGCGGATTTACTGACACATCCAGCTTTTACCGCCTTTTTCGCCGTTATGTAGGTATGGCACCATCGAACTACCAAAAGAAATAAAATTTCTGTCCAACCTAATTGCGCAAGATTTCAGATTCAAACATATTTGCAAGAAAATAATCGTTTTTAAGAAGGCCTTAGACTAACGATTATGCCTAGTTATTTAGGCGCAGTGGGTTGCAATGATATCAATAACAGCGAAGATTAGTTGCACAGATAGAATACCCACTTCTAGTAGCGCGATTCTAGATGGGTAAATAACCTCTAAAAAACCATGGCTTTTAATCAATCAATTCAGAGAACTAATTTAAAACTTAAACGCACTCGCTGAGAATTTTGCAACTGGTTTGAACAAATCCACACATAATGATTCTATTGGTTGATAAGCGCTTCATAGAAAATCAATTGAGCTATCATTAACAATATAAATTTATACTTAAAAGTACAAAAATATCGACGAATCATAAACCTGTGCATTGATATACTCGAATGAATCACTATTGTCGCAAAACTTTTCTCCATTCAGTATCTGTTCAGATTCTTGACGATATGATGACAATAAATATCTAACAGATTGCAGAAAGAGGGTAATCATGAAAAAGTTTAAATTAACAAGTATAGCAATCGCAATGTGTGGATTCTTGTTGGCTAATCAAGTTGGAGCTCAAGACGGTGGAGACGGTGGTGGATTTGACGGTGGTGGATTTGACGGTGGTGGCTTTGACGGTGGTGGATTCGACGGAGGTGGATTCGACGGAGGCGGTTTTGATGGAGGAGGCTTCGACGGTGGCGGATTTGACGGTGGGGGTTATTATGATGATGGCAGCTTCGATGGCAACTACTATGACGGTGGTAGCTTTGATGCGGCTGATCATTTCGATCAAGGCAGTGATTTTGGTGGCGATTACAATCCGAGTGATTTAAATTCAAGCGACACATCCTTCTCAGGTGATGCCCTAGATCAACAGGGTAATATTGATTTCGCGGACGATTTTGGCCAAGCGGGTGATATAAGCCAACCTGACGATTCTGGATTCACCAATAATTCTGATCCTAGCACCGAATCTCCACAACACACAGAAGTTGTACAAGATCCAACGGGAGATAGTTTAACAGCCCCAGATAATCAAACGTCTGAAGCAACATCATCAACACAAGATAGTGGAATTACTCAAACGGATACCGCTGCACAAAACACCGATAACCAAGATAATCAGGCAGCCGGTACCGCTGATTCGACAACGGCTACTCAACCGACACAAACAGATGGTATTGCTCAAAGCGGAGCATCAGCTCAAGATATTAACATTCAAAACAATGTTCAAACCGATCAAAATGTTGTCAACAATGATACTTCAGGTCATCATCATAATGACTGGGGGCATCACCATGGACACCATCATCACTTAGATGGATTTGGTTTAGGTTTGGGACTAGGCCTTGGATTAGGGTGGGGATTTGGCCCGGGATGGGGTTGGGGTCCGGGCTGGGGATTTGGCCCTGGATGGGGTTGGGGTTTTTCACCTTATAACAGCTTCGGTTTTTACAGTAATTGGGGAGGGGCTGGTTTTTATAACAATTATGCTTTTGGCCCTTATCGCCGGTTTGGAGGATATTATCCACTGGGAGGCTATCCTGTAGGAGTCGCAACCTCACCCATATTAGCATCGCCGATGGTTATCGCCCCACAAACACCAACTTATATTCAACAAAATACCGCTCCGCGTCCACCTGTCGCTGTACAAAAAAGCAACTATTGGTATTATTGCCGTAATCCTGAAGGATATTATCCTAAAGTTAAGGATTGTTCAGTTGAATGGATAAAAGTACCGCCACAAACTTCTTGACACTATCTTATGAAATTTGGAAATCCAATAGAATCCTTGCGTACATTTTTTTATGCAACAAGCTGGAAAAAGCTAAACCCTAGAGAGTGATTAAATTTAAACTGTCACTAGTGAGTGGAAATTAAACAAAGCGACAAATTTGCTAGCGCGAAATTTCACTCAATGCAATACCCAGCGCTTTGGCAATTCCAGCGCCATATGCCGCATCAGCTTTGAGACAATGGTTGATATGGCGCATTTGAATGTCCTGCGGTACGCCAGTAAGCGAGCGTGCGGTATTGTCAAATAGAGCCTGTTGCTGCACTGGTGTCATCAAACGGAACAAAGCGCCGGGCTGGGAATAATAATCCGTGTCTTCACGGTGATTCCAATGATCGGCAGCACCATCCAATTTGAGCGGCGGTTCCGCGAATTCCCCTTGTTGTTGCCATTCACCCCTACTATTCGGTTCATAGCCGATTGTACCACCAAAATTACCATCGACACGCATGGCACCATCGCGATGATAATTATGTACAGGACAACGTGCTGCATTTACTGGAATCAAGTGATGGTTCACCCCAAGACGGTAACGCTGAGCATCACCATATGAAAATAAGCGTCCTTGCAACATTTTATCAGGAGAAAAGCCAATTCCCGGTACGATATTGGCAGGGTTAAACGCTGCTTGCTCCACTTCGGCGAAAAAATTTTCCGGATTGCGGTTTAGTTCCATCACACCAACTTCCCGCAAAGGATAATCTTTATGCGGCCAGATTTTGGTCAGATCAAACGGATTGAAAGAAACTGTGGCGGCCTCCGCTTCGGTCATGATCTGCACACACATCGTCCATTTCGGGAAATCTCCTCGTTCCAGACTCTCGTATAAATCACGTTGATGGCTTTCACGATCCTTGCCGATAAGCGCTTCCGCTTCCGCATCGGTCAAATTGCGGATGCCTTGTTGCGATTTCAGGTGAAACTTGACCCAATGGCGCTCATTTTTAGCATTGATAAGGCTGAATGTGTGGCTACCGAAGCCATTCATGTGGCGATATGTTGCGGGGATGCCGCGATCGCTCATAACGATAGTAATCTGGTGCAAAGCTTCTGGAAGTGATGTCCAAAAATCCCAGTTGTTTTTCGCGCTGCGCATATTGGTTCGCGGATCACGTTTCACAGCATGATTGAGATCAGGAAATTTTAACGGATCGCGCAGAAAAAATACCGGTGTGTTGTTGCCAACTAAATCCCAATTACCTTCTTCTGTGTAGAATTTCACTGCAAAACCGCGAATATCCCGCTCCGCATCTGCTGCACCGCGTTCTCCAGCAACCGTGGTAAAGCGTGCAAATAAATCGGTTTTCTTACCGCTGGCTGAAAAAATCTTAGCACGGGTAAATTGGCTGATATCTTGCGTGACTGTAAAAGTCCCATACGCACCGGAGCCTTTTGCATGCATACGCCGTTCAGGAATCACTTCACGATCGAAGTGCGCCAGTTTCTCAAGAAACCAAACATCTTGCAACAATTGCGGCCCATGAGGTCCGGCGGTCATGACATTCTGATTGTGGGCAACCGGGCATCCGGCATTGGTGGTTAGTTTTTTTTTATCACTCATAACCTGCTCCTTTTCATGCTTATTATTAGGCATTCAATGAACTAAAGGGAATGTAACTGCTTGAGATATGATCTAATCAATATTAATAAGGCGACGAAAATGATGATAAGTTTCACTCAATTTGGAAGGGATCTAACATTATTGTTGATCTTTATCTACGGTTATTTCATGTGTCTTGATTGGTTTTGGCTCAGCAGATAACTCCTTAGAGATTCTAACATCGTTGTTTTTACGATTTATTTTGCCAATAGCAACAAAAAATAACGGTACAAAGAATATCGCCAAAAACGTTGCCGCCAACATACCACCAAAAACTCCAGTACCGATCGAATTACGACTTGCAGCCCCTGCTCCAGTTGCAATTACTAGTGGCAAAACTCCCAAGATAAAAGCCATAGAAGTCATAATAATCGGGCGAAATCTCAACCTCGCGGCTTCCAACGCTGCTTCGGTCAAAGACAGACCAGCCATACGCCGCTGGTTGGCAAATTCAACGATCAAGATCGCATTTTTTGCAGCCAACCCTATAAGGGTCACCAAACCGATTTGGAAGTAAATATCATTGGTCAAGCCGCGTGTCCAAATCGCCAACAATGCACCTAGCACACCGAACGGTATGGCCAAAATGACCGCAAATGGAATCGACCAGCTTTCGTATAACGCAGCCAACACCAGGAATACCATCAGCAGGGCAAAGGCAAATACGTAAATGGATTGGCCGCTCGCTTTGCGTTCTTGTAACGATATACCGCTCCAGTCGATGGTATAGCCACGCGGCGTTAAGATTTCGTCGGCTATTTGTTGCAATGCTTCCAATGCTTGTCCCGAACTGTAGCCGGGTGCGGCGCTGCCCATCACCAAAGCAGAGTTAAAACCATTGAAATGTGTAACCGGATCGGGGCCACTATTGAATTCCGTGGTTACCACAGAATCCAGTGGAATCATGGTTTGTGTTACGCCGCTTCGGGCGCGAACATAGATTTTACTGATATCATCCGGATTCGAGCGATATTCCGGTAAAGCTTCGGTTTGCACGCGATAAATACGGCCATATTTGACAAAATCATTGACATATAGATTGCCGAAATACGCTTGCATGGTATCAAATACTTCGGAAATCGGAACACCCAATGCTTTGGCCCGTTCGCGGTCTACCGTTGCATACAACCTGGGAGCACTGATACGGAAATTGGTATTAGCAAATGCTATCGCCGGGTGTTCTGTGGCTTTGCCAACGAACTCCTGCGCCACAGCCGCAAACTGTGCAAAATCACCACCGCCCGGATCCTGCAATTGCGCTGTGAAACCACCGGTGGAACCCAAGCCAGGAATCGAAGGTGCATTAAACGCCAGAATCAACGCTTCCGGGATTTTAGCAAATTCCTGAAAGGCCGCGCCGATTAAACTTTGCACTTTTTCATCCGGACCGGGTCTTTCATCCCAATGCTGTAAGGGAACGAACATGGTGGCTTGGTTCGCACCGCGCGTGCCGAACACAAAATTTTGACCAGCCAACGCATCGGTAGAATGAACGGCTGGAACCGATAGATAATAGTGTTCAATTTTTTTCAAAACTTCAAGGGTGCGCGCGAGAGAAGCACCCTCAGGCAATTGCACCACGGTAATAAAATAGCCTTGATCTTCTTCCGGTAAAAAACTTCCTGGAATCGTTCTAAATAAACCGATGACCACCATAATCAAAATAACAAAAATTGCCAAGGTCAGCAAAGATCGTTTGAGTACAATGCCGACAGTGCCGACATAGCGATTTTCCAGCCAACCGAATGTCCGATTGAACATTTGCCAGAACCGATTGGGTTCGCCATGACCGGGTTTGAGTATCAACGCACATAAAGCCGGACTCAGGGTAAGTGCGACAAACCCTGAAATGGCAACAGATAATGCGATTGTGATCGCAAATTGTTTGTATAACTGACCAGTGATTCCACCTAAAAAACCAACCGGCAAGAAAACGGCTGCCAGCACCAAAACTATGGCAATCACTGGACCCGTGACCTCCTCCATGGCTTTCTTAGCGGCATCACGCGGCGACAATCCACCCCGGGTCATGTGTCTTTCAACGTTTTCCACCACCACAATGGCATCATCGACCACGATACCGATGGCCAGTACCATGCCGAACAACGTCAGCGTATTGATGGAAAAACCCAGCGCATCCATACCCGCAAGTGTGCCAATTAAAGATATCGGCGCCGCGAGAGCTGGAATCAATGTAGCGCGCCAGCTTTGTAAAAAGACAAACACCACCAGAATTACCAGGAGTAATGCCTCACCCAGTGTTTTAACCACCTCTTTGATAGAAACCTCGATGAATTGAGTAGTATCGTAAGGAATGTCATAGGAAACACCGGCAGGAAAGCTTTTGGTCAAAT
This sequence comes from Nitrosomonas sp., assembly GCA_024281995.1. Lineage (GTDB taxonomy): Bacteria > Pseudomonadota > Gammaproteobacteria > Burkholderiales > Nitrosomonadaceae > Nitrosomonas. Next base: position 114,454 of record JAMWZW010000004.1, read on the forward strand.
TTTCCATTTCTTCCTTGACTCGCTTAACCGTATCCAACGCATTGGCACCTGGTGAAAGAAAGGTCAATATAAAAGTATTGGGTTTACCATTCCACCGCCCTTGCAAATCATACGATTGCGCCCCTAATTCAACACGGGCCACATCACGTAGACGAACCATAGATCCATCGGGGTAAGCGCGTACGATCATATCTTCAAATTCTTTGACTTCGCTCATGCGGCCGCGCGTGATAACGGGAATCGTCAATTCAGTTTTCTCGGATGTCGGTTCGCGTCCGATTCGGCCTGCCGGGAAGTCGCGATTCTGTTCGCGCACCACAGCGGCAATTTCCGTAGGCGTGAGATTGAGTTGTGCCATGCGCACCGGATCGAGCACCAATCGCATGGAATAATTTTGCCCTCCAAACACAATTGCATCACCGACTCCAGGTAGGCGTTTTACATTATCGAGAATACGCAGCAATGTATAATTCGATAGAAATACCGTGTCATGCTGGGGATCGGTAGAACTCAATGCAATCACGGCTAATAAATCCGGCGATGTTTTTTTCACAGTGATACCTTGCCGTATCACTTCATCAGGTAATTGGGGTTCTGCCAAACGCTGACGGTTTTGTGTTTGCACCTGTGCAATATCGATATCGGTACCAATCTCGAACGTGAGCTTCATAGTCATGTGACCATCGTTAGTACTGGTCGACTCGTAATACAGCAGATTATCGATACCGGGTAATTGTATTTCAATCGGACGCGCCACCGATTCCGCAACGACTTCTGCACTCGCACCGGGGTAATCGGCTTCGATCTGTACCATTGGTGGCGTGATTTGTGGGAATTGCGCAACTGGAAGTTTCTGTAATGAAACAAGTCCTAAGACGACAATGATGATCGATAACACTGAAGAAAAAATCGGCCGGTCAATAAAAAAATGCGAACTGATCATGATTATTGTACCGTTTCTTGCTCAGCAGGCAGCATAGGCACAGACTCTCTTTGCGAAGGAATGGCATTCACCTGAACGCCAGGCAAAATGCGGAAAAACCCCTCCACGACAACCCGCTCCCCTGACTGCAAACCATTTTCAATCAGCCATTCTTTACCATGCCACATGCTGGCACGAACCGGGCGAACTTGCACTTTTTCTTCGGCATCGATGACATACACAAACGATCCCATGGGCCCTTGCTGAACCGCCCGTTGTGGAATCAAAATCGCATTGGTACGGGTATAGCCTTTGATACGAATTTTAACGAATTGGCCTGGATAGAAATACGATTGTCCCGGGGATAGGTTCCCTTCCGGATTCGGGAAGGTAAAACGCCCTTGCAAAGTACCTGTTTCTGGGCGGATTGCGACATCGGCAAAATCAAGTACGCCCTCGTGTGGATAAATGCTTCCATCCGAAAAAGTCATCGTTCCGCGTAACTGAAAAATATCCGGTCGCTGGATCTTGTGTTCAGCAAGCTCGCGGCGGCGGCGCAAGAGATAGCTTTCAGGAACGCTGACATTGACATACATCGGATCAAGTTGATCGATGGTTGCAAGCAGTGTTTCTTGCGCGGAGATCAATCTACCCTCATAGAAATGACTGCGCCCGATACGGCCATTAACAGGTGCAGTGATCTTGGTATTATCCAAATCAAATTTAGCCTTGATCAAATCATTTTGTGCCGCTTCCAGTGCCGCTTTGGCTCCCCTCACCTCCGCTTCGGCATCATCGACATTCTTTTTGCTGACCGCTTGCTGCTCCAACAGCGGCTTCACACGTGCCAAATCCTGTTTGGCCAAATCGAGGCGGGCCTGAGCCTGCGCCACCTTAGCCCTAGTGCTGAGATAAATGGCATTAAATGGCACCGGGTCAATAAGGTAAAGCTGGTCGCCTTTTTTAATATTGCGACCCTCGGTAAAAAACACTTTTTTAATAATACCGCTGACTTGTGCACGAATCTCCACTGGACGGAAAGCTTCCGTTTGCCCAATAAACTCCGGTTCATCCTCAATCGTTTGCGCCGCCACAGTAACCACTTCTACTTGTGGAGTCGGCGGAGGAGCGTCCGTGGGCGTTTTCCCTGAACAACCCGTCAGCGCCATCAAGCATATTCCGGCACTTAGGCCAACAAGCACAATAGCATTTTGCAGAGTCAATTTAGTTAATTTCAATTTTGGGTTAATCATGCCATTCAGACCAAAAAATTTTCAGAAAAACACGTTACCACAACTCAGCAAGCATGTTTATCAATCCATGCAATATAGCGATCCATCCAGTTCTGCAGAAAATTCCTGCTGCCCGCACCAATACTTTCATCCGCGTCGAATAATCCGTCTTTCATTTGGATAAACGCTTCAGGTTGGCCTAATGTAGGTACATCCAGGTAAGCTAGGATATTGCGCAAGTGCTGCTGCGCCATTGCGGTGCCAATAGTACCTACCGAAACACCCAATATACCGGCCGGCTTACCTGCCCACACACTCTGACCATAAGGTCGCGACGCATGGTCAATGGCATTCTTGAGTACACCAGGTATTGAACGATTGTACTCCGGGGAAATAAATAAAAGACCGTGAGACGCTATAATTTCAGCTTTCAACCGTTTGACGGCTGCACACGGATTGTTATCATCATCCTGATTATAAAGTGGCAAATCACCGATTTGCACAGATTTAAATGAAAACTCAGGGGGTGCCAACTTCACAATGGCATTTGCCAGTTTGTGATTAAATGAATCTTTGCGGAGGCTGCCCACGATAACAGCAACTTGATACCGGTTCATAAAATCTCCTGTTAGTTATAGTTATGGGTAGTTTATTTTGATTCAGTATGTGGTTATCGCCATTTGCTTTCCGCCGGTCAGCAATGACCGCGACATTAAGGTATCCACCCGCCTCCCAAGGCTTTATAAAGTTGCACCACAGATACCAGACGAAAACGTTGCGTTGCACTGAGCGCGAACTCGGCATCAAATAAGTTGCGCTTGGCAAGCAATACATCGACATAACTGGTAATGCCGCCTTGATAGCGGAGATCCGCCACACGCAACGCCGAATGCAGTGCTTCAACCTGCTGCCGTTGCGCTTGCAATTGATCATCAACCGTGCGAATAGCCACCAGCGCATCTTCAACTTCCTTGAAAGCTACCAGAATAGTTTGTTCGTATTGCGCCAATGCCTGTCTTGCTTGCGCTTCCGCGGCGCGCTGTTCAAAACCAAGACTTTGCGCATTAAGCAAAGGCCCCGCCAAACCAAGCCCACCCACACCAAACTCGCTGCCGGATAATAACAAATTAGACAAAGCCGGACTGGCTACGCCGAGAATACCGGTAATCGAAAATTTCGGAAACCGCGCCGCTTTAGCCACGCCTATTCTGGCGGTAGCGGCTGCCAGGTTTTGTTCAGCCTGAAGAATATCGGGGCGCCGCTGCAGCAGTTCAGAAGGCAGGCCTGCGGGTACTTCCGGCGGCACTACTTGTTCTGTCAATGAACGCCCGCGCGCTATCGATACCGGATTGCTGCCTAACAGTATGCTGAGCTCATTTTCCTTTTGCACGACTTGACGCTCAAGTTCCGCTACCCGCGCAGCTGCATTGGCACGTTCTGACTCGAATTGATCCAGATCCAGACGGGAAATGACACCTCCTTGCAACTGCGCGCGCGAAATGGCAACCGATTCTTCCCATGAAGCCAAGGCACGATAGGCAATATCGCGTTGCACATCAAATTGCAACAGATCAAAATAACTCTGTGCCACTGCGCTGATAAGCGCCAGAATGATGGCGCGGCGATTTTCTTCGCGTGCCATCAAATCAGCCCGGGCTGCCTGATTGGAACGACGAATTCTACCCCAGATATCGATTTCCCAATTCAATGTTGTTCGACCGAAATAACTGAATGGCGTTGGAAACCCGGGAATCCCAAAACCACTGAGCTTGCCAAACACCGGTGCGTTAGCGTCAATGTCCATATTGGGTACAAAATCCATAAACGCAATGCGTGAACGCGCCTGGAATTCTTCAACACTCGCCATGGCCCGCTGAAGATCTTTATTATCGTGCAAGGCTCGGTTGATAAGTCGCTGCAATTCTTCATCACGCAACAATTCCCACCAGGAAAGATTGGCGATAGACTGTCCTTCTGCTGGGCTGATGCGAAACCGTTCCGCAGTATCAATCTGCGGACGAAGATAATCGGGACCCATAGCACAACCGGTTAAGCATAAACTGACGCATAACGTTATCGTGCGAAACCAGTTACTATTGGGTTTTTCACTGAATGGATCAACCTGCAACAAAAATTTTCTCACAACACAAACACCTTTATTCTCACCTTATTCAGAAGTTTCATCAAAAAATTGGTTCCCAACAGCCAAACAAAAAACAAAGACAGCAGCAACGCAGATGGTTTTTCAACGACCTGTTAAATCGCTTTACGGAAAGTCAGATTGATCCGGCACGAACCTGTCAGCGCATGATACCCCGGTTTAACCGGCAATACACCGTGATAATGCAATCTTGCGGCTCCGCCCCAAGCCACCACATCACCGTGCAGTAATGGTACGCGAATCGGTCGATCCGCGCGGCGCAGACCGCCCCATAAAAAAATTGCTGGAATTCCCAACGAAACGGAAACAATCGGTGCGTCAAAATCACATTCATTTTTATCTTGATGCAATGAAAGACGCGTTCCCGGTTCATAGCGATTGATCAGGCACGCATTCGGGATAAAATTATCAAAACCAGCACAAAGCGCTGCACGCCTCGCTAAGTGTAAAAACACATCCGGCATATTGGGCCACGACTGACCGTTGTTCGGATCGATTGCATCATACCGATAACCGTTGTGATCCGATACCCAACCGTAAGAACCGCAGTTTGTCATTGCCACTGACATGCGGAACCCGCCAGGTGTCACCATGTACCGCAATGGTGCTGCAATTGTAATCGTATCCAATGCCTTAAAGATTGCAGTTTCATCGCACAATGCGAAACCGCGCAATACCATCGCTCCAGTACATAATATCTCACTTCCCATCTGAATGAGTTCCGCTTCTTCAAACAAATTTAATGTAAATTTGTCCATATATTGCTCGGTTATAGAACAGATGTATTTGGGGTGGAGTCTTTTTTTCAGGTGACATGCTCGGATATTCCAGCTTTCAACAGTTACCGAATATCGACTGAAGTTTGTCTTCATTACCACGCAATAGCGCGATTTATCCGTTGTATTTGTTTCAATTTTGATGCTTGTTCAATCAATTACATCAAATACCGGTCAATCACGCTGAGAAACTGCTGCACATTTAATGGCTTCGTCAGATAATCGGCAAACGCGGCAACTTTCCCTTCGGCGATATTATGCGGCATAGCTCTGGATGTAACGGCAATAACCGGAATCCCTGCCAGTTCAGGTTGCTGTTGAAGCACTTGAAGAACATCAAAACCGCTCATTCCTGGTAAATTGATATCCAGCAAAATTAGATCCGGACGATGCGCTTTGATAAGATCTATTCCCGATTCCGGCGTAGCTGCTGATAGTAATTTGATATGCTGGCGATAAGTCAAAATCTTGGTCACCAACTCAAGATTAGCCGCATTGTCCTCAATATACACGATGATCTGTTGCTTATTTCTTGTTTTTCTATCAGATTCTAATTTATCAACCGGATTACTTATTGGTACGCTATCGTTACTGGAGAATTCCTTCGCCCGTAACTCGAACCAGAAAGTACTGCCTATATCCAGCTCACTTTGTACGCCAATCGTACCACCCATCAATTCGACAATTCGACGAGTCAGAGACAACCCGATACCGGTACCTTCAATGTCAGTTCTTGCTGCATCCAGTCGATTAAACGGTTGAAAAAGTTCGATTAGCTTATTAGCGGCAATGCCAATGCCGGTATCGGTTACAAACACTTTCAAATAACCCGGCTTTTCGGATAGTTTGGCATCAATAAGCACCTTGCCGTTATTGCGATTATATTTGATCGCATTGGAAATTAAATTAAGAATCACTTGCTTGAGTCGGATACGATCTGTATACAACACCTTATCATACAAGCCCCTTTGAGTGATGGTAACACCTTGTTGAATGGCCAAATTTCTAACCAGACTGATACATTCTTCAATCAGCGGATGAAGTTCAACCGGTTCCAGTTTCAAATTAATACGCCCGGCTTCGATTCTTGCCAGATCCAGAACTTCATCAATGAGCGCAAGCAAATGAATGCCGGCATTCTTAATTTCCTTGACATATTTAAGGTGTATGTCATTAAGCTTCTCCATTTCAAGCAATTGGCTAAAACCAAGAATTGCATTCATGGGGGTACGAAGTTCGTGGCTCATGCTGGAAAGAAATTCAGATTTGGCATGATTTGCCCGCTCAGCTTCATGTCTGGCAGCAATCAGCGCTTTCTCAGTTGCTTTTCGTTCAGTGATATCGTCCACAATCGACCAAATCAATTTCTTGCCGGAAGCATCGTAGACCAGTACACCCTTGAGTTGAACCGGATAACGATTACCATTTTTACGCGTATATTCTTTCTGATAAGGCCCGAAATAACCAGTCTTTTCCAGGCTTTCCAATTGACGAACTTCCTCCTCTGCATAATCATCAGGGGTTATGTCCCAGTATGTTAGATTTAACAATTCCTCGCGGGAATAGCCCGTAGGAATCGATAATGCATTATTGACTTCAAGAAACTTTCCTGTTGCGTAATCATTTAATGCAATGCCGACAGGCGACATGTCAAACAATGCACGTAAGCGAATTTCACTATCGCGCTTTTTTTGTTGAAATCGTCCGATTGCAACGAGAGGCAACAGTACTAATGTAGCGATCAATATTAAACCGATACGGAAGAAGATATCGTCGCTACTAGCCGCAGCAGCCCATCCACCTTTGGGTACGGCAGCCATTTGCCAGCTACCTTTAGGCAAAGCGATATCCAATAATATGGGTTGCTGATCAAATATTTGCTCAGTGCCAAAGAACACTTTACCGTTTTTATCGAATGTATTCTTGATAGCAATATCAAATTCTTTCGCTGCTTCCAACACACCACTTACACGATACAGCCGATTTACATCAATGACAGCCGAGATGACCCCCCAAAATGTTTTCTCTTTGCTTTCCTGATTATCAATAAATACAGGAATACGTGCGACGAATCCCTGTCCACCTTGTATCAGATTTACAGGACCATCAAATATCAGATTCCCGCTATCGCGGGCACGGAGTACCGCTTCAAGTTGCCTCGGGTGTTCACGAAAATTGAGTCCCAATGCCGCTTCATTACCTGAGAGCGGATACATGTAACGTATAACCAAATCAGGTGCAGCACCAATATTGCGAAGTTGCGATTGATCGTTAAATAGTGATTTTGCAAGCTTCATGAATTTTTCCGCCGACAAATCCGGTTCAACGGCAATGGATGCTACCAAGCCTTGCACCAACTGAACATTACTGGTAATAGTTCCTTCCAATGTAGCACGCAATAAACTTAATTTATCAAATGCTGAAATACGCGACTCATGCTCTAAATGCCGTATACGCAAATAATCAACATAGCATCCGATAAAAATAAGACATATCCCAACCAGAATTGCAGGCAGAAAGGTCAGTAATTTTTTTTGCATAAAAGAGTTTGGGTTCACCCTATTGTTTTTCATATATCAGAGCCCAAAGTAACCTTTGATAAAAGGATATTTTAAAAAAGATCGCTTTTCACATCGTTTATTATTCAATGCACGTCACTGAAGCACTTCTATAATCATGAGTATCCATTCTTTTGAATAAAGTTAATCACTTGATTTTGTTTGATATTAGGTCTTTTGCATGAATTTTCATAAGTAGTATAGCGTACTAACTTAGTATTTCTGCATTGATTATAGGTAATGCAAATCCACCGAATAAACAAGCATATTTATAAAGGGAACACCATGTTAAATAGTGTCGATTTAAAGCAATCACTGGAACGCATTGATACATTACCTGCAATGCCAGATATTGCAAAAAGAATGCTGGCTTTGCAATTGGATACGGACGAAGGTGAAGCCCAGTTACTCAAACTGATCGCCCAGGATCCGCAAATTTCTGCTCGAATCATCGGCTTATCTAACGCCTCTTTATTTGGCTCTCCAGGTATTATTTCTTCAGTGAATGACGCAGCTATGCGTCTGGGACTCGCGCAAATTAAATCTGTAGCTATCGGTATGGCAACTTTATCAGCCTTTGCGCAATCAACAGAAGGAAAACTAAAATCCGCAGATCTGTGGACTCACAGCATAACTATAGCTTCAGTAATGCGTGCCGTTGCAAAACACATGCCCGCACCAAAACGCCCCGTAGATGAGCAAATTTTCCTTGCAGGATTGTTACACGATATTGGTTACAACGCATTGAATTTCATTGCAAAAGATCTTAGCAATACACTGCATGCACGATTAAATACCGCCCCCGCAACAACATCACTGTTAAAAATAGAACACGAATTGTTGGGTATGCACCACGGCGAAATCGGTGCAAAACTTGGAGTACACTGGGGATTACCCCCTGAAATCATTACAGTAATACGCCACCATCATGCACCAGAAAATGCCGATACAGAAATTGGCTATTTACTTGTAAGACTTGTTAATATTGCTGAGAAATTACTCGCAAATTTTGCAATTAACGAACTCACCACAGCAGAAATAACCGCGCAAGAATGGATTGATCTGGGCGTTGCACCCAACGAAGCAGCCCTTATTTCGGAAGAAATTGTGATTGTTGCTACACAAAGTATGCAGCTAGCCAATGCTGCGTAATTACACAATACAGCAACCGGAATCTCTGATTTTTATTTTTAAGCGCTTACAAAAAAGGTTTTTGCAGTACCAACATTGTAGATTTAGACTGAAAGTCAATAAATACCTTTTTTTCTACCTTTATTTATAGCATCCCTTTCGTTACCGTTTTTTATAATACTAAGGCAAGTAATCGATTGGGTCATTACCTGCAGAAAAAATCATATCGCGTTACTCGATTGGCTATCTGGTCAATCAAAATTCATCAGGAAATTGCAAAATGAACAATAGTAATTGGTGGCTCTATATTGTGCAACTGACATATTTTCTCGTGATGGTGGTTATATTGGCAAATCTACCCACTCACGCTGCACCACTGTAAACGCCTTCATCAGTCAAGTGATTCAGGGCGTCATATCGGCACAATATTACACACATCCCATGTAAGCCGAACAACAGCCATCGTAAGAAGTGATCTCTGGTTGGGAAGATCAAGGCGATGAAGAAGCATGCTAATTTACCAAAGATAGGCAAGCTGCTGAGGTTATAAGCAGCATACATCTGTTGATAGCAATGCTCTTTGGTGTTAACCGTTGAAACTACTGCTGCCAATCAGTATTGCAGTAAACAGGCATTGACTCTCCTTGAAAAAACCTCAATCCAATCAGGCGAATCGATTTATATGAACATCGTTTTCTGTAACCAGAAACATCGTGAAGTCTTGAGCGCAAGTGGCATTAAAAATGCCATCGCGATAAAGTAGTGAAATACAGATCGTTGATACAACGGTAATTGTATCGCAATGGCCTAGTTTCGAAAGCTGTTAATGATCGATGAAAGGGAGTATTTACCTGATTTCAGGCAAAAAATTACAAAAAAATATTTTAACTTTCACAAAGAAATCATAGTTAGAAAACGAGTTTTCGAGTACTGCCTACTACAAACTACGGCACTTTGCACTGTACATGCATAGACGCATATTCATTGCTTACTTAATTGCATTGTTAACCTGGGAGATTTTTCAATCAAGCTTTATACAGAATGTATATAACTATGCTAAGCTAAGACATAATACAGCAACTACAGTGCTTAAAATCTATAAATAGTGCATATGCGTTGAATAATCATCAATTCATTTTAAAACACTAGATAAATACTTTTATTCATAGCAGCATGCCGTTAATTACTGCGTTAAAATAATACCTTTGAGTCCGTTAATACACATTTCCGTTTAAAACATATTAAATTGAGTGCCTTATTATTATGCGTTTTATTATTATTGGACTATCCATTATTTTTTTTACCCTATCCGCCTTAATTATGTATAGAGCGATTGAACTTCCGGTTCAAACACCTATAGCTCATACGCCTCTCATTACAGTACCTCCCACAGAAGCTCCAGTCACACCAAAATCCATAGATCAAACTCAAAATGAAGAATCGATTACTGAACCCGATGTAGTTGTTGAAAATTCTACCGCGCCTATTGAACAATCCGATTCGGGTGCCGCTAAATCCGCAAACCAAGAAGTTAATGTTGCACATCTTGAAAATCCAGTTGTTACATCAGACGAAAAAAGTGGCAACAATAAAATCATGACAATCGAGAATCATCCGACAATTTTGACGATTTTTGGCGGACAAACTTTTCGTTCCGGTCAAGCCATCATCAATGATACTGCGGCCTCAAAGATTGAAAAATTAATCAATGAAATATCAGTATTTCCAAATAGCCAGATAATTATTGAAGGACACACCGATAATATTCCCACTGGCAAATTGCACAGAAATAATATGGATTTATCAATACGCAGAGCAAAAGCTATTGCAGACATTTTAATTTCCCGTGGCATACCACCTGAATCGATATCTGTTATTGGTTATGGCGATACTCGTCCCATAGACACTAATAGAACCGAACAAGGTAGAGCAAAGAATCGCAGGGTCGAAGTAAAATTACTGCTTAAAGAAGGAGAAAATTAATACACATGTATACAAAATATTTTAACCTCCAGAAGCTACCATTTGAGAATGTTCCGGATCCACTATTTTTTTATAACCAAGGTGATCATGCACGTATTCGCAAGCAAATATCAGGGTCATTACAGAGTGGTCGCGGATTAATTGTTGTAACCGGCCCTATTGGTTCTGGTAAAACCACGCTCAGTCAAATGATAAAGGCTGATTTTCCTGATGACGTTAAATTAATTTGGATGGCGGAACCGCCTGCAAATAGTAGTGATCTCTATTTATTTCTTGCGCAGGAGCTAGGGTTGCACCCTTTGTCATCCGAAAAAACTTTTGTCATGCGAGACATTCGCAACGCACTACTAGAAATTAATGCTGCTGGAAAAAAATGCCTAATAATCATTGATGAATCGCATTTAATGTCGGACGATGTAATTAATGGCATTCGTTTATTAAATAATCTCGAAGAAGGATCGGTTAAGCTCATCCAATTGTTACTACTCGGTCAAGAAGAATTATTGGAAATGATCAATAGGCCCGCATTAGAACCGTTTAAACAACGAATTGCCGCACTTGAAACACTCGGGCGAATGAATTCCGATGCCACACAAAAATATATCTCGCATCGCCTTAAAGTCGCTGGTGGGACTGGTGAACTTATATCCGATACAGGATGGGAAGCACTTGGTATTGCATTCCAGGCTGGCGGAACACCTCGAACAATCAATTCATTATGTGACAGAGCATTTAGCGTTGCTTTTGAACGCGAAAAAACTGCAGTTGATGCACATGATATCTATGAGGCTACACAACGGCTTGGATTGCGAACCGACGTGTTTCATTACATTATTTCATTAAAAAGCCAAGAAAGAAAAAGCCGGGAAGCACGCGCAGTAGTGAATCAAGAATTCGCAACGGAAGAAACAGAAATTTCTTTCAAAACACAACCCGCTGAAATGCCTAATTCTCTTGAAAAACAAACTGTCTCATCGTTTAATGGGGGAACAAAACAAACTTCACAAGCGGCAAACAATGAAACCGACCCCATACTTATTGATCCTAGAATACATGTTAGCGATACGGCTCCCTCTTACGAAGAAATTGCCAATAAAATCAAGGAAAATTATACTCAAAAAAACTTGCGAGTACCTGCTACGGTTTTGGTCATTTCAATGATTTCTCTAATTATTAGTGTTTTATTTTTTTGTCATCATACTGATGCTGCAGGATTCATCAATTGCATGATTAATTTGTTTAATTCTTAGACTAATATCGAATTAATTCCGTGCAATTTTTTAATAAAAACCTATACTCGGTATTACCTGATTACTAACTGCGAATATTGCAAAAAAACAATTTCCTGATTATTGAGTTATTGAATTCACAATTCTTCTGAACAACGGTGATAATAGTAGCAAAAGAGCAAAGCCAACAGGAAAGGCAACGCCCCATGCGTAAAACCATTCACGAAAAAAAATATCTGAGAATCCAATATTTACTAAGGTAACTGTCGCAGATACACAACCAGTCATCGTTATTGACATCATTAAGCTATAAATGCAATGCGCTAAAATCTTCTGTTTCATAAAATTGAAGACCCTTTTTTAGAAACGAACATTGCATAACACATTCATCTAATCTTTCTAGATTTGTGCAAAAACACCTAATCGCCTGATATGGTTTTAAAATTGTGATTAATTATATCTGACTTTAAAACAGCAATCATGAGTTCTGAATTACCTATCAAGCCACACAACTCCACTAAGTTTAATAAATTGCCACATCAATTCCTTCACGAAATGCACTGTTTTAATTACTTCCAAAGCTTGCTGTAAATTATGAAATATGCCACACGAATTAACAACCATAATTCATAGTGCCGCACGAGCGGTCCCGTTAAAAAGCATAGGATAATTCCTACAGTAGTGATAGAATCATTGCAAAAATAATAACAAATTGTAACTCTGTGAAAAAAATTTTCTTCGCTTGTTTGGTCGTTTCAGTTATCGGTGGATGTTTAACAACACCAGAATCCAATACTATTGCCGCCACCTCATATGATATGAATGAAATCGTATCTAATCCGGCTAACAAACAGATAATAGACAGTAACATGCCACTGCCCACTGAATTTATAAAAAAACAAGTCACGATGTCTTCTGGTAATCCAGAGAATACAAAAATTTTAGTGCAAGAATCACCATGGCCGGTGGAAATCGGGATGGCAACCTATTATGCGACAGAGATGGAGGGGCGGACTACTGCAAGCGGTGAACCCTATGATCCTGAACAATTGACTGCAGCGCATCGAACAATACCTCTTGGAAGTAGTGTCCGTATTACTAACCTAAAAACCAATCAACAAGTTGTGGTTCGCATCAATGATCGTTGGGGAGGAGGAGGTGATCGAATTATCAATTTGTCAAAAGAAGCTGCGAACCAATTAAACTTTGGCACGAGTGGTATAGTTCGTGTACGTCTTGATGTAGAATCACTTTCGGCCAACACTCCACACATAAGCAATGTTCAGCGACTTCCGGTACGCCTTGAATCAGATAGTGATTCTAAAAAACATTCGAGATCAAAAATTTGTGAAAATGAGGCAGACATACTTGGACTCACAGGAGAGTTTTTTCGCAACCATGTCACCGCTTGTCTTTCTCGAAGTCAATAAAAAGAACAGCAAGTCAAAGAATGACCATTCAATACTACGATATTAAGTATTATAAAAATTTAAGCTTAATAAAGCTGGCATGATTTAAAAAGCATTATATGAGCAATTTACACTCAGAAAAAAGGGAAAATCATGAACAACACAATACATAAATGGCGATTCTTCCGTTCGGGTGGTTTTGACCAAGTACGCCTGGAAACAGCCGAAGATCTAAAATCGCTCGGTGAGCTCGATCCGAAACTTTGGGCAGCACTGAGCTGCCCAACTAATAATCTTGAATTTGACACAAAAACATTAGAATTTATCGACGACGATAACGATGGACACATCCGTGTACCAGAAGTCATTGCAGCAGTTAACTGGACTGCATCTGTACTTAAAAATCCCGAAGATATTGCCAAAGGATTAAATATCCTTCCCTTAAGTGCGATTGATAATAGTACTCCAGAAGGTACCGCGTTACTTACCTCTGCTAAACAAGTTTTACTTAACATTGGCAAAAAAGATGAAGAAGTCATTACTGTCGATGACACTGCAGATTTAAATAAGATTTTTGCCAGTACAAAATTTAACGGGGATGGCATTATTCCTGCAAGTGCTGCTGCTGATGCGGACACGCAAGCTGTCATTGAAGAAATTATCACATGTGTCGGTTCTGAAGAAGATCGTTCAGGCTTACCGGGTATTTCTGAAGAAAAACTTAATCAATTTTTCACAGAAGCCAATGCTTTTTCTGATTGGTGGCAAGAAGCTGAACAAAACGAATCAAATATACTCTTGTTAGGTAAAGAAACTGAAGCAGCTAAAGTGGCATTTGATAGCGTTAAAATCAAAATTGATGACTACTTTACACGCTGCCATTTGGCGGAATTCGATTCACGTGCGGGAGATTCTCTGAATCCAGCATTGACGGAATACGAAGCATTGGCAAGCAAAAATTTATCGGCCGATTCCGAACAAGTTGCCTCTTTACCTTTGGCCAAAATCGAAGCAAAAATTCCCCTTTCCCTGGAAACAGGGATTAATCCCGCATGGATAACGGCTATCACTGAATTTAAAACTAAAGTTGTTAATCCATTATTAGGCAAAAAAGAAAACCTCAGCGGTGAGGAATGGCAAAAAATATGTAAGAAATTCTCGGCCCACCAAGCATGGTTAGAAAAAAAGCGTGGTGCCATTGTTGAAAGTCTGACGATCACTCGCGTACGCGCCATTTTGGCGGGTGATTATCAAGAAAAAATCTTGACACTGATTCACAAAGACAAATCTCTCGCTAGCGCCTCAGATGCCATTAATTCTGTCGAAAAATTAATTCGTTACCATCGTGATCTTTTTCAATTATTAAATAATTTTGTTTCATTCCGCGATTTTTATACAGCCCAAAATAAAGCGATATTTCAAGCAGGAACGCTATTTTTAGACGGTCGCAGCTGTGATTTCTGTTTGAATGTAGCTGACATCAATGCTCACAGCAGTATGGCCAGCTTAAGCGGTACTTATATTGCCTACTGCGAATGTCAGCGTCGCGATGATATCAATAAAAAAATCAATATCGCTGCAGCTTTTACTAATGGTGATGCTGATAATTTGATGGTCGGTCGAAATGGTATTTTTTACGATCGTAAAGGCCAGGATTGGGATGCAACTATTGTTAAAATCATCGAACATCCCATTAGTGTTCGCCAGGCCTTTTGGTATCCTTATAAACGAATCGGCAAAATGATTGGCGAACAAATCGAGAAAATGGCAAGCGCTCGCGAAAAAGCGGTACAAGATCAAGCAGCATCAGGTATTACAAATACCACACAAACCGTTGAAGCGGCCAAAACACCTGCCCCGCCCTTTGATGTCGGCAAATTTGCAGGTATTTTCGCGGCAATTGGCTTGGCAATAGGTGCTATTGGCACTGCAATTGCATCTGTGGTCACTGGTTTTATTAGTTTAAGCTGGTGGCAAATGCCATTGGCTATTCTAGGTTTGATTTTATTAATCTCCGGTCCGTCAGTTCTTCTTGCTTTCCTCAAATTGCGCAAACGTAACTTAGCACCGCTATTAGATGGCAATGGTTGGGCGGTTAATACTCGTGCAATTATCAATATTCCATTTGGCGCATCGCTAACAAAAATGGCTACTCTACCGCCTGGTGCTCAGCGCTCGTTAGTAGATCCTTATGCTGAAAAGAAAAGTCCGTGGAAATTTTATCTCTTCATTATACTTTTGTTCGGCAGTATCGCTTATCTCTGGCATAGCGGCTACATCCATAAAGACACCTTAACAGAATTCAAAAACCGATTTGTAACTCATCACAGCGAAACAAAGGTTGACGGCGGAGCTAAACCAGATGCGGTAACAGCCGAAGCAACCAAAGCTGAAACTGAAACATCGGCCCCATTGCTACCTGAGGCTACTGCAACTGAGAAACCTGCAGAAACGCTACCTACGGAAGCATTAACTGATGATGGGCATACAACGATACCACCATCAAAAACTGCACCAGCGCCTAAACCAGCTACTCGTTGAATTTACTCAAATCAGTTTATTTTTTGATAGATCCTAACAAGTGTCGGCACAATCCATATAATTTGTGGGTTGTGTCAGCTTTTCTATTTTAGCAAGAGCACCCTAAATTTAGCCATTTACCCATAAAGCTATCAAGCTAACGTGAATGTATTAGTTTTATCATTCGATAGAAAATTAATAGCAGTAGTTCATGAGAGCAAAACTACTCGAGAACAACGTTGATCTATTCGATAGTACGATCACTTGCATTAAGCAATCAGCACATTAAAACTAAAACCCATGCAGCTATATCTTGACAGTCACTAGCGAGATAACGTTTACTATCAGTATTCCGCATACCGTTTATATGTGGTGTTTCTAGTCGTTGAGGAATCAGTGCCATGCTAGCCGCGCTTAAAAATTTCAATTTTATAAAAGCACTTGCTTATTTGGCATTTTCTGCAAATTGGTTAGGCTTTGCTTATTATTTTGGACGCTTGATCCCTGATCAACAATTGTGGTTTGCGTTGTTAGTAACTTTTTTATTTGGATTGCCTATTTATTTTGCTGCCATTTATGCAGTAACTATACAGAGGATTTATCTTTCCAGTCAGTTCAAAAAACTAGGTATCCTACACTGGCTTTTTACGCGACGGATTCTGGCTTATGTTTGGTGGCTGCTATGGTCGGTAGCTTTTGCTTTTTTGCTATTATTTTATCTCGGCTCCGCTGAAAAGCAGGAATGGATCACATTCTTTGCCGCTATTCCCGCATTTGCTTTCTTTTATACATTTTTTTTCCCTATTGCTGCACGTGAATATAAACCTTACATTGCAGTACATAAATCGCTCACTTGGTCACGCTGGATAACCGCGTTGGTGATGGCAGTGTTTTTTGTGATTTTCGTCAATCCTACGGATACTAATCGCCTGTATTCTTCACTGACAGAAGCTGTCACGATAGAAAGTCAAAAATTGAGCGGCACCTCTAACAGCATTCTAATTCTTGAGACTGGCCGATTATTAGGTTTTATTGAGGGAGTAAAACGTTATGCACTTGGCAATTTGCATTCATTCAATGATATTTTTTATTTAGGCGCTATTTTTCTAGGTAGTTTAGTATTTTTTTATAATATAGCGTTAGGAATTTCCACCTTCATGGTACCAATGTCCGAATATCGTCGCGTTTTTGCTCCTATACAAGATAGTGATCAACCTCCTGCTGTTTCACCGTGGGCATGGGCTATTACTTCGGCATTCACAACATTTTTTGTCTTCTTTATTTATGTGCCTTCTACAGTATATGTAGATGCCTGGTTACGCTCCAATCCGGATACCGTCCAAGAAATCCATACTTCCCAGCAAACTGTAGTTGAGAAAGTGGAAATGATTGGAGAGGAGTACTATAAACTGGGAACAGCTGAACAAATTGAGCAGGCTTATTTAAATAGCTTCAATAAGTTGGAAACATCGCTTGAGAAATTGCGTGAAGCCACTGCAATCGGATTTTTACAAATGTCTGAAAATATCGATGATTATCTCGACTGGTACTATAGTTTACCTGGAGAATATGAACGTATTCTTGCATTAGCAACAGGTGTTCTAGAAAGCTGGATGGCGGAGAAATTACAAAGTTATCTCATGAAAGGAAATGTATTTGGCCCCGTCCAGCAGTCGATCGAACATATCCTAGAAAATAATCAGCAATTACGTGCTGAACATTTGCAAAAAGTTGAGCAGATATTGACTGATAATCGTATTCATACCGTTGATAATTTACAGCTAGAAATCGTCAAACACTCATCCTTGAACGCACTCCAAGAGCCGCCTGCGCACAGCGTTATCGTTAATTTGGAAAATCGCATGTTGATTTCCGGAAGTATTGGTACTGCAGGTGCTATAACTGGAGCAATTGCTGGCAAGATCACGGCCAAAGTGGTCGGTAAAGGTATCATTAAGCTCGGCGCACAGGCTCTGATTAAAGTAACTGCCGGAAAAGCTGTCAGTGCGCTAGGTGGAGCCGCTGCAGGGGCTGCTACGGGTATGGCATTGGGTTCATTCATTCCTGGCCTTGGTACGGCGATCGGTGCAGCCATTGGTGGTATTGTAGGTGGCATTACCATTGGATTAACCGTTGAAAAACTTTTATTAATGCTTGAAGAAGCCTTTTCACGCGAAGATTTTAAACGGCAGATCCTTGAAACAATTGAAGAAGAACGCAGCGAATTTGAAAAACTCCTTAATAGCCCCACTATATCTGATACAACATCCGACACCACAAAAATTCAAGCACCTCAATCAGGTGTGCAACAACACTAACCTATTTTATTGTTACTTCAGTTAGCAAGGTGAATATTGCTTTTGGCGGTTACGAAATAACTTACAATCGGAAAAGTTGAAAAACCTGACAAATGAACTGGATCGATTTTAACTCCACTAATTAGACTAACAAAAGAATAACAACTCATGGAATCTAAATGGAACATAACATTACGCTGATTACAACGATCGCTGCCGGGTTTGGTTTGGCCTTAATTTTTGGTTTTATCGCTGAGCGGCTAAAAACTCCTGCATTGGTTGGCTATCTCCTGGCTGGGATTGCAATTAGCCCAACAACGCCAGGGTTTGTTGCGGATATTGGCATTGCCTCGCAGTTGTCAGAAATCGGTGTCATGCTCCTGATGTTTGGTGTGGGTCTGCATTTTTCTCTGGATGACTTGCTTGCGGTTAAACGTATCGCATTGCCGGGCGCCATTGTTCAAATGGCAGTGGCTACTGGACTTGGCATGGCCTTAGCAACATGGTGGGGTTGGAGTTTAGGTGCAGGTCTGGTATTAGGCTTGTCATTATCTTGTGCCAGCACCGTTGTATTGCTTAAGGCCCTCGAGTCACGAGGCTATTTGGAAACCATGAATGGCCGTATTGCTGTCGGTTGGTTGATTGTCGAAGATTTAGTTACAGTACTTATCCTCGTGTTATTACCCTCATTCGCAACTATTCTGGGAGGATCAAATAATGCTGAAAGTGCAAGTGATCCTTTATGGTATACAATCGGAATCACTTTATTGCTAGTTTCAGCATTCATTGCCCTCATGCTTATCGTCGGTCGGCGCGTATTACCCTGGTTGTTATGGCAAGTCGCTCGTACCGGGTCACGTGAAATGTTTACACTGGCTGTTGTTGCCGTCGCTATCTGCATTGCTTATGGAGCAGCCGCATTATTCAATGTATCTTTTGCATTGGGCGCTTTTTTTGCCGGCATGGTCATGCGTGAATCCAAATTTAGCCAGCGTGCTGCAGAAGAATCTCTACCCCTGCGCGATGCGTTTGCTGTGTTATTTTTTGTTTCAGTTGGCATGTTGTTTGATCCATCTGTATTAATCGAAGAACCCATGCGGGTTTTAGGTGTAGTCGCTATTATTATTGTAGGAAAATCCATGGCGGCGATGCTGCTGGTTCTGGCACTACGCTATCCGCTTAATACGGTATTGATTGTGGCAGCAAGTTTAGGACAAATTGGTGAATTCTCCTTCATCTTGGCGGGATTGGGATTATCGCTAGGATTAATGCCCACGGAAGGAATGAGCTTAGTACTTGCCGGAGCATTGATTTCTATTGCTTTTAATCCGATTGCATTCGCTGCTATTATCCCCTTTCGCAACTGGATGCTAAAACACTCAGCATTGGCACGGCAATACGAAAATCGCGATGATCCTTTCGCAGAACTCCCCATGAGTACTGAACGTAAATTTCTGCAAGGACAAGTGGTTCTGGTAGGTTACGGGCATGTTGGCCAACGTATTGCCAAGGCATTAGGAGAAAAAGATATTCCCTATATTGTCGCGGAACAAAATCGTGAATTGGTGCAAGATTTGCGTAAACAAGGCATCAATGCGGTATCTGGCGATGCTACTGAACCTTCAGTGCTGATACAAGCACATATTACCGATGCTGGCATGCTGGTTATTGCTACGCCTGATCCACTCAATGTAAGGCAGATGATTGATACTGCACGCACTTTGAATCCAGACATAGAAATTGTTTTACGCACTCGTAGTGAAGATGAAACAAAATTATTGCGTAAAGATAATATGGGAACCGTTTTTTTTGGAGAAGAAGAGCTTGCCAAAAGTATGACACATCATATACTCGATCGATTTAACGCTAAATCTGAACCCACCTCCTAAGATAAGCTAATTATTATATTAATAATACCCATAACGAGATTTAACTATGACAGAGCAATTCTATGTTGGCATCAATCAAGATGAAAATGAAGGACTCACCCATTTGGGACGCGTCGTGCGGGATGCCTGGGTGTTTGGCATTCTGCCGGAAACAGAAACCTGCGCAGGCTGGAGCAGCGCACAAATGCAAACTCTGTACGAAAAAGTCCACGTCGCTTGGGAACCCTATGCTCATTTGCCTAGCCGCTTACCGGACGATTTACGCGAACGGCATATGCAGTTATATACTCAGGCTATTGAAAATGCGAAGAAGAAAGGTTGGGATACCGAACTCAAGGATGACGATTAACAAGCCATTGAAAACTACCTGCGTTGCCTCGAATACGCTCCTCAACGGCTTGTTAGTGTTTCGTTGGAAAATTGATAATCCGCGCCGGACCATCCAATCTTTCCTTGTTGACCAGTTCTTGCAACGCCGCCGGAAATTCGCTTTGCAAACGCGCCATGACCGCTGACATGTTGTCACGGTAATAAACCGCCTGATAAGCTACCGGTTGATCCAATGAATCGCGGACGTGCGGCTGGAAGTTTTGCCAAGAAATATCTATCCAGCACTTCCGCTCCCCATCGATAAACACGAATTCTTCATGATCGATAATCGCCATATATTGCATACTGCGAATTGGAACGAATAAATGCTTGGTAGGACAGCGCACTAATAACGTAATGGCCAAGTTATAAGTACTTGCCGGTAAGTGCCGCGGTTCACGGCTGATTTCAGGATCTCGATAACAGGTAATTTCCATAACTCATTCCGCGAAATTCTATAGTCCTAATGTAGTACCTTTTCTTTTTGTTCAGTATCAAATATTCCAGTGTACTTGTGTTACCTTACCGCTGTTACTCAACAAACTCAAGTAGACATAAAACAAAATTCTCGTTTAATTAGAATCGTACATGCGACCAACCCGCCTCGAAAAACCTGCCGCCACACGCAATAACCTTAAAACGATTGCAACCTTGTTACCCTATTTATGGGAATTTAAAGTCAGGGTTATTCTGGCGCTTAGCTTACTGGTATTGGCCAAGCTCGCAAATGTCTCAGTGCCATTGGTGCTCAAGGAAATTGTCGATACACTGAATCAACCTCACGCCGTATTGGTATTACCAGTTTTCTTATTGATCAGTTATGGCGTCTTACGCCTATGCAGCACCTTATTTGGCGAATTGCGTGATGCAATTTTTGCCAAAGTGACACAACGGGCGATTCGCCGGGTTGCCAATAAGGTATTTACACACTTGCATTCGCTGTCGTTACGTTTCCACCTGGAACGGCAAACCGGCGGGGTGTCGCGCGATATTGAACGCGGCACGCGCGGCATTTCCTTCCTGCTGAATTTTATGCTGTTCAATATCCTGCCAACGCTGCTTGAAATCGGCTTGGTGCTTGGCATATTAATCAGCCAATACGATATCTGGTTTTCCATCATTATTTTTTTGACTTTACTTGCTTATATTACCCTTACCTTGATTGTTACTGAATGGCGCATGATTTTTCGCCGCACGATGAACAACATGGATTCAAAAGCCAATACGCAGGCGATCGACAGCTTGTTGAATTACGAAACCGTTAAGTATTTCGGTAATGAAACTTGGGAAGCACGGCGCTACGATGAGCACCTGCAATCTTGGGAAAAAGCCGCCGTGCGCAATCAAACATCGCTAGCCACACTAAATGCCGGTCAAAGCGCCATTATCGCAGTGGGTGTTACGCTGCTGATGTTGCTAGCTGCTGATAAAGTTGTCGAAGGCGATATGACTTTAGGTGATTTAGTGCTGGTTAATGCTTTTATGCTGCAGTTGTATATGCCATTGCATTTCCTGGGGTTTGTTTATCGTGAAATCAAGCATTCACTCGCTGACATGGAACGCATGTTCACGTTGTTAGATGAAAATAGAGAAATCCAGGATAAACCGGATGCTGCATCACTAAATGCGCGCAATGCCACGATCCGATTTAATCATGTCAGTTTTAGTTATGAACCTAATCGTCAAATACTTTTTGATGTCAATTTCACTATCCCGGCTGGACAAAACATTGCGGTTGTTGGCCACAGTGGTTCAGGAAAATCGACATTGGCACGTTTACTGTTTCGTTTTTATGACGTGCAATCGGGTTGTATTGCAATCAATGACCAAGACATTCGCGATGTTACGCAACACAGTTTGCGTGCCGCCATAGGAATCGTTCCGCAGGATACGGTATTGTTCAACGATAGTATCTATTACAACATCGCTTACGGACGGCCGGACGCGACTGAAGAAGAGGTTTATGCAGCAGCCAAGTCAGCGCATATCCATGACTTCATTGAGAGCTTGCCGGCCCAATATGCAACCATCGTCGGAGAACGTGGCTTAAAGCTTTCCGGGGGAGAAAAGCAACGAGTGGCTATCGCCCGTACTATCCTTAAGAATCCGGATATTCTGATTTTTGATGAAGCCACATCGGCATTGGATTCTGAATCGGAAAAACGCATACAAACCGAACTAAAGCGCATCGCAAAAAACCGTACCACACTAACAATCGCTCATCGCCTCTCCACGATTGCGGATGCTCATCAAATTTTGGTAATGAATCATGGTCGAATCGTTGAACATGGCACTCACCAACAACTCCTCGCACGCGATGGCGCTTACGCGCGAATGTGGGAATTACAATTACAAGAGGAATCCGAAAAACGACAATAAGTATGAATTTCTTAGTTGATCGTAATTGTTAAATAACCCTATGAAAAACTGGTTGCAACATCTCCGTCCCTTTACAACTATTGAGACACGGCGTCTTGCGATTTTATTTGCTATCGTTTATTTTGCGCAGGGTATGTCCGCTCTGCCAGTTCAGGCAATTACTATCAACTTTAAGGATGAAGGTCTACAAGCTGATGATGTTGCAGCTTTCTTTCTTATTGCATCGATTCCCTGGTTCATTAAGCCATTGTTTGGATTAATTTCTGATTTTCTGCCTTTGTTTGGCCAAAGACGCAAAAGCTACTTATTGTTGACTTCTACTTTGGCCTGTATTGCAGGCTTAGCTGCTGGATTGTCGACACAATTTTCTTATTGGGAACTTGCGGCTCTATATACAACAATGGGATTAGGCTTGGCTTATAACGATGTCCTAACAGATGCATTGATGGTAGAAAACGGCAAATTGAATGGCTTAACCGGCGCTTTTCAGTCTCTCCAATGGTGCTCAGTAACCGGGGCTGCGATCGTGGTGGGATTACTCGGTGGTTATCTTGCTGAACATCGTGAATTGCAAATTGCTTTTACCGTCGCAGCTATATTCCCTTTGGTTGTGTTGATTATGACAGTGTTCTTCGTGCATGAACAACAGGTTACTCACGATCAAAAAGAGCTTTCAGCAATCTGGGCCGCACTGCGCACAGGTTTCACCGAACGTTCAGTGTGGCTAGTCTCCGCTTTTATTTTTCTGTTCAATTTCAGCCCATCGTTTGGTCCAGCATTTTTCTATTATCAAACTGATGAGCTAGGTTTCAGTCAGCAATACATCGGTATCTTAAATGCGATCGACTCAATGGCAAGTATCATTGGTGCACTGATTTATGTTCCCCTCTCCCGTTCTATGCCGCTACAACGACTTATTAACCTTTCGATTGGCCTATCGGTGATGATGTTACTGACCTATTTAGCTTATCGCGGAGAAATTTCCGCCTTAATTATCCACATTATTTGGGGTATTACCGGCATGCTCACAACATTAGCATTCTTGGATCTTGCCGCTAGAGCATGCCCAAAGCGAGCAGAAGCAACTTTTTTTGCATTGTTAATGTCCATTTTCAATCTTGGCACATTGGCTTCTCAGAATGTTGGAGCACATGTATACACTGCGCTCGGTGAAGGCTCATTTGCCTATACTTGGTTAGTAATAATCTCAGTATTTACAACCGCTGCAATTTGGCTTTTGGTTCCGCTGGTGCATATTGAACGTTTTGAGTTATTTGCGCGACAGCCTCATTAGAACTTAAAGGCATATTTATCAATCCAATATACAGTTGCTTTTCATAAAAAAATATCGTTGTTAAGAGACTTATTGGTTAATTTCAGAATTAAGAAAGTCATGAAGTGTCATCAATTAATACTCTGCTTGTTATTAAGTGCGTGTGCTGGATTACCAGCAGTCATTGAAAAGGCGCCTGCGATATCATTGAGTTATGATCAGGTTAATCATGATATTTCCAGTTATATAGGCGTACCTGTGCGCTGGGGTGGCATAGTCGTTGATGTAGAAAATGAAGAGCATTTCAGTTTAATACAAGTTATTTTTTATCCATTGGATTACAGCGGTCGCCCACAATTATATAAATTAGGTGAAGGTCGCTTTGTCGTTAAAAGCCCTGACTTTCTCGATCCTGCTGTTTATACTAAAGATAAAGAAATTACCGTGGCAGGTATAGTCGATGGAAAAATCGAACAAACGGTTGGAAAAAGGATAATCCAAGTGCCTCTACTTTCTGTCACAGCCATTCATCTTTGGCCAAACTATCCCAGTTATTATGACAATCGATACTACGGACCCTCTCCTTTTTTTGGTTATCCTGGTTTCTATCCTTTTTATCGGGGGGGATTTTATGGTCCGTATTATCGCTGGTAAACAAGCAACCTATTCATCATCGGCGCTAAAACAATTGCTCAGTTAACCACTAAAAGAAATCGATTGTTCCTGTTTCCCTTGTTTCTTCAATATGCTGACTTTCCACCAGATCTTCATAAAAATGAAATTGATTCTTACCATGATTTTTTGCATGATACAGTGCTTGATCTGCTCGGCTGATGATTTCAGCTGGAAGAAAATGTTCATTTTTTATCAGTGTAGCGCCGATGCTAATAGTCACCGTATTGATCTGCGGAAAACGATATTGTTCAATCTTATTTCTGAGCCGTTCCAAAACATTATGGGTTTCTTGCTTACCTTGGGTACGAATGATCGCCACAAATTCTTCTCCTCCAAATCGAAATAATAAATCCTTGGCTCGGAAAATTTGCTTCATGATATACGATAATAGCAACAAAACTTCATCGCCCATGATATGGCCAAACCGATCGTTTATTGACTTAAAGTTATCTACATCGATAATCGCCAAGTATAAATTCTCAGTACCTTTTTTTGCTTTACGCTTGTTTTCCTTATCCCATTTGTTATCTGAATCCACAGCAGCATTAACCAAAAGTGATTGGATTTTATAGATACTTTCTTCAAATGTTTGGCGATTCAATAATCCTGTGAGTTTGTCTTTTTGATTTTCATCAAGCAGACTGCGAAAGTTATGTGTAATGCCTAATAAGCTGGAAATTATCAGCATTTCATTTTCAGTTAATGGATGCGATAGTTCAAAAGATAACAGACTTTCAATTTTATGCGCTCCAAGAATCGGATAAATGATTAAATACTGGTTATTTTTATTGTATGTATAAGGTTTTCTGGTGGTATTGACCCACAATTGGGCTGCCATGATTTCTTCGGGAACTGTGGTTTCTGAGGTGTAAACTTCTTGAAATTCGGAAAATTGCCGCTTGTTATCATCCTGAACTAAACTTGTTGAATAAGTCGATATCCAACAAGTGTCCTTCGAGGGATTTAACTTGTACATTGATATTTGTCTTATTCTTAATAATTCAGTCAAAGTCTTCAATAAACTAATCTCAAATAATTCAATATCCCGAATTGTTGTTAGAGATACCAGTCGATTTAAGAGTGAAGGCGTTCCGCTGTCTTGTTTATTAATCATGCTTATGATTTGAAAGTGACAAGGAAATTGCTAACTGATTAAAAATAGTTTACGTAATCGGCAAAAATTCGAATCTCATTAAAGAATTATAAAAAAACCTTAAAAAGAATTACATGTAGAATTTATAGTTGGAACCTCCGTACCATAGAGGGACACGGAAAATTAAGCGGTATTTGGTAGTAGAATATTACCGAAAATAATCCCTTAGAAAGTATGTAGAGCAGGAACTAATGCTGCAACAAATCAAAGGATAAGTTTATGTATGTAACTATTGTTTATGTTTCAGTCAAACCGGAAAAAATCGAAGTATTCAAAGAAGCTTGCCGACTAAATCATGAAAACTCCATTCGTGAACCCGGTAATGTTCGTTTTGATATTTTGCAATCTACGGATAATCCAGAGAAATTTATATTTTACGAAGCTTACCAAACGCAACAAGATGCCGCCGCTCATAAGGAAACTGCGCACTACCTAGCGTGGCGGGATACCGTGGCAGATTGGATGGCAGAACCTCGCAAGGGCACTGTGTACCACGGTTTGTATCCGATAACACATAGTTAATGTTTAATTTCTCCATTGCTCGTCTACCACGTATCGAATTTGGTGCAGGTACTTTAAATAAAGTACCTGATATTATTGCCAGTTATGGAAAGCGCGTGTTATTGATCACTGGTGCTCAATCATTCACCAACACCATTCATTGGCAATTTTTTACCGATCAACTTAGACAACGTTCTATCGATTGGCAGCATTGCACAATTGCAGAAGAACCCTCCCCAACCCTGATAGATAACTTAGTTAAAGCTCACGCCGATGACAATTTCGATGTTGTCGTGGGTATAGGTGGTGGCAGTGCCTTGGACGCTGCAAAAGCAGTAGCAGGATTATTGCAAGTACGACGTTCCGTCATGGATTTTTTGGAAGGTGTCGGGCCTGAATTGCCTTACGAAGGCCCTACTACACCATTTATCGCAGTACCAACAACGGCGGGCACAGGCAGCGAAGCAACCAAAAATGCTGTACTCAGCCTGCAAGGTGAGAATGGTTTTAAGAAATCTTTTCGCCACGAAAAACTGGTTGCTGAATATGCTATCGTAGATCCAGATTTACTAGCCAGCTGCCCATCGAATGTAATTGCTGCTAATGGTATGGATGCATTAACGCAATTACTAGAATCCTATGTATCTACAAAGTCCAACGCTTTTACCGATGCACTGGCGATCAGTGGTTTGCAAGCAACGCGGGATGCATTAATCCCATTATTTCAGAAAAAAGGAGATATCCATGAGCACCGTGAGAAAATGGCTTATGCTGCATTACTGTCAGGCATCACACTGGCACAGGTTGGTCTAGGTTCGGTCCATGGTTTAGCATCTCCACTCGGCGCCTTTTACCCCATTCCTCATGGTGTGGCATGCGGAACATTAGTTGCATCTGCTACCCGTATCAACATTCACAGCATGTTGATGAGGGAATCTAATAATAAAGCTTTGGCAAAGTACTTGCATGTAGCGGAAATTCTTTGTCAGAGGCGCTTTACTGATCCACAAATTGCTTTTGATTCATTAATCAATCTATTGTTCCAATGGACAGATGAGCTGAGGTTGCCCCGTTTGTCATATTTTGGGTTACAAGAAACTGGGTTAGATAAAATCATTACCAATTGCCGCGGCAGTAGTATGAAAACCAATCCAATCGTTTTAACTGATGAAGAGATTAGGCAAATCTTGCTACAGCGATTATAAATACCGTCACTTGAATTAGGGTATGGGTATAGTATTTAATTGCAAACGGTGTGTTTGTATTTGATTGGCAGTAAGAGACGCGGATAAGTTGCCATTTGCGATCTGAGCTTCATCAATGTCGCTTTCAATATGCGTAGTTCTTTTCCCCGATAAAATACCGGGAGCAAGTTTTAAAATATAATGGCGACTCGAATTGGATTGATTCCACACACGCACAACTACTCCATGATCAACTCCATCTTCTGCCGGTTTCAAGGCCCATAATAGTATATCGGGGTCGGAAATAGTCAGGAAAGAATGATTATTTTCATTGTAAGAAGGATTTGTCCCGGTTACAGCAGCCACTACAAACGGATTCTGATGTTCGAGAGAGAATCTCATTGCTGCAGCTTGGTCGAATTTGTCATGTGTTTGTAAAGCAAAGCGCTGTAAGAACCGCTCATCACCCCCCTGGTTAGGAATTCCTAAATTCTCTCCATCGACTTGTCCCCCGGCTAAAATATTCAATTGCGCTGTATGAGTATCTAATTCAGTATGCGTGCTATTGCCGAGCCTCATGTAATAAGTATCGGCATTTGAAAGTGTTATGCCCGCGTTGTCAGTAGATACCGCAGCGAAGTGATTGATCGTTAACCAATCGTAACGAGCGTTGCGTGGGGAATAATGGCCGCCGTCGAATAACAATTTGGCACGTATGATAGCCCCAACTTCCTCGTGCCAAACATCAGGTGAATCGATATTAAATGAGTATCCCCATGTCAATATTTCTCCAAAATTTTCCTTAATATCGTTGCGGATCTCGATACGATTACTATCTCGAATCAACGTAATACGCGTCTTATGTAAACGAGGACTCAAGGACATCACGCGTAACGTTACACTCACAGCACCGATATTCTCGACTGCAAGGCTGCCCCCACTACCACCCAAGTCATTAGCCCACCGACCATTAATATTACGCACAAATTCACGGTTACCACGCAATTTGTCGATCAAACTTATTATTGCGCCAGTATTAGATACCGTAATGCGATAAAAAGCATTTTCTATGACATTGCCATTTATGCTTGCTGCATTTGAAAAAATGACACCCGCACCATTTCTGACCTCAAATACTTTATAACCAACGGGAGGAATAGCGCTAGCAAGAATTCTCAAGTAGAGCTGTCCGTCAATCGTGACATATTGTGAAGGTACGGATTGATTCGTTGTCAAATCAACCACATGAACCAGCTTTCCTTGGCTGACTGGGAAATCTGCATAATCGCTTCGCGTCCAACTCAAACTATTGAATACATAAAACCTGGGATAATAACTATTGCCCGCAATCATCGTTCCGAACTGTGTTTTTGCATCCTCATATAGTGAATCAACATACGATGTAATTCCAGCTTCCACTCTGCGCTGCCAATTTGCTCTCTCAGTTCGTGAAACGGGACCATCAGCAGTCCAATTGTGTTCATAATACAATCCAAAGTTAAGCATGGCTTGATCGCGTGCAGCAATTCGTTTACTCATAAATAATGGATTTTTCAACGAAACAAGTGTAGCCAATGCTTCAGCACTGCGCAGCTTTTCTATAGCACGTTTAACCCTTGCGGAAACTTCGGACAGCGACGCTGAATAAAGCTCCCATTCATTGCCATAGCTCGCTGCAAAAGTTTCAAGTTGTGTGCCATGATGCGTTTCAAAATCTTTAAAAAAATCTACCTGGTTTGATACGATGACTTGCCGCTTAAGATTAGTAAGCCGTTTTGCGGCTAATACAAATTCGTTATCAATGGTCATTAAATCATCTTCGCCTTTACCAAAAATCCCAATGATTGGAAAAGGATAGCGTGATGCAAACGAAGTATTATCCGTGACAAAATTAATCGTTTGTTCAGGGTTACGACCTTCAGCGTAACCGCCAATTGAAGTGTTATCATCAGTCACCTCGAGTAACAGCGAATTCCACTTCATTAACACCCGACTTTCATCGCGGCCACCGAGATAATAAATTTCGCGTTCACGGTTACTTAGATGCGGCACATGTGTAGAACATCCGCAAACTCCCTTCCACGAATACTTTGCCCCAGAACCAGCCCACAGGGATGCTAAGCCATACGGCAAAGTCTGATTCTCCATCGCGATCGCGAGTGGAAAATCGACATCATAAGTTCGTTGAATCAATCCAGGATAATACATACCCCGTAAAATAGCTTCCGCCGGCGTACCTCCGCTTGACAACACGAGTGCATTGAGGGGAACACTAAAATGACCATCTTTGATGCGATTAATCAATCTTTGAAACTGTGCTGCTGAACGATTTTTTTGGTAAACCCACAGCCACAAGCTGCCATCAGCATTCCAGCGAGCCTGGTAAGGTGGGGGACTTTCTGCAGTTACATCCATCTGATTCAGATAATAGTCGATCGTAGTCAGAAAAACATTTTGATATTCTTCCTCATCGCCTGTCCACATATAATCGGTATGGTCATCTGGCGCGAGATAAATTCGCTTTTGCGCAAAAATCTCCTGTGGACTGCTTGCGAGTACCCACAACAAAAACAAGCTTCTCAAAATTGCACTTCGCATACAAACGGCTAGCGTATAAAAAGAAAATACAAAGTAATACTATTATCCATATGAATTAAAATAATTCCTGTAAAAAATTTGCGACCGATTGATAGGCTCGCTGAGCTGCCAATTCCTTATACACCGTACCAAAATCTGGATTATTTGCTTTTGGATTAGTAAAGGCGTGCATCGTGCCACCATAGACATGAATTTGCCAATCTACCTCGGCTGTCGTTAATTCATTTTCTAGTGCAAGCACTTGTTCAGGCGGCACCATGGGATCATCATGACCATGTAAACAAAGAACTTTTGCCGTCATTTCTTCATTAGAAATATTGCCGGGTGCAAAAATGCCATGAATACTAATTACACCCAATACATCCGCACCTGAACGTGCTAATTCCAGCACGCACATTCCGCCAAAACAATAACCCATAGCAGCTATTTTTGAAGCATCCACTTGCGGTAATTGCCTTACCGTATGCAAAGCAACATTGATTCTTCTTCTTAACAAGGTACGGTCTTTTGCAAATGGGCTCATTAAGGCGCCATTTTTTTCAGTATCACCATCAGCACCAAATATACCTTTACCATACATGTCCAGTGCAAAACCTACATAACCCATGTCAGCAATTTTCTCTGCTGCTTTACAAGCAAATTCACGCCGTCCACTCCAGTCGTGTGCTATTAATACTGCTGGTTTAGCTTTGCCGGTGTCATGGTAGGCTAAATAGCCTTCTAATAATCTACTGCCATCTTCATAATCAATGGTTTGTGTAATCATACATTCTCCTTCTGCTCAACACTTGATTTCATCAACAAACAATTAGTTTATTGTACCGCCGCAATTGAATAGGAATTCTATTTGTGTTCACCACCCGAATTTTAGTTCATTGCACTACCTTCACAGCATACCAGATTGACTATTAATTCTGCATTTGGCTAATAAAACCATAATCACGCCTCTATAAATTAGGATTTCAGTAAGGAGGTAACGAAAAAAATTTAATAAATCGTAATTAACTTCGTTAACAAAGACATCTTGTCATCACAAAATTTTGTGATGACAAGATCACTCTAATCATTATGATTTTCATAATCATTGAAACTTTCAACGAAACCTAATGTGCAACCCCTATGAGGAAATTAATAATGACATTAATTAAATATCATGTATTTTCTGTATTTGCTGCAATTTCTTTATTATGTGTTTCCAGTATAGCCCTTGCAGAAAGTGTGGCGATCAAACACGATCAAATCTTTATTGCCGACAAAGGGTTAGTGGTTAAAAACTTGCTGAATGGACAACTTAATCAATGCACCACCCCTCCTTTGCTTGATCCCGCCGGCAACGATGTCACCCAGTCATTAGGAACTGCAAGCGATATTGTCATCAAACGAAATTTTGCGATTGTTACCGTGCATCCAGTTGATGGCCAAGGCAACACAACTACCGATACAGTCACTATTGATGTATCCAAATGCCTAGAGCAGAAAACCATTCCTGTGAAAGAATGCATCTCTACTGTGGATTTGGATAGAGGAGTATTAACGATTCCATGCGTTAAAATCAATGATTCAATCGTTACTGTAAATATGGATCGCCGTGGAAATTCATCCAACTGGGAAGTAACATTCTTCCAAAACAATTCCACGATGGCAAATTATAGTGAAGAAGATGAAAATGATGATGAAGATGACGACAAAGCTAACAAGGATAAGCAACAAGCTCATTAATATTGATTTAAGTTAATTCAGTCAATTTTCATCACGCCTAATAAACAAGGCAGCAATATGTATAAAATTACTATTGCTGCCTTGTAACAAAATCGTACCAGGAAAATTACTCACAAAATTGGCTCAAAAGAATGGTAATCTCTTAATACGAGATCGATAACATTCACACATCGCAAGGAGCTGATCATGATAATTCGACTGCGGATATTTTCATTTAGTATTTCAATATTATTATTTGTCATTCTTGCCAACCCGCTGCGCGCACAAGATTTACCTACACAAAAACTATTGCCGTTGGAATTATCCACTCAGGCTGCTATGGCTGCCATCAAAAAATGCCATGACGATGGATTCAAAGTCAGTGTTGCCATTGTCGATCAATCCGGTTTGCTCAAAGTGCAGCTAAAAGCCGATGGCGCCGGACCTCACACGCTCGACAGCAGCCGCCGCAAAGCCTATACCGCCAACAGTTTACGCGACTCGACCCATAAATATGCCGTACTGGTCGCACAGAAACCGGAATTGCAAAGCTTGACACGGTTGAATGAAAACATTTTATTATTGGGTGGTGGCTTTCCGATCAAAGTCGGTGGTGAAGTGGTAGGTGGAATCGGCGTAGGCGGTGCACCTGGCATCGAATTTGATGAAATTTGCGCGAGCGCTGCATTGAAAATACTAAAAGCCGATGAGACTTATGAAAAGAAATGATATTTCGCTATTTTTTGCCGATCATCGCCACATAATCGATTAACAGTTCTTCCAGAAATAGGCGCGGATTCAACGGATGACGCGCCAGTTGCTGCCTGGCATTTAGTGTTCTGGCATAAGCAATGCACGCATACAGATCAATTTGCCTGCTTACCATCGCAATGGATGCCATCTGATTCAGGAAATAGCGGATTTTTCCGGTAGTGCGATAACTGACCAGATCATAACACCATTGTTGTAGCCAATTCACGACAATGGGCAGATTGACTTGTTGCATGATCTGTGCACCGGCAACCGGATTCAGTTGCGTCGTATTGCTAACCAGATGAATGAACTGTTGATACTGCTGTGCGTGTTCATCTGTATTCAATAATAATGCGGATAGTGGTGAATAACCCGCAGCGGCCAAGCTAGCATGCGGATCGCTGACCTCATGCTGAGTCAACCACGCAATAGATGTCGCCACATCCGGTATTGGCATAACCATTTGCTGGCAGCGACTGCGTATCGTCGGCAACAAGCGTTGTGCTTGATGTGTGACCAGAATAAACAACATATTCTCCGGAGGTTCTTCCAGTTTCTTTAACAACGCGTTGGCCGCCGCATTATTCATTGCTTCTGCTGGATAGATCAGAACAATCTTGTAACCCTGCTGATGCCCAGTCAGATACACAAAATCGTTTAGCTTGCGGATTTGCTCGATACTGATGTGCTGGCTAGCGTTCTTCTTGGTTGCGACACTGTTCGATTTTTCCTCACTTTCTTCTTTCTCACCTTGCTCAGCAAAACTACCCTTTAGCGCCTCAGGTAGAATCGCAAAAAAATTAGGGTGGGTATTTTGTTTAAACCATCCGCAACTCAGGCATGCACCGCATGCCTTACGTTCCACCTTGGGATCGGTGCATAACAATGATTGAGCAAAATACCGGGCAAAGTCGTATTTGCCGATCCCCTGTTTTCCCTTGAGCAGTATGGCATGTCCTCGCAATCCAGAGTTTTTCAGCAATTTCTGCCATATTTCCTGCTGCCAGATATAAATGTCATCCATGTTTCAGTATATTCAGCAAAATTTTCTCAACAGCAGCTTTCACTTCGTTTAGAGGCAAACTGCTGTCGATTATTTTGATGCGATGCGGAAATTGCCGCGCCCTATCCCGATAGGCGACGCGCACTCGTTGAAAAAAATCGCTTTGCTCTTGTTCAAAACGGTCTGCATTTTTGATCTGACTGACCCGCTGCTGCCCCAATTCTACAGGTACATCAAAATAAAGCGTCAAGTCCGGCTGCACTGAATCTTGCGTCCACTGTTCCAGAATTGCCAGTTTTTGAATATTTACTCCTCTCCCTCCTCCTTGATAAGCAAAACTGGCATCACTAAAGCGATCGGAGATGACCCATTGACCTAGCGTCAATGCCGGCAGAATTACTTTATCCAAGTGCTCCCGACGTGCTGCAAACATCAGCAATGCCTCTGTTTCCGGATGCATAGTGATCGATTTATCGAGCAACAAGACACGCAATTGCTCACCCAAAGGTGTTCCGCCAGGTTCCCGCGTCACGACCGTGGCGCAATCGACACGCTGTAATAGTTGCACAATCCAGGCAAGCTGGGTCGATTTGCCCGCACCGTCAATGCCTTCCAATGTAATAAATTTGCCTGACCTCATGTTAGGTATGTTTTCGAATACTGTTAGGATAAGCTACTATGTACTGACATTCTGTAACTATTCAATTTTACCATGCACATTGATGCCGACGGCTTACTTGATAGCGCCCGATTTATCGAATCCCCCAATTGTGATGAACGACCGAAAGACACAAACATTAGTTTATTGGTCATTCATAATATCAGCCTGCCGCCCAATGAATTTAGCGGCAACGGTGTAATTGAATTATTCACCAACCAACTCGATCCGCGCGCGCATCCTTATTACCAAACTCTGCATAAACTCAGAGTATCTGCACATTTTTTTATCCGCCGTGATGGCAGTGTGATTCAATTCGTTCCCTGCACCAAACGTGCTTGGCATGCCGGCGTATCGTGCTGGCAAGGCAAGCCACAATGCAATGATTTTTCAATAGGCATAGAAGTGGAAGGCAGCGACATCACACCTTTTACCGACGCGCAATATACTGCATTGATTGCATTGACAAAATGCTTATGTAATTACTACTCAATCAAAGATATCGCAGGTCATTCTGACATTGCGCCCGACCGAAAAACAGATCCTGGGCCTTATTTCGATTGGGAAAAATATGCTGCTCCTCTAGGTAATAGTGTCATAAAAAAAAACAATTTATAACGAACTGAAATATCTGGAAAATTGTAACTTGGTTAATTGACTGTAGATAATACGTACATGTACATTTATTCGACGTGCTTGCGCTTCATGCCAGGCCACTCTGCACTGTAGCTGCCAGCAATAATTGCAATTCAAAATCCGCATCATTCATTAAATCTTGAAATTTCTACTTCACCAGTTACTGGTGCAGCAGCATCTTTTTTAACTTCGATCAGAACTCGCCGGCGACCACCAATTGAGGCACCGCAAACTTGTCTTACTAGGTATAACAATTTCATTATTAAAATTTCCTTCAGAAGGTTAACAGACATTAAGTACTTCGTTTTGCGGTGCCATACCCTAGCAATGCGAATTTAACAACATTTTCGGGTTGTAGTATAGAATTCACCTTAATTGATAATCATGCTTCCAATAAACTGAATCTGCCTATATTTTTTATGAGGGGTCAACATGTCTCGAGCGTTTTTTATTATCCTTGCTTTCGCTGTTCTTCAAGGATGTGCAACTTCCAGAGAAATATTTCTTGCTGATGGAACAAAAGGACATAACATCAACTGCAGCGGCGCGGGAATGAATTACAGCAATTGTCTTGAAAAAGCCGGTGAAATTTGTGGTGCTCGTGGATACCAAATACTTAATCAACAAGGTGAAGTGGTTCCTTTCTCTACCGCAATTCGTGAGTTTGGCTCGACCATGCGATCGCCCTCAATTGGATATTTGGTTCAATCAGGCTCGGTAATCACTCGTAATCTTTTTATCAAATGTAAATAAAAAATAACACCCTGAGATAGCATCGCTATAGGATAAAAATAGCATTTATTTTGGGTTAATTTTTTCTATGGATAATTACCGTTAACCAAATTTGCCGGTAATGTAATCTTCGGTGGCTCTTTGCTTCGGGGTCGTGAAAATAGTATCGGTATTACCAAACTCAATCAGCTCGCCTAAATACATGTATGCGGTGTAGTCTGAAACACGTGCTGCTTGTTGCATGTTATGGGTAACAATGACGATGGTGTAATCTTGTTTAAGTGTAAAAATTAAATCTTCAATTCGCGCTGTTGAAATGGGATCGAGCGCAGAAGTTGGCTCATCAAGCAATACCACTTCAGGTTTTACTGCGATAGTACGGGCAATACACAAACGTTGCTGCTGCCCACCGGAAAGGCTGGTACCGCTATGATCCAGTTTATCCTTCACTTCATCTAGCAATGCTGCTTTATCAAGCGCCCATTCAACCCGCTCCGCGAGTTCATTGCGATTCAATGTTTCATACAATTTCACACCAAATGCCACGTTATCAAAAATTGACATGGGAAATGGCGTAGGCTTCTGAAACACCATGCCCATTTTTGCACGCAAAATATTCAGATCCTGTTTGCCATCGAGAATATTTTTACCGTCCATGATGATTTTACCTTTGGCTTCCTGGCTGGGATAGAGTTGATACATGCGGTTGAAAGTGCGAAGCAATGTAGATTTTCCGCATCCGGAAGGGCCAATAAAAGCGGTAACCTTATTTTTAGTGATCGCCATATTGATGGATTTCAATGCATGATACTTCGCATAGAAAAAATCCAAATCGTGAATGGTTACTTTGGCGTTATTTGCCAAGTTAGGGATTTCATTCATCTTAAACTTATTGATTAATCTGCTCGTGTTTACGTAAGAAAAAGCGGGCAATGATGTTAAGCGCTAGAACACTCAACGTGATCAGCAGAGCTCCCGCCCACGCTAATTCCTGCCAATATTCATAGGGGCTCATGGCAAATTGAAAAATAGCCACTGGTAAATTAGCCATAGGGCGATTCATATCTACGCTCCAAAACTGATTGTTTAATGCAGTAAACAGCAATGGCGCAGTTTCTCCGCTAATACGCGCGATGGCCAGTAAAATACCGGTCAATATGCCAGCTTTGGATGCACGCCAGGTCACCAGAGTAATTATTTTCCAATGCGGCGCGCCTAAAGCGGCGGCAGCCTCACGCAAACTATTGGGAATAAGTCGCAGCATATCTTCGGTAGTGCGCACAACGACGGGAATAACAATCAATGATAAAGCCAGCACACCAGCCCAGCCGGAAAAATGGCCTACCCGGGCAACATAAACGGTATAAACAAAAAGACCAATCACAATTGACGGCGCGGACAGTAGAATATCGTTGATAAAACGGGTAACTGGAGCAAGCCAACCGCGCTGACCAAATTCGGCCAAGTAAGTGCCCGCCATGATACCAATCGGGGTACCAATCGCAGTGGCGATCGAAACCATAGCTATACTGCCTGCAATGGCATTCAATAAACCGCCATTTTCGTCAGGTGCTGGCGTCATTTGCATAAACAACGCCAAATTCATGCCACCTAATCCCTTATTGAACAATGTAAATAAGATCCAAAACAGCCACGCTAGTCCAATTCCCATTGCCAATACAGAACCAATAAGATTAATTGCGTTTACAATGCGGCGCCGGGTATAAATGGAAACCATAAAGATGCTTTAAGAAATATCGCCATTACGTTTCCTGAGTCGCAGCAAAAGAATTTTGGAGCAAGCCAGTACTATGAAAGTTATTAAAAACAAAATCAAACCCAACTCAATGAGCGCAGCCGTATATAACTCGCCATCCGCTTCAGTAAATTCATTGGCCAGTGCGGAAGCAATACTATTGCCAGGCATAAAAAGCGAGGCATGTAATTGATGGGCGTTACCTATCACAAAAGTAACCGCCATCGTTTCTCCCAGTGCACGTCCCAAACCAAGCATGATCCCGCCGACCATACCGATACGTGTGTAAGGAATGACAACATGCCAAATAACCTCCCATGTCGTCGCACCTAACGCATAAGCGGATTCTTTCAGCATGGATGGCACAACCTCAAAAACATCGCGCATCACCGCTGCAATAAATGGAATCACCATGATTGCCAATATAATACCCGCGGTCAACGTGCCAATACCCATAAAGGCACCCGCAAATAAAAAGTCTATACCTGGAATTTGTCCTAAGGTATTTTGCAGCCAAGGCTGCCCCGTATGCGCAAAGATCGGGGCAAAAACAAATAAACCCCACATGCCGTAAATGATGCTGGGAATTCCGGCCAAAAGCTCGATGGCCGTTCCAAGAGGCCGGCGCAACCAAGGCGGAGACAATTCCGTTAAGAACAGCGCAATTCCAAAACTAATCGGAATGCCAATGGACAGCGCGATAATCGATGTGACCAATGTTCCGGCAATCGGAACCAGGCCGCCAAATTTTTCGGTAACAGGATTCCATTCACTATTGATCAGAAAATTAAAACCAAAAGCCTTAATCGCCGGTATACTTCCAACAAGTAATGAAATAACCAAGCCCGTTAGTAGAATCAATACAATCAAGGTAAAAAACCAAGTGGTGCTACGAAAAATCGAATCATAGAACAACTGTCTTTTTAATTTTGCAACCACATGAATTTTTGCCATTTTTTTATCCGGCAAACTGAAAGTACCTGAATTGCTTTGATTGGTGTAATTCACATTCATTTTGCAATTACTCTACGTACCGCTTGTTTGTTTAATCTTTTTTTAACGTACGGCATAAATCGAAAGGCCATCTTTATCTTTAATATTTTCCTGCCATGCATCTTTAATCAGCTTAACGATGTTATCGGGCAGAGGAATATAATCCAGTTGTAACGCCATATCATCACCTTCCTGGTAAGCCCATTCAAAAAATTTCAGTACTTCTTGTGCATGCATGCGATTATCCTGGGATTTGTGCATTAGAACGAAGGTGGCTCCGGTGATCGGCCAGCTATTATGGCCCGGTTTATAGGTAAGGATTTCATAAAAACCGGATGCCGCATCCCATTGTGTATTTTCAGCCGCCGCTCTATAACTGGTTTCGGTGGGTTTTACGAAATCGCCATCATGGCTTTGCAATAACACATAATTCATCTTACTTTGCTTAACGTAAGCAGCCTCAACGTAACCAATTGAATTCTTGATCTGCCGCACAAAATTAGCTACGCCTTCATTTCCTTTACCGCCGGTACCAATTGGCCAAGCCACAGACACATCAGCACCTACTTTTGCTTCCCATTCCGGACTCACTTTGCTCAAATAATCGGTAAATAAGAATGTAGTACCTGAACCATCGGCGCGATGAACCACGGCAATGTTGCTGGCTGGCAAATCAATAGCAGTATTTAAGCTGGCGATCGCTGCATCATTCCAACGCTTGATTTTGCCAAGAAAAATATCGGCCAGCACGGTACCGGTAAGCTTGATTTGACCTGCGTTAATACCATCCAAATTAACAACCGGT
The DNA here is from genome assembly GCA_024281995.1 of Nitrosomonas sp. Lineage (GTDB taxonomy): Bacteria > Pseudomonadota > Gammaproteobacteria > Burkholderiales > Nitrosomonadaceae > Nitrosomonas. Next base: position 153,727 of record JAMWZW010000004.1, read on the forward strand.
ACTACCGCTCCAATAACTGTAGGAAATTGCATCAGATTGTTTTTATACAATTCCTGCAAGGGTAATGGTTTGTCCGATGCGCCAAAATCAATCGTTTTAGCTTTGATTTGCTTAATACCGCCGCCTGAACCAATGGATTGATAATTCAAACGAACACCGGTTGCTTTTTTATAAGCATCCGCCCATTTAGCATAAATCGGATAAGGAAAGGTTGCCCCAGCGCCGGTAATATCAGCGGCTAATGCAAAAGTCGTTACTACTAGCAACAATATCGATACAGCCAATCGTGCAAGACTGATCCGCAATCGCATCTAAATTCTCCTGTGTAATGAATTTCAATTGACTAAACATCTTAATGAGGAGATATGACAAGGTAATTACAACCCCATTACATGTAGGAATCCTCCCGGGGATTGCCAGAATAGGTTCACTGGGAGGAAAGGAAGGAAAAGTACTCATGAGATATAAAACCCAATTCAACACGCTCTCGATCTCGTGGATCGTTGTGACATTTCCATGGAAGGAAGTGCTTGGGTCAAGCGGTTCATCTACTCGAAGGGGCTGTAGATGGCTATCCAATATCTATATTTTATGTAATACCGGGAATCAACAATTTCTTTATTATGGATTGCGCACTATCGCATTGGTGTTTTTAGGTTTATCCAGAAGAAGACCCAGCATCAGATAAACAAAATAAAGGTATATTCCGGCAGTAATGGCCGAAATGCTCTCCCAATCAGCAGATGCCTCAGACAGTACAATGCTATAAATTACACTTAGCAAAATAAAGCAGACACAGATTGTTGTAATGATAAAAATGTTATTGCGTTTCATAATTAGATCCTCCTGACAATTGCAGATTGTGTTCATCTCACGTCAAAATTATTCTTCATTACGCCATTTCTTTTTATCATCATGAGTATGCCTGCGCGTGATAGCCATGGTCTTATCATTACCCGTACCGGAATGCTGAATGTTGACATATAAGGTGTGCGGATCTTTACCAAAATAGATGCCCGTACCTTCTGCGGACTGATCTTTGAGTGAAGCAAACAGATGCACACCATCGCTATAACCGTCGCCATCGTCATCAGGCAACGCAACCCAAATGTCGCTATTGTCATTGTCCTCAACAATCCACAGCTTACCATCAGGGCCATTTGCCAGATTGTCCGGTCTTCTGAAACCGGTGACCCCAGGTGTTGTATTGGTAGGTCTGATTTCAAAAGGAACATTGACACCCGGCTGCACAAAGTAACTCACTTTAGGCACAGCCGACAGTTTTATCGCCAGAACTGCGCCAGGACCATCCGTATTGGCTGCATTGGTCGCATCTTCACAGGTCAACGCGGCATACAAGGTGCGTCCGATACGTTCCAAGTCTTCAGGACGGCAGAAAGGCGTTGCATTGACTGCTTGAGCTGCAACCCTGGCACTGATTTGAACCTGATTCATATCTAGTGCTACCCATTCGGCATCACCAGTCTTGGCACCATTTTTTACACGTAATGCATATAACTGGCCGCTACTCAAGTCGCCATAATTTTCTGGAACGAATTTATAAATCGAACCTGCTCTGTCTTCGTCAATAACGTAAACATTGCCTTCTTCGTCAATTTCGATACCTTCATGTGATAACGATCCAAGCAGCGGCCGTACTTTGATTGCTTCGACTTGAGTTGGATTGTTTTTGGCAAATGACATCTCATATAGCAGGCCACTTTGTGCATGAGGCACTTCAGGATCAGGAATTTGCGCAGTAATAGTTTCTTCTGCAAACAATAAGGTTTGCCAAGGCGTCCAAACCAAGCCATCGAGCGCTTCCCAATCCGTGCGCTGCGCTAATACTTTGGCATTACCCGTTTTCAAATCTACTACTGAAACCGCACCTCCTAAATAGGGGTCAGTACCAGGACGTACTTCATGCGTACGATAAAGGTAACGGCCTGCATGCTTTCCAGTTTCATTAACCGTATTCATGTCATTCAGATCCGGAGAATTAGGATAAATATCCAAGTTTCTTTCATCGGAAACAATATACTGTTTATAACCTTTCGGAATCACCCAAGGCTTGGTATTCAAAATATGCGGATCTGTTGTTGTTTGCTCATAAGCTGATGCAGCAATAGGTTTGAATTTCATCGGACCGTCAATTTTTTCTGCACCTGCATAGACCAATGTCGTCAATACAGCACATACGGGTAGCGTTAGAATCGATTTTTTCATGAATTTTCTCCATCGAATTAGAATTACAATTTGATATTCTGAAACTGAAACGTGAAGCCAAATTGGCTTTTTACGCAACTGTTACTGTATAGACGTCACATGAAAGGCCGATGTCATGAAAATGAATTTTTCATGAATGCTTTGTTGCAATAACCTCAGTTTTTGCTAAAAGCTAAAAATGACAAAACCGCTGCCACTTTACGTGAACAGCGGTTATTATCGGGCTTATTGATAGGAAGGCTTTTCAATGGGTAAAACCCCTGAAAAACCTTCAATTCAGTAAAATTAGTTAAAAGGGAATGTCCATTCCTTTGTCCAATCGCTATTTTCATCCTTGAATGCACCAATATAATCAACTGGCGTAAAGAAAGCATCCCCAACCGTTGTACCGCCGAGCGTTAATGGCGATCCTGCTGCCGGCAAGTAACCGCTTAACAAAGGATCTCCTGCAACATTTTCAGATTGCGACAGGAACCAATCCGATGTGGTAAATGTGGCGCCTTCGCCATCAGCGAAATTAGCGGCACAATTGACATATGAATGTTGAATCGTTAATGAGCCTGACAAACTGCCAGGTGTTCCTGCATGGGCAAAAGTTGCAGGACCATCGATTGTTAAACACGATGCAAATTCACCAGAAACAACAGAGTTCCAAATATTAACACCCGTTCCTCGGCGTAATAATACCCCCTCTACTGCACTTCCTGTCCGACCAAGAATAGTCATGTTAGATAGGATCGGCTGAGCTCTTGGGCTACTACCATTGTCCACTTCATTGTTGTCGGCTTCAATTCCACGGTCACCAGAATCCAGCGCCTGTTTAATCAGAATAAATTGCGCACGCCCTTGCCAACCATTGGTCCAATCAAGAGAATCATCACGAATATTGGTTAAAACCAAATGTTTCATTTGCACTGTTCCACCAAAGACTTCAACACCATCGTCCAATCCTGCGTGAACCTGAACATAGTCGATAAGCGTTCCAGAACCTACGCCATTAAGTGTTAATCCATTGAGCTCTTCATCCTGGCGAACCGCGTCACCGGCAAACAAAATCTGTACATACTTGAGCACACCACTATTATCCACTGGATCATTACCACCGTAGATCTCAGTAGTTACAGCTTCAAATGGTACTTCGCATACTGGAACACCTGCATTACATCCATTTACCGGTGCATTTCCCGCAAGAACTAAGCCTGCCCATTCTCCAGCATCTTGGCCTAATGCACCTGTCATGACGATTGGATTATCCGGTGTGCCTTCCGCCATAATTTTTGAGCCACGTCTGATCCACAGATAAGCTTTGTCCTGACCGATAATTTTGGTTCCTGGGTTAATGGTCAAAATGGCGCTTTGTGACTTATCTCCGCCAACGTAAACAGGTCCCTCCAACAGCCATTCGATGTTTTTTGTCAAAGTCACATTCGAGGTAATTGTGCCACTTAAGATACAAGAATTCGCTGTAGGCCCTTGCTGTGCAAAAGTCGGACAGCCTTGGAAAGCATTATTAACCAATTGCTCGATGCTAAAACGCAATGGATCGGAACCAGGCACTAATTTTAATTTGGCGTAATAACTGTCTGCGCCAACAGATACTGAAGAGATATGCACTGCGCTGGTATCCGAATCAAATACATTACGCTGCCCAGTCGTGGCAGCAACCGGATTAGCAGAAACCAATTGCAACTCATTTCCAACGAGTTGTAATTGTGCGCTAAAAAATGCAGAAGAACCGCTGCTTAGTACTTCGACAACAGGTAGATCTACCGTATTGGTTGCTGGATTATAGGTTGCGGTCGCGTTCGCATTGAATGCAACGCTACTCAAGAATATTGCTGATGTTGTTAGTAATTGTTCTTTTATATTTTTTAATTGATACATAGTAAACCCACCTCCAATTTTTATTTAGGGTGCGTCAATCTAACAGGTGGATATGACAGCAATATTACATTTACATGTAAATTCATATTGGTATTCAAGAAGCAATGTTGTGAATTAGTCATTTTCTGCACTGTTGCTTAAACAGCTATAGTCAGTTCATAATTTGCCATTTTGGGTTCTGTAAAGAATTCCAAAATGACGGCATCGCTTCTTTACGATGTTCATCAACCATAGACAGGAATTTGTCTATTCACTTGAAAGATATTGAAAAACTATGAAGAGTGCCGCAAAAAAGTTAAAAACAAGCTCAAAATACTCATTTAACACTACCTAATCATAAAATTCTCTTCAATCATATCTATTAAGAAATCCTCAGACGAGAGTCAAAAGATCTGATTCAGCTAGCAGCATCGAATCCGAATTTGTTCCGATCAAGGTAACTTGCGATGATGCCGTGACTGTTCCATTAATTGAAAAGTTAAATGGGTTTTCATCACTATCATTGGTAGCGATTCTAAGTTGACCGGATTTTATCCCAACAATTGTGCTGTCGAGTCGAACCTGAAAGGTATCCGAACCGCCAGATGGCAAGGAAGCGGCTAATGGGTTTGCTGGAACTAACGAAAAACCATTCGGTACAGTTGGCGTACCAAGTGTTAAAGTCGAACCACCATCATTTTTAACAGTAAAAGTATGAATAACTCCAGCACCGCCTTGGACTACACTACCAAAACCAGTACCATCGGCCGTATTAGGCGTAGTGTCACCATCCGCAATATTGATCGCATTACCGCTAACTGATATTTCAGGATCCGAAGCAAACTGCAATTTCTCTATATTGATAAGCCGAGCGGTATCTCCTGCATAATCAGCCGGAGCCGTACCCAATCCTGTAACATGTATCTCACCATTTACATTAACAATACTGAAATCACTGCGATTACCGAAAAATACCACCGTATCCGTACCCGCTTTTCCATCGATAAAGTCATTGCCGCCTGCGCCATCTATCGTATCGTTACCAGCAGTTCCGTTGTGAGTCAGGCCGCTAGTGGTTCCTGCTATCTGGGTATTGCCGGTAGCCGGTATGGTCTCGGTTAAATTGGCAAACTGTACTTTCTCGGTGTTGAAAATCCGCGCCGTATCTCCCCGATAATCAACAGGAGCTGTGCTCAATCCCGTTACGCGTACCGCGCCGCTTAAGTTTACGAAATTGAAATCACTGCGATTACCAAAAAATACCACCGTATCCGTACCCGCTTTTCCATCGATAAAGTCATTGCCGCCTGCGCCATCTATCGTATCGTTACCAGCAGTTCCGTTGAAAGTCAGGCCGCTAGTGGTTCCTGCTATCTGGGTATTGCCGGTAGCCGGTATGGTCTCGGTTAAATTGGCAAACTGTACTTTCTCGGTGTTGAAAATCCGCGCCGTATATCCCGCATAATCAATCGGAGCAGTACTCAGTCCCGTTACACGCACCGCACCGCTTAAGTTCACAAAATTGAAATCACTGCGATTACCAAAAAATACCACCGTATCCGTACCCGCTTTTCCATCGATAAAGTCATTGCCGCCTGCGCCATCTATCGTATCGTTACCAGCAGTTCCGTTGTGAGTCAGGCCGCTAGTGGTTCCTGCTATCTGGGTATTGCCGGTAGCCGGTATGGTCTCGGTTAAATTGGCAAACTGTACTTTCTCGGTGTTGAAAATCCGCGCCGTATATCCCGCATAATCAATCGGAGCAGTACTCAGTCCCGTTACACGCACCGCACCGCTTAAGTTCACAAAATTGAAATCACTGCGATTACCGAAAAATACCACCGTATCCGTACCCGCTTTTCCATCGATAAAGTCATTGCCGCCTGCGCCATCTATCGTATCGTTACCAGCAGTTCCGTTGTGAGTCAGGCCGCTAGTGGTTCCTGCTATCTGGGTATTGCCGGTAGCCGGTATGGTCTCGGTTAAATTGGCAAACTGTACTTTCTCGGTGTTGAAAATCCGCGCCGTATCTCCCCGATAATCAACAGGAGCTGTGCTCAATCCCGTTACGCGTATCGCGCCGCTTAAGTTCACAAAATTGAAATCACTGCGATTACCGAAAAATACCACCGTATCCGTACCCGCTTTTCCATCGATAAAGTCATTGCCGCCTGCGCCATCTATCGTATCGTTACCAGCAGTTCCGTTGTGAGTCAGGCCGCTAGTGGTTCCTGCTATCTGGGTATTGCCGGTAGCCGGTATGGTCTCGGTTAAATTGGCAAACTGTACTTTCTCGGTGTTGAAAATCCGCGCCGTATCTCCCCGATAATCAACAGGAGCTGTGCTCAATCCCGTTACGCGTACCGCGCCGCTTAAGTTTACGAAATTGAACACACCGCGATTACCCGCAAATACAACTGTATCCGTGCCGGCTTTTGCATCAATAAAATCGTTTCCGCCGCCGCCATGAATAGTATCATCGCTCGTAGTACCGTTAAGGGTTTGGGAATTAGAATTTCCAATTATTGTCGCCACTTAAGTTATCTCCATTATTATTAAAAATTATTTGGTAAATGATTTCAGAAGTCCTGTAATATTTTATGAGTACCGGGGCTTCCAGAATTCAAGATTGTTGCCAGACAATTTAATTATATTAATCAAATTGGTAACATTTTTGATGCCTGCTAGTTATTAGCAGTCCGGACAATATATCAAAACATCTTTAATAAAAATAGCAGTTATATATCCCGAATAATTGATAGGGATTAAGCCAATTTCCGGGATAAATATCCTGCTCTAGATTGGAATTTATTGTAGAAAGGAAGTCTTTACAAAAAACTCTCAAGTTTCGAGAAGCTGTTCAAAGTTTTTGTAGTTACAGTGTCAAGATAGTAAGATGGGCGAACTGTAGGCTGGTATTGAGCTTGATTCAACCAAAGCGGACCATCTTTTAGTAAAGAATCTTGCCATCCATCTCCACGAGATAAAAAGAAGTTATAACCGGAACCTTCAATAGGTATGCTGTCATGATGTATTGCAGATCGATCAGGATTTCCTTCACCTGAGGCAAATGAATCATCCAAAGCAAGTATTACTTTGCCATCAACACGAATAGAGATTTCAATTTTTTGGTTCGAGTTATTTATTGGTTGCGCTGTTACGGCAATATCTTTATCAATCGGTATAGTGGTTGAATGTTGCTCGCAGGAGTCGATGGTAGGTTCTCGATCACCAATAATCCACGAGCAGTATTTGTAAGGTGGACTCGAAATCTTTAAAGTAATTTCCTGACAGAATGCTGAAGTTACATAATTATCGCAATGTGTTGTATAGGTGCTTCTATATTGATTTGTATCGTTATTCCAATCAGTTACCCAATGATTGGTAACTATATTTTTTAGTGCTTCAATATATTTTTTGTATTCTGGATCTTCGGCACGCGATTTTCTATTATTCGAGTTAGGTGGAGTAAATCACCTTAGATATTGATTATATGCGGATTCTATTTCATTGTTTTTATTTGACTTTGAAGTTAGGATTGATAAATCCTCACTTCGATGCAGAAAACTTAAATTTGATGAACCCTCTTTAATTTCCCAAGTAATTAAAGGTGTAGCTTCAATAGAATCGGTATAAATGCAACTGAATATGAACAGATTTATGAAAAAAACCTCTTGATAGGTTTTCATGGTTTGATAATTCTGCGGGAAGTAGATATCAACTTCAGAATCACAATTTCAAGTGCAAACAGTTTAAAAGCACCCTGATAACTGCAGGGTGCTTAATTTTTATTAACTTAAGTTACATTCACTATCTTTTTTCTTAATGAAAGACTGAATATCTTTCCCCCCATACCTTTCAGAGAGCTTATCAATACCAATTTTGATCAGTGGTGAGAAATCGGACTCTTTACTGGTATCTAAAAATCTGTTTAGCTCATCAAGATTCTCTTCCGTTATGTTGATGCCGTACATTTTTGCGTATGCGATGATAGCCAGCCTACTTGAGCGGTTATTTTTGTTAGTGAAGATTCGTGTGGTTTCAATTACTATCGACGTGGTTTCATCTCTTTTCAATTTATCAAAAATCTTTCCTATGGCACCAGGTGCACAGGCTCCTACGCTATCGTAATTTTGTTCTACAAATATTTTTTTGATTCCTTCTTCGCATTGAACGCTATTTTTGGGGTTTATCTGTAGATATTGCGGGGAGTTACGAATCGTATCAAATGAGGATGCGGGATCTCTGCTCCTTTCCATAATCTCCGTTAGGAAGCTAGATTGTAGATTCCTAACGTTGATAAGCAAAGAAGCGAATGTATGCTCAACATCACTTTTAAATTGCCCAGATTTTACCAAATTAAAAGCTTCCTTAATTTGCTCTTTATCAAGTTCTGTCTTTTTTACAGCGCCTTCTTCAATTAGCTTATCCACTAACTTATTAAATTTCTCTTCAGATTTTTCTGGTTTTTCCTTATCGATAACGACGCATTCATTATCTTCTGGTTTCGATTTTTTATCGAAAGATCCGAATCCTTTTGCTAAGGAAATTAGTGAAATTTTTGCTGGGAAACTGACTTCTTTATGCCGCTCTTTTGCTATAGAAGAAGCAGTATCTATCGATGATAGTTGAGCGCAAGATGTTAAAAATGCGGTCATGCAAAAAGCGAAGAAAATATTATGGAACAAGTTGTTCGGGTACATAGGATTCTCCTTGTTGAATAAGATGCGCAATCACCGTTATCTCCTTAATAGTTTAAATATCTTAGACCCAGGGATAATGACCTAATGGAATGGACGCCCACTATCCTAAACGGCATCAAGGTGCCAAAGTAGTGGCGCAATAAAGCCCACCCAATAAAGAGGAGCGTCCGACATGAAGATTACAACGATAGGCATTGATTTGGCAAAAGAAGTATTTCAGATTCACGGTGTGGATGTACATGGCAAGGCCGTGCTGCGCAAGCAACTGCGTCGCAGTGATATGACGAAGTTCTTTGTCAATCTTGAGCCCTGCCTGATTGGCATGGAAGCCTGCGGTAGTTCACACCATTGGGCGAGAAAGCTGGGTGAATTTGGTATTGTGATACCTCAGGGCATCCGATCCATCAACAAGCGTATGCCGGATATTTTGGGAGATGCCGAGAATGGTTTGCCAGGTACGCTGCGCAAGTTGTTGGAAAGACTGAACGACCATTTCAAGGAGTTGAATCGTCAGGTGGAGGAACTGGAGCTGCAGATCAAGCTGTGGAACCAGGAGAATGAAGCCAGTCAAAGGCTGGAAGCCATTCCCGGCATTGGCCCGATCACGGCGAGCGCCATTGTTGCAACTGTGGGAAATGCCACGGAATTCAAGAACGGCAGGCAACTTTCGGCATCGCTCGGATTGGTTCCAAAGCAACGCTCCAGCGGTGGCAAGCAAACATTGCTGGGCATCAGTAAACGTGGCAACACTTACTTGCGCACTTTGATGATCCACGGAGCACGAGCGGTCATTCGGTTTGCCGAGAACAAGGCTGAACCTGATAGCTGGCTGCGCAAGCTAATGATGCGGCGCAACAAGAATGTTGCTGCCGTTGCACTGGCAAATAAAAACGCACGTATTATTTGGGCGTTGCTCGCTAAAGACACTAAATTCCACCCCCATCACACTTCGGCAGTGTCCGCTGCCGCAGCCTGATCGGGCCAGCTGAATAGAGATGTATTGGTAACGTTATAATTGAACGAGTTTAAGGAGAAAAATTTCCCCCGATTGCACAGGCAATCATGACATGATGGCGAGACTGGTCAGACCGTGAGTGGCTAAACCTAAATTTGACCAAGTGCATAGAGCACGTTGACCTGATAAGGCGTTACTCAGCGGATTCCATCAGGGATAGAGGCAATGCGCCTCATATAAAATCCGGATGTAGGGCTGCAATCTTATATGTAGTAGTCTCGACCCGATCTGACAGTTACCCGATTTAACGATGTGTCTGTTAGATCAAATTCAGTTATTCAATGAGGTAATTTTATCGTCCCACACCCCCTTTGCGTCAATTAAAGTTTGCATCGGTGTACGCCCACAACACATTTTTCCTTGGTGAGTACGTGTGTTGTTGTAATACACCATCCAGTCATCCAGATCGTGCTGTAACTCTTCGATCGATTGGTAAATCTTACGCCTGAATGCTACCTGGTAGAATTCCTGCAAGATGGTTTTGTGGAAACGCTCGCAGATACCATTTGTTTGTGGATGATTGGCTTTCGTTCTGGAATGCTCAATGTCATTGAGTGCCAGATAGAGCTGGTAATCGTGACTCTCCGGCTTACCGCAGTATTCGGTACCGCGATCGGTCAGGATACGGATGACTCCCATACCTTGTTCGACAAAGAACGGAAGCACCCGGTCATTAAGCAAATCAGCTGCTGTGATCGGCGTTTTGGTGGTATACAACTTCGCTGCAGCCCACTTGGAATAAGTATCGACGAATGTTTGCTGATAAATTCGACCCACGCCCTTGATGGTGCCAACGTAAAATGTGTCTTGGCTGCCGAGATAGCCTGGATGAGCCGTCTCGATTTCGCCATGAGCAACATCGTCTTCTTGTTTCTTCTCCAGGGCCTGCACTTGCGCTTCGGTCAGCACTGCTCCGGTCTCGGCGATATGTTTCTCCAAGGCTGACAAACGCTTCTTGAACGACTCCAGATTCTGACGCAGCCACACCGAACGAACGCCAGATGGAGAAACAATGATTCCGCGTTTGCGTAGTTCATTAGAAACACGAACCTGACCAAACGCAGGTTGCTCCAGCGCAAAAGCTTTGATCGCTGCTTCCGTCGCTTCTTCTACGCGATTCTTGATATTGGGTTTACGCCGGTTCTCATCAATCAGTGCCTCAACGCCTCCTGCCTCCACGGCAGCCTGATAGCGATAGAAAGTATCGCGTGAAAAACCCATTACCTTGCAGGCTCGGGATACATTTCCAAGCTCGGCTGCCAGATTAAGCAAACCAATCTTGTGTTTGATGATAGTTCGTTGAATACTACTCATGGGATTACTCCTTTGCGCTTGCGCGCTTCGTTGATAAAGATTCACACCTCTATCAAACCGGGTAATCCCACCTTTGGCAAGACCTACTGTCAGATCAAGTCTGAACTACTACAACTGAATGAATGCTTGGCAGAATGTGGGCGTCCATGTATGGTCAAGTAAAACCGGACACTCCAGTTAAGCTGCTTTTATCAATTATGCTGCTTCTGCTTCATATTGATTTGGACTTTTGTAATCCAGGTATGAATGCAGTCTTTGGTTGTTATAAAACACAGCGATATACTGCAAAATGTCCTGCCATGCTGCATAGCGGGTTTGGAATGCCGCCATTGGCAGCGTTCCTGCTTGAGGCTACCAAAGAAGCTTTCCGCAACCGCATTATCCCAACAATTTCCCAGACGACTCATGCTGCCAATAAAACCGTATGCTTTCAGTAGATTGCGGTACGCTTTGCTGGCATGCTGCGCCCCGCGAGTCATGCTGCACGATCAGGCCAGGCGGTGGCCGGCGTAGCCAGATCGCCATTCGCAATGCATCACAAACCAGACTCGCTTTCATACGTGAGCTCATACTCCAGCCCACCACCTTCCTGGAGAACAAATCGATGACAACCGCCAGATACAGCCAGCCTTTCTGAGTCCAAATGTAGGTAATGTCGCTAACATAGACTTGATCCGGTCTGGCAACCGTAAATTGCCGGTTTAATCGGTTCTCAAACACTGGCAACGGGTGATTGCTGTCCGTCGTCACCTTGTATTTCATCCGGTGTCTCACTTGTATCCCGGCTTCCTCATTAGTCTTCTCCCCTTCCAGCGACTAACACGATAGCCTAAGGCATTTAGCGCTCGTTTCATCCTGCGGCTGCCATAGGTGTAATCGCACCATTTTGCAATATTCTGCACTGACGAGGGTAGTCTGGAAGCGCTGCTGGATAAACGGCTCGTTCAGATATCGCACCGCCGGGCACCGGTGGATGAAGTAATACAAGCAGTAGATCGATATCGCGACCGCCACCTGGGTTGGAACGCTAAGCACTTTTATGCGTGGGACAGGAAAGAGAGCGGTACGCGCAACTACACATGGGTTAAAAGCTGGTTGCAAGAAGCCGGGCTGATTCAACGCGCCAAGAAGCGTGGCATGCACCGCAAGAAGTGTGAACGTGCGCTGCTTGATTCATCAAGATGGTAGTACGCATGAATGGGTTTTGGGGCAGCAATGGGATTTGATCGTCACGATGGATGACGCCACCAGTGAGCATTACTCGATGTTCTTCGTTGAGGAGGAAGGTACAGCCAGTAGCTTTCAGGGTGTACAAGAAGTCATTGAGGAACGGGGATTGTCTGCATCGTTTTACTCGGATCGCGGCAGTCATTACTGGCACATACCGGAAGCGGGCGGCAAAGTAGACAAACAGAACCTTACCCAGTTTGGCCAGGCCTTGAAGCGACTGGGAATCGAAATGATCGTACAGCCTATTCACCCGAAGCGCGTGGACGTGAGCTGCCGCATGTTTCGCACGCACAAGGAGCGATTACCCAAAGAACTGGCGCTGACCAGTATTACCCATATGGCTGCAGCCAATCGACACTTGAAAGAAATCTATATACCTGCCTTCAATGCCGAGTTTTTGCAATCGGCGAGCGAGGAAAGCAGCGCTTTTGTACCCTGGATCGGCGGACAGCTTGCCGACAGCCTCTGTGAGCGGCATGAACGCGTCGTAGGCCACGATAACTGCGTTAGCTTTGAAGGCGTGAAACTGCAAATCTCAGCAGATCGTCTAACTGCGCAATGAATTACAACAATCATTCATTGCGTTTCAAACGCGGACAATTTATTTACTACAAAACCGGACAGCTCTATTTGTTGCTAACAGGCTGTAAACATTTTGAATCAACACTCAACTTGCTCGATACTGCATGCCTTTTGCCATCAGATACAAATTGCTTTGGTTATAAATCGCTTCTTGAAGCAGAAACCTTCCCCAACTTGCGCAGAAGCCATTATTAAGCATTATTCAAAGCACACAAATTCATTTTATTGATAGTGTAGGAACATCAATATTATAAGTAATACATTTAAGGATCTTATTTAAATAGCTTTTGAGCAATTATGAATCCCGCAACTAATGCAATTACACAATAAAAAACAATTTCTATTAAATCAGCCATTAATACATTATCCTGTGGTATTTAACAAATTGGTAACAAGATTAGAAAAAAACTAGGGAGAAATTAAACAATCATAGGTCATTAATTTAAATAGCTTAATATATTCTTTTTGAGATATAAAAATTAATAATTAGAAAGAACGGCAAAATGGATTCTATAAGATTAGGTGCGAGGTCATTAGATTGTATTGCCTAGTTAAAACCAGTAATTTTGAAGATAACTAATTGCAAACATTATAGCAATTGAATTTTAAGTTTTGTTTTTGTGGTGCCCGGGGCCGGAATCGAACCGGCATGGGCGGTTTAAGCCCGAGGGATTTTAAGTCCCTTGTGTCTACCTATTTCACCACCCGGGCACGAAAAACCTATTGTTTGTGACAATTTGAATGCCAACAGGTTTGAGTGCAGGCGGCATTATAACCTGAAGCTAAGCATTTTAATATGGCTTATTATCGGATAATCTGATATCAGTTAGGGAATTTAATTATGATAGAACGAAGAGAGTTTGGAGCGGCAATGGGTTGGTTACGTAAAGAATGTAAATGCTCGAAGTTAATAGCGATGGCAGTTCTGCTAACGATTTCGTCTGTGGCAGTTAATTCATTAGCATGGGCAGTAGAGGAAAAGGTTTCAACGGTTCAGGATCAAGAAAATATCGCTATTGCTATTTACAACGAAAATCTAGCATTAATTAAAGATACTCGAAAAGTCATGCTGGATCAGGATCTCAATCGATTGGCGTGGCGCGATGTATCTGCCCAAATTCGTTCTGAAACATCGATATTGCGTAGCCTCGCAGCATCCATGAAATTCCAGTTACTTGAACAGAATTTTGATTTTGATCTGCTGACACCGGCTAAGCTTCTAGAAAAAAATATTGGTAAGGAAATTTCAGTAATTCGAACTAATTCCGCGACAGGAGTTGAAACGAGCGAAGCAGCTATCGTCCTTTCAACCAATGAGGGCGTTATTCTGAAGTTTAATGACCGTATTGAAACAGGTATACCTGGACGATTGGTATTTCCTGGTGTACCTCAGAACTTGCGTGACAAACCTACTTTGCTAATTACGTTGTTGAGTTCAAAGCAAGGTAAACAGGATCTAGAGCTTTCTTATTTAACACAGGGATTATCCTGGCATGCTGATTATGTAATTGCTTTGGATGAAACAAATCATCTTCTTGATCTCAGTGGCCTCGTCACACTTACAAATCGCAGTGGAATTGCTTACCATAACGCTAAACTACAACTGATTGCAGGCGATGTAAATCAAGTCCAAACGGAATACCACGTTGGTCGAAAAATGATGGCACTGGCAACGGAAGCGGCTGATGCAATGCAAATGAAACAAGAACCTCTCTTCGAATACCATCTCTATACCTTGCAACATCCTACTACACTTTTAGAAAATCAAACTAAACAAGTTGCACTGATGTCTGCAACGAATATTACTTTTAACAAAGAATATTTGCTGCAAGGTACGGATTATTATTACTCGGGAAAGTACGATATAGCCAATCAAAAGCATAAAATTAATGTACTTATCAATTTTCGTAATAAAGGCGATGCGCTAGGTATTCCTTTACCCAAAGGCATTGCACGTGTTTATAAAAAAGATTCACAAGGCAACAGTCAGTTTGTCGGTGAAGATTTCATAAATCATACGGCCAACAACGAATTGATTCGCCTGAAACTGGGTAATGCATTTGATATTACTGCCGACAAAATTCAGACCGATTTTCAACAAATCGCCGGTACAATGCATCATGCCAATATTATTGAAACTGCTTATCAAATTACTTTGAAAAATGCAAAAAAAGAAACTATTACAGTCCACGTTCAAGAACCTATACCCGGTGATTGGAATGTCATTTCGGAATCACTGCCTCATGTAAAACTTAATGCCGGCCTAGCAGAGTGGAAGGTACCTGTAGCAGCAGAAAGTGAGACCAAACTTAGCTATCGGGTACGTGTCAAGCATTAGCTTATTTCTGTTTAATCAATAGGTTGATGAGTTTGCAAACAATTCCATTCCGACCTTTATCGTTATTTCCCTGCCAAAAACAACATGGCACAAATGAATGAAATAAGAAGGCCTACCAAAATATACACTAATAATGCTTCCTCCCCAGTTAAAACAAAAAATCCATAAAGCACCAAGGATAACGCTAGAGAACCCATCATAATTATTTTCTTCATCTTGAAATTCTTTCTAATTATTAACTTGAAGCAACTAAATCAATAGTGTGAATTCTTGTTCTTATTGATTCATCGAGTTTTAGAATGCTATTTAATGGTAATGAATGCAATTCAGCTATTGATAATGGAACATATTGATGATTAATTCAAGAATCTAAAAAGTTAATGCAGATTTAATCTGTACCAATCTGTACCAATCTGTACCAATCTGTACCAATCTGTACCAATCTGTACCAGCTCAGACCCGATCGTGCAGCAGTCTCACAATACTCCACTTAATTGATACAACCGTCATTTTAGCGGTGAACAAATATCACATGTGGCAGATCAATTAGCGGTTGATTTGTTGGGGCTGACAATTACTTGCATATTGAAGATTCTTATCATTATTACTTTCTCATTTCCTTATAGCTGTGCGGTAAATTGTTTCTAACAATGGCTACAAGCAATTTTAATTTGGCTATAATTGCTGGGCTTTAATCTATTTAGAGTACAAGAATTTTCAGTGACTTGGATACAAGTTAATTGACAAAATTTATCAATTTAAAACAAATACATAAATAACTTTTTTACACATTTCAGTATCATTAATAATTTAAAAGGGAGAGAACTATGAGTATGGAGAGTGAAATTAAAACAAGATTCGGAGGTTTCTGGAATTCTCTTATATTGCTTTTTGTGATTATTGTATGCTTTCGTTTTGCCAGCTTAGAACTTGCCGCTGAAAGCATAACGGAAAGAATTCATTGCGGAATTCATCTGTTTCTCGGATGTGTGGCAGCCGGTTTTTTACTGGGTATATTAAGGATATTCCTGGCATTTTCCAATGACACTTATACGCGTGCGCCTGCATCAGCAAATTTCGTATCGGGTCTTAAATATGGCATAGTGGCAGGAGGTCTGCTGATTTTTATCGTAGGCATGATGCAACTGAATAACTTCTTGGGTGTATTTCAACCTGTAGCCAGTGGATTAGTAGCAAAACTGACAGCAATTTTCTCCTAAATCCAAATCGGGTCAGCTTAATCTCTGACCCTGTGTGATTGGATACGATATTCAGCAGCACTGAAGTATTTTGATAGCACAGGGAAAGTTTCAGTTTCTATTGATACACTTTGGTGGCTAGTTGGAGCAATTTAGAGCTAATATCCAATCCGGATTTCCTCGCGATCGCTAAGTTAACCTCAAAAACAATTTTATCATTAATTAAGTTCATATTAATTGTCACTCCTTGGGATATTGCAGTTGCAGTATCGGCCAATGTCAGTATCGGTTGATTCGAGAGGCTTTCTAAAGCATTAGATAAATGATGCGGACTGAGCGATTTAGAAAAGAAAACTGCTTGGCATTGCTTTAATTGATCAAGCTCATTGGCATGAATAACATTAATCGGCCTTTTATTAATCGATTTATTCTGTAATTTTTCAATTTCATTACCGAAATAGTTTTCCCCATAAATACAAAGCTGGATGATTTGATTCGTACTTTCAGGCCAATAAGTAAATGCAATAAAGTTGTAAATAAATGCGGCCTTCACATGATATTCTAAGTTAACGTCAGCTATGGCAGCGGAGTGAGAAATAGGTAAACCAAAGTTTAGCCAGAGGACCAAGATGAAACTGTAGATATAACGTTTCATGAATGCACTACGACTGATTTTAGAAACGCCATTGGACTCCTGCGTAAACGCCACGTGGAATATAGACGGGTACTATTGGAATAAAATCCGATACAAACTCCCTATGATTCTGACTAAACAGATTTTGGCCAACAATGAATAGCTCAGTATTTTTAGTGGGCTTGTATATCAGCTTGGCGTCCATCGTGATATAGCTTGGGATATTGTAGAACGCAATTTCACTGGTATAACGCAACCAAAGATTGAGCTGTAATTTCTCTGAAAAATCGTAATTTGAGCGTACCGATAATTGGTGTCGTGGATTAATTTTCTCTGTACCACCCGTAGTTGGATCAGTATTTTTAAAAAAATTATTGGAAGAGAAATCAATATTGAGAAAACTATAGTTGCCTTGCAAGCGCCAATTGTTTCTCGGTTTCCAATCAATTGCTGTTTCAAAGCCGTAAGTTAGTGCCGAACCTTGATTATTAGCCATAACAGGTTGAATTAATTGTGGAGGCAATCCTGAACTGAACGATAGCGCACCAAAGGTTACATCACGCAATTGACTGTAGTCGTTGATAAAGGCAGCTATATCAATCGAAGCTTGCGAAGAAATTTGATGGCGATATCCTAGCTCGTAGGCTATCAGCTTTTCTGAATTAAAATGATTGCTACCGTTTAATGTCGCTGTGAGAGGAAATGGTAAATTAGATAATCCGGGAACTGCTTGAATTTGCGGTGTTATGTTAACATTGGCGTCATTCTCAGCGCGAGATGGTGTTCGCACTGCACGGGATACTGCCATCCAGATTGAATTGTCGGCATTGGGTGTCCACATTAAATGTGCACTGGGCTGTATTTCCATGCCTGTGAAATCATTATGTTCGAAGCGGCTTCCGATAGTAAACAATAAACGATTAGGTATCAACATAACATCATCGCGTATGAAAGTTCCGGCCAAATGATTCGTTTGCTCCGATGGGGAAAATGTAACTAGATTGGTAGGAAAAAGTTTGTTATGGTATAGCCGATAATTGGCGCCCCATGTGAGATGATGCCGTTCGAAAAGTGGAAAACGATATTGCGCATCTACATCAAAGCTATCAGCTTCAAACTTTCCTAAGGGTACCAGTTGCGACTGATTCCGATCATAGTACGCTTGCAGCATAAATGCAGAATGCTCAGAGAAAGAACGATCCCAGCGAAAACGTATATTTCCTCCCTCATCGTGTCCGCGGATTTGACCTGCCGGATTGGTTGACAATGAAAGTGCATTTTTATCGAGCGTACTCCCATGAAAATTAGAAAAATAATCTCCTTGCAAAGTAAATTGATCCATACCACGCTGATGGTCAAAACGGAAACCTCCTCTTCCCGAATGCCATTGATCATTAGCATTTTCACCCGATAAAGATTGAGTTTGGCCGCGGGTAAAACCTTTCGCATAGATACGAAAAGGGGTATTTTCATTAATCATGCCGCCATAACGGGCGCCCACAAAGCCATGCTCAAAACTTCCACCACCGGCTGTAACGAGTGTACCTTGAGTATCGGCAGCTTTTTTAGTGATAATGTTAATAACGCCATTCATTGCATTGGAACCCCACGATGTTGCCGCAGGTCCGCGGATTACTTCGATGCGTTCAATATCTTCCATGAGCGTATCTTGGTGTTCCCATAATACTCCGGAAAAAATCGGTGAGTAAACACTACGTCCATCCATCAAGACTTGCAGCTTATTTGCGAAGAGGCCATTAAATCCACGGATACTGATAGCCCATTTATCGGTTCCAACTCGCTCTACTTGCACCCCGGGAGCCATACGTAAAGCATCGGGAATACTGGTGGCCCCCGAGCGGCGAATATCATCCTGAGTAATAACAAATACTGCTGATGCAACTTCGGTAAGTTTTTGAGGAGCTCTAGATACTGTAGTTACTTTAACATTCATTAATTCTTCGATACTTAAATCCAGTAATTGATTATTGGTCGATTGATTTTTTGCGATAGTCAAATTAGCAATGCAGGAGAAAAATAACAAAAAAATGAACCTGAAAGCCTTCGTTCGCAGCATATTATCTTGTCCAGAGATTGAATGAATAAACAATAACTTGGTGTATTTTAAGCAATCATTATCTCAATTAATCTCTAAGAGTAATGGTAAGAACAAGCCAACTAGAAGGGGGTATTTTGGCCAAACACTTAATCATCGATTAAGTAAATTATTGCAACAGATGATAATGTTGGGTCATATCTTGGATATTGATCAGGTAGAATAAAATAAATCGAGTTTATTGATAAGAAGAGTCCAAATATTATGTTGCGTAAAATTCTTGTTGCTAATCGTGGCGAAATTGCGGTTCGTATCATCCGCGCCTGTTCCGAAATGGGCATTCGTTCGGTTGCCATTTATTCAGAAGCAGATCGCTTTGCGCTGCATATCAAAAAAGCAGATGAATCCTATTGCATCGGTAGTGAACCGATGGCCTGTTATTTAAATATCCATGCACTGGTTGATTTGGCGCTTGCGACGGGTTGTGACGCAGTACATCCGGGCTATGGTTTTCTATCTGAGAATGCTCAATTTGCCCGGGCATGTAAGGAACGAAGATTGGTTTTTATAGGACCGGAACCGGAAGTAATCCATCGCATGGGTGACAAAACCGAAGCCCGCAAAGCAATGATTGCTGCTGGAATTCCAGTGACACCCGGATCGGACGGTAATGTGCACTCGATCGACGAGGCGATGGGTGTTGCAGAGATAATTGGTTACCCGGTCATGCTAAAAGCGACTTCTGGCGGTGGTGGCCGAGGGATCCGCCGCTGCGACAATGCTGATGAGCTACGACGCAATTTTGCACGTGTGATTTCAGAGGCAAGCAAAGCTTTCGGCAGCGCCAATGTGTTTCTAGAAAAATGCATTGTCAATCCGCGTCACATCGAAGTACAAATCCTGGCGGACCACCACGGCAATGTGATTCATCTCTTTGAGCGTGATTGCTCGATTCAGCGTCGTAATCAAAAACTCATTGAAATCGCGCCATCGCCGCAACTCGACGAAGCGCAGCGCCAGTATATCGGCGGTCTCGCGGTAATTGCCGCCAAATCGGTCGGTTATACCAACGCCGGCACAGTAGAGTTTCTGCTCGACGATAGCGGCCGGTTCTATTTTATGGAAATGAATACGCGTGTGCAGGTCGAGCACACTATTACCGAAACTATCACCGGTGTCGACATTGTCGAGGAACAAATCCGCGTGGCAGCAGGATTACCGTTGCGCTACAAACAAGATGAAATCGTGCGGCGTGGTTATGCGATTCAGTTTCGTATCAACGCCGAAGATCCGAAGAATAACTTTCTCCCCAGTTTTGGCCGTATTTCAAGGTACTATGCGCCTGGCGGCCCTGGCGTGCGGACCGATACTGCGATTTACACCGGTTATGAAGTACCCCCTTTTTATGATTCGATGGTAGCGAAAGTTATTGTCAACGCACTCACCTGGGAAGATGTCATTAAGCGTGGACAGCGTACGTTGCGCGACATGGGATTATTTGGCATCAAAACGACGATCCCATTTTATTTGAAGATTCTGAAACATCCGCAATTTCGTAGCGGAAAATTCAATACCGGATTCGTTGAGCAAAATCCGAATCTGATCAATTATTCCGATAAACCCCGGCCGGAAGTACTGGCGAGTGTGATCGCGGCGGTAGTTGCTTCGCATACCGGCTTATAGCTACCGAGTTGATTCAGCAAGGAAAATCATGCAAAAAGTTTATATTACCGACGTCATTCTGCGCGATGCGCACCAATCCCTGATTGCTACCCGGTTACGTACAGAAGATATGCTGCCGGCCTGCCAAATGCTCGACAGCATTGGCTATTGGTCGCTAGAATGCTGGGGCGGCGCAACTTTCGACACTTGCTTGCGGTTTCTGAAGGAAGATCCGTGGGAACGTTTGAGTAAACTAAAAACCGCTTTACCGAATACGCCGCTGCAAATGTTGCTGCGTGGCCAGAATTTACTCGGTTATCGCCATTATTCCGACGACGTCGTGCGCGCGTTTGTCAGTCGTGCGGCAGCCAATGGCATGGATGTTTTCCGCATTTTTGATGCATTAAACGACGTGCGCAATCTCAAAACCGCGATTGAAGCCACTAAAGAAGCAGGCAAACATGCGCAAGGCACAATCTGCTACACCACTAGCCCGGTGCACAACGTCAACAGTTTTGTTACGTTAGCAAAAGATTTAGCTGGATTGGGTTGCGACTCCATCGTGATCAAAGACATGGCCGGATTGCTGACCCCTTATATCACCGGCGAACTCGTTAAAGCGCTAAAAGACACCGTTGATGTGCCGATCCATTTGCATTGCCATGCCACCGCCGGTTTGGCGGAAATGTGTCAACTCAAAGCCATAGAAGCCGGTTGCCAACATATCGACACAGCGCTGTCGTCCTGGTCGGGTGGCACCAGCCATCCCCCAACTGAAAGCTTGGTGATGGCATTACAAGGCACGGATTATGACTCTGGTTTGGATTTGCAGAAGCTTCAGGAAGTGAATGATTATTTCGCCCAGGTGCGCAAAAAATTCCACCGCTTCGAGAGCGAATTCACCGGCGTGGATACCCGTGTGCATGTCTTTCAGGTGCCTGGCGGCATGATTTCCAATCTGGCTAACCAATTACAAGAACGCAACGCATTGGATCGCATCAACGAGGTTTACGCGGAAATCCCACGTGTGCGCAAAGATTTGGGTTATCCACCACTAGTCACACCGACATCGCAAATTGTCGGCACGCAAGCTGTGCTCAATGTGTTGACAGGCAAGCGCTATGAAACCATTACCAACGAAGTCAAACGCTACCTCCAAGGTGGTTACGGTAAAGCGCCGGCGCCAATTGATCTCAATTTACAAAAACGCGCCATTGGCAAGGAAGATGTTATCGACTGCCGCCCCGCCGACTTGCTGAAACCGGAATTCGAGCACCTGCGCAGTGAAATCGGCCATTTGGCGTTGAACGACGAAGATGTGCTGAGTTACGCGATGTTTCCGGAAGTCGGCAAACAATTTCTGGAACTGCGCTCAACCGGCCATTTGGTACCGGAACCGCTCGAACTCGCAGTCACGAGTGGCGGCGTGCAAAAAGCTCCCACCGAATTCAATGTCGCGCTACATGGTGAGTCATACCATATCAAAGTTACCGGTACCAGCCCGAAAAATGACACACTCCGGCACTTTTATTTCATGGTCGATGGTATTCCTGAAGAGATCGTCGTCGAAACGCTTGATGAAATCGTATTGGATGGCGGCACACAAGGTGCCGTCAAAAGTACCATCGGCAGTAAGCGTCGTCGACCCACTGCCGAAGGCGATGTTGTCGTCAGTATGCCATGCAACATTTTGGATGTATTAGTTAAAATCGACCAAAATGTTACCGCCGGACAGCCGGTGCTGATTACTGAAGCGATGAAAATGGAAACCGAAATCACCGCACCGATTGCAGGTATCGTCAAGGCCGTGCATGTTATCAAAGGCGAATCAGTGAATCCGAATGAAGTGTTGATTGAGATTGGGATGGAATAATAGAGAAGATGCAAGCTATGATGCGAGTAATATCTTTATTATCAGAGTTAACGTTTTTCCCCATCGTATCCGGATGCTGCTTATTGTGAAAGAAGATAAAACGCTTTATCCAAGCAATATACGATTGCTCAGTGCGATAGCTGGAATGCTTTAACTTGAGTTTGTCCCACACTTGATCCAAAAACCGGGGTTTGTTTTCTACGAGTTTATCCATCATGTTTGTGGATCTAAATTAATTTGATATGATGACAGCTTAATTGTGAGAATTACAATTGCGTCATTTCGAACGCCATATTTTAGTTAGGTGTCCCAACAACATTTGGAAGCACAAATGCACAGACTCCTCATTTCGGTGGTTTCAATCTGTTTAGCTTGCACTAGCGCGATTGGACAGACTCAACCTGATCCCCCAATTCGGGGCTTTGGCGGCAGTGGTCAGATGCTGATCTGCCACAAAAATAACTTTGGGCATATAGATTGCGCAACAGTACCTTCCCCCGCCGTCCGTGCCTTCGGTGACAACAAGTTCTGGATGACTCTTGAGCCGATGGGTTACGTCATTGGTAGTACCAACGATCAGATAACCGTACCCAAAGGCTTCGTCACTGACTTCGCCTCTATTCCACAGTCGCTGTGGTCGCTAGGCCTGAGTCCGCATGGACAGTACAGCCGGGCTGCCGTCGTTCACGACTTCCTATATTGGTCACAAGGCTGTACCCGAGAGCAATCAGATCGACTTCTGCTGTTAGCTATGAAGGAAAGCAATGTTGGAAGCCTTGATGAAGCGTTAGTTTATGCAGGGGTCAGTGTTGGTGGTCAAGGTCCTTGGAACGACAATGCAGAACAGCGAAAGGCGGGCTTACCGCGCATAGTTCCAGAGCAGTATCTTCAACCTACAGACCCAAATATTCTGTGGCCGGAGTACCAGCAGTTTCTCGTTCTCCAAGGTACAAAGGACCCAGAGTTCGCAAGAGAACCGAAGTATTGTGCGTATGGAAACTCTACTCGGATTCCATAGCAACAGCCCTTGATGTGTGCTGTCAAATATGGAATCCATAGGTTTAAGCAGCGAGCTCTCCCCGTTTGTCAGCATAAACCCAGTTCTTTAGTGTCCCCTTGGTTAACGATAGGCGTTTTGCCGCTTCAACCAGCGTCAATCTACTTTCTTTGAAAACTTTACTGATTCCTTCCGAAATTCCTGATTATATTGTGTGCGTGGTAATTCCATCCTCATCCTCCATTTCATCTCTTCTTTTTATGAAACTTCGGACTCCTTGAAAATCAACATACATCAGTTTTTCGCGTCCGACAATGCAGCGGATGGAACGTGGGGATTATCCAGTCGCTCTTTTAGTTTCTTTTTGAATTGTTCCTTGATGGTGTGACCGAGTTTTTCCCATTCTTTGAGCGCTGATTTTTTGAATTCCAGCTTATAGGTCATCGAGTGAAACGCTGACAGCCGGTTCGTCGATGCGCCCTTTCACCAGTTTCAGCAGTTCTATATCGTCAAGCAGCTCCATCATTGCTTCATAGGCGGCGGCCGGTACGCAGTAAAAGGCGGGTTCATTGCGATTCAATACCGCAATGGGCATGCCGTTGCCACTGGAAACAACCTTCATGGGGTTGGGGTTGGCCTTGAGTTCAGGCCGCGAACCAAGAGGATCTGGATTCGTGGTTCCATTTTCAGACACGCCATTACCAGAAAAGCTGCTCAGCGATGCTATGCTACAATCCGTTTCGGTTAACAAGGGTTTTCCAGCCATTGGATTACTTGAACGAATCAATCAGATTAGGAGCCGCTATGAAAACCATCTGCGTTGCTTTACTCGTCTTTTTCCTCACCGCTTGTATTTCTCATCCGCTGGAAGCGCCGATACCTCCCGCTGTGGTCAAGCAAGTGCCGGATGACTGGCCGCAGGCGAAAAATAAAAAACTGCAAGAGATCGCGAATTATCTGCAATCGCATCAAATCGCATACGACTGGTTTGGCAATTTCGCTTTTAGCGAAACCGACGGTATTCCTTATATTGCTCTAAAGCTGATGCCTAAGCTGGCACCGGAACTATGGGGCAGCACGGAAAATTTTCTCGATAGCGTCGGTTTGTTCATCGATGAGCGGCAGCCGTCGTACCCGGTTGCACGCGGTGTCGGTTTTAGTGGCTTATCACGCGCCGGCGCCAACAGCAATATCGATTACGCATCGTTCACTTGCGGCGCCTGCCACATTGGCCGGGTACGCCTGGAAAACGGGCAAATCGATTATCTCGACGGCGGTGTCAATACAACATTCAATATCGTGCTGTTCCGTGTCAAGATGTACCAAACCTTGCAAAAAACCTATGCCGGTGAAACCGGTGACAATAAATATCAGCGCCTGACGCAAAAGCTGCTGGCGGCGCTGGACGAAACTCATCAACAAAACCCCGTGTATTTTTACAATAACTTCGAGTCGCCAACGCGGCACTTTGACACCGCTTACGAAACCGCGCAGATTGCTTTTTTTAAGAAAAATGCCGAACAGATAGTCAAGCAGTTCGCGCAGCGGATCGAGGCTGAATACGACGGATTCGGCGCCTTAATCGAGAAAAATTACAGCGGTTTCGAATCGCCGATGCTCGCCGGTTTCCCCGGCATGGCCGACGCTACAGGATTGAGTGCTATCAATGGGTATATCGACGCGCGTAAGAAACCGGTCCTGAAATGGTTCGCCGGACTCTCGCTGCCGCCGGAACCCGGCATTACCGATTTCATGTCGGTGTGGGAGCAAGACAAGCGCCGTGCCAGTTGGAATGAAAACCATCAGCGGCTGATCAATGGCGGCGGTCAATGGAACGGCAACGTACCCATACCGGTTTATCGCAACTTAATTGCGATGCTGACGCTTGGTTTGGAACAAACCGACGTGCGCGTGGCCGCGTTTGCCTCGGAATTGCTCGATGGTTTACCCGCCAAACCTTATCCTTTTGCCGTCGATACCGCATTGGCCAAGAAGGGGCAGGCATTATTCGCCGAACATTGCGCTGATTGTCATCAGCCGAAAAACGGTAAAGTATACGACAATCTCGGCACCAGCATGAAACGCGCTTACGTGGTTGGCACGCTGTTGAACTACGCGGCGCGCACTGAGCTATACGATACCTGCTCGCCGGAAACCACGATTCAGCTATACGGCAAGGATGTCAAACCATGCGCCGAGTTCGACGGTGTTTCTATGGCAGGTAAAAAAGACGTGTTAATGTCGCCGAACGGTGAGCACCACGGCTACAACGCACGGCCGTTGAGTGGCGTATGGGCGCAAGCGCCTTACTTGCACAATGGTACCATTCCAACCGTCTATCACCTGCTGGTACCGGACGAACGCCCGGCAAGCTTCGTCAAAAGCCGCCTCGACTATGACACAAAACTGCTCGGGTTTGCCTGGGATGCGCCATTATCGGGCAAGCCAAACGAAGGCTATCTGTTTCAGACCAATGCCATTCCGGCATTAAGCAATAAAGGCCACGATAAAGACATCGTGGAAGGTAACAAAACTTACCGGCTTAATTGGTCGGCAGACAAGGAAGGCGCATTGGCAATCATCGAGTACTTGAAGACTTTATAAAACCGCTATTTCAGCATATGAGGTAAGCTGATTTTCTAGGAGTCCGAAGTTTCATAAAATGAAGAGATGAAATGGAGGATGAAGATGGAATTACCACGCACACAATATAATCAGGAATTTCGGAAGGAATCAGTTAAGTTTTTCAAAGAAAGTGGATTGACGCTAGTTGAAGCGGCGAAACGCCTGTCGTTGCCCAAGGAAACACTAAAAAACTGGGTTTATGCTGACAAACGGGGAGAACTCGCTACAGTAGGCAAGCATCAGAAGGCGCTAACTGAAGTTGAGTTAGAGCTATCCAGAGTGAAACGAGAGTTAGCCGAAGTGAAGATGGAGCGTGACTTTATAAAAAAGTGTGCAACATATTTCGCCAAGGGGTCGCGGAGAGATACGGTCTGATTGAATCGATGCGACAAAACTATCCGATTGCGCTCATGTGTCAGGTACTCAATGTTTCCGAGAGTGGCTTTCATGCCCGAAGAATTCGCCCGCTCTGTAAACGTAAGCGGGAGAATACAAGACTGGAAATAGAAATACTGGCCGCACACCACCGTACACGGGAGACCTACAGTGCCAAGCGCTTGCATCGTGACTTGACGGATCACTGCGTACAAACCACGCTATACCGCGTTCGAACATTGCGTAAGAAATTGAATTTGCGTTGTAAGCAAAAACTGAAATTCAAAGTGACGACCGATTCCAAGCATAATTTACCGGTTGTGCCCAATATTCTGAACCGGGAATTTGCTGTTAGCGCACCTGGCAAAGTGTGGGTCAGTGACATCACTTACATCCCTACGGATGAAGATTGGTTGTATTTGGCTGGCGTAAAGGATCTGTTTAATGGCGAACTGGTAGGCTATGCCATGAATGAAAGAATGACTAAGCGTCTGGTTATACAAGCTTTGTTGCGTGCAACTGCAAGTAAACATCCGGATAAGGGGCTAATTGCCCACTCAGATAGTAAGAATGCATGAACCAGACTTCAGGTAGTGTCTCAGTTTGAAATTTAGTTAGCTTGAACTTATTTACATCAATGCTATCATACAGGCATGAGTAAACGACATAAAAAACTAGACTTGAATCAACTGGCTAAGCGTATCGTTGATGAAGCTATTGGAGAAATTGAGAAAGAATCAGATTTCAATGATAAAGACAAAGCTGCACAAGCACTAGGCCGCAAAGGCGGGAAAGCTAGGGCCGCAGCTTTATCACAAGAGCAACGGGAAGAAATAGCCAGACATGCAGCACAAGCTAGATGGAAAAAGAATTAAGTTGTTTCCCAGTCCTCTATTCTGTAGTAGTTCAGACTTGATCTGACAGTAGGTCTTGCCAAAGGTGGGATTACCCGGTTTGATAGAGGTGTGAATC
>JAMWZW010000005.1 GCA_024281995.1 Nitrosomonas sp.
CGATAAAATTACCTCATTGAATAACTGAATTTGATCTAACAGACACATCGTTAAATCGGGTAACTGTCAGATCGGGTTTGAACTACTACAATTTCATTCATTTACTACACTCTTTTCCTATGGTTTGTCATGGAATTCATGGTGGATATTCGGGGTAAGGTTGGTATTCTGACTATTGGGTTCACGCCATGAATTAGAACCGTCCACCGTCATGTAGATAAACATGGTTGCAGCGGTTCTTTTTTATTTTTAGTAAGCGTTAATTTTCGCGTTATTTGGTACTGTTTTGCGGGTTGAAATGGCTTTATGGTCATTTCGAATTATTTGTCAAATACTGTTATAAGAGTTAGTGAATCGTAGCAGCTAATTCATTTGCTATTAATTGGTGAAATGCATCTTTATTATATATAACTGAACGATTTGTATAATATGCTGCCCGTTCATACTGTTTTTTTCCAACTGATGCTTGATTTTCAGCAACAGCCAAAACAAACCCTTTCTTTTGCTGTGCCCGATACTGCATGTAAATGACTTCCGCTTCAAGCAATCGAGTAGCAGAAGTAGCTGCAATGATGATTAACGGTGAATCTGTTCCAAGCATATGATCTGCCTTTAGTCCTCCAGATATAGGCAATTCAATATCATTTTGCAATGTCATATTAGTTTCTTTAGCAATTTCTTCGATAACCTGTTATAACTATTTGATCATTACTTCCAGGGTATTCTATAGGTGTGACAATACGCTGCACGCCGCCTTCGTCAGTATGCACTTCGAAGAGCGAGCAGATTGCTTGTTTAAGATCGCGGTTTATCACCATAAAATAAAGACTCTGCTGTTGGGTTATTGTCTGGCGGTGAGATTCCGCATGCATCGCAAAAAATTAAAATCAACTCAAGTCGGTCTTTATAAATTCTTGGATCAAGATTTTTGGTTTGCATTTTTATTTCTGGGGCCCCAGGAAGAAATCTATCGGTATAATCAATATTTGTTTTACATGGCGTTTTGCAATGAAATCCTTTATGACTAGGATGCCAATGAAATTCAAATAAAGGACTTAAATCGCCATTAGCGAGACGATAATGTAGATAGCCCAAAAAAGCGCTATCTGTCTGTGTATCTCCATCCTTCCAACACATTAAAACTACGTGTTTATCTGATACATCTAGCATGCCAGTAGTATGAATACGTGGCCCACCCAACTTGTTAAAAGGTTTTGGTAGCTTGTTTCTTTTTTGAGGCTTAAATTCAGGAGCGCTTCTTAACTACTTTGGTAATAATTTATGTGCGCGTAAGTCCTTCGGAGTCATTGGTCTTTATTTAGAAAAACGGATGACTATCGTATCATGCCAGGCAATCCAGACTCAGTGAATACAAAAATGGTACAGCTCTCGATTGCATATGATAAAGTGGCTAAACACATTTTTTCACTGTCACATAAGCAACAAAACATCTACAGTCTTAACGTTGCCAAAAATAAATTTACTTCCGGGGTTGTTTCTTTTTTATTCCGGATTTATTTCCTTCCTTACACTTACGCTCGCTATATTTTGTATTCACTACTCTTGAAATTTCTGAATATAAATCCTATTATTAGCACTCATGGCTAAAGAGTGCTAATAATAGTTTTTTAATATTAGGTTTGGCTGTTTTGGAGATTCTTTTTTTAAATAAAGTGCAAGATATTGCATAAATTACTAATTTTAACAGGAGATGGCAGTATGAAGATTCGTCCTTTGCATGATCGTGTGATTGTCAAACGATTAGAAGATGAACGTAAAACCGCATCAGGCATTGTTATTCCAGATAGTGCAGCGGAGAAACCTGATCAAGGTGAAGTTTTGGCTGTAGGAAAGGGTAAAGTAGGGGATGACGGAAAGGTTCGTCCTGTAGAGGTTAAGGTTGGTGATAAAGTGTTATTTGGCAAATATGCCGGGCAAGCTGTAAAGGTTCAGGGAGAGGAACTTTTAGTTATGCGGGAAGAAGATATTATGGGTGTGATTGAAGGTTGAAAAGTTTAATCCAATTACTTGCTAAAAATAATTTGAAAGATTAGGAGAATAAGTATGTCAGCAAAAGAAGTGAAGTTTGGAGATTCAGCCCGCCATAGAATGGTAGCTGGTGTAAATATTTTGGCCGATGCCGTGAAAGTTACATTAGGGCCGAAGGGTAGAAATGTAGTATTAGATCGTTCTTATGGTGCACCAACCATTACCAAAGATGGTGTTTCAGTTGCTAAAGAAATTGAATTAAAAGATAAGTTCGAAAATATGGGTGCACAAATGCTGAAGGAGGTGGCCAGCAAAACATCTGATGTAGCAGGTGATGGTACGACTACGGCAACCGTATTAGCTCAAGCAATTGTTAAAGAAGGTATGAAATACGTTGCTGCAGGTATGAACCCAATGGATCTCAAGCGTGGTATTGATAAAGCGGTCAGTGCCGCAGTCAGTGAGCTAAAGAAACTTTCAAAGCCTTGTGCGACAGCAAAGGAAATTGCGCAAGTGGGTAGTATTTCTGCAAACTCTGATACCGAAATCGGAAAAATTATTGCAGATGCAATGGATAAGGTTGGTAAGGAGGGCGTGATAACCGTTGAGGATGGATCAGGATTGCAGAATGAATTGGAAGTTGTTGAAGGTATGCAATTCGATCGTGGTTATCTGTCACCTTATTTTGTTAGTAGTGCAGATAAGCAAATAGCTTTGCTGGATAATCCTTACATCTTATTGCACGATAAGAAAATCTCTAATATACGTGACTTATTGCCGGTACTAGAGCAAGTTGCTAAGGCAGGAAAGCCACTATTGATTATTGCTGAAGATGTTGATGGTGAGGCGCTCGCAACTCTGGTTGTCAATAATATTCGCGGTATTCTTAAAACTTGCGCTGTTAAAGCCCCTGGATTTGGTGATCGCCGCAAGGCTATGTTAGAAGATATTGCAATTCTAACGGGTGGTACTGTGATTGCTGAAGAGGTTGGTTTGACGCTGGAAAAAGTTACACTCAATGATCTCGGACAGGCTAAACGTATTGAAGTAGGTAAAGAAAATACAACAATTATTGATGGTGCTGGTAATGCAGGCAATATTGAGGGGCGCGTCAAACAAATTCGTACCCAGATAGAAGAAGCTACTAGTGATTATGATAAAGAGAAGTTGCAAGAGCGCGTGGCAAAGCTTGCTGGTGGTGTAGCACTTATTAAAGTTGGCGCTGCAACTGAAGTCGAAATGAAAGAGAAGAAAGCCCGTGTTGAAGATGCGTTGCATGCAACACGTGCGGCAGTGGAAGAAGGTGTCATTCCTGGTGGGGGTGTCGCGCTTCTGCGGACTATTTCAGTGGTTAAGAAAACTAAAGGTGACAATCATGACCAGGACGCAGGTATTAAGATTGTTTTGCGTGCGTTAGAAGAGCCATTACGTCAAATCGTAACCAACTGTGGTGATGAGCCATCTGTTGTAGTAAATAAAGTTGCTGAAGGGCAAGGTAATTTTGGTTACAATGCTGCAACAAGCGAGTATGGTGATTTGGTTGCGATGGGAGTTTTGGATCCGACAAAAGTTACACGCTCTGCATTACAAAATGCAGCGTCTGTTGCTAGTTTGATGTTGACTACAGATGCAATGGTTGCTGAGCTGCCTAAAGAAGATGCTGCAGCAGCTGGTGGTATGGGCGGTATGGGCGGTATGGGTGGTATGGGTGGTATGGATATGTAATATTTTGCATGTTGCGTATTGTAAGTGATTGATATCAAGCAGACCTCAGATAATCCTGGGGTCTGTTTTTTTATCGTACTGTTTGTTAGCTAGTGTTTGAGGAATAAGCGCGCTTATGAGGTTTTTTATCTCTTTTGAAAATATTTTAGCGTGATAAATTCGGGTTATGGAAAAATTAGAAAACTACGTGGCGCCGAAAGATCTTCTTAAAGATCGTGTTGTTTTTGTCACAGGCGCTGGTCAAGGCCTTGGACGTGTTGCGGCATTAGCTTATGCAAATCATGGTGCAACAGTAATTTTGCATGGACGCAAGGTAGAAAAATTAGAGCGTGTTTATGATGAAATTGAGGCTATAGGAAAGGCGCAGGCATTAATTTATCCACTTAATTTTGAGAATGCTCAGGACAAGGATTTTGTGATACTAGCCCGAGCGATAGAGCAGCAACTCGGTCGGTTAGATGGAATTTTGCATAGTGCAGCTTTTCTTTATGGTTTGAGTCCTCTTGAAAATCAAACGATGGAACAATGGCAAGCTATTTTAAGGATCAACTTGATTGCTCCCTTTGCGTTGACCCGAGCGTGTATGTCATTACTAAAAGCGGCTCCGGATGCAAGTGTCATTATGACTTCGAGCTCTCATGGACATAGTCCTTCAGCGTATTGGGGAGGATTTACAATTGCGAAAGCTGGTATTGAAGCTTTAGTTAAAGTTCAAGCTGATGAATGGGAAGTGATACCAAGTTTGCGGATTAATGCTATCGTTCCAGGCATTGTTAATTCTCCACAACGTGCTAGAACTCATCCTGGAGAAGTTAAGAAAAGCATAATGCAGCCTGAAAATTTAATGGCGACTTATCTATACTTGATGGGACCGGACAGTAGAAAGATAAATGGCCAAATATTATTTTGTCAGAGTGATAAACGATCTGGCTGCGATTGAGGAGATTAAAAGGTATAATTACAAAAGTAAGAGAATAATCTTGACAGATTAGGATGCGAAGGTGGCGGAATTGGTAGACGCACCAGATTTAGGTTCTGGCGCCGAAAGGTGTGGGGGTTCGAGTCCCCCCTTTCGCACCAAAATTTTCTCAATGTTTAAATTTAAAAATACTATGTGTTAATGAGTTAATAGTGTCTATTATGTTGAAAAATATAATCAATCAGGAATTTTAATGGAATCAATGATAGAAAATCTTGGTACGCTGGAACGTCGTTTTGATATTACAATTTCTATTGAACAATTACAGAGAGAGGCTGAGGATCGCTTAAAAAAGTTGGTGAAGACGACCAAACTACATGGTTTTCGTCCAGGAAAAGTTCCATTCAAAATGATTGTGCAGATGTATGGTGCACAAGTTCATAATGATGTGTTAAACGCTGCAGTGCAGAAGAAATTTTCCGATGCCATTAAAGAACTAAATGTACAAGTTGCCGGTTATCCCAAATTTGAAGCAAAACCAAAAACTGATGATGCATTTTATACATTTAGTGCCACGTTTGAAATTTATCCAGAAATAGTGATTGGTGATCTAAGTCAACAAAATATCGAGAAACCTAATGTAAAGATAGGTGATGCCGATATTGATAAGACGTTAAATATGATCCGTAAACAGCGTGTTAAGTATGAGTTAGTGAACCGTCCAGCAAAGAAAAATGATCGAGTAAGAATAGATTATAGTGGTGCGATAGCAGGCGTTATTTTTGAGGGTGGTGTAGCCAAAGACGTTCAATTGATAATCGGAGATGGAAAATTCCTCAAAGATTTTGAAGCTTCTCTGATTGATATGAAAGTCGGAGATAACAAATCATTTGATGTTGTTTTTCCAGAGGATTATCATGGCAAAGAGATTGCTGGAAAGACCGTTACATTTGAAGTGAAACTGAAAGACGTGGAAGAGTCTATTTTGCCCAAAATAGATGCCGATTTTGCCAAGTTACTTGGTGTTTCAGATGGAGATATTCAAAAGTTACGCAAAGGAGTTCAGCAAGATCTAGAGCGTGAAGTTTCTAAACGAATTAGGACAAAACTTAAAGAACAAATTATGCAATCATTATTAGACGTGACACCGATTGCAGCTCCACGCTTCTTGATTAATCAAGAGGTGGAACGTTTAGTACAGAATGCGAAGAGTAATGTCGAGGCGCGTGGTATGAGTGTTCATGAAATAAATCTTGCACCAGATTTATTTAAAGAAAAAGCAGAGTATCGAATTAAATTAGGCTTAATTCTCTCAGAGCTTGTCAAGATACATTCATTGAAGGCTACTCGTGAGCAAGTTAGAAGCATAATAGAAGATGCAGCACAAAACTATGACAATCCCGAGCAAGTTATTAAGTGGCATTATGCTTCTGCAGAACGGTTACATGAAGTTGAATCATTGGTATTAGAAGAAAATGTAGTTGATTGGGCGCTCAATAAAGTGAATTTAGTTGATAAAACTGTGACATTTGATGAGTTGATGAGGATATCTTGAAATGATGCAACTATCTAGAACAAATAGCCTTGAACCCAGGGATTTAGGATTGATTCCTATGGTAATTGAAACAAGTGGGCGAGGGGAGCGTGCGTATGATATTTATTCGCGACTTTTAAAGGAAAGGGTGGTATTTTTAGTAGGGCCTGTTACAGAAGTGAGTGCAAATTTAATTGTTGCGCAATTTTTATTTTTAGAATCTGAGAATTCCGAAAAGGATATACATTTTTATATTAACTCGCCTGGCGGTATTGTATCTGCTGGCTTAGCGATTTATGACACGATGCAATATATTAAACCAGACGTAAGTACTTTATGTATTGGACAGGCAGCAAGTATGGGGGCATTACTATTGACCGCTGGCACAAAAGGAAAACGTTATTGTTTGCCAAACTCGCGTGTAATGATTCATCAACCATTAGGTGGTTTTCAAGGGCAGGCTTCTGATATTGAGATACATGCACGTGAAATCCTGTATCTTAAAGCTCGATTAAATGAGATTATGGCAAAGCATACGGGTCGACCAGTATCTGATGTTGAAAAGGATACAGATCGTGATAATTTTATGAGTGCAACTGAATCAGTAAATTATGGTTTGGTTGATGCAGTATTGACGCATAGAGATGCTAATGCTAATTGAATAAATGCATGCTTGATTTAATAATAAGTACCTTAAACTCGTTCACTATGGGATAAGAATATGCCAGACAAAGCTAGTAGTGAGAAACTTCTTTATTGTTCTTTTTGCGGCAAAAGTCAGCATGAAGTAAGAAAATTAATAGCAGGCCCATCTGTATTCATTTGTGATGAATGTATTGATCTGTGCAATGACATTATTCGTGAAGAAATGCAAGGTGATGAATCTGCGAAGCTGGTTAAGTCAAATTTGCCTGTACCCCGTGAAATATGCCAGATACTTGATCAATATGTAATAGGACAAGAATCGGCAAAGAAAATATTATCAGTAGCAGTTTATAACCATTATAAGCGTTTGAGAAATGTTACCAAATCAGATGAAACAGATGATATCGAGTTGTCTAAAAGTAACATTCTGCTCGTTGGTCCAACGGGTTCAGGGAAAACATTGCTTGCACAAACATTAGCCCGACTGTTGGATGTGCCTTTTATAATGGCAGATGCCACAGCTCTGACGGAAGCTGGTTATGTAGGAGAAGATGTTGAGAATATTATTCAGAAATTACTCCAAAAATGTAATTATGATGCGGAAAAAGCGCAAAGAGGAATCGTATATATAGATGAGATTGATAAGATTTCGCGTAAATCAGATAATCCGTCGATTACACGTGATGTTTCTGGGGAAGGTGTACAGCAAGCACTACTAAAATTAATTGAAGGTACTGTTGCCATGGTTCCACCTCAGGGAGGACGAAAGCATCCTAATCAGGAATTTATTCAGGTAGATACTACAAATATTTTATTTATTTGTGGGGGGGCATTTGATGGACTTGATAAAGTAATAAGGGCGCGCACCGAAAAAGGTGGGATAGGTTTTGGTGTTGATGTAAAAAGTAATACAAAAAAAGATATGAGTAAAGTTCTGCAGCGAGTTGAACCAGAAGACTTGGTTAAGTTTGGTCTGATTCCAGAATTTGTTGGGCGTTTACCAGTTGTTGCTACATTAGAAGAGCTAAATGAAACAGCTCTGATTCAGATACTAACAGAACCGAGAAATGCCCTTGTCAAACAATACTGGAAGATGTTCAATATGGAAGGTGGAGTTGATTTGGAATTTCGTGAACCTGCGCTCAAGGCAATTGCAAAAAGAGCCTTAACACGTAAAACAGGCGCACGTGGTTTACGCTCTATTCTAGAAGAAATATTACTTGACATCATGTACGATCTTCCATCATTGGAGAATGTTTCAAAAGTCGTCATTGACTATAATCTAGCCAATGACGACATTAAACCAATATTAATTTATTCGGACCAACCCAAGGTAGCTAAACGTTCCAAGTAATTAATAAAAACTATTTGTTACTATTATGAATATATAAGGTTAAGTTTGCATTTATAAAACTAAGGTATTATCGGCGAATGACAATGAATTGCTAATTGTATATATTTTACAGTGGCGAGCTATATGAAAATAAGTAGACATGACTTTTTTAGATAAAAACTCTGAAGAATTAATTTTACCACTCTTACCATTGCGAGATGTGGTGGTTTTTCCACACATGGTTATACCATTATTTGTGGGAAGGCAAAAATCTATCAAAGCACTCGAACTGGCAATGGAGTCAAATAAAAATATTTTGCTAGTTGCTCAGAAAGTAGCATCAAAAGATGATCCTGCACCCGAGGATCTTTATGACGTATGTAGCGTTGCCAGTTTATTGCAAATGCTAAAGCTTCCTGATGGGACTGTAAAAGTCTTAGTAGAAGGTAATTATCGTGCTCGTATCCTCGAATTAATTGATTCTGAGACGCATTTCTCTGGTAGAGCAGTACAAGTTTTTTCTGATATAGAAAATAATTCTGAGGCAGAGGCGATGCGACGTGCTATCCTGACTCAATTTGATCAATATGTAAAACTTAATAAAAAGATTCCGCCAGAAATAATTACCTCGCTGAGCGGTATAGATGACGCTGGGCGTTTAGCAGATACTATTGCTGCCTATTTACCACTAAAACTTGAGCAGAAGCAGGTAATACTTGAAATTTTTGAAGTATCTAAGCGTTTAGAGCATTTGTTGGGTCTCCTAGAGACTGAGCTAGATATATTACAAGTTGAGAAGCGTATTCGTGGCAGAGTTAAACGCCAGATGGAAAAAAGTCAGCGTGACTATTATCTCAATGAACAAGTAAAAGCTATCCAAAAGGAATTAGGTGAAGGTGAAGACGGGGCAGATTTAGAAGAAATCGAGAAGAAAATTATTTCTGCTCAAATGCCTAAAGAAGCTCGTATAAAAGCTGAATCGGAATTTAAAAAACTTCGCTTAATGTCTCCTATGTCTGCAGAAGCTACGGTTGTACGAAATTATATTGATGTACTTGTGGCTTTACCGTGGAAGAGAAAAAATAAGATTAACCATGATCTTAAAGCTGCGGAAGAAATACTTGAAAAAGACCATTATGGCTTGGAGAAAGTTAAGGAACGAATCGTTGAGTATTTAGCAGTACAGCAGCGAGTAAGCAAAATGAAAGCACCAATTCTTTGTCTGGTTGGTCCCCCGGGCGTCGGAAAAACTTCGTTAGGTCAATCAATTGCTCGAGCTACAAATAGAAAATTTGTGCGTATGTCACTTGGAGGGGTTCGTGATGAAGCTGAAATTCGGGGTCATCGACGAACCTATATAGGATCAATGCCTGGTAAGATCTTACATAATATGAGCAAGGTTGGTGTAAAAAATCCGCTTTTCCTGCTTGATGAGGTTGACAAAATGGGCATGGATTTTCGTGGAGATCCATCATCTGCTTTATTGGAAGTGCTTGATCCAGAGCAAAATAATACATTTGTTGATCATTATGTTGAAGTAGAGTACGACTTATCTGATGTCATGTTTGTGGCAACTGCAAATACACTAAATATTCCTCCTGCGTTACTCGATCGCATGGAAATAATTCAATTATCAGGATATACAGAGGATGAGAAGCTGAATATAGCTACGCGTTATTTATTAACTAAGCAAATGCAAAATCATGGACTTAAAGATAAAGAACTAAGTGTTTCAGTTTCCGCTTTGCGGGATATTGCTCGCTACTATACAAGAGAAGCTGGTGTACGCTCAATGGAGCGAGAAATTTCTAAAATCTGCCGAAAAGCTGTAAAAGCGATGTTACTTAAAAAAGAAAAGAATAGAATAACTGTTACATCACGTAATCTCGAA
Organism: Nitrosomonas sp.; assembly: GCA_024281995.1. GTDB lineage: Bacteria > Pseudomonadota > Gammaproteobacteria > Burkholderiales > Nitrosomonadaceae > Nitrosomonas. The sequence goes on from JAMWZW010000005.1 coordinate 10,037, forward strand.
AAGTTTTTAGGAGTGCGGCGCTTTACATATGGTATTGCTGAAGAAAAGAATCAAGTGGGACAAGTTACCGGTTTGGCGTGGACAGAGGTGGGTGGCGAATTGTTGACTATTGAAGCTGTAGTATTGCCTGGAAAAGGAAAGACTATTACCACTGGTAAATTAGGTGAAGTAATGCAAGAATCTATACAAGCTGCTTTATCCGTTGTTAGGAGCCGCTTTCATTCATTGGGTATACCTGAAGATTTTTATCAAAAGAATGATATTCATATACATCTTCCTGAGGGAGCTACACCTAAAGATGGACCAAGTGCAGGTATCGGTATTTGTGTCGCGATAGTGTCAATTTTGACGAATATCGCTGTAAGAGCGGATATAGCTATGACGGGAGAAATTACTTTGAGAGGAGAAGTGCTCCAAATAGGTGGTTTGAAGGAAAAACTGTTAGCAGCACATCGCGGTGGAATTAAAGGAGTTATTATTCCTGAAAGTAATGTCAAAGATTTGACTGAGATTCCTTTGAATGTGAGAAATCAACTCACTATATATCCTGTTAAATGGATTGATCAAGTACTTGATCTCGCACTAGAGCACAAACCAGAATTAGTTTCTATTCCACTCGCGCAACAATCGACTATTCAGCCAAAAGCTGAAGAAACATTAATAGAAAATGTAATCAAGCATTAACTGAAGATGGGTATGCAGACGCTGCTGTAGTGGCTTATAAATAGTCGTCCCTGCAAAACGCTAGGGAACCCTATAAATGTTGGAATTCATGCGAATTAGCAAACGCTGAAATCCCGGGGAAAATATGTAGTAGTCTCGACCCGATCTGACAGTTACCCGATTTAACGATGTGTCTGTTAGATCAAATTCAGTTATTCAATGAGGTAATTTTATCGTCCCACACCCCCTTTGCGTCAATTAAAGTTTGCATCGGTGTACGCCCACAACACATTTTTCCTTGGTGAGTACGTGTGTTGTTGTAATACACCATCCAGTCATCCAGATCGTGCTGTAACTCTTCGATCGATTGGTAAATCTTACGCCTGAATGCTACTTGGTAGAATTCCTGCAAGATGGTTTTGTGGAAACGCTCGCAGATACCATTTGTTTGTGGATGATTGGCTTTCGTTCTGGAATGCTCAATGTCATTGAGTGCCAGATAGAGCTGGTAATCGTGACTCTCCGGCTTACCGCAGTATTCGGTACCGCGATCGGTCAGGATACGGATGACTCCCATACCTTGTTCGACAAAGAACGGAAGCACCCGGTCATTAAGCAAATCAGCTGCTGTGATCGGCGTTTTGGTGGTATACAACTTCGCTGCAGCCCACTTGGAATAAGTATCGACGAATGTTTGCTGATAAATTCGACCCACGCCCTTGATGGTGCCAACGTAAAATGTGTCTTGGCTGCCGAGATAGCCTGGATGAGCCGTCTCGATTTCGCCATGAGCAACATCGTCTTCTTGTTTCTTCTCCAGGGCCTGCACTTGCGCTTCGGTCAGCACTGCTCCGGTCTCGGCGATATGTTTCTCCAAGGCTGACAAACGCTTCTTGAACGACTCCAGATTCTGACGCAGCCACACCGAACGAACGCCAGATGGAGAAACAATGATTCCGCGTTTGCGTAGTTCATTAGAAACACGAACCTGACCAAACGCAGGTTGCTCCAGCGCAAAAGCTTTGATCGCTGCTTCCGTCGCTTCTTCTACGCGATTCTTGATATTGGGTTTACGCCGGTTCTCATCAATCAGTGCCTCAACGCCTCCTGCCTCCACGGCAGCCTGATAGCGATAGAAAGTATCGCGTGAAAAACCCATTACCTTGCAGGCTCGGGATACATTTCCAAGCTCGGCTGCCAGATTAAGCAAACCAATCTTGTGTTTGATGATAGTTCGTTGAATACTACTCATGGGATTACTCCTTTGCGCTTGCGCGCTTCGTTGATAAAGATTCACACCTCTATCAAACCGGGTAATCCCACCTTTGGCAAGACCTACTGTCAGATCAAGTCTGAACTACTACACATCAGCACTTGCAATACGGGCTGGTGTTCATGTGGGCGTTTTGTTTTCTTAATGATGCCAAGGAGCAATATCATGCGCTGTTACTAACCTATGCTTGCTGATATTATTATCGTCAAAATCAACTTGTTCAAGTGCATTAATTTGGTAAACCCCAGATGCCACATGAATCTTAACGTATCCCTCCGCAACCGCAATATTATTATTACCGTCTTTATGCATACGAATGCTAAAGCGCGTACCCGTATCTCTAATGATCACATTGCCTACCTTTACCTCTAGGGTATTGCTAGTACTCTTTTTGATGTCAAAGTATATACTTCCCTTAAGTAATTCTACCTGTAAAGGCTGACTGTTTTTTACAGCAACAAAGCTACTAGTATCAAGAGCTAAATCAATACCAGAAGTAATGGAAGTAGTTAATTGTTGTTCTTTAGTTTCATAAAAACGTATACTTTGGGGTTTAGAAAAATACCATGTCAACAAACCAAGGATCACACAAAAACCCATAATAGCGCAATGCAGCGAAAAACGCCGCCAACTAAAAACAAAAGTAAAAGGTTGAATAACCGGTGGCTCAGGTTTTTTCATCTAATCGAAATATCGTTAAAATTTAAATTATAACCGACTACAATCGTTCTTTTGTACCGGAACGGAATCACGAAAACTTATAAGAGAGAGTAGGTTTTTTTTTACTATTCTCAAATGCGGTGTATGGAGAGTTAAGTAGCTTCCTTTTTTGATTTCCATGTTGTTTAAATTCGTTAATCGAATTTTGCATCTCTACACAACAGCCGCTAACAGTCTGTAGCCCCTTAACCAGATCGATTATTACAATATTTACAACTCATAAGAGCACAATTTGCAATGGAAAACTCCTATGGAGACTTTACTCAATGGGAAAGAATTTGGAGCAGCAAAAATCTAAACCAAATTTAATCTGACAGGAACCCAGTCAATTCGGTAACTGTACGATCGGCTCTGAGTTAGTACAAATTAAACTATGTGATAAAACCATAGGTTAGCTTCTCAGTTAAGAATCGCTACTATTGTTGATTGACAACTTCTAAGCTAACACGAGCTCGTCCACTTTTTACAAAACCAAGCTCTTCGGCAGCACGTCTTGTCACATCAATTACATTGCGATTGCGAGTGCGCATGCGATCATTTATTTTTACGGTTACACTACGATCATTTTCTAAGTTGGTTACTTTTACTTGTGTTCCGTAGGGGAATTTCTTGTGAGCTGCCGTAAGACCATTTTGATCAAAGATTTCACCATTTGCTGTTTTTTTGCCCTGGAATTTGTTGCTGTAATGAACTGCATAACCAGTTTCTGCTAAAACTAAACCACAAAAAAATAACGTATAAGCTGTAATGCTAACTGCCAATATTAAGTTTATTTTTTTCTTCATAATATTTTCTCCTTTGAATTTTATAATAGAGTTAGGACACTGAATTTATTGCCATTAATTTTATTGGTTGTAAAAAATTAATACAAGAGTGCATCAAAAATAACGGAGTAAATTAGTCATTATTTTTCAGCCAGTTTTTTCGAGCACTTTGTGCTTGAGAGAAAAAATTCTCTAGTGATTGACCATCACTACTTTCTAGTAATTCTTGTAAGGATTTGAGCTCATGGTGATATCTATCGATTTGTTTTAGCAAAGGTTCGCGATTCGCCAGGCAAATGTCGCGCCACATTTCCGGGGAACTGCTGGCGATGCGCGTGAAGTCGCGCAGGCCACTGCCCGCGAAACGTAGCAGATTTACTAGATCGCTGCTGCTGTGACAGAGGTGATTCATCATTGTAAAGGCCAAAATATGCGGCAAGTGGCTTGTGGCGGCGAGTATTTCGTCATGCTCATCGGCACTCATAATAGAAACCTGCGCACCACAGGCTTGCCATAATTGGCGGATTTTTTGGGTGGCATCAGTACTGGTTTCTGGTAACGGGGTCAAAATGATATGCTTGCTGGCATACAAAGTTGCTTGTGCAGCTTGAGCGCCGCTTTCCTCCGTTCCGGCGATAGGGTGACCGGGTACGAAATGGTGGCGATTTTGCATCGGTAGATGATGGCGTGCTGCGGCTATGATTTCTTGCTTGGTGCTGCCGGCATCAGTGATGATTGTATTGGCTTGCAGATGCATGGCGATTTGTGCCATGACATGGGCAGTCTGGCCAACCGGCATTGCCAACAACACTACGTCTGCATTATGCAAGGCGGTTGCGAGATCAACGCCTATTTCGTCGATGATGCCATGCGTCAAGGCAAATTGCAGATTCTGTTGGCTGCGGCCAATGCCAACGATGTGTCGGACCAGTCCGGCGCTGCGCAACGCCAGGGCAAATGATCCACCGATTAAACCGACCCCGAAGATAACTAACTTGGTAAGTACTGTAGTTTTTTCCATAGGTTGTTTGATATGGTGTGTTACAGGCTGCGTCCGATGACTTCCGCAATGCCTTGTAATGAGCCCATCAGATCCTTAAATTCAGGCGGATTGAGTGCCTGATCGGCGTCGCACCAGGCTTCGCATGGATTTGGATGCATTTCCACCAGTAGGCCATCTGCTCCCGCAGCAATGGCCGCACGCGCTAATGAGGGTACCATCCAAGCTTTCCCGCCGGCGTGCGAGGGATCAATGATGACCGGTAAATGGGTCTCGCGTTTGAGTACGGGCACGCAAGTGACATCCATGACGTTGCGGTAAGCGGTTTCAAATGTGCGGATGCCACGTTCGCAGAAAATAATATTGTGGTTGCCACCTGCTGCGATGTATTCAGCAGCCATAAGCCATTCGGAAATGGTGGCGGATAAGCCGCGCTTGAGAATCACCGGTTTATTGATGCGTCCGACTTCTTTCAACAGATCAAAATTCTGCATATTGCGCGTGCCGATTTGGATGACATCGACGTCATGTTTGAGGAAGGTATCGAGCATGCGCACATCCATCAGCTCGGTGACAATCGGCAAGTTATATTTGTTTGCTGCCTTACGGAAAATGCTCAGGCCATCGACACCTTTACCCTGGAATGTGTACGGACTAGTGCGCGGCTTGAAAGCGCCGCCACGCATCAGGCGGCAACCGGCGGCTGCAATCTGTTGTGCCGCCAGATCCATTTGCTCCTGCGTTTCCACCGAGCAGGGGCCACCGATGACTTGTACTTGTTTGCCGCCAATCGGGATATTGCCAACTTCAATGATCGAATCTTGTTTGTGTGATTCACGCGAAACGATCTTGTATTGCTTGACGATGTGCATCGAGTATTCCACACCCGGCAAAGAGTCAAATATCTCCGGGTCGAGCTTGCTTTCATCGCCAATAGCGCCAATTACGGTGCGTTTGGTTCCGCGTGATATGTTAACTTCATGTCCAAGGTCTTGGATTTTTTTCACAACGGTATCGATTTGTTCTTCGGTAACGTCTCTATTCATGACAATAATCACGCTAATTCTCCTAGTGCGTTTTCAAGTGATTCCAAGAATTGTTTGTTTTCGGATTCCAATCCAACGGTAACCCGTAGATGGTTCGGCATTTCGTAAATACCAAGCGGTCGCACGATGACGCCTTGCCGCAACAGGCTTTGATAGACTTTCAAAGTGTTGATTGCATCGCCTGGTACTTGGAAACTGATGAAATTACCATATGAAGGAATGTACTCAATGCCAAGTTTGCGAAAACCGTCGCTCAGTTGCAGCATGCCTGCACGGTTTAATGCATAGGATTTTTGCACAAATTCAGCATCTTGTAATGCAGCTAGCGCACCGACTAAAGCAATACTGCTGACATTAAATGGTTGGCGCACGCGATTCATTAGGTTGGCCACATCAGGGTGCGTTAATCCAAATCCGGCACGTACGCCGGCAAGTCCATAAATTTTTGAAAAGGTACGTGTAATTAATAGGTTAGGAAATTTTGTCAGCCACTCGATGCTGTCAGGCTTATTGGCTTCCGGCAGATATTCATAATAGGCTTCATCCATGACGACAAGAACATCTCGCGAGACGCGTTCCATAAATTGAAATAGTTCATTTTCACTGGAAAGTGTTCCGGTAGGGTTATTGGGACTCGCAATAAATACAATGCGTGTTTCCGGCGTGACGGCATCGAGCATTGCTGGCAAGTCGTGACCGAAATCCCGCGCGGGAACCGATATGCCGTTGGCCCCGATCATTTGCACCACCAGCGGATAAACCGCAAAAGCGTGCTGCGAATACACTGCGGTGGCGCCAGGTTTCAAAAATACACGGGCGGCAAGATCCAAAATATCATTGGAGCCGTTTCCGAGAATGATTTGTTCTGAAGTAACGTTGTAACGACCGGAAAGTGCGGTTTTTAATTCATAGCCACTGCCATCCGGATAAAGTGCGACATCATGTAACGCATTGATCATGGCATCCAATGCGAGTGGACTGGTTCCCAGAGGATTTTCATTGGAAGCCAGTTTAATGACATACGCTTCATCCAGTCCCATTTCCCGCGCTAGCTCAGCAATTGGCTTGCCGGGTTGATAGGGTTGGATTGAGCGGATATATTCCGGGGCAAAGTCACAGAGATTCATAAGAAAAATTTTTTAGCAATTGAAATAAAATACAAAAAGTTGGGTAAATTTAATAGTGCAGATTTGATGACAATAAATATAATTATGTCGCAGGATAAGATCCTAGGATTTTCAAGAAAGCTGCTTTGTTGCGTAATTCTATCAATGCAGCAGCGACGTTTTCATCATCCTGATGTCCCTCGATATCCACGAAAAATACATATTGCCATAGGCCGGTGCGTGATGGACGTGACTCAAGGCGACTCATGCTGACACCGTGCTGCGCTAACGGTTCGAGCAATTTATAAATAGCGCCGGAGCGATTATTGGTCGACATAATTAGCGAAGTTTTGTCCTTGCCTGAGGCATCGACCATTTGTTTGCCAAGTACCAGAAAACGCGTGGTATTTTTTGGATCATCCTCAATATTTTCAGCGCAGATAGCTAAACCGAACAACTCGCCCGCTCTTTTCCCCGCTACAGCAGCCGCTTCAGAGTCGTTTGCTGCTTGCCGGGCGGCATCAGCATTGCTGGCAACATTGATGAGCGCGGTATGGGATAGATGTGGTAGGTTACTCGATAACCAATGATGGCATTGTGCCAACGATTGCGAATGTGAATATATTTTGTTGATACGAGCTAATTCGGTTTGCTGAGCTAGCAGAAATTGGTGAATAGGCAACTGTAGCTCACCGCAAATAATTAATGGGGTTTGCAGCAACAAGTCCATAGTTCTGCCAACCGCACCTTCAGTCGAATTTTCCACCGGTACTACGCCATAATTGACCGTATCGGATTCGACTGTGCGGAATACGTCGTCGATTGAATCACACGCAATTGTCGTGATGGCACTGCCAAAACGCTTCAATGCTGCTTCTTCAGAAAAAGTACCACTCGGTCCAAGAAAAGCTACACTCATTGGTTTTTCCAGAGCGCGGCACAATGACATGATTTCGATGAATAGTTGTTTGATATGTTCGTTGCTGATAGGACCAGGGTTTTGTTCCTGCATGCGTGCCAATATTTGTGCTTCGCGTTCGGGACGATATACGATACCACTTTTTTTGATTTTGCCGATTTGTCGCGCGAATTCAGCACGCTTGCTAACCAATTGAAGCAATTCATTGTCAATGCCATCAATTTGGTCGCGTAATTGTTTGAGTTGTTCTGACATGGGCAGTAATAAATTTTGGCTCAGCGGTAATTTATTAAAATATGTCCGGGAAGAGGTAGATATCGTGCCATGAGCACACCATCGATCGAGCCAATTTCATCTAATACTTGCTGTGGCACCAGACTATCTACATCAACCAGCGTATAAGCCATTTCTCCACGGGATTTGTTAATCATGTTGTGAATATTCAATCCCGCTTTAGCCATGCTGGTGGAAATTTGCCCGAGAATATTGGGGACATTGGCATTTGCAACTGCTACCCGGTAAGGAGATTCTCGTTCCATCTGTATGTCAGGAAAATTGACTGTATTAGTGATATTGCCGTTTTGCAGATAATCGATCAGTTGGTTTACTACCATGGCGGCACAGTTTTCCTCTGCTTCCAGTGTAGAAGCTCCCAAGTGTGGCAATGTGATTACTCCCTTCTGATGTTGTAATTTTTGACTGGGAAAATCACTCACATAAGTTTTGATTTTATTAGCGGCTATACCGGCTAGGATAGCGTCTTCATCGACAATAGCACTGCGCGAGAAATTCAATAAGATGGCATTGTGTCTCATTAGTTGGACATTTTGATCATTGATGAGATGATGGGTTGAATCTAATAACGGAACATGTACACTGACAAATTCACTACGGCGTAGCAAATCTTCTAGGCTATGCGCTTTTTTGACTTCTGCCGACAAGCTCCAGGCTGATTCGACAGTAATTTTGGGATCATAACCGATGACCTTCATGCCTAATTTGATAGCGGCATTGGCAACTAGTCGGCCAATTTCCCCCAACCCAATAATGCCCAATGTTCTTCCTGGTAATTCAATGCCGGAAAAGTGTTTTTTGCCATCTTCGGCCTGTTTGTTCAGAGCCGCATCATCACCCTGTAGGCTTTCGACAAACCGTAATGCTGGCGTAAGATTGCGTGCGGCTAAAAACATACCGGCCAGAGTTAGTTCCTTAACTGCATTGGCGTTGGCACCTGGTGTATTGAACACGGGGATACCACGGCTATTCATGTTGAGCACCGGAATATTATTGGTTCCCGCACCTGCACGTCCGATTGCTTTGACACTATCGGGAATCACACTGTCAAGCATATTGTGTGAGCGCACTAGAATCGCATCCGGATCGGTAATATCATTACCTACTTGATAATCATCCGCGGGAAAACGATTGAGACCTTGCGACGATATCTGATTAAGTGTCAGAATTTTTAAGATTTTGTGGTTTTTTTCAGGCATGCTGACTGGCAAACTTATTCATGAATGCAACCAATTTTGCCACACCTTCCATCGGCATGGCATTATATATCGATGCACGCATACCCCCCACCGAGCGATGACCTTTCAGTTGAATGAGTCCATTGGCTTTTGCTTGTTTGAGAAATTCATCATCCAGTGTGGAGTCTTTTAACGTAAAGGCGACATTCATGCGTGAACGGTCGGATTTAGCTACCGGACAATGATAAAAATCGGTGCTGTCCAGCAGATCATAGAGCAAATTGGCTTTAGCGATATTAATTTTTTCCATCGCTGCTAATCCACCCTTTTGTTTTAGCCAAGCGAATACCAGTCCGGTGATATACATGGCATAGGTGGGTGGAGTGTTGTACATTGAATCATTGTTTGCATGAATCTGATAATCGTAGAGTGTTGGCGTGCCTGCAAGTGGCATGCCCAGCAAGTCTTCACGAACAATAACTAGCGTCAATCCAGCTGGGCCAAGGTTTTTTTGCGCACCTGCATAAATTAACCCAAAACGAGTAACGTCCAGTGGGCGTGACAAAATATTCGATGACATATCGGCAACCAGTGGGATGTGATTATCTACGTTTATTTGCGGAGTACAGTGAAATTCAACACCGCCAATAGTTTCATTACTGGTGTAGTGGACATAAGCTGCTTGCGGATCTAGGCGCCACTTGTCTTGTGCCGGTACATAGGAAAAATTGGCATCAACCGCAGTAGCGGCGATATTGACAGTGCAATATCGGTTAGCTTCTTCAATGGCTTTGGTGGACCATTGACCTGTATTAATATAGTCTGCTTGTTTTTTGCCACGCAGCAGATTCATTGGTACCATAGAAAACTGGCTGGAAGCGCCGCCTTGCAGAAATAACACTTTATAATTATTAGGGATGCCAACCAGCTCGCGTAAGTCGCTTTCGGTTTTTTCCGCAATGGACATAAATTCTTTGCCACGATGACTCATTTCCATGACCGACATGCCGCTGCCATGCCAGTCGAGCATTTCGTCGCGAGCTTGCAGCAATACTTCTTTGGGAAGCACCGCAGGTCCGGCACTGAAATTATAAATTTGATCCATTGAATGTTTCCGCTGAGTGGACTCGACGTTAACTGTCACCATCACTATCTTCACTTTCGACTACGCGTTCCAAGCCGGCTAATTTTTCACCTGCATCCAGGTTAATCAACGTGACGCCTTGCGTGGCCCGGCTCATTTCGCGCACTTCATTGACGCGGGTACGAATCATCACCCCGCCGGAAGTGATTAACATGATTTCATCATCGGGTTTCACCAGCTTGGCGGTAACCACCTTACCGTTACGCGGACTGGTGATAATCGCGATCATACCTTGTGTACCGCGATTATGACGTGTGTATTCACTGATCGGAGTGCGTTTACCGTAGCCATTTTCTGTGGCTGTTAGTACTGCAAGTTCTTCGTTTTCAGCCACTAACATCGAAATTACTTTTTGCCCGGAACCGAGCTTCATACCACGAACGCCGCGGGCGGTACGCCCCATTGGCCGGACATCGTTTTCATTAAAGCGCATAGCTTTGCCGTTATCTGAGAACAGCATGACATCATGTTTACCTTCGGTCAGTTCGACACCAATCAAATAATCACCTTCATCTAGTCCAATGGCGATGATGCCATTATTGCGCGGGCGTGAAAATTCCGACAGTGGTGTTTTTTTAACCGTGCCAAAGGCCGTTGCCATAAAGACAAAGCGATTTTCATCAAAAATTTTGACGGGAAGGATTGCATTGATTTTTTCACCTTCTTCCAGTTGAACCCAGTTGATGATGGGTTTGCCACGCGATTGCCTGCCACCTTGCGGTACTTCGTAGACCTTGATCCAATATACACGGCCCAAACTTGAGAAACACAAAATATAGTCGTGCGTGTTGGCAATGAACAATTTGTCGATAAAGTCATCTTCCTTGGTACTAGTTGCCAGTTTGCCGCGGCCACCGCGCTTCTGAGCGCGATAGTCATCGAGTAATTGCGATTTGATATAGCCGCTATGCGACAACGTGACCACAACATCAGCGGGTGCAATCAGATCTTCTACACTTAAATCTTGTGTATCGACAATGATTTCACTGCGGCGCTTGTCTCCGAATTGCTGTTTGATGGTATCGAGTTCTTCGGTAATAATGCAGGTGATGCGCTCCGGATTTGCCAGAATATCGAGATAATCAATAATTTTGTCAATGACTTCTTTGTATTCTGCGACGATTTTTTCCTGCTCCAAACCCGTTAAACGTTGCAGGCGCAATTCCAGAATCGCTTGCGCTTGTGCATCCGATAAGAGGTAGCCCTGTGCTTGTAAACCAAATTTTTCATCTAAGCCTTCCGGGCGCAGCGCATGAGCGTCTGCTATGGCACGTGACAACATTTCTTCAACCAATTGCGAACGCCAAGTTCGTGCCATCAGTGCGGCTTTGGCATCAGCCGGTGTTGGAGCGGCTTTGATTAAAGCTATGATTTCATCGACATTGGAGAGCGCGACGGCCAGTCCTTCTAATAAGTGACCGCGCTCCCGTGCTTTCTTTAGCTCAAAAACCGTGCGGCGTGTGACGACTTCACGGCGATGACGCAGGAATGCATCTAGAATCTGCTTCAAATTGAGCAGCCGGGGCTGACCGTCCAGTAACGCCACCATGTTCATGCCGAAAGTGTCTTGCATCTGCGTTTCTTTATACAAGTTATTCAGAATGACTTCCGGCATTTCGCCGCGCTTCAGTTCAATCACGACACGCATACCCGATTTATCGGATTCATCGCGTAAGTCGGAAATGCCTTCAATTTTTTTGTCTCTAACCAATTCTCCAATACGGATTAATAAATTAGCCTTGTTAACTTGATACGGCAGTTCATCGATAACGATGCTTTGGCGGCTGCCTTTTTCCAAATCTTCAAAATGTGTGCGTGCACGCATGACGACGCGGCCACGGCCGGTACGATAACCATCTCTCACACCGGCAACACCATAAATAATGCCAGCGGTGGGAAAATCCGGTGCCGGAATGAAGTCAATTAGTTCATCAATGCTGATATCAGGATTTTTAAGTAACGCCAGGCAAGCTTCCACTACTTCGTTCAAATTATGCGGTGGAATATTGGTTGCCATACCAACGGCGATGCCGGATGACCCATTGATTAGCAGATTGGGGATTTTGGCCGGAAGTATCAGTGGCTCTTTTTCTGAGTCATCGTAATTGGGACCAAAATCTACTGTTTCCTTGTCAAGATCAATCAATAATTCGTGCGCAATGCGCGACATACGAATTTCTGTATAGCGCATGGCTGCAGCATTATCACCATCTACCGAACCAAAATTGCCTTGTCCGTCGATTAACATATAACGCAAGGAAAAATCTTGCGCCATGCGGACGATGGTGTCATAGACGGCGGTATCCCCGTGCGGATGGTATTTACCAATGACATCGCCCACAATACGTGCGGATTTTTTGTAAGGCCTATTCCAATCATTTGAGAGTTCATGCATGGCAAACAATACACGCCGATGAACTGGCTTTAAACCATCGCGGACATCTGGTAGGGCTCGACCCACAATGACGCTCATTGCATAATCGAGATAGGAACGCCGCATTTCTTCTTCAAGGCTGATTGGCAGGGTTTCCTTGGCAAACTGATTCATATTTTATTCTTATCAGAAATAACAGGTTACGATAGAAGACACATTTTCTTAAAAGGGGATGAAATCTGTAAATTCGCTCATTCTAACATGTTGCGATCATTTCTCAGTTAACTTTGCGATAGCAAGGAGCGTGCCGGTTAGTCACTGAGAAATAGCGGGTAGATAAGGTTCTCTTTATCGTTTTGATCTTGATAGCTGACAATATACACTTTGTCAATGGCAATCTCTTTTCCTTGTGTAGTATATGTAACTGAATTATAAAAAATTATTACGGAATTGCCGCTTCCTCTCGTGTGATATTGGGGTTAAAACCATCGTCTGGCGCTGGGAAAATACCCGTGCATTCGGGGCTAATCTTCTGCATGAAGTTCCAGATGGTAATGCCCAATTGTTTGAATACCATCCCAGATTTCCAGGCGAATACTTCTGTTTAGGTTGTTTTTAGATGGTTTTTCGGTAATGTTGATACCGTTGTTCAACAGCGTGAACATATAGCTGAATTAACGATTACTAAAGAAAAAAGCTTGAAAAAGCTGATTAAATAGGTGAACATAATTATTTTTGCGAATTTCTCATACCTTGCCTGGTATAACAATTGCAATTGAATTTTCCATCTTAAATGTAGGTGTTTTGTTGTGTCTAATTTGATGAATACTTATTCTCGTTTGCCTGTTACTTTTGTTAAGGGCGAGGGTGTATGGTTGTGGGATGATTGTGGCGAGCGGTATCTCGATGCATTGGCAGGTGTCGCTGTATGTGGATTAGGGCATTGTCATCCAAGATTAACTAAAGCAATATGTGAGCAAGCTGGAAAATTGATCCATACTTCTAATTTGTACCATATTGAGAAACAGGAACAATTGGCGGAGCGATTGACTGGATTATCCGGAATGGATAATGCTTTTTTCTGTAATTCTGGGGCAGAAGCTAATGAAGCTGCAATCAAACTTGCGCGGTTATATGGACACAATAAAGGAATCTCCCTTCCAACTATTATTGTTATGGAGCGTTCATTTCATGGGCGAACTATGGCAACACTGACGGCAAGCGGTAATCGCAAAGTGCAAGCTGGCTTTGAGCCATTATTGACAGGCTTTGTGCGTGTGCCATACAACAATATGGAGGCGATTACACAAGTCGCTGTCAATAATAAAGATATCGTTGCTGTATTGGTAGAGCCTTTCCAGGGAGAGGGTGGTGTGAATATCCCTGAAGCACATTATCTCCAGGCATTACGCAACCTGTGCGATCAATATGGATGGCTTCTAATGCTTGATGAGGTGCAATCAGGTATTGGGAGAAGCGGAAAATGGTTTGCATTCCAACATAGTAATATTATACCCGATGTCATGACGCTGGCTAAAGGCTTAGGAGCGGGGGTGGCAATTGGTGCTTGCTTGGCAAAAGGTATTGCGGCTGAAGTTTTTAAACCGGGAAATCATGCTTCTACATTTGGTGGCAACCCATTAGCTTGTGCTGCAGCACTCGAAACACTGATGGTAATTAATGAAGAGGATCTTTTGAATCATGTCACGAAATTAGGCGATTTCATGCGAGATGGATTGAGACATCAATTGCAAGATGTTTCAGGTGTCGTGCAAATTAGAGGTCAAGGTTTAATTATAGGTATTGAACTTTCTATGCCATGTGGTGAATTGGTAAAAAAAGCCTTGGAAAAGAAGTTATTGATTAATGTGACATCGGATAAAGTGATACGTTTATTACCGGCATTTGTCATGCAACAAGCAGAAGCCGAGCAAGTGATTGATATTACTTGTTCGTTAATAAGGGAGTTTTTGAATGGCTGAAATAGCCAACAAAAGCTATCTGATTGTTAAATGGCTATTTATCAAAATTTATGCAATTTAAGCATTTTCTGAAATTTAGTGATTTTAGTCGTGAAGAATATGAGTATTTATTTCAACGTGCGCGTTGGATAAAGCGGGAGTTCAAGCAATACCGACAATATTGGCCTTTGTCCGATCGCACGTTGGCAATGATATTTGACAAAAGCTCCACGCGCACTCGTTTGTCATTTGAAGCGGGTATGCATCAATTGGGGGGGGCGGCTATTTATCTGTCTACGCGCGATACACAATTGGGGCGTGGGGAACCAGTTGAAGATGCAGCGAGAGTCATATCACGTATGGTAGATATAGTTATGATTCGTACTTATGAGCATGACATCGTTAAACGCTTTGCAGAAAATTCACGTGTGCCGGTCATTAATGGGTTAACTGACAAATATCATCCGTGTCAAATAGTAAGTGATATTTTTACCTATATCGAATATCGGGGAAGTATTACTGGAAAAATAGTAGCGTGGATTGGTGATTCCAATAATATGTGTAATACATGGTTGCAGGCAGCCGAGATTTTTGATTTTAAAGTTCATGTTGCAACACCACCAGGTTATGATATTGATCCAGAACAAATAGGATTAATTAATACAGCACATTATGAGAAATTTCTCAATCCACGTAAAGCTGTGCTCGATGCAGATCTTGTTACTACTGATGTTTGGACAAGTATGGGATTTGAAGAAGAGACGGAGCAAAGAAAAAATGATTTTGCTGAGTTTTGTGTCAATTCGGAGATGATGTCTTTGGCTAAAAAAGATGCATTATTTATGCATTGTTTGCCCGCTCATCGCGGTGAAGAGGTAAGTGCAGAAGTTTTAGATGGACCGCAATCCGTAGTATGGGATGAAGCTGAGAATCGACTACATACTCAAAAAGCATTGATGGAATATCTGCTATTGGGTAAAGTGACTGCTGGAAATTAGAGATAACATTTATAACAATGAGTTAAGTGCTTGTGCGCCATAAAATAGTACAAAGGTATTAACTATAATGAAAAAAATTAATAAAGTGGTTTTGGCTTTTTCCGGAGGTCTGGATACATCGGTAATCTTAAAATGGTTACAAGATACTTATCAATGTGAGGTTGTCACATTTACTGCGGATATTGGTCAAGGTGAAGAGGTCGAGCCAGCGCGCGTTAAAGCAAAACAATTGGGTGTCAATGAAATTTATATTGAAGATCTATGCGAAGAATTTGTACGAGACTTTGTGTTTCCGATGTTTCGTGCTAATACAATTTATGAAGGCGAATATTTGCTGGGTACTAGTATCGCGCGCCCATTAATTGCAAAAAGGCAAATTGAGATTGCTCAAGAAACGAAAGCAGATGCAGTTTCACATGGTGCTACAGGCAAGGGCAATGATCAAGTGAGATTCGAGCTTGGTTACTATGCCTTGCAACCAAATATCCATGTGATAGCGCCGTGGCGGGAATGGGATCTAACTTCACGTGAGAAATTGTTGCAGTATGCCGAGCGGCATGGTATTCCGGTTGAAATGAAAAAGAAGGTTGGTTCGCCCTATAGCATGGATGCCAATTTATTGCATATTTCTTATGAGGGCAGAATTCTTGAGGATCCTGCTATAGAACCTGAAGAATCAATGTGGCGTTGGAGTGTGTCACCGGAGAGTGCACCTGATCAGCCAGAATATCTGGATATCACATTTAAGCGAGGCGATGCTGTGGCTTTGAATGGAAGCTCACTATCACCGGCGGGTATCCTAGAGAAACTCAATCAGTTGGGTGGAAAGCACGGCATTGGAAGATTGGATTTGGTCGAAAATCGTTATGTTGGTATGAAGTCGCGAGGGTGTTATGAGACACCTGGCGGAACAATTTTGTTACGGGCGCACCGGGCCATTGAATCGATTACATTGGATCGAGAAGTAGCCCATTTGAAAGATGATTTGATGCCTCGCTACGCCGCACTAATATACAATGGATATTGGTGGAGTCCTGAGCGTAAGATTTTACAAGCCATGATTGATGCGACTCAGGAAAAAGTTAATGGATGGGTCCGGTTGAAGTTATACAAGGGAAATGTTATCGTTGTAGGAAGGGATTCTGCAACTGATTCATTATTTGATTCTCATATTGCTACCTTTGAAGATGATGCGGGTGCATATAATCAGGCCGACGCAGCTGGGTTTATAAAGCTTAATGCATTAAGATTGCGTATTGCAGCCGCATTTGAGGAAACTAGGCATAACAAATAGACAGTGTTGAATTCAAATTATTTTAATCGATAATTAACCATTGGTTGCTTAGTTCAAAAATTAATTATGCCATCATTTGATATTGTCTCAGAAGTTGACAAGCAGGAAATTAAAAATGCAGTTGATCAAGTTAATAAAGAACTAGATACTCGATTTGATTTCAAAGGATCTGACGCACGAGTAGAGCAAACTGACTATCAGTTGGCCGTGTATGCTGATGATAAATTTAAATTGGAGCAAGTCTTAGATATTTTAAGAATCAAATTAACCAAAAGAAATATTGACGTGCGGTGTTTGGATAATGGTCAAATCGATAAAATAAGCGGTAATAAAGTTAAACAAATTGTGACGGTGAGAACTGGGTTAGATTCGGAATTGGCCAAGAAAATTGTCAGAAATATAAAAGATAGTAAGCTCAAGGTTCAAGTATGTATCCTAGGGGTGGCGGTTCGGGTTACAAGCTCTAAAAAAGATGTATTGCAAGAAACTATACAATTTGTAAAAAAGTTGATAAATGATTTTCCGCTGCAATACCAGAATTTTAGAGATTAAGTATAAAATTTATGGTGTTCTTGGTGTCAAGCAGGTGATGTTTTTTAATTTTTAGTAATTTTATATTAGTTGTTCAGGAGCTTTTCTAATCTGGCAGGCACCAAATGTATGATCAGGTTTGAGCAAGTACATCACTGGATTCCATATAAAACCGGATAGGTCATGCACTACAAATTAAAACAGTTTGGTTGCTCACAACATTCGCTTTATCTGTTAGCAATAAATAAAATTGTCCGGTTTTGTAGCAAATAAATTATCCGCTTTGAAACGTATTGAATTGTCTATTACTTCATTGCGCAGTTGTGGCGACGGATTTACGCGACAACTGTTTTGTTTGGTATTATTTCCTTGCTAAGGGCATCAAAAAAGTAGCAAGCTTTCTTGGATCGTGCAAAATAGCCATTTGTCCGTTTGGATAGTGCAGCACAGTGACTTTTGCTTTCACATAATGACAGTGATGGCGATCTACTAGGATTTGAAGCTTTAAGCCTTCAAAACTAACACAATTCCACCACAACGCGCTCATGGCACTCACAGAGGATGTCTGCAAGTTGCCCTCCGATCCAGGGCACAAAAGGGTAGTGTCAATAATTCTGTGTCTGAGGAACGGCAAATAAGATCTTCTCCATGTGTTGTTTGAAGGGATAGAAACTTGTAATGGGTATTCGATAGGTTTTTTCCTCCATTTGTTTGGTAACCATAAATATCAAGTTTAGTGCGGCATCCGGATTGGGAAAGCGGGAAAGCTATTGACATGTTGTGTGGTTTTTCGAATCTCCTTGTTAAAGCGCTCAATCCAATTGGTGGTATGGTAGTGTAAATTTAATTGTGTCTAGAGTAGACATGTAGGATCTGATTTTGACAAGAAATCGCGTAATTGAAACGCAAAGGATCGAACATGCCTATAAAGCAAGCATACCAAGAATTTTTAGATGAAACGATAAAGAATTTGCATCAAGGACAAAGACTGGATGTACAGACGATACTCTGTCAGGTATTTGAAAGTCTGATGGAATCGGAGCGAGCAGTATTTCTGAGTGAGTCGTTGGATAACAAAGGAAATGGGTTTTACAGTCGTTTTATCAATCACCTGCAAGGACGCTTTGAAATTAAGATTCCAAGAGATCGGCGCGGCCAGTTTTATCCATTGACTCTGGAAGTCATCAAGCAAGATAGCGTCCGCATGGATCAACTGGCACTGTTATACAGTCAGGGCGTTTCACATCACGGCGTCAGTCATATTTTAAGGATCTGTTTTGTTCCCATTATAGTCCTGGGAAACTATCGCAATTGGTTAAGGCATTTGAACCATTACGATTATCCCTGGCAGCAACGCTTGCTTTCGTCACACTATCACGTCATTTTAATTGACGCGCTTTATCATGCGGTGAGACGTGACGATGTTGCGCAAGAGGCAACCTATATCGTAATGGGGGATTGAAAAAAGATTAGAGCCGTGAAATATTGGGGTTATACCATTTACCCAGAGAATCAGCCGAAGGCTGGAAACAAGTGTTTCAAGATTTCAAGCAACGTGGCTTCCAGCAGGCAGGATTGGTGCTTTGTGACGAATTATCCGGCATCGAAACCGCACTGCAACAACATTTGCCACATCGGGCCATCCAATGTTGCCTGGTACACAAAGTGCGGCGCTTGATTGCTCATGTTCGTACAAATGGCGTTATTACTACCAATACTTAAACTATCCTGTGCAACTGCGCCGTATGTTATATACCACCAATTGGATTGAGCGCTTTAACAAGGAAGTACGAAAAACCACACAACATGTCAATAGCTTTCCCAATCCGGATGCCGCACTAAATGATATTTATGGTTACCAAACAAATGGAGGAAAAAAACTATCGAATACCCATTACAAGTTTCTATCCCTTCAAACAACACATGGAGAAGATCTTATTTACCGTTCCTCAGACACAGAATTATTGACACTACCGTACGTTCAATCAGTCCGGCTTTCTGTAGCCGGTTTTAACCTACGTATAACTGCGATTACCACCTCCAGAACGATACCAGGCATAGAAGTTCTTGGCATTCCAGCTCATGTGGCGATTACGATAGTGTTAGATCAACCACATGACTTCATTTACGGGTGCCCGTCGGTGTGATATCTGCACAAGACGCCTATTTATTAACGCATCCAAACCACCCTCATCATACCGGTTCAAATAATGCACGGAATGTGCGATCATATACTCCAAGCAATAACTCCGCTTCCGGTTGCGTAAGACTTCTTTTTCTATAGCCTTCATACGCTTTTTTCGTTTCATCTGAAATCCTCCCAAAATTCCATATAAATCGGACAGATCATTTGCTACAAGTCTGTACAGTTTTTTGTTCGCTACAGTTTATCTTGACAGACAATAATAAACCCCATAGAATCCGCTCTCTTTTTTGTTGCATTAGTATTTATTTGCGAATAGGTAAATTGGAACAAACAGTAAATAAGATAACAATTAATAATATGGAATAAGCGCTTGTTACTTGTAAGTGTAAGTAATTGGACGGGTAAAGCCGTTTCTGTTTTTAGGACATAGAAATGCCAACAATCAGTCAGTTAGTTCGTAAGCCGCGAGTTGCTAAGCGCATTAAAAGTACAGTTCCTGCGTTGGATGACTGCCCACAGAAAAGAGGGGTATGCACCAGGGTATACACAACCACTCCTAAAAAACCGAATTCTGCTTTGCGTAAAGTAGCAAGAGTTCGATTAACTAATGGATTTGAAGTGTCAAGTTATATCGGCGGGGAAGGTCATAATCTTCAGGAGCATTCTGTAGTGTTGATACGTGGCGGTCGCGTTAAAGATTTGCCTGGCGTTAGATATCATACGATCAGGGGTAGCTTGGATACTGCAGGTGTTAAAGATCGTAAACAAGGGCGCTCAAAGTATGGTTCAAAAAAACCTAAGAGTGTTTAAGAACTAGGAAATTTTCTTAAGTATAAACAAAAAATGAGGTTACGAAATGCCTAGACGGAGAGAGGTTCCGAAGCGAGAAATACTGCCAGATCCAAAGTATCATAATGTTGAATTAGCAAAATTTGTAAATGTCCTTATGACACGTGGAAAAAAGTCTGTGGCAGAGAGAATTATTTATGGAGCGTTAGAACATATTGAGAAAAAAAATGGCGGCGATCCATTGGAAGTTTTTACACAGGCTCTGACTAATGTAAGGCCGATAGTGGAAGTGAAAAGTCGGCGTGTGGGTGGCGCAAACTATCAGGTGCCAGTAGAAGTAAGATCGGTACGACGCAATGCTTTAGCTATGAGATGGTTACGTGATGCGGCAAGAAAACGAAGCGAAAAATCAATGGATGCTAGATTGGCAGGTGAATTAACCGAGGCGGCTGAAGGACGAGGTGGTGCGGTTAAAAAGCGAGAAGAAGTGCATAGAATGGCAGAATCGAATAAAGCATTTTCGCATTTTAGATTTTAATCAATTTCAGTAAGTTAGAAATAAATACTGGATTTTAATTAAATTAATGTAAGGCATAAGCTGTGGCAAGAAAAACTCCCATCGAACGTTACAGAAATATCGGTATAATGGCTCATATTGATGCTGGTAAAACGACAACTACCGAACGTGTACTTTTTTATACTGGCGTATCACATAAGCTTGGTGAGGTACATGATGGTGCGGCTACGATGGATTGGATGGAGCAAGAGCAAGAGAGAGGAATTACAATTACTTCTGCGGCAACAACTTGTTTTTGGAAGGGGATGGCCGGAAATTATCCTGAGCATAGAATAAATATCATAGATACACCGGGTCACGTAGATTTTACTATTGAAGTTGAACGCTCGTTGCGAGTTTTAGATGGTGCCTGTACCGTATTTTGTGCAGTTGGTGGTGTGCAGCCTCAGACTGAGACAGTCTGGAGGCAAGCAAATAAATATAAAGTTCCAAGATTAGCGTTTGTTAATAAAATGGATCGATCAGGTGCGAATTTCATGCGTGTGTATGATCAAATCAAAACACGTCTTAAAGCAATGCCTGTTCCAATTCAGTTGCCAATTGGCGCAGAAGATAAATTCGAAGGCATTGTCGATTTGATAAAAATGAAAGCAATATACTGGGACGATGAAAGTCGTGGTATGAAGTTTGAAGAACGTGATATACCACCGCATCTCGAAAATGAAGCAAAGAATTGGCGTGAAAAAATGCTGGAGTCGGCGGCAGAGGCAAATGAAGATTTAATGGATAAGTATCTTGAAAATGGGGATCTGGATTTTTTTGAAATAAAGAATGGCTTGCGGGTACGTACAATCAATAACGAAATTGTACCTATGATGTGTGGGACTGCCTTTAAAAATAAAGGGGTGCAGGCAATGCTGGACGCTGTCATCGATTATATGCCATCACCTACCGACATTTTGGCAATTGAAGGTGAAAATGAGAATGGAGAAACAGATAAGCGGGTAGCTGATGATAGCGAGCCATTTTCTGCATTAGCATTTAAAATTGCAACAGATCCATATGTGGGGCAGTTGATATTTTTTAGAGTGTATTCAGGTGTCGTGACTTCGGGTGACACTATTTATAATTCAGTTAAAGGAAAAAAAGAAAGAATTGGTAGATTGTTGCAAATGCATGCAAATCAACGAGATGAAATCAAGGAAGTGCGTGCTGGTGATATTGCGGCTGCTGTAGGATTAAAGGATGTGGTTACTGGGGATACTTTATGCGATCCACAAAGAATTATTACGTTAGAAAGGATGGATTTTCCAGAACCGGTAATTCATGTTGCTGTTGAGCCTAAGACTAAGATTGATCAAGAAAAGATGGGTATCGCACTGAATAGACTTGCCCAAGAAGATCCGTCATTTAGAGTTAGAACTGATGAGGAATCTGGTCAAACAATTATTTCTGGTATGGGTGAGTTGCATTTAGAAATAATTGTTGATCGTATGAAGCGTGAATTTGGGGTGGAAGCTAATGTCGGGGCGCCTCAAGTAGCATACCGGGAAGCAATTAGAAAACAGATTGAAATAGAAGGAAAATTTGTGAAGCAGTCAGGAGGTCGTGGGCAATATGGTCATGTCTGGCTCAAAATGGAGCCTAATGTAGCTGGAAAAGGCTTTGAGTTTGTTGATGAAATTAAAGGCGGCGCAGTACCGCGCGAATATATTCCTGCAGTTGAAAAAGGATTGCTTGAAACATTACCAAACGGTGTATTGGCAGGATATCCAGTCGTTGATGTAAAGGTAACCCTTTTTGACGGCTCATATCATGATGTTGATTCAAATGAGAATGCATTCAAAATGGCTGCCTCTATAGCATTTAAAGATGGTATGCGAAAAGCAAATCCAGTTTTATTAGAACCAATGATGGCTGTTGAAGTAGAAACCCCGGAAGATTTCATGGGCAATGTGGTTGGAGATTTATCTTCAAGACGAGGCATGATACAAGGAATGGAAGATATTCCCGGGTTAAAAGTCATTCGAGCCGAAGTTCCACTTGCTGAGATGTTTGGCTATTCTACAGCACTGAGATCAGCAACACAGGGTAGAGCTACGTATTCAATGGAGTTCAAGCATTATGCTGAAGCGCCTAAGAATGTAGCAGAAGCGATAATAAATAAAAAGTAATGAACTGTTTTTGAATGTAAAAGGATGGATCATGGCAAAGAGTAAATTTGAGAGGTCGAAGCCACACGTAAATGTAGGGACGATAGGACACGTGGATCATGGGAAGACGACGTTGACGGCGGCGATTACGACGATATTGACGAAGAAATTTGGTGGTGAAGCGAAGAGCTATGATCAAATTGATTCTGCGCCGGAGGAGCGTGCTCGTGGGATCACAATAAATACTGCGCACGTAGAATATGAGACAGCCAGTCGTCACTACGCACATGTGGACTGTCCTGGGCATGCGGATTACGTGAAGAATATGATTACG
The DNA here is from genome assembly GCA_024281995.1 of Nitrosomonas sp. Taxonomy (GTDB): domain Bacteria; phylum Pseudomonadota; class Gammaproteobacteria; order Burkholderiales; family Nitrosomonadaceae; genus Nitrosomonas. Next base: position 33,241 of record JAMWZW010000005.1, read on the forward strand.
GGTGCGGCGCAGATGGATGGGGCGATATTGGTTGTGTCTGCTGCGGATGGGCCGATGCCGCAAACGCGTGAGCATATATTGTTAGCAAGGCAGGTAGGTGTTCCGTACATTATTGTGTACATGAACAAAGCTGATATGGTTGATGATGCGGAATTAATTGAGCTGGTAGAGATGGAAATACGGGAATTGTTATCGAAGTATGATTTTCCTGGGGATGACACACCAATCATTGTTGGTTCGGCATTAAAGGCATTGGAAGGAGATCAAAGCGATATTGGTGAGGCCTCTATTCTGAAACTGGCGGAAGCATTGGATAGTTATATTCCACAGCCGGAGCGTGCTATAGATGGTGCATTCATTATGCCAGTAGAAGATGTATTTTCAATTTCAGGCCGTGGGACGGTTGTGACGGGTCGTGTAGAAAGAGGGATAATTAAGGTGGGCGAGGAGATTGAGATTGTTGGTCTAAAGCCTACATTAAAGACAGTATGTACGGGTGTCGAAATGTTTCGCAAGCTGCTTGATCAGGGTCAAGCAGGCGACAATGTGGGTATATTGTTGCGTGGTACGAAGCGAGAAGAAGTAGAGCGGGGTCAGGTATTGGCGAAGCCTGGTAGTATCTCACCGCATACGAAATTCTCGGCGGAGATATATGTTTTGAGTAAAGAAGAAGGTGGAAGGCATACGCCATTTTTTCCGGGTTATCGACCACAGTTTTATTTTAGGACGACGGATGTGACGGGGGCGATTGAATTGCCGGCCGGAACGGAAATGGTGATGCCTGGAGATAATGTGTCGGTCACAGTGAATTTGATAGCACCAATAGCTATGGAAGAAGGACTGCGCTTTGCGATACGTGAAGGTGGAAGGACTGTAGGTGCGGGTGTCGTTGCTAAAATTATTGAGTGATTTTTTCTGTAGCGTATTAATTATTAAGAGATCCAACTTTTATGCAGATGGTATAAAGATTGGGTATATCGGACTGAGTGTAAATGCAAAATCAAAAAATTAGAATTCGACTTAAAGCGTTTGATTATCGATTAATTGATAAGTCTGCTATTGAAATTGTTGAAACTGCCAAAAGAACGGGGGCAGTAGTTAAGGGTCCAGTTCCACTGCCAACTCGTATCGAGCGTTTTGATATATTGAGATCGCCCCATGTGAATAAAACCTCACGAGATCAGTTTGAAATTAGAACCCACTTAAGATTAATGGATATAATTGATCCGACTGATAAAACAGTTGATGCACTTATGAAATTAGATTTGCCAGCTGGAGTCGATGTAGAGATTAAATTGTAAAATCTCTATTGAAAAAAACTTATTTTTACTTGCATTTGTAACTTGTGAATAGCAATTAAATTCAACAATAATAAAATTAGTCTGTGTAGACTCTCTCAGAAGGAAATAAAATGAGTTTAGGATTAATCGGCCGTAAGATCGGCATGATGCGTTTTTTTACAGAGAATGGCGATAGTTTGCCAGTAACGGTAATAGACGTATCAAATAACTGTGTGACTCAGATTAAGACCATAGAAATAGATGGATATAATGCAGTTCAATTGTCTTATGGAATAAGAAAAACAAATAGAATAGGAAAATCCATTGTTGGTCATTATTCAAAAGCTGGTGTGCAATTATGTAGCGTCATGAAGGAATTTAGGATTCGAGAAGATAGTTCGTTTGAGGCCATGCAAATGGGTGTCGTGGTAAAAATTGATATTTTTAAAGCTGGCCAATTGGTTGATGTAGCTGGAACTACAATAGGCAAAGGTTATGCAGGAACAATTAAGCGACATAATTTTTCTTCAAATAGGGCAAGTCATGGTAATTCAAAAGCACATAATAAGCCTGGTTCGATAGGAATGGCTCAAGATCCCGGACGTGTTTTTCCGGGTAAACGTATGTCCGGTCATATGGGAAATGTGAAAAGAACTACGCAAAATTTAATGATTCTGAGGGTAGACAGTGAAAAAAATTTATTATTGCTTAAAGGTGCTGTGCCTGGACCCAAAGGTGGTACAGTTATAGTACGACCAAATATTAAAAAAAGACTTATTCATAAATAAACAAGTGTGATAAATAGTAATAAGGTGAATAATTGATGGAACTTAAGCTTATCAGTAACAACAATCAGATAGAAAAAATTACTGTTTCTGATGTGCTTTTTAATAAAGAATATAATGAAGCGCTTGTTCATCAGGTTATAACTTCATATTTATCAAATGCACGTAGTGGAACGAGAGCACAGAAAGGGCGTTCGGAAGTCGCTAAATCTACCCGTAAGCCATGGAGACAAAAAGGCACTGGCAGAGCAAGAGCGGGAATGGCGTCAAGTCCAATTTGGCGAGGTGGAGGAAAGATTTTTCCTAATACTCCTGATGAAAATTTTAGAAAAAAATTGAATAAGAAGATGTATCGTGGAGGAATTTGCTCAATTTTATCACAACTTATTCGTGATGGGAGATTGTTAGTTATTGATACATTTGATATAGATACACCCAAGACTAAAGTGCTTGTAGAAAAATTAAAACAAATTGAATTAAATGAAGTTTTAATAATTACAAATGAAATAAGTAGTAATTTATATTTGTCAGCTAGAAATATTCCGAAGGTAGCAGTTTTGGAAGTTAAAAATATCGATCCAGTTAGTCTTCTAAAATTTAATAAAATATTAATTACAATGGGTGGCTTAAAAAAAATTGAGGAGCTTTTCGCATGACGAATCATAATATTAATCATGAACGGCTTCTAAAAATAATATTAGCACCGTATGTATCTGAAAAAGTGACTTTTTTAGGAGAGAAAAATAATCAAGTTGTTTTTCATGTTTCATCGGATGCCACAAAGTTTGAAATAAAGGCTGCAATCGAGTTATTGTGGAGAGAACAAAAAATTGAAGTTGCAAGAATTCAAACTATCAATGTTAAAGGTAAACGGAAAAGATTTGGTCGCTATCAAGGTTATAGAAGTGATTGGAAGAAGGCAATAATAAGCACCAAAAATAATCAAGAAATGAATTTTGCTAATTTTGCAAATTTAATAGAGGCAAAATGATATGGCATTAGTAAAAACTAAACCAACATCTCCGGGGCGTAGATCAATAGTTAGATTTTTGAATGCAAACTTATATAAAGGTAGACCAGAAAAAAGGCTTGTAGAGAAGCAATCGAATAAAGCTGGAAGAAATAATTATGGCCGTATAACTACAAGACATCGCGGAGGTGGTCATAAGCAGCATTATCGGCTTATTGATTTTAAACGTGATAAAATTAATATTTTAGGGGTTGTTGAGCGTATAGAATATGATCCTAATAGAACTGCGAATATTGCATTGATATGTTATAGAGACGGAGAAAAGAGATATATCATTGCTCCTAAAGGCATAAGTACAGGATCAGAAATTTGCAGCGGTAAGGACGCGCAAATTAAACCAGGTAATGCGTTGCAATTGCGTAATATTCCTATGGGTACAGTTATTCATTGTGTAGAATTGTTGCCAGGTAAAGGAGCGCAGTTAGCTCGTTCTGCTGGTACATCAGTACAACTGCAAGCTAGAGAAGGGAATTATGCTCAGCTAAAGCTTAAGTCAGGCGAAATACGAAAGGTTCATATTGATTGCTATGCTACGATTGGAGAAGTAGGGAATGCTGAGCATAATCTTAGATCAATTGGAAAAGCAGGGGCAGTGCGTTGGCGTGGAATTAGACCAACTGTTCGAGGAGTTGCTATGAATCCGATTGATCATCCGCATGGAGGGGGTGAGGGTCGAACGTCATCAGGCAGACATCCAGTTAGTCCATGGGGGACGCCAGCCAAAGGGTATAGAACGAGAAAAAATAAGAGAACTGAAGTGATGATAATTCGACATAGATACTCAAAGAAAGGATAATTGAATGGCACGTTCTATTAAAAAAGGTCCTTTTGTAGATGCACATCTGCTTGCAAAAATAGAAAAAGCGCGACAGGCTAATGACAAAAGGCCAATTAAAACGTGGTCTAGACGATCTACGATATTACCCGATTTTATTGGAATGACAGTAGCGGTGCATAATGGGAAACAGCATATACCGGTTTTTGTTACAGAAAATATGGTTGGGCACAAATTTGGCGAATTCTCACTAACGCGAACTTTTAAAAGTCACGCTGGTGATAAAAAAGCTATTGTGAAGCGATAGGATAAATATGGAGACAACTGCTATATTGCGAGGTGTGCGACTATCAGCTCAGAAAAGTCGTTTAGTGGCAAATCAAATTCGAGGATTAACTGTTGAAAAAGCATTAAACATTCTTACATTTAATTCTAAAAAAAGTGCAAATATTATCAAGAAGCTTCTTGAGTCAGCTGTAGCGAACGCCGAACATAATAACGGGGCAGACATTGATGATCTGAGGATATCAACAATTCTCATTGACCGTGGCACTTTGATGAAACGCACCAGTGCGCGAGCAAAAGGACGTGGTAATAGAATTACAAAGCCTACTTGTCATATAAAGCTTACACTTGACGATGGTAGTCATATTAAAAAAGGCACTAAATAAATATGGGTCAAAAAATTCATCCGATAGGCTTTCGTCTTTCTGTTCAAAGAAATTGGCTTTCAAAGTGGTATGCAAATTCTAACAATTTTGCAACTATGCTTAATGAAGATATTAAAGTGCGAGAATTTCTAAGTAATAAACTAAAAAACGCATCAGTTGGTAAAGTTCTAATTGAAAGACCTTCTAAGAATGCGAGAATCACTATTTATAGCTCTAGGCCAGGTGTGGTTATTGGGAAAAAAGGTGAAGATATAGAAGTATTGCGAAGTGAATTACAAAAAAGAATGGGGGTTCCCGTTCATGTAAACATTGAAGAAATACGTAAACCTGAGCTGGATGCTCAATTAATAGCTGATAATATAGCGCAGCAGCTAGAAAAAAGAATTATGTTTCGTCGAGCGATGAAACGTGCAATGCAAAATGCAATGCGTTTAGGCGCTCAAGGAATCAAAATTATGAGCTCTGGTAGATTAAATGGAATAGAAATTGCTCGGACTGAATGGTATCGAGAGGGGCGCGTACCTTTACATACATTAAGAGCTGATCTTGATTACGGCACAGCAGAAGCAAAAACAACTTATGGCATTATCGGAATAAAGGTATGGATATTTAAAGGAGAAATGCTTGGTAAAAGTGATGAAATTAGCATTACAACTTCTAATATCTCTACTGTAGATAATGAGAAAAGGAAATTTGTTAAGAAAGCTTCTTCTACTTTCAGCAAGATAGAAGGGCCAAAAAGTAGGAAAATAGATGATGCTGGTAATAATGAGAATATGATTGACATTACATTCGGTAATATAGAAGCTGAAAAAAACGAATAATTTCTGGAGATAAGTATGCTTCAACCAGCTAGAACAAAATATCGAAAACAACAAAAAGGAAGAAATGTAGGCATAGCTGCTCGCGGGGTTAAAGTTAGCTTTGGAGAATTTGGTCTTAAAGCAATTAGCCGAGGGAGATTAACTGCCCGTCAAATAGAAGCTGCGAGAAGAGCCATGACGCGATATATAAAAAGAGGGGGGCGTATTTGGATTAGGATTTTTCCCGATAAACCAATTTCGCATAAACCAGCTGAAGTTAGAATGGGAAAAGGAAAAGGAAATCCAGAATACTATGTAGCTCAAATTCAACCTGGAAAGGTATTATATGAAATGGATGGTGTCAATGAAGAATTGGCACGTGAAGCTTTTAGACTTGCTGCAGCTAAATTGCCAATTAGAACAGCATTTACAACAAGACAAATTGGTAGTTAATAATGAAAGCAGAAGATTTAAGGAATAAACAGATACATGAGCTCAATACAGATTTGATATCTCTATTGAAGATGCAATTTGGAATAAGAATGCAGTTAGCATTACAGCAGCCAATTAACATTAATAAACTAAAATCAATTAAAAAAGATATAGCAAGAATAAAAACTGTTCTAACTGAAAAAGCAAATAATTATGGAAAATGATAAAGCTAATCGTATTTTAAGCGGAAGAGTTATAAATAATAAAACAGATAAAACATTAATCGTTTTAGTAGAACGGAAAATTAAGCATTTGCTATATGGCAAGATCATTAAGCGTTCAAAGAAATACCATGCACATGATGAAACAAACCAATACTCTATAGGAGATATTGTTTTAATTCAGGAATGCAGGCCAATTTCTAAGACCAAAAATTGGAAAGTTATAAGAAGCAGCACAGAATGTAACTAATTGAATTTTTTGAAATATAAACATCTTTTTTAAGATATTGCGAGTTTAGTAAAATGATTCAAACACAATCGACACTGAAAGTAGCTGATAATACCGGGGCTAAATCCATAATGTGTATAAAAGTTCTTGGTGGATCGAAGAGGCAATATGCGAAAATTGGAGATATTATTAAAGTAAGTATCAAAGAGGCAGTACCAAGAGGGCGTGTTAAGAAAGGAGAAATTTACAATGCAGTAGTAGTTCGAACAGCAAAAGGAGTACGACGAATTGATGGTTCACTTTTGAAATTTGACGATAATGCCGCAGTTTTGCTAAATAATAAGCTCGAACCTATAGGAACTCGAATTTTTGGTCCTGTCACTAGAGAACTAAGAAATTCTCGTTTTATGAAAATTGTATCTTTAGCGCCTGAAGTATTATAGTAAATAGGAAAAAATATGCGAAAATTGAGAAAAGGAGATGATGTTATAATACTGAGTGGTAAAGATAAAGGCAAAATTGGATCAATATTGAACTTTTTAAATTATGACTATGTTCTTATTCAGGGCATAAATATAGTTAAGAAACATCAAAAACCTAATCCTGCAAACGGAAATGCAGGTGGTATAATTAATAAAGAAGTGCCTATACATATATCAAATATTGCAATTTATAATTATAACTTAAAAAAATCTGATCGAGTTGGTTTTAAGACTGATGTCGATAAAAGCAAAGTTCGTATTTATAAATCTACAGGCGAAGTAATAGAATCATAATAATATCGGATTTAAATTTATGGCACGATTGTTAGAATACTATCGAAGTGCAATTACTGATCAATTGATTAATCAATTTAATTATAAATCAGTGATGGAAGTACCTCGTATTACTAAAATTACCCTGAATATGGGTTTAGGTTTTGCAACTACAGATAAAAAAATAATAGAACATGCATTGTCTGACATGAAGATGATTTGTGGACAACAGCCAGTAATAACACGAGCAAAAAAATCTATTGCGACTTTTAAAGTAAGAGAAGGTTATCCCATTGGATGCATGGTTACATTGAGACATGTGAGAATGTACGAATTTTTAGATAGATTAATTACAATTGCAATTCCAAGGATACGCGATTTTCGTGGATTTTCTGGAAAATCCTTTGATGGAAGAGGTAATTACAATATAGGAATAAAAGAACAAATAATATTTCCTGAAATAGATTACGATAAAATCGATACACTGCGTGGAATGAATATTTCAATAGCAACTACTGCTAAAACTGATAGTGAAGCTAAAGCTTTACTAGCAGCTTTTAATTTTCCCTTTAAGAATTGAGATAAAAATGGCTAAGTTGGCAATCATTAATAGAAATATTAAAAGACAAAAAGTGGTTTATAAGTATTCTGAACAGCGTATGCTATTAAATAACATAATAAATGATTATAGTCTTAGCGAAGAAGAAAGATTTAATGCACGATTAAAGTTACAAAAATTACCTAAAGATTCTAGCCCAGTTCGTTTAAGAAAGAGATGCGCATTAACTGGAAGATCGCGGGGAGTCTATTCAAAATTTGGATTAGGCAGATGTAAGCTGAGGGATATCGCAATGAGTGGTAAAATACCTGGAATGGTTAAAGCAAGTTGGTGATTTTTATATGGATAATATTTAAATCTTAGTAACAAAAACTTAGTCATTAATAGTATAGGTGTAAATATGAGTATGAGTGATCCAATTGGTGATATGTTAACGCGAATACGTAATGCACAATTGGCCAGAAAAAAATCTGTCTGTATTCCAAGTTCTCGAGTCAAATTAGCCATTACAAATGTATTAAAAAATGAAGGATACATAGAAAATTACCTTATAAAAAACGATAAAAATAAAAAATCTTTTGAAGTATTTCTCAAATACTATTCTGATGTACCTGTTATTGAAAGCATAAGACGAATCAGTAAACCTGGCTTGAGAATATATAAATCGAGTGATAATTTACCAAAAATCATGAATGGATTGGGCATAGCTATAGTATCAACATCAAAAGGTGTAATGACAGATCGACAAGCTCGACAAGCTAGAGTAGGTGGCGAGTTATTATGTGTTGTTGTGTAAGGAATTGTATGTCACGAGTAAACAATAATCCAATAACTATACCTTCAAATGTTGATATTAATATTTTATCAACAGCGGTTATAGTTAAAGGACCATTAGGGTTGTTAAAGCAAAATATAACAAGCGATACATTTTTGGAATTAAATGATTGCTTTTTAAGAATCAAAATGACGAATAATTCAAAATATGCAAATGCTATTGCTGGTACTATACGTGCATTAATAGCTAATATGGTGCATGGTGTCTCTATAGGATTTGAGAGAAAATTACTCCTAGTTGGTGTAGGATACCGAGCGCAAGCTGATAAAAATAAAATTAATTTAGCACTCGGATATTCTCATCCGATAGATTATATCCTTCCTGAAGGCGTTACCGTTGAAACTCCAAATCAAACTGAAATAATAATAAAGGGAATAGATAAGCAAAAAGTAGGTCAAGTGGCTGCAGAGATACGATCTTATAGAAAGCCTGAACCTTATAAAGGAAAAGGTATTAGATATGCTGATGAAATTATTAATTTAAAAGAAACTAAGAAAAAATAACTTGATAAAAATTTACCTTATGAATTTAAAAGAAAAACGAATTAAACGTTCTCAAAAAACAAGAAAAAAAATATTGTCAGCTGGCGCAATACGATTATCAGTACATCGTACTAATTTGCATATTTATGCTCAGTTAATTGATGATAAAAATAATAAAATATTGGCAAGTGCATCAACTTTGGAACCTGACGTGCGGAAAGAATTATTGTGTGGAAGTAATGTAAAAGCAGCTTTTATTGTTGGAAAACGCATAGCTGAAAAAGGCAAAAAAAACGGAATTTCAGATATCGCTTTTGATAGAGCGGGATATAAATATCATGGGAGAGTAAAAGCATTAGCGGAAGCAGCACGTGAAAGTGGACTTAAATTTTAATTTTAAAGAGGATTATATTTATAATGACTCGGATTGGTAAGTCAATTGAGAAGATACTAAACGCTGATGAGAGAAGCGATGATCTTCATGAAAAAATGGTAGCAATAAACCGAGTAACAAAAGTCGTTAAAGGTGGTCGTATTCTTGGTTTTGCAGCTCTCACAGTAGTTGGTGATGGTGATGGCAGCGTTGGTATGGGTAAGGGGAAGTCACGCGAAGTTCCTGTAGCAGTTCAAAAAGCTATGGACGAAGCTCGTAGAAAAATGTTTACTATAAAATTGAAAAATGGAACTATTTATCATCCAGTCAATGGTTCACACGGCGCCGCTAAAGTATATATTCAACCGGCCTCAGAAGGAACAGGTATTATAGCGGGAGGTCCTATGCGAGCCATTTTTGAAGTTATGGGAATGACTAATATACTTGCTAAATGCATTGGATCAACAAATCCATATAATGTTGTTAGAGCAACATTTAATGCATTAAAGTCAATGAATACACCGGCATATATTGCTGCTAAGCGTGGAAAAACAATTAAAGAAATTCTTGGATAAGAATTATGAATGAGAAGAAAGATCGATTTATCAGAATAAAACTTATCAAAAGTGTAATAGGAACAAAAAAATCGCATCGTGATACTATAAAAGGTTTGGGATTAAAAAAATTAAATAGTTCTTCAATGCTAGATGACACCCCAGAAATACGCGGAATGATTCATAAAATACATTATTTAATAAAGTTCATTTAATTACTATGTATCTAAATTCAATAAAACCAGCTGTTGGAGCAAGACGTAATAAACTAAGAGTTGGTCGAGGCATTGGATCAGGTCTCGGAAAAACATGTGGTCGTGGTCATAAAGGGCAAAAATCAAGAGCTGGTGGTTTTCATAAAGTTGGTTTTGAAGGTGGACAAATGCCAATTCAAAGGCGATTGCCAAAGCGAGGTTTTGTTTCCTTAAACAAATATAAATTTTCAAAAATTAGGCTTTCTGACTTGAATTTTATTCCGACTAATGAAAGTAATCTTGACCTTTTAAAACTAAAGAAAATAAATCTTGTTTCTCATAAAACAAAGAAAGTTAAAATTTATTTATCAGGTGGATTCAATAGAAATATTAATATAAGCGGGATATCTGTGAGTGCTGGGGTAAAAAAAGCAATTGAATCAACAGGTGGATCTGTTATCTAACCTATCAATGGATGTATTTTAATAGGCTTTAGAATCGATGACAAATAAAATAGTAGATAGATTTTATGAACTTAAGCGCCGTTTATGGTTTTTGCTGTTTGCGCTGATAGTATATAGGATTGGTGCACATGTACCAGTTCCTGGCATAGATCCAATAATTTTGAAAGAGCTATTTGAATCGCAAGAAAATAGTGTATTAGGAATGTTCAATATGTTTTCAGGGGGAGCGCTTTCTAGATTTTCAATTTTTGCGCTCGGCATTATGCCTTATATTTCTGCATCTATTATTATGCAACTAGGTACGGTAGCGGTGCCATATCTCGAATCGCTAAAAAAAGAAGGAGAAACTGGAAGACGCAGAATTGCACAATATACTAGATATGGCACTTTATTGCTTGCATTAATACAAAGTTATGGAATTTCTATAGCTTTGCAATCTCAGTCAGGATTAGTGTTAGTTCCTGGTTCGTTTTTTATTTTAACGACGATTGTTACGTTAGTTACCGGAACAATTTTTTTGATGTGGCTTGGTGAGCAGATTACCGAGCGCGGAATAGGAAACGGAATCTCTTTGATTATTTTCGCTGGCATCGCTGCAGGATTGCCTAGCGCGATTGGAGGAACATTAGATTTAGTTAGTACAGGATCAATGCATTTTATGGTAGCATTGGGAATTTTTTTAGCAGTTGCTGTGATTACAGGGTTTGTTGTTTATGTAGAAAAAGGACAAAGACGAATATTGGTTAATTATGCCAAACGTCAGATTGGTCAAAAAATTTATGGTGGTCAAAGTTCTCATTTACCGCTAAAACTAAATATGGCGGGCGTTATTCCTCCTATTTTCGCGTCTAGTATAATTTTGTTTCCTGCAACACTTGCAGGCTGGTTTGCTAGTACCGAAACTATGACGTGGCTAAAAGATCTTAGTTCCGCTTTATCACCAGGGCAACCAATTTATGTATTTTTTTATGCGGTTATGATTATATTCTTTTGTTTTTTTTACACCGCGTTAGTGTTTAATCCTAAGGAAACATCTGATAATCTAAAAAAAAGTGGAGCTTTTATTCCTGGTATAAGGCCAGGCGATCAAACTACACGCTATATTGAAAGAATTATGTTGAGATTAACTTTAACAGGATCAATATATGTAATGCTTGTATGCTTATTGCCTGAGTTTTTAATTCTTAAATGGAATGTGCCATTTTATTTTGGTGGAACTTCTCTTTTAATTATAGTTATAGTGACCATGGATTTTATGTCTCAAGTTCAATCTCATGTCATGTCTTCTCAGTATGAGAGCTTATTAAAAAAGGCTAATTTTAAAAGTAATAATGTAAGAATTCCAATAAATAAATAAGCTTTAATAATTGTTAAATGGGTAAAGAAGAAACAATACAAATGCAAGGTGAGATATTAGAAACTCTGCCGAATGCAACATTTCGAGTTAAACTTGAGAATGGTCATATCGTGCTTGGTCATATTTCTGGAAAAATGAGAATGCATTATATAAGAATATTACCCGGCGATAAAGTTACTGTCGATTTAACACCTTATGATTTAACACGTGCTAGGATAACGTTCCGTGCTAAGTAAAAAATAATTTCAAAAAAAGGATTGTCATATGAAAGTAAATGCATCTGTGAAAAAACTATGCAGAAATTGTAAGATTATTAAAAGAAATAGAATAGTGAGAGTGATTTGTAATGATCCACGGCATAAGCAACGTCAAGGATAGATTGTGAGTTATCATTAATAATTCTTTTTAATTGTACTAACTACAAACTGGATAAAAAATATGGCGCGAATCGCAGGTGTGAATATTCCTAATCATCAAAGTGTTAATATTGCTTTGACATCTATATACGGTATTGGTAGATCATGTTCAAAAAATATTTGTGAATCTGTTGGAATTGAAATAACTAAGAAAATTAGAGATTTATCAGAAGAGCAAATCGATCTTTTACGTGATAATATTTCAAAACTTACAACAGAGGGTGATTTGCGTCGTGAAATTTCAATGAATATAAAAAGATTAATGGATTTAGGATGTTATCGTGGATTGAGACATAAGAGAGGTTTGCCTGTTCGTGGTCAAAGAACACGAACTAACGCTAGAACGCGAAAAGGGCCTAGAAAAGCAATACGTGCAAAATAATTAACATACTTCATAACTATAAAATTTAAAAACAGGAATTATTTAATGGCAAAATCCGCTCCGCGCATACGAAAAAAAATTAAAAAAAATATTGCTGAAGGCATAGCTCATATTCATGCTTCATTTAACAATACGATTGTGACGATAACTGACAGACAAGGTAATGCTTTATCTTGGGCAACAGCTGGAGGAGTGGGTTTTAAAGGATCGCGAAAAAGTACGCCATTTGCGGCACAGGTTGCTGCGGAAACGGCAAGCAAAATAGCAGTTGAATGCGGTGTTAAAAACATAGAAATTAGAATAAAAGGACCTGGGCCGGGAAGAGATTCGGCTGTGAGAGCTCTTAATAGTTCAGGTTTCAAGATAACAAGTATTGCAGATGTGACACCTGTGCCACACAATGGATGTCGACCACCAAAAAAACGTCGTATTTGAGGAGAAACTATTGGCTAGAAATCTTGAACCAAAATGTAAACAGTGTCGACGAGAAGGCGAAAAATTATTTTTAAAGGGTGAAAAATGCTTCTCAGATAAGTGTGCAATTGAAAGGAGAAACTACCCCCCTGGTCAACACGGTCAAAAAAGAGGGCGACTATCAGATTATGGTAAGCAACTTCGTGAGAAACAAAAAATTCGGAAAATATATGGCGTTCTAGAAAGACAGTTTAGGAATATTTATAAAACCGCAGACAAACGGAAAGGTGTTACTGGTGATACATTACTACAACTATTAGAATGCCGCTTAGATAATGTTACTTATCATATGGGATTTGGGACTTCACGTAATGAAGCTCGACAAATAGTGCGACATAACTGTATTCTTGTTAATGGTAGGCGCGTAAATATACCTTCATATTTGGTTAAATCTGGAGATACAATAGAAGTAATCGAATGTGCCAAGAAGCAATTACGAATTAAGGCTTCAATAGAAGCAGCAGACAATAGAAGATTTCCATCGTGGTTAGAAGTCGATGTTAAAAGCATGAAAGGCATTTTTAAAGCTAAGCCAGACCGCTCGGAACTACCTGCGACAATTAATGAGTCTCTGGTAGTGGAATTGTATTCTAAGTAATAAATTTTTTACTGGTTTGCTTTACGAAAAAAGGATCTTGTTATGCAAGGTAATGAATTGTTAACACCTCGTATTATAGATGTTCAAAATATCTCTCCACTTCACGCTAAGGTTATAATGGAACCTTTCGAGCGAGGATATGGCCATACTTTGGGAAATGCACTACGTCGAATACTTTTGTCATCTGTTATGGGATATGCTGCTACAGAAGTAAAAATAGCTAGTGTAGTTCATGAATATTCATCGCTTGACGGCGTTCAAGAAGATGTTGTTGATATCCTATTGAATATTAAAGGAATTGTTTTTAAGCTTCATGGTAATAATGATGTTATTTTGTCATTAAAAAAAATAGGTAAAGGAGTAGTTACAGCCGGTGATATAGAAGTTGGACATGATATAGAGGTAATAAACCCTGATCATATCATCGCACATTTGGCAGCCGATGGCAAAATTGATATTCAATTAAAAGTAGAAAAGGGATATGGTTATGTTCCCGCATCTTTGCGAAAAAGCAAGTTATCAGATAAAACCATCGGCACTATTTTCTTGGATGCATCATTTAGTCCTATTAGGCGAGTTAGTTATATAGTAGAAAGTGCTCGTGTTGAGCAAAGAACGGATCTTGATAAGCTCATCATAGATCTTGAAACAAATGGAGTTGTTGAACCGGAGGAAGCAATTCGCTTTGCAGCGCGAATTTTAGTTCAACAGTTAACAGTATTTGCTGATTTAGAAAGTACTCCAATCACAAAAGAACAACCTTTAATTCCACAAATTGATCCAATTTTACTTCGCCCCGTTGATGATTTGGAGCTCACTGTAAGATCAGCTAATTGCCTTAAAGTTGAAAATATATATTATATTGGTGATTTAATACAACGAACAGAAGCTGAATTATTACGCACACCTAATTTGGGAAGAAAATCTCTTAATGAAATAAAGGAAGTATTGGCTGCAAGAGAACTCACCTTAGGTATGAAATTAGACAATTGGCCACCTGCTAATCTTGATAATATTGCAAAGGATATAAATCATGCGTCACAATAATGCCTTTAGGAAATTAAATCGATCAAGTAGTCATCGTAAGGCTATGTTTAGAAATATGAGTAATTCATTGTTACGACATGAAATAATAAAAACCACTTTACCAAAAGCTAAAGAACTCAGAAAATTTGTAGAACCAGTAATTACTTTAGGAAAAAGACCATCACTAGCTAATCGTCGCTTGGCTTTTAGTAGACTCCGCGATAGAGAGATTGTTGTAAAATTGTTTTCACAATTAGGTCCTCGCTATCAAACTCGACCTGGTGGTTATTTGCGAATTTTGAAAAACGGCTTCAGAAAAGGAGATAATGCTCCGATGGCACTTGTTGAGTTATTAGATAGACCAACTGAGACAAAAGTGACAGATTCTAACAGCAAATAACACCAAGTATATCTTTTAAAATGCTTATTTTTCATATAAATGAGTGCATTGCATAGTTCGCTTTTATACTTTTTTTATTTTTAATGCGAAATACACTTAGCCATCAGTTTTATATTTTGACCGGTTGAATATTAGAATAATATCTATATTGCGATTACTGAGTGATGGAGAAATTTACTCAGCATCTTATATTGCAGCATATTTTCAATGCTCAACAACAGAAATTCATAAGATATTAAAATACACAGAGATTCCTGGCATTATTTTAATAAGATTTGCTAATAAAGGATATTTGTGGAAGAATCCTTTTAATTGGCTAAATGCAGATTTAATTTTTAAAAATTTATCTGCAAGTATTAATGATAAAGTTATTGATTTGAGAATCATAGATTGTATTGATTCTACGAATAATTTTCTATTGCTTAATGATTTAAAGAATTTAAAAAAAAACAAAGATTGCCTTTCCGTAATTGCTGCAGAATTGCAAACAAGTGGACGGGGACGACGGGGTCGTTCATGGTGCAGTGGATTAGGTGAAAGCCTTACATTTTCTGTAGGTTGGCATGTTAGTCTTAATATTTCTTGTTTAACAGGCTTAAGTTTAACTATCGGTATTGCAATAATTCGTGTTCTCAATTCACTTGCTATAAAAAATCTATACCTTAAATGGCCTAATGATATTCTTTTTAATCATAAGAAATTGGGTGGTGTTCTGATTGAGCTTCGTAAAACTAAACCTGATTCCTCAACTTATTGTGTAATTGGTATTGGTATTAATTTTAAGCTTTCAAGTCATACTAAGCGTTTGATAGGGCAAAATATAAGTGATCTATTTACTATTACTGGAGAAAGCGTTGATCGTAATTTGATCTTAGGAAGGTTATTGTCGGAATTGTGTAATGTTTTAATTCTATTCGAAAAATATAGTTTTAATTATTTTATGAAAGAATGGATAAGTTATCATGGTTTTGAAGGCAAGAAAGTTAATTTATTTCTTCCTAATAATTCTGTAATTGAAGGAATAGCAAGCGGTGTTGATCATAATGGAGCATTAATTTTAATAACTGAAGAAGGAAAAAAAATTTACAATGTGGGGGACATTTCTCTACGCTTGAAGTAATCGTATATGTCTTATATATTAGCCATTGATTCTGGTAATACTTTTATTAAATGGGGGTTATACGCTGACGGACTTTGGATTAAATATGGAATAATTTCTTACGAAGGAGTTCTTGTACTAAATGAAGAATTCTCTCACTTACCTGAGCCTGATATAGTAATTATATCTCATGTAGCGCGCGCCATTACTAGAGATCAATTGGTTGCACTCATATCAATTTGGGATGCTAGATATTATTGGGTCGATGCACAAGAATTTCAGTGTAATGTTTCAAATAGTTATTCAATTCCACAGCAATTAGGTAGCGACCGATGGGCTAGTTTAATAGCGGCCTGGAATATTTCTCAGCAAGCTTGTTTGGTAATTAGTGTCGGTACCGCTATGACTATTGATGCATTAACAGATTCGGGAAATTTTTTAGGCGGCATTATCATACCCGGTATCGAACTTATGCATAATAGCTTATTCTCTCATACTCAATTAACGACTATTAGTCATAGTAGCGGTAACTATCGAGTTTTTCCACAAAATACCAATGATGCAGTTGAAAGTGGTGTAATTCAATGTATGATGGGAGCTATTGATCGAATGTATAATTTTCTTTCTTTGCAAGTTAATCATCCTATTGAAGTCTGTTTTATTACGGGCGGTGGAGCATCTAAATTAATCCCTTACATCAAAATTCCAGTGACAGTTATAGAAAATTTAGTGTTAAGGGGATTAATTATCATCGCAAATGATCTTCTTCAATAAGACTTCTGCAACAACTCCCCC
Organism: Nitrosomonas sp.; assembly: GCA_024281995.1. Taxonomy (GTDB): domain Bacteria; phylum Pseudomonadota; class Gammaproteobacteria; order Burkholderiales; family Nitrosomonadaceae; genus Nitrosomonas. The sequence continues at coordinate 50,230 of JAMWZW010000005.1, forward strand.
TTCGTCCAATAACCGACTAAAATAGAGTCTGTTAAAAGACAGCTGATGTAAACGATGCAGATGAGTTTTGGAACATTGGAATTGTCACAACGATTGAAGCGAGACAGTGTGCTGATGAAAATTGATGCCCTGATTGAATGGGAGGCGTTGCGACCGAAGCTTACGGGTTTATATAAGCGGGAGTTATCGCATGGTGGACTAGACAGGAACCGTTTGACGCGTTGTTGATGTTCAAAGCGACGCTACTGGGTCAGTGGCACAGTTTGTCGGATGCCGCGTTGGAACAAGCGCTGAGTGTGCGCATTGATTTTCTGCAATTTTGCGGTTTGTCGTTATCGGATGAGATGCCGGACGAAAGCACGTTGTGCCACACATAGGACAAATCCGCCTTCAATTTGCTTTATTGTGCAGATTGAAGGTAAAAATCGCTGTTTTAGGCATAATTCACGAATAATTTTACAAATTGGCGGGTACACGTCATCAGAATTTTCAATTCATACGGAAATATTTGAATTTCCCGACAGACCCATTGCCGAATAGTGTGTTTCGGCGCAATCAAACGCCTATTCGGAATGAGACGCGCCAGCTACTTCGGCACGGCAAAAGTCAACGCTCAATTCATGCTGAAAAGCATCTGTATGAGTCTGAAAAAAGCTGCCAACAAAATTCTTGTGGACAGGCTGCCAAGGGGAGCAATCCGTCCAAATGTTACATAAGGGGGAAAACTCCCTAAAAAAGGGAAGAAACTTCACTTATTTACCAAAATAATGCATGACAACTGTCATTTGAATATTTTTCTTTGTAACTGCTGGAAGATTCACGCGGTTGTGCAGCGGCTTTTCAATAATTAAATTACTTTCCTTTCTTTAGGATATATAATTTATTCTATGTCCAAATTCCAAAGTGCTTCTTTTTATATTTCTGTTAATGATCTTGGAGATTTGCCGCAGCATTCTGGTATCGAGATTGCTTTTGCTGGTAGATCTAATGCTGGAAAATCGAGCGTCATTAATACGCTAACTAATAGAAATCGCTTAGCTTTTGTTAGTAAGACACCTGGACGTACTCAGCAAATTAATTTTTTTAGATTAAATTCTAATCATTTTTTTGTTGATTTACCAGGTTATGGATATGCAAAGGTTCCTTATTCTGTAAAAAATCATTGGGAAAAATTACTGAGTACTTATTTACAAACACGAGAATCGCTCAAGGGATTAATATTAATAATGGATGTTCGACATCCATTTAAATCTATAGATATTCAAATGCTTGATTGGTTTATACCTACAGGGAAAGCTGTACATATCTTGTTAACAAAAGCTGACAAGCTAAGTAAATTACAAGCAGCCCATAGATTAAATGAAGTAAGTTTGTATGTGCAGAATTCTTACCCACAATGTAGCGTTCAATTGTTCTCTAGTTTAGCTGCGGAAGGCATTGAAGATGTAAGCAATGTTATCCATACTTGGTTACAAAAATGAAATAGTATCAAGATCTTTTTATAGTCGGTAGAAAAAAGCTGGGCTGCTTATTGCGAAGAGAATTTAAATGTGCTGGCCTAAATGGCTGTTGAAAAACTTCCTGATAGTACTTTGAGTTGATGATAGAATTGAAATTTTACTTCGACCACCGCAAAAGTCCGAGCAATGCTAAACAACTGCATCAGCATCAATAGGGACCACTTCAAGCATGGGTTGACTAAATTCTGCAGAAGGCAAGGCTTATGACCTTGTGTCATCTTTCTTCTCCATTAAATAGAGCAGAATCTGGTCATTCAAGGGAAAGGCAGCTCCATCAGCTTTCGTGTGCCCAATGGTCGACTAGATGGCGCTGCGCCACTTGATCATCGCTTTCAAGCTTTTAGTTACCCCTCGGTGCTGACATGAACGTAATATTCGTGTACCGGGTACAGCAACACCACGGTAACCGCGATCTACAATCGCTGAGTGTATGACTGTGTCACTTAGCATACTCGCTTGCTCCAGGGCTTCGGGCAACGTATGACCATCATACGGATTCCCGGCATTGATCGGGCGCCCAGCACAAAACCTTCCTTCAACGTGGTGGTGATCGACACCTTCACGCCAAACAGCTACGCAAACGTGCAATTATTGGGGCTAGACAGGGATTAATTCTTTGCATGGATCTCTACCTCATCAGAAATTTGATTTGTGCGGTATTTCGGAGAAGGAATGGTGATTAGATCGCAATGGTAATGCAAGGGCAAGCTACTTTGCAGCTGATGCGGATTTTTAGAAAACAATCCGCGTCAGCAGATTCGAACCCTTTTATACGGAAAATTCTCGTGGTACTCGTTACTGTTTCCTTGTATAGATTATCTCCAGCATTTTCATTTCCTCGCCACCATGGTGAGTTCCGTACATGATGAATTCCTGGTTATTGCTATCCACGATCTTCCAGATAGCGCGATGGGACATGTGTCCTCCACCCACTTCGGCATGCCGTCCAGTCAGAGTAATGGTCTTGCCGTCGGCGCTTGGTGTGCCTTCCATCATGAAAATGCCTGTGCTCATGCTATCGATCCATGTCGAAACATACTGTTTGAGCAAGTTGTCGTATGCGATAGTCCAAACACCGGTATGGGGTTTGCCGTGCATGCTGCCGGTAATTTCTTGCTGGAGAAATCGACCTTCTAGTAACATTTTGATGTTTACTGAACCTGTTGACTCCACCGGTGGTTTCTGGGGATTCATCCATTCTTTCGTTTTTGTTGTCCAACTGCCTGTGAGACTTGCCAATAACTTGTGTTGTTCTCCAGGTGTAGCCAATTTTGTATAAATTTCCATCAGTTCTTCAGGATTCATAGGCTTGCCGCTTTTGGGGTCGTCGGCAATAGCGCTCGTTGTTAGCACTATCGAAAACAAAATAACTAAAGCAAAATGTGAATACTTCATGACTTTCTCCTTGTAAAAATTTTTAATATACAAATTACCGATAGGATTATTAGAAACTAACAATTGTCTTAAAACCACCATATGCCATTCGTTTACAGTCAAAAGGCGGTGAACTGGGATTCATCATTTTTTCCAGTCTCGGATCAGCCATGACAGCCTGATTAACGCGATCACGACGTTCTCTTGACTCGAAAACGATCCATGCAAAAATGACTGTCTCGTTTCCAGTGGCCCCAGCCAATTTATTGAACGATACCCATTCTTTTTGATCGAGATCATTCCCTGCGCCCTCAATATACTCCAGAGCGCCATGCTCTTTTCAAACCGAACCGGCCAATTCGGCCATTTTCTTATATTCATCCAGCTTATTCTGAGCAATTGGAATCACATAGCCATCAACATATTTTTCCATAGTGTTTTCCTTTAAATTTATTATTTAGATGTTAGATGCAGTGAAGCATTACCCGGCACATTCCACTGCTGCAGCTTGACGAATTTCCTCAGGACTGACATCCTGGATATGCGTTGCTATCGACCACTGATATCCGAAAGGATCTCTCACGCTACCGTAACGGTCGCCCCAGAACATATTATCAATCGGCATCGTTACGGTTGCACCGGCTTTAACGGCCCGATTAAAAACCATATCGACATCCTCAAATTGTAAGTGAATCGTGACAGGTGAACCTTTTAGCGTGAGCGGACTAAGACAATCCCATTATGGATTTTCGTCGACCAGCATCACGAGCGAATCGCCAATTCGGACACAGGCATGAATCAATTTTCCACCAGGACCTGGAACACGGATCATTTCAGTGGCATTGAATGCTTGCCGGTAAAATTCGATTGCCTTGGCGGCATCTGAACAAACCAAGTGTGGCGTAACGCTGTGCATGCCTTCAGGAATAGGGTTTACTATGCGACATAGCAGTCTCCTTATTTTTTAAGATTAATTAAGACAATGACTTGATTACTATAGCAATCGATATTATCTAACTGGCTCGCGTGTGTTCAAGCACACGGAACCGCTCGATAGCTTCGCCGGGTTCAAAATCATCGAGCTCAAACAATTGCCGTACTTCAATTTCACAATCCTTTCCTTCTCCCGCAGGATTAGGGAAACGTTTGCTCCATTCAATAGCTTCGGCTTTTGATGCAACCTGAATTAAGGTATAGCCGGCGATAAGTTCTTTAGTTTCGGTAAAGGGGCCATCGATCAACGTTCGTTTATTTCCGTTGTATTGGATACGCCAGCCTTTTGAACTGGCTTGTAACCCGGATGCATCTAGTAACACACCTGCTGTGGCTAATTCTTCATGAAATTTTGCCATCTCTGCGATGAGCTGCTCTCCGGGCATGACGTCTGCTTCCGAATCTTGGTTTGCTTTGACTATGATCATGTAACGCAATTGATTTCTCCTTTGAATTGACATATGGAATCAAACGATCGATTGTTATTCAGTAGTTTGATTCTGATGAGTAGTCGAATGACAACAAGGCAAATCGACAAGGTGGGCAAATATTTTTTCGGGTTATTTTTTGGAACGTCCATTTTCAGACAAATTCCCTATTATTTTCTCTGCCATTTCCCGGATCGGCCTTATCGGCCTGATTTCAATACTGCCAACCTGCGCGGGTGGAATTTTTGCGGCTAATTGAATAGCTTCGTCCAGGTGCTGGGCTTCAATCAAATAAAAACCTGCTAGTTGTTCTTTGGTTTCAGCGAATGGCCCATCGGTAATGCTAACCTTACCGTCGCGAACTCTGACGGTGGTAGCGGTGTGCACCGGCTGCAGGGCTTCCGAAGCCAGGCAATGCCCGGATTTGCGGATCTGCTTGTCATAATTCAGGCAATCACTATCGGGTATGGCGTCCAGAAGACTTTCCACACTATAAACGAGACACAGATATTTCATAACTTTCTCCTGCTGAAAAGATCGTTAACGATTAACTTAACTCAGTCCAAGTACGTCCAAAGTTTGTGGATCATTGGCGATTGGCCGGATCTCTACACATCCTAATGCGGCTCCGGGAATTTTTGCTGCGACCTGAATGGCTTCATTCAAATCTCGCGCTTCGATCACGTAATAGCCGCCGAGCTGTTCTTTAGTTTCGATAAAAGGGCCATCGGTGCTTGAAATTTTCCCCTTACGTAGTCTGATGGTAATGGCTGCTGATGGCGGTAATAATCGATTGCAATCGACAAAATGTCCGCTCGCACGAATGTTGCTGGTAAATTCGCGATATTCTTCGTAATGCTTATCGGCATCGGCTTGCGGCATTTGCTCCATGACTTTTTCGGCGCAAATCAAACAAAGATATTTCATAGTGAATTCCTTATAACGGGTTGATTGAAATGACTACACGCATTAGTCGATTGACAATAGCTAAAATCGACAATGAGCCTATTGATTTTGTAGTTCAGTCAGTCTTTTTTGCAGAAACCGGCGTTCAGGTTCTTGCTGAGTCAGTTGTAAGGCGTGTTGATAAGCTTCGATTGCTTCGTTGCGCTGTCCTAATCGGCGATGAAAATCAGCCTTGGTTGCATACATAAAATGATAATCCGTGAGCTGACCTCTAGAAATCAACGCTTCAATCAGTTCTAATCCGATTGCCGGTCCATCACGCATGGCTATCGCGACAGCACGATTCAATTCGATGACGGGGGAAGGATAAATACGCAGTAATATGTTATACAGGCCGATAATTTCGCGCCAATCAGTCATTTCAGCGCTAGCGGCTTCGACATGAACGGCCGCAATAGCAGCCTGCAAAGTGTAGACTCCAAATCCTGGTAAACCAAGCGCGCGTTTTACCAGAACTACACCTTTATTGATCTGATCGCGATTCCAGAGTGTGCGATCTTGCTTGGCAAGCAATATCAAATCACCTTCGGCCGTGGTCCGAGCCTCGCGTCTGGAATCCTGTAACAACATCAATGCTAACAAACCTTGAATTTCCGCTTGCGCGGGTAGCAACTCCAGTAGCAATCTGCCCAAGCGGATCGCTTCAGTGGAGAGATCGTGTCGCGTTAATGCTGTACCAGACGAAGCCGAGTAGCCTTCGTTAAAAACCAGATAGATAACTTGCAAAACGGTGTTGAGACGTTCGGCGAGTTGCCCGGGTGCAGGCACTTCATACGGTATTCTTGCTTCGCGAATTTTGGCTTTTGCGCGCACAATCCGCTGTGCGGCAGTTTTCGGCGCTATCAAGAAAGCACGGGCGATTTCCTCGGTGGTTAACGCGCAAATTTCACGCAAAGTCAAAGCAATTTGCGCCTCTGCCGACAGGCTGGGGTGGCAGCACGTAAAAATCAATCGCAATTGATCGTCCTGCAGGTTGTCATCGTGTTCATCGTCAAAATTTACAGTAGCAGCGCCATGTTGCTCGGGAATTTCTTCCAATGCATCAAAGCGTTTATCGCGGCGAAATTTATCAATCGCTTTAAAACGCCCAACAGAAATCAGCCAGGCACAAGGATTATCCGGCACGCCTTGCTGCGGCCATTGCTCCAATGCTGTTTGAAATGCATCATGTAAAGCTTCTTCAGCTTGATCGATATCACCGATTAAACGTATCAAGGTTGCTAGTACACGTCTGTTTTCGTTGCGGTAAAGTAGCTCGAGGGCGGTAGAAAAATCTTGTTCGGGTACTTGAGTCATGCTGATTACTTTTTTGTCATGGGTAGATTAATAGAGGCATATATTTGTTTTCTACATCTATTACCTTGTTGCCATTTGCATTATGTGTAGTATCTTTTTGAATATAAAATCAGAACTACCGAGAGTGATCATAAAATATTTCTACTAACGTATTTATGGATAATGCAGATATCTATGTATTCTAATGTGCAATCAATGTGATATCTAATCCTGTTACCTTTGGGTAAACTTGCTCTTCCGCGCCAATCTGATTGCAAGTATAATTCGATCACTTTTTCCCATATTAATACCGCCAATTTTCTCAGCCTATTGGTGGCTCTCTGAGGATTGGAAAAAATGAAATCTCCTATTCGTATTGCCGTTACAGGGGCAACTGGACAAATATGTTATAACCTGTTATATCGCATAGCAGCAGGTGACATGTTTGGCAATGACCAACCAGTAATATTGCAATTACATGATATTACTGATGCACAACCAATGTTCGATGGTATCGTCATGGAACTGTATGATTGTGCTTTTCCCCTATTAACAGAAATTATCACGACTGATAATTCAGAAGTTGCATTTAATGATGTTGATATAGCTTTGCTGGTGGGCGCGCGTCCACGTGGTGAAAATATGGAACGTAAGGATCTTTTGGCAGCCAATGGTCCAATTTTCATTGAACAAGGCAGAGCGATAAATGCAGTTGCTAAACGTAGCGTTAAGGTACTAGTTGTTGGTAATCCGGCGAATACCAATGCATATATTACTATGAAAAATGCCCCCGATATCGATCCCAACAATTTTTCAGCTATGCTACGATTGGATCATAACCGGGCATTGTCACAAGTCGCATTAAAACTCCGAGTTCCTGTAGCTGACGTAAAAAAGATGATTATCTGGGGTAATCATTCGACTACCCAATTTCCTGATTTAAGCCACGCTACTGTTGGAAACAATAAAGTAACTTCGTTACTAAAAGATTCTGCATGGATAGAAAACCATTTTATTCCAGTCGTACAGAAACGTGGCGCAGCTATTATCGAAGCCCGGCGAGGTAAATCTAGTGCTGCCAGCGCGGCCAATGCCATTATCAATCATATGCAGGATTGGGTTTTTGGTACTGCTGAAGACAACTGGGTATCAATGGGAGTGCCTTCCAACAACAGTTATGGGATTCCGAATGGAGTGATTTATAGCTTTCCTGTCACTTGTCAAAATGGCCAGTATAAAATTGTACAGGGGCTGGATCTCAGCCAACTGGATAAGGAAAGGATGCATAACAGCTATCAAGAATTAATTGCTGAGCAAGAAGCGATCAAACACTTATTAACTGCATAGTTCTTAAGTAAATTTTCTATTGGGATAAAGTACTGGCTGCTTCACGGATTGCAATCAACAATGCTGCATCCAGATGTCCGTCTGCAATACGTTGCGTTCTTTGCTGAAAACGACTGATCGCATGGCGGGTTGTGGAACCCATAACACCGTCAGCTTCGCCGGCATCAATGCCAAGAGCTAATAAATCCAATTGAAGTTGCCGCACTTGTTCGCGGGTAATTTTTAAGGTATCCGCTGGCGGTGCGCGCTGTAGCGTGGAGGCGCCCGCTATGCGATCTGCCAAATGTCCTACGGATAATGCATAAAATTCAGACCGATTCCAACGCATAATGATATAAAAGTTTTTTGTGACGAGAAATGCAGGGCCCTGATGGCCGCCGGGAACAAGCAACGCAGCGGGTTGTGTTAAGGGCTCTAATGCAGTACCTGTAGCAGCAGTGACACCAAGTTTTGCCCATTCAACCATGCTTAACATATGATCCTTTCTTGCTAATGAATAGTCAAAATTAAGCGGTAGTCGAACTTCATAACCCCAATTTAATCCAGGAGTCCATCCTAAATCGCGCAGAAAGTTGGCGGCAGATCCCAATGCATCGGCGACACTACCCCATAGATCGCGACGCCCATCTCCATCTATGTCTTTAGCATATTGCAAAAAAGTAGACGGCATGAATTGCATGTGTCCCATGGCACCAGCCCATGAGCCAATCATGCGTTCAGGTGAAATATCCCCAGCATCAGCTATACGCAATGCATTGAGCAATTCTTGTGTAAAGAAATTACTGCGACGAGGATTGCAGGCAAGTGTTGCAAGTGAATCAGTTACTAGCCAGTCCCCAAAATAACTCCCATAATTTGTTTCTAGCCCCCAAAATGAAACCAAATATTGCGCAGGAATGCCACTTTCCTGTTGGATTTTATTGAGCAGGGGGCGATGTCTGGCCAGTAATTCACGGCCACGTTGAACACGCTCTTCATTGATACGAGAATTAAAGTAATTAGTAAAAGTTTGTGTAAATTCAGGTTGGCGCTGATCCAGTTCAATAACGCGCTGATTATATTTGGCATTACCTAGTACTTGTTGAATGGTTTTATCGGAAATGCCTTCAGATTTCGCTTGGATTCCTATTCTGGTTATACACTCACTAAATTTCTGATTATCTGCGTAGACTACTTGCATATAAGAGGAGGCAATCCCGCTAAATAGCACAAAAATTCCTATGAATTTATACCTGTAATTGAATCTATACAGTAAAAAAAGTTTAACTTTTGTTGTGTAATTGAATGTACGTATACACATTTGCTATTTTCGATGGGGGCAAGCTGGTTTAATGCAATCTGCATAAAGAGACAATGAATGCTCTTGTAGTTTGAATCCACGATCCATAGCAATAGATATTTGACGTTGCTCTATTTCTGAATCATAAAATTCTTCTACGCGGCCACACTGCAAACAAACCAAATGATCATGATGACCATCGCGTTTGAGCTCAAACACAGCTTTACCACTTTCAAAATGATGCCTTTCCAGTAAGCCGGCTTGTTCAAATTGCGTCAAAACTCGATAGACTGTTGCAAGTCCAATATCTTCACCTTCATTAAGTAGCTCTTTGTAGACATCTTCGGCGGACAAATGACGTACACTACTTTGCTCAAATAAATTTAATATCTTAAGTCGTGGTAAAGTAGTTTTAAGTCCACTATTTTTAAGATCAATGTTTTTTAGATCGCCGGAGTTACTCATGGTTGTCTCTGTAGAAAAATGATTTGTTGTATCATATAGCGCTCTGCTTACTTTGAAAATATATAATATCAATAAAATGGCTGTAAAGACCGCCTCATTGCTTATTTTTCTTGCCTTAGCAGGTTGTTCATATCTTCCTCATATCCTATACCGGATTGATGTTCAGCAAGGTAATGTAGTCACCGAGGACATGCTGGAAAAGCTAAAATCGGGAATGACTAAATCACAAGTTCTTTTTGTATTGGGATCACCATTAATTGTCGATACGTTTCACAATAATCGCTGGGACTATGTGTATATTTTGCGTGAAAAAGGTGATCTGGTCGAACAAAAACGGTTGACTATTTATTTCGAAGACGACAAATTGGTTAATATTGAAAACTATCTTAGTTTTTCCAAGAGTCCGATTAAACCCAAACCAGCAGAAACTAACCCAGAGTCAGAAAAAACTCAAGTCGATACATCGCCTGAAAAGTAAATGCGCAATCCTTACTGATTCCTTTTAAATTCTAAACTTCGATGGAAATAAAATGATAATTCAAAAAATTGCAGTGGCAGGAAGCTCAGGACGTATGGGCCGTACATTACTGGAAGCTGTCTCACAAGCACCTGACATGCAACTTGCCGCTGCATTGGAGCGGGTTGATAGCCCTTATTTATCTAAAGACGCAGGCGAGCTGATCGGTACTCACTGCCGTGTTCCGATTGTCAGTGATTTTGAGAATGCACTGAAAAATTGCCATCATTTGATTGATTTTACTCGCCCAGAAGGTACGCTTGCTCACCTTGCCGTTTGTCGTAAAGCAGGAGTTAAAATGGTTATTGGCACAACTGGCTTTTCAACCGAACAAAAAGCGCAACTTAAAGCTGCCGCAAACGATATCGCTATTGTGTTTGCTCCCAATATGAGCGTCGGCGTTAATGTAACTTTCAAACTGCTGGAAATCGCTGCTAAGGTACTCAATGAAGGGTACGATATTGAAATCATTGAGGCTCATCACCGACACAAAATTGATGCACCGTCCGGTACCGCGCTGCGGATGGGTGAGGTCATTGCGGATGCAATCAATAGAGATTTGAGTAGTGTCGCAATCTATGGGCGAGAAGGTGTCACGGGTGAACGAAAACCCGACACCATTGGATTTGCAACGATTCGCGCGGGTGATATCGTTGGGGATCATACGGCGATGTTTGCGGGCATCGGTGAACGCGTGGAAATCTCGCATAAGGCCAGCAGCCGGATGACTTTTGCGATGGGAGCATTACGTGCGGTACGTTTTTTGGCAGATAGGCCGAGCGGACTTTTTGATATGCAAGACGTACTGGGTTTACGTTAACAGCCTTCCTCCGGGTATTTGTCAAGCAGCGATTTACTATGGCAACTTATGCAATCGGAGATCTTCAAGGCTGTTACACGGCATTTCGGCGTTTGCTTGATATCATTCAGTTTAACCCAACGAGCGATAAGTTATGGCTGGTTGGAGATATCGTCAATCGCGGCCCGGATTCGTTATCCTTATTGCGGTATATCAAGCAGGTAGGCAGCTCGGTAGTTATGGTGTTGGGTAATCATGATCTGCATTTATTGGCAGTTGCAGCAGGTATAACAAAAAGCCGTTACAGTGATACGCTCCAGCCCATTCTGAATGCACCTGATCGCAGTGAGCTATTAGATTGGTTGCGGCACCAAAAATTATTTTATGCCGAAGATGAATATGCCATGGTGCATGCAGGTTTATTGCCATCTTGGCCAGTCGCGCAAGCACAGCAATTGGCTTACGAAGTTGAGAACGCATTGCGTGATGACAACGCTGCTGAATTTCTTACGCACATGTATGGCAATGAACCTGATTATTGGCAGGCCGCATGGACTGGTTATGCTCGTTTACGGGTCATCATTAACGCCATGACACGAATGCGTGTTTGTACGCTCGACGGACGGATGAATTTCGAATTCAAAGCTGATTTGCAATCTATTCCATCCGGTTTTCTGCCGTGGTTCAAACATCCTCAGCGAGCCAGCAAAACCCATACTGTTATTTTCGGGCATTGGTCGGCATTGGGGTTACACCTAAACGGCAATTTGATTGCGTTAGATACAGGATGTGTATGGGGAAGGCAGTTAACTGCTATCCGATTGGAAGATCGGAAGGTTTTCCAGTTTGCTTGTGCGAAATAGGTAGCGACAAAGTATCAGCAATTGCTTTTTCCGCTAATCGCGCAAGCTCTCTACGGTTCTTCATGCCACATTGAATCGGTTCGGTAAAAGTTAATTCGGCGGTAATGCTAGTTTGGCACAGTATAGCTTGCAGCGACATAATCAATGAAGAATCAACATACGCAGCTTCCTCGCAAATGCCGCCGAGAGTATTGCGGTAGCAAATGGCTACTGGATACAATAATGCATCCGCAGTAATTGCCGATTGCAACAACGATGCATGAAAGTGATTCAATTGCTTGCCGTTGGTCGTCGTCCCTTCTGGAAATACAGCAACTCGCTCACTAGCTTCCAGAACATCACTGATTTGTTGGTTAATGCGGATGGTATCGCTACGTTTTGACCGTTCAATAAATAATGTATTTGCATTTCTGCAAAGTGTTCCTAATATTGGCCAACGACTAATTTCTGCTTTAGCCACAAAGCGAGTCGGGCAGGCGGCCATTAATACGCAAACATCCAACCAAGATACATGATTGGCAGCAAGTAATACGCGTGGTACTTCCATGCTTGGCAGCTTGCCATGACAATTTAATTTAATATTGAGAATAGCTAGCAAACCCGTAGCCCAATGTTGCATCATTTGCCGTTGGATATGTAGCGGAACGTATGGGTAAACAATTGATTTCAGTAATCCTGAAACAACATGTGAAAGCAAGCGAATAAAGCGAATAAAGCGTAGTAGTGACGGAGCTTCTTTCTGCACGGGAAGGATTGTATTTGCTAGTAGGAATAAATGAAACGTAGAGATTATACTTGTAATTCTATCAGTAAGTTATGTGGTGTCTGTTGATAAATATTCTTAATAAATATATATAACCTTTTATAAACAAACATTTTGTCATAATTAAATTTTATTAAAATTGATTCAAAACTATAGTAAAATAAAAAGTGTTGCGAATATTTAGTGTTTTGAGTGTAGTGATTATATAGCAATGATCTGGAATTCTAGTTATTTAATAACGGGAACGGTTTCTGCTGAAATTTATGAAATCGCTAAAATTACATATTGATTTAATAGCAAGGTCACTCAACTATTGGATAAACTAGCATGAAACAAACGATCCTGATGCTTTGCCTCATTTTTTTTTATTCCAATGATATTCTCGCCAAAAACAATAATCCGGATATTAAATCTCACGCTGCAGTAATCTTTAATGCGCAAAATGAGCGTATTATTTACGATAAGAATGCCGACCAGGTGTTGCCTATTGCTTCCATTACCAAACTGATGACTGCCATGGTTACCCTGGATGCGGGTCTATCTCCTAGTGAAATAATTAGCATTACACAGGCAGATGTCGATAAATTAAAGCGTACCTCTTCTCGCTTGCCTGTGGGTAGCAGCTTTCCCCGTTATGAATTATTGAAACTAGCGCTTATGTCTTCCGAGAATCGTGCTGCTGCTGCACTTGGGCGTACATATCCGGGTGGCACGAAAGCTTTCGTCAATGCAATGAATCTTAAAGCTAAGAAACTTAATATGCTGAACAGTCGTTTTGTTGATGCTACCGGTTTGAATAGTGGTAATGTGGCTACCGCTCGCGATTTGACAAAATTAGTAAAAGCTTCTAACAACTATACGATTATTCGCGAATTTTCAACCGCTTCAAAACATTTTGTATCTGCTGGAAACAGGCGCGGCCAGTTGCAATATGTTAATTCCAATAGTTTGGTTCATAATCAAAATTGGGCAATTGATGTTTCCAAAACCGGCTATCTCAATGAAGCTGGACGTTGTTTAGTGATGCAAGTCAATATTTCAGGTCAGCCCGTTGTCATTGTGTTATTAAACTCATGGGGCAAGAATACACGCATTGGTGATGCCAATCGTGTAAAAAAATGGCTTGAGAATAATCAAGGACGGAAGCACGTATAAAAGCGGTAAATCAGGATAAAGCCACTCCGTAAATTTTGCCGTATTTACTCTTAAGATATTCAATAAAATAATTCGGATTCAAAGTTTCGCCAGTAATGCGCTGGACAAGTTCCTGTGGATTATGAAGTCTGCCCTGACGGTGAATCTTTTCATTTAACCAAGCCTTAATTGGTGCAAAATTTCCTTTTGCAATATTTTGTTCAGTATTTTGTTGTTCACTTAGCAATTTTTTGTAAAACTGACAAGCATACATTGCCCCCAATGTGTAGGAAGGGAAATACCCAAAAGCTCCACTGCTCCAATGAGAGTCTTGCAATATTCCTAAGGTATCGTTGGGAGGTTTAATACCCAAATATTTTTGCATCAACTCATTCCAGATTTGTGGTAAATCATCAACCTGCATCGAACCCTCGAACAAACCTTTTTCAATTTCGTAGCGTAAAATGACATGCAAAGGATAAGTTACTTCGTCTGCTTCCACGCGAATAAAATTTGGCTTACAAATATTGATTGCCCGATAGAACAAATCTGGATTAGCTGATTGAAGATTTTCAGGAAATGTTGTACGAAATAATTCAAAATAATGTAAGCAGAATGGCTTGCTTTGGGCAATCAACCGCTCCCAAAACAACGATTGAGATTCGTGAATACCCATTGTTAATGATTCTGATGCAGGTAAATTGCCTATTTCGTGCGGGCGTCCCTGTTCATAGAGAGCGTGACCTGTCTCATGAATAATTGAATACAGTGATTCTACAAAATCATTGTCTTTATAGCGGGTGGTGATGCGAACATCCGTTGGGTGGCTACCTCCACAAAATGGATGTACCGATATGTCAATACGCCCTTGTTCAAAATTAAAGCCAATATCCTGGCTGATTTTTCGCGCTAATGCTTCTTGTTTATATTGTGCAAATTTTCCTTGTAAAAACGATGTGTCTGGCTGATAAGCATGATTCTGAATGGTATGAATTAAGGGTATAAGTTGTGCTTTCAGATGTTCGAAAATAGGTGTGATCATAGCCGTTGTTGTACCGTGCTCAAACAGATCAATATTTGCGTCGTATGGTAATAATTCGGGTGATACGCATTTTGCCCATTCTTTTTTAAGTTCCAGAAAGCGTTTCAATACCGGTGCAAAATCGGAAAATTTATTTTCCAAACGTGCCAATACCCAAATGCTATGACCATGTGAACTTAATTCCGCCAATTCTTGTACTAGCCGCTTGGGAACTTTGGTTTCCAGTTCAAAATTGCGCCGTGCTTCGCGGATATTACATCGTTCGACTTCATCCCAATCGTCACAAAAATTTTCCTTGAGCTCATTTAAACAGTTACCCAGCGCGGGATCGGTCATGCGATCGTGAATAACACCAGCTAGCGTTGCTAATTGTTTTGCTCGTGCTTCGCTGGCTCCTGCTGGCATCATTACTTCCTGATCCCATCCAAGCGTGCTCATGATCCCATTTAAATGAGCAATTTCCTCCAGTTTCTGAACTAAAGTTTGGTAATATTGGTTCATAATCATCTAATTTGTTTGCAGAAATAGTAACAATACGCACTTTTTCGCACATGTTTTCAAGGGAAAATGTTAAAATTATAAACTTGACCCCCCATCCAATTTTAACATTATCATCCAATTGCCATGCTGTGGATAAAATCATTGCACATCATTTTCATGGTTACCTGGTTCGCTGGATTGTTCTACTTGCCACGTTTATTTGTCTATCATGCCTTGTGCGAAGATGCCCCAGGTAAAGAGCGTTTTAAAATCATGGAACGTAAACTTTACTATGGCATCATGACGCCGGGTGCAGTGCTGACGGTGGTTTTTGGCCTATGGCTATGGCTCGTTTACGGTTTCTCGGGTAACTGGCTTTATGCAAAATTGGTGTTAGTTATGATGCTGGTCTTTTACCATTATTACTGTGGGAAATTTGTTGTTGCATTTAAAAATGATACTAATCTACATGGTCATGTTTTTTACCGTTGGTTCAATGAGTTTCCAGTGCTAATTTTATTTGCTGTTGTGATTCTAGTCGTCATTAAGCCTGATTTGTGATAAGTAATTAAAACCCGAATACTCTTATATTTGCGTTTTGCTGTTTGACTCTGTACTGATTTAAGTCCAGGTAATATTTGTTAAGTAAGACTGTGATTAAATTTTTGATTTACTTTGGGCAGTCGCACGAGGCTACCCATAAAAAATGCAAATTAAATTTGATTGAGAGCTTAATTTCTTATTTTTTATTTTGAATCCTAGAGAATTATTACATTATAAGGGTTTTATTTTACATAAGTTATCAATTTCTATCTATTGCTATATAGATTTTCAAAAAAGTGCCGTCTTTTGTTTAAGTTATTGTAACAATTGCATTTGAAGCGCAAATACAATTGTTAATCTGTAAGTCAAATGCTATCGATTAATAAAAAGAGATCCTATAAAAAATAGAAAGCATGTCGTTAAAATTATTATGATTCAATGCCATATAGAAATATTATGAAAATAAGAGATCAGTTTAAGTGGACAATCCTGGGTATTGTCATAGGCTTGGTTTTTTTATGGTTCTCGCTTAGTGGGATTGATTTTGATTCAATAGTCGATAGTCTTGCGGGCGTCAAGTTTTTTCCAGCTATTATGGCTGTTATAGCTAGTTTACTATTTATGTTAATTAAGGCATGGCGTTGGTCGGTCATTTTGGGACCGGTAGCGCATGTGAGGATGTCATTACTACATTCTGCGGTTTATATTGGTACTGCGGCTAATCTTATTATTGTACATTCCGGAGAAGTTCTTCGAGCTGCTTTGGTTGGACGTAAATCACAAATTGCATCTAGTGCCATTTTTGCATCAATTGGGGTAGAGAGAGTTTTTGATTTTATGGTGGTGGTTACCTTGTTCGGAGTTCTTTTAATTATTAATCCTGAACTTCCAGAATATGTCACTGCTGCTGGTTTTATTGCATTATTCCTGGTGATAGTGGGTTTGATAATAATGCTATCCCTGTTCATACCTTCAAAAATGCGTAAACAGTTAGCGGCGTTGCTAGTTCGTTTTTTACCTGAGAAATTTTCAGAGATTATCATAAAACAACTTAAGCATAGTCTCGTAGGTTTTTCAGCATTGGGCAGTGCATCTACTTTAATAAATGCTTTTTTATTATCTCTTTTGCAATGGGGTTGCATCGTAGGTGCAATTTGGTTAAGCGCTAGTTCGGTTGGATATACAGCAACATTTGCAATGGTAATTACAGTGTGGATACTTATGGTGATTGGTCTTACTTTACCATCTTCTCCGGCACAGTTAGGAACAATTCAATTAGCGTTTACTCTAGGGTTTTCTTTCTCATTGAATGAAACACAAATTCCTTTTGCTGCTTCGGTTGTTTACACGTGTTGTGTAAATATACCTTATATGATTATTGGAGCAGTGTGTTGGTTGCGGTCTGGTGGAATCAGCGCGCAACCAGATACACAATAAAGATTCTTTTCTTATTAGACGAGGTAATTCGTAGTGACGAAAACATCAAATAGAATTAAGTCAATTCTTACTCTTTTTGGAACACGACCGGAAATTATTAAGTTGGCTCCGGTTATTTGGGCAATTGAACAACGAAAAGATACTTTACGAAGTATTACTGTTTCATCTTCTCAGCATACAGATTTGTTGAGGCCATTTATACGGGAATTTGGTATAAATATCGATCATGATTTAGCGGTAATGACACCTGGGCAGACCCCCAGTGGGGTATTGGCGCGAATTGTTGAAGCAATAGAACGATTATTTTTGGTTGAACGCCCCGACTTAGTCTTAGTTCAGGGGGATACGACAACAGCAATTGCCGGTGCATTGGCAGCCTTTTATATGCGAATACCTGTGGCTCACGTTGAAGCAGGTTTGAGGACAGGTAATCGTCAAAGTCCATTTCCTGAAGAAATGAATCGCCGTCTGATAACTCAATTGGCAGATCTTCATTTTGCTGCTACTACTAAGAATATCGAAATTTTACAAGCCGAGGGTGTTCAGGAAAAATGTATAATCCTTACTGGAAACCCCGTTATAGATTCACTCCAACATATTCTTACTCATTCATCAGCCTCTTTGTTACTTTCTAGATTGCTTGATAGGATTGCAAGTAAGCGTCTCATTGTACTCACGACACACCGCCGAGAAAATTTTGGACAGGTTATGTCTTCGCATTTGAAAGCACTTCGTCGTTTTGTGGAGCGCCATCAAGACATCGAGTTGGTATTTCCAGTGCATCCCAATCCATCAGTGCGTGCTGTGGTCGATAAGGAATTTACAGGCATAGAACGAATTCATTGTATAGAGCCTCTCGAATATGCTGATTTTTTGCACTTGCTTTCTCGAGCATGGATAATTGTTTCTGATTCAGGAGGAGTTCAAGAAGAAGCGCCTTCACTAGGGAAACCGCTATTGATTTTACGCGACACGACAGAACGCCCGGAAGTAATCGATTGTGGAGTAGGGCGTCTTGTTGGCCACTCAGGAGATCATCTTGAAGAAATGCTTGAGGCTACCTTGATCGATAAATTATGGTTTGAAGCAGTAAGTAGTACAGAAAATCCCTTTGGTAAAGGAGATGCTGGGGAGAAAATAGTATCTGCCATCCTACAATTTTTTGCGTTGAAAGAGGGGGGCGCATAATGAATCACATACAATCTTCTGCTCAGAGTAGTAAGCCCCTTGCAAGTTTGTCATTGGATTTAGACAATGAGTGGGCTTATCTGAAAACTCATGGAGACCCAGCCTGGGAATCCTTTCCTTCTTATCTTGATGTTGTAGTCCCGAGGATACTTGAAGTACTTGCCTGCCACCAGCTGAAAATTACAGTATTTGTGGTAGGTCAGGATGCAGCACTTGAATATAATCAGAAAGCATTGGCGCAAATTGCAAGCACAGGTCACGAAATAGGGAATCATTCTTTACGTCATGAACCTTGGTTGCATCTGTTTTCTGAACAAGATCTTGAACAAGAGTTAGCGGAAGCTGAGCGATATATTGAAACAGCTACAGGTCAAAAACCTACAGGCTTCAGAGGGCCTGGTTATAGCCAATCATCAACTTTGCTGCGTGTGCTCGTTCGGCGAGGCTATGTCTACGATGCCAGTTCATTGCCAAGCTTTATTGGGCCGATTGCGCGTGCTTATTATTTTGCGACAGGTCAATTTGATGCTGAACAACGCGAACGTCTCAATCGTTTATTTGGTAGCTGGAAAGATGGATTTCGACCATTAAAACCTTATTATTGGCGTTTTGATAATGTATCATTGTTAGAGATGCCGGTCACAACTTTTCCAGTCTTTCGTGTCCCGATTCATTTAAGTTACGTAATGTATTTAGCAGGATTTTCCACATTATTAGCGCAAACTTATTTTCATTCAGCACTGTGGATATGCCGATTGCTCAAAGTAGAGCCTTCGATATTATTGCATCCACTTGATTTTCTCGGCGGTGAAGATGTACCTCGATTAAAATTTTTTCCATCGATGAGGATGACCGGAGAGCATAAAATTTCTATGGTTAATAAATGCTTAGGTAGTTTTGTGCGTCTGTTCGATGTCCGATCAGTAGGTGAGCATGCTGCAATTGTCGCTACACGAAAGAATCTATTGGAAGTCGAGCCGGGTAGTTAATAATGCAAGTACTGTTCAGTTAGGAGAAAAAATGTTAGACAAAAGAATTATAGTAATGTTACCTGCGTATAATGAGGAAAAAGATCTTCCTGCATTGCTGCACCGTATTCAGTGTGCTTTAGAAAAGTGGGCTAAATATCAAGTTGTAGTAGTGGACGATGGTTCGACTGATCATACTGCACAAATTGTACGTGATGCTGCGATGAAGATGCCGGTAGAGTTGATTCAGCATCCTCAAAATATGGGGCTTGGTGCAGCGATGCGTACTGGTCTCAAAGCGGCTGCACAAAACAGTGATGTGGTAATTACTTTGGATGCTGATAATTCACAGGATCCAGAGTTGATAAGAACCATGGTGCAGCGATTGGATGAAGGTTTTGATGTGGTCATCGCTTCTCGATTTCAACCTGGTGCCCAAGAGGTTGGTGTGCCACCATTTCGTGTATTCCTTAGTCATCTTTCGAGTACTGGTATACGTACTTTGGTTCGCTATCCGGGAGTGCGCGATTACACCTGCGGGTTTCGTGCCTATCGAGCGGAAACATTGCGTAATTTGATTGCGATTTTTGGAGATAATTTTATACGAGAAAATGGTTTTTCCTGTATGTTCGAGTTATTACTGAACTTGCGAACCTTGAATGCCCGAGCTTCCGAAGTACCACTCGTGCTTCGTTATGATCTCAAAGAGGGCGTCAGTAAAATGCGTATTTTCCGTACGATGTGGCGTTATGTAATTACATTGACGCGCGGTTTTTTACCGATAACCTGGAGAATAACATCAAAACATGAATGATTTTCCAGTTTTAAAAGTTGCTAGTAATACTACAACTAATAATGATACAAGACCTGTCGCTTCGACATGGAATGTAGCGGTAATTGGTGGCGGAATCAGTGGCTTGGTAGTTGCTTATTGGCTTGCCAAGGCAGGGGCGCGAGTTACTGTTTATGAAGCTTCTGATCAACTCGGTGGATTAGGCACTTTTTTTCAGTATCGGAATGTTTCTCTCGAGCGTTTTTATCATTGTATGTTGCCAAGTGATAAGCATTTGTTGGGCCTACTGCATGAATTGGATCTTACCGATGAAATTTATTGGAAAGAGACTAGTTTCGGTTTTATGCATAATGGAAAGTTATATGGCCTTAATACTCCACTTGAATTGTTAAAATTTAGTCCTTTATCTTGGATTGATAGGATACGCGTTGGCTTAACCGGTTTATGGGGGCGTATTTGTTCATCAAAGGGATTAGATGATGTAACTTGTGTAGAATGGTTGAGTCGGCTATCGGGAAATCGTGCCTTTGAAGCTTTTTGGAAACCAATGCTGCAAGCTAAATTTGGTGATCGGTATCATAAAGTTCCTGCATTATGGTTTTGGACACGCTTTAATCGTGAAAAAGGTGGGAAACGTGAGTGTAAAGGGTATATTCACGGTGGATATCGGCGCATTATAGAAGCCTTGGTTAAATCAATTGAGGCGCATGGAGGATCAATCAGACTTCAGGCGCCCGTGGGGAAACTTGATTTTGCAGAAAATGCGCGGCTTGTGGTTCATGAAACGCAGGGAAAATCAGAGGCATACGACCGCGTTGTGGTTACAGCACCTATTTCTTTTTTACATAAAGCAATGATGGATGGTGAATTGGCTAAAACTGCTGCGCTTATTGATACGGATATTGATATGCAAGGTGTGATAAATGCTGTATTCATGTTGCACCGGGGCTTTACAAAACATTACTGGGTCGCTGCAATTGATGAAGAAATTCCTTTCCAAGGTATAGTAGAGAGCACTACATTGCTTGATAAAACTGATACTGCAGGTGTACATTTGATCTATTTGATGAATTATGTGCATCGCACAGACCCACTTTTTTACCAAAGCGATGAAGAAATTTTGAAAGCATATACGGCGGGATTGAAAAGGCTTTTTCCAGATTTTCAGGATGATGATGTAATTGATCGGTTTGTGTTCCGAGCACCATTCGTCGAACCCCTTTATACAATAGGGTACCAGCAACGTAAACCGCCTACAATTTTACTAACTGGAAAATTATATTTGGCTACCACTGCTCAAGTTTATCCCGACGTTACTTCTTGGAATGGAACGATTGGTCTAGCTCGTAAGGTTGTTGATGAAATGTTAAATGAAGAATTTTGAAGCTGATGATTTAAAATTATGCAATTCAAGATTAACATGATGCAATCGAGTGAATTCAGAGAATGCTATCAACATTAATGTTAATTATCAATAATATCAGTTACTTAAAGTTTTTGATCGATAATCTTCGTTATTTGGCCTGAATAAACGAGTATGAGAATTCGTGCTCATGCAATAATCCTATTTGTATAAATATTAATTGCTCTAATTTATATATCTAATTTTATCAAAGTTTGGATTGTGGTATTTCGATTGGATAATTTATAATCTTTTTTACTGTGTTAATCTGCTATCTAAATTTATTTATTACTTACGATTGAATCTTTAGAACGCATCATACGAATCAAAAAATACTGCTAAGCTAAACTAAGTTATGAATAATAAGTATTGCTGCATATTTGGTTTTTAAGATGAGTATGTTGTGCATCGACACTCTGAATATCATTACTAGAACAGCTTGCAAAAAAATTGTATATTATAATTAATATAATGTAATAATATATATCGTATCAGTATTAGATTCTCTAATTGAAAATTAGAGAATTCGTCATAATAAGTAGGAACGTTGTATCATTTTACCAATTTGTAGGGTTGTTTCAGATGAAGGCGGTATTTATGCATTGCGTTTGTGCAGGCAGATTCGTATACCGTGGATTACCGCCAATCGGGTATTATGAAAATTCGTATTGCCATAAATCCGCGTGATAGTATCCAATATCGATTACAGGAGTTGATTGAAATTGAAGATACGTTGTTTTCAGCGACAGAATACGCATGGTTAGTGATAACCTAAGCATTTTTACTGGGAACTCATTACGCTGTATGCCGAGGTGCTTGCAAGGATATTTGCGGAATTTTGATATTGTTTTAATAGAAGAACATATGAAAATGAGCTCCTAACTGGGTTGCACAATATGTACTTGCCGCTACTTAGATTAAACTGAAAATGGTTTTGAGGCATAAAAAATTAAGTTAAGCTTAACGAATAACTGCAAATCAGAAAGTGTAAGCTTTCTCAACTCGAGTAAATGCATACTGCTCGGGATTTAGTATTTATAACAAGGAAGAATACTACTTTGAATCCCGAATCGCAGTCGCATGATACTAATAAACTAAGTAAGCTATCCGTAAAATACTCGCTTATTACGTTCTGTTTACTGCTAGCAATTTTTTTTCTTGCATTACTGTTTCATTCTGATCTTGCACCACTCGAAGAGACTCATTGGGATGCGCCAATTTACGTGCAACTTTCTAAACGCGCAGCGGAAGCAAATACCTTGGCTAACTATCATGAGCATGCTCGGGATATTCGTCTCGGTGCAGGTGATGATGTGCATTGGTATTTTACGCGAATTGGTCACATACTTTTACTCGGTGAGATCACCAAGTTATTAGGAGCTACCGAGACTGCACTTGTTACAATGCAGTGGTTATACCGAATTATTATGGCATTAAGTGTCACACTTTGCGTAATTCTTGGTATACGCTTGGTTAAACAGTTTCGTACTGAACAACCAGATCCTTTGTGGAGATTAGGATATTTTATTGCGGCAGTAACATATGTTGTTTCAGATGCTTACCGTGGACTTCAAGGCCATTTAATTAGCGAACCTCCCGCTTTCCTAACCTTAATACTCTTTACCTTAGTATTACTCAGTGCAGTTGAGCGACGGTCAATGGGCTTGGGAGTTTTTGCTGGTTGTTTATTATTTGTACTCTTTTTTATCAGGATTGATGCAGTATTACCAGGTGTGTTTTTTCTGCTGTTGTTATTAATCGAAATAGCGAGATTGAGAAGATTTGATGCTGTTCCAAGCATTATTAGTGCAGGTTTGACTGCTTCAGTATTTTATTTGATATATGCATGGTGGTT
This sequence comes from Nitrosomonas sp., assembly GCA_024281995.1. Classification (GTDB taxonomy): domain Bacteria; phylum Pseudomonadota; class Gammaproteobacteria; order Burkholderiales; family Nitrosomonadaceae; genus Nitrosomonas. Next base: position 73,661 of record JAMWZW010000005.1, read on the forward strand.
TTTTCCATTAGTCAATCCGCAATCTTTAGCTGATTTTTCCAGTTCTGCAAAAGAAATGTTCCCAGGAGTTCCTGCCAAGGGGTTGTTTGCTATTGCAATTGCCGGCGGTTTGTTATGGGTGGGAGCTTGTATAGCTGTTTCAATGCTGTGGCGTGATTCTGTTGTTCGTTTTGCTATCGCATGGCTTGGATTAGCATTGCTACCCTTAATAATTGATAGTTTCAGTGGTCGTACAGTTCAGACGCGTATGGCTTTTTTTATTGTTCCACCGCTAATGATTTTGTCTGCTGAAGGTTGGATTTGGATGGTACGAAATTTTTTAGAGCAGCATAAAATTCGTACTTTAGCCATTACTACATGTTTTATGATGGTGCTGGCTTTTACTCCTTACTCATTAGTCATGCAAGAATCCCGTAATTGGGCAATAAATTATTTGCCACCTGAAATTCAGAAATACTTATTTCCTTCTTTGGCGAAAAGAGGAACTATCGGACCTGCTATGGAAGATCACGATTCAAGGCTCGGTATACTTATTCGACCAATATCTGAACGCTGGACTTTGGAGTATTCGAAAGTGCGAGAAATTGCGGATTATCTAAGCACTTCTGGTCACTTCGCTTATTTGTTATGGCCAAAAGCCAGTTTTGCTGGTCAGCATTCGCTTCAAAGTTATATAAGATTATTTCATTACTTTGGTAAAGAATACCCTGAAGATGTTGATTTTGTTTTAACTAAATTTCTCGGGAAGCTAGATACCGAAGCTTGTGCTGCTCGAATGCCAACAAAAATGGAACCAGTGATTTATTGTACAGCTCTTGACGAACGAGATTTAGAAGTTCTGCGGAAAAATAATATTTCTTTATATATTCTTGGTGTAGATGAATATCCGCTGCCGCACATCCCTGAATTAAAACTGACCGTGTTATTATCATTACCACCATTTACTTTATATGGAGTTGCTGAATAACTGATGATAAATCAGTAGGTGAAAGTGTATCCGGGAAATCAGTATGTTTGTTCTAAGAAAGCTAAAATTTTTACTTGCTAGCGTTATAAGTTTAAGGGTGGAGAAGGATGATCGAATTAGTAAGCTGTAAGGCTTGTATGGTTGCTTAAGATCCTTTTACGATCGAAAAGTATTGCAAGATCTAACTTTATAGTGGCGTCCCCAAGGGGATTCGAACCCCTGTTACCGCCGTGAAAGGGCGATGTCCTAGGCCTCTAGACGATGGGGACTAAATTTGTATGGTTATATAGCTTTTGTTATCAACCCTAAACGTAAACTGGTGGAGATAAGCGGGATCGAACCGCTGACCTCTTGCATGCCATGCAAGCGCTCTCCCAGCTGAGCTATACCCCCTTGATCGAAGGAACAGGGATTATACTGATGCTGTCATTTATTGTAAAGGAAAGATCAATTAGGGAATTTAGCTAGGCAAATGTTTATGCGCAGAAGTGTTTCTTTACGGCCAAGCAGCTCAAGCACGGCGTCAATCGATGGGGTGTGTATTTCACCTGTTACCATCACTCTCAAGGGCATTGCAATTTTAGGAAGTTTGACATCAAGGTTATTGGCTGCCGTTTTTATTTCCCGATGAATGGATTCACGTGTCCACTCAATATGATTGAATTGCTCGATTAAATCAGCCAATAATGATTTTGTTTCGGTATTGAAATATTGCGCTTTCAGTTCATCGGATGGTTCTAGTGGGCGATAAAAGTAAACGGATGCATCGGCCAGCTCTTCGATAGTGTTGACTCTTTCCTTTAGTAAATCAACAACATATGTTAAATTTGGACCGCTCGATATCTGGCAATTATCTTTATTAAGAAAAGGTACAACTAATTCGGCCAAGCGTGAATTATCAGTTTTTTTGAGATATTGCTGGTTAATCCAATGCAATTTCTCCGGATTGAACTTGGCTGGAGAATGGCTGATTGATGATAGATCAAACCACTCAATCAATTCTTCCCGGCTAAATATCTCTTCATCGCCGTGCGACCAGCCGAGTCTTGCTAAATAATTCAGTAATGCTTCAGGCAGATAACCATCCTCTTGATATTGCATGACCGATACAGCGCCGTGGCGCTTTGATAAACGCTCGCCATTTTGACCCAATATCATGGGAACATGCGCATATTCTGGTAGCGGTGCATTGAGTGCTTTAAGAATGTTAATTTGCCGTGGCGTGTTATTGACATGATCATCACCGCGGATGACATGCGTAATATTCATATCAAGATCGTCGAGCACTACGCTGAAGTTATAGGTGGGAATCCCATCACTGCGTAATAGTACCAAATCATCCAGTTCATGATTAGCTACAGTAATACGGCCTTTAATTTGATCATTAAAGGTAACATAGCCATCCGATAGGTTCTTGAATCGAATAACGGGTTTCACTCCAGCGGGTGGCGATTGTTTTGAATCGCGCCAACGTCCGTCATACCTGGGCTTTTGTCCAGCAGCCAACTGCCGTTCGCGCATTTCATCCAATTCTTCTTTTGTAGCGTAGCAATAATAAGCCTGATTATTTCGTAATAATTGTTCGGCAACTTCATGATAGCGCTGCAATCGTTGCATTTGATAGAATGGGCCTTCATCATAATCTAATTGCAGCCATGCCATGCCATCAAGAATTGCTTGAGTAGATTGCTGAGTTGAACGTTCTTGATCAGTATCTTCGATGCGTAAAATAAATTTTCCGTTATGCCGGCGCGCATATGCCCAAGAAAAGAGTGCCGTGCGGGCGCCGCCGATGTGAAGATAGCCGGTTGGACTGGGTGCGAATCGAGTGCGTACCATCATGATTTCTGTGTTTGTTAACAAATATGAATTTGCCAATTATCTAAAAATGTTAGTTTACGCGATTCTGAAATAATAGTGTTTCTTTCCCCAAAATTATCATGTGATTCGTATAGTGAGATTAAGCAAACTATCAGAAGCGGGTTATAATCTAACTACTTATTGCAGTTGAGTTTTTTATTAACAGAGGGAATGGTTTTTTCAGTAATGACTGATTTAATACATGATTTGATTTTCACAGCAGCAGAACATTCACCTAATGCTCAGGCGCTATCGTATCAGGATCAGTCAATCAGTTATGCCTTCTTGGCAGGTGAAGTTGAAATAAAAGCGGGCGGGTTGTTGGCATTAGGACTGGGCCGGAGAGAGCGTGTCGCAGTGTATCTTGAAAAGCGTATTGAGACGGTGATTGCATTATTTGCAGTCTCTGCGGCGGGTGGCGTATTCGTCCCGGTGAATCCGGTATTAAAGTCTGAGCAAGTTGCTTATATTCTAATCAATTGTAATGTAAGGATATTGGTTACTTCACTGGATCGATTGAAAGTTCTGCAGGCCGGATTGTCATTTTGTCATGATCTTCATACCATCGTTGTGGTAGATGCTAAGGATAATCTTCCTGTTATTGCAGGCTTTCTGATCATCAGTTGGCAAGCGTTTCGTGCCGAAGGTAAAATGAAGCGATCTTTCACTGCCATTGACAGTGATATGGCTGCGATTGTTTATACCTCTGGCAGCACTGGTAAATCCAAGGGTGTTGTGCTATCGCATCGCAATCTAATGACGGGTACGAGAAGTGTGACGCAGTATTTGCAAAACCGGGCGAATGACCGCATTTTGACGGTTTTGCCATTGAGTTTCGATTATGGGTTAAATCAATTGACCACTGCCTTTAAGGTTGGAGCAGAGAATGTTTTGATGAATTATCTGTTACCACGCGATATCATTAATATTATCAAGGAAAAAAAAATTACGGGAGTTGCTGCCGTGCCTCCACTATGGATTCAATTGGCTCAATTGGATTGGAGCGGCATTTCTTCATTGCGCTATATCACCAGCTCAGGTGGAACCATGCCGCGCATGACACTCAATTTATTGCGCAAGGCGTTACCGGCAACGAAAATTTTCCTGATGTATGGTTTTACCGAAGCTTTTCGTTCAACTTATCTGGCGCCGGAAGAGATCGAGCGCCGACCCGATTCAATTGGAAAAGCTATACCCAATGCTGAGATATTAGTGCTGCGGGAAGACGGATCACATTGTGTGCCAGGTGAACCGGGCGAATTGGTGCATCGAGGAAGTTTAGTGTCGATGGGTTATTGGAACGATGCGGAAAGAACTTCACTTTGCTTCAAGCCAATCAAAGTTCAGAATGAGTTGCCTCTTGCTGAATTGGCTGCATGGTCAGGTGATACCGTGCGGATGGATGAAGAAGGATTTCTATATTTCATTGAACGTCGTGACGAAATGATTAAAACTTCAGGGTACCGAGTAAGTCCGACGGAAATAGAGGAAGTCATCTATGCTACGGACTGTGTTGCAGAAGCTGTTGCTTTAGGTGTTCCGCATCCTCTGTTGGGAGAAGCTGTTGTCGTGATTGTCGTCGCCCGGATGGATACTAATGTGGATGTTGATGTTTTGCTGGCAGAATGCAAGCATCGCTTGCCTGCTTATATGCAGCCACAGCTAATAGATGTGCGCGAAGGTAATTTGCCGCGTAATCAAAACGGTAAAATAGACCGCAAGCTACTTGCGCACGAAATGCGGGATCTGTTTATGGAAAAAGCCAACAGCAGTGAATGATTATTTCCCCCAACATGCGCCGCTAACACAATTTCCGGTACAGGACAATTGCTTGCAGGTTGGCGGCATATCACTGACCCGGCTCGCGCAGCGAGTAGGGATGACTCCTTTTTATGCGTATGACCGGCAAAAAATTAGTGAGCGTGTTGCTTTGCTACGGCGACACTTGCCCGCTGATGTTTTGTTGCACTATGCGATGAAGGCCAATCCAATGCCGGCGGTGGTGCAGCATCTGGCTAGCTTGGTGGATGGTATCGACGTTGCTTCTATTGGGGAAATGAAGGTTGCATTGGATACGATTGTATCTGCTAAAAATATCAGTTTTGCTGGACCAGGAAAAAAACCACACGAGTTAAGTTGTGCTATTGCCGCAGGTATTGTTTTGAATGCCGAATCCTTGCAGGAAGTAGAGTTAATTGCGCAATTGGGAGAGCAATTAAGCATCACACCCAAAGTAGCCATCCGCATTAATCCGGATTTTGAACTTAAATCGTCCGGCATGAAAATGGGCGGCGGTCCCAAACCTTTCGGTATCGATGCTGAAAATGTGCCGGAAGTATTGATGCGCATTGGTAAACTGGGACTTCATTTCGTTGGATTTCATATTTTTTGCGGATCGCAAAATCTGAACGCAACAGCCATTTGTGAAGCACATACAAAGATTTTTCAGCTAGGCGCACAACTTGCCGGTCACGCGCCATCTCCTATACGTTTGCTAAACATCGGCGGTGGTTTCGGTGTTCCTTATTTTCCTGGAGAAAGGGCGCTAAATTTAGCGGCAGTGAGTGAGAATTTGCAACACTTGATGTCGAAAATGCAGCAACAATTTCCGGAAACCCGCATTGCACTTGAATTAGGGCGTTACATCGTGGCGGAGGCGGGAATATATGTCTGCCGTGTGTTGGAACGCAAGCAATCACGCGGCCAAGTTTTTTTGATAACTGATGGGGGGTTGCATCATCATTTGGCAGCATCGGGTAATTTGGGTCAAGTGGTGCGGAAAAACTATCCTGTCTTGATTGGAAATAAAGTACAAGGGATCGAGACGGAAATTGTTTCTGTGGTAGGGCCGCTCTGTACTCCTTTGGATGTGATTGCTGAACGAATGCAAATGACTAAAGCTTATGCAGGTGATCTGGTGGTTGTTTTGCAATCCGGTGCATATGGCTTGACAGCGAGTCCGACTGCTTTTCTTAATCATCCACTACCTATGGAGGTATTAGTTTAACGCGCTGATAATATATAAAATACTTATGATCGCGAAATTAATGGCTCTGGTTGACTCTATTAAAATCAGCTAGTTAAAAATAGTTGTTGCTTATTGTGCACAAACTGGTTTTTTTATCGTATTTCTTCTATTAATTGATATGGATCAGTTGAATATCAACCTTAAATAGCTAATATAATTAGTTTGTTTTAGTTCTTGAATGAACACACGTCTATTCGATCATGAAATTTGGTTTTTGACAGCAGTATCAGTATGTAGAGAAGGAAATTTGATCGTACGAAAAATAGGATATTGTTTTTTGGGTTTATTGGTGCATGCTCCAAAAATAGCCTAGTTTATATTTCTACTGTTAATAGAAATGGCTGTTGTTCTTGTGCTTGGAAAGTCAACTTGTAACGATTGGTTTAATAATGCATATTTTTGAGTAGAACAAAATTGGGTGATTCTATGAATGAGTTGTATAACAGTTTTCAGAAATATTTTGAGATTGTAATAGCCGATACCGATGAACTGCGTCAAGATGTTTATAAAGTGCGCTATAAGGTATTGTGTGTAGAAGAGCGTATTCCAGGTTTTGATCCTTCGTTTTATCCCGATGGATTAGAGAAAGATGATTATGATAGTCACTCTATTCATGCATTATTGCGATTTCGTTCATCAGGTGATTTTATCGGTACCGTCCGTTTGATATTGTTTAATCCATCCCAACCTGAAAAATTATTTCCAGTTGAGCAAAATACTCAATTCAATGCCGAATTTTACAATACAGGGAATTTTCAACGACAACATACTGCTGAAGTTTCGCGTTTTGTAGTGGTAAATCGGTTTAATCGTCGTAGAGAAAATCGTCGCAGAAGTGATGCCGGAGGAAATGAAAATGCCGTTACCTCAGAACGACGATCTTCTTCTGACCGTCGATCCGGACTAAACATTGCGCTGGTACTGATGGCGGGAGTTATGCGCATGTCGGTAGAGCATGATATCAGAAGTTGGCTTTCTATGATGGATCTACCGCTGAATAGACTACTAAGTTTCGATGGATTGGATTTTATTCCAATTGGCCCTCCTGTGAATTATCATGGAATTCGCCGCCCATTTTTTGTGAAAGTAAAGGATGTGCTGCAAAGGATGTTTAAGGAACATCATGACGCATGGGAAGTAATGACAGACTGCGGCAAATATGATCCATTTTTATCGACCCATAGGACCGTATTGAATTAGGGACTTTTTTGAAGTTATTCCAATTCTTTGTACGAATAAGAGTTAGTTATTCTTTGATAACAGCTAAGACGTGTTTTAGTTGCGTCTTGCTAATGCTTCTTTTTTTCGTAAAAACTGAAATATGGGCGAACGATCGTCATGAGATCATAATCAATCCAACTGTTAGCGAGCGAGAGCTTTCAGTAAATTCACTACGTTCAATTTTCAGTATGCGTCTAAAAACCTGGTCAGATGGAACCAAGATCAGAGTTTTTGTATTACCCGATGATGATCCGTTGCATCAAAGTGTTGCTAAGGAAAAACTAAATGTTTTCCCTTATCAGCTAAGATCGACGTGGGATCGATTAGTATTTTCTGGAACTGGTCAAGCACCCATTAAAGTAAATTCAGCTGAAGAGATGCTTGCCAAGGTTGCTAATACGCCCGGGGCAATAGGTTATTTATGGAGAGCAAAAATTAATGAACATGTTCACGTGCTCCAAATTAAGTAGCTATTTGATGGACTTTATCAAAGGAAAAAGCCAATGGCTGGTATTGTTATTCCTTTTTGCGGGGTTGTCTGTTCAAGCGGAGGGATCAAGCCCATCACAAAAGAGGGTAGAAGTGACAAAATCACCTACCAAATGGCTGCAAACATCCGAATTGCCTGCAGAAGCAACGGAGTTAACTGACACAAAGAAAAAACCAGGGTTAGTGAGTTCTACAATAAATTGGTTCCGTACTACGGAACTTCCTGGGGATCTGCAAATTCATGGTTTTGTCAGCCAGGCATATATTGCTACTTCGAGTAATGATGTATTCGGAAACAGTGATAATGGAGGTAGTTTTGGACTTACAGAGGCTGGTCTCAATGCGTCAATAAGACCTTTACCCCGATTACAGGTTTCCGCACAAATGTTATCCCGACGTGCCGGTGAAGGAAGTAACGGGGGCATGCCGCGCCTGGACTATGGTTTCTTAGATTATCGTATTTATTCTCACGAGGTGAATCAATTTGGCATTCGGGTAGGCAGATTAAAAAATCCATTCGGTTTTTATAATGATACGCGTGACGTCGCGCATACACGCCCTGGAATTTTATTGCCTCAATCGATTTATTTTGATCGCACGCGCAATCTTGGTCTGTCCGGAGATTCCGTGCAATTGTACGGTGAAGCCGCAGTTGCGCATCTTGGTACACTTTCTACACAGTTTGGTGTATGGTGGCCAATCGTGAATGACAAAGATACGGAATTTTCGATTCTTGGAGAGTTACCGAGAGGAAATTTAAACCGAGAAGCCTCTTATATTGGCCGCGGTATTTTTGAAACGAACGATAAGCGGCTTCGGCTTGGAGTAAGCGGGATATGGCTCAACACATCTTATGATCCTTCTTTCAAGTCAAATGATCTGATAGGGGCAGGATCATTCCAGTTTACCCCTGTTTATTTTTCAGCCCAATATAATACCGAGCGGTGGAGTCTAACTTCTGAATATGCAATTCGTCACTTAAAATATAATCGTAACTTTGGTCCTAATAGTGCGCTCAATGGTCTGGATGTCATTGGTGAGAGTTATTATTTCCAGGGTGAATATCGATTTACTCCCAAATGGGAAGGAATCGTACGCTATGATGCTTACTTCTTCGATAGATCCGATCGGGATGGTAGTAACAGTCGAGTGCCTCATTCTCGTTATGCCCGAGATATCATGGTAGGCTTGCGCTGGAATGTTACCCCTGAATTTATGTTGCGTGCGGAGTATCATCATGTCAATGGTACCGGATGGTTATCGAGATTAGACAACCCGACAAGTGAGGGACCATTGGATAAGAATTGGGATCTTTTTGCAATCCAGGCTTCTTTTCGCTTCTAAGCAGAATTTTAATGGCTAAAAGCTCCGATTATAAATTGGAAAAAATCCACTCAGCATTGGGCCGTAAGGAACCAAGATTTCGTAGTTTACGGTGGAAAATTTCATTAGGTAGCAGCTTGATATTAATCGCTGTAGTTACCTTGTTTTGCTTTGTTAGTTATTTGAGTTTAATGGTGAATTTTGAGAATCAGCATAATACTGACAACCGCCGCTATGAAAGAGAGCTTGATAATCTGATAAAAAATACATCGCAAAATTTGCATCGCTTGGCAGAAATTATTCCTTTTTTAGATGGTATGAAAAAAGCATTGCTGGCGAATGATGGTGAAAGTATTAGCGAGATTTTTGATCGGCACTGGGCACTATTGCAATTTCATAACGGCGTTGAATTTGCGCATTTTTATAATGTCTCGAATCAGCTTAATGCTGCCTGGGATAATTTAGAATTGACAGTTAACGATGAGAATTTGTTGTTAAGTTGGGTAAATGATGTCAATCGTTCTGAGTTGCCTATTAATCCTTTATTGTGTAGAGAAAGCTGTATCCAGTTTATCGTTGCGCCGTTACTGGTAGAAGGTAAAAAGGCAGGCGTAGTGATTCTGGGTATCTCATTAGCGGACGTATTTTTGGCGTTCAAGCGGATTTTTGGTGCTGATATTGGTTTATTGGTGAAGAACCAGGATGACCTGCCACTGCAAGATATCAGCGAGGCTTTGCAGTGGGATTTTCAAATTACTGCGCTGACAAATCGGGAAAGGAATTATCAGCTCTTAAAAAAAGTTTCGCAGCAATATCCGGATCTTGAGAAATTAAAAGAAGGTGCGCAGATTCGCTGGAGGGATCATTTTCAACAAATCAAATTGTTTTATTTGGATTCTGTTGAACCTGATAATGCACATTTGATTGTCATTACAGATGTTACTGAAACAGTAAATAATATTCATGATTCGATATGGAAAATTGCATTCATTGGCGTGCTGGGGTTGATTATTTCCGAGGTTTTGTTGTTTTTGATCTTTACGAGATTACTGGCACGCTTAAAGGATGTAGCTTATGCACTGCCGCTTCTCGCAAGTGGACAATTTGAGAATTTTCGGTTATCACTCGCTTCGACAGACCGGATCTATCGTTTCAGTGATGAGATTGATACATTGTCTCATGCCGCTGTTACGTTATCCTTGCAATTGGAAAAATTAGAACATAAGGTTTCTACTCGAACCAAAATGCTTATTGAACAAAGAGATGAGCTCAGTAAGGAGAGAGACTTCGTAAAGAACCTGCTGGATACTGCGCAGGCAATAGTGCTCACGCAGAATTCTGAAGGCAGGATCATCTCACTCAATGCCTATGGGGAAATGCTAACCCGCTATACTGAAAGGGAGCTGCGGGGTAAATCTTTTTTGAGTATCTTAATTCCTGAATATGAATCTCTTGATGCGCTCGCCCGTTTTAAAGAAATACATGCGGGGCAGAAAATGCAGCTTAGACATGAAGCGATCACGCATTGTAAAGATGGATCAACACGCCATGTTGCCTGGTTACACTCGCACTTAAGCTGGCATTCTGAAGAAGATCCATCCATTTTATCTGTAGGGCTGGATGTTACCGAATACAAGCGAGTTGAGGGTCATTTGGCGTGGTTAGCAGACCATGATCCTTTGACAAATATGTTCAATCGCAGACGATTTAGTGAAGAATTGGAACAAGTGTTGAGTCGGGCAGAACGTTATCATCACCCCGGTGCTTTGTTGTTTTTTGACTTGGATCGTTTCAAATATGTCAATGATACCAGTGGACATCAAGCGGGTGATACATTGCTTAAAATTGTTGCAAGTATGCTAATGCAAACCATTCGTGCGGATGATATAACCGGTCGACTCGGTGGTGACGAATTTGCGATCATTTTGCCGGAAATTAATGCCGATGGTGCGATTGAAGTTGCCAAAAAAGTATTGAATCAATTGGATCAAGCTCAACTAACAATTAACAACCGCACCCATAAGATTTCGGCCAGTATTGGCATTGCATTATTTCCTGAGCATGGCGCGAATATCCAAGATCTACTGGCAGCCGCTGATCTTGCCATGTATCAGGCCAAAGCCATGGGACGCAATGCTTGGTATTTGTTTTCAGATAATGACCGGAGCCGCGAACGTATTCACACGCTGGTTTATTGGAAAGAAAAAATTGAATATTCGCACTTACATGATAATTTCATGTTGTACTTGCAACCGATTATGACTGTCAGTTCAAAAGTAATTTCTCACTATGAAGTATTACTTCGCATGCAGGATACTGATGGCACAGTGCGTTCACCGGCTGATTTTATTCCTGCAGCTGAACATACAGGATTGATTCATGCTATTGATCATATGGTATTGCGTAAATCTATTGCACAGGCAGCCAAAATTTATCAGGCAGGCTACGCAGTTAATTTTTCTATTAATTTATCAGCGCATGCCTTTAATGATCCTGAATTGCTACCTATTCTCAAGCAACAATTACTGTTGCATCAAATAGGCCCGGAAAATTTGATGTTTGAAATCACGGAAACGGCGGCATTGGAAGATTTGCCAGGTGCACGTGCGTTGATGAAAGAAATCAAAGAACTGGGATGTGGTTTTGTATTGGATGATTTTGGCGTTGGTTTCTCATCTTTTTATTATTTGAGAGAATTACCGGTCGATGTGGTAAAAATAGATGGGTCATTTATACGGAATTTAACCGAGGGTAGCGATGATCTGATTTTAGTCAATGCCTTATGTAGTGTAGCCAGAGGTTTTGGGAAAAAAATTACGGCAGAATTTGTCGAAAATGCTGAAATTTTTGCATTGATTGAAAAGCTGGATATCGATTACGCGCAAGGATATTACGTTGGAAGGCCGTCACCCGCTTATGAGTTTTTGGCAGAACAAGAAAAATTAGAGGGTTAGCGATACTTATTGCAAAGAAACTTGCGGCTAGTCAGTGCGCAATGCATCCACCGGGTTTAATTTGGCAGCGCGTATTGCCGGCATCATTCCCGATACAAGTCCAATTACCATCGAAATACACAAAGCGCTGAGTACATAATTCCAAGGGATATTTACGGGGAGGCCGCTGATTGATAATTTAAGGAGCCATGCGATACTTGTTCCAATTATTAATCCTATGAGACCTCCGGCAGTAGAAAGTGCGGTGGATTCCAGCAAAAAAATCATGGCAATACGTGCACGTGTTGTGCCGAGCGCAGAAAGTAAACCGATTTCTGCGACGCGTTCGGAAACTGCGATATGCATCAAAGTGATCATACCCACAGCACCTACCAACAACGAAATTCCACCTAAAGCCGCAACAGCGAATTTTAGTACATTCAATACTGTAGATAATGTGCTAAGCATTTGTCTCTGTGGTTTAACAGTAAAATCCTCACGTCCGTGCCGTGCTACCAGAATACGCTGAATATCGTCAGTTACTGCTTCTATGGGAACATCGGGAAAATAGGAAAAATTAATTTCCATGACACCCTGGCGATTGAATACCTCCAATGCACGTGTAGTAGGTATAAAAACCGTATCATCCAGATCAAAACCTAAAATATTACCTTTCGATGACATCACACCAATAACCCGGAAGCGTGCTCCACCTACTTGCAATAATGCACCAAGCGGATTTGCATCACCGAACAACTCGTTGCGCACTTTTGCCCCAAGCACTACATAGGCACGTGGATTGCGTGGATCATCATCGGGTAAAAATTGCCCGATCTCGACTTGCATATTGAATGCGCGAGAGAAATCCGGTCCCTGACCATAAGCGGTCACTCGTCGGCTGCGGCCCTGAGTGCGAATTTCTGCGTTACCGACTACGCTGGCGTTGGTATATTGTGCATAACGGCTTTGTTTTAATGCAATTGCATCTTCAATTGTCAATAATCGCGCACTGCCGATAGCACCCAATGAGCCGCCGTGGGTATTGATCTTTCCAGGTGTAATTGTGACGATATTGGTACCAAATTGTGTGAATTCAGATAGTACAAAACGTTGCACACCATCACCAATTGCGGTTAGTAGAATGACTGCTGCAATGCCAATAGCAATGGCTGAGGCTGATAAAATGGTGCGTAAACGATGTGCCGTCAACGCACGCAAAACAAATTGCAGGGTATCAGTCAATGTCATTTTTTGTTCAATGCATCGATAGCATCCATGCGAGCTGCCTTGCTGGCAGGTAGCATACTTGCCAGAATGCCAGCCAACAGGGCAACAGTAATTGCGGCGATTGATGCCCAGATCGGTGCCCATGCGGGCAGTTGGGGATAGGCCAGTCGAATCAAAAAGCTGCCCAATTGTCCCAGTAAAAGTCCTAAAACTGCACCGACCACAGATAGCCAGACAGCTTCAGCAAGAAACAAACGTCGAATGTCGATGGATGTCGCGCCAATGGCTTTTAATAGACCAATTTCTGCAGTGCGCTGAGTTACCGCGACGAGCATCACATTCATGACTAAAATACCGGCAACAATCAAGCTGATTGCTGCAATTCCGGCAACTGCCAACGTTAGGGCGTGCAAAATCCGGTCAAAGGTTTCAAGAATGGCGTCTTGTGTGATGACAGTTGTATCGTCTTCACCATCATGGCTTTGGCGTAAGCTTGCCAATATTGCTTGCTTAGCCGGTTCGATATCACTATGACTTTTGGCTTCAATTAAGATACGGAACAATGATGTGGTATTAAACATCGCTTGTGCATAATCAATTGGAATAATGACGATTTCATCGGTATTAAATCCCATTGTTTCACCTTGTGATGCCAACACACCCGAGACCAAAAATCGGCTATCACCCAGCCGTACCCGCTGTCCGACAGCCTGACTGCGGGGAAAAAACTCTTGAGCAATTTTTGCACCTAAAACAATTTGGGCATTGCGTTCTGCACCATGCGCCAGGAAATTTCCTTGGGCTAATTTCATATGCCGAATAGGTATCAAATTTGCTGTGCTGCCTAGCACAGTGACTTCGCGCAAACGATTGGCTGCAGAAAGTTCCGCAGCACCGACATTGAGTGGCGCATAACGGCGGATTTGCGGCAGCCGGCCGAGCAACTGTGCATCTTTTAGGGTGAGATCGCGTGGTGTTTGACCCAGTACTGCACCTAAGAAAGAACCGGATGTTTCCGCGCGACCTGGCAGAACCACGAGTAAATGAGTCCCGATGGAAGAAAATTGATTAATAATATAATTTCTTGCACCATCGCCTAATGCTGTCAGTACTACTACGGCGCCTACACCCAATGCCATTGCCAGTATGATCAGTAAAGAGCGAATGTGATAGCTCATTACTGTTTTAAATGATGTGCGTAGTGTATCAGCCAGTGTCATCGGAGTGATCTATTAAAATCTTGCCATCGCGCATGGCGATCTGGCGGTGCGCGCGTCCACCTAATTCACGGTCATGTGTAACTACGATCAATGTCGTGCCTCGATGATGCAGGTCTTCCAATAATGACATCACTTCAGCGCCGATTTGATGATCCAGATTGCCGGTCGGTTCGTCTGCCAGGATGACGCTGGGTTGCATGATCGTTGCGCGTGCAATCGCCACGCGTTGGCGTTGTCCGCCAGAAAGCTCGGCGGGACGGTGGAGGGCGCGTTGTTTGAGCTCAAAGGCCTGCAAAGCTTCATTGACTCGTATTTGCCGCTGCTCAGGTGGTACGCCGCCCAGAATTAAAGGCAGCTCGATATTTTCTGCAGCGGTGAGGCGCGGCACAAGATGAAACGATTGAAAGACAAAGCCGATTTTTTCGCGGCGGATTTTTGCTTGCTCGGTTTCCGATAAGTTAGTGACCAATTTTTCATCCAGTTCATAACGTCCGCTATTAGGCTTGTCGAGCAATCCGATAATATTCAGCAGCGTGGATTTTCCGGATCCTGATGGTCCCATGATGGAAACATATTCACCTGAAGCAATGTGCAAGTCGATGTTATTGAGCGCGCAAACCGCTTGATCACCCATAAGGAATGTGCGGGTTATAGCTATTAGGCGAATCATGTTCAGTTGTGCTTGGGTTGTACGGTAGCACCCGTCTTGAGATCATCCTGATCAAAAGACATCAACACTTGATCGCCAGCTTTCAGGCCGCTGAGGATTTCGGTAAAACTCCAGTTGCTTAAGCCAGTTTCCAGTTGATGTTCGACTAAGCGATTGTCAGTATCAGTTACCCACACTTTGTTATTTTGTCTGATAGCTTGGGTTGGAATACGTAATACATCGGTTTTGCGATCCAGGATAACTTCGACATCGGCGCTATAACCGACTAACAAGGTATCTGAAGGAATTTGCAGAAAATCCACTTCGATGTCTACGGTACGTGCTTGTTTCTCGATTTCAGTAACATACGGTGCAATGCGCCGCACTTTTCCCGCGAAAATCTTTCCCGGCATGGCATCCAGCGTAATGCGTGCTTCTTGTTTAACTTTAATCTTGGGCGCATCGACCTCATCCATTGGTGCGGTAACATATAAACAGCGGTCGTCAATGAGATCAATGGTCGGCGGTGTGGGGATGCCAGGTGGCGAAGGGGTAGTAAATTCGCCCAATTCACCGGTAATTTTACCTATGACACCTGAAAAAGGTGCAGTAATAATGGTTCGGTCAATTCCGGCCTGCGATACACGAATCTGTGCTTCGGCACGTTTGATATCGGAGATAGCCGCTTCACAGCTGGCTTGGCGCGAACGCGCATTGGCATTGGCATCATCAGCGCGCTGTGAACTGACAAAACCTTGTGCCACTAATTGTTGCACGCGGATCGATTCACGTCGGGCATTGTCTGCCAAAATACAGGTTTCACGGCGACGTTCTTGGGCCATCGTCAGTTGACGTTGCGCCAATTCGCGCTGCGCTTGCAAATCCTGGTTCCATAACTCCAATAGTACTTGGCCTTTTTGCACGTGATCACCTTCTTTTATCCAGATTTTGGCAATTTGACCGCCGGAAATGGGTGCCAGATTGGATCTTTGGCAGGATTTGATTGTGCCTGCACGCGTGTTGACAACGGTAGCTTCTACGTTGCCGGTGGTGATTGTGGCTAAATCGACTTGCAGTGGTTTGGGGCGTGCAAAATACCAACTGACAAACGCGATTGCGCCGGAAATCATGATAAGGCTGATTAATCGCAATGGTTTTCTCAGTAATAACATTATCAAATCAATTATGCGAAGACTGTGAGAGATCAGGTGACATGGTGTTGTGTTTCATTGTAAATATGCGTATTTTACACGTTCATTAATACTTAAAGCTGCTTGTAGTCGATTCACTATAACTCTGCAAATTTTCTCTATGATTGATATTTGGCGCAAAAAATTCATCTTATCCGATTCCGATCAGCCCGCGAGCTTTGATAATTTCCGTCCTACTGAATCAAATTTTGAAGTACTTGACCTAAAAACATTTGAGGCTATAGAAACTGAAGCTTTGTTTCATGCGATTGATAACACTAAAACCGAGATTGGCCGATTGACGCTTTACCGTTCACTTGCGCGCCCGGCTCACGATGCGCAGGTATTGCAACAAAAGCAAGGTGCGTTACGTGAATTGGAATCTAATCCACAATTTCGTGATGCATTACTTGACCTTATGGGCAAAGCCGCTACCGGGGAAAAGTCTCTGAAGTATTTGCTGTATGGAGAATTCTCGGGCGGATTGGCAACTGATGAGCCAAGCAGTCGCACAGATAAACTTGAATTTGGCGGTTATGGTTACCGGCAGTACCAGGATGGTACGCAGTTTGTTGTGGATTTGGTCGAGGGAGTTGAGAAAATTCCGCAACCGCAATCCATCTATTTACATACATTGCTGTCAGCCGTCCGTGATTTCGGGCAGTCCCGCATCTACGCACTGATGAAAGGGCCGGTTTATGCTTCCGCTAGTAAGTTCAAAACGAAGAAAGAGAAATCAGCTTTTGACTTGTATTCACGTTTTCAGCCTTCATTGTTTAAAATCATGCCAACGCTGATTTTTTTTGCCGCTTCTTATGGTATTTTGTTTTTCTTTGAAAATTTCATGCCGCAATTTAGCGCATCTTATATTGGTTATGGCATTCTGGCGCTCACTGCGCCGGTTTTCCCAATTGTATTGCTGGCAATGGGAGTATCCGATCGTGATTCGATTATTTATCCGCTCCGCAAGCAGTTCCGCCAAAGTCCTGAACTAGCCAAGGCTATTGAGGCTGTAGGAATACTTGATGAACTGCTGTCGTTTTACCGCTATGGTCAGTCGTATGCAGGTGATAAAGTATTGCCGGACATTATGGCTGAAAAACAGCATCGTCTTATTGTCAGCCAAGCCAGAAATCCGCTCTTGGTTAAGAGCATTCCGGATTATGTCCCTAACGATATTCACCTGGATCAAGAGGGTCGTGTACTAATCATTACTGGGCCCAATAGCGGCGGCAAAACCGCCTATTGCAAAACTGTGGCACAAATCCAGCTATTAGGGCAAATCGGTTGCTATATACCAGCTACAGAAGGACAACTGGTACCCGCTGAACATATTTATTATCAAGTCCCCGATCCTGGCCAATTGAGTGCCGCAATGGGGCGTTTCGGTCATGAATTGCAACGCACACGTGAAATATTTTTCAATTCCTCTTCGTGTAGCCTTGTTGTCTTGGATGAATTATCCGAAGGCACAACATTTGAAGAAAAAATGACCATTTCAGAATATATCCTCAAAGGTTTCCATAAATTGGGTGCGAGCACTTTATTGGTAACACATAACCACGAGCTGTGCGAACTGTTGCAGAAAGATGGCATTGGTCGCTACCTGCAGGTTGAATTTATGCTACAAGGCCCAACGCACCGCCTGATTGCAGGGATCTCAAAAGTCAGCCATGCCGATCGTGTCGCCAACGCTATTGGGTTTAGTCAGAAAGATGTGGAGGAGCATTTGGAACGGCAAAGTGGTGGCATGAAGGCTGAATAGACCAAAATGAAATCGTGCAAGGAACTTCTATGCCCAGTTTCAAGAAATCTGCTATGGTAAGATCAAAGACGGATGTTATTGATGATTTCAAAAAAATTGATAATACAGTGCGTGTTATCAGAGATTGTTCAATATATATTTTTCGAAATTACGTTACATAATATTTGTGCAAAATTCCTTGTTATGGATAGATAATTTTTGATGCGCTAACATTTCAGACACCCCATGATTTTTACATGGGGTAGTTCATTCACTTGCACAATACAATTAGAGTGTTAATGCGGTTATAGAATGTGAGTTAACGTAATGTCGATAATTGGATGATTTGGTATTATGATTTCCCCTTCATCGATAGGAACTGGGTTAGCATAAATGGGTGGCGGGGTGTTATCAGGTGCTGGAGCGGCATAGATAGGTGGTGGGTTGTTATCAGGAGCAGGAGCAGCATAGATGGGTGGTACCTTATTATCAGAAGTTGGAGTATCGTAATTCTCGTTAGAGAACAAAACATCAAAGAAATTATTGTCCATAGAGCTCAACATATCTATCTCCTAAATTAATCATAATGGTTTAGAACTGCAAGCAAGCTTAGAAACTCGTGGTGTGCGATTGTTTATAAGTTAAAATTTACAAACAACTGCAGATTACGATATGCATTTTTAAATTTGCTACGATGATTTTAAGCGATTGAAAAAATGGAGTATTGAAGGAGTAATACCACTGTTTAGTTCTATATTATTAATTTAACTTGCAATTTACTGCGACCTGTCACAAAGAATGTCAATGATTGAGTTTTTGAAGTTAACGGGAGCGTGCGGTTTTTAGTTTTTTGTGTCTTGGTGTTTCCCAGTCTTGTTGCGGGGTAGGCTCAGGGTACGCGAAGTGAATTTTTAAGGATCTACAACAATCTGACATTGAGATTTTAGAGATCACACAAAAAGCGTGATGGTATGGTGGAAATAATCGTTGTGGGCTTTTCTAAAGTATGTAAGTTTTGACATTCTCATAACTTGGTGTTGCTGAAAAAAGCCCTCGATATTTACCGAGGGCCTCTTTAGATAATGAATAATTACATTGTTAACCTGATTAGCATGCCGGGCTAGGGCATACTGAATTAACGAGTGGAACAATATTATTGCTTGTAAAAGGACTGGCTCCTAATACCTTAGGACCGGTACTGACATAACCCCAGCTTGTTACAGCTACAACAGTATTCTTTTGAGCACCAAAACCTGGAAGATCAGGGGTTGCCGAAGGATCGATACCAAAATTTATGATCCACGGACCACCACTTGAACCGCCGCTCATTCTTGAGCCGATTTGAATGTTATTAAACCACCCAGCGTCTGTGATCGTAAAACCCAGAGAATCGGTACGTTGCATCGAAGTACCATTACCTAATCCTACCGGGTAACCTAATTGGGTGATTTGGGTTGCATTAAGTCCCGCAAAAGAAGTAAAGCCAAAGTTATTCCATCCATATGCTAGCGTACCTGTACGAGTACCGGGATACACACCGTTAACAGGAGCTGCTACTAATACAGCAACATCATTAGGACACACAACATTGCATCCGTCGGTGCCATTAAGCCATGAAGTCATCACTACAGCTTTGGTAACGCCATATACCCCATAAGGTGCATTAGGCGTGAATCGATCGTTTTTAGCGGGCACAAAAATCCAGTTACTATAATATGAGCCGCTACCGTATCCTGCGACACAATGTGCAGCTGTCACGATAACTCCTTTTTTGATTAATGAAGCCGAACAAACAAACGTGCTTGCGCCTATATTAAAATACAGTTTGCCGGCTGCTCGATAAGGATATTCTTTAGATACTTGCCCCGCTTTAGCATCAGCACGTGATGTAGTAAAAGGATGATTTTCCGTTCCATATTCTTGAGTTGAAATTCCATCATTCAATTCGGTTGCATTCCATTTAGGAAGTGACATGGGATTTTCTTTGCCGTTTCCAGACTCTCCAGTTGAAAAACCTGGTATGCCTTTTATGACTTTTTTGACTCCTTGTGAAACTTCCAAAGCACTCGGTGCCAATTGCGGTGGCTGAGGCATATGCATTGGGCGTGCATTGGCAAAATCGATGGTGGCCATTTGAGATTGGAGATTACTTGCTGGAGCTGTTAATATGGTCGTATTGCCTTTCTGCTCTATTTTGCCACCAGGAATTGCTGCATAACTGGTAGTAACAAAGATAGACAGAGACATAAACACAGTAGCAAGGTTTAAGATTTTGTTTTTCTTCACAGCTGTACTCCTTCTTTTATGGTATCGATTGATAAAATTAAAATTTAAAAAAGATATGATTAATTCTAAATTGCTTTGATTTGTCCCAATGCAGTCTAGATAAAGCAACTAGACGTGGGGATTTTATACGAATGTTTACTTCTTGAATGGAAATTTTACGAAATATGTAAAACAAAACTTTCCACCAACGCAATAATACAGATATGAAAATTGCAAGTATGTGAGAAAACTCACACAGCGCTATCGCTATCTTGTTGTTACTCTAACTTCTCAGAATCCATTGGTATATTGGGCTGATATAAAATATAAAGAATGTGACCGCATGGCAAGTGGATAAAAGAGTGATATTTTTGTAATAGTAGAAGACAACTTGTGGCATTACATTTTATTAAGTTATTATGTAAATAATGACGCGATATTAATATCCAATTCATCTTGTGGAGTGGTGGTTGACCGGCAACATTTTATCGGGCAATTGCAAAATCTTCTTCAGCAATCATAACAAAGATCACATTCTGCATGAGTAGTTCGAGCAACCCCGGATGCTATTCGAAAACATTCGATCAATACCGAAGCAAGTTATTGCCGATCTCGGATTTCGCAGCGTGAATGCTGATAATCTAGGGATAGAAATCATCCTCCACCGCAATAGTTGGCTGTTCAACTATCTAAACAAGGTATCTGGCTTTACTTTATTGAGCCACGGCATTAAAGTACAATGATTATTCATAGTTAGCTTTTACTCGCTATAAATAAAAACCCCCGGTTAAAGGGGAATAAAACCGGGGGGAGCTGCCTTAATATCACCTTAAGGCCCTGTCTCAGGGAGGGAAGACAGGGGATACGATACATATCGTCCCTTTTTAAGAGATAGGAATGATTTAATTAGTTCCCAAAAGTAGCTTTTATTTTTTTTCCCAAAATTATTATGATTTCATATAGCCAATTTCCTCAAAGAAGAATGCGCCGTATGCGGCGTGATGAGTTTTCTCGTCGACTTGTACAAGAAGCCCATCTTGGAGTTGATGATTTAATTTACCCGGTCTTTATTTTAGAAGGAGGGAAACGTACAGAGTTTGTGGCATCTATGCCTGGCGTAGTAAGACAAAGTATTGACAATTTAATGATTCAAGCCGAGAAATGTTTAATGCTGGGCATTCCTGCGATTGCAATTTTCCCGGTTATTGATGCCGTACATAAAAGCCTTAATGCAGAAGAAGCCTATAATCCTGATGGATTAGTGCCAAAAGCCATTAAACAATTAAAAAAGAACTTTCCTGAGTTAGGAGTAATTACCGATATAGCATTGGATCCTTATACCAGTCATGGACAAGATGGTTTAATTGATCAAAATGGTTATGTAATGAACGATGAAACCGTAGATATACTTTGTCAGCAGGCACTGATCCATGCACAATCCGGTGCTGATATTGTAGCACCCTCAGATATGATGGACGGTCGTATTGCGGCGATTCGAAATGTTTTGGATGAGCAAAAATTTATTCATACGCGCATTCTGTCTTATTCAGCTAAGTATGCCTCAAGTTTTTATGGACCATTTCGTGATGCAGTTGGATCTACAGTAAATTTAGGGGCGGGCAATAAATATAGCTATCAGATGGATCCTGCAAATTCGGATGAAGCCCTGTGGGAAGTGGGGTTGGATCTCAACGAAGGTGCAGACATGGTAATGATAAAACCTGGCATGCCTTATTTAGATATTGTGCGTCGTATTAAGGATCAATATGGCGCGCCTACATTTGTATATCAAGTTAGTGGTGAGTACGCCATGCTTAAAGCTTCCGCGATGAATGGGTGGTTAAACGAAGAAGCTTGTGTGCTTGAATCTTTACTCGCATTCAAACGGGCTGGTGCAGATGCAATTTTAACTTATTATGCATTGGAAGCAGCCAACTGGTTGAAGAAGAATTAAATTGCATGTATCAACTCAGATTAAATTTTAGTTTTTGTTTACAATGAACTCCCACCTTATTGCGCAATGCTTGGATAAGCAAAGTATGAGCTGTATGTTGCGCTTGGCCAAATCACGATGTAAGCGCATTGCACTGTAAGTCACTCGTGTACATGGTGTGCAAGGTAGTATTCTATTGTCAATCTTGTATTTTCACGTTCAAGATCACTTAGTTTCGCTGCATCAGTTCAATCAGACTCTATCTCACGGCGATTTCTTGACGAAATATGCCGCGCACTTCTTATGAAATCATACTCTATCTTCATCCGCCATTTTATGAAGCTTCGTACTCCACAAAAATCTGCATACCTTATTTATAATCATGATGAAATGGATTGATTTAGTCTGAAATGCTATTCAATATTTTGTGCCTGCTCGCGCATTTGCTCGATAATTACCTTGAGTTCCATCGAAATTCGGGAGATTTCCAAATCGACGGATTTTGAACCGAGGGTGTTAGCTTCGCGATTGAGTTCTTGCATCATAAAATCAAGTCTTTTGCCAACAGATCCTCCTTTTTTTAGAATTCGTTCCACTTCATCCAAATGGGCCTGCAATCGTGATAATTCTTCGTCGACATCGATTTTACTGGCAAACAGAGTAATTTCTTGGCGGATGCGGTCATCTTCCAAATTGCCAAGCGCTTCTTCTATCCGGGTACGCAATTTTTCTTCAAAAGTAGCAATGAGCGTGGGGATACGGGGAATTGCACTTTCCAGAAGCCGGCGCATTTGATTGATGCGTTCCAATAGAACAAATTTGAGTTTATTACCCTCGCGGGTACGTGAATCTCTTAAATCCGCTAGTGCCGTTTGTAATAATCCAATAGAGATCTCACCGAAGGTATCAAGGGGCAAGTTGTTATTGCCTAATATACCCGGCCACTGCAATATTTCGGTGACTGTTAATGATTGCGCTGTAGGGTATCGTGCTTTAACCGTCTGTTCCAGTTCCAACAATTTTTCGAAGATGGCATTATCAAGTTGCAAAGTATTGGTGTTATTTGCCACAGGAGAATAATTGAGACGGCATTCAATTTTTCCGCGGCTAAGTTGAGAAGTTATCAGTTCACGCATAATAATCTCTTGTTTGCGAAAATCGTCCGGTAGCCGAAATTGGATATCGAGATAGCGGTTATTCACGGAACGAAGCTCCAAGCTAAGCGAGGCATAAGGTGTATCCTGGGAGGCTATTGCGTAGCCTGTCATACTGAAGATCATGGTAATGGTTTTTCTGGTGTCAAGGTTAAAGAAGGCAACAGGTCATCGAGTAGAGAACCAAAACCACACGATGATGGTGCCGGTTTGTTGTCAAGCAAGCCAGTTACCGAAAAAGGCACGTTCTTATTGCTTGGATCAAATATTACTTCGCTTGCATCAATATATACACGATCTCCAGGTGCATTTAAACGCCAAAGATTAGGGATGTCTTCATATGGTTGTTTTAAACAGTAAGGCAAGCTATCACCATGTATGACTAGAACAGGTTTTCTGAATTGTAATGTTTTTTGGTTAATCAGTTTGTGGATTGTATGATAGCCATTGCAGTCTGAGCGAATTTCCGATGTACACGCCGGCTTATTGTCATGCTCGTATTCATAGATGTCGGCATGGAATGCAATCACAATGGCTTGAATTGTTGGTAGCGATTCTGCCATATCAAACACTTGGAGCAGCCATTTTTCGTTGAATTTGTCCCGCTCATCGGCAGCATTAAGCGCGTCATCCCTATGACTACGATGGATCTGGGTTCTGCCATTGTTGGTGCCAGGTAAGTGCAAAGTAGCGAACATTACTTGATCGATTTTCCATAGCGCATTTTCACTAAAACCTTGTTGTCGGATTAAACCGGGAATATCTCTGGCTAATTGCAATTCATCCTGCTGAAAAAATAATTGACGCAGATAAGCAAGTCGTTCCAGTTCATCGTAACGTCCTGTAAGATTAAATGTGAGTCTGTCGCAATCTGTCCAGTCATTATCACCAGGCGTATAAACCGTTTTGTGTGGATGTAAATGTGCAATTTGTCGGTAGCGATCCTTGAATAGTTCATTGGTGCAGCTTGAGCGAGCAAGCTTAAAATCTCCCACATGAATCAATACCGCTGGATTGATTGTTTTTATGGCTTTGGCAATGGCGCCATCAGGATGTTCGAGTAATGCATATTCGTTATCGCTGTATGGCATATCACCGATCACGGCAAACCGGATTAATTTTTCTGATGCTGCCACTGGAGGCCTTTCTTGGGCAAATGCCTGCATAAGCCACAAGCTTAATAAAATGGCAAATGCTAGCGATTTGATCACTTAAATCACCGCATTGATATGGCTTTGGAAAACCAAACCCGCATGTTCACGCAGTTTATGAAAGCGAATGGCAGGCCAGTTCTCTTCGGCGACGTTCAATTCTGCACCGAATGCTGCCAGGAAAGTTGGTGCGTCTACCGCATCGTAGGCGATACGATGAGAATTGGCCTCAATAAATCGCTGTAATTCGCGTGGATCATCAGAAGTGACCCACCGTGCCAATTGGTATTTGGCCGGAGTGATGCGGGCGGTTACTGCATATTCGTGTTGTAGACGATGTGTGACAACCTCAAATTGCAAAATACCAACCGCACCGAGCAACAACACATTGCCTAAATGTGGACGAAACACTTGGATGGCGCCTTCTTCGCCCAACTGCATTAATCCCAGTTTAAGTTGCTTGCTGCGCAACGGATCGGCAATTTCCACAGTACGGAAAATTTCCGGCGCAAAAAAAGGCAAGCCGGTGAATTGTAATATTTCCCCCTCAGTTAAGGTATCGCCCAATTGCAATGTGCCATGATTGGGTATGCCGATAATGTCCCCCGGATAAGCTTCTTCGACGATATCGCGACGCTGCGACAAGAATGACACCACCGTGCTGGTGCGGATATCTTTGCCATTACGTGCCACTTTCAAGTTCATGCCACGTTTGAAATGTCCTGAACAAACCCTCACAAAGGCAATGCGATCACGATGGGCAAGGTTCATATTGGCTTGTATTTTGAATACCATGCCGGAAAATTTCTTCTCATTGGGTGAGACTTCCCGCTGCAGTGCGTTACGCGATTCAGGTGGTGGCGCCAGGTCTACCAGTGCGTCAAGTATTTCTTTAACGCCGAAATTATTGATGGCTGAGCCAAAGAAAACGGGGGTTTGCTGACCGGCAAGAAACTGCTTGTGATCAAAAGCGGGTGAAGCGCCTTTGATCAAGTCAATTTCCTGCAATGCGTTAGACAAATCGGGTGCAAACCGCTCGTGAATGTGCGGGTCATCGAAATTCGCGATCAATTCATCATCGTTTACGCGATCCGATCCCGGTTGAAAAACACGCATATTGTTGTGTTGCAAATCACATACACCGTGGAAATTTTTACCCATGCCTATTGGCCATGTAAATGGAATTGTTGCCATCCCCAATGTGCGTTCGATCTCGTCAATCAGATCAAGCGGTTCACGTACTTCGCGATCCATTTTATTGACAAAAGTGACAATTGGCGTGTTACGGGCACGGCACACTTCAAGCAGGCGCAATGTCTGCGCTTCCACGCCATTGGCAGCATCGATAACCATCAAGGCGGCATCGACGGCAGTGAGTACGCGGTAAGTATCTTCAGAAAAATCCTGATGGCCAGGTGTATCCAATAGATTAATGACGCAATTGCGGTATTCCATTTGCATCACCGAGCTGGCGACCGAAATACCGCGTTGCTTTTCGATTTCCATCCAATCAGAAGTGGCATGCCGGCTTGCTTTGCGTGCCTTAACGCTGCCGGCGATATGAATGGCGCCGGCATACATCAAGAGCTTCTCGGTCAGCGTGGTTTTACCCGCATCGGGGTGTGAAATAATGGCGAAAGTACGACGACGCGTGACTTCTTCAGGAATACTCATAGTTTTTTGAAATAGGTTCCGGTTGATAAAGAAAGCAATGGGTGGAATGCGTTGCGCTCAATACACTGGCAGAGGGATAACTTGCGCGGCAAATAGGCATCGCATGCGGGCAGCGCGGATGAAAATGACAACCCTGAGGCGGTGCAATAGGCGAAGGCAAATCACCTTTCAGGTGAATAATTTGCCGGTCGGCATCTGCTTGAATTTGCGGAACAGCAGACAGCAGTGCCTGGGTATATGGGTGCTTGGGGCTACCCAACACTTCATCGATGTGTCCGCGCTCTACAATCCGTCCTAAATACATCACAGCAATTTCATCAGCCAGATATTCAACAACAGCAATATTGTGGGTAATAAACAAAAATGCAAGTCCCAAATTATTTTGCAATGATTTGAGCAAATTCAAGATTTGTGCTTGCACGGATAGATCCAGAGCGCTAGTAGGTTCATCGCAAATCAATAAGTCTGGATTCACCGCCAATGCGCGGGCAATCGCAATGCGCTGCCGCTGCCCCCCAGAAAATTCATGCGGGTAACGCCATTTTACCTCAGCAGGCAGGCCAACGCGCTGCAACAACGCATCAATTTCATTTTCTCGGGTGTAAGAAACCGGTTGATCGGAAGTGACGTGACTTATCTTGGCAACACCCAATGCATCCATGCCTTCCCGCAGAATTTCAATAATCCGCATACGGGGATTAAGTGAAGAATAAGGATCTTGAAAAATAATCTGAAATTGCGATCGAATCTGTTGTAACTGAGCTCGCTTTAGCGATACCAGCTCTTGTTGCTTGAAGCGCACGCTACCGGCGGTAGGCTTGATGAGCTGCAAAATACTTTTTCCAATGGTAGTTTTGCCGCAGCCGGATTCGCCGACCAGCGCCAGCGTTTTTCCTGCAGCGATCTGAAAAGATACGCCATCAACCGCTTTGACATGGCCGACCACGCGTTTGAATAATCCCTTGCGGACGGGAAAATGAACTTTAAGGTCTGATACCTGCAATAATGGTAGATCGGATGCTGCGAAAGTTGTTGCTGCAGCGTTTTTCGTTTTGCCGGTGGCATTATTGTTGAGTGAATGAGCGGAAGTCTGCGCGTCTTGTGTAAATAAATGACATCGGACCTGATGCCGGTCACTTAATGCGTGCCACTGCGGGATCGTATCATGACAGTGTGAGAGTGCCTGATTGCAACGATCAACAAAGCGGCAACCTTTGAATCGTTGCGATAGTGAAGGTACATTACCTTGAATGACGGTCAGTGCTTGATCACGTTTCTGTTTGGCCGGTAGCGATGCAAATAATTGTCGCGAATACGGATGCGCAGGATGACTAAAGAAATCATCGCGAGGGGCCTGTTCGACGATTTCTCCGGCGTACATGACAGCCACCCGCTGCGCCATTTCGGCTACCACTCCTAAATCATGCGTGATCAGCAAGATGGCCATGTGATTGCGCTGTTGAATTTGCCGCATCAAATCGAGTACTTGTGCTTGGATTGTTACATCCAACGCGGTGGTCGGCTCATCCGCGATGAGCAGTTCGGGTTCACCGGCAAGTGCCATGGCAATCATGGCGCGCTGTTTCATACCACCTGAAAATTGAAACGGATATTCGTGCATACGGCGCGCTGCATCCGGAATCCCCACTTGTTCCAGCAGTTGCTGGATGCGTGCTTGCATTGCCTGGTGCGATAAATGGAAATGTTGCTCGAGTACTTCGCCGATTTGTTCAGCGATCGTCAAAACCGGATTCAGGCTAAGCATGGGCTCTTGGAAAATCATACTGATGCGTTTGCCACGAATCCTGCGCATTTCGGATTCAGGCAATCGCAACAAGTCCTTGCCATCCATTTTGATATGCCCCGCAACAATTTCGCCGGCATCGGGTAATAAACGCATAATCGATAACGCAGTCATGGACTTACCGCAACCTGATTCACCCAGTAATGCAAATGTTTCGCCCGTTGAAATTTGCAGGCTTATGCCATCAACTGCTCGTACCGGTGTATTACCGGTATACAGTAAAGTTTGAAGATGGTCTATTTCCAGTAACGTTTTCATGAACGAGATGTCGATTCTGGTGTTGTTAGCGTTGTAGGTGTGTTTTTGGATATTTCTTTTGATTTATCAGTATGCGGTAATATTTTTTTTCTTTTTTTTAATGTGTGGGCACGCGGATCCAATGCATGTTGCACGGCATCGGCAAACAGATTGGCACTTAGCACCAGTGTAAACATAAATCCGAATGCTGCCAGCAAAGCCCACCATACAATGGGTTCGCGCGCCATTTCCATACGTGCCGCGTTAATCATCGTGCCAAAACTGATCATCGATGGATCAACACCTACACCGACGTACGATAACACTGCCTCGGCCAATACCAGACCGCTGAAATCCATTACCGTTGCGATCAGAGCAAGGTGCATGACATTCGGTAGAATATGGCGGCTAATGATGCGCCAATGCGATACCCCAAAAGCGTGCGCGGCCTGAATGTATTCCAGTTCGCGCAATTTTAAGGCTTCACCGCGCAGCAAGCGGCACAATCCGGTCCAACTGGTAATTCCTAAGATGATACATAAAAACAACAATCGCAAGTCTGCGCGGGAAGCAATGGTTTCAAATAATTCTGAGTGAGTTTCTATGTACACTTGCATCATTAACACTGCTGCCGCAATCAGTAAAACGCTCGGAATGGAGTTTAATGTGGTGTAGATATATTGAATGACATCATCAATCCAACCTTTAAAATAACCTGCGGTGATTCCCAATAATAATGCAAAGGGCAACATGATCAGTGTGGTGAGCGTACCGATTACCAGTGCAACGCGAATACTTTTGAGCGATTGATACAAAATATCCTGTCCGACTTTGTCGGTTCCCAGTACATGATAATGGGTAGCCAGTGCCGCGGCGCAGCCTATTAATAGCAACACAATCAATAACGTGATCAAAATGGCATGCCAGGGAGTTTCCGTGGTGCGGTGCCAGATAGCCGCGACATTTTGGGTAAAATTTTGCCCGTTGCGGCGCGTCAATACCAGTATTAGACAAATGCTCAGCATGCACCAAATGATCAAGCCATAAGCCAAACCTTTTGCGCAACGCCATGCGATATCGCGGATGCGGTCTACTTCGGGATTTTGCAAGTGCGCGCCGCCGTATTCCAAACGCGCAAAAACTCGCACTTGATTCCCATTGGGAAGGTCAATAGTTTCCTTAGCATAGAGATGCGACGCCAGAGGAGCTGAATAAGTTTTTTCCACTTGAGTACGCAGTGGTGTTACCAGAATATCAAGCACACTTAGCACTTCAACGCTATAAACTTTTTTGCCTTGGTCGGTGGTATGGTCCAGCGCAGGACGGAAATGAATGGTATCAAGCAAACCAATCATCAGAAAAAATAGCAAGACCGTTAGCGCAGACATACCGCTTGCGCTGTGTGAGACGCGTTTCCAGGGAATCAGCAAGTGCTCATGATGGCGCACATAAGCAATAAAACTCACCACAATAGCAACAAGCAGGTAGATCAATGCATCGGTCCATAAAATAATTGGGCTAAAGGGCATGGTTGAGTATGTAAGAAAAATAGAAAATGTGCGGTTGTAGCGCCAAAGAATCTCATTGACAACCGTTTATACCACAAATATGAAAATTGTCATTCACTGAATGTTGATCATGTATAAAAGTTACAATTGCTTATTGTAATTCAATAATTAATAGGCAAAAGTCAGTTTATTCTATTGCACTGTTGATAAAAATTTGTTGCATAGTGTGCTTCATGATTTCCTACAACGATTGTGGGTGAGTAATATAGAGCATGGTTCATCAATAAGTAAATGGAGTTAAGCAAGCTATCCAGGTAGAAGCTTTTTCTGGAACAAATTGAAAAGAATATGGAAAACAAGCTGCTCGAAATTATTCGGACAATTGTGCTGATGTTTAAAGCAGCTCCGGGTGCGTATTATTTGAACGAATTTGTTAAATTTGCTGATAATTCCGGTGATTCTATCAGTGACCTTGCTTTCCTACTTGCGCAAACTGACGTATTTCAACAAGCCGTATATTCCAATACGCTTTCTAATCGCGATTTTTCTGTTCAGTTTATTGAGAATTCAGTTACTCGTCTGGTAAATGAAGATGATAAAGCATGGGCAGTTTCAGAAGTAGAACGCCTGCTTGATGCAGGCGCAAGTCGAGGGGAAGTCATTTACTGGGCAGCCATGACATTGGCTGCTGTGGATGAAAAGAATCCGGATTGGGGTGCAGCAGCTCGACAGTTTAATAATAAAGTCGCAGTGGCAGCCTACTATTCCATCAACTTGGGTGCAATAGCAACCAGTTTGTCTGTTTTGCAACGTGTAACCGAGCATGTTACCGATGATCCATCGAGCGTTATTACGGCGCAGTTATTGTTGGAGTCCGGTGTCTCTGGAAAGGTTATCGATGGCTATATCAAAGGTGCTCAAGTATTCGCTGATTTGAATGGTGATCAACAACTAAACGTAGATGAAGTTAGTGTAGTTACGGATGCCGTAGGTAATTTCTCACTTCCAGCGGTTGTTGGATTTGGCGATTTAATGGCATCCGGAGGTATTGATATTGCCACAGGTAAGCCTTTTGAAGGGGTTATGACGGCTCCGGCAGGTTCATCGGTAATCAATCCACTGACCACAGTCATTAGTAATATTGTTAACAGTGATAACCTCTCAACGCAAGAAGCTGTGATACGTGTACTAACATCCTTGGATTTGAATACCGAAATTGATCTGCTTCACTTTGATCCAATCAAAGAGATTGTGCGCACGGATTCCCATACGCCAGCAAATGATGCGGCTTTGGCAGTGCATGCGGCAGCAATCAAGATAAATATCCTTGCGAGCCAAGTGGCTGCGCTATTAGCTGGCGCCGGTATAACGGCTACTGAGGCTTCAGCGATTACTTTTGCCTATCAAGCATTGACCGGCTTATTTGCCAATGCAGATCATAACGTCGATTTGGCATCGAAAGGCACCATTGCACAAGTGATTCAGAATGCCAGTTTACTCGCAGGTGCTGATACACTTGAGTCGTTTAAAATAAACGCGTTAGTGGCGGATGCCTCACAAGCCATTGCTAATTTAAACCTGAAAATTAACGAAATATCTGAAAGTGGTGTAAGTAAAACAAGAATTCTTACGAATATTGCGGCAGTCCAATTTGTTGCTGAGAATATTGAAGCTGCAATACGCGCAGGGGCTACAAAAGGAGATATCAGTGGCACGGTAGCCAGCACAACGGGATCACTTTTTACTGGTATTGTCCGTGCGGCAGGTGCAAATATAGGCGATGTAAACGGCGATGGCAAACCAGATGCTGCGCCGTCACCACCATCTTCTGGGGGCGGGCCGGTTATTCCGCCAACGACTAAGCACTATCTGGCAACCAATGCCACATCGTTCTCTGGTACTGTGGCAAATGATATTTTGTCAATTTCTACGGCATCAACATGGTCGCCGCTAGTTATGACAGCAGTTGTATTGGATGGTGGTGCGGGCACCAATACACTGAGTGTACAAGACGGTTCCAATATTGCGGCTGCAACCGTCATCAATTTTCCCAATTTGTTTTTTGATGCGACAGGCGTTGTGGGAGTTCACACTGTAACTATGTCTGCGGCACAAAACCAGAATTTTACCGGCGCTATCACCGCACCGGGTACGGGTGCTAACAGCGAAGAAATCGCCATTGTTGGCGATGGCACAGTGACTACGTTAGCCCCTATCGAGAAATATGCGATCGGCGATGATACAACCGATGCCAGGACGGTAGTTGTTACCCAAGCAGGCACGAGTGTCGCAGCAAGCTCGGCTTCCGATGCGATAACGTTTAATCTGGGTGCGCTCAGCTATACGGGCGTAATCGCGGGTGAAAGTACCAATGATGATACATTGAGTCTAAACACAGGCGCGGACATTAGCGGTGGCACCATCACGAATGTGGAAGCATTGGTGCTGGCATCCGGCGCATTGGTGCAGTTGTCGGCTGCGCAAAATCAAGGATTTACCAGCACCATTACCGCACCGGGTACAGGTGTCAACGGTGAAACCATCATTATCGTTGGTGATGGCGCTGTCACCACCCTGGCCAACATCGAAAATTACACTATTGGTGATGATTCCAGCGACGCACGCCGCGTAACTATCACGGATTCGGCAACAAATGTCACGGCAAACTCCGCATCCGATGCGATAACGTTTAATCTGGGTGCGCTGAGCTATACGGGCGTAATCGCGGGTGAAAGTACCAATGATGATACATTGAGCCTAAACACAGGCGCGGACATCAGCGGCGGCACCATCACGAATGTGGAGGCGTTGGTGCTGGCATCTGGCGCATTGGTGCAGTTGTCGGCTGCGCAAAATCAAGGATTTACCGGAACCATTACCGCACCGGGTACAGGTGTCAACGGTGAAACCATCATTATCGTTGGTGATGGCGCTGTCACCACCCTGGCCAACATCGAAAATTACACTATTGGTGATGATTCCAGCGACGCACGCCGCGTAACTATCACGGATTCGGCAACAAATGTCACGGCAAACTCCGCATCCGATGCGATAACGTTTAATCTGGGTGCGCTGAGCTATACGGGCGTAATCACGGGTGAAAGCACCATCGATGAGACATTGAGTCTGGATGCAGGCGCGGACATCAGTGGCGGCACTATTGCGAATGTTGAAGCGTTGACGCTGGCCTCTGGCGCATCGGTGCAATTGTCGGCTACGCAAAATCAGGGATTTACCGGAACCATCACCGCACCGGGTACAGGTGTCAACGGTGAAACCATTACTATTGTAGGTGATGGCGCTGTCACCACCCTGGCCAATATCGAAAATTATACTATCGGTGATGATTCCAGCGACGTACGCAGCGTGACTATTACGGATTCGGCAACAAATGTCACGGCAAACTCCGTATCCGATGCGATAACGTTTAATCTGGGTGCGCTGAGCTATACGGGTGTAATCACGGGTGAAAGCACCATCGATGAGACATTGAGTCTGGATGCAGGCGCGGACATCAGTGGCGGCACTATTGCGAATGTTGAAGCGTTGACGCTGGCCTCTGGCGCATCGGTGCAATTGTCGGCTACGCAAAATCAGGGATTTACCGGAACCATCACCGCCCCGGGTACAGGTGTCAACGGTGAAACCATTACTATTGTAGGTGATGGCGCTGTCACCACCCTGGCCAATATCGAAAATTATACTATCGGTGACGATTCCAGCGACGCACGCAGCGTGACTATCACGGATTCGGCGACAAATGTCACGGCAAACTCCGCATCCGATGCGATAACGTTTAACCTGGGTGCGTTGGCTTATACCGGTACTATCACAGGTGAAAGCACGGTCGACGATGCGCTCAACTTGCTTAGTTTAGGCGCAGGCGCGGACATCAGCGGCGGCACCATCACGAATGTGGAGGCGTTGGCGCTGGCAACCAGTGCATCGGTGCAATTGTCGGCTACGCAAAATCAAGGATTTACCGGAACCATCACCGCCCCGGGTACAGGTGTCAACGGTGAGACCATTACTATTGTAGGTGATGGCGCTGTCACCACCCTGGCCAATATCGAAAATTATACTATCGGTGACGATTCCAGTGATGCACGCACTGTGACCATAACCGATCCGGCAACAAATGTTACGGCAAATTCCGCGTCCGATGCCGTGACGTTTAATCTGGGCGGGGTAGTATTTACCGGCACCATCACGGGTGAAGGGACGATTGATGACACGCTTATTTTAAGTACAGGCGCAGATATTACTGCAGGCACGATTACGAATGTGGAAGCGCTAACATTAGCATCGGGTGCGTCTGTCCGGCTATCCGTCGCGCAAAACCAGAGTCTTGCCAGTACCATTGCTGCACCCGGTACGGGTATTCATGGCGAAAAAATTACCATCGCGGATGACGGTAATATTACCGCACTGGCGGATATCGAGATTTATGAACTGGAAGATGACTCCACCAATGCGCGGACTTTGACACTGGGTTCAAATGCATTAACGCTGATCGCCAATAATGCATCGGATACCATTACTGTAAATGCCGCCGCATTGGCGCAAAATATGGCTTTAACGCTTGGAGCCAGTACTTCGGCATTGATTGTCAATAACCTGGTGGGAGATATTGTTGCAACCGATCTTACAGGCACACTTGCAATAACCACTGCCGATGCGGCAGATAATGGCATCGCTATAACTACGGGATCGGCCGCAACTTCGATAAATGTGGCTGCAGGCGCGGCATCGGATACCGTCGATGTTGATGCAACGGCATTAACCGGTAATACCATATTAACCATTACTTCGGGTGGTGCGGCGGCAGGATCGGTCAACATTACAGGTTTGGCTGCGGATTTAGCAATTTCAAACCCGAGTGGCGGTTCAATTAGTGTTGCTGTAGCGGATAATACAGTGGACAACGGGATTGCCATTGCAGCAGGCGCATCCAATTTAGCCATTAGCGATGTCGCAGATGGCGATACCGTAACAATTAGCGGATTTACCGGATCAGTATTGACTGGCGCAATTGCCGGTTCAACAGGCAGGTTCGATATCACTACCGGGATAGCAGTCAGTAACCTCGCGACTGGCGCAGGCGATGACAGCTTTACTTTTGTGGCGGGCACTGGACTGACGAGTGCGGACACGGTGGATGCAGGGGGGGGTGCAGACACGATCATCTTGACCGGTAATACAGCTATCGCAGCTACCAATTTTAACAATGTCAGCAATATCGAAACCATTACGCTTGCCAATACGAATACCGCGGTTGCCATCACGGCACAAGATGCATTAGTGGCGGCGGGGGCGGTTCTAACGTTATCCAATGCGTCTAATAGCGGGGTGCTGACATTTAATGGCGCCGCTGAAACCGACGGTGCATTCAATATTACTGGCGGCACTGCTAGTGACAGCATTACCGGTGGCTCAGGCAACGACACGCTCACCGGAGGCAACGGCAATGACAATATTGCCGCAGGAATGGGTGATGACACAGTGTCTGGCGGCGCAGGCAATGATACCTTTACGTTCGCTGTAGTCACGGGGTTAACCAGCGAGGATATTGTGGATGGCGGAGCCGGAACGGATACGATCGTGTTGACGGGCAATTTCGCATTTACCGCAACGGACGAATTCGATAATGTTCAAAATATTGAAACGATTATTTTGGGTAATACCGATACCGCTGTTTCCATAACTACGCAGGATGCTCTGGTGGCGGCGGGAGCCACATTGACTTTATCGAATGCCGGAAATTCTGGTGTCTTGACATTTGATGGCCGCGCGGAAACGAATGGAAATTTCATTATTACGGGAGGTTCGGGCAATGACGACATTGTCGGCGGTTCTGTCAATAATACGCTCAATGGCGGCGGCGGTGACGATACATTTACTTTTGTTGCCGGAACCGGATTAACTGCGGATACCGTCAATGGCGGTACGGGTAACGATACGGTTGTGCTGACCGGTACTACAGCGGTTACTGCAACGCAATTCAATAATGTCAGCAATATCGAAGCCATTGTGCTACCGGATATGGTCAATACGGCTGTTAACATCACAACGGTTAATGCCTTGGTTGCAGCGGGTGCTACGTTGACATTGTCAAATTCAGCCAATGCCGGGGTGCTGACATTTAATGGCGTCGCTGAATCAGATGGCGCCTTCGCTATTAGCGGGGGCAGTGCTAATGATGCGATTACCGGCGGATCCGGAAATGACATGCTGAGTGGCGGCGACGGTAACGATAACTTGACGGCTGGGTTAGGTAATGACACGCTGGAGGGTGGTGACGATAACGATACGTTTAGATTTGCCGCGGTTACAGGTTTAACCAATGCAGATAGTGTGGATGGTGGGGTCGGAACGGATACCGTTGTTCTGACAGGTAATACCGTTTTTACCACGGCAAACAATTTTGATAACGTGCAAGACATTGAGGTGATTACCCTGGGTAATACCAATACGGCCGTTACCATTACGACGCAAGATACTTTGGTGGCAGCGGGTGCTATCTTAACATTATCGACGGCCAATACCGGGGGATTGACATTTAACGGTGCTGCAGAAACGGATGGCGCATTCAATATTACCAGCAGCGGCACTTCCAATGACACGATAACCGGTGGCAGTGGCGCTGATACGATAACTGGCGGTAGCGGTACGGATAATATTTCCGCCGGTGACGGTGATGATACGATCAGTTTTGCCGCAGGTACGGGCTTGACTTCAGCCGACAGCGTAAATGGCGGAGCTGGAACAGATACCCTTGCACTGACGGGTAATACAGCCGTTGCTGCCACCAATCTTGATAATATCAGTAATATTGAAATTATTACCGTTGCCAATACTACCGGTGCTGCGGCCATTACCACCAAAGATAGCTTGGTTGCAGCGGGAACGGTGTTGATACTGCAAGCAACTACACTTACCAGCGGAATACTGACTTTCAACGGTGCCTCTGAGACCGACGGTGCTTTCAATATCACGGGAGGTGGCGCAAATGACAGCATCACCGGCAGTTCGGGAGATGACACACTCAGCGGCGGTAATGGTAACGATAGTCTGACAGCGGGATTAGGTATCGATACGCTAGCGGGTGGGGCAGGAAATGACACGTTTACGTTTGTTGCGGTTACAGGATTAACCAATGCCGATCTGGTCGATGGCAGCACGGGCACGGATACGGTTGTCTTGACCGGCAATACCGCGTTCACCGCGGCTGATGATTTTGACAATGTTCAGAATATTGAGGCTATTACATTAGGTAACACCAACACAGCCGTAACCATCACGGCGCAAGATACTTTGGTGGCGGCTGGCGCTACATTGTCGCTATCGGTTGCAGCAAATTCTGGCGTATTGACTTTTAATGGCACTGCTGAGACCGATGGAAATTTCACAATTACCGGCGGTTCTGGCAACGACAGTATTATCAGTGGCTCGGCCAATAACACGCTCAATGGTGGTAATGGTAACGATATGTTCACTTTTGTTGCTGGCACAGGTTTGACTACGGATACGGTCAATGGCGGCAATGGCGTTGACACCGTCATCCTGACCGGCACCACGGCAGTTACCGCGACTCAATTCAACAATGTCAGTAATATCGAAGTCATTACGTTGGCAGATATGGTCAACACCACGATTACCATCACAACTGGGAATACATTGGTCGCATCGGGTGCGACGTTAACATTATCCAATGCAGATAATTCCGGAATATTGACATTCAATGGCGCTGCCGAAACAGATGGTGTCTTTAATATTACCGGAGGCGTTGCAGATGATACGATTACCGGCGGTTCTGGGAATGACACTCTCACAAGTGGCGACGGTAACGATACACTAAGGGCCGGGTTGGGCAACGATACCCTATCCGGCGGTGCAGATAATGATACGTTTATTTTTGCCGCAGGAACGGGTTTGACCAGCGCGGATGTGGTCGATGGCAGCAGCGAAGCCGACACCGTTATCTTGACCGGCAATACGGCCATTGCAGCAACCAATTTTAATAATGTCCGTAATATCGAAACCATCACGATTGCAAATACAACCACCAATGTTGCTATTACCACGTTGGATACATTGGTAGCTTCTGGCGCAAGTTTGACATTTCAAGCCACGACACTGACGAGCGGCATACTGACATTTATCGGTTCTGCCGAAACCAATGGCGCCTTTAATATCACCGGTGGAGCCGCCAATGACAGTATTACCGGAGGCGCGGGCGATGACGCGCTAGTCGGGGGTAACGGTAACGACAGTCTGACAGCGGGATTAGGCAGTGACACACTCAGCGGTGATGCCGGTAATGATACGCTTAGATTTGCTGCAGTTACCGGTTTAACAAGTGCAGACACGGTAGACGGCGGAATAGGAACAGATACGATTGCTCTAACAGGTAATACAGCTTTTGCCGCATCCACTTATTTTGATAATGTTCAAAATATTGAAGCCATTACCTTAGGCAATACCAATACAACCGTTACTATTACTACCCAGAATACCCTGGTTGCAGCAGGCGCCACCTTGACGTTATCAAATGCCGCCAACTCAGGTGTGCTGACATTTGATGGCAGTGCTGAAACTGATAGTAATCTTACGATTACCGGCGGCACAGGTCATGACAGTATTACGGGTGGCTCCGGTAATGATACGCTTGGCGGCGGAACCGGCAACGATACGCTTGGTGGTGGTGCGGGCAATGACATCATGGTAAGTGGCGCAGGTGCCGACAACATTACGGGTGGCACGGGCGCCGATACGATAACGCTGGGTTCCAGTGCCAATGACAATATCCGCCAGACGGTAATTTTCAATACAACTTCGGATGGTGCCGCAGCCGGCGCAAATAGTGGCGCGGATACAATTGCTCAGTTTGATGCGAATGCCAATACTGCTACGGATGATCTCATTAAATTTTCCGGAACGCTTAAAACAACGGTCAACGATGATGGTGATGGTTCCCTCGATTATTCGACAAGTAACGGTACGGATTTGGGAAATCAGGCCATTACCGGTGGCGCTAATCAAGAAGCAACGGTGCTGTCTGACGCGGAAATCGAGCTCGTTTTGGCAGACTTTACGGCGGCTGGGCTAACCAATGTCCTCGTGGAATTGGAAGAGGAAATCGACTTTTCAGGTATATCAACAAATGAAGAACATCTGTTCATTATTAATTTTTCCGCTACGCAAGCTGCAGTGGTGCTATATACCGCCGGATCGGGTGGTGACGACTCGATTACTGCATCAGATATTCAAGCACTAGGCATGGTTACGCACAATGATGCTACCGGATTGGCGGCTGGTAATGTGACGTTTTAGTCGGGGGAGATGAGAATAATCCGTCTCGCTTGCAAAAAATATAGAACCCGCCCGGTGCTGGAGTGATCAGTAAATTCCAGAGGCACTTCAAATACAATCTCCTAAAACAATGATTGAGTATTTTTTTGAGGGCCGCTGTCAGCTTGCAATGACTTGTATATCAGGTTCAATAGTTTTTAGCATATTCTCAATTCCTCTCAAGGTACCTGATATTGAGCTGGGGCAAGTGCCACAGGCACCTTGATAATGTATTCGCAGGATGTTACCTTCGAGTCCCAGGATATGAAGATCGCCACCATCATGTTGCAGATAGGGGCGAACTTCTTCATCAAGTAAGATATTGATTCTTTCCAGGCGTGATTGATCTTCCGGGTTTAAATTAGCGAGTGCATTATTTGCAGCTGCAACTGTTTCGGCAGACTGTGCAGAAGCAGCTGGTGCTGCGCGGATAGGATCGGCAATTTCACGTGCCAGGTCTTGCCAGTTGGCTTCTCCATCTTGCGTAACCGTTATCCAATGATCGATATAAAAGACATTGGTGACATGGTCAATGTCAAACAATGCGGAAGCCAGTGGATCATCCTTGGCTGCTTCTGCATTATCGTACGAACGCGCAATACCCCAGGTCAAAGGCTCCTTGAGGATAAATTTCAAAGCATTCTTGTTCGGTGTTCCTTCAATATCGGCAATTTTTGGCATTTTAGTTTTTAGCAATACTGAATCATGAAATAGTTATTCAAGAATATTATTTTTAAGTATGGGCAAATGAATTAATAGATGCGTGTAATCCAGTATGGATAACACTTTTCATAAACTAGGAATTGCCTGACACTATTGTTTGAACCGGATCATCATTCGTTTCAGTCGAAGTGCTGGTGATGGAGTTTAATGCGGCGTGCAAGGTATGCCAAGGTAGGACTGCACACTTAACCCTTGTTGGTAAATCGCGGATGCCGGAAAAAACTGTTAAACGTCCGAGATGATGCGGATGGTTAATATCCAACTTGCCTGTCGCTAATTCACGAAACTCATGAATAAGTGTTTCCGCATCGACGCGCGATTTTCCTTTTACCGCAGTTGTCATCATCGAAGCGGATGCTTTGCAGATTGCGCAGGATTCACCCTGAA
Organism: Nitrosomonas sp.; assembly: GCA_024281995.1. Classification (GTDB taxonomy): domain Bacteria; phylum Pseudomonadota; class Gammaproteobacteria; order Burkholderiales; family Nitrosomonadaceae; genus Nitrosomonas. The sequence continues at coordinate 113,699 of JAMWZW010000005.1, forward strand.
ATGCAATGTTGTTGATCTGATCATTTTCAAGTTGCAGCGTAATGTCCAGGCGATCACCACATAACGGGTTATGGCCTACAGCCTGGTGACTGGAATGATCAAGCTTGCCATAATTGCGCGGTTTTCTGTTATGGTCCAGGATCACTTCCTGGTACAGCGAATTGGTGTGCATCATAAAAAGATTTTTTGAACAGTTTTAATACCAGCAACCAAAGCATCCACTTCTGATTTCTTATTGTAGAAGGCAAAAGAGGCGCGGGAAGTGGCCGGTATATTGAAATGCTGCATTACAGGCTGTGCGCAGTGATGCCCGGTACGAACTGCAATACCATCCTGGTTTAGGATAGTGCCGATATCATGCGGATGAATCCCATCGATTGTAAACGAAAGTACGGCTGTTTTGTTTGCGGCTGTGCCAATGATCTTGACACCTGGTATTTCACTAAGACAATCAGTTGCGTAATCAAGCAGGGTGGATTCATACGCAGCAATACGTTCGATGCCTATTGCTGTCAAATAATCAATAGCCGCGCCAAAGCCGATAGCAGCGGCAATGGGTGGCGTGCCCGCTTCGAATTTATGGGGAATGGTATTGTAGATCGTTTTCTCAAACGTGACTGAAGCAATCATGTCGCCGCCGCCTTTAAAAGGTTGCATGGCTTCAAGTAAATCAGCTTTACCATACAGTATGCCGACCCCGGTGGGGCCGCAAAGTTTGTGTGCAGAGAATGCATAAAAATCACAGTCGAGTTCTTGCACGTCAATAGGTATATGCGGTGCTGCCTGAGCACCGTCGATTAATACGGGAACGCCATGTTGATGCGCAAAATCGATCATTCTCTTGATGGGAATGATCGTACCTAGTGCATTGGATACATGGATCAAACCTACGAACTTGGTGCGTTCGTTAAACAATTTTTCATAGGCATCGATTTGTAGTTCGCCTTTGTCATTAATCGGAACGACGCGGATTTTTGCACCTTTCTCTTCGGCCAGCATTTGCCAGGGAACAATATTGGAATGGTGCTCCAAAGTGGTCAGAATAATCTCATCACCGCTATTGATAAATTTGCGTCCATAGCCGTGCATAACCAAATTAATTGAATCGGTTGTGCCGCTGGTGAAAATAACTTCACGGTCTTCACGCGCATTAATGAATTGCTGTAATGTGCAACGCGCACGTTGATATTCTATCGTAGCAATTTCCGATAGATAGTGAACGGCTCTATTGATATTCGCATGTTGCGTAGTTTGATAACGAACCAAGCGATCAATGACTGACTGCGGCATTTGACTCGATGCAGCATTGTCAAGATAAATCAATGGCTTTTCATCGATTTTAAGATTGAGAATGGGAAAATCAGCACGAATTTTTTCCCAATCAATATCGAAAAGAGATTCAGACTTTAAAGAAGCATTAGCGGGTTTCATAATTCATTACTCTGAGTCTGGCTGAGAACAATTTGTTCTAACTGTTGCTTCAGTGAAGCAATAGGAATGCGATTGATGATTTCTGCACCAAATGCATAAGTCAATAAATTACGTGAATCCTGTTCTGATAAACCACGGCTTCGCAAATAAAAAATCTCTTCCTGTTCTAATTGACCGACTGTTGCGCCATGCGAGCACTTGACATCGTCTGCAAAAATTTCAAGTTGCGGTTTGGTATCCACTTGTGCGGTTCTACTCAATAGCAAGTTACGGCTCGATTGAGATGAATTGGTGCGCTGCGCGTTGGGACGTACGATGATCTTTCCATTGAACACGGCATGCGCCATATCATTGACAATGCATTTATGCTGCTGATGGCTGGTACCGTTTGGTTTGACATGATCAATACAGGTATGCGTATCAGCCAACTGCTGATTTGCAATCATCGTAAACCCATCGACAGTACATTCCGCCACTTCGTCATTCAGCCGCACGTCCAGATTGTAACGGGAAAGCCGTGAGCCAAGTGAGATGCTGACCGATTGATAATTGCTGGCGTGTGCCAGAGAGACGGCGCAATTTGCAAAATGAAATGCTTTGTCGCTTTCCCGTTGGATGCGAACATGCTTGGCATGCGCATTGGCGGCCAGGCTAATTTCTGTTACCGAATTGGTAACATACGTTATTTGCTCGGATGCCACATAATCTTCAACCAGTGTAACCTGGCTGCCTGTTTCACCAATTAACAAGCAGCGCGGATAGTTGGTGACTTCATTCTGCGTGGCGATAAATAACAGATGAATGGGGTCAGCAATAATGCTGTGTTGGGGAACATATATGAGTGCAGCATCGTGCAAGAATGCAGTATTCAATGCAGCAAACACATTGTTATCAAAATGCGCATATTGTCCTAAGTGTGATTGCAAAATCGATGCATGCGTAGACAAAAATGCCGGTAAATTACCGGTTACAAGTACTGCTGGTTCGGCAATAATCGACAATTGCGGTGCATAATGACCATCAACAAACACCAGGCGATTTTTTGCTTCACTTAAACACAAGCGCTCAATAGCATTAGCTTGCAGATTGTCTTGCGGCTGCGATGGTTTGTAGGGCAAACGTGCTAATGGCGAAATATCGGTAAAACGCCAATCTTCATCGCGCTTGGTTGGTAAGTGCTGCATACTGACACGATCATATGCTTCGGCTCGTAATTGGCCTAACCAGGATTGTGACGAATCTGATTTGGCTGACCAGGATTTGAGCAGACACGTAAAGTAATCCGTACTGGTTATTTCGCTCATGCGCTTACTCCACTCTCAGCTTGCTTGTTTGCGCTGACCCAGTCATAACCGCGTGTTTCCAGCTCTAGAGCTAATTCTTTGTTACCAGTCATGACAATGCGGCCTGCCTGCATGATGTGCACATAATCGGGCACGATATAATCCAGCAGCCGCTGATAATGGGTTACCAGGACTATTGCATTGTCTTTATTGGCAATTCGATTAACGCCATTGGCGACAATTTTCAGTGCATCGATATCCAACCCTGAGTCTGTTTCATCCAAAATACTAAGTTTAGGTTCCAATAATGCCATCTGTAAAATTTCATTACGTTTTTTTTCACCACCGGAAAAACCTTCATTGACGCTACGATCAAGGAAATCCGGTTTCATATCCAGCAATTTCATTTTTTCACGCACGAAATCGTCAAATTCAAGCGGATCCAGTTCTTCCTTGCCGCGTTGTGTTTGTACCGTATTGTAGGCAAGCCGTAGAAACTGCGTATTAGCAACACCTGGGATTTCTATGGGGTACTGGAAGGCAAGAAACAATCCAGCCCGGGCACGCTCTTCAGGGGGCAATTCCAGCAAATTTTTATCTTCGAACTGAACAGACCCTGCAGTGACTTCATAAGCTGAGTGACCGGCGAGTACTTTCGCCAAAGTGCTTTTGCCCGATCCATTTAAACCCATAATGGCATGTACTTCGCCACTTTTAACAGTGAGATCAATACCCTTCAAAATTTCTGTGCCGTTGATACTGGCGCGCAATCCTTGAACGGAAAGAATAATAGGGCTGTTTTCAATAATCATCCGACAGTTCCCTCCAATTTGAAGCTCAGAAGTTTCGTGGCCTCGACGGCAAATTCCATCGGTAATTGTTGAAATACATCTTTGCAAAAACCATTGATAATCATCGAAACTGCCTCTTCTGCGTTAATGCCGCGCTGCGAAAAGTAAAAAAGCTGGTCTTCGCCGATCTTGGACGTAGAAGCCTCATGCTCGACTTTCGCGCTATTGTTGTGCACTTGAATATAAGGAAATGTGTGCGCACCGCATTGATCGCCAATCAACATGGAATCGCATTGCGAATAATTGCGCGCACCTTCTGCTGTCGGAGCGACACGCACAAGACCACGGTAGCTGCTATTTGAATGCCCGGCAGAAATACCTTTGCTGACAATGGTGCTACGCGTATTTTTCCCCAGATGAATCATTTTTGTGCCAGTATCCGCTTGCTGATAATTATTCGTAACAGCTACAGAATAAAATTCGCCAACCGAATTATCACCACGCAAAATGCATGAGGGATATTTCCAGGTAATTGCTGAACCGGTCTCCACTTGAGTCCAGGAAATTCGCGAGTTAACGCCTTTAGCCAATCCACGTTTAGTAACAAAATTGTATATGCCGCCTACACCTTTTTCATCACCTGCGTACCAATTCTGTACTGTTGAATATTTGATATCTGCATTATCCAGTGCAATCAATTCGACCACTGCTGCATGTAATTGATTTGTATCAAATCTCGGTGCCGTGCAACCTTCCAAATAAGAAACCGATGCGCCTTCTTCAGCGATGATCAATGTTCTTTCAAATTGACCGGAACCTTCAGTGTTAATGCGGAAGTAAGTCGATAAGTCCATTGGGCATTTCACGCCTTTAGGAATAAAACAAAAAGATCCATCAGTAAATACTGCGGAATTTAAGGCTGCGAAAAAGTTATCACCAACTGGCACAACTGACCCAAGGTATTTCTGAATCAAATCCGGATGAGTATGCACGGCTTCCGAAATGGAGCAGAAAATAATACCCACTTCTGCTAGTTTTTCTTTATACGTAGTCGTTACAGAAACGCTATCGAATATCACATCGACTGCAACACCAGCTAGCGCTGCGCGCTCATGCATGGGCACACCAAGCTTTTCAAATGTGCGCAATAATTCAGGATCGACTTCATCCATACTGGCCAATTTTTTCTTTGGTTTGGGTGCTGAATAATAGCTGATTGCCTGAAAATCAATTTTTGGATAATGAACATTCTGCCATGCAGGTTCCGTCATAGTGAGCCATTTTTGATAAGCTTTAAGACGAAATGACAGTAACCATTCAGGTTCATTTTTCTTGGCTGAAATCAATCGAATAATATCTTCATTGAGTCCTTTGGGTGCAATGTCAGACTCAATTTCTGTAACGAAGCCATGTTTGTACGGTTGATTAACCAGATTGTGCAATGCTGCGCTCATTTGGTTTATTCCTCTTTTTTAAATAGTATTCTTAGCTTGAAGCGCTTATTTGAAAATATCTTTCAAACCAGACTATTTTTATTATTTATATTATGTGTGCGATGATGCTGCTTTATTCATTAAACTTTAACAGATTCCTTGATGCTAAAACTATCCCCGCAACCGCAAGTATTATCAACATTTGGATTATTGAGCTTAAAAAAACTATTTAAGCCCTCTTTGGTAAAATCAATTTCAGATCCATCCACGATTGATAAGCTAATTGAATCTACAACGATCTTGGTTTCATGAGATTCGAATATTTGATCAGTTAATTCAATCTTATCTGCGTAATCAAAAGTATAAGAAAAACCGGAGCAGCCTGATTTCTTAACGCCTACTCGTAAAGCAACCCCTTTACCGCGCTTGGCAAACTGCAGTTGGATATGCTTGGCAGCCTTTTCAGTTAATGTAATTGGCATAGCAATAGCCTAAATAATATTACTTTTTAATATGTTTTATATACATCATCAACTTAATTTGACAATATCGCTGGCTCAATTGTTCTAAGTAAGTTATCTATTGCATTGCGTAAGTGATCTTAATATTTAATTTCTACGGGTTCAATTCTCCCGCCTCTTCGGGTAAGCAAGCCGGTTGAAAACCCGCAGATTGAAGAGCGCAGTTCATTACCTGCTGCTTGCAGAGAGGTGCTTTGTTTAAACTAAGTATCACTTACTAAAAACGCAATGGGATAGCTTATGCAGCTGTTGACTCGCGCATATCGATCAGCGGTACAATTTCATTTTGTCGATGATTGATCTGATTATCAACGAGCTCCTTCAATGTCACTGCACCGAGATATTCAAAAATAAGCTCATTTAATTTTGCCCATAAATCATGGGTCATGCACTTTCCATCGTTATGACAATTTTCCTTACCGCCACATTGCGTTGCGTCAATTGGTTCATCTACTGCAAGAATAATGTCTGCTATCGATACCTTGTCTAAATCTTTAGCAAGACAATACCCACCACCAGGGCCGCGAACACTATCAACAAGCTCGGATTGGCGCAACTTTGCAAATAATTGCTCCAAATACGATAAAGAAATTTTTTGACGTTGACTGATGTCTGCTAAGGTTACTGGGTTGCTACTTTGCTGTAGAGCAAGATCGAGTAGCGCTGTTACTGCAAATCTGCCTTTTGTTGTTAATCGCATAATTCTGTTCCTTTTTTGAATGAGATAAAGCTGGTTTAAATGTTAATCACTCGAATACTTGATTAATTTCGTCAACTATATAATACCTGATTGATTTAGTCAACTAATTAAATTTAATTTCTTCTGAATTTGATTCCCCGCTCTTTGTGAGGCAGAGTGGTTCATTTAAGTTGTAATTTCCTATGGTCTTGCAGTAGGGACATGGTGCACCCTAAAATGAGCAATAAAAATAAGAGTAAGTCAAGGAGAGCAATTATCGCGCTTGACAGATACAATAGTTTTTCTGGTGAAATCGGGGATATTGCCAGCGTAAGAAATTGAGTTGCTTAGGCAGTAAATAAAGGCTGCAAATCGGGATTTAGCTATATACCACGCTCCGGTTGACGTCAAGGACTGTTGGCCGTTGAAACTCCTGTGGTCAATTGCCATGACATACAACCTGAAAAGATTGCCAGGCTTGTATGCCAACTGGTTATTCAAACAGAGCAATTACAGAAAAATTGCGCCCTCTGAGCAAATTAAAAGGATTAAGTGATTGTTTCCACGCTAGTTTAGAAAAATAATAGAGAAATCGATTGATTGATAATAAAAAAGTAGAATTTACAGTGCCTTCTCGAAACTTGGAGTCTTTAGCGAAGACTCTTTTTTATGTGCGCGAGAATGTTTCGGCTCTTGACAAAGGGCTGATGCTTTTTTGTATTCTTTGGGTAAGTATTTTGGTGAGTTTTAACTATCAGTTCGGTATAGAAAATCAATGGATTGCAAAGCTGGATTCACGGATTGAACAATGGTTTGCACTTTATATGATGTACTGCTGTGCTTTTATCATTCCCTATTTGTTTATCATCTTGTTCAGGCAACATTTGATTACGGCTTCCTCATCATTTTGGTTGTTATTGTTAATCGCACCCGCATTGTTTGCACTCAAGGTCAGTGTAGCTAATCCTTTGGAAAATAAAATTACTGGAATCTGGGGAACTTATCTCACTGTCATTACTACGTTGCCGTTTAAGCTGCTGATTGTATTGATTCCATTAATTGTCATTTACAAGATTCTGCCCAAGCAGCAAAGTTTCTGGGGCATGACAATCAAGGGGTTATCATGGCAGCCTTATTTGCTGATGCTGGCATCCATGCTGCCACTCATTATATTTGCGAGCACACAAGCGGATTTTTTAAATACCTATCCACAGCTAAAGAAAATTGCGTTTATTGTCCCGTACACCGATTATCCGTTAGTGTATCAGCTACTGTATGAAATCAGTTATGGCATTGATTTTGTGACCATTGAATTGTTTTTTCGTGGATTTTTAATATTTTCATTTGTGCGCTATGTGGGAGCAGCAGCAATTTTGCCGATGGCGACGTTTTATTGCAGCATTCATTTTGGGAAACCGATTCTTGAATGTATTTCCTCGTTTTTTGGGGGATTGCTGCTTGGCATAATTGCTCATAAAACACAATCCATTGTGGGTGGATTGATGGTGCATCTGGGGATTGCTTGGATGATGGAAATTGGCGGCTACTTAGGGAATTTATGGGGCAAATGAAAATGATAGCGGTAGTTGTATAACTATTAAGTGAGCTGCCAAATGGCAACCCACTATATCAAGTTAGTATTATTTGTGCGACAGTCTCACTGTTCCAGCGCTATCTAAATAAGCGCCAAGACGTTTGGCTAAGTAGACTTCCACATCACCCGTTGATGTGCTGGTTTTTGTTTCCAGACCAAGACCGCAGTCATAAATTTGAGTATCAAGGATAGCTACGCGTGTGTTGTGATTTTCATTAATTGTTTTGGCTTGAAAGTTTGCATAGGTATTTGCGGAACCTTTGGATGTATCCACAACTACAGTTCCATCAGGTAATGTTATCACTACACGGCCGTCAGCAATTAAATTTGCAGTTGCAACAGCTTCTGTGCGTAAAATGTTATAAGTGGCTGGATTGGCGACGGCGTCCAACTTGTTTTTGAAGCTGGTTACTCTTGCAGGTGTCAAAATGGCATTCAACGTGGCATAAGGTGCTTGCGTTACTTTCGTTTGAACTTGTGGTGCACAGGCTGCCATAACATTGAAGCTCATTAGACATAATGCCGCAACCGTTACCATTGATGAGAGTTTTTGCATTTTCATACGTGCCTCCAATAGAGTTATTTAAATTTCATAAATGCATCACAGTCATTTGATACATCCTAATCACATTAGCAAGCGTTTATTCGTGCATCGACCGTAATGTGCATAAGCCGTAAGTGAACTTTCGATTTATGCTGTCAGGAATGCTAACAGCTGCTGATGACATGCCGGTGTCAGAGGTATTTCAATCAGGTTAAGTTTTTGCGAATCAATGCGCTATTGAACAGGCGGTAACCTGGATAACAAGCTGCTAATAGAGTAAACCGGCTGGTTTGACAATTAATGGGATACTCGGTAGATTTCTGGAAAGTAAGAAGATTAATGTTTTTGAAATCTGTGTTGTTGAATGCTGCCGTTATATAGCCGATATTGGTATTAATGCAGTGCCTTGTATTTTCCAACCAGCCCTACTTCTTGTTTTGCCAACAATTGATCGCATATATTTTTATTATGGCCATAAAATCTTTTTGTGAGTCAGTGCGGTCATATGTGTTATGTTGATTGTTTCTGAAACAGCTTACACAGTGTGAATACTGAATTTTTTTGAAGTGAGTTTTTTTATGTCTGAAGTAGCAGTAGCGGTAGAGAGCGCTAGCAACAGCGCGGGACTTAGCGTACAAGCAATTAATGAGCTGAATGATCGTTATCATCCGCTTAATTTTGAGGCACGTTTACGCCGGTTGTATAGGGATTTCACGCCTGAAAAAATCATGGTGACTTCTTCTTTTGCAGCAACCTCGGCGTATTTTCTACATATAATTTCCCGTATTAGGCCAGAGCAAATTATTTTTTTTATTGATACAGGTTTTCATTTTCCAGAAACTCTGATGTATCGTAATTATCTAGCCAAACTCTATCATCTCAAAGTTGAAGATTTGCGAGCGGATGATTATCAGCATCAGTATAGCGAAAAAGAAAAACTGTATGAAACAGACCCAGATTTTTGCTGCACGATAAATAAAATCAATCCATTGGAAGCGATTAAACCCAATTACGATATCTGGGTGTCAAGCCTGATGAGTTGGCAGACCGATCACCGCGCAGGCCTGGATATTTTTGAAGAGCGTCGCGGCATTATCAAGTTTAATCCCATGATCGATGTCACACGTGAGGAGCGTGATGTATATATTCGCGAGCATAATTTACCCTTTCATCCACTCGTGGAAGAGGGGTTTTCTTCCATTGGTTGCACACATTGCACGGTAAAAGGTGAAGGTCGTAGCGGTCGCTGGATGGGAAAGCCTAAAACCGAATGCGGTTTGCACCTTTGATAGCTAGCTGCGCGTTTTAAATTTATCCGTGGCGTTTATCAATGCAGTCTGTATGCCGGGTTCCCATACGGAATGTCCGGCATCCTCTATGATGATGTATTCAGCTTGGGGCCAGGCATGATGTAAATCATCTGCGCTGATGATCGGGCAGACAGCATCATAGCGACCTTGCACGATAGTGGCAGGGATATCATGTAATTTGTGTACGTTATCGAGTAGTGAATTCTCGGGTAAAAATATATTGTGAATGAAGTAGTGAGCTTCCATGCGCGCAAGCCCGAGTGCGACAGTATCACTGGCAAAATAACTGACAGTTGCGGGATTAGGTAGTAATGTAGAACAAGAGCCTTCATAAGTGCTCCAACTACGTGCGGCGGGCATGTGGATGGCAGGATCCGGGTCCATTAAGCGTTGATAGTAAGCGGAAAGAATATCAGTACATTCCGATGGGGGTAGCAGTGCAGTAAATGTGCGCCAAGCTTCCGGAAAAAAATTCCTTAATCCATATAAAAACCATTTAATTTCTTCCGTGCGACAAAGAAAGATACCGCGCAAAATGAAACCCAAGCAGCGTTCTGGGTAAGCCTCGCCATAGGCAAGCGCTAACGTACTTCCCCAGGAACCGCCAAATACAAGCCAACGGTCAATGGATAAATGTTGCCGAAGTAACTCTAAGTCATTAATTAAATGGAGCGTTGTGTTGTCACGTATTTCGCCAAGTGGTGTAGAACGTCCGGCGCCTCTTTGATCGTAAATGACAATACGATAATATGTGGGATCAAAAAAACGCCGGTGCGTTGATGTTGCGCCAGCACCGGGGCCGCCATGCAGAAATACAACAGGTATTCCCGAAGGATTGCCGGATTCTTCCCAATACATGGTGTGCAAACTGTCTAAGGATAATGTCCCCTTGCAATTGGGTTCGATTTCTGGGTAAAGCTCTGTAGGCAAATAGTTGTTCATGATAAGTAAATTTTTGGTAAAAACAATAGAAAAAGGTGACAAACAGCACAGAGTTCAAATTTTTAATGAATTATAGTTCTGATATATTGGTTAGCGGGTAGAACATTATCTTAACGCTATAAGGAATTATCATATGCCTCATATTACAATGAAAGAACAAGAAATTTCCATGTTAAGGGAAGAAGTGGAAATATTAATGAATGAGCGTCAAAGTTTGTTGAATACAGCAGGTGCTGCGGCAGTTTTTGTGGCTAATTTAGACAGTACTTTATTACCGGATTGTGCTTGTCAGGCGGCCAAGATACTATCAAGTTCTTTAAATAGTTTGTCTGAAGAAACGTTGCGAGATGCGCTGGAGAAAGTAAAAACTGAGTTCTCAGTCCGTGCATGAACACAAAATAAATCTAGCAAAGCCTAAGGTGGGGCTTGTCCTAACCGGGGGTGGTGCTCGTGCAGCTTATCAAGTAGGCGTGTTGCGAGCAATTGCTGAATTATTACCTGATAAAAGACGTAATCCTTTTCCTGTTATTTGTGGAACATCAGCGGGTGCAATCAATGCCGCCAGTATTGCGGTTTCAGCCAACAACTTTGCAGAAGGCATCCAGCAACTTGAAACAGTTTGGTCAAATTTCCATGTTAATCAGATTTATCGATCGGACGTTATGGGGGTATTGCATAATACTCTGCGGTGTTTATTGTCATTGGTATCGAGTGAGTATGGTCAACATAATCCAATTTCATTATTGGATAATTCGCCGTTAGAGGCTTTGCTAAAAAAGCGATTTCCATTCCGTTCCATTCAATATGGTATTCGTTCGGGCGCGTTGCATGCTTTGGGACTAACAGCCTGGGGGTATACTTCGGGGCAATCCGTAACTTTCTATCAGGCAGCAAGAGAAGTAATGCCTTGGAAAAGAGCGCAAAGATTGGGTATTCCGGTTGAAATTGGAATTGAGCATTTAATGGCTTCATCTTCGATACCGTTTATTTTCCCTGCAGTAAGGTTGAATCGCGAATATTTTGGCGATGGCTCAATGCGCCAGCTTGCCCCTATTAGCCCAGCATTACATCTTGGTGCTGACAAGGTACTCATTATTGGCGTACGTAAACCAGTGACCGACGAACCAAAACGTGTCAGTGCTACGGGTTATCCACCCTTTGCGCAGATTGCCGGGCATGCACTCAACAGTATTTTTGTTGATAGTTTGGATGTTGATTTGGAGCGTTTATTACGGATTAATGAAACGCTAAAACTGATTCCTCATGAAATATTTAAAGAAACAAACATAACTTTACGTCCTGTTGAGGCGATGATGATAGCTCCCAGTGAGGGTATCAATGAAATTGCACAAAAGTATGCGCATACTTTACCGTGGATCATGCGTTACTTATATCGTGCGATCGGTGCAATGGGGCCGAATGGCTCGACGCTATTGAGCTACGTATTGTTTGAGGCACCTTTTTGCCAAGATCTCATAGCATTGGGTTATAACGATACATTGCAGCAAAAAGAAGAGCTTTTGAAGTTTATCGGTGTTAAAGCCGAGGAGCCGGAGTTGGTATTGAAACAATGGTGACATTTTTATCTGACTGATTAGTACTTTTGTAGGGAAAAATAAATGGGATTCGATAATCCACAATTCTGGATTGCAGTCATGCAAATCATCGCAATCGATATTGTTTTGGGTGGTGATAATGCCGTTGTTATTGCGCTTGCCTGCAGGCGGTTACCAGAACATCAGCGAAAGCTTGGAATTTTTTGGGGTGTTTTCGGCGCAATTATTTTGCGCGTGGTGCTGATCTTTTTTGCACTAAGTTTGTTGGCAATACCTTATTTGAAGATTGTTGGAGCGGCACTTTTACTATGGATTGGTATAAAACTGCTCCAGCCAGAGTCTGAAGGTGATCATGAGATTGATGCCAGTACGACGTTAATTGGTGCCATTAAAACTATCATTGTTGCTGATGCTGTGATGAGCCTTGACAATGTAATTGCCATTGCCGGTGCGGCCAAGGATGAAATTGGATTGGTAATTTTTGGTCTGGTGATCAGTGTGCCCATTATTGTGTGGGGTAGTCAATTGGTGATGAGAGTTATGGATCGCTATCCAATTACTATTGTCATTGGTGCCGGCTTATTGGGATGGATTGCTGGCGACATGGTCGTGACCGATGTGGCGACCAAAGAGTGGGTCAATACACAAGCGAAGTATTTACATTGGATTGCACCGATTGTTGCGGCATTAACCGTAATTGTGACGGGTAAAGCATTAGCCGCTCGGCAACAAGCCAAAGTTAAACCAGTGATTGATCTGGTTGATGACGACACTACTCCCAAGCAGTAATTTTTCATCTATATCACAAATAATTGAGAGATTGATCATGTTAAAAATCTTATTACCCGTAGATGGTTCTGAGAATTCCAGCCAAGCAATCACAAATTTTATTCGCCTATTGGATTGGTATAAGGAAAAACCGGAGCTGCATTTGCTGAATGTGCAATATCCCTTGAGTGGGAATGTATCTTTGTTTATTAATCAAGCGGATATTAAACAGTATCATCAAGAGGAAGGGTTAAAAGACTTGCAAAGTTGCCGTGATTTGCTCGATAAGGCAGGTATTGGATATCAATACCATATTACTGTTGGCGATCCGGCTGAAATGATCGTTCGATTTGCTATAGAGAAGCATTATGACCAAATTGTCATGGGACCACGAGGTAAAGGAAATATTCAAGGCTTGTTACTGGGGTCGGTGACAAATAAAGTCATGCAATTATCAAACATTCCTGTGTTATTGGTTAAGTAGGTTTCTATCAATTATTGAGGTAAATCGATTGAAGCTCAGGATTCTTGGGTGCAGTGGCGGGATAGGAAGTGGTGCACATACCACCGCCATGTTGCTGGATGATGATATCTTGATCGATGCAGGAACCGGCGTAACAAATTTGAGTATGGATGAGATGATCAAAATTGATCATGTTTTTGTCACCCATGCACACTTGGATCATGTGGCTTGTATCCCTTTTTTAGTCGATACAGTGGGTTTTATGCGCAACAAACCGATCGTCGTTCATGCCACACAAGCTACCCTTGATACTTTGCGAGAGCATTTGTTTAACTGGCATCTGTGGCCGGATTTTACCAAGATTCCCAACTGCAGCTCGCCTTATATGCGATATGAAACCTTTTCCGTGGGTAGCGTGATTAATCTGAACGAGCGCAAGATTATACCGATACCTGCCAATCATGTTGTTCCAACTGTAGGCTTTCAATTAGATTCTGGGCAAGGCAGTCTGGTGTTTACTGCAGATACGACAACGAATTATGCATTCTGGTCAATTATCAACAAAATTGAAAACTTACGGTTTTTGATTATAGAGTCCGCTTTTTGCAATCAGAAAAGAGATATTGCTGGAAGGTCCAAGCATCTGTGTCCCAGTTTGTTGGAAGAAGAGCTGAAAAATCTTGAGCGAGATGCGGAAATATTTATTTCTCATTTAAAGCCTGGTGAAGCCGATATTACTATGCATGAAATACAGCAGAGTATTGCAAAATTTAATCCACGCAGGCTTGAGAATGGTCAATTATTTGAGTTTTAGAGAATTTGGAGAATGTTTGTCATGAATACAACTGCCACAACATCCTTGATGCGGAAAGATATTGCAGATAGTAATGGTGCGGCAAATTTTTCTACCACCTTGCAGTCGATTATCGGCAAGTTGCGTGGGGCGAAAAATATTGATGAAATCATACTCGATGGAAGTAAAGATCTTTGTGGTTTGTTTCATGCAGACCGGCTAATTATTTATACACTGAGCGAGAATCGAACATTTCTGACAACTCGTGTCAAAGCAGCTTTTGATTCGATTCAAGACTTAAAATTACCCGTACTTGAAACCACTGTTACCGGTTATGTCAGCTTGAAAAAGAAAGTTGTGAATATTGAAGATGTTTACAACAAAAGCGAGTTAAGGCAAATTGATTCTGCGCTTACTTTTTCGCATGAAGTAGATAAACGTACCGGATATCGTACTAAACAAATGCTGGTTGCGCCAATTTTAAGTACGGAAAATGGGGATCTACTGGGTGTGATTCAAGTGATTAACCATAAAAATGGTACGCCATTTACAACGACTGCGGTTGAGGGGCTAATTGAAGTTTGCCAAGTATTGGCTACCATGCTCAAACAAGATTGGAAAGCGCATCAAATACCCAAATCAAAATATGATTATCTGGTTTTTGATGGCGTGATTTCTGCTCCTGAACTGGAATTGGCGACGCGTTCTGCGCGAAAAAAAGGTTGTGACCTTGAAGATGTGCTGATTGATGAGCTGCAAATCGAAGCAGCGCAAATTGGTAAAGCGCTATCTTCATTTTTTGCTATTCGCTACGAACCTTTTAAGAAAGATCGTATTAAACCCATAGATCTCCTAAAGCATTTAAAAAGAGATTATGTGGAAAGTAATGCGTGGATGCCGATTGATGAAGGTAAAGATGGCTTAGTAGTGTTAACGCTTGATCCTGAGCGAATTAAATCGCAACGCATTGCCAGCACAATTTTTTCCAAACACAAAATAGTTTATACCGTTACTACCAAACGTGAATTTGCTGCAACACTTGAACAATTTTATGGCGGTAGCCAAGATGACATCGCTACAGGTGACATCAGCGACATGCTTTTCAGTATGGAAGGCGAAAATGTCGATGAAGCACATAACGAAATTGAGGAATCTTCGGCGGCATCGGACAATGAATTAGTCAAACTAGTCAATAAGATCATCATAGATGCCTATAAAAAAGGCGTATCGGACATCCATATAGAACCTTATTCGGGTAAGGAAAAAACAAAAATTCGTTTTCGTAAAGACGGTTCGCTCATGCCTTATATCGAGATTCCTGCAAGTTATCGCAATCCTTTGATAACACGTATTAAGATCATGTGCGATTTGGATATTTCCGAGAAGCGCAGACCGCAGGATGGCAAAATCAAATTCAGGAAATTTGCACCATTGGATATTGAGCTTCGCGTAGCCACTATTCCGTCGGCAGGTGGCATTGAAGACGTAGTGATGCGGATTCTTGCCGCTGGAGAACCGATCCCGTTGGAGAAAATGGGTTTTACCGCGTATAACCTAGAAGCACTCAAAAAAATCATCAGTAAACCTTATGGATTGTTTTTTGTATGCGGTCCAACAGGTTCCGGTAAAACGACTACTTTACATTCTGTTTTGAAATATCTCAATCGGGATGATACCAAGATATGGACAGCGGAAGATCCTGTTGAAATCTCTCAGAAAGGCTTGCGTCAGGTGCAGATTAATGTCAAAGCAGGATTGACTTTTCCAGTCATTATGCGCTCTTTCCTGCGTGCGGACCCGGACATCATCATGGTGGGTGAGATGCGCGATAAGGAGACGACCAGTATTGGCATCGAAGCGTCATTGACCGGGCATTTAGTGCTGGCAACGCTGCATACCAATAGCGCGCCGGAATCAGTAATTCGTTTGCTGGATATGGGCATGGATCCGTTTAATTTTTCCGATGCGCTGCTGGGAGTTTTAGCGCAACGCCTGGCCAAACGTTTGTGTAAATGTAAGGAATCGTATGTGGCCGAAGAGCGGGAAATCAAAGCGCTCTTGATGGAATATTGCGAAGAATTGCGCAACATTGACCGGTTTAAAGCAAACCCAGAAAAAGCCTATCAAGAAATTCTTGATCAGTGGATTCAGCAATATGGCGATGACAAAGGTCAGATTATTTTGTGTAAGCCCGTTGGCTGTGAAGATTGTAACGATAGCGGTTTTGCCGGTCGGGTTGGATTGCACGAATTAATGACGGCAACTGATGCGTTGAAAAAAAATGTCCAGGAACGTGCGCGTGTGGCGGATATGCTTGTTACAGCGCTGGGTGACGGTATGCGGACATTGAAACAGGACGGCATTGAAAAGGTACTGCAAGGCATTACCGATATTCACCAGGTACGGGTGGTGTGTATCAAGTAAGAAATGCAAGAAGCGGGCCTCGAAAGAAGGATCTTTTCCGCTTTGATTACGTGCGTGCCAGTAAATGTATCTCGTCAAGCAGTTTACCAAGACTGATCTCAGCGATCTTTAAATCATAAGTGGCTTGCGAATTGAGCCAGTATTGCGGTGAATGATTAAAGGCTCGTCCAATCCGTAACGCCAGCTCCGCCGTGACAGGGCGTGTTCCTTTGATAATATGCGAATACGCATCGCTGAAGTGCCAGGGTCAATCTCGGGTAGTCCTTGTTTAGCCATGACAATTTTCCTTGAATGATAATCCGTGATTTCAACGTTAAATACATAATACATCGCTATTTTCAAAGCGGAAGCACGCGTACCATTGGTTGTTGATACGGATACTCCACTGTCTGCTACGATTATAGCCTACGTCACATAAAATGATTCAATTTTAAAGAGTTGCTCAACGGTTTGGTTTTGTTGTTTTCTGATTGCTTTGGCTTGTGCCCATTTGTGCTCAATGGTGTTAAGGTCTGGTGAATACGCTGGCAGATACTCAAGCGTATGTCCGGCGTGTGTGATTGCATTTTGAATATCCTGCCTTTTGTGAAAGGTCGCGTTATCCATGACCACAACGGGTCTGTCGGGAAATTCAAATATTTCCGTATGAATTGAAAATTCTGATGACGTGTACCCGCCAATTTGTAAAATTATTCGTGAATTATGCCTAAAACAGCGATTTTTACCTTCAATCTGCACAATAAAGCAAATTGAAGGCGGATTTGTCCTATGTGTGGCATAGCGTAATTCGATCAACACCGAGTGTCATAAGCCGTTTGAGATTGAATACCAGTGCACGGATACCCACTTGAAACTGTACTTTCATCAATCCGCGATAGCGGATTTTCTTGTTGCGATGCGCAAACACCCGCCCATAGGGTGCACGAATTTCTGATAGCCATCGATCTTTATCGCGATTCTTCTCTTTCATGTTGTTCTTCTTGATAGTCGCATCATGACAGCCTTTGCACTTAAGTACTGTTTTGACAGGATTCAAATCATATCCTTTGTCTGCATAGACTGCGCCGCCATTGGGACAGACATGCCGAAAACCCTGTGCATCAGTTACTCTAGCAGAAGTCGCCGCAATCTTGTTGATCAAACCACTTTGCATATCGACCGAAACATGTTCCTTGTAACCAAACCAGTATTTGTTCTTACCCTTACAACCAAAGCGCGCCTGCTTGTCTGCCGCAACCTTCCCGGCAGTTTCATTGTTAAATTGTTCCAATCCTTCCTTGATCGCACGATCCCGATCATCCCAGGTGGTTAATTTACTGATCAGCTGACTCGCATCAATAAAAGTAAATATTTCCCGTATCAGCCCCATTCCACGCAAACTATTTCGTACTTGCGTAAAAATATCCATCAATCTTCCAGTGCCTAGGCGCTTGCGAAAATCTCCAAAGTAACTATGATCCGGCGCCTTTTCTCCTAAATGCATGTCACAAAACCATTTACAAGCAATGGTTCTCCTGAAGATAACGCTCCATCTCACGATCACTCAGATCTTCCATGAATTGTACGATCAATGCTCGCAGTGTAAATTCAAATCCTTTCTCTTTCCGCCCATTCGGTGAATACAGTGATTGATAGCTTTGGCTTAAATCAGAAAATGGCAGCAACTGATCCAGTTTGCGATAGGGATGATCTAATGGAACCAGCGAATCCAGCGTTAGAAATAAACTACTTTGTTCTCTTTGCTTCATCAGCTAATCCATTTACAAATGAGGTTCCTTATTATCGCCTAATTTACGTGCAATTTCCCGACAGTCCCACAACTGATGCTGGCGGAAGTTTTGGCAACAGATCGTGTACCGTCCATCCGAAAAAAGTATCTGCATCAATATTGCTTATGAACAATCCCACCGTCAGAAGACATTTGCCGATCAACGCGCCGATCACATTGACGCGCCCTCTGGCATGCCAATTACACACACCGTGACACCGCTTGCCAATGGCCGCATACCCATGTGTTCGTGGCATATCGTGAGCAAAACCACTCTCGTCAATATAAACGATGACGCGGTTTTGAGCTTTGTACGCCTTAATCGTCTCCTGGGAGGTGTGCCGTTTGTCTTCGTCCGCTTTGGGATGCCGCAGTGTTTTTTTTATAGCTGATGTTCATACGCCGCAGCGCGTGGCCGATACCTTTTTCGCTTACACCTAGTCGACGAGCCCGTTCGGCTTGATAGGCGTCTGGAAACTCCTGCACATCACGGGCCAATGCGATCATGTCGATCTTCGTCGCCGGTTTGTTACGGGTCTGCTTGGGATTGGGATTTTTAACCCAGCGCGTCACGCTGGCAATTCCCACACAAAAACGCCCTGCCGCCTGCGCTATTGTAAGTCCTTCCTTCTTACGAACGGACAAAACTTTGCGGCGAAATGATGAGGGATAAGTCATCTGCAAATTATAATCACTTTATTTGAGCTTTGCTATACATCGCCACTTTCAAAGCGGAAGCATACCCGCCATTGATCTTTGATATGGATATTCCAGTGTCCGGTGCAGTTTCGTATGAGAGTTGAGTAAGTTTGCAGTTCTGAAAATTACAATCAAACAATAAGTAGTAATGTAAAATAGTACTGAATATTATGTTCATAATAATCAGTATGTTATTATTTAATAATATTAATTTTCTTTCTATTTATGTTAGAAAGTGACAAAAATTGTCATTTTCTAACATAATGCGCTGTAGCGTATAGTAAAGAGAATCAGTAGATATGATATTGCTTAATAAAAGGATTGATACTCAAGCCATGTGATTGCTACCGGCAGATAATTATTGAACCTAGATTAGTATAAGCTGGTGTGGTGCTTTTGCTTTAGCGAAGAGCGTGATGAATTATTGATACTAGTAGTGTATTTTTGAGATATTGTAAGCTAACAAATAAAAAAACCGCCTTGTGGACTTAATCCCAAGGCGGTTTTAGTTTATTACTATTTGAATTAAACCAGTACTAGCAAATTGGGCCACCAGTTGCTGCGGAAGTTCTACAACCTCCCGTGACTGCCCAAGTTATTGCGCCAGTGCCAGTTACGGTCGGGGTAAGAATGTAAGTATCGGCTGCTGTGATACCATTTGCGGCAACAGGTATTGACGTTATTACACCATTTCCAGCTACTGCTACTGAGGTTACATTTCCTGATAAACCAGCATCATTTGGTACCCCTGCAGCAGCGCGAAGCGCGGTTCCTGTTGCAGGTACCTGTACAGCATTGGCATTGTTACAAGCGCCTGTTTGGAAACACATTTCCACAGCAGTTTTAAAAGGAGATGTTGAATTGGTAATTTCCACAAAACGTGCTCTTAACGTATAGTTTTGATAAGCAGGCACAGCAACCGCGGCCAAAATACCAATAATTGCGACAACAATCATTAATTCGATGAGGGTAAAACCTTTTTGTGTGTGTTGCATTTGTAGTTCTCCTTTAGGTTGAATAGGGCACACGCAATGTGTGTGCTTGTATTAAGCAGAAATCGTGCCACATTTTTTTATAAGAAAAGTTATGCGTTTTAAAATAAGTTGTAGAGCGCGGCCTGTGTTTTAAATATCTTTTAATCAATCGCCATTTGTCATTCCGGAAGTAGTGATAAATCTTCATAAATCAATCAAATAAATTCACGTTGTGTGCTCGAGATAACAGTTAATGGAGTTTTGTGCATGCTTCAATCACCGAAAACTTCTTCCCACAGACTAAGCACGGCCATGCGGCCATCTTTTAAATGGCTGCCCTCGACGCGGGCAAATTTTTGTGTTTGGCCGTCAATCGAGGTGCTTCCGGTTACCTCGGTATCGCCGCTTAACCGCTGGCGATGCTGGATGCGGCGGAATTCACGGTATGCCGAGCGCGCCGATTCTGCATTGTTCGTGGGGATGAGTTTTAATTCGCCGGCGAGCTTGAGCAATGCGATGTTGCCGATATTTCCGGTTAATTGCGGGTATTGGTGGGCATAGCCCAATACCAGGTATTGCACGATAAATTCCACGTCGATAATGCCGCCACGGTCGTGTTTGATGTCAAATAAAGGGGTAGGATTAGGATGGGCATCGAGCATTTTTTCGCGCATTTTTAGAATATCCTGCTTGAGTTCCGTTAGGTCACGCGGTTTACACAGGATTTCTTTACGTGTGTTTTCAAACGCCTCACCGACTTGTTTGTCGCCAACGGTAAAACGCGCTCGCGTCAGTGCCTGATGTTCCCACACCCAGGCTTGTTCGTGTTGGTATTGCGCAAAGGCTTGGATTGAATTGACTAGCAAGCCGGTGGCGCCGTTCGGGCGCAAGCGCAAGTCCGTTTCATAGAGGAGGCCTGCAGAGGTGTGACGGGTCAACCAGGTATTGATAGATTGTCCAAGCTTGGTATAAATCTCCGCCGCATCCGGATGGTCGTCATCATACAAAAAGATCATGTCAAGATCCGATGCATAGCCGAGTTCTTTTCCACCCAGCTTGCCGTAACCGATAATGGCAAAAGCCGGTGTGTCGCGATGGCTTTTTTTTAGACCTGACCAAGCCAGATTCAATACGGTATCGAGTATCAGATCGGCGAGCGCAGTCAAGTGATCGCTGAGTGTTTCAAGCAGCAACGAACCTTCCAAGTCGGTAACCAGCAAACGAAATACTTGTGCATGCTGGAAGTGCCGCAACACGTCCATTTGCCATTCGATGACATCATTCTTGGGTATATTGGCGTGATTTAATTGATAGATTAACTCATTATTCAGTGCATTCCAGTCAGGTGCTGGATGAGGTGCATCATGGCGCAGTAGTTCATCGAGCAGAATAGGGTGCCGTCCCAAATAGTCGCTGGCCCATTGGCTGACGCTGGCCAATTCCGCTACACGCTGCAGAGTATGCGGATGTTCCAGCATTAATGCCAAATAGGATGTTTGCAAGCTAATTTTTTCGAGTAATTGCAGCATGCGTTCCAGCGTTATCGCAACCGGGGGAAGTTTGGCGACAGCTTCAATTAACAAGGGTACCAAGGTATTGATTTGCTGCCGGCTGGTTTCGCTGAGCTGATGATAGAAGGTGCTGTGATAAAACGAACGCAGCCGTTGCGAAATTTTTTCCGGCTCGGTAAATCCCATAGTGCTGAGTTGCGTGGTTACCGCTTCAGATTGCGAAGTATCTTGTGTTTCCGCCTGCCATAAATGGGCCAGCATGTCGTGCGTGGGCGATTTTCTCGGTGTGGCAAAAATGAGCTCAAACTGCCGGGTAACGTTGCTGCGATGAATGTCGAGTTGCTGCACGAAGCTTGCATAGTCAGGAAGCCCCATTGCTGCGGCGATAAGCGCCTGATCGCCGGAATTCAGAGGTAATGTTTGCGTTTGCTGGTCATCAAGGTATTGCAGGCGATGCTCTAATTTGCGCAAAAAACAATAAGCTTGCGTGAGTTCAGCGACGACTTGGTGCGACAATTGTTTTTTATTCTGAAGGCGCTGCAAAACGCTGAGCGTCGGGCGGATACATAGATCGACATCGCGGCCGCCACGGATTAATTGGAAAACCTGGGTAATGAATTCTATTTCGCGGATGCCGCCAGGTCCCAGTTTGATGTTGTCGTGCATTTCCCGGCGCTCAACCTCTTTACGCACTTGCGCATGAAGGCGGCGCATCGATTCATAAGCGCCGAAATCCAGATACTTACGAAATACAAAAGGCCTGACGATTTTTTCCATGAGTATGGATTCGGCTTCGGCGTTGGCGTGATCGGTAATTACCCGGCCTTTAATCCAGGCATGGCGTTCCCATTCCCGCCCTTGCTTAATGAAATATTCTTCCAGCATGGGAAAGCTGATTGCCAAGGGACTGTTCTCACCATGCGGGCGCAGACGCATATCCACCCGGAACACATAACCGTCTATCGTGTAGTCGTTGAGGCTGGCAATTAGCTTGCGTCCCAAGCGAGCAAAAAATTCGTGATTTGAAATTGATTTGGCGCCGTCAGTTTCACCATCTTCCGGGTAGACGAAGATTAAATCAATGTCTGACGATACGTTCAGCTCACCGCCGCCTAACTTGCCCATGGCAACAACCAGCATGCGCTGAATGGCATGACTGGTTTCGCCTCTGGGTAGTCCGAAACGATCGGGTTGTGTCAGCCAATTTTCATGATATTGGAGTGCGCAATTAACACTGACTTCGGCGAGTTCTGTCATGCTTATCATGACTTCAGATAAATCCGCTTGACCTGAGATGTCACGAATGGCTAGACGCAGCATGACTTGCTTGCGTAAATCGCGCAATACGCGATGTAAAATCTCTTCATTGACGATATGATCGGTGCGAGAAGCCAGAAACGCTTGCATTTCAATGCCGCGAAAAGGATGATGCAGTTCTTTCAGTAGCGCTATTTTTCGTGTAGGCTCGCTATCCAAGATACGTTGCACATAACGGCTGAAAGGAAGCGCAGTGGCGAGAAGCGTCTGTGGGATATGATCTGTTGCGCACATAATCTCTGGATGAATAAACTTAAGCTTATAGAATAACAAAGTCAGCAGTCACTTACACTGAATTCGTCGACAATCAAAATAGAACATTACATTGTTAACGTAGATGTTAAAATCCAAATGGCTAGGTTTCATATTGAATTTGACAAGTTTTGTGTGGGATATTTGTTTATGTTATTGATAATAAAAATAATACGGTGACTAAAAACCTAAGCAGTTTATGGAAATTAAATTAACCATACGGTAGTTGGTAGCAAGAAAATGGTAAACAATATCAGTAATAATAATCAGCCAGTCATTGAAAAAGAAAAACGCACCAGTTTTCGTGTTGCTGCGATACAAATGGCTTCGGGTCCGAGCGTGTCTGCCAATCTGGAAGAAGCAGGACGTTTGATAGAACAAGCTGTTATGCAGAAAGCAGAGTTAGTTGTATTGCCTGAATATTTCTGCATCATGGGAATGAAAGATACCGATAAGTTGGCAGTAAAAGAGCAACCTGGAGATGGGCAAATCCAGAAATTTCTTAGTGATATGGCAAAACGTTTCGGAATATGGTTGGTTGGCGGATCGGTGCCATTAGCCTCATCCGAATCAGACAAAGTTTATAACAGTTGCTTGGTTTATGCAGATAATGGCAAGCAAGTTGCACGTTACGATAAGATTCATTTGTTTGGCTTGCAATTAGGTAATGAGCATTATGCCGAAGAAAAAACCATAAAAGCGGGGAATAAAGTCGTAACTGTCGATTCGCCGTTTGGCTGTATCGGTTTATCGATATGCTACGATCTACGGTTTCCAGAATTGTTTCGTATGATGAATAATGTTGATATTATTCTGGCACCTGCAGCGTTTACTGCGATTACTGGCAAAGCGCATTGGGAAGTACTCGTACGCGCACGTGCGGTGGAAAATATGGCGTATGTAATCGCACCAGGACAAGGCGGTTATCATGTCAGCGGACGAGAAACTAATGGTGATAGCATGATCGTTGATCCATGGGGAGTAGTGATGGAACGTTTGCCTCGAGGTTCTGGAGCTGTGGTGGCTACGCTTGATTCGGGATATCAAGCCAGTTTAAGGACAAATTTGCCTGCGCTGGATCATCGAATCTTACAGGCTTGTTAAGCCAATTGTTTTTGTGGTTTCAGTATTAGTATTTTTACTGCGGCGCGATCCATTAGATAAGATAAAACCAAATTTTTATGACGATTGAATGCATGACAGAAAAAAGAGATTTTTATGCAATTGCCGACCGTTGCTTATTAGCGCCTTACAATATAGATGCAACGGGATTGCAGCATGTGATGGATCAAATGCTGACGCATACAATCGACTATGCGGATCTGTATTTTCAGTATAGCCGCTCAGAAGGCTGGATGTTGGAAGAAGGTATCGTTAAATCCGGCAGTTTCAATATTGAGCAGGGGGTGGGTATTCGTGCCATCAGTGGCGAGAAGACGGGATTTGCTTATTCAGACGATATTAGTATGCCTGCGTTGGTATCGGCAGCTCAGGCGACACGGGCAATCGCTAACCAAGGTGGCGCAAGTCCTGTGGCGTCCATCCGACGAAATGCAATTGATCGCAATACGCAATTGTATTTGCCGGAAGATCCTATCGCTAGTATTGAAGATGCGGCGAAGGTGGCTTTATTGGAAAAATTGGAGCGCTATACCCGACAACTTGATCATAGGGTTACGCAAGTCGTGGCATCGCTTGCAGGTGAGTATGAAGTAGTATTAATTACGCGTAGTGATGGATTACTTGCAACGGATGTGAGGCCGTTGGTTAGATTATCTTTACAGGTGATTGCCGAGGAAAATGGTAGGCGAGAGCAGGGTGTTGCCGGTGGTGGCGGGCGTTTCAGTTATGCGTATTTTACCGACGAAGTGTTGCAGGATTATGCAAAAAAAGCCGTGCATCAGGCAATTGTCAATTTGGACGCACGTCCTGCGCCAGCAGGTACGATGACAGTTGTGCTAGGAAATGGCTGGCCCGGAATTTTGTTGCATGAAGCTATTGGCCATGGATTGGAAGGAGACTTTAATCGTAAAGGCAGCTCTGCATTCTCTGGGCGTATTGGGGAACGGGTCGCAGCGGCTGGAGTTACCGTAGTTGATGATGGAACGATTCCGCAAAGAAGGGGATCTTTAAATATTGATGACGAAGGTAATCCTACGCAATGTACTGTTTTGATAGAAGATGGCATACTGCGAGGCTATTTACAGGATAGCTTGAATGCTCGCTTGATGAACTTTCCCGTGACCGGTAATGGCCGGCGTGAGTCATTTGCGCACATACCGATGCCGCGTATGACAAATACATATATGCTAAATGGCGATAAGGATCCAGCTGAAATTATTGCTTCCGTGAAGCGTGGCTTGTATGCAGCGAACTTTGGTGGCGGGCAGGTCGATATTACCAGTGGAAAATTTGTTTTTTCAGCGGCTGAAGCTTATATGATTGAAGATGGAAAAATTACCTATCCTGTTAAAGGCGCTACTTTGATTGGTAACGGCCCTGATGTGCTGACTCGAGTTTCTATGATAGGCAACGATATGTCATTGGATCCAGGTGTAGGTACTTGTGGTAAGGAAGGTCAGAGTGTGCCTGTTGGTGTGGGGCAACCAACTTTGCGAATTGATGGATTGACAGTGGGTGGTACAGGAAATTAGCGGTAAGCAAAAGTAGTCTCGCCGCTTGAAATTTTATAACTTGTTCAAATTAATATTGGGATGCAGAAAGCATGAGTGTGGAAATAACCGGCGCTGAAATTACAATACGCTGTTTGCAGGAAGAAGGGGTGCAGTGTATTTTTGGCTATCCCGGTGGAGCGGTATTGTTTATCTATGATGAATTATTCAAACAAGACAAGGTTCGGCATATTTTAGTGCGTCATGAACAAGCAGCGGTACACGCTGCTGATGGCTATGCCAGGTCCAGTGATAAAGTAGGGGTGGCATTGGTCACTTCAGGTCCTGGTGTGACTAATGCGGTAACAGGCATTGCAACCGCTTATATGGATTCGATTCCAATGGTTGTGATCAGTGGTCAGGTGCCAACGAGCGCAATCGGGCTGGATGCCTTTCAAGAAGTTGATACCGTCGGTATAACGCGACCCTGCGTTAAACACAACTTCCTGGTAAAAGATGTTGCTGAACTGGCGCAAACGATTAAAAAAGCTTTTTTTATTGCATCAACAGGCCGTCCAGGCCCTGTGTTAGTGGATATACCTAAAGATGTCACGCAACAAAAAACTAAGTTTGTCTATCCCGAAAAGATAACCATGCGTTCTTATAACCCAGTGATTAAAGGACATGCCAGACAAATTAAGAAAGCTGCTGAATTAATATTGAGTGCAAAACGGCCTATGATCTATGCCGGCGGCGGCGTGATTTTGAGTGATGCAGCATCTCAATTGACAGAGCTGACGCAGATATTGAATTTTCCCTGTACCAATACATTGATGGGACTAGGAGGATACCCTGCAACAGATAAGCAATCCTTAGGTATGTTAGGTATGCACGGTACTTATGAAGCAAATATGGCCATGCAATATTGCGATGTTCTGGTGGCTGTGGGAGCTCGTTTTGATGATCGTGTGATCGGCAATCCCAAACATTTTTTTAATGAAAATAGAAAAATTATCCACATTGATATTGATCCATCTTCAATTTCAAAACGTGTCAAGGTAGATATTCCCATTGTTGGAGACGTTCTAGATGTACTGAAAGAGCTCATCAAGTTATTAAAAGCGGAAAAGAAAGAACCGGATCATACGGCATTGAAAGAATGGTGGAAACAAATCGATTTATGGCGCGAACGTGATTGCCTTAAATATGATCGCAGTAGCAGTATTATCAAACCGCAAATGGTAATTGAAAAGCTATTTCATATTACCAAGGGTGACGCATTTATCACTTCAGATGTAGGGCAGCATCAAATGTGGGCTGCTCAGTTTTATAAATTCGATAAACCGCGGCGATGGATTAACTCCGGTGGATTAGGTACGATGGGATTTGGTATGCCAGCAGCGATGGGTGTGCAACTGGCTAATCCTAAAGGCAAAGTTGCTTGTATTACCGGAGAAGCGAGCATACAAATGTGCATTCAGGAACTGTCGACTTGTAAGCAGTATAAATTACCTCTAAAGATAATTAATTTGAATAATCGTTACATGGGTATGGTAAGACAATGGCAGGAGTTTTTTCACGGTAATCGGTATGCGGAATCCTACATGGATGCTTTGCCGGATTTTGTTAAGCTAGCTGAAAGTTATGGCCATGTTGGTATAAAGATTGAAAAACCTGGGGATGTCGAAGGTGCTCTAAAGGAAGCGTTTAAAATGAAGGATAAGTTAGTTTTCATGGACTTTATCACCGATCAGACTGAAAATGTTTTTCCTATGGTGCCTGGTGGAAAGGGTCTATCTGAAATGATTTTGGTGTAAATAAATGCGACATATTATTTCTTTGTTAATGGAAAATGAAGCTGGCGCCTTGTCTCGTGTAGCAGGACTATTTTCGGCACGTGGTTATAACATCGAATCGCTTTCGGTGGCACCTACTGAGGATCCAACATTGTCGCGAATGACATTGGTGACTATAGGCTCGGATGAAATAGTGGAGCAAGTCACAAAACAGCTCAATAAGTTGATTGAAGTGGTAAAAATTATCGATTTAAATGATGGTAATCACATTGAACGAGAACTGATGTTGGTCAAGGTGCGCGCAGTGGGTGCGGACCGCGAAGAAATCAAGCGACTCACTGAAATCTTTCGTGGTTGTATTATCGATGTAACTGACAAATCTTATACCATTGAATTGACAGGCACGAGCTCAAAATTAGATGCATTTCTTGAGGCCGTCGAACGTAGCGCGGTTTTAGAGACTGTGCGCACAGGAGCATCAGGAATAGGGCGCGGGGAATGGGTTTTGAAGGTATAATCCATAATTGTTGATGAATCATTAGGTTATGCCAAATTAAAGTAACTTTTTTGCGCTAATCGCTTTTTCAGTCCCAACTACTTACCAGTTTCTGTTCTCAATTTATTTAAAAGGAAAATAATGAAAGTTTTTTATGATAAAGATGCAGACTTATCGCTTATTAAAAAAAAGAAAGTAACCATTTTGGGTTATGGTTCGCAAGGACATGCGCATGCCAATAATTTAAGTGAATCAGGTGTAAAAGTTACTGTCGGTTTACGTAAAGATGGCGGATCCTGGAAAAAAGCCGAAAAAGCCGGTTTAAAAGTTATGGAAGTATCTGATGCAGTCAAAAATGCAGATGTAGTCATGGTGTTATTGCCTGATGAACAGATTGGATCGGTATATAAAAAAGAAATTGAACCAGGGCTGAAAAAAAATGCAACTTTAGCCTTTGCTCATGGTTTTAGCATTCATTATGGGCAGGTTACGCCCCGTGAAGATCTGGATGTCATTATGATTGCTCCCAAAGGACCTGGACATTTAGTACGTTCTACTTATTTGCAAGGTGGCGGTGTGCCATCGCTCATAGCTGTTCATCAAAACAAATCAGGCAAAGCACGTGATTTAGCATTATCGTATGCAGCTGCCAATGGCGGTACGCGGGGAGGGGTGATCGAAACAAGTTTCCGTGAAGAAACTGAGACGGATTTGTTTGGCGAGCAAGTTGTGTTATGTGGTGGCTTAACTGCATTGATTGAAGCTGGTTTTGAAACATTGGTGGAAGCAGGTTATGCACCAGAGATGGCTTATTTTGAATGCTTGCATGAAGTTAAGTTAATTGTAGATTTGATTTACGAAGGTGGTATAGCCAATATGCGTTACTCTATTTCTAATAATGCGGAATATGGGGATGTAACACGTGGCCCACGTATTATTACCGAAGAAACCCGTAAAGAAATGCGTAAAATATTGCACCAAATTCAAAGCGGAGAATATGCGCGTGAGTTTATATTGGAAAATCAATCGGGTGCACCGGTTCTTAAAGCAAGTCGTCGCTTAGCATCGGAGCATCAGATTGAGCAGATAGGTGCGAAATTACGTGACATGATGCCCTGGATCAAAAAGAATAAGCTTGTCGATCAAGGGAAAAACTAATCATTCAATTTGTTAGCGGTTTGATTTTGCTTATTCATTAACTAAAAAGGTTTTGTTGCAATTTATATGGTTCATTATCCTCATCCTATTATTGCCCGCGAAGGCTGGCTACATATTACGATAGCTTTAATTGTTGCCTGCGCAGTCACATTTTTTATAGATTGGTTGTGGGCGATACCTTTTTGGATGATTGCTCTTTTTGTGCTGCAATTTTTTCGCGATCCGCCAAGAGAAGTACCAAAAGATCCAAATGCTATATTGGCACCCGCCGATGGAAGAATAGTCGCAGTAGAAAAAATTCAGGATCCTTATTTGGAGCGAGAAGCCATTAAGATCAGTGTATTTATGAATGTATTTAATGTGCATTCGAATCGTAGCCCTGTCGATGGAACAGTGCGTGACAAATGGTATTTTCCAGGAAAATTTGTAAATGCTGATCTGCCCAAAGCGTCACTGGAAAATGAGCGTAATGCGCTATGGATTAAAGGGGACAATGGTGCGGATGTAACTTGTGTACAAGTAGCAGGATTGATTGCAAAGCGTATCATTTGCCACGTATCGCAAGGTGACCGTTTGAGTCGCGGACAGCGTTTCGGTTTCATCCGATTTGGTTCTAGAGTTGATGTTTATTTACCAATAGGTACGAAAATTAATGTCAATATAGGTGATAAGGTGTTTGCAACATCGACAGTTTTGGCGGAGTTTCGCGAAGAATATAAAGTGGTGGGAACATAATCGCGATAACTATTTTTGGTTTCTTCAGACCTTATTTGACTTATCTTACTTTAGCTTATATTACGTCTTTTATTGAAATTTACCAATAATGCCTGATTCTTTACCGGACCGTACAGTACTCAAGTCTCGATTGCGACGGCGTGGTATTTATTTGTTGCCAAATTTGTTTACGACTGCAGCGCTGTTTGCCGGGTTTTATGCAATCGTTCAAGCCATGAATGGGAATTTCGAATATTCTGCGATTGCAATTTTTATTGCAATGGTATTAGATGGATTGGATGGCAGGGTAGCACGTCTTACAAGTACACAAAGTGAGTTTGGAGCAGAATACGATAGTATGTCCGACATGGTTTCTTTCGGCATTGCACCTGCATTAATTGTGTATGAATGGGCTTTGAAAGAAATGGATCAGTGGGGTTGGATCATTGCGTTTATTTACTGTGCTTGTGCAGCGCTACGGCTTGCGCGATTTAACACCAATATCGCAGTGATCGACAAGCGTTTTTTTCAAGGATTGCCCAGTCCTGCTGCTGCAGCGCTCATAGCGGGACTCGTCTGGGTGGCATTTTATTTTCAAGTGCAAGGCAATGAGATCAGGTGGCTAGTTTGCGTGATCACTTTGTTCGCTGCTTTTACTATGGTAAGTAATATTCCTTATTACAGCGGTAAGGAAATCAATTTACGGCGCAGAGTACCATTCTTTACGATTCTATTACTTGTGTTGTTCTTTTTTGTTTTGATTCCCAGTCATCCGCCGCTGGTATTGTTCTGCTTATTTGCAGCCTATGCATTTTCAGGTTATTTCATTAAGTTATGGCGTTTGGGTAGAAGTAAAAAAAATAATGAGATGCCTAATTCTTGAATTTTGCTTATTGCAGGCATGAAAAAAATTGTTTATATTCGATGCTATGGTAATAAAAGTTAGCTTCCATTCATATAATTCGTCTTCAGTACTAGCGTTCTTAATTGCGCTATCGTTGCGCCCTGCGCGCTAAAAATTTTTCTCCTTTATTCTGTTACCCTATAAAATTCGATAGACAAGTTTTGTTACGAGAAACAGTCTTATCATATTTCAAGTTGTCTTCTGAAACGGAGAATGTAATGCCAGAACATTTAATTATTTTTGATACCACTTTGCGCGATGGTGAGCAGAGTCCTGGAGCCTCAATGACAAAAGAGGAAAAGATCCGTATCGCCTGGCAACTCGAGCGTATGGGTGTAGATGTGATTGAAGCAGGTTTCCCAGCAGCTTCAAATGGAGATTTTGAAGCAGTTAAAGCGGTTGCTGATTTAGTCAAAGGAAGTGTGGTGTGCGGGTTGGCGAGAGCTATCGAAGCTGATATCAAACGTACTGGCGAAGCATTGAGAGGTGCGCAATCCGCGCGTATTCACACCTTTATTGCGACGTCTCCAATTCACATGAAAAATAAACTGAGGATGGCACCTGATCAAGTGATCGAGCAAGCTGTCAAAGCTGTGAAGTGGGCGCGCGATTATACCGATAATATTGAATTTTCTCCAGAAGATGCAGGTCGCTCTGAAATTGATTTTTTATGCCAAGTACTGGAAGCAGTTATTAAAGCGGGTGCGACCACGTTGAATATTCCTGATACTGTAGGTTATACCATGCCAGAGCAGTTCGGCAAATTGATTCATAATTTGCGTGAGCGAATTCCTAATTCTGACAAAGCAGTTTTCTCAGTTCATTGCCATAATGACTTAGGTTTGGCTGTAGCCAATTCATTGGCGGCTGTGATGAGTGGCGCTCGGCAGGTAGAATGTACTATCAATGGACTAGGAGAGAGGGCTGGTAATGCATCGCTTGAAGAAATCGTAATGGCTGTACGGACACGCCAGGATTATTTCCCTTGTGATACAAGAATTGATGCTACACATATTGTATCAGCAAGTAAGTTGGTTTCTGGTATCACGGGCTTTCCAGTCCAGCCTAATAAAGCGATTGTTGGAGCTAATGCTTTTGCCCATGAATCGGGAATTCACCAGGATGGCGTACTAAAACATCGTGAGACGTATGAAATTATGCGTGCAGAAGACGTAGGTTGGGGAGCAAACAAACTATTGTTAGGAAAACATTCAGGTCGTAATGCATTTCGTAATCGGTTGATGGAATTAGGTATTGAATTGGAATCGGAAGAAATGCTTAATAATACTTTCATGCGCTTCAAGGAGTTGGCGGATAAAAAGCATGAAATATTTGATGAGGATCTGCATGCATTGGTTTCGGATGAGGTCGTGGTATTGCATGAGTGTTTCCGGTTAATTTCATTGACTGTACATAGTGAAACGGGTGAGGTGCCTTATGCACGCGTAGTAATTTCCGAAAATGGCAATGAAATGTGTGCTGAATCACAAGGAAGTGGACCTGTAGATGCAACTTTCCGGGGCATAGAGACATTGCTGAAAAGTGGTGCTCAATTACAATTATTTTCGGTCAATAATATTACGAGTGGCACTGATGCGCAGGGAGAAGTAACTGTTCGGTTACGCAAGTCTGATCGTATTGTTAACGGGCATGGTGCGGATACCGATATCGTTGTGGCTTCCGCAAAAGCATATTTAAGCGCATTAAATAAACTTTGCAGCAAGTTGGAACGAGCTCACCCTCAAGTTTAGAGTGATTCCGAATTTATTTATACTGTGCAATGAATAAACGTATACTGATACTAATATTTTGCTGGGGAACACTGCTAGTGAGTCCTTGGGTAGAGGCATTTCAATTTCAAGATACCGCTGGAAAAATCCATAAATTGGAAGATTATAAAGGGCGATGGGTATTAGTTAATTTCTGGGCAACCTGGTGCCCACCTTGTTTAAAAGAAATTCCTGACTTGATTTCACTTTATGAAAGTCATAAAGATAAAATTATGGTAATCGGTGTGGCAATGGATTCTGATGATCAACAGGTAGTAATGGATTTTGTTCATCGAATGTCAATTACATATCCAACTGTTCTGGGTAACCGAGAGATCGCTTCTCAAGTGGACGATATTTCCTTGTTACCCAGCACTTATTTCTATGACCCCGATGGAAAACCAGCGGCGCGTCAACAAGGTATCATTTCTCGTGAAAATATAGAAAAATTTATTGAGTCAAAATCAGCTAAGAAAAAATCTACCAATCTTCAATAATAGGATACGGCTGCTTAAACAACTACTAGCTGTTAGGTGTTAGTGTATTAGCGTCATATCGCCATGTTGTGAGCCATTTGTCAAATACAAGCTGTGGGTAAGTGGAACTACCTAAACTGCCGTTATATCTGCCAAGAGCACGAAAGTAATCTCCTTTTTCGATATCAAGGTAATGGCGGAGAATTGCACATCCATATCGTAAATTTATGCGTAAATGAAAAAGATTGTGGTCTTGCCGACCAATGACATCAACCCAAAATGGCATGACTTGCATATAACCTCGTGCGCCTGCATGAGAAATGGCGTATTTCTTAAAACCACTTTCAATTTGGATAATACTCAGCACAAGTTGTGGATCTAGTCCTGCGCGTCTGGATTCATAGTAAACTGTTCTTAAGAATTCTTCACGTTCAATGTGATGAGGGATAAATTTTTCCAATCGACGGCTCATATTAATGAGCCATGTAATGTTGTCGGTCATTGCAGCATATTCTGCATATGAAACTGCTTGATCACTAGTTTCATGAAAAGCAATTATTTGAGTGCTCGCAGCAAGTTGCTCATAATGCTGGTTATGGGCCTGCAGGAGGGCGGGGAAAAATAATGACAGTGCTAGGATGATTATTTTTTTCATAACTTATTCATGATAAATGAGAAAATTTCATTGATAGGTATTGTTTGAGAAATCTGCTCTTTCCGTTCTTGATATTCGACAATAGATTGCTTGAGTCCTCGCTCACCAATAACAATACGGTGTGGGATACCAATTAATTCCATATCTGCAAACATTACACCAGGCCGCTCATCTCGGTCATCCAGAAAAACTTCGATTTGTGCATCAAGAAATTGTTGATAAAGTTTATTGGTCATATCTTTTACTTGAGTGTTTTTTTGTAAACCAATAGGTATGATTGCAAGTTGAAAAGGAGCCATGGCTGCCGGGAAAATAATACCATGTTGATCGTGATTTTGTTCAATTGCGGCAGCAACAATACGTGAAATACCAATACCATAGCATCCCATTTCCATGTATTGCAGATGACCTGATTCGTCAAGATACCCTGCTTTCATTATTTCGGAGTATTTTTTTCGTAATTGAAAAATATGACCAACTTCAATCCCTCGGCAAATTTCAAGTCTTCCTTTTCCATCAGGTGAATGATCACCTGCAACAACATTTCTGATATCAAAAACATGCTCAGGTATTTTAAGATCGCGATCAAAATTTACATGCGTTAGATGATATCCTTCTTCATTTGCACCACAAACAAAATTGCTCATACTGATAACAGCATGATCCGCAATAATACAGGTGTCTACATTAACGGGGCCAATATAGCCGGGTTCTGTTCCTGTTTCTTGTAGAATATCTGTTTCACTTGCCATTTGAAATTCAGATAAGAAGGGTATTTTCCGAACTTTCAATTCGTTAAGCTGATGGTCGCCGCGTAGTAATAATAAATATAATTTGTCGTTTGCTTTTATTACTAGCGTTTTTATGGTTTTTTGCAGTGGAATATTCAGAAAGTTAGCTACTTCCTTGCAAGTTTTTTTATTAGGTGTAGCGATTTTACGCATACCCTCTAGTGGCTTCTCGCGCGGTTGTTCTTCGAACAGCGAGCTAGCCAGCTCAATGTTTGCGGCATAATCTGATTCAGGGCAAAATGCGATAGCATCCTCTCCAGATTCGGCTAAAACATGGAATTCATGCGAGCCACTACCGCCTATGGCGCCAGTATCGGCTGCTACGGCACGAAATTTTAGGCCCAAGCGAGTAAAGATACGACTATAGGTTTCATACATTTGCTGATAAGTTTGCATCAAGCTATGTTCATCTGTATGGAATGAGTACGCATCTTTCATTATAAATTCACGAGCACGCATTACGCCAAAACGAGGACGAATTTCATCACGGAATTTGGTTTGTATTTGATAGAAATTAAGAGGTAGCTGGCGGTAGCTTTTGATTTCTCTGCGTGCGATGTCAGTGATAATTTCTTCATGCGTAGGACCAAAACAAAAATCATGCTCATGACGATCTTTAATTTTTAGCATTTGTGGTCCAAATATATCCCACCTCCCTGTTTCTTGCCATAACTCAGCTGGTTGTATGGCTGGCATTAATACTTCAATAGCACCGCTTTTATTCATTTCTTCACGCACGATATTTTCTATTTTTCGAAGTATTCGCAAACCTAGCGGCATCCAGCTATATAACCCACTCCCTAAGCGTTTGATCAGACCAGCACGTAGCATCAATTTGTGACTAATAAGTTCAGCTTCGGTGGGGGCTTCTTTGAGAGTTGAGATAAAAAATTGCGAGACGCGCATAAGCTGTTCCATTATGATAACAATACTGAGTGATTCTACCTTGAAATAATGGGGAGTTACTTATGAATTTATCCAAATATGATAAAAGGAATATTTGTCGAAACAGGCGCTGATTGGAAATTATAATTTTAAAAAGTATTTTCGTTTCATGAGTACTTTTAATCTGTAGTAAAGTATGAAAAAATCCACAATATTTAATGGGTCAAATGGGAAATTTTCATGATTGACCGTAATGGATATCGTCCCAATGTTGGAATTATCTTGCTTAATTCAAAGAACGAAGTTTTTTGGGGTAAGCGTATAAAACAGAATTCTTGGCAGTTCCCGCAAGGTGGCATCAAGTCAGGTGAAAGCCCTGAGCAAGCTATGTATCGAGAATTAACCGAGGAAATTGGGCTGCGACCTAATCATGTAGAGATTGTCGGACGAACACGTGATTGGTTACGTTATGAAGTGCCTGAACGTTGGATAAGGCGTGAATGGCGAGGAAATTATAAAGGGCAAAAGCAGATCTGGTATCTGTTGCGCTTAGTTGGGCGTGATAGTGATGTTTCTCTGCGCAGAAGCGCACATCCAGAGTTTGATGCTTGGCGATGGAATCAATATTGGGTTGAGTTGGATTCGGTTGTCGAATTTAAGCGTAAAGTATATAAACAGGCACTGACTGAACTTTCTCGCTTACTAAAAACCGATCCTTGTCACAATAACGAAAAAAATAATGCTCTCGCGGAAGTTAATAAAATAGTTTTGGTTGATCACCTGGAAGTAAATGAGTAATTTTTACTTTTGTAGTAAAAAGATATTTTGTTAAAGCTTGTTATGATCAAAATATTATCTTTGTAAATTTCCACTTGTAAATATTTCATCAGGCGTAATCGGCTGCGCCATTACAGTCGTTTTTAAGGAGAATATCGATGAAGATAGGTACATTGCTGGCAACATCGCTGCTATCGATTAGCACTGCTGTTACTTCAATTTCTGTTTCCGCCAATGAACCAATCCAGCCTATTAAAGCAGCGACAATTAAAAATGCAGAAATGGTGGAGTTGGGCAAGATGCTGTTTTTTGATCCACGCCTATCCAAATCTGGTTTTATTTCTTGTAATTCTTGCCACAATTTGAGTATGGGGGGGACGGATAATATTCCTACTTCCATAGGTCATGCATGGCAGCAAGGACCCATTAATGCGCCTACGGTATTGAATGCGAGTATGAATTTGGCACAATTCTGGGATGGTCGAGCTAAGGATCTAAAAGAACAAGCCGGAGGACCGATTGCAAATCCGGGAGAAATGGCTTCTACGCATAAAGCGGCTGTTGAGGTATTGCAATCGATTCCACAATATCGCACTTATTTCCAACATGCATTTGGTTCTGATCAAGTGGATATCGATCGTGTAACTACTGCGATTGCGGCTTTTGAAGAGACCTTGGTTACACCGGGATCGCGTTTTGATAAGTGGCTTGAAGGAGATAAAAAAGCACTGAATCAGCAGGAGTTAGACGGGTATGAGTTATTCAAAAGTAGCGGATGTTCGGGTTGCCATAATGGACCAGCTGTTGGTGGTACGCTATATCAGAAATTTGGCATATATCATCCATATCAAACAACTAGCAAAGTGGAAGGCAGAAAAGCGGTCACTGGAAAAAACACGGATTTAAATGTATTTAAAGTACCTACATTGCGTAACATTGAATTAACTTATCCGTATTTTCATGATGGTGCAGCGGCAACATTAGAAGATGCCGTTAAAACAATGGGTAAACTACAATTAGATCGTGATTTTGATAAAAAAGAAACTGATAGCATTGTCGCTTTCTTGAAGACACTGACGGGTGAGCAACCCAATTTTAAGTTGCCAATTTTGCCACCTTCTAATAATAGCACTCCAAAACCTGCGCCATTTTAAAATTTTATTAGGTTTAATTGTTATTTTTCTTAATAGAGAAAGGAAAACCATAAAAATTAATGAATTGTGATACTTATTAATTCCTGTTTTCCAGAGTGGTGGAATTTTTTAAAGTATTCGTACATTGAAAGTTTCAACTAAGTGATTGTGAAAATTGGAAAGATAGTATTGAGGCTTTACTTCAACTTATTGATTAAAATAATCCTGGGTCTTGCAGTGTTAACGCAATCTAATGTAGATTTACATTTGAAAATCAAGTAGAGTCACTTTTCCGATAACCAATAATTAAAATAGGGAATTACCTATGGGTAATAAGGGGCAGTTACTGCAAGATCCATTTCTGAATTTATTACGTAAAGAGCATATTCCAGTATCAATATACTTGGTAAATGGTATTAAATTGCAAGGACAAA
The DNA here is from genome assembly GCA_024281995.1 of Nitrosomonas sp. Lineage (GTDB taxonomy): Bacteria > Pseudomonadota > Gammaproteobacteria > Burkholderiales > Nitrosomonadaceae > Nitrosomonas. The sequence goes on from JAMWZW010000005.1 coordinate 151,352, forward strand.
TCGATTCGTTTGATCAATATGTAGTGCTGTTGAAGAATTCGGTTACGCAAATGGTATATAAACATGCAATTTCCACAGTTGTACCTACAAGAGCAGTTACTATGCCAATTGAAGTGGTGGAAACACATGATGCATAATACCTGAAAAATTTTCCGGGTATTATGCATAAATTAAAAATAATAGATTCAGCTATCTTAGTTAGCCTTGATTTTGGCAATTGTGATCATGTAGATCGCGTGCAGGAGCTGTGTCAATTGGCTTTTAGTGCCAATCTTCGAGTTTTAGCAATTATAGAAGGGAAGCGCTCTCGACCTGACCCTGCGACTTATATCGGGAGTGGAAAGGTTGATGAGTTGGCGCGGACGGTAGCTCAAACTAAAGTTTCGTTTGTAATATTCAATCATGATTTATCCCCTGCACAGCAGCGTAATTTATCTTTGCGTTTGAATTGTAGCGTTATTGATCGTACTAGCCTAATTTTGGATATTTTTGCGCAACGAGCTAAAAGTTATGAGGGTAAGCTGCAAGTAGAATTGGCGCAGCTTGAACATCTTGCAACTCGATTGGTACGAGGCTGGACACACTTGGAGAGGCAAAAAGGTGGTATAGGTTTGCGAGGTCCAGGAGAAACTCAGTTAGAAACTGATCGAAGATTAATTAAAAAAAGAGTCAAGTTACTTAAAGAGAAGCTTTTAATTTTACAACGCCAACGGAGTGTACAAAGGAAATCAAGGCAGCGTACTAAGGTATTGTCAGTATCTATTGTTGGTTATACCAATGCAGGGAAATCAACATTGTTTAATAAATTAACACGTGCAAGATCCTATGCTGCGGATCAACTATTTGCTACACTGGATACAACGACGCGGAAGCTTTTTTTAACGTCAGGTAATTCAGTTGTGATTTCCGATACAGTAGGATTTATTCGAGAATTACCGCATACCTTGGTGGCGGCATTCTGTGCGACACTTGAAGAAACTATTCAGGCCGATATCCTACTTCATGTGATAGATGCAAACAGCCCAAATCGTGAAGAACAAGTTGATGAAGTTAATAAGATATTGAAAGAAATTGGTGCTGATACCATTCCACAGATTTTAATTACGAATAAGATTGACTTAATGGATTTGTCGTTCGGTGGAGAAGGATATGCGCGCGACGAATATGGTAAAATAACGCATATTCGTTTAAGCGCAAAAACAGGAAAAGGTATAGAGTTTGTAAGAAGAGCTTTGATAGAGGCGATTGCAGACAACTCCAAAGAATCATACGAAAAGTTTACAGATATTCAGGGAATTGATCGAAACTGTGTTACAGTTCAAAAAAATTTTTAAACGAACAAAAACAGGAATAAAATTATGGGCTTAAATGATCCTCAGTGGGGGAAAAACAAAGGTGATTCCGGTCCACCAGATCTAGACGATGTGTTGCGTAACGTCAATAAAAAGATTAATAGTATCTTTGGACAGAAAAAAGGTGGTGGCGGTGATGATGGGGCGCGTGATAAAGGTCAACCGCAACACAGTGGCAGTAACATTTCACTGATATTAGTTTTATTGCTCATAGTATGGTTAGGCAGTGGTTTCTATATTGTAGATGAAGGGCACCGTGGCGTTGTATTACGTTTTGGTCAATATGTGGAAACTTCAGCAGCTGGTTTGCGTTGGCATTTTCCATATCCTATTGAGAAAGTGGAGATTGTGAATGTGAGTCAGGTTCGCACAGTCGAAATAGGTTATCGTAATAATGTGAGAAGTAAAGTTTTGCGAGAATCTTTAATGTTAACTGATGACGAAAATATCATCGATATTCAGTTTGCAGTGCAATATATTTTGAATCACCCTGAGAATTTTCTGTTTAAGAACAGGAATCCTGATGATGCTGTTCTTCAGGCTGCAGAAACCGCAATAAGGCAAGTTATTGGTAAAAGCAAAATGGACTATGTTCTTTATGAAGGACGTGAGCAAGTAGCCGCTAAGGCGACTCAGCTGATGCAAAAGATTCTGGATCGCTATGAAATAGGTATTTTAATTAGCAAGGTCACTATGCAAAATGCACAGCCACCTGAACAGGTTCAAGCAGCATTCGACGATGCGGTAAAAGCCGGGCAAGATAGAGAACGGCAGAAAAATGAGGGGCAAGCTTATGCAAATGATGTTATACCAAGGGCTGTCGGTAATGCGGCTCGTTTGCTTCAAGAATCTGAAGGATACAAGCAACGTGTGATTGTTAGCGCAGAAGGTGATGCTAAGCGTTTTGAGCAAATCCTAGTCGAATATAGTAAAGCACCTAAGGTGACTCGGGAACGCTTATATTTGGATATGATGCAGCAAGTGCTTTCAAATACTAGCAAAATTATGGTCGATCAGAAGGGTGGCAACAACCTGCTGTATTTGCCACTGGACAAATTAATCCAAGGTACGGGCGGGGCTACACCTAGTTCACCAGTGACGGTACAACCTTCACCACAGGAGTCAGTGTCAGATAACAATATTCGAACACGCGAATCGTTTCGTAATCGTGACCGGGAGATGAGATAGATGAGAAGTTTTACATCAGTTTTTGCAGGCATTATTATTGCCGTTTTTTTTCTGGGGAGTTCCGCTATTTATATAGTAGACGAGCGGCAACAAGCTATTTTATTCCAATTAGGGGAAGTCATTGATGTTAAGACAGAGCCTGGCTTATATTTTAAAATCCCGATAGCACAAAATGTGCGTTATTTTGAAAAACGTATATTAACCATGAATACTGAGGAGCCAGAACGTTTCATTACATCGGAAAAGAAAAATGTACTGGTGGATCTATTCGTTAAATGGCGTATTGTTGATGTTAAGCAATATTATATAAGTGTACGTGGAGATGAAAGTCTTGCTCAAACTCGTTTAGCACAGACTATAAATGCTAGCTTACGTGATGAATTTGGTAATCGGACTGTGCATGATGTGGTTTCTGGTGAGCGGGATATCATTATGGAGATTATGCGACAAAAAGCAGATAATGATGCGCGTTCGATTGGTGTGGAAGTTGTAGATGTCCGCTTAAAACGCGTAGACTTGCCACAAGAAGTTAGTGAGTCAGTTTATAGGCGTATGGAAGCCGAGAGAAAAAGAGTTGCGAATGAATTGCGCTCAACTGGTGCAGCTGAATCTGAGAAAATTCGCGCTGATGCAGATAGGCAACGAGAAGTTATCTTGGCAGAAGCTTATCGGGAAGCTCAAAAAACAATGGGTGATGGTGATAGTCAAGCAGCGGCAATCTATGCAGTAGCTTTTGAGAAAGATTCTGAATTTTATGCATTCTGGAGAAGCATGGACGCTTATAAGCAATCATTTAAGAATAAGAGCGATATGATGGTACTTGAGCCAAGCTCTGATTTTTTTAAATACTTGAAAGATCCCGTTATTAGCAAGTAAAAATCTGGAACTGATAAATGGCATGTAACTTATTGTTCGATTGGTTTTATTGTATCAATTCTGATATAGGGTTATGTGAAATGAGCACAAAGTTCACGTGAAGTGATAATATTTTGCAGTAACTTAAAGAGAGGTTCTGAAGATCGCGTTTATATTTTTACTCGATTGCCGCAGAACCTCTTATTTTTTGTATCCATTTTATGGTGCATTAATTGGTTGATTAAGCAGGGATAATAATTGTATGTGGGAAACTTTTCTAATTGCAGTAGCGTTGATGTTAATTTTAGAAGGAATGCTGCCTTTCTTATCTCCTCAGACATGGCGTGAAACATTTAGAAAATTAATTGAAATCAATGACAGTCAAATACGTTTTATAGGCTTAACTTCGATGTTAATTGGACTCATGTTGCTTCTTATTGTGAGCTAGTTTCATTTACTCCCATATCCTATTTATTAGTAAGAATTATGCGTAATTGGTTACTTCCAGAATACGTCGAAGATATACTACCTGTAGAAGCATTACATATTGAAATATTGCGACGCCAGATAATGGATTTGTTGTTGGTACATGGATATCAACAAGTAATCCCACCTTTATTAGAGTATGTGGAATCTTTATTAACTGGTAGTGGCAGTGATATGAATTTGAAAATGTTCAAAGTAATTGATCAGCTCAGTGGACGTATGCTTGGTTTGCGAGCTGATATGACACCGCAAGCTGCCAGAATTGATGCACATTTATTGAATTGTGAAGGAATTACACGCTTATGTTATGTCAATAGCGTATTGCATACCGTACCATCGGCTTTAACACAAACGCGAGAGCCATTACAAATTGGAGCGGAACTTTATGGACACTCTGGTTTGGAAAGTGATTTGGAAATCCTTCGGCTGATGCTGAAATGCTTATTCATTGCGGGTATTGGTAAAATTCAACTGGATATAGGACATGTTGCAGTTTTTCGTGGAATAATCAAGGGTACTGGAATTTCACGAGAACTCGAAGCGGAGCTATTTACTACTTTACAAGCAAAAGATGCTTCAACGTTACAAGAGTTATGTAAAAACTTGCAGAAGGATACACGCGAAGCATTAATGTTGTTGCTAGAACTATTTGGCGATAAAAAAACTCTGAATATCGCTTCTAGAAGATTGCCAGATTATCCTGAAATAAAAACGGCACTCAGTGAGCTCAATACAATCGGAGAAGAACTAGAATCGGTTGTTAGTGAAATTTCATTCGATTTGGCTGATTTGCGTGGATATCATTATCATACAGGGATAGTTTTTGCTGCTTATATACAAGGATGTTCAAATGCTGTTTCGCTAGGTGGACGCTATGATGAGATTGGTAAATCTTTCGGACGGGCGAGGCCAGCGACTGGCTTTAGCATGGACTTGAGAGAGTTGTCTCGATTAGTAAATCCCAAAGCATATCCGCTAGGAATACGTGCGCCTTTTCATACAAAAAATACAGAATTAGAAGCGAAAATTGAACAATTACGTAAAGCAGGGCATATTGTTATCATGGAGTTACCACAGCAAAATAATGAATCCTTGGATTGTGATAGACAATTGGTATTGCGTGATGGGCAATGGATCGTTGAAGAAATTTAATTTTTTTACTGATAGTATTTTTCGAGAATGGAGATATGACTAAAAATGTTGTAGTCATTGGTACGCAATGGGGTGACGAAGGGAAAGGAAAAATTGTTGACTGGCTAACAGATCATGCGCAAGGTGTAGTGCGCTTTCAAGGTGGACATAATGCTGGCCACACGCTTGTTATTGGAAATAAAAAAACTGTATTGCATTTGATTCCATCCGGTATTTTGAGGGATAGTGTTATCTGTTATGTCGGAAATGGTGTGGTGATTTCACCGGCAGCATTACTGGATGAAATTGATATGCTTGAGCAAAACGGCATTGATGTCAGAGCACGATTGCGCATTAGTGAGGCTTGTCCTTTGATTTTACCTTGCCATATTGCGTTGGATAATGCACGGGAGACGGCACGTGGCGGCAGTAAAATCGGAACAACTGGACGAGGTATCGGTCCCGCATATGAAGATAAAGTTGCACGACGCGCAATACGTTTGCAAGATCTTTTTCATCGCGATCGTTTAGCAGCTAAATTAGGTGAAATGCTTGACTATCACAATTTTGTGTTAAAACACTACTTTAATTTACCCATCATAGATTTTCAGAAAACTTTAGATGAAGCTTTGGTTCAGTCCGAACGGATCAAATCCATGGTGGCTGATGTACCACAGCTTTTATTTGAAGCACATAAATTAGGCAAAAATTTATTGTTTGAAGGCGCACAAGGCACACTTCTAGATATTGATCATGGTACATATCCATTTGTAACGTCCAGCAATTGTGTGGCAGGGACAGCCGCACCAGGAAGTGGGGTGGGTCCACAAATGTTGCATTATGTACTAGGTATTACAAAAGCCTATACGACACGAGTTGGTTCCGGTCCGTTTCCAACAGAATTAGACGATGAAGTGGGCAAACATTTAGCCACGCGTGGTCATGAATTTGGTTCAACAACAGGTCGCCCACGTCGTTGTGGTTGGTTTGATGCAGTGGCATTAAAGCGCTCCATACAAATAAATGGTGTAACAGGATTATGTATTACTAAGCTCGATGTGTTAGATGGTGTGGAAAGTCTTAACTTAGGTGTAGGTTATAAACTGGGCAACGGTAATAGTAGCAATATATTACCTATAGGTGCGGATGATTTGAGTCGCTGCGAGCCTATTTATGAGGAAATACCAGGTTGGTCAGAATGTACTGCGGGAATTAGAGAATTTAGTCAATTACCAAAAACAGCGCAGAATTACCTTAAACGCTTGGAAGAAATTTGCGAGATTCCAATTGATATGATTTCAACTGGGCCTGATAGAGAGGATACAATTTTGTTGCGTCATCCATTTGGGTAGGCATCGCGTATTGTTGTTGGTTAATTGAATAACGATTGATAATGAATGAATTTATACAATATTCTTATCGTTTACGCATAGTAAGATGGAGAGACGAGGAAGCTGCACTACGTAGTATTCGAACAGCGGTGTTTATTCACGAACAGCACGTTCCAGTCCACCTGGAATGGGATGAGTTTGACGCAATTAGCATGCACATTCTTGCACAAAATTTCGAGGGACAATCTATTGGAACAGTAAGATTGTTGCCGAACGGATATGTTGGTCGCATGGCAGTTTTAAAAAATTGGCGTGAGAAAGGTATTGGTTCTGCCATGATGCAAAAAGTATTGCAAGAAGCAGGTAACCGCGGAATACAAGAAATCAAATTAAATGCGCAAACAACCGCTATTCACTTCTATAAAAAATTTGGATTCCAGGTATTCGGAAAAGAATTCATGGATGCAGGAATTCTTCATGTGAAAATGGTATTGCTGCTCAGCATTTAAATAGATTCTTGATCATTTTTTTTCAGCTTTCTCCCATGCATCAGCTAACGCATCAGTAGCTTGTTTCCAACGATTAGTGGCTTGTTCTGCTGAAATTTTGGCATCATCAGATTTTTTTCGAGTAATTTCCACTTCACGCTCAGCTGCGGTTAGCTTTTGTTTAATGGAAGTTAATTGTTTTTCCGCGAATGCTGCATCTTTAGCAAGCGTTTCAGCCGAGCGTTTTGCTTGAATCATTTGTTCATATGCAATACTTGCATTTTTCTGAAGATTATCAATAGCTTCAGCACTTGCAAGTGGTTGATATAGGGTGTTCAGAAACAAGACAAGAAAAATTTTGGAAGGTAACTTGATGTAATTGAATGTCATAAAAAAGATTCCCATAGTTGTTCTTAATATCAGCGTGAAGAATTGTGTTTGTGGGAAAAAGAGTTTTTAATCATAATTGGCAAGTATAAAAAAAGTAAAACCCAATTACTAATAATTACCATAATTATAATCAGAGTATTATATGTTTTATTTAAGAAATATTTATGAAAAGAATAAAAAAAAAATACACATTTGGTAGTGGAAAGCAGTTTTATTTTGCTAAGTGCTTTAGTGTGGTTAGTTATATCGACTTCCGCGTACGCAAATTGCAATGGATGCTTGTGTCCAGGAAATCCGTGTAATCTTTGTCCATTACCTATTATGGAAAATGTACCATTAAAACTAAATGATTCTGGAATATGTAGCAGAATTAGAGAAAAGGTTCCACCTACTTCAGCGCTGCCTGGGTCTAATGAATATTTTCCAAATTTGGATAAATCGATTAAGGTGTGTGTTAACGAAGGTGGAGATGTGATTCGAAATAGACAGCAGAATTCAGAATTTCCTGCGAGATTTTATTGTAAACCAGCAAGTAATGTTACCAGGTAATAATTTAGGCTCTAGGCTAGGGTTTATTGACATTTCACAAGGATAGCCACAGATATCACACGCCATGGCTATCATATTCTCAAAATTTCTCTTCAATTTGTCGTATCGTAACGCTATTGCCTGATACTGCTTTAGCCAGGCAAAAGCATTTTCCACCCCATGCCGATATCTATACAAACTTCGATCCATATCAACATTACCCTTAACGAGTTGCGCTTTCTTGGTATTACAGCTTGCGCGCCGGGCAGCCGTGCAATCAAATCCGGTGCTGCAGAACAGTCATTGACTTCTCCGCCGGTGATTTCAAGCTCAGCGGCAAATCATAAGCATCGACCGCCAAATGGATCTTTGTAGTATTGCCTGCACGGCTTTTGACCTTCGGCCTGCGCTTCTTGACCTGCCGCTCCTGCGCTATGCTGATGCGCTTTAACATAGCTGGCATCAATAAATTCCCCTTCTCAATTCGGATCAATAACTAACGCTTTGAAAATACTTAACCATTTTCTGCTCAATGACCACGCATTGAATCTTTTATAGGCAGAATTCGAGCAGCCGAACGCCTTAGTAGGTCTTGCCACGGACAACCAACCCGCATTCGATACAGCATACCTTCTACCGTCATGTGCAGATTGCGCTTGTTATAAATCGCGTATTGAAGCTGAATCCTCTTCAGCTTCTACCATAACTCATCGTTAAGCATAAATCGGGGCACTGCAAACTCGTTTTTTTGATTGTATAGGAATCTCAATATTGCGAGTTTATCTCAATAAATAAAATGCTTATCTCAAAACGTCAATAGAGCCTAGACTGAAAATAGTTTTGATGTATATTTATTTTAACGTAATCATCTCAATCGCGAATTGCCGCAAATTATGCAAGATCAGATAAGATTAGTTGAATCTTGAGTTAAGAGCAGGGCAATTTAAGTTTATCTGTGATCCGCAAATATTTTCATTTCAGATTAATATTCTGATTTTTTTGTTATACAATCCCGAGTTTAATTGTTCGGACAAAATAACTGAGCATACGTAATGATAATGGAATTGGTTTACAGATAAAGATAAGATAATAAAATTTGGAGAAAATATGAAGGTAGTTATTAGAAACAATTGGATAACAAAATTAGGTGGTGTAGTTTTAGCTTCTTTCTTAGCATTTCCAGCATATGCGCAGTTAATGCTTGCACATGAAGGTCACCATGATGCAGGTGGTTGTACGATTAAAACCGGCGAATTTCCAGTGACATTTAGTGCTTATGAGGTGCCGGAGGGAGGTATACCGCCGATGCATTCATTTTGCGAAAACTTACCTAATATTGGTAAAGTGAATTTAACTATTGAGTTACCGCAACAAGTACGTCAAGTTCCTTTAGCTGTGCGCCTTGTTAAAGAGGATCATAGTGGGCATGCGACTGAAAAACATAGCCCCGCTGACCAAAAACCGGTAAATACTGGAGATCATTCAGAACATGAAGGTACGGATCATGATGTGCATGGAGGTCATAGTGCACCTGAGCATGGTATTGTGTATATGCCTCCGGAAGTACATAATTCTGGGATTATTGTCGTTGCAGCCAATCTTCAAGAGAAAGGTCAATATGCAATTCAATTAGAAAAAAAAGATGATGCAGGCAATGTTAAAACGGTAGTACGTATTCCTCTAAATGTGGGTAAAGGTGGTGGTCATGGTAGCCACGGCGGGGGCTTGGGCATGATAGAAATAGCACTAATTGTTATTGCTGGTGGTGCGGCGGCGTTTTATTTTATGCGACGCAAAAAAATATCTGAGACTTCAGCTTGATACAGTAGTTGTAGATATCTTATTTTTTACAAACTCTTGATAGGAAATTAGTGAATGGATGATTTCTCTGTTGTGGATTTTAATTATTTAACCTTAAAGAATTATAGTTATTGAATCCATTAAAAAATGCGTGGGACTAATTATTAGATGTTTCTCTTAGATATTTTTATTCTAGGTCAAATCACTTGACAGTATAAACTTGACTAAGTAGTCTAGAAGGGGAAGTGGGGAGGACGAGGAGAAGAGGCTGTTGCG
>JAMWZW010000006.1 GCA_024281995.1 Nitrosomonas sp.
TTAAATTTCCCCTCATTCCCTTAGGTTTTGATGCCTATATTATAATTTCCCAGGGATTTCAGCGTTTGCTAATTCGCGTGAATTCCAACATTTATAGGGTTCCCCAGCGTTTTGCAGGGACGACTAGTTATACAGGAGTCTTAGAAATTTTGAGAGTATGGTAGCCATGGCGTGTGGATATCTGTGGCTACCCTTGTGAAATGTAAACAGCCCCTGGAACTATATAAAATCAAATAATGTAAGGCTTGAAATTTTAATATAGGATTGTTGCGCTGCCTGTAGATAAAGCTGTTGCCGCTGCAAGTTAGAAATAGCTTCAGCAAAATCAACATCTTGCAATTGCGAAAGTAATTGCTCATACTGAATATTTTGATCACTACCGACATTCTCTAAAGTAGCAATTTCTTGAAGCCGTGCCCCAATAGAAGACTGTTTCTCCAGAATATTCTCCATGCTATTGTCAATATTTTGCAGTGTTGAGCTTAGAATATTTGCTAGTCGAGTTCCTCCAGGTTGACTACTCGATGGTGTTTCAAGTGCTGTAATTAAATTAGACACTGTTTCAAAAACACTTTGATTCTTGCTTGGAGAAACAGCAAATTTATCTCCATTGGCTGGATCACCTTTAATATTTAATTGTATTCCATCAAAACTAATTGTATTGTTACTTACATAGGAATTGCCCGATGACACAGGTAATCCTGTGATTGTATCCATTACGTCGTAAGTTGTAATACCGCTGGCCACAGTAAAGGTGATTTCATAATTATTTCCAGTAAGGCTTGATGGAGTAATGACAGATCCTATATCAATAATCCCTGTCCCAACATTAAGTGAGTTAGCTGTCGTTACAAAAACACCATTCCCATTTTTGATGCGCTCAAAAACACTTGTTCCAGAATCACTAACCGCAAGTTGACGTGATGGCCCCACTTGATTTAGTCTCTGTCCTTGATCACCCAAGTATTGCACACTTAATCCAGTTTGTACGAATGGTTTTGTATTGCTTTGGAATCCTGAAAATAAATACTGCCCTTTTTCATCAGTTGTATTTGCAAGACCGACCAGAGATTCGAACTGACCACGTAATTCTATAGCCAAGAGCCTTCTATCATTATCTGTATATGATGATTTTCCAGCACTTACCACTGATTCGCGGACATCATGCAGTAATGATGTTACTTGTCTCAAGACATTTTCTTCCATACTCAGTGAAGCATTTGCACTGGCACGGTTAACTGAATATTGTTCATTTAATGCTGCTGCTCCTGATATATTTAGTGCTTGAGCAGATGAAATTGGATCATCAGACGGCGTTAAGATACGCTTGCCAGTAGAAAGCTGTTGTTGTATTTTAATTAACGACTCCTGCTGCTGAAGCATTAAATTTGTACCGGTCTCATAAATTGAGTTTGAACTAAGGCGCATATTAGTGTCCTGATTTTTATTTTTTAGCCAATTCTTAAAATTGAATCAAACAACGTATTACTAATATCGATAATTTTACTTGAAGCTTGAAAAGCTTGTTGAAAGCGCAATAAGTTAGCTGCTTCCTCATCCAAATTCACACCTGATACTGACTGTATAGACTCCTCGGCCTGTGCCAATAAGTTCGCTTGCGCTTTACTTGTAACTTCCAATTCACGAGTTTCATTACCAATTAGACTTACAAGTTGTCCATAAGCTGATTGAAACGTTGCAGAACCATTTTCCAAAGTATTTGTTGTCTGCAAAGCGCTCAGCAGCAAAACATTACGATTATCTGCTGATCCACTATTGTTAGGAGTAACAGTAAAAACATCACCTGCAGCGGGATCACCATTAATTTGAAAAGTATATCCATTAAAACTAATATCAGCCCCATCTGAATATACTTGATTAGTGGCTGGCAATCCTGTTCCTGTACCTGTAACATCAAATTGCCCATCATAAGGTGAATGGAAAGTTATAGTTAGCGGTTGCTGAAGATTAGGATCAATAGGAAGAGGTGAATCCACAGTTCCTGCACTTATTGTCCCTGTTCCTGTATTTGCCAAGGCCGCATTAGTTCGATTAGGCCCTGCTGCAGCAATTCTAGTTGTGTCAGTAATATTAACTGCTATATTCTTGGCACCATCAATAGTGGGTTGAATAAGAAATCTTTCATTTACAAGCATATTAGTATCCGTTACGGATATGCCGTCAAGTGTCAGGGGTACTGCTACAGAAGGAGCTATCGATGTGCTAATTGAACTATTATCAGAAACTCTCGTAAGCGTATAATTAGTTCCATCATAAGAGAATCGATAATTACTGGTTGTCAAAACACCAAAATCACTTATTCCTACAGTAAGGCTTGAGGAAGAATCATTTGTCAGAGCAGAAATCACTTTTGGAGAGGGAACAGTAAAAAATTCTTCTCCCATTTTTCCATTGAGATCCATGCCCAACTGGTGCTGCTCATTAAATGTTTGCGCTAATGTGACAGCAATTCTCCCCAACACATTTTGTGCGCTATCAAGTGTAACACTACGAAAAGCTAGAATACCTCCTATAGTTCCTCCTGTAATTTGCTTTTCTGGTAATTGAATATTATTACCACCACTAACTAAAGCAATTGTTAAGTTATCCGGATTATCTGGAAATGGTATCGCTCTTAAAGATAATGTTTGTGAACCTACAACCAGCGCCTGACCATTTCCTACAAAAACATTAATAGAACCGTCATCTTGTTTTACCGTATCAGTATTAATTAATCTGCTTAATTGATTTATAAGTTGATCCCTTTGATCTTGCAAATCATTTGCTGGTTGACCACCGGCGGCACCTTCGGCTAATAGAATCTTATGATTAACTTCCGCCACTTGCTTTGCCAATGAATTTATTTCAACAATACCAGCGGTAATTTGCGAATTTACTCCTTCTCTGACTTGGGACATTCGTTGATCTAAACTTTGAAAACGCGTTACCAATGCTTCTGCACTACTTAACATTGCTTGGCGTGAAGAAATTACAGAGGGATTAGTTGCCACATCCTGTATGGCACTAAAAAATTTCTGAAGTGTTGGAGAAAGCCCCGAAGTAGCCTCCGCGAACATATTATCCAATTGTTTTATTTGTGCATGATTACTATCCAGTGACTGACTTTGTGTTTGAATTTGTAGTGATTGATTAATGAGAAATTGATTATAAATACGTTGCACTGTGGTTGAATGAACACCAGTACCAACAAATCCACCACCTGTCGATTGTGCAATATTTGTGTTAAGAATCACCTGTTGACGTTTAAAACCAGGAGTGCTGGCATTACTAATATTATGACCTGTTGTTTGTAATTGATTCTGTGCAGCTAACAGACCAGTAATTCCAATATCAAGAATACTATTTCCCATAATCCTAATTTAATTCTTAATATACAAAAAATTTATATTTAAAGACTGCTGCATAATTGTTTTTGAGCTTTTTGGGTTACTTGTTACATCAACAAATCAAGTACTTGAAAATCGTCCGCAACCGAGATAGCCAGTTATGCAAAGACCTCATTTATAATATCGGTAAACTCAAAAGATAATTAAGGTAGTTCTTACATTAAATTAATTGTCGATTTTGCAATATTTCGCTATTGAGTATGCGGATTAGTTTTTCGGCATATAATGGATCAGTCGCATACCCAGCACGTTGCAAACCGTTTGCAAATGTTGCAGCATCCGTGGATTTCAAAACTTTGGCATAACGTGGATTGTCGAGTAGCAACTTAGCATAATCATTAAATGCTTCAGCGTACGAATTATAAGCACGAAATTTCTCAATCATTTTTTGTGGAACACCCCCGACATATTCGGTAGTTACTGTCTCAACCACACCTCCCTTCCAACTTACTCCTGCTTTGATTCCAAATAAATTGTAACTTGGGGTATTATTTGCATGACGAATCTCGTGCTTGCCCCATCCACTTTCCAAAGCGGCTTGTGCGAGCATAAAATGAGGAGGAATACCTGTTGATTGCGATACAGTTATTGCATGAGGTAGTAATTTATCAACAAAGTTCTCTGAATTATTAGGTAGTCTCCTTCGTTGCACATCTGCTTGACTAGTCGCAGGTAATTCTTCAAAAAAATAATTTTTTATTCCTAATGGAGCACCTGTATTAAAGGAAATCTGAGAATTGGACCATAATTGTCTTGATCTATCATTTGGATGTTCATTCTTAACTAGAGATGAATGATGAATAGAATTAATTGTTGTTAAAATAGCATTCGTTTTATTGATAGAACTTTCTGACTCTGCCGGATTACTAGCTCGGGTCAACTGTTTCACCATCATGTCAGCAATCCCCATTCCTCTAGTTGATATATGTTGAGCCAGTTGTTGGTCATACATTTGAGTAACGAACTGAGTTTGTTGACTATCGAATAATCCATCTTTAGGTGTAGCTTCACGCATACTTTTCAGCAGCATATGCATAAACAATGCTTCGAATTGCTGTGCTGCTTTATGCAGAGTTTCATCCGGTTTTTGTTTTGCCATTAGATGTAGATCATTAATACTTTTGGCATCTATCGCGAGTTTACTTGAAGTATCAGGAGAAATAATCATATTCTTATGGCCTGTAATTAAATAATTTCCAGATCTGCACGCAATGAACCCGATGCTTTTAAAGCTTGCAATATAGATAGTAAATCTTGAGTTGTTGCACCAATTGCTGTTAAAGCTTTCACAACTTCTCCTAAATCTGCACCATTAGGTAAGAGCATTAAATTTCCCTCATCAGTACGAATTTCGACTTGAGATCGTTGTGTAACAACTGTTTCACCGCGTTGCGCAAATGGTCCAGGCTGACTAATTACAGGCTCAGTATTGATAATTATCGATAGATTTCCATGTGCAACAGCACTACTTTCAAGCGTTACAGCTTGATTCATCACTATCGAACCAGTACGTGAATTAACAATAACTTTCGCCGAAGCTTTTGCAGGTATTACATCGAGACTCTCAATTCGAGAAATAAACATGACACGTTGACTATTATCAGACGGCGCTTTTACCTGGATCATACGGCCATCTATAGCAACCGCTGCCGCAGGATAGATTCCATTAATCACGTCTACAATGCGATAAACTGTGGTAAAGTCGGTTGAATTGAGTTCAAGATTAATATAATCACCTTGTCCAATAGTGGTGGGAACTTCACGTTCTACGATCCCACCACCTGTAATTCGTCCGACACTTAGATGGTTAACTTGCACACTGCTACCCCCAGCAGCAGCACCAATTCCACCGACCAAAACATTTCCTTGGGCCATTGCATATACTTGATTATCTGCCCCTTTGAGCGGTGTCATTAGCAGCGTCCCCCCGCGCAGACTTCTCGCATTTCCCATAGAAGATACGGTAACATCAATAGGCTGTCCAGGTTTAGCGAATGCTGGTAATGTAGCTGTTACCATAACAGCGGCGACATTGCGTAGTTGTAAATTTGTGCCAGGTGGTAAATTTATACCCAATTGGCCAAGCATGTTAATGATGCTCTGTACTGTAAAGGGTGTCTGGGTTGTCATATCACCACTACCATCTAAACCCACAACTAACCCATACCCAATCAGTTGATTACCACGAACCCCTTGAATGGATGCCAAATCTTTAATGCGATCAGCACTACAAAAACCAGGTAGAAGTATGCCAAGAACCAAAAAAGAAAAAATAATTATGGTTTGTATTTTCATAATTTTCGCATATAGCTTTTAAAATGGCGAAACTGTGAGAAAGAAACGGGATAGCCAACCCATCGTTTGCGCTTCGTCGATATATCCATTAGCTCGATATTCAATGCGCGCATCAGCAATTTGAATGGATGAAATAGTATTTCCAATGATATGGATTGGATTGACTACACCAGAAAGCCTTATAAATTCTTGCCCTTGATTTATTCCAATTTGTTTCTCTCCACTAACTACTAGATTTCCGTTAGGTAATGCTTCTATAACAGTTACTGTAATCGTGCCAGTAAAATCATTTTTGCTTGAACTAGCGCCACTGCCGTCAAATTTGTTATTAGAGTTGGCCTCAATAGTCGCATTCTTTTGTAAAAGGCTTAGAGGAACACCTAAAAGATTAGGAACTGAGAAATCAATACCTCCAGACCGATCAACATTACTACCTGAACTCTTACTAGCATTTGTTTTTTCTTTTAAGGTTACAATAATCGTGTCACCAATGCTTCGTGCTCTCCGATCTTCAAATAATGGTGTATAACGAACTCCATTAGTTGTACTATTAATAGCTTGGAAAATTGCTCCATTTGGTTGAGTAGCCGCTCCACTCTGTTGTGGTGGTCGCAAAGAATAAGGCTGATAGGCCGTTGTAGATGGTGTTATTGCACAACCTGATATCAACAAAACAATAATTAATGCACTCAATACATAAATGTAATGATTTTTGTTTTGTTTCGTACAATCGATACTCATCATCTCATTCCTCGAGTCTATCTAAATTATAATTGCGATAGTCTTTGCAACATCTGATCTGAAGTTTCAATCGATTTAGAATTCATTTCATAAGCGCGTTGTGTTTGAATCATACTGACTAATTCCTCCACAACGTTAACATTCGAAGTCTCAACAAAGTTTTGTTCTAACAATCCCAGTCCATTAGTGCCGGGGGCATTTTGATTAGGTGCTCCACTAGATGCGGTTTCCATATAGAGATTTTCACCCATTTTCTGTAATCCTGATGGATTAATAAAACTGGTTAACTGGATATTACCCACTTGAATCGGAGCAGCAGATCCTGGTACCGTTGCGGACACTGTACCATCGCGCGCTATTGTAATACCTGTAGTATTCGGCGGTACTACAATTGCTGGCTGAACTGCGTAGCCACTGGATGTTACTAGCTGTCCATTAAGATCAGATTGAAAAGCACCATCACGTGTATAGGCTGCTGTACCATCTGGTAACAATACTTGAAAAAAACCCATACCGCGTATAGCGACATCGCGTGGATTATCAGTTTTCTGCAAATCTCCTTGGGTAAATATGTTTTCCGTAGCAACTGGTTTAACACCTGTTCCTAATTGTAAACCAGATGGCAATTGAGTTTGTTGAGAAGATTGAGCTCCGGGTTGACGCACGTTTTGATATAATAAATCTTCAAAAACTGCACGAGCACGCTTAAATCCATTAGTGCTGACATTAGCTAGGTTATTGGCCACAACATCCATTTTAGTTTGCTGTGCATCAAGACCAGTTTTAGAAATCCATAACGAACGTATCATAATAATTCACCTCCTTGATTTTTATCTGATTAAGCTCTTACAACCATTATTTCACTGGCTTGCTGTGCGTTACGCTGTGCACTTTCCAGCATTTTCATTTGCATATCAAATTGACGAGCAAGTGCTATCATGCTAACCATTTCATGCACAACATTTACATTACTACCTTCCAACGTTCCATCTACCAACCTTACTCTAGCGTCAATGGGAGCCTGGCTTCCATCTTTGAGACGAAATAAACCATCAGCACCTTTAATAAGATTTTCCTCGGGAGGATTGACCAGTTTAATACGACCCACTGCAGCTACTGTATTGGGTTGAGGACTAATCGGAACAGAAGATACAGTCCCATCGACTCCAATTGTGATACGGGTGTCTGGAGGAATTGTAATAAGACCCGTTTCACCTTTTACTTTCAATCCATTTTGTGTTAACAAAATACCATTGGGGCTTATTTGCAAGCTACCGTTTCTGGTATAAGCTTCTTCCCCATTATCCAGTTGCACTGCAATCCAACCTATACCCTTAACTGCAACATCCAGGTCGCGCCCCGTTGTTTGTAATGAGCCAGGCGTTAAATCTGCACCTACTGTTGAATCAACAACAAACGCACGCGTAGGCAACCCATCACCAAATATTGGAATTGCTCGGAATGCATTATTTTCAGCCCGGAAACCTGTGGTTGAAGCGTTCGCAAGATTATGCGCAACAGTAGCTTGCTGGTTCAATGTGTGGTTTGCTCCAGTCATTGATGTGTAAATAAGTCTATCCATGAGTTTCCACTTAAGCGTCTAATAAAGAATTAAAGGTTAACTAGTGTCTGCAAAATGGCATCTTGAGTTTCAATAGATTTAGCATTTGCTTGATACATACGTTGTGCAGTTATCATTTTTACCAATTCGGATGTTAAATCAACATTAGCATCTTCGATGGCAGAAGGTTGCAATACACCCAAGGTTCCAGTCTTAGGAGCTCCAACTAGTGGTTGACCCGAACTTGCAGATTCTACCCAGCGACCATCGCCGATAGGATTGAGTCCTTGTGGATTAATAAAATTAGCTAAAACAATTTGACCAATTGTTTTACTTTGACCATTACTATAATTTCCTTGAATTTCACCCGTCGCGGAAGTGGTAAAACCAGCCAATCGACTGGAAGCATAACCATCTTGAGTAATTAAATTAGTGCCAAAATCGGCCCCATATTGTTTAGTAGTTGTTAAATCCAGATTAAAATTCAACGGGGTAGCGGCACCTAATGTTGAATCAATAGCTGTCAAATCCACCGATACAGCAATTGGATCCACTGGAGTAGTCATTTCTCCGGTCCCACTGAATTCTAATGTTTTTGAGATACCACCATCTAAAGTAACTCCAGTAGGCAAACCTGCACTATCCGCTTTCCCATCAATTGTGACATACGTGTTCCAGGTATTTGCTGTTGCTGATTTTTGAAAATAAACAGCGATAACATGTGGATTACCTAAGCTATCAAAAATTTCACCTGATGATGTATGTGTATAACTATTTCCATTATTAATACTAAAAGTAGAATCTACAGGTACAGATTTACGTGAGTCAAGAGTAAATCCCCATTCAAAAGCCGACGTTACTTTGGGAGGAAGATCAGTAGTAGTCAGTCGTAGATTGGTCGGTTTACTAGCATCAATAGCACCATTTTCGTCTGCTGCATATCCTGTAAGATTTGCACCATTATTATTAACAAGAAATCCGGCTTCATCGACACGAAACTGACCATTTCTGCTATAACTAACAACCCCTGCCTGATCAAAACGAAAAAAACCTTGACCATTAATCGCAATATCCAATGGATTATTTGTTGGTGAAATATTTCCTTGATCAAATGCTTGTGCGATTGTAGATACTTTAGCGCCAATGCCTACTTGAGAAGGACCCGATCCACCCAGCGAGTTTGCCAAAATGTCGGTGAATTGAGCGCGAGATTGTTTGAATCCTGCCGTATTTGCATTAGCAATATTGTTTCCAATAACATCCAAATTTGTGGAAGCAGCATTCAATCCACTTAAACCATGTTGAAAGCTCATAATGATCTCCTAATCAAAATACTTGTTTAACGTTAGATAAATTGATTAGGCCTAATTTACCCATGTCAAGTAATGTGCCGTCATCACCGGTAGAAACACTTTTTACCGAACCCAACGCAAGTGGGGTAACTTTTATATTATCTCCACCTTGTTCTGCAGTAACTTCAAATGTGTATGTCCCTTCCGATGCGATTGAACCACTATTGGTTTTGCCATCCCATGAAATCGAACTTATACCTTCTGGGTACGCTTTAAGATCGATTTCCCTAACAACTAAACCTGCACTGTCTTTTATAGTTACAGTCAACTGATCTACCGGTTGTTCTAATTCAAATCCGACTTTGGCTGAACCTTCTTTTAGCTCAACAATGTTTCCAGAAACAAATGCATTGTGTCCTATCATGTTCGTTGCTTCCACAGACAAACTGTCTTCTACATCAGAATTAAGAATTTGAAGTGTGTTATTTAATTTATCTATACCTGTCACCGTGCTAATCTGTGCTAATTGACTAGTAACTTCTGCATTATCCAAAGGTTTTAACGGGTCTTGATTTTTCATCTGAGTAACTAAAAGCTTTAAAAAACGATCCTGTGGATTCTCAGCTGCTTTCTTAGCAGTTAAACTTGTTGTTGCCGATGAAACTGTTTGTGAATTGGTTTGTTGAATTGAACTCATCACGAACTCCTTTATTGACCAATAGTCAGTGTTTTCTGTAATAGTGATTTGGTAGTATTCATCATATCCACACTATTCTGATATGAACGTGACGCAGACATCATATTGACCATTTCGTCTACGACGTTCACATTTGGCATCGTTACATAGCCGTTCTTATCCGCCAGTGGATGTTTAGGCTCAAATACTTGCCGCATTGGTGAAGGATCATGAACAACGCCAGCAACCTTAACACCACTAGCACCATTTTCTGCCGCTTGTAAGGTGCTGAAAACAACTTGGCGACCACGGTAAGGCTCACCTGTTGAACTAGTAACGCTGTCAGCATTCGAGAGATTACTGGCTACAACATTCAAACGCTGAGATTGGGCTGACATCGCTGAACTTGCAATATCAAATACATTAAATAATGACATACTATCTCTCCTGCATAGCTAACATTAAATTTCTAAACTCATTATTGATAAACGTGATACTCGCATCATACTTAATCGAGTTATCAGCAAATTGAGTACGTTCCATATCCATATCGACTGTGTTACCATCCGCACTCGGTTGTAAAGGAACACGATATAGCAGATCGTCTCCCAAAATATCCTGAGCAGCAGAATTAAAATGTAATGGAGATGTCGTATTTAAATTTACTGCACTAAAATTTGTACGTGATGATAGTTTCTCACTTAGCACACTAGCAAAATTGATATCCCTTGCTTTAAAATTGGGAGTATCTGCATTAGCTACATTACTTGAAAGTAACTCTTGCCGAGCAACTCTTAAGCTTAAAGCTTGATGATGAAAATTTAATTCTTTATCTAGTTTGTTAATCATTTCATTAACCCTGAGTAAATAAATTTCTCAATCTTTTGATAGCATTTAGCATGCCAGTATAATAAATGCTCTGATTAACCTACCAATTAGCGAAAAGGACAAGAAATAGATGCTATCTCTAAACAATAAGTATGCAGATACTTATTTAAGATAAAAATATTGCGGCAATAATTGCCGAAAACGGCAAGAACCAATAATCGAATAAATTATGACGCACTGTTTAGTGTTAATGCTTTGTTTACTCAAGCTTTCACTTTCTTCTTCATTTCTGTTGGCATCACAGCAAAAGACTGCTCCCCAACAACAGGATGTTTCACAGATTAAGAATGCAGTTGAGAATTTCATTTATAATAAAACCGTCACACTACCAGGACAAGTTACTGTCAATCTTGATAAGATCGATCCTCATCTCAATCTACCAAAATGTCCAGAATTAGAACCTTTTATACCGACTGGAGGTCGTTTATGGGGTAAAACTTCAGTTGGAGTTCGTTGCAATAGCCAAATTGCAAGCTGGACAATTTACATTCAAGCTGAAGTAAATGTAATAGCCAGTGTATTACATATAATCCGGCCTGTCTCAACCGGCCAGACCCTTACCTACGAGGATATTACGTTACAAAATGTCAATCTGACACAAATGCCAGAGGGTATATTTACCAGCACAGACCAAGTGATCGGTAAAGTTGCCACCGCCAACCTTAGTGTCGGGCAACCCTTGCGGCAACAAATGTTACGTGCGCCTTATGTTATCTCCCGCGGACAAAAAGTTAATTTAGTTATCCAAGGCCGAGGTTTTAGTATCAGTTCGGAAGGTTTGGCTTTAACTGATGCATCAGAAGGTCAAATTGTTCAAGTTCGCAACAAATCCGGGCGAATTATTAGTGGTATTGCTAGAATTAATTCAATCGTTGAAGTGCAACCTTAGTTAACATCAATATCAAAAATATTACTATCCAAAGATGTATTTCATTAGCAAATCGCTTATACCATAAACAAAATAATCAAAGCCTTATGCTCAGTTTCTTAATTTTTATGCTTCAGCATACACTACAATATTCGATTAAGTTGCTAACCGAATGAACCACACTATTAAAATAAAAAAAATATTAGCTGACGTTTTAGGACTAGATGAACGAATCAGCCTCATGACCACAGATACTTTTTTACTAGGAAATATACCGGAGCTTGATTCAGTTGCTGTAGTAACTATTATCTTGGCACTTGAAAAAAATTTCTCAATCTCAATTAATGACGATGAAATCAGTGCTCAAACATTTCAAACTCTTGGCACTTTAATTAATTTTGTTGAAAATAAAATAGCTCAAAAAAATAAACAATAGTCTAAAATTATTCGAAATTGTTTATTTAGCTTTAGCTAAAGAAACTTCCCTAGTATCTTGTGTTTTCATTTCATTAATGCATAATCATTACTATCTGACTTAGAAAGAGGGAGTAGATTATTGAAATTACATCTTGCAAATTTTGCCCATCAAAACGTCTTCACAGGTTATGGTGATAATTATGTACAAATAAATCAAACACGCTATGACAAAAGCTTGATCGTGTTGCCTGATTATCTCATTGAAGATTGGTCAACACCGCCCGTTTCACAATTGAAAATTCAACATCTTCAAAATCTTTTAGCACACTCACCAGAAATCGTCATTCTAGGAACTGGCGCAAAGCTTCAATTTCCCGATCACGCTTTACTCAGTAATTTAGTAAAATTAGGAATTGGCATTGAGATTATGGACACAAAAGCTTGCTGCCGTACCTACAATATTTTGGCAGAAGAAGGTCGCCGTGTTGCTGCTGCCATCATAATCGAAAATTGTTGAAATTTAGCAACATCTTAAATTCATTGATGAAGAATTAATTACGCAAGATCTAACCTGAACATACGCCTTGCAAATGAAAATAGCCATAAAAAGTATTAGATTAACTAGAATTATGCTATAGTTCGACGGCTAAAATCATAAGATTTTCAAAAGAAGAAATGGCCATGATATTTATGATTGTGATAAATTCATGTTTGAATGGTTAGTGTGTAAAAACTGACTTCCTTAATAACACATAATGGAGAAGTTAAAATGAACAAATTTCTTATTACAGTATTTTTTGCTTCCGTATTTTTACTGGGTTCTTCTGTTACCTTCGCAAGTGGAAATAAAGAATCTGCATTACCGCCTGTATCAGCCCAAGATATTTTGAATAGAATGGCATGTGAAGGTAAGAAAGATGGTGAAAAAATTAAAGATCGCGTTGATGGCGAAATGGTAACCTGCCCTGCTAAAATAAAGAATCCTAGAGCTGGCGGTCCCACAGCAGGATCATCTTACTAACTGGCACCCTGTTACTGCGATAAAAAAACAGGTACAAGATCAATTAATAAACTTGTTTGGAAGCCAAGCTGAAAAGCATATTAATGCGACAACAGCTTGGCGTTTATAGCCGCTTATACCCAACTTCATTAAGTTGTAATTGCGTTTCATCTTTTCAATTGTTTGTCATTTTCCTTTAGAAACCTATAGAACATAACGTGCCAAATCTTCGCTTTGCGAGAGATTTTTGAGACGCTCATCGACATATGGTGCATTGACAACAACAGTTTCTCCACTACGTTTAGGTGCATCATAAGAAATCTCTTCCAGCAATTTCTCCATGACCGTATGCAAGCGTCTTGCACCAATGTTCTCAGTCTTACTATTTACAGCATGGGCAATTTCAGCTAAACGTTTGA
The DNA here is from genome assembly GCA_024281995.1 of Nitrosomonas sp. Classification (GTDB taxonomy): domain Bacteria; phylum Pseudomonadota; class Gammaproteobacteria; order Burkholderiales; family Nitrosomonadaceae; genus Nitrosomonas. The sequence goes on from JAMWZW010000006.1 coordinate 13,565, forward strand.
TGGCATCACTGGTAAATTGTAGTTGGATACCTTCTGTTGCCAGTAAGGCTTCATATTGGCGGGTAAGACATGCATCCGTATTCGTTAGTATTTGTTCAAAATCGCTAACACTCAGACTAGCCAATTCAACCCGAATGGGGAAACGTCCTTGTAACTCAGGAATCAAGTCTGAGGGTTTTGACATGTGAAATGCACCGCTCGCAACGAATAGAATATGATCGGTTTTGATCATGCCATATTTTGTTGACACGGTCGTACCCTCAACCAAAGGTAGCAGGTCACGCTGCACTCCTTGTCGTGAAACATCAGCTCCTGTATTACTTGCACGACTGGCAATTTTGTCGATTTCATCCAGAAATACGATACCATTCTGCTCAACATTGTGCACTGCAATCAACTTTAATTCTTCATCATTAACCATTTTTGCAGCCTCTTCTTCAAGAAGCATCTTTCTTGCTTCTCGAATTGTCATTTTTCGGGCTCGCTTTTTTTCACCAGTCATATTTTGAAACATCCCCTGAATCTGGGAAGTCAGATCCTCCATACCAGGTGGTGCAAATATTTCCATATTAGCGCGTGGTGCTGCAACTTCTATTTCAATTTCCTTATCATCCAGCTCACCCTCTCGTAGCCGCTTGCGAAATTTTTGACGTGTAGAGTTATCCTGATCGTCCGCATTCAAGCCAGTACCAAAATCCCGGGCAACCGGAAGCAAAGCATCCAGAATCCGGTCTTCTGCACGATCTTCTGCCAACGGTTGCTTCTTTCGGGTTTCTCTTTCTCGCAATTCTTTAATAGCTGTCTCAACCAAGTCACGAATAATCGAATCAACATCACGCCCAACATATCCAACTTCAGTAAATTTGGTCGCTTCGATCTTTATGAAGGGAGCATTGGCAAGTTTTGCTAAGCGGCGGGCAATCTCTGTTTTACCAACCCCAGTTGGACCAATCATGAGAATATTTTTGGGTGTTATTTCTTGGCGCAATGGATCCGCAACTTGCTGTCTGCGCCAACGGTTTCTAAGTGCAATAGCCACAGCCCGTTTTGCTGAATTCTGGCCGATGATATGCTTATCCAATTCATGGACAATTTCTTGCGGAGTCATTTGAGACATGATTTAAATTCTGTGGTTGATGTGAAATAAATAATTTTCTAATTTTACAGTCATTAATTATGCCTAATCAGTTGGTTGCCCACTATAAAAGCACAATCCTAATCCTTGGACAATTTAACCGATGGTTTCTATAACATGATCCTGATTAGTATAAATACAAATATCTCCCGCGATCGTAAGCGCTTTTTTCACAATCTCTTGAGGAGGCAAATCGGTATTTTCCAATAAAGCGCGCGCTGCTGCCAATGCATAAGAGCCACCGCTTCCAATAGCGGCAAGTCCCCATTCGGGCTCAATCACGTCACCAGCACCAGTGATGATCAAAGTCGCATCTTCGTTTGCAACTACCAACATCGCCTCCAATCTACGTAAAATTCGATCAGTGCGCCAATCTTTTGCTAATTCCACAGCGGCACGCATAATATGTCCCTGATGGGCTTCCAGTTTAGCCTCAAAACGCTCGAATAATGTAAAAGCATCTGCAGTACCACCTGCAAATCCAGCCAAAATCTTATCATGATAGAGCCTGCGAACTTTGCGTGCAGTAGATTTAGCAACCACGGCACCTAGGGTAACCTGTCCATCCCCACCCAATGCAACCTGACGGCCGCGTCTTACTGATACTATTGTTGTCATGAAATTTCTAGTTTAATTTGTCACAAAAGTGCCATTATAGCGTATAAAACATCGCCAATTTGAGCAGAAAAATGATCAACTTCTTTTTTTAGCACGAGGATGTGCTAAATCATAAACCTTCGTAAGATGTTGAAAATCAAGATGTGTATAGACTTGTGTCGAGGTTATGTGAGTATGGCCCAGCATTTCCTGAACTGCCCTTAAATCGCCGCTGGATTGCAGCACATGAGAAGCAAAGGAGTGTCGTAACATATGCGGATGTACATTTTGATGAATACCTTGCAGCTTGGCTCTACTTTTCAGTCGATAACTGATTGTGCGGGCACTGATCGCCTTACCATGTTGCGATAAAAAAAGTGCCATTTCTCCCGGTCTTATTATCAGCGCACGTTGCTTAAGCCAAATTGTCAAACCCTGCAATGCATAGTCGCCTACGGGAACAATCCGAGTTTTTCCTCCTTTACCTAAAACCCTTATCGTTCCCTCATCAAAACTGATATCTACAGGTTTAAGTTGTACCAGCTCCGCCAAGCGAAGGCCAGAAGAATAAAACAATTCAAACATTGCGCTATCACGCGCCAACAAACCGCTATCGGGGGAAAATGCTAACAACTGCGTAGTTTCATCAGGAGAAAGCGCATGGGGTAATTTTTGTGGTGACTTGGGAACCCGCATTCCTATGCAGGGGTTATGCTGATAGTGATGATCGCGAATTAAATAATGATATAAACTTCGCCAAGCTGACAGCATTCTGGACAAGCTTCGACCTGAGAGTCCTTTGCCATGCAATTTTGCAATGACCTGACGAATATCTGAAGCTTGAAGTTGCTCCAAATTGAGTACACTGACATGGCTAAATAAGGCACGAATATCACGCGCATAACTATCAGCCGTAAGAGGTGACAAACGCCGTTCGTATAGCAAATGATCAATAAATAAAGCGGCCAGAGATTCAGGTTTTCTGCTCATTGCTGATATATGACGTTAAAACTATTCGCCACTCACAGGATCTGCCTGATCGTAACGAACAATGCTAGTACTCACCAATTCTCCCAACCGCTTAAGATGTAACGTACCCATTTCCGGATAAAATCGTTCTATATCAGGACTACCGAGAACGAGCAAACCGATATTTTGTGTAGAATTCAACGGAATCATAGCAAACGAATTCAGGTGCTCCGCACCCTCCTCGAACCACTGCTTGATCTCATCAGCAATATGATTGCCACAGTACGGTTGCGACAAGCTTTCGGCAATCGTGCGAACATCCTCGCTAACACACGAAAATTCACTATCGCATTCACCACTATAGGAAATATTCCATAAACGTATCGCCACCAAAGGAATGACAAAATCTTCTTTTAAGCTGAAGTATAATGCGGTAAAAAGCTCATTCAAAGCAGAAATGGAAAGCAAGGCAATCACGAGTCGATGCATTTTTTCACTGATTGCATCATTTTCTTCACCAAAATTAATCAATTCAAGAAGCTTATCTTGCAGCACATGGTTTCTTTCTCTAAGTGAAAGAATTTGCCGCTCATTGAGTGAAATCACTTTTTGGTCCTGCGGATGAGAAATTTGAATATCCGCTAACAAATCGGCATACTCATTGAAGAATTGCGGATTTTCCTGTAAGTACTGTGCGACATCTTCTGGTTTCATCATTCTTCCTTGCTCGATTATAAATTTATTTCACCTTCAAATACCGCCACTGCCGGGCCCGTCATCCAGACCGGTTGATCGTCCCCTTGCCAGTTTATGGACAAATCGCCTCCTCGTGTGCTGACAATAACCGGCTGATCCAGTAAGCCCAAATTGATACCTGCCACGACTGCGGCACATGCTCCGGTACCACAAGCTAGGGTTTCGCCCGCGCCCCGTTCGAATACTCGCAGTTTAATATGATTACGATCAATTACTTGCATATAGCCCACATTCACTTTTTTAGGGAAACGAGAATGACTTTCAATCAAAGCCCCTTCAGATTCGACCGGTGCACTTTCAACATCTTGCACTACCTGCACAGCATGGGGATTACCCATCGACAAAACACTTAGCGTAATCCGCTTTTGGGCTATTTCAAGCGAATAAGTCGGTTCGTATTGTTCTGCAATAAAAGGAATTTTTTTCGGATCAAAAACCGGCTTACCCATATTGACCGTGACATCACCGCTGATTTCAAGCTTTGGAGATATCACACCGCTTAGCGTTTCGATACGAATCTCGTTTTTTTGAGTTAAACCATGATCATGCACATAACGAACGAAACACCGCGCGCCATTACCGCATTGCTCAACCTCGCCACCATCACTATTAAAAATACGATAGCGAAAATCGGCCTGACCTTCCGCTTTCTCAACTAACAGAATTTGATCGCAACCAATACCAAAATGACGATCTGCAAGGAAGCTCAGTTGCTGCTGATTGAGGTCGATGGATTGACTGATGCCATCCAGAACGACAAAATCATTACCCAGACCATGCATTTTAGTAAATCTCAATTTCATCGACTAAATGTTCCAATAACCCAATTTCACAATTTTGACAGGGTCATTAAGTAATCATCCATGACAAACCCTTCTCCGATATCGACCATACTATCACCCGCAATTTCAAAGCCATAATGCTGATAAGCCCGTATTGCCGATTGATTGCGTCTATTGACAGTCAAAATGAGCGAACTCAAATTGTTTTTCTGCATAATTTTTTTTGCGTCTGCAATCAACATAGCACCATATCCTTTACGGTGATGATCACAATGAATATACAGTTTGTCAATTTTTAGTTCATTAGGCTTAGTGGTTCGCATATAGCAGGAAAAACCAATGATCACTTCCTCCAGAACCAGTTTTCGCCAACAAATGCTGGAATTCGTTAATTGCTGAATAATGAGTCCTGGCTGGTAGCGTTGTGCCAGCATGTAATCAATTTGTTGTGATGAAATGATGCCTAGGTAATGCTGCCGCCAGATGCTTCCTGCCAGCAATGAAATCGTATTCACATCAGATTCCACTACTGCTGAGACTGTCGGTACCATTTAAATTTGATTTTTATTTACGTGTTAAAACACATTATGATTTCTGGAAGATTAATCTGTAAAACATAAGCTTGAATTTCACTAAAAAAACTTTAAGCACGAAACAACATCATTCCAGATCGGAACTCCCCCATTCAATACCTTAGCCTTATTTATAATTACTCATTAAATCCGCTTTCTAAATTCATTATTATGCGGATCGATTTCAATCTTATCGCCAATCTCCACAAAAGCGGCAACCGGAATCTCAAATCCTGTTCCGGCAAGTCGAGCTGGTTTCATGATTTTTCCGGTAGTATCCCCGCGTACTGCAGGTTCGGTGTATTCAACTTCACGAATGATCGTATTGGGCAATTCAACAGAAATAGCTTTATCATTATAAAAAGTCACCTGACAAACATCTTCCATCCCATCGATCAAATAATTCAATACATCCGGCATATTGTCAGCTTCTACTTCGATTTGATTAAAATCAGCATCCATGAATACATAGAGGGGATCGGCAAAATAACTATAAGTGCATTCCTTCTTATCCAGAACCACCAAATCAAATTTTTCATCAGCCTTATAAACATTTTCCATTGTGGTACTGGAAAATAAATTTTTCAGCTTCATTTTGACCACCGACGCATTACGGCCCGATTTAGTAAATTCCGCCCGCTGCACGACCATAGGATCATTACCAATCATTACAACATTACCTGAGCGAAGTTCCATTGCGGTTTTCATAGTTCAATTCCAAAATAAATGAAGTTAAATGATGTTGCTATTATCAGCAACCACCTAGTTTCTAAACGTCAAATTATAACTGATTCATACTAAACTGCACCAGATTGGAGGCCAAGTCATTTTGCCTCAATAGCCGCTTTCTCCAGTCGCCATTATGACGTTTCAAAGACTCGAGAACCGATAGGAAGTTCATCCAAACGCCATGATTTATTTCACCGATGCCATTCCAGCAAAACCACATCTCACGCACCGCAACTGCCAATTCCACCGTCATGTCTGCACAATACAAATCCAAAAACGCGTGCAGTTTTTTCCAATGCACACCTTCCTTTTGCGGATAAATATTCCAAATGAACGGGTTACCTCCCCACTGTGCACGTACAAAAGAATCCTCTCCCCGCACAAAATTAATGTCGCAACACCACAACAAGCGGTCGTAATCGGTTTGTTCCATAAATGGAATAACTTGAACGGTTAAGTATCCACACTGTAGCGATACGTCATTTTGTGAAGAAATAGGATTGAGCATACTAACAATCTTCTCTGCTACTTTTCCTTGAGGCACGATCAATAGAACGGGTACTTTTGCCTGAGCCAAAATTTGCATCAGTTTTTCGATTGGCGCTGAGTCATAACCAAACAATGACATGCGCAATTCATCCGGCTCACGGCCTGGTAAACCTTTACGCTGTAAGAACTCCCGTTCAGCGGACGCATTAAACGTTTGCCTTTGCGTGATCAAATTTTTTTCGCGTAACAATCCTCCCGTACCTTCCACAAAGCCGGGGAAAAAGCATGTTTTGGTTAAAGGAAAACGGGGATATGGTGACGGTACCGCATGATACTCGGCAACCCAAGGTTCAGCGCTGAGATATTCCATATTGATCCAAACCGGTGGTTTGTTTTTTTGTACCATCGCAATCACATAGCTTTCAGGTAATTCGCAAGCAAAAGCTTCAATTACGACCTCGGCAGGCTCAACTGCCGGGAATGATTTGTGCCACAAAAAAATTTCAATATCGTGCACGATTTGACGCGAAATATTGGAATTTACTGCAGGCGCAATGACAGCAAAACTATTCAGATCATCAACCCACAAACGTACCGTTTGGTGATGTTCAGAGGCTAATTGCCTGGCTAGACGCCAGCATACGCCAACATCGCCAAAATTATCGATAACCGTGCAGAAAATATCCCAACGGTGCCGCATGAGTTGTATTACCTGACCGCAGTCGCAAAAAGATCGTGCGTATCCGTTTTAGTAATCTTAACTTCGATGAAATCACCAGGCTGAGCTTGAATGGTTTTATCGACATAAACCAAGCCATCAATTTCAGGTGCATCAGCGCTACTGCGTGCAATGATGAAATCCTCAGTCAATTCATCGATCATGACGGTCATGCTTCGCCCTACTTTCTTGGCCAAACGGTCGCGGCTAATTTCCTCTTGCAACTGCATCAAACGTGCACGGCGTTCTTCCTTGATTTGTTCCGGTACAGGATCAGATAACAAATTAGCCTCTGCGCCTTCCACAGGCGAGTATGCAAAGCAACCGACGCGATCCAATTGTGCTTCCCGCAAGAAAGCCAGTAACTCCTCAAATTCCGCTTCGGTTTCGCCAGGAAAACCAACGATAAACGTGCTGCGCAAAGTAATATCCGGGCAAACTTTCCGCCACTGCTGAATTCGCGCCAAGTTATTTTCAGCATTGGCAGGACGTTTCATCGCTTTTAAAATACGGGAATTAGCATGCTGAAATGGCACGTCAAGATAAGGTAATATTTTTCCTTCCGCCATCAGAGGAATCACCTCATCAACATGCGGATAGGGATAAACATAGTGCAACCGCACCCAAACACCGAGTGATCCTAATGCCTGCGCAAGCTCAGTCAACCGGGTTTTTACCGGCCTGCCTTGCCAAAATCCTGAGCGGTATTTGACATCCACACCATAGGCACTGGTATCCTGAGAAATGATCAGAAGTTCTTTTACACCCGCATTCACCAGATGCTCCGCTTCCTGCATCACCTCATGAACCGGCCGACTCACCAAATCACCGCGCATCGAAGGAATAATGCAAAAGGTGCAACGATGATTACACCCCTCGGAAATCTTTACATAGGCATAGTGCCTCGGCGTTAAACGGATTCCCTGCGGCGGTATCAAACTCGTGTATGGATCATGGGGTTGCGGCAAATGCGCATGGATCGCCGACATGACTTCCGGCAATGCATGCGGGCCAGTAACCGCTAGAACCTGTGGATGCGCTTTTTTAACGACATCGCCATCTTCTTTGGCGCCCAAACAACCTGTGACAATGACCTTACCATTTTCAGCCAATGCTTCACCGATGGCATCGAGGGATTCTTCCACCGCACTATCGATAAAACCGCAAGTATTAACCACCACCAGGTCGGCATCTTGGTACGAAGGTGATATTTCATAACCTTCGGCACGTAATTGTGTCAGGATTTGTTCAGAATCTACTAATGCCTTGGGGCAGCCTAAAGAAATAAAACCCACTTTTTGCGACGTTTGTTTAGATGACATGTAAAAATTAATAAAATAAAGCTAAGATATAAAAAATCTCAGTGAAAATGCAATTTTATCTGATTACAGTAGATTATATTTTTTATCTGCTAACATCTTTACCCAAAGGAAGAAACATGCGGCATTCAACAATCCGGTATTCACTGAAATCCATTGTATGTTTGTTCATGCTCAGCCCACTCACGGTATCCGCCCAAGTGGATTGTTCAACACTGCCTCATTGGGTGACACTTGAAAATGGCTTGCGGCTCAATCAATATCATATTTTCTGCGGTGAATGGCACAATAACCGCCCTAAAGGCTTCCATTCACGGCCTGAAGGTATTAATCCAGCAACAGTGTCGCAATTTATTGTGCAAAGCCCGGCCAACGCAGCAGGAATTTACACAGGACGTTGGTCGCATCAAAGCAATCCCAGCAAAAACAAATTTTCATCCATGTTTCCAGATCATTGCACAGTAACGCAAGTACTCAATTCAATCAGTCATGCCATTGCGGGCTCGGAATCCAATTGCCCTGCCGGATCTCCTGATTGGATACAATGCGGCCTCAACAAACCGGTCGCGAATGTAGAACAACCACTGCATTATTGCAGCAAAGATGGGAATTTCTTTACTATTGGCTTCGCACCTGCGAGACAAGGCAAAATTAATACAGCATTTCCAATTTTTGAATGAACAGCCGATCCTTTACCTGGCCTGGATACAATGCCGATGACCCTACACATCGTTTGGTTACCGCCTACTTGACCATCGATATACAAAAAAGTCCGGAAGGCGTAAACGAATTGCTGGAAAAAATCCATGCTGTCCACTCCGGCAAGTTTGCTGAATGGGAACGCATCGGAAATGCCTACTGCCTACGGTTATCCTCGGATTATGCTGAAATTGAAGAAGATTTCGCGTCAGAACCTGGGCAATCTGCAAGAATCCCTTTGCACGTCTTTACAGCCGCTGTTTTATCCTGGCGGCAATATATCACCGCTTCTTACCACAATCCTGATCATTCATTAAAGCCGTGATATGCATCAATCCGCGCCAACAAACCGTGCCGCATCAATGATTGACCACAAATGAAAAATCCCGGCAATCACCGCAGGTATAATTAACACCCAGAAAAAATATCCCGTGCCGGTAATTACAAAAAACAATATTGCCGGCAGTATGCGCCCCTGTACTAATTGCCCCAAACCAGGAATAAAAAAACTACACACTGCTGCAAGTACATTTCCACCCGATCCTTGTCCTGACATCATTTCTCCTCAAAATCTTGTAACATCCATTATTTGCTGCTGATTGTATCTTTATCTTTGACAATCTGCTCATAGTCGATACCCACCCTATCACCGGCCATCTTTTTCTCACGAATATCTTCTACACTTTCCAGTGTATTGATACGCAAAGATGTTTCTTGAATAAGTTGATCAAGCTTTTGTATCGATTCGGGTGATAAGGTATTTTTTCTATCAATTTCCAATCTAAAATATTGCAGGTTATTTAGAAAATTACCAACAATATCTTGTACAGTTTGGGTGGTTGCTTTTAGCACTTTTAATCTTTCTTCCCGAATCTCGACTTCACGAACTGCTTGCTCGCTCTTCAAGCGTTCTTCATGGAATTTATTCATGCTATCGCGTTGTTTCAAAGCCATAATCGCTGTAACCCATATCGCCAATAAACTTAAAAAACGGTTCGTATAAATTTTATACAATGCAACATCACTGGGAGGCGACCCCCAATACCCAATTCCGACTAATACAGTACAAATCCACGCAATAGCAATAGTAAAACGTTTTTCAGGGGACTTTAATGAAATTAGTATAACAATAATATAGGGAACGCCACTCGCGATACCGAGAGGTGTAACGAAATCTAGCAATAAAATGATGAGCGAAAGTACACCGCAAATAAGATAAATGCCAGGCGCTGTTGATTTTTTCGCATGCATTGCATTCTCACAATATTTTATTTGGTTTTTCATACAGGAATCATAATTAATACAAAGCAGCAATATTTTTATGTTTTATTGTAAATAATGAATTGATTTTTTTCTCAAAAATATATTATTTTTTTGATTCCAGCATCAATTTCTCAGCTTCAGTTAATAAAAACTCGCGGAAAGCATTTGCGACACCTGACAATCGCTTATTCTTTCTATTGACCACATGCCAATAACGAATAATGGGAAAACCCTGCACATCTAACATTTTTAAACGATTCGTTTCAAGTTCCAATTCTGCCGTATGCTGTGACATGATACCTAACCCCATACCGGCTTGCACAGCTTGTTTGATGGCTTCTGTGGTATCCGTTTCCATACCTTTATTGATATTGATTTTATGCTCAGCAAAAAAACGCTCCATAGCACTGCGCGTTCCGGAACCCGATTCACGTACCAGAAAAATCTCTTTTTCCAGCCGCTTGACAGGTATTTGATGCTCTTGACATAACGGATGATGCGGTGGGGCGACTACCACCAATGGATTTTCCATAAAAGATTCACTCACAATATCTAAACCATCCGGTGGCTGCCCCATAATAGCCAGATCAATCAAATTATCTGCCAATTGTTTTAACACCGCCTCACGATTGGAAACATTTAAACTGACGGTGACCCCTTGATATCTTTGGCAAAACTTTGCTAATAAATGCGGTGCAAAATAATTGGCTGTTGTCACCACTGAAATATTTAATTTACCACGCTCCATACCTTTCAATTCTTCCAACGCAACTTCCATATCGGACAACTGCTGTGAAATTGCACGGCTGTATTGATACAACTCATGTCCCGCTTCGGTTAGATAAATTCGCTTACCTAATTGCTCGAATAACGGTAAACTAATATTGTCTTCCAGTTGCTTTATCTGCATAGAAACAGCAGGTTGAGTAAGGTGAAGTTCATCAGCTGCACGAGAATAGCTTAAGTGGCGAGCAACCGATTCAAATACTTTTAATTGCCTTAAAGTGAAATGTAACATCTATCAGCTGAGTAAATTTTTCATAAGTATAACCTTATCATAAATATCAGAATTACTGATTTGTTCTTATAGGTAATTAGCGCTATAGTTCAACCTAACAATTTGAGCTATTTCAAGTAGCCGTAAAAAGCAGCCTTAAGCAGTCACTTAGGCAGTCATTTTGTAACGCAATATCCGCTCACCTGCATCGGTTTCGTTGATTGAGGCTGAACGGAATTAACCTGGAGAAATTATCATGGCCGTAAAAATATACAACGCCGGTGTTAAAGAATACCGGCAAACCTACTGGACACCAGAATACACTCCGTTGGATACGGATCTTCTGGCCTGTTTCAAAATTACCCCTCAACCCGGCGTACCCCGTGAAGAAGTCGCTGCTGCAGTAGCCGCAGAATCGTCGACCGGTACCTGGACCACAGTGTGGACCGACTTGCTGACCGACTTGGATTACTACAAAGGTCGTGCTTATAAGATTGAAGACGTACCAGGTGATGACACCTGCTTCTATGCTTTTGTGGCATACCCGATTGATCTTTTTGAAGAAGGCTCTGTCGTTAACGTATTGACCTCGCTGGTCGGTAACGTGTTCGGTTTTAAAGCGTTACGTGCTCTGCGTCTGGAAGATGTGCGTTTTCCGATTGCTTACGTCAAGACTTGTGGTGGACCTCCAACAGGTATTCAAGTGGAACGTGATCGTCTGAACAAATATGGCCGCGCGCTGTTAGGTTGTACCATTAAGCCTAAACTGGGTCTGTCCGCTAAAAATTATGGCCGTGCCGTATACGAATGTCTGCGTGGCGGTTTGGATCTGACCAAGGACGATGAGAACGTTAACAGCCAACCTTTCATGCGTTGGCGCGATCGTTTCCAATTCGTGGTGGAAGCTTGCCAAAAAGCCGAACGTGAAACCGGAGAACGTAAAGGCCACTATCTGAATGTAACAGCACCTACACCGGAAGAAATGTACAAACGTGCAGAGTTTGCCAAGGAATTGGGCGCACCGATCATTATGCATGACTACTTGACCGGCGGTTTAACAGCCAATACGGGACTGGCTAACTGGTGCCGCAACAATGGCATGCTATTGCATATCCACCGTGCTATGCACGCCGTGCTCGATCGTAACCCGCACCATGGTATTCATTTCCGCGTTTTAACCAAAGTACTGCGTTTATCCGGTGGCGATCACCTGCATTCCGGTACCGTGGTCGGTAAACTGGAAGGCGACCGTGCAGCAACTCTCGGCTGGATTGATACCATGCGCGACAAATTCATCAAAGAAGATCGCAGTCGCGGCCTGTTCTTCGATCAGGACTGGGGTTCCATGCCAGGCGTATTCCCGGTCGCTTCGGGTGGTATTCACGTTTGGCATATGCCAGCACTGGTCGCAATCTTCGGTGATGATGCTTGCTTGCAGTTTGGTGGTGGCACCCTGGGTCATCCATGGGGTAACGCTGCGGGCGCAGCGGCTAACCGTGTTGCATTGGAAGCTTGCGTAGAAGCGCGTAACCAAGGCATTGAAATCGAGAAAGAAGGCAAAGCTATTCTGACCAAAGCAGCCAAAAGCAGCCCTGAACTGAAAATCGCCATGGAAACATGGAAAGAGATCAAGTTCGAGTTTGATACGGTTGATAAGCTCGACATAGCTCACAAGTAAGAATACATAACTCAAGGAGAAAAGTTGATGGTTAACGCTACTTTTCTCCCTCATCTTTCTAAAATTAAGGAATAAATAATGAGCGAAGTAATCGATTACAAATCACGCGTTAGCGATCCAGCAAGCCGTAAATTTGAAACATTTTCCTACCTGCCTGCGATGGCTGACAAAGATATCAAGAAGCAAGTGCAATATTTGATCAGCAAAGGTTGGAACCCAGCCATTGAACATACAGAACCGGAATATGTGATGGATTCCTACTGGTATATGTGGAAATTACCTATGTTTGGTGAAACGGATGTTGACCGCGTGCTGGCAGAAGCTGCCGCATGTCATAAAGCCAATCCGAATAATCATGTCCGTTTGATTGGTTACAACAATTTCAACCAATCACAAGGCACAGCCATGGTGATATACCGCGGCAAGACTGTCTAAACACAACGGGTTTCGTACCCTGGAACCCCCTTACCTATAACAGGACCGGGGGTTTTTTTTTGATCAAAATAAAGTACTTTTCAGGTAGCAATAACAGGAGTTCATCATGAGCAAAATCATTGATCAATACCGCGTAACCACCGAGCCCTATTACCATCCTGTCGCCGATGAGGTGAAATTATATGAAGCCGCCTATTCGGTGCGCATGCCAATGATGTTGAAAGGTCCGACCGGTTGCGGTAAAACCCGATTTGTCGAGTACATGGCTTGGAAATTAAAAAAACCGCTGATTACCGTTGCTTGTAACGAAGACATGACCGCCTCGGATTTGGTGGGGCGTTTTCTGTTAGATGCAAGCGGCACACGCTGGCAAGATGGGCCATTGGCTGTTGCTGCGCGTTATGGCGCAATTTGCTATCTGGATGAGGTCGTCGAAGCACGCCAGGACACTACGGTCGTCATTCATCCCCTGACCGATAACCGCCGTGTGCTGCCACTAGAAAAAAAAGGTGAATTGATTCAAGCACACGCAGACTTCCAGGTTGTCATTTCATACAACCCAGGCTATCAAAGCCTGATGAAGGATTTGAAACAATCGACCAAGCAACGTTTTGGCGCGTTGGATTTCAATTACCCCAGCCACGACATCGAAAGCGAAATCGTCGCACACGAATCCGGCGTCTCGACTGACATCGCCGAGAAGCTGGTATCGATCGCTGAACGCGCACGTAACTTGAAAGGTCACGGTCTGGACGAAGGCATTTCCACGCGGATGCTAATTTATGCCGGCAGCCTGATCGCCAAAAATGTCGACGCGCACGCCGCGTGCCGTGTGGCATTGGTACGTCCGATCACCGACGATCCCGATATGCGCGACGCACTGGATGCAGCAGTCAGTACATTCTTCAACTAATCCGGTAGACCATTACCCCGTTTTGATTGTTTTAACCCATTAATAGGTGCTGCCATGAGTATCAATCTGGACGATTACAAAGAATTGCTTGAGGATTTGGAACCCGAGTCGGTTGAATTGCTCCACCACGCCTGGCCGGAGGCCGTTAAGATCTTTTCGCCGCGCGGCTTGGATAATTACCTGAAAGGTGCGTCGGCGATCCGTGGCTTAGGGCGCGGGCGCAGCGTGGTGGATTGCTGGATCGATGAAATCCCGCTGGTCGTCAAGGAAATCGGCGAGGATGTCATCAGCGATCTGGCCACTTCGGTGCTTTCACTGGCTTCGAGGACTTCCGGCGCGGTCATCGAACTGGTGCTGGCAACTTCCCCTACCGCCGCAAAACGGCTGGGTGACGCGCATCTATTTCAGAATTATTTGCAATTCCTGAATACCTTGATCGCGCAGGCACCGCGCGGCATCCGCCCAATGCTGGGTAAACTGGATATCCTGTTCGGGCAGTTGACACTGGGCGGCCTGCGCCGCTGGGCGATGTGGGGCGCGCATGCGCACCGCACCGATTACGAAGAGCAAATCCGCTATTTCGGCCTGGAATCGAAAGAATCGCTGGCGGTTTTACAGAAAGAGCGCAAAGGCACCTTGTTCGTCGACGTGCAGCGCCGCATCAACATGTACTTGCGTGCGTTGTGGGCGCGCGATTTTTTCATGAAACCGACGTCCGGCGACTTTGAAACCCGCGAAGGCTACAAGCCATTCATCGAAAACTATTTCATCCACCTCCCCGACGCCTACGATGCATTCGGCGACGTTTCCGCGACCGAAGTCTACCGTGCCGCCGCCGCACATGCCGCCGCGCATTTAGTCGAAACCAAGCAGCCAATTTCCGCGGAAAGCTTAAACCCGCTGCAAATGGCGGTGATTTCGGTCATCGAAGACGCGCGTATCGAAGAACTGTCGATCCGCCGCTTTCCCGGATTACGCCACACCTGGTCGGTACTGCACAGCGCCACGCCGGATATGAATGCGTCAATGGGTGATTACCTCAACCGTCTGGCGCGTGCCCTGCTCGATCCGGATTATAAAGACAAGGACTCGTGGATCGTGGAGGGCCGCAAACTGTTTAAAGCCGCGAAAGACCAGCTTGATAGCCACAAGACCTCTTGGGATATCGGCGTGCAGCTCGCACACAGCTTCATGGACAAAAAGATTCCGTACAACCCGCGCACCGACGTGCTCACCGCGCCGTACCGCGATGACAATCGCTATTTCTGGGAATTCGAGGAATTCGACTTCAACAAATCGTTGTCCGCCGGTTACGATGCGCCGAAGCAAGTACGCAAGTATGTCAACGTCATGGAATTCGCCAACGAGCTCGATGTCGAAACCGCCGGTGACGACGCAGAAGAAATCTGGGTTATGGGCACCGAATTCTTCCCCTACGAAGACATGGGCGTTTCGTACAACGATATGGAAGGCAAGGAACCGGTATCGCCGCCGTACCACTATTCCGAATGGGATTATCAGATCCAATTGGAACGTCCGGATTGGGCCACGGTGCAGGAGAAACGCGCCAAGCTGGGTGATATGCAGTGTATCGACGACATCGCGCAACAATACAAACGCGAAATCGCACGCATGAAGTTCCTGCTAGACGCGATGCAACCGCAAGGCACGCGCCGCATCCGCAAGCTCGAAGATGGCGACGAAATCGACATCAATGCCGCGATCCGCTCCATGATCGATATGCGCATGGGCATGCAACCCGATCCGCGCATCATGATGCGCTCGGTGCGCAAAGTACGCGACATTTCCGTACTGGTGCTGCTCGACCTGTCCGAATCGACCAACGAAAAAGTCGCGGGACACGACTACTCCGTGCTGGATCTAACGCGCCAAGCCACAGTACTGCTCGCCAACGCCATCAACAAAATCGGCGACCCGTTTGCAATCCACGGCTTCTGCTCTGACGGTCGGCATGATGTTGAATATTACCGCTTCAAGGATTTCGATCAACCGTACGACGAAATTCCAAAAGCAAAACTGGCAGGCATGAGCGGACAACTGTCAACCCGTATGGGCGCCGCAATGCGCCACGCCTCACACTATCTAAAACTGCAAAAATCCGCGAAGAAACTGCTGCTCGTCATCACCGACGGCGAACCCGCCGACGTCGATGTACGCGACCCGCAATACCTGCGCCACGACACCAAAAAAGCCGTCGAAGAAGCCGGGCGTTCAGGTATCCTCACCTATTGTATGAGCCTCGATCCGCGCGCAGATCAATATGTGTCGCGGATTTTTGGCGAACGGAATTACCTGGTAGTGGATCATGTGGAACGGCTGCCGGAGAAACTGCCGGTGCTGTATGCGGGGTTGACGAGGTAGAAAGTTTTTAGACATACAGAAAGAATTTATGGAAATAAATAGTAATTCAGCTATCGAAGCAGTGATTATTCTGAATTACTTGATCGCAGATTTTGTGACCGGAACCATCGTTTTTATTGACTATCGCGAACGCTACAAATTAGAAAAGCTTAGTGAAATACAGTTAAGCGCAGTGGAAAGAATGTGTTTCTCGCATCTTGCGCTGTCACTTTCTAAATTACTGGAATTCTGGAAGGATTACCATCATTTACTACCAGAAAAGCATCATGGAGAATTAAAAGAATTAAACAAAGAAATTCGAAAAAAGGGTATTGAAAATTTCAGAAATAAAGTTTCTGGTCACATATTAGATAAAGAATCAAAAAAACCATTAACACCTTCAGAAATAATGAACTTACTTGAAGGGTTAATTGGTGAACATGCTGATACTTGTCTCAATTGGATCAATAATCCCGCTAATAATACTTATCCAAATACTGTGGTAATTATTGTAGAAACAATTCGTGACTCTATTGCGCAAGATTATGACATTACCCCGAATGAAATTATTAATAGCTAGCACGTTAGGATGTGTCGCCATCAGAAGGCGCATCAATCAAGTTAATCACGCCCATCCAACATTTAGTCATTGCATATTATAGATTCCCGCCTTCGCGGGAATGACGATGGGCGCGGCAGTTCAATGGAGTGATACCAGGACGCCAATATCCCCATCAAGCCGCCTGCAACAAAAACTCCACCTTAATCGCTTCATAAGGAAATTCAATCGCGCCGCTTTCGGTGCGATTAAGCAATCCCGCTTCCAATAATGCCGTCACGTCGCCGTGAACGCCTTTGACATCGCGCGACACTCGCCGCGCGGCTTCTCGGATGGAAATTGGCCCCGCGCCGCATAATGCTTTCAGCAGTTCCCAGCGTTTTGCGGTCAACACCTTCCACAATAACTCGGGAGTCGCGAAGCTGATGCGATCCGCTTCCTGTTTCTGATTCAAATTCCAGGCGCGCGCAAAACCGGCCATTGATTCTTTTGGATCCCGTACATCAAGAATAACCGTTCTCATGATTCCTCCTCTCAATATCTTGTTGAAAATCGGCCAGTAATTTCTCTGGGGTGGTAAATACGTAATCAATTTCCCGATCGCCCCAGTGTCGGTGATCGCCTTTTCCGGCTTCATTGTCATATCGCAACACGCATCGTCCCTTCACAACATAGGCAAGGCGATATTTGAACGAATATTTGGATTTCACCACCGGCTCCACAATCTGCCAGAGAACAAGCTCAGCAAATTGATTCTCGGAAAACACAATACGCTGCCGCAATAGCTCGACGGATTTCATGTTGGCAATTATGACAACACTCAAATTTGTTGTCAATCACTCCAACAGAAAAATGAAAAGACAGCGTTACTAATCAATCACAATGCTTTCTAATGATTCTGCCTGCTGCGTCAATAACCAAGGCCATCGATACCGCCCCCGGATCGGGATTGCCGAGGCTTTTGTTCGCATGCGGGCGGGCACGGCCGATTTTCGGGGTGAGATTTTTTGTTGCTTCAGCAGATTGTCCGGCAATTTCTGCGGCAGCCGTCCAAGCTTCAGCAAGCGAAAGGCCTTTGGTGGCACCGTCAGTCAGTGCAGTGGAAAACGGATACAGCACATCGACCAGCGTCTTGTCGCCGGGTTGTGCTTTGCCCAAATCTATTACAGCTTGCAATGCGGAAGCAACACCAGCCGCGACTATAGCAGAATTAGGTCTCGCATCATCTCCCAAGGCATTCCCCAGATTGCGCAAAATAACGCCCCACAACATACCGGATGTACCACCTGCACGATTGGACCAGGCATCACCTGACATAATCAACAATGTGCCTGCGCCGGCTTGAGCATTCAGTACCGTTTTAGCAGCATCGACGGCCGCTGCCAATCCGCGTTGCATACCAAGTCCGTGATCACCGTCGCCAGCAATGGCATCCAAGTGACCAAGATATTCCTGTTGCGCTCTAATTGCATCGGCTGCCGCTTCAAGCGCTAACCACACAATTTTCGCAGCCGCTTGCGAATCCGCCGCACTTGGTTTGACAAGAAGCTTCTCTGCCGCACCCTTCACCTCGAGGTCATTGGCGATTGAATGAGCGGTATCGACGATCCCACCACGATGAAACGCCGGCGTATCCGCTGCAGCAATCCAAGTTTGCTCAAGCTCTTCATTCAACCAAAATAGCGTCAGTGAAATACCCGCCATATCAAAGCTGGTAATCAATTCATCCACCACCGGTTCGACAATAATCAGTCCGTGCGCAGATAGTAATTGCTCAATTTTGCGATAGACGACAAATAATTCTTCGTATTTCACCGCGCCGAGACCATTCAGAATCACGCCAACACGGGCACCGGAAATATCGCTCACAGCCTGCGGAACTTCGGATAGCAGCTTGTCCACCAACATTTCCGCCACACCATCGGCAGTGAGTGAGTCGATACGATAAAGACCCGGCTCCCCATGTATGCCCATGCCGACCTCCATTTTGCCGTTCATCACTTCGAATAGCGGTTTATTGGCACCCGGCAACGTGCAGCCGGAGAATGCGACACCCAGTGAACAAACGCGATCGTTGGCTTCAGTTGCGATTCGAAAAACCTCATCAAGCGATTTTCCCGCATCAGCAGCAATTGCTGCAGCCTTGAATACCGGTAAAGTGCCAGCAATGCCACGACGTTTATGTCTCTCAATCACTGAAGCAGATGCGACATCGTCTGTCACGACCACTGTACGCACATCAATCCCTTGAATGCGAAGCCGTTCTTGTGCCTGATTGAAATTGAGCACGTCACCCGCATAATTGCCGTAACAAAACAAGATGCCCCCGCCCGCATCGACAGCCTGTACCACATGGCAAATCTGTTGCGCCGAGGGTGCTGCAAAAATGTTTCCCATGGCAGCACCATGCGCCAATCCTAGACCAACAAAACCACCAAACGCCGGATAATGCCCTGAACCGCCGCCAATAACGACTACGACTTGGCCCGTTTTAGCACGTTGCCGCCGCATCACGCCGCCATCAACCCACTGTATCTGATGCCGATGTGCTGCAACGAATCCCTCAATCAGCTCATCTGCAAAATTTGCCGGATTATTGAATAAATAAGTCATTGCTTGTGCGCTACCTCAAGATTATTGGTTATTGTATGTGATAGAAATTGTGTGCAGCCATATTAGCTTGCCGCAAAAACAAATTGAATGGCAAGATTTACCGGAATAAAGTAGATACATGCTGAAAAACTGGCACGATAGCAGAGGATTGTTGTAGCTGAACAGAATGTGCCCAAGATATTTTCTTGGATCGCTGGAATTACTGGTAGGCGCGATTGGATTCGAACCAACGACCCCCACCATGTCAAGGTGGTGCTCTAACCAACTGAGCTACGCGCCTGGGAAGAGCGGATTCTAACTGAAACAGCTAAGCGCGACAATTCCTATCTGCAATGGTAACCGAAATAATAATTGGCTGTGAAATTCTACTGCAGCAAATTTTATTGCAAGCAATCGGAATTTTTCCTCAAAGTGCGCCGGGCGTAGTAAGCAAACCCCACCGCACTGCGTTGACCTCGTAGAATCCAATCATGCGCTTCCTGTCCCAAATCAGGATCAATCGGTTGGATTTTTCCCGCCGCCGCAGCTAATAACTGCATACGTGCAGTGCGCTCAAACGCAATCGCCAGCATGCACGCTTCCTCGATACTCGGACCGGCAATCAATAATCCATGATGCGCCAGCAACAAGGCACGTTTGTCACCGATAGCTTGGGAAATCAACTCACCTTCCTCATTGCCTACCGGCACACCCGGCCATTTAGGCAGAAAAGCCACATCATCATAAAGCACACAGTTGTCCATATGCGATATTTCTAATGGCACTTCGAGCATACTCAACGCAGCGGTATGCACGGCATGGGTATGGATGATGCACTGTACATCAGATCTGGCACGATATAACCAGGAATGAAAGCGATTGGCTGGATTAGCCATGCCGTCGCCTTGCAAAACTTCAAGGTCTTCATTGACAAGCAGGAGATTGCTTGCGCAAATTTCGTCAAAACCCAACCCCAATCTCTGCGTTAAATAACTACCCGGCTTTTCACCACGCGCCGTAATTTGACCAGCCAATCCTGAATCATGTCCATTATCAAACAGAATCCGGCAAGTCAGTGCCAATTTTTGTGCCGGACTGTAACTTGTTCCCTGCAGGTGGGTATCCATCTGCACAAAAGACTGCTCGATCAATTGGTTTTTATCCAAAGTAAACGTTTTATTGTTCATTGTTCTCTCACTTATTTATTTTCATCACAGCGCACCATTCAAAATTCATCTTCACCGGAAGAAATAAACCGCTCAATTTCGCGCCGGTCACGCTTGGTTGGCCGGCCTTTGGTAAAAAATGGTTGTGGTTGGGCTTTTAAACGTGTAGCCAATAATTCCCGCTGCTCGCAGCTTTCAATGGTTTCACTGTAAAGTTGCTGGGCTTGCGGTGCAGATCCGCGTTTATTCGATAATGCCAATACTTTTACAACATATTGTACTTTACCGATACGGATCGCCAACATATCACCCACCGTCAAAACTTTAGCAGGCTTTACCCGCTGATCATTCAAGGTAACTCGGCCCCGCTCTATGGCTTCAGCCGCCAATGAGCGTGTTTTAAAAAAACGGGCAGCAAACAACCATTTATCGATACGAAACTTTTCGGTAGCGTCAGGGAATTGCATGCCAGCATTAATTCGTTAGCGTAGTTTCAACCTGAATCTGACTTTTCAGCGTTTTATGCACCGGGCACTGATTCGCGATCTCCAGCAGCCGCGCACGTTGTTGATCTGTCAGATTACCTGTCAATTGAATGTGGCGTGTAATCCTATCAAGAAGCGGTTCCCGTTTTTCGCAACCATCGCAATCTTCCGCATGAATGCGGCTATGGTGCAATTTGACCCGGATATCCTGCAAGTCAAGCTGCTTGTGATTGGCATACATGCGTAATGTCATCGAAGTACAGCTCCCTAAAGCAGCCAGCAACAATTCATATGGATTCAAACCGAGATCAGCACCTCCCAAAGCTATCGGCTCGTCACTGATCAAGCGATGGTCTTGTGTCAAAATTTCGCGTGTAAATTTTTTATCGCGCTCAAGCACCACTACGCTGCCCGATTCAATGATCATATCGCTTGAATCTGCCGTTTTATCAGCAACTTGATTGACATCGAGATAGCGGCTTGCCCACGCCGACAAAACTTCCGCCACATAGCGGGAATCCTCGGCATTGGATAACAAATGATCGGCGCGATCCAAGGATACAAAACTCTTAGGGTGCTTGGCGGCAATATAAATGCGCGTCGCCTCGTCGATGGAAACCACATCATCCACAGGTGAGTGAAATATCAGCAGAGCTTTTTTTAATGATTGAATATGCGCAATAGAATTATATCGCTCCAAATCATCGATAAACTGGCGTTGAATGCCGAAGCTTCTGCCTCCTAATTCAACGTGAACGGATTGCTTAACTTGTAATTCATGGTATGCATCGCCAAACAAATGTTTAACATGCGCGGCAGTGGCCGGCGCTCCAATTGTCACTACTGCTTTAGCTTCAGGCAAATCCTGCGCTGCAGCCAGTACTGCCGCACCGCCGAAGCTATGTCCGATTAACAGAGCCGGTGCAGCATACTTCTGTTCGAGGTAATTTGCGGCTGCTAGCAAATCCTGCAGATTTGATGAAAAGTTAGTACTTGAAAATTCACCTTCACTATTTCCAAGTCCGGTAAAATCAAACCGCAACACAGCAATCCCCAGATTGGCCAACGCACGCGCAATTCGCACTGCCGCCAGATTATCCTTGGAACACGTAAAACAATGGGCAAATAAAGCATACGATTTTACTGCTCCCGCAGGTGCCTCCAACACGCCCGATAATAGTTCACCCTGTTGATTCTTAAAACTAACTTTAGTAGCCGACACCACTTGTTTATTCCTTTACCGCATTGAAGTTCAGTGCACGCAATCAACGTGCATAGTATCAAAAAACAATTTTACAAATTCATTATTTCGACAAAAATAAAAAATTGATCTCTATCAGAACAAAGCCCTATATAAAATCTGTTGCCACATTCACTCCAACCAGCAGTATCGCTTCACCCTGTGTAAACGCATGAAATCCGCCACGAACACCATCATCATTCCAACCAGTACTCAACCCAAAAATATGATCTCCCCTATTACCGTTGACTCTCAAGGTATTACTCGTATCTGATAGATTAAGCAGATCCACTGCATTTACAGTTAAACTATTATCTCCGACCCCAAACAAAGCTATGTTCTCGATACCGCTTATTTTGCCGCGAACATTGGATAAATCCAGATTTAGACCGTTACTGCCAAGTGCCAACGTATCCTGCCCGGTACCACCATCGACCAATTCAAAGTTAAGACTACCCACGCGAATGGCGTCGTTACCTGATCCGCCATAAAACACATCCGCACCCCCACGGCCAAGCATCACGTCATTGCCGTTACCGGCGACAAAGCGTTCAGCAGCGATAGTGCCTTTCAGACTGTCTGTCCTGGGAGTGCCCAGAAAGGTAACAGCACCCGTAAAATTTCTACCAAATAAAATGTAGCTGGCGCCGGAATCGGTACCATTCGAGTCGGCGCTACTGGCTCCGACAATCAAATCGTCAAACCCGTCACCATTGACATCTCCAGCACTGCTCACCGGTGCGCCTGAAAAATCTTCAGCAGCCACCCCATCCAAACGAAAACCGTTGTTACCATTAAGAGCGGATAAATCAAGCACAGCACTAAAGCCAGCCGCCTTACCGTACACCACATAACTTGAGCCGGAGTTATTTCCATTCGGGTCGGCCTTCAAGGCACCTATAATCAAATCATCGAAACCATCCCCATTGATGTCCCCAGCATTACTAACTGAATGACCTGATTCATCACCCTCTGTAACGCCATCCAAACGAAAACCGTTGCTACCGTCTAGACTGGATAAATCGAATGTGGCACTGAAACCAGAAACTTTACCAAACACCACATAACTGGAACCAGAAATATCACCGTGGGGATCAGCATAGGGGGCGCCGATAATCAAATCATCCAGTCCATCGCCATTGACATCCCCGGCATTACTGACCGAAACACCTGTAGCGTCATACTCTGCTATCCCATCGACGCGGAAGCCGTTGCTACCATTCAGGTTCGACAAATTAAGTGTGGCACCAAATCCTGATGCTTTGCCAAATACCACGTAACTGACATCCCTTTCGCCAGGAGCGCCAATTATCAGATCATCAAATCCATCGCCATTAATATCTCCCGCTCCACTAACCGTATAACCCGATGCATCATAGGCTACTGCACCATCCAGACGAAAACCATCCGTACCATTTAAGCGGGTCAAATCAAATGCGGCCTCAAGTCCCGAAGCCTTGCCAAACACCACATAGCTGGAGCCTGAAAGTATGCCATTCAGATCAGCGCCTGGAGCGCCAATTATCAAATCATCAAATCCATCGCCATTGACATCCCCTGCACTACTGACCGAAGAACCTGCCACTTCATCCGCCGCTCCATCTAAACGAAACCCGTTTGTACCATTGAGGCCGGACAGATTCTGTATGGCACCAAATCCGGCTGCCTTACCAAATACCACATAGCTGGAACCGGAATAGCTGCCATTCCGATCAGCGCCCGGAGCGCCAACTATCACATCACCAAATCCGTCACCATTGACATCTCCCGCACTGCTAACAGAGCTCCCCGATCCATCGTTGGCCGCTACGCCATCCAAGCGGAAACCATTTTTGCCATTTAAATTTGATAAATTAAATGTGGCATTAAATCTGGAAGCCCTGCCAAATATCACATAGCTGGAACCGGATTGATCCCCATTGTGATCCGCGTCCACCGCACTAACAATTAAATCATTAAAGCCATCCCCATTGATGTCTCCTGCATCGCTAATCGATTCCCCCAGAAAATCACCCGGCGCTACACCATCCAGGCGAAAGCCATTTTTACCATTGAGATTGGATAAATTGAACTGAGTAATAGCCATGATAAGATCTCCTTAGTAATAGTTGATCATCTTAAATTCGATAAATTAGCTTTATTTAAGCTGATATCGTCAGTTGCTCCCTATGAAGCGCGATTAGGGAGTGGGTTTACATGCTGTTAAACTGCATCAACTGCTATTATTTTTCTTATTGTTTTTGAATAGATTGAAAAATTGTAAAACTGGCCCCAAAAAAGAACGATAGGCGGGCAAATGGATTTAGAAAGACTAAAAAGCTTGAATAAATGAAAGACGAAATATATAAAGAACAACTTGTTACTCAGTCTTTTAGTTATATTTTATTGAATGTGATACTACAATAGAAGGAAATTTCTGTAAATCTTATTAATGTCTTAACGATATGATTTGAATATTTATCCTGCAAAATTCATCGCCACTGCTTGCAGAATTACCGGATAATCACTAAGGCTCCAGGTTTGCAGAAAAGAACTGTTAACCTAGAGCCATAATAAATTGAAAAAGAATGAATTCTCTACACGAAATCTGTTGTTACATTGGCTCCCACCAACAACACCGCATCTCCCTGTGTGTAAGCATGAAAATAGCCGTGCTCGTCAACGCCATTGTCCGTCCAACCACTGTTGCTCAACCCCACGATACGATCTCCGCTATTTCCATGTACCTTCAGTGTATTCGTACTATCTGATAAATTGAGCACATCCGTTGCGGTTAAATTCAAGATATTATCACCCGTGCCATATAGGCAAATCGTTTCGATACCGCTGATTTTGCCATTCATGCTTGTTAAATCCAGATTCAGATCTTTGCCGCCCAAGTGCAGAACATCGTCGCCTGCAGCACCGTCGGCCAGTTGAAAGTTAAGATCGGATACCCAAATATCGTCATCTCCGCCATCCCCATGAAACACATCCGCTCCGCCAAGCCCGGTCAGTGTGTCGTTGCCATCACCACCTTCAAATCGTTCCGCTGCCGATGTACCGATGAGATTGTCGTCTCCAGGTGTGCCCTGATAAACCGTTTCACTGCCGAAGTTGCTCCCCATTACCACATAACTGGATCCGGATTTTTCTCCATTCGGGTCAGCCCCCGCGGCTCCCAACATCAAATCATCGAAACCATCACCGTTGACGTCTCCCGCGCTGCTGACTGCTCTGCCCAAATCATCACCGGCTGCCACACTTGCCAAGTAAAAACCAACACCGTCAAGATTGGCAGAATCCAAAATCGCACTAAACCCTGAAGCTTTTCCAAAAACCACATAACTCGCTCCGGCAAAACCGCTACCGCTAGGATCAGCATAGGGATCACCAATAATCAAATCATCAAAACCGTCGCCATTGACATCTCCGGCATTGCTCGCGGTAACACCTACGCCATCAAAACGGAAACCATTACTGCCATCCAAACTTGACAAATCAAAAACCGCATTGAAGTCAGATGATTTCCCAAACACCACAGCGCTATATTTGGTGCCATAATCGCTGGTATTGACAATCACGTCATCAAAACCATCGCCGTTAACATCACCTGCATTGCTGACCTGAAAGCCACCGCCATCGAAGCGGAAACCATTGCTGCCATCCAAATTAGGCATATCCATTGTGGCACTAAAACCCGAAACCCTGCCAAACACAATATAGCTATTGCTGGAATAATAACCACTGGCACTTATGATCACATCATCAAGACCATCGCCATTAACATCACCCGCGCTGCTGACTGATGAACCCAAGTTATCACCCGGCTCACCCGCAAGATGGAAGCCATTACTACCATTCAAAGTGGATAAATCCAATGTCGCATTAAAACCTGAGTCATTACCGAATACCACATAAACATCACCGGAGCGATGGACATTATCTTCAGGAACCGATGAATAGGGATCGAGTGCTCCAATGATCAAATCATCAAAACCGTCGCCATTGACATCTCCGGCATTACTCACTACATGGCCGGAAGCGTTATAAGCTGCCTTGCCATCCAAGCGAAAACCATTGTTGCCATCAAGACTGGATAAATCCATCGCAGCATCGAAACCGGAAGCTTTACCAAACACCACGTAACTAGCCCCGGAGCCATTGCTGTAATTATAACCATAGCTACCCGGAACTGTAAGGCGGGCGCCCACAATTACATCGTCATAACCATCACCGTTGACATCTCCGGCATTACTGACAGATGTTCCCAATCGCTCAAATTCACCAACGCCATCCAAGCGAAAACCATTGCTGCCATCCAGATTGGATAAATTCATCGTAGCATCCACACCTGAAGCTTTACCAAATACCAAATAACTCGAACCGGATTCCGAACCATTTTTATCGTTCCCCCAAGCGCCGATGATAACATCGTCAAAACCATCGCCATTGACATCACCCGCATTGCTGACAACATGACCGGAAGCATCATATGCGGTCTCACCATCCAAGCGAAAACCATTGCTACCATCTAGAGTGGATAAATTGATGCTATTTACTGCTGACATGATGGGCACTCCTTTTAGAAGAATTTATTAACACCAGCTAACTCACTGGCTTCTCTATTTGAAACTCTTTCAATCGATTCTGATTCCACGCACATATATTTATATTATATAAACCAAATCTCAATAGTTGGTTAAAGCAACTCTGTTGAATGCCGCAGGAACAAACTTGCTTCACAATCCGGCAAAATTTCCCCCACCCCTTGCCGGAAAGGTAATAAAACAGAATCCTCAGCGATTAAAAATACATTTACCCCTTATATGAATTTTCAACTATCACTAAAGGTAAGTAAATAGAAAGGAAGCCTAAATAGAGCCAGGCGATTTCTCATCTGAATGTAAGAATCTTCCCTACAAAATAAATACTCGTTTGATTGACAAATTTTGAGCGTAAGCATTATTCAAATGTGATTTACAAAAACTGCAAACGGCCAGAATTTCCAATGCTGGTTGAAGCGGCTGATAATCCTAGTTCACTTTGAAAACATTGCCTACAAATAAAGCACCCCGCCGCAAGCAGCGAGGTATTAAAAGCGCTCCAGACTGCTGGTTTTCAACCAGCCTTCGCCCCAAGGGGCGAGGAATTAAACCCGGAAGAGATTAAACGCAGCTACCCGTCTTGGATTAAACCACCGCAAAATCCACCGTGATATTTTGCCCCACCAGTAACACCGCGTCTTCATTGGTATACGCGTGGTAATAACCAGAACCACGGGAGCCTTCGTCGATCCAGCCGCTATCTTCCACAATGATGTGGCCTGCGGCATTGCCATTGACTTTCAGCGTATCACTGGTGTCCGACAGATTGAGTAGATCGGCGGCGGTTAACGTCAGCGTGTTGTCGCCTTGGCCGAACAAACAAAAGGTTTCAATGCCGCTGATGTTAGCGCCAAAATCCGCCAGATCGAGATTCAGGCCGTTACCGGCAAGGTGCAGCACGTCGTTGCCCGCGCCGCCAGCAACCGATGCAAAATCGAGATCGGTCACGGTAATCTTGTCATTGCCCGCACCCGCTTTAAAGACATCCGCCCCGCCACGGCCAACCATCAGATCATTGCCGTCACCCGCTTCAAAAATATCCGCGCCGGACGTGCCTTTAAGGACATCATCCCCAGGCGTGCCCGCAATGACATTACCGCCACCACCGCCAAAATCGCTGCGGCCAAAGATCACGTAACTGGAACCAGAATAAATGCCATTCGGATCAGCGCCAGGAGCGCCAACTATCAAATCATCAAAGCCATCGCCATTGATGTCCCCTGCATTGCTGACAGCTCTACCCGCAGCATCACCAGCCGCTGCTCCATCCAAACGCAAATCGCTATCCCTACCAAGTCTGGGGATGACCACTTTGGCATCAAAACCGGAAGCCTTGCCAAATACCACATGACTAGAACCGGATTCATAACCGTTCGGACTAGCCCGATATTCACCCACAATCAAATCGTCAAACCCATCGCCATTGATGTCCCCTGCACTATTGAACACAATGTCGTTATAAGGCATTTCCGCTCCTGCAAACAGTATGAAGCCATTATTGCCATCGAGATTGGATAGATTCATCGTGGCATCAAAACCCGAAGCCTTTCCAAACACCACGTAACTGGCGTCGGGACTTTGGCCATATCGACCAGTATACGCGGTACCGACAAGCACATCATCGAAACCATCGCCATTGATATCTCCTGCACTGCTAACCCTAGAACCAGACAAACCTTTTCCATCCAGACGCAAGCCGTTACTACCGTCAAGGCTTGATAAATCCATCGCGGCAGAAAAACCCGAAGCCTTGCCAAACACCACATAACTGGCGCCGCCACTTGCACTGTAATAACCGGTGTCGTTAGCTCCCCTGGCACCGATAATCACATCATCAAAACCATCGCCATTGACATCTCCCGCACCACTGACTGCTCTGCCCGATAAATCACCTGCCCCTTCTCCATCCAGCCGAAAGCCGTTGCTACCGTCTAGGCTCAATAAATCCAGCGAAACGTCAAAACCCGAGGCCTTGCCAAATACCACATAGCTGGAACCGGAATCAGTGCCGTTCAAATCAGTGCTGAAATCACCGACAATCAAATCATCAAAACCGTCGCCGTTGACATCTCCCGCATTGCTGGCCGAAACACCTGCATTACTACTCGCTGCCGCCCCATCCAGACGAAAGCCATTGTTACCGTCCAGGCTGGATAAGTCCAGCGCTGCATCAAAACCGCTAGTCTTACCAAACACCACGTAAGTGGACACAGCGCTACCACCATTCAAATCAAAACCAAAGGCTCGGACAAACAAATCATCAAAACCATCGCCATTAACATCCCCTGCATCGCTGAATGATGCGCTCGAATAATCATATGTCGACTCCGCATCCACACGAAACCCATTAGCGCCATCCAGGCTGGATAAATTCATCACAGCATTAAAACCAGAAGCTTTGCCAAACACCACGTAGCTGGATCCAGAAGCGCTACCGCCGTTCAGGTTACGACCGCTAGCACCGACAATCACATCATCAAAACCATCGCCGTTGACATCCCCGGCATTGCTGACTGAGAATCCCGACTCGTCAAGTGCTTTCTCTCCATCTAAGCGGAAACCGTTAGTGCCATTCAGGTCAGATAAGTTAATAACTGGAATTTCCATGATAAAATTTCCTTATATATTGAATAATTAGTCAGGCTGCTTTGCTTTAGAAGTACTGCAAATAATGCATTGATGTAACTTTCCGCTACGCAAAATCCACCGTAATATTCTGCCCCACCAGCAACACCGCTTCATCGTTGGTATACACATGGTAATAACCGGAACCACGGGGGCCTTCGTCGGTCCAACCGCTATCTTCCACAATAATGTGGCCTGCAGCATTGCCATTGACTTTCAGCGTATCACTGGTGTCCGACAGATTGAGTAGATCGGCGGCGGTTAACGTCAGCGTGTTGTCGCCTTGGCCGAACAAACAAAAGGTTTCAATGCCGCTGATGTTAGCGCCAAAATCCGCCACGTCCAGATTCAGGCCGTTACCGGCAAGGTGCAGCACATCGTTGCCCGCGCCGCCAGCGACCGATGCAAAATCGAGATCGGTCACGGTAATCTTGTCATTGCCCGCACCCGCTTTAAAGACATCCGCCCCGCCACGGCCAACCATCAGATCATTGCCGTCACCCGCTTCAAAAATATCCGCGCCGGACGTGCCTTTAAGGACATCATCCCCAGGCGTACCCGCAATGACATTACCGCCGCCGCCAAAATCGCTGCGGCCAAAGATCACGTAACTGGAACCAGAATAAATGCCATTCGGATCAGCGCCAGGAGCGCCAACGATCAAATCATCAAAACCGTCGCCGTTGACGTCACCGGCACTGCTGACCGATCTGCCCGAGTAATCACCACCCGCCACGCCGTCCAGTCGGACACCGTCAGTGCTGTCGAGGCTGGATAAATTTATCGCAGCACTAAAACTCGAAGCGCGCCCAAACACCACGTAACTGGAACCGGAATACATGCCATTCGGGTCAGCGCCAGGAGCGCCAACTATCAAATCATCAAAGCCATCGCCGTTGACATCTCCTGCATTGCTGACTGAATCCCCAGAGAAATTAAACTCCGCTGTTCCATCCAGACGAAAACCATTATTGCCATCCAAGGTGGATAAATTCACTGCAGCATCAAATCCTGAATCCTTACCAAACACCACATAACTGGATCCGGAGCGTTCACGAATCGGGTCAGCGCCAGGAGCGCCAACAATCAAATCATCAAAGCCGTCACCGTTGATGTCTCCAGCATTACTCACCGATCGACCCAAATAGTCACCCGCTGCTACACCATCCATACGAAAACCATTATTACCATCAAGGCTGGATAAACTCAGCTCAGCATCAAAGCCTGATACTTTTCCAAATACCACATAACTGGATCCGGATCTGGTACCGTTCGGGTCAGCCCTCCATTCGCCGACAATCACATCGTCGAGACCGTCACCGTTGACGTCCCCGGCGCCGCTCACCTCAGTTCCCTTCCCAATCAGGCGAAAACCGTTGTTGCCATCGAGATTCGATACCTCCATTCTGGCATCAAAACCGCCAGCCTTGCCAAAAACTACAGAGCTATAATAGGAACTGTCAATAATTACATCATCAAAACCATCGCCATTTACATCCCCCGCGCTGCTGACCGATAAACCCACATAGTGATACGAGAACAAACCAGGCAAGTAAAAACCGTTGCTACCATTTAAGCTTAAACTCAATCTAGCGCCAAATCCCGAATCCTTGCCAAACACTACGTAAGCGGTACCGTACCGACCGCCATTACTGTCAGTAAAAGGCGCACCGATAATCAAATCATCCAAACCATCACCGTTCACATCTCCCGCGTTGCTGACCGATAAACCCAACATACCATACTCAAAGCCATCCATGCGAAAGCCATTGCTACCGTCAAGGCTCGTTAGGTTCAGCGTAGGATCAAATCCGAAAGCTTTACCAAACACCACGTAGCTGGTACCGGAAGGAGAGTAATAAGCGCTTTCATTAGCAGACGGCGCGCCGATAATTACATCATCAAAACCGTCACCGTTAATGTCTCCCGCACTGCTGATCGAACTGCCCAATCGATCATCTTCCGCTTCACCATCCATACGAAAACCGTTAGTGCCGTCCAAACTGGATAAATTAAAAACTGGAATCGCCATGATCAAAGCTCCTTATAGAAATTAATCAATCTGTTTCTGAAATATCACAAGCCCAGCCTGTGCAGCTTTTCATTACGCAAAATCCACCGTAATATTCTGCCCCACCAGCAATACCGCGTCTTCATTGGTATACGCGTGGTAATAACCAGAACCACGGGGGCCTTCGTCGATCCAGCCGCTATCTTCCACAATAATATGGCCTGCGGCATTGCCATTGACTTTTAGCGTATTGCTGGTATCCGATAGATTGAGCAGACCGGCGGCGGTTAACGTCAGCGTGTTATCGCCTTGGCCGAACAAACAAAAAGTTTCAATACCGTTGATATTACTTCCAAAATCCGCCAGGCCGAGATTCAGGCCGTTACCGGCAAGATGCAGTACGTCGTTGCCTGCGCCACCAGCAACCGATACGAAATCGAGATCAGTCACGGTAATCTTGTCATTGCCCGCACCCGCTTTAAAGACATCCGCCCCGCCACGGCCAACCATCAGATCATTGCCGTCACCCGCTTCAAAAATCTCTGCGGCTGAGGTGCCGCGAAGAATATCGTCGTCGGGTGTACCTGGGATTGTAGGTAATTGACCACCGCCAAAATCGTGGCTGCCAAAAATGATATAACTAGAATTGGCACCCGTATCACCTACGAGTAAGTCATCAAAACCATCACCATTCACATCTCCTGCACCACTCACTGAAGTACCTGATCGATTACCTGCTGCTCCATCCAGTTCGACAATGCTTTCACCATCTACAATAACTTTAGATAGATCCATCACAGCACTAAAATCGGAAGCACGCCCAAACACCACATAAGTGGTGCCCAAGTTATTATAGAGGTTCCCATCCGGGTCAGCGTTAGGCGCACCGACAAGCAAGTCACCAAAGCCGTCGCCGTTAATATCCCCGGCATTGCTAACCGACTTGCCTAAATAGTCAAATTTAGTCACTCCATCTAGACGAAAACCGTTCTTACCATCGAGACTAGATAAATCCAATGTAGCCGCAAAACCTGCAGCCTTGCCGAACACTACATAACTGGACCCTGATCTAATTCCATTCGAGTCAGCTATTGGAGCACCAATAATTACATCATCAAAACCGTCGCCGTTGACGTCCCCGGCACTGCTAACCGATTCGTACAATCTATCATAAGTGGCTACTCCATCAAGACGAAGACGAAAACCGTTACTGCCGTCGAGACTGGATAGATCCAAGGTAGCATCAAAATCAGATGCGTGCCCAAACACCACAAAACTTAAACCAGAACTTACTCCGTTCGAATCGGTACCAAGAGCGCCAACAATCACATCATCATAACCGTCGCCGTTGACATCTCCTGCATTGCTGACTGGTGAGCCTGAAAGATCAAACTCCCTCGCCCCGTCCAAACGAAAACCGTTACTGCCGTCGAGCTTAGATAGATCCATCGCGGCAGCAAAACCGGAAGCCCTGCCAAAAACCACAAAACTGGAACCATAGCCCTTCGGGTAAGCATAACCAGGTGCGCCGATAATTATGTCGTCAAAGCCGTCACCATTTATGTCCCCCGCACTGCTAACCGACATCCCCGAAATATCATACGTGGCTGCTCCATCCAGACGAAAACCGTTATTGCCATCGAGGCCGGATAGATCCATCGCTGCAGCAAAACCGGAAGCCCTGCCAAAAACCACAAAACTGGAACCAGAATCTATCCCATCCGAATCGACACCGCGAGATCCCACAATCACATCATCAAAACCGTCGCCGTTGATATCTCCTGCATTGCTGACCGACGAGCCCGAAAGATCAAGCTCCCCCGTCCCATCCAAACGAAAACCGTTGCTGCCGTCGAGACTGGATAGATCCATTGCGGCAACAAAACCGGACTCCTTGCCAAACACCACATAACTGGAGCCAGAAAATCGGCCATTCGGATCAGCGCCAGGAGCCCCGACAATCACATCATCGAAACCATCGCCGTTGATGTCCCCTGCATTGCTAACCGAATCACTTGCTCCATCCAAGCGGAAACCATTACTGCCATCAAGATCAGTAAAAATAATTGTGCCTTTACCTGTATCTTTCGGGCCATCTGTATCAATATTCCTTTTTACCCTTAGTACTATCTCGCCATTGGTAAAAAGACGATAAATGCCCTCGGTACCAGCGAACTTCCACTCTTCCATGAGTCCAATAACACGATCGCCCTCATCGCCATTGATTGTAAAAGTATGAGTGGTGTCTGACAGACTGACCAAATCCGACAAGGATAGCGTTAATGTATTACTACCATTTCTCGTCATATCAATGGTTTCAAGACCATCAAGCCTATCGTGAAAGTCGGCCAAATTCAGATCCAAACCGTTCCCCCTCAATTTCAACGTGTCGCTGCCCAAGCCGCCATCCACCCGTTGAAAATCAAGATCAACGACCGAAATGGTATCGTCACCGGCATCACCGTAAAATATATCGGCTCCACCCAATCCATTAATGAAATCATTGCCGTCACCCGCTTCAAAGCGCTCTGCCAGGATCGTGCCTACGAGAAAATCTTGTTCGGAAGTTCCTCGATACACGGCCTCATTTAAAAAACTTCCACCAAACACCACATAACTGGCACCGCTCGGAACAATATCAGGAGCCCCAATAATCAAATCATTAACGCCATCATTATTGACATCTCCGGCGCTGCTGACTGAACTGCCAAACTCCCCGCCATTGCCTTCTAAACGAAACCCGCTCGTACCCTCTAAGCTGGATAGATCCAACACGGCATCAAAGCCGGATGCTCTGCCAAAGATTACATAACTGACTCCACCATGATCACCACTGGAGTTTCTAGCTCGAGGGGCGCCGATAATCACATCATCGAAACCATCGTCGTTGACATCCCCAGCACTACTGACTGACATGCCAAAATGATCATAAGCTTCGAACCCATCCACGCGAAAACCATTATGGCCATCCAAAGTTGTTAAATCCATCGCAGCAGAAAAGCCGGAAGCCTTACCAAACACCACGTAGCTGGAACCAGACTCAGCGCCATTCAAATCAGCATGATAAGCACCGACAATGATGTCATCAAAGCCGTCACCATTGATATCTCCCGCGCTGCTGACCGATTTGCTTGCACTTCCTAAACCACTTAACTGAAAACCGTTATTGCCATCAAGGCTGGATAAATCCATAGCAGCAGCAAAACCGGAGGCACGCCCAAACACTAAATAACTGGACTCAGAAGAATATTTAGTAATGATGAGTACATCATCAAAACCGTCACCATTGACATCCCCCGCACCACTGACCAAATTGCCCGCTCTATCAGATCCATCCGCCCCATCCAGACGAAAACCATTGTTACCGTCGAGACTGGATAAGTCAAATGTGGCATCAAAACCGGAAGCCTGACCAAACATCATGTAACTAGCTCCTTGAGCACCGACAATCACATCATCAAAGCCGTCGCCATTGACATCCCCGGCGCTACTGACTTCAACGCTCAAACTTTCACCTACATTCAGCCGAAACCCGTCGCTACCATTAAGATTAGATAAGTTGATATCAGCAGCAAAACCGGAAGCCTGGCCAAACACCACGTATCCAGCACCGGGGTGGTCACGCGGATTGTCATAGTAGTCGTAAAAACCCGGAGCTCCAATAATGACATCGTCAAAACCGTCACCATTGATATCTCCGGCATCGCTGACTAAAAAGGGAGATGAACCAGAATATTCATCATAGCGATTAAAACCGTTATAAAGACGAAAACCGTTATTACCGTCCAAGCTAGCTAAATTTTCCGCAGCATTGAAACCGCCCGCCTTACCGAATATGACATAACTGTGACCTTCGGGAATGGCGTCAGGATAAGTATAAAAAGCGCCAATCATCACATCATCAAAACCATCGCCATTAATATCCCCCGCACTGCTGACCGATCTCCCTGAATCACCAAATTCAAAACCTCGCTCTCCATCCAAGCGAAACCCATTGCTCCCATTAAGTATGGATACATTAATAACTGGAATTGCCATGATAAAATCTCCTTATATATTGAATAATTAATCAGGCTGCTTTAGAAGTACTGCAAGTAATGCATTGATGTAACTTTCCGCTACGTAAAATCCACCGTAATATTCTGCCCCACCAGCAATACCGCATCGTCATTGGTGTACACATGGTAATAACCGGAACCGCGGCTGCCACCATCGACCCAGCCGCCATCTTCCACAATGATGTGGCCTGTGGCATTGCCATTGACTTTCAGCGTATTGCTGGTATCCGATAGATTAAGCAAATCGGCGGAGGTTAACGTCAGCGTGTTGTCACCTTGGCCGAACAAACAAAAGGTTTCAATGCCGCTGATATCTCCGTCAAAATCCGCCAGGTCGAGATTCAAGCCGTTACCGGCAAGATGCAGCACGTCGTTGCCGGTGCCGCCAGCAACCGATGCAAAATCGAGATCGGTCACGGTAATCTTGTCATTGCCCGCGCCCGCTTTAAAGACATCCGCCCCGCCACGGCCAACCATCAGATCGTTGCCGTCACCCGCTTCAAAAATATCCGCGCCAGATGTACCTTTGAGAACATCATCCCCAGGCGTACCCGCAATGACATTACCGCCACCGCCAAAATCGCTGCGGCCAAAGATGACATAACTGGAACCGGAACTTTCATTGCCATTGGGATCTGCACCATCAGCAGCAATGATCAAATCATCGAAACCATCGCCGTTGATATCCCCCGCGCTACTTATTGACCTGCCTAAAAAATCATATGTGGCTAGCCCGTCAATACGAAAACCATTGTTTCCATTTAAGCTGGATAATTTTAACGCGGCATCAAAACCGGAAGCTTTGCCGAATATCACATAACTTGACCCCGAGTAAGCACCGTTGGGATGGGCGTAATACGTGCTAACCATGACATCATCGAAACCATCGCCGTTGACATCCCCGGCACCGTTGACAGAAGACCCTGAAAAATCATTGATCGCTGTGCCATCCAAGCGGAAACCATTGCGGCCATTGAGACTGGATACATCCAAAGTAGCGCCAAATCTTGAAGACTTACCGAATACTACATAACTGGACCCAGCGTTATAGACATCATTCGGATCCGCGCCACCAGCGCCGATAATCACATCGCCGAAACCATCGCCGTTGACATCCCCCGCATTACTGGCTGAACTGAAAAAAAATCGACTGGGTTCCAGCTTAACCAGACGAAAGCCGTTGCTGCCATCGATACTCGTCAAATCCGAAGCAGCACTGAAACCGGATGATTTACCAAACACTACATAGGTAATACCTGGATAAGTAGCACCGTGAGCAAAGATGAGCAAATCATCCAAACCATCACCATTGATATCTCCGGCACCACTAACGATCCCACCTGACATATCATATGTTAGCGTCCCATCGAGACGAAAGCCATTGCGACCGTTGAGACTCGATAGATTAATTATTTTCCCCATGATTAAAATTCCTAAAGTAAAATTTATTGCCACGTATCAAATACCGGGAGTAATAACCGCATTCTTTTAAGATTGAACACAGTTTTCCCGCTTGCTTATTTTTTTACACGATCACAACACCGGTAAATTTTTAAAAATTAACGTTATGATTTATTTTCTACTTATTTGGGAAAGATAATTTGATCTATGACAACATCCGTTAACGTGTTCATCCTGGGTCATGGTGAAATGGGCCAAGCGATGGAGTACCTGCTTAAAGATCACCATTCATTGGCAATCTGGGAAAAATTTCCGCGCACCAACCATCGTTACATTTCTTTGGTAGAAGGCGCCTCGCATGCAGATATTGCGCTATTCTGCCTGCCAGTCAATCCGCATCGTGAAGTCACGCAGCAACTCGCGCCGTTACTGAAAAAAACCTGTGTCTGTGTCAGCATTGCCAAGGGATTGGATGAAGCAGGTAAAAATGCCGCGCAAATTTTTGCGGAGAATTTACCGGCAAATCAGCCTTATGCATTATTGTATGGTCCGATGATTTCCGAAGAGATCCGCGCAGGGCGGTATGCATTTGGTCAATTGGGCTGCCGCGATATTGCCACATTCCACATTATGCAAAATTGTTTTTGCCACACCCGGCTGTACTTGCAGCACACCTTTGATATCACCGGCATCAGTTGGTCGGTGATATTAAAAAATGTCTATGCGATGGCGTTCGGCATGGCCGACGAACTGGAACTTGGCGATAATGTGCGCGGTTATTTGGCAGCCGCAGCTTTGCAGGAGTTGAATCAAATCGTGCTCGGCATGGGCGGACAAGCCGGTACCCCGTATCATCTGGCAGGATTGGGCGATTTGATCACCACCGCCACCAGCGCAAGCTCGCATCACCATGAATTAGGGCGCAGACTGGCCAGGGGAGAAACCAATGATATCACCGGCGAAGGGCCGCACACTTTGGCAATGATCAATCAGCACCGGCTATTTGACACCCGCAAATATCCGCTTTTCCAGTTCATTCATTCGATTATGCAGCAACCATGCGACGTGCGCCTGAAATTTCATAGTTATCTCGAACAGCTTGATGCGGGCTAACCCCTTAAATCACACCACTAATAATGCAGTCATACTTTGGCGTAATCTTCTAAAACGTATCCTACCGTTAGACAAAATCAATCGTGATATTCTGACCCACCAGCAATACCGCATCGTCATTGGTGTACACATGGTAATAACCGGAGCCGCGGCTGCCACCATCGACCCAGTCGCTATCTTCCACAATGATGTGGCCTGCGGCATTGCCATTGACTTTCAGCGTATTGCTGGTATCCGATAGATTAAGCAAATCGGCGGAGGTTAACGTCAGCGTGTTGTCACCTTGGCCGAACAAACAAAAGGTTTCAATGCCGCTGATGTTACTGCCAAAATCCGCCAGGTCGAGATTCAGGCCGTTACCGGCAAGGTGCAGCACATCGTTGCCCGCGCCACCAGCAACCGATACAAAATCGAGATCGGTCACGGTAATTTTGTCATTGCCCGCGCCCGCTTTAAAGACATCCGCCCCGCCACGGCCAACCATCAGATCGTTGCCATCGCCCGCTTCAAAAATATCCGCTGCTGATGTGCCCTTGAGGACATCATCCCCGGGCGTGCCCGCAATGACATTGCCGCCGCCATCGCCAAAATCGCGGCTGCCAAAGATGACGTAGCTGGAACCGGAATCCTCACCGTTCGGATCAGCGCCAGGAGCGCCAACTATCAAATCGTCAAAACCGTCGCCGTTGACATCTCCTGCGCTACTGACCGATGACCCCGCCGAATCACTCTCCCTTACTCCATTTAGACGAAAACCATCATTGCCGTCCAGGCGTGCTAAGTTAATCGTGGCACTAAAACCTGAAGCTTTGCCAAATATCACATGGCTGGAATTGGTATAGTATCCGCTCGAGTCAGCAACTAAGGCTGAGATAATCGAATCGTCAAAGCCATCCCCGTTGACATCTCCCGCGCTGCTGATCACTCTGCCCAAATAATCACCGGCTATTGCGCTATCGAGGCGGAAACCATTATTGCCATCAAGCGTGGATAAATCCAATGTGGCACTAAACCCCGAAGCTTTGCCAAACACCACGTAACTGGAACCGGATTGACCACCGTTCGGGTCAGCGTTAGGAGCACCAATAATCAAGTCATCAAAACCATCGCCGTTAACATCGCCGACATTGCTAACCGTAAAACCCAACTGGTCACCTGCCGCCACGCCATCCAGACGAAAACCGTTATTACCGTCGAGACTAGACAAATCCAGTGTGGCATCAAAACCGGAAGCACGTCCAAACACCACGTAACTGGAACCGGAGAAATTGCCGTTCGGGTCAGCTAAAGGAGCGCCAATAATCACATCATCAAACCCATCGCCGTTGACGTCCCCCGCATTGCTGACCGAAGAACCCATCTCATCATACGACGGTATTTCTCGAATCAAACGGAAACCATTACTGCCATCCAAACTGGATACACTCATCTGCGCACTAAATCCTCCGGCCTTGCCAAATACTATATAACTGGCATCGAAGCCGGTGCTCAGAAAAGGGTTGGGCGCACCAAGAATTAGATCATCGAAACCATCACCGTTAAAATCTCCGGCACTACTGACAGAACTTCTACCAGATAAACCCTGTGTCACGCGAAAACCATTGTTGCCATTCAGGCTGGACAAATCCAACGCGGGGCTAAAACTCGAGGACTTGCCAAATACCACGTAACTGTAGCCAACATGTCGAGGATAAATACCGGAAGAACCATCACGAAAAAGAGCACCGACCAGCACATCATCAAAACCATCTCCGTTGATATCACCTGCATTGCTGACCGTGTCTGTGCGTATCGAATAAAGACCACCCAGTATAGTAGTTGATTCACCATCCAAACGAAAACCATTGTTGCCATCCAGGCTGGACAAATCCAGCGTAGCATTAAACCCCGACGCTTTACCAAACACCACATAGCCCGCGCCAGAACCATAGCCCGTATAGACCGCGCCAGAATTCTGATCAACTCCATTGGCACCGATAATCACATCATCAAAGCCATCGCCGTTGACGTCGCCTGCGTTGCTCACATCAGATCCCGATCGGTCATCTGCCGCCACGCCATCAA
This sequence comes from Nitrosomonas sp., assembly GCA_024281995.1. Lineage (GTDB taxonomy): Bacteria > Pseudomonadota > Gammaproteobacteria > Burkholderiales > Nitrosomonadaceae > Nitrosomonas. The sequence continues at coordinate 53,877 of JAMWZW010000006.1, forward strand.
GACGAAAGCCATTATTGCCATCGAGACTGGATAAATTGATGCTATTAATAATTGCCATGATAAAATCTCCTTATATATTGAATAATTAATCAGGCTGCTTTAGAAGTACTGCAAGTAATGCATTGATGTAACTTTCCGCTACGTAAAATCCACCGTAATATTCTGCCCCACCAGCAACACCGCTTCATCATTGGTATATACGTGATAATAACCGGAGCCGCGGCTGCCACCATCGACCCAGCCGCCATCTTCCACAATGATGTGGCCTGCGGCATTGCCATTGACTTTCAGCGTATTGCTGGTATCCGATAGATTAAGCAAATCGGCGGCGGTTAACGTCAGTGTGTTGTCACCTTGGCCGAACAAACAAAAGGTTTCAATACCGCTGATGTCACCGCCGAAATCCGCCAGGTCGAGATTCAAGCCGTTACCGGCAAGGTGCAGCACATCGTTGCCTGCGCCACCAGCAACCGATACGAAATCGAGATCGGTCACGGTAATTTTGTCATTGCCCGCGCCCGCTTTAAAGACATCCTCCCCGCCACGGCCAACCAGTAAATCATTGCCATCGTCCGCTTCAAAAATATCCGCTGCTGATGTACCCCTGAGGACATCATCACCGGGCGTGCCCTGAATCACATTGCCGCCGCCACCGCCAAAATCGCGGCTGCCAAAGATCACGTAGCTAGCGCCGGAACTGTAGCCATTGGAACTACTATATGGATTACCGACAATCACATCATCAAAACCATCGCCGTTAACATCACCAGCACTGCTTACAGGGCCTCCACCCTCAAGACCGGCGTTCAGGAGAATACCGGTATTACCATCCAGACTGGATAAGCTCAGCGTAGCACTAAAACCTGAAGCCCTGCCAAAAACAATATAGCTGTAAATAGAGAAAGATGGATCAGAACCGCCACTCTCGATAATCAAATCATCGAAGCCGTCGCCGTTGAAATCTCCAGCACCGCCGACTGAATCACCAGAGTATTCTTGATCGTATACGCCCACCACACGGAAACCGTTATTGCCGTCAAGATTGGACAGATCCAACGTGGCAGAAAAACCAGAAGCCTTGCCAAACACCACATAACTGGCGCCGACACTTTGTTTGCCGTTCGAATCAACTCGATTAGCGCCAACAATTAGATCATCGAAGCCGTCACCATTAACATCTCCGGCATTGCTGACTGATCCGCCTGAAAAATCCTCTTTCGCCGTCCCATCCAGACGAAAGCCGTTGCTACCATCAAGGCTAAATAGATTCAATGTGGGATCAAAACCGCTGGACTTACCGAATACCACGTAACTGGAGCCGGCTAAGAATTTGCCGTTCGGGTCAGCACCTGCGGCACCGATAATCAAATCGTCAAAACCGTCGCCGTTGACGTCTCCAGCATTGCTAACTGATCTGCCTGAAGAATCCTCTTCCGCCGTCCCATCCAGGCGAAAGCCGTTGCTACCATCCAGGCTGGACAGGTCAAATGTGGCAGAGAAACCGGAAGCCTTGCCAAACACCACGTAACTGGAACCGGCTTGAAATTCGCCGCTCGGTGTAGCATCAGGAGCACCGACAATCACATCATCAAAACCATCACCGTTGATATCCCCAGCATTACTGACTGAATCGCCTATATCCGCTGCTCCATCAAGGCGAAACCCATTATTGCCGTTCAAGCTGGATAAATTCATCGCGGCAGAAAAACCTGCCGCCTTACCGAATACCACGTAGCTGGAGCTAAGAGCCAAACCACCCACAGCGGGAGCGCCAATAATCAAATCATCAAAACTATCGCTGTTGATATCCCCTGCGCTGCTGACCGATCCGCCCAAAGCAGTATATGCTGCCACTCCATCCAGGCGAAAACCATTGTTGCCATCGAGACTGGATAAATTTATCGCAGCATCAAAACCAGTGGCCTTGCCAAACACCACGTAACTGGAACCGGACTCCTCCCCGTTCGGATCAGCACCAGGGGCACCAATAATCACATCGTCAAAGCCATCGCCGTTGACGTCTCCAGCATTGCTAACTGATCTGCCTAAAGAATCCTCTTCCGCCGCCCCATTCAGGCGGAACCCGTCGTTACCGTCGAGATTGGACAGGTTGATGACGCTTGCAGTCAGCGGATCCGTACTTACGGCCAAATCAATCTGCAGTACTGCCCCGTGTTTAGTATAAGTATGAAAATTGCCTTGAATACCGCCATCTGTCCAGCCCCTGCTGAGCCCAACTACGCGATCGCCTGCATTGCCTTTCACTACCAGCGTATCGGTAGTATCCGATAAATCAAACAAATTCGATGCGGCGGTTATGGTCAATGTGTTGTCTCCGCTACCGCTCAGATCGATACTTTCAATATTTCTGATCGTATCGCGAAAGTCAGCCAGATTCAGATGGATGCTCTCACCCGTCAATTCCAGCGTGTCGGTGCCGATCTCGCCATCCACCAATTGGAAGTTGAGATCGGGTATTTTTATGATGTCATCGCCGTTCTCTCCATGAATCACATCTGCCCCACCGCCACCAATAATCGTGTCATTGCCATCACCGGCTTCGAAACGTTCTGCCGCCGCAGTTCCCGTGAGATTGTCATCTTCGGCTGTGCCCAACAAAGTCACTATGCCGCTAAAGTTGCTGCTGCCAAATATCACGTAACTGGAACCAGATCTATCACCATTCGGATCGGCACTTGGAGCACCAACAAGCAAATCATCAAAACCGTCGCCGTTAACATCCCCCCCACTGCTAACTGATGCACCCGAATAATCAAACGCCGCCACGCCATCCAGGCGGACGCCGGTGTTACTGTCCAGACTGGATAGGTCAATCACTGCACTAAAACCGGCAGCCCTGCCAAACACTACATAACTGGAACCGGATCGATCGCCGTTCGGATCGGCCCCGGAGGCGCCGACAATCAAATCATCAAATCCATCACCATTAACATCACCTGCGTTACCGACTGATCCGCTCGCTCCATACAAGCGGAAACCGTTGCTGCCGTCGAGATCGGATAGATTCATTGTGGCACTAAAACCAGAGATCTTGCCAAACACCACATAACTGGAGCCAGCAGCACCGATAATCAAATCATCAAAACCATCGCCGTTGACATCCCCAGCATTGCTAACTGAAGAGCCCGAATCATCACCTGCTGATGCCCCATCCAGACGGAAACCGTTATTACCATCAAGGCTGGATAAATCCATTGTGGCGCCAAATCCTCCAACCTTACCGAATACCACGTAAATGGAACCGGAACTACTGCCGTTCGGATCGGCTCCAGGAGCACCGACGAGCACATCATCGAATCCATCGCCATTGACGTCACCGGCACCACTGACCGAAGAACCCAACAGATCATAGGTAGCTCCTCCAATCAAACGAAAACCATTGCTGCCATCCAGACTGGATACATTCATGTGGGCACTAAATCCTCCGGCTTTGCCAAACACCACATAACTGGCATCCAAACCACCGACCGTGAAAGGAGTTGGCGCACCAGCAATAAAATCGTCGAAACCATCGCCGTTAATGTCTCCCGCACTACTGACGTTACTACCATTAGATAGAAGCTGTGTCAGATGGAAACCATTGTTACCGTCCAGGCTGGATAAATCCAATGTGGGACTGAAACCCGAGGACTTGCCAAACACCACATAACTGTAGCCCGCATCATGGGGATAAATAGCGGAAGAACCATCTCTTAGATGAGCACCGACCAGCACATCATCAAAACCATCACCGTTGATGTCACCCGCATCGCTGACCGTGTCTGTGCGTATCGCATAAAGACTACCCCCAGTAGTTTCACCATCCAAACGAAAACCATTGCTACCATCGAGGGCGGACAAATCCAGCGTAGCATTAAACCCCGACGCTTTACCAAACACCACGTAACTGGCACCGGAACTATAGGCATCCTGATCAACTCCAACGGCATTAATAATCACGTCATCAAAGCCGTCACCGTTAACATCTCCCGCATTGCTGACCGACCCGCCCGATTGGTCATACGCCGCAGCCCCATCCAAACGAAATCCATTGCCGCCATCGAGACTGGATAAATTGATGCTATTAATAATTGCCATGATCAAGAACTCCTGAGAAATTAAATGATAGGGTCATTTGCAAGAAGTGTTTACCACGCTTTTTAATTAACTAATTGAATGTACACTTCCATTATGATGGATGCTACGCCGAACAGATTTTCTTGACAATTATTAGGTTTTTTAATTGCTATGAATCTGGGCAGATTGATTATCCATTCCAGTGAAAAATACAGGTGACATATGCGGTATTTTTGGGGGTTCTATTCGTCATTCCGCGCGCAGTAAGAAATATCTTTGATTCAACACCATAAATTTCTCATTGCGCACGGAATGCGCAGTAATTATTGAAATCCGCTACGTAAAATCAATCGTGATGTTCTGCCCCACCAGCAATACCGCGTCTTCATTGGTATATACATGATAATAACCGGAACCACGAGGGCCTTCGTCGACCCAGCCGCTATCTTCCACAATGATGTGGCCTGCGGCATTGCCATTGACTTTCAGCGTATTGCCGGTATCCGATAGATTAAGCAGACCGGCTGCGGTTAATGTCAGCGTGTTGTCGCCTTGGCCGAACAAACAAAAGGTTTCAATGCCGCTGATGTTACTGCCAAAATCTGCCAGGTCGAGATTTAAGCCGTTACCGGCAAGGTGCAATACATCGTTGCCCGTGCCGCCAGCAACTGATGCAAAATCGAGATCGGTCACGGTAATTTTGTCATTGCCCGCGCCCGCTTTAAAGACATCCGCCCCGCCACGGCCAACCATCAGATCGTTGCCGTCACCGGCTTCAAAAATATCCGCTGCTGATGTGCCTTTGAGGACATCATTCCCAGGCGTGCCCGCAATGACATTACCGCCGCCACCGCCAAAATCGCGGCTGCCAAACACCACATAACTGGAACCGGAATCTTTACCGTTCGGGTCAGCTTTCGGAGCACCGACCAGCAAATCGTCAAAGCCATCACCGTTGACATCCCCGGCACCGCTGACCGACCAGCCCGATCCATCACCTTCTGCTACCCCGTCCAGACGGAAACCATTAGTACCATCCAGGTTGGATAAATTCATCACGGCAGCAAAACCGGCAGCCTGACCAAGCACCACGTAACTGGAGCCGGAGAAATTACCGTTCCGATCTGCTCCAGCGGCACCGACAATCAGATCATTAAATCCATCACCATTCACATCTCCAGCGCTACTGACTGAACCGCCCGATCCATCATTTTCTGCCACCCCATCCAAACGAAAACCATTAGTACCATCCAGGTTGGATAAATCCATCGTGGCACTAAAACCAGCGGCCTGGCCAAACACTACATAGCTGGAGCCGGAAGAACTACCGTTCGGGTCTGCTCCGACAGCACCGATAATTACATCGCCAAAACCGTCGCCATTGACATCTCCCGCGTTACTTACCGAAATGCCCAATCGATCATTTGTCGCTATTCCATCCAAACGAAAACCGTTATTGCCATCCAGGCTGGATAAATCCATCGTGGCACTAAAACCAACGGCCTGGCCAAATATCACGTAACTGGAGCCAGAACCAAGACCATTAGGACTAGCACTATAAGCACCAACAATCATATCCGCAAAGCTATCACCATTGACGTCACCTGCATTACTGACCGAACGACCTGATTCGCCACCTATCGCCCCATCCAAACGAAAACCATTAGTACCATCCAGGTTGGATAAATTCATTACGGCAGTAAAACCGGCAGCCTTGCCAAACACCACGTAGCTGGAGCCAGAACCAGGATCATTAGGGCTAGCATGGGGAGCACCAACAATCACGTCATCAAAACCGTCGCCGTTGACATCTCCCGCGCTACTGACCGAGCCGCCCAATCCATCAAACTCCGCCACCCCATCCAGACGAAAACCGTTACTGCCATCGAGATTAGACAAACCTAGCGTGGCAGTGTAGCCGGCAGCTTTACCAAACACCACATAACTGGAACCACTATATATGCCACTTCGATAGGTACGGGGAGCGCCGATAATTACATCATCATAGCCGTCACCATTGACGTCGCCCGCATTGCTGACTGATTCTCCAAAATAGCCGTATGCCCCGGATCCAATCAAACAGAAACCATCATTGCCATCTAGGTTGATTAGATCTAATGTGGCCGCAAAACCGGCAGCTTTACCAAACACGACATAACTGGAACCATCGAATCCGTTGCCATTGGGAGCACCGACAATCACATCATCAAAACCGTCACCATTGATGTCACCTGCATTGCTTACCGATCTGCCCGACAGATCATTCGTTCCCTCTCCTCCATTCATGCGAAAACCGTTGCTGCCATTAAGGCTGGATAAATTAATACTGTTAATTGCCATGATCAAAGACTCCTAAAAAAATTGGGCAATAAACCTTGCTTGAAGCATCTACTTGCTACGTCATTTTAAAAAATTAAGCAGCAAGTAAATGCTAGGCTGGAAAAATCGTGTTGACAATCGTGGCGAACACGTAGTCACTGAACAATAAAGCACCCCGCCGCAAGCAGCACGGTATTAACTGCATCCTTCAATCTGCCGGCTTGAAAACGATTCGCGTCCCAGGGAATGACGAATTAAACCCGCAAGGATTAAAAAACTTACCTAGCTTTTGCCACACTCTTGTTAGAAAATATTATTATGGGATATATTTTTATAGAATATTTTGACCTTATTTCTACTTATCCTAAAAAGCTGATCGATGACAACAGCCATTAAAGTACTTTTCCTGGATGAAGGCGAAATGGGGTAAACAATGGAATTTCTGTGAAAGAGCACCACGCACTAGGAAAACTCTTGACAAGTGTCATTTCGAGCAAGAGCGAGAAATCTATTGCATTGATTATTAAAGATTCCCCTCTGAAGATGTTCATATATTAGGCATAAACTGCACTTCTTCGTCTATTTTTGCGCAACAATCGACTGCCTCGGAAATTTCTTTCAACGGCCTGCTAAGCAAAATCGATCGTCACCTGCATACCCACAAGCAGCACTGCTTCATCGTGGGTATACGCATGAAAACCATTACGGCTGCCACCATCAGCCCAGCCGTTATCGTGCACGCTGACATGATCCCCGGTATTGCCGGAGACTATTAAGGTATTGGCGGTATCCGACAGGTTGAGCAAATCCGCTGCGGTCAATGTCAGCGTATTGTTGCCGTCGCCGGTCAAACCGACCGTTTCAATGCCGCTGATTCTGCCGCTGACATGGGTTAGATCCAGGCCCAGGTTGCTACCGGCCAGGTCCAGTGTATCGCTACCGGCACCGCCATCGACTAGCTGGAAGTCAAGATCGGATATTTGAATGATATCGTCGCCTGATTCACCATTATAGGTATCTATCCCACCACCACCGCTTAAGGTATCGTTGCCCATACCGCCCACAAAACACTCTGCAGCAGGAGTACCGGTAAGATTATCATTACCGGATGTACCAACATGACTCACTGCAGTCGTGAAATCCCTGCCGAATATCACATAGCTGGAACTCGAGGAGCTACCATCCGGATTGTTTCTGCTAGAACCGATTATCAAATCATCAAAACCATCACCATTGACATCACCTGCGCCGCTAACCGATACGCCGCCGCTTGTCGATGGATCTCCATATCGAGCCACTTCACCATCTATAAGAAAACCGTCAGTACTGTTGAGGTTAGGCAGACTAAGTGCGACACTGAATCCTGCAGCTTTGCCAAATACTACGTAGCCGGAACGCGAGTAGCTACCATCCGGATTAATTCTGATAGTACCGATAATCAAATCATCAAAACCATCGCCGTTAATATCACCCGCACCGCTGACTGAATCCCCCGAGAAATCATTAGCTCCGCCATCCAGGCGGAAACCATTGCTGCCATCGAGATTGGATAGGTTAAACGCAGCATCAAACCCCGAAGCTTTACCAAATACCACATAACCGACACTTGTTACGCCATCTTTTCGGTCAGCAAAAAAGCTGCGACTGACAATCACGTCATCGAAACCATCCCCATTAATATCTCCCGCGCCACTGACGGAGCTACCCGATCGATCATTTTCGGCCACACCATCCAAGCGAAATCCATTACTACCATTGAGACCTGACAAATCCAAGATGGCATTAAACCCTGTCGTCCTGCCAAATACTACATAGCTGGAGCCGGTATATTTACCGTTTTCGTTTGAATCAAGCGCACCAATAATCAAATCAGCAAGACCATCACCATTGATATCTCCTGCGCCGCTGACAGAATAGCCTAATCGATCATTTTCCGTCTCTCCATTCACGCGAAATCCGTTTCTGCCATTAAGCGCAGAAAAACTCATCGAAGCATCAAAACCGGAAGCTCTACCAAATACTATATAGCTGGAGTCAGAAACAGTACCAATAATCACATCAGCAAAACCGTCGCCATTGACATCCCCCGCACTGCTGACTGAATGCCCTGAAAGGTCACCTAATTCTGCGCCATTCAGTCGGAATCCGTTATTACCGTTCAATTCAGATAAATCGAACACGCTATTAAAACCAGAAGCTTTACCAAATACCATATAACTGCGGCTAAGTTTCAGAAAACCCGTTTCGCTATCCCAACTAGCATTCGGCGCACCGACAATCAGATCATCAAAACCATCGCCATTAACATCCCCCGCACTACTAACCGATTTGCCTGGCAAATCCTCCAGGGTCATTCCGTCCAGATGAAACCCATTGCTACCATCCAGACTGGACATGTGCAGTGAGGCACTGAACCCAGTGGCCTTACCAAACACCACATAGCTAGAGCCAGATACGGTACCGACAATCACATCATCAAAACCATCACCGTTGACATCCCCGGCATCGCTGACCGATTTACCGAAAAAAACATCAGCCGCAGTCTCATCCAAGCGGAAACCGTTATCGCCATTCAAACTTGACAAATCAACAATTAAATTGTCAATCGCAATTTTAGCGGCAATAACGGAATCAGGATCTGTGGTAACTTCTGCCAGAACAGCCCATAGAATTGCCGGGTCTGTCGCTGTACCCGCCTTATCGACTGAATAATATTGCGAGACCGCAATGCGGTTATCAAATAACCTCGCTGCATTGCCCCACATAGGGTCAGCGTGATCAATGCCATCCAGCGCAGTGATAGCCCACTCGACCATTGCCCCGAAAGTTTGTCCGGCAGCCATTTGATTGACAATATAATCTACGCCAAAAGCTTTGTCAGTCTCTGTTACAGAATCGCTTACTAGATTATCGATTATTCTTGTTGCTATACTGGCGTTATAATGTGCCGCAGCCTGACCCCAATTGGGGTCAGAAGGCGGAATAGTTGTTAGCGCTTGTGTCAGCTCAGCAATCAATTCGTCTTGTGTGGCTTTGGCTTCCATTTTTTCAGTGATATAACTGATCAACCAGGCTTTGTTATCGGCGGAAATACGATCATTTACCAAATCATTCACAAGAGCCACAGCGAACTGCTCAGGCGTAAGACTGGAAGAGTAATTTTTTCCGAAGAAAAGATTACTGCTGAACAAAGTTTGCGCCACCTCAGCCAAAGATTCATCCTTAAATGTCATCAGATTGCCGATGCTTTTTAGATAAACCGCACCAGGTGCAACATTGAACATTGCCTGAACAAGTTGCAGGATTGAAGTTTGTTTTTGTTCCGTAAACGCCATGCCATTAGTCTCCGCGGTTTAGCCCATCATTAAGGGTTCAAAAATAAGAAATTATTTGCTTCATGCAACGAAGTAAATAATTATTTCTCATCATACTCTTGTATTGCCAATTTTCTAAAAACAGACGATGGAACTCATGTTATTACTATTTAAATGCTAATCCCGGTTTTGCACAAAAATGCACCGCGACCTTATTAGACTAAATTTCTTTACGCTTCTGTCATTCAACGTTGCCCAAAAAATAAGTTAGAATATATGTTTTTAGAATTTTTATTTATTGGGAGTTCCTGAATGTCAATGGCTGACCGTGACGGTGTAATCTGGTATGACGGGAAAATGGTTCCTTGGCGGGATGCCAATACACATGTGCTAACCCATACTTTACATTATGGCTTGGGTGTTTTTGAAGGATTGCGGGCTTATGAAACCACACAAGGACCAGCAATCTTCCGCTTAAAAGAGCATACCGACCGTTTATTTAATTCAGCGCATATTTTCATGATGAAGATACCTTATGATAAGGCCACAATCATGCAGGCACAGTGCGATGTCGTAAAACAAAACAATTTGACCTCAGGTTACATTCGGCCGATTGCTTTTTATGGTGCTGAAGCCATGGGACTTTCAGCCCGGACGCTTTCGGTACATGTCGCCATCGCCGCTTGGCCGTGGGGTACTTATTTAGGCCCCGAAAGTCTTGAAAACGGTATCCGTGTCAAAACGTCATCTTTCACCCGACATCATGTTAATGTCAATATGTGCCGCGCCAAATCGGTTGCTACCTATGCCAATTCGATTTTAGCGAATCAAGAAGTGGCATTGAACGGCTATGATGAGGCTTTGTTACTCGATGTTGACGGTTACGTCGCGGAAGGTTCCGGTGAAAATATTTTCATCATCAAGCAAGGCAAAATCTACACGCCTGACCTAACTTCATGTTTGGAAGGAATTACTCGTGCTTCAATCTTAGAATTAGCGGCAGAAATAGGCGTCCCCGTCATCGAAAAACGTATCACGCGGGATGAAGTTTATTGCGCCGATGAGGCATTTTTTTCCGGTACCGCTGCTGAAGTGACACCGATTCGCGAACTGGATAATCGCATTATTGGGCCCGGCAAGCGCGGCCCCATTACCACGCAAATACAATCGCTATTTTTTGATTGCGTCAAAGGTAAAGCTAAAAATCACGCAAATTGGCTGACACTGGTTTAATACCCTTTACTCTGGAGTTATTTATGAATCAACAAACTAATAACAAAGCACGTGAAATCGAAGTAACGGCTGATGACTTACCGTTACATTGCCCCATGCCATCTATGCTGTTGTGGAACGCGCATCCGCGCGTTTTTCTACCCATCGAAGCAACGGGCGAAGCATTGTGTCCTTACTGCGGCACGCACTACACGCTCAAGGGCGGAGCTATGGCAGGACATCATTAATCGGGTTGTTTTTTGGAAAATCATTCCGGCATACGTTCAATCAGTAGCTCGTTTTATCTTATCAACTATTACCCTTAATTTATCGGTCAAATTATGCAAACCATTCCTCATGAAATTTTTAAGGCTTATGACATCCGTGGCATTGTTGGCAAAACGATCACCGTTGAAAATGTTGAAAAAATCGGTCATGCCATTGGTTCCGAGGCACGCGCGAGAAATCTGACAGCAATCGCCATCGGCCGCGACGGCAGATTGTCAGGAACTGAGCTATCTCAAGCACTTGCACGCGGCATTCAGAAAAGCGGTATTCATGTGGTTGATGTGGGTATGGTGGCAACGCCGATGCTTTATTATGCCGCTTATCAATTATGTGAGTATTCGGGTGTAATGGTAACCGGCAGTCATAATCCACCGGAATACAATGGCTTTAAAATTGTATTGGGAGGCGAAACTTTATCAGCAGATACTATCCAGGCATTGCGTTTACGCATCGAAAACGATGACCTACAATATGGCACTGGTAATTATTCTCAACATAATATTGTCAATACTTATCTTGAACGAATCGCCAGCGATATCAAACTTGCCCGTCCTATCAAAATCATAGTGGATTGTGGCAATGGCGTAGCTGGTGCATTTGCGCCGGCACTCTATCGCAGCCTGGGTTGTGAGGTTACTGAGTTATTCTGCGACGTTGATGGCACTTTCCCCAATCACCACCCCGACCCATCGGTACCCGAAAATTTGCAGGATGTCATTGAAGCGCTAAAAACCTCTGATGCAGAAATCGGACTTGCTTTTGATGGCGATGGCGATCGCCTCGGCATTGTCACCAAAAACGGCAATATTATCAACGCTGATCGCCAACTTATGCTGTTTGCAGCCGATGTACTTTCGCGCAACCCCGGCGGAAAAATCATTTTTGACGTGAAATGCACCCGTAATCTGGCACCTTGGATTAGTCAACACGGCGGAACACCCATTATGTGGAAAACCGGCCACTCCTTTATCAAAGCCAAACTTATTGAAACGCAGGCGTTATTGGCGGGTGAAATGAGCGGACATTTATTTTTCAAGGAACGCTGGTACGGTTTTGACGATGGGTTATACGCCGGAGCGCGTTTATTGGAATTATTGAGCCACCAAGCAGATATCAATGCCACCCTCAATAACCTTCCTGACAGTATTAACACACCGGAGCTACAAGTTCGTACAGCGGAAGGTGAAAATCACGCACTGATTGCGCAATTACAACAACATGCAGTTTTTGACAATGCGCAGCACGTCATCACCATTGATGGTTTGCGGGTTGAATACAGTGACGGCTTTGGTTTGGCACGGGCTTCAAACACCACGCCAGTTGTGGTGTTACGCTTTGAAGCTGATAACACATCAGCCCTGAAACGTATCCAGGAGGATTTTCGCCGCCATATCTTACAAGTGAAAGCGGATGCTCAACTGCCATTTTAAATAAATTATCAATCTTAGGCATACTATGCGCATTGCGATTGCCCAGATTAATTGTACCGTTGGTGACATTACAGGGAATACCGTCAAGATACTGGATGCGGTAAAACAAGCAAAACAGGCTGGAGCGAAGTTGGTAATAACTCCGGAATTGGCACTATCCGGCTATCCACCCGCAGATTTATTGTTACGCGAAACATTTTGCCAAGCGTGCAATAATGCGCTGGCAGAATTGGCAACAGCGATTGATGACATCACATTGATCATAGGCCATCCCAGTTTCCAGGACGGCAAACTGTATAATACCGCGTCAGTGATTCAAAACGGTGCAGTCATTCAAACTTATCACAAAAGAATTCTTAACAAGTCACCTTTCTTTAACGAATCCTATTATTTTGACGCCGGTTCAACGCCATGTCTATTTAAACTGGAGGGTATTAAATTTGGCATATATATCTGTGCAGATTTCTGGCTAGGCCATTTGACCGATACAACCAGTCATACCAATCCGGATATTTTGTTAGTGCTAAACGCTTCAGCTTTTCATATCAACAAGCAAGTTTCGCGTTATCAAATTACACATCAATTCATCAAGCATACAGGGATTTCCGTTATCCACACTAACTTGGTTGGCGGACAGGATGAGTTGGTTTTTGATGGTGCTTCTTTTGTCATGAATCGGGAGGGAGAGCTTACTCGGCAGCTCGGTGAATTTGTTGAAACTGTCGAGCTAATTGATATTTACAACAATCAGCCCATCAAAGGAAAGCTAGCTGCACCACAATTACCCGTGGCCAGCATTTATCAGGCATTATGCTTGGGTGTCAAGGATTACGTCGGTAAAAATAATTTTCCTGGTGTGCTGATAGGGCTTTCCGGCGGTATTGATTCAGCATTGACCTTAGTGATTGCAGTCGATGCCCTCGGGGCCGACAAAGTCAAAACGGTAATGATGCCTTCGCATTACACTGCTGATATGAGTTTAGAAGATGCGAATGAAATGGCCGCATTATTAGGTGTCAAACATTACGAATGCAGCATTCAATCATTATTTGAGCATTATCAATCGACTATTGCGAATCATCTTCATATTTCTCCCGATGTCGTTGAATTGAATACCGTCCCGGAAAATATACAAGCCCGTATACGCGGTACCTTATTGATGGCGCTTTCCAATCATTCAGGTTCCATTGTATTAACCACTGGCAATAAATCCGAAATGGCGGTTGGTTATTGCACATTGTATGGGGATATGGCCGGTGGTTTTGCAGTATTGAAAGATATCAGTAAAACGATGGTTTATCAGTTGTGCGAATACCGCAACCAAATCAATGCCGTCATTCCTGAACGTATCATACAGCGAGCACCCTCTGCTGAACTGCGGTCCAATCAAACGGATCAGGATACTTTGCCTCCTTACGAAACTTTAGATGCCATTATCGAAGCATACGTGGAAAAAGACTATTCACCGGCAGAGATTATTGCATTGAATTACCATGCGGAAGACGTAAACAGGATCATTCAATTGATTCATACTAACGAATATAAACGCCGTCAGGCGCCCCCAGGAACTCGCATCACACATTGCGATTTTGGTACCGCATGGTTTTATCCAATCACATGTAGTTATAAAGCCTGGTTGACCGGTTAAATACATAGTTCCCAAGGAACTAGACGAATGAATCGATATCCTATTGCCATGAAGCTAATGTTCTTGATAATTGCGTTATCGATTTTACTCCCAATAAATACTCACGCCCATGAACTCCCGGATTTGGGCGATGTTTCACAGGTTACCATCACGCCACATCAGGAACGGCAATTAGGCCTAAGAATCATGCGCCAGATACGTGCCGATCCGAGTTATCTGGATGATTCAGAAATAGCCGGCTACCTCAGTAACCTTGGTCATAGGTTAATCGCCAATTCCGAGGAAACCAGTGTGGGTCAATCATTTGAATTTTTCGCAATTCAGGATCCATCCATTAATGCATTCGCTTTACCGGGTGGATTTATGGGATTCAATAGCGGCCTCATCATCGCTGCACAAAGCGAATCCGAACTGGCCGCTGTCATGTCACACGAAATCGCCCATGTGACACAAAAACACTTGGCACGCATGATTGCCACACAAAAATATGATTGGGTAAAATCAATCGCTGCTTTAGCTGTCGCTATCGTTGCGGCGCGTTCTAACGCCCAGGCGAGCTCAGCAATACTAGTAGCTTCCCAAGCCAGCATCATTCAATCCAAGCTGGATTTTACCCGTAAGCACGAAAAAGAAGCAGATCGCATTGGCCTGAATATTTTGCTTGATGCAGGATTCGATCCACAAGGTATGCCCGCTTTTTTTGAACGACTGCAACGAGCCGGAAGATTCCACGAAACCGGCGCGCCCTCTTATTTGCGCACACACCCCATTACATACGAACGTATTGCCGATATTCAGAACCGCACGCGCGAAATGCCTTATCGCCAAGTCCCTGACAGTATTGATTTTTTACTTGTTCGCGCCAAGTTACGCGCCATGCAGGGAAAACCGCACGATGCAGTTATGCAATTCAAAACCCGCTTAGATGAAAAACGTTACATCAATGAGGCCGTGGAACGCTATGGCTACATTCATGCGTTATTACGAGCCAAAAAAGCCAAGCTGGCAAAAAATGAATTGGCACATTTGTATCAATTGATCCATAAGGATCCAACTTCAGCCATTCTGACTGACCATACATTAGGCAATACCATACGCGTTGAATATAAGAATGTTATTGCCGGTGCCATGATTGAATCCCTATCGGCTAGTGTAAAGCTGGCTAATGAGCAAATAACCGAAGCATTTACTACCTATAAAAATGCATTAAAAATTTATCCACAACACCGAGCATTGATTCACGGCTATGCGCAAGCACTCATTCAAAACAAGCAAACCGATGCAGCGCTAGAATTTATTAACAAGCAATTACAGCTCATCCACAACGATGTCCAATTGTTTAACTTACAAGCCCAATGCTACGCACTATTAGGTGATAAAATGCTCCAGCATCGCGCACTCGCTGAAACTTATCTGCTGAAAAATCATTACTCCGGCGCCATTGATCAATTACAAACAGCGCTTCTGCATAGCAATGGCAATTTTTATCAGTTATCCAGTGTTGAAGCGCGTCTGAAACAAGTTAAGGCACTCAAGGAAGAAGAGGATAAAGAAGAGAAATAACTGCATGACTGTTCTTTCTAAAAAATTCACCCATGCATTGACTTCGCTATTTTCAACGCGAACAAGTTCGCCAATTATCTGAAATTGGATTCAATCAAGTGTCTCAAAAGTTTATTATTAACACCAAATCAGCCCTCACCCTTTTGTTGGTGATATTTGTTATTACAGTCTACTGGCATAGCAGCCAACAGAATGAATCAAAAGCAAGTCAGTATAAAACACGCAGCATTGAACGCGGCGATATTATCCAAACCATTTCTGCCAATGGCACACTTACTCCTGTGGTACTTGTCAATGTTGGCACGCAAATCTCAGGCACCGTTGCAAAATTGTATGCGGATTACAATGATCAGGTGGAAGTCGGTCAAATATTGGCTGAACTCGACCCGGCCTTATTGCGAGCACAGCTACAACAATCCAAAGCCAACCTTCTCAATGCACAAGTAACCTTAAAAATCGCTGAAAATAAATTGAAACGCCACCGGCTACTCAAAGAAAAAGCATTCATTTCACCGGAAGCCCTGGAAATCGTTGAACAAGAAACAGAAGCAGCGCGCGCGCAACTGGCCATCAGTAAAGCTCAAGTCGAGCGCGACCAGGCCAACCTCAATTACAGCGTGATCCGTTCTCCTATTTCCGGCGTAGTCATTGCCCGGGATGTCGATATTGGCCAAACGGTAGCTGCCAACTTTCAAACACCAACACTGTTTCAAATCGCCAAAGATTTACGGCAAATGCAAATCAATATCAGCGTTGCGGAGGCGGATATCGGCTACCTTCATATTCATCAGCAAATTAATTTTACAGTCGATGCTTTTCAGCACCGTAAATTCACCGGTTTAGTCAAACAAGTACGCCTTAATCCGACTATCCAGGAAAATGTCGTCACGTACAACGTCGTCGCCATGGTCGATAACGCTGACGGCACATTGTTGCCTGGCATGACGGCAAATATCCATTTTGTTGTCGCGCAAAAAACCGACGTTTTGCGTGTACCGAATGCAGCACTACGCTTCCAGCCTAAGAACATTGAAAATAGTGAAAACAGCAAAGCTGCTAAAGTCACTAATCAATCAACAGTGTATTTTTTATCCGCAGATCAACCTATGGCGGTGAATGTTAAAACCGGCATCAGCGATGGCAATTTTACCGAAATTCTGAGCGGTGAAATCAAAGCTGACGATAAAGTCATTATCAGTGAAGTCGCCGATAAAAAAGAATCTGAAAGTAAGTTTAAGCTACGAGTATTCTAATGTTTTCGCCAGAGATCAATCATTCCGGCAATTCACTGATACAAATAAGCAATCTCAGCAAAAGCTATAGCTTGCAAGACGCTAATGGCAAAACGATTACCAATCAAGTTTTATTCAACATCAATTTGACCATTAATCAAGGTGAATTTGTTGCCATCATGGGGCATTCGGGTTCAGGCAAATCAACCCTGATGAATATTTTGGGCTGCCTTGATATCCCAACCAGTGGATCTTATTGGTTAGCCGGTAAAAATGTAGCTACACTTTCCAGTAATGAATTGGCAAGAATCCGTAATCAACATATTGGTTTTGTATTTCAGGGGTTTAATTTGCTGAAGCGTATGAGCGCGCTGGATAATGTGGCAACACCGCTGTTATATGCTGGAATAAGCCGGACTCAAAGCCGCAGACGAGCGTTAGAGCTTCTCCGCCGAACTGGGCTTGAGAATTTTGCGATGCATCAACCTAATCAACTATCGGGTGGTCAACAGCAACGCGTCGCAATCAGCCGTGCACTGATTAATCAACCGCCATTGATATTGGCTGATGAACCTACCGGCAACCTGGACTCACAAACCAGTAATGAAATTATGTTGTTATTCCAGCAACTGAATCGCGACCAAGGCATCACTATCGTTCTGGTGACGCATGAAGATGATATTGCAGCTTATGCCGGACGACTCATCCGTTTAAAGGACGGTCACATTATTGTTGACAAAAACAACACGAATTAAACAACTTTACTCGAAGTTATATGATATTAGTTGGTTAAACCGGCATTCAGAATTATATTCTGTTATGTGAACAATTTCCGTTGATGCGATGAATCTGCTAGCAATTTTCGGCGAAGCATTACGTGCTTTGCGTCAAAACCGCCTGCGTACAGGACTCACAATGCTCGGTATGATCATTGGCGTTGCTGCTGTTGTTTTAATGTTATCGATTGGTCAAGGTGCACGCACTAAAATCAATGAAACGATTGCAGCAATGGGTAGCAATTTATTCATTGTAGTCCCAGGCGCCACATCATCCGGTGGATTTAGCTTTGGTAGCGGTAGCGTTAGAACATTAACGATCAATGACGCATATGCCATCGCCGAGTTACCGTCAATTAAGACAACTGCTCCTGTAGTAACGGGTACGGCACAGCTCAGCTATGCTGCAAAGAATTGGAGCACCATCGTTACTGGAACTACTGCTAATTATTTCGATGTGAGTAACTGGAAAATGGAAGCAGGTACCACGTTTACTGAATCTGAGGTACGTTCGGCAGCACGTGTGGTTGTGCTGGGGTCAGTAACAGCAAAGAATTTGTTGGGCGATGAAGATCCGATTGGAAAAACCATACGTATTACCAATCGCCCTTTCCAGGTTGTCGGTGTTTTGATGGCCAAAGGGCAAAGCCTGACTGGACGCGATCAGGATGATACGGTTGTAATTCCAATTACAACCAGTGAAAGGCAAATTACTGGCAGCCAGTTTCCTGGCTCTATTCGCTATATGCTCGTGCAAGGAAAATCTGCAACAGAAATGGATATAGCAGAAATAGAAATCATCCAGTTATTGCGCCAACGCCACCGCATTGCCCAAGGAAAAGAAAACGATTTCACGGTTCGTAATTTAACAGCCGTTGCAGATGTTGCAACGGATGCTGCCAAGGTGATGTCAATTGTATTGGGTGCCATTGCGTCAGTATCTTTATTGGTGGGTGGCATTGGCATTATGAATATTATGCTGGTGTCCGTCACAGAACGCACTCGGGAAATTGGTATCCGTATGGCCATTGGCGCCAATCAGCGGGCAATTCTTACACAATTTCTATTAGAGGCAATGATGATCTGTATCATGGGTGGATTGATTGGTTTGTTACTGGGCATCGGAGGCGCGTGGTTGGTTAGCCAATTCGCAGACATGCTCATTGTTATCACTCTGGGAATGGTTGCGCTGGCTTTTCTATTTGCTTCCGCGGTAGGAATCTTTTTCGGCTTCTATCCTGCCAGGAAAGCCGCTTCACTGAAACCCGTCGATGCGCTGCGCTATGAATAGCATGATTTATCAGTGTCTATTGTTCACATACTTAAATTTATTGGGTAGTTAATATGACGATAAGAGAAAAGGAAAAAACACTCGTGACAAACCAAGAGCGTCCTACCTCTGATTTTCTGGCAATTGTCGTTGTAGAAAACAAAAAAGAACAGATGACAGTTGGCGAAATCAAGCACGCTCTCCATGAGCGGGGATTTGGCATCTTGATGGCTATTGCTGCGACACCCATTTGCCTGCCGGTCCCTGTCCCGCCCGGCTATACAACAATTTTTTCCATTCCGCTGTTTATTTTCTCGATCCAAATGATTCTTGGTATGCGAGAGCCTTGGCTACCCACGTGGATTAAAAAGAAACATATCAAACGGTCAACGCTTGAAAAAATAATTGCAAAAGCCGATCCGTGGCTTAAACGAATTGAACATCGCATGCAACCCCGCATGACTTATATCAGTGGGCATACATGGGAAAGAGTGATCGGTTTTTTTTCCTTTGTTTTTGCGATGTCTATCGCGCTTCCCCTACCCTTGACAAATTTTCTGCCAGGCTGTGGAATATTGATCATGTCTCTGGGACTTCTCAATAAAGATGGCCTCACAATTTTGATTGGTATGCTGATTGGAACCATCGGAATTGGCTTTGTTATGATTGTGCTGGTCATGATTTGGATGGGATTATCACTACCATCCTTCTACTAAGGACAAAATAGCGAGCAATGCGTATAGAAGTAAGTGTAGGAAATTAACGCATTGATAGATTTCTTTGCTTTAATGCATTTTGACTGGAGCATCAACCGCCTTCCAGTTTAGCTCGGTGTTTGCATATAGCGGTATTAATTTTTCTCCAGAAAATTCATATTGTTCCGGAACCGTCCATTTCTCTCGATTGAGCGTGATATAGCTGTTATTACGCGGTAATTGATAAAAATCCGCACCATGAAAGCTGGCAAAAGCTTCTAATTTTTCTAATGCACCAACCTGTTCAAATGCAGTCGCATATAACTCAATAGCTGCGTGGGCTGTAAAAATACCCGCACAGCCACATGCATTTTCTTTATTTGCCTGGGAATGTGGTGCACTGTCGGTACCTAGAAAAAATTTAGGATTACCGCTGATAGCGGCTTCCACGAGAGCTTGTCGATGAGTCTCACGTTTCAATATCGGCAAGCAAAAATAATGGGGGCGAATACCTCCTTGAAAAAGGACATTTCGGTTCAACAACAAGTGATGTGCCGTAATGGTAGCAGCAATAAAAGAGGATGCTTCTTTGACAAACGCTACGGCATCCCGCGTTGTGACATGCTCAAATACGATACGTAAATGGGGAAAACGCTGCACGAGCGGAACCAGCACTCGGTCAATAAAAACCTTCTCTTTGTCAAAGACATCAATAGCAGGATCGGTCACCTCACCATGTACCAATAATGGCAAATCATGAGTTTCCATAGCCTCCAAAGTGGCATAACACTTAGCAATATCGGTTACACCGGCATCCGAATTTGTCGTTGCACCGGCAGGATACAGTTTCACACCTTGTACAATGCCGCTTGTTTTAGCACGAAAAATTTCTTCAGGTTGCGTATTATCCGTTAGATAAAGGGTCATTAAAGGCTCAAAAGCAGATTTTAACGCTGCCGGTAAAACTGCAAGTATGCGTGCGTGATAAGCCAGCGCCATAGCGGTGGTGACAACCGGTGGTTTAAGATTAGGCATAATAATGGCGCGCGCAAACTGTTTAGCTGTATAAGGCAATACGGCGCGTAATTGTTCGCCATCTCGCACATGCAAGTGCCAATCATCAGGACGAATAATCGTAATACTATTGACCAAGGTAGGCGTGAATTGATTTCGGATTCGACATTATAACGCAAGCATTCTGGCTATTGCGGATTCGGTGTTGTTTTCCGTTCCAGCGCCAAGTGATAGAGGCTATTTTTATTTTCATTCGTAATCTCAGCAGTTAGTTTAACTGCTTGTTTTAGCGGCAATTCTGCCAGCAAACAGCTTAACGTATGCTTGGCATGCTCAGTGAGTTGCGATTTATCGGGAGTTTCCGCACCCGTCAGCAATAAAACAAATTCTCCCTTTTGTCGTTTGCTATCCGCCCGTAACCAAACCAGTATTTCCTGTAATGTTGCGGTATGAATGGTTTCAAACAACTTGGTCAATTCTCGGGCAATGATAAGCTGGCGCTGCGGACCAAAAATATCGATCATATCGGTTACACAATCCAGAATGCGATGAGGCGCTTCATAAAAAATCAGTGTATAGGTGTGCGATTTTAGGCCTGCCAGTTCGCGTTTTCTCATTCCAGACTTAGTAGGCAGAAAACCATAAAACAAAAAGTGGGGCGCAATGATTCCAGCTGCGGAAAGCGCACAAATTGCCGCATTTGCGCCTGGAATCGGAACAACGGCGTAACCTTGTTGCCGTACACGTTTAACCACAACTGCACCAGGATCGGAAATACCAGGTGTACCCGCATCCGTCACCAATGCAACACTTTCACCCGCAGCCAATAATGCTATTATTTTATCCGTAACCGCTAATTCATTATGCTGATGCAAGCTGATCATTTTTGCATGAATGGCATGCATCGCCAATAAGTGCTTGGAATTTTGTATATGCTCAGCCGCCACCAAGTTAACTTTTGCCAGTGTACTTAGTGCACGTAAGCTTATATCGTTTAAATTTCCTATTGGTGTAGCAACCACATATAATGTACTTTTTTCCAGCATATTCCTTGTCATGCAACGTTTTATTACAATTGTTCTAGGAGTAATTTTCCTATCGAGCAGTGCAGTAGCATTTGCCACACCCCCAGAAGATCACTTGCAATTAATCAATATATCCGATCCCCCGCTTGAACGTCATATTGCACTGCTTCTACCGTTAGAATCGCATTCTTTTGGTGCAGCCGCTCAAATTGTTAAAGAAGGCTTTACTGCTGCTACCATGCGGGAACAACCATTATCACTCGTAATCCGAGTGTATGCCACGACAGATGATCCACTGGATATTTTTTCTACTTACCAAGAAGCCATTGCTACCGGCGCAGTATTTGTAGTCGGCCCCCTCACTCGAGATGGTGTTTCAGCGATGGCATCCAGCAAAGTTTTGGAAGTACCCACTTTAGCACTGAATATTGTGGATAATTCCACGGTACTGCCATCCAAGCTTTATTTATTCGGCCTGCAAATGGAAGCAGAAGCCGGGCAGCTCGCAAAATTGGCTCTCACCAGCAATAAAAGCCATGCCATTATTATTAGTGATGATAGTTCTTTATCCCGACGCTTACAAACAGCTTTTGCAGAACGCTGGCAAAATGAACAGGGGCGAACTGTCGAATCATTCCGCTATGACGAAAATCCGGCTAAACTCCAGCAATTCCGTAGCTTAACAACAGGCGCACATCATCTCATCTTTCTTGCACTGGATGCTGCCAAATCACGCCAATTACGCGCATACCTTGACCCCGAAGTTCCTGTATATGCCACTTCACAAGTTTTCAGCGGCAATGACAATTTTCTGCAAAATAATGACCTTAATGGAATTTACTTTGTAGATATGCCCTGGTTATTGCAACCCGATCATCCGGCCGTTATGGCCTATCGTCACGCCGACAAGGATAGAAGCACCGATATGCAACGTCTCTACGCTTTGGGAATCGATGCTTTTCGCTTGATGACTCATCTATTGCAGTTACAACCCGTCGATGAAATTGCGTTTGATGGCGTAACCGGCTCCGTCCGTTATGTAGCTCCCAATCAGTTTATTCGTGAACCGATTGCTGCACAATTTCAACAGGGTAAAGCGCAGCTTATTAAGCTGCCAACAGATGTTGCACCCCATGAAGGGCAGTGAAGCAGAATTCATCGCCATAGCTTACCTACAACGTCAGCAATTGCTTCTGATCGCGCAAAATTATCGCTGTCGTTTTGGAGAAATCGATTTAATCATGAAAGATGGTGCTACCTTAGTGTTTGTCGAAGTACGCATGCGTACAAATGAAACATTCGGTGGTGCCGCCGCCAGCATCACGCCATCCAAACAAACAAAATTACTGCGCACCGCCCGACACTATCTGTCCAGGTTGAATATTGAACCACCGTGCCGGTTCGACGCTTTGCTGTTATCCGGGCGCAATGGTCAGGTAATTGAATGGATTAAAAACGCGTTTGGAGAGTAAGTTTAGACTGTTGCCCCATCAGCTAATACAGACCGTATAGCTCGCCGTACAAAACATTGCCCATCACCTGGAATTTATCCAAATCCCCCAGCTCATGTAGATTTCATATGTTTGGTAGAAGCGATTATTGTGTGTGCTAAAAAGAAGCACACAGGGGATTTTATTCGACTAGGGATTTCATCAATTGATCACGTAACATCCCTAATGATAAGAATTCATCGGGATTAATTGCTTGGATGCCATCTATTTGCCAATCAGCATATATGAGGCCGATACAATTATCTTCATAAGGTAATGGCAGCAAAATAAAAGCACCTGCATCAGGCAAAGCCGCTTTATACCAATCAGGAATGGATGATTTTCGCGCTGAAGCAACACTCTGAATAAATACATCCGACTTATTTGTCAATGACAAATGAAACACATCGGCTGTGTAAGCCTCTGGAAAAATGAGCTGCGGCAATATTCCTTGCGTCAAATTGCCAAAATATGAGTGTGCCATATAACCTCTATCATCGCGAAAAAAAATGACTACACGATTAAATTTCATACTGACGTATATCGTTTCAAGCACAATACTCAACGCGCTATTAAAGTCTATCTTTTGCGCAACAGCAAAGCTAAGTTCAATAAGACCTGCAGTTAACCGATTACGAGGTTTATCTGATTTGTCAGAAATTTTCCCATTTCTTGGTGAAGCAGCAACATTTGTTGCCTTATTCTGAGCCTGCTCAATTGAGTTTAATATGTCTTTCTGAGGAATTAATAATACTCGACTATAGCGTGATACAAATGCATGTAGATCATTTCCGCTAGTATTATTAACAAGCATCGATGCAATCTTTCCAGAAAAATTGGCCATTATCTTAAGCCAATCAGCAGAACCAGGAATACTTGTTTTATCGAGCGTTACTAGGCTTGACATGCTATTAATTATTTTACCGGGCAAACGCCAATTTCTGGCCATTTCCTGGGAAATCTCATCAATTGTAAGACCAATAATCTCCAAAGATGCTTCATTTTCTTGACCATATTCACCATTAGCAATCTCTTGAATTTTTAACCACTCATCAGGAAAATAAAATGCCAGCATCAGGCGTCCAATATGATGCATTAACGCACAAACAACCGCTTCTTCAGCGTTATTAATTGTCAATTTAGCTACAATATTTCGAGTGATATCACCCGTCAATATTACTTTCTCTAACTCTGTACGAACCACCTCCGAATGCAATGTAGAAGTTGATAATGTATCAATAAACCGAATATTAAGAATGATATTGGAGATCGCGTGTAAACCAAGCACAGCTATGGCATGAGAAATGGTTGTAATACCATTACTCAGTTTAGAATACATTTCTGAATTGGCTAGACGAATAATTTTTTGCGTTAACGTAAAGTCGCTTAAAATTACATTAGCAATATGGGTAATATTTTTATTTTCATCGCACATCAGTTCATCAATCTGCTGAATAGATTTTGACCACGCAGGGAAATCACCCTTTTCCTCCATTCGCTTTGTCAACTCAGCAAAGAAATCTGATTTACCATTTTTTAATGTTGAAATTAATGTTGCCATACCCAAAGTAGGTTGTTTTATTAGCCTTCAAAATTTGTTGATATCCGACGAAGTACTTTCACATTGAAACTAATACATTTTCATAACAATTAAAAGAATATCTGCAATTAATCATGCACATTGTATCGGCTCATACTTACTTCACTTGAATTTGTTGATTGCTTAGGACGTTACAGGAAACTAAGGAATGATTCGCAAGAGCAGCGGAGATTGCCGCCATTGCTCTATAGAGAAGACGCTGCAAGCGGCGAGGCATTAAATACGCCCCTCAAGCTGCTGGTTTTCAAACAGCTTCGCCCCAAGGGAGGAAGAATTGAACCCGAAGAGATTAAACTACATAATCGATTCTTGAATTTAATGCTTAATTACTTTTATTGATAAATTGTTGCCAACGATTATTAGCCACCGTTAATATTACGCTATCTTTTTCAGTATCTTTTATTTGATTTGTCACAGATGTACTTACCATCACTTTTCTTGCAAAGATTTTTTCTTGTTGCACAATTTCATCCACTTGCAGCATTAACTGATTCGTTTGCTCCCTATCGGATTCTAGTTCTTTAAAAAAGGAAAAAATCTCACCCAAAATATCCGATAAACCCATCGTTTCCAAAAGCATATTCCTCAATTTTTTTTCTTCGTTGACTTCATATTTGTTATTTTTAACATTGTTATTAAAGTTATCGATTAATTTTTTGAACATTTCGATCATTGCGTCATAATCTTGTCTCAAAGACAACAGCTCTATTTTCGATATACCCAGATCATGCTCTTGCTTACCTGTTCCAGTATTTTCTGGGATTGCTTTCAATGCTAAGGTAGTAATCCGCAATACAACACTTTTGATTTGATCGATACTATTTACAATTTTTATTGAGATCTCGTCACTAGCACCCTGAATTCTCTCTGGTGCCGTTAAACGTATAGCTTCTACTGAAGAAGTTTTTGTAACTCCATAAGTATTTATAGTTACTGTATGAACCAAATCGATCAACCTGTTATTCAATGCTTTTAGCAATTGCAAAAGGTGATTATCCTTATCCATCGAATTTGGTTCGTAATTATTCGGAGTTGCAGTTGCTTCTGAAGTGACAACAGCAATTGTTTCATTCATACCTGTCTCACTACCACGTAATAAAAAAAATCCAACTACTAATGTTAATAAAACACCTACTATTATCAAAGATAATGTAATTCCAAAAATATCTTGGTACCGTTCTTCCGCTGTCGAATATTCAACAGCGATCACAGTACGCTGTAATTCAAGTAACTTGAGTATTGTCTTATAAAGTGGTTCAAACCTGAATTTGGTATCATTATTCATGCTTGCAATTGCAGCATCATAATTTCCTGCTTGAGCCAAAATCATTGTGCGGTTATGAGAATCTACAAAAAGTTTCCATTGTTGTTTAAAATCCTCTACCAATTTCACTTCTTCGATAGTCAATTTCGTGGTCATATATTTCTGCCATATATTGACAATCTCATTATCTAACTGCTGAATTAATTTTTTCTGTTCGTTAACTATTTCAGCATTTCTTCCATACACCGATGTCACCGCAGCAAGACGTTCCTGTTGCATACGATCTAGAATTAAGCCCAAATCTACTAATGGAACAGCACGATCTTCATAAACCTCTTTAAAAGAATTATTCGTTTGATCCAAACCATACATGCCCAAGCTGCCTATACTACCCAGACAAGCCAATAGCAAAAACAGGAAAACAATGCCGAATACTGAGCGCGACTTTTTCTGCACATCAACTCCTATTTCATAAAAAAAAGCTTAAGCCACTAGACTCGTTTGTTATTCTTCTGGGACAAGTTGGAAACACCATCTGTCTGACAGATGGTGTTCTGGTATTGGTATGGCCAATTAAATTAAAACTCTTCCCAGTCGCCACCACCAGTTGCAACTTTTCGTGGTGGTAATGCGACAGGCGCAGCATCTGTATCAGTTTTTGCTGCGATAGCTTTTTTCGTTGTAGAACCACGATTGGGCAATTTAGCCACTGTTGAACGATTATTTCTCTTAATTGGCGTTGCTAGAGAATGACCACCACCAGATAACTTAAAGGCACTAATTGCTTGAGTCAAAGCTTGTGCTTGATCATTCATAGATTCAGCCGCCGCTGCTGCTTCCTCGACTAATGCGGCATTTTGTTGCGTTACTTCATCCATTTGCGTTACAGCCTGATTTACTTGCTCGATACCGGAGCTTTGTTCGTTTGACGCCGCGGAAATCTCGCTCATGATATCGGTAACACGTTTAACTGCATTTACAATTTCATCCATCGTTGTACCAGCTTCATCTACTAAGCGGGTACCATCTTCCACTTTAACTACCGAGTCGCTGATCAATTCTTTAATTTCTTTGGCTGCAGCTGCGGAACGTTGCGCCAAAGTACGCACTTCAGTCGCAACCACAGCAAATCCACGACCCTGTTCTCCAGCCCGTGCTGCTTCCACTGCAGCATTTAATGCCAAGATATTAGTCTGAAAAGCAATACCGTCAATAACGCTAATAATATCTACAATTTTCTTAGAACTTTCGTTGATGGAATTCATAGTTTGCACTACTTGACCCACTACCGCGCCACCCTTTACTGCGACCTCCGATGCGCCTGCCGCTAATTGATTCGCTTGGCGCGCATTATCAGCATTTTGTTTTACGGTAGAAGTAAGCTCTTCCATGGAAGCAGCGGTTTCCTCCAGACTGGAGGCCTGTTCTTCTGTTCGCTGACTCAGATCTGAATTACCGGAAGCAATTTCACCAGAAGCGGTTACAATTTGATCCGTACCCGTACGTACCTTACTCACGAGATCAATCAGATTATCATTCATGATTTTTAGCGCTTGCAATAAACGACCAGTCTCGTTGGTCGAAGTGATATCAATGCGGCTGGTTAAGTCTCCTGACGCTACCGCATTTGCTACTGCCATTGCCTCATTTAATGGACCAATAATTGCTCGAATCAATAAGAAGCCGATAATAGCGGCAAAAATTATTCCCATGCCAATTACCGTGACAGAAATCATAAAAATACTTTGGTAATTATTCTGGGCTTCTAAATACTCTTTAGCTGACTCATCACGTTGCAATTCTAGCAATTTAAATATGGCAGCATGTGCTGCATCAAATTTAGCTGCGGCATCCCCCGTCAAATTTGCAATTGCAGCATCATAATCACCAGCCGTGGCGAAAGCCATCGTTCTATTACGGGAATCTTGATACACCTTCCATTGCTGGCTGAAATTGTCGGCCAATATTACCTCTTCAGGCGTCAAATTTGTTGCCATGTACTTTTGCCAAGTACTTTCAATCTCACCATCTCTCTGCATATTCAATGTATGCCTTTCTTTAACTATGTCAGGATTCCTCCCATAAGCAGACATTGTGGTATTCAAACGTACACGCTGCACACGATCCAGAATTAAAGCGAGATCTCCTAACGGAACAGCGCGATCCTCATAAACTCCCTTAAATGAATCGTTGGTTTGATTCAATCCATAAATACCCAGAGTTCCGACACCAATCAGCAGTACCGAAAGTAAGCTAATCACAAACACCAATCGTGATTTTATTGTCATGTTACTAAGCATGTGAATCTCCTTTATTTTTCTCTATCAATAAATAC
This sequence comes from Nitrosomonas sp., assembly GCA_024281995.1. Taxonomy (GTDB): domain Bacteria; phylum Pseudomonadota; class Gammaproteobacteria; order Burkholderiales; family Nitrosomonadaceae; genus Nitrosomonas. The sequence continues at coordinate 82,429 of JAMWZW010000006.1, forward strand.
CCATTCCCGCCATTAATTAATACCCTTTTCAATCAAACCCATATCACTACTACTCATCATCTTTTCGATATCTATCAGTATTAACATTCGCTCATCGACTGTACCCAAACCCATGATATATTCGGTATCAATAACCGCTCCAAGCCCTGGCGCAGGTTTAACATGCTCAGAGCCAAGGTTAATCACATCTGAAACGCCATCTACTACGATTCCCATCACTCGACCAGTAACATTTAATATGATTACCACCGTAAACTGATCGTAGTTTGCATTGCCCAATCTAAATCTGATTCGCATATCAAGAATCGGCACGATAATTCCACGTAAATTAACTACGCCTTTAATAAAATCAGGAGCATTAGCAATTTGGGTGATAGCGTCATAGCCGCGAATCTCTTGCACTTTCAATATTTCTATCCCATATTCTTCCTCTCCTAAACGAAAGGTCAGAAATTCATTTGTAATTGAACTGATGACCGTACCAGATGGCTCAACAATTTTATTTACCGGTTGTTCCTGTAGCATCGTTACATTCCTTGCGTTTATTTTCTATATTTCCTGAATCAACTAAAAATCTTGATTTGTGCCGATTATTAGTGGACTGGACATTGATAAAAACCGAAACATCAGCTTAATTCACTTAGAGAATAAAGAAATGGCATTCTTTGCAAGAATAAAATTGATGTTTGGACTATTTCCAGATAGTTTCCAAATTTCAAAAAACCATTACGGAATATAAAAAAATATATTCCGTCAGTTAGCGCCTATTTTTGTTTCAGAAAGCAAGTGGTATATTTATAAGATAAATCTTACACTTAATTAAATGTGATACCTACAGATGGAATACTTAGGGTATGTAGTGTGGACGCAGCACTGTATTTTTCTATAAATTGTAGTAGTTCAGACTTGATCTGACAGTAGGTCTTGCCAAAGGTGGGATTACCCGGTTTGATAGAGGTGTGAATCTTTATCAACGAAGCGCGCAAGCACAAAGGAGTAATCCCATGAGTAGTATTCAACGAACTATCATCAAACACAAGATTGGTTTGCTTAATCTGGCAGCCGAGCTTGGAAATGTATCCCGAGCCTGCAAGGTAATGGGTTTTTCACGCGATACTTTCTATCGCTATCAGGCTGCCGTGGAGGCAGGAGGCGTTGAGGCACTGATTGATGAGAACCGGCGTAAACCCAATATCAAGAATCGCGTAGAAGAAGCGACGGAAGCAGCGATCAAAGCTTTTGCGCTGGAGCAACCTGCGTTTGGTCAGGTTCGTGTTTCTAATGAACTACGCAAACGCGGAATCATTGTTTCTCCATCTGGCGTTCGTTCGGTGTGGCTGCGTCAGAATCTGGAGTCGTTCAAGAAGCGTTTGTCAGCCTTGGAGAAACATATCGCCGAGACCGGAGCAGTGCTGACCGAAGCGCAAGTGCAGGCCCTGGAGAAGAAACAAGAAGACGATGTTGCTCATGGCGAAATCGAGACGGCTCATCCAGGCTATCTCGGCAGCCAAGACACATTTTACGTTGGCACCATCAAGGGCGTGGGTCGAATTTATCAGCAAACATTCGTCGATACTTATTCCAAGTGGGCTGCAGCGAAGTTGTATACCACCAAAACGCCGATCACAGCAGCTGATTTGCTTAATGACCGGGTGCTTCCGTTCTTTGTCGAACAAGGTATGGGAGTCATCCGTATCCTGACCGATCGCGGTACCGAATACTGCGGTAAGCCGGAGAGTCACGATTATCAGCTCTATCTGGCACTCAATGACATTGAGCATTCCAGAACGAAAGCCAATCATCCACAAACAAATGGTATCTGCGAGCGTTTCCACAAAACCATCTTGCAGGAATTCTACCAGGTAGCATTCAGGCGTAAGATTTACCAATCGATCGAAGAGTTACAGCACGATCTGGATGACTGGATGGTGTATTACAACAACACACGTACTCACCAAGGAAAAATGTGTTGTGGGCGTACACCGATGCAAACTTTAATTGACGCAAAGGGGGTGTGGGACGATAAAATTACCTCATTGAATAACTGAATTTGATCTAACAGACACATCGTTAAATCGGGTAACTGTCAGATCGGGTCGAGACTACTACATATAAATGCTACGAAAAAAATAAAAAAGAAGAAATTCAAGTTCTGAAATTACTAAAACTTTTTTATCGATCAACTTGTTGTTATTGGTCAATCAATTTGTAAGTATGTGCGAAATGGTTTGAGTTACCTTGTCGGGGTGATACGGCTTAATAATATATCCCCTAATTCCTAAGCTAGTTACACGGTCGAATGTTTCACGACTGGCAATAGCAGTAATCATAATCGCTTTTGTCAAAGGATACTGGCTGTGAATAATTTTGAGAGCTTCCAAACCACTCATCACGGGCATTTCAAGATCAAGGCACACGATATCGGGTTTTTTTTCTGATACTAATTCGGTGGCTTGTCTGCCATCACACGCCTCGCCAACAACTTCAATGCCCATATGCGTAAGAATTGCAGTCAATAGTCTCCGCAATGTCTGACTATCGTCAGCAATCACAGCACTGGCACGATAAGGTTTATTTTCAAATGAGTTGTGTTTTCGTGCGGCGACCATCAATAATCGTTGCGCATAGGCAACTCTATGAAATACTGACGTAATTTGCTCTTGAGAAAATGGTTTGTGAATAAAACCAGCAGTTCCGGCCTCAGCCGCAACAGATTCAAGTCCTGCGTCACTAGCACCAGTAACCATGACTACAGCAATATGCGGGTATTCGATATGAATTTCCCTCAATAGGGAAAGACCGTCTTTGTCAGGCAGATTGTAATCAAGGCAAATAATATGTGGGCTTAACTTAACTATGGCTGACAGTAATTCCCTTCCGCTGCCAAGTTCGCCTACAACATGAAATCCAGCATTATCCAGAAATGCACGTAAAACATAGCGAATGGAGATGGAATCATCCACAATTAGAATTCGTAGTTTATCGGATTGCTGCATCATTAATCGACATCCTTCCGTACTTTTTTGCTCACTGGGTATTTCTTCTAGCACTTCGCACCACAGAAATAATAATTTCAAAATACTACTTAAATAAAATTTCTGAGTGGTTCACGAAATAAATACTCCTCCAGAATATCCAGAGGAGTATTTATTAGCGAGCAAATCTGTTACCGATTACTGTTTTTCCTGATTACAAGTGGCTAATTAAAATTCTTCCCACTCATCGCCCCCCCCAGCAACAACTTTACGTGGCTGGACGGGGATAGACGCAGAATCGTTATCAGTTTTTGCTGCAACCTTTTTTGTTGTAGGGCCACGGTTTGGCAGTTTAGTAATTACCGGACGATTGCTTCTTTTAACAGGTGTTGATGTCGAATAACCACCTGATAATCTGAAAATACCAACCGCTTGCGTTAAAGCTTGTGCTTGTTCTTGCATGGATTCTGCCGCTGCCGCTGCTTCTTCTACCAATGCAGCGTTTTGCTGCGTCACTTCATCCATCTGTGTCACTGCTTGGTTAACTTGCTCAATGCCCGTGCTTTGTTCCTGTGAAGCAGCAGAGATTTCGCTCATAATATCCGTAACACGCTTAACAGAGCTGACGATCTCATCCATCGTTGCGCCAGCTTCATCCACCAATCGCGTACCTTCGTCAACCTTAGCGACAGAGTCATTGATCAATTCTTTAATTTCTTTTGCTGCTGCAGCTGAACGTTGCGCTAATGTACGAACCTCCGTCGCGACTACTGCAAATCCACGACCTTGTTCACCAGCACGCGCCGCTTCTACCGCTGCATTTAATGCTAATATGTTGGTTTGAAATGCAATACCATCAATGACACTGATAATATCGACAATCTTATGCGAGCTTTCATTAATCGATTTCATGGTGCCCACCACTTGATTTACCACTGCACCACCTTTTACGGCAACTTCCGATGCACCTGCAGCCAATTGATTGGCCTGACGAGCATTATCAGCATTCTGTTTAACGGTAGAAGTCAATTCTTCCATGGATGAAGCAGTTTCTTCCAAACTGGAAGCTTGCTCTTCAGTGCGTTGACTCAAATCTGAATTTCCCGATGCAATCTCACCGGAGGCTGTCGTAATCTGATCTGTGCTCGAGCGTACTTTGCCGACCAAATCTATCAAACTGTCGTTCATTTCTTTTAACGCCTGCAATAAACGACCGGTTGATGATTTGGTTGATGTCACTACAATATTCGATGTAAGATCACCCGATGCTACTTTATGGGCTATATCAATCGCTTCATCTAACGGATCAACAATAGATTTCAATAGCAGAAAACCGAAAACAAAGGCTAATATCGCACCTGCTAATATTGTAGCTACTAAGGCCATGAAAATAATCTCGTAGCTATTTTGTGAATGTGCATATTCCATTTCTGCAGCTTTTCCTTGCAAATCCAGTAAAGCAAAAACCGTGTCACGCAATGCATTAAACTTTGGCACTGTGTCGGATGCAAGATTCTGTGCTGCGACTTCAAATTCACCTGCTGATGCAAGTTGAATAGTACGATTCATCGATTGTACATATTGAACGTGCTGCTCCCCTTTTGTTTTAGTGAGCACTGCTTCTTCAGGCGTCAAATAAGTTTCCAGATATTTAGCCCAAACACCTTCATTCTGCCGCACTAATTTGTTTGCTTCCTCACCCAAGGCTTTTGCTGTTGCAGCATTTTTCGATTCAATCGCGTTTTTTGCATTTTCTCGAACTTGATACCAAACATCCAGAATAGACCCCAATTGGACGGATGTTACCGTACGATCTTCGTATACTGACTTGAGTGAAGCATTGGATTGATTAAAACCGTATAAGCCTACAGCACCAACACCTACCAAAAGTACCGACATCATGCTCAGCACAAACACCAAGCGAAACTTTATAGAAGTATTTGTAAACATTAATATTCTCCTTTAAATATTTTGAAAAACAGTTTAGTTAGTTAATACTATGATCAATCAATCCCATATCCCGACTCCTCATCAGCTTCTCGATGTCAACCAATATCAGCATTCGCTCGTCAACCGTTCCTAACCCCATGATATATTCAGTGTCAATCACCGAACCCAGTTCAGGAGTAGGACGTATTTGCTCTTCTCCAAGCGTAATCACATCGGATACTCCATCTACTACGATTCCCATCACGCGGCCGGCTACATTTAAAATAATTACCACGGTAAATTGATCATAATCTGCACTACCTAATCTGAATTTGATTCTCAAATCGATAATCGGCACAATAATTCCACGCAAATTGACCACACCTTTAATGAATTCAGGCGCGTTGGCAATTTGGGTAATGGCATCATAACCTCTAATTTCCTGCACTTTTAATATCTCTATTCCATATTCCTCATTACCTAGGCAGAATGTTAGAAATTCATTAGCTATGTGGCTAATCGTGGGACTTGATGACTCAGTAATCTTATTTGCCGCTTGCTCCTGTAGCATGGTTATACTCCTCTCTTTTTTCGATGTGGAATCTTGAATTATCGCCTGTGATATACCTTAAGAATTTATAATCTCAATATTTCATATTATTAGCAGGCATCTCTACCTTTGATTGATTGGCACACTTTTTTCTACTTGACTCTTAAGTCAAAAAGTAAGAGTTTTCTTACGACACAGGAAAATATTTTCTTTAATAAAGATTCCAAGAATTTTAGTGGAATTCATAAATAGTGATGTTTGAAACAAGGGTATGAAAATACATTATTACTTGAGTTATGATTGCTGCAGTTCAAATTTTAGGTATTTAACCGAATTCGGTAAATTGAAAACTATCGGTCAACATCTAAGCCGCTTTAACGCACGCTTCGCTTTGACTCTTTTCTTGACACGGCGGAAATGCCGGATAGCCAACCGTAGCGATTTGGCTTCATTGGCAAATGTGCGTCGCTGAGAAACGCCCTGTGCTTTGGCAATCTTATTCAGTCAATTGATAGTTCTAATCGCAAGCTTGCTATCTATCAGGTAAGTGATGTTTTTTCCTGCACCGGTGTGTCAATATGAGGCGCATCTTCCAACGCCGCACACCCATGCAAACCAACACTCATCCGGAAAATGAACTCAACACATTCTTCAGCACCAATACGTTTGCGAAAATGCATCAGATCCGCGCTATAGCAAAGTAGCTTCCGCTAAAATTCTTTCATGCTGCAAAAAGCCTGGGAGTCAAGATTGCGCTTCCAGTGCAATACCAAAATACCACCGCTTCATCATTCAAATTTTCTAATTGTTTGAGCATCAACAACCCAACCATCAGGAGAACTGGCTTGCTTGGCGCACCTAATCCTTCGGTGTAATGAACGGAAAATGTTTCATCAAACGCATGGCATGCCAGGGGATAACGCTTGATAGTTTAAACAGCGGATCGGCGGGATCAAGCTGCAATGTCAGGTCTGTTTAAAACAACACTCCGTTAGTGTTAACAGGCCAAAATTGACTTGATGGAAGGTTTTACTGGGTGTGAGTATCTATAAATTAGCATTTCGGCCAGAAAAGAGGTGCCCATTTTAACATTTCTGATCGATTCGGACAGCACAAATTCTGTTATTTATTATTAATATCAAACACTTGATTCTATTTTAGCGGCACCTAATTAGTGTCGTGAATGACAATACGTACCCGTTCAAGTATTTTGCTAGTCACGTGAGAACGGCGTTCAAGCTGATTGACATAAGCTTGGCTGACACCAAGCCGCTGTGCCAATTGATCTTGGGTAATGCCTGCCTTGATACGAGTTAATGCCACGGGATTATCAACGTAATTCTCAAGAACAAACGGCTCAAAGGTTTGCTCTGCATCCTGAATGGCTTTATAAGCAGCCAACTCTTTTTCGATTTGATCTTTCAGGGTACGATAAACCACTATAGGTAGCAAGATATATTCATCTTTACCTTGAATAGATTTTATTATTTGCAGTGTCATTTGTATGCATCTCCACGCGATTTGATTTTCTCAATAGCAATGATCCTAATACATCTAATGAAACCATTTATTATATCAATAATTATAAAAATGCATTTCTTGACAAAAGATATAGCATCACTATAATCCACCCTTTGTTTCTGTAGTGGTCTAATTTACACAAAAGTTTTATATTGCGGGAATAGCTCAGTGGTAGAGCACAACCTTGCCAAGGTTGGGGTCGCGAGTTCGAGCCTCGTTTCCCGCTCCATTTTCCAAGAAAAATGGCTCTTATGAGTTTTTATTGCCAGAAATTGAATAAATAGCTTATTACAGACTTTTTTCCGTAAACATACAACTGCTTAGTGCTGTATATCTACATGGCGGGGTGGCAGAGTGGTCATGCAGCGGCCTGCAAAGCCGTCTACGCCGGTTCGATTCCGACCCCCGCCTCCATATCTCCTTCCGCAGGAATCCAAAGCAGTCCACGAAACACAGTAAACAAGCTGGTTTATAAAGATTCGCAGTCCCTAGTAGTCCGTAATTATCCACTAGAAGCCACTAAAAAAATGTGGTAAAAAGTGTGGTAACTATTTTTACCACATGAAAAGTTACCACATTATGGCTATCAAAGAATTGTTAACTGACGTTTCTTGCAAGAATGCAACGGCAGAAGGCGTCAAAATACGTAAGCTTCATGACGGCCAAGGCTTGTACCTTTGGGTGTATGGAGATGGCCGCAAATATTGGCGATTGCGCTATAAGATTCATGACAAGGAAAAATCCATATCTTTGGGCGTTTACCCTGTTGTGAGTTTGAAGCAAGCAAGACAGCTTGCACAAGCCGAACGTGTGAAGCTTGCAAGTAATATAGATCCTTCCTTTGATCGTCAGATCAATAAGCAAAAATCAAAAGAAGCTGCAGCCAATAGTTTCAAGGCTGTAGCCGTTGAGTGGCACGCAAAGCAGCATACCTGGACAAAAAACCATGCTAAAAGTGTACTCCGTAAGCTTGAAGTGGATGTATTCCCTTATATCGGCATGTACCCCATCAGCACAATCGAAGCGCCGCAATTACTTAATACGATCCGCATTATTGAACAGCGTGGCTCTTATGATCTAGCGCATAGAGTGCTTGGAATATGTGGTCAAGTATTCCGCTATGGTGTGTCGACTGGCCGTTGTTCTCGTGATCCTACTGTTGATTTGCGGGGCGCACTCACAACACACAAAAAGAAAAACCAAGCAGCCGTCAAGCCTGAGGAATTGCCTGAATTACTCAGAGCAATAGCGAACTATGAGAGTATTGGAGGTAAACAAACACGGTTAGCATTGCAATTGCTGGCTTTAACCTTTGTTCGTACCAATGAATTGATTGGCGCATTGTGGGAAGAATTTGACTTGAATAATGCGTTATGGATTGTTCCAGCAACGCGCATGAAAATGAAGAATGAACATGTTATTCCGCTTACCCATCAAGCATTGAACATACTGGCCGAACTCAAAACCATAGCCGGTAATAGCCGTTATGTGTTGCCTGGAAGAAACCCTAACAAACCAATCAGCAACAATACCATGCTCTTTGCACTGTATCGCCTGGGATATAAAGGCAAGATGACCGGGCACGGGTTCCGTGCAGTAGCTTCCACGGCATTGAATGAATCCGGCTTGTTCAGCCCTGATGCTATTGAACGGCAATTAGCACACGGCGAAAAGAATGAAGTTAGGGGCGCATATAATCGGGCTGAGTATTTACCAGAACCGAAAAGGATGATGATATGGTGGAGTAATCACATTGAAGCAATCGAAAAAGGTGCTGATGTCATTCCACTCTTTGGAAAAACAGTTTGATTTTTGATTGTCAATTTATGTTTTCTTTCCCACCCCCTTCAAAACTTGTCGGAACAGTCGGAACAAAATCTGCAAAACCTTGTGAATGCTTGCTTTCCGTGTTTCGACATTGTGCGTTTTCCGTTCCGACAAACCCTGTTTTGTTCCTACATTTTGGGATAATTGCCGCGTTTTTCCTTCGATTCGTGCCCTACATTTTGAGAGTTGCAGCAAGTTTTAGGACGAAAATCCGGCGCGGAAATGATCCTGTTGCCACCTCCCCGGCGCGGGAATAACTACATGATTAAATTATTTGTTGGCTTTCGCCCGTGATACCATATTCTTTACTGCGGTTGTCATGTTAACCGGAACAAGCTTAGTATCTTTATGAGCACTTTGGAACACTCTAAAGACTTCATCCGCAAAAGCTTGTCCAATCTCCTCAATGCCGTCAAAGTCCAGAATTACCGTTTTGAATTTCTCAAAACGAAAAATCAGCCTTTTAGCTTGCGATCTTGATATAAGCTTTTCACCTTCATATTGTCCCAATATCACAGGAACGATTGTTTTTGCGAATGTGTACTCTTCGGGTGCTGCGAACTTATCGAAAATCTCCTTTGTTGTGCGGGTGGAATCATTTATCAACCGCATCACAACAAGCGTACCAGGTGCATTCTTTGGTCGTTCGATCAATATATCGTCTAATCCTTCCTCGTGCATGAAATGAAGATTTCCAGATCGAATGTCAAAATGATCGAATACTTTACTGGAGAAAAAGATTCCTTCGCCGGAATGGTTTGCTGGGTCTGTTGTGAACTTACCCTTTGCCAGTTCTAAAATTGCTTCGCGTGGCTCATACAGATCAAGGGCTTTTTGAATTTTATTGAAGATACCTTCCCCATCATCGGCAACCCAAGCTTGAGTATATAAGGCATTTCTCACACCCCAAATTGAAATTTTATCCGCGCCGGAATGGTCGATTGCATTATTGACCATTTCAGTGAAACCATAGCGCCAAATATCCTTGACGTTATCTGGTAAATCTTTCACCAATGGCGCGAATAGCGAAGTCCAAACCACGTCCTCACGTAACCCCTTCCTGTCGTATTCCTGATGCACTCGGCGCAATTCAGAAAGAGTATATTCAACGCCCCGCCCAATTCCATGCTTTACGATTAATCCTTTCGCAATAGCCTTGCGCAATCTTGCGCTTGCTGCTTGCCGCGATATACCCAAAGCATTGGCGAGTTTACCGGAAACATTTTTCCCGCTCTCGGAAACAAGATTCAATAGTGTGTGTGTGGTTTCGTCAATTAGCATTTGTCATATTAAACGTAAAGATTATTCAAATTAATTGTAAACTTTACGGCAAATAAATGTAAAGTTTTAATATGAGAAATGTAAAGTAGGGGAAATTTTTTTGAGTTCAGGAAAGTTTTTTTGGATAATATTATTTAGCCACCCCATAGCCCGGCCAGGCGAAAACAGTTTCCTTCAACTGCCTGGGGTGTCCTATCTGAAGGCAACGCTTGAAGGGGTGCTATGTCAGACAATAATAAATCGGATTATGAATCTGGTTATGATGATCTTATTTTTGATTCAGAAATTCGGTCGATTCTTGCCAAAAAACTAAATAAAGCTATTACATCGCAAAATCAATTTTTATCAGCGGAAGATATTCACTCAAAAGTGAATGAAGTTATTGATTCAATCGAACTTATCTCTAATTCAATTGGTTTCTATCGAAAATTCAAAATAGATAAACAGCATCGAAGAAAAGAAAGGCTCGAATCAATAGCCAATCACTTAGATGGAATCATTGATCAACTGACAGCTCTTGATCAACCGGCGATAATTTATGCTCTTACAACTATATGGAGCGACCCCCCCATACTAATCCGCTTGCATCCAATAAAAATAGGGGTAACTTTTTATACCCCCAATTAAAGTTACCCCACCATGATCGAAAAACACCACAAATATAAAGAGGTACGTTATAAGAATGCTGCTTGTCCAAAAGATAAGAGAATGGTCAAAGTTTACGATGGCGGCGGACTGTACCTTTTGGTATATCAGGATGGTAAAAAGTATTGGCGTTTGAAGTATCGCATTCACGGCAAGGAAAAACTAATTTCATTAGGTATATTACAAGTGCTTTAAGAACCAATTTCCTGACTCCTCGGCGGCTTGTTCCAAAGTACCTGGCTCTTCGAATAAATGGGCTGCTCCAGGCACAAGAACGAGTTTTTTTTCACATTTCATCCATGCAAATGCTTGCTCGTTCAATTCAAGCACTGTGTAATCTTCACTACCTACAATAAGCAAGGTTGGCGAAGTTACCTGTACTAATGCAGCTTCACCAGTCAGATCAGGACGCCCCCCTCGGGATACGACAGCAGCGATAGCGTTACCAATTTCTGCTGCCGCACGCAGCGCTGCAGCCGCGCCTGTGCTAGCACCAAAATAACCGATTCGTAGCGCTTTGGTTTCAGGATTTTCCCGCAACCAGGCTGTTGCGGCAAGCAAGCGTTGTGTCAGCAAATCGATATCAAAACGTACTGCATAATCCCGATCTTCACTCGTTGTTAATAAATCGAACAGTAGCGTGCCAATACCGTGTTGCTGCAATACTTGCGCTACAAAAATATTGCGCGGACTCAAACGGCTGCTGCCGCTACCATGAACAAACAACACCACACTTGCCGCCGCCGCTGGCAATACCAGTTCGCCATTAAGGCTAACGGGGCCGGCTGGTATTTTTACTGTGGCCATTACGCAGTCACTCCGATCCGGACTGGAATGCGTTGCCTGCCAAATTGACCGGTAAATTGCTCAAAGCGGCCAGGAATTGACGTATGGCAATATTTGCAGCAACCATCCGCAGTCAATTGGTAACTTTTTATTTCATACCAATCGCGCACGATCAATTCACTCGCGCATGCCGGACAATAGGTGGTATCACCTTCAAGATTATGCACGTTACCCGTATAGACATACTGCAAACCGGCATCCAATGCGATTTTTCGCGCCTGGATCAATGTTCCGGCAGGTGTAGATGAAATATCATTAAGCTTATAATCCGGATGAAACGCGCTAAAATGCAGCGGCACGTCAACACCCAGTTCCTTGACAATCCACCGACTCATTTCACTGATTTCTTGGCATGAGTCATTAAGGCCAGGAATTAATAATGTTGTCAGTTCGATCCACACATTGGTTTCGTGTTTCAGATATTGCAATGTTTCCAACACGGGTTGCAGATGCGATCCGGTTTGCTTGACATAGAATTCTTCCGTAAATGCCTTGAGATCGACATTCGCTGCATCCATTTTATTAAAAAAATCGCGCCGCGGTTGCGCGTGAATATAACCCGCCGTTACAGCAACCGTTTTAATGCCTCGAACATGACAAGCATCTGCCACATCCATTGCATACTCAGCGAAAATTACGGGATCGTTATAAGTGAAAGCAACACTCTTACAGCCCAATTCGCCTGCCCTGCGAGCAATATCTTCTGGGCTTGCCTGATCAAGCAATTTATCAAAACTGCGTGACTTGGAAATATCCCAATTCTGGCAAAACTTGCATGCAAGATTACAACCAGCCGTTCCGAATGATAAAACACTGCTACCGGGATAAAAATGGTTTAATGGTTTTTTTTCAATCGGATCGATGCAAAAACCGGATGAACGTCCATAGGTTGTCAATACCATGATATCGCCGGCCCGGCCGCGAACAAAGCAGGCTCCGCGCTGCCCGTCATGCAACTTGCAATCACGCGGACACAAGTCACACTGAATCCGTCCATCTTCTAATCGATGCCAATATTTTGCCGGATGCCGTTGAATGGTACTGATAAGCTCATCCATATATATGCTCCTCATTAAGATAGTCAGTTTCGCGCCATTTACTCACGGTATAGCTAGACAGCTTGATATCGTCTCTCCAGAAATCTTCAGATAATCCGGCTTTGGACTTTAATTTGGCAAGAAACTGCCGTGGTTGTGGAAGCATTTCCCAGACCTGGGGTAAGAATGTACTGCGATAGTGTGCATATTCAAATACTACGCCATCAATGTTTGGCCGTAATTGCGCCATTGCTTCCATTTCATTACTGAAACTCAGCAACTGAAGCTCGGAAAGCAACGACACTTCGACATCGACAGCATCCAGCTCATCAGCCGCTATTGGTTTGAATCGAGGATCATGCAACGCTGCAGATATAGCATTGTTTCTTACATCGTCCTTCAACGGATTATAAGCTTGCAAAGAGCCGATACAACCGCGCAGCATGCCTTCTTGCGTCAAAGTAACAAACGTAGCTGCCGGCTTCAAGAGCCATGGCATGCTCTCATCAATTGCCGCAGGCACGTGAGATATCCGCAATGCACTTGTAATAGCGTCACGTGCAATGTTAAGCAATATTTTCCCTTGTTCGTTTCTTTCAAGCACCATAACTATTTTCCTTCCTCAATTAAATGCAATTGCAGCATAACCGACTACTTGGTCCCGCGAACCGGCAGTATCCCCGGAATTTCTCAAATCCAACAAATGCGGCGTCAAATGATACTTCCGGGCAGCTTTGATCAAGCCATTGATAGGGATACTTCCACACGCCCGATAGCCGTCGCTCAATTGCCTTAATTGCACGATCGATTGAACTGTTTCATCATCGATACGTTGCGCAGTCGCATACGGTAAATAATGCGAAAGATCGGAGCTGATTACGATTAACGTTTCGTCGCCACCCCATACACAATCCAAAACTTCTGCAACCGCGTCGGCTGATACCATACCTACCGCCAATGGCAATAAAGTAAATTCACCCAACACGCTCTGCAAAAATGGCAATTGCACTTCTAAAGAATGTTCCAGCGCATGCGCTTCGTTACTGACTATTATTTGTGGCAAATGCACAATTGCATTCACAAGACCAACATCCAACTTAATGTTTCCAAGTGGTGTAGCAAAAGCATCCGCTTTGGGCAAAGCCAAGCCGTGGACAGCGGCGCGATGGGCAGGGCCGAGCAAAACAACACGCTTGATCATGGCTGCAACGGATTTCAAATTAGCGTATGCCGATGCAGCGATCGCTCCGGAGTAGATGTATCCGGCATGTGGTACGATTAATGCCTTCGGCATGAAATCACATAATTTCGCTTTTGCAAGCAAATCTTGTATGTTCCGCTGTAATTGCCTTGCGTCTGCAGGATAAAATATACCTGCTACTGCAGCAGAACGAGTCACTGTCATCATATCCCCTCTTATACCAATCTTTAATTTCACACTATATAAGACACATAATTAGGAAAAAGATTGCAGCATTTAAATCATATTCTTTATCGTAGATAGCCGAATTTATTACTGTAATTCATATAGATAAACCAGCTTTGACATATTGGATTCCGCTATCCAGCCAATACCCTTAAAACACATCACTTTCAAATAAAGAGACTGAGCAAGCAGTCTTAAATTTTTCTCTACTCGCTCAATTTAATAAGCAAGCGCATGCGCATTATTTTGCAATTTTGCGTCACGTGAATATAAATATGTATTATCCTTGAAAATAACCTTTACTTTGATTGTGTTTTTGCATTTATTTCTGTGGCTATCCTATTAATTTCACGGAAAAATTGAAGTTAATCGGCCTAATCATCACACCACAAAAGGATTATGATATGAGAATCAATGCTAACTACCGAATGGCCAGTACTTGCGATTCAACTAAAATTAAGCAAAATTCTGCAACGTCATTAATATTATTATTTCTTGTGATGTGCATGGCTTGGTTATCGACTGGAGTAACCTATGCATCGGATAAAAGCACGCCTATAAACAATGCGGTCAAATGGCATCCCGGGCATTACTACACGCTGATGGGTCAAAGTAAAAATAATCCCAAGCAAATGGCGCAAATATATCGAGAGCTTAAAAACACACCGCTATTGCGTGGCATTCAAATTCGTTATGACTGGGCAGAGCTGGAACCGGAAGAAAATGTATACAATTTTTCATCGATTGAAAATCATCTTATTCAGCTTGCTACACAAAAAAAACGTCTAATCATTTTGTTGCAATTGAAGTCATTTGATCCATCAATTCCTAACGTTCCTGAATATTTAAAAGGAGAAAAGTACGAAGGCGGTGTTTTTCCTTTTAGCCTTTTTGGAAAAAAAACCGTCGCTGGATATAATCTTAAGTTATGGAACCCATTCGTTCATGATCGGCTCGCTGCACTGATTGGTGCATTGGGAAAACGTTTTAACACTCACCCTTACTTTGAAGGCATAGGATTGACTGAAACTGCATTTGGACAACCGCTTGTAGAAATAACGGACAATCAGTTAGATAATTACTTTACAAGTTTACTAAGTGTGAACAAACACTTGCGTAAATATTTCCAAAATACAATGACCTATCAATATACAAACTTTCCTCGCCAAAAACTCCATACATTTATCAGTAAACTGAAAGAAATTGGTACGGGTTTGGGTGGGCCGGATATTTTTATGGAGGATCCGGGTTTAAACTTCAAGCAAGCCAATTCTGCAAAAGGTGTTTACCATTATTATCCGGAATTATCGGGTATCGTGCCTTTGGCACCCGCAGTGATGCAAACAAATTATGTCAATACACGGCACGATAAGAAAGGTAAAACACCTACTGTGACTGAGTTGTTTGCATTTGCTCGAGATAATTTAAAAGCCAATTATATTTTCTGGACCAGAGCGCCGAACTATTTTCCCCAAGTTCTTCAAATGTTGAATGAGCTTGGCCCAGTTGGTGATGCTGGGGGATTGAATTCTACGTGCCCCAAGGCATATCCAGCATGTAGTAACTAGCTTTCCAAGTGTGACATCTATCCTTTTGAATAATTAATGATTCACAGATCAGAACGGATTAAAACCGATAGTTAACGTAACCTAAGCAAGAAATCATTATGGTATTTATTGCAGAATCCATAACTACTTTTTACGATAAAGAGCAAGATAGATTGAGTCTAATTTTTTGTGGTAAAGACAAAAAACAGCTATTAGGTCTCATGACGCGTCAGTTTTTAAAAAACATACTGAAACAACTTCCTCGCTGGCTTTCACAGCAATATCCCAATTTCAAAATAAGAACAGCGGAACAGGAATGGGAAATCAATTGCTTAGAGCATCAGATATCCCAACAAAAAATAACTGTTACTTATAGCAAAATACAACCCAACAATGAAATTGAGTCATTTCTAATCAATACCATCAATTTATCTAAAAAGCATTCCGGTAACTATAATCCGAAAATTAAACTCGAATTCCTGGATGCCAGCAATACAGTAAAAATTTTCTTAATGCTCGAGTTGGCACAATTGCATAAATTAATAGGAGAAATTCTTAAGCAAGTTAAAGTTTGGGATATTGATAATCCCTGGCAGAATAAAAATATAGCTTCTTTTTTATCGGATGCTAATGAAAAAACTATTCACTGAAACCATTTGCATTGCAAAATGGCTTTCACTTCCATCGTTTAAGTTTAATTGAAATTAAAAATATCTTTTATATTATTTTTTTGATAATTTGTGATATAACTAAACCATGTACTGATAAAAGGGAAGAAACTACTAAGGATTTTACCTTTTTTGATAATGTAATAAGATCAGTACGGTTTGCTAGGTAATTACATTTTTAATATCTCAGAATAAAAGGAGTAATAGTTATGCGAGCTATAACAACAACGATTGCAGCTGGAACTTTAGTTTTATTAATGGGTACCGCCGCTTGGGCATCTGATGCCGGACATACGTCAGAAGCAATGGAACATGCAGGAAAAGCTCAAGCGCATGGAGAAATGGGGCATGCCAAAGAAGCATTACAACATGCGAAAGATAGCTTGACGCACGCAAAAGCGGCGGGTAAGGAGCATGCTGATGCACACAAGCATATGGATGAAGCGATTAAACACCTCGAAGAAGCCATTAAGCATGCTGAGATGGGGCATGGAAATGAATCTGCCAAGCATTCCGAAGAAGCTATGAAACATATGCGTCAATCTGGTCATTAATTGCCAAACAAAACCCTCGGCTTCGCCGAGGGGAAATAATTATCAACATATCTCTTATCCCTTCAGACAGTTAATTACCGATCCTGAATTAAATTCATGCTTTATGGAATGAAATGGCAGGTTTATGCAACCTAAATTCGGCTAATAATGGAATATGATCAGACAAGCGGCGCCATGGTTTGCCCTGTAAATAAATACAATCGACAACATCAAGACCACGGAAATAGATACGATCCATTGATAATAAGGGCAGCCACGAAGGAAATGTACGCGCATAAGAGCCATGAATATTTTTAAAAACTTCCTTAACACCAAGGTCTTGATGTAAATAACGTTCAACACGACCGCGCCAATCATTAAAATCACCAGCAATAATCAGCGGCTCGTCACCTGGAACATGAGATGCAATTCTTTTTGCCAACATTGAAAGTTGACGCTCTCTTTCAAGTTCAAATAATCCTAAATGAACACAAATAATATGGATTTTTTGATTAAACCCAGGAATTTGTATCGCTCCATGTAGTAGGCTGCGACTAGCGGAACGCAACATCGAAACATTTATATTTTCCCATTCGACAAACGGATATTTGCTCAAGATAGCATTCCCATGATGTCCTGATTTATAAATCGCATTTTTTCCATAGGCATGGTGATGCCATACCTGATCCGCCAGAAATTCAAATTGCCGATTATTAGGCCAATCAGCAAAACGGTTTTTGGATATATTGCACTCTCCATGCACTTCTTGTAAGAGAACGATATCAGCATTTATATGCCGTAATAAGTTTCTGATTTCATGCAAAACAAAGCGCAAATTAGTTGCGCTAAATCCTTTATGAATATTGTAAGTTAAAACTTTTATTGATTTGTTAGGCATAGAATCTCAGAATTTTTTGCATTGCTTACCAGTCATAATGCTAGTAAAAGTCTTATTATCTAGTTCACAACTTCTTCGTAGTCAATAATTTATATTGTGTTACTCAATTATGAAGAATTATGCCAAAAGCCATGTCATCAATTTACCGAATTTAGTTAGTCTAATTCGGATATTTCGCAGCACCTGCACTGTTTTACTTTGCATTTACGCAGCAACCCAATTGGTTTATCGGAACATTGCTATTTGCCGTATTTACCGATGTTCTGGATGGTTTTCTCGCGAGAATATTGCATCAAATAACTCCGCTGGGTTCACGTCTTGATAGTTGGGGTGATTTCATTATCTATGCAACAATGGCAATCTGCGCTTGGGTATTGTGGCCAGACATCATATTACGCGAAAAGCTTTATTTCATAATCATCGTTCTGAGTTTCACGTTACCCGTATTCATCAGTTTGATCAAATTTCACAGCATCAGCAGTTATCATACCTGGAGCGTAAAACTTGCCGTAGCAATTACTGTAATCAGTTACGTTTTATTGTTTACGGATTTGATGACTTGGCCTTTCCGAATCGCTGCTTTATTTTGCCTATATGCCGCCATTGAAGAAATCGCGATTACCTTACTTATTCAACAAAAAATGGTGGATATTAGAACAGTATGGCAAGCATTACGTTATAAAAAAGACCAATCACTAAATAATATTGCAGAAAAAACTGAAAAATAAATTCATTGCGTAAAGTTTAAAAACACAGTGTATGATCCTGACTGTACAAATCGATTAATTATTTTTTCCACCTACAATAATAAGAAATTATGGATAGCGCATCCAATCCGAAGATTCTGATTCTTGATGACGATACCTTCATACTCAAGCTCTTGACTCGAATGCTTGCCAAGCAAGGTTTTACTGCCGTCATTTCCTGTGACAATGGACATGATGCCCTTAAAAAAATCGACACTGCTGAAACCTGCCCTGATTTAATTCTACTCGATCTGAATATGCCGGATATGGATGGTATTGAGTTTGTTCGCTACTTGGTTGATCGGCACTACCACGGTGAACTGATTTTGGTGAGCGGTGAAGACGAGCGTATGCTAAAAACTGCCGAGAAATTAGTTCATGCGCATCAGATACCCATGCTCGGTTATCTGCATAAACCCGTTACACCAGAGAAACTAGCGGAAATACTGAATACCTGGAAATCTCACTCGACAAACAATTCATTAAAAACTGACAAGAAAAGTTATAGCGCGGAAGAATTGCGCACTGCAATTTCCAATCATGAATTGGTGAACTACTACCAGCCAAAGGTGTCTGTGGAAACAGGCGAAGTTATTGGTGTAGAAACGCTGGTGCGCTGGCACCACCCAGCCGATGGTTTAGTATTTCCTGACCGGTTCATCGCGATTGCAGAGCAGTATCATTTGATCAATGAGTTGACTACCTGTGTTCTGACTAATGCATTAAATCAAGCCAAATTATGGCAGCAAAACGGACTCTCGTTGCGCGTAGCGATCAATGTTTCAATGGATAATCTAGCCTCATTGGATTTTCAAGATTTGGTAGTCAATTTAGTAACACAAGCGGGCGTATCGCCACAAAAAATCGTGCTGGAAGTCACAGAAAGCCAAGTCATGGGGGCTGATGCTCGTGTTCCACTTGAAATTCTGACACGATTACGCCTTAAACGTTTCCATTTATCAATCGACGATTTTGGTACCGGACACTCATCTTTAGCACAGTTGCGCGATATTCCCTTTGATGAGCTCAAGATCGATCAAGGATTTGTTCATCGGGCTTGGACTGACGATACCTTGCGCGCGATATACGACGCCAGCTTGTCGATGGCAAAACAACTGAATATGGAAACGGTGGCCGAAGGTGTTGAAGATCAAAATGATTGGGAATTACTCCGCCAAACCGGATGTGATTTAGCGCAAGGCAATTTTGTATCAAAACCATTGCAAGCAGCTGATTTTCCCGCATGGCTTGAAGCATGGCAAAACAGGTTGCGTAATGGATTAATCGCTGATCCGGCTTAGCTGGATTGCATTTTCGCATCGTTTTTTAGGCACCTTTCTTACTGAGCGCATCCAAGTACGCTTCAACTTTATTCATCTCTGCATCAAAGCTTGGCAATAATACCGCCAATGTTTGCGCATCATTCCCCTTGCCTGCTTGTTCCATTTGCGCGCACAAATCACCGAGTGCAAGCGCACCTACTGAACGTGATGATGATTTAAGCTTATGCGCGATCGAACCAACGGTTGCCAATTGCCCGGCCTGATACGCAATTTGTAATTCGGTAACGGTTTTTTTTGCGCTGACACGATAATCCTGCAACATTTCTTGAATGGTTTCCGGATCATCACCCACTAATTCTTCAAGCACATGAATATCCACTGGAATGTGCGCCGATTCGGGTGCCGGCTCAGCTTTAACGATAGGCGCGGAAGATCGAGACGCTGATTCTGTATTGGCAACGGATTTGCCGGCGGTTAGATATTTCTCCAAAACCAGCCGCAAATCCTCAAGTTGCGCAGGTTTACTCAAATAATCATCCATGCCGATGTTGAGACAGTGTTCTCTTTCTCCTTTCAGGGCATTGGCAGTTAGTGCCACGATGGGAATATGCTTTTTTCCTCCCTCTTGCGTACGAATTTCTTTCGTCAATTCAAAACCATCCATCTCTGGCATATGCAAATCAGAAAGCAGTAAGGCATAATCACCACTCTGCCAGCGTTTTAATGCTTCGCTACCATCACTCGCGATGTCGGCAGCATAGCCAAGCAAAGTAAGTTGTTGTCGAATAACTTTCTGATTGATATCGTTATCTTCAGCTACTAATATCAATTTACCTTCTTGCAGTGCCTGCTCACGTGAAACTGCAACGGGTGGTGATCTTGTTTCAATGATGGGTATTTTTTCTTCAACCGTATCAATTCTACCTGCAGCAAGTGCCATAGCTCGCAGCAAAGATTGACGGTACATCACGTCCCCATCAATCGTAACAATATCGATATCTTCAATCCGTGCCTGGCGGCGCCGGCCACGCTTGATAATAACAAAATGAGGCTCGA
The DNA here is from genome assembly GCA_024281995.1 of Nitrosomonas sp. Lineage (GTDB taxonomy): Bacteria > Pseudomonadota > Gammaproteobacteria > Burkholderiales > Nitrosomonadaceae > Nitrosomonas. The sequence continues at coordinate 103,197 of JAMWZW010000006.1, forward strand.
TATCGGTTTGTAAGGTATTCGGTCCTGCTTTCACACTGACGCTGCGCTTCAATACATTGGAACGAGTGGCAAATACCGCACGCAATTCCTCAATGGTTGGCGCTCGCTGACCAGCATCAATTACCACTAACCACAAACCGGGAACAAGGCTTTGAACGAGTTGACGTAATGAATCAAGATCAGATACGTATTCGACCGTGGCACCGGCGCTTTTCAAATAAACAGCCAAATCATCACTTAACCCGCCGTTATCGCCAAGTATGAGACAATTCAATCCACTGAGATCATCCAATTGAGCGCCAGGAATTGCGGTATCAGGCAACGGTTTGAATGGCATCTGGATGGAAAATGTTGAGCCTTGTTGTGGCTCGCTTTGCACCGCGATTTCTGCATCCATCAATTCTGCAAGATGATGCGAGATAGCCAATCCGAGTCCGGTTCCTCCAAACCGCCGTGTTGTTGAAGCATCGCCTTGTGAAAAAGATTTAAAGAGTTTTTCCTGTGTTTCCTTATTCATACCGATACCGTTGTCTGTTACCTGAAATGTAACGACGATTCGATCCGGATTGAATTCAGTCAACAGCACCCTTACCGATACCTTGCCGCCTTTTAGAGATTTGCTGGAGAATTTAATTGCATTGTTGACGATATTGACGATGATCTGACGCAGGCGCAACGGATCGCCGAGTACGTTTCCGGGAATCGCAGGATCAATAAACAAAGTCAGTTCCACATTTTTACTGAGCGCCACATGTGCCAGCATGCCGCAGGCATTTTCGACGACACTAGCCAAACGCATTGGAATTTTTTCTATTTCCAGTTTGCCTGCTTCAATTTTGGAAAAATCGAGAATATCTTCAATAATGGCAAGTAACGCGTATGCTGAATCGCGGATCAAATTAGCCATTTCCATTTGATAGCCGCTAAGACTAGTTTGCCTCAATACATCGATCATACCGATTACACCATTCATCGGCGTGCGGATTTCATGACTCATTGCTGCAAGAAAAGCCGATTTGGCTTTACTTGCTTGCTCAGCTTCGATTCTGGCTTGCTTCAAATCTTTCATGATGCGCACATGTTCACGGATGTCGCGCATTACACCGGTAAAATGCCGCTTGCTACCAACAAAATATTCACTGACAGCCAAATATAACTCAATATGCTTACCATCTTTACATTCACCAACGACTTCACGGCCAAGCCCAATGCCGTGCGAACCCGATAAATAAGGGCGGCCGACATACTCCTGACCATGCCCGGTACGGCAATAATTCTCCATATAACCCACATGCCTGCTGCGATCTGGTTCCGGCACGATTATCGCAATATTTTGCCCCAGCATTTCATCTCGATCATAACCGAATAATTTCTCCATGACCGGATTGGCCGAAAGAATCGTACCGATTTCATCGGTTGTAACCACACAATCCACCATATGCTCAACTACTGAACGTACTTCTTCCTCTTTAATAGTTAAAGCTTCATTCGCACGTTGCAAGTCAGCGGTACGCTCTACCACTCTATGTTCCAGTTGCTGGTTAAGTTGCCGCAGATTTTCTTCTGCTTCATTACGCTGCAGATTACTGGCATTTAATCGCTCGACCATGACATTGAAGGTTTGTGCCAATTGACTCATTTCATCCCAACCTGCAATTGCGACACGCTGATGCAAATTTCCTGTCGAGATTTGCAAAGCGCTTTGATTTAATTGTTTTAATGGATTGACTACACGGCGGTTAAACAATATGGCGCCCACCAAAGCGGCCAGCAATGTCAAAACCAGCAGCGCCAAACCGACAAAATGTAATGTATATACCGAAGCGAAGGCTTCATCCAAATCAACATGTACCACGATACCCCACTTCATACGTGGTAAGTAACGCCATGCGGCTACCACTTCTTTTTGGTGATGACCAACCGTAATCCCATCCCCGGAATGGCCACTCAGCGCATGTTGTATGGCTTCAGAAAAAGGCAGTTGATTGAGAGGAATTCTACGTTCTAACGCAGCTTCAGGATCAAACTTCAAAGGCGCCATAACCAACGCAGTGTGTTCGTCTTCAAGGCGTGCCACCAGTGTTTCGCCGCTGTCCATAAGCCCAACGTTATTGGCTATCACAGCAAATACCCGTTCACTATAGATTTGCAGTGCTAGTACCCCTTTAATTTCATCGCTAATTATTATTGGAACCGCTACAAATGCAGCAATCGCACCTTTCGATGGCCCATAATGCTCAAAATCGGAAATTGCGCTTTTTGAGTGTTCCAATGCATAGCGGGCGGCAATTCCCAGACCTGAGTTACTATAGGGACCGGTAAATAAATTTGTTGCAAAATCAGCTTCGTGTGCATCTGAGTAAACGATGTCTCCTTTCAGAGAAATCAAAAACAGATCGTAATAGCCGGCTTCTTCCACAAAACGCCGGAAATTTTCACGATAACTCGCATCCAGTTGACGATATTCAGATGAATTTACACCACTTTCTTCAAAAATCCGAGAAAACTCCACGATGGCATCGTAAGTAGTACTGGCATCGCGCAGCAAACTTGCATCAAGTAAGCGTTCCTTGAGATAGCTATCGATCTGTTCGACCTTCTTATCAGCAATTGCTGAGACATTGCGAATGGCGGATTTTTTTATTTCGTTTTCAAACGTATGGAGTAAGCTATTGCCAATCAGTAATATGGGCAAAAGAGAAACTAATGTAAACCAAACGGCGAATCGTTGTGTAAGCGACGTAAATTTCATCGGTCCCTCTCATTCGATAATTTTAAACATGCACGACGAACATATAGTGGACGGTAATTTCGATCACATCGTTGCATGTTAACATTAAAAATCTATTGACTGGATTGCGCCATCTGAATTACCGGTTGCGCCCCATTTTCCGATAATAATACGGTCATCATATTGGTTACGAGAACCGCCCGTTGATCAGGAGTGAGTGAAACAATTTTCTTGTCTTCGAGGTTTTTTAATGCCACCTCGACCATCCCGACAGCACCATCAACCAGCTTCTGCCGAGCCATTACAACCGCTTCCGCCTGTTGGCGTCGTAACATTGCATTGGCGATTTCTGGTGCATAGGCAAGATGTGCGATTTTTGCTTCTTCAACGACGACACCTGCAACGTCGACATGCTGCTGAATGGATTCGCGTAACAATCCGGCGATCGCATCCAGATCAGTGCGCAGGCTTTTCTTGCCCCCGCCTGCGGTTGCTTCGGTATCATCGTATGCATGACTACTGGCAACTTGACGAATAGCCGATTCACTCTGGATTTGAAGATAATTCAGCGCACTTTCCACATCAAAAATTGCCCTTGCAGTATCTTGAATACGCCAAGCAATCACTGCCGCAATTTCGATTGGACTGCCGCGTTCATCATTTACTTTAAGTACCGGTGTATTCCAATTGTTAATGCGCAGCGATACGCGTATTTTGTTATAAAATGGATTAACCCAAAAAAAACCACTTTCACATACCGTTCCAGCGTAACTGCCGAAAAAAATCATTACTGCAGCTTGATTGGGTTCAAGCGTAAATAGACCTTTACAACAAAATAACGTTACTGTAAGTAATAATACACCGCCAATTAATTTGATTGGGCCACCTGGCGTAGCAATCAAAAAAACTGCCAATAATAGGATTGGTAATAGCACCATCAACACTAGCCAGCCATTGCTAGCGGAAATGATCTGCTCGTCTGTTCCAATGGCATTGCTACCCGATCTACTATTCACAATCATTCTCCTTTTTAATTGGCAATATCAATATTAATCACTAAGAAAATAATTACACTTCATTTTTAAAATTATTAGTCATTTATAAGTTGCTTTATCCCAATCACTTCATATAGAACGCTATAGATACAAGGCTGACAGGGTCCTGCTATACTTTCTGCAAATAAAAAATAATAATTACAAATTGGAGGAAATAATAATGCAAAATTTCATAATCCGACGAATTATCGGTATTTATATGCTAGTCATGCTAGCAGTTATCATCTGTGGCACTCATGCATTTGCTCACAATCCCCATGATCCCGTATATGCAATGGGGGTTTCACCCAATTTTGCGAATGACCGTACTCTCTTTGTATCCACTGACGGAGAGATAACGGGCTGGCGTTATCCTGAAGTTCTGAGATCCACCGACGGTGGTACAACTTGGACTTTGCTGCCATGGGGTATGGATAATAGATCCTCTATTTTTGCCATTCGCGTTTCTCCCGGTTATAACGTTGATCGCACAGTATTCGTTGCAACCGGCAATGGTGTTTATAAATCCTCGACTCGCGGAGACTTTTGGGAACCCTTTAATACAGGGCTAATTGCCAGTAGATATGCCACCAAATTAGAAATTGGCGGATTACAAAACAACTATACCCTTTTCTTAGCTATTGAAAACGACGGAGTTTATCGGCGCACTCATTTACAAACCGAATGGACAAAAGTATTGGATCGGTCCGCCGGGGTAAATATAATCGCAACTTCTTCCAACTTCGCACAAGATAAAACTGTTGTAGTTGCAAATAGTAACGGGACTATAAAAATATCCACCGATGGAGGTATTAGCTGGGTTGATAAAGGAAATCCAACGGGTGCAATAATTTATGATATTGCGATAGCGCCAGGAAGTGCGCGAGAAATTTTCTTGGCTACCGATGATGGAATCTTTGTCAGCAACAACTTGGGCAACTCATTTACGGCCAAACCAAGTAATCTGCCTGCTGAGGCTGTTAACAACATCGTTTTTTCACCTAATTACCAAACCGATCGCACGGTCTTCTGTACTACGTTTACAAAAGCCATATATAAATCAACGAATAATGGCAATAGTTGGGTGTTCCATGATTCAACCGCCCATATCACAGGTCAAACAGTCGCCGCAAAGGAATTCAGTGAATTACAAGTTTCCAAAACTTTTGCATCCGATCAAGCCCTATTTCTCTCTACATTTGATGGCGTATTTATCGCAACAAATGGCGGTAATGTATGGTCACAAAAGCAAACTCGCGAAAACTTAATTACCGGTTTGGCATTATCACCGAATTTTGTTAACGATCAAACAATTATGGCAACAACTTATTTTGGAGGAGGTTTTTATACTTCCACAGATAAAGGTGCAACGTGGTTCTCTAAAGTAGCCGGATGGCCAAATCAAGCAGTACTCAGTCCCTTTGATATCGATTTTGTTAAAAATCACACGGGTCCGCCACTCGCAATAGCTACTGACAATAAGTCTTTTTTAGGATTTTCTGATGATTTTGGTGAAAACTGGGATACATTACCGATTCCACTGCTTCCCGATATTGGAGAAGGCGATATCTATCCTACTGTAATTGCATTATCCCCGATCTTTGACACTGACCAAGAAATCTATATTGGAACAAGAACGCACGGAGTTCTTCAAACACTAGACGGAGGTATTAACTGGCATAGAGCAGTAGATGTTCCGCATGCAGAAAAAATTACAAGCATTGTCACTTCACCAAATTATGCTAACGATAAAACGGTTTTTGCGGCTAATAAATCAGGAGAAGTTTGGCGTACACAAAACGGCGGCAGCAACTGGACTCGTATCGGGATAGATTCTATTGTTACTCAGGGAAAACTAAGTTATATGTGGATAGCTATTTCTCCACAATTTGCCACCGATCATTTGGTGCTTATTGGTACAAACAATGGGATATATCGCTCAGCCAATGGCGGTAATAGCTGGAAACCATTTCTTCACAAGCACGTTGGCCCAGCAACCGTAATCCAGCAAATTGAATTCTCCCCGACTTTTGCTCAAGATCGAACTGTCTTTGCAACAGTCCGTGGCAAAGGATTATATCGCCTGATACTGGGCACTACAGGGTGGATTATATCGGCACAAAATTTAGGTACTTCGCTACTCAAAAAGAACATTCAGTTTACCGAATTCCATCTATCGCCAAATTTTAGCGAAGACACGACGATTCTAGGAGCATCCAGAAGAAATATCTACATATCAACAGATGGTGGCCTCAACTGGATTCTTATAGGATCACCAGGATCCTAATAATTTGTCACCCCTGAAATGCACGCAAGCATATGATAGTAAAAGTTATATAACCATCTTATCGGCGAGAAATGTTGAAATAGGCGTATATTCTGGATCGGCTATATAATTCACTGCTAGCCCCTTCTCATCGGATGAAATGGTATTACCCGCCGAGTTATCCACAATTTTTGCCGCATTATCTATAATAGATCGTATACCCATCAAACATTCCATCAAATCTTGCATAACTCAAGGGCTATTTGATTCCATATTGTGCACGATAGCGCTCTACTGCCAATAAACGGTGTTCAAGTCCGTGATGACCCTGTAAATATTCAACCAAATCATCCAAAGTAATAATCGAAGTTACCGAAATGCCGTGCAATCGTCGCACTTCCTGAACAGCAGATAGTTGATCGATACCGCGTTCCATGCGATCAAGCGCGATGACCACGCCGCTGGGCGCCGCACCTGCAGCCTTAATCAAGTCGACTGATTCGCGTATCGACGTGCCGGCAGAAATGACGTCATCGACTATCAGCACACGGCCTTGCAACGGCGCACCAACAAGCATCCCACCTTCGCCGTGATCCTTTGCCTCCTTGCGGTTAAAACAGAATGGATAGTTATGTCCCATTTCTGCCAAAGCAATGGCAATCGCACTCACCAGCGGAATGCCTTTGTACGCAGGGCCAAACAGCATATCAAACGGAAGCGCTGCAGCAATGATCGCTTTGGCGTAAAATTGGCCCAGCCTGCGCAATGAGTCGCCATCATTAAACAGGCCAGCGTTAAAAAAATAGGGTGACACGCGCCCTGCTTTGGTTACGAATTCGCCAAAGCAAAGTACTTTACGTTCAATGGCTAACTCAATAAATGCTTGCCGGAAATCTGACTTCACTGTGATCAATCCTGAAAAATATGCAAATTATAACGCTTAACCTCAACGGCATCCGCGCAGCGGCAAAAAAAGGCTTCTTTACATGGTTAGCCGCGCAATCGGCTGAAATTGTATGCGTGCAAGAGTTAAAGGCACAGTTGCCCGATTTCTCCGAAGAAATGCTTTCACCGGACCCATACCAAGGCTACTTTCATTGTGCAGCACAAAAAGGTTATAGCGGTGTCGGCATATATTGCCGCAAACAGCCTGACAAAATCATTGAAGGTATCGGCATCGCTGAAATCGATGCGGAAGGCCGTTTTATCCAAGCAGACTTTGGCAATCTGAGCATTATTTCCATTTATTTGCCTTCCGGATCGAGCGGCGAACACCGTCAAGCCGCAAAGTTCTTTTTTATGGAACAATTCTTTCCGGTGCTGAAAACATTGATAGCTTGTGGCCGCGAGATTATTTTGTGCGGCGACTGGAATATTGCGCATAAGGAAATTGATCTAAAAAACTGGCGCTCGAACCAAAAAAACTCCGGCTTCCTACCGGAAGAACGCACTTGGTTATCGAATGTATTCGACGACATTGGTTTTGTCGATGTTTTTCGCCGTCTCAATTTCGAGCCTGAGCAATACACCTGGTGGTCCAATCGTGGCCAAGCCTGGGCCAAAAATGTTGGTTGGCGTATCGATTATCAAATTGCCACACCGGTCATCGCGCAAACTGCGTCTGGCGCATCGATTTATAAATCTGAGCGCTTCTCTGATCACGCGCCATTGATTATCGATTACGACTATACCTTATGAAATTCAGCGGCTCTTCCGGTTGGTTGCAAGCTTGGCAAGTCTATACGCACCCGCGTGTGCTGGGGATGCTGTCATTGGGGTTTTCCGCCGGATTACCTTTGTTGCTGATTTTAGGCACATTGTCGTTTTGGCTGCGCGAAGCGGGCATCGACCGCGCAACCATCGGTCATCTAAGCTGGATTGGCTTAGCCTATAGCTTCAAGTGGTTATGGTCACCGCTCGTTGATCGCCTTTCACTTCCGCTGCTGACCCGGCTGCTAGGGCGCCGCCGGGCGTGGCTATTACTATCGCAAATAATTATCACGGTTGCACTAGTCGGCATGGCATTGACCGATCCTGTCGTGGATTTAGCGCAATTGGTATTTTTCGCGCTTGCAGTCGCTTTTGCTTCGGCCACGCAAGACATTGCACTCGACGCCTATCGCATCGAAGCGGTTGCGGTCGAATTGCAAGGTGCCATGGCTGCTACCTATCAGGCCGGATACCGCATCGCCATGATTCTCGCGTCGGCAGGCGTATTATGGATTGCTGCGGCAGTCGATCCTTCTGCGTCGGCCTACGAGCATCTGCCCTGGCGCATCGCTTATTTAGTCATGGCCGCGAGCATGGCTGTAGGCATCATCACCACGCTGATCATCCGCGAACCGGATGTTCCCTACAATCATCTGATTTCCGATAACGAACGCATTGCACAGCATGCTCTCGCAACGTGGAACCTCCATCCGCGCATCAAGAACTTGCTAGTTTGGCTGTATGGTGCACTCATCGCTCCTTTCAGGGATTTTATTGTACGCCACGGACAGCAAGCACTGTTAATCCTGTCACTCATCGCAATCTATCGCATTTCCGATGTCGTCATGGGCGTAATGAGCAATCCTTTTTATGTAGACATGGGTTATAGTAAAGATGAAGTTGCCACCATTTCAAAAGTATATGGCGTTATCATGACGATCGCCGGCGCTGCGATCGGTGGTGTCCTGACGGTAAAACTCGGCATCATGCGCACGTTGTTTCTAGGCGCCGTATTATCGGCTGCCACCAATTTGCTATTTGTCTGGCTGGCAGGCCGTGGCCATGATGTCAGTGGATTGATCTTTACCATATCTGCCGATAATCTTTCAGCAGGTATTGCTTCCAGTGCATTTATCGCCTATTTATCCGGCTTAACCAATTCCGCCTATTCGGCTACCCAATACGCATTATTCAGCTCGGTCATGCTGCTGCTGCCAAAATTCATTGCCGGTTTTAGCGGTCAATTTGTCGATGCCTATGGTTATGAAAACTTCTTTATCACTACCGCATTATTAGGATTACCCGTTTTAGTATTAGTCTGGCTGGCCGGTCAAGCGAAATTTGCAATATCTGACAGAAAGTAACCCCATGTCACAACCATTACAAAAAACCGGCCCTAAAGACGAGTACCAGGCTCTGATACAAGCCGAAGAACTGAAGCCGGATATTGATCAGGCAAAAGCGGTTGCCGCACTGGAGCGCTTACACCGCGAATTAATCGATTACCCTGTAATAAAAAATATTCACGATGGTTTTCATTTCAGGTGGCCCGCCGGCTTATTCCGCTGGCTGAGCAGCCGTAAATCGATCCCGCGAGGCATCTATCTTTATGGCGGCGTAGGACGCGGCAAGTCGATGCTGATGGATCTGTTTTATGCCACCGCCACCATTACATCGAAACGGCGTGTTCATTTCCACGAATTCATGCTGGATATTCATACCCGGCTCAAACAGTGGCATGATTTCTCAAAGCAGGAGCGGGCACAGCATGGCGGACGCACCAGTGACGAGGATCCTATCCCCTCTGTCGCACGGAAAATAGCCAATGAAGCAACGTTACTATGCTTCGATGAACTACAAGTCACCGATATCGCCGATGCGATGGTGTTAACCCGGTTGTTCAAGGAATTGTTTGCGCAAGGCGTGATTGTCGTGGCCACATCCAATCGGCCACCGGATGATCTCTATAAGAATGGCTTAAATCGCCAGAGATTCTTGCCTTTTATCGAGCAAATCAAGGAAAAACTCGAAATCATTCCACTCGAAGGCCCAGTGGATTACCGCTATAACCGCTTGAAAGGCGCACAAACCTATTATTTTCCAGTGAATGAAGAAACAACTGCACAATTATCGACAACCTTCTTCCGCCTGACCGATCGCAGTATCGCAGACCGTGCTAAAGTCCCCAGTGAAGAATTGACTGTACAAGGCCGCACGCTGTTTGTACCCAAAGCAGCGCGCGGTGTTGCGGTATTTTCGTTTAAACGCTTGTGCGCAAATCCATTGGGTTCAGCAGATTATCTAACCATCGCCAGAACCTATCACACCATCATCATGGTCGCAATTCCGCAATTTGGTAATGAAAACAACGATGAAGCCAAACGCTTCATCACCCTTATCGATGCCCTCTATGAGCATGGCGTCAAATTCCTCTGCTCAGCCGCCGTGCCACTTCATTCACTTTACAGCGGCGGGGATGTCAGTTTTGAATTTGAGCGCACAGTCTCACGATTGATGGAAATGCAATCTGAAGATTATTTAACCAGAGGCCATGGCAGGAACTTGCGTTAATCAATTCTCATCGGGAATTTGTCGGACTTAACCGCTATTTGCGATAATTAGCATTAATAAAGTAGCTATTTTGGCACTGCGATGCTTTTCTGATAGGAGCACTCACTTCATTACCACATCGATGCTTAATTCCGAAATCTCAAGCTGTCTTCAGATTTGATGAATTGTCCAAGTTAGGAATAATGAGTTTCTTACAGAAAAACATGGCTTCAACGCTTTTGTAACGATCTCGCGCGTTTTTATAGATCATGAATGGGTAACTTTTATACACCTCCATAGTTTGGGGAGTATAGTCAAAGGAAGCTATCCAATACTGCGTAATATGCGTCTTGATCAGATTGGCAATGTTCAAATGGGCAGTATGCAAAACCTGCTTTTCTTGATGCCATTGCTTCTCATCGCAGGAAGAAAAATCAAGATATATGAGTGTCTTATCGGGTAGTGAAGGCAATACGGTTTTAATTACGTCTGTCGTCTCTAAATTATAGAGGCGAATGTGTGAGCGATGCAGCGCAATCCACTCAATCCTGCGTACCAAGTCAATCTTGTTAAAACGTGCATCCGCTCTCCAGCGTCCGCTCTGGCTTTTTCCATCATCAGTGATACCCCACAGGATGCCTGAAGGATTAATTCGATTTAAGAAAAAGATTGAAAACCCCACTTCAAGTAAACTGTGGTTCTCAGGAGAATTTAAGATATTGTTTTGCCGCTGCCATTCCTCCCGTGTTATTTCCACATCGTAAATAGCCTTGCACAGTGCTTCAGGCTGATTGATGACGCTGCTCCAGAAAGCATATACCGCAGGATTTGCATCGTTCAAATGAATGCAGGATACGTAACCTTGAGTCAGTAAATTAAGCGCTATTGCCGCGCTACCTGCGGATGAGTCAACATAATGTCCGCCTAATAGATTATTCTGCTCAAAAATCATCTTCATGAAGCCCGCTAATTTGTCTCTTCCTCCGTGGTAGCGCAAAGGGGTATTGAATTTCATTGGAACTCCATTAGGGTGAATTTGACGCGATATTCATAACTCGATGCTCACATAAAACTGACATCAGGGTCTTCATTATACATAGGATACGAACAGTCTATACGAAAACCAAGGCTTCATTTCAAGCAGAGGTTAGAATAACTCTAATTGAAATTGTCGCTTAGCTGTTTATAACTTCTCGAGCGAAAATTTTCCAATCAATAAAATTATTATAAATTGTCATATTTGTGCAATCGCACTCAAGTAAGCTAATTTTTCATCATTTATTCGGTCTATTTCCAAATCCCCAAGCTTATTAGGATTATGTTCAAACATCATCCCGGTTCATGCAGATCAGAAGCAATGCACCCTTACGCCCGTTTGCTGCATGAACTCGTGGAACTGCGCAACGATTTGTTGGCGTTCGAGCATGCCTCTTCAAATATATTACAGCATATTAATCCTTCTCATCTATCCAGCACTATAAATTTGATTCATTACCTCGCTTTGAGACGGCAGGATATCCGGCCCCTGCAAGAAAGGCTGGCGGCCGTGGGTCTTTCATCGCTAGGCCGTATGGAATCGCACGTCTTCTCAAATCTCAATGCCATCATCGATCTTCTAAGTTGCGCGCTGGGTAAAAAATCACCGGAAGAAATATCACCCCCTCCAGATACGACAGGAATGCCCCTGCTTGAAAGCCATACCAATCATTTATTCGGCAGACCGCCCACGCATCGCCGGGTGCGAATCATGGTCACGATACCAAGTGAAGCGGTGGATGATTACTCGTTGATCAAAAGTATGCTTATTCACGGGATGGATTGCGCTCGAATTAACTGCGCACATGATACACCCCAAGTATGGATGCGCATGATCGAGCAAATTAATTTGGCGCGCCGTGAGACCGGCAGGAGTTGCCGTATCATGATGGATCTGGGCGGCCCCAAATTGCGTACGGGTGAAATTGCTCCGGGTCCAGCTGTACTTAAATGGAAACCACAGCGGGATTTCTACGGCAATGTGATTGCACCCGCCCGAATATGGTTACATTCCGCAAGTGACACTTCTCCCAGTCCGGCACCTGCAGATGCTTGCCTTCCGATACAGGGAGATTGGCTGGCAAAAGTGAAACCGCACGATACGATTGAATTGGTTGATGCGAGAGGCTCCCCACGCACCTTACGGCTGACCGGTCAAGCCGGAGCAGGTTTTTGGGCTGAATCCAGCCAGACCACATATATTACCCGCGCTATAAAACTCAATCTCTTGCGCACATCCTTGTCCGGGCATCCACGCCGGATAGGTTCTGCCGGAATTGTTGATACATTGCCTTCTGCACCTGAGTTGATTCGCCTGCACATTGGGGACAACCTGATTATCACGCGCGATCCTTTACCGGGTAAACCGGCACAATTCGACACCAATGGACGATTATTGCACGCAGCCATTATTTCCTGTTCGTTGCCGGAAATATTTGAAAATGTGCAGCCTGGTGAACGCATGCTAATCGACGACGGCAGAATCGGCGGCGTGATCCGCAGTGTCAACAAAAACAATATAACCGTTGAAATAACCCAAGCTCGTGAAGGCGGCGAGAAATTATTAGCGAATAAGGGTATTAACCTGCCAGATAGCCGACTTCAATTGAACGGCCTTACGGCGCAAGATATCAAGCACCTTGAATTTATTGCGCAGCATGCTGATATGGTGGGACTTTCATTCGTTCGCAATCCTGCCGACATCGAGTTATTGCAGCACTATCTGAAACGACTTGATGCCGAAAAAATCGGTATTATTTTAAAAATTGAAACACGCGCCGCATTCGAAAAATTGCCAGAGTTATTGTTCTCTTTGCTGCACTCTCCAAACGTGGGCATCATGATTGCGCGCGGTGATCTGGCGGTGGAATGCGGTTACGAAAGACTGGCAGAATTACAGGAAGAAATTCTGTGGCTAGCCGAGGCAGCACGTCTACCTGTGATATGGGCTACCCAGGTACTGGAAGGATTATCTAAACGTGGCAAGCCAAGCCGTGCTGAAATTACCGATGCGGCGATGGGGGTGCGCGCGGAATGTGTCATGCTGAATAAAGGATCGCATATCATCGAAGCCATCCAGTCCTTAAACGACATCCTCCATCGCATGCAGTCTCACCAGAAAAAGAAAATATCGTTGCTACGGCGCCTTCATTGGTAAACGATAGTTCTCGGAACAAGTAAATTCTCATCCGCATTCAGATAACCGACAAAAACTCAGAATGCAACTATAGTTGAGAATTCGGCAGTCCTAGCCATTTTCTGGTCTGCGAACAAGCTTTATTATCATCGGATTTTCTAGAATGCACGATTTGGTGGCATCACCACTTTCTCTTACAAATTGGAATTTCTTATTTCCATTCATTTAATTTTTGAAACTTCTTCCCAAAGCTGCTGATAGGCGTAGTTAGCTTGCTTTGATTTAGCAAAAACATCGACAGGCGCCTTGTGTATACCCATTTTTTCGATGTCTGATGAGTAAGGAATGACTGTATTCAAAAATATTTTATATCGTGCAGACATTGCACGCATGGTTTCCTTGTGCAGCGACTTTTGACTTTGAGCCATAGAAAAAAAAGGAACAATCTTATTTGGTGGATAGTCATTTTCTTTGAAAAAAATCATCAGTTGCTCAAAAGTACGTTCTGAAAGCGTGGTTGGTATGACGGGTACCAGTACCACATCGGATGCAATAAATATGGATTCCGATAGATGGCTAATCGATGGCGGACAATCCAATACCACCAAGTCATATTCCTTATCAAAACCTTTCAATACGCGCTTCAACCGATTTTTACGTTGCTTAAAGCCCGCCAGTAATGAATCGAAGTTACGGAAACTCAAATGTGCCGGAATGACATCCAGATTCTCAAAGTCACTTGCCTTAATATGTGTTACCAAATTTTCATAGGCTTTAAAAAAACGCTTAGCCCATTTCTTCGTAGATGGCTTAACTCTGAAGTAATAGGATGAAGCACCTTGAGGATCCAGATCAATGAGTAATGTTTTTGATCCGGATTGGGCAGCCCAATAGGCAAGATTGACCGATGTAGCCGTTTTTCCGACACCACCTTTCATGCTATAAGAAGCAATCACTCTCATCGCAAATCCTCTGTTTTTGCAGTTTCAAATACCAAATCAAATTCATTGGTCATATTTTCTGTAAAAAAATCAGCGATCGCGCCCTCAACTTTCGAGCGCTTTTCTATTTTCTTTTGGTGCAAAATGGCAATTAAGCCACTCAAAGACTTGGACATTTCAACCAGGGTGTCGTCAACGTAACCGTTTAAGAATGCAATTTGGATACAATAATCATTATAGTCACCCAATACTGTTTGTATCTTTTTAATTTCACGAACGATTTTTCCAGTACTTCTTTTTGGTAGCAAATCCATAAAAAATTCGATCAAGTAACGCAGTTTTTTAAACTCAATACGTAATGCATGAATATTTTCATCGGGTGACTGACAGCTAGTTCCCCGGCTCATCATCAGCATTTTATGGTAACGCTTTAATATTAATTTCTTTACAACGCGTGCTATTGATTGTAATGCCATAGAGGTTTCAAAAACAGAATTCAGCGATAATTCTGCGGCACAACTGGCAATAGTGGCTTTATAATCTTTAGAAGACAAATACCTCGTCACTTTATTTTTTTCTTGCTGACGCTGTTTCGCTATTAAGCCATATAACTCATTTAAACCACTTTCAAAATTTGCTGGGAGCATCGCACGATAGCTTTCTTGAGCCAGTATAAATACATCCAAATCGCGTAACTTGTTTGTTTTACTAGCAATCAAGGATAATTTAGGTCGCAGTGTATCAATCAATGGTGTTGGCAGCACTTTTTTTACCAAACTGATTAAAGATCTTAGTTTGCGTATATTCACTCGAAATTGATGCAAAAATTCAGTATCAGTGTCTGCAATAACACCATTTACATGACGTTCTACCTTATCAAGCATCGCAATTGCTATGGCCCGCACCGCCGGTTCCGCTTGCATAGCCGCGCAGCGCCTGGAGCGTACAATAATAAGTTGGTTCTTCGCCAACCATCGATTGGGTTAGGCAGCCTTTCACGACTATTTTTTGGTCGCTGTTGCGCAGCGAAAAGTCAGTCTCAAGCAAGCTTAAGGATGCGACTGGTAATATTGCACGCAAACCGATTAATTTTTGTAATTTGACTTTAACTTCACTCTCCCGAAATTCCCACCAAAATCTGACATCGCCTGATGCACTCACTGTATCAATACAACCGGAATGGCCGATAAGTTGAAATTTCTGCTTATCCACATTACAAAGCAAATAATTCGCCTCCCAAAGATGCGTATCAAAATCATCGTAAAATCGCAGTGTAGATGATAGGGCTGGCTTGATTTCAATCTCAAAATCGGATGACAATCCTGAGAAAATATTGGTGTACTGGGCTGCCTCGCTTAATTCCCAAGTAATGACTGGCAAAGAATCCATTGATCGATTTTAATTTGATACTGTTAGTTGGTTATTTGCATATTTGATTTTCTTTAATGAAAATATACCGGCAAAACCTATAAACAAAGCGCTTTGCTCATATCAAAAATGCAGGACATAGTGATCCTCTAGCAGGCCACTGGAAAATGCAGGTAATATTGCCGCAACCGTTTAATTATAAAAATATAGGAATCCGCTTAACCCGGCGCGTAACTGACCGCGCAAATCTCACTTCCGCATTAGTCGATTCCTGTATTCTGCTGCCCCATCAATCAACCGCTTAATGATTTCAATTATCACATTTCGTGTATGACTGCTATGATCACGCCGCAACTTAACTGAAAACAATTAAGCAAATAACAAAAGTGCGCCAGCTTTATTTCCAATCACACCCGAGGACATGACTTGCAATATCAAAATTCTCAACACGAATGGTCAATAGAACTGCTTCGCGGCATAGCAGCGCTGATGGTCGTATTTGCGCATTATTATCCATTAACAGGTATCGAGCCCGGCGTGCTGAAATTTTTCTTCTCCGGCGTCGATTTGTTTTTTGTGATCAGTGGATTTGTATTCGCACCTTATCTCTTTGGCAAGCAATTCGCCGTCGTACCTTTTATGATACGCCGCATATTCCGCATTTATCCGCTTTACTTGGCTGCGTTATTCACTTACATCGCTTTGCATCTCTATCAGAATCATGAAATCGAGCATGTCGTGGCACATTTATTTTTTTTGCATACCTTGGAATCTAAAGAAATCGCTTTTTATTACAACCCCGCTTTCTGGAGCTTGCCTCCTGAAGTTGAGTTTTACCTCTTCCTGCCTTTATGGCTGCTCATCGTCAATCGAATCCGACACTGTGCAATCATTTTCCCCATTGCACTGATCGCACATTTAGTCATTGCGTTCATGTCCCCGGCCAACGCAGGAGCAATTAATTTCTGGACAATACTGGCCATCCACTTGCCCGGAATGCTCATCGAATTTTTGTTGGGAGCCATTGTTTGGCGCGTCATTACACAATCGCCACACATGTCCTTCCGTTTAATCACGTTGTTGATTGGATTTATGTTCTGGTGGGTACTTGCACAGATTTTCTCATCGCAGGGGGACGATGCAATCGCTTCCGATTCCATACTCCGCGGCAATATGGGTCTATTCGCCGCTCTGGCCTACGGCATGATGATGTGCGGATGGATAGGGCTGATCAAATATCCTCCCCGATGGATACGTCAATGTGCGATCATGCTTGGCAATCTGAGTTATGGCATCTACCTGTTTCACAATGCTATGCCTATCGCTCTCCAAAAATTATCAAGCCACATTTCAGATACCTCCTTTGCACTAATCTGCTTCTCATGCACCCTGCTGATAGCGGCCCTAGCGCATGTTATCGTTGAAGCGCCCTTACGAAAATTGGGACGTCAGTGGGCTGCAAATATTCAGTTTGAAGATAGCAGTGATGTGTCAGGGCGTTAATGTGGAAGGGTTGGAGGCTTACGATCAACCACCAACCTAGAAAAGTACTGGGATTTAGAATCTCTCATGAAGATAGGCAACTTGCACTTTTCTAACTTTCCACATCTCACAGTTCTGATGCCTCGCCCCTTGGGGCGGGGTCATTCATTAACGGAATAGCTATAATAAATTGGAAGTTTTTCTGCGACGACTAATTATTGTGCTTAACAGCAAAAGTCCTGCCAGCATCATGATATAGGTCTCTGGCTCAGGTACAGGTGCTGCATATATAAAATCATCCATAACAACCAGGTCAGCAACACTATCAGAGCCAATAATGCTGCCATCATTAATGCCTGCTCCAAGTGCGGTATTTCCGCTAGTGATTTGGACATGTGAAATGATAGATCCTTCGGTGAAGGATACGCCGAGGAATGACAAACTTTCCGAGCCAACCGTGCCCACAGGCACAACGAAAACCCCTAGTGAATCATTGTTGGCATCAAAAAACTCCATTTTTGTAGAGCCTGATTGATCAACATCTGTAAATATCGAACCAAAGCCAGAAACAAGTGCAGGTGTTGTAGTGCCGGGTAAAAAGAACGAAACATCTACGATATTGCTATCCAAGCTTGTAAAGAGACGTTGCGAACTGAAAACACCAAACGTTGAGGAGTAGGTGGAATTGATATTATCGAATTCAATAGGGCCTATTCCGCTATTTGCACTTACCTGAACCCCTGTTCCAAGTGTCGAAAACTCCGCGCCGCGCGGTGAAGTAGTGTTAAAAAAATCGGGGGGAAGGTTATTCGGCGCTGCAAAGGAATCCGGTACTCCATCCCAATTTATTTCAAAGCGCTCGCTACCGAACGAACCGTTTGGGCCAGGCACTATACCACCTCCCAAATCGATACGAAATTGATCGCGTTCACCGGTTATCGATTCAGGTGTTGAATCGCCACCGACTGAACGGACAACGGATGTGGCACCCACAAATGAAGACAGTCCCAACAATATTATCGATAAAAAAACTACAATAAGTTTGATTTTCATCTTTATATCCTCCAATAATTTTCAGGATATTGCTGTAGCACGCCAAGCAAAATCATTAATACTCAAGCTACTTGACCAGCCATAGAATGGATACCAAAGAAATGTATATAATTCAAAGATATCCTTTCCATTCAACAACAAGAATCAATCTACTGCAAATAAGAATCAGTGTCAATCAATAATTCATTTCCAATATCCTTGCTTACTAATATTTTTCCAGATCATTTCATGATGTTCCGTTAAGTGCTGACCAGACTGCAAAAAGAAGGTTTGTTACCGATGGCGTCTTGATCGCTATAGCCAGTTATACGAGTAAACGCCTTATTGATTTTTACAATTTTCTTATCGGCATCCGTGATAATGATGCCTTCTTTTGTTTCGAATGCAATTGCAGCAATCCGAAGCGCTTCTTCTGCTTGTTTACATTTTGTGACGTCGGTCATCGCTATTCGCATCAAGCTATGCCCAGTGCCATCATGCCAACGCCGACAATCAAGGCGAATAAAATCGACTTTTCCATGCCGACGATAAAATGGCAGCTCGCAACCGTGAATCTGACTGACGATTTTCGCTTGCTTAAAATGACGATTCCACAAGGGCTGGCATTCCGGGTCAAGAAATTCCATGAATGAATGACCGGTCAGGTCCTTATGCTTTACGTCTAAAAAATTAAGCGCACTTTGGTTTATTTCGGTAATCTCACCTTCCATGGACAAGGTTAAATAGCCGACAGGCGCGAAATGGTAAAGACTTTGATAATGCTTGAATAACGCTTCCAAACATAACATGTTCTCGCGTAGCGCTTGTTTTTGTTGTAATAACCCGGCATATCTGGCTTGTAATTGGTGATCGACAGGATTCTCAGGTAGCGTTTCACAATTAATGGAGTCCCCTCTGCTTTCCCGAGAAATTGCACCATCGACATGCTGAAAGAATAATCTATTGTTCTTACTATGATATTTCAGGGGATTATTCGGAAGAGTAGCTGCTGACAGTGATAGTTTCTTCTCCGGGTGGATTACCGGCTTTTTGAGTCTTAATTGCGGCAAAATATTATTTATTTCAGTAATATCTTTCTTTTTCATAGTAACTATGCAGCCTCAGATCTCTGGATCATCATTTTCTAAGCAACCTGATTAAACCATCCAGAAACAGTCGATAAAATACTCAATCTTGATCCTGCAAAACAACCTCAATCGATATTCAGTCGCGATGCTTTCTTCATTGCGGTATTATTTGAAAAACATGTTGTTTTATAACTGCGGTTTTACATGCATTCAATGAATAAACTGATGAACACATCCATCACCTTCAGAACGGTCGCACCATTATTTGTAGGGGAAAAATTAAAAATTGGTTTTACTAAACTGAAAGGATTTTCAATGATTTGGTTTTGCCTGACAATGCGGCAAATTGCCGCACTTAATGTTACGTAGAACAACCGGGATCCCTGCGCAGCATCTTAGTTACCGCTGCGCTAGTCTGAATTCATTGAGTCGCTTTAGAATCCAAAAATATCGTTAACAGTGACTGAAAGCGCTTGAGTATCGAAACCACCCTGTCCATCGCTGACTTCGATAGATAATTCATAGATATTGTCAGTGCCGGCATCGATTGGCGTTTCAAAATCCGGAGCGCTTGCAAAGCTTAAAACACCGCTAACAGAATCAATATCGAATAAGGCTTGATCGTTTCCACCGCTAATACTATAAGAGAGTGTATCGCCAGTGTCTGAATCGGTAGCGGTTACCGTAGTCACCGATGTAGAATTTTCGTTTATAGCAAGATTTGCCGTATGAGAACCGCCATCAGAAGAGATTATCGGGTCATCGTTTACATTCGTAATAGTAATAGTGACGATATCAAAATTTCCATTCCTGATCCCGTCGTTGGCTTTATAGGTAAAGCTATCGATCCCGGCGAAATTTGCATCTGGCACGTAAGTAAACGAGCCATCTGAATTCAGGTTGAGCGCGCCATGCTTAGTCCCAGACAATAAAACTGTTGTCAAAGTATGTCCAATATCATCAGAATCATTACGTAATATTCCCAAAAAAGCAGGCACTGAAAGACTGCCATCCTCTAATACCGAATACTCGTCCCAGCTTGGCTGTTGCGCTGTTACGCCGCCACCCCGCGTTCCATCGTTACCCAATGATGACATGTCATTAACCACAGAACCTGTTCCTTCGGATAATCTCCAATTACCTACTAAACCGCTTTCTGTACCTAATAACTTTTGATCATAATTTGCAGCAATTTCCGCTCCGGTTCGAGCTATGTTCCATATTCTCACTTCCGCAATCGCACCATCGAAATATTTTCCCGGGGGATTATTCGAGCGCCCGCCAATTCGCAAATCATCAAGTGCCGCATGGGCATCACCGATAAGACCGGAACCATTATAGGTATGTACCAGCACGCCATCGATGTAGGTTTTGACAATACCGTTGTCATACGAAACGGCTACATGGGTCCATTCATCGATCGCAACTACATGGCCGGTATTGTGCCAATCCCATCCTGGGTTAGTATTTTTAAATGCCCATCGAACCGTTCCATCCGGAAATAAGCCAACTTCATATTCCCCCTCTTTATTAATAATCATTTGATTTGCATTGCTCGAACTATCCGGCTTGATCCATGCTTCCATCGTCATCGTTGCAGACATTTCAAGATTGGAATCGTTACCGATTTGAATATAATCGTCCGTGCCATCAAAATTAAGGAAAAACTCACTGAAGGCTTTAGGCGCGTGACCGCTTCCCGAGGAAACAACAGGATTGGTCAATGCCGATCCGTCGTTAACCGGAGTTTGTTTATCGAGAAAACCTGTTTCTATTTTATCCAGCGAAGCCAGCAATTGATTGCTGGTATATTGTTTAACAATGGATTGCAAATCGCCACCGGATACATCGGTCATAATCGCCGTAATCACACTCGATTGTATCAATGACTGCACTTTAACCATATTCGAGAAAGCAGTAACTGCAGACTGAATGTGGCCATTTGCAAATTGATCGGCTGATTGTTGAATTAGCAAGTTCATGCCATGCAATAACTCAGCCGCCTGTTCAGAAACTAAATCAACTATCGCTTTTTGTTCTACCGTGCTTTTTTCATCGATGATTCCAAGCAAGATTGCAGTATCTTTTATGAGCGTTGCAAGCGTATGTTCATTGCTTAAATCCAGCCTCTCACCGCTTTCCACCGAATCGATGACATGTACAAGCAGCGTATTAAAAGTAAATTGGTCGATTTTAAAGTACCGGGGCACAAAACCACTCACCAAAGACCGGGTAATAGTGAGTAAATTAGCTATTTGAGCAATCGCAGCTTGGATTTTGACTGCAGTCACTTGCTGTTCTTTCGACTGTCCATACAAACCCGTTGCAACAGGATCAAACACCGACATATCGACACGAGGAATATCAAATGCTTTAAATAACCATTCTTCAGCGGTATCTATATTTGGCGCCTGATCGTTATGCAACATCATCTTTATCAGTGCAGTCAACGGCGTCATGACTATGGCGCCTTCAGGCGCCATGAGTGTTTCAGCAAAAGGTTTTCCCGTTGCGCTATCGATACCCCCGGCAGCAATATAATGCCTATCGGAAACATCCCTGATCAATGAAAACCCTCCGAATTCATCAGTAAGCGTATAGTGCTCATCCGTATCCCAAACGCCATTATCATTTTTATCGATAAAAACTGTAGCGCCACTGACATAAGGACTCATTGCTGTGCCATGAACCGTGCCATCGGCAAAACGGGCAATCAGTGCATCAATACTTTGTTGAGCCACTACCATTGAAATATTCGACTGACCTACACCCTGTATCCATTCCCGCACTGCATTGAATATCGCCGAACTATGATAATCATTGTCCTTACCAAGGTGAGCCAATGAATTGGTAAAACTTTCTGCTGCGATAGAACGTTGTTCTAGAACGTGCTGCTTTTCAACATCTAATTCGCCGATTACAAACATAAATAATTTGGACCACGTATCAATACCATGATCCAATAAATCCTGTACTGCCTGGGCAGCTTCACTATCCGTTAGTTTTAATCCCAGAGCATTCGATGCTACCTTTTGCAGCAAACCGCTAACACCGGTAGGTATTAATGGTAATTGCGCATTCATATAGTCATCGATATGAGTTGCCACAGCCTGCCAATTGCCAGTACTCGCATAATCGTTCAATATTTCGGCCCGTAATTTAACCGATGCGGGTACCCCTGTTGCAAGTAAAAATATTTTTTGCACGATATTGGCAGGAGTATTTGGCATTCGCGATGTCCTTCTAATCAAAAAAAGTGAATTTTCCGATCATTATGGATCATTTGCAGAACTTCTCTTGTCAGAAAAAAAGAAGTTTTAAAGCTTAATTCCCAGGTTTATTTGGATTTTATAAGAAACATGAAATGCGCATTCGATCTACTAGCAATCATAAACTTAGCAAGAATTGTGTATGGATGGAATTTCTTTTTCATCCTCATCGCCACGCGACAGTTAGCACAGAAACTTATCACCGGAAGTGCAAAGGCAATCACTTGATCCATATCAGCGTTCAACTGAAAAAAATCAGAAATGGGTGTATCCTGGAACGATATTTAACCTGTCATGGGCCTACTAAAATGAACATACTCATAACCGGTGCAACGGGATTTATTGGCCGCCATCTGGTACAACGCTTACAACAAAATCAGCACGCTATCAAAGTACTGAGTCGCAACGCCGCGCGCGCTAGTCAGATGCTTGGTGTAGCGGCATTTAATTGGGATTATGCTACGCAAGATGTTCCTACTGAAGCACTGCATGAATGCGAGGTTATCATCAATCTGATGGGTGAAAGTTTAGGTGAAGGCCGATGGACGAAAGCACGTAAGCATGAAATTTACGCATCGCGTATCCTCAGCACGCGTAAATTGGTCGCAGCCGCACCATCAAGCTTACGAACTTTCGTTTGCGGTTCCGCAATCGGTATTTATCCGGGAAAAGGCGATGAATCTTATGATGAATCCTACCTGATTCCCGATCAACTTAGTTTTATGCAAACCATTTGTCATGACTGGGAACAAGAAGCTGCCCGCATTGAGCATACCGGTATTCGCCGAGTCAGCATTCGTACGGGAATCGTACTGGGCGATGGCGGTATGCTGAAGAAAATCTTACCGGTATTCAAACTGGGATTAGGAGGATCTGTAGGAGATGGCCGTCAGTGGCTGCCGTGGATACATATCGACGATTTGGTTTCGGTTTACGCTGAAGCTGTGCAGAATACACACTATTATGGATCGATCAATGCCGTATCACCCAATCCAGTGCGATACCGTGAATTCGCAACCGCGCTTGGCAAGGTGCTCAATCGCCCCGCTTTCTTTCCAGTTCCGGCATTTATTTTGAAACTTGCATTAGGTGAAGCCGCTGCACTGGCTTTAAACAGCTACCACGTCACACCCAAGCGATTACTGGAAGAATATGGCTTTAAATTTAAATTTGATCATTTAACAGCAGCATTGGACGATTTATTTGCCAAAACAGTGCACTAATCAGTAATAAAATGTCTACCCCGCTTTCTATTTTCTGGTTCAGACGCGATTTACGCCTGGATGACAATGCCGGACTATTGCATGCTTTATCATCAGGCCTGCCGGTTTTACCCATTTTCATTTTTGACCCTGCCATTTTGTCCGGATTGCCTCCGAACGACGCACGCGTAACGTTTATCTACGATACCCTGCAATCCTTGCGTGCCGAACTTGAATGTAAACACGCCACCTCACTTGCACTTTATTTTGGCAACCCATTACAAGTATTTGATCAAATTCTGCATTCATATCCTGTTGCTGCAGTCTACTGCAATCATGACTATGAACCAGATGCACGAAAACGGGATGAAACCGTATGCAAATGGCTACAAGTGCGGTCGGTAGCTTTTCATAGCTACAAGGATCATGTCATTTTTGAAAAAAACGAAATTGTCAAAGAGAATGGTAGCGTATACGAGGTCTATACACCATACATGCATAAATGGCGCAAGATCCAAAATCAAACTACGTTAATGACCTATTCAATCGCGCCGAAACTGAACAATATGATCAAACAGATGCCGCTACCGAATCTGACATTGACTAACATCGGCTTTGACCGCTCCACGATTACTATTCCTTTTTGCCGGTTAAATGCTGAATTGCTGCAACATTATGCGCGTGACAGAGATTTCCCAGCACTGTCACGCACATCACTACTTGGACCCCATTTGCGCTTTGGCACTGTCAGTATTCGCCAAATATTCAAGCAAGCGCTCGATTCTAGCGATACCTTTGCGAATGAGCTTATCTGGCGCGAATTCTTCAGTCAAATTTTGTGGCATTTTCCACGAACACAACACAGCTGCTTCAAGATGCGATATGACCGCATACCATGGCGCAATGATGAGACTGAATTTAAACGCTGGTGTGAGGGAACAACGGGTTACCCACTGGTCGACGCGGGCATGCGCCAGCTCAACGCAACAGGGTTCATGCATAACCGCTTACGAATGATTACCGCCAGCTTTTTATGCAAACACTTGCTGATCGACTGGCGCTGGGGTGAAGCTTATTTCGCCGAAAAACTATTGGACTATGACATGGCAAGCAACATTGGCAACTGGCAATGGGTGGCAGGTTGTGGTGTGGATGCAGTACCTTATTTCAGGATTTTCAATCCAACCCTGCAAATTAAAAAATTTGATAGAAATTTTGATTATATTCAAACTTGGGTAAACGAATGGCAAACTCCCGCTTATTCAAAGCCGATCGTTGATCATGTCTTAGCGCGTGAACGCTGCCTGAACGTATACCGGCAAGCGGTTGGCTAACAGTCGAACGGTCATCTCTTACGGTCTATCAATATAGGAATCACAGCAAATGTAAAAATTCCTCTTCGCTTATGATTGAAAATTTTACAGCATAGCTCCTTTAATATATGGCTGGATTACCCTACCTGCCTAGTTTTTCGATACCACTTCACAGACTAAGAAAATCCCAAGATTTGATACCATTTTCCAGATATATTTTTGAATAATCAATGTGATGTCGATACTAAATCATCTGGAAAATGAAAATCTGACTTTTGCATCTTTAATCGTAATGCAAAATTAATCAAGCTATTGGGACCGCTAAGATTAAGCTTCCGAGAAATATTAACACGATGATTTTCTATAGTTTTCTTACTAACAAAAAGCTTTTGTGCAATTTGTGGCGTAGTTAGGCCTTCTGATATTTTTTTGAGTACCTTACGTTCCGCTTTCGTAAGACTTGCGACTCTATCTAAAGTCGCTTCCATCCATTCATTTTCATTCGATTGATGCTTAATTTTTGCAATCTTTTCAAGCCGTGCTCTTATACTGTTGATCAATTCTTCTTTACTAAATGGCTTTGTAAGATAGTCATCAGCTCCCATATCCATACCCGTACGTACATCTGAGCGGGTTGATTTTGCGGTAAGAAAGATAAATGCTGTGGCGAATAGTTGCGGCAGTTCTTTGATTGTAGTGAAAATCTCAAATCCATCCTTCCCTGGAAGCATGATATCGCAAATAATGATGTCCGGTAAAAACTCTACCGCCATCTTTATTCCTTCCTCACCGCTAGGAGCACTGATTACATGAAAATCATAGTGCGCGATAATTTCACAAATATTCTGGCACAATACTTTTTCGTCTTCGATGACAAGAATTCGTGGACTATTCATTACTGTGGTTTAGACCGGTAATTGAATGGTGACTGTACAGCCTCTACCAGCTTGACTTTCAAAACCAATATCTCCGCCATGTATAAGAATTAGCTTTTTAGCTATCATAAGTCCAAGCCCACTACCAGGAAATACCTTAGCATTGGATGCCCTGAAAAATGATTGAAACAGTAACGGCTGATCTTTTTCCGGAATACCAATGCCATAGTCTTTTATCGCAATAAAGTAGATACCGTCATGAAAGGTTACAGTCAATTCTGGCGGTTGTTTACCTTCCGAATATTTAAAAGCATTAGATACAACATTGCGTAAAACATTCCTTATCAAGATTGCATCCATACTAATCATTCGTTCTTCAGGTGCATCAAAATAATAATCGAGTTTTCTTTGCTGCCCATTCGGTTCTGAATTTGAATGGACAAATTCATCCATAAATTTTTTAAATGAAATATTCTTCTTGGATATTTCTATTTTGCCTTCATCTATTCGTCCGATATCCAGAACATTCTCCATGAGTTCTGTCATGCGCATAGTTTCTTCCGCCATAATAGCTTTATGTTTCCGGAAAAATTCAACAAATAAAGAGTTAAAGTTAGCTGATTCCATTTTTAGATCTAATAGATCGATGCTGGAACGAATTGTGGCAAGCGGCGTGCGAAATTGATGTGAAGCTAAGCTAACAAATTGAGTTTTAAAACGGTTGAGCTCACGTTCTTTTTCCATAGCTTTTTGTAGCCGCTGTTCTGCCATTTTAATCAGTGTAATATCATTTTCTACAGCCACATAGTTGATCAACTTGCCAGTATTATCATGTACTGCTGCAATATTGAGATAAAGCCAAATTTTCTCTCCATTTTTAGTGTAATTCAAAATTTCACCGGAAAATGTTCCTGTATTCTTTAACGAATATGCAATTTCGTGAATTGTCTCGAGGGATGTTTCTGGCCCTTGGAGAAAATCAGCCGGATCAATTCCCATTACCTCCTCAAATCCGTATCCCAAGATTTTTTCAAAGCTATTGTTTACCCAAATAATTTTTTTATCAGGATCGGTAATCATGACAATGCCATTTGTCTTTTCTGCAACATAAGCCATACGTTGTAATTCCAGCTCACTTTTCTTTCGGGCTGTAATATCTATACTATGACCCATTAGAAATTCCGCATTGCCATTTTCATCAAGAAGGGGATACATGCTTCGTAGATACGTGCGTTCAATCCCATTTACACCATTGAGCTTTTCTTCAAAAGTTACTACTTTTTTGGTTGCCATACATTCTTTTATTACTTTTTGACACCATGATCCTTCAATAGCAGGAACCAGATTTCCGAATTCGGGATGATTTTCATCACCGCTTTTGCGCATAGGAGTATCTCGGCATTCTGTACTATTTAAAACTGCATCATTAGCATAAATATAATTCCCGTTGTTATTCAAAACAACGAGCTCAATAGGCAGTCTATTCAGTATGAGGTTATAAAGAAGATGTTGTTTCTTCTTATTTTCTTCTTCTTGTTTTTTCTGGGAAATATTTTGTAGAACGCCATACAAGCCGGTTAAATTACCGCAATCATCTAACATCGGATAGATCGTTATAGTATGCCATTTAAACCTACCATCACCCATAACGATCATAAATTCATCAGTACACGCGGATTTAGTCGATTGAATACGTTCAATCATCGCCTGCAGCTTTTCTTTTTCATGCCCTCTGTAAAATTGCTCACTTTCAAGTAGCTTTGAACAATTAAAACTTTTATCCACTTCATAAAAATCGTAAAGATACTCCGACCACGTCATTGTAAGTGTGTTAAAAATGTAAGACCAATCGCCAACTTCGGCTATTATACCGAGAAGGGAAAGCCGTCTTTGCTGAGACTCCGTCGAATTAAAATTCGTTAAATTAATAGCAGATTCAACAGTCATAAAAGTTAGCCATATAAAATCCTAAAAACGCAAAAAGAAAAATACTATCACTTGTGATAGAAATTATGCTCCCATATTATTTTTTAGGAATAAGAGTAAAGCATAGAAAAGTTCGGTGGAATTGCCTGATAAAACGCCATTTAAAGTTTTAATCTTTTACACAATATATCAAACTTAAATTAGCTCATAAGCATAATCGAAATAGTTAATTTTTTACGAGGTCATGCTAGGTTCTATTTACAATTGAAATTAAATATAAAATAGAAAAAAGCAAACTCGTAATAATGAGGTTCCCATAACAGCAATGAATCGAGCGTGCGATACCTCGCGCGATACGTAGTGGACAAGTCATAGTCGAAACTATGAGAAAATTCTGCTTCAAAATGCGATTTATGTTAAGGCACACTTACATAGGTGTAGGTGTAGGTGTAGGTGTAGGTGTAGGTGTAGGTGTAGGTGTAGGTGTAGGTGCAGTAAATTAAGAAACGCAAACTAAGGAGGAAAAGCCGCGCGGAGGGATACCACGAAGATTCGACACTATGAATTGAAGCTGAGGCATCGATGAAGTTTTATTGAGAGGAATTGTTATTCTGCATGGATTTCAATTGATTATCTAATGAACCTTTTGCCAAAAAGTAACCCAAAATCACACCCAACAACCACCCTGTCACAATAAGAATCGGCATCAAATGTGAATCGTTGTTATCGCGAAATTGAGTGATTAAAATTCCAAGTGGTGCAGCACCTACCAATATAAAAATGCATAATCCTATATTTCCTTTACTCCAACGTGTAACCACGTATGATAGCAATGCAAATGGTATTACCATAATCAGCTGTACATGCCACAACATGCCACTCCATAGCAAACCGAAACCCAGAAATGACAACAAAAACCCACCAATCAGCACACTGAAAAGAATAGCCAAATCTCTCCATTGGCTACGTTGATTTGCTTGTTCTTTCATATCGATTTTTCCAGAATTTTTAAAAAAATCAAATAATATATTTAAATTGATAAATTACAGAATTATGAAAAATCAGAATATTTATTATTGCCAATCTTACAATAAAAATTGCATAGGTACTTACTCTGCAAATTATAGGTCTTCTTCAGGTTCCGGGTCTGTGCGCAGTGACATGTTAGTTTTCTGCTGCTCGGCAACAGGAAGTGAAGTAGCAATACTTACACTACCTGGTATCCGTGGCGTTTTACAATTCACATCTGCATTTTGTGCCCGATGCCGCAGAGCATGATCTATTAATACCAATGAGAGCATAGATTCCACGATTGGCGTGGCCCGGATACCAACGCAAGGGTCATGCCGCCCATGCGTTTCGACAATGATCGGATTACCTTCTTTGTCAATAGAACGCCGCCCCAAGCGGATACTGGAGGTCGGCTTGATTGCCACGTTGGCGACAATATCCTGCCCTGTAGAAATACCTCCCAAAATTCCTCCCGCATTATTACTTAAAAAACCATTCGGTGTCATTTCATCGGAATGTTCTGTACCTTTTTGCGTAACACTTGCAAAACCAGCACCAATTTCTACACCTTTTACCGCATTAATGTTCATCATCGCGTAGGCGATTTCGGCATCCAGACGATCATATACCGGCTCACCCCAGCCGACCGGCACACCTTGCGCCACAACGCTGATCTTGGCACCAACGGAATCACCGGATTTGCGTAACTGATCCATAAATGCTTCCAATTGCTCGACATAATCGTTATTTGCAACAAAGAAAGGATTGCTATCGACATCATCCCATTCTCGAAACGGAATTTGAATAGGACCTAGCTGCGCCATATAACCGCGAATCACGATGCCATACCGCTGAAACAGCCATTTTTTCGCAATCGCCCCAGCGGCAACCCTGACAGCTGTTTCCCGTGCAGAAGCACGGCCTCCACCGCGATAGTCGCGAACGCCATATTTCTGCCAATATGTGTAATCCGCATGGCCTGGACGAAAAGAATCCATAATCTTGCTGTAATCTTTACTGCGCTGATCGATATTACGGATTAACAAAGCAATTGGTGTGCCGGTTGTCTGTCCTTCAAATACACCTGACAGAATCTCAACTTCGTCTGTTTCACGTCGCTGCGTGACATGACGCGACGTCCCCGGTTTGCGGCGATCTAATTCACGTTGAATATCATCTGCGGTGATTGCTAGTCCAGGTGGACATCCATCGACTACGCAACCAATCGCGGGACCATGTGATTCACCAAAAGAAGTGACACAAAAAAGCTTACCAAATGTATTACCAGACATTCTAAATTATGTTCTCTTAAGACAAAAATGAGGGTTTATTATACGTCTTCTAATTTTATGAAACGAACAGGGAAGAAACATTAAGCTATTGACCGGCAATTGTGATGATTTATGCCAATGCATCCGTGGCAGGCCTGTACGGTAACTGCAAATCACGCGCTACCGCTTCATGCGTCAATTGCCCGCGAAACACATTCAAACCATTACGCAAATGCTGATCATCCGACAATGCTTTAAGACAGCCTTTATTGGCAAGTGCCAGAACAAAGGGCAGTGTTGCATTATTTAAAGCAAAAGTTGAAGTGCGTGCGACTGCGCCTGGCATGTTGGATACGCAATAATGCACCACGCCATCGACTGTAAAAATAGGATCAGCCAATGTAGTAGGTTTGGAGGTAGAAAAGCAGCCGCCTTGATCAATCGCGACATCAACCAGCACAGCGCCACGGTTCATACGGCTGACCAGTTCGCGGCTTACCAGTTTGGGTGCCGCGCCGCCCGGAACCAATACCGCACCAATGACCAGATCGGCGCTAGAAACATGCTCTTCCAGGGCATCAACCGTCGAGAAAACGGTATTTATTTTTGAACCATATTGCGAATCCAATTGCTGCAAGCGATGAATCGATTTATCGAGCACCGTCACATGTGCTTCTACACCCATCGCAATCCGTGCGGCATTGGTACCCACGACACCACCGCCGATCACCACAACCCTCGCCGCCGGTACACCCGATACGCCGCCCAGCAACATGCCACGGCCACCCTGATCGAGTTCCAATGCATGTGCACCAGCCTGAATTGCCATACGGCCTGCTACTTCACTCATCGGAGCCAATAACGGCAATCCGCCGTAGCGGTCTGTAACCGTTTCATAGGCTATTGCGATACAACCGGAATTCATTAAGCCTTTCGCTTGCATGGGATCGGGAGCAAGATGCAAATAAGTAAATAATACTTGTCCGTCGCGCAACAGTGGGATTTCTGAAGCTTGTGGTTCCTTGACTTTAACGATCAGATCGGCGTTTGCATAAATCTCTTGCGGTTCATCAATTATTTCCGCCCCGGCGGTGCGATACTTATCATCACTCAGATCAATCTGGAATCCTGCGTTTTTCTGTACCATAACACGGTGACCATTAGCGACCAGTTCACGCACTGCCGCTGGTGTCAAGCCCACACGCGATTCATGAGTTTTAATTTCCTTGGGCACCCCGATACGCATCCGCTTCTCCATTCTATTCGTTAAATAATTCCACCATTCGCACCAATATTCTGTCCCGTCACCCAACGGGCTTCTTCACTGACCAGAAATAGCACGACTTGTGCGATATCGTTTGTGCAGCCAATTCGTCCCAGTGCAGCCATTTCCGCCATGCGTTCAATATCCGCTGCGGTTTTTCCCGCACGAAACAGCTCCGTATCGACCGGACCAGGTAAAATGTTATTGGCAGTTATGCCGCGTTTCCCCATTTCGCGCGCAAAAATTCGTGTCAGTTGTTCTACAGCAGCTTTCGTCGCTGCATAAACGCCATATTTGGGTAACATTAAGCGTGTTACAGTACTGGAAATAGTCACTACCCGCCCATGATCCGTAAGTTTTATAGCGGCTTCCCGCAACATATAAAACACGCTTTTGAAATTTACATCAATGATACGATCGAATTCATCATCTTGAATTTCTGCTATTTCCTTAAAAAGAAGAATTCCGGCATTGTTTACCAGGATATCGATTTGTTTGAATTGTTCGCTAACTACTGTAAAAAGCTTATCGACTTCGGCAGGCTTACTGACATCAGCCTGCACTGCCAAGCACTGGCCACCGGATTCAATAATGGTTGCACACATTTTATCTGCTGCCGGCTTATCCTTGGCATAATTGATAACAACTGTTGCCCCGGCTTGCGCTAAAGTTAACGCAATTTGCGCACCGATTCCCCGTGAAGACCCGGTAACGATGGCAATTTTTCCATGTAACGTTTGTATCATTAAAATTTTTGCGGACAAAAAAATAAGACTGAATTATTGGGATATGCCATAGTCTTTAAGCAATCTTAAGATCTTTTGGTGGTCTTTCTTCTCCGCCCAGTTTAATGCATTATCGCCATGCTCATTTTTAATGCTGGGGTCCGCGCCGTTGGCAAGCAATAGTGTGACTGCATCAAGGTGATTGCCTCTAACCGCCATCATTAAAGGCGTAGTACCGTTATCGGAAAGTGAATTGACATCGGCATCAGCGGTCAAAAGTAGTCGGATGGTTTCGGAATGTCCATTTGAAGCGGCATAAAGTAGTGGATTCCACCCACTATGATTAATTTTCGCTCCTTTTGTATAAAATAACCGCACCATCTCCGTTTGGCCATGATAGCTGGCAAGCATGATTGCCGTTTCGCCATATCGATTACGAACGTGCAGATTTGCTCCCGCATCAATCAATAATTCGGCAAGCTTCAGATTCATTATCTGAGCGGCAATCATCAAGGGTGTATAACCTTCCCTGCTTGGAATATCGGGGTTAGCGCCTTTTTTAAGTAATTTTGACACATCCGTTAAATTACCTTTTTCCACGGCCCAAACAAAATCCTCCTGAATACCGGCAGAAGCAGTAAGCGACGACAACAAAAATACGGCAGTAAATACAAATAGAGCATGCGATTTAAGCAGGTAAATCATTTCTTATGATCTTAAATAAATTAAAAAAATTACTTGTAGTTGCTGCTGCAATATCTTCTACTGAAACTGCACGTAATCGCGCGATCTCCTCAGCCACGTAACGGACAAATGCCGGTTGATTTAATTTACCGCGGAAGGGTACAGGCGCAAGATAAGGAGAGTCTGTCTCGATAAGCATCCGGTCCAAGCGGACATTTTTGGCCACTTCTTTTAAAGCCACTGCATTTTTGAATGTTACGATACCGGAAAATGAGATATAAAAATTCATTGCAATCGCTTGCTGCGCAACTTCCCAACTTTCGGTAAAGCAGTGCATTACGCCGCCAACCTCAGCAGCACCTTCTTCTTGCATGATTTGCAACGTATCCGCTGCAGCCGATCGGGTGTGAATGATCAAAGGTTTATTTACTTTCCGAGCGGCCCGAATGTGCTGGCGGAAACGTTCCCGTTGCCATTCCAAATCACCTTGCAAGCGATAGTAATCTAAACCCGTTTCACCAATGGCGATAACTTTGGGATGATCTGCCAGTTCTGCAAGTTGCTCGGCTTGCGGTTCAAGTTGATCTTCGTAATCCGGATGCACACCCACGGAAGCAAATAAATTCTGATGCGACTCAACGAGCGCCCGAATACGCGGAAAGTCCGGCAAATTGACACTTACACATAAAGCATGCGTTACTTGGTTTTCCTGCATTTTGTGTAATACTTCCTGAAGGTCTTTGGCAAGCTCAGGAAAATCAAGATGGCAATGTGAATCGATGAACATATTTAAATTTGTCTATAAAAATTATCTACCTACGCACGGCATCCGCCCAACAGTTAGGAGTCTCAAATAAACGCACTCGCTCTAGCTGTAAATGATTGCCATAAATATCTTGATACGCATCATCTAGCATGGCAAAGGCAATTTCAGCCAGATTTTCTGCTGTGGGTTGAACATCTAACACCACTGTTTTATGACCTTCAATCGATTGCAAGAATTGCAAGACTTTGGTATCACCGGAATAAACCAGAAATGCATGATCCCATCGATCAACCAATGCTGATTTCGCAATTCTTTTCACTTCTGAGAAATCCATCACCATGCCTTGCAGCGTACCGCCTTCGTCAGTGATAATATTACCAGAGAGTGTTATCTCAATGCTGTAGCGATGGCCGTGTAAATGACGGCATTGACTGTTATGCGTAGAAATACGGTGGCCCGCATCAAATTCCAGCTTGCGTGTAATAAACATATGTACTAATTCTTTTTATTAAGTACCCAAATATAGGATTGTAACATTGCAATCAGATTCTAAACGATTGAATACCACTGATCACAGCCGTGATAGTGCTGGACTTACTTATGTTTATCCAGTCGTTTCACGCCGTTCCGGCGGAGTTTCAATTGGTATCAATCTTAATCCTAATAATGCCTGTAACTGGCGATGTATCTATTGCCAGGTGCCCGATCTTAGGCGAGGTTCTGCTCCGCAAATTGATTTAATAAAACTGGAAGCGGAATTGCGTTTTTTTCTTGATGACTTGATTAATGGTAATTTCATGCATCAACATGTACCTCCGGGAGCAAGGAAAATTCATGACATTGCTTTATCCGGCAATGGCGAGCCAACCAGCGCGAAAGAATTTGAACAGATCATCGAATTGATCAGTAATATCATCAAAGACTTTGCTACTCTAAAGAATTTAAAATTGGTACTTATCACTAATGGCAGCTTGATCCATCGATCATCTGTACAGGCCGGACTTGAGCGAATGGCGCAACTGAATGGTGAAGTATGGTTCAAGTTTGACCGTGCGTTGGCTGAAGAAAGGCAACGCATCAATAACACGACAATCAGTTTGAATAAAATCCGCCAACATTTGCGTATCGCTACCTCACTTTGTCCGACATGGTTACAAACCTGTGTATTCCAGCTCGACGGCAAGCCACCAGAAGAAACCGCTATCAACGCTTATCTAAATTTCATCAAGACTCTGCAAGACGAGGATATACCACTCGAGGGAGTGTTGTTATATGGAATTGCACGGCCTTCTTTGCAACCTGAAGCAGTTCGAATTTCGCCCGTCAGTGAGTCATGGCTAGTCGCTTATGGCGAAAAAATTAAAGCACTCGGTTTACCCGTTAAAGTTCACTGTTAATTGCTCCAATTAAGTTTTTTCTAACGTGCTATATCGTTGTGTAACAAATTTACAACAAAGTGCATTTTCTTGATATTTATCAACAGGCATTCTTTATATAATTGATATTAAATACATTTGATTTTCAACATTTTAGAGAATAGGCGTTGAGCCAAAATATTCCCCGATAAAAACAAAGATCAACACTTTATGAAATATGATTATCACATATAATAGCGGCCTAGATCAGCTAGAAAAAACAATACCATACAATCAGAAATGTTTTTGCTTTGCGATACTGTATTAATCCAGATAACAGGAGTTTTCTAATGAATTCATCAAGCATTTTTTCTTTTTTAGTGAAGTTTTTCACTGAATTAAAAGTGCATTGCAATAAAAAAATTAAAAATGGGCTACTACCCATAGGTAGTGCTATAGGAATCATGTGCTTTGCTTTTCAGGTGCATGCAACCAAACCTGCAGACACAAATACCCCTATTCCGACATCTGCACCAGTAACGACACCGCCTCCAGTTGCTTCGACAGCTACGGCTAGTGGAGAATTCGACAAATCAAAGGTGCCTGCAGTGTCTGTTCCTTCACGGCCTGGCTTATTTTTGCTGCCTCCTGCTGGACCTGGGTATTATTCACTGTGGGACATGATCACGAGTAATAAACGTGAAAAGCCTCCAGTTGCACCGTATGCACCTTTTGCACTACTCACAACACCAGCTTATGATATTGATTTTCGCTATTTAGCCACTCCTGGACATGAGAAAGATGTTTTCGATCCTGTAAAAAGAATAGATCTAGGTAGCGATTGGTTACTGTCATTTGGCGGTAACTTTTGGTATCGCTATACGCATGAAACTGATAGCCGACTAAATACAGCCGATATTAACAACGATTTTCACTTATTACGGACACGATTTCATGCTGATTTATGGTATCGCGACAAGGTGCGCTTATTTGCAGAATTACTTGATGCTCGTTCATTCGGTTCCGAGTTACCACCTTTAGTAACTGATCGTAATCATGCTGACATACTCAATATGTTTACCGACATAAAACTGGCCAACATCAATAACGGTCCGGTATATATTCGGGTAGGCCGCCAAGAATTGATGTATGGCTCACAACGACTGATTTCCACTCTGGACTGGGTTAACACACGGAGAACTTTCCAGGGTGTCAAAGCGTTCTGGCGTACACCTGAATGGGATGTTGATGCCTTCTGGACACGTCCGATGATTACCGAAAAAGGCAATGTTGATAATTGGGACACACAACAAAACTTTTTTGGCTTATGGGCTACCAATAAACCAAAACCCGGTCATACGATTGATCTCTATTTTCTGAGCCTTATCAATGATCGTAATATAACCCCAGCCAACCTTTTAGCTGGAAATATCCTTCAAGCCAATGCCGATACGCATACACTAGGCGGTCGTCTTGTGGGTAATTTTGATAATCTCTTGTATGAATTGGAAGGCATGTATCAGTTCGGTCGTCGATCAGGCCTTGATGTATCTGCTTTTGCAGTAGCAACGGGTGTCGGTTATCGCTTACCGTTACCAATGAATCCACAAGGATGGATACGTTATGATTTTGCTTCTGGCGATGGCAAAAATACCGATGGCAGAAGCAATACATTCAACCAACTATTCCCATTTGGTCATTATTACATGGGCTTTCTTGATCGTGTGGGCCGTCAAAACGTTCACGACTTTAATGCACAATTTACCATGCACCCAATGCCATGGATCACATTTATTACTCAATATCATCGTTTCTATCTAGCAAACGAACGTGATTTTTTGTATAACGCGGCAGGCTTGGCTACATTCAGAGACATCACCGGTCAATCAGGCAGTCATATCGGTGATGAAGTCGATTTCCGGCTCAATTTGCATGTCAGCCGTCATCAGGATGTATTGGTCGGATACTCAAAAATGTGGAGTGGTGACTTTTTGAAAGCGCAAGCACCTGGAGTATCTCCAGATCTTTTCTATGTTCAATACAATTTTCGTTTCTAAGGACAAAAATAACTGTTGCCTCGTATAAAAAATACGAGGCAACAGGAATTAATAGCGACAAAATGTAGTTCCCCCCCCGAACTGAACAACCTGAGAAAATATTAAGCTTTGTTATATGTTGCTGTCATGCTCAAGTGATTTGTTGATGGGATTGTTTTTGATAATAAACTTCATTAACTGTCCGGTTAGCGAGACTCTGATGAAAACACTCTTGATTGTACCTGTTAAACCAATGAGTTAGACTTCTTTGCACCCCCTTTAAGTTGCCGAATGCTTGAATATAGAGATGGTGCGCCACAGTCGCTCGACAAAAATATCGTTATGGTAGCAGCTTTTGCCATCCCTTCTGATTTGAACTCAATGTCGCTGATAATAGGAGGCCTTTGCAAAACCCTATTACCAGGAAAAAATCAATAAAGACAATGAATTAAAATTCATAAAAGGACCTTTGCAAAGATCTCAATAGATCGATCGCAACAAATCCAGTAACGGACACCAACGGAAAAGCCTCAAAGGCTTATTGGGCTCAATCATCATATTGCATTTTTGCACACTCATTGATTGAGTTTTCTGGCTAAAAAATCCCGTTCTACCGTCAATTGCTCGATGACTCGGTGCAAATTTTCTGATACTGCGTTCTTGGTTCCTCCCTGCCTCATCATTGCTGCCAGCCAACAACTGCGCAGCTTATTTCATTATGTGTCGTACCTTGGCTTTGAACTGACTAGAATATTGTTTTCGTTGATTGCTCATGAATATGATCCTCTTGAGTATCCATGACAGAACCTAACAATTTGTCCAGTTTTGCGGCAATATTTCATTACTCAACAAAAAATTACTGTCTAAAGTTTCGTCGATCGGCAGCAAAAAAGCGCCGTATCATTCTTTAATAAGAGATTATATAACTCTATGAATCAAAGAAATTAATATGCAAATGAAACTCTAACGGGAAAAACACAGTCTTAATTTTTCGCCCAAATTTGTTGACATGTAATTATTTCCCACGTATATTCCTGCCTCGTTCGCAGGGAATAATTCTCATTTGATATGAGTATCCTAGAGAAGTCCTGAATATAAGTATCAAGACTAGCGTTTAGCTGTAGTCTGTGTTAGGTAGTAGTTGTAGTCCATCTTTTTTTCTTTTTTCCTGCGTTCCATTTACCTTTCGCTTTACATTTATTCGCTTAAAAAGCTATTCAGGAATTCCTTAAATTAAAAGGGAGTTTTTATATATGCAAATTGAAAATACTATTCAATCGAAAAGTAGCGCCGTTTTTTTTCCCATAATTAAACAAATTGGCGTATCACTAACAACTTTATTAGTTGCTTTAGCTGTGATTTTAATTAGTTGGGGTGCATATACCGCCCCAGCAGAAGCAGCGCCAGTTAAATGGCATCCAGGACACTATGTTCAATTTTTAAGTGGTGGAAAAGATAGCGATTGGTACATGCAGCAAATCTATGCCGAGCTAAAAAGTACACCGGCACTACGCGGAGTTGTGATCCGCTACTCATGGGATGAATTAGAAAAAAGTAAAGGCGTATATGATTTTAGTTCTATCGATCATCATCTGGCTCAACTTGCAAAACGCAACAAAAGGCTTATCATTTTTCTGGAATTCAAGTCATTTAGTGCAGATGAAATTCGTGTGCCGAAATATTTACGGACTCCCGAGTATGATGGAGGGGTATGGGCGTTTGCTGCTTCCGGAACTAACGTAATCAAAGGATACAATATCAAGTTATGGAACCCGAAGGTGCGTGACCGTTTGGCTGCTCTTGTAAAAGCATTGGGAAATCGATATAACGCAAAACCCAATTTTGAAGGTATTGGTTTTCAGGAAACCGCAATGGGTGATGGGATAAAACCCCTCACCGATGCGCAAGTCAATGGTTATTATAATAATTTACTCAATATTAACCAAGTAGCGCGGAACAGTTTTCCCAATACTATGACATTTCAATACACAAACTTTCCACGTTCTATCCTTAGCACATTCA
Organism: Nitrosomonas sp.; assembly: GCA_024281995.1. Lineage (GTDB taxonomy): Bacteria > Pseudomonadota > Gammaproteobacteria > Burkholderiales > Nitrosomonadaceae > Nitrosomonas. The sequence continues at coordinate 142,290 of JAMWZW010000006.1, forward strand.
TTGGTAAGCTAAAATCAATGGGCGCCGCTTTAGGTAGTCCGGATATTTTTCTTCAAGAACCATCATTATTCTATAAGGGAACACCTCAAGGTATTTATAACTATTATCCAAAAAACTCCGGCATTATGCCTTTGGTAGTACAAATTGAGAAATCAAACTATCTTGATACCAAACATAGCGGTACTGGATATAAACCTACTATTGGCGAATTGTTAGAGTTCGGACGTGACACCTTGAAAGTTAATTATATTTTCTGGACAAGGATTCCGGGTATTCACAATAAGGTGTTAGAAACGCTCAACATGAATGCGCAAAACCGCAGTCCTTCAGGCGGATTGAAAGCAGCTTGTCCAAGTGTTTATGATTCTTGTACCAATTAATTTTTAATAAACCTTGTTTTTTGAAGCCTCCATATAGGAGGCTTCGTTGTTTCCAGGCTTGTATTTTTTGCAATCCTTCTGCACTTAATCATGTCTTTAGTACTTCTCAATGTATTTCCTTATAATTAATCAAATCGTTATCAGAAAACAGTAATCGCATAGAAAATTCTTGAAACGTTAAGGTAAAGAATTGCTAGAATCCTTAGCATGAAGGGGCAATGTCGCAGTCTTAATTTTATGAGATACGAAATGTATAGTGGCATCAGCACCCATTCTTTATCTTAGTATTTGATTTTAAACAATTGTTATGCCTCAATGCATCTCTCATTATTGGTGTAGAGATTTTTTGAGTGTAGGAAAGTTATGGAAACTTATGAAGCCTTATTAGCAACTCTTGCCTTACTCATGGGCGTTTCCTGGGCAAGCGGCATTAATCTTTACGCTGCTTTGTTAGTGCTAGGTTGGGGAGGATCGACGGGACACATTGTGTTACCTGACGAATTATCAGTTTTGCAGGATCCGTTGGTAATCGGCGCAGCGGGACTTATGTATGTGATCGAATTTTTTATCGATAAGATACCTGGAATGGATTCCTTATGGGATTCTATCCATACATTTATTCGCATCCCGGCTGGTGCTATGCTGGCGGCTGGTGCGGTAGGTGATGTAACGCCTGCTTTAGAGATCGCTGCCGGGATTTTAGGTGGTGGAATTGCTGCAGCGAGCCATGTCACAAAATCAGGTACTCGATTGCTGATAAATGCATCGCCTGAACCAGTTACTAATTGGTCAGCGTCATTGAGTGGAGATCTTTTAGTTTTTTCTGGATTATGGACAGCATTGAAATATCCGGAAATTTTCCTTGTACTATTTGTAATTTTTATTGTAGCGGTAGCTTGGTTTCTACCTAAATTATGGCGTTTCATCAAAATAATGTTGTCGCGAATAGCAAAATTCTTTGGCTTAGCACAAACCCATTCCAATTCGACTCAGGATACTACTGCTGTTACCGCCGCCGAAATGCAAGAAAATTACCCAGTTACCGCTCTTGAGCGATTGCAACAACTACGGGATAAAGGCATGCTCACAGAGCATGAGTTTGAGCAACAAAAAAAACAAATTTTAAAGAATAATTCTTTTCAATAATGCTATCTTGAATTTAATTGAGTGTTTTGCTCAGTTTTTTCAATATAATAGCTTGTAATTCATCACTTATCCACGCTTCTTTAGATAGTGCCCAGAGCGTGTCTTTAGCAAAGTGTTTGCATTGTAGTGCATTTTCTTCCGGCATAAGAATAACTTCAGTATCAGCAGCTTGAATATCATTCTCAAGGAATTGATGGTTATCAGAGAAAGTATGTATCTCAGCCGTTAGTCCCGATTTTTGTATAACATCAAAACACCAGCGGGCATTTTCTTCATCTGTAATGATATGTAAGCGCTTATTTTTGAAATCTGTAATAGAGCAACGAATTTTAGGATTAAGTACGTTATACGCCGTTTCATTGACTAGCAATATTTTATAGGTTTTAACCCATTTGCTGGTATCGATATAGTCACTCTGCATACCATTGGTTACAATAAAATCAATCTTTTTTAAATGTTGTGTGGGTGTACGGAGTGGACCGGCAGGTAATAGCAATCCATTACCGAAGCTTTGCCCATTAAAATCGGCAACAGCGATTTCTAGATTACGTTCAAGGCGGTAAAATTGCATACCATCATTACAGAGGATGATATTACAGGTTGGATTTGAATCTAATAGTGCGTTAGCAACAGCGACTCTATCGCTTCCTGCCCAAACAGGACAAGTTTCTCTACAGCGTTGAGCGAGCAGGAATGTTTTCCCTCCAACCGAATTAGGGTTAGTAGTGGGTGTTATTTCAGCAGGTAATCCAGGATTATCATAGGCGCTACAAGTAATAATTCCGGGACGGTATCCGTTTTTAAGCAGGCAATTAATCAGAGAAATCAGGAAAGGAGTTTTACCGCCATCATCAACACTGATACTATCAATGACGATTACAGGAACTGATAGCTTAACTGAAGGCAAAATATCCAGCCAGTAACATAGTTTCTTAAGCGTTAAGTAACATCCATAAATAATACTTAACGGCCATAAGAGAAGATGAAGCGGAGTAATGCGATGCCAGTAAAGTTCAGACAATTTCATATTTCATAGATATTCAAGATATAGTTATGAAACTTTACACGTAATTTCAGCAATGATTATTTTTTGTTGAGAAAATTATTATATGTCGTGTAATCCGAAATACAAAAACTTATACAGATGTTTGTTTTTTGAATCAATATCAACATCATCACTTATACATAAATTTGATTGTAACAGGTGTAAAAACGCATAAACCATGAAAATATCTATCAAACGGTTACTTGTACCAACTCCATCCGGTGATAGTCAGCAGAAAAAACCGCGCTATATTGCATATACCGATTGGGGGGATCTGCATAATTCGCATGTTGTGGTATGTGCTCACGGATTAACACGTAATTGCCGCGATTTTGATTATTTGGCACGCGCACTACAATCATATTGCCGAGTGATTTCAGTCGATATTGTGGGACGAGGTCAAAGTGATTGGCTAGATCATGCCAACGACTATGATTATTACCCTCTATATCTCTCGGATGCAGTATCTTTGATTACCCATATTCAATCGCAATACCAAACGGCGATAACACTGGATTGGATTGGTGTTTCGCTAGGTGGTTTGATTGGAATGATTTTGGCAATACAACCCAACCTCCCTGTACCAATTAATAAGTTGGTCATGAGTGATATTGGGCCACTAATTCCAGAAGCTGCCTTAAAGAGGATTGCCGATTATGTTGGCAAAGATATTCGGTTCAATAGCTTTAAAGAATTCAAGCAGTACATGAAAACTATTTCTACTTCTTTTGGCCCGCTGACCGAAGAGCAATGGGAACATATGGCGATTCACAGTGCGCGAGAATATGAAGATGGCTCCTATGGTTTCCGTTATGACCCAAGAATTTCCATTAGTTTCAAAACCCATGAAATAAAAGACATTGATTTATGGCAACAATGGGATCAATTAGCTATACCGACATTAATATTACGAGGTACCGACTCGGATGTGTTATCGATAAGTACAGCTCGGCAAATGCAAATTCGTGGCGCAAAAGCGAAAGTTGTTGAATTACCTGGTGTTGGACATTCACCGATGTTAATGGATGAGCATCAGATAAAAATTGTGCAAGATTTTATTTTGAGTTAACTGCCGTACGTTGGCGGTATTGGCAAATAGATAAATAGATTGCTGTGGCGACAGTAGGCAGCTCTGCCACACTGCCCTGGTGAGTCTGGCGTGAAAAAGCTATTGAAAGTAACGAAAGAATTGGAACGAGCTAGGTTGAGTCGCAGGCAGCAGCTAAAGGACAAAAACAAGCGGTATGTACTGCACGTGTCTCCGAGTCAAATGCATCGGCAAAGGCAAGGCTCGCAAGCACTACAAATTCGCGGTTAAAGCCAGTCATCGCTGTTATGCACAAAAGTAACCTGATTGGGGCGCCAAACCTTCTCCGGCAATCCTTACGACAGTCACACTCTTTGTGTAAGCAGATCGAGCAAACCCGGATGCTATTCGAATACACCGGATCAACACCGCGCAGATCACTATCGATGTCAGGTTCCGGAGTATAAATACGGATAACACAAGTGCAGAAATCAACCACCGCGGCACTGACAAAGCCGCAGCGGCGGTGGTTCAAATGCTGCCAAGTCATAGAGCCTCAAGCGGACATCTGAAGTCAGATCAACGTAAGGATTGCTGGTAATTGCTAGGCAAGTCGAGCGATGTAATGTATACAGTGCTGGATACAGCAGGTTACAACGCTCTCTGGTTGGTTAACAGGTTGTGATGAAAGCAATACACCTTTAAATCTAAAGAATGCTTTATTGCAGCTCGCGCTACTACAGTTAACCAATAGCTTTCGCCCCAAAATAACCTATGTTACTGTGATGGCATAAATTTTACCGAGGCGACTAATTAATGTTTTTGCTACAAATCAATTTTTTTTGGCACTGAGGTTATCATTATGGATTTACAAGGCATATACATTATGACTTAGCGAACCTTTGTAGTTCGGATAAAATGAATAGCAACCTGTACCAGTGCCGAATGCCCCATGCGATAGTTTTGCAAAGCTGTAGACCAAAAAGAAAAAGGTCATTTTATTGGCACTCACCACTCACAATACTAAGCTGTAGTATCAATATTTTGTCCGAGATGGGGCGGCAGATTTTGTATAGATTGACTATCTGGAATCGCTTCAATTAAAGCAAGTGCATTTTCAGCGCTCAAATTTATTGCTTTTTTAAGTACGGCAATACTGACCGCCTGACTAGTGCTAGTTTCTGCCATTGTTGTGGCTAAATTAGCAATACCTGTTACATCCATAGTTGCTCTCCTATTCAATAGAGTTAAATAGCGGCATCTAGTGCAGAATATTTTAGCAAGAGTTTATAAAATATTATCCATACCTTCTGCAATAGTGCGGGTTACTGCAAGTTAATATTTGAGTCAAAGAAAAACAAAAGCTTGCTTGCTTTCATTCCGAGTTAATACCAGCATATAATTTATAATGAGTAATTGAGTGAAAAGTGAATGATCTATCTTTAACAGATTTGTTAATTCCATTGAAATAAACATAATTTATAGTAAAACGTATGGCTGAAGCGGAACTCCTATTTTCTGAAACATCTCAATATCTAAAATCAGAGGATATTGTTCAGCTAAGAAATGCTTATACATTTGGTCAAGGAGCGCATTCTGGGCAGTTTCGAAAATCAGGTGAACCTTATATTTCACATCCATTAGCAGTAGCCAGGATTTTAAGTACTTTACATTTGGATGCGCCTACATTGACAGCCGCATTGTTGCATGATGTGGTAGAAGATACAGATATCTCCAAAGCCGAAATTAGTGAACGGTTTGGTGAACCTGTGGCGGAACTGGTCGATGGCGTTTCCAAACTCACCAAAATTGAATCCCAAACACAAGAAGAAGCTCAAGCAGAGAATTTCCGAAAAATGTTGCTGGCAATGGCGCGGGATGTGCGCGTTATACTTATTAAATTGGCTGATCGATTGCATAATATGCGCACGCTCGATGTCATGAATCAAGCAAAACAACGACGCATTGCCCGCGAGACACTTGAAATTTATGCGCCTATTGCGCATCGTTTAGGACTAAATAATATTTATCAGGAATTGCAGGAACTTGGTTTTCGCTATTGCTATCCCACCCGTTATAAAGTACTTGTAAAAGCGACAAAAGCGGCGCGAGGTAATCGGCGCGAGGTTGTAGGTAAAATTCTTGAAGCTATTGGTCTTAAATTGAAGGAAGCAGGATTAAATGCTGAAGTAACTGGACGCGAGAAACACCTTTATAGCATTTATACTAAAATGCTTGATAAGCATTTATCATTTTCTGAGGTGCTTGATATTTATGGTTTCCGAGTTATCGTTAAAGATATACCATCATGCTACGTCGCACTAGGAATGCTGCATAGTCTATATAAGCCAATTCCTGGGAAATTCAAGGATTATATTGCCATTCCAAAAAATAACGGTTATCAATCGCTGCATAATACCTTACTAGGGCCCTTTGGACTACCGATAGAAATCCAAATTCGCACTGCTGAAATGCATCGCGTCGCTGAGAATGGCGTCGCTTCACATTGGCTCTATAAAAGCTCAGATAGTGATTTTAATGAGTTGCATTCAAAGACCAGCCAATGGATACAAAGTTTGGTTGAAGCATTAAGCGATTCGACAGATTCTTTGGAATTTCTGGAGCATCTTAAGATTGATTTGTTTCCCGGTGAGGTTTATGTTTTTACTCCGCAAGGAAAGATTTTGGCACTGCCTAGAGGATCGACCGCGGTTGATTTTGCTTATGCGGTTCATTCCGATGTGGGAAATTGCTGCGTGGCAGCTAAAATTAATGGCGAGAATGCACCGCTACGTACACAATTGAAGAATGGTGATCGAGTGGAAATCGTTACAGCTCCTTATGCCAAACCTAATCCTGCATGGCTAAGCTATGTAGCAACTGGAAGAGCACGCTCCCATATCCGTTATTTTCTTAAAAACATTCAGTATGATGAATCGGTTAAACTGGGTGAGCGCATGCTAAATCAAGCACTTTTATCATTTAATATTAATCCGGATTTAATTACAGAAGTGGAATGGGAAAAGTTGGTACGCGATAGCGGTGTTAAATCGAAAAATGAATTACTAGCCGAAATGGCGCTAGGTAAACAACTCCCAGCAGTGGTAGCAAAACGATTAACAATACCCTTGGAATCAACTGTTAATGAACAAACGGCGGGGCCAATTACAATATTGGGAACGGAAGGATTGACCGTGCAATTTGCTAAGTGCTGTCGACCTATTCCCGAAGATGTTATTGTTGGGTTAATCAAAAAAGATTACGGATTAATTATTCATACTCATGATTGTGCAATTATTGCTCATAGCCAAAAAAACTCTGAAAATTACTTGGATGTAGCATGGGGTAAAGACATTTCCAGAACTTTCGAGGTCAGTATCAAAGTAACCGCTCTAAACAAACAAGGCGTATTGGCTCGAGTTGCTGCAGAAATAGCCAAAGCAGAATCAAATATCGATGATATTGCAATGGAAAATGACGGGGACTATATGCAGATGCGCTTTATACTACAAGTAAATAACCGGCAGCATCTCGCCCAAATTATGCGCGGCTTAAGACTTATCAAAGATGTCGCAAAAATCAGCCGCATTAAAGGTTGAGTGATTCAGATGAACCATAGTACACAATCAATTTTGATGCGGTTGATTACTTACACGTGTCCACCTTGGAAAGGAATAAGAATGCACCACGCATTTGCAATAGTTGTAGTAAGCCTACTGCTGGTTGGATGTGCAACAAAAACTGAGAAAAAAAAGCAGAGTAATATATTGGAAAAGCCAAAAGTAGCTTCACCATTTGAACAACTTTCCCTTGCGACACCTCAAAAGAAAGTTTATGAGGATGTAGACAAATTTATTCTGATTGAAGGAAGTAAATGTGTTCAACACAACAATGGTAGGGATGCTGCCACGATCTTGCATTGGATCGAAATGCCCAATTATGTTAATAGTGGAACGGTTGTACTCAATGGTTGGGATTTGCGGTATTTACAAAAAGATCGTGAAATAAACGCTATGCGTGCTGACATTACGCACAGCAAACTGGTTAAAAATGCAGCGTCTACTTTGCTAATGTTTGAAGCACAAGGTAAGTTGGAAGATCAAGATCGTAATGATGCATATGAATTTTGTGTATTTTATACGGCATTTGGCTATCGCTCGTCCTGGTTTGATGCCACGATAGAAGGCGATTATAACGGTATCGAAGCATCCGCCGTGCTGCAAAATAAAAATCTTGGTGCAGTGGCAACATTGGAGAATACTGGCAGCAAAGGTATGTTAAAAGGCAACGATGCAATTGCAATCATGCCACGCGGATTTGATTTTCAATTTACCGATGCTTTTGAATGTGAATTCCGTTTGCTACCTTGTAAATGGGCTGATCGTACGGATTATCGTTTATTGCAAGTTGCTTATAGCCTATCTCAAGCTAATGTATCAGATAATCCATATTGGGTTACACAGACTATTTTCAAAGATAACGACTATCGCATTCACCACGTTAAAACCCGTGCTGCCCTGATTCGTGGTAGCAGTGTCAAATTGCGGCCGGACTTTTTACCTCTAAATCCGCGTTCAAGAAATGCAAGTGATTGCCGCAAAAATACTAGTGGTAACGTCCGTACTCAAACATTCCGTATCAATGACTTACTCTATGATTACGCCGTACCAATGTTAACAGGATGGGATCTTTCTTACGAATGTGGTCATCAACGGGTGCAGCGGGCAGGTATCTGGATTCATGATATTCATTTTTATCCTCATTCTCGCAGTATGGAATATAAGGTATCGTCGATCCTGAATAATCAAGATGGAACACCCAGCTTTAATACTTCACATCGGATTACAGTGATGGGACTGAATCGATTACTCCCACCCGCTGAACATAGAGTTCCTGAAATTAACATTAAAATTAGGGAGCAATGAAAGTTTCTACAGTTAATTTTTTATTATGCCATGACAACGCCAGAGTGTGGCATGATAACAACATTGCCATTTCCCATTAAATAGCTTTTATCAGCTTGCATTTTGCCCAACAACTTGTGTTAAAAGCAGCCTGCTGATGAGAAATTTCTCACCTAAAAATGTCAGATCAACGACTAATCGTGTTACGATTTTTACCCCATGATAGAGCTGCCTTGCTAACCGGGATATTAATGCAATCGTCATTTAATTTACCGTTTCTTAACAATTTACTAAGCTAACCGATCTTTTCCGCTAGTCTAGAACCGATAATTTTATGAGAACATGCTATAAGAGAAAGGTTAAATTTGCCGAATACCATTAATATTAAAGCTAAAGAGAGTTGTTGGAATTGCAAGTTGCTGAAATATCATTACATGGAAATTACAATTAATCGTATCAATTTGTTCATTACTCATTCAGTGATTTACTCTTTACTACTCAGTCGATGCCGGCTGTATTTTCTTATACTCGCAACTTTATGGCTATTTTTTTTATGTCACACGGCCACAGCTGCTGAATTTAGCAAGGTATTAAAGCCCTACCTTAATTACACGGTTACTGCTGACGATAATATTTTGCGTATACGCGACAATCTCACGCCGGATAGTATAACGGATGCGCACATTCGCAATTTGATTGCACAAGGCAAGCTTGCTGACGTTTCCAACCGCATGACCGGTGGGATCATGTTTGAGAAAGAAATGAGTCGGCAGCGATTCACTGCTGATTTCAACTGGACTTACACTAAATTTGAGAGATTTAGTACAGTTGATAACGATGTGAAAAGCGCCACGGGTAACTGGAATTGGTTTCTAGGCAAGAGGCTGGAAGGCAATATGGGGGCAACCTATGTCGAATCGCTAATGCCATTTATATTCCAGCCCGGTCTAAAAATCATACGAACAGAGCAAAGACAATTCATCAATGGCGCATGGAACTTTCATCCACGCTGGCGTTTGGTTGGTGAGTATACGCATTACAGCCTTGATACCGGTAAGAATCCCAGAGCAGATAATCTTGACCGTAGCGAGAATCGCTTTGAGGGAGGTATTGATTATGTGACACCCGGGAAAAATACCTTTGGCATAGTCTTTCGTAATATCTTGGGAAATTTTACTAATCCTGCGCGAGATGCTAGCGGCACGATTATCATAGAAAGTGATGGCTCATTTATCGATAACGGGTTTTACCAAAAAGAGGTATTAGCCAGAGTTAACTGGGCAGTTTCTGAAAAATCCCGATTGCAAGCAAGCGCGGGATGGGTAGAGCGTCTAAATAATGATTTAAAGCAACGTAATTTTAATGGATTCAATGGCACCGTCACTTATCACTGGCAACCTACCGCTAAACTTGGCTTAACCGTTAATGGCTGGCGTCTGACTTCATCAATGAATAATCTTACTGCCAACTTCAGCCTTAATACCGGTGCAAGCATTGTACCATCCTGGAACATTACCGAAAAAATACGGCTTGAAGGTGATTTTTCCTATGAAACCCGTAACTTTAATCGCTTTACAGAAATTACTGATCAATTTCCAGTGGGCAGAAACAACACGCTTCGCAATGCTGCGTTAAAGCTTATCTATAGTCCTTATCTTGGCTTACAGCTTACTACTTCGATCTATCATTCTGATTTCAATGCTGAGCCTTTTATAAGAACAACGCCGGCAGGGACACAGGTGTTAACTAATCCGGGTGATTTCAATGCCAATGGAGTCACTGCCAGCCTACAGTATATTTACGGAAAACGATGACAAGTAACGATCTACCCATAGTAGCCTTTTTCAAGCACTTGCTTGATCCTTTTATCATATGGAGTATGTTGATACTGACAACATGGCTATATGATGAAGATTTTACGAGTTATTATCTCGTCTTAGTCATTATCACTTTTTTTATTTCGTCATACATTTACGAACGTACATTCATTTACCGCAATTGGCGTAAAGGCAGGTTATTAGCCCATATGCGCGATACGGTAATGGGTTGGTTAATTATTGTGGCTATTCTGATATTTCTTGGTTATGCCACAAAATTTCATCACCAATTCTCTGAGCAAGTATTACTGACTTGGTTTATTGTCACCCCCCTGATATTGATTATAAGCCACGTTACGGCACGTAGCATTATCATCGGGTTATACAAAAAAGGACATTTACGTCCGACAATAGTAATCGGCGCCAATGAAACCAGCTTGGAATTCATCAAGCACATTGAAGAAATTCCCTTCTTGCTGATCAATTATCATGGTTTCTTTGATGAACGCAATAATTCCAGAGTATCTAATACCGTGGGTAATAGTTTTGGATCCCATCTGGGCGGTTTAAATGATGTCATTCCTTATATCCATAAGCATAATATCGAAATGGTTTTCATCAGCTTGCCAATGTCTTCGCAACCGCGTATTCAAAAACTCATGGACGAGCTGCCGGATACGACTGCTTCCATCTACTTCCTTCCTGATATTTATATCTTTGATTTAATGCAAGCCCGATTTGAATACATCGGCGATGTTCCTGTCGTTTCAATGAATGAATCACCATTCGTCGGCATTGATGGCGTAGTTAAAAACGTCAGTGATTTCATCATCGCTTTGTTGGTGTTGATTTTACTGTCGCCCCTTATGCTATGCCTTGCTATAGCAGTCAAAGTCACCTCTCCTGGGCCAATCATCTTCAAACAGCGACGCTATGGCTTAAATGGTGAAGAAATTGTTGTCTATAAATTTCGCTCAATGACTGTTGCCGAAGATGGTACAAATGTCGTACAAGCAAAAAAAGATGATCAACGTTTTACCAAAATCGGGGCTTTTTTACGTCGCACATCATTGGATGAATTACCTCAATTCCTTAACGTGCTGCAAGGACGTATGAGCATTGTCGGCCCACGTCCTCATGCCGTAGCCCACAATGAACTCTACCGCAAATTAATCAAAGGATACATGCTGCGCCATAAGGCTAAACCAGGTATCACCGGCTGGGCTCAAGTCAACGGGTGGCGCGGTGAAACCGAAGTGCTCGAAAAAATGAAAGCTCGTATCGAACACGATTTATATTACCTCAAAAATTGGTCTATCTGGTTCGATATCTGGATTATCTTGCGCACCATCTGGACCGTCGTCCGCAAAGATAATGCTTATTAAATACAATAATTAGTCTATAGAAGATTAATTACTGCTCTATTGGTTTTCCTGCAGGTATTATAAAAGAAAAGTTAAATTACCTCCGGCAAAGTCAGAGGCTTATCGCTGGAGCCCCTCAAAGGAGCTGCTTGTGAGCCGCTAAAGCGGCACCTATATACCCAGTTTCAACTGATCATAACGTTCATCTTCCTTTTCCTGATCTCGGATATACGCTCTGACCATCTCCTCGTCCAATCCAACTGTTGACACACAATATCCACGAGCCCAAAAACTTTCTCCCGTGTAATTCCTTCCTCTACCGTAAGTGTTCAACGCAACCATCTAGAATTATAAGACCCCTGCACAACTCCCCCATTCGTCCAATAACCGACTAAAATAGAGGCTGTTAAAAGACAGCTGATGTAAACGATGCAGATGAGTTTTGGAACATTGGAATTGTCGCAACGATTGAAGCGAGACAGTGTGCTGATGAAAATTGATGCCCTGATTGAATGGGAGGCGTTGCGACCGAAGCTTACGGGTTTATACAAGGGGACTATCGGGAAATTGCACGTAAATTAGGCGATAATAAGGAACCTCATTTGTAAATGGATTAGCTGATGAAGAAAAGAGAACAAAGTAGTTTATTTCTAACGCTGGATTCGCTGGTTCCATTAGATCATCCCTATCGCAAACTGGATCAGTTGCTGCCATTTTCTGATTTAAGCCAAAGCTATCAATCACTGTATTCACCGAATGGGCGGAAAGAGAAAGGATTTGAATTTGCACTGCGAGCATTGATCGTACAATTCATGGAAGATCTGAGTGATCGTGAGATGGAGCGTTATCTTCAGGAGAACCATTGCTTGTAAATGGTTTTGTGACATGCATTTAGGAGAAAAGGCGCCGGATCATAGTTACTTTGGAGATTTTCGCAAGCGCCTAGGCACTGGGAGATTGATGGATATTTTACGCAAGTACGAAATAGTTTGTGTGGAATGGGGCTGATACGGGAAATATTTACTTTTATTGATGCAAGTCAGCTGATCCGCGGCAGCCAATACTATGCAAATCTACTCGCTGCTTAAACCTATGGACTCCATATTTGACAACACACCTCAATCTGCTTGCTGCTTAAACCGATAGACTCCATTTTTGACAACACATATCATTCTCAATAGAGATCGATTTATTCACTTGGAATATGAATCTCTGGCAAATTCACTCTTATTTTTGATGTTCGTTCAATATTCGAGCTAATACAGTAAGACTGATTGCTGCCGCGTCTAGATATCTTAGTTATTTATTAATTTTTGCTTGTATTGTGCTACTCATGAATGTGTCAGATTGAGATATTTTTGTTGCAGGAAATAATCTCTCATGTATTTCTTGTAACGTATAAATTTCCTCAATAACCTCCGCTGGAAATCCCTTCCTGTTCCGTTCTTTTTCAACAATAAGTAATTTACTTATGTACAGATAAATTTCCTTGTAACCCCAATGTAATTTAATCATTTCAACTATGCTTGGGTAATTCTTATCCAGAAGTGATTCGCTGTCACCCAGGTAAGCTTTAAATTCTTTAATTGAATTTTTTAATGACATGATATATTCCTTTTTTCAACATAACTCACTTGATGTTTATATTTAGAAAATTGACTGCTAGCAACTTACTTTTATTTTTGAGTTACGGATTTATTTTTATAAAATTAAATAAATCTTAGTCTTAGAATTACTTTGCATAAAAGCACTCCACTATTAAATATGTATATTATTGATCAAGGAATTAAACGAGTACACCAAGTTTACTAGAAGCAATGTTTTATTAATTTTTACAATATCAATGTATTAGTAAATTATTTTTATGAATCAATTATCTTACTAATTCTTTTTATACAACGAATTGCAATGGACAATAATAAAAAAACAAAAATATTATTTGTTTGTATGGGCAATATTTGCCGTTCACCCACTGCTGATGCAGTGTTTAGGCATTTTGTCAAAGCGGCGGGTGTGGATCACATCATTGAAGTAGATTCAGCTGGCACGCATGCATATCATATTGGCAACGCACCAGATCCACGTGCTCAAAGTACTGCGCTTCAACGCGGCTATATAATGTATGATTTACGGGCTCGCGCCGTTCAATCAAGCGATTTCGAGGAATTTGACTATATTCTTGCAATGGATAAAGAAAATCTCACTTTATTACAGCAACGAAGTCCTGAACAACATATCAGAAAAATTCAATTATTTATGCAATATAGTAAAAACACCGGCAAAGATATCGAAGTTCCTGATCCTTATTTTGGCGGGCAGCAAGGTTTTGAATTGGTGTTAGATATGGTAGAAGAAGCCAGCCGAGGACTTCTGGCTCACTTACGCAAAAATAATTTATAACAAGGAAATTTTCAATGAAAACAAGAGCTGCCGTTGCCTGGCAAGCCGATCAACCATTGTCTATTGAGGAAGTTGATCTAGAAGGTCCGAAATCCGGTGAAGCACTGGTCGAAATCAAAGCTACCGGCATTTGCCATACCGATTACTACACGTTGTCCGGCGCAGATCCGGAAGGCTTGTTTCCCGCCATTCTCGGTCATGAAGGCGCAGGGATCGTGGTCGATGTCGGCCCTAATGTTAAGTCGCTGCGCAAAGGCGACCATGTGATTCCGCTATACACGCCGGAATGCCGCGAATGCAAATTCTGCCTATCGAAAAAAACTAATTTGTGCCAGGCCATCCGCACCACACAAGGCAAGGGTTTAATGCCAGACAGTACATCGCGTTTCTCCATTGACGGCAAGCCGCTGTTTCATTACATGGGTACCTCCACTTTCTCCAATTACACCGTAGTGCCGGAAATCGCACTGGCCAAAATCCGTCAAGATGCGCCGTTTGATAAAGTATGCTACATCGGTTGCGGCGTCACCACCGGACTCGGCGCGGTCATCTATACCGCTAAAGTCGAAGCCGGTGCGAACGTGGCGGTATTCGGTCTAGGCGGTATCGGCCTGAATGTGATTCAAGGTGCACGCATGATCGGTGCCGACAAAATCATCGGCATCGATATCAATCCGCAGCGCGAAGCGATGGCACGCAAATTCGGTATGACACATTTTCTCAATCCGAATGATGTGCCGAATATCGTCGACGCCGTGGTGCAACTGACCAATGGCGGCGCGGATTACAGTTTCGAATGCATCGGCAATACCAAAGTCATGCGCCAAGCGCTGGAATGCACGCACAAAGGCTGGGGGCGCAGCATTATCATCGGCGTCGCCGAAGCCGGTGCGGAAATTAGCACGCGACCATTTCAATTGGTCACGGGACGCAAATGGGAGGGTTCCGCTTTCGGCGGCGCGCGTGGCCGTACCGATGTGCCGAAAATCGTCGATTGGTACATGGAAGGTAAAATCGACATCGATTCGCTAATCACGCATACCTTACCGCTAGACAAGATCAATGATGGTTTTCAGTTGATGAAAAACGGAGAATCGATTCGTACCGTGGTGATTTACTGATCGTGGCAACACTCGAAACCCGCAGCCTGCACAGCTGTTTTGACGGCACTCAAGGTTATTATCAACATCAATCAACGGTAATCGGTCTACCAATGCGCTTCTCGGTGTACCAACCGCCGCAAGCCAGGCATCAGCGCGTACCGGTACTGCTCTTTTTAGCCGGGCTCACCTGCACCGAAGAAACTTTTATGATCAAAGCCGGTGCGCAGCGTTACGCCGCCGAGCTCGGCTTGATGTTGGTCACGATGGACACCAGTCCGCGCCAAACCGGTATTGTCGGCGAAAGCGACACTTGGGATTTCGGCGCAGGCGCAGGATTTTACTTGGATGCTACCCACGAGCCGTGGTCACAATACTTCCGCATGGAAAGCTATATCACGCAAGAATTGTGGAAAATCATCGTCGAACAATTTTCCGCCGATAAAGACCACATCGGCATATTCGGTCATTCGATGGGCGGTCATGGCGCACTGACACTTGCGCTACGATATCCCGAACTGTTTCGTTCAGTCTCTGCGTTCGCACCAATTTGCGCACCGATGCGTTGCCCGTGGGGACAAAAAGCTTTCCACAACTATTTAGGCGAAGATCGACAAATTTGGCGCCAGCACGACACCACAGCAATGATCGAAGACGGCCACCGCGTACCGGATTTATTAATCGACCAAGGATTGGACGATCAATTCCTAGCGCAGCAACTGTACCCGGAAGCTTTGGAAAAAGCGTGCAGGGAAGCAGATCAGAAGCTTACGCTGCGCTTTCATAGTGGATATGATCATAGCTATTACTTTATTAGTACATTTATTGGTGAACATTTGAAATATCATTACGATGCGCTGTAATGAGAATGAGTGATGTCAAGATCCTGTTTTCTGTTTTTATTTTTCCTGATTCGCGGCCTGATCCCGTTTTGCCACTCAGAAGATTTCTACAATGCCCTACAAAGAAAATGAAATGTGTTTAGCACCTTCAGATCCTCAAATTACTATTTGGCGCTATATGGATTTGGCAAAATTTTTGTCATTGATCGATAAGTCTTCACTTTTTTTATCAGAGTTGACAAACTAGTGAGTCAAGATCCTTGCGAAGGCTTATTCACACATTTGAATGTTCAAATTGGAAATACGAAATTCCCGCTATTCGAGCAGGTAAAGCATGACGTCATATATCATATTGAAAAAGAAAAAAAACGCATGATTGAAGAGGAAAATAAAAGCCTTGAAGAAGCTGAATATTGGGGAAAGCAAAAGTTTCTGCAAGATAAAATGAAGTTAGATCTCATCGCTCACGGTCATCGAGAGATTCCGAAAGGATTTAAAACTTTTCGTGAAAAAACATTCATTAATTCTTGGCATATACAAGAACATCAATCTGCAGCAATGTGGAATTTATACGCAAGAAATTCAGATGGAATTGCAATCGAAAGTACTTATAACAAACTAATTTCTTCGATTGAGGACTATGATGAATTTGATATCAATATAGGAACTGTAAAATACATAGACTATCAAAAAAATGCTATACCGGTCAGTCATGTACTTTCACCTTTTCTGCACAAAAGAAAAAGTTTTGAGCATGAAAAAGAACTAAGAACACTTATTGATACAACACAATACGGAAAGAACTCCAGTGATCCGGAAATAAATCAATATCGCGAGGTACATGGACTTTATGTTAATGTAAATTTAGATGAATGAATTAATTAATCGCATTTTTATATCGCCAACAGCAGAACACTGGATTACAGATTTATTAAAATCTATCATCAAGAGACATGGGATAAAAAAAGAAATTATCCAATCTGACCTCTTTTCATCAGCACCGATTTATTAATTCCCGCATGCAAAATAGCTAATACACAAAAGCAAAAATATTCAAAATCTTTTCTGCTTAGCGGCATCGACAGGATCAAGTACAGAATAACGAATCCGACACAACTTACTCAGGAGGAGTTATCGAGTTTCATATTGAAAGAAGGTCAGCAAATCTTGATGTCACCCTGTTCAAACTCGTTTATTGAGATTCAAGCCTAATACCTTCTCAAAATTTCCCAGCACGTAAAATACCAGCCAATTTCGCCAGCGCTTGACCACGATGGCTGATTTGATTTTTCTGTTCCGCGGTCAATTCGGCGGAGGTTTTTCCGAATTCGGGCAAAAA
>JAMWZW010000007.1 GCA_024281995.1 Nitrosomonas sp.
AAAGAGACAAGAAGCGGAAACAATGCAGAAGGCGGGCGGCGATTGAGCCCATTATCTATTATCACCTGAAATCGGATTACCGAATGGACCGCTGCTGGGTTGCAGGGCAAATTGGGAGATGCGCTGCACGCTATGCTGTGTGCAGCGGGATACAACCTACGCTGGCTGATGAGAGCAATTCTCCATTTGAGGCTAAAGGGTGTTTTATTGCGTTTTGTTATGCTTCGATTGGCTAACTTTTTTCAGGGGAAACGACCATATATTCGCGAAGCTTCCTTGTATACAAAGACACCGCCGCGGTTCAGTGAATTTTGCAGGATCGACTACATAACGATTGTAGTTCATCCGGGGTGAGAGAGGGAGCTACAACTATTCGACAGAGCAATGCATACCTCATACCTATTTTATTCTCAACTTAACTGGGTAGAAGAGAGCGACAGCAGGCCGTCTGAGTCACTACACAAAATGACAGTAATTCAGCTTTCTCAATTGTAATGCCCGTTAGCATGAACTAACCAGGCGATAAAACAGATAAATATAATGCACGTGGTTAATGCTACAAAGGTATTGCGGCGGTATTGCTGGACCAGCCGTACCTGCGGATATACTGAAATGATGAAAGGTTGTGCCGAATTTTCCGGCTTGGCAATAATATTGGTGTCCGGTTCCAATGCCAATTGATCATGAATTTTCTGCGCTTCGGATTGTGCTTGTTGACGGGCTATTTCCCATTCTTCCTGGTCAATATTGCCATCTTGATTGGCATCAAATCGATCCCGCAATTTCTGCTGATCTTGTTTCCAGTTATTTAACAGATCAATCATTACATTCCGCACGGATTGCTGCGCCGCTGCAGACCACGTTCTGAATTGACCTAACACATAGAGTGACTGCCCCGGCAAAATTAACCATTCACTGTAGCGGTAATTGCTCTTCATACCATGGATAAACGATTGGCTTTCCAGCAATTGCGTGCGGATAGGCCATTCGGTATTGCCATACCACACTAATTTCTCGTTGCCGTTAACTTCTGCGCCATCCGGATCGACATGGCAGCTATCCAAACCGTCCGTGAGCTTGAAGCGGTGATTGCTAATATTTTTATACACCATATTCCAGCGTGTTTTAGCGCGGCCATTTTCGGTAAATGTTTCTTGCTGCTCAATTTGACTGCGATACCACAGGCAGGGGTGATTGGAAAGCGGCGCATACATTGCGCGATCATCAATAAATTGTCCTTTCCCTTCCACCTCGACATATCCTTGGTGAGCGGAGCGTAATCGTGAAGTGGGGGTATCTTCAATGATACGCAGCCGCTTCCAATTACGCGCAAAGTAATAAAAGCTGATCAATGCAATCAGGATAGATGCGCCTAAAACAAATTCGTAATCTTCAGGCGTTAATCCGAATGGCAGCGTATTCATGCAATAGTCGGACGCTAACCAAATAATTGACCGATATTGACATCCTGTTTGTCTGCATCGCTAAATTCCAGTAAATCACGGGGTTTAAAATTAAACCAATTAGCGATGATGACATCGGGAAATTGCTCAATGCGCACATTGTTGATTCTGACCGCTTCATTGTAATACTCACGGCGATCAGCGATGCTATTTTCCAGCCCGGTAATACGTGCCTGTAAATGCTGGAATTTCTCGCTGGCTTTCAATTCGGGGTAATCTTCCACCACGGCGAATAACTGACCCAATCCAACACGCAGCATATTCTCGGCGGAACCCAATGCACCGATATTGCCTGATTCACGCGCGGTTGCAACCTGTGAACGCGCCGCAATAACTTGCTTCAGCGTTTCCTGTTCATATCCCATATACTGTTTGCACGTGTCAACCAGCTTAGGAAGTTCGTCATGGCGTTGTTTCAGAAGAATATCAATGTTAGACCAAGCCTGTGATACGGCATGCTTGATATCAACCAGACGGTTATAAAGCATAATGCCATAGCCAATAACGATCGCCATTCCTGCTAGCGCAATATAGATAATGATATCCAAAGTCGTCCCCTGTAAGTGTCAGTCATAAAATATACCTGAAAGATCATTCAAGAAATCACTTAAAAAGACACAGGTAGTGATTGTATTTCACAGCATTGATCTGCGATCCAAAGCGAGCGCCGTGAATGCCTTAATGCCAGGTATCTTTTTAATCATTCATTCTGTAATCAGCACGGTATATTCAGTGTCTTCCCATTGTTTTTGATTTAACCAGTAGAAAGTAAATTGGATTGTTTCCCCGGCTGTAAGTGCGTCGATCGGCAGATCAACTACGTATACCTCAAGTCCTGTATCTCTGGTATTCACGTCTTGAACATCTTGCCATGAATTGACCCCCCAATGTACGAGTGCTGGCGCTCTAAGCGCAATGGTCAATTTATTGCCGCTACGAATGAGACGCGGGTGGTAGCGTGGGCCCCAAATATCGCGGGTAATCTGCGGACGTACCCCATGATAGCGGTTCCAGGTAGCGGCGGGCCGATCAACCGGATAGCCGAGCGCACGGCTGTAGCACAGTTTGATAAATTCGCTATGCGCCCATACCAGGGGCATGGCGGAGCCGCTTGGTTTCCCCGGATTCAGATGATGTTCAGGAATCGGCGCACTATCCCATACCTGTTCCGGCAGCAGGCCACCGGCACCGGTCATGGCTGCCATAGCCTCAAGATAGGAAAGTGGATCTTCCCCTGCCGCGAGTGCATAATGTCCTCGTTCTCCGGTCAGTAGCGGCCATCCCCGCCCGCAACCGACACCATCAAAAGCGCTGCCATCCGGGTGCTCCCCATAGCCGTCGCCATTATAGCGGTGCCAGACAGGGCCGCTCGGGGTATCAATTTTAAGCAGTTGATCAATGGTTTTCAGGCTATCGAGAATGCAAGGATCATCCGCCTGGCGCAATCCATACCGCACCAGTTGCAAAAAATCGGTCGCGATCTGCTCATCCGCCGGCAAATTGGGATCCTGTGCACGATTCTTAATCAGCACATGTTCGGCCAGGGCGCCTTCGTGTACCAGCACATCGTCCGGTGCGATGCGTATGTAATACCCCGCAACGCCAAGTTTTTTGGCGAGCGGTGTATCGGTTACAAATGTCCACTCCTCGAGTCGTGTGTTCCAGTTATCCGCCAGCAACAATGCAAACTCCCGTGTTTCCCCATCGAGAAAAGTGCTGCCCTCAACAAGTGCGGCAATGGCTACGGCGAGTGTGAAGGTATTGACACCGGAATCCTCTTCCCATCTATCCTGACCGGTTACCGGACCTTCACGGGCGATAAAACGTAATGCCCGTTTGACCATATCCTGGCATGGAATGCCTTCCAACGCGCCGCACTCGCGTAACGCGGAAGCCAGCAGAACCGGAAAAGCGGCTTCGTCGAGCTGGATTCCTTGCCAGAAAGCATTTCCCCCAAGCCACTGATTCTGCAACCAGTGTCCATCTGCTTGTTGCGTAGCGATTAGATAGCGTAGTACATCGCAGGCATCTTCCAGCAAGCCCATCGCAACGAGTGCGCCTGCGGTTTCTACCAGATCGCGGCACCATACCAGGTGATAGCCGCCACGGCTCTGACTATCCTCACCCCAAGGTACCGCCAGGCTTGCTACCATAGCACCGCAATAGGTGCGATCCTCATGAACCTTGAGAACCGTGCCGGAAAGTGCAAGCATCCGCTGCAAATCAGGGGGTAAATCGGGAAGGTGGCATTTTTCAAACCATGTCTCCCAAACGTTGCATTGAGCATTCCAAACTGCTGAGAATTCCTCAAATAAACTGGACATTGCAAGCGTAGCTGCAGAATTCATCGTGGTTCCAAAACCGAGTGCAAGTGTCGCTTGATTGGGCAATTCACCCATCAGTGCGACAGCGCCTGGACCGGCGCTGTCATATTCCCACGTCATGCGCCCGTGCCGATTGAAATCCTGCCAGCCATCGCTCTCTCCTATGCAGCCGGTCGAACAACGCCCCCAGGCATCGGCTCCCATTCCGGTACTTGCCATGAGCGCCAAACCGAATGGCCCCTGTTCCGCCCACAGCACTCTGCGCCCGTTGTGTTTGCCCACAGAAGCCAGATTGTTTTCCGCGTCACCGCCCAGACGCGCTGCAAGCAACGCATAAGGACGCAGGTTTGCATCGCCTTCCAGCGTGTAGCGTAGCAAGAGCGCATCCCGCCGCTGCAACGGGCAGATTTTCAAGGTAAAAGTAAAACGCGGGTGGTGGTGGACAATTTCAACGGCGGGGATGTGAGGTTTGGGCAGGCTGATTCGATAATTCCCAAGACGGCGAAGCTCAACCCAGAATCCTTGATCGTCGGCAACGATGAAACCAAGATCTTTGATCTGGGGAATATCGATACGCGGGTAATAAATTTCGGTCACAATACCTTCAGCGACAGTAAACCACAGACGTGACGATCCGAGGCTGGTGCCAACCATATCTTTGCCGGCATGAGCCCAAGTTGGATAGGAGAAAGCAGTTTGAGGCGCTCGCATAGGATTCCTTGTAAAGTAGGCATAAAACTTCAGTAAAAAGAATCGTCAGGTTTTTCCCAACATTTCTTTTGCCATGGTTACAAGCCGTTCCGGCTCGAAACCGAATTTTCTCTGCAA
Source organism: Nitrosomonas sp. (assembly GCA_024281995.1). Taxonomy (GTDB): domain Bacteria; phylum Pseudomonadota; class Gammaproteobacteria; order Burkholderiales; family Nitrosomonadaceae; genus Nitrosomonas. The sequence goes on from JAMWZW010000007.1 coordinate 4,616, forward strand.
TTCCTTCAGCGGAGCTGATGCACCGAACGTCTGCATGCCGATCATGCGGCCGCTAGTACCCACATAGCGCTCCCAACCGAAAGTGGATGCCTGCTCAACCGAGATTCTTGCTTGCACGGCAGGGGGCAGTACACTGTCGCGATATTCCTGTGTTTGATGCTCAAAGATATCCCATGATGGCATGGATACCACGCGGGAACGGATGCCTTCACCGCTGAGTGTTTCATGCGCCTGCACGGCAAGACTTAGCTCGCCGCCGGTTGCAATTAAAATAATTTCAGGTTTGCCACCCGGCGCATCGGCGATCACATACGCCCCGTAAGCCACGCCAGACACTGCCGCGTATTTACTGCGGTCCAGTGTCGGTAGTGCCTGGCGCGACAACACCAAAGCAGCCGGCCGGTGACGCAGTTGCATGATGACGCGGTACGCTTCGACCACTTCATTGGCATCGCCGGGACGTAATAACGTCAGACCGGGAATAGCGCGCAAAGAAGCAAGATGCTCAACTGGCTGATGTGTCGGGCCATCTTCCCCATCACCCATGGCATCATGAGTCAATACAAAGATGACCGGCAATTCCATCAAGGCCGACAAACGCATCGCAGGCCGCGCATAGTCGCTGAAAATGAAGAAGGTGGCGCAATAAGGCCGCAGCTTGGATAGTGACAAGCCGTTCGCGATTGCACTCATGGCGTGCTCGCGGATGCCAAAGTGCAGATTCTTGCCCCCCGGCATGCTCGCCTGAATATCTTCCGCACCCGGGTAGGTCAAGAAGGTTTTGTTAGATGATCCCAGATCCGCAGAACCGCCGAGCAGCCAAGGAATGTTTCGCGCCAGTGTATTCAGTATCTTACCGGAGACTTCCCGTCCCGCCAGTCCTTTGGAATCTGCAGGAAACACCGGCAGATTGCGATCCCATCCAGCCGGTAATTCGCGCCGCTGCATCTGCTCGATCTCAATGGCTAGATCAGGATAACGGGTACGATAATCAGCGAATAGATTTGTCCATGCTTGACGTACCGTTGCGCCGCGCATACCGATACCCTCAGCAAAGTGTTCGCGCACGCCATCCGGCACCAGAAATTGTGCATCCTCGGGCCAGCCGTAAGCGCGTTTGGTATACCGGACTTCATCCGGGCCAAGCGGCTCACCGTGAGCTGCGGCTGTATCCTGCCGATGCGGCGAACCGTAACCGATGTGGCTATCGAGAATGATGAGCGTGGGCCGGTCTTTGGTTTTGCGGAACACCTTCAAAGCGTGCTCGATTTGTTCGATATCGTTGGCATCGCTCAAACGCAGGACGTTCCAGTGGTAACTCAGGAATCGCGTCGCCACATCCTCGGTGAACGTAAGCCGGGTATTACCTTCAATGGTGATGTGATTGTTGTCATAAATCCAACAGAGATTATCGAGGGCAAGATGACCAGCCAACGAAGCCGCTTCGGATCCTACTCCTTCCATCAGGCAACCATCGCCGCAGATAGTGTAGATATTATAGTCGACGATATTGAAAGACGGTTTGTTATAGCGGCTTGCCAGCCATTTCTCGGCAATTGCCATACCGACGCTGGTTGCTATGCCTTGCCCGAGCGGCCCAGTAGTAGCTTCCACACCAGACACCCAGTGGTATTCGGGGTGACCAGGCGCCTTGCTGCCCAGTTGCCGGAAACGGCGTATATCATCCAGTGTCACCGAAAGCTGCCCCAATCTCTCGTAATCTGCGTTGACAGCGCGCGTACCCGTCAGATGAAGCACCGACCACAACAGCATCGACGCGTGTCCGTTCGACAGCACAAACCGGTCTCGATTGGGCCAGATAGGATCCTGCGGATCAAACCGCATGACGCGGTTCCAAAGGGTGTATACCAGGGGCGCAAGCGCCATAGGTGTGCCGGGATGCCCGGAATTGGCCGCTTGCACAGCATCGATCGACAGTGTACGGATAGTATTGATGGATAACTGATCGAGTTCAGCAGCGGTCATGTGTTTTCCTTCCGGCGGTTTTTAGAGCGCTGTGCGCTAAGATGGAAAACCATCCACGCAACCGGGAATCGGGTTGCACTGGATATATAACCACGCTAAGTGTCAATTTTTCCCCGCATTGAAGTATCCCATAGACGCAAGCCTCCGATGAAGGCGTTATCATTGTCGCCTATGTGAAGATCTGATGGAAGCTTCTTGAGCTTTCTGAGTTTTTTTGCATTTCCGCCCCCTAACACGACATAATCTGCCTCAAGTGCGGATTTCAATTTGCCAGCCACCTTGAATACATGCCGGCGCCATTTTTTCTTGCCCCTTTTTTCTAATCCGCGCCGTCCCAGATAATCCTCGTATGTTTTTCCATGCTTATAAGGCAAGTGCGCCAATTCCATAGGTTCGAGCATTCCATCCACCACCAGCGCCGATCCAAGCCCTGTACCCAACCCAAGAAAAAGCATGCGCCCTTGGCTATAGCTGCCAAGTGCCTGCATTGCGGCATCGTTAATCAGTTTTATAGGACAACCAAAAGATTTGCGGAAATCGAAACCAATCCACCCTGGGCCAAGATTAAAGGGGTCATGGACCGGACACCCGCCCATCACGACACCTGGATAACCAATCGACACACGATCAAATTTACAATCTTGTATTGCATCTTTGACCTTATTGATCATTTGTTTCGGGGTCAGCGTCGGACTGGATGCTATCTTGATTGGCGCGCTATATCCGGGCATCAACACTTTGATATGTGTTCCGCCCACATCAATGACAAGAACCGCATGTGAAGACTGTGATTTCATAACCGCCTACATCCTTCAGAATATTACCCAGGCGCATTTGTCTCGGCAAATGGCAACTGAGCGACTTCATTCTCATTTAAATACCCGTTTGGTAGTCCACCCATCATGGATAAATCAATCGAAAAGACCGTCATGTTAGATTTCCCGCTTTGATTTACGCTTCTTAGTTACTAGATCAAATGTGGGGTTATGCCATCCGCCATCAATCCTGATCAGCTTATCAGCTTCATGCGGCCCCCAGCTACCGGGTTTATAGCGGTGAACCGGCTGGTGCTGCACCAGCACCTCGTCAAGTACAGCCCATGCGGCCTCTACCGCATCCTGCCGGGTAAACAGCAGGCCGTTACCGGCTAATGCATCACCTAAAAGTCGCTCATAAGGCATTTGTTCATCCGGCTGAGCGTTAAGCAGATAGAGTTCTTTTTGATCGCCAATAAATTCCTTTCCCACGCGTTTGACGCGCGCGGCCAGTGCGATAGCGGGACATGGAGATAACTTGAAGCGCAAATAATTAGCCCGGCCGGTCGTAGGCCAGGCATCTTCGAACAATTTCTGAGGCGGAACCTTAAATTGCACGAGAACCTCCGCAGCGCTCTCGGCCAGGTATTTCCCGGAGCGCAAATACCAAGGTACGCCTGCCCAGCGCCATGAATCGATAAATAGACGCAGGGCGCAATAAGTCTCTGTATCAGAATTCTTTGCAACGCCAGGTTCCTGCAGATAACCTTCAAACTGACCTCTAACCAAGTCTTCCGGCTTGAGTGTATGCATGGCTTGAAATACCTTGGCCTTTTCGCTGCGCTGAGCTTCAAAATCCCGTCCAGCAGGAGGTTCCATCGATAACAGAGCCACTATCTGAAACAGATGGTTTTGAACTACGTCGCGCAAGCAGCCGACTTGATCGTAAAAGCTGCCTCGATCTTCCACTCCAAAATCCTCTGCCAGGGTAATCTGAACACTCTCTACATAGTTGCGATTCCAGATAGGTTCGAGGAATGAATTCGCGAATCGGAAATACAGGATATTTTCAATGGCCTCTTTACCAAGAAAATGGTCGATGCGGAAAATCGAAGTCTCCGGAAAAACCAAATGTGCGGCATGATTGAGTTCGCGTGCCGAGGCTAGATCACGTCCGAAAGGCTTCTCTACGATGATGCGAGCATGTTCTGTCAAACCGGCGGAACCTAGATCTTTGATTATGGCTGCGAAGAAAGCGGGCGGAATCGCGAGATAAAAGGTTGGATGCGAGGCTCCGTCAAGCGCTTGTCCGAGCGCGTGAAATGTCTGCGGATTTTTATAATCGCCGTCGACATAGCGCAGCAATGCAAGCAACCGGCTCAGTGCGTTGGGGTCGATGTCCTTAACAAATTGTGCTATCCCGTCTTTTGCCCGGTCTTGCAGTTGTGCCAGATCCCAGCCTGAAAAACCAACGCCAACTATCGGAATTTTTAGCACACCCCGCTTGACCATCTTATAGAGCGAAGGATATATCTTCTTATGGGCAAGATCACCCGTCGCACCAAAAAGCACCAATGCATCGGATGGCACCAGATTGTTGATGGATTTGTTCATGTCACGAAGTGTCTTCTGGCTTTTCGTCATGGCCACCAAATTGCTTGCGCATAGCCGAGAGAATACGATCGGCGTAATTAGCCTCTCCTTGGGATTCGAAACGTCCGAATAACGCGGCGCTGATGACAGGCGCCGGTACGCCTTCGTCGACGGCGGCTAACGTAGTCCAACGTCCTTCGCCTGAGTCCGATACGCGTCCGGAAAATTGCGTGAGTTCCGTATCCGCGACGAGCGCAGCCGCAGTTAAATCAAGCAGCCAAGAGGAAATCACACTGCCTCTGCGCCATACCTCGGCTACTTTCCCGATGTCGATGGTATATTGGTATGCCTCGGGATCACGCAAAGGAGTAGTCTCCGCATCTTGTATTCTTGGACGCAGACCTGCATCTGCATGTTTGAGAATATTGAGCCCTTCAGCGTAGGCCGCCATCAGAGCATACTCGATGCCGTTATGAACCATTTTCACGAAGTGACCCGCACCGATTGGACCACAGTGAAGATAGCCTTGCTCTTCAGCGCCCGGCACACCATTACGTCCAGCCGTGCGCGGTGCAGTCGCGATACCTGGTGCGATGCTCTTAAAGATTGGATCGAGATAGCGGACGATTTCTACTTCCCCGCCAATCATCAAGCAGTATCCGCGTTCCAGCCCAAATACGCCGCCGCTGGTGCCACAATCAACATAGTGGATGCCGCGTAGCTTGAGTACTTTGGCGCGCGCTTGATCATCGCGGTAATAGCTATTGCCTCCATCAATGATGATATCGCCGGGCGAAAGCAGCGTTGCCAGATTCGATACTGTCGTGCCGGTGACACCTGCGGGAAGCATCACCCAGACAACGCGAGGATGGGGGAGTTTAGCGACAAAATCATCAAGCGAATCGGCGTGTCGGATATCAGAGCCTGTAAGCGCCTTGACAGCGTCGGCATTGACATCATAGACCACACACGAGTGGCCGTCTTTAGTTAAGCGCCGAACCAGATTGGCTCCCATACGCCCCAGACCAATCATTCCAAGTTGCATGCGATTTCATCCTCCTTGATTTTGATGAATGACGCTCTTTACTTTGTTGCTTGTATTCCAAATCAAAAGAACATAAATCAATCCATTGCTCGCTGCCGGGCGGGAACACTCACAGATACATTGAAAATTCTGTAATTTGCGCGAGACAATTTCTCCACCCGGAAAATAGTCTCGTTGCAAAACCGCGGAAAATCGCACGTTAATTCAATCCGCCATTTCAACAAAATGATGCGCTTGCGAAAAAGGGTAGTCAAGTAATATGAATAGGATATTTGATTAGAGAAACGTTTCACGAAGATCATGGCATATACTCTTACTGGCCATACCCATCAGTCACTATTGATCCGGTCCATAGTGCCAGTTGATGCGATCATAGGCTCCAATGCATTATTATCAAATGCTTGCGGTTATCTCAGTAACAACTCTTTGCTATTGACGGATAACGCAGCGTTTATCTATGCTACGCTGGTTAAAGAATGCGTACTCAGGAGTTATCAATGAATTTTTCAACACTATTAAATAAGGCAATCAGAGCGGCGGTGCTTGTGCTGATTATCATAGGTAGCGCTGAAATTTCAGCACAAAAGAATGAAGCTAAAACTGTTACCATCATGGTTGGCGAGTCTGGTTTTGATGGATGCGAGTTGCTCGGAAAAGTAAAAGGTTCATCAAAAGACGATCCACCCGATGCAGGTGAAGACAATACTCCCTATACCGAACGACTAATCAAGGCGCGGAACAATTTAAGGAATGCAACGCACAAGTTGGGGGGAAATACCGTACATATCATTCATGCCAATAACTCTGGTAAGTACGAAATTCCAGGGGCAGACAAAGAAATTATATTTATCGGCAATGTTTATCGCTGCGATTAATACAACGATTGTAGCTGGAGATGGAAGAATATCCTGCGGATAATACATAATTCACTTCTGGCAAATTACCTTAAATTTATTGCCCCAAATTTGAGCAAGTTTGTTGTGATTTGTCAGCGATGTTACTATGCCACTGTCTGGAGCCATTTTCATTCCTGTTATCCTAATCCAAAAGCAACTGGTTCAAATAACACATGGAAGCCGCATTACCATGCTTACATGGCTCGCAGATTTTTACTTGATATTTAAGAAACATCCTTTCTATTTTTTATGAGGTGACAAATGAATAAACTGATTTTATTGCTTTCTATGATTTTGCTGTCTTTTCTACTGATTAGTTGTTCGGGACAACAGGGAAGTGCTGAGAAAATAGGCAAGGAAATCGATCAGTCCATCGAGAGCGGTAAAAAAGCTGTTGAAAGTGTTATTGAAAAAACGATTGAGAAAATTGAAGAAATTGGAAATGCTAGTGAAGAAACTGCTGACCAAGTTGGTAAGAAAATAGATGAAACACTTGACGAAACCACAAAAGAAATTGAAGCGGCAAGCACTGCGATAAATGAAGAAGCCGAAGAGGCAGCCGAAGAAATAGAACAAGCGGTAGAAGAAAAAACCACCGACAAGTAAGCGATAAAAAGCTTCCGTCATTCCATTGGCCCGCCGCACGGGCCTTGGCTTTGAACTTCAGATAGAGTTATAGAATCAGTTCTAATGCTTGGGCGATGCGGGTGGTGGCGCCTCTGATGCTTTCTGTTGTTCCGTAACGAAGATCTCCACGCGGCGATTATCCGCTCTGTTTTCTGGGGTGTCATTAGCTGCAACCGGTTCATGAGAACCGCGGCCATCGATTTGAATGCGGTTGATCGACACGCCGTGGCTGACCAGATAATCGCGCGTGCTGGCTGCACGGTTAACTGAAAGCGGATTATTGATCGCATCGCTGCCCGTATTGTCGGTATGTCCGATGATCATGATCCCGGTATCCGGGTTGTTTTTCAGGCTGGTAGCAAAATTATCGAGAATCGGCTTGAAATCGGGCTTAATATCCGATTTTCCGGAATCGAATGAAATATCGCTAGGGATATTCAATTTAAGGCGATTGTCTTCGGTTTGCGAAACTTGCACGCCTGTTCCGGCGGTTGCGGCTTCCATCTGCTTTTTCTGCGCTTCCATTCTTTGCGACCACAAATAACCGGCACCCGCGCCAAGTGCGGCACCGGAGCCTGCGCCGATCGCAGCGCCTTTCCCGCCGCCGATCAGTGCGCCAATGGCAGCGCCCGCACCAGCTCCAATTACCGTTCCTTGCGCCGTGCCGCGTTGTGTCTCAGACATCGAGGCACAACCGCTTAATCCCATAATGATGGCCAAAATCAACAAAATTGCCCATATTTTCATATTTATCTCCTTTGGTTAGTAATGGTTTTTACTGTAGCAAAAAACACCGAAAAACTTAATTGCAGCGTTATTGATTATTATCGCTTAAATAGTTTTTTATATTCCGGGCGATTGTCAGAATAGTCAAAGAAATTACCACCCAACCCAAAATGGTATACGCCGCTGCCAGCCACACCCACATTTGCGGATGGTCAGTATTAAAAACTTTCTCCCACAGATACTTGCGACGGCCATCCCATGTTGTTTCTTTCAGCAACAAACTCCACTCAGCATTTTCTTCCTTCTCAAAAAATGGCTTGGCACTGCGTAAATTACAGAGAATTTCTTGGCGAAAATCGACCAGAGAAATGAAAACATCAAGCGCATAAACAAACGGATCGATAGTATCCCCGCATTTTGCTACTGGGACTGTTTGATCCAATTCGATAGGCTGCACCGATGAAATATTTTCAGGAATTAAATTGAGTGGAACATAACGTGGTTGACCTTCACTATCCACAAACGGGGTTGAATAGTCCACATTCAGCACCAGGAATTTCTTATCGTTATTGACTGTGTTTACGCCCCAAGCGCCAATGGCAAGGCAAATCAAAATGGTTAGCAATGCACGAAAAATCGATAGACCATAATCAAAGCAAATCCAGTAAATAATTTGAAAAAAATAAACAAACAACCTACCCAATATTCCCCAAATAACAACAGATAAAAATAGCATTTGAGTAAAAAAGACACTGGCTAACACCGATTGATCTGAAAATAATAAACCAGAGGCAAAATAAGTAATGACTAATACAGCAGGAACGATAAGGAAAATAAAATAATTTCTATCCAATTTATCTTGTTCCCAGCAAAAAATGAGTGTGCCCAAAGCGCCAGCTACCATTCCCCACACAACAGGCATCAAATTCTCATTTACCGAAGATGTCATGGTAAGAGTAGCAATCATAAATACAATTCCGGCAAAGAAACTGAATGCGAGTAAGAAAGAAGGTGTTACACGCTGCGCAAACAGCATGAATTCAATGGAAATTTTGGCTCTCAGAATGCCATTAAAGTTTGCAATATCCCCGCGCGAACGATAGGCTTTGATTACTTGTGAAAACGGTTGTTGATCGAACGTATAAGGATCCGGAACACTTTGCGGATATTGTCGATATAACCACCCTACACGGGGCCTCCAGTTTTGATCGTTAGGGCTATCAAAAGACTTAAATTCAGAATTTTTGTTAAATGTTTCTCTAGGCGTAAATTCTTCGTAAGATATCTCTTTTTTTTCTATTATTTTCTTTGGTTCTATTATATGAATAAGGCGATTAAAGGAAAATCCTTCCAAACGAAGAAATATTCCATAATTTAACCAGTCGCCGTTACTTTCAATTGGAAAACGCCATCCATTGCCACGCTTGTCATTCAAGGTTTCTGCATGCGCACCGCGTAAATCAATTACCGGCAGTTGCATCGGTAAAGAAAATCCAAAGCGATCCAGCCACCGTCTATATCCACCTGTATTTGAATAAAAAATTTCATTCGAGTAATGATAAATTTTCTCTTTCATTCCAGAAAGATAGCTTCTTAACCTCTGCCAGTAAGAAGATTTACATTGAGCTGGTTCGCTATGATTATTATTTTTAGGTGTATCCGGTAATTTTTGTAAGCTAATTTTAGGCGGATCTGGAAATTTAACGTTATCAACTGTTAGACGTTTTTTGAGTGCTGCTGAAGATGTAACGCCGATAACTTTCTCGTCGTTAGCTCTTAATAGTTCTATCTGCATAGGCCGAACTGCTTTTAAGGTTGCATTCTTCCCGCGGCTGTCATAACGGTATGATTCAGAAAATTGGAATCGGACGTTAACGCCATCCTGTATAGGTTCATTTTCTACCATTTCGATTAAGCCATTTTTATATATGTGAAAGGTAGCGTTAAAAACGTAATCCGCATAAATGACATGTGCTTTCGCAATCCAATATTCCGGATTCTCTTTTGTAATTTCAATTACTTTTTTTAGCTTTTTAATTTCATCATTGTCAAGGTCATGCGGTTTTTCATAAATATGAAAGGGACCCTCATCCCCCCACACACACTCGCAAAAGAAACGCAAATAATCTTTTACCTGATCATGATTTTCAAGTTTTAACTTTCCTTGTTGGTTGAGTTGATGGATCGGTAAGCTTTTACCACCCACTATCACAATTTCTTTAGTGACAGGATTCCACAGACAATCAATTAACCCACCCGATACATCGCCGTTAGATTTCTGCTCGATATAAACTCTTATCCAATAATAATCAGGATAAAAAGATAATGGTTTTTCAGAGCAAAAAACAACTTCTGATTCTTTTTCTTTTTGAAAGGAGGTAGAAAATGGCGCATGTAACTGCTGTGTTTTAATTTCAAGTGATTGTTCCAATTGTTCAGAAAGTTTTGCTGCCATTAAAGTCCACTTTGGCAGAGCCGGAAAACCATAGAAAGAATTTAATTTTAATTGAATAGGGCGCACAGCCATCAGTGTTGCTTCTTGACGGCTTTGAGCCGGATTAAATTTATAACGCGCGTAACAGTATGGTTTGGCAAATTCAAACAGTCTTTCAACACCATCCTGAATAGGATCATCTTCCACCATTTCTACTGAGCCATTTTTATTTATGCGAAAGGTAGCATTAAAAACATGATCTGCATAAATGACATGTGCCTTCGCAATCCAATATTGCGGTTTCTCTCCTGTAATTTCTATTTCTTTTTTTAGCTTGCTAATTTCATCATTGTCGAGTGCATGCGGTATCTCATAAATATGGAAAGGTCCTTGATCTCCCCACACACACTCGCAAAAGAAACGCAAATAATCTTTTATCTGCCCTTCAGTTTCAAGTGTCAACTTTCCTTGCTGATTGAGCTCATGGACTGGCGCGCTATTGCCACCCAGTATCACAATTTTTTCAGAAACAGGATTCCACAGACAGTCAATTAAACCACCGGTAGGACGATCATAGACTGATTGTTCGACGTAACAACGCACCCAGTAAAAACCAGGGTAAAAAGTCAGCTCATCCGAGAAAAGGGCTATTTTGATTCGTTTGGAAGAAATGCCATATAAACGATCAAGTTGGTTTTGTGCCCATTTTTTGGGCGCCATGCTGAAACTATCGACCCGATATTTTTTGCTATTTGAAATGACATAGCGTAATGGAGTTCGGAAAAATTCACGAATACGCCCTGTCCAGTTTATAGAATTGGTGTCAGTATCTCCCAAATCGGTTTGCAGGTGATGGATACGCAACTCTTTTTCGATTACAGCATGTTTTAGTATAAGTCCGCATGAAAAGTCATTAAAACACTTATTAAGAAACTTAAGGGTATCAGATTGCAGTTCCGCAAAGCTACGCCACTCGTCAGAATTAATTTGATGTACCAGTTTCAATGACCTGGGATAACCTTTTTCACTTTCAAGATCGCTTGACAAACATAAACTGCCACGCACGCGAATGCCGGTAAGATCCACTGTTTTATGGATGATTGAGTAAAATTCCACATCTCCATCCACATTTAAACCAATAAACTCTCCACCTTTTCTAAAGGTAGCAGTCATGGAGGATAAACTTCCAACGTACATATTATTGGCAAAAATGAAACTGTCTATATCACCTTCTAATTTGAATTCACCTTTCACTTCACTAGATTCAATTATTAATTGGGATATGTTTACTGGGTTGTTCTCGCTGTAATTTTCAATAGAAATTGAAAAATCCCCGCTTACTTTCATGGATCTCAGATCAATAATCTGGTGTAAATTCGTTTCGCTTTTATCCTCTATTTTTAGTTGAAAATTACTACCTATCGTTGCTGTAGCGAAATTCAATAGAGTATTGTTGATATTATTTTCTTCTTTCCTGAGACAAAAAGCAGGATGTAAGCAATATAAGCCTGTTAAGTCAGCCCAGCCTTCAATTCTTGCTGCAAGAAAATTCACCTCACCTCGAATAACAGCTTTTGACTGCTTATTATTACTCGACTGATCCGTTTCTATTTCCTGGAAAAATACCCCACCTCTGATCCTGGCACCCTGAAAAAAACAAGCCTTATCAAAATATCCCCAGTAAATGCCGCCACAGCCCCAGAAATCGCCTTGCAGGCATAAATTCTTGCCCGTGAATTTCCCCAGGAAAGATCCGCTTGTGGCAGATATAACAGAGCCGTCTCGCGGTACATGTCCGCCACGTACAATACAATCCCCGTCAATCCTGGCGTTTGACAGGTCTATTGCCGGATTCGACGGATCCCCGGTTAACTCTTTCTTTTCATCATCTTTTGCATCAATTGCCGCCGCTACCATCCGGCAACCATCGAGGTACAGTGAACCACCGATCGATGCTTCGGATAGGTCGACTTGACAACGGCCTCTAGGTGTTTTGTGGGAATCAGGTTTTATTTCAAGCGCGGTTTCATATTTCCACCAGTTCTCAGGGCCGCTGAGTCCAGTCTTACCTTTGTCTGAAACTGGAATGTTTTTAAAAGCTTCATCGATAGCACAGTTGTCGTTGCTATACTCGGGATTGTCCTTGAAGGATCTGGACTCGGGTTCTTCCCGCGAATAAACATAACCCAGATCAACCGGACCTTCGATGCGGCAGTTTTGCGCATGCAGTTCCGTGAAGGCTGATTGCAGTAGGCTTAAGTGAGTCAGATGGCTGCGTTCCAAGCGCATGGGTTCCAGAATAATACAGTTTATCAATTCCAGTCCGCCAAGCGGCGATCCCTCCGCGCTCAACGTATCGCGCAAATCCAGCGTATCGGTGATGACGGCGCCTGTGATTCTGACGTTATTAATTTTTGGATCTAATAACAGTTCGCGAATTTTTTGCGCCGATATCTCGACGAACTCATTGTATTTCTCTAAGAAATTACAATCCTTGCCGATTCTGACATAACTTTCCAATTCATCGTCTTTATTAATCATGGCTCCTTCCCTTATCTGAAATTTTCAATCAGCCATTAGTATCCTGCATTCAGTTTCCGGATGGTTTGGGATGAATATCTCTTTTAAAACTACACGGTAGTTAGTCAATTCAGTTCAAACTCAATACCGCCTGCTAGTTTTACTTACCGCGCATAAACCACTTATCCAAATCCGCCAGACCGGCTTCGAACCAAGTGGGTCTGCCGTGGTTACATTGGTCTGCACGCTCGGTATTTTCCATTTCCCGCAGCAGTGCGTTCATTTCTTCAATCGTTAATTTACGATTGGCGCGAATCGCGCCATGACACGCCATCGTTGCCAATATTTCATTGCGTTTGGCGGTTAAAATTTGGCTGGCACCGTATTCATGAATTTCTCGCAGAATATCTCGAGCTAATTGCGCGATGTCCGCATGTTGGAGAGCGGCTGGCACTGCCCGCACTATCAGCGAAGCGGGGGAAAGGACGGCGATTTCAAATCCCAATTGAGTGAGAATCGCCAAGTGCTCTTCCACAATCGCCACTTCCAGCGTGTCGGCGTGAAAAGTAACCGGGATCAGCAGCGATTGCATCGCGATTTCTTGCTGCTCGAGTGCTTGTTTAAGCCGCTCATACATAATGCGTTCATGCGCAGCGTGCATATCCACGACCACCAATCCGTTGGCATTCTGCGCCAGAATATAAATGCCATGTAGCTGTCCCAATGCAAAACCGAGCGGATGAATAGCTTGCTTTTCATCTATCGCAGGGGAAGGGACGATTTTTTCTATCGGCGTGGCAGTGACTGGATTTACTGATTCCGGATACGGATATCGATTGCTTTCAGCGCCAAACAGGGTGCGATAGAAATTTTCCGGTTGCGCCGCAATGCCCGGTTTTGCCGGATTGATTTTCGGATAACTGGGAAATTGCGTAATTTTTTCAGACTGACCGGAGAGTGTTTCTTTATGTGGTGAAGCCAGTGCTTTATTGACGGCATGAAAAATGAATTGATGCAAGGCGCGCGGTTCGCGAAAACGAACTTCTATTTTGGTGGGATGTACATTAACATCCACATCTTGAGGGTTGATTTCCAGAAACAGCACAAAAGCCGGATGCCTGTCCAGATGTAAAACATCGCGATAGGCTTCACGCAAAGCATGCGAAATCAACTTATCGTTAACAAAGCGGCGATTGACAAAGAAATATTGCATGTCGCGTGATGACCGTGCATAGGCAGGCAGGGCCACCATGCCGTGCAAATGCATAGCTGCTGATTGCTCTGCCACAACTGCCGCAGCCTGGCTGAATTCTTTTCCCAGTAATGCGGTAATGCGTTGTGCCGGGGTGCCCGCGCGTAGATGATGGCGAGCTTTGCCATTATGCTGCAAAACAAATTCAATTTCGTTTTGTGATAATGCAATGCGCTTGAAAACTTCATCACAGTGCGCAAATTCGGTGGCTTCCGATTTGAGAAATTTGCGTCTGGCGGGAATATTGAAGTACAAGTCATTGACTTCCAGCGTTGTTCCTGAGACCAATGACGAAGGCACTGGTTGTGAGATGGATTTACCATCGACCTGTATCTGCCAGCCATGACTGTGCTCAGCTTGACGGCTCGCCAGGTTTAACCGGGATACTGCTGCAATACTGGCCAGTGCTTCGCCGCGGAAACCTAAACTGGTAATGTTATGTAAATCTTCCAGCGAGCTAATTTTACTCGTGCTATGACGCGTCAAAGCCAATAGCAGCTCATCTTTGGCTATGCCGCCCCCATCATCTGCGACACGAATCTGTTTGACGCCTCCTTGCTGTAACTGCACCGTAATTTTCTGTGCACCCGCATCAACACTATTTTCCAATATTTCTTTCAATGCTGACGCAGGACGCTCAACCACTTCACCAGCGGCGATCTGATTAATCAATAGTTCGGGAAGCGGTTTGATAGTAGCCATACAAATCTGACACTCTAATAATTACCGGTATTATAGTGCGGAAATAAATGTCTATTTTATTTTCACTGAAAGTTGTACAGTAAAAATAGAATGTGTTGGTGTGCTGAGATAACTATTAGATGCCGCTTGATAGTTCATCATTACGCTTAATTTCTCAAGTGCGTAAAGGATTTAATGGACGGTACAGAGTGACAGAAGTTTTACACGGCTGTATCGATGAAATTAAAAGGTTTGGTAACGCTTTTCAGTAACTCTGGCAGTGGCATAGCTTTTCCAATCAAGTAGCCTTGAATAATGTCACAACCTAGCACTCGCAATCGTTCATATGTCGCAAAATCTTCAACTCCTTCCGCGACGACTGACAGATTAAGTCGGTGAGCAAGGTTAATCATGGAATCAACAATGCGATCATGCGTACGACGAGTGGTCATATGTTTGACAAATATCATGTCGATTTTGACTTCATCCAACGGCAAATCCAGCATCCGCGCCATTGAAGAATAACCCGTTCCAAAATCATCCATCGCCAGCCTTAAGCCGGCATTTTTTAGATTATGCAAAGTACCCAGGGTACCTGCATGATTCTCCATAAATGCAGTTTCAGTCAGCTCAATAGTAACGCAGCCGGGCGGCACGCCCCATACATTCAAGCCTTGCATAACGAGTTCCAGAAGTTCAGGATCGCGCAAATCATCTGCAGAGAAATTGATCGAAACGCCGGCATTCAATCCTGCCTTGCGATATTCCGCACATTCTCTCAGTGCAGTATTAAAAACCCATAAGGTTAATCGAGACATGAGTTCTGTACCTTCGGCAACCTGGATCAATTTGTCTGTTCGGATCGGACCTCTAATCGGATGATTCCAGCGAAGTAACGCTTCAGTTGACTCGATTTTTCCGCTCGCAATATTAATCTGGGGCTGATAGCCTAAATATAATTCACGTGTTTCGATCGCATTTCCTAAATCCGACCACAGATCAATCTGCAATAACAAGGGGTCTTCAGTCTCTGCGGCAAAAAACCTGATCGATTCCTGCTCAAGTTTTGCTTGGCGTATTGCCAAGCTTGCATTGCTCATTAATTGACTTAATGGACTGTTACTTCCATTGCTCACTGCCACACCAATGCGTGCTGCCAGGATAATATTTCGCCTATCCAATACAAAAGGCGGAGTCAAAATCCGCAAAACCTTATGTGCAGCCAGCTCTGCGTGTGCAGCTGTTGGCAGATCAATCAGCAAACAGCAAATCTGATAGCGTCCGGTGATACCAACCAAGTCGTCGTGTTTTAATGAATCTCGAAGTTGCTGTGAAATTTGGTGAATAATTTCATCAACTGTGGCAAATCCAAGTACACCATCCAGTTCAGCCAGTCGCTCAAAATTTACTATCAGTACAGCATGATGGCGTTCAATATGACACGAATGACATAATTTCTCAGAAGCCGTTTGTAAAAAATCCTGATAAGCAAGTACAGTCATGATGATAGAGACAAGGCCAGTTAACTATAAGTAGTACTTTTTGGCGTCAATTCCATAGGCGCCTTGAGGTAAGTCATTTACAATCGAATAGGCAACACCAGCAGGATTTGAGCCGGCCAATCTTAAATCTAGCGTCTTTGGGGTATCATAAGGTTTCTTCTGTGCATCACAAATAATCATAATACGAGGTAGAAATCTTTGTGTCCGGTTATGCGAAAGTACAATTGCAACCTCGCCTGAGTTAAGTTCCACAAGACTACCTACCGGAAACATACCAATACACTGCGCAAATTGTTCAACCAAAACATAGCTGAGTCCGGCTTGCGCATTTTCTTTAAGTTCCTTGAGTGCGTGAAATGGTCTCAAGCCTAATATTCCAGATTGACCCCAGATCAGTTCTTCATAACAATCCACAATAGCCGCCATTCGTCCGTAAGGATGGATTTGATTAGCATGCAAACCATGTGGATAGCCGCTGCCATTTTCACGTTCATGATGCTGAACAGCGATTTTGACTACCTCTTCCGGAGCGTCACTTAACTGGATGATAATTTCTTCACCGTAAGCAACATGCTGTTTTATTAACTTACGTTCAGTTGGATTGAGCAGCAAGCCTCTCTTACCTTGAAGCTCTTTCGGCAGACGTTGTTTGCCGATATCCATTAGCAATCCTCCTAAGCCCAGAATCGATAAATCTTTTCGTGGAAGACCTAAATGACGACCGAAAGCAAGCAAATGTACTGAGGTTTTAATTGCATTGTCGTACAGTTCCCTTCCAGTAGATTTAAGCTGTGCAAGTAAAAGTGCCGCATCAGGATTTCTTATAATACTTTCACATAAAGTATCAACCACCTCATTTGCTGCACGAATATCAAACTTGGCATTGCGTTCGATGTTTAGATTAATGTCACTAAACATAGAGAATGCGACGTTAATGGCTTTTGTGGCCGCGGGCATTTCTTGTTCCGCGCTACAAATGTCGGTATAGGTTTTTACCCGATGCAGCAGTGTGTTAAGCGCTTCAGAATTGCGAGAATCTTCTGAATTGTGCCTTTGATTGCTGATTTGAGAAACGTTACTTGTAGCATGTGGTTCGATTTTCTGGGCAACAGATCCTCCGCTTTTCCGTTTATCAACGTAAGTATCCTGACTACTAATTTGTGAAGCATGTTGCTGGGCAATAAATGGTTCACTTCTGTCAATATCTACATAAACATGAGAGCAGTAGCGTTTAAGCACATCAATATCTTGCTGCGATTTAATAAGAATACCTTGGATTGCGTAGGGTGTTTCAAGCCAGGGCCGATCGAGCTCGCTGACATACATACCTATTTGTAGGTTATTGACAATAACTTCGATCGTGGTATCACTCGCTGTCATAATAAAATATCAACTGTATAATTAGAACGCTGTTATTTATAAGCAGCTTTTGTGTAATGGAAAGTAATTGCAGAGGCCCTTCTACAGGTATCTGTAACGGTCTTTTTTGAGAATTTCTTGAATGAATTTTGCTCTAGTAGACTGGATTAAGAAAAAATTCTCGCATCAGAAATTCTTCCAATCCTGCGGTATCTTTATCGCGCGCTGATAGCACAACTACACGGTGAAGACGATGAGATTCCCAGTTGAAATCTTCTTTATAGTATTGCCGGATCAATTCGATCATACGCCTAATGATGGCGCGCTCAATATTACCATCTTGGCCAGCATTGACTTGAATCATCTGTAAACGGGGATTGCTTTGACCTGTTGTCCAAGCACGAAATGAAAACTCAGCAGTACGCGGACCTATGCGAAGAATTTGAAATATCCCACTAGTACCAGGAGTCTGCAAATTCCTCCGAACATTGGCCATACGCACTTCATCTGCAGAAGGTTGTGGTGCAGTACTATTTGACGACGTACTCTCTGAGGTATCAAAAATGCCTTGCTCAACGCGACGGCGCTCTTTGGCTTGATTAATATACTCAGATAGGTCCGTAGGTGCATCTGCCGGCGGTGTTGGAGGAGCTTTGTTTTTCGCGATTTCTTTAGCCGGAATCGGAGCTCGAGGTTTACTTGGCTTCTCGGCTGCTTTGGGTTTGGTTTGGGGTCGTGACGGCGGACTTTGTGCAGGAAGCGGCGGAAATTTAGAAGGCGGCTTGATCTCTTCTACAGTTTTAGGCTTTTCCGGCTGTGGTGCCGGTGTAGCTGGCGAAGAAGCGGGTAGCGAATTTTTGGCATCCTCCGTTTCATTTAGATCGATGAAACTGGCGGCAATAGGTGGCGGTGTTTCAATTTCTACTTCAGGTAAAGACAAGAAAAATCCCACACCCCAAATAATTAACAACCAAACTAGCGCAGCCAGTGGCAACGGCCACCACAGGCGAATTTCTGTCGATCTGGAGCTTGCCATCTTTCTTGTGCTATTTATGTTTCACTGCAATCAGAAATTGCTGGGTGCCAGCCGACCGAGCCCGCAACATGGCTTGCACTACAACACCCTGAGGAGCTTCATTATCAGCGGAAACAATCAATTTTTGCTTGGAATCGGCAAGCAACGGTTTAAGAGTAGCAGCCAGTGTATCTAACGTGACAGCCGTTTGATTGATATAAATTTTGCTATCTTTGGTTAGCGTCAATGTTACGGGTTTTTCCGCACTAAGTTTTTCGGCTTCACCCTCTGGCAAATTGACTTGAAGTGAATCCAGATTTTGCATCGATAGAGAAGCCAGCATGAATGTCGCCAGCAAGAAAAACATCACATCAATCATCGGAATGATTTCAATTTTTCCTTTCTGA
The DNA here is from genome assembly GCA_024281995.1 of Nitrosomonas sp. Lineage (GTDB taxonomy): Bacteria > Pseudomonadota > Gammaproteobacteria > Burkholderiales > Nitrosomonadaceae > Nitrosomonas. Next base: position 23,414 of record JAMWZW010000007.1, read on the forward strand.
ATAGAGCGCGATTTACGGAGCTTCATGCGTTTCTTCCTGTTGATCCAGACGGATATGGTCGATTAGCCGCGTACCCAAACGTTCCATTTCATCCATAGTCAGCGACTGCAAACGTGAAAAGTAATTGAACCCAAACAATGCCACCAGCGCTATAGCCAATCCCACCACAGTAGCAATCAATGCTTCCGCCACACCGCCGGTAACCGCAGTGGGATTGACAACACCTTCGCTACCGATGACCTGAAAAGCCCGCATCATACCTACCACAGTCCCCACTAATCCAAGCAAAGGTGCTGCGGTTACTATAGTTTCCAATGCCCACAGCCGGCGTGCGAGAGCTTCTTCAATGATCTGCGCCTCATCGGCAGCGCGTGATTCCGTCCACCATGCCGGTTGATGGCGATTGGAAATCACCACTTCAAAAAAACGCTTGTAATAATGACGACTATCTAAACCCGAAAGTATTTTCTCCAAATCGTCCCATTTAAAACCGTACGTCTCAACCAGATTTAACAGATCACTGGAAAGACGGGCATAGCGCCAATAAACAAAAGCCTTCTCAAGCATAATTGCCAAAGCGATAACTGCCAATAAAGACAGTGGCACGATAATAATCCCGCCGAGCTTTAACATGACCCACGCTTGATTTAGTTCTTCCATAATTAACTCCAGATTAAGTATATTCATAACGCTATCGGTTGCTGCCAGCACTCCATACCAAAAATTTTCGACTTAAGAAATCTTCGTAATCCATTTAACCGCAAGAAATGTCTGTAAAAATATTTACTGTTCTAGATATAATAAATGCGCAACAGACATACTGTCATATAATTCCATAGCAGTATGGTCGAATAAAAGTTACATGCTAGGCAATGGGCTAGCAAGAATAGTTCAAAATAGTAATCAGGGGAACCATTGCATAGCAAAAAATACACATTTACAACAATCGATAAAAAAGTGACTAACCGCTTGTCGATTAACCATTATTTGAAATTCCAGAATACAACAAATTCATAAACTCATTATAGTAATGAATGATGAAAAAATGTTTATTAACGTTGATTCTGCTAGCAGCCGTCATGACTGCGCAGGCCGAATGGCTTGTGGTGGAATCTGCGATACAGCAGCACGGAGAAACTCATTATTTTGACTCACAGGTTATACAAAAAAACGGACAGTTAAGAAAAGCCTGGTTATTATCCAGCTACGACGACAGGCAAATAGGCGGATACCACGCAGTCAAGTCTTTGTATGAAATTGATTGTTCGAATAACAAAGCTAGATCAATTACCATGCTGTTATATCCCGATAAAAAAGCTGCCGGTGCTGTCATCGGCGCTCATCATGAAGAATCTCAAGAATGGTTCAACTTCACAAGAAATTCTATTTTTCACAATGTTTCCGAGAAGATTTGCGCGAACTGAATAATAACTGTCGCAGTACACAATGTGTATGAAAAATCACACATCATGTGTTCACATTTTCTGCAGATTTGATTTGCTATACTCACAATGTAGTTGAATTAGTTAGGATGTTTTAAAAGGTGGATAATGAAGAGAATCTTAGTATTCATTGTGTTATATGCAATCTCGTCTCACGCGGGTGCGGCCAATAGCTTCTTTAATCAGCCACAGCGCTTATGTTCGGCCTTAATAGCCAATGGCTTGCATACGTCAGGATGGCGATCCAATAAGGCGATGCCGGGTGAATGGTCATGTATGACTAAATTTGTTCCATTTGGTACAGCGGGCGCCAATGGGATGGAAAACAATATCTCATTCTATGTAAACGGCACCAGTTCAAACCAAGCAAAAGACATTCGCATCAAAATCAATATCAACAATGCCAGTGAGCGTTCCCAGGCATTTTCGCGTCTCAATTCCGCAACCAAATCATTATTTAAAGCCATTTCTCAACCTATTCCTCCAGAACTCTCGGGGGCTATCTCACAGCAAGTGCCGATTACGATAAGCGCACCGTTTGGAAGAATTGAATTAATTTTCAAACCTGGACAAATGGACAGTACCAAAGTTGTTCTCATCATTACCCATTCATTACCTGCTAAAAAAACAAACTACAGCGCACAACAAACCACTTCGTTGACAATAAGGCCATGACTATTATTTGTTAAGGCCCTACATTGTTCGATTTACTCAGACCCGCAGTCCGATGAGTATTCCACAAAGAAAACAGGGAAAATATTTGCAAAAAACAGTGTAATTTGGTTCAGCAGGTAACTCAGTGGAATTCTGAGTTACCGTGCCTATGCTAAAGAATGCCTAACTTCCTAACTCACCCGGATTGTCGCTATTATTGCAGCTGCAAACGATGTGTCTGTATCTGATGGGCAGTTAGTGTCGCCGATAGATCACCGCTGATAATGCTGGCAGGTGCAATGTCTGTTTCAATATGTGTGGTTTTTGTTGCCGATAGAATTTTCGGCGTAAGTGACAAAGTGTAGTTTTTTGCTGCATTGGCTTGATTCCACACGCGTGTAACAATTCCTTGATCTATTCCATCTTCAGCCGGTTTCAAGGCCCACAACAGAACATCCGGATCGGAAATAGTCAAAAATGAATAATTGTTTTCGCTATATGAAGGGCTTGTCCCACTAACTGCGTGTGTCACGAATGGATTCTGGTGTTCAAGTGAGAATTTCATCGCTAATGTTTGGTTAAATGCACCATGCGTTTGCAAAGCAAATCTTTGCAAAAAGCGCGAATCTCCATCTTGATTTGGAATTCCCAAATTTGGACCATCAACCTGTCCGCCGGCCAGAATGTTAAGTTGTGGTGTAGTGGTATCGAATACCGTATGTGTACTATTCCCCAGTTTCATATAATATGCATCAGCATTTGAAAGTGTTACGCCGACACCACCACCGGATATATCAGCAAAGTGATTGATTGTCAGCCAATCATATCGCGCATTCCTTGGTGCATAATGTCCGCCATCTGCCAGACGCTTGGCGCGAATAACTGCACCTACTTCTTCGTGCCAAACATTAGGGGAGTTAACATTAAATGAATATCCCCATGTCAGTATTTCACTGAAATTCTGCATGATATTGTTTTGAATCTCGATACGACTGCTGTCACGGATCAGCGTGATACGCGTAACTACTGAATAAGGGTTCATAGAATTTGCACGCAGAGTTACGCTCACAGGACCGGCATTCTCGATCACTAGACTTCCACCAATTCCACCGAGGTCATTAATTGTTCTATCATTAATTTTGCGAACAAATTCTCGGTTTCCTTGTTTTTTATCGATTAGACTGGTAATTGCGCCGCTATTGGAAACAGTAATGCGATAAAAATCATTTTCGATGGTATTGCCATTGGTAATTGCCGCGCCTGCAAAAGAATTTCCGGCACCACTTCTGATCTCATACACTTTATAACCAACTGATGGAACATTGCTTGCCAGAATCCTTAAACGAGTTTTTCCGTTGATCACCACATACTGTGAAGGTACCTGCTCTCCACTGGTTACATCGACAACATGAACCACACCATTGTTAGTCACAGGAAAGTCTGCATAATCGGTTCGTGACCAGCTTAGACTGTTAAACACATAAAACTTAGGATTTGCACCACTTCGCGCAATCATTGTTCCAAGCTGTTTTTTGGCATCGTTGTAGAGTGTATCAACGTAAGATGTAATTTCACTCTGGATTTTGCGCTGCCAATCAGCCCGAGCGCTACGTAAAACTCTTCCATCTGCTGTCCAATTGTGTTCAAAGTACAAACCAAAATTAAGCATTGCCTTATCACGTGCTGCAATCCGGTTGTCCATAAATGCAGGATTCTTTAAGGAAACAAGCGTGGCCATAGCGTCAGCGCTGCGAAGCTTCTCTATTGCGCGCTTAACTTTTGCCGAAACTTCGGACATCGATGCCGAATACAGCTCCCATTCGTTACCATAGCTGGCTGCAAAAGTCTCCAGCTCTGCACCATGATTTGTTTCAAAATCCTTAAAGAAATCCAGTTGATTCGACACAATAACCTTGCGATTTACGTTAGTAAGTTGTTTTGCGGCGGTAATAAACTCATTGTCGATCGTTCTTAAATCGTCCTCACCTTTACCGAAAACACCTATGATCGGAAAAGGATAGGCTGCTTTGAAAACAGGGTCAGTTTCTACAAAATTAATTGTTTCATGCGGGAACCGTCCTTCAGCATAGCCGCCCACAGATTTGTGGTTAAGGAAAATTGAATTCCACTTCATTAAGACACGGCTACCATCGCGCCCCCCCATATAATATATCTCACGATCACGGTTACTCAGGTGAGGAACATGCGAGGCGCAATTACATACACCTTTCCATGAATATTTTGCTCCGGAACCTGCCCATAGAGAGGATAAACCATAAGGCAGAGTTTGATTTTCCATCGCCACTGCGAGTGGAAAATCGACATCATACGTACGCTGCAGTAATCCTGGATAATACATGCCGCGCAAAATAGCTTCTGCCGGAGTACCGCCATTCGATAACACTAGAGCATTGAGCGGCACACTGAAATGACCATCTTTAATACGATTGATTAGCCTTTTAAACTGTGCATCGGTACGATTCTTTTGATACACCCATAACCAAAAACTACCATCGGCGTTCCAGCGGGCTTGGTATGGCGCTGGATTTCCCTGCGTAGCATCCATTTGATTGAGATAATAATCCGTCATTGACAAGAAAGCGTTTTCATATTCCGCTTCATCGCCCCGCCACATATAATCGGTATGATCATCAGGTGCCAGATAAATACGTTTTTGCGCCATTACGCCCTGAGTAATTAGAAATAACAATAAAAGAACAAAGAACTTTGGAAAAAAATTTTTCATAATGAACAGCCTCTGAAATAAGCAAAAATCAAAAAAGAGGCCAGATCCGATTGATGTCTCTTTAGTAATCATTAATAGCTTGCACTGACAAGATTTCGTAGTGCTGCTGTAGTCTCAAGCTCTTGCGATTACAACAAATCCTTACAAAGGAAAGATACCCAATGGCTAGCGACGCCAATATACCTACTTACAAAAATCGCTAAATCATGAGGAAAGGTAGAAAATCAGCTCAATTTTTAAATGAGCAATAAAAATAAAGACTTTCTTGGCGTTGATTTTTTTGCCGCAGGGATTGCGCCGCTGAGATCGATGCAATCGTGCAATAAAAAGAAACTGAGGAATTTAAGCTTGAATGAATGTTACATATTACATTACAAGCTATTGAAAATTATAATATTTGTCGTCCATGAGAAATTTATGGCGCCACACTGACATACGGTATTTTTGCGTAAAGGCTATTGATCAACTGAAGTAATGCGAACCACAATAAAGCATTCTTTAACCCAAACGGCGTATTTTTATCGCCAAAGGTAAAAAAGAGTATTTATGGTCATATGGATTGTCCTACCTATATTGTGCGGGATGCAGCAGGGTCTTAAATCTTATGAGTATTGTTTTGTGCGACGCGGTTGCATGAGACAGCAAACTTTTGCTTCTGAAATTCTATAACATATCGATAAATAATGATCATTAATTCCTAAAACTAAAAAAACTCAGAACTTACAAATAAAGCCTCGCCACTCAAATGGCATTGGAAAATTGCTCCGTATACTTGTCTCTTTCCCGGTCTAGCAATACTATGTTCAAGTTGTTGCCACTGATATAGTAACTCATTCAATCACTTAAAATGAATGATGCTGGTAGGATTTGGATTGGTAAGATGTGCCCCCAGCTAAAAGAATCTATTTTTTTTCTCCTAAATAATAAGAAGATATTATGAGAGAAGTTTTATCCCATAATTCAATTCCACAATTAATTTCTTTAAAATTTTCCATCCATATTCTTAAGCCGTCCGGACTAATACGCCAATAATCTTTTGGAACCGCATGATAAGGATAAAGCCAGGGTACCTGAATCCATATTTTTCCACCTGGCTTTAATACTCTATTAAGTTCACTGATAGCTTTAACTGGGTAGGGCACATGTTCCAATATCGAAATGCAAACCACAGCATCAAAGCTATCAGTTTCAAAAGGTAAATCATGAATATCATACTGAAAGTCAATAAATTCACGTGTGTCAAATTTATCAACACTCACCCAATTGGATCCATATTTCTTGCCAATACTATCTTTTACTCCAATTTGAAGACAATGTTTTCCTTCGCAGTCTTGCATAAATCGTTCAAATATTGCATTGCATGAATCGCTTTCATTTTTATTCATTACATTCAACATAGTACTTGCAGTACGTTTGTATTGGATCAGGTAATACAAAAAAGGAAAGGATAATCTAACTGCTCTTTTTACTATTTTTTTCATTATTTCTCCTTTGCCAGTAGCAATATCAATGCGAAGAGGGAAGCGTTTATTACATTAAACTGCGACATTATAACAATACTTCAATTTCCAAATCGGAAACTTATGTAAGTTTGTAACGGAATAGATGAAGTGAAAATTAACGGCTTAAACCGAATAAAGCACCCCGCCGCAAGCAGCGGGGTATTGACCGCGCTTTTCAATCTGCTGGTTTCCAACCAGCTTTCTGCCTTCAGTGGTGGGATCTGAATCTGTAGAGATTCAAAAATGTACGATAAAACTCAAAGTGTTATTTTAAAGCCCATTCGCTGCTGTATAGCATGGTCATCATAACTTGACTAAATTTCTTTGCAAACAAATCGGCAAACCCTTCACGAGCCGTAAAATCAACTAACACTTCTGCACGAATTATTTCGCGTGCTACATACTCAGCGCTGCCCAACTCATCAGCAAGACCTAGATCGATGCTTTTTTGTCCTGTCCAAACAATGCCACTAAATATATCTGGCATATCTTTTAATCGATCACCTCTACCTTGCTTAACCATATGAATAAATTGTTCGTGAATTTCTTTCAGCATGGCTGTCGCATGATTCTTCTGTACAGGATCAAGCGGCGTAAAAGGATCAAGGAATCCTTTGTTTTCGCCTGAAGTCAAAAGTCTCCTCTCTACCCCCAGTTTTTCTAAAGTACCTGCAAAACCAAAGCCATCCATTAAAACACCAATCGAACCTACTAAACTGGCTTTATCAACAAAAATTTTGTCAGCAGCAGCAGCAACATAATAACCACCTGATGCACAAACATCACCTGTTACCGCATAAAGAGGTATTTCAGGAAATTTCGCCCGTAATCTTTTTATTTCGTCATAAATATAACCCGCTTGAACAGGGCTTCCACCAGGACTATTAATTCTTAATACAATTCCTTTAGTATTTTTATCTTTGAACGCTGATTGCAAGCTGGCAATAATTTTTTCGGCGCTGCTGGCGCTATCGGCAGCTATTATGCCCCGCAATTCGATGAGGGCAGTATGTTTATCAGCTATTCGCACTTTTCCATCATCTATCCATCCCATTGCAGCAAATAATAATATAAATATATATATGAAGAACAATGCCTTAAAGAATACTCCCCAACGGCGTGCGCGACGTTGCTCCCGTAACGAAGCTAACACTATATTTTCCAAAATACTCTTTTCCAGATTCTCACTGTTTAACTCTGGTTTATTCATTCGTACATGCTCACTAATAAAATTAAAATAAGGTAACCAAACTTTCCCATCGTTTTAAACTTGCAAACATCAAAACTACACACAACTAATTCTTTAAATTATAAGACCTAAACTAAAAGTTTGTATCTAGTGCCCACAATCTAGATTGTTAATTAATTGTCATACCATATCATGCCACTTGCAATATCGTATTTATCGCATAGATGAGACAATAAAAAAGCCTGCCGAATTCATTCAGCAGGCTTTTTTGGAGAAATACCTTTCAATAATTATTTCTTGGCTTTGCCTTTTTCATTCATATCATTTGCGCTATTGAGCTTTTCTTCGATAGCTGCCGCTGGGATCATGCCACCGACGATAGAACCATCGGCAAAAATCAGCGTAGGTGTGCCGGACACTTTATTTTCACGGCCTGAATTCACTAAAGTTTCCAAAGGTGTTTCGCAATCTTTTCCGGTCGGTGCAATACCTCTCAACATAAAATCATCCCACGCTTTGATTTGATTATCGGAACACCAGATTTTTTTCGATAATTCCATTGAGCCATTGAGCACAGGGTAAAGCAGAGTATAGATCGTGACATTGGTAATATTCAGCAGCTCCTTTTCTAATTGTTTACAGTACGGGCAATTAGGGTCGGTAAAAATCGCTACTTGGCGCTTGCCATCGCCCTTGACGATTTTGATGGCCGACTGTAAGGGTAGGGAATCCAATGGTACACGCCGTGCTGCCTTAATTTCTTGTAATCGTTCATGTGTCATGCTGGTGCGTGTTTTGGTATCAACCACATGGCCAAAGAAGAAATAACTGGCTTTGTCATCAGTATAAAATAGCTCATCACCAACAACTACTTCGTACAATCCCAAGGAAGGTATTTTTTTCAGACTATCAATTTTATGGCCCTCAAAATGTTCCTGTACAGCTTTTTTTACAGCCGCTTCATCTGCCCAAGCCATGGTAGAAAAAGAAATAAATATTAGTAGTGAAAAAATAAGCTTAAAGCGTATCGTCATGACGACTCCAGTATAAAAAAATCATAGTTAATTCAGGGCATGCTGCATGAGTTGGTTTTTTATCAATGGCAAACGATTGGTTATCTCGAGTCCTAAATTCCGCAAACGTGCAAGTGTCGGATTTGAATTATTAAACAATTTTTGCAAACCATCAGTCACCATTTCCAATGCCAGAATATCTTCTTTGCGTGCCAACTCATAGCGCCTCAGCAACATTAAATGACCACAATCTGTCTGCATACCTCGTGAATTCAGCACCGCTGCAAGTTTGCGTGCATCGCGCAATCCCAGATTAACGCCTTGACCCGCCAGAGGGTGAATGCCATGGGCAGCATCACCGATAAGCACCAAGCGCGGTTTGACTAATTGATTGACATGTACAAAATTGAGGGGGAAGCCAACTGCTGGTGTAATTAATTGCATTGCGCCCAACGTATGTGAAGAGGCTTCTTCCACTTGGTAGCAAAGTGCTTCAGCAGACAAGCTACGTAATTCATTCGCTTGTTCTTCACTGACAGACCATACCATAGATATTCGCTTATCGGGTAGCGGTAGCAAAGCCAATACACCATCCCGTCTAAACCATTGATAGGCAATATGCCGATGTGGTACTTCCACGCTAAAATTGGCAACTACACCAATTTGATGATATGCATGACGAGATACCTTGATTTCAGCTTGATTACGTACCCAGGAATTTACACCATCAGCACCAACTACCAGCGAGGCCTCAAGCAATCTTCCATCATCCAGTAGTACCTCGACGTGCGAATCCTGCCAATTAATAGAAGTACATTTTGCGGGACAAATAATATGTATGTTTTTATTAACAGATTTCAGGACATCCCATACTGCCGCCTGTAACTGACGATTTTCAGCAATGAAAGCTAATTCCGGCAAACCAATTTCATATGCACTAAAGTTGATATGTGCACAGCTATCGTCACCGTATACCGCCATTTCATACACCGGCGTCACTCGTTCGGAAGTCAATAACTGCCACACCTCCAGGCTCTGCAAGAATGCCGCACTCCCCGGACTAATTGCATATACTCGGTTATCCCAACTAGCATCTTGCGGTATGGACTCGGGTTCATGCGGCTCCACCAATGCTATTGTCAAATCACTGTCCTTTAACGCAGTAACCAGGCTTGCACCTACCAGCCCACCACCAATGACGATAATATCGTATTTCATACTATCAATTATACAGCCGCTTTGTCACATGCGGTTAACTCAAACTGTAACACCGATATGTTTAAGATCATAAAATTCATGCCGAGAATGAGGCAAACACACATTTTCTACCCATTAGTTTTTTGAGCATGTGCGAAAACCCAAATAAAAAATATTCAATGCCATGAAAACACGCATAAACCCTTGTCAAGGCACATTTTTGAACTTGACAAGCCATTCCCTCAAAGGCAAAATTCGCCTCTTGCAATTAAGCACATGGCGAATTAGCTCAGTGGTTAGAGCAGCGGAATCATAATCCGTTGGTCCGGGGTTCAAATCCCTGATTCGCCACCAGTATAATCGCGGGATTACATGATAATCCTGATTTCAAGTAGCTTGTTTAAACTTCAACCGTAGAAATTTTGGTCGCGTCCGCAGTGCATTAGTTATCATCTGCGTTGGATGAGCCAAACAACGGTTTCATTTCTTGGCCATTCAGTATTCTGTATAGTCTTAATATTATCTATCGTCATGAAAAAAAGTTAGATAACATTTTGATTATCTTAATATTTATTAAAACTAAGTGAGGCCTTTGTTTTTGTATAAGCCTCTTACTCTGTAGGAAAAATACAAAAAGTTGATGAAAAAAATCGTTTACCTTTACGGATTATTTGCGTGATTTTTAACTCTTGCGGTAAGAACCACGCAAATAATCTAAACTAGCTGTAGTTAAATTAGGAAATTGGTTTTTCCCCATTATTCAAAGTATTGGCCACGGACGCGATTTTATTTTCCAAAACCATGATCCTAGATTCTAGCTTCTGCACTAAAACTTTTGTTTCTTGTGATTCGATTGAAGTTTGAATGTGTGGAATCTTTTCAGCAGTGCTTGATTCCAGAACGGCTACGCGAGTTTGCAATTGCTCACCAAGATTTTCTGTTTCAGGGCCTGCAAGATGTGTAAATTCTACACTGTCTTCATAGGGTTCTCGGGTAGTACCTGTTGCTTTAATAATTGCCCCCGCAATTAATCCACCAACAATAGCTATGAACATAGTAATCATTATGCCATTGAATTGCGCAATAGCCACATCAGGAACTACTAAGAAAGCACTGAAGCCACCTAATAATCCGGGCATTCCGTGTAAATTATGAACGCCACAGGTATCAACAATTTTGAATCTTGATTCCAATACAGGCAGTAAAAATACGTAACCCAAAACTGAAACTGTGCCAGCCAATAACCCTATACCAAATGCACCAATGGGAGACACAACATCACAGACAGAACCAATGGCTACACCTCCAGCCAATGCTGCATTGGCCATATCAACCATAGAAGTTTTTCCATTGTGTAACTTAGAACTTAGAAAATAAGTAGCGAGAGTGGCTCCTGATAGCGCAAGCAATGTGTTAGCAACAGTTTGCGGCATATTTTCTAAAGGAACGAGCGCAGTGGCGAAGCTTGGCCAAAATAACCAAAGTACCATTGATCCCAGCATAGCAAAGCGATCGGAAGTATGATCTGATTCAATGGGCTTGCTGCGCTGATAAGCGGTTGTTAGAACTATCGACATACTTAATCCAAAATATGCACCAAATGCATGTATGACAATTGATCCAGCCGTATCTTTGAAGCCAGTCGTATAACCTATAGCATCATCCAGAACTAACCATTCATTTAATAAATAAAGTGGAACTATTAAAAGCGCTAATAAAGCATATTGAAAAACACGTAAACGCCCCAGTACTGCCCCCATGGCAATCAATGCCGTCGCTACTGATAACTCAGCAAATAACAAGGCATCAAGCGTATGCGGTTGCAATTGGTGACCAAAGATCCCATTGGCACGTAATAGGATGTAAAGCGGAAGCCCAGTTGCAACTACCAGATAGGTGCCAGTTACTGCCCCAAAACCATAACGGCGAACAAACACCATCAGAAAGCCAAAACCAACAAGCAACATGGCCAAAATATGAATGATAAAATTATATTTCGCGACAACTCTTGCCTCGTTTAGTGCTATTGTGGTTTCAGCATTTACCCAATTACTCAAGCCAAGCAAAAGCAAACCTAAGCCTATTGCTGGCAACATTGTCGAATTAAGACTTTTTTTCATGTAATACTTCCTTATTCTAGTGATTATTCGAGTTTTTTCTTTGAAAAAATACTAAGGAAGAGAATTTATAAAAGTGAATGACTTCCCCGTCGTAGTTTGATCCTTAATTACCACAAATACAATATGGTTTATCTTTTTAAACAAATTTGATTTTCGGTGTCGTGATAAACAACTATTCGGGATTCATATAATTGAATTGGATTTTTGCTTAATTTATGATTTAGGTATTTAATTAATAAAAGATCTTATCGTTTGAATTAGCTGTTAACGTATTTGAGTCAACCGTGCACGTTGATTCGATATTGCCAAAAATTCTCAGCATCATTGATTATCATCAAGGTGGCTCGGAAGTTAATCTATTAATCTGCAGATGAATTTCCTGGAAAGTGGAGGGAGAGAATCCAATAGCTTATTGTATCTTTAAAGCACATTTTACTGTGGATCGCATACATGATCATGATCCTAGTTACAATTACATTTAATTTTTATTAACTCTGAAATAGGAAAAAGTCTCATGAAAGCTATTAAAAGATTCATCAGTATCTTAATATTCTTAGTGCTATTACCTAGCACTGTGTCAGCTGCAACATTAACGGGCAACTTGACTGTCGATGATGCCTTTACGGCTTATCTAAGCACTGATGATTCGGTTGCGGGCACGCCTTTGGTGTCTGGTGATTATTGGCCTTTAGTGCAGACATTTTCCACGACATTAATCCCTGGTAATACATATTATTTGCATATTTCAGCGAAAGATGTTTTTGGTCCACCGAGCGCATTTCTCGGTAGTTTTGAGTTATCAGACACAGACTTTATTTTTGCAAACGGATTGCAATCACTTGTCTCTGATTCCGCTAATTGGGGTGTTAATACCACAGGATTCGGGTTTGCTTTTAATTCCCCTTACGATGGTTTCGGCATAAATGGGGTAGAGCCGTGGGGTACTATGCCTAGTATTGCATCTAATGCACATTGGATTTGGACAGGACCAAGTGGAACAGTTGGCGAAGCTTATTTTACTACCACGATTTCACCCATTCCCGAACCTGAAATTTATACAATGTTTCTGATAGGACTTGGTTTTATGGGTTTTATGGGTTTTATGGCACGACACCAAAAGAATTTATCGCATAATACAGAACAGGAAACAAAGGACAGTTGATCGGTTAAGCTATTCAGTAATATCTGAATTTTAATCCAGTGAGTATTTTGCAGCTTTTAAATTTTTTGATGGCGATATTAACGCGCAGGCCAGCTTTAACGTAATTACAACAGGTTTATCCACATAGGTCGCTAACCTTTCACGCAAACCACTTGTCGCAAGGTGTGCACTATTTCGACCAGTGCGTGCTGTGCTTGCATTACAGCATCAATATCTTTGTAAGCCATAGGAATTTCATCGATCACATCAGCATCTTTACGGCATTCGACGTGGGCGGTTGCCATAATTTGATCTTCCACCGTAAAGCGCCGTTTGGCTTCGGTGCGACTCATGATACGTCCAGCACCATGACTGCAGGAGCAGAATGCTTCTTCATTACCAAGACCGCGTACAATGTAGCTTCTAGTGCCCATTGATCCGGGAATAATACCAATTTCACCCTTATGCGCCGATACTGCGCCTTTACGTGTTACCAGAATTTCTGCACCAAAATGAGTTTCTTTTTGCACATAGTTGTGATGGCAATTAACAGCTTCGATATCGGCTGAAAAAGGTTTGGCAATAACTTCACGGACAGCTGTAATGACATTTTTCATCATCACGTTACGGTTACGTCGCGCAAAATCCTGAGCCCAACCGACCGCTTCAATATAATCGTCGAAATGTGGGTTACCTTCCTCAAAGTAGGCAAGATTGCGATCCGGCAAATTGGCAATATGTTGCCGCATATCCATCTGCGCCAGCTCAATAAAATAGGTACCAATAGCATTGCCTATACCACGGGAGCCGGAATGCAGCATTAACCACACGCGATCAACCTCATCCAAACACACTTCAATGAAATGATTGCCTGTTCCAAGTGTGCCGAGATGCTTGTAATTGTTGGTATTTTCCAATCGGGGATATTTCTCGAGAATACGTTTAAATCCAGGCAACAGGCTTGCCCACATAATATTCACTGCTTGCGGTGGAGTTTCCCATGCGCCCTTATCACGTTTGCCGCGCTTCATAATTCGGCCATGCGGTACAGCACGCTCAATGGCGCTACGTAATTCGAACAAATGATCCGGTAAATCTTGTGCAGTCAGTGAAGTGCGCACAGCCATCATGCCACAGCCAATATCTACACCGACTGCAGCCGGAATAATCGCGCCTTTGGTGGGAATCACGCTGCCAATGGTCGAACCTTTTCCCAGGTGCACATCCGGCATTACGGCAAGATGCTTATAAATAAAAGGCATACGAGCGGTATTAATCAGCTGCTGGCGTGCATCCTCTTCAACGGCTACGCCTTTTGTCCACATTTTGATTGGCTTGCCGTTCTCAACTTCCAATAACTGATATTCCATTTTCATTTCTCATCGCGATAATATCCTTCACTTTTTTGCATTTGAAAGAAATTGAATTTTGTTTTAATGATCGTCGTGATAATCTCTGCTTTCTTATAAAGGATCCTATGAACAATTCACATTTCTCATTTTAAATACAATAGAAAATTTTGATAAATCAAAAATATGAATTTTTTGCTATGTTCGAAATAATGTTTTTTCAAAAACTCCTTAAATAAAAATGCTCAATCGGTATTCAAGCGTGTTAGATCCTTTACTAAAAGGAAGAATTGACATATGGACAAACTGGGACTTCCGATAGTTTTACTGGCCGCTTTATGGGGAGCGGTAAACACTACATTAAGTTTCTTTCAGATCATTAATGCTCGGCGAGACATAATGTTTGAAATGATCGACAAATGTCGCTACTGTGCGGAACAAACATTAGGTCCGATAGAAATTTATCTCACCAATCTCCTACCGCTTACCATCGGAAATATTATTTTTCTCAGCTTGATTAGTTATGTGATTGTATCAATTCCACGGCACATGAAAATTGAAGATGTTGTTGAAGCCAAGCGGCTTAAATCAGCCTGCAAAGCAATTGCGATACTGCCCACTTTTGGGGCAATCTCTTTCGCAGCAGGTGGAATATTTGATTTGGTTATGCTCATTCGCTCCCTTACGCAATGAAAAATCACCCACTCAACCCAACTGTTCTTTTACTACTGTTTGTGGCTTTAAATTTCAGTGCTTGTGCGGTTATGGATAAGAACACTCCAAGCTGGGCACAATACCGTATTCCGGATCAGGCGAATGAGTTGCAATTGGCATCCAACAGTATCGGTACAGGAGACCCTGTATTGCTTATACACGGTTTTGGCGCCAGCAGCTATAGTTGGCGGCATATTGTTGAGCCACTGGCACATAAATACCGTATCATCACCATTGATCTAAAAGGCTTTGGCGAATCACCCAAACCGCGCGATGATGCTTACTCCGTTTATGAACAAGCTAGACTGGTGCGTAACTTCATTCTCGAGAACAACCTGAAGGATCTCCACATTGTTGGCCATTCCTACGGTGGTGGGGTGGCACTCGCCACATCGATATATTTATCCACATCGCACCCAAATCTGCAAAAAAGCCTGGTTTTAATCGACAGCATTGCTTACCCACAAGATCTACCAGATTTTGTGAAAGTTCTGGCTACTCCAATACTGGGGCCATTGGTGATTTACGCTCTGCCAAATACCTTTCAGGTTAAAAATTTGCTGAAAAAAGTGTATTTCAATGATGCTTTGATTCCGCAAGATGCTATTGAGCACTATGCTAATGATTTGAGCAAACCCAATGCAAAATATGCTGTACTCGCCAGCGTGCAACAAATGTTGCCAAAAGATTTGCAGCAATTCTCAGACAACTACATCAATCTGACTATCCCCTCACTAATTATATGGAGCAGGGAGGATGAAATTGTGCCATTAGCTATTGGTAAGCGTTTACATGAAAATCTGCCTAATTCTAAATTAGTCATTATGAGTGGCGTGGGGCATGCAGTCCAAGAAGAAAAACCCAGACTGGTTTTACCCCATTTGCAGCAATTTTTGGATACACAATCACACTGATACTGATCTACATTCCAATGCGTGAACAAGTCGCTGGATACGAATCCCCTTTACTGCATAGATGAAATAAAGTGAGTAGCCTAGTCTTGTTAATGCAATAAGCCAACTCAAGCCAGCTTATCGCATTTCAGAAGTGCCTGGTTAAACTAATTACTTGATTATTTTTTGAAGATTAGTGTTTCGAGTAACATTGGCATCACCGCTCCAAGATCCGCTCATGGAATTGACTGTTCCGGACAAATCTACAGAAAACTGGTCATTTTGGTAGTTATACTTCCAAGAATTTCCTGCGTACACAGATTTTCCTTGTCCTGATGATGAGCCTTGGTAATCGCTATTGTCATTTCCGCTAAGATCAATCACCACTGGTGTCGCGACATTATAAGAAACGCATTGTGGATCAGCGGGATCCAGAGTAGCCTTTAAACTCAAGACCCAATGCTTGCCATTGACTTTATTAATCGACATCACCCCGTTGTCGGCAGGGTAGTCACAAAAGATTGACCAATAATCTCCGTTAACTGGGTTATATGACGTGGCATTTAAACTGATCCTCTCTGCGCCTAAAAGATCATCGTACTTATTTCCACTGACATTCTGTTGAATATCCCCATTCAAGGAGTGCAGCCAAATATAATTGTTATATGTCTTATACTTAGTGACGTGCGCGGAATTGAGATTAGCGCTGAGCGCCACGGGAGTTGTCATCAAACTAGAACTAATTATAAGTGCTACCAAAAATCGAGTCTTCATATTGTAAATTCCTTTAGTTTTAACTTACTTGTATTGAACGTGTCTCAAATCAACCGTAAAACTGATTCAGATGCCATCACATAAAGAGAAGGGAACTAACCCACTCCAATACTGATGACAAACCATACTGGCAATCTAAATAACTGCGATCGCCGATGCGGACTGTATCAAAGTGTCATTTAAAACTTAGAGTACAAAAGAAGTATTTTTTTACCTGTAATCCATTCTTAAAAAGATAATCTTCTCAACTGTATGAGTTTAGATCTAATCGTAAAGACCCCTGCACAACTCCCCCTTCGTCCAATAACCGACTAATATAGAGATAGTTAAAAGACAGCTGATGTAAACGATGCAGATGAGTTTTGGAACATTGGAATTGTCGCAGCGATTGAAGCGAGACAGTGTGCTGATGAAAATTGATGCCCTGATTGAATGGGAGGCGTTGCGACCGAAGCTTACGGGTTTATACAAGCGGGAGTTATCGCATGGTGGTGGACAGGAACCGTTTGACGCGTTGTTGATGATGTTCAAAGCGGCGCTACTGGATCAATGGCACAGTTTGTCGGATGCCGCGTTGGAACAAGCGCTGAGTGTGCGCATTGATTTTCTGCAGTTTTGTGGTTTGTCGTTATCGGATGAGATACCGGACGAAAGCACGTTGTGCCGGTTCCGTAACCGCCTGGTGGCCCACGACAGACTGTATGGTCTCCTGTCTGCTATCAATGAACAGCTTCAAGCGCACGGATTGATGATCAAGGGTGCGACAGGAACGGTAATCGATGCCACGCTGATTGAGTCAGCGGCACGGCAAAAGTCAACGCTCAAGTCATGCTGAAAAGCATCTGCATGAATCTGAAAAAAGCTGCCAACAAAATTTTTGTGGACAGGCTGCCAAGGGGAGCAATCCGTCCAAATGCTGCATAAGGGGGAAAACTCCCTAAAAAAGGGAAGAAACTTCACTTTTTACCAAAATAATGCATGACAACTGTCATTTGAATATTTTTCTTCGTCACCACAGGAAGATTTACGCGGTTGTGCAGCGGTGTTCTTAATGTAATATTGCCGATATATTGTTATTTTTCTCACTGACTCAAATATTTTATTACATGTACATTACATTTCTATTAAGCTTATTGGGCTTACAAAAATTGAATAAAATCTTTTTTATACCGGGGATAGCTATGAGCAAAGTATCATCTGCACGATTGTTTACAATTTTGTTAGCTGGTTTAGTAATGGCATTAACATTGGCGGTTCAAGCGAATGATCACGTTCAGTACTCGACAGAAAATAAACTATTGAAGATTCCCGCTGCGGTCATTGATGATGCGGCTCAGGTTTATGATGTCGAGATGAGTTTACAATCAAATGGGCAATTTGCATTAACCCAGATTAATGAAGAACCCAAACTACAAGCCAATCTCAATGAAGCATTTTTTTTGAAAATGGACGAAAGTATATGGATCAAAGATATTGATGTGCATCTAAAGCTCGTTGCTGTCGCAGAGGACTCACGATGCCCGATTGATGCTATCTGTGTTACGGATGGGCAGGTTCAATTGGTAGTTGCTGTATTTAATAAGACTATTCATACCAACGATCTATTACTTACTCATCGAATAGAAAGTGTTTTTTCTATTGCAGATAAAGGAAACTTTCGTGTCTTACTTGGAGGGGTAAGTCCACTACCAGGGGATGGACGCACATCAGCGGATTACGGAGCAATGCTGATTATTAATGGAATCTAACCGTTTGGTCTGATTTCCTGGTTTTTTTATTGCTGTGCCAGTTCGGGTGTATAGCTGCGTGGCATTAGTATCCACATTTTCCCAGATTGCTTCATTTTGCCTGCTAGATTACTCGCTTCCTGGCCAAATCCCCAGAAAAAATCGGCGCGTATGCCACCCTTGATGGCGCTGCCGACATCTTGCGCTACCATTAAACGATTGAGCGGCTTATTACTGTTAGGCCAGGTCGTTGCCAGGAATACCGGTGCGCCTTGCGGCATAGATAGTGGATCGATTGCAATACTTCTACCAGCCGTTAACGGCACACCCAAGGCACCGATCGGACCGGAAAGATCGGCTGGTAATTGGCGAAAAAAAACGTAGCGTGGGTTTTTTTGCAGCAATTCAGTTAATTTGTGGGGATTTTTCTGGCCCCATTGCTTGATCCCTTGCATGGAGGCACCTTCCAGCGCTAATTCACCACGTTGCACCAGGACCTTGCCAATGGAATTATAAGGGTGGCCATTCTGGTCGGCATAGCCGATTTTCATTACCTCGCCACTATCGAAAATGATTCGACCGGATCCCTGGATATGAAGGAAAAATAATTCGACTTCATCTTCTACCCACAGAAATTCATTGCCGTTAAGGATTGCCGGTTTATTCATGATTTCTGCACGAGTGTAATAGGGAACCACTTTGCGTCCGTCCAAGCGTCCACGTAAGCGCAGATCTTTTAGTTCAGGGTATGTGGTGCCTAAATCAATGGTGAGTAGTTCAGCCGGTGCGGTATAAATTGGATAGCGATAACGCTTTGAAGGTTTCAGGCTGCCTTTGAGCAAGGGTTCATAGTAACCTGTGACTAATCCTTCTTCTGAGTTATCAATATTAATCACCTGGAAAGGGATGAAATAAGTCTCAAAAAAATTTTTCAATGTGGTGTTGGTGGGTTTTTGCAGCAACACAGCCATACTGCATGTTTCTTGCCATAGTGATTGTTTGTTCAGAACCGCACAGCTATTTAAAAAAGCCTGCCATGCGGGTTGCAAGTCATCCTTCTCCCAGTCCGGGAGTGCAGACCATTGCACCGGTTTATGGATTGATTTTCTAGTAGGTTTCTCAGTTGCGGGTGGTGTGGTTGATTCAACAGGTTGCGCAGGTTGCGGAGTTGGGCTAATTGAACCAGTAGAACAAGCCACGAGCACCCAAAGCAGAATAACAGCAATAAATGTTGATTGGTTTTTCATCAAATTTTGGTTAAAGTGACAACTTCATTATTAACTTTATAGCAATTTGGAATTATGTGGTTACTTGTAGTTGAAGCAGCAGTGGCATTGGGTTTGTTTCTTTTTATTATCTGGTGGACCATGTTTGCAGGTAAGAAAAAGAAGGATGATGAAAACAAAGACTCATAAAATTTATTGATGATTTTATCTGCATACATTGTCAAAAAAACGTTTTTTGTCATTGCATTTATACGGGATTGTCTACATCAATAAACTGGTGCCGGATAGCAAATTTTTGTGCGATATGATCGCCCAATGCCTGTACGCCGTACCGTTCGGTTGCATGGTGTCCAGCTGCGATAAAGGCAACTCCAGATTCACGCGCTGCGTGTACAGATTGTTCAGAAATTTCACCGGTAATGAAAGCATCTACTCCTTGTCGGATTGCAGTTTCAAAATAGTTTTGTGCTGCACCAGTACACCATGCGACTTGCCGGATGGTTTTGTCGGGATCGCCGATTGTCATGGGCTTACGCAATAAAGTTCTGGATATTTTCTCGCCTAAGGCTCTTAAGGTAGTGGCCTGCGCTAATTCACCTTGAAATGCGATATCCTGGTCACCAAAACGACCGGTTTCGATCAACCCTAATTTTTTTCCTAAAACTGCATTATTGCCGAACTGTGGATGTACGTCGAGTGGTAGATGATAAGCAAACAGGCTAATTTTGTGCGTGATCAGTAAAGTAATGCGTCGATTTTTCATACCGGTGATGCGCATATCTTCCCCGCGCCAGAAATAACCATGATGCACAAGAATGGCGTCAGCTTTGGCTGCGATAGCTGCTTGCAAGAGATCGAATGAGGCGGTGACGCCACTGACTAACGTGCGTATGTCATGATGCCCTTCCACTTGCAGACCATTTGGGCAATAATCATGGAAGCGCGATATTTCCAACAATTGGTTTAAATGACTTTCTAGCTCATCACGATGCATTGCTTTTCCTTTTTATGGGCAACTTAATAAATTAAATTAGATTATATTGCTGCTACATTTTAAATTCTGGAGTAAATCATTTTTATGTACAGACTTTGGTTGATTTTTGCACAAACCGCAACTGTGCTTCTGGCAATTTTTTTCGTGATTTCAACATTGCGGCCTGATTTATTACCCTGGAGGCCACGTGGGGAAATTGTGACGATTAAAGAAACTGTACCAGCAGTGGTGAGCTCTGAAAGACCGGATAGTTATGCTAAAGCGGCGGAAATCGCTGTGCCATCAGTAGTTAATATTTTTACCAGTAAAGAAATAAGCGAGCCATCTTCGCCTTTTTTGAATGACCCCGCATTACGTAAATTTTTTGGTGAACAATTTGAATCCTCTAAACCACGGCGTACATCCAGTCTGGGTTCAGGTGTCATTGTCAGTTCTAATGGTTATATCTTGACTAATCACCATGTTGTTGAGACAGCGGATGAGGTTGAAGTAGCACTGGCTGATGGCCGCAAGGGTAAAGCCAAGCTGATTGGTTCGGATCCAGAAACTGATCTGGCGGTACTAAAGGTTAATTTGAAGGACTTACCGGCAATGACTTTTGGTCAATCCCAACAAGTAAAAGTGGGTGACGTGGTCTTGGCGGTTGGTAACCCCTTCGGGGTGGGGCAAAGTGTTACCATGGGTATCGTAGGTGCGGTGAGCAGAAGTCGTGTGGGAATTAATACTTTTGAAGATTTTATTCAAACCGATGCAGCAATTAACCCAGGAAACTCCGGTGGTGCATTGACTGATACCTCAGGAAACTTAATTGGAATCAATACAGCAATTTATTCACGTACCGGTGGTTCATTGGGGATTGGTTTTGCCATTCCAATTCATACCGCTAAACAAATTATGGAGCAGATTATTCAAACCGGCAGTGTGGTTCGTGGTTGGTTGGGCGTTAGTATGCAAGATATGACTCAGGATCTTGCCGAATCTTTTGGATTGGATAGTGCCATGGGATCATTAATCGCCGGTGTACTTAAAGATGGCCCAGCCGATAAAGCGGGAATCAAAGCAGGTGATATCCTGATTGCGGTAGAAGATAAACCGGTTAAGAGTACCTCGGAATTGTTAAATATGGTGGCAGCACTGCTACCGGGCGATACTGTAAGGGTTATGGTGATTCGTGGTAAGCAGGAAAAGTCAATTCAAGTTAAGGTCGGTGTGCGACCCAAGCAAAAGTAATTCTATTCAAAATTTCATAGCTGAAACAGACAATTTATGAAGAATCTATTACCTTCTAGCGGATTATTGACTGTAATCGCGCAGTGGTTTAGCGCGAATATTCTTGCCTTGGGACGAGAAATGCGATTGTCGTATTTGCCGCCACTAATGGTGTATGTCGCTGCAGGTATTTCAGGGTTAACTGGTATCGTTGGTACGTTTTATGTAAAGGAGAAGTTGGGGCTTTCAGCTGAGTTCTTAGCTATGCTGGGATTTTGGATGATGTTGCCATGGGCGCTAAAAATGCCATTAGGGCATCTGGTTGATCTAATATGGCGCTGGAAAAGTTTGTTAGTTTATTTGGGAGCCAGTCTGATTACGGTGAGTCTTGTCATTATGATCGGATTATTGGGGTATACCGAAATAATGGCGGAGATGGCGCCAATAGAAACCTGGTATGTGTTATCGGCCTTGCTTGCGCCGATCGGTTATGTCTTGCAAGATGTGGTTGCTGATGCGATGACTGTTGAGGCAGTGCCTCGTGTGGATGAAAACGGTAATAAATTGGATACGGCAAAACGTAAACTCATGCATGTTACGATGCAGACACTTGGGCGTGTCGCGATTATCGGTGGTGGCGTGCTGGTTTCGGTAGCCAATGTATTTTTACTGCGCGATGCTGGATTAATGGCTGATTCTGACAAAGAAGCAGTCTATTTATTAATATATGAGTTGGCCTTAATCATTCCATTTATTTCCATTTTTGGTGTAGTTTTTGCCGCTTGGCTACAGCGCCGTGAGCGTAAGCGTTTGCACGCATTGGGACATAGTCAAGATGAAGTTAACACATTACTTGGCATGCACGTGGAGACACCCGCCGTGAATTGGTGGATTCTCGGTGGGGGGATGGCATTTACGCTTATGTCACTGGGTGTAGGGATGAGTGGCATGTCCGGTGCAGAAGAAATCGTATTTGTTATCTCTATGGCAATTGTTATATTTCTGATGTGGCGATTAACCGGTGAACTGGAACCTGAAGCCCGTAATGTATTGGTCGGTACCGCAATCATGATTTTCGTGTTTCGAGCCATTCCTGGACCAGGTGCGGGTTCTACCTGGTGGATGATTGATACATTAGGCTTTGATCAGCAGTTTTTAGCAGTATTGTCTCTGGTTGGCGCTGTTTTGACACTATTTGGTATGTTTATTTTTCGCCGTTTTATGGCAGAGCGCTCGATTGCATACATCATCGGTTTTCTTACCATTGTAGGCACTTGTTTATCGCTGCCTATCGTGGGGATGTACTTTGGTTTGCATGAATGGACTGCGGCAGTAACGGGTGGAGTAGTCGATGCTCGGTTCATTGCGTTGATCGATACCGCATTGGAATCCCCTTTAGGTCAGATTGCCATGATTCCGATGCTGGCGTGGATTGCCAATTCTGCCCCGGAAAGGCTTAAAGCTACCTTTTTTGCAGTGATGGCATCTTTTACGAATTTGGCATTATCCGCTTCACAATTGGGTACCAAGTATTTGAATCAGTTGTATGAAGTAAAACGTGAAGTTACAAATGTAATTACTGGTCAAGTTACAGTCCCCGCCGATTACAGCGAATTAGGGCATTTATTGATTACGGTGACAATTATTGGTTTTGTGTTACCACTAATAACAATTTTAATTGTTAAACATTCCCGTTTCCGCAATGCTTGAGTCATTTAATCTCTTATTCCATGTTATTGGCATTGCCATTTGGTATTCATGTCCTATTCATTAATTTTTTCACTATCCGATAAAGCCTAACCTTGTAGATATAATTTTTTTAACAAGTTGTATTACAGGTATTTTTATAACAACTACTGAAGCACTAGAATATTTTGTGCTTAGGTTTTCAATAAGGAGAAGTTATGAGAAAAAATTTTTTCATTATGATGCTGACATTTCTGTTTGCCGGTTCTACATTTGCAGCAGTAAATCTCAATACAGCTTCGCAAGGTGAACTCGAAGCTCTGCAAGGAATCGGTCCTGCTAAAGCAAAGGCTATTATTGAGTACCGTGAGAAAAATGGTTCCTTTGCTTCTGTAGATGATCTACAAAAGGTTGCTGGCATTGGTTCTGCAACAATTAAGCAGCTTCGTGATGAAATTGTAGTTGAAGTTGAAAAAAATAAGGAAGCTTCTGCCAAACAAGAGTAGTACATCGTTTTAAGAAAGCTTTCCGAACAAAAACCCCTCTGGATAATTTTCAGAGGGGTTTTTGTTCAAGTGATTCTGGCAGTTTTATTCAGGAACGCTTATGTGATACTCTCAAACAAAAGATTATAAAGTTTGTGCTATGTATAAAACCATTGAGAATTTTGTCGGTAATACCCCATTAGTAAAACTCAAGCACCTGCCGGGTGCAACATCTAATGTAATTCTTGCTAAATTGGAAGGTAATAATCCTGCTGGATCGGTTAAAGATCGCCCTGCTTTGTCGATGATTTCCCATGCGCAACAGCGAGGAGAAATTCAACCCGGTGATACGCTGATTGAAGCAACTAGCGGTAATACCGGCATTGCGTTGGCAATGGCTGCTGCCATAATGGGTTATCGCATGATATTGATTATGCCAGATAATCTGAGTATAGAGCGGCGCCAATCCATGCGTGCGTATGGTGCAGAGTTAGTTTTGACACCCAAGGCGGGTGGTATGGAACATGCGCGTGACGTGGCGGAAAAAATGCGTGAAGAGGGCCGGGGGATTATTCTTAATCAATTTGCTAATACCGATAATCCGTTGGCTCATTATGAGGGAACTGCACCTGAAATCTGGCGCGATACCGATGGAAAAATTACTCATTTTGTCAGTAGCATGGGGACCACTGGGACAATCATGGGGTGCTCAAGATTTTTCAAAGAACAGCGATCGGCGATAAGGGTGATTGGTGTACAACCGGAAGAGGGCTCACAAATTCCCGGTATTCGCAAATGGTCTCCGGCTTATTTACCTAAAATTTATGAAGCAGAGCGCGTGGACGAGTTGTTGTATGTCTCGCAAAATGAAGCTGAAGATTTGACGCGTCGATTAGCTTGTGAGGAGGGAATTTTTGCAGGTATTTCTTCTGGTGGCGCTTTGGTAGCAGCACTTCGTGTTTCCGCTCAAGTTGAGAATGCAGTGATTGTGTTTATTGTGTGTGATCGCGGTGATCGTTATTTATCGACTGGCGTTTTTCCTGCTTAAAAAACGTGCATAAAAAATAATTACTTATACAGTATGTTAATCAATAACTTCTCACTGCCTGTTCGGATCTACTATCAAGATACGGATGCTGGTGGGGTGGTTTATCATTCGAATTATCTTAATTTTATGGAGCGTGCACGCTATGAATGGCTCAGGGAATTAGGGTTTAATGTAAAATTGCTGGCTGAAATTCACAACGTATTGTTTATGATTCGTTCGCTTGAAATTCAATATTTCAAGCCCGCCGTATTGGATGATTTGTTGAATGTGACAGTAATAGTTAAGGAAATCGGCAGGAGCCGCATTGCCTTATATCAGGAAATTTTATGTACTCAAGTCAAATTAGTAAGTGCCACGGTTCATGTGGTGTGTGTCGGTACAGAAACGCTGAAGCCAATCAGTATTCCTATGCCATTACGTGAAAGAATTAGGAAACCCGTATGAATACAACAGTTACACAGGATATGTCTTTTCTGCATCTAATCACTAGTGCCAGTTTATTGGTGCAGCTGGTGATGCTGATTTTGGTGATGATTTCGCTTTTATCTTGGTGGTATATTTTTCGTAAATTATTCGTAATCCGCTATGAGATAAAAAAAACGGATGAATTTGAAGATATTTTTTGGCGTGGAGCCGATATGAATGCGTTATATCAGCGCACTATAAATTCGCGTTACGAATCGGGCAGTATGGAACGTATTTTTGCTGCGGGGTTTAGCGAATTTAATAAGCATCCTGCAGGATCTGATCTTGAGGCGGTGATGGAAAGTACGCGCAGAGCCATGCGCGCAACTTATCAACGGGAAATGGATTATTTGGAATCGCATCTGTCGTTTTTAGCGACTGTGGGATCAGTTAGTCCATATATCGGATTGTTGGGAACGGTATGGGGAATAATGAATTCATTCCGAAGCTTGTCTAGTGTTACACAAGCAACCATTGCACATGTCGCGCCGGGAATTGCTGAAGCGCTGATTGCAACAGCGATGGGTTTGTTTGCAGCAATTCCTGCAGTGGTTGCATACAATCGTTACGCTAGTCGAACGGATCAATTGGCAACGCGGTTTGAGAGTTTTATGGAAGAATTGTCCAACGTGCTACAACGGCGTGCTGCGGGGTAAACAGGATTGAGGAGAATGTATGGCGCGTCGTGCTAAACATCGATTAATGAATGAAATCAATGTAGTGCCTTATATTGATGTGATGCTGGTATTACTCATTATTTTTATGGTGACGGCACCGATGATTAATCATGGTCAGATTGAACTACCGCAAATTGGTAAGTCATTGGCAGCGCCAGCTATGCCAATGGAAGTGATTATTAAAGCCGATGGTAGTTTGACATTACGGGATCGGGAAAAATCAGCGGCAGAGCAAAAAGTGGATCGTAATCAATTGATCGAAGCGATCAAGCAAAAGCAGGCGCAGAACGCGCAGCAACCTGTCGTAATCGCAGCGGATAAAAGTGTACGTTACGAAGAAGTCATTAAAGTAATGGATATTTTGCAGCAAAACCAAGTGCAGAAAGTGGGTTTGCTGGCGCAACAAAAATGAATGGCTAGCTAGCACTGATGAACGCCAGCATCGTACGCAATTCCCCGCATTCCGAACCTAAATCAGTACTGGCAGGCGTGCTGGCTGTTTCTGTGCATTTGTTTTTTGTGGCATTGCTGGTTTTTGGCTTGAATTGGAAGGATCATCCGCCAGAAGGCATGATTGTGGATATCTGGACTGAATTGCCAAAGCCGATTCAAGAGCCGGTAAAATCTCAACCATTGCCCAAACAATCTGTTCCCATTCAAGAGCCTGTCAAACCTAAGATAGAACCGCAACCGCCTAAACCGGAACCGCCCAAGCCTGTGCCGCAGAAAGCCATTGTGGAGCCGCCAGTTAAGAAGCCCGATATTGCGGTTAAGCAGAAACCTGAACCCGTGAAAGAACCTCCTCCGGATCTGCAAGAACAAAAGAAAAAAGAACAAGAAAAGGTTAAAGAGCAGGAGCGCCTAAAAGAGCTTGAAAAACAGAAAGAACTCGAGAAAAAGAAAGAATTAGAGAAAAAACAAGAACTCGAAAAACAGAAAGAGCTAGAAAAGCAAAAGGAACTTGAGAAACAAAAAGAATTGCAAAAACAGAAGGAAAAAGAACAAGCAGTACAACGGCAACGTGAACAAGAAGCCAAGGCGCAGCGGGAAGCCGAAGCTAAACGTGCTGCACAGCAAGCTGCTGCGAGAAACCAGATAACCAATGAAATTTCAAAATATAAGGCAATGATTCTTGCCAAAATCAGGAGTAGGATCGTGATGCCGCCTGACTTGCCCGGCAATCCAGTGGTTGAATTCAGTGTCACTTTACTGCCAGGGGGAGATATTTTAGATGTCAGATTAAGTAGGAGTAGCGGGCATGAAGCTTTTGATAGCGCTGTCGAGCGTGCCATCTTTTTATCAAAACCGTTGCCACTGCCTCCGGATCCGGCATTATTTAACGAGTTTCGCAATTTGAATATTACCGTTCATTATCGTGAATGATTGCTATAATCTGTAAACTTTTTTGATTTCTAACAGTTTCATATTTATGTCGATTCACTGGTTAAAACAAATCCGTTATTTATTTCTTTTGACGTGGTGGCTTAGCACACCTTTGTACGCGCAATTGAATATAGAAATTTTTGGTGGCGGGGCATCACGCATACCCATTGCTATCGTTCCTTTTGCTGAAGAGAATAAACTACAGCAAGGCATTACATCGATCATAGGCGCTGATTTACAGCGTACCGGCTTGTTCCGTTTGATCGATCCTTCCGGACTCTCGCCATACGTGCCGGCTGATGTTGAATATGCCGATTGGGTTAATCGTGGCGCGAATGCATTGGTGATCGGCCGCGTAATCGCTTTATCGAGTGATCAGGTAGAAATTCAATTCCGCTTGATGGATGTTGCTAAAAGAACGCAATTAACGGGGTTGGCGATTACTGTTCCGGCAACACAATTGCGTACTGCCGCGCATCGTATTGCTGATGTCATTTATGAAGCGTTAACCGGAGATGTGGGCGTATTTAGCACGCGTATTGCTTACGTACTGAAACGCGGCAACAAATATGCATTACAGGTTGCTGATGCGGATGGTTATAATGCGCAGTCCATCATTGAATATACCGAACCCATTATTTCTCCTTCTTGGTCACCAGACGGCACGCAGTTGGCTTATGTATCGTTTGAAAATAAAAAGCCGGTTGTTTACGTACAAACATTGTCAACTCGTGAGCGTAGAGCGGTCGCCAGCTTTAAAGGCAGTAATAGCGCCCCCACTTGGTCACCGGACGGCAGGAAGCTTGCCGTGGTATTGACAGGGCAAGGCGGATCGCAAATTTTCTTGATCAATGCGGATGGTAGTGGTTTGCAAAGGCTCAGTAGAAGCTCAGGTATTGATACTGAAC
Organism: Nitrosomonas sp.; assembly: GCA_024281995.1. Taxonomy (GTDB): domain Bacteria; phylum Pseudomonadota; class Gammaproteobacteria; order Burkholderiales; family Nitrosomonadaceae; genus Nitrosomonas. Next base: position 51,956 of record JAMWZW010000007.1, read on the forward strand.
CGAATTTTTCTCCTGACGGCCGGTCGATTATCTTCACTTCTGATCGGGGGGGCAGTCCACAAATTTATCGTATGCCGGTATCCAGTTCTGAGAACAATACTGCAGAACGGTTGACTTTCGAGGGCAGTTATAATGTCAGTCCCGATTTTAGTCAGGATGGCAAAAGCTTTACTTTCATTCATCGTAACAACAATCAATTCAATGTGGCGGTACAGGAAATTGGCTCACGTCAGGTACAAATATTGACGAATTCCAAATTTGATGAATCACCCAGTTTTGCCCCGAATGGCAAGATGATCTTGTACGCAACTGAAATCGACGGGCGTGGTATATTATCCGCTGTTTCCAGGGACGGGCAGACGAGACAGCATCTCACAGTTCAAACAGGTGATATCAGAGAGCCGGCATGGGGTCCATTGCCCAAGTGGAAGTAACGGAATTAACACAAATTTTTAATGACAAGGAGCTTTAGATGAGAAAATTACTGGGTGTTTCATTAATCGTCCTGTTATCTGCATGTGCCAGTCAAACCACGCAACCTGAAACTGAGGACTTAACTGGGGGTGCAGGTGCGGGAAGTGGTGGTAGTGACTTGATGGGGTCGGGTTCAGCCAGGCCGGGCTATTTCAGTCAGTTACAAGATCCCAATAGTATCTTGTCGCAGCGGAGTGTTTATTACGATTATGATAGCTATACCGTTAAAAGTGAATATAGAGAGTTAGTGTTGTCTCATGCCAGATTTTTACGTGATAACGCGGATGCGAGCGTGATTTTACAAGGCAATACCGATGATCGTGGCAGCCGTGAGTACAATCTTGCCTTAGGACAGCGTCGTGCCGATAGTGTAAAAAATATGATGACATTGGCAGGTGCTCGCGATGAACAAATTGAAGCTGTCAGTTTGGGAGAAGAAAAGCCGCGCGCTGTGGGACATGGTGAATCTACCTGGAGTCAGAATCGTCGTACGGATATTATTTATCGAGGTGAGTAAAGATGCTGATACGCGCTTTCTTTCTAATGTTGTTAATGAGTTGTAACGTCAGTTATGCAGCACTGTTTGGCGATGATGAGGCACGTGAACAAATTCGCACTCTACGTCAACAAATCAACGAGATGGAGGCGCGTATTGCTAAGATGGAGCAAGCATTGAATAGCCAGGCATTACTTCAGCTTTATACGCAAGTTGAAACACTTGGTATGGAATTCGGTAAATTAAACGGACAAATAGAAATGCTCAGTAACGATAATTCGTTGCTACAAAAGCGTCAGCGTGATTTTTATATTGATTTGGATAACCGGCTGCGTGATATCGAACAACCGAATAAACGAGCACCTGCTTCTCACACAAGTCCGAAAAGTTCACCACAGAGTATGGTTACACCACCTGCTCATGAGCCGATAGCCTCTCCATCCGCTGATGTCATACCGGAGTATGCGCCAGTAGAAGAGAAAATTGCTGCGGTGCAACCTGATTCAGGGGCGGTATTGAGCAATGAATTGCTACCGCCCAGTTCAGCCGAAAACGATGCCTACAAAGAGGCTTTTGATTTCTTTAAAAACGGTGATTATGCGAGCGCCATTGCTCAATTTGAAAGCTTTTTGGAAAATTTTCCACAATCTAACTTGGCACCTGGGGCAGCTTACTGGATTGGTAATGCCCGCTATGCCATGCGGGATTATCAATTGGCGATAGAGGCACAGCAACGGTTGATTAAAAAATACCCGGATAGCTCAAAAACCCCAGATGCATTTCTGAATATGGCCAGCAGTCAGTACGAAATGGGTGACAACAAGGCGAGTAAACATACTTTAGAAGATTTAGTAGCAAAATACCCGCACAGCGATGCTGCAAAAAAGGCCAAACAACGCTTGGCCAATCTTAAATAAATTCTACCTGAACAATAGCCTGGCGCTATTGACCGCTTTCACCAACAAAGAACTATCCATCCAGTTTTTTTCCTTTGAATAATTGATCATTGTGCAGCCACTCGAAACGACAACTTTGCGTATCAGTGAGATTTTTTATTCCTTACAGGGTGAAACAAGCCGTGTTGGTTTGCCCACTGTTTTTGTGCGCTTGACGGGGTGTCCTTTGCGCTGTGGGTACTGTGATACCAGCTATGCTTTTAGCGGTGGAGAAATGCTATCAATTGCAACGATCCTTAGCCAAGTTGCGCGCTTTAATACCCACTATGTTACCGTAACGGGAGGAGAGCCTTTAGCGCAGAAAGCATGTTTGGTTTTGCTTACCGCCTTATGTGATGCGGGTTATTCCGTGTCACTTGAAACCAGCGGTGCACTGGATATGTCACAAGTCGATAGACGCGTATGCAAAGTGATGGACATCAAGACTCCGGGCTCAGGCGAAGTGTCTAAAAATAACTGGGAAAATCTCTCTTATTTGACGCCAGATGATGAAGTTAAGTTTGTGCTTTGTGATGAAGCCGATTACCAATGGGCATGCCGAGTTATTCGCGACAAAAAATTACATAACCGGTGCCCTATTTTATTGTCTCCTGTGTATGGCAATTTAGACCCCGCAGTATTGGCAGCGTGGATTTTGCGTGATCAATTGCCAGTCAGAATGCAAATTCAAATGCATAAGTTGTTATGGGGAGAAGGGCCTGGGCATTGATAATTGTTAATTCCGGAAAGAATGACGGTTAATGAAAAAAGCAGTAGTTTTATTATCAGGTGGATTGGATTCTGCAACAGTGCTTGCTATTGCACGCACTCTGAATTTTGAATGTCACGCGTTAAGTGTCGACTATGGTCAGCGGCATCGATCGGAGTTAACGGCGGCAAGCAATATTGCGCAGTCATTGGATGCAAAGGTACATCAAATCATCCCCCTCGATTTGACCGTATTCGGAGGATCCGCACTGACTGATCCATCTATTGCTGTACCCACGCAAATAGCTAATAGCGATATTCCTATCACCTATGTGCCTGCCAGAAATACTATCATGTTGTCATTGGCGCTGGCTTGGGCGGAAGTGTTGGATTGTCAGGATATTTTTATAGGAGTAAATGCAGTAGATTACTCCGGTTATCCCGATTGTCGCGCAGAATTTATTCAAGCATTCGAAACGATGGCAAATCTGGCGACCAAAGCTGCTGCTGTGGAAGGGAAACAAATCGCCATTCATGCACCACTACTGAATCTATCCAAAAAAGAGATTATTCGAACGGGGCTTGACCTGGGTGTCGATTACAGTATCACAGTTTCGTGCTACCAAGCTGATGCGCATGGGCATGCATGCGGCAAGTGCGACTCTTGTCGCATTCGGCGTGCCGGATTTGCTGCTATGGAAATAGCGGATCCAACGCGCTATCAATGATAGTTTATTGATTGTAGAAACAATGAGTAATGTCTTGCTAGAGATTTTCTCAGGAAAAATTATGTGAATATCCAGAAGTTTTCCTTCACAAATTATCTACAAATCTAAGTAAGTACTTAGGTATTTCTCCACAAATTATTGACATTTGATTCAGACTAATCCTACTTACATGAAGGATTAACAGTCTTAATATCAAATCGTAACTAAAAGTGCAGTTCAAAAAATCTGAACAAACAAAAACAACAAAGAGATTGTTAATAAGCATTAGCTATCCAGCAGATTAATAGACTCACCGCTAAGAAAAGTCGCATAGGCTTATTTTGAATAATCAAAAATTGTAGAGGTGAAAAAATGGCTAATTTAAGTAGAACCGATCTTGACTTCCTGATTCAACAAGCAATCATTTCTGAAAGAGATTCTGAATTTCAGCTCGCGGATGATTTTAACAACTTGCCAGGGATTGTCGGCAGTCCATTGTTACACGATGGATTCCGTAACGTCGATGGTTCGTATAACAATTTGCGGCCGGGAAGAACTTTTTTCGGAGCGGCCGACGAAGTTTTTCCCCGTCTTCTGCCGCCAGATTTTCGAGAGGCGGAGCAGGTTGCGTTCGATGTGGATGGACCCGGCGGTCAGGAAGTGGGTGATAATACTTCGTACGAGCAAACCAGTGGCGCGGTGTTCGATTCACAACCGCGCACGGTCAGTAACTTGATTGTAGATCAAACTGTCAACAACCCGGCAGCAATTGCTGCAGCGGACAAAGCGGGAGCGAATACCAATCCTGCCAATGGCAAACTGTTTATTCCCAATATTACACCCGATGCAGGACTGTCAGCTCCCTATAACTCCTGGTTTACGTTATTTGGTCAGTTTTTTGATCATGGCCTGGATCTTGTCAACAAAGGTGGTAATGGAATCGTATTTGTGCCGTTGAAGCCGGATGATCCGCTCATTCCTGGTCCAGATGGCATTCTCGGTAACGCTGATGATTTGCCGCCTAGCTTACGGTTTATGCCGTTGACACGGGCAACCAATTTGCCCGGGGCTGATAATACCTTGGGCACTGTTGACGATGTACGTCAACATATCAATCAGACGACACCATTTGTTGATCAGAATCAGACTTATACCTCGCATCCTTCGCATCAGGTCTTTTTGCGTGAATATGCATTTAATTCGTCGGCTGACCCCGTTTCAACCGGTCGCATGCTGGACGGCAGCGGCGGACTCGGCGGACTTGCCACATGGACAGACGTTAAAGTACAAGCACGGAATTTGCTCGGTATAAATCTAACCGATGTCGATGTGACCAACTTGCCATTGCTGCGGACGGATAGCTATGGCAAATTCATTCCGGCTGCAAATGGTTTTGCCCAGATCATAGTTGGGACTGGCCCAGATAACATCGCAAACACAAGCGATGATAATGTCGTGGTGGGAAATCCTGCGGGCGGGGGTGTCGCTGTTCCAGCCAATGCCATTCGTACCGGCCATGCTTTTTTAGACGATATTGCGCATACTGCAGCACCACGTGATCTTAATGGCGCCATGAAGCTAGCCGATAGTGACAATGCGGTTGGGCTTTCAGAAGCTGGCCGATATGACGACGAATTGCTGGATAGGCATTTCATTACCGGTGACGGCCGTGGTAACGAAAATATCGGTTTGACCACAGTCCATACCGTTTTTCATGCAGAGCACAACCGTACCATTGATTTTATTAAAAACCTGATTACCAATAGCGGTGATCCGGCATTTATCGCGCAGTGGCATACTCCGAATGGAACGCCGGATGGGCAATGGGATGGTGAACGCTTATTCCAGGCTGCGCGTTTTGCCACCGAGATGCAGTATCAGCACCTGGTGTTCGAAGAGTTTGCGCGCAAGGTACAGCCGAATGTAGATGTTTTTATTGGCTACAACAGTACGATCAATCCGGCCATTATGGCTGAGTTTGCTCATGTGGTTTATCGCTTTGGCCATTCCATGTTGACTGAGACGGTCGAAAGAATTAATCCCGATGGCCAAGTCAATGATATTGCTTTGATCGATGCATTTTTAAATCCGATTTCGTTTAGAGGCACCGGGGTAGATGCCTACAACAACAATATCGAAGCTGCCGGTGCAGTCGTCAAAGGCATGACCCGGCAAGTCGGCAATGAAATCGACGAATTTGTCACGGACGCTTTGCGCAACAATCTGCTTGGTTTGCCACTGGATTTACCGACTATAAACATGACGCGTGCCCGTGAAACCGGTATTCCGCCGTTGAATGAAGCGCGTCGTATGTTCTATGAAGATACGGGGCAAAATCCTACGCTGCAACCTTATGAAAGCTGGGCTGATTTTGGATTTAATCTCAAGAATCCCGAATCATTGGCCAATTTTATTGCTGCTTATGGCACGCACCCTACGATTGCCAGTGCGACAACATTCGTGGATAAGCGGGCAGCAGCCCAGACGCTTCTGGATCAGGCGGATAACAACAACAACAGTAACTTCGCGGTGGATTTCATCAATAGCGTAAACACCTATGCTACACCGCCATCGGGTATAACGACTACCGGTCTCGATAATGTCGATTTCTGGATTGGTGGCTTGGCTGAAAAGCAGGCGCCGTTTGGCGGGTTATTGGGTTCTACATTCAATTTCGTGTTCGAAACACAGCTAGAAAATCTTCAAGATGGTGATCGTTTTTACTATCTGGCGCGTACTGCTGGGCTGGATTTCCTCACGCAACTGGAGGAAAACTCATTTGCCGAGTTGGTGATGGCAAATTTACCGGATGTAAAGCATCTGCCGTTTGATATTTTCTCAACTCCGACTTACACCTTTGAAGTAGGTAATTTGGGAACCAGCGGTCCAATCGAGGATGATCCTTTTACCCTAGATGTGAATGAAGCGACGCTAAGAAATCATTTGAATCAGCTTGCTCTGGTGCGTGATACCACACTGGGCCCCAATACCATTCGCTATACCGGTGATCAGCACGTGGTAATGGGCGGCACTCCTAATACCGACAGGATACGTGCCAGCGAAGGCGATGATACCCTGTGGGGCGATGGCGGTAATGATCGTCTCGAAGGTGGTGCCGGCAACGATTCGATCAACGGTGGCGACGGTCATGATCGTATTACCGATTCCTTTGGCGATGACAATATCAAAGGTGGAGCAGGGCATGATGTCATTAACGGCGGACCCGGTATCAATCTGATTTTAGGCGGAGACGGTAGTGACTTCATTGTAACCGGTCAAGATATTTCCGAAGTTTTTGCTGGACCCGGCAATGACTTTATCTTTGGTAACACCCCTAATGAAGTGATGATGGGTAATGAAGGGGATGATTGGATTCAAACCGGAACAGCCGATGGTGCACCTGGCGATAACTTTGATCCGTTTAATCGCGATCCCATCCGAGGTAATGACGTTTTCGTCGGTGGCGGAGGTTTGGATGAATTTCTGGGTGAGGGCGGCGATGACCTGATGAATGGTATGGCCGGTGCAGACAAAAATGACGGTAACAGCGGATTCGATTGGGTCTTTACCAAAGGAAGCAGTTTTGAGGCTGACATTGATTTAACCCGGCCTATCATTCCCGGTGTTCCAGTCGACGTGCTGGATCGATACGATTTTGTCGAAGCTGCATCCGGATGGGATCTTGACGACATCATACGCGGTGATAATGAAACTATAACCGAATTAACCTTGGTTGATCCAAATACCGGGCAAAATAATGCATTGGATGACGTCAATAACCCAGCTTCAGGTGGCCATAGTGCTGCTGAACGCATTGCATTGATTGAAGGACTAAGTACGTTATTAGGTGGTGCAACAGTATTCAATTCCGGTAATATTTTGCTGGGTGGTGCCGGCAGTGATTTATTCGAAGGGCGTGGCGGCGATGATTTGCTCGATGGCGATGCGTGGCTTAATGTGCGCATCAGTGTTCGCGATCTGAATGATCCTAATCTTGAAATCGCAGCCTTCGAGAATATAACCAGTGCTTTGAGGACTGCGATGCAAAATGGGACATACCGGCCAGATCAGCTTAAAATTGTACGCAAGATTGAAACGGCTCCCGCCGGTACGGATGTTGACAGGGCTGTATTCCGGGATGTCTTTGCCAATTATGACGTAACGTTCAATCCGGATGGTTCAGTTACCGTTACCCACACGAATCCTACCATCGCTAATATTAATGATGGCAGCGATACCCTTCGGAATTTCGAAGAATTGCAGTTTACCGATAGAGTGGTGGTTCTGAATGGCGGTGGTGGGAATGTCGGCACACCGGGTGATGATAATCTGGTAGGCACGCCCGGCAATGATACGCTTGATGGGTTGGGTGGTAACGATACGCTCAATGGACAGGGCGGTGTGGATGTGCTGATTGGCGGTCCGGGTAACGATACCTTCATAGTCGATACTACTACCGATACCATTACTGAGCTTGCCGGTGGCGGTACTGACACGGTGCAAAGCTCGGTGACCTTTACGTTGGGTACGCAACTTGAGAATCTGCTGCTGACCGGAACTGCTGCAATTAACGGTACCGGCAATGGTGCAGCCAATGAACTTACCGGTAATGGCAATAACAACACGCTAAATGGCCTTGGTGGTAACGATAGGCTGAATGGCCAAGGGGGCGTGGATACACTGATCGGTGGTACGGGTAACGATATCTTCATAGTCGATACCACAACCGATATCATTACTGAGCTTGCGGGTGGCGGTACCGATACTGTGGAAAGCTCGGTGACTTTTACGCTCGGTACCCAGATTGAGAACCTTACACTAACCGGAACTGCTGCAATTAACGGTACCGGCAATGCCGTAGCCAACATTCTGACGGGTAATGCCGGCAACAATACTCTCAGCGGATTGGGCGGCAATGATTCGCTGAATGGCCAGGGGGGCGTGGATGTGTTGGTTGGCGGCGGCGGTAATGATATCTATGTAGTGGATACCACCACGGATACCATTACTGAACTTGCTGCTGGTGGCGCAGATACTGTGCAAAGCTCTGTGACGTATACGTTAGGTACTCAACTGGAAAATATTACCCTAACAGGCGTTGGTGTGGTTAACGCAACGGGCAATGGCGTTGCAAACATTATTACAGGCAATGCCAGTAATAACGCGCTCAGCGGTTTGGGCGGCAACGATACGATAAATGGCGGTAATGGTAACGATACTTTGACCGGTGCGGCAGGTGCCGACACATTAACGGGTGGTCTTAACGCAGATACTTTCGTTTATCTCGCCACGCTGGCCCATTCCAACGGCGCTACACGCGATATTCTTACCGATTTCACTAGTGGAAGCGACCGAGTCAATCTCAGTGCCATTGATGCTAACACGGGTGTTGGCGGTAATCAGGCCTTTATCTTCAGAGGTGGACTTGCTTTTAACGGTCCAGGGCAAGTGCGTTATGCCGGAGGTATCTTGGAAGCCAATGTAAATGGAGATTTGGCAGCAGACTTTCAGATCCAGTTGTCGGGCGCTCCTGCGCTTGTTGCGGGGGATTTGATTCTTTGATCGTGATAAAATCGCCCCCTTTTGATAGAGGGGGGCGAATGAATTTCAAAGTTTTTTTAAAGCAAATTTTTTGCTGTGTTTATTTCTCTCTGCCCAAATCTGGGCAGAGATTCAAGTGGTTGCCAAAACCGGGCAAACCGCGGCAGGTTTTCCATCGCATTTTTCTTATTTTAACCTTAGCGAGCCTTTTATAGGGCCATCCGGCCATATAGCATTTGAAGGATCAGCTTTTGACGGGAAAAATTATACCAAGGCAGTATGGGCAGGATTGCCTGGTCAGTTAGAAGCGATCATCAAAGAAAATGATACGATTGCGGGTTTTCCTGAGAATATATTTTTCAGTGATATCGCTCCACCGAGTTCTTTTTTGATAAACCGTTCAGGTGCTGTCGCTTTTTTGGCAGAATTAAAGGGGGCTAGTACAGGAACGACTACTTTAGTTCACTTCAATGGCGTGACTCAAGGCATTTTGAAAACGGGCGATCAGGCACCAGGATTCCCGCCAGGAACAGTCGCTGGTGGCGTTACGCCAATTGCTATCTCGGATGCGGGATTAGTATTAACAGGCATGACTACGGGTGGAGCAGCGTTTTGGTTTTGGGATTTTGAGAAAATTGAACGTATTTCCGCAACGGTTGGTGAGTGTAGTTATTCTTCTATTGCCGCTTATATTAATGATACTGGTAGCATAGTTTTTAACGCTGTTCTTGCAGGCGGAGATGAAGATAGTTGTTCCTCAGGTGGCGTTTTTAAATGGAATAATGGAAACATCGAGTTGGTCATAAAAGATGGCGATCCCGTACCAGGAATGCCAGAAGCGCTATTCGGAGTGAGTTTAGCAGATTCATCTCCTAAAATTAATGACCAGGATGAAATCATTTTTAATGCAAAATTGATTCAGATTGCCTCCAATTCCGCCAATAATAGTGTCTGGATTAAAAGCGGTGTAAGCGAACCGAGATTGCTCATTTTGAATGGGGAAGGACTACAAGAAAAACCAGACCACTTAATTTTTTCTCCGGTATTTTTTGATTTTAATTTTGCTAATTCCGGTTATTCGCTATTTCCCGTTACTGCAAATGGTTTGGATACTCTTTTGGTCGGGAAGCCGAGACAATCACAACCGTACGCTAATCCAAGAGAAACGGGTGTATCGCAACTCGCTACGATTGCATCAAAGAATGATCAACCGCCCGGTTTCGAGTTAAGCTGGTTTTATGCTGGTTTTTCGAGCCAAGCAATCAATAACGTCGAGCAGTATGTTTTTGCAGGTTTTGTCAGTAATGCATTGGAAAACAGGTCAACTTCCGCCATTTGGCGAGGTAACGATGGGAGTCGCCCCAGACTGGTTGCGCAAAATGAAATGAAGCTATCGGCAAATAATGTCGAACACACCCTGAAGAAAATGTATTTTCCTGTATCCGCTGCTACTACTTTCTCCACAGCAGGCGGGAAGCCGTCATGGTTTAGTGATAATGGTGAGATTGTATTTCTTGGCCTCCTCGATAACAGTTCAAATTCAGCCATTTTGTTGATTACCGATGATAGTAAGGAACAGAAAATCTTCAGCTTGGCCGAACAGCAGTTTCCGCAATTTTTTTCCGGCGAATAGGGATAACCAGCTCCTGGAAGGATTTACGTATCGTTACTATCCGACAACGAATACTTATATTGGTATCAAAAATGGAGAAGTTTTCGTGTTAGGTGATGTATTTGGTTTAGGTCCACAGCGTATCGATACAATCGAAAACACATTGCGATTTTTGGAAGAGCGCGTGACAACGGGTTCGTAAGGTGTTAATGACGCATCCTTGCTAACTAATGCAAGGATGCGTTTATGATAAGCTTCTAAATGGCTTTATTAGAAATGAATTGCTTAAAATCAAAGTTATTGATTAGATCAATTAACTTTGAGGGTGCCACCTTTACCCATACCACCTTCCACATCTTGAGCTTCATAATTTTTTAGCGCACGCACCATTCCGTTATAGGCATCTATGAAGGCAGCAACTGTGGCTTTTCCCGCTGGCGTTTGTGAGAATCCATGAAGTGAACCGCCGACTCCACTACCAAATGCATTCATCGCAGCACCAAAATTGCTGGCGGTTGAGCTGCCCTCCGATGCAGAAATCTGAACTGCTGAGCGAATGTCAAATAACGTCAGTGTCACAACCGATACTTTACTTTCCATGGATCCGGACAATGCTCCGCCAACGGCTGGATGAACAAATCCACCCACTAATCCTCCTAGTGCGGCGCCCATTTGCCCAGTCGATGCATTGTTGATGATGATGCTAGGCTCTAAATAATAGTCTGCAGCAACCCGCTGGCCCGATTGTTGTTTCGATCCGGCGCGGTATTCGCCCGAATTGCGCTGAATATCGGTTACACGAGAAAGTCGGCTATCCGTGCGTAAATTACCGATCGAGGTAATGACAAAACAGTTAGATTGCTGAACGGCTAAGCGGATTAATGGTTCTATCGTTGTGATATGCGTGTCACTGCCAAATCGGCCATACCAGTCAGCCGCTCTGCCATCATCAACGGCTAGCGTTCCTAGCGTTTTATCACAACGTTCCAATGATTGGTTTGCGCCAACGCTGGTGCCCCCGCCTGCAGCACCGGAAACTCCCGTACTGTAACTGCCTGGTGTTACCGTTGCACATCCGGTCAATGCCGCTAAACCGATGGTTATGGCAAGGCTGCGTTTTAAAACCATATTATCTAACATTTTGCTATTTCTCCCTCTAAAAATAATTGATACTTCATCTACTTAAACGGCCTTAATAACATAAAATTAATTTTTTTCCAAGAAGAGCGTTGATTAAAACAGTAAGCTATGAAAGTGTAAATTTTTCAGTTAATACATGAAGTAAAGTTCATTTGGACGAATTTTCATTGAAATAAAAGGTGCCTTCAATTGATCCATTTTCCCAAGGTATTTGCTTTCCTCCAGTTTCTTCTTTTACTTTAGTGCGTACCTGGCGCAGCATCATGCCAACTTCCAATCCAGGCTGGTCAAGATATTTCAATAGGTGCTTGGTGTAGGTGCCATTTCTACCAATCCCATCTTCAGCGACATTATTCGGGTTCGTCGAAAATACTAATAACGTGCCGCTAGGCGCATTCATGCTAGTTAATCCGCGATTTGCGCCACGACTGCTACTTGGAAATGGATTGTTGCGACAGGCATCTAAGAATACCAGGTTCAGGTGACTCTTTCCTTCTCCCATTTTTTCTAAAACATCACTGGCGTTGATCGCTTTGCGTTTGATCTCATCTTCTCTGGTTAGATTGGTATCGACGGGAAGCAAGTAATTCTCCCCTTTGACTTGTATTCCATGTCCGGAATAATAGAATAATCCAATGCCGCCCCCTTTTAAGTTCTCGCCGAAGTGATGAATGGCATCGGCCATTGCTTCAAGTGTTGCATCTGTTTTTAGGATCACTTGAAAGTTATTTTTTTTCAAAGCTTGTGCCATGTCTTGTGCATCATTGACTGGATTAGAGAGCCGCCCAGTATGTTGGTAAGCGCCATTTCCAATAACCAAAGCAATGCGGCGAGTACCGGGTTGATTGGTTTTTATAGTGTCGGTAGCGACAGATGCAGTGGCTGTGGATGAATGAATATTATTCTGTGTCTGTGTTGCCGTTAAATCTGTTGTCCGTTGATAGCTCTGTCGTTCTGGGTTTTCTGATAGTGTAAGGTTAGTCGCTGCAGTTTGCACGGTGGGGGAGTGAGTTTGCTTATTTTCGCGCAATAATGGTGCAGATGGCCCATCATAAACTGCTGGTCCAGTTTGAGGGGGAGGAGGTGGATAAGGTGCGATAACAGGTGGAATGGGTTGCATCGGCATCCACTGATTTGTTCCCCATTGCCAGTTGTAAGGATAATTGCGATACCAGTCATTGTAAATGTTGGGGCGCCAACGATTTTCCCATTGATGCCGCGCTTGCTTTGATCTACGTGCTTTGGTGGCTTCTTTGAGTAAATTGGCCGCTTCTTTGTCACCCCTGCTCACAGTAATTGCTAGCCATCTTTCTGCTTCACCAGGATCTGCGCCCATCTCGCTAAAGCCAGTCAAATAAAGCCTTCCCAACGCCATTTGTGCTTTCAAATTACCACGTTCTGCTGCATCACGCATCCATTGAATTGCTTGATAGCTGTCTTGGCGTACACCGTCTGCTCTGAAGAAGCGCAGCGCAAGATCGTATGCGGCGCTGGGATCTTGTGCGGCTAGTTTTTTTAGTGCTTCAATTTGTGGATTTTTTTCAGCAGCATTGGTGGTTGCAGGCGAATTAGGCGCAGCATATCCTTTTGGCCGATCAACACAGCCGGCGGAATTGCAAATTTGAACAGTTTCTTCTGAGGATTGGTGAGTGACGCAAGCTGTAGCAAACGCCACGAAAGTGATAACGAGCGATTTTTTTAGTATTGATTGGACGTGGTACATAACTTTTATCTTTTGTTATAGAGTCGAAAAATTTATACTGAGGTAGATTTTCGTTCGATACGTACGCCAAGTTTTTTTACCCCACGTATAATCCCAAGTTTTGCAACACTAATTTTAACCCAGGGTGAGTGAAATTCAGTCAAGATGGTTTGTGCAATATGTTCTGCTAGGGCTTCTAGTAAAGAAAAATGCTTATTCGTCAGAATATCGTTAATTCTTTCAATTATCAAAGCATAATCCAGAGCATCTTCTATCCTGTCAGATTGGCATGCGCGGCTGGTGGCAAGTGCGATTTCCATATCTATCTGAATAGTTTGGGGGACTTTGCGTTCCCAGGGATATATACCTATTAGGGTTTTAACTTTAAAGTCGTGCACAAAAATGATATCCATTGATATTTAAACGCTAAAATGAACGGGTTATTTTGGGAATTGCAGGAGATTTACTAGCATGAGTGATGCTAGATTCTATTCTATTTTGTTCGAATGGTGCTAATTACATGACGATATTGATATTCGGCTTATTAGCCTATTTATTGGGATCTGTGTCTTTTGCCGTAATCTCAAGTTGGATTTTTAAATTACCAGATCCGCGTACTTACGGTTCAAAAAATCCTGGTGCGACTAATGTCTTGCGTAGTGGTAAAAAAGCGGCGGCAATTTTAACGCTTGTCGGTGATGCCGGGAAGGGTTGGTTGGCGGTTTTTCTCGCACAATACTTTGCGCCACTTTGGGGACTTGGAGATGAGTGTATCGCAGTCGTTGCGCTGTCCGTGTTTTTGGGGCATGTTTTTCCGGTATTTTTACGTTTTCAAGGGGGTAAAGGTGTGGCAACGGCTGTAGGCGTATTGCTCGGTTTGAATTTGTGGATTGGATTGATGGCTATTACGACGTGGTTATTGGTGGCGATGATCTGGCGCATATCATCTTTATCTGCCTTAGTTGCAGCTGCATTGACGCCAGCTTACACCGTGGGCATACTTGGATTTAAGAGCGTTACATTAGCGGTTTTATTAATGTCGCTTGTATTAATGTGGCGACATCAATCAAATATTGTTAATTTGCTGGCAGGAAAGGAAAGTCGTATCAATGAAAAAAAATCTCCCGGTTCTTGATCAAGCATCGGGTAAATCAATCATTTCCAAATTCCAGCGTGCATTAACAGTGAAACTGCTTGCTGGTTCCCATGAACTGATATCTGCGGTTTGTAGTCGCATAGCTCCTGCAAAAGCAATCATGGCGCCATTGTCGGTACAAAATTCTAATTCTGGATAAAAAACAGTTACGCCAACTGAGGCTGCCTTGAGGGTGAGATTGTTGCGTAACTGCTCGTTTGCTCCGACACCGCCCGCAACAACTAATTGTGTCAGACCAGTTTGTGAAAGGGCGGCTAAGGATTTTTCTGTCAACACTTCCACTACCGCATCTTGAAAAGCAAAAGCGATGTCTGCACGGCTTTGTTGTGTAATTTCTTGCCTGTTGATTAAAGTCAGCACTGCGGTTTTCAAGCCGCTAAAACTGAAATTGAGATCTCCGCTGTTCAGCATAGGTCGAGGAAGCTTGAATTGTCCTCGTTGCCCTTGCTTAGCGAGTTGTGATAAGGCTGCTCCGCCGGGGTAACCTAATCCAAGCAATTTTGCTGTTTTATCAAAAGCTTCGCCTGCTGCGTCATCAACAGTTTCGCCTAGCAGTTTATACTGACCTACACCGTCAACTTGCATTAATTGTGTATGACCTCCTGAAACCAGTAGTGCGATAAATGGAAAGCTAGGTGCAGGGGAAGATAATAAAGGGGAAAGTAAATGACCTTCCAGGTGATGGATGCCTAGTGCGGGAATTCCTAATGCAAAACTTAGTGATGCACCGATACTGGCACCAACCAGCAGCGCACCTGCTAATCCAGGTCCTTGTGTATAAGCAATGGCATTAATGTCGTGTAACTGGCATTTTGCTGCAAGCAATGCTTGATTGATTAATGGAAGTACTCGACGAATATGGTCGCGTGAAGCCAGTTCCGGTACAACACCCCCATATTCTCTATGCATTTCTGTTTGTGAATGAAGCGTGTGGCTGAGTAAACCTTGCTTTGTGCTGAAAAGCGCGATCCCTGTTTCGTCGCAAGAGGTTTCAATACCTAAGATAAGCATTTGTTGCAATACCGGCTCGAGAGGTTTTTCTTTTATAACAAAAATCTTAATGCTATAATTAAAAGCTTTTGTTGCATCTTGTTGATTTGTTGGCTGTTCGCTGCAAAAGCTTATTTTTTATTATACTATTGATTTATTACTATCACTGAGGGTTTTGCATATTTATGACAACTATTAAAGTAAAGGAAAACGAACCATTTGAAGTCGCTATGCGTCGTTTTAAGCGATCCATAGAAAAAACCGGAATATTGACAGAGCTGCGGGCTCGTGAGTTTTATGAAAAACCAACCGCAGAGCGCAAACGTAAGCTTGCTGCAGCAGTAAAACGCAATTACAAACGTTTACGTAGCCAATTACTCCCTCCTAAGCTTTATTAGATCATAATATAAAAGCTTTAATTGGAAAGATAGCCTTGACAGCTTTTATGTCGAAAGCTGATGATAAATAGTTGAGCATTTGATTTACTAAAATAATAGTTTCTATGAGTTTGAAACAGAAAATTACTGATGATATGAAAGCAGCAATGCGTTCAGGTGATGCTAATCTGCGCGATACTATTCGCCTGTTACAAGCTGCTATCAAGCAGCGGGAAGTGGACGAACGAATAGTGCTTGATGACGCAGCAATTATCGTAGTAATTGAAAAAATGCTTAAGCAGCGTAAGGATTCTATTACGCAATATGAAGCTGCAAAGCGTAATGATTTGGCTCAAAAAGAGCAAGATGAGGTGGCTATTTTAAGTGCATATATGCCGCCCGCGCTGACCGATTCTGAAATAAATGCTTTGATCGATGAGGCAGTTTTGGTAATTGGGGCAAAAGGGATACAAGATATGGGCAAAGTGATGGCTGAACTGAAACCAAAACTTGTGGGGCGTGCCGATATGGCAATAGTTTCAACGTTAATAAAGGGAAAGATAGCCAACTGATTGTTCAGTAGAATTTCTTAATGTAATTTCTTCATAATTAATATGAGGCATTGTTGATAATATTCTGTAGATGATTCCTCAGCTTTTTATTCATGATTTACTCGGTCGTGTTGATATCGTGGATGCGATTGACCGTCATGTCCCGCTTAAAAAAGTTGGCGCTAATTTTATTGCGTGTTGTCCGTTTCATAATGAAAAGACACCTTCGTTTACAGTCAGCCAGACCAAGCAGTTTTATCATTGTTTTGGTTGTGGTGCGCATGGTAATGCAATCAATTTCCTCATAGATTATAGTGGTCTAAGTTTTGTTGAAGCAGTAAATGATTTGGCAGCTAATGTAGGCTTACAAGTACCTCAGGAAAGTGATACACATTCAAGAGAAGTTAATTCTATTAGCTTGTCGCAATCTTACATAGATGATGAATATAGTGCTCGTAGTTATGAGATATCACCGCAGGATCTAATCGCCGCAATGCAGACTGCCGCCCAGTTTTATCGAGAAAAACTTAAAGTATCGGAAAATGCTATAGCCTATCTTAAAAAACGTGGATTATCCGGCAAAATAGCAGCGCGATTTGCTATAGGTTACGCTCCAGCAGGTTGGCAGAATCTCGAAGAAGTTTTCCCTGATTACAAATCTGAAAGAGTTCGGAAATTATTAGTTAAGGCAGGATTAGTAATCTCGAACGATGATACTAAGCAATATGATAGATTCAGAGATCGTATTATGTTTCCAATCCTCAATCAGAGAGGTCAGATCGTTGGTTTTGGAGGTAGAGTACTAAAACAGGAAGAACCTAAATATTTGAATTCTCCCGAAACGGTTTTGTTTGAGAAAGGACGTGAATTATATAATTTATTTTCATCGCGTCATGCCATTCGTGAAGCCAATTGTGTGGTGGTGGTAGAGGGTTACATGGATGTAATTATGCTGTCTCAATATGGGATTAATTATGCAGTGGCTACCCTGGGCACGGCTACCACGAGCTTACATATCCAAAAACTTTTACGTCAAACAGATAATATTATTTTCTGTTTTGATGGTGATAAAGCAGGGAAGAAGGCAGCTTGGCGAGCACTTGAAAATAGCCTGGCACATATTTCTGATGGTAAGTATTTGAGTTTTCTTTTTTTGCCCGAAGGTGAAGATCCTGACAGTTATATACGTAATTATGGAAAAGAATCCTTTGAAAAAAAACTCAAGCAAGCAATGCCGTTAACAGAGTTTTTATTTGCAGAAATATGTTCAGAATTAAATCTTCAAAGCCTTGAAGGGCGGGCAAAACTTGTAAATGATGTAAAACCTTTATTGCAGCAAGTGAAAGCATCAGCATTATCATTGATTCTTCTCAATCGCTTAGTTGAATTGAGTGGAATTAATCGAAATGAACTGGAAGAATTGTTACAAATACGACCTGGGCGTAAGATTCGCAAGTTAGAAAATTTATCTAAACAACAATTAACCACGCCTTATCGGCGATTAATCCGGGCGCTTATTTACAACCCAAATTATAGTGTTAAACTGGATAGGAATTTACTGGTCGAATGCAGTGTGAGTGATGAAGAAGCTAATGCACTAAAAGAGCTTATAGGTTTTATTGATGCGCATCCTCATTTAATGAAGCAAACAAAATTCACGGCTTCGCTATTAACATTTCTGCAAGATAGTTCTTATAGGGCATTGCTAGAGAAGATTGAAAGCGAGATTTTAGAATGGGGTGATTCGATCGACTTAGAAGTAGAATTTATAGGGGCCTTAGAAAAATTACAGCAGATTCATCGAAATAGGCGCATGACTGAATTGCGTAGCAAGTCTTTGAATAAATTAACTGAAGAAGAGAAGCGAGAATTGCAAAGGTTGGCTATGTTGTGAGGTTATTTTCTGGGTGTCAGTGATGTCGAGTTTTGATATAATCTGACGATTTTTAGCTTTAAATTTATCCTATTATTGGAATCCGATATGCCAAGAACAAAAACGATTAAGTCAAAAGATACTGAAGTTCTCAAAAAAGTACAAAATACTGATCAGGAAATGGTGGAAAAAGGGGTGATTGAGCAGCTAGCAGTTAAAACGAATAAAAAAGTAAAAGTAGCAGATAACAGCAGCATTAGTGAAATCGCCCAAGCAGTGCTGGACGCAAGCACTATCGAGGGTAATGGTGGTAAGAAAACAAGGGGTAGAGTTCCTAAAAAAATAAAAGTAACCGTATCTGATAAAGTACAGTTTGATGAATTAGAGCCTATTGCGGTTAATCAGAATAATGCGTCATTGCCATTGGACATCGAAGCACGTCGCATGCGCTTAAAAATGCTTATTGGCTTAGGCAAAGAGCGCGGTTATCTGACTTACGCTGAGATTAATGATCATTTACCTGATGATATGTTGGATGCCGAGCAGATAGAAGGTATTATCAGCATGATCAATGACATGGGTATATCAGTTCATGATGAAGCACCCGATGCTGAAACTTTATTGATGTCAGATGCTGCAACAACGGTTGCCGATGAGGATGTGGCAGAGGAAGCTGAAGCTGCACTTTCAACGGTAGATTCAGAATTTGGACGAACAACTGATCCAGTACGTATGTATATGCGCGAAATGGGTTCAGTTGGTTTGCTCACGCGTGAAAGTGAAATTGAAATTGCAAAACGTATTGAAGGTGGCTTGCGCCATATGATTCAGGCAATTTCAGCTTGCCCACCCATTATCGCTGGTATTGTCAATTTGGCAACTGATATTGAGAAAGATAATTTAAGAATTGATGAGGTGGTCGATGGATTGTTAGACGCTAATGCACAAGACATCATGAACGAAGAGTTTTCAGAAGAATCTTTGGAACAGGAATTAGAAGCTAGCGATGATCTTGACGATGAAGACGAAGAGGGAGATAGTACCGCGGTTGCTAGTGCCAATTTATTGAAGCTAAAAACTGATGCGCTGGAACGGTTTGCGATTATTCGTGAAATTTACAATGAAATGCAAGCTTTACTGGAAAAAGAGGGACCTTATCATTCCGGTTATATTGCGCTACAGGATAAAATTTCATCTGAGCTAATGGGTATTCGTTTTTCAGCCAAAATGGTGGAAAAGTTGTGTGATACGCAACGTGCATTAGTTGGTGATGTGCGTAACTGTGAACGTAATATCATGGAGTTATGTGTTACAAAAGCAAAAATGCCAAGGAATCACTTTATTAAAACTTTTCCTGGCAACGAAACGAATCTTGATTGGTTAACGCAAGAGATTGAAGTTGGGAAACCCTATAGTCAAGCGCTTGAGCATTATAAGCCAGCAATATTGGAGGAACAGCAGAACTTACTTGCGCTTAGAAACATGGTTGGTATTCCAATCAAGGATCTGAAAGAGATCAATCGTAAAATGTCTACAGGTGAAGCTAAAGCTCGTCGAGCTAAGCGTGAAATGACGGAAGCAAATTTGCGTCTCGTTATTTCTATTGCTAAAAAATACACGAATCGTGGACTGCAATTTCTTGATTTGATTCAGGAGGGCAATATTGGTTTGATGAAAGCAGTTGATAAATTTGAATATCGGCGTGGTTATAAATTTTCTACATACGCAACATGGTGGATACGTCAGGCAATTACTCGCTCAATTGCCGATCAAGCGCGCACTATTCGAATTCCAGTGCATATGATCGAAACAATTAACAAAATGAACCGTATTTCGCGCCAAATTCTGCAAGAAACTGGCCAAGAGCCGGAACCAGCCGTGCTGGCGCAAAAAATGGAAATGCCAGAAGAAAAAATTCGTAAAATCCTTAAGATCTCCAAGGAACCGATTTCGATGGAAACACCAATTGGTGATGATGAAGATTCTCATTTGGGAGATTTTATCGAAGATGCTGCAACCATGGCACCCGCTGATGCTGCAGTTTATGCGAGCTTACGGGGGGTTACAAAAGATATACTTGATTCACTAACACCTCGTGAGGCCAAGGTGCTGCGAATGCGTTTTGGAATTGAAATGAATACGGACCATACATTGGAGGAAGTTGGAAAGCAGTTTGATGTTACGCGCGAACGGATTCGCCAAATTGAAGCTAAAGCATTACGTAAATTGCGTCATCCTGCACGTTCTGAGAGATTACGAAGCTTTCTTGATACAGGTAATAATTAAAAAAGCAAAAAATTTTATTAGGGTCTGTAGCTCAGTCGGTTAGAGCAGGGGACTCATAATCCCTTGGTCGTTGGTTCGAGTCCAACCAGACCCACCATAAATCAAGAGGTTAGATTAATTTCTAGCCTCTTTTTTCTTTCTGATGTGACAAAATTGTGTCATCTAGGATATTTGAAACCAGCTCGGCATGCTGCATGAGTTGCGGTTTTGATAGGTGTGCATATCGCCTTACCATCACTTCCGATTCCCAACCACCGAGTTCCTGCAGTACATTCATGGGTGTACCCTGTTGAGCTAACCAGCTTGCCCAAGTATGGCGAAGGTCGTGCCATCTAAAGTTTTCTATTCCTGCCCGTTTTAATGCTAGTTTCCATGCACGGGTATTCACCCATGCAATTGGGTTTCCGCGAAATGTGAAAACCCTGTTATGATGCTTACCGACTTGCCGAAGCAATACTGCCATTGCAACCGAATTAAGCGGAACATGAATTGCTTTTCTTGCTTTGGCCTGATCGGGATGAATCCAAGCAGCTTTCCGATCCAGATCAAGCTGGCTCCATTCCAGATTAATGACGTTTGATTGCCGTAATCCGGTTGATAATGCAAATATCACTATATCTTGCTGATGTGATGGCAATTCATAAAGCAATCTTTTCACTTGCGCTGGAGTTAGCCATTGCACACGACGCTTAGGTTCAGGAAAAAGCCTGATTTTGGGAACCTTATCGATCCATTCCCAATCATGACAAGCTTTTCTAAGAATTGCCCGTATCAGCGCTAAATGACGATTAGCGGTTGAAGGGCTGGTTTCCTTTGCCTTTGAATGTGCAATACGATCAATTAACTCCCGATCCACTTCCTGTAATGGTCTGTTACGGAGAAATTGCTGTAACCATCGCAGCTTTTCTTTGTCGCGTTCATGTGTTGCTTTCTGTTGCGTTTCTAATAGAAACTTACAGGCCGCTTCATCCCATGTATATTTCGGCTTTGCCCCCAAACACTGAACACGCCACGATTCAGCTTTTAACTTGTCGTAGTATTCTTGGGCTTGGGTTTTATCGGCTGTGCCAGCAGAGCATCTAATACGCTCTCCTGCTTGTGTGGTGAACGCGATCCACCACGTATTACCGCGCTTGTAGAGTGGCATATGTTTACCTCCTTTTCTGAAACCACTCGCAACGCTTGCCGAGGGCTAGAATACTGTGATCTGATGTGCTCAACAAGATCATCAAGAATAAATACCCAGCATTTACCCAATTTTGCACCGGGTAATTTCCCAGACTTTGCGCGACGGCGCACCTCTTCTGGGTGCATCTTGAGAAAATTGGCAGCCTCAGTGAGTAAAAGTGTTTTCATAGCGCATCGGTTTGTCGGAATTATTAAAACCAAAACTTTTCTTGATATAGCCTTCCTTGGATACCTGCCATAAGGGAGCAGTAAGCATCGAAATTAATGTTTGGCGGCACCGGGTTGAAACTTCAATCGGCTGAAAACACAATACTGTCCATGCTTCATAAAACAGACTAGGATTAATTTGATGCGGGAGAATACCGACCCGGTTAGCTTCAGCAAATAGATTTGCAAGTTCACCCATTGCCCAATCAAGATCGTCCGCTTCAAATTTCATCGGATTTTTCCTTTGTGCGTAAGTAATGATCTGTAGCGGCAAGGCGCCGGGGAATGGCATGCCGTTTTAGTTGCTCTACAATAAGCTCTGCACTGCCTTCACGTTGCAGCATGACATTGAGGAGTGCGCCATAAGCAGTTGATGCAACTTGCTTCAAACGCTCATAGCTAATGCGATCCTGTTCTTTGATTGTGGTGATACGACAGGCACGATCAGATACCCATGATAGACATGGATAAGCACCTGCGACATATTCGCCCGGATGCAATAAAACTTCCCAAGGAATAACGCGGTCTTTTGCATGAAGTTCAACTTCCCATCGTACCCAAGCGCTGGAAGGATCACCTAATTGCTTACCCTTTTCATAAATCCTGATGAGCTTGCCATTTTTACGATTGCCGATGTATACACTACGGCCTGAACCATCGGGTTTAATCCAGTTTCCATACTGTGTAAGTTTCGGTTCTCTGCCACCGTGTTTAAAATGGCCTTGCTTATAGAATTCAATGGCCACATCAACAGAATGAACGCCGTTGAAATCATCCACTGCGCCATCCCAGCGAGTAATGCGCGCTCGAAGTTGATCTCTCAGGTATAGAGCAAAAGATTGCCAATCAGAAATTAATGCGCAACCTTCGCCGGGTAGAGACAGGAAAGCAGTGTTGTTTTGGCCGCCGTATGCAAACAAAACACAACCATGATCGAATTGAAAGGAATATTGCCATCCATGAAGTCCCCGCTGCTGGTCGGTCATTCCGCCAAAAATGCCCTTAGTTGCTTCACTAAAGGACTTAAAAAATTCTAATGGATTATTATTTTCTGGATAAAAAGGGAAAGAAACATTCAGCCAGTCAGTTAAGGCCGCCTGTGATTTATTTTTTTCTCCGGTGGGACTTTCCCCCCGTATTACCGTACGGGGGATATTAATGGTGTGATTTGTATCGGATGCTACTTGATCATTGCTCAAAGGCGAGCCAGTGCAATATGCTCCGTTGGTCGCTAACGCTCCCACCTTCGCGTCTGCACTGGCTTTATTTTGATGTGTTAATTGTGTTAAAGGATTTTTCATACCCCTTAATATAAGGGATATTAATTATCCTGTCAAGGATATTTAATACCCCTTATTTCGGGCCAATCTCTCTGCGGTTTTCGATTTTTATATCACCGCTTACAGCTTTCCAGAAATTACTTACCTTGGAAGCGATTTTGTAACCGAGGGATTTATGCGCTAACGGGCCTTCAGGTGGAAACATTTCGCGAATATTGATGCCAAGTATTTCTTCGTATTTTTTAATAGTGCGCTTGTTGTGAACGATTACCAATACTCTCCAGCCATAAATACGTCCAATCATCAGCATACCGATAGCATTTTCGAGTTCATCAGCTTGACCACGAAAATTTAATACTGATTTCTCAATAATTTCCATGTAGCGCTGAGTTTCTTCTGGTGGCAATTTCGGAATCGTTTGGTTTGCAGTATCAGTCATAACTATATACCCTTTAATTGAGAGTTAAGCATAACGGATTAAGGGGTAATAAACAACCTCTCTAAATCATACGTTAATGAGAGTGCATAAGAGCGAAAATTCCAAAACTGTTTTGCAGAATGGAGTATGGAGTTTAAACCAGTGAGTAGAGTGGGATCGGCCAGCATGCCCATGAAACTGGGCATGGCCTTGCGCCGGGCCGACCGGCGCACCCAGGAAGCGATTTCATTCTAATCGGATACTTATTTTATAGTTACCATAAGAGAAGAGTAATTTTTAACTGATAAAAACTATTGAAAAAGTGGTTTAAATTTAAATCTTGCATTGTTGAAGGTGTACTTTCTTTGCAAACAATGGCTATAGCCACTAACTATAGATAGTGCAGCACGATATATCGACATTGCATCCTGTAGTGATGGAGGAGATGTTTCTGAATAGCGATGTCTTATAGCAATTTTTTCACTTGGTAGTAGTGATACGAATTTATCTAAATTGCTTAATTCGATAGATGTAGCACTAGCGATCATCTGATGAAGTTTGTGAACATCGTGTATTTTAGGTGGATCAATAGATCTCTGCAGTAGCATTACTTTAAGAATCATTTCGCAAGCCAAATTCAGATCCCATATCGACATAGATAAACTAATCGGATTACACTTTGCAACTTCAGCGGCACCTTTTTCAAGATTTGGTAATACACATTGAGCGAGTTTACCTAATCTTTCATTTTGATAAGTGGCAGTCATGAAATTGACATAAATCCTCCGAAGCTCCGAGGCAATAGTCACTATGTCTGAGGAAAGTTGTTTTTTCTCGAGTATTGTTAATGAATCAAAGTTCGGTGGTTGCTCTACCCAATCCAGATAATTCTCTGTGGGAAACACTTCAATAGGAAAGCAAATCCAAAAAGTGCTTTCCGAATCTGAGGATTCCTTTATAGTTAATGGAATCTTGGCGAGAAATGGTGTATCAAAAATTGAGATCACACCAGTTAAAGTACTTTCACTACATAAAAACAATGTATTTCCGTAGCGTTTTTCATACCATGCATATATGGCTTCAAAAAATGTTTTAAACCATGGTTTGTTATGATAATTATCTATTGAGTCACCTTCGATACTGACCAAACAATGCTCGATGAAAATTATAGTTGCACGGTAAATGCGCTGTTGGAGAGGTACACTATTTTTAGCAAGTGCAGAATCAATATCTGGAAGAATCTCAGCTAAGAAGTTTTCTAAAGAAACGGGCAATGAATCTTCATTAGTATCCATCAAACAAAACCATTCTAGACAAATTGCTGCATCTATAAAGATGTTATATACAAATTTCCCAATCCCTTAGGGTTGTTACTTTATCCACACATATGAACATTTGTGTATTTGTTCATCATATACTATATTCATTTTTGTTCAATGATAAAGGATGAAATAGCATGAGTCGCTTGTCTATCGATCTGACACCAGAGCAGCATCAAAAGATTAAGGCTGTTGCTGCCTTACAAGGAAAATCAATTAAGGAATATGTGCTTGCTCAAATTCTGCCTACTTCTTCTGATGAAGACATGGCTTTGAATGAATTGGAAGCATTCTTAGATAAACGTATTGAATCAGCTAGAGCCGGGAAAATCAGCAAGAAATCTGTAGAAGAAATCTTTCAAGAAGTATATAGCGAAAGCATTAAGTAATGCCCGGTTACGAACTTACTGCTCTTGCTGAAGAGGATTTGAGAGCAATCGCCCGTTATACAGTTAATACGTGGGGAATTGAACAGGCAAAACATTACGAAGCCTTGTTGTTAAGACGATTCGAAGAGATTGCTCAGGGCGGCATCGCACCAAGAGTATTTTTAAAAAACAGATCAGATTTATTGTTTACGCATTGTGAACATCACTATATTTTCTATTGGCAGCCAAAATACAGAGAAAGGCCAATTATTCTGGCGGTTTTGCATGAGCGGATGGATCTTGTGCAAAGACTCAAGGATCGACTGGCGACATAAAGCATACCAGATTGTATTGAGTAAAACTGATATGGTTTTTCCTCGATGGCAGGATCAGATAATGTGATTTTAATTGTGTCAAATTTGTGTCACGCCTGTATGTAAACTCCATAATTTAGGGTTGTGTGACAATGATTTTAAATGTGGCAAGCGCTGTAAGTTATTGTTTAATATATATAGATAGTTAGAAGGCTGTGTCTCATAATCCCTTGGTCGTTGGTTCGAGTCCAACCAGACCCACCAATAAAACAAGCACTTAACTAGATTCTGGTTGGGTGCTTTCTCTTTTTATGCATCCGTGTAGGCATCATGTAGGCAAATGGAATCAACTTACAACGGAGGTTTAAAAATGGAAAATTCTAAAACAACCACACAACAATGATGCATCATCCCAGTAAATGTTCAGTTGCCTTTGTTACTTTCCCGTAGCTGAAGCGGTTGTAAACAGGTACCTAGAAATCATCTTAAAAATTGGCAGTTTTGTGCATTTTGGAAGTCGCTTCCATTTCGCACAAAAATTGCGTTTCTCTTGTATCACTTGTTCTATCAATACCTACTGATTGAGCAATTTCTTCATCTGTATAGCATTGCAAATACATTGAACGGATAATCTCTTTCCAATCCTCGCGGTGTTGATACCGGTTTAAAATTGACCAGGCGAATAAGTGCGTAGATTACTACGCAACTGTGGATAAGTTGACCAGACTAGATTGGTTTAGCCCCTTTTTGTATTATGGGACTGTCGGGAAATTGCACGTAAATTAGGCGATAATAAGGAACCTCATTTGTAAATGGATTAGCTGATGAAGCAAAGAGAACAAAGTAGTTTATTTCTAACGCTGGATTCGCTGGTTCCATTAGATCATCCCTATCGCAAACTGGATCAGTTGCTGCCATTTTCTGATTTAAGCCAAAGCTATCAATCACTGTATTCACCGAATGGGCGGAAAGAGAAAGGATTTGAATTTGCACTGCGAGCATTGATCGTACAATTCATGGAAGATCTGAGTGATCGTGAGATGGAGCGTTATCTTCAGGAGAACCTTGCTTGTAAATGGTTTTGTGACATGCATTAAGGAGAAAAGGCGCCGGATCATAGTTACTTTGGAGATTTTCGCAAGCGCCTAGGCACTGGGAGATTGATGGATATTTTTACGCAAGTACGAAATAGTTTGCGTGGAATGGGGCTGATACGGGAAATATTTACTTTTATTGATGCGAGTCAGCTGATCAGTAAATTAACCACCTGGGATGATCGGGATCGTGCGATCAAGGAAGGATTGGAACAATTTAACAATGAAACTGCCGGGAAGGTTGCGGCAGACAAGCAGGCGCGCTTTGGTTGTAAGGGTAAGAACAAATACTGGTTTGGTTACAGGGAACATCTTTCGGTCGATATGCAAAGTGGTTTGATCAACAAGATTGCGGCGACTTCTGCTAGAGTAACTGATGCACAGGGTTTTCGGCATGTCTGTCCCAATGGCGGCGCAGTCTATGCAGACAAAGGATATGGTTTGAATCCTGTCAAAACAGTACTTAAGTGCAAAGGCTGTCATGATGCGACTATCAAGAAGAACAACATGAAAGAGAAGAATCGCGATAAAGATCGATGGCTATCAGAAATTCGTGCACCCTATGAGCGGGTGTTTGCGCATCGCAACAAGAAAATCCGCTATCGCGGATTGATGAAAGTACAGTTTCAAGTGGGTATCCGTGCACTGGTATTCAATCTCAAACGGCTTATGACACTCGGTGTTGATCGAATTACGCTATGCCACACATAGGACAAATCCGCCTTCAATTTGCTTTATTGTGCAGATTGAGGGTAAAAATCGCTGTTTTAGGTAGAATTCACGAATAATTTTACAAATTGGCGGGTACACGTCATCAGAATTTTCAATTCATACGGAAATATTTGAATTTCCCGACAGACCCACGGCAGAGCTGGAGTGTTCCGCATCACTACAACATCTGAACACGTTGCTGGAGCGAGCACAGCGGATTCACCGGCAGCAACCGAAAGACAAAAACAAACTCTATGCACTGCATGCGCCTGAAGTCGAATGCATCGGCAAGGGCAAAGCGCGCAAGCCGTACGAATTCGGTGTCAAGACCAGCATCGCGATCACGCACAAGAACGGCCTGATGGTCGGTGCAAAAACCTTCCCCGGCAATCCCTATGATGGTCATATCCTTCATAAGCAACTCACACAGACACAGATTTTACTCGAAAATGCGGGATCAACGCCGAAGCAGGTCATTGTCGATCTCGGGTTTAGAGGTGTTGATGCCGACAACCCGGACGTGAACATCATCCATCGCGGCAAGTACAAGTCACTGACAAAGCCGCAGCGACGCTGGCTCAAACGTTGACAGGCCGTGGAGCCTACGATTGGGCACCTGAAGTCGGATCACCGAATGGACCGCTGCTGGTTGCAGGGCAAATTGGGAGATGCGCTGCACGCTGTGCTGTGTGCAGCGGGATACAACCTACGCTGGCTGATGAGAGCAGTTCTTCATTTGAGGCTAAAGGGTGTTTTATTGCGTTTTGTTATGCTTCGATTGGCTAACTTTTTTCAGGGAAAACGACCATATATTCGCGAAGCTTCCTTGTATACAAAGACACCGCCGCGATTCAGTGAATTTTGCAGGATCGACTAATTAATGCGCTCGAGCAGGCACGATTTAAAGGGCTCGAACTTGGATCTTCGCTTTGGACGACGATAAACGGGCGTCTTAGCGACATCCCGCAAATAACGGTGAACTGTATTGCGTGAAACCCCTAAAGTTTTTGCAATCTGGCGAATACTTCACTCTTGCTGGTGAGTACATGAGTTTCCACTAATAACTCATGAGTCAACATTGAATTTACACCGCCTTTGGAAACATCAAAAGCAGCTATTTTTCGCCAGGTGGGTCAATTTTAAATTGTCGTTAGTGGGTTAGTTTTACATTGCCGGTGACATTTTTGCCAATCTTGAGTTTTTCTGATTAGTTTTTTCTTAATTTTTCTTTATTTTTCTCGTTAATAAAAGAATTAGCTCAAGATCTTTACTTTGAAGTTTATCAATATCCTTCTTTAAAGGCGAAGTATACATTAAGGAGACCTCTGCATAACTGGCTATCTCGGTTACGGATGATTTTAAGTACTTGATTTATAGATGTAGAAAGTAACAAAAAAAGCTCAAAAACACAGTTATGCAGCGGTCTTTTAAGTATTGTCACATATAAGGTACTGGAATGAATATATTAGAGTTACTGGCTTTCGTGGTAAGAAACAGTGCTTCAGACTTGCACTTATCAGCGGGTATGCCGCCGATGATTCGTGTACATGGTGAGATTCGGCGAATTAATTTGCCCGAAATGGACCATAAGGAAGTGCACGATATGGTGTACGATATTATGAATGATAGCCAGAGAAAAGCTTACGAAGAACATTTAGAGTGTGACTTTTCCTTTGCTGTTCCAAATCTTGCTCGCTTTCGTGTAAATGCTTTTAATACACAGCGTGGTGCAGCAGCTGTCATGCGAACAATTCCTTCTAAAGTTTTGAGCCTGGAAGACATTAAAGCACCTAAGATATTTGCTGAAATTGCAAAACAACCGCGAGGTGTAGTGTTGGTAACAGGCCCAACTGGCTCGGGAAAATCTACTACATTAGCAGCTATGATTAATGATATTAACGAGAATGAGTATGGCCACATTTTGACGCTCGAAGATCCAATAGAATTTGTCCACGAAAGCAAGAAGTGCTTGATTAATCAGCGTGAAGTTGGACGGGATACCTTAAGTTTTTCCAATGCGCTCCGCTCAGCATTACGTGAAGACCCTGATATTATTCTGGTAGGTGAGATGCGTGATTTGGAAACTATACGCCTAGCAATGACTGCGGCAGAAACGGGACATCTGGTTTTTGGTACACTACATACCAGCTCTGCAGCCAAAACTATTGATCGTATTATTGATGTTTTTCCAGCTGAAGAAAAAGAGATGATTCGCGCGATGCTATCAGAATCACTTCGAGCTGTAATTTCACAAGCTTTATTAAAAACTAGGGATGGCAAAGGACGAGTAGCTGCACATGAAATAATGATTGGCACTCCGGCTATTCGTAATTTGATACGAGAAGCCAAAGTTGCACAGATGTATTCTGCAATCCAAACGGGTCAAAGTGTTGGTATGCAAACATTGGACCAGAATCTAACAGAGTTAGTAAAACGTAACGTTATTTCAGTCGCAGAAGCACGGAGTAAGGCAATGAATAAAGATAATTTTCGTTAATGTTAGTTGTTCATATTGACCATAATTCAAAGGTACATAATGGATAAAGAACAAGCAACAAAATTTATATCTGATTTGCTGCGTTTGATGCTTAGTAACAAGGCGTCAGATTTGTTTATTACAGCTGGTTTTCCACCCGCGATGAAGATTGATGGAAAAATGACGCCGATTTCGCAACAATCACTATCTGCCCTGCATACTGAAATGCTGGCAAAAGCTATCATGAATGATAAACAAGCTGCAGAATTTGAAGCTACGAAAGAAGCCAATTTTGCAATTAATCCGCTTGGAATTGGACGTTTTCGTGTGAATGCGTTTGTGCAACAGCAAAGAGTCGGTATTGTTCTTCGAACGATCACAACAAAAATTCCAGAATTTGATGATTTAGGCTTACCTCAAGTACTTAAGGAAGTTGTCATGAGTAAACGAGGCCTGGTGATTTTTGTTGGAGGTACGGGTTCAGGAAAATCTACATCAATGGCTGCATTAATCGGTCACAGAAATAAAAACAGCCATGGCCATATTATTACCATTGAGGACCCCGTTGAGTATGTGCACGAGCATATCCATTGTGTGATTACTCAACGTGAAGTAGGTGTTGATACTGAATCTTGGGAAGCGGCTCTAAAAAATACACTCCGGCAAGCACCTGATGTCATTCTAATTGGAGAAATACGTGATCGTGAAACCATGGAACATGCTATTGCATTTGCTGAAACTGGTCATCTTTGCATGGGAACACTACATGCGAATAGTGCAAATCAAGCACTTGATCGTATCATTAATTTTTTTCCTGAAGAAAGGCGTACCCAATTATTAATGGATTTGTCGCTGAATTTAAGAGCGCTAGTGGCACAACGATTGATACCGGCAAAAGATGAAAAAGGAAGGGTTGCAGCCATTGAGGTACTACTTAATTCTCCATTGATTGCAGATTTAATTTTTAAAGGAAATGTTCATGAAATTAAGGAAATCATGAAAAAATCTCGCGAAATGGGAATGCAGACATTTGACACGGCATTATTTGAGCTTTATGAAGCTGGCAAAATTAGTTATGAAGATGCGCTTAGGAATGCTGATTCAATGAATGAGCTTCGTTTGCAAATTAA
This sequence comes from Nitrosomonas sp., assembly GCA_024281995.1. Taxonomy (GTDB): domain Bacteria; phylum Pseudomonadota; class Gammaproteobacteria; order Burkholderiales; family Nitrosomonadaceae; genus Nitrosomonas. The sequence continues at coordinate 83,009 of JAMWZW010000007.1, forward strand.
AATTGGTAGTAGCGAAGCTAAAGGAAGAGATTTTGCTTCTAGTATTGATCATCTTACAATTACATAGTCGCTACTGAAATACAACACGGAACCATGACCTAATGGAATGGACGCCCACTATCCTAAACGGCATCAAGGTGCCAAAGTAGTGGCGCAATAAAGCCCACCCAATAAAGAGGAGCGTCCGACATGAAGATTACAATGATAGGCATTGATTTGGCAAAAGAAGTATTTCAGATTCACGGTATGGATGTACATGGCAAGGCCGTGCTGCGCAAGCAACTGCGTCGCAGTGATATGACGAAGTTCTTTGTCAATCTTGAGCCCTGCCTGATTGGCATGGAAGCCTGCGGTAGTTCACACCATTGGGCGAGAAAGCTGGGCGAATTTGGTATTGTGATACCTCAGGGATCCGATCCATCAACAAGCGTATGCCGGATATTTTGGAAGATGCCGAGAATGGTTTGCCAGGTACGCTGCGCAAGTTGTTGGAAAGACTGAACGACCATTTCAAGGAGTTGAATCGTCAGGTGGAGGAACTGGAGCTGCAGATCAAGCTGTGGCACAAGGAGAATGAAGCCAGTCAAAGGCTGGAAGCCATTCCCGGCATTGGCCCGATCACGGCGAGCGCCATTGTTGCAACTGTGGGAAATGCCACGGAATTCAAGAACGGCAGGCAACTTTCGGCATCGCTCGGATTGGTTCCAAAGCAACGCTCCAGCGGTGGCAAGCAAACATTGCTGGGCATCAGTAAACGTGGCAACACTTACTTGCGCACTTTGATGATCCACGGAGCACGAGCGGTCATTCGGTTTGCCGAGAACAAGGCTGAACCTGATAGCTGGCTGCGCAAGCTAATGATGCGGCGCAACAAGAATGTTGCTGCCGTTGCACTGGCAAATAAAAACGCACGTATTATTTGGGCGTTGCTCGCTAAAGACACTAAATTCCACCCCCATCACACTTCGGCAGTGTCCGCTGCCGCAGCCTGATCGGGCCAGCTGAATAGAGATGTATTGGTAACGTTATAATTGAACGAGTTTAAGGAGAAAAATTTCCCCCGATTGCACAGGCAATCATGACATGATGGCGAGACTGGTCAGACCGTGAGTGGCTAAACCTAAATTTGACCAAGTGCATAGAGCACGTTGACCTGATAAGGCGTTACTCAGCGGATTCCATCAGGGATAGAGGCAATGCGCCTCATATAAAATCCGGATGTAGGGCTGCAATCTTATATGTAGTAGTCTCGACCCGATCTGACAGTTACCCGATTTAACGATGTGTCTGTTAGATCAAATTCAGTTATTCAATGAGGTAATTTTATCGTCCCACACCCCCTTTGCGTCAATTAAAGTTTGCATCGGTGTACGCCCACAACACATTTTTCCTTGGTGAGTACGTGTGTTGTTGTAATACACCATCCAGTCATCCAGATCGTGCTGTAACTCTTCGATCGATTGGTAAATCTTACGCCTGAATGCTACCTGGTAGAATTCCTGCAAGATGGTTTTGTGGAAACGCTCGCAGATACCATTTGTTTGTGGATGATTGGCTTTCGTTCTGGAATGCTCAATGTCATTGAGTGCCAGATAGAGCTGGTAATCGTGACTCTCCGGCTTACCGCAGTATTCGGTACCGCGATCGGTCAGGATACGGATGACTCCCATACCTTGTTCGACAAAGAACGGAAGCACCCGGTCATTAAGCAAATCAGCTGCTGTGATCGGCGTTTTGGTGGTATACAACTTCGCTGCAGCCCACTTGGAATAAGTATCGACGAATGTTTGCTGATAAATTCGACCCACGCCCTTGATGGTGCCAACGTAAAATGTGTCTTGGCTGCCGAGATAGCCTGGATGAGCCGTCTCGATTTCGCCATGAGCAACATCGTCTTCTTGTTTCTTCTCCAGGGCCTGCACTTGCGCTTCGGTCAGCACTGCTCCGGTCTCGGCGATATGTTTCTCCAAGGCTGACAAACGCTTCTTGAACGACTCCAGATTCTGACGCAGCCACACCGAACGAACGCCAGATGGAGAAACAATGATTCCGCGTTTGCGTAGTTCATTAGAAACACGAACCTGACCAAACGCAGGTTGCTCCAGCGCAAAAGCTTTGATCGCTGCTTCCGTCGCTTCTTCTACGCGATTCTTGATATTGGGTTTACGCCGGTTCTCATCAATCAGTGCCTCAACGCCTCCTGCCTCCACGGCAGCCTGATAGCGATAGAAAGTATCGCGTGAAAAACCCATTACCTTGCAGGCTCGGGATACATTTCCAAGCTCGGCTGCCAGATTAAGCAAACCAATCTTGTGTTTGATGATAGTTCGTTGAATACTACTCATGGAATTACTCCTTTGCGCTTGCGCGCTTCGTTGATAAAGATTCACACCTCTATCAAACCGGGTAATCCCACCTTTGGCAAGATCTACTGTCAGATCAAGTCTGAACTACTACAGCTTATGACACTCGGTGTTGATCGAATTACGCTATGCCACACATAGGACAAATCCGCCTTCAATTTGCTTTATTGTGCAGATTGAAGGTAAAAATCGCTGTTTTAGGCAGAATTCACGAATAATTTTACAAATCGGCGGGTACACGTCATCAGAATTTTCAATTCATACGGAAATATTTGAATTTCCCGACAGACCCGAGATTTAAAACACGACAACAGGCCATTCAGGAGATTACCGAATATATCGAAATATTCTATAACCGACAGCGCAAGAAAGAAAGATTGGGCTATTTATCGCCAGCGCAATTTTCGCAGCAATACTATGCAAATCTACTAGCTGCTTAAACCTATGGACTCCATATTTGACAACACACCTCAGGCTCGGTAGTGCGTAGATTGGTGGGCTATGACCGATTCGAGGGTCGAGAAGCCTGGGAAGCGCTGGCTAAATTGTATTGCGTACTGAGAAGGTATGTTAATTTTTTCCAACCATCACTGAAGCTGTTAGAGAAAGGACGACAAGGAGCTAAAGTATCAAAGAAATACGATAGCGCAAAAACGCCATTTCAGCGTGTCCTGCTTTCTGAGAATATTAGTCAGGCAAAGAAAGACTCGTTAACCGCGGAATATAAAACACTCGGTCCTGTCGATATACTGAATCAGCTGGAAATGCTACAAGATAAGTTATGGAAATTTTCTTGGAACAAAAACGGCAATGCAGAATCCACTTTTGTCGTCAGCAAAGATGATATTAACGATCGAAACATGCAACCGGAGAAGTGTGGTAATTTAAATCGTCATTATCACACAAGCGAAAAGGTAGACTTAAGAAAAACTCCTCGCACCTGGCGAACGAGAAAAGATCCTTTTGAAAATGTTTGGGATGAGATTCGATTGCGACTAGAGCTGATGCCAGAGACTATAGCCATCGGAATTATACAGTGGCTCATGGGAAAGTACCCAAGCCAGTTTTCCATGGGTCAAACCCGGACTCTGCAAAGAAGAATCGCACAGTGGCGCCAGGAGCAAGAAAGTCATGAAAAAACATTGCGAGCACTCATGACCACTCAAATGACACCTCTGCTAACTTTCTCCATTACAGATACAGGCATTCAGACTAACCTAGAATGTGGGAAAAAAGATGTAGCGAAATCACTTTATTACTGACATGATCGCACTGTTAGGTTTATTGGGTAAGCCCTACTCGTAGGTTTTGAAATTAAACTTTTTGTGATGAGGTGTACCGCTAGATAGTAGTATGATTTTTGATTGAGGCAATACGAAGCGGCCAAGATAATTGATGGGAGGCATTCGACTTTTCGAGCACTTTGTACGATTCTAGGTCTGAACTAATACATTTTACGCAATAGCGGCGATTTTGGTTTGCTGTAAGCGATAGCCATAGCCATAAATTGTCGAAATATCCCACTCATTTTGAGAAGAGAAGCTGAGTTTGTGGCGAATACGGCTAATATGCGTATCGACTGTGCGTGTATCGATTTCAACGGCTAATCCCCAAATCTTTTCCAGTAAATGTACTCTTGATAATAGTTTATTTTGATTCTGAAATAGATAACAGACTAAAGCAAATTCTTTTTGCGTGAGTTCAACGTGTTTACCAGCAACAATTATTGTTTGATTTTCGTGATCAATTTCATAAGATCCGAAATGAAAATTCGTATTTGTAATAACGTGCTGCTCTTGACTGCGGCGAGCTAACGATTCGATCCTGGCGAGTAATTCAAAATATCGGGATGATTTAACGAAGTAATCGTCAGCGCCCATGTGCAGCACATTTACAACATCGGATTCGCTGTTGCGCGCTGTAACGCAGATAATCGGAATATGCCAATTTGGCGAATTCCGAACCCATTTTAGTACTTCCCCCGCAGTACCGTCAGGCAGTATCCAGTCAATGATGAGTAAATCAAACTTCTCCTGCTTGAGTGCGCCCAAGAAAGAAGCAATCGTTCCAAAAAACTGGGATTGGTATTTTTCTGTGGATGAAAATAGCAGCTTATAAATGGCTATCTGAGTAGCATCATCTTCTAATATTCCCAATCGCATAGTAAGAAAGTTCCTATAAATAAGAAATTGATACATTACTAGCGGCATCCGAATGAATGACCTTTAACGAGTCGAAGAAGATTTATTTGCCGATGCAAAAGCGCGAAAAAATTTCTCCTAGCAAATCATCTGCAGTGAATTTTCCACTAATGGAAGATAAAGCAGATTGTGCTAGCCTGAGTTCTTCAGCGAGAATTTCCAATTGGCAGTCGCTTGCAATGAATTTTTGTGCATTTTCTAAATGTTTTTTGGTTTTTTTTAGAGCTTCAAGATGGCGTTGCCTGGCCATGAAAATTCCTTCTCCACCCTGATTGAATTGCCAGCCTGCAATTTCCAGTATTTTCCGGCGCAGCAATTCGATTCCTGCACCTGTTTTAGCGGATAAATGAATTTTGATATTATTTTTTTCAACTTCCATGCGTGGATTTTCATTCAGTAAGTCAATTTTGTTGAATAAAGTAATTTGTGGTTTTTCGGCTGGAATGTGAGTAAGTATTTGTTCTTTTTTTTCATAGTGTTGCTGACTGCCATCAATTAACCAGATGACCATGTTGGCGTTTTGAATGGCTGCATGGGTGCGTTCAATGCCTTTTTGCTCCACGATATCACTGGTTTGTCTCAAACCTGCTGTGTCGATAATATGTATAGGTATGCCTTCGATAGCGATAGTGCGCTGGATGGTGTCGCGCGTAGTACCAGGAATTTCAGTGACGATGGCTGCCTCGTCTTCAACCAGTTGATTCAATAGACTCGATTTGCCCACGTTGGGTGCACCCGCTAGTACGATTCTGATACCTTCCTGCAGCAAGCTTCCTCGTTGGGCGGAAGCAAAGATTTGTTCAATTTGCATATGGATATGATCCAAGCTTTCTTTGATTTGTAATGCCTGCACGTTATCGATTTCTTCTTCTGGAAAATCAAGTGTAGCTTCTATAAGCATGCGCAGTGTGATCAATAAATCTATAAGAGTTTCAATTTTGGTAGAAAAATGTCCCTGCAAGGAATGAATTGCGCAACGGGCGGCCTCCTTTGTGTTTGCCGCAATAATATCAGCCACACTTTCGGCTTGAATGAGATCAATTTTATTATTGAGGTAAGCACGTAGTGTGAATTCACCAGGTTGTGCCAGGCGGGCACCTGCAGAAAGACATTCATTCAGAAGCAGATTCATTACTGCCGGACCCCCATGACCCTGTAATTCGAGTACATCTTCACCAGTATAAGAATCGGGTGCTGGAAAATAAAGTGCGATGCCTTGATCAATGATTTGACTTTGATGATCTAAAAATTGGCACAAGTGAGCATGACGTGGTTTGGGAATTTTTCCGAGGATTGTCTGTGCTAATTTTGTTAAGTTCTTGCCGGAAATGCGAACGACTCCGATGCCACCGCGACCGGGTGGTGTTGAAATTGCGGCAATGATATCAGGGTCTCCCATAAATTTTGATGGTGCAACCATGAAATTGCTGGTTATTCTGTATTATGAATAACCAGCATTAATTGTTATTTCTTCCTTGGTTTTTTGCCAGAGACGTTGCTTTTTGCTTTAGCAGGAATTTTATTTTTTGTCACAGTAGTTGAAGAAGAAGTTAATTGTGATTTTTCACTTTGTTCAGTACTCGTTTTTGCAATAACCGCTTCTTCGCTGTCAGCTACCGGAAGTTGTGCTTCGTCTGCAGCTGGTTCGTCAGGTTTATTCTTTCTTTTCGTTTTGATATTACCTTTACTGGCTGATTCACTCGCTTTGTTTTCGTACATCCGGGTTATTTGCCATTGTTGCGCGATGGAAAGAATGTTGTTGCAAAGTGAATAAAGCACTAACCCGGCTGGGAAAAAGAAAAAGAACACACTGAATGCAATAGGCATAATCTGCATTACTTTTGCTTGAATCGGGTCTGCGGGTGTCGGACTAAGCTTGGATTGAATCCACATTGATATGCCCATTATTACGGGTAGCACATAATATGGATCTGGTACCGACATGTCGGTAATCCATAGCGCAAGCGGGGCATAACGCAGTTCAACGGCTGCCATCAAAGTCCAGAACAATGCAATAAATACCGGGATTTGAACTAGAATTGGTAAACAACCTCCCATTGGATTAATTTTTTCTTGTTTATAAAACTCCATCATGACTTGATGCATTCGCTGCCGATCACTGGCATATTGTTCACGTATGCGTTGCAGTTTCGGAGTGACAAGTCTCAACTTTGCCATCGAGCGATACCCGGCAGCGGATAATGGGAAGAATATGAGTTTAACAGTAAATGTTAAAAGAATAATTGCTATGCCCCAGTTATCTACCCATGAATGATAAAAAGAAAGCAGCCAAAACAATGGCTTGGCAAGTACTGTCAGCCATCCATAATCGACGGTTAATTCCAGACCTGGCGACAATTCTGCTAATTTATCCTGTTCTTGCGGGCCCGCATAAAAAGGCATGGTGACATTTCTGGTTTGACCAGATTCTATTGCTCCGACCGGCGCAATAATTCCAGCGGTATATTGATTGTTAGCTAGGCGTTTTGCATAGTATTCACGAGGAGTTTGTTGTGGAGGAAGCCAGGCGGTTAGAAAATAGTGTTCTAACATTGCAATCCAGCCATTATCTGCGTTGGTTGGATATTCTGCTTTATTTTTATCCAAATCAGAAAATTTTATTTTTAGGAATTTGTCTTCTTTCGTATACATTGCGGGCCCTGTATAGGAATGAATCAGAGTACTGGATCCTGTAGGTTCGTTTGCATCCCGCAACATTTGGAAGTAAGAAAATGGGATTATTGTTGTTTCACCATTATTTTTAATTTCAAATTCAACATCAATAACATAACTGCCACGATGGAAAGTATAAATCTTTGCAACTTGTAAGTTATCTATTTCCGGGGCTATTAAACGTACTACTATCTTATTTTGTCCTGATTCCAGTTCGTAATTGCCATTTTGTGTGGAATCTGTAGTGTATTTTGTTTTATGACTAGGTAATCCGTCTCCGATTAATCCAGATTGTGCGACTTGAAATCGTGCAGTTTTATCTAGTAATAGCTCGTAGGGTTTGTCTTTATCTTCCCGAGATGGATGCTTCAATAACCCCAGCTGACGTATGTCGCCTCCCGCTGTGTCAATTTCGGCAACAACCATATCGGTTGTAACTTTAATTTTTTCACCAGTGCTAAAAAGATTAGGTGTTACCGATGGACTGCTGCCTTCGATTGCTGAAGAATTACCAATGGATTCCTCCGTTGAAGAAGTTAAACCATCTCCTGGTACTGGCAAAGGATCATGGCGCTGATTAGAAGAGTCAGCAGTAACCCCCGACTTTACTTGTGATGCAGGTGGATATAATTCTTTTTGCCATGCATCCCATAAAAATAGTAAAGAGGTGGAGAAAATGATAATAAGTACGAGTCTTTTTGTTTCCATTATTTATCTGATCAGGTTGATTGGTTCTGAGACTAATTAGTAGATAGTAGAAGAATATTTGATAGTATTTTTAACTCAGCGTATGACTATATTTTAAAATTTAGATAAGTAATTGATTGATAACTTAGAATTAAGTGAATGAGCTGTATCTGATTAATGAAACTAAGTTGCTAATTTTTATGGTACTGGTTCGTATCCACCCTTGTTCCAAGGGTTGCATCGTATTATGCGCCAGATACTTAATCGTGTTCCATGTAGAAATCCATATTTTTCATAGGCTTCAAGGGCGTATTGTGAACACGTAGGGCTAAAACGACATGAAGGTCCTAGCAAAGGGCTTACGCAGTACTGATAGAATTTAATGAAGATAATTAATAATCGTGACATTGTTGTAATTTAAACATTAATAATTTAGTTTCAGTAATTAATTGTTCCGCATCATATTTAGCAACAGAACGGCGCACCCTTATTACCCAATCCATTTTATTTAAATGCTCATACTCGTTATGCCGGTTTTTGCGAAATGTTTCACGCAGTATTCTTTTAATCCAATTACGCCTGATTGCATGTTTTTCAATCTTCTTCGAGATAATTAACCCTATTCGTGCGTGTGCGAGCCCATTTGGTTTAGCATAAATTTGGATCAGCTCTCCACTCATGTGATATTTTAAACTGATTACTGCTGCAAACTCGTTTGCTTTGTGTAGCCTACAATTTTTGGGAAGGCCGTAAATTTCAGTAAATTTAATAATAAAAAAACTTTAATTAAAATTAAACACTCAAGCGAACACGACCTTTGGCGCGACGTGCCCGAATTACTGCTGCTCCTCCACGGGTCCTCATGCGCACAAGAAATCCATGTGTACGTTTTCTTCTAATAACTGAAGGTTGGTAAGTTCGTTTCATACTTTTTCTCTAGCTAGTTTATTAAATCAATAGAACCGCGTATTACAACGTGTTAAAGCGGTGATGTCAATACAAATTTTAAATTTAATTAAAGGAAAATTGGATGAGTGTGTTCTTAAATATGAGGCTGTATGATTTCAAAAATAAGGCGCAAATTCTGTGCTGTTATTAGTGCATTTGTACTAACAAGTGAGTGGCATCTATCCTAATTATCTCGTGACATACTTCTCTATCAGGTATTCATATGGAGATATAGAATGCAGGAAATTTGATTGATAGGGCTCTTGTATAACTAGCTTTTTGGTTAATTTGTAATTTTTAAGCTATTGATTTTATGAATCACACATCAGTTGAATAACTTCAAAAATATAGTTATGAAGAAGTCTTGTAATTTAAATAAATTTATCTGAATTATTGTTTAATAATAATTAGTTATTTTGGTGATCGAGATGTTTAGTATGTAACATCCTATTCATAAAGGATAATAATCTTAAATATGCCAAGATTACTGTTATTAAGTATGAAGAGATTTAGGGTATGTGTAATATGAATTTCAATAGCATATAAGGATGTGGAATATGGCAATTGCAACTAGAGTTTCTAACAATCGCTATGAGGATCGCCGGCAAAGTATGCCATTTTTTTGCGTTTTTCATGTGGGAATTAAAAGTGGAAAGAGAATGGGTGAGCGAAGAATGGGTGATCGCGGGAAAACCGCATATGTTGATTATTATTCGTTTTATCTAGTGCTCTGCGCAATTTCAATTTTGTTATTAAGTGCATTCGATGCGTTTCTTACACTTAATATTCTGGCAAACGGTGGCGAAGAACTGAACTGGCTAATGGCACTACTAATTGAAGATAGTATACAAAAATTTGTCGTTTTTAAGCTAGCGCTAACAGCATTGGCGATTACCTTACTTGTCATCCACCATCATGTTCGATTGGTGAAAACAATACGCGTTAGGCATATTAAATATGCTATTCTCTTTGGTTATAGCGGACTTATCACTTATGAGTTTCACCTGCTTGAGTTAGCAGCAGCCACTATTCACTAATACTCTTATTACTATACTACAGCTAATAATCAATAAGACAATTTGTTGGATAAGCATCCGAGCAATCATATTACTTCTACTTGTGTTGCTGCAGGGGTATAAAGTAACTAGCAACGTTTCTTAGGTCGTCTAGTACCAGCGTACCAGCCGCCAATTGCAAGCGCAGATAAGCGAGCAGATAGTCGTACCTAGCTTGCGCTAGGTCACGGCGAGCTGTATGTAATTGTTGTTGTGCATCCAGGAGATTAAGATTGATTCTTATGCCACCCCGGATACTTTTTTCTGTTGCTGCTATCAGCAATTCAGCTGATTTGACAGCCAGTTCGAGTGACTCAATTTTTTTTACACCACTTAAGAGTAAATTGTATTGCTTACGCAATTCGACAATCACTTTATCGGTAATGGCATCCAGGTCGGCTTCTGCACGGGCATGATTAGCTTTTGCCTGTGCTGTGATCGCATTGACACGCCCCCCCGTATATAACGGAAAATTGACTTCGATGCCAATGGTGCCCAGGCTGACATCACGATCTTGAGTAATAAATGACCCAGCTTTATTGCGCGTCAAACTACCAACGAGATCGACGCGCGGAGCATGTCCGGCATGGCTTTTTCTGATTTCTTCCTTTCCGGATGCTACTGTATGGCGTTGCGTGACCAATTCGGCGTTGCGATCCAGTGCTAAAGCTTGCCAGTTGTCATAATCCTGCAAATGAATGGAGCGAGAGCTGAATGTATCAGCCAGGCGGTCCAGCTGGTTTATTTTTTGTCCGATAATTGCTTCAAGTTTGAGTTGAGCAACTTGCAAAGCATCTTTTGCTTCGATCACGCGTGCTTGTGCGATAGCATGTTTCGATTGTGTTTCAAGAACATCTGTAGTGGTTCCCTCGCCTTTTTGTAGCATACGCTCATTGATCCGTTTTAGCTCTTCAAGTGAGTTGAGCTGCGTTTCTGATAACCTGACATGATCTTGCGCGAGCAATGCTTCGACATAAGCTTCCACCAAGCGTACAACGAGTTGCTGGCCGCGCCCGGTAAACTTGGCGCGACTGGAATCTGCTTCTGCTTTTCCTTTGCGGTAGCCTGCAATTGCTTCCATATTGATCAAAGGCTGGCGTAGCGTTAAGGTGCTTACCTGGCTGTCAAAATTAAGGGGGCCAGTATTGGATATTCCGAGTTGATTAACTTGAGTGATTGTTCCCGAGCTAGTGCTTTGCGAATGGGTAATCGACAAATTCGGGAGCAAGCTTGCGAGCCCGATTTTTTCTGCTTGTTGTCCAGCTTCATTTTCATGAAAAGCAGAGCGATAGCTAGGATCATGCTGCAATGCAGCTTCGTATGCATCAAGCAAACTCATTGCGCATATATGGTTAATTGGGCCAGACAGAATAATACAGCTTAAAACAGTAAGCGCTTTATGCATCAATGACATAACGGTTATTCTTCGCTCATGGACGAATGGACGCGATCCAGTATTGGTTTGAATAAATAACTCATTAATGATCGTTCGCCTGTCTTAATAAATACTTCTACCGGCATGCCCGCCCTAATTTGCTGATCAAATAATTTTTTCATACCTTCCGGTGTCACTTTTGCTTTGATAGTGTAATAAGGAAATCCAGTGCGTTCATCAGTTAGGCGATCTGCAGATACTTGGGTAACAATACCGGGAATATTAGGTGTTTTCTTTTGATTAAGCGCAGAAAAGATCAAATCAACTTGAAGATCGATATGTACACGATCTATCAAGTGTACAGGTACTTGTCCCGTGATAATTAGCATATCGTCACGTGGAACGATGTCCATCAACTTGAATCCCGGTCCTATGATACCCCCGACAGTAAATACATTCATCCCCACTACGGTGCCGGCAACAGGTGCTTTAACTTCAATATTAGCCAGTTCGAAATCTTGTCCATACAAGCGACTGCTCAAGGCCTCGATTTCGCGTTGCACATCAGATAGCTTTTGCCGTACTTCTTTTTGATTCTCTTCAAGGCGGTGAATGCGGCGTTGTTCCGATTCCGCGATTTGACGTTGAATGCGACCGATATTACCAGTATCGGCAGAAATTTCTCCTAAGAGTTGGGTGTACGTACGTTCGACATCAAGCACACGATTACGAGGGACAAAGCCGTCTTTTGACAGATCGCGTAGATTGACAAGTTGTTCTTCAAGAAATTTTAGCTGTTGATTTTTACTGACCTTAGATGCTTCAAGTCCACGTATCTGCATTTTTAAACCGGCAGTAATTTCGTCTAGGGCGGCAATTTCATGGCGTAGTGCAGATCTTCTGGAGGTGAATAATTGATTTTGTATAATAATATTATTGGCGATACGCGGATCACTTTGCTGTGATAATAAATCTTCAGGAAAGGCAATGGTATCCTTACCGTCGCGTTCTGCTAGTAAACGTGCCTCGATAGCACGTGCTGCAAAGAGCTGGCTTCGCGTTATCTCTGCCTGAGCTTTGATTTGGACATCATTCATACGTACCAGTATTTGCCCCAATTCGACTTGATCGCCTTCTTTAACCAAAATGCTATCTATAATACCGCCGGTTTGATGCTGAACCGCTTGTAAGTGGCTAGCTACTGCTACTGTACCTGTGATCGGAACGCCTTTGTCAAGAGGGGCAAAAGATGCCCACAGGATAAATCCCCCAAAACCAACTAACACAATCCACCAACCTAAACGGGTGTGTGCAGTCTCGTCTGTTTCTACTTGGCTGGAATTGTCGATTGCAATACTATCAATGACTATTTCTTTATCTTTTGCGACAAGCTTCATTATTCTTCCTGTTTACGAGTCAGTACTCTTAATTCGTAATATCACAATTTAGTTTCTGAATCTGCTGTGTTGGTAGTTTGGGTTGCTTGATCTTGAGCGGCTTGCTTATTAGCCTCTTGTTGTGACTGCAAAGCTTTCTGTGCTTGCTGTTGCTGTTTAGTAAGCCTTTCGATAATTTGACTGGTCGGGCCAAACATTTTTGCCATGCCGTCCTGCAATAATAACAATTTAGTGGTTACACTAATAATACTAGTGCGATGTGTAATGAGGACAATAGTTTTCCCGCGTTTTTTTAGATCAATCAATGCAGCCAATAATGCCTGTTCACCGACATCGTCCAGATTTGAATTGGGTTCGTCGAGAACAATTAATGATGGATCATCATACATAGTACGCGCTAAGCCAAGACGCTGTTTTTGTCCACCTGACAAGCCTGCGCCGCCATCACCGAGCGGTGTGTCGTAGCCTTCCGGCATGTTCAAAATCATTTCATGCACGCCTGCACGTTTAGCGGCCAGAATCACTTTTTCCGCGTCGATTTCTCCAAACCGGGCGATATTTTCCGAAACAGTACCTGCAAATAATTCGATATCTTGCGGTAAATAGCCAATATGAGGTCCCAGCTCATCTTTGTTCCAAAGATAAACATCAGCGCCATCTAGTCTTATTTTTCCAGCCGTCGCTGGCCATACACCGACTAGCAAGCGTGCAAGCGTGGATTTTCCTGAGCCACTGGGACCGATAATACCGAGTACCTCACCAGCTGCTAGCGAAAAATTTAATCCTTTGATTACCGGAACTTTTCCACCAGGCGGTATGGCGGTGACATTTTCAACATTTATTGTGCCTTTAGGTTTGGGTAATGCCATGCCTGCTTCGCGAGCAGGATTTTGCTCGAGTAGTTTGGTTAAGCGCTCATAGGCGCTTCGCGTGCTGCCTATTTGTTTCCACACGCTGATCAGCAACTGAACAGGTGCGATGGCTCTACCCAATAAAATTGAACCGGCTATCATCATTCCCGGCGTAATGCTGTTTTCCAACACCAGTAAGGCGCCTAACCCCAGCATCAGAGATTGCAATGCGACTGTAAATGATTTAGATAGCGCAGTGACAATACCTGATTTTTCACTCGCTTCTGCTTGTAAATTCAAAAAGCGACTATGTAATTTATACCAGCGGGATTGTATGTTGGGCAACATACCCATTGCTTCAATAACTTCGGCATTACGTAGATTATTGGATGCAATGTTGGTAGATGCAATAGCCATTGTATTGGCGTCAGCCAGGGGTTTATGCGACACTTTTTCATTAATATACGCCAGTGTAATTAAGATCGAGGTGCCGCATAAGGCAAATACTCCTAAAATGGGGTGAAACATGAAAATCACGATTAAAAAAATCGGAAACCACGGTGCATCGAAAAAAGCGAAAAGCGCATTGCCTGTCAAAAATTGCCGCAGATTAGTGAGATCTTTTAGAGCTTGCCCAGCATTACCATCACCTTGCTTTAAACTTTGCTCGAAAGCGGCAGTATAGACACGTTTATTCAGTTTCATATCAAGTTGAGCACCAACGCGGATGAGCACGAAGCTACGTACATATTCCAATGCACCCATAAAAATGTAAGCACCCAGCATGATCAATGTCAGCATTAACAATGTCATTTCATTGCGACTGGTAAGCACACTATCGTAGAGCTGCAACATATAGATGGCAGGCATCAACATCAGCATGTTAATGACTGCGCTGAAAACACCAACATTGCGGAAAGTACGTTTAAAACTGGCTAATACTTGCGCAACTTCATTTTGTGGAGTTTTAAATTTGAATTTCATCTATGAAATGATAGAAAAATTGTAGATCGGAAAGAGAATAAATAGTCAGTAATTACAGTATGTTGAATTGGGGTTTATAATTTTCGTTTATTGATTTCGACTCGATACATCTTCAACTGTTAACTTAAACGGTCGCGGAGACAAACCTAAATCCTGTCTTGCCGCTGAATTATCAAATATCAAATTTTGATTCATTCTTTCTGCCATTGCTGTAGTCCAATGACGATAACGTGGTAATCGCTTCAGGCATTTTATTGCGATGCGAAAAAGCCACATTGGTATAGTCAATAGACGAGGTGAGCGATCCAGCACTAAAAATATGCGTTTAACCATTTCACAATACGCTAGTGTCTCCCCACCTGTTAAGTTATAAGAGCGATTTGTCAAGTTTGCAGCATTTAATGCATAACAACATGCTGAAGCAACATCTTCAGCATGAATGGGCTGCCGTAATCCCTGCGCTGATCCGAAAATCGGGAAGAACCCAAATCGACGAATAAATTGTGCAATTTCTGTAATATTTATATCACGTCCATACCCATATATCAGGGTGGGGCGCAAAATAATCCATTCTATTTTGTGACTAGCTGCCCATGTTTGCACAAGTTCCTCGCCTTTAATCAATTGAAGTGCAATCTTTCGCTCATGGGGTTCGAATGAATTATTCTTGGTGAATCGGCTAGTAGAAGATAATACAACAATTCGTCGAATGCCATAAGCCAATAAAAGATCAAAATGCTCGTGTAATATCCAAATTGGAGCAGCGCATATCCATAAAGGGATATTGTTTTTCACTGCATTTATTTTTGCTGTTGGAGTTGTAATCAGCTGCTGCCATGTGATTTGTGAATGAGTTTGTGTTATCGAGTGACGAGAGAAAGCGATAATATGCTTTTGATCTTTTAGTAATTTTTTTAGTATGCACTCACCTACTAAACTGGTTGCACCCAATACTCCTATCTGTTGCTCATCCATGCCTAAACTTTATCATCTGGTAACTTTGCGGAGAATATAAACCATGACTGTGGCAGCGAAACGAAGCCATACACCTGAGGCAACCAATACCATTAATGCCCCTGGATATTGCTGGTGGAAAAATTTGCGATAAAAACGCAGCATACCCTTGTGTTTGTGCCATGCGACAAAAAAAGGTCGCGAGTGACTGCAGGTTCCTTGAAAATGGGTGACCGAGGCATCCGGTACAAAAAGAATTTTCCAATTTTTCTGCTTAAAACGCATACACCAATCGAGATCTTCGCAGTGTAGAAAATAACCTTCATCCCACAAACCTACATCATCAATGGCTTTGCGACGTACCAGCATGAGGGCTCCCGATATGGCTTCGACTTCGGTAGGTATTTGGGGTAACGGTTGCTTGTCCAGATGGAAATCAAAAAACAGTCGTGGTGCGTATTTCTCTAAATGATATAAGCTAAAAGCACGTACAAAAGCTCGCCAGGGTGTTGGAATGGCGCGTCGCCCACCACCTTGTTCGGAACCATCAGGATTGACCAGATAACCACCGACCATGCCGATGTATGGGTCTGATTCAATCGTTTCCATCATGCGCTGTATTGAACCCTCACCCAAGATGCAATCGGGATTCAGGAAAAGGGTATATGCGTGTGTTGATGCCGCAATGCCTATATTGCAGCCAGCCGCGAAGCCGGAATTTTTTTTATTGGTAATTATTTGTAAGCGAGTCTCTTCAGGAAAACAATGCCTTAGCTCTTCTATACTGAAGTCTGTCGATGCATTGTCAATTACTATGACGCTTTGTGCTTGTTGCAGGGCTGCACGAACACATTGAATCAACAATAAACCTGCATTGTGATTTACGACCAATACAGACACAGGTTGTAGATACGCCATTTCAGAGTTCATTAAAATAAGTTTATAGTTTTCCCATCTGCTTATGCAATCCATCTTTTAAGCCTTTTAGCATCATACGTAAATTGGCTAGACGGTTAGGTGAAAAAATAGTGAAAAAAAATATAAAGCAGAGGGTGCGTAACTTATCGGCTCGCTTCCATGCCACCGGCATATAAGGTCGCTGCCATAGTAAAACACTATTTCTGAACATGTAGTAATAACGGAATGGTTGATGAAACGGAATGGAACGCCAACGTCCCCACCAGATGCGTATTTGCCTGTCTCCTAAGGCATGCTGCATGAAGGCATGACAAATGCCATACATTTCAAATCCTTTGGATTTGGCACGAAAGCACCACTCAGTATCAATGTGATCAATAAACAGATCTTCATCCATATCACCAATCTGATCAAGTGATTTTATGGAGATTAACGATCCTGATGATATTAAAAAATCGGTTTGCACATAATGGGTGATATCGTCACAAACTAATCGTGTCATCCTAAACTGATTAATCCGAACAAACTGTGATAATTGCGCAGTTGCAAGATCACGATAGCGGGGCCCAACAACGCATACTGCTTTTCCCTGGCCCTCAAGATACCCAAAGACGCCATAGAGCTTTTCCAACATATCGGATTCAGGAATGCTGTCATGGTCCAACAGAAGAACAAAAGCCGCGTTTAGGCTACGAGCAATTG
Organism: Nitrosomonas sp.; assembly: GCA_024281995.1. Classification (GTDB taxonomy): domain Bacteria; phylum Pseudomonadota; class Gammaproteobacteria; order Burkholderiales; family Nitrosomonadaceae; genus Nitrosomonas. The sequence goes on from JAMWZW010000007.1 coordinate 100,117, forward strand.
AAATCCCGGCATTATAAGCTTTGCCGACACCAAAATTACGTTCCAATGCTATCAACTTGATTTTATTATATTCTTCTGCTTTTAAGCTGCGAACAATAGCGGCAATGTCAGTATTAGAGGCATTATCAATTATGACGAGAGTTTTGACTTGTGGCAGTAATTGGCTAAGACTTGCTAAAAGTGTTTCTCTGTCAGGGTTGTAAGTAACAATGATAGGTATAACATCAGCATAAATTTTATCCAAAGTTTACGATCCGCAATTAAATTAAATATCGGTTAACCGTAACTTATTTAGACTTTTTGCATTTTATTGCGGTCTAGCCTAAGTAAAACGATATCCATGTGTACAGATTTTAAATTGTATATTTAGCCACTAAGAGTTTCTACTCTTGGGGGAGTGGCTAACGAAAAATCCTCTTGCTCTAATGTTAGATTGGGGTTGTAGGCGGGGTCATTAAATAACAAATCTCCCCAGCGCAATTTCATATACTGTGTTTCTTTTGCAAAGCGAGCTTGCTTTTCCGGTGTATCTTCATAACCGCGGCTTGCGGATTCATGGTGATAAAGTTCGGCGTACGGCGTCCAAATATTGTGGTAGCCCGCTTCTTGCACGCGAAGACAAAAATCGACATCGTTGAATGCTATCGGTAAATTCATTTCATCCAAACCGCCCACTTGCTCATAGAGGGATTTTTTTATTACCAGGCAGGCAGCGCTAACGGCAGAGAAGGAGCTAATAAGATGCGTACGGCCGAAGTAGCCATGACGAAACTTGGGAAAGTGATAATGCGCATGACCAGCCACATGACCTGCGCCTAACCCCAAAACAATACCTGCATGTTGCAGTGTGTTATCAGGATAAAGAAGTTTTGCACCAACAGCGCCCACATCAGGTTGCATTGTAATTGCTACCATTTCGGACAACCAGTCTGGAGTAATGACCTCAAGGTCATTATTAAGTAGCCCAATCACTTCTCCTGATGCTGAATGCACCGCATGATTATTTAAAGCAGAAAAATTGAAGGGGCGGTCATCTCTGATGACCCGTACTTTTGTTTCAGACGTCAATTGCTGCAAATATTGCAACGTAGCTGGATCATTCGAGTCATTATCGATGATTAGTATTTCATAATTTTGGTAAGTAGTCTTTTCAATAATGCTGGTGATGCATTGCCGAATGAGTTGTAACCCATTTCTGGTAGGAATGATCAGGCTAACTCTCGGTGGTGATTCGGGTAAGGAGTAATGGACGCGATAACCAAACGTAGTGGACACTGCATGCGCATCGATTTTTTTACGGCTAAAATGTTCATTGAGAGCTTTCTCTCCCGCCAGCGCAGCGTACGGTTTTAAATTTGAAGAAAGTGCTGTGCTGCTTTCATGTATTCTCCAATGATAGAGTATTCGTGGGATATGCCAGATCTGATCTGGAGAAATTAATTCCGTGCAGCGCAAAGCGAGATCATAGTCTTGTGAACCTTCAAAACCTACTCTGAAGCCACCGGCTTTCTTTACCAGGCTGGTACGATACACGCCGAGATGAGAGATAAGGTTTTGTGAGTAAAACAGTGCTTTATTCCAGTCACATTTAAAGTAAGGAGAAAGTCTATTTCCTTTAGCATCTATCTTATCTTCATCCGAGTAAATCAATTCCACATTACTTTTTTTCTGTAAAGCATCCACTACCCAAAATAAAGCATGCTCGCTCAAAAGATCGTCGTGATCCAATAGCGCGATCCATTCTCCACACGCAATTTCCACTGCACTATTGGAAGCTGCTGATATATGGCCATTTTTCTCGCGGTATACTACTTTAATACGGGTATCTTGCTTCTTATAACGTTCCAGAATGGGGCGAGTGGTATTGTCAGTCGAAGCATCGTCAGCAATGCAAAGTTCCCAGTGTGGATAGATTTGTTTGCGTACCGATTCGATCGATTGGATTAACCATTCTGGATTTGAGTTGTAAGTAGGCATTACTATTGAAATCATTGGTTGATACGCAAAGCTTTGTATATGTATCCGCATTGTTGTGCGCAATTTGTCGCTCATAGTATCGTAGTGACGAATCCATTTTTGATAATTAAAAAACTGGATGATTTTGTTGACTAATGGTTTTACACCTTCTTGCTGCAAAATACTGTAGATTCTTTTGGCCAATCCCTTCAGGTTGCTGTGGTATTTGAAGGTGTATTGAATTTTGTGCCATAGTGACCAGAATTGCTTTCTCTTTGTGCTTAACCAGCGGAATGGAGCGGTGATTTGCCAACTGGTTGAGAGCAAGATTTCGTGCAGCGTTTTTTCATGATCGGATAGCTGCTTGGTCTGATGATCAATGTGCAGTTGTTGATCTTTCAATTGTTGTTGTTGATTTTTTATGTGTATTCCTAGATTTTTTAATTGCTCATCTTGATTTTTTAATAGCTGTTCGTGGTTATGAGATTGTTCTTCTAGATTTCTTATGTATTGCTCTTGGTTTCCTATGTGTTGTTGTTGTTCCTTGATTTGTTGCTCATTCATTCGGTTCTGACGGACAGTTGACATTAACTGGAGGAGTTGATCTTTTTGTAAACGAGGAAGCCATTTGTCAAAAATTATCAAACTAGCCTTTTCGGCTTTTCGTGCATCCGCATTGACACCAAAACCAGATTGTCGGGTAATGCGGTAAGCTGCACTTAACTTGTCAATGAAAAGAAAATCTGTGAATGTTGATGCTTGCAGCCAAAAATCCCAGTCTTCGAAAAGATCAAGTGATTCGTCTACAGCGCAACCCAGATCGAGCAATTCTCTGGAAAACAAGGCAGAATGAATCGGAATGTAATTCCCCGCGATGAGTTGAATCGAATTGAATGGGGTTATAAATTGAGTCGGTAAAGGATGATTGTGTTCATCGACGCATTTTGTACCACTATAAACAACTTTTATGTCAGGATGATTGATGATGGCTTGTACCAATCTTTCGATATGATCAGCTTCAAACCAGTCATCATCATCGAGGAAAATCAGGTAGCTGCCTTTTGCTTCCTGCAAACCGATGTTTGCTGCCCGGCTGCGGCCGAATTGTTCATCGGTTCCAACCATGCGCAGTGGAAAACGTCCGCACCAATTGTCAATTTTGCGATGGTTAATACCTTTGGCATTAACGATAATGACCTCAATATTTGTATAAGTTTGTAGAGCAATAGAATCCAGTGCATCAGATAGGGTGAGACGATCAATGCTGCGGATAATGACGCTAACCAGTGGTATGTCATTACTGCTGTCGAGAGCCATCCCCAGAGCTCTTTGGCGGGTATGTTCCGACTGATAAAGATTGAGCGAATCAATTGATAATTCCTCAGCAGAGAGCAAAATATAGGCTTCTGCGGCGGTTACGCTGGCAGGCAAGGTATAGGTACGATAACGATTAAGCGCCGCAATGTGCTGATCATAGCGCTGTAATGCATTTTGCGAGACAAAGCATTCCATTGCAGCTACTTTACGTGTCATCAGATCGCTGATATCGAGTAGTCGATTGGGGCGTAACGGGATGCCAATCTCATATAACGCTATGCTTAGTGTTTTACCGACTCTACGAACGGCTTCTAGTACTGCCATTCCAAGCATCCGGTGATCGGGGTGCATTTCAAATACCGATGGTGCGTAAACCAAATCAGCGGCGGTTTTTCGAATAGTAGCTAAGATTTCCTCAATCAGCTTTTCGCCATAATAAATTTGTCGGTCGTGATAATGCCAAAAAATGGGTATGCCATAACCGAGGATTTGGGCTGCAGCAATACATTCATTTTGGCGCTGCGCAATGTAGTCAGGAATTTTCTCTTCATTGACGCCATATGCGCCATCAGAAACTACGATGACACTGACGGGGATTCCTTTTTCAATATGGCGCATAATGGCTCCACCGCAACCGAATACTTCATCATCGGGATGAGGTGCAAATACAAGTGCATGTGAGCAAGGAATGTATTGGATTGCTTGATAAGGTACGAGTTTATGTTCCAAAAGAATCCTAGCTTTTAGTTAAAATTTGCTCAAGTAATAAATAGCTTGTATTTTAACGCGTATTACCTACAAATCTCTATCAGGATTAGCAATAGTAGGGTGTTTAGTTGCTTAGGAAATAATTTATCGAAAATCCATATCCCCGCTCATTAGCCACCAATGATTTTTTAATTCGTCAGGTGATGGTCCATTACTCCAAGCATTGGCGGGTATTCTAATGTCGACTGTCTGTTGAGTTCCGCCCGTCATTGCAAAATGGTTGGCAAAATTTTCAGTAATGCGGCAAAACACACGTGTGACGCCATGAAGGCGAGCCAATCGTCTCGCATGGGTAATTAGTAATGGAATTTCCTCAAGGGTGGTAATCAGGTCAACGATTTCACAGCCTTCTGGGTCATAGCGTAAAACCATGATGCCGCGCGCACGTCCGCCAAAGCGGTTTTTTACCAGGATGATGTGATACTGCTGATTGGGATGATTAAGGTAGCGGTGCTGGAGATACTGCCAATCACGTATTCCGATGATTGCTGCTTGCATGTCTGCGGTCATACGGTACCAGCATTCCGTCACAGCAATTTCACCTAAATGATTTTGTGTATGGTCGATCAGTTGCAAGCGAGTTTTCCACAGTGGAAAGCGTGTCCGCGGGTGCCATGAGAATTCCACCATGCGTCCCACTTCTGCGTACAATCCATACCGCTCAGCAACCTTCATCGCGCGTTCATTAGGGAATCCAAAGCCGACTAAATAAGGCTTGCCGTACCCAATATAGCGTTCTAAAAAAGTTGCCGCCATTAGAAAAAAGGGTCCTTTACGAGTGAGTACGCCTCGCTCGTTGGTGTCCACCATAACATCTCCAATTTGCACAGCAATTTGAGGTTGACCAAAAAGCAGGATATTTCGACTAACTCCTCCATAATGGGCAATTAATTTGTTTTCTCGCCAGATGCCTAATTCTCGACTTAAATTTGATTCATATTTCCATTGCCACATAACCGCAGTCATGCTGTGATGAAAAGTTTTTTTGAATAAATTAAACATTTCTCCTATGTGTTTTTTTTCCAGGATTTGCAACCGCCACTTAGGTATTGTTTTTTTTCTGAAATGTAGCAAAGCATAGCCATAATGGCCGCTGGCATATCGTTTGTGATAGATTTTAAGCGAATCATCGAGTTGAGAGAGCTGTAGGTCGGTTAGTGTGAGATCTCTCAGCAGATTTTGTCGGTGAGAAGAGATCATCTGTCGTAGATGATCGAGTGTCGGTGCTGCTTTAGTCGATAAATCCATGTGCTCAATTAATTCAAACCCAAATCTTTTAGCTTGGGCGACAAAATCCCCAAGTAAGTGCAATCCTCCTGCTTCATCCTTATCGTATTGCAGCGCGAATTCGTCGATGATCAACAAATCACCGGTTAATCTGAGCAAACTCAGTGCTTGATTAAAAATGATGAGTGGTTCGATATACTGTGCAGATTCTTGAAATAGCATTACATCGAAACTTTCCGGGGGTGCCACAAAATCTTCTAAACCGCTACAACTGACGGGGATATCTGAACCAAAGAGATGGCGAACAAAAGCAATTTGTTGGGCATCAGGAGTAATGCCGTGAACTTTATAACCACGTTCAACCAAGACAGAGAAAGTGGTTCCAAGACCAACACCAACTTCTAAAATGCTGCTAGGCGGTGGCGGTAGTTTTGATATTAGCAAATCTGTCGAGAATTGCTGCGCTGTCTGTAAGCTGGCCTTGTCATGCTGAAACAATCCATAATGCAAATAGGCAGCCTTGCCTTCCTCTAATAACAGAGCGTGCGCATAAACATTTAATGGAAAAGCCAGGTCTTTGAAAGGGGGTGTCGACGGTATTGCGGTTGCGACAACATGACTGGTTTGTCGAAAATGCTGGGTGGGAGGGGTTAAATTAGGATTAATTAATTGAGTCATAATCGGAAACAATAATATTATTTTCCCACTGATGGGGAATGGAAAAATAGCCTTGTAAACGACTCGCTTGTTTAACTTCTAGAGTGGCTATACCTTCCGCTGAATCGTAGAGATGCAAACCTCGTTCGCAAAGTAGATAGGTATTTATCAGATACTCACCCTTAAGAAGAGGTATTTTGTTGAATTTAAGGCAAACTTGACCATGCCCTGAAGATGTTCGCTGTATCAAAAATTGATCTTCCCATGTTGCGGTACTGGTAATGGTTCGGCCATCCTTGGTTTGTAAGGTAATAGCTACATTGGGGCAAGGTATGGACGGATCGGAAGCAAAAGAAATCATAACCATTAAATTAGATTCACCGCTAGTGAGTGCAGCGTACTGAGTGTCGACGCCATCTATGTATAATTTTACTTTGTCCAAATGTGCATTATCCAAAGGATGTTTTCTATCCGTTACAGGTGAATTGATAGGATTAAATGACATATCGAGCGCTGAGTTGGTCTTTTTATCCAAGAATGCCTGATAAGCCGATACTACCCGGGCTGATTCTCCATTCATGACAATTTTGCCTTGATCAATCCATATAGCACGCGAGCAAAGTGATTCAATTTGAAACAATGAGTGTGAGCAAAATAAAATGGTTTTTCCAGCATCGCGCATTTGCATAATGCGAGTAAAAGATTTTCGAGCAAATGCACCATCACCGACAGACAAAGCTTCGTCAATGATCAAAATATCCGGGTTTACATGAATCGCAACTGAAAATGCCAGACGTACATACATGCCACTCGAGTACGTTTTGACAGGTTGATCAATAAAGTCCCGTACACCTGAGAATTCAATAATATCTTCAATGTGATGAGCAATTTCGGATGAACTTAACCCCATGATTGCGGCACTCATTAAAACATTCTCACGTCCAGTAAATTCAGGATTAAACCCTGCACCGAGTTCCAACAAAGCTGCTATACGGCCATTTATTTGCACCTCGCCACGAGAGGGTGTCAACGTGCCGCAGATTAATTGTAATAATGTTGATTTCCCAGAACCGTTCTGACCGACAACGCCGACAACTTCCCCGTGGTTAACGATTAAGTCAATATCCCGCAGTGCCCATAATTCACGATAAAATTGACGTGCTCCCCACCAGTAGTGAGGCCATAAGAATTGCTTTAAGCGATCTTTGGGATGTTGATAGAGTTGATAGCACTTGGATAATCCCGTGGCCTTAATTGCGATATCAGAACTGAAAGCATTAAAGGACATCGGCGAATCCTTTGCGGGTTCTTTCGAACCAAGCTAAGCCTCCCCAGGCACTGAGCAGAGCGATCGTGTAATAAATAATGAGGCCGATCCAATCGGGTAAATGACCAAATAAAACCACTCCTCGTGTTTGTTCAATGATAAAGGTTAAGGGATTGAGAAATAAATAATCACGGACAGACTCAGGGAGTGCTGATGCCGGATAAAAAATAGGGCTCATAAAAAGTAATATAGTTAGGATTAAGCCTATAAATTGCCCGATATCACGGACAAAAACTCCGATTGAGGCTAATAACCATGATAAACCCATAATAAGCAGTAATAATGGAAAAACGATAATTGGTAAAAATATCAGTGTCCAATAAACCGAATGATCAATGATCAATAAAAAGGCGAGTAATACTAAAAAACTGATGCCTGCATGAAATAATGCAGAACCTAATGTAACCAAGGGCAGAATTTCTAATGGGAAAATAATTTTTTTAACGTAGTTAACGTTCGTCAAAATAAGCGTTGGTGCGCGTGAGATGCATTCGGAAAATAAGTTAAATATGATCAAACCTGCGAATAATAATAAGGCAAAAGCAAATTTGTCATCATAGTAAGCACTGGTTTCTTGATCCAACCGTATTTTAAAAACTACACCGAAGATAAAGGTATAAATAGCTAGCATTAAAATGGGGTTGATGAAAGACCACAATAATCCAAGGAATGATCCTCGATATCGCCCAACTATTTCCCGCTTGATCAATTGCAAGATCAATGGAAAGTGCCTTTTTAAACTGCGCAAGATATCAAAAATGGAAATGTTAGCCAGATACAAAAAAAGAAAGTGAACCAAGAAATGAAGTGAATTTATAAAACATGTTAAAGTATTATCGCAGATTTTAGTGGAAAATAATAAAAGTGAAGCGTATTGATATTGCTTTCTGATGTAACGAGTTTGTATATAGATAAGCCATACATTGTTAGAAATACGGTTTTTACTTATAGGATACTGATAGATGTAATGAATGTTGTAAATAAGCTACATCTTGAAGTAATCTTCGGTTGGATACTTGCAAAGCCTATTGGTTTTGGGCAGAATGCATTTCAGCTTGGCTTTTGTGGTATTTTCTGCTAGTAGGAATGTAGGTGGCGCAGAAGTTACATAGGAACAAAGTGAAAAACTTGCAAGTAATTTACTTTTTGTAGTTATTTTTAATCATTCAATTCAATATAAGGGAGCTCCCATGGCTATATCACCAGAACAACGCGATGAAATTTTGGAAGTAGTTGTAGGCTTATTCAATGGATCACCAGACGGTAATGTTTTATCAGCACTGTCAGATTTAGTTGAGAGTGGCACGTCAATTGAGGATTTAGCTGATTTACTGGCTGCTCACTCATTATTTACCGGCACGATTCTGGCAGGTAAAGTGACTGATGATCAGCAGACTCAACTTTTAATGGACCATTTCGGTTTGGTGGCAGATCCAGATGATCCGGAAAGTGCAGGTTCTATCGCTGAGTCTTATTTCGCAAGTCAAATTGAAGCCGGTACAGGTTTTGGTGAAATTGTTTTTACAGCGGTGAATTTTCTGAGTGATCTGCCGGAAGAATTCGCAGATACGTTTGCTGATGCGGCTGCTTTGTTGGCTAATAAAGTACAAGTTGCAGCATTGTATGCAGAAAACAATCCTTCGGATAGTGCCGAGGACATGTTGTCAGTTTTGGCCGGAGTCTCATCAACTTTCCCTGTGACCGAGGCTGAAGCTATTGATTATTTGAATAGTGTTGGTCAAGGACCAAATCCTGGTCAAACCTTTGATCTTACCTTTGGTGATGATTCGTTGGCTGGTGGTGCAGGCGACGACACCTTTACCGGTGGATTAGAAAACGACGGTACAGGTACTTTGGTACAAAGCTGGGAGGATGTCGATAGTATTAATGGCGGCGCTGGTACCGATACCCTCAATGCGACATTGGATGGGTCTGCGGCAATTACTCCGAGTATTCTCAATGTCGAAGTGATCAATATTCGTAACGTTACGGCTGATGGTGCTGTTGATTTCGCAGATGCAGATGGTGTAGAGCAAATCTGGAATAATGCATCGTCAACAGGTCGGACCTTGACATACGATACAGCACCAATTGCAGCAACTTTTGGTATTAGAAATACCCAATCTACTACAGACATTGACACCTTTGATGATGTAACGGCTGATGATGATAATCTATCATTGGCAGCAGTCGGTGCAGGTAAAGATGACACGACACGTGCTGTTGTTCAATCGACAACTGATGCAGCAAGTATCGAAACAATGAGTATTGATGCGAGTGGTGATAATTTTGTTGATGTATCGGCATTTACTGCTATTACAGGATTGACAATTGCAGGCACAGGTTCTGTAGACGCGACTGTCGATGTAACGGCGCTTGAAACAGTCAATGCAGAAGATAATAGCGGAGGAGTTACTCTGGATTTGTTAGCATCAGTGATTGATTTGACGGTTACAGGTGGATCAGGTAACGATGATATTACCGCAGGTACAGCAAACGACACCATTAATGCGGGTGAAGGTGACGACAGAGTTGCATTCGGTTCTACCTTTTTGACCACCGATGATACCGTTGATGGTGGTGAAGAAGGCGATGATACGATAGCGTTACTCGACGGCGATGATGTTGCCGGATTGACTGCAGACAGTGTGAGCAATTTTGAGAATCTTGAGTTGGGTGCAGCGGGAGCAGCGATTACTGTTGATAACGATGATTTTGGATTTAATAGCATAATACTAGGTGATGATATTGGATTTGCAGTAGAACTTCAAAACGTTGGTGAAGCTGAACTTGAAATCAAGGATAGTCAAGCTGGTGTGATCACAGTGACTTCAGCCGGTGATACTGACGCTTTGAATGTACTGATCAATGCAGAGGAAGCAGTCGATCCAGTGGTTTTAGCAGGTGTAGATGTTACTGATATCGAAGAAGTTACTTTCACTACTGCAGCTGAAACAGACAATACTGAGATTACAACAATAGAAGTTGACGGTGTGACGACACTCACTTTTGCGGGTGCAGGTAACGTTGAACTTACCGATATTACTGATGCGGATGATGCGACAAAGCTTGAAAGCATTGATCTGACAGGTCAAACGGGTGGTGTTGAAATCGTTGCTAATAACTTGGCTTACGGCACAACCTTCTCGTTAGGAAATCTGGGTGAAACAGCATCAGCTACATTCGACTTTGATGATGACGCAACAAATGATGAAGCATCAGAATTGCTTGCAACAGCGGGGGCTCGTGATATATTTGTATTTACAACCGAGTTTACTGGCGATGTAGCAATTGATAGCAACAATGGTGGCGTTGAATTCGGTGGAGATGTTACCGATGATCGTATTGATTTGCAATCTTTTGGGTTAGGCGGTATTGACGACCTGACATTTACTGATGTTGCTGATGGACTGTTAATAGAAAATGATGCATTTGGCGGTGGACGTATCTTGCTGGTAGGTGTATCGGGTGCCGATGTTAATACAAATGACTTCGTGTTCTAAAAAGTTAGTAAATAAGTAAATGTAGTTAGTTTTAATTAAAAAAGCCGCTCTTGGGAAACTAAGAGCGGTTTTTTATTTATGAGCAAAGAAGCGGCATAGGGAGAGGTGTGAGTTAAATATTCGAAACTTATAAACCTGCTATTTCCGCATTGATTTGCTGGCAAGCTAAAAGCGGATCAACAGCTTGCGTAATCGGTCTTCCAATTACTAAATAGCTTGAACCATTGAGAATAGCCTGACGAGGCGTCGTAATTCTTTTTTGGTCATCAGATTGATTGCCAGCGAGGCGAATACCTGGAGTAACCAAGCAAAAGTTGCTTCCTAACATTTGTCTTAAACTTGGCGCTTCCAATGCCGAGCAAACCACACCATCAAGAGCACAATCATGCGACAATTGTGCCAGGCGCTCAACGATTTCGTCTGACCGTCCTCGTAGTCCGATATCGTCAAGATCATTCTGATCCATACTGGTCAGCAAAGTAACTGCAATGAGTTTGGTTGATCCTTGCGGTATTGCATCACGTGCTGCCGCTAGCATTCTTTTGCCGCCCAGTGCGTGTACATTTAGCATCCAAACACCTAAACTGCTTGCTGCTTTGCAAGCACGAGCAACTGTCGTGGGAATATCATGAAATTTCAGATCGAGGAATACGTCGAAGCCTTTTGACATCAGATGCTCGACCAAGGACGGTCCGGTTGCTGTAAAAAGTTCCATGCCGATCTTAAGGCGGCATAATTGAGGGTCAAGTTGATCAACAACTTTTAGTGCTTCTGCCGCACTGCCAAAATCAAGTGCAACGATAATGCGAAGCTTACTCATGGATGAGAAGGCATCGCTGTATCGTACTAGTTTTCAGTGTCAGAGTTGCCTCGACCTGTAAATAACAATGTCAGGAGAATACCTAATGCGAAGAATATCAGTAACGCAGCACTGAGTGGTAGTTCAATTGACTTATCTAAATAGTATTGCAACATAACGGGTTGCGAGTTTTTGGAGGCAAAAACAGCCAGAATTACAAAAACCGCTATACGTAAAAGCCACGCGATTAAATTTACCATAGTGAGTTAGCCCGTACGAGTTATTAAATAATTATGAGTCTAGAATAAGGTAATTAGTCTCGCATTAATCTTAAATCTAATTACCTGCATCAAATATTAAATAAACATGTATTATTTTTGACTTTTGTAGTCAACGCGTTCTCGCATTTCTTTACCCGCTTTAAAATGCGGCACATATTTCTCAGGTACTTTGACCTTCTCGCCGGACTTCGGGTTACGACCGATACGAGGAGGCCGGTAATTGAGATCAAAGCTACCAAACCCTCTAATTTCAATACGTTCACCCTGCGATAAACTTTTTGCCATTGCGTCGATAATTGTTTTGACAGAGAGCTCAGCATCTTTCGTGACCAGTTGCGGGAAACGCGATGCCAGCCGAGTAATTAATTCGGATTTTGTCATGAACTTTCCTTATTGCTCTGAATTTTTACTGTCCATCTTGGCTTTCAATAAAGCACCGAGACTGGTTGTGCCAGCATTGGCAGGCGTTTTTATTTTTTGCATAGCAGTAGTTTCATCAGACTTGTCTTTTGCCTTGATTGAAAGATTAATGGTACGATTTTTGCGATCAATATTGATAATCATAGTTTCTACTTTATCGCCTTCTTTCAAGTGCGTGCGGATGTCTTCAACGCGATCACGCGAGACTTCGGACGCCCGTAAATAACCTTCTATATCGTTAGTTAGAGCAACTACCGCGCCTTTAGCGTCAATGGATTTGATGGTGCCCTCGATAATGCTATTTTTATCGTGTTCCGCGACAAAGCTGGTGAATGGATCACCTTCCATTTGCTTTATACCAAGAGAAATACGCTCACGTTCTACATCAATAGACAAGATTAAAGCTTCAACTTCATCGCCTTTTTTATAGTTGAGAACGGCTTCTTCACCTGGTTGGTTCCAAGATAGGTCAGATAGATGTACCAGACCGTCAATGTTTCCAGGTAATCCGATAAATACACCGAAATCTGTGATTGATTTAATTTGCCCACTAACTTTGTCGCCTTTTTCATGGCTCGAGGCAAATTCTTCCCATGGATTGGGCTGACATTGTTTCATGCCTAGTGATATACGGCGGCGTTCCTCGTCAATTTCTAAAATCATTACTTCAACTTCATCGCCTAGCTGGACAATTTTGGAAGGATAAACATTCTTGTTGGTCCAATCCATTTCAGAAATATGCACCAGACCTTCAATGCCTTGTTCAATTTCGATAAATGCACCGTAATCCGTTAGATTGGTGACTTTACCAAATAGACGAGTACGTGCTGGATAACGTCGTGCCAAGCCCACCCATGGATCTTCACTTAATTGCTTCATGCCCAAGGAAACACGATTTTTTTCTTGGTCAAATTTGAGCACCTTGGCAGTCACTTCGTCGCCGATATTAACCACTTCTGATGGATGTTTTACGCGACGCCATGCCAGATCGGTAATATGAAGTAAGCCATCGATTCCACCCAAATCAACAAATGCACCGTAGTCGGTAATATTTTTAACTACGCCCTGAACAGTTGCACCTTCTTGTAAATTGGATAGTAAAGTTTCGCGATCAGCACCTTGTGTTGCTTCTAATACTGCGCGACGTGAAACAACAACATTGTTGCGTTTGCGGTCGAGCTTAATGACCTTGAAATCCATTTCCTTATTTTCATAAGGTGTTGTATCTTTAACAGGACGAATATCGACCAACGAGCCTGGTAAAAATGCACGAATGCCGTTAATCATAGCAGTTAAACCGCCTTTTACTTTGCCATTAACCATGCCGGTAACAATTTTACCACTCTCCATTGCTTCTTCCAGATCATGCCAGGCAGTTAGACGTTTGGCTTTATCGCGTGACAGGCGTGTCTCACCATAACCATCTTCTAGGGATTCAATGGCAACGCTAATAAAATCACCTGGTTTGACTTCAATTTCGCCACGGTCATTTTTAAATTCTTCAACAGGAATAAAACTTTCTGATTTGAGTCCGGCATTAACGACAACAATATTATAGTCGACACGAACAACTTCAGCGGTGATTACTTCACCAACACGCATTTCCTGACGAGATAGGCTTTCTTCAAATAGAGCGGCGAAACTTTCTGAGGGATTGGGAGTTGCAGTGGAAGCTTTAGTCATTATATAAAAATACCTGAATTATGCCTTGCCTTGGTTTATGCCAAGCAGGTTGTGTTAGTTAATAAATATTTGAACTTATGAAAAAACTTTCTTATTCATGTAGAGAAAGTAATATTATTTTCTAGTCAAACACGAGTTTTTTGCACAAATTTCATTATACCAGGAGAGAATAGCATCTTGTGCCTGAGATATCGTGAGTGAGCTTGTATCAAGCAATCTCGTATCTGCCCCTTGCTGTAAAGGCGCAATAGTGCGATTACTATCGCGTTCATCACGTTTTTCGATATCGTGCAATAAGTTGGCGATGTTAGCATTCATTCCTTTCTCTATCAACTGCTTATATCGCCTTTGCGCTCGAATTTCGGCGCTAGCGGTAAGAAATACTTTCAGAACGGCATTAGGGAAAATAACGGACCCCATGTCACGTCCATCTGTAACCAATCCAGGTCGACTGCAGAATTCACGTTGTCGCTTTTTAAGTGCTTCACGAATTTGCGAGTATGTGGCTAATTGTGAAGCCAAGATACCGCACTCTTCTGTACGGATTTCATCGGTTACAACTTTGCCGTCGAGATAAATGACATCATCACTGAATCTTACATCGAGGTTTTTAGTGATCTCTGCAAGTATGTCATGATTTTGAATGTCAATATGAGAATGTATGGTTTTTAGTGCAACTAACCGGTAAAGTGCGCCGCTATCCAGATAATGGAATCCTAGTTTTTTAGCGACTAACTGAGCGATAGTGCCTTTACCGGATGCCGATGGTCCATCGATGGTGATAACAGGAATTTCATTGATAGGCATGTAGTGGTCTCAGAAATAATAACAGAAGCTGGGTTAGTTTATTTTTTTATACATGAGCGATGTGCGAAAACTTTTCAAAATAATCGGGAAATGTTTTTTTAACACAATCGGGATCATTGATGCGTACTGGCGCGCCTAGAGATACGAGCGAAAAACACATTGCCATGCGGTGATCATCATAGGTATCAATGGTTGCATGGGGAATTAGACCGTCACTGGGCGGAGTAATACGGAGGTAATCCGTGCCTTCTTCAATAATTGCACCTAATTTACGCAATTCATTTGCCATGGCGGTGAGACGGTCGGTTTCCTTTAAGCGCCAACTGGCAATGTTGCGCAATATTGTTATGCCTTTTGCAAATAATGCAGCTACCGCAAGTGTCATTGCAGCATCCGGAATATGATTGCAGTCTAGATCAATGCCACGCAGAAATTTCCCGGTGTAGTTAGCATCTGCACCATTGGCCTCGATCCAGTTTTCTCCCATGGATATTTTTGCCCCCATCATTTCAAGCGCTGCAGCAAAACGCACGTCACCTTGTACACTATTACGACCGACACCTTGGACACGCACAGGCCCGTGCCCAATGGCGCCTGCTGCGAGAAAATAGGAGGCAGATGACGCATCGCCTTCAACGGTAATATGACCAGGACTATGATAGCTTTGCGGCGCAGGAATGGTGAATTGCTGCCAGTTTGACTGTTCGATTTGTAGACCAAAACGCTGAATTTGGGCGAGTGTCAATTCAATATAAGGTTGTGAAACTAGAGTACCAATTACATTAATAATGCACTTTTTCTGACTAAGCGGTAATGCCATTAGCAAGCTGGTCAGAAACTGACTGGAAACGTCACCTTTTACTGTAACTAATAAGGTTTCGTCATTTAACAAACTCATAGGGTTGATTTCAAGGGGAGGAAAGCCGGGATTATCCAAATACCTGATATCTGCTCCCAATTGCCGTAATGCATCAACCAAGTCGGCGATCGGCCGTTCATGCATCCGTGGTATGCCCGATAATTGATAATAGCCATGCATGAGCGCCAATACTGCGGTCAGCGGGCGGAAAGCAGTGCCGGCATTACCAAGAAACAATTCGGCTTGGGTAACGGGGAATATACCTTTACTACCGATAACGTCGTAATCATTTTCGCTGGTTTGGGTGATTGAAACGCCCAATTTAACAAGGGCATTCAGCATGTGTGTTGTGTCGTCTGAAGCTAATAAATCGTGGATATGGGTTGTACCTTCGGCTAATGCGGCAAGTAATAAAATGCGGTTGGAGATGCTCTTTGACCCGGGTAATTGTACAATACCACGAGCAATCTTGGCACATGGAAGATCAAGCCATGACATGATGTTTGCCATATAAAAATTGATAGATGATATCTTATACGATAGTGAAAAAATATAAATTTTACTTTTTGTTAACCAATTGAGATTCCAATATTTTTTCTGTATTTACTTGAACTTGATTGATTAAATTTGTAAAAATCTTTATTAAATTATCTCGATTAAGGTAATCTATACCAATCGATTAATAGCCAAGTGTATGTATTTTTATTGCTATTGAACATGTTGAGGCGATGCATAATTGCTGTGTACTATTTCTACTAAAAGAGGTTGATGAATGGAAGATGCTGAAATTGCTTTGATGTTTTCTTTACTGACTATTCCTGTTGCTATCTGGCTGCAATTATGGGTAAAGAGTCGCAGAGAGAAACGAAAAAATGTATTGGGTGAAGAGGAATTTGAAAACACAACGCGCGCATTTATTTCTATTATTTTAGAAGGCGCTGCGATTGTAGGCGGTCTCATCATGATCATTATGGGTTCAGGAGGAGTAATAAAATACATTATCAATTTTTATTCCTGATGTTCAGATTGTGAGGAGTAAGGTATTAAAATATTTTACTCCCTAGTATCTTATATCAGTTTAATAACATGCTATGAACAATGATCTTAGGAAGCTGTTTTACGGGTCGTTTGTTTTCTTGATTGCTGCACTTTGGAATTTGCTTCAGTTGTTTTCTTGGGAGTTTTTTGCTCGAACTCAAAGCTTATCTTGCCATCGTTATTTTTCACTAGGTAGGCTGAAAAAGGCCTGCCTTTTTTAGAAATGAATTTTGTAAGCAAGTCAGTTTTTCCACTTTCCAATAGTTTAGTAACTTGTTCACGTTCGATAGGACGCTCAAGAATGATTTTTCCTGTTTTAAAATTACAAGTACGGTTAGCGCCAACGGATTTTTCACAAACGTAATGCAAGCCGTGCTCATAGACTGCGTGATTACATTTGGGGCATTTGCCCAAGGACGTTTGACCGCTGAAATCAACTGCTTCTTGCTCATCGGCATTGCCAAAATCAAATTTCATCTCAAAAGTGTCAGTGAGTTTGATAATTGCATTAAACGGCGATCCCATTTTACTTCGAAAACCTTGCAGCGGACCTACTTGATGCTGTGTAATTAAGGATTCCATTTCTTCAACTTCAAATTGGCGTCCAGCCAGAATTTTCCAAAGAGCAAAATCGCATTTCTGGCATTGAAATTTCTTGTATGTTTCGTGCACTGTTCCACCACATTTTGGACAGGGCGATTTCAGTATAGAGAAATCGCCAGCTATAGTTTCACCACGGGAGGTCTTGGCTTGTTCGACAATATGGCGCGTCATTTCGACAATCTTTTCCATAAAAGCTGTGCGTTTTAAACGACCTTGTTCTATTTGGCGTAATTGGAATTCCCAATTGCCGGTCAATTCAGGTGAAATAAGTTCGGGAATCTTGAGTCCACGCAATAATGTGATCAATGAAAATGCTTTGGCAGTCGGGTGAAGTTCCCGCCCAACTCGTTGTAGATAATTCTCAAACACGAGGCCTTCAATGATTGCCGCACGTGTTGCAGGTGTGCCTAAGCCTTTTGCACTCATGGCTGCTCGTAGTTCTTCATCTTCTACAAGTTTGCCCGCTCCTTCCATGGCAGAAAGTAAAGTGGCTTCAGTAAATCTTGCGGGTGGGCGAGTCTGATTGGCGATAATATTGACTTCTTCGGTTGTGACAGATTCTCCAGGGGTGATTGCAACGAGCATTGTGTCGCTTTCTCCGTCGTCTGTTTTAACTGATTTTCCATAGACCGCTCGCCAGCCAGAGTTGGTCATGACTTTACCTTCAGTTTTGAAGGGTTCCTTTTCTACTCGTGTAATGCGTGTAGTAATCAGAAACTCAGCAGCAGGGAAAAAAATGGCCAAGAAACGCTTGGTGACAAGATCATATAATTTCGTTTCGGCTTCGTTTAATTTTGTTGGATTGAGAGACGTTGGAATAATTGCAAAGTGATCTGAAATTTTAGCATTATTAAAAATACGTTTGTTAGGAATCACCCAGTTGGCTGTCAGAATCTGCTTGGCAAACTTTCCATAATCTGTGCTTTCTAAGTTCTGCAAAGTATCCTTTACGGTTGCAATATAATCTTCAGGTAGTGCACGGGAATCTGTGCGCGGATAAGTTAGTACCTTATGCTTTTCATATAAAGCTTGTGCTAAGCCGAGTGTAACTTTGGCAGAGAAACCAAAACGACTATTCGCGTCTCGTTGTAGACTGGTTAAATCATATAGCGGCGGGCAAATTTCTTTACTGGGTTTGCTTTCTTCACTAACGTGACCGCGCTTTCCTTGACATTTGTCTTGAATAATTACGGCTTTCTCTTGTTCCCATAGTCGTTCAGGTTTCAATTCCTGATTGATTTTATCTTTGCTGAATTTTTCATCAAACCATTTGCCAACATAATTGCCGGTGGTAGTTGAAAATGTTGCATGAACTTCCCAGAAATCCTGTGGACGGAATTTTTTAATTTTTTCTTCACGCTCCACAAGTATAGCTAATGTGGGTGTTTGCACACGGCCTACGGTGGTTTTATGAAATCCACCTTCTTGAGAATTAAAAGCGGTCATGGCACGCGTACCATTAATACCGACGAGCCAATCGGATTCTGATCGACTAACAGCTGCTTCAGCAAGTGATTGTACTTCGGAATTATTTAATAATTTGGTAAACCCCTCCCGGATTGCGTCGGGAGTCATCGATTGTAACCAAAGGCGCTTGATAGGCTTGTTAGTGTTAACATGGCGTACAATGTAGTAGAAAATCAACTCACCTTCACGCCCCGCATCGCAGGCATTAATCAGAGTGTCAATATCTTTACGCTTGATAAGCTTATTCAGGAGTTTCAGGCGCGCTGAAGTTTTTTCGATTGGATTTAGATCAAAATGAGGGGGAATAACCGGTAAATTTGCAAAACTCCACTTGCCACGTTTTACTTCACACTCTTCTGGAATTGCCAGTTCAAGTAAGTGACCTACAGCGGACGAAACAACATATTGATCGTTTTCGAAGTAATCTGTGTGTTTTGTAAAATTACCTAGCGCTCGAGCAATATCGGCTGCTACAGATGGTTTTTCAGCAATGATCAATGATTTATTCATGAATTTTTAGTGAAAAAAC
Source organism: Nitrosomonas sp. (assembly GCA_024281995.1). Classification (GTDB taxonomy): domain Bacteria; phylum Pseudomonadota; class Gammaproteobacteria; order Burkholderiales; family Nitrosomonadaceae; genus Nitrosomonas. Next base: position 119,358 of record JAMWZW010000007.1, read on the forward strand.
AATTACTGACAATGTATTTTCATGCATGTTATGTATTGCTGAATGAGTAGTAATAAAGCTACAGGAGTTTCTGATAGGCTCATAAAGTTTATTGACTCTTGTGGTTATCCCACATGATCACTACACGATACTAATAAAATGACGTAATTCTAGTGTCGGTAATGAGAATCGCTGACGAGTAATAATTTTTCCAGAACTGCATCATCAGTAAGTTGATTTTGAATCCATAATTCAGTGAGCACAATCAATTTGATTTTTTCGAGACTGGACGAATGCTCATCCATTGTCAAAACACGATCGATCAATAATTCTCGTTGTAATGGGTTAATAATACCGGCTTGTTCAAGGAAGCAAATAAATCCTCGGCCTTCAGCATCGATTTTTTCCATTTCATGGTTTGTATAACAGCGAAAAGAATCGCTTTCGGCCAAGCTGGCTGAATAATTACCAATATCGTGTTCTGCCAGTTCTGAAAGCCAATCAAGCGTTTCAGTAATGTCTTCATCGGCAAATCCAGCTAGGGTAAGTTTGCGTGTTAATGTGGCTGAATCCGGGTAACTGCCGGAATCAAAATAATTTTCAAATAAATAGATAAGTATGTCGAACATAATTTACGTTAAATAAGTTATGAGTATAAATACGGAATTAGCATTGTCAGTTAATTATTGTGTAATGTCATTGAATTCTCTGATAGCACCCACCGGGTAAACTGCTAACCTGACCGTCAAGCTCAAGTATCAATAGCATGGCTGATACTACCTCAGCCGTCAAGCCACTTCGGGCGCATAATGTGTCGATATCAACGACATCATAACCTAGATATTTGAGTAATGCCGTATTTTCAGTTGGGTTTTCAATAGCGATTTTCTCTTCATTATTTTTGTTTTTGATTAATGGAAGATGATTTAATTCATCTAAAATGTCTTGCGTGTTTTCTACGAGTTTCGCACCCTGTTTAATGAGCGCGTGGCAGCCTTTGGATAGCGGTGAATGGATCGAACCGGGAATTGCCATTACTTCACGCCCCTGATCCAATGCTTGTCGTGCAGTAATTAATGAGCCACTGCGTAGTGCAGCTTCCACCACTAAACAACCTTGGCTTATACCGCTGATAATACGGTTTCTGCGCGGAAAATTTCTTCCAATTGCAGGTGTGCCGAGCGGAAATTCGGAAATTAATGCGCCCTCTTTTGCCAGTTTATGGGCTAAGGGGTGGTTTTTTGCTGGATAAACAATATCCAGGCCTGTACCGACGATAGCGATGCTGGCAGCAGAACCTCGTAGTCCCCCCTGGTGAGCGGCGGTATCGATGCCAAGTGCCATGCCGCTAACGATACACAGGCCGGCATTGCTAGCGGCTTCTGAAAAAACTTCGGCATTAGATAAGCCTTGTGGCGTAGCATTGCGACTACCAACGACTGCCAGTGCAGGAAGTTGCAATAATTCACGCCGGCCTTTGAAATAAAGTAATGGAGGAGGATCAGCGATATTAAGTAGCTGTGCTGGGTAATCTGGATCAGCTAACGTAATGACAGCATTGATCGGATCTTCCAGCCACTTGAGTGCAGCTGAGATTTTGTTGTGATCCGCTCCTTGCGTGATGTGTCTTACCGCAGTTTTTTTTACGATACGTTCAATTGCAGGGATATCTGCCGACAAGACTGCCGCAGGACTGCCAAAGGCAACCAACAGCCGTCGAATGGATTCATCGCCCAGACCATCAATAAGGCAAAGGTTTAGCCATGATTCGATATCTACTGGATGCGTCATAACTACACGATATTAGGGGTATTTAAGGAGTTTTAACAACATCCAGGATTCTGATCGAATGTGTGCTTTGTACGACTAAAGCATAGGATAGTTTATCAAAGACACGGAATACAAATGCGAGGCCCGTTCTTTCGTCGGGTAGTTGCACCATTTCTCCTTTGAGAGATTTGGCTTGGCTTCGTCGATAAATAGCCAATACGTGACCCATTTCCAAACCATCGAGTTTGCCTTTGTTCAGAGTAACGATAGCGTTTCTGCCAATTTCTGTGACACCGCCATATACTGAAATAATGCGACCATTAATCGATAAATCCGGTGCATGCGGTGCGTAATTGTTAAAAATAATATCAGGTGCAGGTACTAAGCGGTCACCTTTCAGGATCTCTTCCTTAGCAAGTGTAATGGTTACAGTGCTCACATCGGCAAAAGCTTCAGCCTTGGCATTTCCTAGGTAAATTGCTTCATAACCCAAGATTTGACCTTTTTGATCGGGATCTTTGAATGCTTTGCCTGAGCGAAAAAGTTGCCAGGCGTTCCCTTTGTCTTTGGGTAAACCGCTGACATACGCGGTATTGCCGGTACTCAGGGTGACGCGATTATCGCTGGAGCCAAGTATATAGGGCGCATTTGCAAGTCCATCTTTTTCAATAACCAGAGGTTGGCTTAGAAAAGGTTCGATGGTTGCAGCCGGGATGCTGGGAATAGCTGCAGTAGCGGTTTGTTCAGTACGGATTTTAGGTGATAATTTGACGGTTCTGATACCGCTACTATCTTCAGCTAGCCGTAATCGGACGCCTTGAAGCGATCTTTCCACGATGACAATATCGCCAGGGTAAATTTTGTGCGGATTTTTTACTTGTTCTCGATTTAATCCCCAAATTTCCGGCCAGCGCCAGGGGTCGTTTAGAAATTTAGAGGCAATTCCCCATAGTGTGTCACCGGGTACTACCACATGGCGATCAGGACTGTCGCTACGCAGAAGCATACTATCAGTTCTGGCTGATGTTGCAGAAAAGAGACCAAAGACTAAAATCACAGCTATAATAATTTTTTGCATGAATCACTCCGCTGGCGAATTGTAGAGAACATTGAATGACTGGCTTGTGATACGGTCTAATTAAGCAATTATTTTTTATCACTATACATTTTTTATGGCTATATTAAAAATATTACAATATCCAGATGAAAGGCTGCACATTGTGGCAACCCCCGTAGAACGCATCACTGACAGAATTCGCGTACTGGTAGAGAATATGGCTGAAACGATGTATGCTGCGCCGGGAATAGGGTTAGCGGCAACGCAAGTGGATGTGCATGAACGGATCATCGTTATCGATACTTCGGAGACGCATGATCAGTTACTGGTTTTGATTAATCCGGAAATTATTGCTCGTAGCGGCGTCTCTGACTATGAGGAGGGTTGTCTGTCGGTTCCCGGTATCTATGGAAAAGTGCAACGTGCTGAATCGGTTACTGTAAGTGCTTTAAATGTTGATGGAGAATCCTATACCTTGGACGCCGACGGATTGTTGGCGGTATGCATTCAGCATGAAATGGATCATTTGGCTGGAAAAGTGTTTATAGAATACTGGTCGAAGCTTAAACAGTCGCGCACACTGGCAAAACTGAAAAAAAAACAGCGTAGTGTCATGTAATGGCATGAGTTGGGTATTGCTAGGTATTTTCAACCAGTCGATTCAGTTATAAAGATGGAGTTCCATGAATTGATGTATTTACGATGAGAATTATTTTTGCCGGAACTCCTCCTTTTGCAGCAACTGCGCTGGATGCATTGATCGAGGCAAATCACGACATTGTCCTGGTCTTAACTCAGCCAGATCGTCCTGCGGGCCGGGGAATGAGAAGTACGGCCAGTGCCGTTAAATTGCGTGCTCAGCATTATGGCCTTACCTTGCTACAGCCGCTGACGCTTAAAACTTCTGAAGTACAGGACCAATTGCGGGAATGCAATGCTGAGGTGATGGTGGTCGCGGCGTATGGCTTGATTTTGCCTAAAGTGGTACTAGATATTCCTCGAATGGGTTGTGTCAATATTCATGCATCGCTCTTGCCGCGTTGGCGCGGCGCGGCCCCGATTCAGCGAGCCATTTTGGCTGGAGATCCAGAAACAGGCATCACGATTATGCAAATGGATGAAGGGTTGGATACTGGAGCTATGTTACTGCAGCATGATCTAAGCATTATGTCGACTGACACAACCCAGTCATTGCACGATAAATTGAGTGTACTGGGTGCTCAAACTATCGTTGAAGCCCTGGAATTGCTGCAGCGAGACAGATTGGTTTCAAGCGTGCAGGATGAAGCGCAAGCTACTTATGCAACAAAAATAACAAAAACCGAAGCAGAAATCGATTGGCGTCAGAGTGCGGAACAGATAAATCGCGCTGTGCGAGCGTATAATCCAGCGCCCGGGGCTTGTAGCTACTTCCGAGACATGCTTTTGAAGATTTGGCAGGCCAAGGTAATAACGGGAAGTGCAAGCATACCGGGAGAAATTGTTGCAATAAGCCGGGAGGGTATCATTGTTGCTTGTGGTACCGGGTTGTTGCAAATTGAGATAATACAAAAGTCGGGCGGTAAGAAGTTAGTGATAGCAGATTTTCTTGCCGGTAATCCTTTGCGGGTGGGTGAATACTTTTCTGTACAGGGTCGTTCTGCAGTAAAACATGATTAAGGTTCAACTTGCCGCAGTCTTTGCGATCAGCAAGGTTATGGGTGGCGAAAGTTTGACCCCGGTGTTGCAGCAAGCATGGCGTGCTGACTCTACATTATCGAGGCAGCAGAAGGGCGCTATCCAAGATTTGAGTTATGGCGTATTGCGTTTTTATGGACAATTGAGCGCTATTCTTGATTTGTTGCTGCAGCGGCCGTTGCGTAATAAGCACTTGCAGTATTTGCTATTGGTGAGTGTATATCAATTGCTCTATAGTAAAGCGCAATCGCATACTGTGGTAAATCAGGCAGTTTCAGCTTCGCGCTCCTTGGTTCAAGGAGAAGGCATGCAAGGACTGGTGAATGCAGTATTACGCAATTTCATTCGTCAGCGTGAAAACTTATTAAAAAAAGTGGCTGAGAATGAAGTGGGTTGCTATTCTTATCCACAATGGTGGATTAACAAGCTAAGATCACAATATCAGTATGATTTTCAAGCGATCCTGGAAGCTGGCAATAAGCATCCTCCCATGACCTTGCGGGTTAATCGACGCAAAATCAGCGTTAATGACTATTGTCGACTGCTAGCTGAAAATGCGTTGTGCGCCGAATCGGTAGGTCTTGAAGCATTGCAATTAAATCAACCGGTAGGAGTGGAGAATTTGCCAGGCTTTGATGCTGGTTTGGTGTCTGTGCAAGATGCGGGCGCGCAGTTTGCTGCTCAATTTCTGGATGTCCACGACGGTATGCGTGTGCTGGATGCATGTGCCGCTCCGGGTGGTAAAGGTATGCATTTGCTGGAAATTGCAGATGTGGCACTGACGCTGCTGGATAATGATGCGAAAAGACTTGCGTTGATACAACAGAACCTTGCACGGCTGCAAATGACAGCCGAACGTCTGGTATGTGGCGATGCAGCAAATCCTGAGTCATGGTGGGATGGTCGGCCGTTTGATCGCATTTTGGCCGATGTACCCTGCTCCGCATCCGGTGTAGTGTGTCGGCATCCCGATATCAAGTGGTTGCGGCGTGAGAGTGATCTGGCTAAATTTGCAACAACTCAACAGGCAATTTTGAATGCTTTATGGAAAATTCTGAATAAGAATGGTAAGTTGCTTTATGTGACGTGCTCAGTTTTTGCAGAAGAAAATAGCATGCAAATAGAGGAATTTCTGAAATATCATTCCGATGCAATGCCATTGCCGCTTGCAGGAGGCGGATTAAGCGAGGGACAATTGTTACCCAATATTCAACATGATGGATTCTTTTATACTTTATTGCAGAAAATTTAATCAAAATACGTGGCAAATGGTATTGTTGTCAGTCAAGCTTATATTTTTATTGTTGTTTTTTGTAGTGTCAACCACGGCTACGCAAGCGGGTAGTATCCAAATTAAATCTGTTAATTTGGCGGCAGTTGAACAAAATTATATTATCAGCGTTGATTCTGAAATCATTCTCAATGCAACTTTGGAGCAAGCCCTTGAAAAAGGAATTGTGCTTTATTTTGCGACTAAATTCAGTTTGGTCGATTCGCGCTGGTATTGGCTGAATGACGAAGTCGCGCGTAGTAAATTAAGAGTTGGATTGAGGTATTACGCGCTTACGCGCCAATATCATTTGAATTATCCAACATACTCGCAAGGCTTTAATACGCTGCAAGAAGCATTGCGGGCTTTGGGTCAATTGCATGATTTTCCAGTCAGTATTAAGGCTGAATTAAAGCAGGATGTTGATTATATTGCATCGCTACGGGTGTGGCTTGATCTGACTCGCATGCCTAAGCCATTTCAAGTTGAAGCATTAGGTTCTAGCCAATGGAATTTGAGTTCAGATAGACTGGAGTGGCGCATGAAGTTGCCAACACCTGAGCAGCCAGTGTTCATAAAAGGTCACTAATGAAATATGTGCTTATTATTGGCGCAGGCGTCGGAGCAGTCATGTTGTTTCTGTTGGCTACAGCGGGTGCCAATACTGAGTTTTTTGAACACAAATATCGTTTATTACTAGGTATAAATATTGCTTTTGTGGCATTCCTCATGATTGTCGTGGGGTTCTCGCTATGGCGATTCCGGCGCAAACTGAAATCAGGCGTATTTGGTTCTAAGCTGGCATTGCGATTAATGTTAATTTTTTCGTTGATGGCAATACTGCCGGGAGCATTGGTGTATGCCGTATCTGTGCAGTTTCTCGGAAAGAGTATCGAATCTTGGTTTGATGTGAAGGTAGAACGAGCTCTAGAGGGCGGTTTAAACCTTGGCCATACGATGCTCGAAAGTTTGTTGGCGGAGTTACAAAAAAAGGCGCAAGCAACTGCGTTGATGCTGTCCTCGGAATCTTCTACGCCACCTTTACTTGTATTCAATGAATTACTGCTGCAATCGCAAGTTGAAGAAGCGACCTTATTTAGCCAGGATGGCAAAATCATTGCGTTTTCTAGTGAAAATAACTTAACGTTATTTCCTGGCGTACCTAATGCTATGGTGATGCGGCAGATAAGAATTCAGAAGGCTTACAGTGCAGTTGAATCTATAATCGATAAGGGGTTGTATTTGCGTGTGGTTGTTCCTGTTAATGTATTGAATTTGAAAGAGGATATTCAAATGCTTCAGCTTTTGCAGCCGGTTCCTATGCAGTTGGCAAAAGATGCTGAGCGAGTACAGGCAGGGATTGAAGATTATCAAGAACTTTCATTATCTCGTCAGGGATTAACTTGGCTGTATAGCGTTACCTTGACGCTGGCATTATTGCTGTCATTATTTTCAGCGCTGGCTTCAGCTTCATTGCTCAGTGAGAGATTGAGTGCTCCATTGGGGATGCTGGCAGAAGGCACTCGTGCCATTGCGCAAGGCGATTATAGCCGGCGTCATTTGGTTCAGAGTAGCGATGAATTGGGTGTGCTGACAGAATCGTTTAATTTGATGACACAACAGTTACAAGAAGCGCAAGCGATTGCACAGCATAATCAGCAGGAGGTGGAGAGCGCACGTGCGCATTTGGAAAGTATACTGGCGAACCTTTCTTCCGGTGTGTTGGTATTTGACGAGCAATTGGTGTTATCAAAGGCAAACCGCAGTGCGGAACAGATACTGCAAGTACCATTAATAAGTCTGGATGGCGCCATTATAGAAGGATGTGTCGACAATGAACCGCAACTTCAAGTTCTGGTTACTGAAATTAGAGAAGGTTTTAATTCCGGAGCAGCAGGGGTTTGGCAGCGTCAGTTAACGCGCTTAGTAGATGGCCAAAATCAGGTGTTATTAATACGGGGAACGCGTTTGCCAAAGATATCCGGTGGTGGTGGCGTAGTGGTTTTTGATGATATTACTAATCTTTTACAAGTACAACGTGCAGTTGCGTGGGGTGAGATTGCGCGTCGGTTGGCGCATGAAATAAAAAATCCTCTAACACCGATTCAGCTTTCCGCCGAGCGGGTGCAGCATAAACTTATCCATAAACTTAATGAAGAAGATGCAAGGATATTACGGCGATCTACTGAAACAATTGTAAATCAGGTTGAAGCGTTGAAGAAAATGGTTAATGAATTCAGTCAGTATGCTCGCATTCCTGAATTAGAGTTACGTCAACTCGATTTTAATCGCTTAGTAAGAGAAGTTTTATCTTTGTATGAAGCTGCCAGCACGACAATTGATCGCAATAAACTTATTCCCATCAAGCAAACATTGGCGGATGGTTTGCCAATGATCAGAGGAGATTCCGCACAGCTGCGGCAAGTGCTGCACAATTTATTGCAAAATGCTCAAGATGCATTGATGGACACTGTAGAACCAATAATTGAAGTGAAAACGGAAGCAGTACATGGTGGTGTGCAACTGATTGTGCGTGACAATGGATGCGGGTTTTCGGATGAAATTAGGGCGCGTGTTTTTGAACCGTATGTTACGACTAAATTGAAAGGAACGGGACTTGGTTTACCCATTGTAAAGAAAATTATTGAGGAACATGAGGGGGTTATTCATATTGAAAATAGAAAACCTCATGGTGCCCAGATATCGATAATTTTGCCTGTGCTCAGTAAAAGCCTATCAAAATAAATCAATTAAATTAATATGAGATTGAATCGATGGGATGATTCAAGAAAGGATAATAATTTTGATATAGTTACATGCCAAATGATGGACTAAGAACTTAGAGGATAAAATCAATACTTCTGAACATTGGTAGTTATAGACAAGCTGATTAGATTTCGGCAGCGGAGAAAATTTTAAATGATAACAAACAATACAATACTTGTTGTTGATGATGAAATTGGTATACGTGAATTGCTGTCGGAAATATTGCGTGATGAAGGATATCGCGTAGCGTTGGCAGAAAATGCCGAACAAGCCCGAGTTTGGCGAAGTCAAACGCGTCCAGATCTTGTGTTGCTAGATATTTGGATGCCTGATACGGATGGAATTACTTTATTAAAAGATTGGGCCAGTAACGGTATGCTGACAATGCCAGTAATTATGATGTCTGGGCATGGCACCATAGATACTGCAGTCGAAGCAACGCGCATCGGTGCATTTGGTTATTTAGAAAAACCAATACCACTGCAAAAATTGTTAAGTACTGTTGTTAAAGCTTTACGTGGAGGACAAAACAAACAGCACATGGCGCTGTCACTGGCTAGCTTAGGCAAAGGTGCCTTAGTTGCTGAACTTAGAAAGAAATTAGAGCAAGTTGCCAATTTGAAAACACCGCTATTGTTGATGGGGGAGCCTGGTGTTGGTGCAGAAATCTGTGCTCGCTTTTTGCATCGTCCTAGTACACCCTGGGTGGAGCCAGAAACATTAACATCGCTGGCGGAATCACCGCTGGATTTATTGGAATTGGCGCGTGACGGTTTATTATTTCTTAAAGATATTGGTGAGATTAGTAAATTGGCGCAAAAAGGCCTATTGCTGCTGCTAACCAAATTGGATAAATATAATGTGCGACTCGTGTGTGCAACATCGCAACCGTTGGCTGAATTAACGGCACAGGGTGCATATCTGCCCAAACTTTTTGAAATGCTCAGTGGCTTAAGTATCGGAATTCCACCATTGAGAGCGCACCGAGAAGATATTCCTGAATTGGCTAACCAAATTTTGTCTCGCTTTGCTGAATCAGGTGAGGCTTCTTCTTCCCTGCAATTCACTACAGCTGCGCTAAATTGCTTACGCAATTATGATTGGCCAGGTAATTTGACACAACTCACAGGTGTAGTGCATTCCTTAGCGTTGACCAGTACAGGTGATGAAATTTCAGTTGAAGCTGTGCAACAAGCAATGGTTTTTCCTGAGTCTGCTTCGGCGTCAGCAACATCAGAAATCCCTTTAGATCTTTCACTGCGCGAAGCGCGAGATTTATTTGAGAAAACTTATTTCGAAAGGCTGATTGATCAAGAAAATGGCAATATGACTCGGGTTGCTGATCGGGCCGGTTTGGAACGAACACATCTTTATCGCAAGATAAAATTGCTGGGCATCAAGCTGAGAGGGAATTAAGGATAAAAAGAAATTTTTTGCTACCGGATTGGTTTTATGCGCAAAATGAAGGTCTCTAGTTGTCGTATTACCCATCTTAAGAGATAATGCTAACTTTGCCAGCAATGTACAGTCATAGGCTGGCGATAACTATTACTGTTTGATGAAAATTTAAGGGAGTTAGTATTGATGGGTACATTCAAGGATTTTGACGCGCCGGTATTTAGGGATTTAACCAGCGCGATTCGCGCACTGGCGATGGATGCGGTGCAAAAAGCCAATTCTGGTCATCCGGGTATGCCAATGGGGATGGCTGAAATTGCTGAAGTGCTGTGGATTCATCATCTGCGTCATAATCCTGCCAATCCGGGGTGGGTGGATAGAGATCGATTTGTCCTTTCCAATGGTCATGGTTCAATGCTAATTTATGCATTACTGCATTTGACAGGCTATGATTTGCCGATGGAAGAGCTCAAGCAATTTCGGCAGCTTCATTCCAAAACCCCTGGACACCCAGAATATGGTTATACACCCGGAGTAGAAACAACTACTGGTCCTTTGGGTCAGGGAATTACTAATGCGGTGGGTATGGCATTGGCGGAAAAAGTGCTGGCAGCGGAATTTAATCGCCCTGGTTATAATATAGTGGATCATCACACTTATGTTTTTTTGGGAGATGGTTGTCTAATGGAAGGTATCTCCCATGAAGCGTGCTCGTTAGCCGGGACACTTGGTTTGGGTAAGTTAATATGTTTTTATGATGATAACGGCATTTCTATTGATGGTCACGTGGAAGGTTGGTTTACCGATGATACACCAAAGCGATTTGCATCTTATAATTGGCACGTAATTCCGAATGTTAACGGTCACGATCCAGTGGCGATTGAAGCCGCGATTGAGGAAGCTAAGCGAGTAAATGACAAACCGTCGATGATTTGTTGCAAAACGGTGATCGGAATGGGTTCACCTAATATGGCTAACACCCATTCGGTACATGGCGCTGCATTAGGCGACGCAGAAATTGCAGCTGCTCGTCCACATATTGGTTGGCATCATGCACCTTTTGAAATACCTCAAGATGTCTATAGCACTTGGGATGCAAGGGCAAAAGGTCAGAAGCTTGAAACTGAGTGGAGCGAGAGTTTTGCGGAATATGCTGAAAAATATCCTGCTGAAGCTGCTGAGTTTAACCGCAGAATGGCGGGTGATTTACCGGCAAATTGGAATGAACATGTCGATAGCATTATTAGTCAAGTGAACGCGAAAGCAGAAACAATTGCCAGTCGAAAGGCTTCGCAAAATGCTATTGAAGGTTTGGCACCCATTTTACCTGAATTGATTGGTGGTTCCGCTGATCTGGCCGGATCTAATTTGACTTTATGGTCTGGTTCGAAAGGAATTAATCAACAGAATGGCGGTAATTATGTCTATTATGGAGTGCGTGAATTTGGCATGAGCGCCATCATGAATGGTTTGTCATTACACGGTGGTTTAATTCCTTATGGTGCTACATTCTTGATGTTTTCTGAATATGCGCGTAATGCCTTGCGTATGGCTGCATTGATGAAAATTCGTAATATTTTTGTATTTACTCATGATTCAATTGGCCTGGGTGAAGATGGGCCGACGCACCAACCCGTAGAACAAACCGCTACATTGCGCTATATCCCCAATATGAACGTATGGCGGCCGTGTGATACGGTTGAATCAACCATTTCATGGGCGCATGCTATCGAGAGAAAAGACGGTCCTTCAACCTTGATATTTAGCCGTCAGAATTTGCCATTTCAGAAACGTGATGCTGCGACAATCAAATCGATTGTAAAAGGTGGTTATGTCCTATCTGAAGCAAGCAATGGAAAACCTCAAGCCATTCTGATCGCAACAGGATCCGAAGTAGGCTTGGCTATGAACGCGCAAAAAACGCTGGCTGAAGAAGGTGTTTATGTGCGTGTTGTTTCTATGCCATGTACTAATGTTTTTGATCGCCAGGAGTTATCCTATAAAGAGGGGGTTCTACTGAAGGGTATTAAACGGATTGCTATAGAAGCGGGAGTCACCGATTTTTGGCGTAAATATGTAGGATTGGATGGCGCTGTAGTAGGTATTGATACTTTTGGCGAATCTGCACCTGCAGATGTTCTATTTAAACATTTTGGCTTTACTGTGGAAAATGTGGTTAAGGCAGTAAAGAGTGTTCTCTAATTAGAGTTTAATAATTAATGATCAAAGCAAGCAGATGGAACTGATATCCGTCTGGTAACACAAGTTTCTTATTAAGGAGTTTTAGTATGACAATTAAAGTGGGTATTAATGGATTTGGCCGTATCGGACGTATGGTTTTTCGCTCTGCAGTGCAAAATTTCCCTGATATTGAAATCGTTGCAATCAATGATTTGTTGGAGCCAGATTATCTGGCGTACATGTTAAAACACGATTCTGTTCATGGTCGATTTCAAGGTGATGTTTCAATTGACGGCGACACTTTGGTAGTGAATGGTAAACGTATTAGGCTGACCGCGATTAAAGATCCAGCAGAACTGAAATGGAAGGAAGTTGGTGCGGAAGTTATTATTGAATCGACTGGTTTATTCTTAACCAAAGAAACTTGTGAGAAGCATCTGACGGCCGGTGCAAAGAAAGTTATTATGTCAGCCCCTTCCAAAGATGATACGCCGATGTTCGTGTATGGGGTAAATGACAAATCTTATAAAGGCGAAAGCATTATTTCGAATGCTTCTTGTACGACCAATTGTTTAGCGCCGATTGCCAAGGTATTAAATGATAAGTGGGGTATTAAACGCGGCTTGATGACTACTGTTCATGCAGCAACCGCTACACAAAAGACAGTGGATGGTCCTTCCAACAAAGATTGGCGGGGTGGTCGCGGCATTCTGGAAAATATCATTCCTTCGTCAACGGGTGCTGCCAAAGCAGTTGGTGTTGTGATTCCTGAATTGAATAAAAAGCTAACTGGTATGGCTTTCCGTGTTCCGACATCGGATGTATCAGTAGTTGATTTAACGTGCGAGCTGGAAAAAGAAGCGACGTATGATGAAATTTGCAAAGCAATGAAAGAAGCTTCCGATGGTTCAATGAAAGGAGTATTGGGCTATACGGATCAAAAAGTAGTATCTACCGACTTTCGTGGTGAAAGTTGTACTTCCATTTTTGACGCTGAAGCAGGCATGGCATTGGATAAAAGCTTCGTTAAGGTGGTTGCATGGTATGACAATGAATGGGGCTATTCCACCAAAGTATTGGAAATGGTACGAACCGTTGCCAAATAATTGAGTATTTATTATTGATCTACCATTTATAAAAAGAACAAATTCTGATTATTATCTGGGTGGTTAGTATTCCATTAGAAAGGCATAAAGGGTAGCGTTTGCTATCCTTTATATTTTCTTAAACATAACTCTGGAGATTGCCGTGTCAGTTATTAAACTTGTAGACCTTGATCTAAGAGGGAAGCGTGTATTTATCCGCGCTGATTTGAATGTGCCCGTGAAAGACGGTAAAGTGACATCGGACGCACGCATTACCGCTTCTATGGCAACCATTAATCATTGTTTAAAACAAGGCGCTAAGGTGATGGTTACATCGCATTTAGGCCGGCCTGAGGAAGGACAATGGAGTGAGGAGAATTCGCTGAAGCCTGTAGCAGATGATATTGCAAACCGCTTGAATAAACCGGTACGATTGATTCGTGACTGGATTGATGGTGGTTTTGAAGTTGCCGAAGGTGAGTTGGTAGTGCTCGAAAATTGTCGCATCAATAAAGGCGAAAAAAAGAATGTAGAAGAAACGGCGCAAAAATATGCGAAATTATGCGACGTGTTTGTTATGGATGCATTTGGTACCGCGCACCGTGCTGAGGCTTCAACCCATGGAATTGCGAAATATGCCCCTGTGGCTTGTGCAGGGATTTTGCTGACGGAAGAATTAGAGGCATTAACCAAAGCATTATTGAATCCGGCTCGTCCGATGGTAGCTATTGTTGGTGGTTCTAAAGTTTCAACCAAACTGACGGTACTTGAATCGCTCTCAGAAAAAGTTGATCAATTGGTGGTGGGGGGAGGCATTGCGAATACCTTCCTGAAAGCTACCGGTAAGAATGTTGGAAAGTCGTTATATGAAGATGATCTTGTACCAACAGCTAAAGCTTTAATGGATAAAATGGCTAAGCGCAATGCATCAATACCAATTGCAGTCGATGTTGTCGTCGGAAAAAAATTTGATGCCAACGAGCCGGCTGTGTTGAAAGATGCAGGTAGCGTCGACGATGATGATATGATTTTTGATATTGGACCGAAAAGTGCGCAGGAGCTTGTCGATATCATCATGCGTGCCGGTACCGTGGTTTGGAACGGACCCGTGGGTGTATTTGAATTTGACCAGTTTGGTGCAGGAACTGAGAAAATTGCCCGGGCAATTGCAGAAACCAATGCTTTCACACTGGCCGGCGGTGGCGATACGATTGCGGCAATCCAGAAATATGATATCTACGATAAAGTATCTTATATATCAACAGCAGGTGGCGCATTTCTTGAGTTTTTGGAAGGCAAAAAATTACCCGCGGTGGAAATATTGGAAATGCGTGCTAATTAATCTTTACGAATAATGATTCGCAGAACAAAAATTGTAGCAACATTGGGACCTGCGTGTGTAAATCCAAAAATATTGGAGCGCATGATTCTGGCTGGTGTAGATGTTGTTCGGATTAATTTTTCGCATGGTACACGCGAACAACATATTGAATTTGCAGAATTGACACGCTCACTGGCAAGAGCTGCGGGCCGAACTGTGGGCGTTCTGGCGGATTTGCAAGGCCCCAAAATACGCGTCGGCAAATTTGAACACGGTAAAATCAGACTGGAAATAGGTGATCAGTTTATTCTTGATTCCTTCTGCGAATTAGGTAACCAGGAAAGGGTCGGATTGGACTATAAGGAATTGCCGAACGATCTGGAAACTGGAGCAACCTTAATGCTAGACGATGGGCGGATTGTGTTGGGTGTTTCCGCAGTCAGGGATAGTCAGGTTTTTTGCGTGGTTGAACAAGGTGGCGTACTGTCGAATAACAAAGGTATCAATCGCAAAGGTGGTGGGCTTGGCGCACCAGCACTGACGAGCAAAGATTTGGAAGACATCAAGACTGCCGCAGAGTTTGGCGCGGATTATTTAGCTGTATCGTTTGTGCGGTCAGGTGATGATATTCGGCAAGCCCGTGCATTGATGCAGGAAGCCGGTGGAAAAGGCATGATCATGGCTAAGATTGAGCGTTCAGAAGCCATTCTTGCGTTAGATGATATTCTGGAAGCGTCCGATGCCATTATGGTTGCTCGCGGTGATCTGGCAGTTGAAGTTGGTGATGCTGCTGTTCCAGCACTACAAAAAAGAATGATTCGTTCGGCCAGAACCAATAATAAGTTGGTGGTGACGGCAACACAGATGATGGAATCAATGATTACCAATCCAATTCCTACGCGTGCTGAAGTTTCGGATGTTGCCAATGCTGTACTGGATGGTACGGATGCTGTGATGCTATCGGCAGAATCGGCTGCCGGCGAATATCCTGTTGAAGCGGTAGAAGCCATGGCAAGGGTTTGCCTGGAAGCGGAAAAGGAGTACTTGGTAAGTCATGATCGGCGCACGATAACAGTCAATCAAGTAACCATTGAAGAAGCCATTGCGCGTGCAACTATGTTTACCGCTAGCGGCTTACAAATACGTGCGATTGCAGCATTGACACAAAGCGGCGTCACTGCATTATTAATGTCGCGCAGAAGTTCCAAAGTACCTATTTTTGCGTTAAGTCCAAATGAAGACACGCGCAGGCGGGTAACGTTGTTTAGAGGTGTATATCCAGTCGAATTTGGCGAAGGATTGAGCGATCCTGAAATTATTCTTAATCTTGCTGAAGAAGAATTGCTTAAGCGTGGTGTAGTGCGTAATGGTGATATCATGGTGATGACGATTGGTGAACCGGTGGGTAAATCCGGTGGCACTAATACTATGAAAATTATCAAAGTAGGCGAATGGAAATTAAGGCATGGTATTGATGACGTTTCATGAATTGCTGGTAGTAATTATGCTCGAACTTTGCATACCGACCAAGCAACGAATGGTGAAAAGATATTTATTTAAGATAATCGCTTATACTAGAACGTGATTTTATTAAGACATTTTTTAAGGAGATTTAAATGGCACTCGTATCATTAAGACAACTACTCGATCACGCGGCAGAAAACAGTTATGGTTTACCAGCGTTTAATGTCAACAATCTGGAGCAAATCCAGGCCATCATGCAAGCTGCTGATGAGTGCAATAGTCCTGTAATCATGCAAGGTTCCGCCGGTGCAAGGAAATATGCCGGTGAAGCTTTCTTGAGGCACTTGATTGCTGCTGCTGTTGAAGCTTATCCGCACATACCAATCGTAATGCATCAGGATCATGGCGCTTCTCCATCAGTATGCGTGAATGCCATCCGTAGCGGTTTCTCGAGCGTCATGATGGACGGTTCGCTAAAGGAAGATGCCAAAACCCCTTCTACTTATGAATACAATGTCAAAGTAACGGCAGATGTGGTGAATATTGCTCATTCCGTCGGCGTTTCTGTCGAAGGTGAATTGGGTTGTCTGGGGTCATTGGAATCCGGCATGGGGGAAGCGGAAGACGGACATGGTGCAGAGGGTGTACTCTCACATGATCAGTTGTTGACAGATCCAGAAGAAGCCGCCGATTTCGTGCGTAAAACCGGCGTGGATGCATTGGCAATTGCGATCGGCACCTCACATGGTGCGTATAAATTTACCCGTAAACCTACGGGCGATATTTTAGCGATTCAGCGCATCAAGGAAATTCATGCGCGCATTCCTAATACACACTTGGTAATGCATGGCTCCAGCTCGGTGCCGCAAGATTGGCTGGAAATTATTCGTCAATATGGTGGTGATATCAAGGAAACCTATGGCGTACCGGTGGAAGAAATTCAGGAAGGTATCAAATATGGTGTACGCAAAGTGAATATCGATACCGACATTCGTTTAGCAATGACCGGCGCGATCCGCCGCAGTTTGGAACAAGATAAAAGCAATTTCGATCCGCGCAAATACCTGAAAGAAGCGACCGCCGCTGCGAAAGAAATTTGTAAGGCCCGCTTTGAAGCTTTTGGCTGTGCTGGCCAAGCCAGTAAAATCAAACCGATCTCACTGGAAAGCATGGCGAATCGCTATGCTAAAGGTGAATTGAATGCAGTTATAAAGTAATCTGACATTCTCTGAGTTTGATTCGACTCGCACTCAAGAGAAAGGGATGGGTGAATTTGATTTCAAGTACCGAGCATTTGTATCTTATAGTCATGTAGCAGATGATCGACTTGCGCCCATCCTGCAGCGATGTCTTCAGCTTATTGGGAAAAAATGGTATCGACGTTCAACCGTTAAGATTTTTCTAGATCAAATAAGTCTATCGGCAGCTCCTGAACTTTGGCTTGAGATTGAAGCTAATTTGGCCCAATGTCAGTTTTTTGTATTAATGGCTTCAGTTCAAGCAGCAAAATCAATTTGGGTACGGAAAGAAGTTCAATGGTGGCTTCAGCACCGAGGTATCGAGAGCTTGTTTATTGTTGTGACAGATGGTGAAATTTTCTGGCATCCAGATTCGAACGATTTTGACTGGGAAAAAACGACTTCCTTGCCGCTAGATTTCCAGCGTTGTTTTCGCAGTGAGCCGTTATATGTTGATTTGCGATGGGCGAAAGAAAAAGATGGTCTCTCGCTTCGGCACGTTAAATTTAGGGATGCAATACTAACTCTTGCTGCTCCCCTATATGGGCGACCGAAAGACGAGCTTGATAGTGAGGAAATTCGTCAGTACCGTAGTTTTCGTATAGCAGCGACTGGAGCAGCATTCATCATTGGCATTCTTACGCTAGTATCCGCTTACCTTTTTACGCATGCACAGCAAGAGGCAGTACGAGCCGAGACTAACTGGCGGACAGGAGAATCACGCAAACTGGCTGCTATGTCGATTGATAAGCTTGAAAATGGTAAAAGCATTGATGATGCCATTAAGATTGCTGTCATGGCATGGAAGCTTGAGTCAACCAATGAAGCAAAAGCTGCACTTCAAAAAATAGAGCAGGCATCATCTGAAATGGCTCGTGTTCTGGGTCGGCACACGAGAGGTGTTGCTGCGCTTGCGTTCAGTCCAGATAGTTCATTATTGGCGACGTTGGGCAGAGACGGATCTATCTTGTTATGGAAATCGAACGCATGGGTCCAGGATGGAAATATATTAGTTGGTGGACTAAGTAATGATGGTCCTCAATGCAGAGGATTGCCTTCTTGCAAGATCTCGCAATTATTGTTTAATGAATCAAATTCCCGTTTACTGGTGTGGGAGTCGACAGGGGCGATGGAGTTGTGGGATCTGCGGAACTTTAAGAGACGAGTCATTTCTGAATTCAAACGTCAGGATAAATCACTCCAAAGTGTAGCAATCAACGCTGATGGAAATTTAATTGCCATCGTCGAGTGGGATGGATCACTTGCCGTTTGGGATGTTGAATCTGATGTTCTGCAAAGGGTTCCAGAAACGTTTGATATGGGGTTAGTCATTGGCGTGAATTTTGATTCGGATGGTTCTTTGTTGGTAATAGATGAAGTAGTAGATGAAGTAGTAGATGAAGTAGTAGATCGTAAATCTCAAGGCATACGGATCAGCAATTGGAATATTGCCACCGGAAAAATAGCTATTGGACCAATCGCGACGCTATCCAATGGAATCGGTAGGAGGGGTGTTTCTATTGCTGGTGATATTGAAAAAGTAAGTTTTAGTAGAAATGGAAAGCGAATCATGCTAAAGGGTCACTATTACGATTCCCTCGTCGAGATAAGCAGGAATTTGGAGATAAATGAACTAGTGCTACCAGTTCGTATTGAGTGGAATTTTGATCTGGATTCGGATGGAAAATTACTCTACGTTCAAAAAGGAGATGACTGGGAGCAATGGAACTTATTGGCAACGCCAGTGATACTGTCGAAGGGCTCAGCAAAAGATAAATTTGTAAAAATGAAATGGAGTTCTGACGGGCGCTGGCGTGCAGAAGTAGGTAAAGAAAAAGTTTCTCTATGGGATATGAATTCCGTTATGGCTGGACCGATCCAAACTATAAATGCTCAATGCTTTTTTCAGGAAAAACAATCAGATTGTATCAAACATCTCTGTGAGAAAATCTTACCATCACTGGAAGAGGGACACTTGCGAAAGCTTTTTGGAATTCACAACTTTCAAGTGATGTACGACAAGTATCAATCGATTATCAATGGTTCACTCTGCGATTATCGCTAAGTTTTTGCAATATAGATTTTCATTTTTTAGTGCGCTACCAAAGGTTATGATGAGCTTATAGGTGGAACATATCCTACTGGCTGTTCCGCTCCTGCGCCAAAGAAATGTGCTTCCAGTTGTTCAGCCAGATACTTACGCGCCTTGGGGTCTGACAGATTGAGGCGATTTTCGTTGACTAGCATGGTTTGGAGTTTAAGCCACTGATTCCAGGCTTCTTTGGAAACATTGTCAAATATACGTTTACCGAGTTCGCCGGGGTAGGTTTGAAAATCCAGACCTTCGGCTTCGTGGCCCAGTTTGATACATTTCACCATTCTCGCCATATTTATGCTCCTAATTTATCAAAAAATACTTAGTGAGAAAAAAGCCGCCATTATGAAATGTTCTTTGCTTTGCGTAAACAGCCACCGTGAATCTTGCCTGGAAATGCTATAAATGCTTGATCAGAACTTTGGAACGGCGTTGATAATTATAAAAATTCTGCTTTGCCTTGGGTAATTCCGTAGGGGTAGTTACGCTAAAGCCATGCTCAATAAACCAGTGAGTAGCATGCGTGGTGAGTACAAATAGGGTGTGAATCCCTTGGGAGGCAGCTTGAGCTTCGATATATTTTAGCAAGCGGTTACCATGCCCAAAATCGCGATAATCAGGATGAATCGCCAAACAAGCCAATTCGCCGGAATTTTCTTCCGGAAACGGATAAAGTGCGGCGCAACCCAAAATGATGCCATCATGTTCAAAAACGATGAAGCGGTCGATTTCAATTTCCAGTAATTCGCGGCCACGTCTCACCAATATACCTTCGGCTTCGAGTGGTTCAATCAGTTTCAGAATGCCACCAACATCATCAATTATTGCTTTTCTGATGGCCTGTAGTGTTTCCTTGGAAATCATCGTACCGATGCCATGATGCGTAAAAAGTTCTTGCAAAATGGCGCCATCGGTATGGCGATTGATCAAATGCACGCGGGCTACCGACATTTCGCAAGCTTTAATTGCGCATTGTAGAAAAAGTTGAACTTCATCGGACAGTTGAGTGGTTATTTTCTTTTTTCCTATTAGTGATTTAGTTCCTTCTACGGTGAGTTCGCGGGGCAATGCAAGTTTATCTTCAGCAGTTGATGTATGTTGAGTCAGCGTATCCCAGAGAAAAATTAATTTCTCGGCGCGCAAAGCAATGGCGGTCTCCATTGCTACATTTTCCATAGTTAAATTGAAAATTTCCCCAGTAGGCGAGTATCCGAGTGGAGAAATAAGCACTACGCTGCCTTGCTCTAAATTTGCGGTAATGGCTTGCGCATTGATTTTTCTAACTTTTCCGGTATGCAACAAATCGACGCCATGAATTACGCCGTATGGACAAGCGATGACAAAATTACCACTGGAAACCTTAATTGCGGCGTTTGCCATAGGGGAATTGGGTAGACCCATTGACAGCAAGGCGGCGATTTCGTGATGAATTCTTCCAACCGATTCCTTAACGCACTGCAATGCAGCAGGATCAGTGACACGAATATCCATCACGGTTTGAGTTTCCAGTTGTGATTCATCTAGGCGCATTTGAATTTGTGGGCGCGCACCATGCACCAGTACCAGGCGGACACCTAGGCTGGCTAATAAATTGATGTCGTGAATAAAATGAACAAATTTTGCATCGGTAATCATTTCACCATTAAAACCGATGACAAAAACCTTTCCCCGGAACGCATTGATATAGGGCGTAACGGAGCGGAACCAAGAAACAAATTCAGTCGTGATGTGGGCGTTCATGGTAATTGGTGAAATGAGCTGTTAATAGGTATTCGAATCAATAATCCCCCCATATTGCTTGGAGCGCCGCAATAGCTGCCAGCGCTGCGCTTTCTGTACGCAAAATGCGTTTGCCTATGCGAATTGGAGCAAAGCCGCTATGTACAATAGCGGTTTCTTCTTCCTGCGTAAATCCGCCTTCGGGGCCTATAACGAGTGATACGTTAGCATTATCAGTTGGCCGTGAGATATCTCGCAAACCTGTGGGAGCGGTTGTAGATAGCATGAGATGGACATCGTGTGCTGATTGAGCGGATTTCTTTTGACTTAACCATTGAGGTAAAGGAATTAGCGGAAACACTTGTGGTATAAGATTTCTGCCACATTGTTCACAGGCTGAAATGACTATTTTTTGCCAGTGTTGTAAGCGCTTGGAGGAGCGTTCATCAGACAAGTGTACGATACTGCGTGTAGTGCTTACGGGTTGGATGGATGTTACACCGAGTTCTACCGTTTTTTGTATGATCCAATCCATTTTTTCAGTGACGCATATTGCTTGTGCAAGTTCTATCTTTATCGGTGATTCGCATTCGATATCATGAAAAGCCTCAATTATGGCAGTGGTGCGAGATTTGCCGATGGTTTCAATGTGCGCAGAATACTCTCCACCAAATCCGTTAAAAAGTGTAATTGCATCACCTTTTTTTAAGCGCAATACTCGTACAGCATGGTGCTTGTTATCCGTAGATAATTCAACGATTTCTCCTGTGGCAATTCCTGTTGGGTGATAAAAACGCGCGTGCATGATGAAGCCTCAACGTGGTCAATGGCAATTCCCAGAAATATACTCGTGATAATATAGCATGATATTTGCCCCGTATTGCCGGATCGCCATGTTGATTTTGGTAAGCGATCAATGCAAGTATATGTGAGGGCTATTCATAATTGTAGGGGATAATCAATGGTAAGTTTACAAACACCGGTGTGTGATTTTGGCTGGAAAGCAATCGATTTTGATTTGCTGGGTATCGATGGAAAACGTTATAACCTTGCATCGGCCAAAGGTGAAAATGGATTGCTGGTGATGTTTATTTGCAATCATTGCCCGTATGTGAAAGCAGTGCAAGACCGCATTATTCGTGATGTGAATGATTTAAAATTGCATGGAATTAATGCAATAGCCATTATGTCCAATGATCCGGCCGATTATCCGGAAGATTCGTTCGACAATATGACTTTGGTAGCTAAACAATTGAATTATCCTTTTCCATATGTTTGGGATGAAACTCAGGAAATTGCCAAGCAATACGGTGCTGTATGTACACCTGATTTTTTCGGTTTCAATAATAAGCTGGAATTGCAATATCGCGGGCGTCTTGATGCATCACGAAAAGAAGCGGCACCAGTGGATGTGCGCCGGGATTTATTCGAAGCTATGGTGCAGGTGGCTAAAACAGGTCACGGTCCAGAGGATCAGATTCCAAGTATGGGCTGTTCGATTAAATGGCGGGTGGAATAAACGTGCTCGAAAAAGTAATTGAAGTCGTGAAAGATGTTGCGCAGCAGGTAATTATGCCGCGTTATTTGCAAGTAGATCGGCAATTGAAAGCGGATGGCAGTTTTTTTACCGAAGCTGATGTAGCAGCACAAAATGCTTTGCTGGATGCTTTGCAGAGAATTCGTCCTGCAGCTGCGATGGGCGAGGAAATGTCTGATGCTGAACAAAAGGAGCAATGGGAAAAAGGTAAGGCAGGATTATGGAGTATCGATCCAATTGATGGCACTTCTAACTTTTTCAATGGGCTGCCTTATTTCGCAATTTCGGTTGCTTTTATGGAGTATGGTAAGGGTGTGTTGGGGGTCATTTATAGTCCGGTAACCGATGAGATGTTTTATGCCACAAAAGGCGGAGGTGCTTTTCTTAATGGTATTGCTTTGCCAATTAAGCGATATGTGCCAAATTTAAAAAGTGCCACAGCCAATGTGGACTTGAAACGACTTGATCGGAACTTAGCAGCAAAAGTGGCTGCCTATCCACCCTATGCGTCGCAGCGAAATTATGGCGCTTGCGCATTGGAGTGGTGCTATACCGCAGCCGGCTATTTTGATTTGTATTTGCACGGGGGACAAAAACCATGGGACTATGCCGCCGGTTCTCTCATTCTTGAAGAAGCAGGTGGGAGTATGTGTGGTTTTGATCAGGATGATTACTGGGCGGGATCACCGTGGCAACGATCTGTGATTGCGGCGTTGGATGCTGGGTTATTTGCTCAGTGGCGTGATTGGGTACGTGAAAATCGCTAAAATAACAAATTTTGTGATATAGAGATAATTTGAAGTGGAATAGGGCGTTCAATTGAAAATTATAATTCTGGGCGCAGGGCAAGTAGGTTCCTCAGTTGCAGAAAGTTTGGTCAGCGAAGCTAATGACATTACCGTAGTGGATATTGATTCGAAGCGGCTGGCATTATTGCAAGATCGCTTCGATTTACGGACAGTTGTTGGCAATGCCTCGCATCCATCGGTGCTTACAAATGCAGGTGCGCACGATGCGGATATGGTTTTGGCAGTTACTGAAAATGATGAAACCAATTTAGTTGCTTGTAAGCTTGCCGCTACTTTATTTAACACACCCACAAAAATTGCACGGATTCGATCGACAGAGTATTTGACTCATCCTGAGATTTTCTCAAACGAAAATTTTTGTGTTGATTTTGCTATTAGCCCAGAACAAATCCTCACTGAATATATAGAAAAGTTAATTGAGTTTCCTGAAGCACTGCAGGTGCTTGATTTTGCATCTGGAAAAGTAAGCTTGGTGGCGGTTCGAGCATTGAAAGGGGGTGCTTTAGTTGGACAGCAGTTGCAAGAATTGCGCAAGCATGTTCCTAATGTCGATACCCGGGTAGCAGCCATTTTTCGTAAAGATCGACCAATAATTCCTGAAGGTGATACGGTTATCGAAGCTGAAGATGAAGTATTTTTTATTGCAGCAACTGAAAATATCCGTGCAGTGATGCGCGAATTAAGAAGCATGGATAAGCCTGTTAAACATGTGATGATCGCTGGTGGAGGGAAGATTGGTAGGCGTCTGGCTCAGACGTTGGAGAATGATTATCAAGTTAGAATTATTGAGCACAATTATCAGGCTTGCGAACGCCTAGCGGAAGAAGTGAACAATACCTTGGTTTTGCATGGTGATGCAACTGATGAAACATTGCTGGAAAGCGAGAGTATTGCAGATATGGATATGTTTTGTGCGCTAACGAATGATGATGAGAATAACATTATGTCATCGCTGCTAGCAAAACGATTGGGAGCGCATAAAGTTATTTCATTAATCAACCGCCGTGCTTACGTCGACCTAGTGCAAAGTGGTGGTATTGATATCGCCATTTCACCCGCACAAGTTACGATTGGTTCATTATTGGCTTATGTTAGGCATGGTGATGTGGAAGCGGTTCATAGCTTACGACGCGGAGCCGCAGAAGCTTTGGAATTGGTGGCACATGGTGATGCTAAATCGTCCAACGTGGTAGGTAGAAAAATTGAAGATGTCAAGTTACCCAAAGGTGCGACTATCGGTGCTATCGTTAGAGGTTTGCCAAAATCTGCGGGCATTTTTGGTAGAAATCTGATAGCAGAAATGCAAGAAGAACCGCATCGTAAATCTGATGACAATATACATGTCATTATCGCACACCATGACACAATTATAGAGCAAGAAGATCATGTTATCTTGTTTGTGATCAATAGAAAGATGATTCGCGAAGTAGAAAAACTCTTTCAAGTCAGTGTTGGATTTTTATAAGTAAGCGTCGGCATGAATAGGCTTTTTGCAGTTGTTAATGTTCTGAGCAAGATGGTTTTGATATTCGGACTTACCATGCTTATTCCTCTGGCTTTGGCAGAATGGAATGATGATGGTGCGCGTTCAGTGTTCGAAGAATCAATTTTGATTACTTTGGGATGTGGTGTGGTGATGTGGCTGGCAACGTATCATTATAAGCGTGAGCTGCAAACAAGAGATGGTTTCTTGTTGGTTGTGTTGGTTTGGTCAGTGCTACCTGTTTTTGCCATGCTTCCTTTGTTATTTTATTTGCCCGAGCTTAACCTGAGTATGGCTTATTTTGAGGCTGTTTCAGGATTAACGGCTAGTGGTGGTACGGTATTGTCAGGATTGGACCATCTGCCTCTATCAATTAATCTATGGCGCGGTGAGATTATATGGCTTGGTGGAATGGGATTAATTGTGCTGGCTGTGGCGATCTTGCCATTGCTTGGTGTCGGTGGTCGGCAGTTAATGAATGCCGAAATACCAGGGCCAATGAAAGAAAATAAACTAACTCCTCGCATTGCTGAAACTGCTAAAGGGTTATGGACTATTTACGCGAGCTTAACTTTAATTTGTGCCATTACCTACAAGTGGGCTGGAATGAATTGGTTTGATGCGGTTATGCATGCATTTACTACTCTGGGATTGGGCGGATTCTCGTCTCATGACGCCAGTTATGGATATTGGGATTCGCCGCTGATAGAAGCGATCGCAATTGTATTCATGTTAATTGCGGGGATAAATTTTGCAACTCACTTTCTGGTCTGGCGAGGAAAAAGTTTAATCGCTTATCGTTATGATTCTGAGGTTGGTTGGTACCTTATTATTGTGCTAGGTAGTTGTATTGCACTGGCAATGTATTTATGGGTTGTGGATATTTATACAGACCCATTGACAGCGTTACGTTATGCGGCTTTCAATATTGTTTCTGTTGCAACAACTACCGGATACAGTAATACGGATTACAATCTATGGCCTATGTTTATGCCATTGTGGATGCTGTTTTTATCGGGTTTTTGCACATCTTCGGGTTCTACTGGTGGTGGTATAAAAATGATTCGTGCTCGAATTTTATATCAGCAGGTGTATCGAGAAATGATCACCATCATGCATCCCAATGCGGTTATTCCAGCCAAGTTAGGTAGAAGTATTATCGCTAGTCGTGTCATTCTTGCAGTACTTATTTTTTTGTTTGTTTATTCAGCAAGTATTGTGATAATGACACTTATATTGACATTGAGTGGATTAAATTTTATTACCGCTTTTTCTGCTGTAGTAGCTTGTATCAATAACTTAGGTCCAGGTCTTGGTGAGGTGGGGCCAGCAAATACTTATGCGTCGTTAACTGATTTTCAAACTTGGGTGTGTAGTTTTGCTATGTTACTAGGTAGATTGGAGTTTTTTACATTGCTTGTTATATTTACACCTGCTTTTTGGCGAAAGTAAATTTTCTTCTACTCAAATAATGGGGAGTTTTCGTGAATAATGCCAGTTCATTGAAAGGTGTTAAGGTCATGATTATCGATGATAGTAATACGATCCGGAAAAGTGCGGAAATTTTTTTGAAATCTTCAGGTTGCGAGGTTCTGTTGGCGGAAGACGGATTCGAAGCAATGTCGAAGATTGTCGATAATTCTCCAAATATCATTTTTATTGACATCGTTATGCCGCGTTTAGATGGTTATCAAGCATGCCTGCTTATCAAGAGAAATCCTATTTATCAATCCATTCCCGTGATTATGTTATCCAGTAAAGACGGTTTATTCGATAAGGCTAAGGGGCGAATAGTAGGATCGGATGATTATTTAACAAAACCATTTACTGCCGAGGGTTTTTTGAGCATAATACGAAAATATGCGACAACCTGCGTTGCATAGTTGGAAGTTAGTAAAAACAAAAAGTAAAATTTCTAGATTTTTTAGGTAGTTCTGTTTTAAATATTATCTCTATAACTATTCTTTACCCCTTGTTCTAGAAGTGGAAAGGGAGTTTTATATGTTAAGGGTATATGATTAGTGGGATGTTATTTTATGACA
>JAMWZW010000018.1 GCA_024281995.1 Nitrosomonas sp.
GCTTGACCACGATGGCTGATTTGATTTTTCTGTTCCGCGGTCAATTCGGCGGAGGTTTTTCCGAATTCGGGCAAAAAGAAATAGGGATCGTAACCAAAGCCACCATCACCGCGTGGTTGGTCGACGATTTCGCCGTGCCACGAGCCGTCGACAATGATCGGTTGCGGATCATCGGCGTGGCGCACTAGCACGATCACGCAATAATAATAGGCACGGCGGTCGGTCTTGCCTTGCAATGCTTCGACCAGCTTCAGATTGTTACGATCATCAGATTTGGGTTCTCCAGAAAAACGTGCAGAATTCACACCGGGGACGCCGTCAAGTGCTTGTACGCAGATGCCGGAATCGTCTGCGAGGGTGGGTAGATTTGAGCAGCGGCTCGCGTGACGGGCTTTGGAGAGGGCGTTTTCAACGAAAGTCTGGTATGGTTCATCGACTTCACCGACATTAAATTGCGATTGCGGTATGACTTCGATCGCCAGCGGTGCGAGCAAGTCGCCGATTTCGCGTAGTTTGCCTTTATTGTTGCTAGCGATTACCAGCTTTGTCAGTTTATCCACGATAAGCGATATCTGCAGCCAGCGCTTTTTTTTGTATTGCAATTAGTTCTTGGATGCCAAATTGCGCCATGTCCAACATATTATCCAATTCTGTGCGGCTAAATGCATTGCCTTCTGCTGTTCCTTGCACTTCAACAATTTTTAGGCCGCCGGTCATCACCACGTTCATGTCGGTATCGCATGAGGAATCTTCGGCATAGTCCAAGTCCAATACCGGAAAACCTTGATAAATACCTACCGAGGTGGCTGCCACGTAATCAAGAATGGGTGTGGATTCAATTAGTTGTTGATTAATCAGCTTGTCTACTGCATCGTGCAACGCGACAAATGCGCCCGTAATACTTGCGGTACGCGTTCCACCATCAGCTTGGATTACATCGCAGTCAATTTGGATCGTGCGTTCACCCAGTTCATTCAAATCCACCACAGCACGCAATGCACGCCCAATCAAACGCTGGATTTCCATGGTACGTCCCGATTGCTTTCCTTTAGCTGCTTCGCGTTGCATGCGGGAATGTGTTGAACCCGGCAACATACCGTATTCAGCAGTTAACCAACCCTGCCCTTGGCCCTTTAGGAAAGGCGGCACTTGCTCGCTAATGCTAGCGGTACAAACTACTTTGGTGTCGCCACATTCAATCAATACCGATCCGTCAGCATGCTTGATATAATGGCGAGTGATCGTGACAGGGCGAATTTGAGAAGGTGTGCGATGATTACTTCGTATCATGACTCAAAAATTTTCCAATAATAAATTTTAACTTGCAAAACGATAAACAGGTTTAGCGGGGGCACCTGCTGAAAGGGTAAGCACCTCATGACCATCGTCAGTCACAAGAATAGTATGTTCCCACTGTGCGGATAGACTGCCATCTTTGGTAGTAACTGTCCAACCATCAGGAAGATGGCGAATGGCTGCTTTACCGGCATTAATCATCGGTTCCACGGTAAATATCATGCCTGGTTTTAATTCCATGCCGGTTCCTGGCCGTCCATAATGCAGCACTTGTGGATTTTCATGGAATTTTGCTCCAATGCCATGCCCGCAAAATTCTTTGACGATACTGTATCCTACCCCTTCAGCGAGTTTCTGAATAGCATTGCCAATATCACCAAGACGATTTCCCGGTTTTATCTCATCAATTCCCCGCCACATCGCTTCATATGTAACCTCACACAAACGCCTGGCTTGTATCGATGGCTCACCAATATAAAACATTCGGCTTGTATCACCATGATATCCATTAGCAATTACCGTAATGTCTAAATTAATAATGTCGCCATTTTTTAATTTCTTTTTCCCCGGAACACCATGACAAATTTGATTGTTAACAGAAGTGCATATCGATTTAGGGTATGGTGAATGACCTGCAGGTGCGTAATTAAGCGGTGCTGGAATCGTTTTCTGGACATCTACCATGTAGTTGTGACATAGCAAATCCAGCTCTTCAGTTGTGACATTAGCCACAACAAAAGGCGTGATGTAGTCCAATACTTCCGAAGCAAGCCTGCCAGCAACTCGCATTTTTTCAATTTCTTGCGCTGTTTTTATCGAAACCGTCATTATGATCTTTTGTAATTAATTATTGATTCACTGCCAGCCATGCTTTAAGACGCTAAAGCAGAAACATTAGTGCCTATCATTGCATATTTATTATAAACGCTCACATTTGGTTTGCGCTAAATGCGTCCCATCAAATTGCTCAGCAAGCTTTTGTAGCTGATCTTTAACATGTTGCGCAGGATTGTAAATGATAATCCTCTTTAACAGCACGTTACGATTTTCAATCGCCACACCAGTAACTCCTTTTTTCTCAATTTCTTTCAATTGATTCATGGCCTCTTGTTCATTCGCAAACATGCCCAAAGAAATGGCATTTTTGGGTTGATTGTTATCTTTTACCCGAAAACTGACAATGCCAATATTGCGTAATTTATTGATCATACGGTTCGCAGCTTCCTTGTTTGCTAATGGCGGAACATAGAGCCAATACATCATGGCAGTGCCAGCATCTTCAACCTCATAATTTTGTTCAGAAATAATTTCTGCGATAACTGCTTCTGCATATTTTATTTGCTCCTCATGAAAACTACCCCATTCGAAGCAATTCTCTTCGCTTGGTAACAGAATTATTTTTTCAGGATTGAACTCATTAAGCAAAAGTATCCGGTTACTCTGCGAAGATTGCGATTGTATGCCGGCAAAATAAACCACAACATTAATCATCAAGAGCAAAATAAAAATTATTTTCATTGAAAAATAAAATTTTAAATGTTGATATTATCTTAATTTTGTTGTTAACACGCGTATGCCTTGTTAAAATGCACCGTTAAAAATTGTCAATGACTCTACTGATTTTAAACTTAAACGCCTTTGAAATACGGAATATGAAATATGAAAATAATCAAGAATACTGTTCTACTCTTAATGTTGGTATTGCCTGTAACGATCTCAGCCGAAACAGATACTACTGAAACTGCTGAATCAACTCCTCCACCTCCTGCTACAGTTGAAGAAATTGCAGCAGGTGTATGCGCCGGTTGCCACAATGCGGATGGTAATAGTGTAATACCCATGAATCCTATTCTCGCTGGACAGCATGCTGAGTATATTACCAAGCAGTTAATGGATTTTAAAGCAAGTGACAGCAATCCACCGATGCGTAACAGTCCGGTGATGTCCTCGATGGTCGCAGCACTTTCAGCAGAAGATATGGAGAAATTGGGTGAATATTATGCAAAGCAAAAAACCAATCCAAGCTCAATACCAGCTGATGAAAAAATAGTTGATACTGGAAAAATACTTTATCACGGTGGAAATATTGGTAATGGTGTACCCGCCTGTGCCAGTTGTCATGGCCCTAATGGCTCCGGAATTCCTCCGCGTTATCCTGCATTGGCTGGGCAGCACGCAGAATATACGATAACTCAATTGAATCTGTTCAATACCGGTGATCGGGCGAATGATAATGATGTAATGCACAAAGTCATCACTCGCATGAGCGGGCAAGAAAAACGTGCAGTTGCCGCTTATATTTCGACGATGCGCTAATTTTCACACTAAGATACTTAAAAATGAAAGGCGGAACTATTCGCCTTTCATTTTTTTAAACCCAATCTCAGCTTTGGTAATCACCAGCTCTTAAATATTTTCTCGGCTACAAACAACGTCTTATCCAATTCAGCATCGCCATGTACAGATGACACAAAACCAGCTTCAAATGCTGAAGGCGCAAAATATATACCTTCGTCCAACATGGCATGAAAAAATCGATTAAATGCCTCTTTGTTGCATTGCATCACCTCAGCAAAGCTAGTGGGAATATCTTTTCTAAAATACAAACCGAACATACCGCCAACAGATTGTGCACAAAATTCAATACCTTGTTTTCTTGCAATACTCGCAATACCGTCGGTTAATTGCCGCGTCCGATTTTCTAGTTGCTCATAGAAGCCTGGCATTTGCACTTGCTTTAATGTAGCAAGTCCGGCTGCCACGGCTACCGGATTACCCGAAAGCGTACCAGCCTGATAAACGGGTCCCAGCGGCGCCAAACATTGCATAATATCTCTACGTCCTCCAAATGCCGCCATTGGCATGCCGCCGCCTATGACTTTACCCAACACGGTCAGATCCGGTTTGATTTGATAGAGTCCTTGTGCACACTTAAGGCCAACACGAAACCCCGTCATCACTTCGTCAAATATCAACACACTGCCGCTTTGTGTGCATAAAAACCGTAATTTTGCAAGAAAATCTGCGCTAGGCACAACCAAATTCATATTACCCGCAACCGGTTCGACAATGACCGCAGCAATTTCCTGTCCCCATTGATTAAATGCTTTTTCAAGACCGGACACATCATTAAAATCCAAAACAATGGTGTGTCCGGCTGTTTCGGCCGGAACGCCTGCTGAACTCGGATTACCAAATGTCAGTGCACCAGAACCTGCCTTAACCAGCAACGAGTCATCATGCCCATGATAACAACCTTCAAATTTAATAATCTTACTTCTACCCGTAAAACCGCGTGCAAGGCGAATTGCGCTCATTCCAGCCTCAGTTCCGGAACTCACTAACCTGACTTGTTCAATAGACGGAATAAGCTCACAAATCAATTTCGCAATTTCCAGCTCTGCTTCTGTCGGCGCGCCAAACGTCAGGCCATTTTGGGCGGCATCTTGAACCGCCTTAATCACGTCTGTATGGGCATGCCCTAAGATTAAGGGACCCCATGATCCAACATAGTCAATGTAAGACTTACCATCTGCATCCCAAAAATAAGCGCCTTTTCCACGTTGAAAAAAAACCGGATCGCCCCCCACTGATTTAAATGCTCTTACAGGAGAATTCACTCCCCCCGGGATATATTGCTGAGACTGCTCAAATAATTGGTGATTGCGTGAAGTCATTTGATTACTCTTATAAAAATTGATAGTTATTGCTTATTATGAAAATTTTGCGAACAATTGCGCATATTGCGTTGTTTTTTCTTTGATATTATCTGCATAAAACAAATCATTACAAACAGCAATCGCCTCACATCCGCGCTGAATAACAGAACTCGCATTGTTCAATCGAATACCTCCAATTGCTACAATTGGAACAGCTAACTCCTTAAGAGCTTGATCCATCAGATTTATAGAAACCATAACCACATCGGGTTTGGTTAATGACGGAAAAAAAGCACCAAAAGCAACATAGTCAGCACCTTCTTTTTCAGCCTTAAACGCCATGTTCAAGTTGTTATAACATGAAGCACCGACAATTTTACCTTGTCCTAATCGTTTTCTCACAAAAGCCACCGGCAAATCATTCTGCCCGACATGCACGCCATCCGCGCCAATTTCCATAGCTAAGTCAAGATGGTCATTAATGATTAGTGGGATTTCATGATTTCTACACAACTGCAGCAATGGTATCGCTTGCTTCTTCAGAAAATTCTTATCTGCTGATTTACAACGATATTGTATGAGCTGCGCACCACCAATCAGAGCCTGCAACGATTTTTTCAACAATTCATCCGTGTTCTCAAGTTCTGGAGTAATCGCATATAGGCCGCTAATTTTACCGTTTCTCAATGATTAATCCTTTCGATTATCCGCTTCTTCACTGTTTTGAACCCAGAAAAGCCGGTTGGGAATATATTGTCCCATACCGGGACGAAATCCCCCCTGCAGCGTGCGCCACGTGTAATCCTGCGCTTTAAGTACACTTTCACCAACTGATAATCCATTAGCTAATGAAGCAGCTACCGCAGATGCTAAAGTACATCCCGAACCATGATAAGTATTTTCAAGCCTTTCCCATTCATCAGCACGCACAATACCATTTGTATCAAACAGTGTATTAACCACCTGGACAGTGTTCTCATGGGTGCCCGTTATCAATACATATTCGCATCCCATTTTGAGTATTCGCTGTGCGCATAGCCCAAAATCCAGTTCGATGTCAGGATTATCATCTTCTTGTTGAGCGAGACGTCGTGCTTCTAAGCTATTGGGTGTTAATACGGTAACTTGTGGCAGCAATAATTCACACATCGTATCAATCATTGCCTCATTGGCCAATTCATCACCTCGACCCGATGTCAGTATAGGATCCATGACCACAGGAATATGCGGATAATCAGAAATCACCTCTGCAATAGCAGCGATAATTTCAATACTACCCAATAAACCCATTTTAAATGCATAAACAGGCATATCCTCTAATACAGCTCTCGCCTGATCGGCAACCCATTCGGCATCCAGAGGCATTACATCATCCACCCCAGTAGTATCCTGAATGGTGATGGCTGTTACGATTGACAGCGGATGACATCCCATACTCGCAATGGTCAACATATCAGCTTGCAAACCTGCTCCACCACTTGGGTCATTACCGGCAAAAGAAAGTACGCTTGGGGGTGGCTGTAACATACATTAATACCGTAAAATATCATTTTAACCTAAAAGGAAATTGCTATCTATCATGCCTACCGAAGAGAATCGCGAGTACAATCGTTACATGTGTTTAATTTGCGGCTATATTTATGATGAAGCGTTGGGATCTCCGGATGAAGGCATTGCACCGGGAACACGCTGGGAAGATGTGCCGATTAATTGGACTTGCCCAGAATGCGGCGCTCGTAAAGAAGATTTTGAAATGGTAAAAATATAAATGCGTATTCTCCATACCATGCTGAGAGTAGGTAATCTCGAAAAATCACTTACGTTTTATACGCAGGTACTGGGTATGAGATTACTGCGTCGCAAAGACTATCCTGAAGGCAGATTTACCTTGGCTTTTGTAGGTTACCAAGACGAAGCTGATGGGGCTGTATTAGAATTAACGCACAATTGGGATACTGCATCCTATAACCTGGGGGAAGGTTTTGGACATATTGCAATCGAAGTGGATGACGCGTATCAAGCCTGTGAAAACGCTAAAAAAAATGGAGGCAAAGTAACGCGCGAAGCGGGTCCTATGAAGCATGGCGCCACTATTATTGCATTTATCGAAGATCCAGACGGCTATAAAATAGAGTTTATTCAAAGAAAACCTATTTAGGCACAATAAAATTATATTTACCCGTGTAATAAAAAAATTGTGGGCAGTTTATTAATAGCTGGTAAGGAATTGCGCCATTCTTTGATGGATTTTGTTGCAATTTTCTCGTGTGAAGAAGTTAGGTAACTTGCGATGCACAAATCAGTATTTTCAGTGCAAGTCGCAACTAATTGTTCTATTAATTTCTGATTGCGATATGGTGTTTCGATAAATATCTGTGTTTGATTTTGGCTAATAGATAATTTCTCCAGTTCTACTATTTTTTTTGTACGTGCAGTACTTTCAATTGGTAAATAACCATGAAAGGCAAAATGCTGACCATTCAAACCCGATGCCATCAATGCCAATAAAATTGATGAAGGTCCAACCAAAGGTACCACCGTAATCGCATTTTTATGAGCCAGACGGATCAATCCGGCACCGGGATCCGCTACAGCGGGACAACCCGCTTCGGACAACAAACCCACATCATTTCCAGCAAATAATGGAGTTAAAAAACTTAGCAAATCTTTTTCTGAAGTATGCACATTAAGTGTCTGCATACTTAAATCTCGCAATGAAAATTTAGAGTTTACCTGCTTTAAGAACTGCCGTGCAGTCTTAGGATGTTCAACAATAAAATGAGCAATCTCGGCAACACGCCGTTGTACTATCGTCGGCAGTACCCAAGAAATATCACCTATGCTAATTGGAACTGGAATTAAGTACAGTTTACCGGTCATTCAAATTCCAGCAATTATAAAAAACAAACATCAAAGCTAATGGAATATGTAGACCCATTAATGCAGAATCCTCGGTGCGCTAAGAATAAATTCCGGTATAGAAACATCAAAGTGAACACCATCCTCTGCTGCCATCTGATAACTGCCTTTCATTGATCCCACGGGTGTTGAAATCACTGTTCCACTGGTGTACTCAAAACTATCACCGGGCTTCAGCAATGGCTGTTCACCCACCACCCCCAATCCACGCACTTCTTGAATAGTTCCATCACCATTATTGATAATCCAATGCCTGCTGATTAATTGAGTCGCTACAGTACCAATATTTGCAATGGTTATAGTATAAGCAAATACATGCCGATCAGCATCTTCGTCAGATTGCTCAGGCAAATATACTGTATTAATACTAATCTCAATTTCGTATTTTTTATTTTCAGCCATCTTCATTTCCGATTTAAGTTGAATACTGTATCAAGAAAAAGTAAGAAAGCGTACTTTTTAGGATTAATTAAATGATAAATATTTATCACTTTTAAGCGCAGCCTGTCATTTACAGTTAAAATAACAACTTTTGTTGTTTATTGAGAGGATTTCATGTATCGCATCGCACCTAGTATTCTTTCCGCTAATTTCGCTAAACTTGGTGAAGAAATAACTACCGTAATCGATTCGGGAGCGGATATTATTCATTTTGATGTAATGGACAACCATTACGTGCCTAATCTTACCATCGGACCACTTGTATGCGAAGCTATTCGCCCTGTTACTGATGCAATGATTGATGTACATTTAATGGTTGAGCCCGTTGATCGTATCGTTCCTGATTTCGCTAAAGCGGGCGCCAACATCATTTCATTTCATCCTGAAGCATCTAATCATATTGATCGCACCATCGGACTGATCAAAGAACAAGGCTGTAAAGCAGGCTTGGTATTCAATCCAGCAACACCACTGTATTATCTGGATCATGTACTCGACAAATTGGATTTAATTTTAATCATGTCAGTCAACCCTGGTTTTGGCGGACAAAAATTTATTCCAGAAGCTTTGAATAAACTGCGTGCTGTTAGACAGCGCATTGATGCGAGTGGTAAAGACATTATGTTGGAAATTGATGGTGGTGTTAAAGTTGACAACATCGCGGAAATTGCTCGTGCCGGAGCCGATACATTTGTCGCAGGATCTGCAATCTATCAAGCTGGAAAAGATACTGACCCGCATCGATATGACACAATATTGGCTGCATTTCGTGCTGAATTAGCAACCACAATATAAAAGTCGTTGTTCTAATTCTGCGAATTATTATTATTTCCTATTTATTTTAAATGAATCATAGTCTTTCTAGTAAACCGCGTTCTTCTGAAAAAGAGATTGAATTTCCACTCGCAATAAAAGTAATCATGATCGATTTGGATGGTACGCTGCTCAATACCGCTGATGATCTCGCGTTATCTGCAAATTTGATGTTAAAAGATTTGGGAATGCCGGAACAATCGACATCAACAATTTGCTCGTATATTGGTAAAGGCATTCAGAAACTGGTAAAGCGCACATTAACCGGACAGCTCGATGGTGAACCGGATACTGCGTTATTTGCAAAAGCGTTGCCTATTTATGAGAAACATTACGCCAATAACTTAAGTGTTAATACTCGCCCTTACTCGGGCGTATTGGAAGGCATCAAAACTATGCAGCAAGCAGGTTTCAAATTAGCTTGCATTACTAACAAGGCAGAAGCTTTTACAGTGCCGCTCCTACATGCAACTCATTTATACGATCAATTTGAAATCATACTGTCAGGTGACAGTTTACCGAAGAAAAAACCTGATCCGATGCCATTGCTGCATATTTGCAAGCATTTTAATGTCCATCCCCATGAAGCTTTACTCATAGGCGACTCTTTAAATGATGCCATAGCAGCCAGAGCGGCCGGATGTCATGTATTCTGTGTAACTTACGGTTATAACGAAGGACGCAATGTGTACGAGCTCGATTGCGATGCTATTGTAGAATCTCTGATAGATGCGTCAAAACTAATTAAGAAGCTATCTTAGTAAGTAAGCAAAAAATGACCGAAGCAGAATTTAATCAACTCGTACGTCAAGGTTATAACCGTATCCCGGTAATGCTAGAAACTTTTGCCGATCTGGATACACCTTTATCCATTTATCTAAAACTGGCTAATCAGCCTTATTCTTATTTATTGGAATCAGTACAAGGTGGAGAGCGCTTTGGCCGATTCTCGTTTATCGGTTTACCCGCTTCCACACGTATTGAAGTCCGCGGCAAAAGCATCACCACGATCACGGATGATAAATCCGATACCGTTACTGTTACTGATACTTTAGCTTTTATCGAATCTTATTTGGCGCGATTCAAAGCAGCCTCATGCCCGGCAGAAAAATCCCGATTCTGCGGCGGCCTGGTGGGCTATTTCTCATATGATACCGTGCGTTACATTGAGCGCAAGCTATCTGTAAATACAAAACCAGATCCATTAAATACTCCTGATATTTTGCTATTGCTATCGGAAGAATTGGCAGTTGTCGATAATCTCTCGGGTAAACTGTATTTGATTGTTTATGTAAATCCGGAGCAGGAAAATGCCTACCAGTTCGGATGCGATCGCCTAAAACTTTTGCTAGCGAAACTCCGTCAACCTGTTGCCATCCCCACCGAACAAGCCGTTACTTCTACTGTGGCTACTTCCGAGTTCACTGAAACTGATTTTAAAGCAGCAGTTGAGCGGGCAAAACGCTATATCTATGACGGTGACATCATGCAAGTCGTTTTGTCACAGCGTACCAGTAAGCCTTTTAGCTCATCCCCCCTATCACTCTATCGAGCACTACGCAGTCTCAATCCTTCACCGTATATGTTTTTCTATCACTTAAATGATTTTCACATCGTAGGTGCTTCACCAGAAATATTAGTTCGCCTTGAGAATAATACGGTAACTGTCCGTCCCATTGCAGGGACACGACCGCGCGGCAAAAATCCTCAGGAAGACAGCGAACTTGCTGCAGATTTACTGGCCGATCCGAAAGAAATCGCCGAACATGTCATGTTGATGGATTTAGGTCGCAATGACATCGGACGCGTCGCACAAACTGGAAGTGTAAAAGTCACAGAAAAAATGCAAATAGAAAACTATTCTCATGTGATGCATATCGTTTCCAACGTGGAAGGTCAATTAAAACCAGAACTGTCAGCTATCGACGTATTGCGTGCCACTTTCCCGGCAGGCACAGTCAGTGGCGCTCCTAAAGTTCGCGCGATGGAAATCATTGATGAACTGGAGGTTTCCAAACGCGGTATTTATGCCGGCGCAGTCGGTTACCTGGGATTCAATGGTGATATGGATCTGGCCATCGCTATTCGCACTGGCATTATCAAAAATGGTCAATTACATGTTCAAGCAGGTGCTGGAATCGTTGCCGATTCGGTTCCGCAAAACGAATGGATTGAAACACAAAATAAAGCTAAAGCGCTATTGCGCGCAGCAGAAATTGCTGAAAATGGGTTGGACAGCAAAATTTGAAAACCTCCATAAAAATAAACCAGCGAGAATAAGTCTCACCGCTGGCTTAAATATCGTATTACTAACTGGCAATTAAAGTTGATTCAATTTCTGCAAAACTTCTAGCCACATTATTTTGTGGAATAACCGTACCAAGCTGCTTCTCAATCTGAGTCCAAGAAAAAATACCACAAATCCTTGATAATCCAATAGTGTTATCATCAATCACTAATGCATGCATCCGTCCGCTTTCACGTAAACTGGCAACAATGTTGCCGACTCTAGCGTGTATTACTTCTTCTAAGGGTATCGCTTCCAATTTATCCAATGGTGTCATGATATCTTTTACTAAGATTTCATTATGCTTAACACCTCTTTCTTGAATGAAGCGCATAGGTTTCTCACCTAAAATATCGGTTGCCGTGATAATTCCAGCCAAGAAATTATCATCATTCATCACCAGCAATGTACGAATACCGCGTTGCATCATATAAGTATTAGCAACTTCCATTGTGATCTCAGGTGAGATAATGGCTGCCTGTATTTTACGCAAATCCGTCATCACCTCAGAGGCGGGTGACTCAAATGTCACCGGATTTGGCGATGCAGGTTTGGAAATTTGCACGTCGCCCGTCAAATGCTGTGCCGCAAGAGATTTATATTCATTCATCATATTGTGTGCTCCCTCTAAAGTTTATGGATGGATACCAACTGACTTCAAAATAGATAACCTACTTTGATGTGAAACTCTACGCCGAAAAGAATTTTGAAGCAATAGTCCTAGTTTCAACAAGGGAATTTTATTGTCGGTTATAAATCCAATTTATGAGTGTATCCATAGCGATTCGAGATTGAGCGGCTTGTTCGTGATTAACAAAAAAAACTACAACGATACGCCGTCCTTTATGATCTAGCAAATAACCGGCGAGTGCTCGAACATTGTTTAACGCACCTGTTTTCATATGCCCCTTCCCTTTCACCGGCATATCGGCAAAGCGATTCTTCAAAGTGCCATCCACGGCTGTGATTGGAAGTGATGAAATGAATTCTGGCATTACCGGACTATTAAATGCAGCTAACAAAAGCTGTCCCATATGGCGCGCACTAATTTGTTCTTTACGCGATAATCCTGAACCATTTTCAATGATCAATTCTGGAAAATTTAATTGCTTGGAAATTAACCATTGCTTTATAGCTGCATCAGATTTAGCAAGAGTAGCGGGAGAATTGATGACAACCGTATCACCTGTACCTAAAGTCAAATAAAGCTGACGCGCAGCAATATTGTTGCTAAATTTGTTGATGCCGCGGATGATTTCCGCCAATGGTGGAGATTGATAAACTTTCAAGGGTATTAAACCTTGCGGTGTAGATCCTTCAACCACATCCCCATGAAACACCCCGCCTTGTTGCATCCACAAATGCTTGAATAAATCACGCGTATAAGCTGCACTATCATATAAACTCAACATAATCGATTGTTTCCCACAATGTTTGGAAAAATTCCCGTTAAGTGCAACCGTAAACCTCTTGTTATTGTGCGCATCTGCAATAACATCAATCGTTAATAGATTTTGCCAGTCACCGCAAACACCATGCGTCAACTTTAAGTTATTCTGTATTTGTAAAGATTCCGGAAGCGGATCAACGACAACACGAACCAAATTTTTATCCTGCTGTGAAAACAAGTGAATCGTAGAAGCACGATAATTGACTAATAAGGCCTCTGGAAGAATGTTATAAGTACGATAGGGTTGGCCATCGAATTCTCCCGGATCGCCACGAGGAATATTATAATGCGTGTGATCTAGAATTAAATTACCTGTGATTTCATGCAATCCGGTTTGCCGTAAGCGGTGAATTAATAGCCAGAAATTTTCCAGATCGAGTTTCGGATCGCCATACCCTTTGATAATCAAGTCACCATGCAAGACACCATCAACCATGTTGCCGTTGGCATAGAGCATCGTTGGCCAGGTGAATGCAGGCCCCAATAACTCTAGTCCTGCATAAGTTGTTAGCAATTTCATTACTGAAGCGGGGTTCATTGTTGCATCTGCGTTAACTGCTATGACGGGCTGATTTTTACCAATCTCCTGCACGTAAACACCGACTGCCGACTCTGGAATAGCCAATTGCTGCAACTTTTGCTTAATAGTCTCGGGTAATTTGTGGGCGAATACATGACTTGATAACACGCCCAGCATAACTAACAGACCGATGTTGCGAAATAAAGAGAGCATCTTGTTGCGTAAATGTTGATTAAATGTAAAAATGCCAAATAACTGTAATTATTTCATGCGTAATGATGAATCTAATCAATTAACATCATTATTTCTGTTTCTTGCACATATCGAATCCATCATCCCAACCCATTCGATATTGTCCATCCTTTTCATAGCGATTCAGATCCTTAAAAGCCCAACTGGTTTTTTTTGCTGTTTCACAGCCGTCAATATAACCCTGCTGAGTATTTACCGGATATCCGGTCAGATTGTATTTGGGTTTTGCACTTTGCGGTAAGGGACCCGTCGGTCTTTCAGGTTTTTTGCCAGGAAGCGATTGTTTAGTCGATACAGCACTACAAGCTGAAACAGCTAACACAACCAAAATAATAAAAGACGCCAAACGATAGCTCATAAAAATACCTATGGTAATATAAAAAATTGCAGGATTTCCCCAGGAATGGAATACGAAAAATCTCTTTTATCCCTTCCAAACTCCTTGAAGAATATGATTTTAATTCAATACCTATCTCTCCACCACGGTTAACAAGTCAATATACCTATTTCTTTGATTAGCAAATTTCAAAGATTTTAGGTTGGCGGATTCAACATTGAAGTGCAACTTTTGTAAGGAAATTTATAGGCAAGCTGCGGTAGTATCGGAACTGCTTAAACGACCAAGTAAAAGGAGCACAGATGAAGCACTACAAGCAGTTCACCAATGAGCAACGATACCAGATTTCTGGTATGAAGAAGACGGGAATGAGGCGAACGCAAATTGCGGTTGAAATAGGCGTGCACAAGTCGGCGATTTCACGGGAATTCGGACGGAATAATGGCCGACGTGGTTGGTATCCCAAGCAAGCTCAGGAATTACGAGACCAGCAACGCAAGAAATGCGTCAATGCACAACGTCTATCATTGCCGAAATGGGCGGAAGTTGAGAGATTGATTCGGCTGGATATGAGTCCGGAACAAGCGTCTCGGCGGCTTGCTCTGGAAGGTGGGTTAAAAATCAACCATGAGTCGATCTCTTGCACATATACGCAGATAAGTGCCGTGGTGGTGACCTGTGGCGGCACTTGCGTTGCCAAAAGCCGCGCAGAAAAAGATACGCGAGTGGGCAAGAGCGCCGAGGCGCGATCAAGAACCGAACCAGCATAGATGAACGCTCGGTGATCGTGGAGCGAAAGAGTCGCATAGGCGACTGGGAGGGCGACACCGTCATCGGCAAGAACCACCAGGGCGTATTGGTTACATTGGCCGAAAGGAAGTCGCGCTACTTTCTGGCAGCTCAAGTATCCGGCAAACATGCATCGGGCATAACGGCGGCAATAACGCGGCTACTGCACCCCCATAAAAGCAAGTGCTACACCATGACATTCGACAACGGGAAAGAATTTGCGGAGCATGAAACCATTGCATTGAAACTCAATGCAGATGTCTACTTCGCTCATCCTTACCATTCATGGGAGCGCGGCTTGAACGAGAACAGCAATGGGCGGTGGATAGACTCAATCATCAGCCACGCAAAGTACTGAGTTTCGAAACCCCGTTTGAGGTATTCTTCAGGAAAACGCTACACCAATGCACCTACACCGGTTTATAATATCAAAGAAATAACTATCCTGGAAAAACAATGCAGGATCGATAGAAGTTCGATCATTTCCCTTGAATAAAATTGTTCGGTCAAGTGATTCAAAAACTCCAAATCTAGTGGCTTATCGACTTTCCTTATTTGTAGTAGTCTCGACCCGATCTGACAGTTACCCGATTTAACGATGTGTCTGTTAGATCAAATTCAGTTATTCAATGAGGTAATTTTATCGTCCCACACCCCCTTTGCGTCAATTAAAGTTTGCATCGGTGTACGCCCACAACACATTTTTCCTTGGTGAGTACGTGTGTTGTTGTAATACACCATCCAGTCATCCAGATCGTGCTGTAACTCTTCGATCGATTGGTAAATCTTACGCCTGAATGCTACCTGGTAGAATTCCTGCAAGATGGTTTTGTGGAAACGCTCGCAGATACCATTTGTTTGTGGATGATTGGCTTTCGTTCTGGAATGCTCAATGTCATTGAGTGCCAGATAGAGCTGATAATCGTGACTCTCCGGCTTACCGCAGTATTCGGTACC
This sequence comes from Nitrosomonas sp., assembly GCA_024281995.1. Taxonomy (GTDB): domain Bacteria; phylum Pseudomonadota; class Gammaproteobacteria; order Burkholderiales; family Nitrosomonadaceae; genus Nitrosomonas. The sequence goes on from JAMWZW010000018.1 coordinate 15,721, forward strand.
GCGATCGGTCAGGATACGGATGACTCCCATACCTTGTTCGACAAAGAACGGAAGCACCCGGTCATTAAGCAAATCAGCTGCTGTGATCGGCGTTTTGGTGGTATACAACTTCGCTGCAGCCCACTTGGAATAAGTATCGACGAATGTTTGCTGATAAATTCGACCCACGCCCTTGATGGTGCCAACGTAAAATGTGTCTTGGCTGCCGAGATAGCCTGGATGAGCCGTCTCGATTTCGCCATGAGCAACATCGTCTTCTTGTTTCTTCTCCAGGGCCTGCACTTGCGCTTCGGTCAGCACTGCTCCGGTCTCGGCGATATGTTTCTCCAAGGCTGACAAACGCTTCTTGAACGACTCCAGATTCTGACGCAGCCACACCGAACGAACGCCAGATGGAGAAACAATGATTCCGCGTTTGCGTAGTTCATTAGAAACACGAACCTGACCAAACGCAGGTTGCTCCAGCGCAAAAGCTTTGATCGCTGCTTCCGTCGCTTCTTCTACGCGATTCTTGATATTGGGTTTACGCCGGTTCTCATCAATCAGTGCCTCAACGCCTCCTGCCTCCACGGCAGCCTGATAGCGATAGAAAGTATCGCGTGAAAAACCCATTACCTTGCAGGCTCGGGATACATTTCCAAGCTCGGCTGCCAGATTAAGCAAACCAATCTTGTGTTTGATGATAGTTCGTTGAATACTACTCATGGGATTACTCCTTTGCGCTTGCGCGCTTCGTTGATAAAGATTCACACCTCTATCAAACCGGGTAATCCCACCTTTGGCAAGACCTACTGTCAGATCAAGTCTGAACTACTACACCTTATTAAAGGGTCTATGGGCATAAAATTCTCCAAATCAAGCGTCGAAAATAATTCCTATTGACCTATTTGGTTTGTATCGGACTTTATCAGTAGCAAAACAAATCTTCCATTTTATTATTAGTTTAACGTCATCAGAAGACACTCATTCAACAAGCCGTTTGAACCAGTACAATGTGCAATGCTTTCTCAAAACCTTGAGCCTTTTACAATGGTCTCTTGACAAGAGTTGATAAATACACCATCATCGCCCCGCAAAAAGAAATTGTGATTATTTGAATGGTAAGCAATCGGCTTGATCATTTGCAGTTTAAAAGTATCAAATACAGTTACAATCGCTTAAGTTTGAATTCCGTTATTGCTTTGGTCTGATATAATTTAAAATCTTTTATCAGGTAGGCTGGAATTAATTAGCGTATACTTAGCGCCCGTAGCTCAGTTGGATAGAGTACTTGGCTACGAACCAAGGGGTCGTGGGTTCGAATCCTGCCGGGCGCGCCACTTCATCAAATAATTTCATACTAGCCCATTTACTGGATAAATCCAGTTTTAGAAACCTTAAAATGGCCAAGTAGCTCAGTCGGTAGAGCAGAGGACTGAAAATCCTTGTGTCGGTGGTTCGATTCCGCCCTTGGCCACCAGTAAACCAGTAGGTCATGTTTTTGATGTGCTGTCAAAAATGAAGTCCATCGGTTTAGTTTAAGCAGCAAGTAGATTTGCATAGTATTGCTGCGAAAATTGTGCTGGCGATAAATAGCCCAATCTTTCTTGCTTGCGCTGTCGGTTATAGAATATTTCGATATATTCGGTAATCTCCTGAATGGCCTGTTGTCGTGTTTTAAATCTCCGATGATGCACCCGTTTGGTTTTAAGTATTCCCCAGAAACTTTCCATCGGAGCGTTATCATAGCAGTCACCCTTGCGACTCATGGAAGCGATCATGCCAAATTGTTGCAATAGATCCTGGTAATCATGGGCACAGTATTGGCTGCCGCGGATGCCCTTCTAAATGTCAAGCGGCAATTTGAATACTATTGATAAAATTATTGCGTTTTCTCAGAATGTAATAAACTTATGACACTCGGTGTTGGTCGAATTACGCTATGCCACACATAGGACAAATCCGCCTTCAATTTGCTTTATTGTGCAGATTGAAGGTAAAAATCGCTGTTTTAGGCATAATTCACGAATAATTTTACAAATTGGCGGGTACACGTCATCAGAATTTTCAATTCATACGGAAATATTTGAATTTCCCGACAGACCCACATAGGATTTTGTGATTTTTTGAGAGGGTGTTTGAGAGGTTGCCATTGCTTAGATCTCCATTCATGTAGACACTATGTAGACAATAAGTGTAAAACGATGGGATAGATTTTAAAATAATTTGGTACAAAATATCATTACAAAACAATGACATTAATAGATTTTCAAAGATCTTAAAACAACGCAAAACACTATATTTTAGAATTTGTCGTTAGCGGGTCAGTTTTACATTGTCGGTGACAGTGCACACCAGACCAGATGGCGGATCTTGAATCGGCAGGTCAGATTCTGTCTCAACTACTCCAGGCCGAGTCAACGGAGTGTCATATCCGCTCTATCCGCTATCAAACTCAAGCCGCCAGATTCTCGGTACAGCGTCATTTACAAGGTTCCGACTTCAGCGAATCTAAAGCCGATTAATAACTCATTCATCACCTGGCTACAATGGAATTTACCATCGCCGCACAGAATCTGGTGCTGGTTGGCGGCACTGGTACCGGAAAAACGCACCTGAGTATTGCCATCGGTACTTCAGGCATACAGCATCACAAAAAAAAGGTATGCTTCTTTAGCGCCATTGATCTGACCAATAACCTGGAACAGGAAAAATCAGCAGGTGAACAAGGTAGGGTTGCCCTGCGCCTGTTGCGGGTCGATCTGGTCATCATCGATAGCTGGGTTATCTGCCATTCTCGCAAGCCGGAGGCGCGCTATTGTTTCACTTGCTCTCCAGGTTGTATGAACGCGCCAGCGTGATTATTACGACCAACCTCACATTCGCAGAATGGATCAACGTATTCATCGACGCTAAAATGACTACTGCACTTTTGGACAGGCTCACGCATCATCGCCACATCATAGAAACCGGCAGCGCGTCTTTCCGTTACAAACAAAGTATAGCCAGTGCAAAGATCAGAATACAGCAACGGGAAAATGAAAAATATTCACCAGAAGAAAATCTGGCCAATTTTTAGTGAACTCAACCAATCTAAAACATCAATAGGAGGCAAAATACCAACTCAGTCTGATCGACTTATCCACAGATGCGGAGTATCCTGCGCTCTGTTTTACCGTGGTCATTTTTCAACCGTAATGAATGGTCAATTTTAAACCGGCATCAACGCTTTGTAAGATAACTATTGTTTGTGGATATTTATGGATATCCACGCGAAATGTTAACAGATCCTAAAATCGGTTGCACCTCTGTCATATTGTTCCATCGTTAACAAAAAGGACTTAAGTTTGGGAGATAAAATCCGAAAATAATAACTAGCTAAGTTGAGCAAGAATTAAAAGTAATATCTGGGTGACTTGCTACAAGAAAATTGCTTGGAAACACGCATTAATGGCCTGCGCAAACAAATTGCTATGTGTTTGCCAATACTTGAAACTCACTCATTTCTGTGATAGGCCTCGTTTCCTGCGATTCGCTTTGCACTTTGCTTGCTCGAGAAATTAATCAGCACTTTCCTAGAAAACAGAATTTGTTGATATATAAATATAATATTTTAATGTTAAATATGTTGTTGTGACATGACATTTCGGCTAAAGAGTGAAAATGGCTTCTAGTTAGTTCAAAAGTAAATTTAGTGCATGAATTTTAAGTTAAAAATTTTTCTATAAACTTGAAATGTGTGCAATATTAACGATACAGTTGATAAAGGTAAAGGTAAGGTAAATGGCCAACAAAGCAGAACGCATAATTTCGAGAATTTCACATAAAGTAATGGGAGACACGAGAGTTCTGGTTGTTGTAGAAAAGTATATTTCTGGTAAGACACTAAGAAACATGCTTGAAGATTGGGAATATGATGTTATAGGTGTCTGTACTTCAGGTAAAGAAGCTCTTGTGAGGATAAAAGAAGACAGGCCTGCTATCATCTTAACGGACATAGAACTAAATAATTGTAATGGTATTCATTTAGCATGCCACTTAAATTTACACACTGAGCACTCTAATTATTCTATTTATTTTACAACTTATGCTACTGATTTGATTGTTCAGCGTACTATAAATTTAGCTCATAGTTTAGGGTACAACAATATTAACAAATGTAATAGTAATGAACTTCAAAGAAACTTTGAATCTAGTTATTGTCAATATTACGGCATTGATCAATCGGCGGATTATATAAGTCAATGTGCAAAACCAATCAAGATCTTACTAGTTGATGATCAACAAATTGTACTTTGGGCACTGGAAAAATTGATCAATAGCGAAAAACCACGAATGGAAGTTATTGGTAGTGCAATGAATATCTCTGATGCCAAGCAAATCATCATTGAAAAACAACCAGATATAATTATCCTTAATATTCTACTGAATGAAACGGATTGTGTAAATTTTATTCCCGATTTTACCAATAATGGCAATGCACGTATTGTAATTTTTACCGAAACACATGATAAGGAAGTAATAGAGCGAGCCGTACTTACTGGAGCCAGAGGGGTTGTGCACAAAAAAGAATCGATGCAAACCCTTTTGAGAGCTATTGAGAAAATTTATAATGGTGAATTATGGCTTGATCGTGTAACAACTGGGCGCATATTTCTCCAAAGTTCTCGAATGAGAGGAAAAACATCACAAGATTCTGATGCTGATAAAATTACAACCCTTACTCGCAAAGAATGTATAGTTCTTAAAGCATTCTCGGATGGAGTGGGTGGAGAACAAAATAAACAAATAGCAGCTAAATTGTGTATGAGTGAACATACTTTGAGAAATCATCTAACTTCTATTTTTAGTAAATTAGGAATTAAAAATCGCTTTAGTCTTTTTGCATATGCCAAACAGCATTTTCCAAAAAACCCTACTGTATTAAATTCTGCAAATGGATTTTCAAATGAAGGTGGTTTTAAGTAGTCAACTTTGAATGTAACAATATACCGCATTGACTCAAGACTCTGTGAGATTTAGCCTAAAATAGAGATAATTCCACTCGGTTCGGATAACTGGGGATTTTTGCTAATTCGAGAGAGATTTGGGATTTATGTCGTGGGATGAAAGTGAAACATCGTAAGCGTTCAACGCAACCATCTAAAAAATTGCAATAGACTTCATTATTCTCAGACATTTTCATGAGGATAACCGATGGCATTGTCGACACAACAGCAGAAAAATCTAGAAGCCTGGCAAGCAAGTGGATTGATGCAGGCCGCCTATTGTCGTCAACATAAGGGGACTGTCGGGAAATTGCACGTAAATTAGGCGATAATAAGGAACCTCATTTGTAAATGGATTAGCTGATGAAGCAA
>JAMWZW010000019.1 GCA_024281995.1 Nitrosomonas sp.
ACAGGAGGCGTTAAAGGGATGGTAGGTGTTGCTGAGGATACTTCTGATGCATCAATTGCCTGTCGGCAAATTGGACCGATCACTTTGCCTGAAAAAGTAAGAAACGGTGATCATGACGGTGAGGAAGTTTTCAAGAAAAGTACATCGTTACTATTTAAATCGTTACAAGTCGTACGATTCTATGATGCCAAGAGAAATGTACTCGTGTATTTATCGTATAGTGACCGAATTATTGAAGGGTCACCCAAAAACAGTGTTTCGATCATTCCGGTTACACCATGGCACCGTTAAAAGGTACTAGTAGAAAAAGAGGAGAAATAAATTATTTTTATCGATAGTATTTGAAGCGTGCTAATACTATAATGCCGAGTTATTTAATAGCTTATTGCATAGCTTTATATTGATTAATATTATTTTTCATGCAGTTATTCGCATTTGGCATAAATCATAATACAGCGCCACTAGATGTGCGTGAGCAGGTTACTTTTCCTGAAAATACAATGGAGCATGCATTGCATGATCTTGTTGGGCGCAACCCCATCAAAGAAGCAGCGATTGTTTCAACTTGTAATCGTACGGAAATATATTGCTGTACAGAGCGACCAGAAGATGCCATGTGTTGGTTAGCGGATTTTCATCATTTACCGACACGTCAGCTCGAACCTTATTTATATAAACTACCGCGTGAAAAAGCGGTGAAACATGCATTTCGAGTTGCCAGCGGATTGGATTCGATGGTTCTAGGCGAACCGCAAATACTGGGGCAGTTAAAAAATGCCGTGAAATCAGCCGAGCATGCGGGAACGCTCGGTTTATTGCTACATAAGCTATTCCAACGAACTTTTTATGTTGCCAAGGAGGTTCGTACATCGACTGAAATAGGCGCAAATTCTGTTTCGATGGCCGCCGCCGCCGCGCGTTTGGCTGAGCGAATCTTCGGTGATATTGGTGAGCAACGTGTGTTGTTCATTGGTGCGGGAGAAATGATTGAATTGTGTGCCAATCATTTTGCTGCCCGCAATCCAGAGAAAATTACCGTTGCCAACCGCACAACCGAACGTGCTGAATTACTTGCCAAACGTTTTAATGCGCAAGCGATAACGCTTAGTGAATTACCAGAACAATTGGCGCTTCATGATATTGTTGTAACTTGTACAGCGAGTCCTTTACCTATTCTAGGTAAAGGTATGGTGGAGCGCGCAATTAAGATTCGTAAGCATCGCCCTTTATTTATTGTAGATCTGGCGGTGCCGCGCGATGTTGAATCAGAAGTGGCTGAACTTGATGATGTATTCCTATACTATGTTGATGATTTATCAGAAATCGTGCAAGAAGGGTTAGATTCACGTCAGAGTGCTGTAGCCCAGGCTGAAACTATTATTGATTCGAATGTTGTAGATTTTATGCGCTGGGTAGCGACACGGGAAATGGTGCCAACGATCCGCGCATTGCGTGATCAAGGCGAGCGTTATCGTCGGCATGAGTTGGCACGTGCACAAAAATTGCTGGAAAAAGGTGAAGATCCCAAAAAAGTTATCGAGGCACTCAGTAATAGCCTAACCAATAAATTCTTGCACGTGCCATCGAGCGCGCTGAATCATGCAGCAGTTGATGAACGTGACGAATTGGTCGAGCTGATTAATCGACTGTATCAGTTGCATCGTCCCCAATGAACAAAAATATCACTGAAAGGCTCACTCGCCTGAGTGTGCGTTTGGAAGAATTGAATCAATTGCTGAGTAGTCAATCCGCAACAGTAGATCTTGATAATTATCGTAAACTTACTCGCGAGCATGCGGAAATTGTCCCTATTGTTGAACTTTATCGGGCTTATCAAATAAGCGAGCAAGATATACTGACTGCAAAGAAAATGCATGGCAGATTTGAAAAATGCGTGCCTTTGCCTGTATAGAGTGAATAGAAGTTGGCAAGGAAAAACTTGTACAGATTGAATCAGAAATACAAAAGCAGTTATTGCCAAAAGATCCCAATGATGAGCGGAATATTTTTCTAGAAATCCGAGCAGGTACAGGAGGTGATGAATCTGCCTTGTTTGCAGGCAATCTTTTCCGAATGTATTCCGCGCTACGCCGAGAGGCGAGGCTGGCAGGTTGAAATCATTTCACAAAGCTTGTCCGATATCGGGGATACAAGGAGATTATCGCTAAAATCATTGGTCAAGGAGCTTATTCACGGCTTAAATTTGAGTCTGGTAGCCATCGCGTCCAGCGTGTCCCTGTGACGGAAACACAAGGACGAGTGCATACTTCAACGTGCACTGTGGCGGTCATGCCGGAAGCTGATGAAGTTAGTGAAGTGACGCTTAATCCAGCCGAACTGCGCATTGATACTTTCCGCGCTTCGGGTGCTGGTGGTCAGCATATCAATAAAACCGACTCGGCGGTGCGTATTACCCATCTGCCAACAGGCATTGTAGTGGAGTGTCAGGACGGGCGTTCGCAACATAAAAACAAGGCACAAGCATTGAGTGTACTGGCTGCACGCATACATGACAAACAGATGCGGGAGCATCATGCCGAGCAAGCTGCTACCCGTAAGTCGCTTGTTGGTACGGGAGAGCGTTCGGAGCGTATTCGTACTTATAATTTTCCTCAAGGTCGTGTGACAGATCATCGCATCAATTTGACCCTTTACAAAATGGATCAGATCATGGATGGCGATATTGATGAGCTTTGTTCAGCATTAATGGCGGAGCATCAAGCCGAGCTATTAGCCGCCTCAGTTCAAGAATAATTTGCACACGTTAATTGCGTGCAGCCATGCATGAATATGCAGTCCGTAACCATTTCACAAGCACTTGTCGAAGCGCATCGTCACATTGAAAAAATAGATGCGCGTATGCTTCTAGAATATACATTAGGTGTTTCCCATAGCTTTTTATTGACTTATCCGGATCATGTGCTGACTATTGAGCAATCTCAAGAATATTTTCACTTGGTGAAGCAACGAACTGATGGTGTGCCGGTTGCCTATCTTGTGGGAAAACGAGATTTCTTTGATTTAACGTTCAAAGTTACCCGAGCAGTTCTTATTCCTCGTCCAGAAACTGAACTATTGGTTGAATGGGCATTGAAATTAACATCCTTTGATCAGCCTTGTCGAATACTCGATCTGGGAACGGGTAGTGGAATAATCGCGATCACCCTTGCCAAACATCGTCCGCAAGCGCAAGTTGTCGCGATTGACATGTCGGATGAGGCAATCGCAATTTCTCGCTGGAATGCTGAAAATCTTGGTGTAAACAATCTTCGTTTTCTCGCAGGAAGCTGGTTTGATGAACTTTCAAAGGAGAAATTTGATCTGATTATATCAAACCCACCTTATGTGGCAGAAAGCGATCCCCATTTACAGCAGGGGGATTTGCGTTTTGAACCCTTAATTGCTCTTTCAGCAGGTAAGAATGGCCTGTCCTCTATTCGGCATATCATAGAGGCGGCGCCAACTTACCTTGTTGATAGCGGATGGCTATTACTGGAACATGGTTATAACCAAGCTGGCGAATGCAGGCGATTGTTGCGGGATAAGGATTTTAGTAATATTTGTTCCTATCCGGATTTGGCTGGCATAATGCGTGTAACTGGCGGCCAAAAAAATGTTTAGACTGAGACGGAGCATTTGATGGTGCTGTTTTTTATACATGAATTTTAGGAATGATCTTTTGGAGAAATTAATACTATGAACGTTGAAGATTTGATCGAACAACAAATTACCACCCATCCAGTAGTGCTCTATATGAAAGGCTCGTTAGATCAGCCGCAATGCGGATTTTCTGCAAATGCGGTGAATATTCTTAAAGCGTGTGGTGTTGATAATATTTACGCTGTCGACGTATTGGCAGATCCGGAAATCAGGCAAGGTATTAAAGACTATTCAAACTGGCCGACAATTCCGCAGTTATACGTCAACGGCGAATTCATCGGTGGTTCGGATATTGTTTCCGAAATGTACCAAAGCGGTGAATTGCAGCGACTGTTTGAAAATCAGGAATAATTCAATTATCGACATCGATCCGGTTTGTTCGTTAAATAAACCGGATCGAAGAATCTCTTAATTTACCGCAGCAGCAATCACCCAATAACGGGCAAATTTCCCCATCGCAATAAACAGTAACGCCCACAGCCAATTGGCACGCAACCACCCGGCCGCCACGCATAAAATATCGCCGATCAATGGTGCCCAGGATAATAGCAGAATCGGCGTGCCGTGTTGACGCACCCACTCCAAACCACGTGTTTTGCCGTCAAGTTTTTCATGCAACGATTTTTCATCTGGCAGCAACCGACCGATCAGATACGAACTCATTCCACCCAGCGTGTTGCCGATGGTTGCCGAAATCAGTGCTGGCCAATGCAAATCGGGATACGTTAGCAAAACGCCAACGAGTACAGCTTCCGACCCGCCTGGAAGCAATGTCGCTGCTAAAAAACTACTGGTAAATAATGCTAACAGGATTGATTGTTCGTCCATAACGGCGTGGATAATTTGCTATCGAAAAAAAGATCATAGTTTAACCGAATCAGGATAACTGATTTGAATGTCTATTGATTTAAGTACTGTTTTTTAAAACAGAGCCTTATACAGAATTCACTAAATTGTAGTTCTTTTCATCTTTTCCGAGCTGCATTTAACAATAATGATTTTCTAATTTCTAAATGAATGTAAGTTGTAATTTAGACTTGCATTATGCAAGTTTGTATATTACGCTATTGTTACTTGCTAATTGCAAGTATATAGGAACTATTGAATAATTATTGAAAGGAGAAGCATCATGCCATTGTGGAAAATTTATCACCCTGCGGGATCATTCACTGCCGAAGACAAAAAGAAATTATCGGAAAAGATCACAGATGTATATGCAAGCATTCCTTTGCCAAAATTTTATGTGGTGGTCATTTTTGAGGAAATTGCAAACGACTCTTATTTTGTTGGCGGAGAGTTACACAACAAGTTTATCCGTTTCAAAGTCGATCAGATTGCGCGAACCCTTCCGGGACCGGTCATTCGTGAATGGTGGGTTAGAACGCTGGATGCGGTCATAGCGCCTTATGTCAGGGACAAGGGATATGACTGGGAGATTTCGATTGACGAAACACCTTTTGATCTATGGTCGCTGCAAGGAGAGATTCCTCCTCCATTTGAATCCGCGGCTGAAAAACGGTGGGTCAAAGACAATAAGGCAAGCTCTTATTCCTACGCGGAAAAGCTGCCAGCAAATCTTGTTCTCGCTCCGGGAATCATGAATCGTTAATTTTGATGCGACCGATCTCGATTGAGATCAGTTTTCTTTCTGATCCGGTTTGATCTTTTTTACGAGGCGTAATGGAAACTACGAACACGGCTCATTGGTTGCCGCACTCAATAAAAACGTAATAGCCGGATCAGGAAATTCTTGAATTCATGGAGGATAGAATGACATATCAAACGATTAATCCAGCTACGGGTAAGCTGATTGCAACGTATGCAAACATTGCAGATCAGGACTTGAAAGTAGCGCTTGATCAAGCCAACTTGGCCTTTAAATCAACCTGGCGGGAATGCTCGATCACCGATCGAGCCAAAATAATCTCAACTGCAGCAAATCTTCTGCGCAAAAGAAGCAAGGAATATGCGAACCATTTGACACTGGAAATGGGAAAACTTACTAATGAGGCACAAGCGGAAGTCAATCTCTCTGCGGATATACTGGATTACTATGCGAGAAACGCCGGTCACTATCTGCAACCGCGCAAGCTTGCAGAGTCTCCGGGGGCGGAACTGCACCTGGAACCGATTGGTATTTTGCTCGGTATTACTCCCTGGAATTTTCCTTATTATCAAATTGCCCGGATAGCGGGACCGCAGTTGATGGTAGGCAATGTACTATTGTTAAAGCATGCGGAAAATGTGCCCCAATCTGCCCTGGCATTTGCCCGGCTTATCGTGGAAGCGGGTGCGCCGCCTGGGGTTTATACCAATCTCTTTGCAAGTGTCGAACAGGTTGGAAGAATTATTGAAGACCCGCGCGTGCGTGGCGTTACGCTAACAGGCAGTGAACGTGCGGGCGCAGCAGTTGCAGAGCGGGCAGGCCGCAGTCTGAAGAAATCAGTATTGGAAATGGGCGGCAGCGATCCGCTGATCGTGCTTGAAGATGCGCCATTAGAAACGACCTTGGATAGCGCATTATTCGGACGAATGTTCGCTACCGGTCAATGTTGTGTTGGCACGAAGCGCATCATAGTCGTTGGAAAACAGCGAGGAAAGGAATTTCTTGATGGATTTTTGCAACGGATGATGGCTCTCAAAGCCGGAGATCCTCAAGATCCCGATACCACGTTAGGACCACTAGCGTCTGAAAAAACACTGAACATATTGCTCGACCAGATCGCATTGGCTAAGCGGTGCGGCGGCAAAGTCGCGATAGGCGGTAAAAGAATTGACCGTCCTGGTTTTTATTTGGAACCGACAGTGCTTACCAATATTGAACAAGACAATCCCATTTATACGCAAGAATTATTCGGTCCAGTTGCATCTTTTTATAGTGTGACTAACGAAAAAGAAGCGATTAATTTGGCGAACGCCACACCCTTCGGTCTAGGGGCTTCAATTTTTACAGCCGATACAGAGCATGGTCGAAAGTTGGCAGAAAAAATAGAGAGCGGCATGGTTTTTGTTAACCAGCCCGTATGGACGGCCGCCGAATTACCATTCGGTGGTGTCAAAAATTCAGGTTATGGGCGCGAGTTATCAGAGCTTGGATTCGGAGAATTTGTTAATCAGAAATTGATTCATGTGGTGCCGTCTGGTTCATCAGCTTGGGGCCGGTCAGCTCCAGCTAATAGTTAAGTGGTTTGTTAATTGATTTTATTTTGCCGCAGACTCCAAATCGATTTAATGCCATAAATTTGGAAATGTGAAAGGATTTCGCGTATGACATGGAGGTGGCGTGGAATGTAAAAGCGATCTTATCGCTGTACCCTGCGAGCAGCTCGCTCAAACAGACTGCATTTGTTTGTAACTGATGAAGAATGTGTAATCATTTTTGAAACAAAAGGGAATGCATATTTCAAAATTTACACACAGCGGTCTGAGGTCGAGCCGTTTAAAAGTATGACGAATGGAAAATGGAAGCTTAAGATTGTTCAAAATTAATGCCTTGAGCTTGTTTCATTATTCGTTGCCATCGTTAAATGCTGATTCTCATACTGTACGCGAATTGAGTGAGCGCATCGGTGATGAGTTGCATGCCAGAAGTAAGCGTACACAGAAAAAGAAGCCGCGCGCACTTATCGTGAGATCGCCAGGAAAGCATCTCAGTTTGATCAAGCTGAGACGGCCATGCAACAAAAAACACCGTAGCGTTATCAGGCAGCAATTACAGTTTTTGCCGCGGAATTTAAAGCGTATTGAAGAAATGCTGACGGAATATCCGTCCGCTATCCACTGGGTTGTTACACCGCTACTAGGTATTGCCCCATTTATACCAACAACAATATGAAATGTACAAAACCAGCACTAAAATGCTGCGATGACCGCATTGTCAGTATCAGTCAGCCGTATCTTCGGCCCATTTCAGAGGAAAAAGCATGCTAGCCTCAATATTGCGCGAGCATTAAGAAAAGAGTGAATTAGCTAGAGATTCATTTTTCAAGTGGATCATCTGTAGTAGTCTCGACCCGATCTGACAGTTACCCGATTTAACGATGTGTCTGTTAGATCAAATTCAGTTATTCAATGAGGTAATTTTATCGTCCCACACCCCCTTTGCGTCAATTAAAGTTTGCATCGGTGTACGCCCACAACACATTTTTCCTTGGTGAGTACGTGTGTTGTTGTAATACACCATCCAGTCATCCAGATCGTGCTGTAACTCTTCGATCGATTGGTAAATCTTACGCCTGAATGCTACTTGGTAGAATTCCTGCAAGATGGTTTTGTGGAAACGCTCGCAGATACCATTTGTTTGTGGATGATTGGCTTTCGTTCTGGAATGCTCAATGTCATTGAGTGCCAGATAGAGCTGGTAATCGTGACTCTCCGGCTTACCGCAGTATTCGGTACCGCGATCGGTCAGGATACGGATGACTCCCATACCTTGTTCGACAAAGAACGGAAGCACCCGGTCTAAGCAAATCAGCTGCTGTGATCGGCGTTTTGGTGGTATACAACTTCGCTGCAGCCCACTTGGAATAAGTATCGACGAATGTTTGCTGATAAATTCGACCCACGCCCTTGATGGTGCCAACGTAAAATGTGTCTTGGCTGCCGAGATAGCCTGGATGAGCCGTCTCGATTTCGCCATGAGCAACATCGTCTTCTTGTTTCTTCTCCAGGGCCTGCACTTGCGCTTCGGTCAGCACTGCTCCGGTCTCGGCGATATGTTTCTCCAAGGCTGACAAACGCTTCTTGAACGACTCCAGATTCTGACGCAGCCACACCGAACGAACGCCAGATGGAGAAACAATGATTCCGCGTTTGCGTAGTTCATTAGAAACACGAACCTGACCAAACGCAGGTTGCTCCAGCGCAAAAGCTTTGATCGCTGCTTCCGTCGCTTCTTCTACGCGATTCTTGATATTGGGTTTACGCCGGTTCTCATCAATCAGTGCCTCAACGCCTCCTGCCTCCACGGCAGCCTGATAGCGATAGAAAGTATCGCGTGAAAAACCCATTACCTTGCAGGCGCGCGATACATTTCCAAGCTCGGCTGCCAGATTAAGCAAACCAATCTTGTGTTTGATGATAGTTCGTTGAATACTACTCATGGGATTACTCCTTTGCGCTTGCGCGCTTCGTTGATAAAGATTCACACCTCTATCAAACCGGGTAATCCCACCTTTGGCAAGACCTACTGTCAGATCAAGTCTGAACTACTACAGATCATCATAGAGAAACTGTGGTTTTCCTGTCAGATTGGTGACCACATAACGAAGATTGCCGCCTTTTTCAGTAGGCTCGATTTTAACGATGATGCGCCGTGTCTGCTGCCAGTTCTTGGGAGCATAGTGAATTCATCAAACCAGCACACTTTCTCACCAGATGCGGCATATTGCTTCTCTGCCGCTTGCCACCATTGCGCACTGACCCCATTCAGCCGCTCGTTTTGGGCGATACCCACGATGTAGCTCATATCATGACGCTCGCACCATGCCAGCATTCTGGGGCGGTAAAAACCACTGCCGCCTCGAAAAATGATACGAATTTTCAGGCCAGCTTTGCCTGAACCGCATCATCGGTGGCATCAAAATCCGGAAGCATTTCTTTCGGTGGCTGTTTGAATAAAGTCATAAACTGATCAATCATTACTTGATGAATATGCCAGGCCGTTTGCCGATTCGACTGATTCTCGCTGCAGCATAAGGTGGAACTGCCTGCCAATACCTCCTCGCGTTCAACCGCTGATTGAATCGCCAAATCATGACGTAATTGCTGATGAATCATTGAGGTCTTCATAACCACACATGCCAAGGCATAAACCCGTTGCTGCAATAGCGCCAAACTATCCTGCTTGCAGCTTGCCTGCCGGTGATTATCGTACAGCGCTTGAAACCGCTATGTTCAGCCCAATGCGTTTATCCGCCTACCGTTATAACATCACGCCACCATCTGAAGTGATATCTCCGCCTTCAAAATTCACTTCAACAGTACGCTTTTTTACCTCTGGAAAATTAAATGAGTCCCAGGTACACTTTGTCACTGGCGATTCCTTTTCTTTATTCAGCGTAGATAACTGAATTATAAAGCATTATTACGGAACTGCCACTTCCTCTCGTGTGATATTTGGGTTAAGAAAAATTGGGTTTACGTGTGTCTGCCAATTCATCTCAACCGGTATTTTTACTTGACTGAGAATAATTGATCACTGAATTTCTGAGTAAGCTTCTACTTAAGAAAACGGTTTATTTTTTGAAGTTCAGTACGAATTGCACTAGGTGAGTGTCCGAGATAAGCAGCAAGGATATCGCAATCCGTAGTTTCCAACATCAAGCTAGCTTCTAGTAGCTGGTATAAAGTTGAATTCAAAAATTGTTTATTATCAATTGAATTAATGTAACGTGCTGCATGCATTTTTGCACGCCTTAAATGACCTGCTTCATAAAATGGATAGATATTTTTTTGTGTACTGAAAGATTGGCTAATTTTGCGATTGATTTGAATTTCAGATTGTTTCATTTGAACTTCTCCTCATAGCTCGTTAATACATTATATTCGAAATTAAAGAATACACTTAACATAAAAAAACTAATACTTATTAGCTCGTTTATTTTGCGCTTTGTTTCGAAGGTACTAATATTGCGATTATTAATTTGACAAATGAATAAGCAAATTCTTAAAAACTTGTAGGATATTTCTGGCATCAATTTCTTTGATGTGAAACAACCCGAAATTTAGGTATACAGAACTTGCGCAAGGAATGCAGCGATTCTGGATTGCCCTAATTGAATGCTTATTCGGTTATCTCTACCAAGCGCAACCCTTGGCACCTCTAACGTTGAATACCTAGCAAGTATTCAAAAGGGCATTTCATTATATGGGGTGGGTTGCTAACTGACAATGATCATTAGTTGCAAAACAATGGAGTGGCAGAAGCATTATGGACCAATAGAAATTACCTCGAGACACTCATAGAGTAGTGTTGAGTGAAAAATGTTTTCGTTGTGTGCTTTGGGCAATTTACCTGGCAGTTTCAAATAAAGGCGGGATTTCTCAGTACAACTTATTAGTCGTTCCTGCAAGACGCTGGGGAACCCTATAAATGTTGGAATTCATGCGAATTAGCAAACGCTGAAATCCCTGGGAAATTATAATATAGGCATCAAAACCTAAGGGAATGAGGGGAAATTTAAATGCCGACTGATGATTTTTTTCATGGTCGTCTCGACCAGATGATTGATCTGCGCCACCCCTTGGCGGTGTTGGCAAATCGCCTGCCGTGGCCCCAGATCGAAGCAGCGCTTGCACCAGCTTTTGAGCGCAAGAACCGTCAAGGCGAAGTGGTGGAGATCGATGATTTGTTCGACACAACGTTGGTGATTGCTGGTGGGGGCGTGAGTGCTGCAGGGCGGCCGCGTTTGCCGATTCGATTGATGGTTTCGCTGCTGTATCTGAAACACGCATTCAATCTGAGTGATGAAGAACTGGTGAACCGCTGGTCCGAGAATGTGGTCTGGCAGTATTTCAGCGGACAGGTGTACTACACACCGAAGTTACCTTGTGACGCTACTCAGATAGGTCGCTTTCGCACTGCTATTGGTGAATCCGGTGTTTAAAAGCTGCTGAAGACAACAATTGACGCTGCCGTGCAGGCGAAGGCGGTCAAACCGGCTGAATTCGGTGTCAAGACCAGCATCGCGATCACGCACAAGAACGGCCTGATGGTCGGTGCAAAAACCTTCCCCGGCAATCCCTATGATGGTCATATCCTTCATAAGCAACTCACACAGACACAGATTTTACTCGAAAATGCGGGATCAACGCCGAAGCAGGTCATTGTCGATCTCGGGTTTAGAGGTGTTGATGCCGACAACCCGGACGTGAACATCATCCATCGCGGCAAGTACAAGTCACTGACAAAGCCGCAGCGACGCTGGCTCAAACGTTGACAGGCCGTGGAGCCCGCGATTGGGCACCTGAAGTCGGATCATCGAATGGACCGCTGCTGGTTGCAGGGCAAATTGGGAGATGCGCTGCACGCTGTGCTGTGTGCAGCGGGATACAACCTACGCTGGCTGATGAGAGCAGTTCTTCATTTGAGGCTAAAGGGTGTTTTATTGCGTTTTGTTATGCTTCGATTGGCTAACTTTTTTCAGGGGAAACGACCATATATTCGCGAAGCTTCCTTGTATACAAAGACACCGCCGCGGTTCAGTGAATTTTGCAGGATCGACTACCCAGACTCTTTGCTGATCGCCGAATGATTACGCAAACATAGGAATATTGCACCCTCTCGGCAGAAAACAGCTACTTTGAAAGGATTATTTCGGATTATTCTCTCCAGAGTAGCTCAAAAATTCCCAGCCACAAGCAAGTGAATCGCGTGTTACAGCGAAATATAAATTTTTCGTGATTTTGCAAAGGTCTCAAATGGTATCTGCGAGCGTTTCCACAAAACTATCTTGCATAGCATTCAGACGTAAGATTTACCAATCTATCGAAGAGTTACAGCACGATCTGGATGACTGGATGGCGTATTACAATAGTGAGCGTACCCACCAAGGAAAGATGTGTTGTGGGCTCACCGATACAAACTTTAATTGACGCAAAGGGGTGTGGGACGATAAAATTACCGCATTGACATTGAATAACTGAATTTTCTGATCTAACAGACACATCGTCAGATCGGGTCTGAGCTACTGCACATAAGGAATTCTTCGACTTGTTCCACAGGAAGTGGTTTGCTTAAGAAATAACCTTGAACCTCGTTACAGCACTTATTTTTTAGAAAATCCAGTTGCACATCAGTTTCTACACCCTCTGCAGTTACCTTCATATTCATGCTGCTCGCCATTGCTATAATTGCAGCGGCAATGGCACCATTATCTGAATTTTGTTCTAGATTTCTCACGAATGCTTGATCAATTTTTAATCTGTCGATTGGAAAATTCATTAACCTACTCAAACTTGAATAGCCTGTTCCAAAGTCGTCAATGGCTAATTGTACGCCTACTTTTTTTAACTGTTCTAGAATATCAATAACCAAATCTACATCGTTAATTAATGCACTTTCTGTAAGCTCTAATTCGAGGATTTTTGGATTAAGGCCAGTTTCTACCAATATTGCCCCCACCAGTGCAGGAAAACCTCTGTGAAGAAGCTGAACTGCAGAGACATTTACGGCGATGCGATCTAGTGGAACGCCACGATTGCACCAAGCATTGGCTTGATTGCATGCTTCGCGCAAGACCCATTCGCCGATATGGATAATTAATCCAGTTTCTTCCGCTAATGGAATAAATTCAGCTGGCGAAATAGATCCCAACTCTTTGTTTTTCCATCTTAATAAAACCTCCAAGCCATTAAAACTTCCTTTGCTGATATCCAGTTGCGGTTGGTAATGTAGTTCAAATTCACTCCGTTCAATGGCCTTTCGGAGATGATTTTCCATGGTAAGTTTTCGCAATGCCATTTCCATCATATAATTTGAAAAATAGCAATACATATTGCCACCAGAGCGTTTGGCATAATACATGGCTAAATCAGCGTTTTTTAATAAATCTTCAGCAGTATGTCCATCGTCGGGGTAAATAGCGATACCGATACTGGTTGTAGTGGTGAGTTCGTGTTCACCAAAAATAAGTGGCTGAGTTAAATTAACTCGAATACGTTCTGCTACAATTGCTGCATCTTCGTTACGCTCGATTAATGATAGTAATGCAGTAAACTCGTCACCTCCCAACCGTGCCAGTGAAATGCTATTTTGGTTGATTCCAGTTTGCATGACTGCATCACTGGTTCGAATACTTTTCCGTAGGCGCTCACTTGTTGCTTGTAGCACCAAATCCCCAAGATGGTGGCCTAATGTGTCATTGATGCGTTTAAAGCCATCAAGATCTAAGAACAGTACGCCTAATTTCAGATTTTTGCGCTGCGCTAAGGCAATCATTTGTTGTAAATTTTCTTGAAAGAAGTGACGATTTGGGAGTTCAGTGAGATCATCAAAGTAAGCCATATGATGTAAACGCTGCTCACTTTGTAGTAGCTGTTGAGTTGTATAACTTCCCTTTAGCATATATCTAACTCTATGGCTGAGTAACGGGATATTGATTGGTTTTGTAATAAAATCTGTTGCACCGACTTCATAGGCACGATTAATGGATTCTAGATCTTCTAATCCAGTCATCATGAGGATAGGGATATGCCTTCCTTCCGGAAGATTGCGTATTTCTGAACACGTATCATAGCCATCCATTCCTAAAGGCATCATGACATCAAGTAAAATTGCATCTACTTTCTTTTCTTTGAATAATTGCAGTCCCTCTTCGCCACTTGCAGCTTCAATTGTGTTTAAATTTGCCGCTTGCAGAGTTTTGCTGACTACTAGCCGAATAAGTGGATCATCGTCGATAATAATGACGGTAGATTGTTGTGACATGTCAGCGCATTCCTGTTTCAACTGCGGAGGAATCAAGATAGGCTTCTAACACAGCGCATGTTTGTGCAAATTTTTGTTGAATAGCAATTAAGGCCTGGCCTGAAGTATCATAGCTTTGGTCGCGCGCTTCATTTTCAACATTTCGGCAAAGTTCAGCCAAACTATGCGCACCTACCTGACTGCTGCTAGATTTTAATGTATGCGATGCCATACGGATAGCTTTGAAGTCGCCTATACTCCATGCTTGTTCAAGCGCATGCACAAGTTTACCGGCATTATCTAAATATGTCTTAATGACCTGTCTAAGTAATTCATTGCCATAGTCAGCTTCCAGAGAGCGGATACATGTTAATGCATCTGGGTCTATATCTAAATCATTAATTTGTTTTTTCTTAGACATGTGATTATCAACATCGGCTTTGGATAAATTATGTAGCCATGATTGAAGCATAAGTAATAAATCTTTTGCTTTAATAGGTTTGCTAAGGTAATCATCCATACCAACCGCCAAGCATTTTTCTCGATCACCTTCTATTGCATTGGCGGTTAGTGCAATGATAGGAAAATAGGGAATTTGACCGATTTTTTGATAATGTCGAATTTCAACGGTTGCTTCATAACCATCCATTTCGGGCATCATGCAATCCATTAAAACTAAATCATAAGCTTTACGTTTTACTGCTTCTATAGCTTCTAAGCCATTGTGAGCCACTTCGACAGAGCAGCCAAAGTTGCGTAGCATCCCAATGGCGACCTCTTGATTCACCGGATTATCTTCAGCCAGTAAGAGATGAGCATTTAGTGAGTTGGATGCCGCGGCGATAACATCAGAATTGAAAGTTTCTTTTGCAGAATCACTAGTTTTTCCTATACTTGATATTCGTGCCTTCAAGAAGCATTGATACAAATCTTTTTTTCGAATAGGTTTAGTCATATAAACGATAAATCCTGTTTTTTTGGCTTCAGCTGCTTCATCCTTGAAATGCGTCGAAGTCAGCATAATTAATGGTATTTTTGCGATTGCTGGGTCAGTTTTAATCTGCTGTCCCAACTCTAATCCATTCATATTGGCCATTTTCATATCAATAAGTGCTAGATCATAGGCTTTATGATTTGCGGCTGCTTCTTTTAATTTTTCAAGAGCTTTTGTACCACTAGGGACAGTGTCAACTTGCATATCCCAAGATTGCGCATAAGTACTTAAAATATCACGACTAGTGCAATTATCTTCAACAATTAAGAGCTTGACTCCAGTCAATTCTGAAGCAATAGCTTTTAGTTTTTTTGATTCAGTGTACTCTCCTCCAACAAGAAGTGGTAAGGCAAATGAAAAAGTAGCTCCTTCACCAATACGACTCTTTACAGTGATTCCTCGACCACCCATTAATTCAACTAGTTGCTTCGATATTGCTAAACCTAATCCTGTACCGCCATATTTGCGAGTAGTCGACCCATCTGCCTGTGAAAAAGCCTGAAATAAGCGTGGTAAAATGGTATCGCTTATACCAATACCGGTATCACTAACATTGAAGCGCACCCAGATTGTTTTTTGGATATTTTGAGTTTCAATTTGATTATTTAGATTATTTTCTAGATTAACATCAACTATAACTTCTCCAGCTTCAGTAAATTTAATTGCATTACCTATCAAATTTCCAAGCACTTGCTTTATTCTTGTTGGATCACCTTTGACCCATTCAGTTACGTTGGATGCGATGCGATAGTTTAATTCAAGCCCCTTACCATGTGCTCGTTCAGAAAACAATTCAATAACATCTTCTATTGACTTATGTAAATCAAAATCAATGTCCTCTAGTTCGAAGCGACCAGCTTCAATTTTAGAAAAATCAAGGATATCATTAATAATTGATAATAATGATTCTCCAGAATTATGCAGTATGCTAATAAGATGAAGCTGTCTTGCATTCAAAGGGGTATCTAATAATAGCTCTGCCATTCCCAATACTCCATTCATTGGAGTGCGGATTTCGTGACTCATAGCCGCAAGAAACTGTGATTTGGCTTGATTGGCTGCTTCAGCAGCTTCTTTTGCGTGCCTTAGCTCAACAGTGCGTGCTTCAATTTTTTGTTCAAGATCGCTATGATATTGTACAAGCTCCTGGTCGCGCAGTTGTATCTGTTCAAGCATGCTATTAAAAGCATCAACTAAAGCGCCTACCTCATCATTGTCACTGTGCCTTGTAACGCGAAATGAGTAGTGTCTTGAATGTGAAACTTTTTGTGCAGTAGTTGATAAGTCATAGATTGGTTGTATTACTTTTGATGCCAAACGACGTGCCAAGAAGGTGGCTGATAGAAAAGCAATTATAAGGGATACAGCAGAAATAATAAGATTTAATCCTAGCTGTGTCCACATTGTTCCCAATGCATACCGAATCTCTAAACTACCTACTCGTTCCTCACCTGCCACTACAGGTTGAATAATATACATATCTTGAAATGGTAACCAAATTGGAAGCCAAATTTGCTCATCACTACTATAACTAGCAATTTCATGGCCATCTGGAGTCTTTAGGAATGCCTTTGATATAGCAGGAATTTGGCGCAATGAATTCAGTGTCTCCAGGGCACTTTTGTTATCTAAAAATGCTAGCGAAGCTTGAGAATTATTTGCAGTTACCCGCGCTAAACCATTTAATTGCTCTTCTGCTGTGTTCAGTGAGGTTCTCACTTCATTAATTGCCAGTAAGATAAAAACCAATAGCATTGAACAAGCTAGGCTTATGAAAATAATCATCAATAATTTGTCTGCAATAGAGCGATTATTACCGGATGTTTTCTTTATCATTGGCTTATGGTTAGATTGTTAGATTCTTCTCAATGGTACAATCTATGTCAAGAAATTCCTACATAGTACTGATCAAATTATCGGCTTATTCCCAATAATCTTGAGTTGTAATGGTCAACCGAAGCGTAGATATACCGTATCCCTCCAACCACATTCCTTCAACAATGCTTCTGATTTGCCAAGCCTTCAATCGGTGATTTTGAGATGGTATATGACCTAATGGAATGGACGCCCACTATCCTAAACGGCATCAAGGTGCCAAAGTAGTGGCGCAATGTATCCCGTCAGCGCCAGTTGGACAAAATGATGTGATTGCATAAGAGAGTGTTTTGGTTCATCGTAACTCTAAAAAAGGAACGATGAATGACAGAGAAAAATCAACAAACCCGTAGTGCCGAGAAGACCGTTCGTGATATACGTCGAGCAACCCGTCGCCACTACTCGGCAGAAGAAAAGATCCGCATTGTGCTGGAAGGTCTTCGAGGTGAAGACAGTATTGCAGAGCTATGCCGCCGGGAAGGCATCAATACCAATATCTATTACCGCTGGTCGAAGGAATTTTTGGAAGCTGGCAAGAAGCGCTTGGCCGGAGATACTGCTCGCGAAGCGACGTCTGATGAAGTCAGGAACTTGCGTACCGAGACCCGGCTACTCAAAGAAACCGTGGCGGAGCTGTTAATGGAAACCGTCTGCTTAAAAAAAGCATGATCGGGGATGGGGAGGACGATATATGAGATATTGTGCCTCTGAGAAGTTCGAGATCATTCGCCTGGTTGAACAATCTAGTTTGTCAGTGCGACAGACATTGCTGCGGCTTGGAATCCGCAGATCCACTTTCTACAATTGGCTGAAGCGCTATCATTTGGGTGGCATGGATGGATTAGATGATCGGAAACCCTGTCCAGGATTGGTATGGAATAAACTACCGACACAGAAGCGAGCTGCAATTATCAAATGTAGTAGTCTCGACCCGATCTGACAGTTACCCGATTTAACGATGTGTCTGTTAGATCAAATTCAGTTATTCAATGAGGTAATTTTATCGTCCCACACCCCCTTTGCGTCAATTAAAGTTTGCATCGGTGTACGCCCACAACACATTTTTCCTTGGTGAGTACGTGTGTTGTTGTAATACACCATCCAGTCATCCAGATCGTGCTGTAACTCTTCGATCGATTGGTAAATCTTACGCCTGAATGCTACCTGGTAGAATTCCTGCAAGATGGTTTTGTGGAAACGCTCGCAGATACCATTTGTTTGTGGATGATTGGCTTTCGTTCTGGAATGCTCAATGTCATTGAGTGCCAGATAGAGCTGGTAATCGTGACTCTCCGGCTTACCGCAGTATTCGGTACCGCGATCGGTCAGGATACGGATGACTCCCATACCTTGTTCGACAAAGAACGGAAGCACCCGGTCATTAAGCAAATCAGCTGCTGTGATCGGCGTTTTGGTGGTATACAACTTCGCTGCAGCCCACTTGGAATAAGTATCGACGAATGTTTGCTGATAAATTCGACCCACGCCCTTGATGGTGCCAACGTAAAATGTGTCTTGGCTGCCGAGATAGCCTGGATGAGCCGTCTCGATTTCGCCATGAGCAACATCGTCTTCTTGTTTCTTCTCCAGGGCCTGCACTTGCGCTTCGGTCAGCACTGCTCCGGTCTCGGCGATATGTTTCTCCAAGGCTGACAAACGCTTCTTGAACGACTCCAGATTCTGACGCAGCCACACCGAACGAACGCCAGATGGAGAAACAATGATTCCGCGTTTGCGTAGTTCATTAGAAACACGAACCTGACCAAACGCAGGTTGCTCCAGCGCAAAAGCTTTGATCGCTGCTTCCGTCGCTTCTTCTACGCGATTCTTGATATTGGGTTTACGCCGGTTCTCATCAATCAGTGCCTCAACGCCTCCTGCCTCCACGGCAGCCTGATAGCGATAGAAAGTATCGCGTGAAAAACCCATTACCTTGCAGGCTCGGGATACATTTCCAAGCTCGGCTGCCAGATTAAGCAAACCAATCTTGTGTTTGATGATAGTTCGTTGAATACTACTCATGGGATTACTCCTTTGCGCTTGCGCGCTTCGTTGATAAAGATTCACACCTCTATCAAACCGGGTAATCCCACCTTTGGCAAGACCTATTGTCAGATCAAGTCTGAACTACTACATATCAAACTCGCTTTGGAAAAACCAGAACTATCGCCACGGGAATTGGCTGTAACGTATATTGATGAACAATCCAGCTTTGTATCGGAATCGTCAGTCTATCGGTTACTGAAGGCCCATGACTTGATTACAAGCCCTGCCTACATTCTCATGCAGGCAAGAGACAAGTTTCAGCATCCCACAACACGAGTCAATGAAATGTGGCAGACCGGCTTCACCTATTTCAAAATTACCGGCTGGGGATGGTATTACTTATCTACCGTACTGGATGATTTCTCTCGATTTATCATCGCCTGGCGGCTTTGTACTACCATGAGTACCCATGATGTAGCCGATACGCTGGATGATGCATTACGTTTTACTGGACTCGATCAGGTCAAGATCAAACACAAGCCTCGATTACTGAGTGACAATGGCCCAAGCTATATTTCCAGTGAGTTAGCTCATTATCTTGAGAATCAGAATATGACCCACACACGCGGCAAACCCTATCATCCTCAGACTCAGGGCAAAATCGAGCGCTGGCATCGTTCCCTAAAAAACCAGATTCTGCTGGAAAATTACTATTTCCCCAGTGAATTGGAAGAACGTATTCAGCAGTTTGTCGATTACTACAATCACCAACGCTATCACGAGTCATTGAATAATCTAACACCGGCTGATGTCTTTTATAATCGGGGACAATCTATTCTGAATGAACGTGAAAAAATAAAGCGGCGTACCTTAGCGCTGCGACGCCAAATGTTTTATGCTAAACAATCAACAAACGCAAACCTGATGAGCTAAACCATCTCTTTATTCGTCCGCCTTTTAGTCCAATTTGATTTGACGACGTACACTTCAAATTCATTTAAAAAATTATCGTACGCTTCTATAGAATCCTCCTATTTTTCTATTTTGCTTAAAAATAAACCTTTATGGAACAGAGCTTCTACATATAATTTATTTGAATTTCTATCAGAT
>JAMWZW010000008.1 GCA_024281995.1 Nitrosomonas sp.
TTAAAAACTATGCAAGAATGCTGCTTAAAAATCGGGCAGCGATTAAAAAAATGTGGTAAAAAACGTAGTAACTTTTTATACTGCAAAAATAAACACAATTATTTACAATAGCTTAATAGCTCAATGTGAATCCCTCTCTCCCGCCAGACATATAATAAAATCAATAACTTACACATTGATTTGTAATCTGGGCCACATAAAAACCCATAACAAATAATCACTTTGTTAGGGCTATTCCCGCCGGTTCGGTGTCAGCCCGAACAATCAAAAGCCCACCTGCAAGACAGACATGCCTAGTTGTGAAGTTCGCTTGACAGCGGCGGCGATCGATTCCGATTTTGTGGCGATTTAGCATTGAACCATCAGGCGCCAATAGAACGCTTCACCTATCTGCATTACTTTACTAATTCTTCCATCAACTCATATAAACCAATGACCTCTGTTTTTTCTGTTACCGGGTAACGATCTTTCCCCGAATACACGACAAAGTTACGATCTGGCTGTATATCTTCAAGCGCGTTATGAAAGCCTTTTACTAATTTTGGGGTAAGGCCGCTCTTGATTTCAATAGCCCATATTTTGCTACCGGGCAATTCCAGTATTAAATCGATCTCAGCACCAGCGGAAGTACGATAGAAACTGGCTTTCGTTTGAGGCGGTGCAACGGATAGCAGGTTCTCAATCACAAAACCTTCCCAGCTTGCCCCGAACACTGGATGCCCGGAGAGCTGGTTATAATCTGCAAGCCCCAGCAAAGCATGAGTGATACCGCTATCGCGTACATAAACGCGAGGGGCTTTGACCAAACGTTTTTTTACATTGGCATGAAATGGCTGTAATCGTCGCACTAATAGTAAATCGGCAAGCAAATCTACGTAATGGCTAATGGTGGGTGCCGAGGTGGACAGATTGCTGGCCAATTTAGATGCATTGAGTTGCTGCCCCTGACTATGAGCTAGCATGATCCACAGACGTTCAAGTGTTTCCGCTGGAATACGTGGCCCGAATTGCGGCACATCCCGTTCCAGATAAGTGCGAACAAAATTGCGCCGATAGGCATAACTGCCTTCATCGCTGTCAGCAAGATAGCTATCCGGAAAACCGCCACGCACCCAAAGTTTTGTAGGATCAGTCCTACTTGTGGAGCCCGTTTCCAGCAAATTTAAAGGCTCCATATTGATGTATTCTATTCGTCCGGCTAACGTTTCTCCAGATTGGCGAAGTAAGTCAATGGAAGCCGATCCTAAAATAAGGAATCTCCCGCTTTTCAAGCCCTTCCGTCTTCCTTGATCGATTAAGCCACGCAGGGTCTGGAAGATTTCCGGCATCCGATGAATTTCATCAAGAATAACCAGCTTATCTTCGTTATATATGAGAAATAAACCGGGGTTACTGAGCTTTTCACGATCTGCCATAGCTTCAAGATCAAGATAAATCGCGTCAATCTCTTCCGCTATATCCAGCGCTAATGTGGTCTTGCCAACCTGACGTGGTCCGATAAGGGCGACAGCAGCCTGCCTCTTCAATGCCTGTATGACAGTCTGATAGATGTTGCGTTTTATCATCCTGTCATATTAAAAGTTATTTTTTTAATTTGCAAGGATAAAATTGTGAAGATCCAAGTTAAGGAATGTAGTGATTAATATACAGTTCCAATGTCGGTACGAGTGTCAGAAAACTATCTCGACCAATCCGAGCCGCGCTGGTGCGGTAGCAGGCGATCCCGGTTTCGTTCTTGTCGTTGTATCTCAATCTATTCAAGGCGCTGCTCGTGCATGGCGCGGCATTGTGATTGATCATGTTCCAATTCATTCAGTCGATAAGATTTCAGCGTTTCCAATCGTTTGGTACGTAATTTCAGGGCACGGCGGGTTTCTAGCCGCTGAAAAATCAATGAGTCGCGTTCCTGCTGCTGGCGCATTTCAACATTCCAAGCGTCTTGTTGATTGCGTTCTTCGATTTTGTGGCGTTTTCCTGTGAGTCGGTCAAACAGGCCGCGAAAACCTGTGTTGAAATTGTTCCGCCATTCCTGCTGTTTGTGCTGCCAGTATGATTTGCATCCTTTGCTCATATTGTCCACACGATAAAAATGCACACTAATTGATGCGGATAGAGGAGCTCGATTGCCAATCGTGGTGGTTTAAATCAGAGCACTATTTTTTCACAGCAGGCGGAATCAAGTGGAAAGCCTGGAAAACTGAGTGCTACAGTTGATTGCGTCAAGGCTATTCCGTTTGAAAATCGATATCATTTGTTGATCAGCAGAACCCGATTATTACCGGCAATATTGAAAGCTACAACTTAGGTTATGCCGATTGCTTTCAATCACTCAATTCCTTGCGATCGCAAATAATCCTCGTAGTTCCCTTTGAAGTCGTTGATGCCGTCTGGAGTCATTTCCAGAATGCGGGTAGCCAACGAGGAAACAAATTCGCGGTCGTGGGAAATGAAAATCAGTGTGCCGGTATAACGTTCTAGCGCGCTGTTCAGCGATTCGATCGATTCCATGTCGAGGTGATTGGTCGGTTCGTCCATCAATAGCACATTCGGCTTCTGCAGGATCAGCTTGCCGAACAGCATGCGGCCCTGTTCTCCGCCGGAAATCACGCGCACGGATTTTTTCACGTCGTCGCCCGAGAACAGTAACCGGCCCAGCGTGCCGCGGATGGTTTGATCGTCGTCGCTACCTTGCCGCCACTGATCCATCCATTCGGTCAACGATAAGTCTTCCGTGAAATCCGCCGCATGGTCTTGCGGGAAATAGCCGGGACGTGCCTTGTCGGTCCATTTGATTTCGCCGCAATCCGGTGCCAGATCTCCGGCCAGACAACGCAGCAGCGTGGTCTTGCCGATGCCGTTCGGGCCGATGATGGCGACTTTCTCGCCAGCTTCGATGTTCAGGCTTAAATTCTCGAACAGCGGCTTGTCCATGCCGGGGAAGGTTTTACCGATTGTCTGGATGGAAACAGCCAAACGATGCAGTTTTTCCTTGTCATGAAATTCAAAGCGGATGAACGGATACTGGCGGCTCGACGGCTTGACATCTTCCAGTTTAATTTTCTCGATCTGCCGTGCGCGGCTGGTGGCCTGCCGGGCTTTCGACGCATTTGCTGAGAAACGGCTGACAAACGACTGCAGATCGGCAATCTGCGCCTTCTTCTTGGCATTGTTGGCCAGCATGCGCTCGCGCACCTGAGTCGAGGCGGTCATGTATTCGTCGTAGTTGCCGGGGTAGATGCGCAGCTCGCCGTAATCCAAATCGGCCATGTGTGTGCATACACTATTCAAAAAATGCCGGTCGTGCGAAATGATGATAATGGTGTTTTTACTGGCGTTGATGACATCTTCCAACCAGCGGATGGTATTGATATCGAGGTTATTGGTCGGCTCATCCAGCAGCAGGATATCCGGATTGGAAAACAACGCCTGCGCCAATAACACGCGCAACTTGAATCCTGGCGCAATCGCGCTCATCAACCCTTGATGCTGGGCAGACGGAATGCCGACGCCGAGCAGCAATTCTCCGGCGCGCGCTTCCGCCGAATAACCGTCCAGTTCGGCAAACTCGGATTCCAGTCCGGCGGCGTGCATATAATCATCCTCGGTGGCATCCGGATTGGCATAAATGGCGTCGCGCTCCTGCTTGATCCGCCATAGTTCTGCATGTCCCATCATCACCGTATCGATCACCAAACAATCTTCGAAAGCGAACTGATCCTGCCGCAATTTGCCTACCCGTTCGCCGCTGTCGACCGCGACATTACCGGCAGTCGGCTCCAGATCGCCGCCGAGAATTTTCATGAACGTAGACTTGCCACAACCGTTCGCGCCAATCAACCCATAGCGGTTACCCCCGCCGAATTTAACGGAAACATTTTCAAACAGCGGCTTGGCGCCGAATTGCATGGTGATATTGGCGGTTGTAATCAAAGTGAATACCTACGGATGATGGTTACAAGAAAGGGGCGCATATTTTAAACGTTTTTCAAGGGGTTTGCTGGGTGTTAATTCACAGAATCGACGATCCATTGCATGAAACGGCGATTGGAGGGTATGCTTCGCTGGTATGGAGTTTGGGGTATGGATTTAAGAAAATTCTGGATAAGTGTCATTTCGAGCAAAGCGAGAAATCTATTGCGTTGATTGTTAAGGATTACTCACGGCGTTCGGAATGACACAATGAGTTATTCAAAGTTTCCTTAATACTTTCTGGCGATATTTTTCGATGAAACTTAAGACGATGACAATTCCATAAAAAATAAGGAGATAGAATGAATGCCACAGATTTAGCTTATACACTTGACGTAATCTATCCCGTTATTTCGGATGCCTAATTGTAGTTAGGCTTAATAATTATGAATCCACAGGAAATTGGAAAAGCGTACGATAAAATTACTCACTTATGGGAGAGTGTAGATTTCAACAAGAAAAATGGAATTGAGCAGCATAAACGCGCGCTTAAATTTGTTGAGAACAGAGGTAAGGCGCTTGATATTGGTTGTGGTTGTACTGGTCGATTTATCGATTTTCTTCAAAAAGAAGGTTTCTCGCCAGAGGGTGTAGATGTTTCTGAGAAGATGATAGAGCTTGCAAAAAATAGACATCCAAATGTTGTTTTCCACCACCAGGATATATGTGAATGGAATATTCAAAACAGATATGACTTCATTACTGCTTGGGATAGTATTTGGCATATTCCACTTAACCAGCAAGAGAATGTACTATCAAAACTAGTTTCGAGCTTAAACCCCGGCGGGATACTAATTTTCTCATTCGGTGGAACAAAACTGCAGGACGAACATACAGATAGTTTTATGGGGCCTGATGTGTATTACTCATCGCTAGGTACAAACGGGTTTATTAAGCTATTTATCAGTTTGGATTGTATTTGTAGGCACCTTGAGTACGATCAGTATCCTGAGCTACACACTTATTTAATCGTGCAAAAAGCCTAACAAGTCGTTCAAGCGGACAGTACTACACGCTGCTGCTTAATTCCAGTGATAGACCGTAATGTGAAACACATCGAAGCCGTGCGAAACCGTGTAACCTCACAACTCAAAGGAGATTTGACATGACCAAGACTGCAAAGAACACGATCTG
The DNA here is from genome assembly GCA_024281995.1 of Nitrosomonas sp. Lineage (GTDB taxonomy): Bacteria > Pseudomonadota > Gammaproteobacteria > Burkholderiales > Nitrosomonadaceae > Nitrosomonas. The sequence goes on from JAMWZW010000008.1 coordinate 5,104, forward strand.
CCTCTGGTACGACAACAATGCCGAGGGTGCGGCGCGATTTTACGCCGAGACATTTCCCGATTCGTCAGTCGGCGCGGTGCATCGCGCACCCGGGGATTATCCATCGGGCAAAGAAGGGGATGTATTGACTGTCGAATTCACCGTAATGGGCATCCCGTGCATCGGGCTCAACGGCGGGCCTGCATTCAAACACAGCGAAGCCTTTTCGTTTCAGGTTGCGACCGAAGACCAAAGTGAAACGGATCGCTATTGGAATGCGATCGTCAGTAACGGCGGTCAGGAGAGCGACTGCGGCTGGTGCAAGGACAAATGGGGTATTTCTTGGCAGATTACGCCGGTTGCCCTGACGAAAGCATTCACCAGTCGTGACCGCGTAGCCGCCAAACGGGCATTTGATGCGATGATGACAATGAAGAAGATCGACATTGCCGCAATCGAAGCGGCATTTCGCGGTTGAGACGTAAGCGGTCTGACAATTCATTCAAACCGTCGCTGCTTCGTAGTGTGACTTAGTTCGCGTAACGTGAAAGCTTACTTAAAATGTTCCGCCGAATTTCTTTGCGCTCCATCCATCTTGCCCGGCGAATTAATGAATGTATCGATTATTTGCGCAATTGCCTTTCAGCTCAATCAACAAAAGGATTCTCAACCAGCACTCCCTCTATTTGTTGACCATGCTGCAAATCTTCCGTGTACTAACGCGTGCTGCCGGATTCAAAGGCTGCAGCAACAATCAAGGCATCGTAAAAACTAAAATCATAGCGTGTTTGCAGGTCAAGGCCTCGCTGGTAAAGAGCCGGGCTGGGCATGACCCGCCACAAGGGTGTCAGAATCTGCTGCAGAAAGCGCTGCGCATTTTCGGAACTCATGGGAAAAAGCAATTTGCGCGTCACAACATTGAGCGTCTCCTGGACAACTGGGTGGCTGATCCAGGCGCTGCACGTTTCCAGCGCGTTCCGGACCAATCGTTCCCCGATTCCGCGTTTACGCGCATCGGTTTCGTCGAACAGGTAGATAAAAACGTTCGTATCGATAAATTCACCGCTCATTCATTTCATCTCGTGTGAATTGGCGGCCGCCCGTGCGTACTTCTTCCCGCAATTCCTCGATCAATGTCATGGCGGATCCGGTTTGTTGTTCCTGCCGCACATAATCCGCCAGCCAGCGGCGGGTTTATTCAGTGTAGTCTGCTCGGTGCGTGCACGCTCCCAGGCAGCTTCGATCAATTTATCGTCCGCGCTGAATGTAATACTTTTCATCGATTGCATCCTTTGTTGATTTCGTGTACACGATATCAGTGTACACGGGTCGTTATGCGAATAGTGCATGATGATATTGATGATCGTAATCAAAGCGGATACCTGCAGATGTTGACTGCAAGAGAGGGTGCGTATTCTAAAAATTTTTCAACGGGTTTGCTAAGTTATGGTGTGGGTAAATCCCAAGGATCAATTGTCAATTGCACGAAACGGCGGTTGGGAGGTATGCTTTGCGCACATTCTATTTGCGGCTATAAATTTAACCCTCTCCACAAAAGCCACACTCTTTAGTTTCGGCTGCAGGTACTAAAATGGAAACAAAATTATGACTTACGATTTACTTAAGCTCGCACATATTATTGGTGCTGTGTTGATCGGTGGAGGGTTGATCGGCGTGTGGCTGGCTGATTTGCGATCCCGGCAGACGCGTGAGCTTGTGCGCTTTTCCGAATCCGTACGCAATATTGCAGTATTTTACGATGGCGTGGTGGTTCCGGGTGCAATAATTCTTCTAGTATCCGGCACTTGGTTGATTGTTGAGTTTTTCGGCGGTTGGAATTTTTTTTCCATTCCTTGGTTAGCAGGCATGGTTTTCCTGTTTGCTTTCGAATTGATCGAGGGTAACACCGTTACCCGGATTTACTTTATGCGGCTGCGCCGGTTGACTCAAGAAGCTTTGCGAGCTGGTGCATTCACGCCCGAGCTGGAGAAAGCGCGCGCCGAAAATGTGCCAACTTTCACTCACTTCCTCGATTTGCCGGTTTTGTTTCTGATCGTCACGCTGGGCGCACTTAAACCCAACGATTGGGAGTTGTTTATTGCCGGTTCATTAATCGCCGTAGTGCTTGCTCTAGCCTTGACAATATTCATTCCCCGTCTTTATCCGTGGGTGGCAGATCAATAATTGCTAAGGCACTAGAAAGTAACAAACCATGGTAATAACCAATGCACCGATAAAGTTGAGTACTAACCCTTCCCGTACCATGCTCGCGATGGGAATTTTGCCAGTACCAAAAACGATCGCATTGGGTGGAGTAGCGACAGGCATCATGAATGCACAACTGGCGCTCATTGCAGCAGGCACCATCAATAATGCGGGATCGAATCCAGCGGCTATGGCAGCGGGTGCAAGAATCGGCATTAACAGGATTGTGGTGGCTGCATTGCTGGTTGCTTCAGTCAAAAATGTTACTGCCAGCGCAATCGATACAATGATAACCAATGGATGTAGGTTAGAGAGTACAGCCAACTGCTCTGCGATAAATTTGGACAAGCCGGATTCTATAAACGCTTGGGCAATGGTAATTCCCGCCGCGAAAAGCAATAAAATTCCCCAAGGAATTTTGACTGCAGCACCCCAATTCAGTAGTTTTCCACCTTGGCCATTGGGAATCAAAAACATCGCGATAACGCCAATCAATGCAACTGTCGCATCGGTTGCATTTTTCAAGCCTAACCACATACTCCAGCCCCCGAAGGGTTCAAGCCGTGTCACCCAGGCAAGGACGATTATGCCAAATACAATCAAAACACGCCGTTCTTCAGGCCGCCATAGACCCACTTGAGGCATTTCAAGCTTACCGGCATAACTCAAATTTCGTGTTAACCACAAACCAGCAAGCGGCACCATCAGAAACACGACTGGAAGCCCCCACGTCATCCACTGGGAAAAACTCACTGATGAGCCGGTAAAATTCTGGTATTCCTGCATAAAAATCAAATTAGGCGGTGTGCCAATAGGCGTGCCCAAGCCGCCGATACTGCATCCATAGGCAATGGCGAGCAGAAGCGGCAATGCAATTTTCTTGTCCTGGCTTTGATCGATAACTGCCAATGCCAGTGGCAACATCATCAACGCCGTTGCGGTGTTGGAAATCCACATGCTGAGTATCGCGCATGCACACAAAAAGCCAAACACAATTCTCCGGCTGCTATCACCCCCGATTAAATTAACGAGTCCCAATGCAAGTCGCTGATGCGTCCCGGATTGCGCCATGGCAACCGAAATCATAAAACCACCCATCATCAGTAAGATCAAATCACTGCCAAATGCCTTGGCAACTTCTTCTTTTGATAAGACGCCGGTAAGCGGGAAAAAAGTGACGGGGATGAGCGAAGTTGCAGGTATCGGTATCGGTTCAAAAATCCACCAAATGACGCACAGAACGACAATGGCCGTTGTCCAGCACGCTTCAGCGTGCCAGCCGGAGATGTTCATGCTCGTGGCGATGGCTGCTGCCAGCAGCGGACCGCAGATTAATGTCCAGGATTGTTTATTTAACATATGGATTTGCCGGGGAAAATATTGATTTTCAATCTTTCAGAATAACTAGCTTATTGAATTAAGTTGCTTATATTATTATAAGACTTTGGGTTTAATTTTAACCTACTCACCAACTAAGCTTGGCTTTTATTACGTCAACTGTTAGTTTTTGAAAGATCGGATGAGTTTACAATGAATTTTAATTTGCTGTAATTTCAAAAAATTATGGTTTTGGCAGCGCTGTGATTGGAACTCATATTAACAAAGGGAGTCGGTGGCATGCAAAAAAATGATCAAGAAGAATCAGTCGGTAAAAAAACAATTTCTCATGACAATTTAAAAAAAATTATTACACGAAGTAGTGCCTGGTCCATTTTTCTTCTTTTCTGGTCCATTATTTTTCTTATTCTGATTTTTCTGTTTTTTTTATCCGATGATTTTAGAGATAAATACTCAGATTGGTTTTTCGGTAGCATTAGCAAAGTCACTGGCAGGTCACTAATGCCAAGCGACATTCGGATTCATGGTAGTGTAGATGCAACAGTGTCTAGGCCATTCAAGGACGCAGCTCAAGCATGTTGGTATTACCATGCGAATTATCAGAATTCACATGCTTATACTATTTTATGGAAAAAATCTAAAGTAAAAGATGGTTATCCGAAAATCCGAATTATTGCGGAACCAGCTTATTGGCAAGCAGAGAGATGCACTGAAGAGAGTGGAGAAGTAAAGCTGACCGGAATTGAGTATACGGAACATTCGATTGAAGCCCAGTTTGGGAAAGACAAGGACTTCGTTCAAATTGCTACAAGTAAGGCTTATTATCGATCTGCATTATTTTTTGATGAATATGGAAGGATTACAGAAAGAAGAGTATTGAAAAGTAATTTCAAATACAAATCTACTAATAAAGAATTATGCAAAATTATTGAAATGGCAGAAAGGGAAAATGGGGTGAAAGTGAAATGCGAAGATGCCGAAGGCCGTGAGCGAATGAGGTTTCTTGAATTAAAGGAAGAAATTGATAATTTCAATATTTTAATGATCGACTCTGATTTTAATCCATCTAAAAATTGGATAAACCCAAATCAATATCAACAAGCAATTATTTTTTACGTTGAAGAACGAGAAAAATTACATACGGAACTTGTTAAAGAAGGCTGTGGTGCAATTTCTGTTGAACCCAAATTGACAGAAGATTCTGGAAATATTTTTCAAACATCGATAGCCTTTTTGTGCTTAAAAAAATCTGGAAAACATTCACATATGAGACTGATGCATCGTGTTAGTGAACAGAAATTTTGAATCTTTTTGCAATCTTAGTCGTCTTTGCAAAATTCACGTTGGGATTGCATTAGAAACCCGCATAAGGCGGAAGCTAAAAGCGTTCCGTCGAATGAACGTGATAATGGCATTGACTGATAGGCCGGCGTTGGCTTTGATTTGATGGATCATCCTTCGTGCATCAGTCCTATTAAGCTAAAAACAAGTCGTCAAACAGACAAACGCATTCCACCTTTACCGGTTCGGATTCCGGCTCAACTTGTAACTAATCTGATATTCCGCGCCTTCTGCTTCGATGATGATCGACGATTTCCGGTTGTTTTCACCTTTTTTCAATGGGTGAATCGTGCCGGTGAATGGGCCGTCGTCGTCTTCGTCGATGAAGTTGGTCGTCATATCGTTGGCGGTTAGGGTATGGCGGGTTTTGTCTGTATCCAGACTGCTTGATGTAATGAGCAATCCCAATTTATCGATATTAATTCCTTCTTATGATCTATGATTCCACCAAGCCGGAACAGGCTTAACCGGTTTGCTCATCATTCCTCGTTACAAGTCATTACGGGAAGATTTAAAGCGAGGCGAATGGCTATCAACAGGCGTGAGAACGAAAAGTCGCGGCCCTTCCGTGAGCATACCAATGTCTGATCAAAGTGATCTAGCGCGCTTGGCCGGTTTTCACCGGATTTAATCCCAGGGCGGCAATCAACATCCCAAGCACCGCCAGCCCTGCGACAATCGGAAACGCACCTAAATAACTACCGGTGATATCTTTGATATTGCCGGATATCAGCGTTCCCAGGATGGCGCCGGCACCGTAAGCGGTATATACCACGCCGTAATTTTGCGCGTAGTGTTGTTTGCCGAAAAATATTCCGGTGGATGTCGGCGCTAAGGCGAGCCATCCGCCCAGGCACATCCATAATACGCAGAATGCCGCTAAATACAGCATTGCGTTTTCGTATCCAAAAAATGACATGGATAACGATGCGGCAAGAATCAGGGTAAAAGAGAGCATCGCGGTATGTTTCGGGCCCATTTTATCGGTAATGGCGCCAAATATTGGCCGCCCCAGACCATTGAATACCGCAAAAAGTGAAACGGCCAGCGCTGCCGTGGTTGCATCCAGCTTGGCTATTTCCGTTCCAACCGGGGACGCAATGCCAATCGCCATCAATCCAGCCAGACAGCCAATGGTGTAGGTCGCCCAAAGCGCATAGAAACTAGGCGTTTTCAGCATTTCTTGCCGGTCGAGGTTCCAAACCGGCAGCGCAGAAGTTACAGCAGAAGCCGCTTCCGATTGCGCAGGCATCCATCCGGCAGGCGGGAAACTCAATAACAGCGCCAGCAGTGTAATGATTACGCCAAATGCTAACCCTGAATAGAGAAATGTGTTCATGATTCCGATGTCGGGATGGCCGATCATCGTTTTTAGCAGGGGCGCCGTGACCAACGCCGATATACCAAATCCCATCACCGTTAAACCAATCGCTAAGCCGCTTTTTTGCGGAAACCATTTCGCGACCACCGCAATCGGGCAGCCATAAGCAATGCCGACACCCGCGCCGCCGATCACTCCGTATAAAACAGTCAAGGTATTGATATCCTGAGAGAAACTTGCAGTGACCCATCCTGCTGCCACTAGCATGCCGCCTAGCATGGTGGTTTTTTTCGGACCCCAACGCGCGATTAAGTTTCCTGCCAGCGGCATCACCATTGCAAATACCGCCAGGAATACCATAAACGGGTAACCGCTTTGGCTCGATGTGATTCCCCACAAAGTTTCCAATGGTTTTCTGAAGACACTGAATGCATAAATGGATCCCAAGCAAACATTGATCAACAAACCTACCAAAACGAGCAGCCATCTGCCTTTTTCTGCATCCATGCCCAGTATTTTCAAATGTTGTTGCGCCATCCCGGTTTTTTATCCTTATTGTGTTTACGCTCATTTCACGCTGTGAAATCGATTGCCATGATCTTACCGTTTCTTGTCTCTTGCAGGGATTTAATCTGCGTTTGACGGCTTCGCTGATTGCAGCAGGACGGATTGAAAACGGGTTGATTTGAAGAGGGACGCGCATTTTAAAAGTTTTTCAACGCGTTTGCTAAATTACGGTGCGTATTAATCCATAGACTCGATCATTCATTGCATGAAACGGCGGTTGAAGGGTATGCTTCGCAAGTGTAAAATTTCCGGGCATGGATCTAATACCTTCCGGCGATATTTTGCGGTGAAACTTTAAATGCTTGAAATCCATTAAAAAATAAGGAGATAGAATGAACTCTGCGAGATTAGATATTACCCTTGACGTAATATATCACGTTATTCTGGACGTCTAATTGTAGTTAGCTCACGATCCGCTGAGGAAACTATGACAATCGAGGAAACTGTTGCATCTGTTAAGTTCAGTTTTAAGCATTTGATAGCGGCGCTCGTTGTCATGCTCGTCGCCGTTGCACTAATTTGGTGGGTTGACAGTTGGAGCGAGGATGACAAAAGACATTACGCTGTAGCCAAGGTCATCATTGACCATATTGCCGCCGCCTTGGTGATTGCCGCAGTCTGGCACACAATCAACGAGTTCTTCTTAAAACGTGACTTCCTCAAGATTCACGCTGAATTCAAAAATGACGTCAATGAGAAACTTGTGAATATGAGAATGATCCTATCGAACGAAATCGGTAGTGCGCGAAAGGATGCCAAGCTCGGTCTGATTGATACATTTCATGATGTCACGGCTTTTAGCTATAGCGAATTCATCGCACATCCTCAAGAGCTGACTGTCGTCCTCAGTGACGGCTATAACTGGGTTTCCACGCACCTTGATACGCTGAGGGCACGAATACAGGATCCGGCAAAAAAAACAAAGTTCTTTTTGGTGCACCCTGAATCATCGATGGTTCAAGTAATTGCTCTCAAAGTTGGTCAAGATCCAGAAGTGTACAAACAGAAGATTATCTCAACGATGAAAGTCTTGGCAGCTGAGATAGTTGATGGCACAAACCTTAAGATCTTTGGGCACTTCGGAATCATCCATCACGCGCTTTACTTGGGCGATCGCCTTGCTGTGACCCCATACTATTTTTCCAGGAAGAAGCGCAATCCGCCCGTTTTTGTCTTTGAGAAGGGTTCATACGTTTCGCGTGTACAGTTGGATCTCAACGATCTTGAACGTGAAAGTAAAGAGCTCTCTGCCAAGTGCACGAGCTAACTGTGCGCTCCAGCGGAAGCGCCAAAGGCGCGCGCCGCTGATGCTTGGTGTTTGTTTCATTAGAATAAAACTATGCTCAATCGCGCTGCACTCATACTTAGATACAAAGCACCCGCCGTTCAATGGATTAATGAAGCAGATCCCTACAATGATGATCCGGGTATCACAATAGATTCTGTAAACGAAGATCGAACTGTTTATCTAATACGAGATGAAGATGCTGATACGCCTGAGATATTAAGAAAATGGGTTAAATTAAACTATAAAACGTTATTTGAAAATGAGTTACAGGGGTGGTATACCGACGAAAGTCTATGGCCTAAGAAGCGTAACTTGAGTTTATTCTATGAATGGTTTGAAGTGGAATGTCATTCAGTTTTAATCGATACTGTTGGCACACCCATTGAAGATGATGAAACATAAAGATGCCGAAGAATCCATTTCATGGGTTCGTGGCACGGCCATCGTTCATAAATTGTTTGTAGTTTGATGCGACCTCGAGGAAATGGCGCAGGACGGTAACAGCAGCGATGGGTTTTCTTCTTGCACGGCATGGCCGACGCCGCTTCACCACCATAAGCATGCACAACGATGCGAAGATTCTTCAAGTCATTCTCAAAAATTAAATTTCTGATCAATCGGACCTGTTCGTACACGGAATAAGCATCGACAGGGATTTAGTCTGCGTTTGGCGGCTTTGCTGATTGCAACAAGGTGATTGCCAGAGTTTGCTTTAGCACGCTTCGCCTGACAAACTGGGATGGCTTACGATTGAATACAGTGATTACTTGAATGTGTCAGAATTAAGATAATTAAATTACCATTTATAACGGTTTAATATGTATTTATGCTATCTAATCGGCAAAATGGCGGGTATGAAAATAAGTAATGAGCATTCTGATGAAGCGATTCTGGCGGAATTGGGTGCGTACCTGACACCAAGCAGCATTGGCGGTGGAAACCGGGGATTTCGAAGCGCACAATGGAGTGGGTTGAGGCCGGGCAGCATGTGCAGTTGGTTACGTTGATCCGTTTTTGCCGGGTATTGGGTTTGTTGTCGATGTTGGCATGCACGTCAACTGTTGTGTTGACCAGCCATAGCGGCGATGTATCGCGATTAACCTTGCCTGAGAAGAGTAAGATAAGATGATGAGTAATTCGAATCTTCAAAAATTGGCAGGGCGCGATGGAAATAACGACTAACATTTGTCATGAGGTGAAAAAGTGCGATTTAGTTTTCGAATGGTAAATGAGTATTTTGAACCAGATTTCAACACTGATTTTGTATACAGCAGAAAGCCCATGGAAGCCTTGCTAACGTTTAGCGCCAGAATAATTTTGATCGATCGAGTTTCTGCCAGATTGTTGCAGATAAATGCGCGCATTGCGTAATTTCGAATTGCAATGCGCCGCAGATACGGCCGAGCTCGAAACTAAGGGCGGTAGATTGCTTGGGTATTGCACGCAGCAATTTTATGCCGATGCGTATATCATTTTCGTAACCTAATTTATCTTGTAATGCCACCAAAGCGGTAATGAAATGATCGGCGTGTTTGCCATAAAGCGGTGAAAAAGCTTCTGCGGCATAGCGCATTTTCTTTGCAGCAATGCGTGCCATGTGGCGTTCTGCGGGGTTGAGTGTGGAGAAGCCATGACAGCGTTTGCGCAGTTTCTGCCAGCGCTTCTCGAGGATAATTCCAGCCCACGCTTTGACATTTTGTTCATGGCTATCGGCAGATGCTGTCAGCAAGCCACGGCCGATGTCGAGTATGAGCTGGGTCAATGCAGGTTTGCGTAACCAAGATTGCGCGCGTAGCCGTGCATGGCTGGCGGTTTTTTGTATTAGATTCAGGGTGGCATTTTCGAGCGTTTTGTTTTCAGACGGCTCGCTCATTCCAGAGCGTATTTTTGGCAAGATTTGTTCTTGAAAAACATCCCAATCACGTGCCGGATTCAGTACATGCATTAATTCGCGCAAATCTTGATCCCAGTCAGGCAAGGGTTGTCCCAGTGATTTTGCCAGCAGTACACCTGAACGCAACCGGCGCAGCGCGACGCGAAGCTGGTGCAGATATTCCGTATCGTTGGCTTGTTCCAGAAATCCCGGTACGTTGGCGGCGAATTGCACCAATGCCGCTTGCAGGATGGCGTGCCTGGCGTCTGTGATGGTTTGATGCTTATCGATGGATGCATGGGTTGATTTGACCGGAGTAGGTTTTACTGCACCGCACAAGATATAGCCACGTTCTGCTTTACTGCGCGGCTCAATGTGCAGCGGTACTTGCTGCAGTAATTGCGCGGCTAGATCAAACAAAAATTCCGGTGTGCCGGATTTAAGCTCGATTTCCACTTCGCAAATAGGCCGATTGACCTCTCCAGCATGGATTTTGCCGCGATCGAGCGCCACTTCGGCGTGCGCTTGGTCGTTAATAATTTGCCAGGTGGTGCGTTGAAACTCAGTAGTGAAAACCGGAATGATGCGTTTCAGCTTGATACCGCTGAGTAAATCCAATGCTTCTTGTGGCAGCGCAGAAAAATCCGGATGACTGCCATCCGCGATCATCGCTTCCCATTCCGGACGATTCGTTAACGCGCCGACCGATTGCGTTTCCGCTTTCAGCGTTTGAATCCATTGACGATCCGCTTGGCGCACGCGTAACGCGATGCCACGCTGCATCAGATCAAATTTTGGCGTATCAAAATACGTGCTATACAACCGGCGTTGTTGCGGTGCAATCTTACGCAGCATTGGATGATGCTGCATGCGTGAACTATGGCGCGAATGCAGAGCCAGTTTCAGTTCGATTTCCATGATGTTCCCCGGATGCGAACAATCCAGCCTCGAGCCTTAGCGGAAATGGTTTGTTGCTTACTCAATTTTCAAATTATCAAAGTTGACGCCCTCGGGTCCTGCGGGTGTTTTCAGTTTTAGATTTTCAAGCGCGTTAACCACATCATCCGCGATGAGCAGGTTGCGATACCATTTATAGTTGGCCGGCACGATGTGCCAAGGTGCATGGTCGGTGCTGGTTGCGGCCAGCATGGCCTCAAAAGCTTGTTGATAACTTTCCCATAATTTGCGCTCCCTCAAATCGGTGACGTTGAACTTCCATCTTTTTTCAGGATTCTTGATGCGTTCTTCCAATCGTTGTTTTTGTTCATCTTTGGAAATATGTAAGAAAAATTTTAAAATGACTGTGCCGTTCTCTGTTAACAGTTCTTCAAATTCGTTGATCTGATTGAACCGCTGTTTGGCCACTTTATCCGAAATGAGGTCGTGCACACGGGTAATCAATACATCTTCATAATGCGAGCGGTTGAAAATGCCGATCTGGCCTTTGGCAGGCGCTTTTTGATGTACGCGCCACAAAAAATCATGCGCCAATTCTTCCGCGGAGGGTGTTTTGAAAGTGACCACCTTGCAGCCCTGCGGATTGACACCCGACATGACATTTTTAATCGTGCCGTCTTTACCGCTCGTATCCATGCCCTGCAATACAATCAGCAGTGAATGGCTGCTGTTGGCATACAGCCGTTCCTGCAATTCACTTAATTGACTGATCAATTTTTCCGTGGCAATTTTGGCTTTTTCTTTATCCTCGTCGGTTTTTTTATAATCACCGGTGTCGTCGGGATCGAAATCTGACAAGTTTAATTTGTTGCCGGGTTTTACTTGATAGTTTTTCATGTAGGTTTTAAGTAAAAAATTTGTAATCACTAATATGAGTGTCTTCAAATATTAATTTATGGCTTAAATTTTGGCCATTGGTTGTATCCGATTAATGGATTGTTTGATCCAAACTTTTTTATGAATTCAATTTCTTTTTGATTTATTTCAGAGTCTGAGGCTATTTCAGATTCGAATAAAATCTCTCTTTTAATTTCAAAATTTCTACTTTGTTCTGGAGTAAAATCTTTCTTTATCAGCGAATTATTTGCACTACCGAAATAGTTAATACTACCCGTCAAATCTTTTCCAATGTAAATCTTTACATTTGGATAAGTAATTTTATAAATCCACTTCAATCATTACTCCTTGCTTTAATCTAACAGCTCGTTAAATAATTTTAAGGATGCAAATATCATTGAATCAATTGATTACTATGATATTTTGTACATCATACTCCTCCAGTTAATTAGGTGTTATTTTAAATTATGGAACAGTGTTATTTCACCACCCCGATCGCACAACATATCTGGGATAGCAAATACCGCTACCGTGAAAACGGGGTAGTAGTGGATGCGTCGATTAGCGATACCTGGAATCGTGTTGCGCAGGCATTGGCTGCGCAAGAAAGGAATCGAATTTACTGGCAAGCGTGCTTTTTCGATATTTTGCGTAATTTTAAATTTTTACCCGGTGGGCGGATTCAGGCGGGGGCGGGGACTGAGCATCGGGTGACATTGTTCAATTGTTTCGTGATGGGAACAATTCCCGATGCCATGGATGGCATTTTCGATGCGCTGAAGGAGGGTGCCATGACGATGCAGCAGGGTGGCGGGGTTGGTTATGATTTTTCCACGTTGCGGCCGCGTGGCACGCAGGCCGATGGTGTTGGCGCGATAGCTTCGGGGCCGGTTTCTTTTATGCGTATCTGGGATAGCATGTGCGCCACCATACTTTCCACCGGCGCGCGGCGTGGCGCCATGATGGGTACGTTGCGTTGCGATCATCCCGATATCGAAGAATTCATTACGGCCAAGCAAGAACGCGGCCAGTTGCGGCATTTTAATATTTCGGTATTGGTGAGCGACGCAATGATGGAAGCCGTCAAAAACGACGCCGAGTGGCCGCTGGTTTTTCCTGCCGCGAGTGCCCGGAGTGATGAAGAAATCGTGTTGCGAAACTGGCCAGGCTATCAAAATCCTGTGCCTTGCAGAATTCACAAGCGTATCCGTGCCCGCGCGCTGTGGAAAAAAATCATGCGTGCCAGCTATGACTATGCCGAACCGGGCGTGTTGTTCATTGATCGCATCAATCACTTGAATAATTTGTATTACTGCGAAACCATCTGCGCAACCAATCCTTGCGGGGAAGTGCCGCTGCCGCCATACGGTGCTTGCAATTTGGGTTCGATCAATCTGACGCAATTTGTGCAGGAACCTTTTACCGCACAGGCGCAACTTGATTGGGATGGCATTCGCATGACGGCTGCCACGGCGGTGCGATTACTGGATAACGTCATTGATGTGTCGCATTTTCCATTGCCCGCCCAAGCCCGCCAAGCGCGCAATTCACGCCGCATCGGTCTAGGAATGACGGGTTTGGCCGATGCCTTGATCATGCTGCAAATCCGTTATGGCAGCAGCGAGGCCGTGCAAATAGCGCGGCAAGTGATGGAGTGTATTTGCCATGCGGCTTATCGGGCTTCGGTTGAGATTGCGCGGGAGAAAGGCGCGTTTCCGTTATTCGACCGGGAAAAATATCTTGCCGGTGCTTTTGTGCAAACGCTGCCCGAGCTGATTCGTAATGGCATTGCGCAGCAGGGCATCCGCAATAGCCATCTGACTGCCATTGCTCCGGCTGGCACCATCAGTTTGCTGGCGAATAATATTTCGAGCGGATTGGAGCCGGTATTCGATAGCTGCTACACCCGGCGGATATTGAATCTGGATGGCAATTATTCAACCTATCCAATCATTGACTATGCGGTGGCGTTGTGGCGTAAAAGCCGTCAATGTGATGATTTGCCACCGGCTTTCGTCAATGCACACGCGCTGGCGCCTGTTGAGCACCTTCACATGCAGGCGGCAGTTCAGTCCTATGTGGATCAGGCGATTTCCAAAACCATCAATATACCGGCAGACTACAGTGTCGATGCGTTTGATCATCTCTATCAAGATGCCTATGAGCTGGGTTTGAAAGGCTGCACCATTTTCCGGCCTAATCCGGTTACAGGTGCTATTTTGATCGATACTGATAAAACGAGTGCAACGCTGCATTGTTGTAATCTGGAACGCGAAGCGGATTGATAAACTGAAGCCGCCTGGAAATTCCTGCATAACCGTCATTTTGATCCGGTTCTTTGCTGGTAGGCAAATGCCTCCGATTTATTACTTTGGCTGCCATAGAAGATTGGAAATCAAAAAACAGTCTGTGGTATGCTGAAATCGGCAAGTCAACAATCAAAGCAATGGGAGCCGTCTAAATTGCTGCATCAAGCGTATATTTGTTAGTGGTTTAAGTCGGCTAAACTCAGCTTACGATCGCAAAAAACAGGAGGTGCAACATGGCAAAAATTCTTATTCTGTATTACAGCATGTACGGTCATATCGAAATCATGGCCAACGCAGTAGCTGAAGGGGTGCGCAATGTCGAAAATACCGAAGTTGTTGTTAAGCGCGTTCCCGAACTCATGTCGGAAGAAGTGACGCGAAGAGTCGGTGCCAAAATTGATCAGGCGGCACCGGTTGCAACGGTGGACGAATTGCCGAACTATGATGCCATCATCTTTGGTACACCTACGCGTTTCGGCAACATGTGCGCGCAAATGCGCAATTTTTTGGATCAGACAGGCCGACTATGGCTAAGCGGCGGCCTGATTGGCAAAGTTGGCAGCGTGTTCACGTCTACAGGCACGCAGCATGGCGGACAGGAAACCACGATTACATCGTTTCATACCACTTTGTTGCATCACGGCATGATCATTGTGGGCGTTCCGTATTCCTGCCAGGAAATCATGAATATGAGTGAAATCACCGGCGGTTCGCCTTATGGAGCAAGCACGTTAGCCGGTGGCGATGGCAAACGCCAGCCGTCAGATAATGAAATAAAAATTGCGCGCTTTCAGGGCGCGCACGTCGCGCAAGTGGCCAGCAAGCTAGCGCGCTGACGGGAGTTTTTGAGAAAAATAATGTTCGTGCCTTAGCAGGAATTATTAATGATAAGTGCAATTTCACCCGCGCTTTCGCCCGTTTTGTATTTACCGCACGGTGGCGGGCCGTTACCGATTCTCGGGGACAAAGGGCATGAAGAAATGGTTGCTTTTCTGAAGGAAATCGTAATCAAGCTGGGTGAACCGTCAGCGATTGTAGTCATCAGTGCCCACTGGGAAGAAGAGCAGGCAACGATAACGAGTGGTAATAATCCAGAAATAATCTATGATTATTATGGATTTCCTGCCGAGGCCTACACCATTCAATATGCGGCACCGGGTAATCCAGCATTGGCGGAAGAGATTTATGCACTGCTAATGGCAAGCGGCATACCGGCGAGGCTCGACGAACAACGCGGTTTTGATCATGGATTGTTTGTGCCGCTCAAGCTGATGTACCCGAAAGCGCAAATTCCCTGTATTCAATTATCGTTGCTCAAGAATTTGGATCCGGGAAAGCATATCGCGCTTGGAAAAGCTTTAGCATCGCTACGTGAGAAAAATATTCTGATCATCGGTTCAGGCATGTCATTTCATAATTTGAAAACATTTTTTTCGCACGATATTGACAGCAGCAAAGAAAACGATGCGTTCGATCAATGGTTGATTGAAACGTGCACCTATCCGGAAATTTTATCTGAAGTGCGCGAACAACGGTTGATCGAATGGGAAAAGGCACCGTTTGCCCGGTTTTGTCATCCGAGAGAAGAGCATTTATTGCCTTTGCATGTTTGCTTTGGTATCGCTTGCGCCGGCTCCTCTATAGCCAAGGTTGTATTTAATGGACAGATTATGAGGAAAAAAGTGACGAGTTTGCTGTGGTAGCAGGATCATGGAATGGAGGATCGGTATGAAAAAAATAAAATTGGAAAATTGGGTATCCGGTTGCGTATTCGCAATCTTTTTAACGATAAGCAACGCATGGTCAGCGCAGGATGAGAAAACCGCTCCTGAATTTACATGGAAAGATGGTGCGGAAATTTACGCCAAGATTTGTGCATACTGTCATGAAGCGCAAGTCGGGCCGCAAATTCGCAATCGCGAACTTCCCGCAGCATACATCCGCGCAGTCGTGCGCAATGGAAATCGCGCCATGCCAGCCTTTCGTGCTACAGAAATCGATGATGAATCATTAGCTAAACTGACGGATTTCATTTCAAAAAAAGAAACGCAGCATTAAGGGGGACACATTCTATGGATGAAACGCGACGTAACCTCATTAAAGGCATGCTCACGGGCGGAACCTTGCTGGCCTTCGGTATTCCTACCGTCTCGCAAGCGATGTCCATCAGCCAAACACTGTCGGATAGTACGCGCAATTGCCAGTTGTTACTGGGGAATACCCCCATAGACGAAGCATTTGCCAGAGGCGCTCAGGCCGCTTGTACCAGCTATATCAATCATCATCAAGACGCATTACCGGCATTCAAATTAGAAGATGAGTTATTAACCAATCCGCTACGCATAGTGGATTTACTGACACAATCCCGCAATATGCGCTGGATTGCCGTTATGGATCATGCCAGCGCAGCGATATTCACTGAATTGGTGCGGAATTTTGAAGGACGTTTGCTTTCACTGGGCTCACATTCTTCTTCATCCGGCGATGATATTTCATTTCCCGCCCGGCATATGTGGACTACCGCGGCACCGGTATACAGCGCAGGAGGATTGTTGGCATCGATGCTTAGCCAAAACCGGCACGATTTCTTTATCGTCGAAAATTTTCTTGAACAAATGGCGGGAGAAAGTGCAATAAAAAGCCCATTGCTAGCGGGGTTTGCGTCTTATCAGCAAGCTGAGCAGCCCGCAACCCGCTTACATTGCGCTGGCGTGTCTCCGCAGGAGGCCAGTCGGCTCATCGGCTGGAAAGCATCAGAAAGTTGGGAATCGATTTTCTTTCATGCAGATCAATCCTCCACGCACCAGGATAAGACTGCAAACGTAGCAATTAAACATCCTCAATTTGATAATGGGATAGAGGCTACCGGCTATGCGGTTGTAGCCAGTGCATTAGGGATGGGGATACATCAAGAGCCTTGCTCCCGTTGCGCATTCGTACATAGATCGGATCAGCGCAATCCGGATCATCGAGGGTTACCGGGAAATCATTTCGTTTCGTTCGTAATCGACGTGTAGGGAGAATACAGCATGACTAACAAATATATCGCACTGCCCAAAGGCGTATCGGCAGAAAACTTTGATGCGGCCATCCGTGCTTTTCGCAAGATATTGGGTGATGCTTCTGTGCTCACCAGCGCGGAACAGCTCGCACCCTACATTAAGACGATGATGCCGGTTCCTGATGCCGACCATACACCATCTGCGGCGCTATTGGCTACAACCGTCGAACAAATCCAGAAAATCGTTGCGATTTGCAATCAATACAAAGTACCGATTTGGATGATTTCCACTGGAAAAAACCTGGGTTATGGCTCGGCAGCTCCGGCAGAGCGTGGTCAGGTGGTGCTCGATCTCAAGCGCATGAACCGTATCCTTGAAGTGGACAAAGACTTGGCTTTTGCTTTGGTCGAACCGGGTGTGACCTATCAACAACTCTACGATTACATCAAAGAACACAAACTGGGTTTATGGCTGTCGATGCCCGCACCTTCCGCTATCGCTGGGCCGGTTGGCAATACACTGGATCGTGGCGTGGGTTACACGCCCTATGGCGAGCACTTCTTGTTCGCTTGCGGTATGGAAGTCGTGCTGGCGAGTGGCGAAGTGCTACGCACCGGCATGGGCTCAATGCCCAATTCCAATACCTGGCAGGTATTCAAATGGGGGTATGGTCCCTATCTGGATGGCATTTTTACGCAATCCAACTATGGCATCGTCACCAAATTCGGTTTTTGGTTGATGCCCGAGCCTCCTGCATTCAAGCCGTTCGTCATTCAATACCAACATGAAGAAGACATCGTGGAAATCGTGGAAACGATTCGGCCGCTGCGCATCAGCGGGGTTATCCCCAATGCTGTGGTTATCGCCCACGCGCTGTATGAAGCGCCGGTAAAAGCCAAGCGCAGTGATTATGTGTCCGGGCCCGGCTCAATTCCGGATGAAGCGGTGTATCGGATTATGAAAGATCACAAACTCGGGATTTGGAACGTATATGCCGCGCTCTACGGCACGCAGGAACAGATTGATGTGAACTGGAAGATCGTGACACAGGCATTTGGTCAATCCGGCAAGGCAAAAATTCTGACGGAGCAGGAAGCGGCCGATGATCCTGCATTCGCTTACCGCGCCAAGCTCATGCGCGGAGAAATGACGCTGACGGAATTTTCGTTGTATAACTGGCGTGGAGGTGGCGGGTCGATGTGGTTTGCGCCGGTTTCGCAAGCGCGCGGCAGTGAAACCCTCAAACAAATGGCCTTGACCAAGCAAATATTGGCCAAGTACGGATTGGATTATTCCGGCGAATTCATCGTCGGCATGCGCGATATGCATCATATCGTCGACGTATTGTATGACAAGACCGATCCTGAACAGACGAAAGCGGCATATGAGTGTTTCGATGAATTGCTGACTGAATTTTCCGCGCGAGGATATGGGACGTATCGCGTCAACACGGCATTCATGGATAAGGTCGCGGAAACCTATGGTCCGGTGCAGAGAAACGTCCACAAAACATTGAAGAAAGCACTGGATCCCAATGGCATCATAGCGCCTGGAAAGTCCGGCATTCGCTAATTTCATCTCAAAGCGGAGGAAAATATGAGAAAAATCAAGGCAGCCGTTGTCCGCCAGTCAGGCGGACCTTTCCAGATAGAAGAACTGGTACAGGATGAGCCACATTTTGACGAAGTGCGCGTGCGCATTGTAGCAACGGGAATGTGCCATACCGATATGGTCGCGCGCGATCAGCTTTATCAGGTGCCGCTTCCCATTGTGTTAGGGCATGAAGGTTCGGGGGTGGTCAAGCAAATCGGCAGTAATGTGAAGAAAGTCGCTGTTGGCGATCACGTGGTGCTGACTTATATGTGGTGCGGTCACTGCAAACCTTGCTTGAATGGTGATCTGACTTATTGCGAGCATTTTTATGCATTGAATTTCAACGGTGCACGCGAAGATGGCAGCACGTCAACCTTTACAGCCGATAACACTGCGGAACCGATTCACGACCATTTCTTTGGGCAGTCGTCGTTTGGCACCTTTGCGCTGGTGCATGAGCGTAACGTCATTAAAGTACCCAACGATGCGCCCTTGGAATTGCTCGGCCCGCTTGGCTGCGGCATTCAGACCGGTGCCGGAGCCGTGATGAATGCGCTCAAAGTTAGTCCGGGCAGCAGTTTCGCGGCTTTTGGCGGTGGCGCAGTGGGACTCAGTGCCGTAATGGCGGCACGTGCCGCCGGTGCCACGACCATCATCTCTGTAGACGTGGTTCCTGCGCGCTTGGGCCTGGCGATGGAACTCGGTGCTACCCATACCATAAACAGCCGGGAAACCGACCCCGTTGAAGCAGTTCGTAAAATTACCGGGGGCGGCGCTAATTTCACACTGGAATCGAGTGGACGCCCGGCTGTGCTGCGTCAAGCCATTGATGCGCTGGCTATCCGGGGAACATGCGGCATCGTCGGCGCGCCGGCTTTGGGTACGGAAGCGAGTTTCGATGTGAACGGTGTGATGACGACAGGAAAGCGCATTATCGGCATCATCGAAGGCGATAGCAAGCCCGATCTTTTCATTCCGGCGCTGGTTGAGCTTTATCAGCAGGGAAGATTTCCTTTTGACAAGCTGGTGAAATTCTACTCCCTCGATCAAATCAATCAGGCTGCTGAAGATAGCGAGAAGGGCATCACGATTAAACCGATTATCCGGCTGCAGTAGAATTTACCAACTTTCCTCCGAACAACTTCAACTGGATTTTTGGTAAAACAAACAGGAAAAATGCATTATGGAAAATAAAAAAGAATCCTCACCGCCTTATTCCAATTTCGATCAACTATTGATCAACGGCAAATGGCGCTACGGTAAGGGAGCAAAAGTCCTAAGCGATTTGAATCCTTATAATGGCACTATTCTTGCCGAAATTCCTCATGCCAATCGCGATGACATGGATGAGGCCTATCGTGGTGCCGCCAAGGCGCAGCACGAATGGGCGGCATTACTGCCGGGCGAACGCGCAGCTATTATGCGTCGTGCAGCGCAGATTATGGAAGCGCGCCGTGAAGAAATTGTGTCATGGATCATTCATGAGTCCGGCGGCACGCGTATTAAAGCCAATCTGGAATGGCATGCCGTACACGGCGTGCTGCTCGAGGCAACCACGCTGCCTTATTTGGTGGAAGGCCGGATTCTGCCCGCTGATATTCCCGGCAAGGAAAGCCGCATGTACCGTAAACCCGTCGGCGTTGTCGGTGTGATCAGCCCTTGGAATTGGCCATTCCAGCTCACTGCCCGTTCTGCAGCGCCTGCGCTTGCGGTCGGTAATGCTGTCGTGGTCAAGCCGGCCAGCGATACGCCTATAACGGGCGGATTGCTGTTTGCAAAAATCCTTGAAGAAGCAGGATTGCCTCCAGGTGTACTCAGCGTTATCGTCGGTGCAGGCAGCGAGATTGGCGATACCTTTGTCACTCACCCTATTCCTCGCGTCATATCGTTCACCGGTTCAACGCCGGTTGGCCGCAATATCGCAAAGTTAGCGGCTGAGGGCCCCATGCTAAAGCGGCTTGAACTGGAACTGGGCGGGAATGGCCCGTTCGTGGTATTGAATGATGCCGACCTGGAGCAAGCTGTCGAGGCTGCCGTGTTTGGTAAATTTCTACACCAAGGCCAAACCTGCATGAGCGTTAATCGCTTCATTATTGATGACCGGATTCACGATGAGTTTGCGGAACGCTTTGCCGCTCGCGTACGTCAACTAAAAGCAGGTGATCCGGATGCGCCTGATACGATGATTGGCCCCATTATCAATAAATCTCAGTTAAATGGCCTGCAGCAACGGATTCGAGATGCCGTCTCTGCAGGAGCGCATCAAATGGTGGGTGGCGAAGCGCAAGGATTAGTACTTCCACCGCATGTGTTTTCTCAAGTCACCAATCAGATGCCAGTGGCACAGACGGAATCGTTTGGTCCTATTGCACCGATCTTGCGTGCACGCAATGAAGCCGATGCTTTGAATATTGCTAACGACACCGACCTTGGGTTGGCTGCCGCTGTGTTTACGCAAGATGTCGAACGCGGTCTTCGATTCGCACAACAACTCGAATCAGGCATGGCGCATATCAATGACCAACCGGTCAACGATTTACCTTACAATCCTTTCGGTGGCGAGAAAAATTCAGGTGTTGGCCGTTTCAATGGCGCTTGGGCCGTAGCGGCATTTACGACTGATCAATGGATCAGTATTCAGCACATACCACGTCGTTATCCTTTTAATGCACAGAACATTGGGTAACTTAAAGAAAACGATACGTTAAAAGTGGCCTTGCGGGTCTTGAGCCATTAAATTTAGATGGAAAAAATTATAACTGCCTTAAATAGTGGATCTAAAGCGTTTCATCAAATCCCAGTTTCGCAAGCACTTAATGTTCCATTTTTCAGTCCTTTATTAAACCAATTCATTCTTTCCCGGGATGACCCATGAGTAAAAGCTTCTCGGCGTGGTGGAATACCAGCTTCACGCATGATACGATCGTCTCCCACTGCTGCTGCAGCTTGCATTGCTTCTTCTATGTCACCTTTTTGCAGGAAATGTATTCTTTTATGCGTGTTATTAACCCAAACACCTGCTAGACAATCGGCTTGTAATTCCATTTTTACTTGAACTGCATTGATTTCTCTTTGATTGGACCGGCTTTGTATTTCGCGCACTTTATGCGTTATGCCCACAAGCGTTTGGACATGATGCCCCACTTCATGAGCAAGCACATAAGCCACAGCAAGGTCACCGCTTGCACCCATGCGCTGCAATTGATTTAGAAAACTAAGATCCAAGTAAATCTTTTGATCGTTTGGGCAATAAAAAGGCCCTGAGGCGGCCTGTCCTGTTCCACACGCAGTAGGTGTCATATCGGAAAATACAACTAATGTCGGTGCAATATAAACGCGGTTTTCCTGTTGAAAAACTTGACTCCATGTGTCTTCCGTATCAGCTAATACGACACTTACAAATTTAAAAATTTCTTGTTCTTCCGGAGTTGCCTGATACGGTTCTGATTGTGATACGGACAAATTTTGCTCTTGCAACTCCTGGAGAACAACCATTGGATCCTGTCCAAAAAGGAATATTGCAATAAGAGCCATTATTAGCCCACCGCCTCCAATCGCAACTCTCCCTCTTGCATATTGACCTCGCCTATCTTCTATATTGCTGCTTTCTCTTCTACCCTTCCATAACATATCTCACTCCTTAGGTTCGAGAAATTTAAAAAGTATAGACAACTTCAATACATTCAAATAGTAAAAATGTTAAACATTCATGATGCATAAAAACGAAATAAATCTCTAAATTAAACTTTGATAACCATTTAAAGTTTTCTTTAGCTGATTGTGATAGATTTGCCATATCGCCGGAAGAAATATTTTTATACACGTATTTTTCGTTAAAAATCCCGCAGATACAATTTGATTAATAATGTAATGGCGAAAGTACTTAAAAATTATTTTTATTAAACAATAACAACACGGACTCGTTGCGCTACGTATGAAAAAACATTACTACTCAGAACACACAAGCAATGCTACGAACAGAATTCAGCTTGAGGAATCAAAAGAAAAATTAACCCGCCTTGCCTGGTTAATGGATAGCACTTTTCGTATTCCAGGTACGGAGATTCGCTTTGGTTTTGATGGCTTAATCGGAATGATTCCTGGGATAGGCGATGCAGTGGGAGCAGTAATTTCCAGTCATATTCTGACACAGGCTGCTTACATGGGCGTACCTAAATCGATTCTTTTGAAAATGGCTTTCAATATTGGATTGGATGCTATTTTGGGAATAATTCCAGTATTTGGAGATATATCGGATTTTGTTTGGAAAGCCAATCAACGGAATGTTAAGTTACTCAGCGATTATCTTGAACAACCGGAAAAAACGGTAATCCATAGTCGCCTTTTTGTGGGAATACTTGGCTTGCTTGTCTTTGGAGTAGTGGCCTTGATCGGTTTACTTGGTTTCTTAATGATGCGCTGGTTTTGGTTTTCCGTTCAGGGAAATTAATCGCAGTAATTTCAATTCCGTAGCCGACTCATAGACTCTTCTCTCAGAAGAAATTGGTTCTACTCATGATATGACCTAGCTTTGGCAGCTTATTGATGTTACGGTAGGTTTTTAGCCATTCAATTCTCCAGGGAAAATACCTGTCCACACAGTGCCATCGTTACCGATGGTGCCGCAATACATGCCTTGAGTATTAAAACGCGTGGCGTAATGGCCTAGTGCGTCCAGTACGATCAAACCGCCATCGCCGCCGATGGCGGCAATTTCCGCGAGAGTATTATCGGCCGCATCGGCAATCGGCGTGTTGAGTAACCGTGCCTGGGCGGCGGTATTGAACGCGGCGGCTGTGCGGATGAACATTTCGCCGGTGCCGGTGGCGGATACCGCCACTGAACGATTGTCGGCGTAGGTACCGGCGCCGATGATGGGCGAATCCCCCACTCGACCGTAGCGCTTGTTGGTTAATCCGCCGGTCGATGTCCCGGCGGCAAGGTTGCCATAACGATCCAATGCCACGGCACCGACGGTTCCGCGTTTTTGATCTTCATCAGACAATGGTGTGTCGGAATCATTGTCGTGATCAAGCATGATGCGGTCTTTGGCGATGGCTTTTTGCAATTGATCCCAACGATGCTGGGTATAGAAGTAAGTGGGATCGACAATTTCCAGTCCTTGCTCGGCAGCAAACGCTTCTGCGCCATGACCGATCAGCATCACATGCGTGCTTTTCGTCATCACCGCATGCGCAGCACGGATTGGGTTACGGATGGTGGTGACCCCAGCAATCGCACCCGCTAGGCGTGTGGCACCCTCCATGATCGATGCATCCAGTTCGTTGCGACCGGCATGCGTGAAAACTGCGCCTTTGCCGGCATTGAACAACGGCGAATCCTCCATCACTACAATCGCTGCAATGACTGCGTCAACGCTGCTGCCGCCTGCTTGAAGCACGGCATGGCCAACCGTCAACGACTCTGCGAGTGTTTGCCGGTAAGCCAGCTCGCGTTCTGCAGTCAATTTACTGCGCGAAATGGCGCCGGCGCCGCCGTGAATGACCAAACGAATTGGCAGTCCGTTGTCCATCAATTCCCCGTCACTTTCACGCCATGCGCATCGATGGGCAATATCGATAAATCCCAGTTGTTGCGTTGGATCTCGCGTTGAAAGCACTCGGTGCGATACACGGTTTTACGTAACAATGTATTGCTATGATTTCTCAACCAATTATCCCTGGCATCCACATATTCCGTGATCCAGTCTTTTTCATTACCGCCGTTAGTTGGTGTTTTCGCAGGAAAGCGGTTGCGTAAAAATTCAGGAATGGAGCCGCTATGAATGAAAGAATCATAGATTACCAGCGCTGAGAATGGCAAAGTAAAACCATTGTTGGTAGCCCATTTCATGGCGGGCTGGAAGTAACGTTCATCGAAAAATTCGTCCTGAACGCGTTGCATGATGGGATCTTTTCCCGCTTCTTTGAGTAGATCCAAGAATGTTTGGTCGTCCACTAATGGCGTAATGCCGATTTTGGCCACAAACGGTTTGAGCTTCTCGCTCAATTGACCTGCGCTTTCGGTGTATATCTTTATTAAATCGTGAAGTTTTCCATACTCTGTGGTTTGAGACCGGCCGTATGTGACCTGGCGTATTCGATTGGGGCCATCATCAAATCGTGCGATAGCACTGTAATTGCCTTGTGTACTACCGGTTTCATAAACATTGATGACTTGTTCGCAAATGCGTTTTTGCTGTGCGGTAAGGTTCATGGCTGCTCTCCTCTAATTGGTTGCGATGATTTGACAGTGACGTGTTTTTTCAAGCGTGCCTGCAATTCCTTGAGCCGCTCTTCGGTAATTTTCCTGAATGTATCGCTGTATTCCAGCGAAGCCAGCGTTCCGCCTTGGGAAACTACTGAGGCTTGCGCTTTTTCTTTACGCTGGTTTAGCCAACGATCCTGTTCTTGGTATAAATTAACTTGCATGACTGCATTCAAATGTTGCATCAGTCTCATATAGACAATGAATAACTGAGCATCGCGCAGATCGGCGAGATTTTGCCCGATTCGATTGAGTGCTTGCTGAGAGGCATGCAAGTCTGTACCGGCGGATTCTTCGATAGACTCAGCAACTTGCTCGAGTGACGGCGTCCAGGATGGGGGCACAATTTGCGCGTACAGCGCAGAAGGATTTTGTGCCAAAACTGGCACAGGAGACAGGACGGTGAGCAAGCAGCTTAACGTCATGGATGCAAGGGTTTGTCTGGTTTTAATATTCACGCATCCTTTCCTTATTGACTGGCTTGCAGATGAGGTGACAAACAGGATTGCCTGGATTAACTGTAGATCTCTACGAAAAAGTAAGTCTACTACCGAATCTGCTCGGATTGTTTATTCGTCATTTCCAAGACATCGTTCGCTGTCAGTTGCCGGCTCATGTCACCATCCCACGTGGCATTAAACGGCAGGGTGTTCTGCACCAATATCGCGCGGTCGAGATAAGCTTGCAGGGTCAGAGCCGGTTGTGTGATGGGCAGGGCTATGGCGCGCGGATTCTGGATAGCTTCATTCAGCAGAATCCGGTTAATTTTTGCATGCGGTCGCTGATCCAGCTTTGCCTTGGCTGCCGCACGCACAACACTTAATGATTTATTAAACAATGCAATATGATTGCGCTTATCGTCTTCGAGGATGGTGTAGGTTTGCAGGTATAATTTGTGGTCGCGCCAACCGAGCAAGCGGGGTTGATTCACGACGTGAACGGGCGTACCGACCGGTACATCGTTATAAATACCTACAATATCCTCGGGATACATGCGCAAACAACCATGACTGCCGCGTAAACCGATACTGGGCGGTTTATCGGTACCATGAATGGCATAGCTCGGCCAGTCGAGTTTCAAGACATGCGTGCCCATCGGATTATCGGGGCCGGGTGGCACGATAGCAGGCAGCGGATCGCCATTTTCCGCATGTTCTTTACGAATGGAAAGCGGGGGTATCCACGCCGGATTTTCTTTTTTGGAAGCGACGCGGGTTACGCCTTCAGGCGTTTTCCATTGCACGCGCCCAATTCCTACGGGGTGCGTGACAACTTTTTGCGGTTCGCCAGGTTTGGCCTTGGGAAAATAAAACAGCCGCATGGCGGCAAGATTAATCACAATTCCTTGACGCGGCGCATCGGGTAAAACGAATTGGGTCGGAATGACGATTTTAGTGCCCGTTCCCGGCAGCCAGGGATCGACATGGGGATTGGCGCTGACAATTTCTTCATAGCCCAAGTTGAAACGGCGGGCAATATCGGAAAGCGTGTCGTCTTTGCCTGCAGTAATGATCTGCAATGTGCCCACCACATCATCGCGAGCCGGGTCGAAACTGAATTCATGGCTGGCTAGCGGAATGGGTAATGACTTCACCACCGGCGGCAATGCTGCTTGTCTGCTTAAGAAAGACTGGCAGCCGCTCAACAGCAAAATGCTGGCGCAAAAACCGTATACGAGACCGTCACGGAGTGAACAGGCAAGTTTTTTATTCATATAATCAACAGGATCATAAAAAATAGACGTGGTCGATGGCAATCAATTTACAAGATTTCTCGTGATGACACAACAATTAACCACAATAAATCAAGATATTTTCACCATTAATTTAAAGTATCACATGAGATACTGAACATGCGGCCATTGTTACCAGGACTATAATCTGCGCAGAGATTTCGAATTGTTTTCCGCATATTTTTTGTGCCGCTAAAATCGATTGCCAGTATGATTACAAGTTAGAAAAAAACAACACGCCCCGATTTCATCATATATCCATTGGAATTTTGCAGAAACCGTGAACGCACTTAATGGCTAAAATTTTCATCAGTTACCGCCGCGATGATAGCGCAGGCTATGCGGGCCGATTGTATGATCGGCTAGCCGGTCACTTCGGTCGTGATCATGTGTTCATGGACATCGACCAGATCGAGCCGGGCGAGGTGTTCGACAATGTGATCAGGGAAAAGCTGGCAACGGTACAAGCCGCCGTGGTGCTGATCGGAAAGCACTGGCTGAATATCACTGATGCCAACGGGCAACGGCGATTGGATCACCCCGACGACTGGGTGCGGCTTGAAATCACTGCATTGCTGGAGCGGGAAATTCGCGTCATTCCCGTGCTGGTTGGCGGCGCCGCGATGCCCAAATTGGAGCAACTGCCTGAATGCCTGATGCCATTGACGCGGCGGCAGGCGCTTGAAATTACTAGTCATGCCTGTTTTCATGGGGATACCGGCAAGCTGATAAAAGCGCTGGAAAAAATTATGGGTGCGCCAACGCCGCCGCGACCCGAACCGCCTAAACAACCGGAACAACCGGGTTTCCCGCGATTCGCGGCGATTGCCGGTGTGATTGTCGTTTTGGCGGCATGGGTTTATTATTGGGTAATGTCACCGGAGCCAACGCCGGTTCAACCGGAGACAGTAATACCCAAAACAATTAGCCAACTCGTTACTGACCCATCCAAAATTGCTGTCATTGAACCTAAAATGGTGCGTATTCCGCCTGGCAAGTTCTTGATGGATTCCGAGGACGGTAATTCAAATGAACAACCCATTCACGAAGTTACGATCGGCTACGCGTTTGAAATCGGAAAATACGAAGTCACGTTCGACGAGTACGACGCATTTGCCAAAGCGACCCATCGCAAGTTTCCAAGCGATGAAATCTGGGGACGCGGCATACGTCCGGTAATCAATGTATCGTTTGACGATGCGCAAGCGTACGTGCAATGGTTGTCTCTAAAAACCGGCAAAAAATACCGGCTGCCGACGGAAGCGGAATGGGAATACGCCGCGCGTGCGAGCACGGAAACCCATTATTGGTGGGGTGATGACATCGGCAGTAACAATGCCAACTGCTATGATTGCGGCAGTCAATGGGATAGCCGGCAAACTGCGCCGGTCGGTTCATTTAAGGCCAATACTTATGGGTTATATGATACCGCAGGAAATGTTTACGAATGGGTACTAGATTGCTGGCATGAGAGCTATCACGGTGCGCCTGGTGATGGTTCAGCCTGGTTGGATGCTAATGGTGGCGATTGTACTCGACGGGTGATTCGGGGCGGTTCGTGGGGCATCGATCCACTGGACCTGCGGTCGGCTGACCGTAACTGGGACTACTCCGATGGTGCCTACAACTACCTCGGCTTTCGCGTTGCCAGGGATTTTTGACCTGTGTGCTTGGTGCTTTTGCCCTTTGCGGCATTTTGTAAGGCGGCTAAGCGCAGCGCCATCCGCCGATTGTCTTGTTATTTGCGCGCCCTTCCTTGCCAAAAATATAAACGAACTTAAAAATCATTATGTTGCAAAAACTGACATTGCTGTTTCCGCTCTGGATGTTACTCGCCGGCGCCATAGCTTTATTCTCGCCGGAGTGGTTATTGCCGCTGAATCAAGGGCCGGTTGTGGTGTTGATCCTGGCTTTTGTCATGCTCTGTATGGGACTGACCTTGACCTTCGACGATTTCCGCCGGATTGCCCGCATGCCGAAAGTGGTGGCAATGGGTTTTGCCGCGCAATATACCATCATGCCTTTATTGGCCTGGGGCATTGCGTCGGGGCTTGATTTACCGGTGCATTTTGCGGTCGGATTGATTCTGGTGGGTTGTTGTCCAGGCGGTACCGCCTCGAATCTGGTTTCATATATCGCGAAAGCCGATGTGGCACTATCTGTGGTGATGACCGTTTGCTCCACATTGGCGGCAGTGATGCTGACGCCTCTATTGACGCAATTATTTGCAGGACAACTGGTTCCGGTGGATACCTGGATGCTGTTCAAACAAACTCTGCAAGTCGTGATTTTACCTGTTGTACTGGGTGTGTTACTCAATCGCTGGGTGCCACAACTCGTGCAGCGCGTGATGCCCGTTGCGCCGCTGCTATCCGTTTGGGGTGTGTGCGTAATTTGCGCGATTGTGTTTGCAGCCAATGCCGCAACCATTCTCATGTATGGTGCTGAGTTGATGCTTGCCGTTGCGCTTTTACATGGTGGTGGTTTTTTGATTGGTTATCAGTTTGCAAGGGTCTTTGGGTGCCATGCCCTGAGTGCCCGCACTATTTCAATTGAAGTGGGCATGCAGAATTCCGGATTGGCTATCGTGCTGGCCAAACAGGCTTTCCCGATGCTACCCCTGGCACCCGTTGCTGGAGCGGTATCGGTGTTGATGCATTCTTTGATAGGCAGTTCGCTGGCGGTGTTGTGGCGACTCCGGTCCCCACGGCGTTAGTTCTTTCTTCCGTTATTGGGGTTGTCGAAGCCGTGCTGCGGCCCTATCGGATTATATGATAGGTATTGCCAGCCCGCTTTTCTTGTTAATGCCACTGTATCTCGCTGCATTTCACGTTCCTAGGATATTTGGATCATAAAGACTGCAAGTCTCGTGTCGATATGATTTCAAAGAAATATGGGGTTAATTGCCCGCATATATCCGATTCAATCCAAATAAATTAGGAAATTGTTATGACCAAGTTTGTGAACGGTGAGTTCTTGATTCAGTTTGCTACGCATATGACCGAGATAGAGAAGGTCACTATATTACGCAAAAATGGTGCTGAATTTGTCGATGATTTTGCATCATCTCAACAAGAACCGATGCTCGCGAGAGTCAACAATCCAAAATCTCTTGAGAGAGTAATCGATAAACTGGCCAAGCTGCCTGGTGTCGAGTTTGTGCAACACAATTGGGTTATATCCAATCAAGTTAGCAGCGATGATCCGTTCTATACCAACGGTAATCTTTGGGGTATGTACGGCGATCAATCTTCTCCTGCGAATAGCTATGGCAGTCAAGCAGCCGAAGCATGGAACAGTGGATTTACCGGGACCACAAAAACCGTTGTGGGTGTCATCGATACAGGCATTGATTACACACATCCAGATCTCTATCTCAATATTTGGATTAATCAAAAAGAAATCAGCGCTACCCTCAAATCTGCGTTAACTGATGTGGACCAGGATAGTGTTATCAGTTTTATCGATTTGAATCATGCGGCTAACGTGAGTTATGTGAACGATCTTAATAATAATGGCCGTATCGATGCCGGCGATTTGCTAGCAGATTCCCGCTGGGAAGGCGGAGATGATTTGGATGGCAATGGTTATATTGACGACATTGTCGGTTGGGATTTCGTTAACAACGACAACAATCCTTTTGATGATGTCGGTCATGGTACCCACGTTGCTGGCACGATTGGCGCTACGGGGGGTAATGGTGCCGGTGTTTCGGGGGTGAACTGGAATATCGGGATGGTGGCGCTCAAGGCGTTGGGTCCTTCAGGAGGGACTTCTTTATCGACAACAGCGGCAATCAATTATTATACCAATGCAAGCTTGGTTTCCGGTACCGGCCAGAATTTCGTGGCTACCAATAATTCCTGGGGTGGAGGTGGATATTCCCAGAGCAATTTTGATGCCATTGTACGCTCGGCGCAGGCTGGTAGCTTATTTGTCGCCGCTGCCGGAAATAGTGGATTGAATACCGATAGTTATGCAAATTATCCCTCCAACATGAATACCACCGCAGCAGCCGGATTCGATGCAGTGATATCGGTCGCTGCATTAACCAGTTCTGGCACACTGGCTTCCTTTTCCAATTACGGAAAATCAACAGTTGATCTAGCGGCACCTGGGCAAGGCATTTATTCAACTGTGCCAGGTGGTGGCTATGCTTCCTATCAAGGCACATCAATGGCTGCACCGCATGTTACTGGTGCTTTGGCATTGTATGCATCCGCGCTTCCGGATATAACGGCGCAGCAATTGCGTGAAGCGTTATTGAGTACAGTGGCGCCAACCAGTGCTTTAGCGACAACTACCGTAACCGGGGGACGTTTGGATATTGGCACACTGATTGCCGGCGCGCCTCCTCCTCCCGGTGTAATTATCATTGGCGGCAGCTATACCGGCACAACAGCTAACAATATCATGAATGCTGGGGCGGGAGACGATATTCTCTATGGTTTGGCCGGCAATGACACACTCAATGGTTTGGCTGGCAACGATATACTGGATGGCGGCGCGGGTAGTGACAAACTCTACGGTGGAGAGGGGTCTGATATATTTCTTGTACTATTGACGGCGGATCACGGAGCAGCGGAATTTTTCGATTATGGTACTTCGGGCACCGATGAAGTACGGTTTGCTGCAACTGTTAATAGCACGCTAAAAATATTTGCGGGCGATAGTGGCATCGAACGCGTGATAATTGGTACCGGACTCGGAGCCAGTGCCAATGCATCCGCCACGACAGCACTAAATATTAATGCTGCTGCAGCGGCAAATGCGCTGACTATCATTGGAAACGCCGGTAATAATTCGCTCACTGGTACTGCCTATGTGGATCAATTGGATGGGGGCGATGGTTCGGATGTTTATGTCATCAATTCCGCAGCGCATCATTCGGCTCCGGAAATTACCGATACAGGTTCAATTGGCATTGATGAGGTTAGTTTTGCCGCCACTACGCCCAGCACCCTGACATTGTACGCCGGTGACAGCGGTATTGAGCGTGTTATTGCCAGTGGAACAGCAGCGCTTAATATTGATGCATCGGCAGCCGAAAACAGCCTTGCGATAATTGGAAATTCCGCATCGAATGTTCTGATTGGCACAGCTTTTCCCGATACCATGAATGGTGGCAGCGGCGGGGATATTTATCTCATCAATTCGTCCGCTGAGCACAATCAGGCTGAAATTGCTGACAATGGAACTAGCGGAATTGACGAGGTGCGCTTTACAGCTCAAACGGCTGGAACTTTAACACTGTTCGCCAGTGATACAGGGATCGAACAAGCTGTTATTGGAACAGGCAGTGCAGTTGCAGCTAATACCAGCGGTACTACCACTCATAACATCGATGCTACCCTAGCACCAAAAGGTTTAACTATCATAGGCAATGCAGGCGCTAATATACTCAAAGGAAGCATATTTAATGACATATTGATTGGCAATGTCGGTGAAGATTCGCTGCTAGGTGGGGACGGGTCGGATATTTATGTCTTTGAAAATTCTGCTGACCAAACTGTAGCAGAAATTTCTGATAGCGGAATTACAGGGGTTGATGTTATACGCTATGCCGCTACAACCGCCGGCACACTTACTTTATTTGCTGGCGATACCGGTATAGAACAAATCGTTATTGGCACCGGTGTCGGACCTGCGGCGGTTTCTACAGGCACCACAGCATTAAATGTTGATGCATCAGCACTGACTGGTCCGTTACTACTCGCTGGAAATGCTGGTGCCAATACACTTCATGCTACGGCACAAGATGATATTCTGAATGGCGGTTCGGGTATTGATATTCTTGACGGAAACGAAGGATCGGATATTTACTTGATTGCTGCAGCCGCTGAGCATTCAGCTGCGGAAATTTCTGATAGCGGCACTGCTGGATTTGATGAAGTGCGATACACGGCGGCAGTTGCTGGTACGCTGACACTTTTTGCCGGAGACACCGGCATCGAGCGTGTCGCAATTGGAACAGGAACTGCCGCAGCGGCTGTTTCAAATAAAACCACAGCGCTCAACGTTAATGCAGCCGAAGTCGGCAATGCGCTTGCGATTTTCGGCAATGCTGGCGCCAATATAGTAACGGGTACGAATTTCGATGATCTTATCGACGGGAAGGGTGGGAATGATAAATTTAATGGCCTGAACGGCTCCGATATTTATTTGATAACCATTGCGGCTGAGCATGCTGTTGCGGAAATCGGCGATAGCGGTACTTCTGGAAGCGATGAAGTAAGATTTGCTGCGACGGTTAGCAGTACTTTAACTTTATTTGCAGGCGATACAGGTATCGAACGTGTCGTCATCGGTACCGGACTAGAGGCTAATGCAATTACATCAGCCACCACGGCGCTGAATGTTAACGCCAGTCTAGTAGCTAATGCACTAACCTTAATCGGTAACGCGGGTAGCAATATCCTTACCGGTACTGCCCATACTGATCTGATCGATGGCGGAGAGGGCTCCGATATTTATATCGTGAACGCAGCCGCTCATCATATGGCTTCCGAATTCGCCGATAGCGGATTGACTGGAAGCGATGAAGTTCGTTTTTCTGCTACTGTGGCCAGTACACTTACAGTGTATGCGGGCGATGTGGGCATAGAACGTATCGTTATTGGTACTGGTACAGCTGCGACTGCTGTTTCAACCGCGACTGTTGCACTCAATATTGATGCTACCGATGCTGTTAATGCATTAACACTGGTGGGTAATGCTGGTGTGAATTCCCTGATCGGTACTGCGCAAGCCGATGTAATCGATGGCAAAGCAGGTATTGATATATTGGATGGCTGGGAAGAAGCAGATATTTACTTAATAAATGTTGCGGCAGAACACACTGCCGCAGAAATTAATGATACCGGTACAAGCGGTGTCGACGAAGTACGATTTGCAGCAGCCTCTGCGAGTACGCTAATGTTGTATGCAGGCGATAGCGGCATAGAACGTGTAGTGATTGGCACGGGAACTACGGCTAGTGCAAATACTGCCGGAGCCGCTGCTGTTAACGTAAACGCCTCTGCTGTAGCGAATGGATTGACAATTATCGGCAATAATGGCACTAACACATTGATTGGCACTGCATTTAATGACACTTTGCATGGCAATTATGGCAACGATATTATCTCGGGAGGCGCAGGAGCGGACAAGTTCGTGTTTGATTATAGTCCGAATAGTACGTACAACCGAGATACCATCACCGATTTCCAAAGCGGTACAGACATCTTACAATTTAGCTTAACATTGTTTACAGGTTTGGGCAGCAATCCAGGAATTCTCAATGCTGAGCAATTATTGTCTGGTGCAGGCGCAGTATCAGCACAGGATATTGATGATCGGTTTGTCTATAATACCGCCACGGGCATCTTGTATTATGATGTCGATGGCTTAGGCGGTATTGCCGCCTTACAAGTTGCGTTAATGGGTACAACTATCCATCCCAGCATCAATAGTAGCGATATCCAATTGATTTGATGTAATTATTCTTATTGATTCAATTTAAATTGGGCCGGAGCGTGCAGTGCACGAAAATTCTCCGGCCCAATTCATATCTTTCTCCGTGCTAAAATTTTAGGTGTTAGAAGTAGCGAGACATAAAATTTTGCTGCGATCTGTATAGAAAAAAATTTTCTCATACTTTGGCCATCGATTGAGTTGACGCTTTTTTTCATTTAATAATGATTAACAAATTAATTTATTAATAATACATGGCAAATATAGGTTTTATCGGGCTCGGCATCATGGGCAAGCCTATGGCCGGGCACCTGATCAAGGGCGGGCACAGTTTATTTTTACAGTCACGCAGTGGCGTGCCTGCTGAGTTGGTTGCGCTGGGCGGTAAGGCATTAGCTTTGCCCAAAGTAGTGGCGCGGCACGCGGATATTATTATCACCATGCTTCCCGATACGCCGGA
Source organism: Nitrosomonas sp. (assembly GCA_024281995.1). Lineage (GTDB taxonomy): Bacteria > Pseudomonadota > Gammaproteobacteria > Burkholderiales > Nitrosomonadaceae > Nitrosomonas. The sequence continues at coordinate 39,625 of JAMWZW010000008.1, forward strand.
TGTGGAAAAAGTATTGTTTGCAGAGGATGGTGTTATTGATGGCCTGGAGCCGCATGCTGATCAAGCCAAGATCATCGTGGACATGAGTTCCATCTCCCCGCTGGAAACGCGTAAGTTTGCGGCACGAATCAATGCATTTGGACATGATTATGTCGATGCGCCGGTTTCCGGTGGCGATGTGGGCGCGCAGAATGCTACGTTGACTATTATGGCCGGAGCCACGGCCGCTACCTTTGACAAAGTGAAACCGATATTCGAATTATTGGGAAAAAGCGTGACGCATATCGGCGAAGTCGGTGCCGGGCAGGTTTGCAAGATCGCTAATCAGATAGTTGTATCATCAGCCATCGAAGCGGTGGCTGAGGCGTTGTTATTTGCATCCAAAGCTGGCGCGGATCCTGAAAAAGTGCGACAGGCTTTGATGGGTGGGTTTGCAGCGTCGCGCGTGCTGGAGGTGCATGGGGAGCGCATGATTCAGCGGCGTTTCGAGCCGGGTTTCCGCATCGAATTACACCAAAAGGATCTGAATATTGCGTTGGCAAGCGCTTTCGAGCTGGGTGTAAGTTTGCCCAATACTGCAACGGTGCGCGAATTATTTTCGGCATGTCTCGCGCATGGTGGTGCAAAATGGGATAATTCAGCCATTGTAAAAATGCTGGAAAAATTGGCTAATCACGAAATTCAAAAATATCCGGAATAATTGCATGGCTGTTCATGAACTTATCCAAAATCTGAGATCTTTCTTACCCGCTGAGGCGGTATTGTATGAAGCCGAAGATTTAAAACCTTATGAATGCGACGGTTTGTCGGCTTACCGGCAACTGCCGATGGTGGTGGTATTACCGGAAAACGAGGAACAGGTCGTTAAGGTTTTACAACTGTGCCATGCAGCACAAACGCCTGTGGTGGCGCGCGGTGCGGGTACCGGCTTATCGGGAGGCGCATTACCGCATGCGCAAGGTGTTTTATTGTCACTGGCAAAATTGAATCGAATCATCAATGTCGATCCGCTTGCGCGCACCGCACGGGTGCAGCCAGGTGTACGGAATTTGGCAATCAGCGAAGCCGCCGCACCTTATGGTTTGTATTATGCGCCAGACCCTTCGTCGCAAATTGCTTGTTCGATTGGCGGCAATGTAGCAGAAAACTCAGGCGGCGTGCATTGCCTTAAATATGGCCTTACGGTGCATAACATTCTCAAATTACGTGTTTTGACTGTTGACGGAGAGCGCCTGGATATCGGTAGTGAAGGTCTGGACAGTGCAGGATACGATTTGCTTGCATTGATGACAGGCAGTGAAGGTATGTTGGGTATCGTCACGGAAATTACTGTGAAATTGATCCCGATTCCGGAAAAAGCGCAGTTGGTGATGGCTGCGTTTGACGATGTGCAAAAAGCGGGTAACGCGGTGGCGAATGTGATTGCTGCGGGCATCATTCCTGCTGGCATGGAAATGATGGATAAAATTACTATTCATGCGGTGGAAGAATTTTTGCATGCCGGTTATGACCTGGATGCGCAAGCTATTTTACTGTGCGAATCCGATGGTAGCGCCGAAGAGGTAGTCACAGAAATTCAGCGCATCCATGACATCATGCGGCAAAGTGGTGCAATTACCATCAGCACCTCGCGCAACGAAGCGGAGCGGCTCAAACTCTGGGCGGGGCGTAAGGCGGCATTTCCCGCGGCAGGCCGGGTTTCGCCTGACTACTACTGCATGGACGGCACTATTCCGCGCAAGCATTTGGCCGATGTGTTGCGTGGCATAGAACAACTTTCACAGGAATATGGCTTGCGTTGCATGAATGTGTTTCATGCCGGCGACGGCAATCTACATCCTCTCATTTTGTATGATGCCAATCAACCGGGCGAATTGGAGAAAACCGAAGAATTTGGCGGGAAAATATTACAGATGTGCATTGATGCTGGTGGAACAATTACCGGAGAGCATGGCGTGGGGATGGAAAAAATCAATCAAATGTGTTCACAATTCAGAACCAGTGAGTTGGAAATATTTCATGCGGTCAAAGCGGCATTTGATCCGGCTGGGTTGCTTAATCCCGGCAAAGCCGTGCCCACCTTGCATCGTTGCGCGGAATTGGGTGCTATGCATGTGCATCAGGGTGAAGAGAAATTCGCCGAATTGCCGCGTTTCTAAATACCATGCTAGCTATTATTAATGAATATATCGCAGCCATACATAAAGCGGCTGAAACTAAAATTCCACTGAAGATAAGCGGTGGCGGTACTAAGCATTTTTACGGCAATGCAATGACCAAACAGGACATTGCATTGCTGGATATGAACAATTATCACGGCATTGTTGATTATGAGCCGACAGAACTGGTGATTACAGCGCGTGCCGGTACCCGGCTAACGGATCTGGAAGCTATGCTTGCACAGCACGGGCAAATGCTGGCGTTTGAACCTCCCCATTTTGGTGAACTGGCTACGCTGGGAGGATGCGTGGCAAGCGGCTTGTCGGGGCCGCGCCGCGCTAGTGCCGGTTCGGTGCGCGATTATGTGCTGGGTGTGCGCATGCTGGATGGGCAAGGCAAGGATTTAAGTTTTGGCGGGCAAGTCATGAAAAATGTTGCGGGTTACGATATTTCCAGGTTAATGACGGGCTCAATGGGAACGCTGGGTGTGTTGCTTGAAGTTTCGCTGAAGGTTTTACCCAAACCGGCAACTGAAATGACGTTGCGCATGTCATTGCATGAAGCGGCAGCAATCGAGAAAATGAATCAATGGGCCAGTAAACCGTTACCCATTTCTGCGACGTGTTATACCGCCGGCGAGCTCTTTTTGAGACTTTCGGGTGCTCAGTCCGCAGTGCGTGCAGCGCAATTGAAATTAGGCGGCGAAGCGCTGCATGACGGCGAAGTCTTTTGGCACACGATACGCGAGCAAACACATGCTTTTTTTCAGTCAGACAAACCGCTGTGGCGTTTATCCATTCAATCCACTGCAGCGCCCATGACATTGCTTGGTAAGCAGCTAATCGAGTGGAATGGCGGTTTACGATGGTTACAATCTGGCGATGAAGCAGAAACAAAAGTTATACGTAACGCCGCAGAAAAGGCGGGCGGTCATGCCACGTTGTTTCGTAATAATAACCAGCGTATTGGCGTATTTCATCCGCTTCCTCCCGCTATGATGAAGATTCACCGTTCATTGAAAGAAAAATTTGATCCACTGGGAATCTTCAATCCCGGCCGGCTTTACTCTGAGATTTAAATGCAAACCAAACTCGTAGACTTTATAAAAAATTCTCCACAAGGACAGGAAGCGGATGCCATTTTGCGCAGTTGCGTGCATTGCGGTTTTTGTCTGGCGACTTGCCCGACTTATCAGATTCTTGGTGACGAGCTCGATAGTCCGCGCGGTCGTATTTATCTAATGAAGCAAATGCTGGAAGGGCAGCCTGTTACGCAAAAAACGCAATTGCACCTTGATCGCTGCCTGACTTGCCGCGCCTGTGAAACAACTTGTCCTTCGGGTGTGCGCTACGGTGCATTGGTGGACATCAGCCGCGGTATCGTTGAAAAGCGGGTAAAGCGCAGTTTCCGTTCTGATTTTGTACGCTATACGTTGCGCAAAATTTTACCTAATCCATTATTGTTTAATACATTATTTAAGGCTGGACAGGCAGTGCGCGCGATTTTGCCAGGAAAACTGAAAAGTAAAATTCCGCCCAAACTCAGTCCCGCTAAATTATGGCCTACAGAGCAGCATACACGCAAAATGCTGGCACTTGATGGCTGTGTGCAACCGGCAATGGCACCTAATATCAACGCTGCTACCGCACGTGTGTTGAATAATTTGGGCATATCGCTAATCACGGCTGCAAATGCCGGGTGTTGCGGGGCTGTTACTTTTCACTTGAATGCACAGGAGGAAGGATTGGATTACATGCGCCGCAATATCGATGCGTGGTGGCCATTGGTAGCGCAAAGCGAAGTTGAGGCGATAGTGGTGACAGCCAGTGGTTGTGGCGTAACTGTGAAAGACTATGGACATTTATTGCAGCATGATCCGGTCTATGCAAAAAAAGCGGCTGATATTTCGGCACTTGCTAAGGATATCAGTGAAATAATTCATGCTGAATTAGAAAATATTAAGTTATTGCTGGATAAGCACAACGGTAATGCACGTAAAATGAAATTGTCTTTTCATTCGCCTTGTACTTTGCAGCATGGTATGAAAATTCGCGGTGTTGTGGAAGACATTCTGATTAATATTGGTTTTGATTTGACCTCTGTTCCTAATAGTCATTTATGCTGCGGCTCAGCAGGCACCTATTCGATATTGCAGCCTGACTTGTCACAACAATTACTAAAAAGTAAAGTACTCGCTTTAGAATCAGGCAAACCGGAGCAGATTGCTACCGCTAATATTGGATGCTTAGTGCATTTGCAAAGTGGTACAGCAGTACCCGTGAAACATTGGATTGAATTATTGGACGAATACTTGCTCAGCGTATAAATATCGCAGGATTTTCACAACCAAGAACCTGAAATCAAAGATTTTCATTTTGAAGTAATTAAAAACTTGCTTGAATGATCACTTAAGTTCGTTATATACTGCTCCCCTTAATTTAAATAATTAAAGAACTTTATAAGGAAAACTACATAATGAAATATACTCTTCTGGCAGCATTCTTACTGGCATTAACATTATCTGCATGCGGTGGCAAACCTAGTCAAGCACTACCTGAAACAGAAAAAGAAAACTACGAAAAGATGATGCGTGGTGAGCAAGTTGATTGTCCGCATGGATTGGATGGTAATGGAAATTGCTTGAAAGAAGGCGCGGATCCTCGTCCATATGGTGGAAGCAGCAAACCTGGTCATTAAAAAGAATTCTCTTTTTAATAAAAAAACCGCCGATTTGGCGGTTTTTTTATTCGAAAACAGAATATGAGCTTTATTCTTCTCTTTATTCTGTTTATCTCAGTTGTTCATGTAATAATTTTAGAATACGGTCTGTAGTCGCAGAATTAACGGCTGTTCCGTCATCATTAAGTAAGGTGACGTTGCTGGCATTTGTTCCGGTATTATTAACTTGTATACGGTATTTTGCCGCTTTCGCACCGTCTTTGTCATTATCATTTCGCCAGAACATTATTCCCGACAGCAATCCTTTGTCATCGCCAGTCTTTTTGGCATCTTTGTCAGGATTAAGATAACGTACATAATAAATCCCTTCGACACGATTTCGATCTTCAACGGTAAAGCCAATACGGTCAAGAGCCAATCCCACGCGCCGCCATGATCGATCAAATGCTTCATTAATGATCAATGTATTTCCTGTTTCACGATCAATATAGGCGCGCTCTTGAGTTGAGCTTCTGCTGGTAGTGAGCTCCAATTTAGCTTTTTCTTCCGCGACACCAAAGCGCATCATTAAACGTGATAGCATTTCAGCTTCCAGATCTGGATCAGCAGGTCTTGGTTGCCAGACTGTGCGATTAAGATTGCCACCTTCTAACACTTCATTCATGCCGCGATGGCTGATATATATTTCAGTGTTACCTAATTCATTTCGTTCCAAACGCGTACGAAATTTATCACGCTCTGCTGTGGAATATATGCTATCAAGAAAAGTAGAAAGAATGGTTCGCAATGGATCTTGTGGAATTTTTGCTCGATTTTCAGCCCAATCGGTTTCCATAATGCCGGTTTCAGGGGCTTCTATTTTGATCAGAAAACCGAGTTCTTGCCAAAATTCCTTTACGATCGGCCACACGACTTCAGGTGCTTGTGGTACAACCAGCCAACGTTGCGTGCCGGCACGTTCGATATGAACATTTTGGAATGAAGATGGTACCAACGAATGTGAACCGGTTTTGAATTGTCCGCCGCGCTCACTATTGTAGTTGGAAAATGTCGTACTTCCTGGTGAATCAGAATCCGGAATTGAGTATCGTTCATCAATCTCAGGTGTAATGAGATCCGGGGGTATTTCTAATGGGGGTAATTTCCCTGCTGATTTATATTCAACCGTTTTTGTCTCTGGAAACAATTGGAACGTGTTACAACCAGTGTTCAATAATGAAAGCGCCATTGCCACTGACGGCACAACTACTTTCCGCCATTTTGTTGTTGACATCTTACTCCTTTACTTCAGGGATATTGGCCAATTGCATTGCTTCTAGAATAAGCTGATGATATTGATTCGATAATGGGGTGAGGGGTAAGCGAATTCCAGGATTTATTAAACCCATTTGGGTGACAGCCCATTTAACTGGAATTGGATTAGCTTCAACAAACAGATCGGTATGTAATCGCAGCAGTTTGTTGTTAAGCGTTCGTGCCGTATTCAAATCGCCAGAAAATGCGGCGATACACATATCATGCATCATTTTTGGAGCTACATTTGCTGTAACTGAAATAATGCCATGTGCACCCAGCAACAGTAGCGCTAACGCGCTGCCGTCATCTCCGCTGTAGATGGAAAATCCTGATGGTGCGCGAAACAATAGATCACAACCACGTCCAATATCTCCTGTCGCATCTTTAATGCCAACAATATTGGGAATCTGTGCGAGGCGTAATGCTGTATCGTTTTGAATATCCGCAACGGTTCTACCGGGAACGTTATATAAAATATGAGGAATTTCAACCGCTTCTGCAATAGCTTTGAAGTGTTGATACAGCCCTTCCTGGGTAGGCTTGTTGTAATAGGGTGCAACCGATAGACAGGCATCTACGCCGGCATTTTTTGCAAAAATTGATAAATCGATAGCTTCACGTGTTGAATTGGCGCCCGTGCCCGCAATTACCGGTATCCGGCCCGCGACATGATCAACTGCTGTTTTCATCAGCAAATGGTGTTCATCAAAGTCTACTGTCGGAGATTCTCCGGTAGTGCCAACCACCACTACGCCATCGCTACCCTGTACGATATGGAAATCGAGTAAAGAGCGGAATCGATCCAGGTCTAATCCGCCATCCTCATGCATAGGGGTAACGATGGCAACTAAGCTACCTTTAAACATGACGAGCTATCCAATAAAAAAATGATATTTTACCCGAATATCATTAAGACGCTATGTTTTAATCTGCTAACGTCAAAATCTCAATCATTGATTCTGGAGAAATTCATTTTATTGTCATAGTAATCAACTTTGATGGTATCTTTTGCGACAAAATTACCTTCAAGAATTTCTTTAGCTAGCGGATTCTCAATTTGAGCTTGAATCGCACGTTTAAGCGGCCGCGCACCAAACACAGGATCAAAGCCGGCTTGAGAAAGTGCTGATAGCGCTGCTTCGCTGATTTCGAGTCGCATTTCCAGTTTAGCCAATCGTGCTTCAAGATAGTGCAACTGTATTTTTGCGATGGACTCGATATGCCTTTCATCCAACGCGTGAAATACTACCACTTCATCAATACGATTAATAAATTCCGGACGGAAATGCGTTTTGACTTCCGTCATGACAGCTTGTTTAATCGCTTGATATTCGTTTCGCGACATTTCCTGGATCATTTGCGATCCCAGATTGGAAGTCATGACAATAACAGTGTTCTTGAAATCAACCGTACGTCCTTGGCCATCAGTCATACGTCCATCATCTAGAACTTGCAGCAATACATTAAATACGTCGGGGTGTGCTTTTTCCACTTCATCCAACAAAATAACGGCGTATGGCTTTCTGCGTACGAGCTCCGTCAAATAACCACCTTCTTCATAACCGACATAGCCAGGGGGGGCTCCAATCAGTCGTGCTACAGAATGTTTTTCCATGAATTCTGACATGTCGACGCGTATTAAATGATCTTCGGAATCAAACAGAAAACCAGCCAGTGCCTTACAAAGTTCAGTTTTTCCCACACCTGTGGGGCCAAGGAATAGAAATGAACCATAAGGCCTGTTCGGGTCTGCCAAACCCGCACGGGAACGTCGAATCGCATCAGATACCAAGCGTACGGCTTCATCCTGACCTACTACCCGATCATGCAGTTTTTGCTCCATCAGAAGTAGTTTTTCGCGCTCACCCTGCATCATTTTGGAGACAGGGATGCCTGTTGCGCGAGATACTACTTCAGCAATTTCTTCCGCGCCAACCTGCGTGCGTAATAGCTTAGGAGCTGAGGTGGTCGTGCTTGAACCGCCTTCTGCAGCTTGTTTCTGATCGCTGAGTTGTGACTGTAGTTGCGCTTCTAATTGAGGAAGGCGGCCATATTGTAATTCTGATACTTTTTGCCAATCTCCCTTACGCGTTGCAGTTTCTATTTCCAGTTTGATTTTTTCCATTTCTTCTTTGATTTGCTGGGAGCCCTGCACATGAAATTTTTCAGTTTTCCAAATTTCAGCTAAATCAGCGTATTCGCGCTCTTTTTGTTTGATTTCTTCTTCGAGTAATTGCAGACGTTTTTGCGAAGCTTCGTCTTTTTCCTTTTTAATGGCTTCGCGTTCAATTTTAAGTTGTATCAAGCGCCGATCAAGCTTATCCATTGCTTCTGGCTTGGAGTCAATTTCCATGCGGATACGTGCCGCGGCTTCATCAATCAAATCAATTGCTTTATCGGGCAGGAAACGATCGGTAATATAACGGTTGGATAATTCTGCAGCAGCAACTATGGCAGGATCCGTAATATCTACACCGTGATGAACCTCGTATTTTTCTTGCAAGCCGCGCAGGATTGCGATAGTTGCTTCCACTGTGGGTTCTTCTACCAATACTTTCTGGAAACGCCGCTCAAGCGCAGCATCTTTTTCGATATATTTGCGGTATTCATCTAATGTAGTGGCACCAACGCAATGTAACTCACCCCGCGCCAAAGCGGGCTTTAGCATATTACCCGCATCCATTGCGCCTTCCGCTTTACCTGCTCCAACCATGGTATGCAATTCGTCAATGAATACAATCGTTTTGCCTTCGTCCTGTGCAAGCTCTTTCAATACAGATTTGAGGCGCTCCTCAAATTCGCCGCGGTATTTCGCACCAGCCAGTAGTGCGGCCATGTCTAAAACAAGAACGCGCTTATCTTTCAGACTTTCAGGAACTTCACCATTGATAATGCGTTGTGCCAAACCTTCAACAATTGCGGTTTTACCTACGCCGGGTTCGCCAATGAGTACAGGATTATTTTTTGTACGCCGCTGCAATACTTGGATCGCACGACGAATTTCATCATCTCGTCCAATCACCGGATCCAATTTTCCTTGCCGCGCACGTTCGGTAAGGTCTAATGTGTATTTTTTCAGAGCCTCGCGACTGCCTTCAGCTTCGGCGCTGCTCACTTGTTCGCCACCTCGGATGGTATTGATGGCTTTCTCCAGTGCTGCATAATTAGCGCCGTACTGTTTGAGTAAAGCGCCTATTTCGCCTTTATCCTGTAGCATTGCGAGCAGAAACATTTCTGAAGCAATAAATTGATCATTGCGTTTTTGCGCTTCTTTGTCTGCCACATTGAGAAGATTATTCAGGGTACGGGAGATAGTAACTTCTCCTTCTGAATTATCAATTTTAGGCAAGCGATTAACACTCTGTTTGAGGTTTTCTATCAGGGGAGCGACATTGACTCCCGAGCGCTGTAGTAATGACAATGTACTGCCATCGTCTTGCTGCAATAACGCCAGCAATAGATGTTGTGGTTCAATGGTTGGATTATCCTGGCCGACCGCGATACTTTGCGCATCTGCAATGGCTTGTTGAAACTTGGTGGTTAGTTTATCAAAACGCATGAAATTCTCCCTCGCTAGATTATTGATCCCTAAGTGGGGTAAGAGAGGCGAAATTTCAAGAGCGGATTATTTTGCGATACGCAGTGGTAGGGCGTGAAATTTATTGGCAATAGATTGCTTTAAGAGATTTTCGATATCAGAAACAGGCACGGGTCTACTGAAATAATAACCCTGATAGTGATTGCATTGTTGTGCAATCAATAAATTGAGTTGTTCTTCTGTTTCAATACCTTCAGCAATAACTTCTATTTCCAGGCTGTGCGCCATCGCAATAATGGCGGCAACGATCGTGCGATCATTTTTGTCGCTTACAATATCGCGTACAAATGAACGGTCGATTTTAAGCGTATGTATCGGAAAACGCTTGAGATAACTCAGACTCGAATAACCTGTACCAAAATCATCAATTGATATGTGCATTCCCATTTCACTCAAGCATTTGAGGGTTTCGATGACTTTTTCAATATTATCGATGAGCATGCTTTCGGTGATTTCCAGGCTGATGTATTTTGCTTCAACGCCAGTTTCGTTAAGTATGCGGGCAACATTTTTTGTTAATTCCTTATCCCGGAACTGCCTTACTGATAGGTTAATAGCGACCCTTGGAACGGGATATCCTTGTTGTTGCCATGTTTTAATTTGCATACAAACTGTTTTGATAACCCATTCGCCAATTGGAATAATCAATCCGGTTTCTTCCGCCAGGCCAATAAATTTATCAGGAGTAATCAGTTTATGCTCGGGGTGTCGCCAGCGGAGTAGAGCCTCTACACTGTGTAACTGATTGTCAGGCATATCCATAACAGGCTGATAGTACAAGACCAATTCATTGCGCTCGAGTGCATGGCGTAAATCCAAAGTAAGGGTATGCCGCTCATGCGCAGATTTGTTGAGTTCATCAGTGAAGAATTGGTAATTATAGCGGCCATTTGCTTTTGCATAATACATGGCTACATCGCTATTTTTTAATAATGCATCCGCACTGGTTCCATCGCCAGGAAACACAGCGATTCCTATACTTCCCGCGATATGAAGTTCGTTCTTATCGATCTGATAAGGTTGTGTTATCGAATCCAGAATTTTTTGTGCAACTTTGGCAGCATCCAATGATTCTGCAATAGAATTTAATACCACAATGAATTCATCTCCTCCTTGGCGTGCAACGGTATCTTCGTTACGCACACACGACAGCAATCGTTCTGCGACTGCTTTGAGTAAAAGATCGCCAATGTCGTGACCTAATGAATCATTGATAGTTTTGAAATGATCCAAATCAATAAAGAGTACCGCCATTTGCCTTTGATGACGTGTATCATGGACGAGGGCTTGCTCAATGCGATCTTGCAGTAAAAGCCGGTTGGGTAACCCAGTCAGAGCATCGTGCGTAGCCATTCTAATGATTCGTTGCTCGGCCTCTTCGCGTTCATACCAGCGCCCGAGGTCATGTGCAATGCTATCAATCAGGTTTTGCTCATAAGGGAGTGTGAAGGGAAGGTCTTGCAGATAAGAGACTTTTAACAATCCGCATATGGTTCCGTTGGATATAATTTGCGCTGTTAACTGGTTATGGAAGTTTTCTTGATATCCTATTGTAGCAATTTGCTTATTCTCCAACTCAATCATGGCAACTGCCATTTCCGGAAAATGCAGAGCTCGGATGAGTGACTCCAAAATGTTTTGACATATTTTTTCAGTACTGAGATTCTGCGCCATACAATGTCTGATGATCTGCATACAATTGCTTTCCCTCATTCGCTCGCTCAGGCCAAAATCTTCTTGCTTCTTTGCAGTGATATCAACGCTCACTGACATATAGCAGTCAATTTCTTCGCAAGTGTTTATTAAAGGAATGATTGCGCAGTCTAACCAAAACAGCATTCCGGATTTGTTGCGATTACAGATTTCCTGATGCCAAATCTCGCCTCGAGTAATGGTCGACCACAAATCATCAAAGAAAGATTGGGGGTGAATGTGTGAACTCAATAACCGATGGTCTTGCCCGATCAATTCTTCCTGGGAATAACCACTCATTTCACATAATTTATCATTCACCTGAACAATTTTGCCATTGCGATCAGTAATGGAAATTAAGGCAAGTTTACCTATCGTATTAATATATGCTGTTAATTCAAAAGAAATTTTTTCAGTATCGTTCTTTTCTTTGATCAAGTTTTTATGCTTTTTTGTCAGCGAATTTCCGAATTGAATGGCTTGTTGTCTACGTGGCAGAGTGACCCAAAAAATCACTGCAAGTCCGGCCAGTACCAACAAGCTGAGATACAATAAAATTGTTCCAATGTGATCAATGAAAGGGTTAAATAGCTCCTTTTCATTGATTTGCAATACAGCGCCTAATCCGTGGGCAAGCGGCGAGTGTGCAGCAACAATGCTGATTTTCTGAAGGTCCTGAGCAAATTGAATCCCTTCTTTTCCTGTGAGTGCAGAATGTATCGGTAGTGGTTTGTCGTTGACGATACGCTGCATACGCATGAATTGACTGTCGTTCAAATTGTGCCGGAAGCAGTTGATTGCTAAGTCATTATCTTTTACCGGAGCGCACAGCAATAAGTCGCTGGATTTCCCAATTAAAGCCGTATCCGTAAATATTTTCATGAGTGCCGGCATGGGTTGTTCAGTAGTGATGCGGCCGATAAATTTGTTCTCGGTGTTGAAAATATTTATAAAACTGCGCAAAAGGAATTGCCTGTTCCATAATAATTCACTACGGTTTTCCAAGTCAGCCTGGAGTTCACCAATGAGGTGTGGTCGAGTGGATTTCTGACCGGATTCGAGCACTAGGTTGTTATTCGAGTCATGGATGCTGATACTTGAAAAGTTATTTTGCAGCATTTTCTCTGAGAATTTCACTAAGTGAGCGGTGCTTGTAGCGCGAGACTCATTGAAATGAGTATTTTCCAAATCAGTGACTGGAAAAATGGATGTGGAAAATATCTGAGTATTTGAAATGGTATGTGTAATCTGATTTTCTATCAGTGTAGCCATATTTCTCAGTGTCACTTGGAGACTGGAAGTGATCATGGCTTGCGCTTGGGAATGAATGCTTTTATAGACAACAAAACCCGCCGATAAGGTGATGGCAATCAATACAAATACATTGATTGTAATGATTCTGCGATCATTATGATTGATTATGAGGCGAGGCATTGTTTATTTGCTAGAAAATTGTTGTGGCGTTTTGTTGTAAATGATGAAAATTATCCAAAGAGCGACAACCTATTATCGGTAAACTACTTTTACACTTAAACTGCGATTAGGCACTCTTTTATCCCTTTATCTGAAATCTATTGTTCACAGAATAACGTTTAATCAGATGGGAGTTAGTAGCAGTAGGGTGCTGCCAGAAGATTCAAATATATTAAAATGAATGGATCGGAAGAGTGTACTTAAGAATGATTTGACGCGGATTTATGTTGTTTTTTTAGTCACTTCCGGGTAAGGGTACAAAATATTCAATGCGACGCTTTTGCCAGCGGTCTCGACGATGCGCACATGCTCGCGTTTGAATTGCCGGGCATGATGCAGGCCGCATGAATGCGCGATCATGTTGATTTCCTTGTTAACATTTCTGGCGTAATTGGCTACGCGCAGATATTTTTCTTCAACCACCAGGCCCCTCTGCAAGCGTACATCGTGTGTCGTAACGCCGGTGGGACAAGTATTGAGGTGACAGCGCATCGCTTGGATACAGCCGAGCGAAAACATAAAGCCTCGTGCGGTGTTGACAAAATCTGCACCGGCACAAAGTGCCCACGCACCTTCTGCGGAAGTGACCAATTTTCCGGCAGCCACGACATAAATGCGATTTTTCAAACCGGATTGGATCAGCGCATCGACCACACGCGGCAGCGCTTCGGCGATGGGTAGGCTGACATGATCAACCAAAGTTTGTGGCGCCGCACCGCTGCCGCCTTCGCCACCGTCTATGGTGAGGAAATCCGGGGCGTATTCCAAACCGCGGCGATTGATGCTGTCGCACAGTTCATTGATGAAATTCCATCCGCCGATGGCTGTTTTGATGCCGACCGGGCGCCCCGTCAATTCGCGGATGTAATGGATTTTGTCGAGCAGTTCGTCGATGTTGTTGATATCCTTGTGGCGGTTCGGGCTGATTGAATTTTGATTGACAGGAATGCCACGGATTGCAGCAATTTCTTCATGTACTTTACTGGCGGGAAGCAGTCCGCCTTTGCCCGGTTTTGCACCTTGCGACAGTTTGATTTCAAACGCTTTCACTACTTTGCTCAATTCTTTCGCGCGTTGCGGTGAGAAATTGCCCTGTTCATCGCGAATACCGTATTTTGCAGTACCGATTTGCATGATCAGATCGCAGCCGCCTTCCAAATGATAAGGCGCCAAGCCACCTTCACCGGTATTCAACCAGCAGCCTGCCTGTGCCGCGCCCAGCGATAAAGCGCGCACCGCAGGTTTGGAAATGGCGCCATAACTCATGCCGCTGATATTGATAATCGATTTGGCTTCGAATGGCTGTTCGCAGTAACCTTCGCCGATGTGTAGCGACGGCGTGGGCAACTGATCTTCTTCCTGGATCGGGAAAGCGGCATTGACAAAAATAATCGAGCCCGGCTGGCGTAGATCGTTGGTGGAACCAAAACCGACCAGACTGCCTTTGTTCTTGGCGTTTTTGTAAATCCATCCGCGGGTAGAGCGATTGAACGGCATCTCGTCGCGGTCATTGGCGAAAAAATATTGGCGGAAATACTTACCCTGTATTTCGAAAAAATAACGCAAACGGCCTATAACCGGATAATTGCGCAGAATTGAATGTTTTTTCTGCGTCACATCCTGGATGAACCACACCACGATCAAGCCGACAGTGGCTACACCCAGCATCGTGGCAATGCTATAAAAAATCAGATCAAATGCGCCGGACATACTCTCTCCTTATTCCACTTGTCAATCGCTATACTTATCCATTCATTTATCGTAAGTGTACAACCAGCGTGCACTATAATGCATGGCTTCATGGCCGGTTAACTTAAATAAAGTAGAAAAAGTGCAAGATTTACACGATGAAATTCGCGATAACGTAAAACGCGCGTTACAGGAAGATATTGGCAGCGGTGATCTGACGGCATCGCTAATCCCCGGCGGCAAGACACTGAGTGCTGCCGTGATCAGCCGGGAAGAGGCGGTATTGTGCGGTGTGCAATGGTTTGAGGCCTGTTTTTTAACTTTGGCGCCTGAAACGATTATCGACTGGCTTGCCAAAGATGGCGATCGGGTGCAGGCGGGACAGAAACTATGCGAAATTAAAGGGCCGGCACGCGCATTGCTGACCGCGGAACGCTCCGCGCTGAATTTTCTGCAGTTGTTATCCGCCGTGGCGACGCAAACCAGGCATTTTGTCGATGCCGTTGCGGGCACGAAAGCTGCCATTGTCGATACGCGCAAAACATTGCCCGGTTTGCGCCTGGCGCAAAAATACGCGGTTACCTGCGGCGGCGGCGTCAATCACCGCGTAGGATTATTTGATGGCATTTTGATCAAGGAAAATCACATCATCGCCGCAGGCGGCATCCAGCCAGCTCTGAATCAAGCGCGGAAAATCGCCCCGCCGGGTGTTTTCATCCAAATCGAAGTGGAATCGCAACAGGAACTGATTGAAGCGCTGCTCATTGGCGCCCAAATGTTACTGCTGGATAATTTTAATTTGGATCAATTGCGCCATGCCGTTACCCTGACTCGCCGGCAAGCCGGTGAGCAAGTGATCCTGGAAGCATCCGGCAATATTACTTTGGATAACGTACGCCAGGTGGCGGAAACAGGCGTTGACCGCATTTCGATTGGCAGTCTGACCAAGAATATTCAAGCCGTGGATTTATCGATGCGGTTTGTGTGAGAAGCTTTTAGAGAGCACATTTAAGCGAATACATATAAGCTTCTGGTAGATAAATTCTCAGCGTCCTAAGTAATCGGTAGTGTGCTGTTTCACTCAAAGTATTCATGTTGATGGAGTTTTAGTTAGCTTTCTCATCAAGAATAGCCTTGAGGCGATTTTCAACAGCAGCGAGTTCATCAAGTGTCACATTTGGATTTTTTTCTGCCATGGATAAGAAGAGTGCTCCTTCTTTTAAAAACAGTCGGGCGAAGAAACCTTTTCGAAGTCCAGAATTTGTGTGTCTAAGATCGTTGCGTATCGCGAGCAAAAATGCTTCGGTAAGAAATATAGTCTGCGCATCTGGAGTTCCCTTAGCTAGGTGATCTTTCCACGCGACAAATGCTTCAATAACTTCTGGTCCACTCCAAAGGATCAGTTTTCTGGTGAATTCGCGCAAGAACGATACTAAGTCCTTATCTGGCTGATCGGCAGATTTTTCTCCACCCGAAAAGTAGATATTAAAAAATTCTTTTAGAAACTCATCATAGATCTCAGTCTTTTTGTCACGATAAAGTGCATCAAGCTCCTTCTTCCGCTCATAATACCTTCCGATCATGATTGTCACGGTTGCGACCAAGATCGTCACTGCTCCAGCTATAAGAGAAGCTGCAAGCTCCTTTGGGACTGTGCTAACGTAATCAAAGAATCCTTGAATGGCCCAAACTACTAAAAATACAACTCCGGCAATTAGTGTAAGTGCGAGAATAATTGAAAGAAATTTTATGAGGCGTTTCATCTGCTTAAAGAATGCAACTAATATTACTTACTCTCCATCGTACTAATAAACGCATTCGCTTCGTTGATCGATTTTTCCATCGATGCAATTAGCGCCGAGACGTCGGATTTAATATTGCTTAATTCGCCTTTCAGCGAGGCGATGGCGCGGGCGTTGAGGTTGTGTTTGAGGAACATGACTTGGTCGTGGAACACGGTGAGGATGGGTTCGATCTTGGCTTCGGCTTGTTTCATCGAGGCAATCAACTGGCGGTAGTGCGCTTGCGTGCTGTCGAGTTTTTTCTGGCTGCTTTGTTTCATCGATGCATTGCTGTATTGCGTAATTTCCTGCTTCCACTCGTTAAACAATGCTTCGGATACGCTTTCAATGTCGGCAATACGGCTTCTGACTTCTTCGGCTTTGCCGATGCTTGCTTCGTAGGCGTCATTCAGACGGTTATACGTATCTTCCAGATCGCCGCCGCTGAAATGGGTGGCGGCGGTGAATTGTTCCAGCGCGGATTTAAATTGTTCCTTGGTTTCCTCCTGCGTGTCGCGCGCTTTTTCGACGCGGTATACCATCACGTCGCGCTTCGGAATGCCGACTTTTTCCAGACCCTCAAGGTACATTGTGGAGCAAGCGGTAAGCATCAGCGCTAGTGAAATAACGAATAAACGAATAATAGGGCTCATAAGTGTATCTCCGTTGAAAGTTCTGTAAATAGTCGCGGGTTTAAGCGATTTGTCAGCGTAATACGCCGCGCTGTAGCAATTGCCACGCAACTTTCAAACCCCACAGGATAGGGTGGCGGCGCAGCATCGGGGTGATTTCGACGTGAACGCCGGTATGCCGTTCAATTTTCCATGCGGCGTATTCGACGCTATTTCTGAAAGTCAGTGTGGCCTTGGCCAGTCTCAGGATCGATAACATTCGCCCTTGCCAGCGGCGCAAACGCCAGTGCCATAGCGCTTGCTTTTGCATTTCTGGTGTAGTCAGGCAACGATATTTACCATTGTTTTGTTTTTCCAGGATTTCTTCCAACATGGGGCTGGCGACATCTGTGAGGCGGGTAAAAGCGCTGAGATTGGTTTGCGCCAGATGGCGAGCGCGTGTTTCCCGCTCCGCACGTAATTCAGCAGAATAAGTGAGCGTTAGGCAGCGCGTCCAGATTTCTTCGACATCGGCTATTCCGGCTTCAAGCGTGGGGACGCCTGATTTCAGAAAGTTAATGACGGAATGGGCCTGTGCTACGTATAAGCGTTCCCGCACAGTCTCATCACGAACATACAGCAACCGTGATGGTTGGGCAAAGCGTGCCCAAATATAGGGATGAAACCAGTATTGCGCGCCCCGTTCAAAATCTTCTGTTGAAATGACAGCGTATTTGGCGCGTAACATGCGCTCTTGATGCGGTACCTCGAGGTAAAAAACATTGGGTGCCAGCCAGGCGTTTAAATTAGCCAAATAATTCTGGGGATACGCTTTATAGTAGCTATTGACGATGACGTACAGATCGACGATACCTTCTTCCAGGCTGACTCCGGAATGCAGGCAGGAACCATAGAGCATCACGGCATCCAGTGATTCACCGAAACGCATAATAAGCGAATCGACCAAAGGTACGAGATCAGGTGATGTTTCCTTGTTGTTTTCCCAAGCAACTTCACTGATCAATCGAACAGGTAGTTGTTTGGCGGGTGCGGATATGGAGTAATTCATGGTAATAATGTTGTCCTTTAGTGCTAAAAATGTAATGGGATTGGTTGCAGTAATTCGTAAGGGATTGTATGAATTGACCGATCGATACAATTCACCATCGACAATGTATTCATCATCCATGTGTAAAGTCACTGCATGGGTGTTATGGCTAAAGTAGCCGTCTTTTTCTTGTAATACTTCACCGCCGCCGGAAAGTAGTGGCCATAATGAGCGCCACAAGCGTTTGTGCTGTTGATTAACCCAAGTCACATGCAGCGGTTCGGGTTCTTTGCCCCAATACGGCCGGATGTTGAGTAACAAGCGGTCCAATGCGCTGACTAGCGCAAATAGATAAGTGCCCTGGTGTGACTCTCCGTTGGCTTGCGTTATCTTCATGGTAACAGGCGCCCATTCATCATCTTGGCGGCCAAAGATCTTGCCGGTAATCATGCCGGCAAGCGAGCGCAGCATAATGAGAAAGGTAAAAATTCCACCGGTAATTCCAATTTGCTTTACCGGGCTACGCGAGAATTTGACGCCACGCGCGATCAGGCCGACAGCAAAGAACATGCCATAGATTGGCGCCATGCCGCGTTGTTCGATCCGCAATGCCGGTCGTTGCACCAGATTTGGCGCCGATGGCTGCAATAAATAATCACGTAAGCACGCTAAGATCCGCTCAGGTTTGCCGCACATGCCTAAATCCAAGGGCGTCATATTGGTGGTGCCGCCAGGAATAATTACCAGCACCGGCCATTTTTCAGGTGCCAACAGAGTAAACAGATGGCCAAGTATTGCGTGCGTTGTGCCATCTCCAGCGACAATGACCAGTAAGTCGATGTCTGCGCGCAGCAGTTGCACGATTGCCGTTTTAAAAGAAGTGGCGTCACTGGCTTCGCAAACAAGCATAGAGGGCATTGCTTCTAATATTCGATGGATAGCCGCTTGACGCTTGCGTACTTGACCACTCATAGGGTTTAGCAGGCAGCCCACTTTAGCTGTCCTGGTTTTCAGGCGGTCAATCCGTGCGTGTAAAGTCATGAGCTAGAAATAGTGAATTAGTTGGATGAAAAAGGGTAAGGTTTTCTGAGATTGAGTGGTGCGCGCGTAAAGATTTTGACCGCCCATATTTCCCGGTCGCGTGCCGGATCGATATCCTGCAGCCACGATTTCAGTGCACCTTCTCTTTGCTTGACTTGCCAGCCCGTAACTACGCGCCATGTAAGGAAGCCGGTTGAGAGTAAATGCCAGAGAACCACCAGAATTAAGCCGGTGTCCGGGTGACCGGCCGCCCAACCATATGTAAGCAGTAGAAGATTAGGATTACGTCGTGCCGTGATTAAACGATTGAAGGAATCCAGTTTGCGCCAAATGAATAGGTCAAAAGGTGCCAGCCAAAGCTGGAATGCGCCTTCGCATAAGCGTCCGCCGATATAGCCAATGAACATAAGCCCCATCAGTATTTCCAATCCGGCAATAGCAGAGTCGCTACCTGCCAAGCCGGCACCCCAGGCGAGATACCAAAGCGGCGGATGGATAATATCCAAGCCATGATCCATGACATCTCCAACACGGCTTGAAGTTACGGTGACACGCGCCAATTTGCCATCAACAGTATCGAGGAAAGTCATAAACCATCCCATCAGCAGGCCAATGCCAAAAAATCCGGCCCAGAATGCCAAGCCGGTCAGAATAGCCAGCACAATACTGAGGTAGGTCACATGATTCGGCTGCCAGCCTCGATGCACGCAATAATGTGTAGCCCAGAATGCAGGCACCGGCCAAACCCATTTGGTGACAAGATCGGTTACGCCTTTATACGAACCGGAAAACAGCTCCTTTTCCAGGAGCGGGCGGTTATTCTCGCTGATGGGTAAAATGTAAGGCGGATCCTTCTTTTTCAGGTTTTGCTGGAAATCGATTTTCAGATCTATTAACCCAATGCGTGGGATAGTGAGTAACACGAATTTATAATTCTGGTTTTTGTTGCTGTTAAGGTTTCTGAGGACTCGCGGTGCTTGATTGCCATCGGTGCGGATGGCGGCAGGGCAATTTTCTTCACTGTATAAGGCTATTTTTTTATCCAGACTCAATAATGCGGCCAGTACCCGCGTATCGAACAGAAAATTGGCATTCAGAAATAGTGCACTGGCGCCGGTAGGAATTTTTTCGACATGTTCAACCAGCTGGATGTGTTCATAGGCGTTAAGCATACGCTGTAGACGCTCACGACCGGTCAATCCCCAAATTTTGATTTCACTTTCACCGAAAATATAAATATATGTTGAAGTGGACATGTGATGTGGTTGTGATAATTATTCCATATGATCACAGCAGCGATCTTTTGACGGGATGCTCGTAATTCATAAATTTAGTCAGAAAATTAACCTATTTGTATCTCTGCATTAGCGTATTTAATATGCTTTTTCTTTGGAGTAGCCAGAAAATAGGCAAAAGTCAGTGGCCCTACGCGACCGACTATCATTAAAAATATAATGACAATCTCTCCTCCCGTACTTAACTGAGTTGTTAATCCCCTGGACAAGCCAACTGTGCTCAGTGCAGATACTACCTCGAAAACGATATCAATGAATGGAGCTTTCTCAGTTACAGTCAGGAAAAAGATTCCAATGAAGATCATGATAATAGATACAGTAGTTAATGCCAATGCTTTCATTACTTGTGATTGAGGAATAGTTCGTTGCAGTACTACGACATCATCCCGGCGGCGGAGGAAAGTATAGGTAGCCATGATTAAAACCACGAAAGTGCCTAATTTAAGCCCGCTGGCGGTACTTAATGAACCTCCTCCGATAAACATCAATAAGATTATCAGGGTTGTTGTGGCATCGGTAAGTTCTTCTATAGCCAATGTATTGAAACCAGCCGTTCGCGGCGTAACGGCCTGAAACCAGGCAGCAATCACCTGATCTCCAAGCGATAGTGGGCCTAATGTCGCAGGATTCTGTACTTCCAGAATCCAAATAAGTACAAAAGCACATAAATTAATGATCAATGTGCTAATCAATACAATTTTGCTGTTAACGCTCAATTTATGCCAGCTTTTTTGTGTTCTTAAGTCAATTAATACCAGAAAACCGATACCGCCGATAATAAAAAGCGTTGTGATGATAATATTAACGGGTAAATTGCTGGCAAAGGGCATCAGGCTGTTACTATTTAGGGCAAAACCAGCGTTATTAAATGCGGAAATCGTATAAAAGAATGCTTGATAGACAGCCGTGGTAAAACCCAAATCGTTTAACCATGTGGCAGTTAGTAATAAGAATCCGGCCAGTTCTATGAATAACGAATAAATTAAGACATATTTTGCCGTGTGGGCGACTTTTTCCAAGCTGGTTTGATTAAAGGCTTCCCGTGCAATCATTTGTTGCCCAATACCAAATCTGGCACCCAAACTTAATGCCGCAACAACCGCAAAGGTCATGAAGCTTAATCCACCGGTTTGAATTAATAGGGCAATAATAATTTGGCCGAACAAAGTAAAATGAGTACCCGTATCGACAACTGCCAAACCGGTAACTGTAACCGCTGAAGTTGCGGTAAAAATGGATTGTAGCCAGCTAATCTCGCTATGCGTTGCAAACGGTAGCTTTAGTAACAAAGATCCAAGTATAATCAACAAAATAAATCCCAGGAAAAGTACAGTCGGGGGATTGATATTCAATGTGGTGGTTTTTGGCAGGGTTACTCGTTTGTAAGGTAGAACACGGGGATCCCATAATTTCATAATTACGCCAGCCTGGGAGCAATCGTTTTAAGTATGTTTAAAGTACCGGCTAATACCAGTGAGTCGCCTGATTCTAAAACAAAGTCCAATTTAACCGGTGTGAAGATATCTTTATTACGCTGCACCAAAAGCGGCTTTATCGAATGCTCCGTTTCTTTTAATAGCTCTTCGATTGCAATGCCTTGACACTTATCGGTTATCGTAATTTCAACCACATATAAATTGTAACCTATCGCCATATATTGGTTTACCATAGGGTAATTAAGCGATTGTGCTACTTTCATGCCCATTTCTTCTTCGGGATGAATAATTCGGGAAACACCGATTCGAGAGAGAATCGTGTGGTGTGGTCGTGAAGTTGCTTTGACCCAGATTTCCTTGATATTCATGCTCTTGAGTTGCAGAACGCACAATATGCTGGCTTCCAGGCTTTCCCCGATTGCAACAAGAACAGCATCGCAGGCCGTAATATTCAGATCCTTAAGTGCGTGTTCATCCGTTGCATCTGCTATTGCTGCAAGGGTTAATTGATCTGCCATTTGATTTATAATTTTCGGGTTAATATCCACCCCGATTACCGAGTGACCGAGACGCATCAATTCTAATGATGCTGCAGATCCAAACCGGCCTAGGCCTATTACTGCAAATTGCCCCATTTCATTTCCGCCTTCGTTTTAAAAGATGATTGTTGCAAAGCTGCACTGGCAAGTCTCAATCAGAAAGTTTTGCGCAACCATAAATAGGCTAAAAGAATCATGATGAGGCCAGGTACCAGCGCGATGAGTGCAGGGTTTAAGTCTAATATGAGTCCGACATTGGCGATAATTTGATCGAGTAAATAAACAGCAATACCAATGAGCGCAGCAAATACTAGTTTATTGCTCAAACCGGCGCGTATTGATCCAAAGACAAATGGAATCGATAGCAGCAGCATGGCGATCGTCATGAGTGCGCTACCTGCCTTACGCCATAGCGTTAACGCATAGGATTTTGCATCCTGACCGGTACTGCGTAAGAATTCTACATGCCGTGCCAATTCGAATGGAGATAGGCTTTCAGGCGGTTTGGTCAGGGTAGCAATGTCCTCCGGATTAAGAAAAGACTGCCACTGTAATGAGTGGTGGCGAGTTGCTGAAATGCTATCCGTGGTAAAACTTCTTGTGATGACATTACTCAATTCCCACACATTGTTATCGGTAATGTCGGCATACTGCGCCTGGGTGTGCGTATTCAAAAAACCATCTTGGTCCAGTTGCAGAATTTCAATATCGGCGGCCTTTTGAGCATGTATCATTTGACCAATACGTAGAATATTGTGTTCGTTGCGCGTCCAGATTCCAAGGTTTCTGCCTAATTCGGCACTAAGCCCCAGTGCAATTGCACGATTCGTGATGGCGTGTTGCTGTAATTGTGGTGCTACAAAGTGTTCGAGCGTGGTTACGAATAGCAGCAGGAGAATACCAATCGTCAAAGATACGAAACTGATGCGAGTAGGTGATAATCCCGCAACCCGCATGGCAATTAATTCTGAGTGCACAGCCAGTTTACCTAGCGCTATAACAGTTCCTAATAAGGCTACAAAAGGAGCGATTTGAATAAATCTTCGCGGTAGTAACAGGGCGGTGTATAAGAACGCATCTGTGACGTGATAAGTGCCTTTGCCGACATCATCCAGTTGATCCAGTAAATCAAAGAAGCTGAATAAAGGAAGCAAAACCGCGGTTGCAATGGTGAAACCGATCGCTACTTGATATGCGATATAGCGGTAAATAATCATCGCTGGTGGGAAAATTGTTTTTGCCGTGCCAGTAATGCATAGATGACCAATCCACATATCATGATCAGCTCCAGCCACCAAACACCCGGTATCGTTCCAATGGTGCCTTGCTCCACCCAATTTTTAGCGAGCCCAGCGAGATTATAATAGGCAGCAAAAACCAGGGCCGCGATCAAATAAGTGCGGTCGGTTTTATCATGGCGCGGCGTGGTGCGGATAAACGTCATCGCAATAAGGGCGAGCAGGATGGTGGTCAGTGGGCGTGAAATACGCCATTGTAATTCTGCGATATCCCTTAGTTGATCGGATTCCCAAAGAGTTCTTGTGGCTGCTGATTTGCGCCGGTAGTTAAGGGCGAAATCGTTATCATAAAAATACGTCATATTTTTAAACTGAATGACATCATCAATAGTGGCTGTACCGCTTAATTTATAAACTATTCCTTCGGATAGTTGGATACGCGGCCGCGGTTCTTCCGCTGTGGGTTGAATCTGGCTGGCTTGCTTGGCAATTACGATTTCGCTACCTTCGGATTTCCTGATATATTGAAAAATATCCTCCATTTGTTTGTCGATGTCATTTTTGTTGCGGACATAGATGACTCTACCTGTTTTTTCGCTGCCGTAAAATCGCCCGACTTGGAAGCGGTTGGTATTGAGCTCGGCTTCCGCTTGTGCATCGAGAATATAGCTCTCTCCATAAGCCCAAGGACGGACATACGATGATAGGATGCCGCTGACGATACCGACGGGTATCGCTACCGCTAATACGGCTAATACAATGCGCGTATGGCTAATGCCCATAAAGCGGATGACATTTAATTCCTGATCTTTGTTAAGTCTACCAAGGCCGATAATTACTGATATATATAGTGCAATGGGGATGAGTACTTCTAGTGCAATCAACGTTTTCAGAAACACAAGTTGGAGCAGGGCAACAATTCCCAATGTTTCAGTAACGGCGCCCGCCAGTAGGCGAGCACTGCTGAAGCTGGCGAATAAACTAACCAGGATTAGGATGACTACCGTGAATGGCAGCAATATTTCACGAGCAATATACCGTTCTACTAATTTCAT
Organism: Nitrosomonas sp.; assembly: GCA_024281995.1. Taxonomy (GTDB): domain Bacteria; phylum Pseudomonadota; class Gammaproteobacteria; order Burkholderiales; family Nitrosomonadaceae; genus Nitrosomonas. The sequence continues at coordinate 64,256 of JAMWZW010000008.1, forward strand.
TGAGTTGCTAGATCAGTGCGAGACTGATGACGTTACGGTAATAGGGATTGGATAGCAGGAGAACATTATTTAACAGATGAATCGTCATTGTAAAAGCCGGATGCTTTTTTATTGAGTATAGACTCAGCCAGCATCAGATCTTCAATTTTATCAACATCCACGCCAGCTCGCGGGTCATCCAGCATAATGGCTTGTATTTTTACTCCTGATTTTTCCGAAACAGCTTGTAACGCTTGTCGCAATGTTAACAATCTAAACAAGTAGGAAAATACCATTTTAAATCCGAGTACCTGCTTGATTAAGCGCCAAGGGTGCTTACGCAAGTCTTCAGCTTGCCGCCAGAATCTGACCAATGCTCTTCCCTGTGAATTAAATGTAAACAAATTACAGCCGCAGAATCCACCATCACTGAGGCGGATAACCGTACGCTTGGAACCGGGAAATGCAGCAGCAATAACCTGTTGCCGGATTGCACCGACAGTGGCGTCACAGGGTGTTGCCAAAGATGTTCGCAAGAAATTTTGTACAATGCTGGGTGTAAGCAAGGCATGATCGGCAGTGGTTAATAATACCGGTGTATCACTGGGTATTTGGCTGAGACCGTTTTCAGCGCTTCGGCTGGGTGAATCCAAATTCGGTAACCAGGTCACCTGCCCTGAGGCAATGCGCTGTTTTAATTCGGGGCAATGTACGTGCAGCGCTTCGGGGGGACCACAGAGAATAATGGTAGAAATCAGATCACAGGCTGATAGTGCATCCACAACGCGGATAATCATCGGTATGCCACCTACGGATGCAAAAGCTTTACAAGCAGCTCCTGTGTGTTGCGTGATAGGATCCGCGCTGGTGCGGTCAGCAGCGAGAACCAATGCAGCATATCGTTGCGGTATTTGATGGAATTCATCGTTCACAGTGTTTTTCCATAGATACGATAACGTTTGTATTGCTTGCTGCCGATCCTGTCGAGGATACTGCGCATAGCAGCATTATCTTCCAGAATCCATGACATCTCGACTTCTCGAATTCCACGTTTGAGCCCCACTTGTCTTGGGGCATCGATTACCAGGCATGCGAGTGCCAAACCAATGGGCGTATTGTGAAATTGCTTGCGAACACCCATAAGTGGTATACGGCCTGTGTGTATTTGATTATTCCTAATGCTTTGAATGAGTTTAAGCCATCCGAATGGAAATAGACTGCCGTTAAGTTTGATCAAGACTTCGTTGAGATTAGGAAGTCCGACCATAAAAGCCGCAGGCTTACCATCAACTTCGGCAATTTGAATATATTCATCAGGTAGTAGTAGTCGCAGACTACTGCCTAATTCAGCAAATTCTTCTTGTGTAAACGGGATAAATCCCCAGTTCTCAGACCAGGCATCATTGAATATATCACGCAAAATTTCCATTTCGTGATCAAACTGATTGCGTTGTAATGTGCGTAATCTGATTTGTGAAGAGAACCGATTGATCAGCATTTGCATGACCTTAGGTATTTCAAAATCAACGTTAACTTTATAAGCCAGTAAATCTTTTGCCGGAAAATATCCTTGTTCTTCAAGCAATCGGTCATACCAGGGTGGTGAGTGCGGCATCATGACGACCGGCGGGGTATCAAAGCCTTCAACCAAAATACCGCATTCCTGATTGATGGAAAGATTGAACGGACCAGTGATGCGGCGAATTTGCCGAGAGGCTAGCCATGCTTCTGCATGTAGCATTAACGCAGCGCATACGGCTGAATCGTTGATGCATTCGAACAAACCAAAGTGGCCGCTATCTGTGCCATAACGTTCTTGATGCAGTGAGTCGATTTGCGCACTGATTCTTCCAATGGGTTGATCATTTCGATAGGCAACCCAGGCCTGCCACTGGCCATGCTTAAAATAAGGATTGAAGCGGGAGAAGTGAAAGCGCCGCTCGAGACGTAAAGGCGGCACCCACATCGGATCATTAGCATAGACATGCCAGGGTACATCAATAAATTTCCCCATATCGCGATAAGACATGACCGGACGTACCGTAACTTGGGAGGTGACCGGCTTATCGTGTTTAGTCATAACAAATCAATGGTATTGTTTTGATGATGCGCCGTTAAAATTGATCAGAAACATTTGCCGCTTTATTGGGCGTGCAGATTAATATTATTTAATTTCAGTATGTTTCAGTAATTTGGTTACGAGTTGATGAAAAACTTCTTTGGGATCCGGTTCGTGTTGAGCGGATGGATTGGATGCCATAGCATTTTGCTCAGCAGCAGCAATTTTTTCATCGGTAATATTGCGGCAAAAATCGCGGAAATTATTCCAATCCGTGTTGTATTCGAGTAAATTTTTTTGCGGGATAAAAACACGAAAAACCTCAAAATTTTGATACATTTCCGGCAGCCTGGCCGTAAGGTAATGGTTGATATTTTTTGGCCAGCGTTTATGCTGGGGGTACATGTCGGCCAATTCAATTTCGATCGTAGCACGAAAATTTTCGATGGCCATAGCACGGCGCTTACGATTAATAATATCCACCATAATGGCTACTATTCCTGCAAAACCCAATAAGAAAAAAGGCCACAGCGGAACAGTTTCAAAATATCCTGAGATTTGATCAATATATTCGTTCAAGGTCGTCTCTAATCATTTAATACAAAAGGTAACAAAAAATCTGCGCCTGACGCAGCATCGCTGCCGTATCTTGCCATAGTAAAGCGTGTGGATCAATACAGGCTTCTACCTGATTTCTGCTGATAAGCATTCACAGAGTAGTTGTCATTTCAAGTCCGGCCAAGAATGTATATCAATGTTTATTAGGAATTAATCACTTTATTCGGAATGACAAATTTCGAATGTTCAAAGAATCCTGAACAACAAGGATTGTGTCATAGGGAGTCATCATAGAGCCGAAAACTTTTTCGCTCATAACAGGGGATGGACCCGGCTTACCGAAATCAATTTCGTTAATTTTTTTCCTTCGTTTAATTTATTTCCTTTGAGTTCTAATTTTTTTCACTCATATTTTCAGTGGATTAGATATTTTTTGAACGATATGTTGCAACATTTATTTTTTTGGCACGCGGCTTGCGTATATCAAGATGAAGGAGATTGGGGGTTACACCGATTGACCTTACAGGAGCGTACAACGCTTATTTAACGCAAGTACTTGAATAAAAAAATAGTGGAGGGCTATACCATGTATCAGAGCGAAAATACTTTTGAATTCAATCCGGAAATGAGTGGTTTTGAAGCCGAGCAATATGAAGGTGAACAGTATGAAGGCGAACAATTTGAGCAATTTGAATATGGCGAAGCGGAGTGGGGGGAAGTATTTAATGAAAGTGAGGTAATGGAACTCACTGCCGAACTTCTGGAAGTTACCAACGAAGCAGAACTCGACCGTTTTCTGGGTAAATTGATCAAGAAAGCCGGTAGTGCCTTAGGTAAAGTGGTGAAATCCCCCATCGGTCAAGCAGTGGGTGGGGTACTCAAGGGCGTCGCCAAAAAAGCATTACCGATTGCTGGTGGTGCGCTGGGTGCTTATTTTGGCGGTCCTCTTGGCGCCAAGATCGGCAGTGGCTTGGCCTCCGCGGCGGGAAGTGCACTCGGACTTGAACTTGAAGCGCTTAACCAAGAAGATCGCGAATTTGAAGGCGGAAAACAATTTGTGCGATTCGCCGCTAATACCGTGAAGAATGCCGTAGCAGCACCACCTGCCGCCAATCCTCGCAGCACCGCGCAAGTGGCTGCTAATAAAGCCGCACAAGTCTATGCACCCAATTTATTAGGTTCAGGATCGACATCAACCATGCCATCAGCCATGCCAGGTAAAGGGCGCGGAGGCCGATGGTTCCGGCGTGGCCGCAACATCATCATTGTCAATTGCTAAGCAGTTTCTATACATATATTTACGAGGAGAACTAACATGCATGATATTGACCGTACACAACTGGAAAGCAACCCCGAGCTGGAAAATTATGAACATGAGCAATACGAGTTTGGAGAATACGGCGAATATGGTGAAACCGAATGGGGAGGCGAAACTGGTACTTTTAGCGAAGCGCAAGCGATGGAATTGGCCGCCGAGTTATTGGAAGTCAGCAGCGAAGAAGAGCTGGACCGGTTCCTGGGCAGTCTTATCAAGAAGGCTGGTCAAGTTGCCGGGAAGTTTATCAAATCCCCGGTAGGTCAGCAGCTTGGCGGCTTGTTGAAAGGCGCGGCCAAGCAAGCCTTGCCTATGGTGGGTAGTGCCATTGGTGGTTATTTTGGCGGTGCGGGCGGTGCCAAAATCGGCAGCCAGGTGGCCTCTACCGCAGGGCGCATTTTTGGTCTGGAGCTGGAAGGACTGAGCCATGAGGATCAGGAATACGAAGCTGCCAAAAGCTTCGTTCAGTTTGCCGGAACAGCCGCAAAAAATGCAGCACTATCACCGCAGGCAGCCAATCCAAGGGCGGTTGCGCAATCCGCAGTTGCGGCAGCCGCCCGTCAACTTGCTCCAGGTCTCGTTCGCGGTGCTCCGGCTGCAGCGTTAGTTGCATCGGGCAGCGCGTGCCCTTCCTGCGGACGGGGTGCCATGAGCGGCCGCTGGATGCGGCGCGGAAACAAAATCATACTATTTGGAGCTTAGCCTATCATGGCTGCCACTTCTTACGCCACATGGATGCTCGAGCAGGAAGCTCGTGCTTTGCTGACCCGGTTGAAACGCGTCAAGCCTTTCGCTTTGCATGAAACCATGCTGCCAGCGGCATCGTTATTACCGGCAGCGCAAACCGGCATCGAGCGTTACTTGATGGAAGGGCGGCGAGAATTGAGAGGTATGATTCAACGTTACATTGCCTGGTTACGCGGACCATCCGGGCGTAGAGCCACGCCCGCCCATGCGCAGCGGCTATTCTCACTGCTGCGATTGAGATTCAATGCGGTACTGACACAATTTGATCTATTTAACGATGCACTCACGCAGCGCAGCGAAAATGAAATCGGTGTCTGGCTTTCCGGACTTGAAGTGGTGTCGGCTGATGCACTCACTATTCCGGGGCATTACTACGAGGTACCGCCAGTTATCTGCTACCTCGATCGTGGTGTCGGCGCAGCGATCCGCCGTGCCAGAACACGATTGCCAGGCGGCGGTGAAAATCCGGTAGCGGTGATTCGTGTTCCGCGGGAACGTATGGTGGGCAGCGGTATCGCTTCTTCTCTGATCCATGAAGTGGGGCATCAGTCGGCTGCTCTGCTTAACCTGGTGAATTCCTTGCGGCCTGTTTTGCAGGGTATGCAACGAGGCAGTGGAGCCTATAGCAGTACTTGGGCATTGTGGGAACGGTGGATTTCGGAAATCGTCGCCGATTTTTGGTCTGTTGCCCGCATTGGCATTGCTTCAACGCTCGGGTTGATGGGCGTCGTTAGCTTGCCGCGCGCTTTTGTATTCCGCTTGAACCGGGATGATCCGCATCCGTCGCCGTGGATACGCGTCAAGTTGAGTTGTGCGATCGGGCAAGCGCTTTATCCGCATCCGCAGTGGCAACGCCTGGCTCAATTATGGGAATCCTATTATCCGCTGGATGGATTGGAGGCCGCGCAACAGCAGAATTATCAGGCATTGCAAGCGACTTTACCTGGTTTTGTAGCGCTGCTGATTAATCACAGACCTGAAAGCCTGCGCGGGCGCAGCCTGGCTGAAGCCTTGCAGGTGCAAAACCGCCAGCCGCGTCGTCTTCAGGCATTGTTCCTAGCGTGGCGGCAGGAACCAGTGAAAATGTATCGCGCATCACCAGTACTGGCTTTTGCTGTGATCGGTCAAGCACGTGCCGACGGCCGCATGAGTCCGGAGCAGGAAAGCGCCATACTGGGAAAATTGCTCACCCACTGGGCGTTGCGCAGTACCTTGGCAGTGTCCGCGGCCTGCTCAATGCAATCAGAACGGCCGAAGCCTTGGCTCACAAACTACTACCAACAAAATCGTTTTATTAACTATTCACTCAGGAGAATGACATGAGTACAACTAGTCGAAGCCGAAAAGATGAAAAAAAGAAACCGGGAATCCTTAGAGTTAATTTATTCGCTGAATTTTCAGCTACAACGAGAGACCGAGAATTAAAAGGTGCTATCACCAACGCAGCAGTTATCGTCAAAACAAACATGTTTTCGAATAATAAAATTGTTGCTCAAGATGTGACTGGACAAGATGGATGGGTAGATATTCCTCTCGAATCGGGGGGGTATCGTATAGAGTTTCCTTCACTTCCCGATCAATGGCAGCCGCAGTCAGGGCATTTAAGTGTCACGGTTGACGATGCTAAATTTAATGAAACAGGACATATTGTCGAAGCGCGTCAGAGTGGACTGGCTCTGGATATACTTACTACGGCAGGCGACGATTTTATGCCCAAGCCCAGCTTGAATATCACGCAAGGTAAAGGAATCTGGATAGTAGTCACTGTACCGAACTATTTGCCATCTGTAATTCCCGATACCTCGATAAACAGAGGCTTTTTACAAAAAATTCAAAAATCCGAGCACAGGGATAATGTGAGCTATAAGGCTCAAGTAACAGATGTATCGGGTAGCGGTCCATTTGGTTTTTTTAGCAGAGTATTGCTTAGCGATGATCGTGATGGCCCAGCCGTTATTATGAACGACGAAGCTGTTATTGAAGAAAGTAAGCAAATTGTTGGTGGCCAAGTCAATACTACTACCTCATTAACACGTACTGAGACCTCTTTCACTGAAGACACGGCATTCTGGACGGCGATCCGCAATAATACGGATGCGCTTTCATTCAATAATTATCTTAGTTTTATGAATTGGATCTTTTGCAACCAGTTACCTAAGAATTTGAGCGGTTTTGAAGATAAACGCTTTGGCAAAAAAAGAGAGGCCTTTGAAAGCGATGAAATAGGTTTATTGAATAAACGCTTTTTGCCTTTTACTGATTCAGATGCCTATCGTGTGATGAAGGCTGCGACTGAGGCATTTGTCATGGTGAACTGTGGGGTGTTGAGCGAGGAATTACAGCCGTTTGACTTGGAGTTAGATAAAGCCTATCTCGATAGGAGAGATTTGCCGTTTCCACAGAACGGATTGAGTAGTGCTTTTAACGATAATTATCTGGTGGGCGTCGATGGCAATGGTAACGTATTGCCCTATCTCGCGGTTATTCGTCGGAAGTTACCCGATATCAAGATTAAGCTAACTCCTTTCGAAGAGGCGGCTCGAAGAAGTAGATCCAATGCAGTCGATGCGGACGAATGTTTTGGGCTGCTGCAAGAGAAACTCGCCAATCCTTGCTTGCTCGAGCTCATCTGGTCGTACTGGCACGAAGAAGGCATGTTGGTGCAAACAACTAACGCCATTACACGGCGGTTCCAGAATGTGCGTTCATCTGCACGTGATCCACTGGTTAACCTGGAAATGGATCCGCTACGGCCGCTCAATAATGTGCTTTGGGGTTATATCCAGGACGAGCAACATCGCTTGACCGTCAACCGGCGTAATTACGAGTACGATCACCATTACGGTCTCCATTTGGAAGGCAAAGCGGTGCAAAATTTTCGTCCCGCCGATACGCGTTCAAAGTTCCTGGAAGCGTTTCATCATTTATTGCGTTTATGTAGCGTATTTTATAAGCAAGACGATGATACAACAATCAAGGCTGATGCTTTTCCAGTACTCAACGCCCTCAAGGAAATACACTTGATTCTGTCCCAAGGGGCGCACAATCAATTTGGCGATTTACCATCAACGGCTCGCATCGAAATGTTGATGCAGCAATGGTTGCTGGCTCGGCCGGAGTTCCGGGAATTGTTGCCGACGCGCATTATGGTGGCTTATCCCGAACCTTGGATGGATCGCGTTGACGCGATGAAAAAATTGCAAGGCTGGACCGATACCAGCGTATTGCATTTCCGCAACTTGGGCATGTTCGGTGAGCAACTTTTGCTTTCCATCCGTTGGGGTCATTGGAGCGACGAATTCGAGCCTGTCAAAGCGCTCAATTGGGCGCGGTTTTTCCGTCCGCAGGCTCAGGGCTACATTCATGCCTACCGTGCTGCAACCGGTGTTGATCTATCGGTTGATTTGACTGCCAATGTGCCCGTGGATTCGACCTTGCCATCGGTATTGTTGCAAAAGCGCCTGGCAAGTCAGCAACGGGCGATGTGAGCTGCATGGCTATGATCAATTTCACCTCGGCGCTATATCTGGGACTGCATCATCCGAGCCAGTTTTTGCAACCCTGGCAACAACTTACACTGGGGGTGCCGGCTGCGCTTGAAGAACCGCCCGGGGCTGAGGAGGCGGCGGGAGGATTGGCACAGTTACAAGGGTGCGAGCACGGTGTGTTGTTGCCTTCCACGTTGCATCTATTCTGGGATTTATTTGCCATGCTGCGCCAACAACCGGCAGCGTTGTTTCTGGATGAAGGAGCTTATGCGATTGCTCGCTGGGGAGCAGAGCAATTTAGTGCCAAAGGGGGTGATGTTTACACTTTCCGGCACCACGATCCTGAAGCGCTGCTGGTGCAAATCAAGCGGCATGCGCATCAAAGAAAATATCCCGTGGCAATTGCCGACGGCTTTTGTCCGGCGTGCGGTCATGCCGCACCAGTCGGAGAATATCTGGAAATTGTGAGACGTTTTGGTGGTTTACTGGTGTTGGATGATACCCAAGCTTTGGGAATTCTGGGTGAGTCGCCAGCGTTGCACAGTCCTTATGGCAAAGGCGGGGGCGGTATGTTGCGCTGGAGTGGAAACTTTGGACCGGACATCGTGGTGGGCTCATCACTGGCAAAAGGTTTCGGCGTGCCGGTGGCGGCTCTTGCGGGCAGCAAAAAACTGGTCAAACGCTTTAAAATGGCCAGTGATACCCGGGTACATGGCAGTCCGCCGTCGGCGGCTGTTATTCACGCAGCCGCTCATGCGCTGACGGTGAACGAGATCCGAGGCAGTTTGCTGCGGCACAGATTGGCTCAGCGGGTTGTTCAATTTCGCAAAGGACTGGAAGCCATCGGCTGGGATTCCATCGGCGGCTGGTTTCCCGTTCAAACCTTGCGGGGAATCGTTGGAAACGCCGCGGTCAAAATGCACCAATACCTTTCCCGGAACGGTATTCAGACAGTATTGTCACGGCCCCGCGATAACGGCGAGGCACACCTGAGTTTTTTAATTACAGCGCGGCATAGCGCTGATGAAATTGATCATTGCATCGACATACTGAGCACATTGACGCATAGCATCGACAAGGCTGCAAATCGCAGCGGCAAGTCAGCGTATTCGGGCTTCATAAAATGACAACTATAGGCGAGAGGTGAATCATGAATCAAGAACTGAACTTTGAAACCATACCGTTAGAACTCGCTCCTGAAATTACGGGAGAAATGTTCGAGGTGGAAGGCGAGCGAGGAATCCGCCGCTCATTTGCAGGATCTAGAAACCGCAGTTTCCGGCCTGGCGTTCGTCCCGGTTTGAGACCAAAAGGAACCAAACGGCCGCCATTCTCGCGAACAAGACCTTTCGTAAAGGGGTCGCGGCGGCCGTTTGGAAGTGCTGTCTATGAACCTTATCCGATTGCGAGCGAGCCCTATTCCAGTGAACCGGAACCATCCGGCTCAGAACGCACCCGCTGGGTACAGGATTGCTTGAATCAAACGGCGGGAACGCAACTTCCGGTGACTGGAATCATGGGGCGGGAGACACGCAGCGCCGTGCGGAATTTTCAGCGGCAGCAAGGGTTAAGAGCAAGCGGCATTGTCGGGCCGGATACCGAAGATGCGTTGAAGGCGGCATGCACCGGACAAAATGCCGGGGAAAATTCTGAGCTTGAATCGTATATCAAAGAACCTGGTTTTATCGCGTGGTTAACCTGGCAACCCAGTAATGAAAATCCGAAGTTATTTACCTGGGATGAAATCCAGAAGCGCGCGCGTGATCGGATTCACGGTGATGTCGGTGTTTATGTTGTTGTTCTATTTGAACGAAGAACCATTGGCGGAAAAACCAAAAAAATAATCACCAAAATCCTGAAGGTAGGAAAGGCGATTGATGATTCCTTCAGGCAAAGACTAGAACGCGAAGATCACCAAAAAATACGAGCAAAGTATCCGGGAAAAGTTGGATACTATCTGGCCAAAATACAAGCAAGCGGCGCATGTCCCATTCGTGGTTGCGGTACTGCAATAGAGCATTTGGTAACACGCACCTTGATTCGGGCGCGAAAAATGCTGCCTGAGCATCAGCGGCCTATTGTTCCTATCAAGGCACTCGAGCAAATTCAGGTGGCCAACATTCTGCCGAAGCCTTTGGCAAAAAATCTTGGAAAAGCCTATGCTGCAGCCGGCCCCATGGATGTCCGGAAACAAAGAATAGGGCCAGTGGCAGCTCCAGCCAGCGGCTCCGGTAATTTGATACTGCCGAAGGATGCAATATGGGAACTGGAGTACCCCTTCAGCGAAGCCGAAGAACTGGAGCTCGCCGCCGAATTATTGGCCATTTCCAACGAAGAAGAGCTGGATCTATTTCTTGGCAAAATGTTCAAGGGAATCGGTAGAGGATTGAAGAAATTTGGCCGTTTCGTCGGCAAGAAAGTGCTACCCGCATTGGGTAAAGGTTTGAAGGCTATCGGCAAGGTTGCATTGCCGATTGTTGGCAAAGCGCTCGGATCTTTTATTCCCATACCGGGCGTTGGCACGGCTATCGGAGGGGCTATCGGAACAGCTGTCAGCAACGCGTTGGAGCTTGAATTCAGCGGCTTGCCTGCTGAAGAGGCAGAGCTGGAAATGGCGCGGCGTTTTGTGCGCATTGCCGCGACAGCAGCCAGACAAGCGGCTTTGGCCAATCCGCATGCCAATCCCGAAGCTATCGCCAATGCTGCTTTGATAGCAGCGGCTAAAATGCAAGTGCCGAATCTTCCTGTAGCGATTCAAAGAAATTCGGAACTAAACGGTGCGATTAATAATGAATGGCAGACCAATAGCATTCAACCCGAACGATCCGATCAGGAAGCGTTTCTGGGCGATGTATGGAACTCCATTAGCACCGGAGCTCGTAAGCTCTCCAGTGGCGTTGCCAATATGCTGACAGATTGTGCGCCCATTGAAGATCGCACAAGTTTTACGCCTAGAGATAAGCGCAAAGGGAAGCCGCGCGATATGAGTAAAGTATATGCGCTGGTGTTGCATCAGACTGCCGGCAATCAAAGGAATACGCCACCCAATCGGTATGACAGTGTCACTGCGCATTTTGTAATCAAGCCAAATGGACAAATACTGCAATTGCATCCATTGGCAGCTTACCTTAATGCCTCAAATGGGTTTAATGCTGGCAGTGTAGCCGTTGAATTTGCAGGTAATTATCCTGATGTAAAAGGTAAACGGTACGTTTATCCGAATGGCGCATCGCCTCAAGGCATTCTGACTGCCGAACAGATCAAGGCTGGGCGCTGTTTAGTGCGTTACCTTGTTAAAAATATGGGCCTTACCCATATTGTGGCTCATCGGCAATCCAGTGCAACCCGTGCAAACGATCCGGGTCCGGATATTTGGTATCACGTAGGTCAATGGGCAATCAATAATCTAGGTTTACGGGATGGTGGGCCAAGTTTTAAGGTTGGTAGCGGCAATCCCATACCGGATATTTGGCGGACGTGGGGAGAAACCAGACCACAACAGCCTGAACTTGGCGAGGAAATCTTTGCTTAGTATGCCTGTGAATTATTTTCAATGATTTTTGCCATCCGAGAAAAATTGTTTTTTGTTGAGAATTGCACAAAAATCTTAAAGGAGAAACAAGATGACTACCATCTCAACCCAATCAGCGGAGGGTTCACTTGTAATCACGTCAAATGATGGTGAGCTTCCTGCTGCATCCGCCGTACTGTTGTTGAAAGCCACAAACCCGGAATATAACCAGCCTGTATTACATATCAAACAGGCAGGTGAACGTGGAAGCGCGGCTTCGATCCGGATCGACGACCCGAATCCTGATATCGAGTTTGTCGAGACTAGCCCGGATAATCCTAATCCCAATGATCATGGCGCCGGGAAGTACGAGATTGCCGTTCAGTCGGATCGGCTTCAAATTAATGGCCGCAAAGCTGATGGTAGCCGCTTCGAAACCATCGTCGTGTTTCAGCGGGCGGGAGTAAATTGCGATCCTCTGCGGCCAGAAAGCGGGGGAAATATCGGTTTTGGTTTTAAAGAAGCCAAAGAGTTTAAAGATTTTGGAGGCGGACAAGGCGTCATCGCGATTGTCAATGTTTGTGTCGCTCCGACGAAAAATCTCGCCGGTGCCGGAATTTTATATGTCGAGGACGGGGCGCTCAAATATATGGGATCGAAGGGAACAATAACTATTATTGCGCCAGCATGAACGAGAGGAGAGTAAGAAATGTCGACAAATTACGTTTGGCCGCTCAGCAACAGTACGACATCCGATGAGATGAACACTTCATTCGGGCCGCGCATCAATACCAATCGCTGGGATTTCCACGATGGCATCGATCTGCCGGCCAGTATTGGAACCAAGGTTTATGCTATGCGCGGGGGAATAGTGCATTTCGCCGGGTTACCTGGAGACCCTGGGGCGGGCAGGTATGATTCCCGTCATGTCATCCTCGAGGTTGATGACCCCAATGACGGATGGATGTATCTTGCTTACCTGCATCTTGACAGTATTGATGGGGCCGTGATCTCCGGTGCGAATATTGTGCAGGGGCAGGAAATCGGCACAGTCGGTAAGCACGAAGCGACTTATCCACATTTGCACATCGAGTTTCTCCAGGGAACGCCCGATGCCGATGCGCAAACCAGTCGTCATCCATTGAAGTATCTCCCCTATTCCAACAAGGCGAACTTTACCGCACCGCTAGCCGACCGTTTCAATCGCTTCGGGCCACACATGGCAGCGCGTCTGCTATTCGGCGCCAGCAATAGGTCGGAAGGTGATTTGCTGAGGATTGAAGTCGACCTTCTCAGGGGTACCGGCGTGCTTGCTACCCGCGTCGTTGATTTTCACGATGAAACGACGATCAATAAGAAAAGAGGTAACAGCGACAAGAAAATCTTCAAAAACGACATGGGCGTGGAAGGTTACCAAAAATCCCGCATGAACGATCCGGAACGTACACGTGCCGACCTTCACTACGGTATCCTGGTGCGCAACTTACCGGATGAGTGCGATACCCTCGTGGCTCGTGTTTTCGATATCGGCGGCAGCATGGTCAGCAGTGCGCCAATTCCCGTTCCGGATCAGAATGCAACGAATGAGCTTGTCTGTTTCGAGGGCGGCGCGATGCCACCCACAGGCTGGGAGCTTGTGACGAGCACGACAGGCAGCGGAACAACGGTGACAAATGATGCCTCTGCTGCATACTCCGGTACGCACGGCATGCTCTGCATCGATGACTCCACTACAGAGACGAGAACACAACGGGCAGGTATCGAGTTTACGCTACCACCCGGTCGCTTCGAATGGATTGCCGAAGGCTGGTTTAATCCGAATGTGCTGGATTTGGCACCGGATCAATCAATCTTGCTGCTGCATCTCCTGCATGGCGAAAATCTGAGCGTAGCGGCACGCATTCGCAACGAAGACGGTCAACTGCTCGCAGGAATCGTGGCGAAGGATAGCGACGGCGACTTGAGAGGTTCGAATAGTTCGGTAGTTTCCGGTGCCATCATTCCCGGCTTCTGGCGCAAGTGGAGACTGCATCTGCTACGAATCGGCACGCGGGAAACGACTGCTGTGCTTTATCTGGACAAAGACGGCGAATTGGCAGAGCATGACCGCCTTAACTGGGATTCGACGACCTTTGAACCTCAAGTTTTGCGCGCTGGAATAGGCCGGTCGGAGGCGGGAGGGAAAGCTACTGTACTGGTCGATGAACTGCGGATAAGCGAATATCCCATTCCGTAGCCGTCATGTTTGCCACTGCGGATGTGCCAATGAGATTTGCGAATCTATCGTTTGATCCAACCGCTTTGGCTAGCGCGTACAGCCGGAAACATCATGGTCGCTTTGTGGCGGAGCTGGGGGAGTTTATTCGCTTCCCGAGTATCAGTGCGCAGCCGCAGCATAAAGGCGATACGCAGCGTTGCGCGGCATGGTTGACTGATCATTTGAAAAAAATTGGCATGGAACGAGTAGCTGTGATTCCTACCAGCGGTCATCCCGTAGTTTATGCTGAGCACTGCCATGCAGCGGGAAAACCGATGGTGCTGATTTACGGCCACTATGATGTGCAACCGGCTGAGCCGCTGAGTGAATGGCGCTCGGCGCCGTTCGAGCCGGTGATCCGTGGAGACGATCTTTATGGCAGAGGCGCTTCGGATGATAAGGGGCAGCTTTTTACACATGTCAAGGCATTGGAAGCATTGCTTCGAGGCGGTCAGGGGTTGCCCGTTAACATCAAGTGCCTGTTTGAGGGCGAAGAGGAAATAGGCAGCCCCAGTTTGCCTGATTTCATGATTGCCAACCGGCAGTTACTTGCTGCGGATTGTGCCGTGATATCGGATACGCAAATCCCGGCTGCCGGTCAACCTGCCATCACTTATGCCTTGCGAGGTTCAATCAATTTTGAGCTGGAGATCACCGGGCAAAAGCGGGAACTACACTCGGGCGTGCTGGGCGGTGCCATTCATAATCCGCTGCAAGCGCTGTGTGAAATGATTGCGCAACTACATGATCAGGCTGGACGTATAGCTATTCCTGGTTTTTATGACCGTGTGCGGAGATGGGATATGAAGGAGCGTGCCTACATGAAAAGGGTTGGACCGTCTGATGAAAAAATATTACAAGATGCTGGAGCGGCAATGGGTTGGGGGGAACGGAATTATTCATTGTATGAGCGTACTACAATCCGCCCTACTATCACGGTAACCGCCATGCATGGCGGATATCAGGGTAGCGGTGTTAAAGCGGCTATCCCGACACACGCTGTGGCCAAACTGAACTTCCGTCTGGTACCAGACCAGGATCCGCAGGAAATTGATCGGTTATTCCGGGAATATGTCGAACAGATTACGCCTCCGGGTCTGCGGTTACGAGTTCGTACTTTTGCATCATCCCGGCCTGTACTGATAGGCCGCAGCCATCCTGCAGTAATGGCTGCGGCGCACGCCTATCGTCAGGGATTCGGGACAGCACCGGTATTTTTGCGCAATGGCGGCACGATTCCGGTAGTTGGTCTGATTCAGGAAATTTTGCATCTGCCTGTTGTGTTGATGGGATTCGGTTTGCCAGATGACAGGATTCACGGATCGAATGAAAAATTTCATTTACCCAATTTTTTCAATGGCATTGAGACCAGCATCCGGTTTCTGACAGCAATGGGTCAGAGTCAGCATGCCAGTCTTGTCAGGCGGGATAACAGTCAGCAGATTCGTAACACAGGAACGTTTTGGGGGCCATGATGATCATTGATTGCCACTGTCATGCCGGAAGCGGCGATGGGTTTACCGGACCCTGGGATACGCGGGCGCCATTAGAGGATTATCTGCGCCGTGCCACTGCGGCAGGAATTCAGCGCAGTGTTTTATTTGCCGCATTTCATTCGGATTACGCTGCTGCCAATAAAGAAGTGGCGAAAATTGTAGCTAGCCGGCCGGACAGGTTTTATGGATTTGCATTTGTGCATGCGGCCAGAGACCGCGGGCGGGTGCATAAATTGATCGAAACCGCTGTCAGACAATATGGATTTGCTGGGATCAAAGTGCATCGCCATGATGCGCCGATTACCCGGGAAATCTGTGATGCGGCGAGGGCTTTCGCTTTGCCGGTACTTTACGATGTGGTGGGAGAAGTATCGGTTTGTGAGTTGCTGGCGCAAGAATACCCGGATGTCAACTTCATTATTCCCCATTTAGGCAGTTTTGCCGACGATTGGCGTGCACAATTAGGTCTCATTGATCATTTGGTTCGTCATCCGAATATTTATGCGGATACCGCTGGTGTGCGGCGTTTCGATTTGCTGGAACAAGCGGTGAAACGCGCCGGAGCGGGCAAGATTTTGTTTGGTTCGGATGGGCCATGGCTTCATCCAGGCATTGAATTGGCAAAGATCAAGGCATTACGCCTTTCACCACAGCAAGAAAAATTGATTTTGGGAACTAATTTGCAGAAATTAATCCATTCTGCGCGACAGTATCGGCCATCCGCTTTATCCGGAAGGCACAACACGGCGCCATTCGCTTTTTCCGAATAAAACTCCGCAGACGAAGATAGCGTAATCAATACTCGCTATTTTCCTGGCGTTGCGCTGCCCGGCGCAACTGTAAGGCACGGTCGGTTACGCCGAGACGTTGCGCGGCGCGTTGTAAATTGCCGTTTGCTTCGTCGACCGCGATACGAATGGCGGTTTCTTCGGTGTCTTTGCTGATAGTTTTGAGTCCCATGCCGCGGTTCAGCGCGATGCGGATTGCCCGCTCAAAACTCATGTCGCGCCATTCTTTCCAATCTTCAGATAAAACCGGCCGTTCATCCGGCGGAATACAGCCAACAGTAATAGGGCCTTCACCCGCATAGCGGCACAACATCCGCGCGATTACCTGCTTGAGGTCGCGTACATTGCCCGGGTATTGCCTGCGTAACAGATATTCTTGCACAGGCTTATCAATGGTGGGCACATTGTGGTTCGTGCAGTTTTTTTTTAGGAAATGATTGGCTAGAGGCAAAATGTCTTCAGATCGTTCGCGCAGAGGTGGTAAGCGGCATATATAGCTGGCAATTCGGTAATAGAGATCGGCACGGAATTCGCCGCGTTGAACTTGTGCCATGAGGTCGCGATTGGTGGCGCAAATTAATCGGAATGAGGTGCGTTGCCAGGCATTGCCGCCGACACGTTTGTAAGTTTGCTCTTGAATGACCCGTAAAAGCTGAGTTTGCATGGTCAAGGATAATTCGCCCACTTCGTCCAGAAAAAGCGTGCCGCCGTTTGCGAGCGCGAATACACCATCCCGTGAAGATGCAGCACCTGTAAATGCCCCCCGTTCATGACCGAAAAATTCACTGCCCGATAATTCCGGCACAATAGTCGTGCAATCCAGAATGACAAGCTCGCCCTTATCGGTGCGATTGTCGAGCGAGTGTATGAGATTGGCCAGTAATTCCTTTCCTGTTCCGCTTTCGCCGAGAATTAATACCGATACGTTGGTAAAGCGCGCGACTTCGATCACTTGGCGTAATATGGTTTGCAGTGTTTGGCTTGTACCAACCAATGCATTTTGAACAAGCGAAGAATTGAGTAACCGATTGATGGCTTCCCAGCGGCGCAGGCGGGCGGTGATTTCATGAATGATCAAATTATCTTTTGTGCAAACCAGTACATCAGACGCGCCCGCTTCCATTAATTGCCAGATGGCTTCTCCTGAAATCGCTTCGTGACAGCAGGCAAGGACTTGTATTTGACCGTTGTGGCTAAGTTCGCATAACTGTTCGCAGAGTTCCGGGGTTACTTTGTTGCTAAAGACGATACCGGAGTGACTGCAGGGAACGCGATAATCTTGTACTTTGATGCCCTGCTGGGTCAAGAGGTCGATGAATTTACAAATAGTTTTTTCCGAGTACTCTCCGACGCCGCGAATCCAGACAGTGGTAGGTTCAGATATATCATTAAAGAAAGTATCCATAGTATTTAGCAACGAACTGATTGAATTACATCCACGAAGAATCCGGAAGGGCTCTTCTCATGTTTGATAATTGCTTGCAGTCAGTGTCGCTATACTTGGATTTTTTGATCAGCCGAATTACTTCTTATTAGTATTCAGCAGGTTGTTATTGAAGTGTTGTTCAAGCAATTATTTTTTCATTGCATGGCGGTTAATTTCCATGCCTGCAATTTCATTCTAAAGTAAATTACCTTAATCTTGAATAAGATTTATGTATTCTTTTAATTACTTCATGATTTCTATGATAGATATATTGGTTAATCCGGATTCTCACTAAGTAAGCAGCACTGATTGAATCTTACTTCGGCGCTCAATAGGAGGTGGTTTGAGCGCGTACGTTGCTATCTTATAAACTTAATGAAAGTCCGGTTTTAATCTGAATTGGCAACAAATCCCTATACTTGTGCTAGCGATATTTCCATTCATTGATAATAAAGTTATCACCGAATTGTTTAATTTGAAGTGAGATTAATCACATGTCCTGCAATTTTATGGCATCATCGTTAAACAGTTGAAATTTGGACTATTAGAAAATCTATTACCAGTCAAAGTATTGTGGCGATCTGAAGTGGTTGTTCTTACATTTCATCTGATTCTTCTCATATTTGCATTGACCTGATATGGCTTATTGCGTTATTTTTACCCATTTTTATAATAGAGCCTTTGATGGGTTACAGTTTTTTATTGGTTGGCGATTTTTATGGCCAAATCTTCTAAACAAGTTGCTTCAACGCAACCAGAGAGCTTTGAAGCGGCATCGGCTGAGTTGGAAAAGATAGTATTGGCGATGGAAACAGGGCAAATGTCATTGGAGGCTTCGTTATCAGCCTATCAGCGCGGGGTCGTGTTATTGCAATATTGCCAGAATAAATTGCAGGATGCGCAGCAACAAGTAAAGATACTTGAAGCCGATATGTTAAAAAATTTTACCAAACCTGATCCTGATGAGCGCTGATTTTCAGAACTGGGCCACTAGCTGCCAGGCACGTATCGAAACATTCTTGGAGGCAAGATTGCCTGCAATAGATTGTGTTCCCGAGCGATTACACAAAGCCATGCGATATTCCGTACTGGGAGGAGGCAAGCGGGTGCGCCCGTTGTTATCCTTCGCGGCCGGAGAGCTTGCGGGTGCTGATGTTGTACGTGTTACCAGCGTGGCTGCTGCAGTAGAACTTATTCATGCTTATTCGCTGGTGCATGATGATTTGCCGTGTATGGATGATGATATTTTGCGGCGTGGTAAACCTACGTGTCACGTAGAATTTGATGAAGCTACTGCGTTATTGACGGGCGATAGTTTGCAAACGTTGGCTTTTGAGATATTGGCAGAAAAGCGTTTGACTGATGGGCCAGAGTCGCAATTAGAAATGATTGCACATTTAGCGCTAGCAGCGGGTTCACGGGGAATGGCGGGGGGGCAAGCATTTGATCTTGATAGCGTCGGTAAACCACTCAGCTTACCGGAGCTGGAATATATGCATATTCACAAAACCGGTGCGCTTATTCGAGCTGCTGTGATGCTTGGTGCTCGTTGTAGTAGTCGTTTAAACGATGAGCAACTGGGTAAATTAGATCATTTTGCCAAATGTGTCGGTTTGGCATTTCAGGTAGTCGATGACTTGCTGGATACAGAAGCAACGACGGCGACACTGGGTAAAACTGCCGGTAAAGATGCGGAGAACAATAAGCCCACTTATGTCAGTATCCTAGGTATAAGCGAAGCGCGAGAGTTGGCGCAGAAGTTACAATGCGACGCTGATCAAGTTTTGAATAGTTTTGGTGAAGGTGCATTGCGGTTGCGTCAAGTTACTGATTTCATTATTAAACGTAAATTCTAAATTTCTTCTTGATCTATTTATTTCCAGGATTTGAATGTATCCACTACTAGATACCATTAATTCACCATCCCAGTTACGTGAACTGGAGCAAAAAAAGTTACCTCAATTTGCCAAAGAGTTACGCAACTTTCTGGTTGAGTCAGTTGCTAAAACCGGTGGACATTTATCTTCCAATTTGGGTACGGTTGAATTGACCATTGCCTTGCACTATGTATTCAATACACCTTACGATCAGCTTGTTTGGGATGTGGGGCACCAGACTTACGCACACAAAATTTTGACAGGCCGGCGAGAAGGTATGAGCAAGCTTCGCATGCAAGGTGGCATAGCAGGTTTTCCTCGTCGCGATGAAAGTGAATATGATGCATTCGGTACTGCGCATTCAAGTACCTCGATTAGTGCTGCTTTGGGTATGGCAGTAGCTGCGCGATTAAACAAATCGGATCGGCGCGCAATTGCCATTATTGGTGATGGTGCCATGAGTGCGGGTATGGCTTTTGAAGCACTCAATAATGCCGGGGTGATGGATGCTAATTTGTTGGTAATCCTGAATGATAACGATATGTCGATATCACCGCCGGTGGGAGCATTGAATAATTATTTAGCCAAGTTGATGTCTGGACGGTTTTATGCCACAGCGCGCCGTGCTGGTGAGAAAGTGCTTGGTGTGGTCCCTTCCGTGCTGGAGCTGGCAAAACGCGCTGAAGAGCACGTTAAAGGCATGGTAACTCCCGGCACATTGTTTGAAGAATTTGGATTTAATTATATCGGTCCGATTGATGGGCATGATTTGGATGTTTTGATTACGACTCTAAAAAATATTAAACTTCTTGATGGGCCGCAATTTCTACACGTGGTTACTCGCAAAGGAGCTGGCTATAAAGTTGCCGAAGAAGATCCAATTTTATATCACGGTGTTGGTAAGTTTGATCCGAAAAAAGGAATTGTCACCAAATCTAACGGTAAGCCGACTTACACCCAGGTTTTTGGTGATTGGTTGTGCGATATGGCCGCGCAAGATTCCCGTTTGATAGGTGTCACACCGGCAATGCGTGAGGGTTCTGGCTTGGTGCGTTTTTCACAAGAATATCCAGAGCGGTATTTTGATGTGGGCATTGCGGAGCAGCATGCGGTTACTTTTGCTGCAGGTGCAGCATGCGACGGCTTGAAACCGGTAGTTGCGATTTATTCGACCTTCTTGCAGCGTGCGTATGATCAATTCATTCACGATGTTGCTATCCAAAATCTTCCTGTTGTTTTTGCCATTGATCGCGCCGGTTTGGTGGGTGCCGATGGACCTACGCATGCAGGAAGTTTTGATTTATCCTATCTGAGATGCATTCCGAACATCACAGTTATGGCTCCAGCGGATGAAAATGAATGCAGGCAGATGTTGTTTACTGCTTTTAAACTGGATACGCCATCAGCAGTACGTTATCCGCGAGGATCAGGAGTGGGAGTGCAAGTGCAGAAAAAGATGCAAGCACTGCCGATAGGTCGTGGTGAGGTGCGGCGTCAAGGTGAGAGAATTGCATTGTTGGCGTTTGGCAGCATGTTGGCGCCGTGCATGGAAGCTGCAGAAGAGCTCAATGCGACGGTAGTAAATATGCGTTTTGTCAAACCGCTCGATGATGAATTAGTGGCTGCTTTGGCGAATAGTCATGAGCTGCTGATTACCGTGGAAGAGAATACCATAATAGGTGGTGCAGGCAGTGCTGTAACAGAATCGCTCAATAGCCAACGAATTGATGCCCAAGTATTACAATTGGGATTGCCGGATATTTTTATCGATCAAGGGGATCATGCGCAAATGCTTGCAGATTGTGGATTAGATAAGAATGGTATTATTAAGTCAGCACGATTAATCGTAGGTGAATAACTTTTACCTTTAATGAGTGTCTATTTTTCTGTGACAGCATTAATTTTGACCTGGAATTGATTAGCACATTATTCAATTGTTGCCAGGTATTCCTCGTTGCTTAGGAGAAAAATATGAATAAACAAATAGATTTACCGATTGCTGATGTACAGAATACACTTGATACTCGACGTATCGCGATCGATAGGGTGGGGATTAAGGCTATACGTCACCCCGTAGTTGTCGCGGACAAAGATGATGGCGTGCAACACACCGTGGCAATTTTCAACATGTATGTGAATTTACCGCATAATTTCAAAGGCACACATATGTCTCGCTTTGTTGAGATTTTGAATAGTCATGAACGGGAGATTTCTGTCGAATCCTTCCAACTTATGTTGCGGGAAATGATCGAAAAATTGGGAGCGGATTCGGGCCATATCGAGATGACTTTTCCTTATTTCATTAATAAATCCGCGCCTGTTTCTCAAGTAAAAAGCTTATTGGATTATGACGTGACGTTTACGGGCGAGATTAAAAATCACGAGTATTTCTTTACGATGAAAGTGGTCGTTCCGGTTACCAGTTTATGCCCATGTTCTAAAAAAATATCCAATTATGGTGCTCATAATCAACGGTCGCATGTCACTATTTCAGTGCGTACCAACAGTTTTGTATGGATTGAAGACATTATTAGGATTGCCGAGGATAAGGCATCGTGTGAATTATATGGCCTTTTAAAAAGACCTGATGAAAAGTACGTAACCGAGCGAGCCTATGATAATCCTAAGTTTGTGGAAGATATCGTAAGAGATATTGCAGAAGTACTTAATCGTGATGAACGTATCGATGCGTATGTAGTTGAATCAGAAAATTTTGAATCTATTCATAATCATTCGGCCTATGCATTGATAGAAAGTGATAAGAAGAAACACTAAAAGATTTCCAAGGCGAAATTCTTAATACGCTGTTTTGTTTAAAAAAATATGAATTGAAAGTAAATATAGCCTGCAATTCCTGGCGTAATCTTGTTGAACGGAGAATGGATCATATGTCACATTTGATTATCCAAGAACGTGCCAGGGGGGCGATTATGGGAGCTTTCATTGGCGATGCTTTAGCAGTTGGTCCGCATTGGTATTACGATCTTATGGAAATGCGGCGCGATTATGGAGAGTGGATCACTACGTACACAGATCCAAAACCGGGTCGCTATCATAGTGGGCGCAAAGCAGGTCAGCTCTCGCAATCCGGCATCATTCTTAAGCTCATGCTTAAATCCCTTGTTGCGCACGGTGGTTATGATGAGAGGGATTTCTGCCATCGCATGGATGAAGAACTTTTTCCATTCCTTGATGGTAAACCAATGAGCGGGCCGGGTGGTTACACCAGTCAATCCATTCGGACAGTATGGCGGCGACGCGTTGAGCAGCAGTTGCCATGGGGGCAAGTTGGCAGTCATGCTGATGATACCGAAGCGATTGAACGTACACTGGCATTGGGTGTGCGTTATGCATTCCAGCCTGTAGAGCTCGCTCATACCATTGCAAGCAATACAGCCCTAACCCAAATTGATGAAGCCGTGATCTCCATGACAGTTGCTTATGCGGCGGTGCTAGGTATGCTGGTGCAGGGACATGCACTGGATAAAGCATTATCCGAAAAGTTAATGAAATTGGTAAAAAGTGGAAAGCTACCCTTTCATGCAGTAACTTTTGACGATTTGCAGCCACCGCGACCAGGCGACCCTGATCCGCCACGTGCTGGAAAATTTGCTTCACCCGATGCTTTGTTGACGCCATCCTATATGGCTCAAGCTGCAGCGGATCCGGATATACGCATTGAACCGGCATGGAAGGTATCGATTGTCTATGGTATGCCTTGTGCCATTTATCACCAGCTTCCTGCTGTTTATTACCTTGCCGCACGTTTCTGTGATGATTTTGAGTCAGCCGTATTGCATGCTGTCAATGGTGGTGGGCAAAATCAGGCGCGTGCGATTCTCACCGGTGCATTGGTAGGCGCACAAGTGGGTCTTTCCGGCATTCCGCAACGTTTTCTTGATGGACTTGAAGATCTGAGTGTACTCAAGAGCCTTGCTACAGATCTTTCTTCACAGCTAATCGGCTCCGTTGCTAATTCCACTGAGCAATTATAAATTTCAACTGAATACTGATAGAGTGAAATCTGTAAATAAATAGATGCCCAATTTCAGCTTATATTGACTGTTGTTTAGTGAAGTCTTTTAGGCGGAATCCTAATAACCATAAGGTAGCAAAATAACTGGATGCACCAGCAACAATAATCCAGCTTAACCGGGCAGCACGGGTTAGTGTTGAATCAATTAACCATGAAGCATCATCGCCCGCAGTAAACCATAATACAACGCCCATAACCGTGAGTGCTGTCAGTATTTTTAGAAAGAAAATAAGCCAACCTGGCTGCGGTTGATAGATATGGTGATTACGTAGCTTGTAATACAGCAATCCTGCATTAAGGCAGGCACCTAAACCGATAGCAAGTGCCAATCCTGCATGTTTTAAGGGAATAATAAAAGCAAGATTCATAAGTTGGGTTGCAATTAAGGTAATGATTGCAATCTTCACGGGTGTTTTAATGTTCTGGCGTGCATAAAATCCTGGTGCTAGCACTTTCACTAGAATTAATCCAAGCAATCCCGCACTATAAGCAATGAGTGCTTCACGTGTCATCCATACATCATGTGCTGTGAATGCGCCATGATGAAAAAGCGTGGTAATGAGTGGTGTCGCTAGCTGTGCTAATGCCAATGCTGCAGGTAAAGTGAGTAATATGGTCATGCGCAAGCCCCAATCAAGGAGGCGTGAATATTCTTCCCGGCTATTGCTGTTATAATGACGAGCCAGTGAAGGCAGTAAGATAGTACCCAACGCAACACCCAGAAGACCCGCTGGAAATTCCATTAAACGATCAGCGTAATAAAGCCATGATACGCTGCCGGTAATGAGCAGTGAAGCAAAAATGGTATTGATCAATAAGCTAATTTGACTAACTGAAACACCAAAAATTGCCGGTCCCATCAGTTTGATTACACGCCAGGCGCCGGTGTCAGGATTTTTAAAATGAATTCGTGGTAATAATTTAAGTCTTAGTAAAAATGGTACTTGGAAGGCGAGTTGTAATATACCACCAATAAAAACTGCCCACGCTAAAGCAAATACCGGTGAATTGAACAGCGGTGTTAACCACAATATACAACCAATAAATGATAAATTTAATAGTGCGGGTGTAATTGCGGGAACGTTAAATTTTCCATAAGTATTGAGTATGCCGCCTGCTAACGCGACTAGCGAAATAAAAAAAATATAAGGGAATGTAATTTGTAAAAGCGCTACTGTCAGATCAAATTTTTCCAAGTCAGCAGAAAACCCTGGTGCGCTGATATAGATAATCAGTGGTGCAGCCAAAATACCAATGAGTGTAACAATAAAAAGTGTGATGCCTAAAAGCGCGGTAATGTGATCAATTAGACCGCGAGTTTCTTCGGGAGTGCGAGTGGTCTTATATTCAGCAAGTATGGGAACAAATGCCTGTGAGAATGCACCTTCAGCAAATATTCGACGTAATAAATTCGGAATGCGAAATGCAACAAAAAAAGCATCAGTTAATATTCCTGCACCAAAGAATCGAGCGATCATGATATCACGCAAAAAACCGAGAACTCGGGATATAAACGTCATACTGCTGACTGCAACAAGAGCTTTGAGTAAATTCAATGGTGTTTAAGTTTGTGCTAGTGATTAGCAGAATTAATTAGTTTTAAAAGATTTTTTCTTTTTGTGTTACTAAAATTAAATGTTATATATTCTGACTCATTGGAGAATTTTAGATTTCTTTCAGAAAAAATGTTTTAATTTTTGTAATAGACCCTCTTCAGACCAATTCCATTGTAAGCAATACTCTGCTCCCAATTTTGGATCTTTAATATCTGCTTCAATATTTGTTTGTCCAGTAACAGTCGGTGGCAGAAGTGCCTTTTCTTCACCATTGAACTTGCAGAAAAATCTAGCGGATGAAACCGTGCGTCCTGGAGGCAATTGAACCATTAGATGCAATCGCCGAGTGTCGTTGTCAACAACATGAGAAAGGATTCCATCGCTTTGAGTGAAGGAATCTTCGTACTCATACGATAAAGTTAAATCTGAGCCGTGAATTATCTTTAATTCTGGTGGGATCTTCATGCAAACTTCGTAATCTCCATTTACTTTTCTTTGCTCGACTGGTTCAATATTGTTGACTTTGAAGTTGCTAATACTTCCGAGGGCGCGAATATTTTTAAAACAATATTCTGAATTATCAACATGACAAGCAGTAGTCATTTGTGTTTGTGTCAGGGTTGCTTTGCTTCCACTCGTATCATGAATAGTAAGAATTTTTCTCAAATTTGCAACAGTAAATGCGAACTTGTTCTGTCTGATTTGATCATAAATCAGTATTAATGCACTGACAGCAAAGATTATTCCAATCACAACATATTCTGTCAGCAACGCTACCAGTATGCCAAAGACGATAAGCATTATATTGATATAAAAAATTAGTTGGTTGGGCTTGTCAAACATTCAGAACTCCTCAATTAGCTAACATGTTCCTATTATTTATCGAAGCGCTGAGTTTATCAGAGAGAAGCATGCAAAAGAAACAAGATAAATGCGAGATGAAGTCTAATTTTCTATTTTTAACAAAAGAAGAGTAAAAAATAGATTGGTTTCTAAGTAAATAGGCAATTTAGGAAGTTTAATTTATAGATGTGGAATCACAAATACGTGGTGCTAGGATATTAATCGTAAATTGACTAAATAATAATCTTATTTTTTAATCTTTCGTAGATTGGATTATGGAATCATGTATTGATATCCACTAAAGTTTGAGCGAGTAAAGTCGTTAAAATCAAAATAATAACGTCGCTACCAGCGTAGCGGTAATTTTTGTTGAATCAAATTTATCTGGAATAGTGTGATGAAAATTCTTGTTAATTTCAAATCTGGATTTAAACAAATATTTATTGTTCCAAAATCTATGTTAGCAGTAGAATTTAGAAATATGGCCAAGGAGATTGGCGGTAAAATCGATAGTATCGAATTTTCTTTGCCTACTCGTCGCCCATCAAATTTTACGAGATCAGAACTTTCTGAAGGAATAATTCGTCTACCTGATAAACGTTAAAATTTAGCCCAATTTTGATTTATCTAATCAATTAGAAGGGAATATCGTCATCCATATCATCAAAGCCGTTGGATTTTTTTACTTGCGAAGAGCGAGGAGAAATAGAATTGTCTTCTTCATGCTCGGATGATTCAAAACTACCACTGCCTGATCGAGCCCCCAACATCTTCATGTCATTAGCAATAATATCTGTTGTATAGCGTTCTACGCCATTTTTGTCAGTCCATTTTCTTGTTTCTAGCCTCCCTTCAATATATACAGAGCGCCCTTTTTTTAGATATTCCCCAGCAATTTCTGCAAGCTTGCGATAGAAAGTAACGCGATGCCATTCAGTCTTTTCCTGTTTTTCACCATTCTTATCTTTCCAAATATCTGTTGTTGCCACCGTTATATTTGTTACTGCATCACCATTTGACATGTAGCGAGTTTCTGGGTCTTTTCCCAAGTTTCCAATGAGTATAACTTTATTGACTGATGCCATTTGTTTCCTCCCCAAGCAATTTAATTACTTTTTCTTCATCAAAACCTTTCATGTCAACTTTTAGATAGGCTACTCCTTCATTAACCAATATTAAAGCTTCATATACACCACGTATCGCTGCCAGCTGACGTGACAATTCTTTTGATTTGCTTACATCCATTTCTTGTACATGATACATCTTGGAGCGCACTGCCGCAGGAGCTTTCATCGTGATCGCAAGGATCAACCACACTATTAATAGTAAGCCGCAAAGTGTAAATAATGCATGGCTTCCATACATACCAAATAAATAACCGCCGCTTGCAGCACCTGTGAACGCTCCCAGAAATTGCGTACTACTATAAATACCAATTGCTGTTCCTTTTGCACCTATTGGTGCTATTTTTGAAATTAGCGATGGTAAGCTAGCTTCCAGCAAGTTGAATGCCGTAAAGAAAACTAATAATGCAGTAGCAGTTCCCCAAATTGAATCAGAAGTAATCGCTAATAATAGTTGTGCTGCTAACAATATAGCAATCGCTGCAATAAAAACGGGCTTTAATTTTGCTTTTTTTTCGGCGTAAATGATTGCCGGAATGATAAATATAATAGATAAAACTAAAACTGGTAAATAAATCTGCCAGTGGTTATTTGCTATCATTCCTGCTTGGCGTAAAGTAAGCGGTACAACCAACCACAGCGCCATCAATGTGGCATGTAAAGCAAAAATACCATAATTTAAGCGTAACAACTGCGAATCCCGCAATACACTTGTAAAACTTGCAGCAGATGTTTCCGTATCTGAATGAAAACGACTGATTTGTGGATCAGGAACAATTTTCTTGACGATAACTATTGCTATCAGTGCCAATATTCCTGTCATAGCAAAAATTCCAGGGACACCGATCCATTGGTTTAAAACCGGCGCAGTAACCAAGGAAATGGCGAATACCATGCCGATGGTCATACCAATAGTTGCCATTGCTTTGGTGCGGTGTTCTTCGCGTGTGAGATCCGCAGCAAGTGCCATTATGGCGGCTGAAATTGCTCCAGAACCTTGAATGATGCGTCCCACTATTACCCAGTAAATGTCGGTTGCAAACGCTGCAATGAGACTACCTACAGCAAATAAAATCAATCCTAAATAGATGACAGGCTTGCGACCGATTCGATCAGACAGCCAGCCAAAAGGAATTTGCAAAATAGCTTGTGTTAATCCATATGCTCCTAGTGCGATACCGACTAAGGTGTAGTTATCACCACCAGGCAGATCCTCTGCATAAAAGGCGAATACCGGCAAAATGATAAATAATCCCAGCATTCGTAAACCATAAACGCTAGCCAGACCAATAGTTGCGCGTAGTTCCGGTGGCGACATTTTTTCGGATGAAGATGAAGCAGACATGAATCAGGTTGTGATATTCCCAAAAAGTTGGGTATATTAACAGGTTGACTCATACATAGATAGTTCATGGAATCGATAAAAATACGTGGTGCACGCACCCATAATCTGAAAAATATCCAATTGGATTTGCCACGCAACAAGCTTGTGGTTATTACTGGGCTATCAGGATCGGGCAAATCCTCACTGGCATTTGATACACTCTATGCGGAAGGGCAACGCCGTTATGTGGAATCGCTCTCCGCTTATGCGAGGCAATTCTTGCAATTAATGGAAAAACCGGAAGTAGATCTAATCGAAGGACTTTCTCCGGCAATTGCCATCGAGCAAAAAGCAACTTCACACAATCCGCGCTCGACGGTGGGTACAGTCACAGAGATCCATGATTATCTACGTTTGTTATTTGCACGTGCCGGTGATCCTTCCTGCCCGCAGCATAACATCGTGTTGACCGCACAAAGTGTTTCACAAATGGTCGATCATGTACTTCAGCTCCCACAGGATACGCGCTTGATGATTCTTTCCCCACTGATCGTGGAACGTAAAGGTGAACAAGTTGAATTGTTTGATGAGCTTCGCGCACAAGGATTTATTCGTTTGCGGATTGATGGCGAAGTATACGAAATTGATGCATTGCCGAAACTGCAAAAAAACAAAAAACATACCATAGAGATCGTAATCGATCGCTTGAAAGTGTCTCTTGAAGCCAAACAGCGGCTTGCGGAATCATTTGAAATGGCGTTACGTCATTCGGATGGGCGCGCTTTAGCCATCGAGATGGATACCGGCCATGAACATCTCTTTTCCGCTAAATTTAGCTGTCCTGTCTGTAGTTATTCTCTATCTGAACTAGAACCTAGATTATTCTCATTTAATAATCCACTGGGTGCATGTCATAAATGCGATGGTCTGGGGCAGATCACTTTTTTTGATCCAGCACGTGTAGTAGCTTTTCCACATCTATCACTGGCTGCAGGTGCTGTGAGGAATTGGGATCGGCGCAATCAATTTTATTTTCAGTTATTAACAAGCTTGGCAGATCACTATCAATTCGATTTGGAAGCTCCATTTGAGAGTTTGGATGAATCTATTCGTAACATTATTTTGCATGGTTCAGGTAAAGAAAAAATACAGTTCTGCTATTTAACAGCAAGCGGCCGCAAGCAACAGGAAACGCATGCTTTTGAAGGGATTATTCCTAATTTAACAAGGCGTTATAAGGAAACTGAATCACAAACGGTTCGTGAAGAACTGGCAAAGTATCTCAATGCACAAACATGCCCCGAGTGCCAAGGCACGCGCTTGTGTCAAGCTGCATGCCATGTGCATGTCGCGGGACAAGCAATATATCAGATCAACGCTTTGCCATTGAAAAAGGCTAAACTTTTTTTTGATCAGATTGAATTGTCAGGACATAAACAAGCTATCGCAGAGCGAATCATTAAGGAAATTTCCAACCGCTTGCAATTTCTCAACGATGTCGGACTGGATTATTTATCTCTGGACCGTTCCGCTGATACGCTTTCAGGTGGAGAATCCCAGCGTATCAGGCTAGCCAGCCAAATTGGTTCCGGGTTGACAGGGGTTATGTATGTTTTAGATGAACCTTCCATTGGTTTACATCAGCGCGATAATGGACGTTTATTGCAAACACTTCAGAACCTGCGGGATTTAGGAAACAGCGTCATTGTGGTCGAACATGATCAAGATGCCATACAAATCGCAGATCATGTCGTCGATATGGGACCCGGCGCGGGTGAGCATGGAGGCTTCGTAATTGCACAAGGCGCTCCACAAGATATTTGCGAAAATGAGAATTCTCTAACCGGTCAATTTTTATCCGGAAAACGATCGATTGACATACCATCCAAGCGCCATCCCCTCAGCGAGGACCGTATGCTACGGATAGAAGGCGCGTGCGGTAATAATCTTAAGAATATAACGTTGAATTTACCGGTCGGGTTGTTTGTTTGTATCACAGGTGTTTCGGGATCCGGAAAATCCACGCTTATCAATGAAACATTGTATCGCGCGGTAGCGCGTCACTTATACGCCAGCAATACCGAACCAGCACCTTATCAACATATTGAAGGTCTGGCTTTTTTAGATAAAGTTATCAACATGGATCAAAGCCCGATTGGACGTACGCCGCGTTCAAATCCAGCCACTTACACTGGATTATTTACACCAATTCGCGACTTGTTTGCCGGTGTGCCACAAGCACGCGAACGCGGCTATGCACCTGGACGGTTTTCTTTTAATGTCAAAGGAGGGCGGTGCGAAGCGTGTCAGGGTGATGGTGTAATTAAAGTTGAAATGCATTTTCTTCCTGATATCTATGTGACGTGCGATGTGTGTCATGGTCGCCGATATAATCGGGAAACCTTGGAAATTCAGTATAAGGGTAAAAATATCAATGAAATATTGCAGATGACAGTGGAACATGCATTTGAATTTTTTGCGCCAGTTCCAGTCGTTGCGCGTAAATTACAAACACTAATGGAGGTTGGGCTTGGTTATATTACTCTAGGTCAGTCCGCCACGACGCTTTCCGGTGGTGAAGCGCAGCGGGTAAAACTTTCATTGGAGCTTTCTAAGCGTGATACGGGGCGAACCTTATATATTCTTGACGAGCCGACTACCGGTTTACATTTCCAAGATATCGATCTGCTTTTGAAAGTTCTCCACAGATTGAGAGACCATGGTAATACCGTTGTAGTTATCGAACATAATCTGGATGTTATAAAAACTGCTGACTGGATTATCGATTTAGGTCCAGAGGGCGGTGATGGCGGTGGTTGCATTGTTGCAGAAGGTACACCGGAAGCGGTTTCAGTCAATGAAAACAGTTATACCGGTCATTATTTGAAAGCTATGCTTGCAAAATGAATCCGTGCGACTATCTGCTGGAAAGCTTTTCAGTTGCTGTCAAAGCTGCGGATCCGCTTCATGTCTTACCGCAGCATCTTCCAGATCCTCCGAAAGGTCGCACACTTGTCGTTGGCGCAGGCAAAGCAGCCGCAGCTATGGCGCTGACTGTTGAAAATTTCTGGCCCGTTAGTGCTCATTTGGAAGGTTTGGTTATTACCCGTTATGGGCATAAGCTGCCCACTCGAAGAATTAGCGTAATTGAAGCCGGGCATCCGGTTCCTGATATCAACGGAGAGCGCGCATCGCGGCAGATCCTATCCGCAGTAGGAGCGTTGAGATCGGAAGATTTGTTGCTATGCCTATGGAGTGGTGGGGGATCGAGCTTGCTTGCATTGCCTATTGCTGGTGTTTCATTACAGGAACTTAAAGATTTAACGCAGCAGTTGCTGAGGTGTGGCGCTAGTATTCAGGAAATCAACACTGTTCGCAAACATTTATCGGCAATTCAAGGCGGTAAGCTTGCCGCGGCTTGCAAGGCGCCCATATTGGCTTTAATTATTTCCGATGTGACCGGGGATGAAGTAACGCATATTGCATCCGGTCCGTGTTCGCCCGATCCAACTACTTTGTCAGATGCGCTTGCTGTTTTGGATCGCTATGGTTTGAATGTTTCGGAAGTGGTGACACGGATTTTCTTAACGAGCGATTCGCTAGCTGAAACACTGAAACCTGGTTCTTCCGTTTTTAATAATGTAGAAAATAGAATCATTGCAAATGCGCACCAATCTTTGATTGCATCACAGAATTACTTCCAAAGTGTCAATCTTAATACCTTAATCTTGGGCGATACGGTTACTGGCGAATCTCGCGAAATTGCCAAAAGCTATGCGGCGTTGGTCAGAGAAATATGCTTTCATCCACAGTCGATAAAAACACCTATAGTGCTTTTATCGGGTGGTGAAACTACCGTTACCATCAAAGGCGATGGACGTGGAGGCCGTAATTCCGAGTTTTTATTATCACTGCTGATCGAGTTAGGTGGTTTGGAGCGAGTTTATGCGCTTGCATGCGATACCGATGGTATTGATGGTACAGAGAATAATGCAGGGGCGTTCATCACACCTGATTCGCTAGTTCGAGCTGGTAAGTTAGGATTGAATGCCGCTTCATTTCTTTTGAATAATGATGCTTACACATTTTTTGAGCATTTAAACAATCTCGTTATTACTGGTCCGACTTACACTAATGTCAACGATTACCGCGCCATTATCGTCACATAGTCGGATAGTTGTGGTTTTTGTCAATTTGTATCGAAGACAGTATCAATCCTTCTTGAAACCATTTGTTTATCACACATTCATAGAATTGCTGATTTCTCATTGACTTGGAGGTTGATGCCAATTTTTTTCCATCATGCGTCAAAAGGACATGTCCTAAATCTAAGTGATTATTTTCATTATTTTTAAAACCTATTTTGGTAG
Organism: Nitrosomonas sp.; assembly: GCA_024281995.1. Taxonomy (GTDB): domain Bacteria; phylum Pseudomonadota; class Gammaproteobacteria; order Burkholderiales; family Nitrosomonadaceae; genus Nitrosomonas. The sequence continues at coordinate 97,010 of JAMWZW010000008.1, forward strand.
GCTGGCCAAAATAAAATAATCGCGTGTGTTTGCCAAATCCCTTTTTAATATAGCCACTTGGTTCAAATGTTATTAAGCCGATAGCCTCCAGGCGTCTAAGGGTGGCAATATTAATTCCTTGCTTGGTATAGATTTCGTCCTCTACATCAAAAATCAGTGGTAGTGGATCTCCTTGAATCCATATGAATTGACATAAAGCTTCAAACAGTTTTCTGTCTTTGTTGCTAAAATCGGATTTCAAAATATTGCTATACAAGAGAGCTTGTACGCGTGCTAATTTAGAAGTAATGAATTGTGCAAGTGCTGATAACACGTTACTGTTTCTCATACGCTTGCGAATCTTCTATTTTTCTTCCCTTTTCTGAGTAGGTGTTTTTATGAATTGAGATTCTGCAAGAACCTGATTTGCCTGGAGTTCTTCTTTACTTGTGCTTATTTCCTGTGTATTAGCTTTAATTTTCGCTCTGGAAGGTTCTTTTATTTTGCGAGATTTGATTTCTCGATTAATTTCGGAAAGAAATGCAATATTATCTTTTCGTTGCTTATCACTTTTGTACCAGGCAGTGCACGTAATCGTTCCCATGATTATCAATACAATGTTCATAACATCAACGCCGTCAAAAAAGATAAACACGATCCCGGTAGAAATAGCAAACGCTCCTAAGAATGCTGTTAATAGCCATAATTTCGAACCCGATCCAGATTCATTGAGTCGCTTATTCCATGCTTCAAGTTTGTCACGGGTAGAAATCAATTCTTCATCTGTCCATTTTTTCATGCTCATATTTAAGGGTCTCCATTCATTGGGTATTTATTATATTTTTGAAGTATAAATTGATAGCAAGAAAAAGACTAACTAAGATTATTATTTGGTGCAATAAAAAAGGCACCTCGTCGGTGCCTTTTTTACGAGATTAACTTGATTTAGAAGTTGTGGCGCATACCAACGGAATAGGTATTGCTATCTCTGAATACATTTGCTCTGTCATCAACCATGCCGCGCTGATAACCGCCAAAGAGGCTTGAGCGTTTGCTAAGGTTGTGTATCAAACCAACGGTAAACGTGCTTACTTCACGCTTAGCTTGCAGGGCTGTTGCATTAGCGTCTGACATACCTCCTTGCGCGATGATGCTGGTGTTACCCCAATCATACTGCGCGCCAGCAAACCATAAGTGACCATCGCCACCCAGATTCATAGCAGAATTACATTGTCCATATGTATCAGGATTACCTGTTCCTGGATTACCCAATGCAGCAGCGTTAGAGCAGGTTGCTGCGCCTACTGCGTTGCTGATTCTTTCGTATTGACCGCTGAGTTTAAAGTTTTGGAAACCCCACATTAAACCACCGCGCCAGACGTGTTCATTGTTGTTCAAGCCTAAATTGGTTCTTTGGCGAGTGCTGATGTTATCGCGAGAGTATCCACCGAATGCACCTAGATTATGTCCTGCTACTTGTGCTTCGTATTTACCCGCGACTTGGAAGTCCCATTCACCGTCTTCACCACCGGAATTTGATTGGCTTCCTTGGAAACTGCTTGATGGAGAGATAAAATTTGCGGGATCGAGTCTATTAGAGTCACCTGGCATCAATATACCGGCAAAGCTAAAGCCTTCAACTTTTGGTGAATCGTAACGTACAGCACTGTTAACGAAGGATTGAGCGCCTGAGCCTAAACCATTGGCTGAAGCAGTCATGGTACCACCGCTGCCGGAAGCTTGCAGGGTCGTGTATGCAAAAGGATCAATTGTCATACCACCTGCGAAATCTTTAAATGGGGATTGAATACGACCGAATTTTAGTTCACCCCAGTTATCGTTAGCTAGTCCAACCCAACGCTCGCGGGCAACACCTAAAGCGCCACTGCCAGTATTGAAACCGTATTCAACGCGAGCTTTAGCTTTTAACCCGCCACCCAATTGTTCGGTAATATGAGCACCAAATCTTGAACGCCCCGTCTCATCACCAATAAGAGCTTGACTACTTTGACCATCTTTGTTAACAGTAGCATATTCAGCCTGCACACTACCAAAAATTGTGACATTGGTTCCTTGAGCTGACGCAGCCATTGGAACTGCAAGCGTACTAGCTACTGCCAACGATATAAGTTTCTTCTTCATGCGGAAGTTCTCCTTTAAAATTAAAGTGACTGGGGTTGTCTATGCTTCTGTGCTACATCTGATGGAATGCACCCCTGTTATTCGGACCCTCACTACAAGAGAGTTTGATTAGATTTTGCCTAACACCGAGTTAGACTGCAACAAAAACAGATGTTTTTTTAAATAAAATAACAACTATGTTGTAAATAAGCAACATTTTTGTTTTTAAAAAAACTGCAAACCTTATTAATATTAGGTTTAAGAAATTCTCAGAATATAAAATAAAGCTTGTTGAAATGAGGATGAGTTTGTTTGACATCAAGAAATAATATTATTATTTATTTTGTCATTTGGATTGAATTGAAAAAGTTTTGTGTAGTATTGTTGAAATAATGCGATATTTAATGTACATACGTTGTGGACACAACTTAGCTTCTAAGAGAAGTGCTAAATTGAATTGACTTAGTAAATATAAGTCATCAGTGAAGATAATAAATCTCTTCAGGTTCAATTCCTCACCCCTTGGAGCATAAGCTGGTTGAAAACCAGCAGCTTTAGGAGCGCATTTCATTTAGTACCTTGCCGCTTGCGGTGGGGTGTATTATTTTCATGAAGTTACTTACTTATAATCAATATAGCAAATTACGCGTTTTGTCATATAAGTAAGCACTTTATCTCATTTAGATTTTTCGTATACTAATTATTTGTTATCAATATTCTTTTCAGACGAGCTTTTTTCTTCATTATTTTTATCGAAGGTAGGCTCAGAATCTCTTGGTGCGTAGGCAGATGGAGGCGGTTTATCCATTGGGTAGCCATCTAAGCTTTTCTTTCCTTCACAGCCAATTAAAACTAAAGATATTGTAAGTGCTACGGACAAAAGTGAAAATTTAATCATTTAACCTCCCATTCTTATTTACAAGTGTGTAATAGCATAATCGAAGTGCCTTTATTATACAAATTTGAGTTAAATAATTAAAAAACCGTTTGTGAAAATGATAAGAGAAGAGAACTAACGGTGAAGTAGTGGGAGTGAAATAAACTTTAAGCAACAACCATCAATTAAAATCAAAAGACGGTTGTTGCAGACAGCTTTATATTTCACTACCTATTTAGGTGCACTTTCACGATCATCCATAAAACTAGGTGGATATTGACCGGGTTTAGGGTCACCGCAGCCAATTAAAAAAGTTACTAAAAGGGTAGCAATCAATATAGAGTATTTCATAATATTTATCTCCTATATCTTCAAAAATTATAAAAATTTTGACGAAAAATAAATTATGCAAAAAAACTCTTTAGCCTTCATATGAAAAGAAGGCCATTTTCTTAATACCAGAATAAAGTGTTGCTGTCTAGAAGAATTCTGCAAAATTAGAGTTGCAATTTAAGCAAAAACTCGAGATTAATTGTCGAGATAACCGTTAACATACCATTGATAAAGGATTTTTTTTGCTACCCAATTTAGATTGGGAGAAGGTAAAAAAAATCGTTTGTCAGCGAGCTCAATAAGCACCTTATACACATCGGCATTTACTTCATAAATCTCGCCATTAATAAAAAACTTATTCTTGCCACTTACTATTCTGCTTTTTAAATTAAGTTGGACACCGCTTTTGCCAATCTTTTGGTGAAATGCTTGAGGTGCCAAGGGCTTGATGGGTTTTTCAAAGAAAACATGCGACTTAGGTTCTGAAAGATAAATACCGAGAAAATTCTCGATGTCATAATGATTCCATTTTATTTTTTTTAAAATAGAATTTACTTGTGATTGCATGCCCACGCTGATTTTTGATGGATGTGCTTGCAGTGGAAGATCAGGATCCGAATACCAGCCTTGTGTAGTTAAATTATCTTCTAGGTAAACAAGAAACTGCACAATTAATTCTTGATGACTAGGTGCTCGAAAGCCGATCGAATATGTCATGCAGTCCTCTAGTGCAATACCATGATGCGCATAGTTTGGGGGTAGATAGAGCATATCGCCTGTTTGAAGCTCCCATTCGTGTTCTGGTAGGAAATTTTTTAATATTTTAAGTGGAGTGTCAGGCACAAGTTGATGATCTTGTTGTGCGGAAATTTGCCAATGTTTAGCTCCGCTTCCTTGTAATAAAAACACATCATAGGAATCGACATGTGGCCCGATTCCTCCACCTTTTGGTGCGTAGCTTATCATCAGATCATCAAGGCGAGTATGTGGAATAAACTTGAATTTTGATAACAAGTCATAAGCTGATGGCAGAAAATGGTTGATGTCTTGTACAAGCAGAGTCCAATGCCTCTTAGGCAGCTTTGCCAAGTCATTGCTATTGAATGGACCATGCATAAGATGCCATTTACCATTTTTCTGAATAACAAGACGAGATTGAGCGTCCTCATTACATGCAAGCTTCATCAGTTCGGCGCATGTTAATAAGCCATTGAAACCAGGGAATGCATTTCTAATTAATAAAGGTTGCTTTTGCCAATAGTTATGTAAAAAATCTTTGGCGGTTATTCCTCCAAGTACGGCAGTATTAATTTTATTAATGTTTAACTCCCCACAATTCTTCAAGACGTTTGTCCCGTCCACAGCTTTTCCGATAATACGCATATCGGAGTGGATTTTTAATGTAATAATCCTGATGATATTCTTCGGCCGGATAAAATTCGGATGCGGGTAAAATTTCCGTCACAATAGGATAATTAAATCGACCCGATGCTTCTAGTGTCTCTTTTGAAGTCTCGGCCAATTTTTTCTGGTCAGAATTGCGATAAAAAATTGCACTTCGATATTGTGGACCCACATCGCAAAACTGTTGATTAGGCGTGAGTGGATCAATTGTTAACCAATACGCCTTGGTCAAATCGGAAAAATTGGTTTTTGTAGTATCAAAATAAATTTTTACTGCTTCAATATGCCCTGTTGTTCCAGTACTAACTTGTTCATATGTTGGATTCTCTACTTTGCCTCCAATATAACCGGATATGGTTGATATCACTCCAGGTATTTTGTCAAAATCTGATTCAGTACACCAAAAGCAACCACCGGCAAAAATTGCATAATCTGTATTCTCATTTGTTATTTGTGCAACTTTGTTTTCTGATTTATCCTTCACAGAGCTAATTGGCTGACAAGCACTCAATAGTATTAGGGTTAATAACAGAATACTAATACTTTGAGGTTGCTGGTGAAATCTGGTGTTCATTGATTATCCCCTGAGTGCCGGTAGTTGATCCGTTTTTAGAACAAAGTTTAGTGCCAGTCCGTTATTGCACCAGCGTTCACCACGCGGTGGCGGCCCGTCGTTAAAGACATGCCCTTGATGTCCGCCGCACCGTGCACAGTGATATTCCGTGCGCAGAAAAATCAGTTTAAAATCTCGTTTTGTGCCGATATGCCCCGGAATTGGTTGAGTAAAACTAGGCCATCCAGTTCCACTTTCATACTTATGTTGACTTTCGAATAGTGGCAAATAGCAGGCAGCACAAATATAAGTTCCTTCTCGCCGTTCATGAATTAATTCGCTGCTTCCCGGTTTTTCTGTATGTTCTTCAAATAGAACTTGATAAGCTTCTGGCGATATTACTTCGCGCCATTCTTCATGAGGCTTGTTGATCGACTTGATTGCATTACGTTTTTCGTTGCGACTTGTATTAGATTGTGCCAATAACATTGTTGGAAAAAAAGGCAATGCAATGATTACAGTAATTTTTTCGAGAAAAGTACGCCTTTTCATGAGAAATTCCTCGCTAAATTAATTAAGAGTTATAGCAGTATTGGATAAAACAAACTGTAAAAATGAGTTTACTCGGAATTTGAGATGAATAATCAGAATTACGATTACCTGGATAAACTCCGTCATGCAGATTTCCCTGCAAATCCTGTATCATGGCAATTTTAGAAATATAGCTTAGTCTACATGAAAATTACTTTTCTGGAATTTGAACAAAATATTGCAGAATTTGAATCAAAAATAGATGAGTTGCGGTTTGCTCAAGGTGATTCTGCATTGGATATTTCCGCTGAAATTGCACGCTTACAAGCTAAAAGTCAATCGCTCACAAAGAATGTTTACGCAAAATTAACTCCTTGGCAAATTTCACAAGTTGCTCGTCATCCACAACGTCCCTATACATTAGATTATATAGAGCGCCTATTTACCGATTTTGAAGAATTACATGGTGACCGGAGTTTTGCTGATGATCATGCAATTGTCGGTGGGTTAGCACGCTTTAATGGTCAAACAATAATGGTGATTGGCCATCAGAAAGGGCGAGACACACGCGAAAAAATTTATCGTAATTTTGGCATGCCTAAGCCGGAAGGTTATCGTAAAGCTCTGCGTTTGATGCGTTTGGCTGAAAAATTTTCTATTCCACTGATTACCTTTATTGACACACCAGGAGCATATCCTGGTATTGATGCCGAGGAACGAGGGCAATCCGAAGCCATTGGCAAGAATCTCTATGTATTAGCGGAGTTAAAAGTTCCAATCGTTTGCATCATTATTGGAGAAGGGGGGTCAGGGGGAGCTTTAGCGGTAGCTGTTGGAGATGTGGTGCATATGTTGCAATATGCCACTTATTCTGTGATTTCCCCTGAAGGTTGTGCATCAATTCTGTGGAAAAGTGCCGATAAGGCGCCCGAGGCTGCTGAAATTATGGGTATTACTGCTGACCGTCTAAAAGCAATGAACTTGATTGATAGTATTATTACTGAGCCTATTGGTGGAGCTCATCGTGATTATAGCGCAGTTATGCAATCGGTAAGAACTGTGCTAAAAGAGTCCCTTCGCAAGCTTCAAGAACATTCTATTGAGGTACTTCTGGAAAAACGTCTAGAACGGCTGATGGCACATGGTTCATATAAGGAAGTCAAAGTCGAATAGCTTAGTGGACGATATTGAAAAAGTATTACTTACATATATTACAAAAAGTAATCATTTAATAATTGCTCTAAGTGGCGGCATAGATTCGGTTGTATTGTTACACATACTGGCTAAGTTAGTTAAAAAAATGCCATTCCAATTATCTGCTGTGCATGTAAATCATGGTATTAGCCGCAATGCCCATTTATGGAGTAGGTTTTGCTGTGATCTTTGTTACGTATTGGGTATTCCTATTCATGTGGCATATATACAAGTCAAAAAAGAGTCTGGCAAAAGCCTTGAAGCGATTGCGCGGGATGGGCGTTACCGTATCTATAGCTGCCTACATGCAGACTATGTCCTATTAGCGCAACATTCGGATGATCAAGCTGAGACGCTCATACTGCAATTACTTCGTGGGGCGGGAATCAAAGGACTCAGCGCGATGCCAGTTATACGAAAACAAACTTTCGCTCATGCGCCGAGAATTCTGCGGCCATTGCTAGAAGTTTCGCGTACTACAATTGAGTACTATGCGCGGCAGAATAACTTAAAATGGATGAACGATGAGAGTAATGACAGTATTAGTTTCGATAGAAATTTTTTACGTCATGAGATTCTACCGTTAATTAAAAATCGCTATCCCAATTATGTCCAAACTCTTTCCCGTAGCAGCCGTCATCTGGCGGAGGCATCGCTGTTGCTGGATGAATTAGCTGAAATGGATAGTATCAATTGTCTGCTTTTCGGCGAATTGCAAATTGAAGGTTTACGTAAGCTTAGTTTTGCACGCGCAAAGAATCTGTTTCGTTATGTTTTGACACAGCATAATGCGGATTTGCCGAGTGCAGTGAGGTTAGAAGAAATTTTGAAACAGCTTTTGTCATTGTCAGCGGACAATCAATTTCACATGAGCTTTGGTAATACTGAAATTCGTTCCTTTAGAGGTGCTGTCAATATTTTGCCCCGGAGAAAGTTTTTGGAATGTTCCGAGCAGTGTCGATACATCTGGCACGGGGGGGTATTTTCAACACTCCGTTACTTAAATGGTACGATTTGTTTTAAGCAAGTAGAGAATCAAGGTATAAATCAACGAAAATTACTGAATCAAATAATTACCGTTCGCTCACGTCAAGGCGGGGAACGTTTTATGCCTGCCTGCAATCGCCCACGAAGACGTTTAAAAAAAATTTTACAAGAAGCTTCAATACCATCCTGGGAGCGTGATGCAATGCCATTATTATTTTGTGGCGAAAAATTGGTTTGGGTGCCAGGAATCGGTATTGATTGTGAATTTCAAGTAAAATCAGGCGAATTGGGTGTGCTACCGATGTGGAATCCTGCTTGACAGTACTGTAACGAGTTACTAAAAGCTATAGAAATTATGAAGATTTTTAAGAGAGTCAGAGTCATAATCAATTTATTTTCTGAGGAAATTCAATGATTTTGGTTACAGGCGGTGCAGGGTTTATTGGAAGTAACTTCATTTTAGACTGGTTAGCGCAATCTGATGAAAAAATCATAAACCTTGATAAGTTAACCTATGCCGGTAACTTACAGAATTTGTCTTCATTAATTGATGATCCGAGATATATTTTTGTGCGCGGTGATATTGGGGATATTATTTTAGTTAAGAGACTATTAATCGAATACCAGCCTCGAGCAATTATAAATCTAGCTGCTGAAAGTCATGTGGATCGGTCAATTCACGGGCCAGAGGACTTTATTCAAACTAATATCTTAGGAACTTTTCGTTTATTAGAGACTGTACGTAATTATTGGGATGATCTGCAAGATGCAGCAAAACGAAGATTTCGTTTTCTTCATGTATCAACCGATGAAGTTTTTGGCTCTCTGGTTCAGAACGAACCTGCATTTACTGAAAAACATCGCTATGCACCCAATAGTCCTTACTCGGCCAGTAAAGCTGCAAGCGATCACCTGGTACGCGCTTATTTCCATACCTATGGTCTGCCTGTATTAACTACAAATTGTTCAAATAATTATGGTCCTTTCCAATTTCCGGAAAAGTTGATTCCTTTGATGATAGCTAATGCTTTGGAAGGTAAATCTTTGCCCATATATGGTGATGGTTTGCAGATTCGAGATTGGTTGTATGTAGCAGATCATTGTAGTGCGCTTCGCCGTGTATTAGAAGCTGGTGCCTTAGGTGAAACTTATAATGTCGGGGGTTGGAATGAGAAAACAAATCTGGAGATTGTGTACACAATCTGTAGTTTATTGAAAGAACTCAATCCGCATTCTAATTTTCACGATTTAATCACTTATGTAAAAGATCGGCCCGGGCATGATCGTCGTTACGCTATTAACGCGATGAAAATTGAGCGTGAGCTAAATTGGAAACCAATGGAAACCTTTGAAACAGGTATTCGTAAAACCATTCATTGGTATTTAAATAATCAGCAATGGATAGCTGATGTTCAAACGGGTGCTTACCGCGAATGGATAGATAAAAATTATGCGGGGCTATAGCGATGAAAATTTTATTATTCGGTAAAAATGGTCAAGTCGGATGGGAATTGCAGCGAAGTTTAGCGCCGCTAGGTGAATTGATCGCTGTGAGTTCGACCAATAGCGAGTTATGCGGTGATCTTACTAATCTGATAGGTATTAAGCAAACGATACGGAAAATTGCACCTGATATCATCGTTAATGCTGCGGCTTATACTTCTGTGGATAATGCGGAAAGTGAATCGGAGCTAGCTAATATTTTAAACGCACAAGCTCCCGGCGTGCTCGCGCAAGAAGCACTGCAACTAAATGCTAGCCTGATACATTATTCGACGGATTATGTTTTTAACGGTGACGGTATTCAGCCGTATCTAGAGACAGATGCTACGGATCCGCTAAATGTTTATGGGAAGACCAAACTGGAGGGGGAGAATAATATCGTTGCATCGGGCTGTTCATATTTAATCTTCCGTACCAGTTGGGTTTATGCGGTTCGTGGAAACAATTTCATTAAATCAATACTTCGCTTGGCGCAACAGCGCGACAAGTTAACGGTAGTAAACGATCAAGTGGGTTCACCTACGGGTGCCGAATTAATTGCTGACACTACTGCTGAAATTTTACATTCATTAAAATATAAGTCTGATGTTTCTGGTGTATACCACTTGGCGGCCAAAGGATATATCTCTCGATACGAGTTTGCCAAATTTATCCTGGAACATGTGTGGAGACTTACAGATTTCTCTTTAAAGCTTCATCCGAATGCTTTGTTGCCGATTGCTAGCGATGATTTTCCGTTGCCTGCAAAACGGCCATTTAATTCGCGTTTAAATACTTGTAAGCTAGAAAATCAATTTGATTTAAATTTACCTATCTGGCAAACAGGCGTATCTCGTACACTAATTGAGTTGTTAAGCAGAGAGTTATAGCCGTTTAGTCGTTTAAATTTTTTTCTGCTTTGTTGCGTTTGCCACAATGAGCTTATAGGAGTTTAAATAAATACAATGAGTTAACAATTTATAGCAGGGTTTTTGCATATGTCTCATCATGCGAATTTATAGAGACTAAAGGTGGGTTGCAATAAGGTATAAAAAAAAGTAGTATTGAACCCTTTTTATTTTCAGATTAAGGAATCTTATGGCTAACAGTGTCCAAGCGAGGAAGCGTGCAAGGCAAGCTGTCAAACGAAGAGATCATAACGTTAGTTTGCGGTCAAAGTTACGTACTGCTATTAAATCTATAAAAAAAACAATAGAATCTGGAGATAAGTTAGCAGCTCAGAGCGCGTTTAACACTTCTATAGGGACGATAGATTCAATTGCCGATAAAGGTATTATTCATAAAAATAAAGCGGCACGTTATAAAAGCCGTCTATCAGCAGCAATTAAGGTAATGAGTTAGATTCGGCGAATTATCTTGTTAGATTTTTCGTTGTTATGTTAAAGATGTGAGCAGCGTTGCGGTTTTATATAGTTGATGTTTTTTATACAGCATATTATCTAATCTTTGACAGTATAAACTTGACTAAGTAGTCTAGAAGGGGAAGTGGGGAGGACGAGGAGAAGAGGCTGTTGCGAGAGAGA
>JAMWZW010000009.1 GCA_024281995.1 Nitrosomonas sp.
AATAACTGCATGAAAAATAATATTAATCAATATAAAGCTATGCAATAAGCTATTAAATAACTCGGCATTATAGTATTTGCACGCTTCAAATACTATCGATAAAAATAATTTATTTCTCCTCTTTTTCTACTAGTACCTTTTTTAGCGGTGCCATGGCGTGACGGGAATAATGGAAATACTGTTTTTTGGTGAACCCTCAATAATTCGGTCACTATATGATAAATAAACGAGCACGTTTCGCTTAGGATCATAAAACCGTACGACTTGTAACGATTTAAACAATAACGATGTGCTTTTCTTGAAAACTTCCTCGCCATCACGATCGCCGTTTCTTACTTTTTCAGGCAAAGTAATTGGTCCAATTTGCCGACAGGCAATTGATGCATCAGAAGTATCCTCAGCAACACCTACCATCCCTTTAACGCCTCCTGTTTTTGCTCTACTTAGATAACAGGTTGCTCCCGGAATTTCAGGATCATCAAATGCTTCAATAACGATTTTATCATTTGCGCCTACTATCTTAAACACAGTTGAAACACTACCAATTTCCTCGGCCATAAGCGTGTAAGGCATAAATAAAATGAAAGCTAATAAGTAATTCAACAGATTCTGTTTCCTCATTATTGACTGCAGTTTCATGATCTTCTCCTGATTAGTAAAGTATTTCATTCTTATTAATTTTTATACAACAACAGTTAGTATTTTGCACCTCATTTGCAAATAAATGCAAAACTAAGCAGTGATCTCAACCTCAGTTCCGGCTGGAATCAAATCAAACAGTTCCATTAATTCGCCATTTCGCATACGGATACATCCGATAGACCCGGGTATACCCATAGCTACACTATCCGGACTGCCATGAATATAAATATAACGGCGCATTGTATCAACTGACCCCAATCGATTGAAACCTGGTTCACAGCCGGATAGCCACATAATGCGCGTCAATATCCAATCCCTATTAGGGTATTGCCGACCCAGTTCCGTGCTATAAATCTCTCCCGTCGGCCGTCGCTTGATAAAAACAGTATTCATCGCCTGCCCGCTGCCTATTTTGGCGCGAATGATATGTTTCCCCAATGGCGTACAGAAGCTGCCATACTCCTGCCCAGTTCCTTTTTTTGCTGAAGAGATCGAATACTGCTTGATAATTTGACCTTTCTCATCGAACAAGTCAAGTTGTTGGCGCGCAATGCTAATATTTATTTTCATAATAATAATTTGGCTACCCTACGTCTTTGTGCAAAAAATTGCTTAAGCAGCAAACTAGCTTCCGATGCCATGATTCCGGCCGTTACCTGCAAATGATGATTAAGCTTTGCATGTGATGGCAAATCGATAATGCTGCCGCATGCTCCTGTTTTGGAATCTGCAGCAGCGTAAACCAAACGTTCAATACGTGCATGAAACATAGCGCCCATACACATAGCGCAGGGTTCCAACGTGACATAAAGCGTGCACCCCAGCAACCGGTAATTAGTCAAATGATTACCGGCGTCGCGCATTGCCACGACTTCTGCATGCGCGGTAGGATCAGCAGAACGAATTGGGCAATTATATCCCCGCCCGATGATCATGCCATTTTGCACGATCACGGCACCTACCGGCACTTCGTCATGATCTTGAGCCTGACGCGCCAATTCCAGCGCAATTCGCATATAGCTGATGTCGTCATCAACAGTCGCTTTATTTTCGTTCAAAATACTATTATTCATTAATCGCCATGCCGCCTTGCCAGAAATTTACAACTATCATATGCTTGCAAACAACCATTTTCTATAATTAGCCAACTTTATAATTTCCAAGCACATTTCTTCATTCCGACTACCAATGATCACTTATGACCAATCTCAACTACGCACGATCAGAGATCTGTTGCGTTTTGCCATTACGCAGTTTAACTCAGCCAATCTGTACTTTGGCCATGGATCGTCCAATGCTTATGACGAAGCCGCCTATCTTATTCTGAAAACCCTTCATTTGCCACTTGATCAATTGGAGCCCTTCCTGGATGCACGGTTGCTTGATGCAGAGCAGCAGCAGGTACTGGAAATCATCGCTCGCCGGGTGAAAGACAGGATACCGGCAGCATACCTAACACATGAAGCCTGGCTGGGAGATTATCGTTTTTATGTTGACGAACGCGTCATCATCCCGCGTTCCTTTGTCGCAGAACTGCTACAGACACAGCTCTCTCCCTGGATATTGGATCCGGATAGAGTAACCTCGGCATTGGATTTATGCACCGGCTCCGCCTGTCTGGCCATACTCATGTCGCATAGCTTTACAAACGCGCAAATCGATGCGGTCGATATTTCCGCACCGGCACTGGAAGTAGCACGCAAAAACGTTCAAGATTATGGACTGGAAAACAAAATCCATCTGATTCAATCCGATTTGTTCGCTGCTTTATCCGGAAAACAATACGACCTCATCATCAGCAATCCGCCGTATGTCAATGCCGAATCGATGGCGCACCTGCCGCAAGAATACCGCCATGAACCACCCAACGCTCTGGCAAGCGGCACAGACGGACTCGACGCAACCCGGCAAATCCTGCAACAAGCCGCGCAATACTTAACCGACGACGGCATCCTGGTGGTTGAAATCGGCCATAACCGGGCGGCACTGGAACAAGCCTTCCCCCTATTACCATTTACCTGGCTGGAAACTAGTGCCGGAAATGAGTTTGTGTTTTTGTTGCAGAAGGGTCAGTTGCTGCAGTAATCAGAATTTATTAAAAATTAGAATCTCGGATTAAATAAAATCAATATGATAAAACCTAAACCCGCATCATATTAAAGAAATGAAGAAAGGTTATACATTCAATCCATGATAGAAATTACTTTTGATGTAGTCTATATGGCATCATTTCGAAAATTTAATTTTAGCTTACCTTTTACGAGATTCTGATCTTGAATGAATGGCTTGAACTATTTCGCGAAGCAGTAAAAGCCAGCACCACTTTCTGAAATCTATGGCGACCTCCTAAAGCCTGGAGTAAAACAAGTAGGTAAGGCCCTTGAAACTGTTATTGGTTTTGGCAATACGGCTTTGTGGCCAGTTGCTTTGGCAAACGAGAAAGCGCGTATGGCACTTGAACAGAATCTCGAAAAATACCGAATTCAAATCGAAGATACGCCAGAAGAAAAAATTGTTTCCATCTCACCAGAAATTGGCGTACCGATTATGGAAAAACTTTCCTATGTTACTGATGAAGAGTTAAGCAATCTGTACGTGAATTTACTTGCGAAAGCATCAACAATCGATATCTCACAATTTGCTCACCCTAGCTTTGTAAATGTGATAAACAATCTCTGCCCTGATGAGGCTATTTATCTTCAGGAACTTTACAAGCGAGGTGCATTGCCATTTATTACAGCAAAACTTTTCAAAAATGGTGTCAACGAATGGAACTTACTTGGCGATCTTCTTACTGCAATTGAGAATGAATGCAAGATGTCGTTTCCACACAATGCAATCGCCTACCTCAGCAATTTTGAAGGACTCGGATTAATACAAATTAGACGAGATATCTACATTATAAGCGAAGGATTATATGAAAGCTTGGAGGCCTTCTACAAGCCGGCATACAAACTGTACCCCTTCAATGAAGAAACACACACTTTAGGATTTGAACGAGGCAAGATTGAGATTACGCCGTTTGGTCAGTTATTCATGAAAGCATGTCTTGTCAAATTAAAACAAAGCTCATAGGAATTTTTCAACTCCAACACATACATTCTTTACATGTAATACCAACGCTCATAGTTAACAAATTGCCCTGCCGGAGAAAGAAAAAAGCAAATTACTCGAGCAAACTCAACAGCCGCCGCGTTTCCTTTTCATTCAATTCCAGCCATTGTCCGCGCTTGATTCGTGGCGGCAAATTGATTGGGCCAAAACGCACGCGCATCAAGCGGCTTACCGTGATGCCGATTGCTTCGAACATGCGTCGTACTTCGCGATTCTTGCCTTCTTTCAAGATGATGCGGTACCAGTGATTAGCGCCTTCGCCTCCTTGTTCGGCCAAGTAGGTAAACGCTGCCTGACCATCATCCAATGTTACGCCGGTCGTGAGCTGCTTCATCTGTTCTTCGCTTAGTTCCCCTAGTATCCGCACAGCATATTCACGCTCCACTTCGAAACGCGGATGCATCAAACGGTTCGCCAATGTGCCATCGGTGGTAAAAATGAGTAGGCCGCTGGTGTTAAAATCAAGCCGCCCGATAGCAATCCATTTGGAAGATCGCAGATAGGGCAGTCTGTCGAACACTGAAGGACGGCCTTCCGGGTCCTGACGACTGACAATTTCACCTTCGGGCTTGTGATAAAGTAAAACTTTAGGCAAGCTTTCCCGTGGATTTGAACGAATCACGCGTTTGCCAATGCGCACGACATCCTCTGCGCCAACCCGATCACCGATTCCGGCAATCTTGCCATTCACACTCACTTCTCCAGCGGCGATCAAAGTTTCCATTTCACGCCGCGAACCTAGCCCTTTTTGTGCCAGATACTTTTGCAACTTAACCGTAACTGCCGTCACTGCCGTGACAGCCTCCGGTACGCGAGACACTGACTCAGTCTTCGTTGCGGGTGTCTTTTTCTTTATTGACTTGATCGGCTTTTTTGCTTTCATCGTTATTTAAACTGAAAAATTATAGGGATTAGAAATTAACACTTGCTAAGATGCAGGATGTCGAATTGTAAACTATGCAACACGCAACCAAACTGCAGTTGACGGTTATTTATCGATTTTCCAACTCTGCACTAAAAATTCTCATAGCGATGCACATCAAAAATGCCTGCTATCAAAGGTTGGTGTTCTTGTTGCCATGCCGTGATGTCATGCAAAATTTCCCAGAATTGCGGGTGAGTTCGCCGCACGCCCCACGTTTCCACAAGTTTCTCAAACTGCCTCTGTTTCTGAGCATTTCCCAGTAATGATACGAATTCTTCAATTTGCGATACTGGCACGTCAAAAATGAAATTGGGATAACTACCGGTAATACCAGGGTATAGAGTAAGACGATCTCGCTTGGGCTGATAGCGCAATTCTTCACCTAATATAAACGCAACATTGCTGTGCGCGCGATTTCTCAATAATGTATAAACCGTGCGTTCGCCATTCTTACGCGTGACACGAATGAATGTAACTTCGGGTAACTGCAAAATTCCAGGCGACTCAGCCGCAGTACGTATTGCCAGCGTTGACAAAGCATTGTCGGCATGTTGTACCCATTGAGGTTGACCAGAACGGCTGCAACTGGTCGATTGGCAACGGTTGAGCGGATCAGACGGCATGGCATTTACGCCTTGGAAACGATTTAGAATTCGTTCGCTAAGCTCTTGCCACGGATTTTCAGTAGTGAAATGCTCTTGCGATGCCGATTCGTCGTCGATTTCTTCATAAACAATACCGAATTTTATCTGCCCCAGGTCTTGATACCAATCATGCAGAATGGCTTTCCGCTGGCCTGCAGGCATCAAGCGTAGCAAGTTATGTTCCGAACCATTGCGTATCAAATCGAAATAAAGACGGGTCAATAATTGATGCGCAACATTGCCAAATACATCAAAATTAACCACCAGTTCGTAGTAAGTGCGTTCAAGCAGCGGAAAATCCATCAGCCATAGCGTTTTCGGAATATCTCCGGCCAATCCTGCAACCACCGAAGCACTATTGTGATGACGGAAAACAGTCAACAGTGCATTTTTATTTTTACCATTGCCATTCCACACGTGATTTAGCGAAGCGCCATCCGGTTGCTGCAAGGTATATTGATCTTGGCGCAATACTTGATAATCATTATGGCGTTTTAGGTAGTGCAACCAGTTCTCGCCCATTGCGAGCAGATTATCATCTTGTCCTGGCATACCCAGCAAAGGAATGACTTTACGCCGATAAGTATCATTAATCACAAAAAGATCCGATTTCGGATCCTGAAATAATGTCCAAAAATGATCCCGTATCACATCGGTCGCGATCTGACCGCGGCAAACTGGGCCGTGGATAAAGGCGCGCACAAAGTATTCCGCATCATCCAACATGAACTGATAGCGCGCATAAGCCGGAATATCGGCAAAAGTTACAAATGGATTGGCGCGCTCGGTATAGCTGTAACCTGGCAAACCACCCATCGGCCAGCGTTTATTAAAAAATAGCGCGTTGATTCGCCGCTGCTTGGCTTGATTCAGTGCATAAGGAACACGTCGTTTATGCACGATCTTACCCGTGATCGGACGAAGGCGGTAGAAAAACGGTTGCTTGGGATCGTCATTTGGATTGACGGTAGCAACCGCTTCAATCGCCTTACCGGATGGCGTGTAGGAGCGCAAAAGCTCAAAAAAGCGCGGCTCCCCACCCAGTTCAGAGAAGTACAAAGTTGCCATAAACCAATGCTCATACAACCAACGTGCCACCAGTTTACTGCGTTTATCAGTGCGGTTGAGCAGTGTTTCCCATTGTTTGATCGCTTGCTTCTCGCCACTCGTGAGTTCAACAATTTCATCAGGAATCACAGCACCTTGAGCAACCCAACCGGCCATCAGTGCATATTCGTCATCGCTCAATCCGGCAGTCGCAAACGGCATGCCGCCATGTGGATTATCACGCGCATAAGCAGCAAACTCTTCAGTTGAAACGCATTGATTTTTTCGTGTAATGCCCAGTTCAAGTGAATCCGGCAATTTGCTATTGGGTGGGAAAGGAAACTGTTTCCCCAGCGACACCATCTCCGCTACCAGCGGTTGTAGCTGTTTATCAGCGGATTGCAGTACAGAGTAAAAACCGCGTTCACGCCACCCGGAAACCGTCGATTCGTCTATACCCAACCGGGTGGGTTGCATAGCTTCGGTACGCGCTTCTCCGTAAATCGATTTAGGAAAAGCACCGCGCAGCAACCCTTCATTATTTTCCATCTTGAGCTGACAAGGTGCATCGAAACAACTGTGACACGACAGGCACTTAGCTTCAATAATTGGACGGATTTCTTTTGTATAGGAGATCGGCCTTTCAACGGGAGCAGGTAAAGTAGCGGGTTGAGGCACTTGCTTAGTAACTGACGTTAAGCTGTCATTTTGACAAGCGGATAGTAAATAAAGCAAACACGACAATAAATACATGGATAGACGTGACAGTCCCATGAAAAAACTCCCTATCTTGAATAATCGCAAAAATCTTCTTTATACCCTGTTTTGCTGCAAATTCTGTAGCGATTTACGCACAATTGATTTTAAAATACTCACTAACAATTCAAGCAAGAGAAAATATGTCAGCCTCATTAAATTATATTATTCCAATCTATACAAAACCTTATACCGCACCATCGTGGCTGCCAGGAGGGAATCTGCAGACGCTTTACCCTTATTTGAAAAAACCGAAGCCGCTTTTTAACTACCGGCGTGAGCGTTGGGAATTGGAAGATGGGGACTTTGTTGATGTGGATTGGATGGATGGTACGGCACATTCACCCTTGATTGTATTTTTTCATGGCTTGGAAGGCGGATCATCCAGTCATTATATTCTTAGCATGATGAACAATTTGAGAAAATACCATTGGCGCAGCGCCGTCATCCACTTCCGTGGTTGCTCAGGAATACCGAATCGGCTGTCGCGCGCCTATCATGCTGGAGATTCCACTGAAATTGACTGGATGCTGCATCGCATCGTCAATCAGAACCGATTGTCAAGTGTAACACAACCTATCTATGTCATTGGCGTGTCGCTGGGTGGCAATGCACTTCTAAAATGGCTGGGAGAAAAAAGAGAACAGGCGAACAAACTGGTGGCTGGTGCCGCCACGATTTCCGTCCCGCTTGATCTTGCTGCAGCCGGATCGGCATTGGATATCGGCTTTAACCAAGTGTATACACGACATTTCCTAGGCACCCTTAAATACAAAGCACTCGATAAGTTGGAACAATTCCCCGGCTTGTTTGATGCCAAATCTCTCAAAAAATGTAAATCGATCTATGATTTTGATAACCTGGTTACCGCCCCGCTGCATGGGTTCCGCAACACCGATGAATACTGGCAGCTATCCAGCAGCAAACAATGGCTGGGCCATATCAAGGTACCTACGCTGGTGATCAATGCCCGCAATGATCCATTCATGCCTGCATCGGTATTGCCGACACCGCAGGAGGTATCATCTGCCGTGACACTGGAATTTCCAAATGAGGGCGGTCATGCCGGATTCATGCAAGGGCCATTTCCAGGGAAATTAACTTGGTTGCCCAAACGAATATTGAGCTTCTTCTATCATCAATGTGCTAGTGCGAGCAAATGAAACCGGATCCTTCGTTAATCTCTTCTCAGAAAAATTAACAATTGTGTATTTAAAAGATAGCTGTAAGAATTTCTAGCATTATTTACGATATTCAGGAAAACATTGTAAATGAACATGCATAAATGCACACGCTTGACTTTATTGGATCGCCCGGAAATATGGCCGTTCTATCAAAACCCGGCTATAAAAATAACACATTGGCAGAACGCTTCAGAGTCAGCCGATCAACGATTTATACAGAACTGGAGCGCGCCAAACCTTAGGAATTTACCCCGCGTAATAGCGCCAATCAGCGCTTTAAAGCACTACAGTACGGCCTTAAGCGTTTAGCCAAGATCGAGCAAACAATCCAAGAACGCCTCAAGCGTGAAGCAAAACGCTATAACAAGTCTTACCCAGGTGAACTCATCCACTTCAATACCAAGCGGCTCTTCTGGTTGAAAGAATAATCCGTCAATGAACCTCGAGAATCAACGGTAAAGCTGAACGGAGCATTCGCACTCTAATGAATATGTGGCATATAGCCAAATTTAATTTAAAAACAACGCTTATTACCGCATTCGACTTGTCCGTTTCATTAACTTCTACAGTACCGTCAAACTTCATAAAAGTTTGAATAATGCCATACTCCTTATGAAACACTCTCCGCTTATTTCAATCGACTACTCTATAAGCAGCAGCCCTGAAATTTCTTACACTGAAAATAGTTTAGAAGCATACTAATTATTGCTTAACTAGCGAAACTGACCCATTATCTGTCGTAGCATCATTTTTGCCATAAAGGTCATTAGGAATACCAACTATCCCTGATAACACATTATCTTCCAAGATTAATCGATACTCCCGATTTGCACTCCATCCCAAAAGAGCATTAGTACCGCTTACACTGAATTCCAGCGCTCTCATGCGCTTGATTCTAATGAGCTGACGATTCTCTGTATCTGGTGATAAATTTGCGAGTACTTCTGGATCAATTCTATCCTCATCAATGAAATCGTTACCAATTTTAAATTGCGTAACAATATCACCAGTGACTCTTGAAATAAGATGACCGTCTGATGTGCTTGTGTGAGTAATTTCCCCACCTACATAACCATCCTGAACAACAATGAGTTTTAATTCTGTTTGGAATGTAATATTGTTTATTACGTAAGTTCCTTTCCACGTTGTATTTCTTAGTTTCTGTTCTAATTGCTCACTGACACTAAGCTGCTCTTGAGCGCCAATGATGGCTAACGTTAAGTCTTCACGCAAATTAAAATCAACTTTATATGTACTACCTATGGCATCAATACCACCGATAGTTAACCTATTGTTTCCCGATGTTTCAGGAACTACAAAAGATTTTGAAAAATCAACATCTATTGCCTGAATGGCTGCACTCCAAAGCAATAAGAATGTAAGTATAATTTTTTTAAACATTAATCCTCCTTTATTCAAACTTATTATTTATGATCAGTATCGATTCAACTAGGAACTTTACCTTAGTTATTGATTATCTTACGCACAAAAATACCGCACAATAATTTTTCGTTTATGATTTGATGGATCCGTTACAACCTAAAATGAGGTTTCTCAAAAAAATCTGGCAACAAATGCGTGTTCAATCTTTCCACTGAGCGGGATTTTAACGCGATGGCCACTACCGGGTGCGATCGTAACAGATTGTCCCTTGGCATCTAACATTTTTGATAATTCAAACACTTGATTGCCATCCGGATGAATGATTTCCAGGCGATCGCCCACTTGAAAGCGGTTCTTCACCAATATTTCCGCCATGCCACTGGCATCATCAAAACCGGTCACATCGCCGACATATTGGCTGCGATTGGATTCTGAGTGGCCACGCAGATAATTTTGTGTTTCATGCGTGCTATGGCGTTGATAAAAACCGCTGGTATAACCGCGATTGGCGAGACCTTCCAGTTCGCCCAGCAAACTGGGATCAAACGGCTTATTGGCGACGGCATCATCGATTGCTTTGCGGTAAACCTGGGCGGTGCGCGCCACATAATATAAAGACTTGGTACGCCCTTCGATTTTCAGGGAATCTACACCGATTTTAACCAACCGTTCGATATGCTCAACCGCGCGCAAATCCTTTGAATTCATGATGTACGTACCGTGCTCGTCTTCCATGATCGGCATCAATTGACCGGGACGTTCTTTTTCTTCAATCAGGTATACCTGGTCAGCGGCCGGATGCCGTACTATCGAACCACAACCACCTGCCATACCTGCTTGTTCCGATTGTTGCAACGCCTGGCTAAAATCAAAATCGATTTTTCCACTTTCCTGGATATCACCGCTTGCATTCTCCTCGGCGGATTTAACCTTATAATCCCAGCGGCACGAATTGGTGCACGTGCCTTGGTTCGGATCACGATGGTTAAAATATCCCGATAGCAGACAGCGTCCGGAATAAGCAATACACAATGCGCCGTGCACAAAAACTTCCAATTCC
The DNA here is from genome assembly GCA_024281995.1 of Nitrosomonas sp. GTDB lineage: Bacteria > Pseudomonadota > Gammaproteobacteria > Burkholderiales > Nitrosomonadaceae > Nitrosomonas. The sequence goes on from JAMWZW010000009.1 coordinate 10,756, forward strand.
ATGTCCGGACACTGATCACGGATTTGCCCCACTTCATCGAGCGATAATTCACGTGACAAGATCACCCGCGTCAATCCGATTTTTTGCCAAAACTTAACACCCATATAATTTACGGTGTTCGCCTGCACCGACAAATGAATCGGCACTTCCGGCCATTGTTCACGCACCATCATGATCAATCCAGGATCGGCCATGATCAGTGCATCGGGTTTCATGGCAATAACCGGTTCCATATCCGCCAAATAAGTTTTGACTTTGGCGTTATGCGGCATGATATTGCTCGCTACCAAAAATTTTTTCCCTAGTGCGTGCGCTTCCGCAATTCCGGTTTTGAGTTGCTCCAAAGCAAATTCATTATTGCGTGCCCGCATCGAATAGCGCGGTTGCCCCGCATATACTGCATCGGCGCCGAATGCATAGGCAATACGCATTTTCTCTAACGAGCCGGCGGGAAGTAAAAGTTCTGGTGATTTCAACATAATGTAAAATAAGCGCTTAAGAATCGATAACGGCTTTTCCGCAAAATTGAATTGTACCACCATGCCAACCAACCCTGCTTTTATTCATTTACGGCTGCACAGCGAATATTCCATTGTGGATGGTACTATCCGCGTTTCCGATGCGGTTGCAAAAGCTGTGACCGATCATATGCCGGCACTGGCATTAACTGACCTTGCCAATGTATTTGGCCTGGTAAAATTTTACCAAACCGCCAATAAGGGCGGCATTAAACCGATCCTTGGCTGCGATGTGTGGATAACCAACGAATCCGATCGTGACAAGCCTTTCCGCTTGCTGTTGCTGTGCCAATCGCATGACGGCTACTTGCTGCTCTCACGGCTACTATCGCGCGCTTACCGTGAAAACCAACATCGCGGTAAAGCCGAAATCAAAGCATCGTGGCTACAAGCCAACGAATGGGGCACACAAGGACTCATCGCATTATCGGGCGCTCACTTGGGCGATATCGGTTTTTCAATGTTACAAAATAATCTTCGCCAAGCTGAAATTCAAACCCAACAGTGGGCTGATTTATTTCCCGAGCGGTTTTATATAGAGATCCAAAGAGATGGGCATGCTAATGAAGAGGCTTTGGTTCAGTACTCGTTGGCACTTGCCAGAAAATTCAATTTGCCGGTTGTTGCTACGCAAGCCGTACAATTTCTGAATGCGGAGGATTACCGTGCACATGAAGCGCGGGTTTGCATTGCCGAAGGCTATGTTCTGGGTGATAAGCGGCGTCCTAAAAACTTTACCGAGCAGCAATATTTCAAAACTCAGGCCGAAATGGCGCAATTATTTGCCGACATACCCAGTGCGTTGACTAATACCTTGGAAATTGCCAAACGCTGCAATTTAAGATTGGAACTTGGCATAAACCGACTACCCCTATTCCCCACGCCTAATAACGAAAGCCTGGAGCAATATTTGCGTGACCAAGCTGCTGCGGGCCTTAAACAACGCATGCTCAGCCTGTTCCCCGAGGCACAAGTACGCACAAATAACATGCAAAAATACCAGGCACGGCTTGAATTTGAAGTGAATACCATCATCCAGATGGGATTTGCCGGCTATTTCCTCATCGTCGCTGATTTCATCAATTGGGCCAAACACAATAATGTACCGGTTGGGCCAGGGCGCGGTTCCGGCGCCGGCTCGTTAGTAGCGTATTCTTTGGGAATCACCGATCTGGATCCGCTACGCTACGATTTACTGTTTGAGCGTTTTCTCAACCCTGAACGTATCTCGATGCCGGACTTTGACATCGATTTCTGCCAGGATCGCCGCGAACTTGTGATCGAATATGTCAAGCAGCGCTATGGCACAGGAAAAGTGTCGCAAATCGCCACTTTTGGCACAATGGCAGCTAAGGCCGTGATCCGCGATATTGGCCGGGTAATGGATTTGCCGTATAACTTCGTCGACCAGCTCGCCAAACTGGTGCCGTTTGAGCTGGGCATGACGCTCAAAAAAGCGCGCCAGCTCGAACCGCAACTGAACCAGCGCGCCGAAGCGGAAGAAGATGTGCGCAATCTGCTGGAACTGGCGGAAAGCCTCGAAGGTATCACGCGAAATATCGGCATGCACGCAGGTGGGGTACTGATCGCTTCCAGCGAAATCACCGATTTCTGCCCGATCTATTGCACTGAATCGGCGGATTCTGTCGTCAGTCAACTGGATAAGGATGATGTGGAAAAAATCGGCTTGGTGAAATTTGATTTTCTGGGATTGCGCACTTTGACGATCCTGGATCGTGCCGTCAGCTATATCCGCCAGTTACACCAACATCCCGAGTTATCCGCAACTCGGCCATTTTCACTCGAAACCTTACCGCTCGATGACGAATTGACTTATGCATTGATGCGTAAAGGCAATGCAGTCGGCATTTTCCAGTTTGAATCGCGCGGCATGATCGATTTGTTGCAAAAAGCCAAACCCGACCGCTTCGAAGACATTATCGCGTTAGTAGCGTTGTATCGCCCCGGCCCGATGGATCTGATCCCGGAATTTATCGATCGCAAACACGGCAAGAAAAAAATTGAATACCTCGACCCACGGCTTGAGCCAATTTTAGGTCCGACATACGGCATTATGATTTACCAGGAACAAGTGATGCAGATTGCGCAGGTAATCGGTGGCTACAGTCTGGGTAGTGCGGATTTGCTGCGCCGTGCGATGGGCAAGAAGAAAGTCGAAGAGATGGCGCAGCAACGCGATATTTTTGTTAGCGGCGCGGTCAATAATGGCTTGAACGAGGACCAAGCCACCGAGCTGTTCGGCTTGATGGAAAAATTCGCAGGCTACGGTTTTAACAAATCCCACGCTGCGGCTTATGCGCTGATTGCGTTCCAAACCGCGTATTTAAAAGCGCACTACCCGGCCGAATTCATGGCTGCGTGTTTGTCCGCCGATATGGACGACACGGATAAAGTGCATGTTTTTGTCGAAGACAGTATCGCCAATGGCTTGACGATTCTGCCTCCGGACATCAATCTATCCGCTTACCGCTTCGTCCCGATTGATGGCAAAACCATCCGTTTTGGCTTGGGCGCAGTGAAAGGTAGCGGCGAATCAGCGGTGAATGCCATCATCGCCGTGCGCGAACAAGCCGGTCCGTTCAGCGATTTGTTCGATTTCTGCAATCGCGTTGACCGACGCATTGTCAACCGCCGCGTAATAGAATCATTAATCCGCGTCGGCGCGTTCGATACGATCAATTCCAATCGCGCCGTTTTAATGGCTTCTGTCGGCTTGGCAATTGAATCAGCCGAACAGATAAGCTGGTCTTCCAGCCAGGCCAGTTTATTCGGTGACACCAATGATCAGCCGCACATGCAGCCGCAATTACTTCATACCAATACTTGGTCAGACCGGGAAAAACTGCACCATGAGAAAATCGGCCTGGGCTATTACTTCAGCGGCCATCCGTTCGATACCTATGCTCCTGAACTCAAGCGTTTCATCCGTACCCGGCTCGACCGATTAACCACAAGCCGCGAACCGCAACTGCTCGCCGGCATCATCCACTCCATTCGCGTGCAAATGACACGTCGTGGCAGAATGGGGGTCATCAATTTGGATGATGGCAAAGCGCGGGTTGAAGTCGTGGTTTTCAGCGAACTGTTCGACACTAACCGCAATTGGTTGAAAGAAGACCAATTGCTGATCGTCACCGCGAAAGTCGGCACACGCAACTATAATGGCAGTGAAGATGACGAAGTGCGCATTACCGCCGAGCAACTCTATGATTTAGCCGCTATCCGCACCCGCTTTGCCAAGCAGATCCGCATTCATTGCAACCGCGCTTCCGTTGGTGAAGCTTCTCACCTCAAAGCCCTACTGGCGCCATTTTGCGATGCAATCCGGAAAAACACTGAACTCGAACAGAGTTGCCAGGCCGTGCTCGTTTATCACAATGAACATGCGAGCAGCGAACTCGAATTGGGAAATGACTGGCGCGTATACCTGCACGACGACCTACTGCAATCATTGCACGCACAGTTCAAGCCGGAAAATGTCGAGATCGCGTATTAAACATCTTTGACTTATTGGTGAATTGTAGAAAAATTTAATTATCGCTTCAGCCTAGAGCTTGGGTTGGTAGTTGACTGACCTACAATATTTCTGAAATAAATGGTAACAGCCCGCCTACTCTGCTGAAGCTGAATTTCTGATTTGTTCTTGAGCGACAGTTAATTGTCAAAGATTAAGAACTCTCGCTTTTCAAAAGGGCCAATTAGAATTATTGACACTACCAATTTTTCGGTCTTCCTTTCACAGAGTCTGCATTATCTAAATTGTTAGTATGCAGGGATGGAGTTATTGGGCCCTGTTGTACGAGATGCACCAGTACGGGTAAAGTACGTTCCTGTTGATGGCCGAAACAGTACGGGCTCTTCGTGTAATTGGTTAGTGAATCTTCCTTTTGCTGGGATATCGCCAGGTTGATGATTCGCAAAGCATAAAGTTCCTTCGGTGCTACCAGGAGATCCAAGTGCATACAACGGCCTCACTGAGAATTTAAAACAGCCATCTACAGGATTAAAGACCGCCGCGCGATCCTGTCCTTCTCCGACGTAATCCCCTGGAATTGGAATATAACCCGCATGTCCTAAAACAAATTGCAATTCATTGGGAGGTTTAATTGACGAATTAATTTGCCAAGTTCCAGTACTCGGAGACCACACAGCAATATTTGCACGGCCATCCCCATCGTAATCTGCGGGGACAGGAATATCACCAGGGCTTCCAAATCGAAAATCGTGCGCTTCCCCAGGAACATCCACCCACCAGCCGCGAGAATTCGGTCTAAATATTGCTCGGTCTGTTAGGCCGTCGCCGTTATAATCCGCAGGAACTGGGACATCGCCATTCACTCCCCATATTCGTGCAGAAAACCCCGGAATATCTATCCACCATTCACCGGTTCTGGGTCTCCATATGGCACGATCGGTTCTTCCATTACCGTCATAATCCCCTGGAACAATCTTGTCTCCCAGCTCTCCCCATCTCTTTGGACCGGGATTTGCAAGGATGTCGAACTTCCATCCAGTGGTAGCATTCCAAGTGGCCCAATCAGTGGCACCACCGCCATCGAAATCGCCATGTGTGAGAATTTTTCTCCGACCGTAAAGAATTCTTATGGAATCCACATCTCCTGGGCTTAGATATCCTATTGAATTTGCATATATATTGCAGCCACTATTCATAATTGAATCGGGATCCCATGCTGCTTGGCTGCCAAGTTGACTTACATTTCCCCAGGCATCGGAGGTACTGCATTGATTGTTGCGAAGCGGACTATCCTGCTCATGTTGAAAACCCAATGCGTGCCCGAACTCGTGCACTGCAAGGTATCGAAGGCGGTCAAACTCCAGCTCAACCGGTACCGAAAACGACACACTAGTATTTAAACCGGTCCCAATTGCCTGTGCATTTGAGCCTGCTGAAGATCTAATAATGGAAACAGAAATCTTTGGAGTTGTTATACTTGCACAGTCACCTTTATCAATGAAATTAATCTTTGCGACTCTTTGCCATGTTCCTCTTATCGCGTTTAGAATAACATTACGTTCAGTATCGAATCCAAGCTGCATCCAACAAACGGAGATTCTTGTAATTCCATCTTTGCTTATAGGCCAGACCTTAGTCTCATTGTGAATTAAACCGGCAAATAAAATTGTTGGGAGTACCATCAGACCAATTGCAATAATTTTACCCAGTGCTTTGTATTTCATAATTCGACTCCAAGATTTGTTAAACTATCAAGATAGGTTGAATCGTGAGGTAATGTATTGCTGCTTCGCAAAAACCAGACAATTTATTAAGCAGTCTTTCTCCAGAAAATGCATTCATATTTTAAATAAAGGCGAGTGATGGAGTAATCCACTCCCTGTTCTTTTGCCAGAGGGCTTATTTGTAACGCGCTAGCACACAGTGATGTCCTCATGCGATCAGCAACGACCCAACCGACAATTTGACGAGAGAACAAATCCATCACCATTACCAGCATCCTGCTCAAATTCTAATGTGTATTCGGTTTACATCGTTTTATTTGATTTGCATTCATCGTCACCTCGTCAAGATATTATAAATTTGCCTTCTACCTTCTAAAGTACCCGGTTTAATTAAAGATTTTATTGGCACTCTTAAAGCAATCAATCATATTCTTATAATTTATTTTGTCAAAGTAAATAAATGAATCGAGACCTTTGCAAAAGCCTTTTTATTAATTATAGACTCGTTGTTTTTATTGGTTATTATTTGCTGGAAGCAGGTTTTTATACAGCCCGTTATCCATATGTGCATAAGCATGCCGCCGAAATATGCGGTACTGCGTGTTTTTGTTGCATCCTATTAGTATAAGTTGGACAAAACAGCTTGATTGCTTAAGAATTTGTTTTGATTCATCGTTACCCTAATGAAAAAGGAACGATGATGACAGAGAAGGCTCGCGATATCTGTCGCATTCACGGTATCAATGACATGATCTGCATCAATAATCGTATTTGCCTCAAACTTCTGCTCATATTTCAGGCACCACTTCGGCTGAAAACCTGAGAAAGTAGGAGATTCAATGCAACTCTCAGAAAAATATGGTTCACTAAGTCAGATAAAACTAAGTACGGATTTATTCATATTTCAGTTGCTGCTTATTGTGCTCTTTGCTAGTTTTTATCTGTGAGTGCAACAATCATTTTTCAGCGTGTTTGACGTTCCATCAGCTTTCCAGTACATTCGTCTCTGACGAGAAAGTGTGTTTATTTTTTCTAACGACCCCAGGAGCGCGGGGTGTTAAACTGAACTCTGAAAAGAGGGAGAAAGATTATGAACGGAAGGATCAAGACATTGGTGATGCTCGCAATGGTAACAGTGACCGTCGGTTTGTTTTCATTGCCTCAATTAGCATTGGCGAACGGCAATTGCAAGAACTTGAAAGGCAATCTAAGCGTTGTCAATAACTTCGACGGCACGACGAGCGGAACAATTACGCAAGGGGGAAAACTCAACGGGACAACAAAAGCCATTTTCAGCAGTAGCCTAGTTGCAACGCCAGACCCGAACACTTTTTCTTACATAGATAATTTTTCTGTCACGACCCACAGAGGAGTCTTGGCGACCAGTAACGTTGCAATCTACGATACTGTGAGGGGGCTGTTCACTGAAATCGCTCGAATTGAGCCAAATGCCAGCGAAGGAGATTTTGCAGGAGCGACAGGTGTTCTCTTCATCAATGGCCAGACAACTGACGGTGGAGCAACCTTCCAGGCCAAAATCGAAGGTGAAATCTGCTTTATCTCTGGACAGTAATCCGGGACTTGCTGTAATGCTTCACAAAAACCGAGCAGTTTAATGAATGACCCCGCCTCAACGTACCACAGCGGATTGCACGCAGGCTAGTCGCCTGATTGAAGGGCTTGGGGATTATTTGTATTTGCTGGCGGGGCGGCTATGACAGTAATGCGATAATTGAACTGGCGAAGAAATGGCAGGCAACCAATCCCACCGACGCCAAGCCGGTCGCTGGACCCGATGGCTCCATTCGTTTTTTGTTTGGTTCTCAACAATCAGCATCGTTTGCGCTGTATTGCAGGTCTGCAATAATAAACAACCTCATGGCAAGACCATGGAGGATTAGAAAAGCTCAAGCTGTGACGCAGCTCTTCTTTTGGTTTGCCTTAATTCTTTACATACTACTCAACTACACCCCAATCCGCTCTTTCCCCTACAGTTGCAACATAATAATCATCCGTTCCTAACTCACCGCCCCATAGATCTCGTTTCAAATCCGGCTTCCTCTTAAACAACTCTCGTGCGGTTATACTCGTGAACACCCTAACAATCTGACCCGGTGCAATTTTCGGATGCGCCGTACAAAGTTTATGTACATGGTCTTTGTCTCAACCTATCGGCTCAAATGTAAGCGTTCAGCGCCGCCACCTGTTATTGAATCAATTTTAGTGATTTAATAAATTCCGGCGTTAACAACAGCAACTCATCAATGTGGCTATTAGGTCACGCAGGGAGTTTGGTGAGCATGTTTTTGAGCCATGCGGCGGGATCGAGATTGTTGAGCTGAGCGGTACCAAATAGGGCTTGAATAGCTGCTTTTTGTTCTATGATAACCACCGAGCGAGCAGAATCAGACACCGGAGTTATCTCTCCAAAGCCCATACTCGTTAGACAATTAAACTAAAAATAAAGCAATTCCTAGCCTTTAGAAATAATTTCTTGCACCACTCGCAACTCATTCGTCATAGCGCTGCTTCCGATCAAACGCGATTCGCTTGTAAAACCATTGCTTGCAATATTCTACTGTAATCAAGTACGCGATGATTAATCCGACTAATAAACCAAAAAATAGTGGTTGCAACGGCGTGAAACCGAGATAATGCGCAAAAGGACTAAAAGGAAGTAGCATTGCGATTGCGACAATACTCAGCGAGGAAAGTGTAAGCCAGCGATTGGGATGGCTAGCAAAAGGATTGCGGCGCGTTCGGATAATGAAAATAACCAGTACTTGGGTGGCAATCGATTCCACGAACCAGCCGGTGCGAAACAAGGTTTCATTGGCATCGAATACCGCGATCAACAAATAAAAAGTTAGAAAATCAAACAAAGAGCTTACCGGCCCGATTGTCATCATGAAGTTGCGGATGAAATTAACATCCCAATGGCTGGGTTTAGCGAGATCTTCCTGATCGACATTATCCAACGGCAATGTGATTTCGGAAAGGTCATAGAGTAAATTATTCAGCAAGATTTGCAGCGGCAATAATGGCAAAAAGGGTAGAAACAACGTCGAGGCAGCCATGCTGAACATATTGCCAAAATTAGAACTGGTGGCCATCATGATGTATTTCATGACGTTCCCGAAGGTGCGGCGGCCTTCTATTACGCCCGCATGCAATACCTTGAGGTCGTGTTCCAGCATGATCATGGCCGCCGCCTGCTTGGCCACGTCTACAGCACCATCGACCGAAATGCCGACATCAGCGGTATGCAAAGCAGGCGCATCATTAATGCCATCGCCCAAATAACCCACTACATGCTTGCGCGCCTTGAGTGCCAGCAGGATGCGATTCTTTTGTGCCGGATTGACGCGGCAAAACAGGTTCACTTCTTCCACGCGAGCACGCAGGGCATCGTCGTGCATGGCTTCGATTTCTTTTCCTGTCAGTACACCACTAATCGGTAGCTTCAACTCATTGCAAACATGGCGCGTCACCCATTCATTATCGCCGGTCAAGATTTTTACCTGCACACCACTTGCTTGCAATGCTGCCAATGCCGCTCCGGAACTCATTTTTGGCGGATCCAGAAACGCCGCAAAACCGGCAAAAATTAACTCACTTTCATCGGTCACCACTGCATGCGGATGATCCCGCGCCACCTCGCGCCAAGCTATGCCTAATACCCGGAAACCTTCGCTACCCAGCGCATCGAGCAACTGATTAATCGATAAGCGCGCCGCTTCCTCCAACAACACGATGGCACCTGTTGCATCTTCATAATGCGTGCAAAGATTGAGGATGTCTTCGGGCGCGCCTTTGACCGCCAGCAGGCGCATCTTCTCGTTTTCGACCAGCACTGATACACGCCGGCGCTCGAAATCGAAGGGCACCTCGTCAATTTTCCGCCAACCGCTGACAACGACTTCCTGGTGCTGCAAGATAGCGTCATCCAAAGGACTTTTGAGGCCGCTCTCAAAATAGCTGTTTAAATACGCAAGCTGCAACACCCGCTCGGTCTCTTGACCTAATGCATTGACATGACGTTCCAGATGGATTTTTGCTTCGGTCAGTGTTCCAGTTTTGTCGGTGCAAAGAATATCCATTGCACCCATATCCTGGATCGCCGACGGCCGTTTCACGATGACTTTCAGCGCCGCCATGCGTACCGCTCCACGTGCCAACGTAACCGATATCATCATGGGCAACAGCTCGGGCATCAAACCAACAGCTAACGCCACTGCGAACAGAAAAGCTTCAAGCAGGGGGCGGTGCAAAACGACATTGACCAGCAATGTAAACAGTACCAATAAGAACGTAAAACGCATAATCAACACGCCGAATTGGTGTATGCCCAATTCAAAAGCAGTGGGTGGGGATTTCTTTTCCAGATTGGCGGCAATTTGCCCCAAAGCCGTGTCATGACCTGTTCGGATAATTCGTGCACGGGCTAAGCCGCTAATCACAGTGCTGCCCATGAATACCGCGGCTTTTGCATCCACATCCCAACCGTCGATGCTCGCCGTTGCATCGCTCTGTTTCTCAATCGGATACGGCTCACCGCTCAATTGCGACTGATTGACAAACAAATCTTTTGCTTCCAGCAATTGCGCATCCGCCGGAACCCAATCGCCTGCAGACAACAAAATGACATCCCCCGGCACTAATTGAGCTACCGGAATTTCGCAGCGTTCGCTACCGCGCAGTACTGTCGCAGTTATGGCAACTTGCGCAACCAGCTTTGCTACCGACTGATCGGCGCGGTACTCCTGAACAAAATCGAGCGATACGCTCATTACAATGATGATGCCAATGATGAAGGCACTGATTGCATCACCGGTTAGTGCAGAAATACTGATAGCGATAAACAGTATTAAGACGAGCGGATTGTTGAAGTGTGCTAGAAATTGTAGCAGGATATGCGGCTTGGCGGGTTTAATCTCATTGGGTCCATAGCGCTTTAACAGCATGGCTGCTTGTGCATGACTTAAACCAGTAGTTGTCTGATTCTTATTCATTGTTTTGATTCCCACGTGGAATTCACCCACCTCTTCATTACTACAATTCGTAAATACGCCCTCCAACGAAAGTCATTATATCTATGCTTGAAGATTGAAAACTAGAACTTAAAGGTTGCCATGGTATAGCCATAATTGGTATCAGCCGATAGGCCTTCCGCCACTTTATCGAAGTAATCCCCTTTAAAGATATGACTATAGCCGATATCAAAGCTCACACGTTTCAGGAAACTCCATTGTGGATCCCAGCCTACACTGATATCCAGCATATTACCCAGAAAAGTTCCCGCTCTGCCGGTTGGATCCTGCAAGCCGCTGCCAACATACGCGCCATGTTTATCGGCTAGCCAGTATGCACGATGCGACATCATCAGCCTGACCGTAGGCGTCGGCACAAGTGTTGCACGGAAACCCACGGGTGAAATGAGATTGGATGGAAAAAATGGCCCAAACATACCGGTTGGGCCATATTCCACGCGGCGTTTTGCAAATAAGATATCGAAATTCTTATTGGGATCCCGGTCTCCCGACGAGTAGTCAAATAAATAAATTAATCTAAAAGGCATGGCTGTATTAAAGGAATATCCAACCTCTCCATGATGGCGATGCGCGAAGACACTGGTGTCTTGGGTATCGCCAAATTGATACATGGATTCGATTTCATAGTCCAGATTACCTTTCATAGGTTTAGCAAATAACCTAAAACCTGTTGTCGATAAATTACGTTTTCTGAGTTTATTACCTTCATTTAATTGAAAGAAATAGGCGTCGACATTAGCCCACGGTAAATGACGACTAGTGATTTGCGCCCCCGAAAAATAAGTTTCGGGAGTATTCCAATCCAGTTGCGTTGTTTGACGATTGACAGGGCGAGTGCCAAACACTCGCAATCCCCATTTTTCCTTGTCGTTTCCTAGTGTAAATTGCATGCCGTCAAAAGTCGGTGTAAAAGGCCCCCAGCGATGACCGCCTATCAAGCGCGCTTCGCCAAAATCCATAACCAAGCGGCCAACTTCAAACTTTGCGGCATACCCCGTTCCTAAAAAATCCTTACTTAATAGATCGAGGTGAAGTTGCGTAAAATCAAAGTGATTGGCAAAAGCTGGTGAACGATCCTGTCCGAAATTTGCCAACGGCGCACGTATATCAGTCAGCTCAAGCGTAAATTTAAGTGGATCTATAATATTCTGAATTTCAAATAAAAACCGCGTGCGTTGATGAACTTGATCATTAAAACCGGGAATGCTCCGGGTAAAGCCATTATCGTAAACGTCATAGCGCGTTCGATGTTCAACCGCTACATTGAGCCAATCTGGCGTCATAGCGGAGAGCGGAGTTTTATGCGTCTCCATAAGTTCAGTCAATCTATCAAAATCGTTTCGAAAACGTCCTGGTGTTTCCAGAACACTGAACGGTGCACCATTGCTTCCATTAGGCGGCGTGTTATTTCTAACGATAACGGGTGATTCTTTGACTTTTTTGGTCTGCGCATTTTCAATTTCTGCTGCAAATAGGTGCCTGCCCCATAAAAAACTTCCGATTATGAAAAATATCGTCCAACACCTTATTTGAATCTGGTTCCAAGTCATTTTTACCTCCCTTTCTATTAATTGCACTCAAGTAAAATTCCACTTAATTTCGTCAGCTTGTTTTAATATTACTTGGGAATATCAGGGGGCTAAATCCGTGCGAGCACTTAAGCGCAGGCCCTTATATGTCAGCTCAGTATATCCATCCTGGAGTGAGCTCTATACTTCAAAGCCTGCATTGGAAACAGATAATTTATAAATGTAAAAGTATCTTTACAATTAACAAGATAGTTAAACTTTTACTTTGATAAGTTTGATTGAAATGAAGCCGAGAGGTTGGTAAAAAATCTAATTGATAAAGTAGCTGTAAATTGAAGCCACTAAGAATCATGGGTGTAACGGTTCATTTTATCCTGCCAGAGGATACAAGCTCCCTATCAACTCGTAAACTCAATGACCCCCTTCAAACCGTACAGTACAGCTTGAGGGGATCACTTTAACAAATGGCGACTAATCACAGCCGGATTATTCCGCATTCGCCGTCTAGCTTAGTACGAAACCGCCGGCCCTACCGTCCACTTGCAATCGGTAACCAGACACATTCCGCCGAATTCCCTTAATTTGGGATGAATCGTCAAGATAACCTTTTCCGCCAGACTTTCCTCACAGGCAAGAATCACTACCGCATTCTTTTGTTCTAATGCATAGTCTTCCGGGTTTCTTTCACCGGTTGATCCAAATCCACCCGCCTTTTTTATGATTGTGTAGCCGCGTACGTCCATATTTCGTAACAGCCTGATCAGATCTTGCAGCGCTTCTTCGTTAATGACAAATTCGATTCGCTTCATCGATATTAAAACTTCAGATAGCAATACCATGATTTTCTCCAAAAATATGTATATCTCAATCAGGATCTGAGTAACCAAACGTTATCCTGAGGAATTCAATAATAGGTAGTAAGATTTCGTCTTCTAACTTTGCTGCTATCCAGAAGCAGCGATCAAATAGCTTTCTGGCAGCAGCTCACTAATTGGAAATATCAATCACCACCACGGATAATAGGTCTCGTGCAAATACTGGGCCGCCGCATAATACATGGGAATACCAACCACTATATTAAACGGGAAAGTCACGCCAAGTGATAAGGTCAGATAGAACGACGGATTGGCTTCCGGGACCGCAAGGCGCATCGCCGGTGGCACCGCGATATAGGAGCAACTCGCTGCCAGCACTGTTACTAATGTGATACCGCCTACCGAGTAGCCCAGCATGAAATGACCCACAGTTATACCAAATGCTGCACCAATCAAAGGCATGACGATGCCAAAAGTGACCAGGAAAATTCCTACGGATTTGAACTCGGATATCCGTTTGCCGGCTTCCATTCCCATATCACAGAGAAAGATACACAACGCCCCCATGAAGATCAATTCAAAGAAAGGTTCGATTTTCTTGTAACTGGGTTCCGAAATTACCCAGCCAATCGCCATGGAGCCGAACAACAGCAGGATACTACCGTTGGTGAAGGCATCGATTAGCAAATGCTTCATCATTCCCTTTTGATCTTTGGATTCCCCGCCCAGGACTCTTCGGGAATAACCGGCAAGTACCAGACCAATCATGATTGCGGGCGATTCCATGATCGCCAGCATAATGACGGGATAGGCCTCATACGTTACACCGATACCCGCCAGAAACGCAACCGCCGTCATATAAGTTCCAGCGCTGACTGAACCGTAGTGCGCGGAAATGGCTGCGGCATTGAGGGGATCTATTTTCCCGATTGCCCGCAGAATAATGTAAGCGACGATGGGTAGAATAATGCCGAACGCAAACGCCGCATACACGGCCGAGAGAGCATCTCCCATGTTCGCTGCGGCAAGCTCCTTACCGCCATGAAGGCCGATACCGATCAATAAATAGATAACAATCATCTTGTGCATATCGGGCGGAAATTTCAGATCCGACTTGATGAGACAGGCAAACATACCTAACGCGAAGAACAGTATTGCCGGTACGAGTAGACTAGACAATGACATGGTTATACTCCTCTTATTTTGATAGTAGTTATGCAACTAAACGAGAGGATCTCTACGTAGTATGCTTTGAAGCGCCTTATCAAGACCTTCCCCTGCTTTTACCAGACCGGCCTCAAAGTTATAGCGCGCTGAATCGATGGCAAGCGCTTTGCCCGGAAACATGAATAGAGCGGTCATAATCCATTTGTAAGCTATTATTCTATTATTCATTTTATTTCTCCATGATGTTAGTTCTAACGCAATGTAATGAAGACACTCATTACTTAACGCTAGCCCTTCGTAACTATAAAAAGTGACTCTACCCCGAATTTGATTTAACTTTTTGTTTCAAAAGCCATGAGTCAATCGCACGAGAATAGCAGCTAAAAAATACTTATCCGTGAGGTCAAATTTCTCTCTTACTTTGTGAAACAAATCGTTATGCACAAAAAATATTCCAAGAAATCCACTTCATTAAGAATTACCTGTAAAACTTCGACGGCATCGATAATCAGAATGAAATAATCAGTAAATTTGCAACGTATTCCCTGCTTTTCGAATCCTACAGAAGAAGGGTGGGTGGCAATATCCGTGCTAACACGTAAGTGCAAACCCTTATATATCAACAAATTGTAGAAAATAATCGCTTTTTATCGTAAGCTTTACTATGTTCTTATCCAATTTCATCAGCAGGAAAATAATTTGATTAGCGCAATGAGAAGGTTAAGTTTCCGAACAATATTTGATGCGGCAGCAGATGCGATGCTGTTGGCAAATGGTAACGGGCAAATTGCATGGGCTAATGATGCGGCGCAGCAATTGCTTGGTTATGCTGAAATTGAGTTACATGGATTGGCAATTGAAATGCTTGTCGCGCCCCGCTACCGGAAACAATACCACTACTATCAAAAACTTTTTCTAAGCAGACCAACACAACGCGGCCTGAACGCTGGTAACGAGCTTGTCGCATTAAATCGTGAGGGCAAAGAATTATTGTTAGATATCAGCCTTAGTCCGATAAAAATCAAGCAACAAACCTACATTCTGATGATTTTCTCCGTCGCTAAGCGGCGTCTGGATGCCGAGGAAGCGCTGCGAGCCAGCGAAGAACGTTTGCGTTTAGCCAAGCAAGCGGCTGATTTGGGAATTTTTGACTACGACTTCAAACGAAACATCGTTTATTGGGATAAACAGATGCGCAAACTATGGGGCAAGCAATCGGAGAAAACCGTAAGTTATGAAGAATTCGTCGCCGCAATACATCCAGAGGACCGTGAGGCTAGGCAAGCTGCCATCGATAAAGCAATGGATCCTGACAGTACCGGAGAATTCAAAGCACAATATCGCATCATCAATCCCAACAATGGCGTAGAACGCTGGATATCCGCAAGAGGGCGGGTATATTTTGAAGACGGCTGTCCACATCGACTCATAGGCATTACGCGGGATATAACAGAGCAAAAAAACACTCAGAAGAAACTACAAGTACAACGCGGTGAAACAGAAAACATTCTGAAACAGCAGGTCGCGGTACGTACAGCATCCGCAATTGCTCATGAACTGAATCAGCCGTTAGCAGCCATTTCCGCTTACAGCGAAGTTGTATTGCATGCGCTGAACAATGATAATTTTAGCGCCGCCAATCTAAAAAGAGCACTTGAAGGTTGCGTGGAACAAACACAACGTGCCGGACGCAGTTTACACGAACTACTGGCTTTTCTGCAGAAAGGTGAATTGGTAACCGAGCGAGCCAACCTTACGGATGTCATCCATGAAGCACTTAATATCGTATACGATGACGGTTATGGAAGATTTCATCCGGTGCTGCATTTGGAGCAAAATCTTCCGGCCGTTCAGTGTAACCGCGTACAAATACAAAAAGTTTTGATTAATCTGTTCAGGAATGCTGTCGAAGCGATGCGCACTATGGATTTACCCATCTTAACGATTATCACCAAAGTGCAAATTATGCATGAAAAAGATTGTGTTGTTGTGATTGTTCAGGATAGCGGCCCCGGTCTGGATCCAATCGTGACTAAACGCATATTTGAACCATTTTTTACCACCAAGCCTTCCGGTATTGGTATGGGGTTAGCGATTAGCCGTGCTTTAATCGAAGCCAATGGCGGACAATTGTGGTTGGATGCCGATGCCAAGACCGGCGCTAAATTTCATTTTACTTTACCGATTGTATCCTAATCATGCAAAAACCAACTGTTTTTATTGTCGACGATGATACTGCTGTGCGGGATTCCCTCACATTGATGATCGAGCAGGCTGGAATGCATGTGCAATCTTTTGACAATGCCAATAATTTTCTTAAAGCTTATCGCCCTGATTTCTTTGGCTGTATCATCATAGACGTAAAAATGCCCGGAATGGATGGCTTACAACTTCAGGAAGAGCTTGCCTGGCGCAAGATTTTGTTACCCATTATATTCCTTACCGGACATGGCGATATTCCCATGAGTGTCAAAGCTATCAAGGGTGGGGCAATAGATTTTTTGACCAAACCGGTAATCCGGGAAAAACTTCTGATTTGCGTGCGCACTGCTTTTGCTGAAGCTAGAAAACGAATAAACGATGTTTCTAATAATGAAGAGATGGCATCATGCCTAACAAAGCTTACCAGGCGTGAGCGGGAAGTCATGCTTTTAGCTATTCAAGGCTACGCCAATAAAGAAATCGGGTCTTATCTGGGCATCAGTTATCGTACGGTCGAAATCCACAAATCCAAGATCATGCAGAAAACTGGTGCAAATAACCTGCTTGATCTCGCCCGTATTGCCCGCGAAAGTAATTTAAATATATAGTCAAATCTGATGAATAGCAAAGCACCTTTGTTCGTATTTTGACCATGCAATCTACTTATCCTGTTTAATTTTTAGATTGGCATGTTACAAAGCATTCCTCCTCACCCTAGCTTAACGAACTCTGCTTTCCGTTACCTTTACATATAGAACATATGGATTTCGCTCCAGAAATATTCATTTCTTAGCTGCTTTAATTGCATCCAGATTTGCTTGAGCATCAGCATTGCCTTGCGCTGCAGCTTTTTCAAACCAACTGATGGCTTTTTGCTCGTCTCTTTCTACGCCTTCACCGGTAAAGTACATCGCACCTAAGTTATTCTGCGCATCCACATGTCCTTGTTCCGCTGCTTTCTTAAATAATTCAACAGCTTGAACCATGTCTTTTTCTACGCCTTCGCCATTCACATACATTAATCCAAGATTAAACTGAGCATCCGCGTAGCCTTGCTCGGCTGCACGAGAAAACCAACCTGCCGCCAATTCAGGATCATTATTTAAAACCTGACCAGACTGGTTTTTTGAAATTGCTTCACCAGTATAATACATTACGCCTAAACCGTTCTGCGCAGCAGGATCTCCAGCGCGCGCATCTTCCAACAATGTTTTAAATTTCTTTTCCGCTGCTTCAGTATCCCCTATACCAGCAGGCAAAATTTGTTCTTTTAATTCCGCTTTTTCTTCGGGTGTTAAACCTTCACTGAGGGAAGATGGAATTTCACCGAGCTTCGTAACTTCACCCATTGCAGCAGGGACGTTATTAGTTTGTGGTTGATCGCTTGGTGATTGTTCACCACACCCTGTAAGTAAAAAAATTGCAATAAAAAGCAATAACGTAATTAACGCATTCATGTGTAATTTTCCTTATTTCTAATTTGACTATGACATTTAATCAATAGTATGACTTATGGATAATGGATCATCCTGCTATCTGGCACCCGCTTTTTTCAGTAATTCAATGATGTCTTTATAACGATAAAGATTAGCAAGCTTTAGCGCCGTAATTCCATTGTTTGCTTTTAAGTTAGGATCTGCATTGGCCATAATTAGCGAATGCACGGCCCCTAAATGGCCATGCTGAGCGGCCAACATCAAAGCACTCGCCCCATTTTCTAGCTGATAATTAATATCAGCATCAGCTTTTACCAAAAGCTGGATTATTTGCTGATATCCCTCCTGGGCAGCAAGTAATAATGCAGTCATACCATTACTTCTTTTTGCATTGACATCCGCATGGGCAGCTAGCAATAAAGGAATTACTTTCCTCCTGTCTTTCTCTGATGCCAAAATTAAAGCCGTGTCATTTTTTTCTGTAATTGCATTAACCTCTGCACCTGCTGCTAATAACAATTCCACGACCTGATCCCGACCATCGCTTGAAGCTTGCATCAAAGGGGTATAGCGATGCTCTCCTCGTAAATTTATATCTGCACCCGCCTGAACGAAACGCTCGACAATGGCAACGTTTCCTTTTTTTATGGCCGCCCAAAAAGCATTATTTAGCGCCTCACGCTCAATTTCCTGAGTATCTAATATCTTTTTGACTAATGAAAAATTACCTTTCTCCGCTGCGGTCACTAGTTCACTATCAATCTGTGCCGCCCAAACATCAACAGAAACTAGAGTGATTGATAATGCTAAAAATATTCTCAATTTATTCATTAAAAATCTTGTCATGAAAATTTCCTATACCACAAAAAATATCCGTTCAAAAAAACCAACCATTCAATGGGGATCAGCAGCTCTAG
Organism: Nitrosomonas sp.; assembly: GCA_024281995.1. GTDB lineage: Bacteria > Pseudomonadota > Gammaproteobacteria > Burkholderiales > Nitrosomonadaceae > Nitrosomonas. The sequence continues at coordinate 29,611 of JAMWZW010000009.1, forward strand.
ATATTACAGAAATTCTCTTTACAATACCTATTATCTATTCATGGGAAACAGAGCCTATGCAATTATGCCATTTTCTATTCCAGACTAGGCATCATTATAGATCTGCTAGTTCCTTAATTCTCCGGCATTAAACGTTAAACTTCATTCCTCAAGATGCACAAGAAGATTGATCAGATTTCAGTGTGGTCTTTCCGTGAGAGTGTATGTAAACTACACACTTATACCTAAACACTAAACGCAGTTACCGATAACAAATTGATTTTTAAGAGAATAAATGACTACCGATCATTATGATATTGTCATCATCGGCGGCGGGCCAGTAGGTATGGCTTTAGCGCTCGCCCTAAACGATACCGGCATTTCAAGTTTATTACTTGAAGCCCGTGGCTTACCAGAGAAAGTGGAGGATCCACGCCCATTAGCATTATCACATGGAAGCCATTTAATTTTACAGCGGTTGGGTGTATGGAACAATCTAGCACTTCGTACACCCATTACTACGATACATATTTCAAATCGTGGCAGTTTTGGCCACACTATTTTGGCGCCTGAAGATGCGGGAGTTCCTACATTAGGATTTGTAGTGAATTATCATGATCTATTCGTGGCAATGTATAAGCAATTAATAACTGCGAACAAAAATGATCATCTTACCGGTGCAATTGTTACCCAGTTGGATACAAATGAAAAATTCGGTAACGTCTACTTTGATTATCAAGGTAAAAAAGAAAAAATCACTGCAAAATTACTCGTTCTCGCTGACGGTGGGCAGCTTGCTAAGCAAGTACCTGATATCAGTTATCAGATTCATGATTATCAGCAATGGGCAGTCGTTGCAAATATCCGAGCAGAGAAAAAACAAACCGGTATTGCCTATGAACGCTTTACAAGCGATGGGCCTATCGCACTACTTCCTCATCAAGAAGACTTTGCTCTAGTTTGGACAGTTAATCCGGAGTCTGCCAAAGAAATTACCGCACTAAATGATGAAATTTTTTTATTCCGACTACACCAGCGCTTTGGTGATAGGTTAGGAAAATTTATCAGTACGGGAAAAAGATCCGCATTCCCTCTCGCGCTTAAATATGCAACCCGGATTACATCACAAAGAATTGCATTAATTGGAAATGCTGCTCAAACACTTCATCCAGTTGCCGGGCAAGGGTTTAATTTAGGATTAAGAGATGCTTATGAATTAGCCAGCGAAGTAATCGACACAACGAATGCACGCCAAGAAATTGGAACTGCTGCAATGCTGTTAAGATATCATCGAAAAAGACATCTAGATAGTAGCGCTGGCAGAATCTTTACAGATTCTCTCGTCAAGTTATTTACTAATGAAAACAATTTATTGAAACAAGCTTGTGGTTTAGGACTGAGCGTTTTGGATTGTTTACCGCCACTCAAACGTTTTATTTCACGACGCATGATATTTGGGGCCAAGGGATAATCTCACATCATTACTAATTTCCAATCCATTCTTACAAAAGTTATAATTAAGGCTATGTCTACATCGCTTAGCGCAAACTGATTTTTTTATCTTCCATAATCATCTGAAAATATAAGATGTTATTTAGCGACAATATCTCATTAATTTACTAGCATTCCAAATGCAAATCGGCTCTCATGTTTTAAAAAATAAACTCATTGTTGCTCCAATGGCTGGCGTAACCGATCGTCCATTCCGACAATTATGTAAAATTATGGGTGCTGGTATGGCTGTTTCTGAAATGGTATCGAGTAATTCTCTACTTTGGGGTTCAAAAAAGACTGAACGAAGAGCAAATCACGAAGGTGAAGTTTCCCCTATTTCTGTTCAAATCGCTGGAGCCGATCCTGAAATGCTTGCAGCTGCCGCTCGTTATAATGTTGAGAAAGGTGCCCAAATTATCGACATTAATATGGGTTGTCCAGCAAAAAAAATATGTAATGTAATGGCTGGCTCCGCTCTGCTACAAAATGAGAATTTGGTTGGAAAGATTCTTGATACAGTTGTGAAAGCCGTCAATATTCCTGTAACGCTTAAAATTCGTACGGGCTGGGACAAACAACATAAAAATGCATTATCGATTGCGCGTATTGCAGAAAGTGCCGGTATTCAAGCTCTGGCTATTCACGGTCGTACACGCGCTTGCGCGTATCTGGGTGAAGCCGAATACGACACTATTGCGAATGTTAAGAGCGCTGTTAAAATTCCTGTCATTGCAAATGGTGATATCACTACGCCAGAGAAAGCACAACACATCCTCACTTATACAAATGCTGATGCGATTATGATAGGACGAGCTGCACAAGGACGTCCTTGGATTTTCCGGGAGATCAATCACTATCTTACAACGGGTCAACACCTTCAGGTGCCTGAAGTCACTGAAATCCATCAAGTACTCATGAATCACTTAGTCGAGTTATATGATTTCTATGGTGAATATTCCGGCGTACGTGTCGCGCGTAAACATATTTCGTGGTATACGAAAGGATTGATTGGTTCTGCGGGCTTTCGCTACGCAATGAATCAATTACAAACCAGCGAAGAGCAATTACGAGAGACAAATATTTTTTTCTCGAAATTAGCTGAAGAGCGTAAAACATTGCGTTATATCGATATTAGAGGGGAGTCAATTTATGAATGCAATGAAGGAAAATGAGATTGCATCTTGTATTCGCAAAGCTATCGACGGCTATCTCGATGATTTGGATGGAGAAAAACCAGGGCACCTTTATAGCATGGTAATCAATAGCGTTGAAAAACCTCTCATTGAAATTGTAATACAGCATACTAAAGGGAATCAAACTCACGCTGCTGATTTGCTTGGAATAAATCGTAATACGCTACGTCAAAAAATGAAGCAATATCAAATCAAATGACAATTAAACACGCACTTATAAGCGTCTCTGACAAAACTGGTATTGTTGATCTCGTACAAAAACTAAGGCAACACGGCATAACAATCATTTCAACGGGTGGTACTGCCGAATTGTTATCCAAAGTTGGGATTCCAGTGATAGAAGTCAGTGACTATACCGATTTTCCAGAAATGCTCAATGGCCGGGTAAAAACATTACACCCCAAAATCCATGCCGGCATACTCGCACGCATCGACATGCAGAGTCACCAGAATACATTGAACAAAGCATCTATTCCAAATATAGAGCTAGTTATTGTCAACCTGTATCCTTTTCGTCAAACAATAGCAAAAAATGATTGTAGCTTAGATGAAGCTATCGAAAATATTGATGTTGGTGGCCCGACAATGATACGTGCAGCAGCAAAAAACTACGCAAAAGTTGCTGTTGTCACAGATCCTCAAGATTATTCACAGCTTTGTGAAGAACTGGATCTGAACGGTGGCACCACTAGCTTGGCTACTCGTTTCAATTTTGCGAAAAAAGCTTTCACACATACAGCTTCATATGACAGCGCCATTAGTAACTATTTGACATCGCTGGATACGGAATATCACCGCAAAGATTTTCCTGATTCCCTCAATTTGAACTTCACCATCGCGCAACATTTACGATATGGTGAAAACCCGCATCAAAAAGCTGCTTTTTATCGTGATGAAACATTTGTTCCGGGTAGCTTAGCCAACTATAAGCAACTACAAGGCAAGGAATTATCCTACAATAATATCGCCGATACAGATGCTGCATGGGAATGTGTAAAAACTTTTGATAAGCCGGCTTGCGTGATTGTTAAGCACGCCAATCCTTGTGGTGTTGCGATCGCCGAAACTGCAGCACGCGCCTACCAGCTTGCATTCTTAACTGATCCAACATCTGCTTTTGGTGGCATTATTGCATTTAACCGAACTGTAGATAAAGAAACTGCTGAAGCTGTTTTAAAACAATTCGTCGAAGTGATCATTGCACCTGAAATTACACGAGAAGCACAGCAACTCTTATCACAAAAAAACAACATTCGCATACTGACATTACCGTTACAACAGGAATACCACAACTATGATTTAAAGCGTGTCGGAGGTGGCATTCTAGTGCAAGCACCTGATACTACAAACATCACAGCTTCTGATTTTAAAGTAGTCACAAAAATAGAACCCTCAGCGCAACAACTAGAAGATCTGTTGTTTGCGTGGCGAGTAGCAAAATTTGTCAAATCCAACGCCATTGTCTTTTGTATCGATGGCCACACTATTGGTATCGGTGCCGGTCAAATGAGTCGCATCGATAGTGCTCGTATCGCATCGATTAAAGCACAGCAAGCAGGCCTTTCGCTTTCAGGCTCTGTAGTAGCATCAGATGCTTTTTTCCCTTTTCGTGACGGATTAGATGTTGTTGTTAAAGCTGGGGCGGTAGCCGTAATTCAGCCTGGTGGCAGCATTCGTGATAACGAAGTTATTGCAGCTGCTGATGAACAACGTATTGCTATGGTTTTTACCGATGTTCGTCATTTCAGACATTAGATAATTCCTAAATCACATGAAATTATTGGTCATTGGCAGCGGCGGCAGAGAACATGCCTTAGCATGGAAATTAAGCCTATCTCCTCGAGTACAAAAAGTATTTGTAGCGCCTGGTAATGCGGGTACAGCAATTGAGCAACGAATTGAGAACGTTTCCATTACATCAATTCCCGAATTAGTCACATTTGCAAAAACTGAACAGATTGATCTTACGATAGTTGGTCCAGAAATTCCACTTGCTGCAGGTATCGTTGATACTTTTCAGGTCGCTGGTTTGAAAATCTTTGGTCCCACTCAGCAAGCGGCACAGCTTGAGACTTCAAAAATTTTTGCCAAAGAATTTATGCAACGCCATCATATTCCTACAGCAACATATGTTAGTTTCACTGATGCATTGTTAGCTCACCAATATATCGATCACAATTCAACTCCCCTCGTAATTAAAGCTGATGGACTTGCTGCCGGCAAAGGAGTTATTGTTGCTCAAAACAGTGAGCAAGCGCATGCCGCTGTCAATGCGATCCTTGTGGAAAAAAATCTTGGCAGCGCTGGTAATAAAATTATTATTGAAGAATATTTGCAAGGAACAGAAGTTAGCTTTATTGTAATGACAGATGGCCATAACATTTTACCTCTAGCAACAAGCCAAGACCATAAGCGTCTTTGCGATGGTGAGCGAGGGCCTAATACAGGCGGTATGGGTGCATATTCGCCTACTCCCTTTATTTCACCAGATCTACATGAAAGAATCATGCATGATGTCATATATCCAGTCATCACGGGACTGAAGCAAGAAAGAATCAGTTATTGTGGTTTTCTTTATGCAGGGTTAATGATTACTGCAGATAATCAAGCTAAAGTACTAGAGTTTAATTGCCGACTGGGAGATCCCGAAACGCAGCCAATCATGTTGCGACTTAAAAGTGATCTTCTGATGCTAATAGAAAATGCCATTAACGGCACATTGGATAAAGTAAATGTTGAATGGGATCAACGTGCTGCATTAGGCGTTGTAATGGCAGCATATGGATACCCAGATAACCCAAGAAAAAATGATGTTATTCACGGCTTATCCGATTTAATCATTAAGCAAAAGAATACGGACAATTTTCATATTTTCCATTCTGGAACCCTTTTGGGAGGCATTAATGGAAAGGAATTCATAGTATCTGGCGGACGTGTTTTATGTATAACGGCATTAGGAGAAAGCATTAGAATTGCTCAACAAAATGCTTATGAGTTAATCGAAAAAATTTCTTTCAGTGATTTTCAAGTTCGTAGGGATATAGGATATCAAGGCATTAATTTCTCTCAAAAAGAAAAATTAGGCGCTTCCTAGGACCTGCTGATGTTCCGAAGCTAACCATTTAATTTATTAAGACAAACTAGTAATATTGGGGTTCTTGTACCACCAACAAAACGAGTTCGCAATGCCCCGATTGATGCTTAATGATGAGTTCTAGTCGAAGCTAGTCTGCGTATCACACGATAGAAAGTGGCAATTCCGTAATAATTCTTTATAATTCAATTACCTATTCTGAATAAAGAAAAGGAATTGCCAGTGATAAAGTGTACTCGGGACTCATTTAATTTTCCAGAGGTAAAAAAGCGTACTATTGAAATGAATTTTGAAGGCGGAGAGATCACTTCAAATGGTGGCGTAATGTTATTGCGGCAGGCGAATAAACGCATTGGGCTGAACATAGCGGTTTCAAGCGCTGTACGATAATCGCAGGCAAGCAAGGCAAGCTGCAAGCAGGATAGTTTGGCGCTATTGCGGCAAAAGCCCCTTGATTACGAAATTCACCTAACGTATGTCCAGGATAAGACGGCGTATTCGGACTGACCGTAAGCCCCAGCGCCCCTTCGTATGCCCAAGCTTGCGGCATGGTTTCAACCACGCCAACCGCTGCTTCCAAAACCCAGTCACCGCCCAAAGCGGCATTTCCCGTTAAATCACTTGATGCCGCGACATCCGCTCCGATGAGCGAGGCAAGCTGTTCGATGAATCATCGCCCTTCATCGCCTTGCGCCACATTGCAGCCATAGAGCAGCAGATCGCCTGCCGGTACCAGGCTGCTGCCAATATCGCCAAGCGAGTTGGGGTAGTTGTCGATGTTTTCCTGATTGAGTATGGTATTGCCCAGATACAGCGCGCCTTGTGCGCCATGCGAAACGATCTGGATGTAATCCAGGTTATTAAAATTCGATGAAATCGCTTGTATTTGCGTGATGCTATCCTGACCGGGATTGAGCACGAAGGCTTGGCTATCTCCTGGCAAATCGGCCATCAGCTGTTGGTAATCCGCAACGCGTGAATCGACGATGAAAATATTTTTTGTCGTCATGTTTTTTCTCTTATTTTTAAATACGCCCGATTATTGGTGCCAGGTATGGGCAGATGGTTAAATCGATAAGAAGGACTACGTGCCTTTTAAACTTAAGCGACTATAACAGAGGGATTCTAATAAATATAGAAGTCAAATATCCCGCTTTCTTTCTTAGAATTCAGGAAATTAGGATGATATTTTTAGGACAAATATCCCGCGTCCGATGGAAATACGTTGAATTGAACCGGTATCGCCGCTGATTTTGCAGGCGTGCCAGGGAAAGTAGAGTTATGTTCCGCGCCTTTCTGCTGCCCCACACTCATAGCGCGAGGCAGTTTTGTGCAAAAAAAAAGCGATGCTTTACATCAATAAGTCGTTTCACGTGAAAAATCTTGCCAAATGAAAGGCGGGTTCACCGATGGTTTGGTGGGTATGAAGAAAGTCGCCGCATCCAGAACTCCGACCAGGGTTCGACCGATGGAATGCATGATGCCCATTGCCGTACCGATGGTAACGCCATACAGCGGTCCTTCGTTTTTGCTTGTCAAGATGATGTTCTTCGGCAATTCGATAAATCCAGTTGCTGCGTTGGCAATACCGCTGACAAACTTTTCACTGGCGTTACCGAAATAACTATCAGACGCTACCGCCTGAGAAGAAAATAGTAAAAAAAACGACACAACTAATGATAACTTGGCAAATCCTTTCATCAAAAACTCCTTTCTTCAATTTTAAAATTAAATTTCTGCTTCTGCTATTACAGCAAAAAGTAAAAATTAACCGAAAGTTTACCTTTTCATCACTGAGCAGACAATTTTTGAATCAACACTCCGCTATTAGGTGCTCAGACAGTGCTTTCTGCCACCGGCAATAACCGCAAAAAACAGAAATAAACCAGCGTTCATGTGACCTCCGGTAGTTTGGCTCATATTTCATACATCTTGCAAAATAAGTATTACAAACCGGTTGAGTGCAAAGGATACGTTAAGATCCATTACTTATTTTATGCACTGGTAATGATTACCTGCCAGTCAGCAGTCGGTCGCTCGATTTGATTATTTACTTTTAGAGGATGGGCAGCTTCATGAGAAAAAGCAATCGCAGCTTTTTGCAGACAAAAAATCAATACGAAATACTTTCTATCACTGATGTTTCATTCCATACACGCAGTATCAAAGAATACCCTTTTCATACACTCATTAAATTTCTGCTCATTACGCTACTAAGCGCTTTTTTCCTCACGGCACCCCAAATTCATGCCTACGATCTATCGGTCAAACCGATATCCGACAGGCTCAAGGTAAAATCCAGCGAAACGCGCTGGCTGAGTTTAGGTGCAGGTTATCGTGGCACTGGATTATGGACCGAGAATCTCAATGGAAACCTCAATGGCGGTCACTACAGTAACGATAATGCCCGTTTGTATTTGAATGGTCAGATTAACGAATACCTCAAATTTGAAGTCAATACTGAATGTTTCTTCTGTAACAATACCGCAGCTGGCGAAAATCCCAGAATGTCTTACAACATTCTCGATGCCATCGCTAAATTTGAATATAACCGCTACTTCAATGTCTGGGGCGGCCGTATGCTGGCCCCAACAGAGCGGGGGGAATTAAGCGGCCCCTTTTTTCAAGCAACGCATGATGCGTTTAAAACCCCTTTCTTTTCACAAGATTTCAGCACAAAATTTGGTAATGGTGGTGCGGGTCGTTATGGCCGTGACGATGGCGTGACTTTTTGGGGCAGCGCTGAGCCGAAGTTTGTACCAGGAACTTTAGGGTATGCGATGGGGGTCTTTCGTGGCGTGGAGTCTACTCATATCTCCGGGCCTAATCCAAGCGGCACGATTTTGACAGCCGCACGGGTGACATACAATTTTCTGAATCCAGAAAAAAACCCCGGCTATTACACATCCAGCACATATTATGGCAAAGCGGGAGATATCTTAGCACTGGCATTCGGTATGTCGTATCAAAAGAATGGGGCGGGATCATTCGCACATCGCAGCGATTTTCTAGGTTTTGTTGGTGATTTGTTATTTGAGAAAGTATTGCCAAACAATATGGGTGTCGTTACTACCAATGCTGAGTACAAACAATTCTACGCCAATTACTCTACGACCGCATTTAACGATAAGGACTGTTTCTGTATGTTCGACGGCAAGTCATGGACAGTGACGGGTCTTTATATGCTACCAACCAAAGTCGGTATTGGGCACTTCCAACCTTATGGCCGCTTTACCAGTGTGCAGCCGAATCACAGCAGCAACCGGGAAGAAATCGAGGCTGGATTAAATTATATTATCGATGGCTTTAATGCCCGTATTTCAGCCTATTATCAACATGGCGATCTGCTTATGAAAGGGTTGAACTATGCACCCAACGTAACAGGACAAGCGCTTGATGTATTTAAGATTTCTTTCCAATTGCAAATTTAAGTTACGCCAGGAGCTATTTCCTTTTCAAATTTTTCATACGAAATTATGCTTTTATCCACTTTCTCAGAAGAATCTGCCATTAAACAAGAGGGTTCGGCTATTCCGAATTATCGCAAGTCATCAACCGACGGTTTATCTGAATCGCCAGTCAATTCGAACCATAAACCATTACAGGCCAAGCTAGCCCTCAAATTTGCTGAAATTGATGGCACCACTCGTCTGGTAGCACGCGATCACTTTGGCCCGCTATTGGTGCAAAAACCATTGTATCCGGAAGGACGTCAAGTCTGTCATGTGGTTATCATTCACCCTCCGGGTGGAGTTGTTGGAGGGGATCAATTAGAAATCGCGGCGCATGTCGATACTGCGGCGCAAGTACAGATTACTACACCGGGTGCGGCAAAATGGTACAAATCCAATGGCCATACATCCCAGCAAAAAATTAGAATTAATGTTGAAAAAAATGCATCTCTAGAATGGGTGCCGCAAGAAACTATCTTTTACAACAATGCCAATGTAACCATCGATCATCAGGTAACACTTGACGGTGATGCAAACTATATCGGCTGTGAAATACTCTGTTTTGGCCGCACTGCATGGGGTGAAACATTCAATAACGGTCAAATCAAACAGCGAACCAGCATCAAACGGAATGGCAAATTGATTTGGCTTGAACAGATACGGCTGCGAGGTGAAAGTCATACCATGAACGGCCCGCTCGCTCTGAACGGCAATACAGTCTGTGCTACGCTCACCATCACGGGAAAAACAATACCTCAACCGCTGATTGACATGGCGCGGAACCGGACTCATGAAATTACCAAGGGTATGGGTCAGGTTGGTATTTCTCAACTGAAGGCAATTACCGTTGCGCGATATTTGGGTAATTCGAGTGAAGTAGCACGGCACATCATGCTGGCTGTGTGGGGCTTGCTTCGACCGGAACTTCTTCAGCGTAATGCAATTGTTCCAAGAATGTGGAATACATGATGAACACAACTTAATATCTTTTTTTAATTAATCTTCAATACCTTAACAACTTTTTTAAATTGTAAATGTTATTTTACCCAGGAGAAAAGCTATGGACTTAACACCTAGAGAGAAAGACAAATTGCAAATCTTTACTGCAGGATTACTTGCCGAAAGACGCAAAGCACGCGGTCTGCGACTTAATTATCCAGAAGCTGTTGCAATGATAACTTGCGCAGTACTAGAAGGTGCCAGAGACGGCCGGACAGTCGCAGAATTGATGACTGCTGGTCAAAGGGTACTCACTCGCGCTGATGTCATGGAAGGCGTTCCTGAGATGATTCCGGATATTCAGGTCGAAGCAACATTTCCAGACGGAACCAAATTGGTTACTGTGCATAACCCGATAGTATAAATTTACAAAAAATAGGAGATCACCATGAGAGTACCGATGATTCCCGGAGAGGTATTTACTGAACCCGGTGAGATAGAGCTAAATGTTGGCCGAAAAACCAAGACTCTGACTGTTTCCAATGGAGGAGATCGTCCCATTCAAATAGGTTCTCACTTTCATTTCTACGAAGTAAATTCTGCCATGAAGTTCGATCGTGAAGCCGCCTATGGCATGCGCCTGAATATTATGGCAGGCACTGCTGTCCGCTTTGAACCTGGGCAAGAGCGGACTGTTGAACTCGTCGATCTTGCGGGAGACCGTATCGTTTACGGATTTAATCAAAAAGTGATGGGCAAACTGAAATAGTTTGTTTCGCAACAATTTTACAGGAGTAAAAAAATGAGCGTAAAAATTTCCCGTCAAACCTATGCAGAAATGATGGGCCCAACGACCGGCGATCGTGTTCGTTTAGCTGATACAGAACTTTTTATTGAAATTGAGAAAGACTTCACCACATATGGTGAAGAAGTGAAATTTGGTGGCGGCAAGGTTATTCGGGACGGCATGGGGCAATCACAACGCAATCATGCAGATGTCATGGATACTGTCATTACCAATGCTGTCCTCATTGACCATTGGGGGATTGTCAAAGCAGATATTGGCATCAAGAATGGCAAAATTGCCGGTATTGGCAAAGCAGGAAACCCGGATATTCAGTCGAATATAACCATGGCAATCGGTTCAGCCACTGAAATTATTGCGGGCGAAAACTTGATTGTTACGGCGGGAGGCGTTGATACCCATATTCACTTTATTTCACCTCAACAAGCTGAAGACGCCATGATGAATGGCATTACTACCATGCTGGGTGGCGGTACTGGCCCTGCGGTAGGAACTGCAGCAACAACCTGTACACCCGGTCCTTGGCATATTCATTCGATGCTCAGAGCTTCTGACGGATTAGTAATGAATACCGGCTTCTTTGGTAAAGGCAATACCAGTCTGCCTACCCCGCTTGAAGAACAAGTATCGGCAGGTGCCTGTGGGCTGAAACTGCATGAGGATTGGGGAACAACCTATGCTGCTATCGACAATTGTCTGAATGTTGCGGATAAATATGATGTGCAGGTTGCGATTCATACGGATACCATCAACGAAGGTGGCTATCTGGAAAACACTATCGCTGCGATGAAAGACCGCACCATTCATACTTTCCACACCGAGGGCGCAGGCGGGGGTCATGCGCCGGATATTATCGCCGTCGTGGGTTTGGATAACGTATTGCCATCATCTACCAATCCCACCCGTCCCTACACCGTCAATACGCTCGATGAACATCTGGATATGTTGATGGTGTGTCATCATTTGCATGCCAATATCGCTGAGGATCTTGCTTTTGCAGAATCACGTATCCGCAAGGAAACAATTGCCGCCGAAGATATTTTGCATGACATGGGCGCCATTTCAATGATGTCGTCCGACTCGCAAGCAATGGGCCGGATCGGCGAGGTGGTATTACGTACCTGGCAAACTGCGCATAAAATGAAAGTACAGCGCGGTACTTTACAGGAAGATAATTCAAGGAACGACAATTTCCGAGTTAAACGTTACGTTGCCAAATACACGATTAATCCCGCCATTACTCATGGCATCGCTCATGCGATCGGATCAATTGAAGTAGGCAAATACGCGGATCTAGTGTTATGGAGACCGGCATTTTTCGGTGTTAAGCCCTCGATGATTCTCAAAGGTGGAATGATCGCTGCTTCATTGATGGGTGATCCCAATGCTTCCATTCCCACACCGCAGCCGGTGCATTACCGTTACATGTTTGGTGGATACGGAGGCGGAATCAAAACATCGTGCTTTACCTTTGCATCGCAAGCTGCATTAGGTGCGGGACTGGTCGATCAACTGAAACTCGACAAGAACCTGATTGAAGTTAAAAATACCCGTAACCTGCGTAAGAAAGACATGATTCATAATAGTGCCACGCCAAAAATGGAAGTGGATCCGGAAACTTATGAAGTGCGCGCGGATGGCCAGCTTCTCACCTGCGGCGCCGAAGATGTGTTACCTATGGCGCAGCGGTACTTCTTGTTTTAGGAGAAAACGCTGTAAGGGTATGCTTTATATTTAACAGGAGGGTATTGCCGCGATTATCGCGGCAATACCCTTCCAATAGCTTTGATTATTCATAAAAACAATAAAATGCTTACACTCAATACTAAAGTGGATCAAGCAGAAACGATTTATGCGCAGCTCGTTCTGCCCTATGAAATGCGCGAAAACAGCAGATTGAGAACATCCCTTGCATCGGGCGAGGAAGTTGCCATCTTTACTGCACGCGGCACCGTGCTCCGTCACAACGATTTGCTTAAAAGCGATGATGGCCATGTCGTTCAAATCATCGCTGCCAAGGAGCCCACGTACAAAGTAATCTGCCACTCACCCCATGATTTGTTGCGATGCGCTTTTCATTTAGGCAATCGCCACACGCAAACGCAAGTAGGAGAAGGTTTTTTACGTATCCACCAGGATGCTGTGTTAAAACAAATGCTGGAAGGCCTAGGTGCCACAATTATTGAAGAGGAAGCGCAATTTGAACCGGAATCAGGCGCTTATAGCGGGGGCGGACACCATCATCATCATGGCGACGGTCATTATCATGCGCACGGCCCGTTGGCGCCCATCCCTACCCGGCAGCGAATTCACCGTCCGTCAGACATCGAAACAAAGGAATAGACCTTGCAATCCGCCTTATTACTTCGCTTATTGCAATTAGCCAGTCCATCATTGCCGATCGGTGCATATACCTATTCCCAAGGCTTGGAATCCGCTATTGAACTAGGCAGCGTTAACAATGAAAGCTCAGCAAAAACATGGATTACCGAATCGTTAAACATCGTTGCCGATTTTGAAGCGCCCATCGTATGGCGCCTGCTCAAGGCATTTGCCGCACGCGATGCTGAAGCCGTGAGTTACTGGAATGAATGCTTTATTGCAGCGCGCGATACCGCAGAATTCCGTGCCGAAACAATACAAATGGGGTATTCATTAGCGAAACTCGTCATGGATCTCAAGGTGGCCGATGAATCATTGCGCACGATTCTTGCGAACCAATCCGAAATACCCTTGCCCACCGCTTTTGCCTGTGCGGCAGAAGCACTGGCTGTACCGCATGAAGCGGCGCTGCTGGGCATGCTGTTTTCGATGATCGAGAATCAAGTGCTGGTATGCGTCAAATCGGTTCCACTGGGACAAGTTTCAGGACAAAACCTTCTGCTTTCTTTGCATTCCGCCATCGAGCATGCTGCGCAACATGCTCAACAGCTCGATGACGATGAATTATCCAATTGGGCGCCTGGACTATCATTACTGTCGATGCAGCATGAAATACAATATAGCAGAGTATATCGATCATAATTTAGTGGAAATAATAACGTGAACAGACAATCAAACCCTCTTAGAGTCGGTATCGGCGGTCCGGTCGGTTCCGGAAAAACAGCCTTATGCGAAGCATTGAGCAAAAAAATGCGCGACCATTACGAAATGGCTGTGATCACAAATGATATCTATACCAAGGAAGACATGGAGATCTTGTTGCGCGCTAATGCGTTGCCTCCGGAACGCCTGATGGGTGTGGAGACAGGCGGATGCCCGCATACCGCCATTAGAGAAGATGCTTCCATCAACCTCGAAGCGATTGCGCGCATGACGGCAGATTTTCCTAATCTCGACCTGATTCTGATCGAATCGGGTGGCGACAATTTGGCCTCCACATTCAGCCCTGAGCTCTCCGATCTGACAATTTATGTCATTGACGTCGCTGCAGGCGAAAAAATACCACGTAAAGGCGGCCCCGGCATCACTCGCTCAGCATTGCTTGTCATCAATAAAACGGATCTGGCTCCGCACGTCGGCGCAAGCTTGGAAGTCATGGCACGGGATGCAAAAAGAATGCGCGGAGACCGGCCCTTTGTATTCACCAACTTGCATACCGGAGAAGGCGTCGACCAAGTTGTCGATTTCATTGTAAAACAAGGGCTACTGGATGAAGTGAAGCAACGGGTAAGTTAAGAAGCGCTGCGGTACATTTGAATAACCCGCCTTCATCTCAAAAGTGAAGCATAATATCTATAAGTTACTGTAATTGTTATTACTTTTATCACAAACTTTAGGAGTTCGTCACCATGGACTGGTCTTTATCGATTGACAAAGCTATACCAAGACCTCTGCGTGTTATCTTCAGAGGCGTAGGACAAGTTTTTTTCTGTTGCAATGCCGTTACCGGCCTTATTTTCCTAATCGCTTTGTACGTTGGCGGAATTACGGCAGGCCTGGCCGCCACGGTGGGTGTAATCAGCAGCACGGTAGCAGCCTACTTGCTGGGATTCTCCGAAGATGATATCGACGCTGGTTTATATGGATTCAACGGCACCCTGGTAGGACCCTGTCTATTTCTATTTCTGGAAAATACACCGCAGTTGTGGTTGTATGTCGTACTCGCTTCGATCTTGTCCACTGTCGTTTTAGCGGCGTTAATGCGAATTTTGCAACCCTATAACATTCCCGCTTCTACTTCGCCATTTGTGTTGGCGTGCTGGATGTTCATGGTTGCCGTCTATTCTTTTGATGGATTCTCCCGTGGCCCGGTATTACCCGCCCCGGCAATTCCCGCTGACATTGCGACCGCATCCGTGGTCACGACAGAGTTTGCAAGCTTATCGCAAGAGGCAATTGAAGCTTGGTATACCGCAATAACTAAAGGCGTTGGTGAAGTCATGTTTGCCGATAGCGTCATTGTCGGGATTTTATTTCTTGTAGGCATAGCCATCACCTCGCTGCGCGGCGCGCTCATGGCACTGGCAGGCGCAATCGTCGGCGTTGTCATCCCTATTTGCCTTGGTGCGGATAAGACGCTGATTGAAATGGGATTGTACGGATTCAATCCGGTATTGACTATGATGGCGGTGGGCTGGGTGTTTCTGAGACCAACTACGGGCACTGCAATCCTTGCACTACTTGCGGGTATACTGACGGTTATTTGCCAAGCTGGCTTGGCTAATTTTCTTGCACCGATTGGACTGCCAACACTGACATTTCCATTTGTATTGACTATGTGGATGTTCCTGTTTGCAGCCAGTAAATCCAAATACTGGGCAAGCTGACACCAGCAAAAATCCGATTTCAGATTAACCCTCGTTTCTTAGAACGGGGGGGTTTTATTGGTTTAACTTTATCTCAAGTCAACGGCTTGCTATGAATATGCGAACTGCTTGAGTGCGTGTGATTGTGATTGCTTTGCGCCAGCTCAATCGGCACGATATGCAATTTGCCATGCCGCACACCATTCGTAGCAATAATTTGGTTGGCGAAACGCCTGACATCCTCAATAATGCCTCGAAGAATCACCACTTCCAGGCAATTCTCATGATCCATATGCACATGCATACTCGACAGGGTTAAATCATGATGATGATGATGCGCAGATGTGACCTGACTGGCTAAATCCCTTTCATGGTGGTTATAAATATAACTCAATGTAGCGATACAGTAGCCTTTGTTGTCTTTTTGCATGCGCGCCGTTTCAAGATATTCGCGCACAAGATCCCGAATTGCTTCTGAGCGATTGTCATAACCACGCGCATGGGAAAGTTTGTCGAACTGTTCAAAAAGCTGCTCATCCATCGAAATCGTAAAGCGCTCCATAAAAGCTCCTCAGGAATTATCAATAAAATACATCGTAAAAATCTACCTCCGATAAAAATAAAAATGATTACCGGTTTATTTTTATCTTCTAAAAATTGGCCACCAAATTAACCCGTAGTGAACGGCTCTCAATCGGATGGAAGTGCACATCATTCAGACCGGCGGCAGGCTCGCCCGGGAGCCTTGAAGTATAGTAGTAATCGATGGCGTGAGCATGTGTATTAAGCAAATTAAATCCTTGCAGGATCACACGTACATTATTGCCGATTTTATAACCGATCTGTCCATTCAATGTTACGGTGTGATCGGATTGCACGCTGTTATCTTCGATCAATGGGCGCTTGCCGAAATAACGAAGCTGCATGCTGCCGAATAAAGGACCAATGTTGTCGACGGAAACTGCCAGCTTGCCTACCCCTCTGATTGCTCCCGGTATGTGATGGCCACTGGGATCGACGTCACTAAAACGCGCACGCGCCAACGCATAATCGACATCGATCGTTAACCAGTCCGTCGGCATATAAAACAGCGAAGCCTCAAATCCTTCCCGCCTGCTCGGGCGGCTTGCTTCGGTTGTTCCGGCATCTCCCACAAACAACAATTCTGAATCCAAATCCAACCGGAATGCTGCAAAGGAAGCCTGTAAACCTGGAATGATGGCAGTACGAAATCCAACCTCATAACCCGTCGAGCGCACCAGCGGATGAACCCGGTTGATAACCTCCCCCGATTTAGGATCAACGGTTGAAGTCGTTCCGCGTGCATCATTGCTATGAAACCCGCTGCCATAGTTGAAATAAAATTCCGTTTGCGCCCAAGGACCAAAAATCAGACCCAATTTAGGATTCGTCATGCTGTCATAGCGATTGCCTGAATTCGTGCTGAGATTGCTGTTCACATCAAACCAATAATAATCCGAACGCACCCCCGCCACACTGCGGAATTTCTCAAACCATTGGATGCTGTTGTGATAAAAAATTCCTATGCTATTTTGGTTAATATGATCCTTACGCGTGATTGACAAAGTCTGACGTTCTTTGGTACTGAGCAATCCATTGTCGATCACGTCGTTTTGAAACTGAACACCTACTGTATTTTCCACCTCCAATCCGGCAATCTTATTGATCCACATATGGCTGACATTCATCGCCGATTGAAAGCGTTTATCGCGTTGCGAAAACTGATCTCCGTTGAAGGGGTCATCCAGAAAATAGGTAAAATTTGAAAACAGCGCGAGATTGCTATGTAAAGTATAGAGATTAAAATCGGTCACACCAAAGCGGCCGGCGTGCCGCAATGCGGTGGATAAACTGAAACGGTGCGACTCGCCCCCGCTGCTCGGATCGATTGTCCCAAGCCGGGGAACAATACCGCCGGCTACGCCGCGGGCCGGAATCTGATCGGTGGAATTCCAATTTCCGCCATAACCCATTGCCGTCACATTGAATTTGGTCGTTCCCGTATCTTGGCTATAGCGCAACACCGTGTTGAATTTCTTGAAATCTTCATGCTTGATCCACGGACCGTCTTTAGTAAGCAACTCAACCGCATACAAAACATTGCCTTGCCCAACTTCGTGCGACTTGGCCACCAATCCACGCATAAAGCCCTGCTCGCCTAAGCCATAACTGGCTATACCTTTGGGTAGCTTATCGACATAACTCATAGTAACGGCGCCAGCCGATGAAAAATCGCCCTGGCTGGCATGGTAAGGACCTTTCAGATACTGCAAATTCCCCATTAATTCCGGGATGATAAAATTAGTATCCGCCCAACCTTGGCCATGACCGTGCGAACGCTGGTTGACTAACATGCCATCGACGGTAATGCGCAAATCGGTGCCATGATCGAGATTGAAACCACGCAAAAAATATTGATTGGCCTTTCCTTCGCCGCTATGCTGCGTCACAATCAGTCCCGGTACTGTTTCAAGCAACTCTCCGGGACGATAAACCGTACGTAAATCAAGTTGATGCTTCAATACCGTACCTTCCGTAGCGGAATTCGCACTGCCGATCAATTCCCGCGCATTGCCGCGCACGATCATTTCCTTCAAGGTCGGAATGCCAGCCGCAATAACCATGCATGGCATAGATGACAGAAGAAAAAAAATGCTGCTTAAGACTTTCAACACCGCTGCCACAGGCTGCTTCATTATATTTCGCACGTATTTTCTCCCCAGAATTACGTATTTTCCTACAATTCGTGTAGGATTTTTATTTTAACTTAAAAATGTATGATAAATTATTTTTTTTTCATACACTGTTATTTTTTTCCAAGGAGCTCTTATGAAGAACAAAGCAGTTAGCAGTATCAGGGATCTATGCTTAGGCGCGTTATTACTTTTTCTTCATACTCAAGTAGTTGCGCAAGGAACACAAGAAAGACCCAAAGTCATCACTACCGTTTCACCCATTACTAATATTGTGCAAAATATTGGCGGAACGCACGTTCAAGTCATAGGTATCGTTCCAGATGGCACTGACTCTCATACCTTTGAACCGCTACCTTCCGATATCAAGATAATACAGGCGGCCGACTTGATTATTGCCAATGGTCTCGATTTGGAATTACCCACGATGAACTTAGCTAAAAAAGTAAAAAAACCGCAAACCGCCATTCTGCAATTGGGAAACAACGTACTGAACGAAGAAGATTGGCAGTATGATTTCAGTTTTCCGCGCGAGCTAGGACATCCCAATCCGCATTTATGGCTTAATATCGAATTGGTTATGGGTTACACGGACATCATCAGAGATAATCTGATTGCATTAGATCCATCCAATAAAACGACTTATCAGACCAATGCGGCAATCTATCGCGACAAATTAAAAAAATTGGATCGGGCAATTTTTAAATGTGTTGAGACAATTCCGGAAAAAAACCGTAAACTGGTTACCTATCATGATTCTTTTGCCTACTTCGCGCCCCGTTACGGCATGACAGTCATCGCAGCCGTCCAGCCTTCCAATTTTTCCGAACCGGGTCCCCAGGAAGTCATTCATATCATCAAGCAAATCAATCATACCGGTGTGCCGGCAATCTTTGGCTCCGAAGTTTTTCCCAGCAAAGTAATGGAACAAATTGCTCGCGAGGCCAAAGTCAAATTTGTTGACCAGTTGTCCGACGACGAATTGCCGCCCCCCCCCAATAATTCTTTCATCGGTATGATGGCAAGCAATCTGACGATCATGACCGAAGCGCTTGGCGGTGATGCAACATGTATGGCAGGTATTGATGCAAGCAATAACACCTTCTGATGCGCAATCACATGCGGCGATCAAATTAACCGGCGTTACGGCGGGTTATGGCAAACATATCGTTTTCCGCGATCTTTCATTGGAGATTGCTAGCGGCCAATTTATCGGCATTGTAGGGCCTACTGCCTGCGGTAAAACCACATTACTCAAAATCATTTTAGGGGTTCAGCCGGCGATCACGGGAACCGTGCGTTTACACAATCACTGCGTCGGTTCAGCTAAACCAGGCACGGTTGGTTACGTGCCGCAGCTCGGAAGCGTTGACTGGACCTTTCCGGTCACTGTTGAAGAAGTCATCATGATGGGATTGTATACCAACGGACGGTATTGGCCATGGCTCAGTAAAACGGAAAAAATAAGTATTCATGCAATGGCTGACCGGTTAGGCGTATACGACTGTTTGCATCAACATATCGTCAACATTTCGGGAGGTCAGCGGCAACGGACATTTCTAGCGCGCGCATTGATCAATCGTCCTAAATTGCTGATATTGGATGAACCCACCTCCGGAGTCGATATTAAGACCCAGCATGAAGTGCTGCACTTACTCGGAGATATCAACCGTGAAGGCATCACCATATTGTTGACTACGCATGACCTCAACGCAGTAGCTTCCCATTTACCGTGGGTTATTTGCTTTAATCGCGGCATGATAGCTCAAGGCCGTCCCAACGATATTTTCACCAATGAAATATTGACACAAACCTATGGCGGAGACATTGTCATCGTTAAACACGAAGGCCATCTATTGATTGCCAACAGCACGCCGCTGAATTTTATGGATGATACCAAATAATGGAATTTCTTCTCGAACCGTTCGCGTATGATTTCTTCATGCGCGGCCTGCTGGCAGCAGTGATGGTTGGAGCCTTATGCGGTGCCGTTGGGGTATACGTGGTTTTACGCGGCATGAGTTATGTCGGCCACGGTTTATCTCATGCCGCCATTGGCGGAGCGATTATAGGAATCACTTTTAACCTGGATTTCTATGCAGGCGCTCTGATCATGGGTCTGCTTGCTGCACTAGCCATCAATCAGATCACAAAAAACAGCCACATCAAACTGGATGCCGCCATTGGGATTGTCACCACGGCGATTTTTGCTTTGGGTGTTGCTATTGTCAGTAAGTTACGAAATTTCAAGCAAAACTTTGAAGCCGCATTATTTGGCAATATTCTAGGAATTACCGACCAGGACTTGATGATGATTGCAGGGGTAACTGTCATCACACTGATCACGATGTTTTTTTGCTATCGCACACTGCTGTTTTCCACATTCGATCACGAAGCCGCGCGCATTTTTGGCGTCAAAACAAATACGGTGGAATTTCTGTTTTCACTCTTACTGACACTATCGGTGATTGTTTCGCTCAATGTTGTCGGTGTTACTATGGTTGCCGCCACGCTGATAGCACCGGCGATAACGGCAAGAATGTTGACGGATAGCTTCAGCCGCATGATCGTGCTTGCGATCCTTTTCGGTTCAGTAACCGGGATTGTGGGCATGTATTTAAGTTACATTTTTAATGTTGCTTCAGGTACCACAATCGTATTATTCAGCACCTTAGTATTTAGTTTAACGCTCATGGCGCATTTACTGCGCCGGCAATAATCAAAACTTATCAAATCACCAGCCTCGTTTTTTACATAAACTGTCCGGTTTGCACCGCCATTCGATAAATGCAAATTATCCCGGCGCTATTTTTATCTGATTCTTACAAGAATTTATCTAAAAGATTCAATAGTGATGTCGCTATAACCATTGAATCTCGAACTGCATCGCATTCGACAGCCCTGACAACCCAATTCGTGCTTAAAGGAGCGTCAAAGAAATGCCAGGACTAATTGTTGAACCGTCCAGAACTTACCAGAAACTACTCTCATCCGCGATCGAATCCGGTGGCATAGAGACCAAACACGTTTCAACCGGTAGTGAAGCATTAACGTTGTTGCAACAGCAGCCTTTTGATCTTGTCGTCGTTGCCATGCATCTACAAGACATGGATGCCCTAAAATTTTCATCGCATCTGCGCACCGATTCCCGCACCCGGCAAATACCTGTTGTCATGGTGACTTCTAACGAAGACAAGCAATTGCTGGATGAAGCATTTTCTGCCGGTGTAACAGAAATATTCGCCAAGCATGAACTCGACAAAATTACCCGTTATGCCACCCAATTTTGCAGAAAGAAAGGTTATAAATCGATGCCGGGGCATATCTTATACATCGAGGACAGTTCTTCAATTGCCAATACGGCATCAACAACATTGAAAGATTGCGGCTACACAATCGATCATTATGCAACGAGTGAAGAAGGTATCCAGGCCTTTAAGAACAATTCGTATGACTTGGTGCTTACCGACATATTGCTAAAAGGCAAATTGAATGGTTATGGGACTGTCAAAGCAATTCGGCAGATCAACGATGAAAGAAAACAACATATCCCTTTATTGGTATTTTCAGTTATTGACGATACCGCACATAAAATCGAACTGTTGCGCCAAGGAGCCAGTGATTATGTCACCAAGCCATTAATTCAGGAAGAATTATTGGCAAGGGTTAGCAATTTGGTTGCCTGCAAAAAATTGCTGGATAAAGTGATCACTCAGCAAAGTCTGTTACAAGAAACGATCGTGAAAGATTCCTTAACCGGTTTATATAATCAAAATTTCTTGATGGAAATCGCTCCTTCGAAACTGTGCGAAGCATCCCGGCATAATATTTCTTGCAGCCTAATCAGTTTAAAAGTAGATCAATTCAGAACCATTCGAGAAAATTATGGAAGCCTTATCACCGATAAAATACTTGAAGCGATAGCATCGCTTCTAATCAAATCTGTTCGGCATGAAGATATCGCGGTTCGCTATGAAGAAGAGGAATTTGTCCTGCTGCTATGGCACTGCAGCATTTCCAATGCACTGATCACAGCGGAAAGAATCCGCCAGTCCATAGAAACTTCGCACGAGGTTGATTCGAATATTACCGTTAGCGCCGGCGTGACAGCAATCAACCAGTATTCAACCGAACATTTCTCGCAATTGCTCAATATCGTCAGAGACACCGCGCACCAAGCCCAATCAAATGGCGGCAACCAGGTTGTTGTACGCTATTAACAACGACTTAACCCCGCTGCGAACAGCGGGGAATTCATGCCCGCCGACTATTTGTTACGCGTTCCACCGCGGTAGCGTTCCAATACTTTAGCAACCGCAGCAACATCGGCAGCACCGACTCCGGCCAGTAACGCTTGCTCACCCACAATAGTGATGAATTTCGTGATTGTTTCATCCGGTATATTGCGGCCACGGTGAATTTTCGACATAGAGCTGCGACAGCGATGCCCTGACTCAAGTATCGCGCCATTTTTCTTCGATGATCCGCCTAAGTCGTGATCGAGTAGCATAGCCAAGCACTGTTCAATATCATCCGGTGTTGTGGTCAGATTGCCGAAAAATGAAGCAACCTCGGCATCTGCAAGCAAGGCAGGTACTGCAAAATTATGCAAGAAACCCAATATTCCGTGATATCCCCCTAGTCTGGCGGCAACAGAGTCGCTCTTCATAACCATAGTTGAATCGTCATCACTATCCCATTTGTTATCAGCGATGACATGTTGCCCACCTGATTTACCTGGATCCGCAAAGGCAGAACTCATGCCATCGATTGCCACAAGTGCGCAAATTAAAGCAACAGCAAGATATTTAATCCATTCCGATGTATGTTGTTTTGCTTGTACAAGAATCATGATTTCCTCTCCTCTATCATCAATTAGTTTTAATTTACCCAGCTATCGATAGTGTTGTACTGGGAATCGCAGAAATTTCCCGTAAGCACTAGCAATTCGGGTCACTTCATTACTTAATACGTAGGCACTTAAAATTCGGATGCAAAAAACTGAATATTTTTGACGTGCCAATAAGATTTGTGAAAACCAAAGGATTCTTATTACTTAAAATATCATCCTGCATCCAAACTGGTGCTTCATGCGTATCAATTAAAGATGCAATTATGATGTTGAAGCCGATCCGATTCATTTAAGGAATGGAATATTGTAATGTCTAACCCATTTATTAGAGTTATTGCGCGAGCAATCGCTCATACTGATAAAATCGCAGAAGTACAACCCTATTACAAGAAATTGTTGTACCTATTCGACTCGAAGCAGGCTCTTGGACTATCAGCTACTAAAAAATAATATCGATCCTCTCGAGTTTCTGTTTATTGAGAAATAGCGTAATGAAAGCAATCGACTCACATTTTGCAACACTCCATATACTACAAACTTTGATAAAAATTACACCGTTACTAGCAACCACGCGCCATATAAAGAAATACAATCTACTTGTATAACACGATGGGAAATTGTTGAATGGATGAAAAATACTATAGAAAAAAAGTGCACATAGGACAATCGATTAGGACAAACTGCACGATAAAAATCGTACGAACGAGTAATCTGCAAGGCTGCATGAACGGTGACCGATAACCACACGAAATGTAACGATACCGCCATTGGAGATGTGCAAATGCAAACTTGGGTCACTGCAATTGCCAATCATGATGAGCAAGCACTGGCAGAATTGTATGAAGCCACATTGGCACGAATCTATGGGTTGGCACTGCGTATCACGCGCAATACACAGGCTGCAGAAGAGGTCACTGAAGACATCTATTGGCAAGTATGGCGAGAAGCGCCACGCTTTGATTCGCAGCGAGGCAATGTCATGGCATGGCTGCTCACCATTGCTCGCAGCCGGGCACTCGATTACTTGCGTAAAGAAGATAATGCCGAGCTATGTGAAGAACCAGAGCTACTTTTGATCGATGAACCGGCTCGTAACAGTAATCCACAAGATTTGCTGCTAGCCACACAGAAAAACTTACTGTTAAACCAGGCGCTCCAGCAACTTGAACCAATCCAGCGGCAGCTAATCGCGATGGCGTTTTTTCGTGGCTTAACGCATGAAGAAATTGCTTCCTTTACGGCAATCCCGCTAGGAACAGTAAAATCACATATTAGGCGTGCACTGAAGCAATTGTACGATACACTTGAAGAGGATTTGATCAAAGGCTTTGAATGATGAAAAAACGCTACCCATTGGATCCAGAAGATCTTGCCCTCACACAAAAAATAGAAACAGCTTTGCTTGAAGCACTGGAGCCTATGCAACCCAGTACACAACAGCGTTCTACAATACGCGCACAACTTTTTCAACGTATTCATGCCAGCACTACCACAGAATCTCAACGCATCACGGTACGTAGCAAACATGGCCATTGGCGCAAGATTCGTTCAGGTGTACGCGCAAAATTATTAGACAAAAACAATCGAGCTTTTTTGCTGGATATCGAACCCGGCGCAAGCCTCCCCATGCATCGCCATCATGCGGATGAAGAATGTGTGGTATTGCGCGGATCGGCAAGCTTGGGCATGCTTACAGTAAATGCCGGAGACTATCATTTAGCGCGCTCGGGTAGCCGACATGGTCAAATATCTTCGCAAACAGGTGCTCTCCTCTACTTACGGGGTATACCTGTAGGGCACAGCACCGAAGTTGCTCGCGATTTGCTTACGGCTTTTTTACCGGGCGAAGGCGATGAATTAATTACTATTCGTGCACAGGAAGGGCAATGGTTCGATCTTGCGCCTGGCGTAACCAGTAAACCACTGTATGACGACGGTCATACTTGCTCATCACTTGTTCACATTTCTGCCGATACTTGTTGGACAACACAACAGCAACTACTGTCGCATGATGAAGAGTGCCTATTACTCGAAGGCGATGCCTTTTTTGGCGATACGTTACTATGTCCTGGCGATTGGCAATTTGCTCCAACTGGCTCAGAATACTCTCCAATAACGACAGACACAGGTGTACTGTTTTTTATGCGTGGAGCCACTCGATACTAGATCTTGTCAAGACGAGCATGGAGTTGTTACGAACGATAAAAAGTTCAGAAATTACAAGAAATCGCCTTTAATAATATTGCGATTTTGCATAACTTTCAAAGCGGGTATATTCTCCCAAGAAAGTCAGGTCAACTTTTCCTATTGGACCATTTCTTTGTTTACCGATAATAATTTCTGCGATACCTTTATCAGGAGAATCTGGGTTATAAACTTCATCTCTATAAATAAAAAGAATGACGTCTGCATCTTGTTCAATAGCCCCAGATTCACGTAAATCCGACATAACCGGTCTTTTATTAGGACGCTGCTCAAGGCTTCTATTAAGCTGCGATAATGCAATAACAGGCACTCTCAATTCTTTTGCTAATCCCTTTAATGCTCGTGAAATTTCGGAAATTTCAGTGGCACGATTTTCTCCCTGACTGGTAGAAGACATTAATTGTAAATAATCTACAACGATTAAACCCAATTCACCATGTTGGCGATACAATCGCCTAGCTCGTGCTCTAAGCTCTAAAGCATTCAATGCTGCACTCTCATCAATAAAAATAGGTGCCTCATTCAGCTTCCCCAGCGCATGGGTCAATTTAGGCCAATCCTGATCATCCAGGCGCCCCGTACGAACCTTATGCTGATCTAGCTTGCCCACGGAACCCAGCATGCGCATTGCTAGTTGCGCCCCGCTCATCTCCATACTAAATACAGCAACTGGTTTATTTAGTTCCAAAGCAACATGTTCGGCAATATTAAGTGAAAATGCCGTTTTTCCCATGGATGGTCTTCCCGCCACGATAATCAAGTCCCCCGGCTGAAATCCCGAAGTTTTTTGATCAAGATCATGAAAACCTGAGGCAGTGCCGGTTACATTACTGGGATTATCCTGACTGTACAGCAGCTCAATTCTCTCCACAACCTGTTTTAAGAGCGGCTGAATATCGACAAAACCTTCCTTTCCTCGCGCACCTTCTTCGGCAATTTCAAAAACCTTTGCTTCTGCTTCATCTAACAAATTAGCCGCTGAGCGACCAGCCGGGTTATAGGCTGAATCAGCTATTTCTACACCAATTTGTGCGAGGCTACGCATAATTGAACGTTCACGGACAATTTCAGCATAGCGTTTGATATTAGCAGCCGATGGCGTATTTTGCACAATAGCACCAATATAAGCGAGCCCGCCAACGGTCTGAAGTTCTGCAGAAATTTCTAAAGATTCAGCAATTGTGACAACATCAGCCGGCTTATTCTGTTCTATTAATTTACAAATATGATAATAAATCAGACGATGATCTTGGCGGTAAAAATCACTATCCGTAATGATATCAGCGACTTTCTCCCACGCATTATTATCCAACATAAGTCCGCCCAGAACAGATTGTTCACTTTCGATAGAGTGTGGCGGAGTCTTATAGGAATCTAATAGTTGATCCTGATTAATACTAACTGGTGAGTAGGCCATTGATTTTTATCCAGGAGCGTACAAACGTTCAAAACATAATTCTATCATCGCTGAACTGCAAACAAAAAAGGACTATGTACATAGTCCTTAGAATTTTTCTAGAAACAAATAGAGCTAGAGCGTTGCTTCGCCCAATACAGAAACCGTAATCTGTGCTGTAACATCACCGTGCAGTGAAATCGTAAGCGGATAATCGCCGACTTGTTTCAATTGACCGTGAGGCATGCGAATCATTGATCGTTCAATATTGAAACCTTGTGCTACAAGCGCCTCAGCAATATTTGCATTAGTAACGGAGCCAAATAATTTTCCATCATTACCTGCTTTCTGAATAATTTGTAACAAAAGTCCTTCTAATTTGTCAGCAACAGCCTGCGCAGCCGCTAGCGAGGTGGCTTGAATTTTCTCCAACTCAGCACGTTTCGACTGAAATTCTGCAAGGGCCTGTTCGGTTGCGCGTTTCGCTTTACCTTGTGGGATAAGATAATTACGCGCAAAACCACTTTTAACATTAACAACGTCACCCAATTGCCCCAAATTGGTAATTTTTTCCATCAAAATGATTTGCATATCATAACTCCTTAGTGCTGGTCAGTATAAGGCAATAATGCCAGAAAACGAGCACGTTCAACTGCTGTACTTAATTGACGCTGATAAAAAGCTTTAGTACCGGTAATACGTGCCGGGATTATTTTGCCATTCTCACTAATAAAGTCTTTCAAGATTTCAATATTCTTGTAATCGACTTGCTTTATACCTTCTACCGTAAAACGACAGAATTTTTTTCGCTTGAATAGCGGACGATTAGCTTTTTTTTCTTTTTCTTTATCTTTACTGTCTTTACGTCTTGTAAACCGTGTCATTTTAATTCCTATTTACTGATTAAATGAGTACAACTTGATTTGTATGCAATACCAATTGTTGATTCATATGGCTTTTTCTATTCAGGAATCCCATTAATTTGACCTTATTGTCAACCTTTAACTCTGCCACTGTTAAAGCTATCTGCCCTAATGCTATGGCAAGTATTTCACACGTGATTTGCCGTACAACTCCAGCTTCGACTTGGCGCGAGACATGATTCACTGTAAATTCGATAACAGCAACACCTGCAGGCGTGTAACGTAAAATTCCTAATTTGATGATTTTTCCACAAATAATCGTTTCATTACAATCCAATTGCAAATACCATTACAACTACTACGCAGAAACACCAGGTTCATCTGATAATTCATCTGCTTCGGAGTCTTCTAAATTACTGTCCGCAATAATCAAATCAGAAGTACTCGCCTTCTCTTGCTGACTCATCATAGAAGAAGGTTCTGTAACTGGACCATTTAATCGGATAGTAAGATGTCGAAGAACGGCATCGCTAAATTTGAAAGCGTGATCCAAGTCACTTAAAGTTTCTTGATCACATTCAATATTCATCAGCACATAATGCGCTTTATGAATTTTTTGGATAGGATAGGCAAGTTGACGACGCCCCCAATCTTCTACGCGATGAATTTTGCCATTTTTTGCAGTAACAATGCCACGATAGCGCTCGATCATTGCAGGTACTTGTTCACTTTGATCAGGATGAACAATAAAAACTATTTCGTAATGTCGCATAGGTTCCTTATGGATAAAGCCTCCCTTTAAAATTGTAGGTGAGGCAAGGTTTAATAAACAGTGCATTTTACTGAATTAATAAGGCAATATCAAATTACTGGCAGAATCGCTACTTATCAGCCAAGATAACACTCGAGTCCACTGAACTGGTAAAATCTCATTTATTCAACTCAATAAAGAGACTTGCTTCATCTGAGTTGAATAAATTTTCCTCAATGGATTTGAGCGGCAAAATATATAAATAAAGAAATCGTTAAAAAAATATGTTACTAATGATTGATAACTATGACTCTTTCACCTATAACCTGGTGCAATATTTTTCTGAACTGGGTGAGAAAGTTGTTGTATACCGAAATGATGAGATAACTGTAGATACAATTTCACAACTCAATCCTGAACGGATTGTCATTTCTCCCGGTCCCTGTACACCTAATGAAGCCGGCGTATCACTTGCGGTTATTAATGAATTCAGTAAAAGTATTCCAGTCTTAGGTGTTTGCTTAGGCCATCAAAGCATTGGTCAAGCATTCGGGGGTCGGATTATCCATGCGAAACAACTCATGCATGGCAAAACATCGCCTATTTTTCATCATGGTGCCGGTATTTTCCGTAACTTGCCAAACCCTTTTATCGCGACCCGCTACCATTCGCTTGTTGTGGAGCGCTCAACGTTACCTGACTGTCTTGAAATTACCGCATGGACTGAAGATGATGAAATTATGGGTCTGCGCCATAAAATGCTTGCAATTGAAGGCATTCAATTTCACCCCGAGTCTATTTTGAGTGAGCATGGCCACCAAATGTTAGAAAACTTTCTTAACCGATAATCACAAGTTGAATAAATAACCTAATGACCCCGAAAGAAGCTCTATCTCATATTATTGCTCATCAAGAAATCGCGCACGACGAAATGATTTCTTTAATGCGGCAAATCATGCAAGGGGAAATTTCGCCCGTGCTAATAGCTGCAATTATCATCGGTCTACGGGTAAAAAAAGAAACCAGCGAAGAAATAGCAGCAGCGGCTCAAGTCATGCGTGAGCTGGCAACCAAAGTTGACATTCCCGACAACACGCATTTGGTTGATACCTGTGGCACAGGTGGAGATTCCGCGCACACCTTCAATATTTCTACTGCAGCGGCATTTGTTGCAGCAGCAGCAGGAGCTCGTGTCGCAAAGCATGGCGGCAGATCAGTCTCAAGTAAATCGGGTAGTGCCGATGTGCTTGAAGCACTTGGTGTTAATTTAAACCAAACACCCCAACAGGTAGCACAATGTATTCAGGAAATTGGCGTAGGTTTTATGTTTGCTCCAAATTACCATGCCGCGATGAAACATGCCGCTCCCGTTCGACGAGAATTGGGTGTCAAAACTTTATTTAATATTTTAGGGCCGCTAACTAATCCCGCGAATGCTAAAAGACAAGTACTGGGAGTATTTAATGAGGAGCTAGTAAAAACTTTGGCATACGTTTTACAACAATTAGGTAGTAAGCACGTATTGATCGTACATGGTGAAGATGGATTGGATGAAATTACCATAACTGGCCAAACGCATATTGGTGAGTTAAAAAATGGTAAGGTAGAAACCTATACCATCAGACCAGAAGATTTTGGAATACAACCATCCCCCATTAAAACTATTCAAGTCTCTGACAGTGAACACGCAAAAATGATGCTGCTTTCTGTATTGAAAAATGTTTCCTCTCCAGCTCGTGATATTGTTGTATTAAATGCTGGCGCAGCAATCTATGCAGCAGGTGTTGAAGAAACCCTCGCACAAGGCATCAAAACGGCGCATCAAACGATAGAAAGTGGCGCTGCACTAAAAAAACTTTATGAATTTGCGGAATTTACTCAAAGAAATTCTAGTGAACAATAAAAAATGTCTGATATTCTAGAAAAAATTCTTACCGTTAAGAAACAAGAAGTTTCTTTTGCTAAAGCATTAAAACCTTACTCTTCGTTACTCCACGATGCACATTCAGCATCGCCATCACGCGATTTTGTTGCCGCAATTCGTAATAAAATTAATGATGGAAAACCAGCGGTTATTGCTGAAATCAAACAGGCAAGTCCAAGTAAAGGTAGATTGCGTGGGCGCTCCTCCGAAACAGACACACAATCCTTGGAATTTTCGCCTGCAGAAATAGCTAAAACTTATGACAAACATGGTGCAGCCTGTTTATCGGTTCTGACGGATAAACAATTTTTTATGGGTAGCCCCGAGTATTTGCAAGAAGCCCGCGCAGCATGCCAACTCCCCGTTTTACGCAAAGATTTTATAATTGAGGAGTACCAAATCGCCGAAGCTCGCGCCATGAATGCCGATTGTGTTTTATTGATAGTAAGTAGCTTTTTATTGGAGCACAGTAACTCGTTGAACAAATCACTCACACACATGTTAGCGCTTGAACAACTCGCCCATTCACTCAACATGTCTGTTCTGGTAGAAGTTCATAACGCAATGGAGTTGGAAATGGCAACTCAGCTCATTACGCCATTAGTAGGCATAAACAATCGCAATCTACGCACGTTTGAAACTTCATTAAAAACGACGCTTGAACTATTGAACAAAATTCCCTCCCATAAAATTATAGTCACAGAAAGCGGTATCCATACCCCCGCAGATGTTGCTTTGATGCAAAGCAACCATGTCAATGCATTCCTTGTTGGTGAAGCATTCATGCGGGCTAAAGATCCTGGGGTTGAACTGCAACGATTATTTTCCTGACAATATTAACAAGTACTCCTAACACTGACCTCGCACCAGTTGCAACGCAACTAAATCAAAACAATACATAGTCCATTGTTTCCTAAATATTTATCTAGGAGTGTCGTTGAAATTTATTCTATAATCAAAGGCAGGGGACAACATGCCAGAGCTAAAACAAAAAAAATTATCAGAATGGGTAAGTTTTCTTTCCGCGGCGGAAATTCCCGTTTTGAGACAAACTGCACGAAATGTGACGGCCCTCGAACATAATGAACAACGTCTAAATGCCCGCAGCTTAGCTCACGTTGTGAAATATGATCCCTTTATGACCGTCAAACTGCTACGCTATTTGCAAGCACATAAACATCGCAGCCAAGAACATGATGTCGTGGAAGTCGAACAAATGATCATGATACTTGGACTTGAAACAACATTAAATAAAGTATCTGCAAGACCGTTGGTCGAAGAACTTCTAAGCCGTGACAATATGGGTGCGCTTGTCTACTTGTTAAAAACCGCTCATCGCGCCAACATCGCATCTGCTTACGCGTTTGACTGGGCCGTTCGACTCCATGATTTACATTTTGAAGAGATACGAATCGCTGCGCTACTACACGATATTGCTGAAATGCTCATGTGGTGTTTTGCCCCCAGTGATATGCTAAAAATTAAACACTTACAAAAACAAGACAAAACACTGCGAAGCATTGCTGCGCAAGAAACAGTTTTTGGCTTCTCATTGTTACAATTACAACATCAGCTTGCTATTAAGTGGCGATTACCCGAATTACTCATTACTCTCATGGATGACAATAATTCAAAATTGCAACGAGTCCGAAACGTCACTCTAGCAGTAAATCTAGCGAGGCATTCGGCCAATGGGTGGGACGATACTGCATTACCTGACGATTATGAAGAAATAGCTCAGCTATTGCATTTACAGGCTTGCGACGTCATGACCATCGTAGGTGCTGAGAAACCATCGGAAAATGCAAAAAACCCATCATCATGAGGAAATTTTATTAAAATTGGCGTGTAATCTCATTTAGAACTAATAAACTGTCTGCCAAACATAATTACAATCACCCCAATTAAGCAAATCATAACGCCAACCCAATCCGTTAACGTGGGTCGAATCGCGTCAACCACCCACAACCACATTAAAGCCACACAAATATAAATACCTCCATAAGCAGCATAAACTCGACCAGCAGCCTGCGGATGAAGGGTCAGTAGCCAAACGAAAATGACTAAACTGATTGCAGCGGGGAAAAGTAACCACAAAGATTTCCCTTCTTTTATACAGAGATAAGGCAAATAGCAGCCTATTATTTCAGCCAACGCCGTAATAATAAATAAACCCAGTGTTTTTATAATTTCCATTAAAATATTTATCCGATTTACATTAAATCGTTCAATAAGGAGATAAGTGAAAAATTGCTATCACTTTCACATCGCAGCGGACGTTAACTTGCCTAACTCATTGGGAAATGATGAACTACCTACAACAAGAAAACACATATTCAGCTAGTTTATAACTTTGTAGCAGGAAAATGATCATCACCTCATCCGTTTATTTTGCTAAATATCTGGTTAGTAAATGCCCTTTGCGATTACGACGAGTGACATCAAATTTTGAGAAATTCATGACAGTTACTTCAATACATTGATTTAAAATGAAATTATGTCATTTCATGCAATTAAATCTGCTTTCTATCATACAAAACTCTCGAATTATCAATTCTGTAACATCCACGACTTTAACACTGCTTAAATATTCAATTGATTCATTTTTCTATATAATTTGCGGCGAAAATTCATTGCATGACTGCATGATTTTAAATGCATAGCGTGACTACATGGTTACCTATGGTGATTAACATCTAATAAAAGGAAATTTTATGACGACAGATATACCTGGCTATACCTATGGCAGTGCTTCACTACAAAAATCTCCAGTAACAATGGACGATTTTGCCAAGCTCCAGCAAGCTGCTCTTTTTAGTGATGATGACGTGCGCTACTTGAAAATGTCGCATGACATACTTAAAGATCAAACAGAGCAAATTCTGGATGTATGGTATGGTTTTGTAGGTTCGACATCTTTCTTGCTACACTATTTTACTAATGCAGCAGATGGACAACCCAACATGGATTATCTGGGGGCAGTGCGCAAACGCTTTGGACAATGGATTCTTGATACCGCCAAAGCTGAATATGACCAAAATTGGCTTAACTATCAACATGAAATCGGATTACGCCACCATAGCTCCAAGAAAAATAGTACAGATAGCGTAAAATCAGTACCCATTATTCACGTACACTATATTTTTGCATTGCTTATCCCTATCACGACAACGCTTCGCCCTTTTTTAGAAAAAGGTGGACATTCTCGCGATGATGTTGACCGTATGCAAGATGCGTGGCGCAAATCTGTATTGATGCAGGTCATTCTGTGGTCGCAACCTTATATCAAAACAGGTGAATTTTAAGAATTAATAAAGAAACTAAACATTCTTCACTAAAAAAATATAGAAGTTAGAAGTAATTCTTAGGTTATTTAGTAAATAATAAAATAAATGCCCATTTAACGGGGATTCCCGTTAAATGGGCATTTATAGTTCCTTGCGTTGACTGCTCTTATGTCCGATAAATTGGACATTTTTCAGTCTAGAATACGCCGTATACAATTGCTCCAATAACAATAAACACTGCTGTTGAAATGAAGAACAATCTCAGAACTTGCGCATCTGTTTCTCTTCTATTAATTTCGGCCATATCGTATCTCCTTATTTAAAGAATTTTTAACTAACACCTGCTTAATTAAAAGCCAATAATATCGGCTCCCCTACGCTCACAACTACAGCATTGCAATTGTGAAATTCCCTCTTTTCTTTTTTTTAACAAAAGAATTTGAGTACTTCTTTTTAGAATTTGCACCAATTAGATATTATTCTAATTGTTCAGCCTCTGAATTCTAACTCACATTTATCAACAATGAAAGTATTGGAATTCAGTATATCCTACATTTAACATTAAACTGCTTAGTGAAATAAAATTTTGCCAAGTAACTCATTCACAACCTCAAATATTTTTCTGCTTATAACGCCAACGGTTTGACATAACCCGTTAATTCTAGATAACCGTGCCCCGCGGGCATATTATCTTTAGTAAGTTTCACTGCACCTTCCCAATAGACCGCTGCGGTTGATTGCCGTGAATCTAGTTCTTGATCATCGAACAACGGTGTAAGCACCCATTCAATGTCGCCAGTGCGGATACGCATGGCTACAGGATAAATTGCATCAGTTTGTGGCGATCGCCAAGTACGTATGGGAGTAAACTCTATTTGATCAGGTTCGAAAAAAGTCATATTGCCGGAGACATCTCGAATCGCAGCATAACCCCATATTTTCTCACCGTTTTTGCTGCGTATCTGAAAAGCCATAAGTGCTGAGCCATCATTTAAATTGGCGCCCACCCAATCCCAACCATCAGCATCCGAATCCAAATAAGCAGTCGACCATTCATGATCAAGCCAGGCACTGCCATTAACTACAACGGGTTTATTATGACGAAGAATCCTACCAGTGACGCTTAACTGCGGTTCACTGTAATAATAACTCGCCTGTTCCGGTTTGGGTCCTTTTCGGGAAAAACCCTTTTGATCCTGCAACATCACCGTTTGCGTTGGCGTAAATGATAATTGCAAACCAAAATCATTGGCTTGCATGTCAACCTGATAGCGGCCATTCTCTTCGCGCACCAGTGTCCAATCATCCAACCTTACCTCAGTATTGCCTGGTTTGGCATAAGCGAGACCAAAACCTTCTCGTGCTGATTTCTCGGCATGCATTAACTTACTCACGGCAGGATCTGATAATGCCAAGTGCGCAATAATTAAATATTTCGCAGCAAACCGGCTGGGATTATCGTGATTCTGATCCGTTGCATAGCGAAAAAAAGTTACCTGAAAGCCCAATGGTTTTTTATCTTCCGTTTCCAACCAACCAGTGATATACCACCATTCAATGCGAAAATCATCGTGTGCACCGAAATCAACGGGAAATGATAACTTGTAATCCGGTGTGACCGGTTTCAATCGGCCTGACTCAGCCATAACTTCTATTCCAAGCACACTGAAAAACAGCGTCACAAAAACAATAATACCGCTGCTATGTTTGCTCCACATCATCACCAATCCTCCCGTACCGCACGTATAACCTGATTGGAAACCGCGCTGCGTCCCGATAATAAAGCCGTCAGCGCTGCTGAAATTAATAAAATCACAGCGATTGCAAATAACCAGCGCCAGGGCAAATACAATTGCATCGTCCAGTGAAAAGATTGCGGGTTAACAATAAATACCAAAATCAGACTAATTCCCCAACCTAAAATAAAACCCAATAAAATTCCAAGCGAAGTCAAAAAACCGCCTTCCGCTGCCAGCAATGCTAGAATCTGCCGGCGTAAAACGCCAATATGCCGCAACATACCGAATTCTTTTACCCGCGCGAGCGTTTGCGCTGAGAAACTCGCAGCGACGCCAAGTAAGCCAATCACAACAGCAATTATTTCCAGTAAATACGTCACTGCAAAACTGCGGTCGAAAATTTCCAAACTTAGTGCACGCAAATCGCTAGCCCGTGAAATCTCCAAAGCCGAACCAAACGGTAATTGCCGCAATACATCAACGGCTTGCTCCATCGTTACACCATTTTTAAGCCACATGGCGGCGGTATTGATGCGCAAATCTCCGGTCAATTTTTGATAATCCGACAATAGCATCTGAATCGCACCGAATTGGCGGCCATAATCCCGCCACACGCCTGCCACTAAAAATTCGCTGGCTGTTTTAGCGATTGGCAATGTTATTTTGTCGCCCACGCGATACCCGTACAAATCCACGATAGCTTCGGAAATCCATACTGGCATGACACCGTCCGGTATTGATCCGGGTGCCAGCATATCATCGGTCATAGGCAATGTATTACGCGGGTCGGCGCGATCTACCGGACGGGCAAACAAAGTGATTTCAGGACGATCGGGATCCCATAACAATTGCTGCACACGAAAGAAATCAATGCGGGTAAAACCAGGCTGCGCAACAATGGCTTGTTGCGCAGCAGGCTCAAATCCGCCTTGATCTCCACTGGTCACAATACGCACGTATAAATCCGCCGGCAACACCTGTCCAAGCCAATTGTCGATAGAAATGCGGAAACTGGTTACCATAATTGCCATTGCCACCATCAGGCTAAAGCTCGCAAGAATACCACCCAGCGCAATCGCTGCCTGATTCGGCGCATTGGCAAGACGCGCCAATGCCAGTATCAACACGGTATTGCGGTGCTTTTTTGGCATATATGTTAGAAAAACCGAGAAAAACCAAGCGGTAAAATGCGGCATCAGTGCAATGCCGCCAATCAACAACAATGAAATAGCCAGATAACCGAAGACCGGCAGCTCGAAAACGGGTGGCAATTGCGTAAACAATAACGCGACCGCCAAGCAGCCGATTGCAAACCAAGGCGCAGATAATTTGGCCATGGCCGTATCTTCGCTGCCTGAACGTAATGCCGATGCAGGCTTGGCACGCGCCGCTTCCAGCGCTGGTATGATGCTTCCCATTAAGGTCACTACGATACCAACACCCAGAAATAACAAAGCAATCAATGGATCAAAATGGATGCTGGGTTTCACGCCTGGGAAAAAATTGCTGCCCAGATCTCCACCCAGGAACTGAATAGCTAATTCTGCAACGGTATATCCTAAGACTAATCCTGACAAGGAACCCAATATCCCCAGAATCATTCCTTCCACAGCCACTTGCCGCAGCAATTGTTGCCGCGTAACACCCAATACACGCAGTAACGCAAATTGGTGCCGCCGTCGAATGACGGACAATGCTTGTGTGGAAAACACCAAAAAAGTGCCGGTAAATAACGCCACCAACGCCAACATATTGAGATTCACGCGATAAGCACGAGACATGTTGGCAATTCGTTTCTCCTGATCCAATTGCTCAGTGACCACATACGATTCACCCAGTTCTTCCATCAATCTGGCTTTAAATGCCGCATGATTGACGCCGTCCTGTAATTTCAATTCAATCCGCGACAACACGCCCAGCTGTTGAAAGCGCCACTGCGCTGCGCCGATATCCATTACTGCAATACGCTGACCAGCCCTTGCCCGTACCAAACCGCCTGCAACACGCAGCGTGATAGCCTCCAATCCTGCGTGCAATTGCAGCGAATCATCTTGCTTGACTCGGAGCCATTCCATTGCCGCCGGTGATAAAAAAATAGTATCGCTGGCAAAGCGATCCAACGTTTTCCCTTCTTCAGGCAATCCCAGCAAGTCAGGCGCAATCTGCATGGCACGAAATGTATCGATACCGATAATTTTAAGTTTATAATCGTTCCGGTTTTGCAATTTGCCTGGAACAGCAACATCCAATTCCAGAACCGGATTGGCCAGTGCAACACCGTCATGGTTGGCCAGCAGCGGGTACAGGGCCTCATCGAAAAGAGCCTTACGACCATGCACCTGTAAATCCGATTGTCCGGAAAGGCTTTTACTGGCCGCAGAAAACTCATTGAAAGCGGCCGTATTGATCAAATGGATGGAAAATGCCATGGCCACGCCGACGGCAATTGCAATCAGCGCTACCATGACTTGTATCCAATGCGCACGCCATTCGCCTAGCAGTAACCAGCGATATAATGCGGTCAAATTCATACTGGCTGCATGGGCTGCGTTGCATGCAAGCCTTCCATCGTCAGATTCAATACGCTATCCGCTGTCGCAGCGGCTAGATGCGAATGGGTCACGATAATTCCCATCGCGCCATTTGCTTTAATTTCGGCACGAATCAATTGCAAAATATCATGTGCGGTATCGGGATCAAGATTACCTGTCGGCTCATCCGCCAACACTAATTTAGGCCGATGAATCAATGCTCGCGCAATGGCCACGCGTTGCAATTCTCCACCCGATAACTGATACGGAAAATGACGCCCGCGGCCGTGCAACCCGACTTGCTCCAACATCAATTCCACACGATCTATCGCCTTACCGTTTAATAACAACGGCAAGGCGATATTTTGCGCTAATGTCAGGTGCGGTAATACATGGAACGCTTGAAAGATAAATCCGAATTGTTCACGCCGCAATTTCGTCGCCGTATCATCATCCAGCGAAGAAATCGCAACGCCGTTGATACGAATCTCACCCGCATCCGGTGTATCCAATCCGGCAATCAGATTTAACAAAGTCGACTTCCCCACTCCCGACTCACCCATGATTGCGATATATTCGCCGGTATTCAGCGTGTAATCCAAATTCGCCAACACCTTGCGCCCCTCGGCGTAGCCTTTTGTAATATTGCGTAATTCCAGCATATTGCCACCGGATGATGAAATATCTTTTAAATTAAAACACAGCCTTACTTGTAAAAATCCGCATAAAAAGAAGCAGGCTCACATAACCCCGTCAAAGGGTACAAAAATGCATCGTGTGTATCATAGTACTTTTTATCAATGTCAATACAGGAAAGTCCTTCCGCATGCATCAATTTTGGTAGTAAGCAGAAAACTGCTTAACAATCTGAAAAAAATTGAAAACGACTCTGAATTCAGCCACGTTGAGCAACAATGTCCGCTATGCAATCATGATCAAGTTCACCACGCTATCAGATGAAACTGAAAGCTAAAACAAATATTATTTATGAAGTATACAGTTAATCTACCTCCGCCATAGCCAGATGCTTACATTGAACTCCCTCAAAGGGAAGAGGACTATTTATGAGTCGCTAAAGCGACGCCTACATACCCGCTTCAATTAGTCATACCGTTCGCCTTCTTTTTTCTGATTACGAATATATGCCCTGACTATCTCCTCATCCAGACCCACCGTTGATACAAAATATTCCATGCGCCCAAAAACTTTCTCGCGTAAAATTTCTTCCTTTACCCAATTGGCGTGCTATTGCTATCGCACTTTTACCTTTGATAAAACCTACTCCATGTGAGTATGATCCAACATCAAATGACTCACCACAATCGCACTTTCCTTTTGATTTACTAGATCGTGCAATATCTTCTTAAATGCTTTCTGAGCTTGCTAAGTAGCAATTTCTATCGTTGCTTTGGAATAAATACTACATCGTATTTACAATCCTAGTTGGCATGGCTCAAACTTTGGCACTCCTTCATCTTTGACTCCTCGTCTGATAGTTGTTGGAACGAAATCGTTACGATGACTGTTGTAACGATCAAATCTTTGGGAACCCTCGGTAGAGCCGGGGAATTACCTGGTATTAATTATTTATCCACAATGAGTATCCGATTTTGTGCATGTTATGGTGTAAGTCATTACCAACCAAAACAAGTAATTCTTGCGAATTTCATAAGATGCAGCATTTGATAAATCCATTAATTTGCGTAATCTCTCACCAGACAAAAGATACAGATTATTTCTTGTAACCCATTGCCTATGCTTTTTACACCAATTATAGAAAATGCTGTTATCCCAATGAAGAAAAAATACATTGGTATGCGCTTCGATTGGAAAATACTTATTGGGTGTAGTAAAAAAAACATTCTTCGCTACGCGCAGCATTTCGTTTATAAACATTAATTGTGCTTCGTCATCACCGACATGTTCGATTACAGCATTGCTAAATATCCAGTCAAATTCATTATCTGCAAACGGAAATTTTCCTCCTTCGTATTGCACAAACCGTTTACCTGGATAGAGATCACCCATTCCACTCAAGTCCTGCACACCCAAACCAGTATAGTACTTGGAATCATAATTAAAATTCTTAAGAAAATAATTTCTGGCCGGCGTACCCTCTCGCAACTCAGAGGATACACCAACATCCAGAATTTTCATTTCTTCATTGCAAAGGGAGTAGAAATGCTTTAGCTTTTCCTCCCTTGATTTCTTCATAGCCTTATTCTTTAATTTGCTAATTATTGACATAATTTCCCCTTCACATTCCGGTAATGAAAACAAGTATTGCTTCAACCCAATCACAACGATTTATAAGTTCTCCACCACTCACAAAGTCCCCGAGTACTATATCAGAACAGAAAAACTCTCTTTAAAATACAATATAGCATTGTGGTAGAGAACACTCATCTGAACAACAATGTCAGTTGATTCGTTCGTGCATTGCCTTATTACATACATGAATTTCGGCTTCTTTAATAATTTACCTAAAATTACTTGACACCTACATTTCACCAAGCTTTTAAATGCCTAGAATATCTTTTTCATCTTTATTTTTGTGTAAATTTTTTACAGTCCTTCAGACCTTACATATTTACCTACACTGACGTTAATTCGTTAATTGAAAATATCTTATCAGAAATATTGCAGTAGCACGATTTGAACTTAGAACTCAGAGATCGGCTCCTGGCCGCTCACGAATAGTTTTTAAATTACCGAACTTTATTACCTATGCGACTGAATAAAAATAAAGAAGCGGCGCCTTTAATAAACGCGCCATTTTGTGTTTAAATGTACTTTGTAATTTAAAATAAAGGAGAGTCTCATGGTACGAGCAAGCGCACGGCACATCTTAGTTAAAACAGAAGAGCAATGTAACAACCTCAAAGCGGAAATCGAGAATGGTGCTGATTTTGCTAAATTGGCCCAACAACATTCATTATGTCCTTCCAGCAAACAAGGTGGTGAATTAGGCGAATTCGGCCGCGGACAAATGGTTGCGGAATTCGATACCGTGGTATTCAGCGCACCGGTGGGTGAAGTGCAAGGACCGGTTAAAACGCAATTTGGTTATCATTTGGTGGAAGTTACGCAACGCAATGATTAAAGCGTTTATGGCTGCGATAATCGCTCCGTTCACCCATTACATGATCCCGCGTATTGATATTTTTTAATCGATTTTAATCATGGCTCGCAAGTGATCGTTTTTCACGGTAGGAGTTGATGATGAGTGAAGAGAAGAAAATAATCACAGTTTACTACGATGGCGCCTGCCCCAGTTGCATCAAGGATCGGCAAGATTATGAGAAATTGGCAGGCGAAAGCGGGAAAGAAGTATGCTGGTTTGACATTACAGGCCAGGATGATCATTTGCGCGGCATAGGCATTGATCCGCGCAAAGCCATAAGCGAATTGCATGTTCGCGATGAACACCAGCACATCGTTTCGGAACTGGATGCCTATATTGTGCTGATGACACGTGTACCCATACTTAAGCCTCTCGCTTGGCTGATCGGCTTACCAATCATCCGGCCTATCCTGTCATCACTTTATCACCGCATGGTACAGCGCCGGCTGAAAAAAACCGGACGGTTGTAAATGGATGAAAAGCGATGTTTCCAGAGTAAAGACGGTGCCAACCTTACCTACTGGCGATGGTCACCGCCGCAAAACCAACAAAATATGCCCCTCGTACTGCTGCATGGTGCGGCCAGTAATTCAACCCGCTGGTGGCATTTCGTCCGGCATAGCCACCTGCTTGCCGATTATTGCCTGCTTCGCCCCGATCTGCGCGGACATGGCGAATCGCTCTGGCGCGGCCCAGCCCGAATTGAGGATTGGAGTCAAGATATCGCGGCATTGCTGCAACATGAACGAAAATCCCGCGCTATCGTTGCAGGTCATTGCCTCGGCGCCAACATTGCATTGAACTTCGCAACCCGTTACCCCGATCAATGCGCCGGATTAATATTGATTGAACCCATAGCTCCCGAAGCGGTAACCGGCATACTTGCCAGGCTACGGAGATTTATTCCGCTGCTGCGTATCGCATTATCATTAATCAAATTGCTCAACCGGCTCGGCTTCTACCGGCGCCGGCTTGAAACTCTGGATTTGCAAGTATTGGATCGCCGCGTTCAGAAAGCGGGTCAAGACGAGCTGAAAACCATGCTGGCAGACTATGGCTCGCCCTGCCATGATCTGAAAATTGTTCCAACAGTGCAATACTTCAGTAATCTTATCGAAGTACTGCGTCCCCTGCCATTTACCGGTGCGCGCTGCCCAACTCTCGTGATTCAGTCAAACGGTCACAGTGTCACCGATGCAAAACGCACGGAGCAATTGCTGCGTAAATTACCACAAGTAGAATTCGCCACCATCGATTCCGATCACTGGCTCCCAGCCACTCATCCTGACGAACTTCGCGAACTGATTGACAACTGGGTTTTGAGAAAAATCGGTCAATCCGGATGATTACACAATAAAATATCCCGCAGTAACTCGCGATATAGCTACCCGTCATACAACATAAAGCTTCTCACCTTGACTGAAAACATCGATAAACACCAAAACTGCGCCGTCCATCAATAATCTCCGAAGCGGGCACAATGGTGTCACCCCCCATCAGCCCCGCTTCATTGCGCGCAAGATCTGCCAGCTCATTCGCAACTTTATCCGCATCCCGATGGAATATGAATCGATCAACAACTTTCGTATTGGCCATTCCTATTTTCTTGCAGGACTCAACGGCTTTGACCGATTGCACCAGACGAACGCCCTCGCCTCTCGTTGTTACTTTAACCCATGTGCAAGATGCCATGAGCAAACCACCGCAAATAGCGATCAGAATTTTTTTCATTATACCTAGCCCCATTATTGATTAATTTTCAACTAAATTATGTACTTGCATTACCACTCATTCCAGTTTCTACATGTAGTGACCATATAATATGCCAATGACTATACTATAGGATTCAAACTTGGCGACCGTTGCTTTGCATTAGTGTTGGTGTATTTGTCTCGCTCACCAACTCTACCGATAAAGCATTTGCGTATTTGGGTACAGCCAAGCAAAATATTAAAGCATATTCAGTAATTAATAATAGCTTTGGAGAAGAAAAACCATGATGCAACAACTTTACCCCTCGCAACATATTTTAAGAGTTACCACCATTGCTGCTTTGTTAGTCATACTCATGCCACTACATGTGTTAGCCGATGCCGTGACCGACTGGAATCAACGAGCGGGTGATATCGTGGTTGATGCGAATATTGGGCCGTTGCCGGCTGAACGGGCACTGGCAATCGTACAAGCTGCTGTTTATGAAGCAGTCAATGCAATTACGCAGCGTTACCCAATCAGTGATACGAATCTGCAAGCTGCACCTGGCGCTTCAGTTGATGCTGCGGTAGCCG
The DNA here is from genome assembly GCA_024281995.1 of Nitrosomonas sp. GTDB lineage: Bacteria > Pseudomonadota > Gammaproteobacteria > Burkholderiales > Nitrosomonadaceae > Nitrosomonas. The sequence continues at coordinate 72,989 of JAMWZW010000009.1, forward strand.
CTGCAAACCATGCAGCATTATCAGCATTAATTCCACATCAGCAAACAGAAATCGATTCCGCCTATCAAGTTGCGATGGCAGACATCGCAGATGGAGAAAGCAAAAACCGGGGAATCGCAGTAGGCAAAGCGGCAGTTGCCGCAATTCTGGCATTGCGCAATCAAGATGGTACTACGGTGCAAGAATCCTATCGTCCATATACCAGTGCGGGCGTGTATGTGCCCACGGTCATTCCCGAAGCGCCTCAGTGGATGAGCCGCAAACCTTGGTTGATGAGTAGTCCGGCGCAATTTCGTCCTGCTCCGCCACCTGAACTCAGCAGTGAACTTTGGGTGCGCGATTATAATGAAGTCAAAGTGCTCGGACACAAAAACAGCACTCAACGTAACGCAGAGCAAACTGAAATTGCGCGTTTTTGGGAAGAAGTGATGCCGCCGATTTATCATGGCATAGTGCGATCGGTTGCCAATCAGCCTGACAGGGAAATCACCCAAAACGCGCGTCTTTTTGCAGCAGTTACGCAAGCATCCGATGATGGATTGATTGCAGTCTTTGATGCAAAATATCATTATGGTTTCTGGCGACCCGTCACAGCAATCCGTAATGGCGATATCGACGGTAACGACGCAACCGAGCGTGATGCGTCGTGGATTCCGTTTATCGATACACCTATGCATCCGGAATATCCATGCGCTCACTGCATCGTCTCGGCAGCGGTAGGTACCGTGCTGCAAGCCGATATTGGTAACGGCCGGACACCTCGATTAACTACCACAAGCAGAGCTGCCGGTGGCGTGGCGCGCCATTGGACAAATCTTGACGATTTTATGCAGGAAGTCGCCAATGCCCGGATATACGACGGAGTACACTACCGCAATTCCGGCAATATTGGCTCAGACATGGGTAAACAAATCGCCCGTTTGGCAGCAAAAAAATACCTAATGGAAAAATAAAAGAAGCAGCACAGATTCTTGCTGCTGCGGATTATGGTACACATATAATACAGTGTAGCAGCAAGATTTTGCCCGAGGTATGCTTCGACAAAAATCGAAATGTGTTCGCAGCTTTTTACTGTAGCGTTTAGACATTTTTACGGACCACATGCCACAACGAAATAATCAGAACCCCAGCTTTACTTTTATAAACAGAATCTTGAATAACACATTCAAGCGCGGCTTCCCAATGTAAAGTACATAAAGCAGAATTAGGCAAAAATAACGTCGACGTTAATATCAAGTCAAACCAAATGATTCAATAGTTCAATAAATGACAGATTATCCACACAATGCTGGAGCCCGCTGGCAAGCCATCAAATTAGCAGCACAGTTTATTGCACCGTATAAACGCCAAGTCTGCTACAGTTTGCTGGCATTATTGTTTACTGCGACGATCACTCTGTCGATCGGTCAAGGCATCCGGCTGCTGATTGATCAGGGGTTTGCGACGCAATCTGCAGAGCTGCTGAGCCAATATGTGGGAATTTTTCTATTACTGGTCGTGGCATTGGCCATCGGTACATTCACCCGCTACTACTGGGTTACCTGGTTGGGTGAACGAGTAATTGCAGATATCCGCAGCAAAGTTTTCAATCATTTGATCCATCTGCATCCCGGCTTTTTCGAGCAAAACCGCAGTCTTGAAATTCAGTCGCGCCTGACAGCCGACATGACGTTATTGCAAACCGTTATCGGTTCATCCGTTTCATTTTCATTACGTAATCTGATCATGATGCTGGGTGGCATTGCCTGGTTATTCATCACCAATGCGAAATTAACTGCAGTGGTGATGATTTGCGTGCCGCTCGTGGTCATTCCCATCTTGATTTACGGCCGCCGGGTACGGCATTTATCACGCCAAAGCCAGGACAAAATTGCCGCAGTGGGCGCTTACATCGGCGAAGTGCTCGGTCAGATTAAAACTGTGCAAGCTTATAATCACCAATTCATCGATCAACAGCAATTTCACGATCAAGTGGAAGATGCGTTTGCCATAGCCAAGCAACGCACTACCCAACGCGCTTTGCTGATTACCTTGGTCATCATGCTGGTGCTCGGCGCTGTCGGCTTGATGTTGTGGGTGGGGGGTATGGATGTAATCGAAGGCCGCATCAGTGCGGGTGAACTGGCAGCCTTTGTTTTTTATAGCGTCATTGTCGGCTCCGCCGTCGCTTCCATTTCGGAAGTAATCGGTGAATTGCAGCGCGCTGCCGGTGCGGCTGAGCGAACGATGGAATTATTACACGCAAAAAATCTTATCCAATCTCCGCAGAGCCCACAGCCATTAGCAGAAGTGTCCGGCCGTATCGAGATCGATCAGCTATGTTTTGCCTATCCTTCCCGTCCGGAAATACTGGCTATCGATCACTTGACCCTTACCATTCGGGCTGGAGAGACATTGGCCCTGGTCGGGCCTTCCGGTGCCGGGAAGTCTACTTTATTCGATTTATTGCTGCGTTTCTTTGATTGTCAGGCGGGTAGTATTAAGCTGGAAGGAATCGATATTCGCGATTTGGACCTTTTTACCTTGCGTCGCTGCTTTGCCTTGGTATCACAAAATCCCGTACTATTTCATGGCTCCATCAGCAATAACCTGCGTTACGCACGCCCCGATGCCAGCGATACGGAAGTGCAAGCTGCCGCCGAAGCAGCCTACGCTCATGAATTTATCTGCAAACTGCCACAAGGTTATAGCACGCTTTTAGGAGACTCTGGCTTAGGTCTGTCGGGTGGCCAAAAGCAACGATTGGCCATTGCGCGTGCGTTGTTAGCGGATGCACCAATTTTATTACTGGACGAAGCTACCAGCGCGCTGGATGCGCAAAGTGAATATTGGGTGCAGCAAGCGCTACAGAAATTGATGCGCAATCGTACCACTATCGTGATTGCGCACCGTTTGGCTACGGTTCAGTCCGCTAATCGCATTGCGGTATTCGATCACGGCCGTTTGGATGCTCTGGGTTCGCATGCGGAACTTATGCAATCGTGTAGCTTATATTCACGCTTAGCGGCGCTGCAACTACAAGTGCACTAAATGCAAAATTGTTATATCGATCGGTCGGAAATTTGGCTCGTCATTTCAGGCCCAGCCAATTGAATCACGCGTGATAGTGTTTTGCGCGCTGCACGCATGCCTGCCCCCATCTGTATCAATGTGCTTAAATGAACTGAGCGATTTAGCAGTAGCGTCATGATCCGAACAGGATTGACACGGCCATCAGGATAAACTGCGCTCAAAAGCGCTTGCGGTGGTGAAAATTGCACGGGATCGATAATTGCGCGTACAGCAATAAACGGGATATCCGCTCTTGCCGCTACCGCAGCAAGAGCGCCACTTTCCATATCCACCGCGCAGGCACCCGTTGCTTGCGCCAAATCCTGTTTTGTTTTTTCGCTTGTCAAGGGTTCTGGGCTATGAGCCAATACGCCATTAACCACAGTAACATCCATCGCAAGTTTCTGTTGCAAGCGATCACGCCATGCTAAATTTACCGGCCATTGCTGATCCGCATAAATCGCATCCGGCAACACCAAATCACCGGGTTTCAAATTGGGATCCAGTGCACCGGCGACACCAAAACTGACCAATGCAGTAATGCTATGCTGACATAAAGCTTCTGCCGCGTTTTGTGCTGCCAATGCACCCATGCCACTCAGCCATAAAACGCTATGGGCATTGATTCGGACTACTTCGTTGAAGGGGATGCGGGCCGATACAATACAACCGGCTTCAGCCCGCAAAGCGGTCACTATGCCGACTAGATGCACGCGGCCACAGTTCTAGTCAAAGCGCGATATCGTGCCAATGCCCATAATGGGAAGAATTTCGAGTAACCGTGATAACGCAAGTAGAAAACACGCGGGAAACCGGGTGCAGTAAACCAAGGCTCATCCCACAAATGATCGCTTGCTTGATGTTGCAGCAAATAGTTAATGCCTTTACGCACCGAATCACTATTGACTTCACCGGCAGCCATCAGGCCCAGCACGGCCCAGGCTGTTTGAAATGCCGTACTGGTTTGAGGAAATTGACCAGCCAGTTCGCTATCTAAGTAAGAATCATTGGTTTCACCCCAACCTCCATCTGCTCTTTGTACTGACTGGAGCCATTGCACCGCACGGCGCACCGAAGTATGCTGCATATCAAAATTGGCCAAACGGAATGCTTCCAGCACAGACCAGGTACCGTAAATATAATTAGTACCCCAACGTCCAAACCAAGAACCGTTTTTTTCCTGTTCTCGCAACAAAAAGCTGATACCTCGCCATACTTCATGTTGATGTCTGCCATATTTTCCAAGTAAACCCACACAACGTGCGGTCACGTCGCTGGTAGGCGGATCAATCAATGCACCATGATCGGCAAATGGAATTTCGTTGAGATAGTGATGAGTGTTATCGATATCAAATGCAGCAAAACCACCATTAGCGGATTGCATGCCCGCCAACCAGTTTGCTGCACGTTCAAGAGATTCCTCATGACGCTCAGCACTTCCTTGTTCCAGAGCCCAAGCTACTGCAGCGGTATCGTCAAGATCTGGGTAATGTGGATTCGCGTATTGAAATGCCCAGCCACCACCCGGCAAATCCGGCCGCTTATCACGCCAATCGCCCGGTTCGTCCAAAACCTGCTGCTCAACCAGCCAATCCAGCGCTTTCAGCACCGGCTCCTGATCTGTCGTGGGATCTTCCTGCAACGCCAAGCATGTCAATACGGTATCCCAAACCGGGGATGTGCAAGGCTGACACCAGGCTCGCTCGCCTTCATCAATCAGCAATCCACGTAGTGCATTGCGACATTGCACGCGATTGGGATGATCATACTTATAGCCTAACAACGTTAATGCCTCGTGAGCATTAACCATAGCAGGAAAAATGGCGCCAATACCACATTCGCCGTTTAGACGTTCCAACGTCCAGTTTTCAGCACGGCGGATTGAATACTGGCGGATGGATTGTGGCAAATGAGGTTCTAACCGGGACAAATTGCGCTCAACTAGCATAAAAAAGCGCTTAAGCAGCGTATCCGCTTTAGGGAAATAATTTGTTTCTTGCTCTGGCGGCACAATAAATAATTCACGAATATCCACCTGGCGAGGATTTATTGCGCGGGCTTTTAAAGTGCACAGAATCGACAGTGGCACCATTACTGTGCGCGACCAGTATGAAACTTTGCTTAAATGAAAGGGAAACCATCGTGGCAGCAATACCAGCTCGGACGGCACCACCGGTACGCCACGCCAGGGAATCTGATCATACATTGCCAGCAGCAATCGCGTGAAAACATTGGCTTTCGCTGCTCCACCCCGGGCTAAAATCGCTTCCCGTGCACGAACCATATGCGGGGCAGCCGGAGAATCCCCCGCCAGCTTGAGCGCATAATACGATTTAATAGTGCAACTAATATCAAACGCGCCGCCATAATACAGCGGCCATCCGCCATGCTTCATATCTTGCTTATCACGGATAAAGCGTGCAATCTTATTTTCTAGAATAACATCCACTTCATCCATGAAGTGCATCATCAAAATATATTCTGCTGGAATTGTACAGTCTGCTTCCAATGGGAAGCACCAATGTCCATCCGGATTTTGTAAAGCCAGTATGGCCGAACGAGCCAGAGTGAATTCTTCATCCAGCTTAGCCATATTGAGTCCTTCCAAATCTAAGTCTAGATCGGTCGACGACGATGGGGTGTCTTTATTCAGGTTCTGCTCATTTTGTTGTTGCGCCAAGTTTGTTTTTCTATAAAAGCTATCCATATTCCCAAGCATTATATCCGTCAAATTTCCCAATAATAGGTATAAGTATATATACCAGCCCCATTCAACTCTACTTTATTTTTATATAAAGTCTCTATTTTTCAAATACACTCAAACAGAATTGATACACTTTCACATTCAATTTCTCATTGCATCACTTGTTTTTTTTCTTTTTCTTTTTTGAATCCGTATCAAAAGGATTGTCTTGAAATGGTTCATAGTAAAGATCCAGTGGCAGATTACCATCGTGAATTAAAAATTCACGTTGCTGCATAGAAGCTTCACGGACAAACAGATATGGATCTAATGCCGCCTCGTCACGCACGCGCATAGGTCCCGATAAGCGTGCACGCTTATCAATTGCACCCAAAATTGTTAAAGGCGCAGCAAATGATGTACCTACTGCAAGTCCCGCGTAAAAAAGCACGTTGGTAACGAGACCAAATGGGATATTGGTAACATCTCGCTGACTACTTGGACCCAACAGAGGAATAAACAAATAGGAACCTGGATTTACTCCCCATACGCCTAAGGTTTGACCAAAATCTTCGTCATGCTTTTCCAGGCCCATGTGAGTAGCCATATCAAAAAGCCCAAACATGCCAATTGATGAATTAATAGCAAAACGCAAAGTATCTTGGAAGCCTTGCTTTACTTTCCCCTGTAAAAACGAGTTCAAGACAACATTGGGGTACCCCAGATTATCGTAAAAATTTCCAATCGACCGCTGCGCTGCATTAGGCATATAATCAATGTATGCATTGACAACTGGTTCAAACACCGCACGATCCACTTTATCAGTAAAATTATAGGAAGCACGATTAATTTCTTCGTGAGGATCCACAGGATCAACATCCTCACTGCCAGTTTTTGATGGTGTTGCACAACCTTGCAATACTATGATACACAATACCATAGCAATAAGAATCAGATACTTATAATTTGCTACCACATTAAAATTACTAAAAAAAATAATATTTTCTTTCATGACTTAGAATATATTAAATCTTCAAACTTTTTCGAACTTGAATTAATGGCAGACGTTGAATAACTAACCCTGCATTCAACAACCAGTTAATCTCTTCTTCTAGTGCCTTACGCACGGAATTTTGTGGAAAACCAAGCTGATTTACTGCCTTTGAGCTATCAAAGTACATGGGATGATGCGCCAAGCGTACACCGGTTAGCGGTGCCCGCGGTGGACAATGTGTCACATAGTCTGCAATAAATTCCGTTATCACTCCGGTCATTAAGGCAAGCCAATAGGGTATACGCCGTTTTGGCATAACTAATCCCGTAATCTCTTCAATCCAACGCAACAATTGCTCCAAAGTTAAATTTTCATTTCCCAAAATATACCGTTCACCATGTACGCCATGCTCAGCAGCAAGGAGATGGCCCTTGGCTACATCCCGCACATCGACCATATTGAAACCACAATCTAAATATACTGGGTTTTTGGAATTGATAAAATCAAGGATCATTCGTGTTGGCGGCGTTATTAAACGGTCTCCCGGTCCAATTGGCAAAGTAGGCGCAACAACTACCACTGGCATCCCTGCTCGAGCAGCTTTGAATGCTTCATGCTCAGCTAGGTATTTTGACCGGCAGTAAGGTCCTGGCATCTGACCAAGCTTATGCTTCATCTCTACATTGAAAAAACTATCCTTATCAACATTCCCAGTCAATATCGATTCGGTTGAAGTATACACCACTACTTCAATATCACGCTTGGCCACCTCGGCAAAAATAGTCCGGGTTCCTTCAAAATTAACACGGTTGAAATCGCTTTTTTTGACCGCCCATAAATTTGGATTGGCTGCTAAATGGTAAACTCTTCGCACGCCCTTCAATGCACAGCGAACCACCTCAGCATCACAGATCGAGCCACGCACGACCTCAACATCCTCAGGCAACGGCACGTCCGGCAATTCCAATACTCTGACTGATTCTCCATTTTCCAGTAGCTCTTGAACTAAATGTGATCCGATAAAACCACCGCCACCGGTAACCAAGCTAAGTTGATTACTCATGCATAACTCCTCGTTAGCAAGCTATTTCTAAAAATTCAAATAGTTGTAAAATAATATGTGATCTACAATTGATCAATCCGAATTAACTGTCCGGATCTATTTAATTAGAATAATCGGATTATTTTCCGATTATGATGGTTTAATTTTCTCGCTCTCCATGCACAATTTCTATAAGTTTTAAGGCTTGCAATTCCATTTCAAGAACAAAACCATCCACTCTTGCACGAAAATGCCGATAAAAAATCATGCTTGGAATGGCAACAAGTATGCCAAAAGCTGCATTATAAAGTGCCACAGAAATTCCATAAGCTAGCTGTGCAGGATTACTACCCGTCGGTGAATTCGATCCAAAAATCTCAATCATTCCCACCAAAGTACCAAACAAACCCATTAAAGGACTCAGCGCAGCGATTGTCCCCAATGTTGTTAAATAACGATTTAAGTCATGCGCTACTACTCGACCCGACTCTTCTATTGATTCTTTCATGATTTCGCGGGAACTTTTTACATTCTTGAGCCCCGCGGCTAAAATTTCACCCAACGGTGAGTGCTGTTGGAGACGGGCAATCATTTCCGCATTTACACCATTTCTCTTATATTCATTCAAAACCCGAGGTAATAACTCCTTAGGTGAAATAATACTTAGGCGCAATGTCCACATTCGTTCAATAATTATGCCCATAGCGACAACAGAAGCAATGATAATCGGCCAGATGGGCCAACCGGCTGCTTGAATCAAAGATAACACGCAATAATCTCCTTACAAAATGTGGATCCAGGTATTATTCTACAAGCCAGGATATTACCTGATGATTCGCTTATTTTATAACTTAGCGATTAATTTGCCATACAATGTTGCATTTATGACGCACTTTCAACAAGATACAGCAACCTAATTTCTATCCATCTATCCACAATTTCTGTGGATAAGCTTGTGAGTTTGTTACGAATAGACAGAGTAAGTTATCAAATTCAAATAATTTTTCTAACCTGATTATTAATTAATCTATGCCATCGATTAATTAAACAACAAGTTTTACATACTACTATCCAAATTATATTTATTTTAACAATGCATTATACGTTCCCAAGACATGCATGGATTATCATAAGGTAGCTAAAATGAATGCGTTTTTTAATACAACTCATGAACACCCCCATGTACTGACTGTCACTGAATTGAATCGTGCTACTAAGCAGTTTCTTGAACAGAATATGCCATTACTATGGGTTCAAGGAGAAATTTCGAATTTTAAGTGCTATCAATCAGGTCATTGGTATTTTTCTCTTAAGGATGTCAGTGCACAAGTTCGCTGTGTTTTATTCAGCCATAAAAATCAATATATTGACTGGCAACCCAAAGATGGCATGCAAGTAGAGGTGCTGGCATTAGTCACTCTGTACGAACCACGGGGTGATTTTCAATTAAATATTGAAACCATGCGGCGTGCAGGACTTGGTGAGCTATATGAAGCATTTGAAAAACTTAAATTCAAATTGGAGAAATCGGGATTATTCAGTGTTGAAACAAAAAAACCCTTACCCACTTATGCCAAACAAATTGGTATTATTACTTCTCCAGATACTGCTGCTTTGCGCGACGTCTTATCAACACTCCAACGACGAATGCCGTGGCTACCGGTCGTTATTTACCCCACTTTGGTACAAGGAAAAACAGCAGCTACCAGTATCGCTAATGCGATTAAGATGGCATGCGAAAGATCAGAATGCGATGTACTCATACTATGTCGTGGCGGAGGCAGTATTGAAGATTTATGGGCATTTAACGAAGAAATCGTTGCACTTGCCATAGCTGCTAGTCCGATACCCATTATCAGCGGAGTCGGTCATGAAACAGACTTCACCATTGCGGACTTTGTAGCTGATGTACGTGCCCCCACCCCTACCGGAGCTGCGGAATTGGCGAGCAAGGACCGCATTGAATTAGGTCATCGCTTAGATACATTGTATCAACGCTTATATCGCACCGCCTGGCATCGCATTGAGAATGCCATGCAACAAATGGATATTTTGTCCCACCGCCTAATTTATCCAGGTGATCGCATAAAACACCAACTTATTCAGTTACACCATTTACAAGATCGATTCATAAAAACCTGGAAATATCAAACTGAAAAGAGGCAATGGAAATTACTTGAACTTACTCAAAGGATAATAGCTGTCAGCCCCAATATCTCCCGACTGGAACAACGGCAGAAAGAATTGTTTACGCGTATGCGACATGAATACTCGCGTTATTTGTCATCATTGTCCATCAGAATGCAGCATTTACAGGCGCAATTGTCTCACCTTAATCCGCAATCCGTATTGGCGCGAGGTTATAGCATCACTTTTTCTCTGCACAATAAAATCATCTACGACAGCAAACAGATCAATCCCGGCGATAAAATTCGAGTAAAATTCGCGCACGGACTGTGCGAAGCGGATGTCACAAAGACCAAGAATTCTTAAACAACATGCACATAAATCAGAGTCAACTTCTTACTTCATAAACACAGGATTATCGATGGCAAAAACTTTTCTAATATTGGGCATACTGAATTCAGTATTTTGTATTGCATTAGGCGCCTTTGGCGCACACGGTCTGAAACGAATCTTATCAGCCGATATGCTCACGGTTTATCACACCGGTGTGCAATATCATTTTTATCACGCTTTCGGAATTATCATTATCGGACTTCTTTTACTGCATTTTCCTAAGTCCCGCTTGATTCCAATATCCGGCTGGTTAATGATGGTTGGTATCATTTTATTCAGCTTCAGCCTCTACCTTCTCAGCCTCACTGGAATGCGTGGAATTGCCATGATCACACCTTTGGGCGGCATTTCGTTTCTCTCTGCATGGGGATTGCTTGCTTATGCCATCTGGAAAGAGAATATGCACTCTATTCAATTATAGAATCTACCTGACTATGTATACGTCAATATCAAATTCAGCACTCGCTGAATTTGATATCAGTTAACACTTGTAAATTGCTTTATGAAAAGTTTACTTACCTTTTCCCGCCATTCTTCGATGGGCAGCAGCCATTTCATTATTACGTTCTACCGCTTTCATATACTTACGCAATAATGCTTCATGGTGTGCATGAAAATCCTGACCTTCGCGGCCGTAATATTCACTGTGTTCCTCATATTCTTTCAGCAATTCTTTTTGTTCTTCTACTTTTGCACTCATTTCTTTAGCTTCTTTTTCATATAATTCAGCTAATCCGACATGATCAAATTTGGTTTTAGCTTTGGCTTCAGCCTGATCCATATTACCTAATTCCGCAATGGACACACCTGAAATAAAGAAGGCAAAGGTGACAAACAAAACTGCAACAAATATCTTCATCTGCATAGTAATTCTCCCGATTAGTAAAAAAATAAGGAATTCCAGTGCTACTATTATTAATATTCAGTTAACTGAATTTATTCATCATAGCAAATTGTGTGAAATCCACAAATGCTTAATGGATAAACGACGAGATTAATTGCGGTAAAAAAATAATATGAGACTCCTATTTTTATTTATTTTTCTGAGTTGCATCGGCCTGTTAGCTTATGCACAGTATTTGCAGCATGTCGAGAAACTACTTCCCTGTCCACTGTGTGTAGCGCAACGGCTTGCATACTGGCTATTAGGATTAACTGCAATCGTAGCATTTCTTCATAACCCCAAGACCATAGGATTGCGTTTCTACAGTCTTTTGATGTCAGGGTTTGCATTGACTGGTGCAATAATTGCTGCACGGCATGCTTGGCTGATTCGTTTTCCAGAATCATTTGAATGTGGCATTAGCCCGGAAGAAACTTTATTGAATGCTTTACCTATTGCAGAGTGGTGGCCTGGAATGTTTGAAGCCAATGGTGATTGCGCAAACATCGATTGGAAATTTTTATCACTAACGATTCCAGATTGGTCTTTAGCCGCCTTTATTTGGCTCGGAATAACGGCACTTTATGTATTTTTCCAGAGTAAGAATAATCCATTTTACAGTCACTAGCCACGTGGATGATGTTTGGCATGCAATTGTTTCAGCCGCTCACGCGCAATATGCGTATAAATTTGCGTGGTCGATATATCGGCATGACCCAACAGCAGCTGTACTACCCGCAAATCTGCACCATGATTGAGAAGATGAGTTGCAAATGCATGACGTAGGGTATGAGGAGACAATTGCTTTGTAATTCCTATTAATTGCGCATAGCGTTTGATGAGATACCAAAAAGCCTGGCGTGTCATCGCAGCTCCACGTGCTGTAACGAAAATGGTATCGGTAACGATGCCATTTAACAGGCAAGGTCTAGCTTCTCTGGTATATCGATTCAACCAGTCTAAAGATTCTTCTCCCAGTGGAGCCAGGCGCTCTTTTCTACCTTTTCCCATGACACGTAATACACCCATGTCCATGCTTACTTGCGAGTACTTTAAATTGATTAATTCTGATACTCGTAGCCCACTGGCATATAAAACTTCCAACATTGCGCGATCACGCAAACCTAGCGGATATTTAAGGTCAGGAGCACTTAGCAACAATTCGACTTCTTTTTCAGTAAGGCTCTCCGGCAAACTGCGCTGCAACTTAGGTGTCTCAATATTGAGGCTAGGATCTGTAACAATCTTTCCTTGGCGTAATAAGAAACGATAAAAACGCTTTAAACTCGATAATTCACGACTTGTCGTGCTCGCTTTAATCTTAGCAGAGACCCTAGAAGCTAAAAATTCGAGTAAATCGGAATGCGTTGCATCCGTAAGCACTTTATTTTCTTGATTCTTCTTTCTCAGCCATTCGCTAAAAAGTCGTAGATCATTACGGTAACTATCGAGTGTATTCCTGGACAAACCATCTTCCAACCACAAAGCGTCGGAAAATTCATCCAGTAAATTGGCGTCTAAATCAAGCGCTCTCATGGCGTAATAACCACCGCTTAATCTCTAAGGGATTTCCATCACTTGCATTCATAAAACCTCCTAATCCGCCATTTTTAGCTATAACTCGATGGCACGGAATGATTATCGGCAGTCGATTAGCCCCGCACGCCCTACCCACTGCTCTTGGGGCAGAATGCAGCTGTGCTGCAATATCAGCATAACTACTCGTTTTTCCACTTGGAATATTTTGTATGACTTGCCACACTCTAGATTGATGTGTGGTTCCACCGATATGCAAGTTAATATCAAACTTAAAAAAGGGTTCAGATAAATAAGCTTGTAATTGTCGGCAAACTTCTTTTGCTAGGAAATTTTGTGGTGCCAAGGGTTTTGTATCCCTTGGCAAATATTCGATATTAGTCAACCAATCTTCTTCAGTGATTATCCCTAATACAGCAAACGGAGTAATCAGCTTTGCTTGATAAGCTTTAACTGGTTTTGTATCCTGATTTTTTTTTGATTTAACCACTGCTTACCTAAGTCAATATTTAGTAAATTATTTTTTGCTGTCAGCTTTACCTCAAAATTGACATTAAAAATAAGCAGAAGTTTCAAATCGTAAGAACACTTCCGATATTGTACGATTTATCCCGGAAATGCTATAAATTTCTAAGATTCACTAAAGCTCAGGATTTCAGCAACAATAATTCATTGAGTCTCTTTACAAATGCCGCTGGATCTTCAAGCTGGCCACCTTCAGCAAGTAGAGCTTGATCAAAAAGAATATGACTCCAATCTTCAAAATTATCACTCTCAGTTTTTAATCGCTCTATCATTGGGTGATGGGGATTAATTTCAAGAATAGGTTTGGCGTGCTGTATTTTCTGTCCTGCTGATTTCAGTAGCCGTTCCAAGTTTCCACCCATGTCATGAGTATCCGCCACAAGACAGGCGGGAGATTCTGTTAATCGGTAAGTTATACGAACATCCTTTACTTGTTCATCAAGTGCTTTTTTCATTTTTTCAGTCAATTCTTGATAAGCACTAACCTCTTTTTCACGTTCTTCTTTTTCTGCTTCATTTTCGAGATTACCTAAATCCAGCCCTCCCTTTGCAACTGATTGCAGTGCCTTTCCTTCAAATTCCGTCAAATTGGTCACGAACCATTCATCAATTCGATCTGATAGTAACAACACTTCAATACCCTTTTTTCTGAATACTTCCAAATGAGGGCTATTTTTTGCTGCTTTCAAGTTATCAGCTGTTACAAAATAGATTTTTTCCTGCCCTTCTTTCATCCGATTCACATATGTCTCTAATGAAACACAAGGCTCATCACCATCGCTTTGCGTTGTTACAAAACGAAGCAACTTGGCAATCCGTTCGCGATTTACATAGTCTTCTCCAACGCCTTCCTTGAGAACTTGGCCAAACTCCCGATAGAAAGTTCTAAATTTCTCATTCCCTTCGTCATTTTCGTTTTTAGACAAATCCTCTATTAATCCTAACACTTTCTTAACCACTCCAGCTCTAATCGTATCAATATCCTTAGATTCTTGTAGGATTTCACGTGACACATTTAAAGGTAGGCTATTGGAGTCAATTACCCCTCGCACAAACCGTAAATAATTCGGTAGCAATTTTTCTGCGTCATCCATAATAAATACACGCTGTACATATAACTTAATGCCATGACGACGCTCTCGATCAAATAAATCAAAGGGAGCTCGTGCCGGAATAAAGAGTAACTGTGTATATTCCTGGTTACCCTCTACTCGCGCGTGTAGATAAGCAAGCGGTGGTTCAAAATCATGTGCTACGTGCTTATAAAATTCATGATATTGTTCCACTGTAATTTCATTTTTGGGACGCGCCCACAAAGCACTTGCCTGATTGATGGTTTCATCTTCATCAACAATTTTATTTTTCTTTTCTTCCTGCGACCATTCTTCTTTCTTCATTACGATAGGCAACGTAATGTGATCAGAATATTTACGAATGATAGTGCGAATTCTCATACCATTGAGAAATTCGTCTTCATCCTTACGCAAAAAAAGTATTATTTCAGTACCACGTGTTAATTTCTCAATTGTCTCAAGTGTGTAATCACCTTCTCCACTGGATTCCCAGCGAACCCCATGTTCGGGAGCTAGGCCGGCGCGCCTTGTATTTAATACCACTTTCTCTGCAATAATAAACGCTGAGTAAAATCCAACACCAAATTGACCGATTAAATGGGCATCCTTGGCTTGATCTCCCGTTAAAGAATTAAAGAATTCTCGCGTACCCGACTTAGCAATGGTACCAATATGATCAATCACTTCTTGTCTTGACATACCTATACCGTTATCGGAAATAGTAATCGTTCGCTCGTTTTTATCGTAACTTACATGAATCTTAAGATCTGAATCGGATTCAAACAATGCTGGATCAGTAAGTCCTTCAAAACGCAATTTATCTGCAGCATCAGAAGCATTTGAAATGAGTTCCCGCAGAAAAATTTCCTTATTACTATATAAAGAATGAATCATCAACTTTAGCAGCTGCTTAGCTTCAGTTTGAAAATTCAGATGTTCTTTAATCGTTTCAGCTTGCACTTTTATCTCCTTAGAAATTTTGTTTTTAATATAAAGGTAATGAAGAAAAATTCAAGTTGATATGGCTGATAAGGTACTAATTATTAAATAAGCCGATGTTCAGAATACATATATTGTTTTCAGCATTCTCGATCATCGTTTAGAAGAAAAATAATACTGAAATTCTCAGATGATTGAAATAAGTCGTTCATGCAAAGGCTAAATTCGAATCTGCATCATAGCCATTTAACAAAAGTATTTTTTAAATTAAATATGCTCTTGTAAATTATTTACATGGAATTTTGAATAGCGTAGAGACTTAATCCCATTAACGCTTGGGGGAATATGCCAAGAGCCAGAACCGCAAACCCATTTGCACTTAATAGAATTTTCACTTCACTATTAGGCGTAATCGGCTCATCAGTTTCAGGCTCATCGAAATACATGAGCTTAATAATACGCAAGTAATAAAAAGCACCAATTAATGAAAACAGCACTGCTATAACCGCAAGCCAAATATAACCAGCGTTAACCACCGCTTGTAATACAGACAATTTGGCATAAAATCCAATCATTGGTGGTATTCCCGCTAATGAAAACATTAATAGCAAAGTAATAAATGCATACCAAGAATTTCTTTTACTTAATCCCTTGAAGTCGTTAATATTTTCTGCTTCAAATCCTGTACGACACAGCAGCATGATCATAGCAAAAGTACCAAGCGTCATTAGAACGTAGGCAATTACATAAAACAAAGCAGAACTGTAACCATTTGAATCCGCGCTTATAAAACCAAGTAACAAGAAACCCATGTGTGAAATCGTCGAATACGCTAGCATACGTTTAATATTTTCTTGTGCAATGGCGGCTATGTTACCAACAGCCATAGACATAACAGCTAAAATCACCAGCATACCTTGCCAGTCTGCAACCATTTCTCCCATGCCTTCAATCAATAAACGCATCACAAAACCAAAAGCTGCAAACTTCGGAGCAGAGCCAATAAATAATGTGACTGCAGTTGGTGCACCTTGATAAACATCTGGTGCCCACATATGAAATGGCGCTGCGCTTAACTTAAAGCTAATACCAGCGACAATAAACACTAGACCCACGACCAATACTTCTTTACTACTTGCTTCACTCTGAATAATTTGAGCAAGTTGCGAAATATGCAAAGTACCTGTTGCGCCATAAACCATTGACATCCCATAAAGTAGGAATCCAGAGGCTAATGCTCCGAGTACAAAAAACTTCATGGCTGCTTCTGTTGCAATGATTGAGTCACGCCGTAACGCTACCAAGGCGTAAAGCGAAAGCGAAAGTAATTCCAAGCCAATATACAACGTTAGGAAATGGCTAGCAGAAATCATTACCATCATTCCCAGAGTCGCGAACAATATCAAACTAAAAAATTCACCTCTCAACATGCCACGATCACTGATATAAGCATAGGAATATATCAACACTGCTGATACTGTACCGTATACCATCAATTTCAGAATGTCCGCCATCGAGTCGTCAACATACATGCCGGAAAATGTTTGGCTAGTCTCTGTTGAAAATGATAAAAAAGTCAGTATTGTGCAACCAACCAACGTAATTTGTGTGAGCAAATAGGCAACATAACGTTTATTTTCGCCAGCAGTGAGATCAGCAAGCATTACCACGCACACCATAATGAGCATAAATATCTCTGAAGAGGCTGGCGCGAAATCAGGTGGTATAAAATTCATTAATTCTTAATCCTCTCGACAGAAAACATGACTATTAAAAGGTCATTTTTATAATTTGCTATTACTTACGTGTATCAATAAATGATCTATCGTGGCGTGCATCACATCAGTTAATGGATACGGATAAATACCAATCCACAGGACCGAAATAGCTAAAATTGCCAATAATGCAAACTCGCGCTTTGAAATATCTTCCAATCCTTCCACTCCTGAATGTGTTACAGCACCAAATATAACTCGTTTATACATCCATAATGTATAAGCTGCTCCGAAAATTAATGTAGTTGCGGCTAAAAAGGCGTACCAAAAATTAACTTTTATACTACCCATAATCACCATAAATTCACCAACAAACCCACTTGTACCAGGTAATCCGGCATTTGCCATTGCAAATAACATAAAAAAAGCAGCAAATGTAGGCATTTTATTAACAACTCCACCATAATCTGCAATTTGACGCGAATGTAATCTGTCATAGAGTACACCCACACATAAGAACATAGCACCTGAAATGAATCCGTGCGATATCATTTGAACCATCGCGCCTTCAATGCCATACGAATTAAACAGAAAAAAACCTAATGTCACAAATCCCATATGTGCTACGGAGGAATAGGCAATCAATTTTTTCATGTCAACTTGCATTAATGCAATTAATCCAATATATACCACTGCTATCAACGATAGTGCGATCATCATGTTAGCCAAAAATTGGCTGGCATCAGGTGCAATTGGTAATGAAAAACGTAAGAATCCATAACCACCCAATTTAAGTAAAATAGCTGCCAGAACAACTGAACCACCTGTAGGCGCCTCCACGTGCGCATCTGGCAACCATGTATGTACTGGCCACATAGGTACTTTTACTGCAAACGCTAGAAGAAATGCGATAAAAATGAGAATTTGTGGTGTCATTGGAATTGCTAGTTGATGATAATCTTGTATCGAAAAACTGCCTCCTGACGTTTGATACAAATAAATAAAAGCGATCAGCATCAATAAGGAACCAAGCAATGTGTAAAGGAAAAATTTAATAGCCGCATATACACGATTAGGGCCACCCCATATTCCGATAATCAGAAACATTGGGATCAACGACGCTTCCCAAAAAACATAAAACAGCATTGCATCCAAAGATGCAAAAACGCCATTAACAATACCCGACATTACCAAGAATGCCCCCATATATTGAGACACACGCTCTTTAATGACTTCCCAGCCTGCTCCAATAACCACTGGTGTAATGAAGCAATTCAATAAGATCAATGGCATTGATATGCCATCTACACCCACATGGTAATTGACATTAAAGCGTTCAAACCAGATATGACTTTCAACAAATTGCATTGTGCTTGTTGTAGAATCGAAACCTGTGTATAGCGGGAAAGCGACCAGCAATCCAAGGACTGACCCGGCAAGTGAAATCCAACGTGCTAAATGCGCGTTGCGATCATCTCCTGTTACAAACACAGCAATACCAAACACAATTGGCAACCAAATAACAAGACTCAATAATGGGAATTCAAATGACATACTTATTCCGAGTTATTTTTAGTATTTTATTTATTATCTATAACTATTAATTTTATAGATTTTTTCTGATGTGAAGCTCAATAAAGCCATAATGTTAAGATAACAAATATGCCAACAATCATGGTAAATGCATAATGATAGATATAACCTGTTTGGAAGTGCCGTACTATTGTAGCTGTCAGCGCTACAACACGAGCAGTTCCGTTGACAAGAAATCCATCAATTACTTTAATGTCACCGTACTTCCACAATATAGTGCCTAAAGTACGTGAGCCTCCGGCAAATAACCATGAATACAATTCGTCAATATAATATTTGCGATCCAAAATGTTATACACCGAGCTGAAGTAGACTTTTACTTTTCCTGGAATATCTGTCCTGACAGTATACAAATACCAAGCTGTAAAAATACCTGCCATTGATAACCAGAATGGTGCTGTAGACAGTGCATGCAGCATCATTCCTCCAATACCATTAAATTCCGCGCCTAATTTTTGAACAGCATCGTGCTGTGGTAACACATAAATTGCAGAGTTAAAATAATCTCCAAATACTATAGAACCAATAAACCACCCTGCTGCAATCGTTGGGATGGCTAAGACTATTAATGGCATTGTCACTACCCAAGGCGATTCATGTAGATGCTCTTTTGTATGCGCATCCATCCTTGTTTGTCCATGAAAGGTCATAAATATTAATCGAAATGTATATAAAGCCGTAACAAAGACGGTAACCAATACACAGAAATATGCAAAACCACTACCAGGAATATCTGCAAAATGTACCGCTTCTATAATTGCATCTTTAGAAAAAAAACCAGAAAATCCCGGCACGCCAGCGCTTGCCAATGCAGCAATAAACATTGTCCAATAGGTAATTGGCATATAATTTCTAAGTCCACCCATTTTCTGCATATTTTGCTCATGATGCATAGCAATAATTACCGAACCGGCACCTAAAAATAAAACGGCTTTAAAGAAAGCGTGCGTCATCAAATGAAAAATCGCCGCCGAGTAAGCAGATGCACCAAGCGCCACAGTCATATAACCCAATTGCGATAAGGTAGAATAAGCAACTACGCGTTTAATATCGTTCTGTACTACCGCAACCAGTGCCATGAATAAAGTAGTTATTCCGCCAATAATTAAGATCACGGATAATGCTGTTTCTGATAATTCAAAAAGCGGTGACATCCGAGCTACCATAAAAATACCAGCCGTTACCATAGTTGCCGCATGAATTAATGCAGAAATTGGTGTAGGACCTTCCATTGAATCAGGCAACCACACATGTAATGGAAATTGTGCGGATTTACCCATAGCACCCACAAACAACAAAATACAAATTAATGTTATGACTAACCAGGATACACCAGGTATTACCTCAATCATTTCATCTGTTTTGTTTGGTGCTTGCACAAAAACAGTCGAATAATCCAATGTACCAAAATACATTAATACCAACGCGATACCCAAAAGAAAACCAAAATCACCCACACGATTTACTAAAAATGCTTTTAAATTAGCGTAAATAGCTGTAGGGCGGGTATACCAGAATCCAATCAGCAAATAAGACACCAGGCCAACAGCTTCCCAACCAAAAAATAACTGTAAAAAGTTATTTGACATTACCAACATCATCATTGAGAAGGTAAATAATGAAATATAGCTAAAGAAGCGCTGGTAACCTGGATCGTTATGCATATAACCAATTGTGTAAATATGCACCATCAATGAAACTAAACTGACAACCAACATCATGGTTGATGACAGTTGATCAATTAAAAAACCAATCTCAAATCGAGTATCTCCTGTCACCAACCAGGTATATACACTACCGTTGTAAGTATTTCCCTCCAAAACATCAAAAAATATAACCACAGAGGCAAGGAGAGAGACGAATACGAGCGCAATAGTTGTACGATGACTCCACACAGGACCAATAAAACGTCCGAATAATCCGGCAATAAGCGCACCTACCAGTGGTGCAAGGGGTACCAGTAAATAAAGTTTCTGCATCACTATCAATAATTCATATTAAATACTTAATCGAGCGCTATAAGTTATCTGTCAACCTTTGAGCTTATCCAAATCATCAACATTAATCGTTTGCTGATTACGAAATAACACAACAAGTATCGCTAAACCAATAGCTGATTCAGCTGCTGCAACAGTTAAAATAAAAAAAACAAAAACCTGACCGGAAATATCCTGCAGATAATGTGAAAATGCTACAAAGTTCATGTTTACAGCTAACAACATTAACTCAATCGACATCAAAATAATGATGACATTTTTTCGATTGAGAAATATACCAACTATACCAATAGCAAATAAAATTGCGCCAAGTACTAAATAATGGGATAACGAAACCAAGCTAATTACCTCTCCTTATATATAGTTATACAAGTTACTAAGAGTTTTCATTAATAATTTAATTACTATTCCTTTTTCTCAGACGGGATCGCCACAATGCGTAAGCGCTCTTCCTTTTTTACTTGAACTTGCTTAGAAGGATCGGGTGATTTTTTATCTTCACGATGACGCAAGGTTAACGCAATTGCAGCTACCATTGCCACAAGTAAAAGTACCGCTGCTAATTCAAAAGCATAAACATATTCAGTGTAAATCAAACGGCCTAATTCTCTCGTATTACTGTAATCAATATCATGCGGAGTAGGCGTCGGCATCTCTTCAGATCCAAAATACTTACCCATCAAAACCATTGACATTTCCCCAACCATAATCAATGCCACTAGCGCGCCAAAAGGAAACCATTTCCAAAAACCTTCTCGCAATCGGTCCAGATTGATATCTAACATCATTACTACAAATAGAAACAATACCATCACGGCACCGACGTATACCAATACTAAAGTAATCGCAAGAAACTCAGCTTCCAACAACAGCCATAAACCAGCGCATGTAATAAAAGTCAATACCAATAATAATGCTGAATAAACTGGATTACGAACTGTAATTACCCCAAGCGCTGAAGTAATTAAAATCACAGAAAAACTATAAAAAATAATGTCTTGAAAGTTCATTGTATGTTTACCAGCAAGATTTAACGATAACGCGCATCGGCTTCCCTGTCTTTGGCAATTTGCTCCTCATAGCGATCACCAACTGCCAATAACATTTCTTTAGTATAGATAAAATCTTCTCTCTTTTCGCAGTGATATTCCAAGATACGCGTTTCGACAATCGAATCCACAGGGCATGATTCTTCACAAAAACCGCAAAAAATACACTTGCTTAAATCAATATCGTAGCGCGTGGTACGTCGTGTACCATCAGAACGTTCCTCAGATTCAATGGTAATCGCCAGTGCTGGACAAACTGCCTCACACAGTTTGCAGGCGATACAACGCTCTTCTCCATTGGGATACCGCCGCAATGCATGTAAGCCTCTAAAACGCGGCGATTGCGGAGTCTTTTCTTCAGGATAATGTACAGTTATTTTCGGTTTGAATAGATATTTCCCGGTAACCGCCATACCTTTTAGCAATTCGAATAACAGGAAAGTGCTAAAAAATTTCTTTATACGATTCATTGTTTTTCTCTATCTTAAAACCAGATATTTAATAACGGTAAATTTCTTACCGACTCGGGTAATTGCATTATCAATCCTAACAAAACAATCCATATAAGTGTAATCGGAATAAATACTTTCCATCCTAATCTCATAATTTGATCATAACGATAGCGTGGGAAAGTTGCACGAAACCAAAGAAAAAAGAAAAGAATAAATGCAATTTTTAATAACAACCAGATGAAACCTGGTATCAGCGTAAATGGAGCAATATCAAGTGGCGGAAGCCATCCTCCTAAAAACATAATTGAAGTTAACGCTGCAACCAAAATCATATTAGAATATTCGGCTAGGAAAAATACTGTAAAAGCCATACCTGAATAATCAACGTGAAATCCTGCTACAATTTCTGATTCACCTTCGGCTACATCAAACGGTGCACGATTCGTTTCAGCAATCCCAGAGATTAAATAAACCAAAAACATGGGAAACAAAGGAATTAAATACCAATTTAAAAAACTATTGCCTTGCTGCCCGTTTACTATATCACCGAGATTTAAACTTTGTGACATCATCAAAACACATACTAAGGCAAAACCCATTGCCAATTCGTAGGAAACTACTTGAGCGGCTGATCGCATAGCGCCCAAAAATGCATATTTAGAATTTGATGCCCAACCGGCAATGATAATGCCGTATATACCCATTGATGTCATCGCCAAAATATACAATAAGCCAGCATTGATATCTGCAAGAACAAGTTCGGGAGAAAATGGTATGACTGCCCATGCAGCAAGTGCAGGCATAATCGTCAGTATGGGTGCTAAAACAAACAAAAATTTATTTGCACCATTAGGAATGACAATTTCCTTCATAATTGCCTTAACCGCATCTGCAATCGGTTGTCCCCATCCTCTTAACCATGGGATTCCAAAAAAAGTCACCCTATTTGGTCCAACGCGAATTTGCATATACGCAATTATTTTGCGCTCAGCAAAAGTCAGATAAGCAACACCCAATAATAATGGAATAACAATAGCAAAGATTAATGCCAGATTAGTCGTCAATGAAAACAGGGTAGAGCCCCACTCGGTTCCAAATAACTGAACAAACTGCTGCTGAATACTCTCCATTAGTTAACTCCAAACCTCACCATTACAACTTCTCCACCGATATTTCTTCAAACAAACCACCTAGTATAAATGTACTTGGATGAGCACCTACAACACGCACACACCTGGGAGGTATTTTTTCATCGCAAGCAACTTCGAGTTGAACAGATTCACTTCCCTGCTTTACTCTTACCTGTGTCCCAGTAGTTAGGTTAAGAGCCTCCAGTGTTGGTGTCGCCATCCACACCTTAGGCGTTTGAGCATCTTGTGTAGATTGCAGAGATTCAGCACGTCGAACAATTGGATCTGCTTGATAAATCGGAACTTCGCCGATTCGTTGCAGGCCTTGTCTTTGTTTTTCTATGTCTTCAATTTCAAAGTTATAATTCTCTACTGCATTATTTAAGTAATGATTAACCTCGAATCCTTCTGGGAAAATTTCTGCACGAATTTGTTCAGGTGTTTCATAGTCAAATTTCTCAAGCGATAGCAGGTTAGCCAATACGCGTAATACTTTCCATGCAGGCCGGGCTTCGCCTAATGGAGCTACTACACCATTAAAGCTTTGTA
Organism: Nitrosomonas sp.; assembly: GCA_024281995.1. Taxonomy (GTDB): domain Bacteria; phylum Pseudomonadota; class Gammaproteobacteria; order Burkholderiales; family Nitrosomonadaceae; genus Nitrosomonas. The sequence continues at coordinate 96,720 of JAMWZW010000009.1, forward strand.
TTCGACCTTCGGTATTTACATAAGTACCTGATGTTTCAGAAAATGGAGAAATAGGTAACATCACATCCGCATAATTTATAGCATTTCCTTGGTAGCTACTCATTGCTACTACGAATTCACTCGATCTAATGGTTTCTAGCGCTTTCTGAGAGTTATAAGTATCAAACTCAGGTTCTACATTCATCAAAATGAATGCCTGGCATTTTTCATTGATTACATCTGTATCAGTATCGAAACCTAGAATTTGTGACGCATCTAATCCACTTACAGAAGAGTTTGATTTTGTACAAATCGATAATGAATTAATATCAGGTATAGCCCCTACTAAATAAGCGCCTACACTGTTTGCAGCCTCACCCAAGACACCAAAACTCGCACCTGTGACTTGCGCAAGCCATCCAGCGAGTAAGTTAATTTTTGAATATTCTGGATGGTGTTGAGACAAGTTTCCGAGATAAATTGCGGCCGGTGTATTTTCCAATAAATGAGTAGCAATTGCAGAAGCACTTGGTGTACTTGAGATATTTGCCGAATGAATGATTTTCTGTATTTCATCCGATTGATGCATTCCCTTTATTTCAAATGCTGCTTTTAAGATCTCCGCAAGCACTCTGACCATCATATTAGGTGCAATGATTATTTTATTTGCAATATCGACTAGTAAATCATCATCGATGGGATTTACTATGCTCAATTGCATGCCATTCTTGACAGCTTGGCGTAAACGCTGCGCAATAAGAGGGTGATCCTTACGTAATGTGCTACCAATAATCAAGCCGGATTTCATTCGCGATAAATCTGAAATACTGTTACCTAACCAAGGCGCACCTTGTAAATATTTATCTGCACGAAAATCAGATTGACGTAAACGGTGATCAATATTGCCACTACCCATAGCGCGTAACAATTTTTGCAACAAATAAAGCTCTTCAGATGTGCTATGTGCAGACCCTAATGCGGCAATACTTTTTGCACCATGTTTCTGTTTGACTGCCAATAGTGCATGAGCTGTAAACTCCAATGCTTCCTGCCATTCGCATTCAGTCCATTGGCCATTACGTTTAATCATTGGACGTGTTAATCGGTCCTCGGAGTTTAATCCTTCGTATGAAAAACGATCCTTGTCTGACAGCCAACATTCATTAATGTCTTCATTGTCACGCGGCAAAACTCGCATTACTCGATTTTGCTTAACTTGTACGACTAAATTTGAACCTAAACCACAGTGAGGGCTTATTGATTTTCTGCGTGACAACTCCCAAGTCCGCGCAGAATAACGGAATGGTTTACTAACCAATGCACCTACGGGACACAGATCAATGACATTACCAGACAATTCAGAATCTACAGTTTTACCGACAAAAGCAAGTATCTCAGAATGCTCGCCACGACCGACCATACCAAGCTCCATAATTCCTGCAATTTCCTGACCGAAACGCACACAACGCGTACAATGTATACAACGTGTCATATCTGTTGATATAAGTGGTCCCAAATTTTTATTGACCACAACACGTTTCGCTTCAGAATAGCGGGATCCACTTGAACCGTAACCTACTGCCAAGTCCTGCAGTTGACATTCACCACCTTGATCACAAATAGGACAATCTAAGGGGTGGTTAATAAGCAAGAATTCCATCACACCTTTTTGCGCAGTAACTGCTTGTTGTGAGTGTGTATATACCTTCATCCCATCCATAACGGGTGTTGCACAAGCTGGCAAGGGTTTAGGAGCTTTCTCAACTTGCACAAGACACATACGGCAATTTGCAGCAATCGATAATTTCTTGTGATAGCAAAAATGAGGTATGTATACACCGATCTGTTTGGCACCGTCCATAATGGTGCTGCCTTTAGGTACAGAGACCTGCTTACCATCGATTTCTATATTGACCATCGGCTAAAATTATTGAATTAATAACAACTTATAAAATTTTTATATTTTTTTGAGTGTTAAACCATACATTTCTTATGTTCTATATGATAAACAAACTCATCTCTAAAATGCTGAATCATTGCTCGAACAGGCATTGCAGCAGCATCACCTAAAGCGCAAATTGTACGACCTTGTATGTTGTCAGCTATATTATCTAGCAGATCGAGATCTTCTGATCGTCCCTTCCCATGCTCAATACGATTAATAATGCGATAGAGCCATCCTGTACCTTCACGGCACGGTGTACATTGACCGCACGATTCTTCGTAGTAAAAATAAGACAAGCGCTCTAGTGCTTTCACCATACACGTAGTTTCATCCATAATAATGACAGCGCCAGAACCTAGCATAGAACCAGCCTTAGCAATGGAATCATAATCCATGTCAGTTTGCATCATTATATCCCCTGGTAGCACAGGCATTGACGATCCTCCTGGAATACAACCTTTTAATTTCCTGCCACCCCTCATTCCACCGGCCAATTCTAATAATTCTGGGAATGGAGTTCCCAAGGGTATTTCATAATTACCGGGTTTATTTACATGACCTGATACTGAAAAAATTTTAGTACCTCCGTTATTAGGTTTACCTAGCTGAAGGTATTTTTCTCCGCTATTACGAATAATCCAAGGAACTGAAGAAAAAGTTTCGGTATTATTAATGGTCGTTGGCTTTCCATACAATCCAAAATTAGCCGGAAAAGGTGGCTTAAATCGTGGTTGACCTTTCTTGCCTTCTATAGATTCCAACAATGCAGTCTCTTCACCACAAATATACGCACCGTATCCATGATGATTATATAACTGAAAACTAAACGATGATCCTAAGATATTATTTCCTAAATAGCCTGCTGCACGTGCTTCTTCAACAGCTTCTTCCATGCGTTCATAGGTTTCCCATATTTCACCATGGATATAGTTATATCCCGTTTTAACACCCATTGCATAAGCTGCAATAATCATCCCTTCAATAAGCAAATGCGGATTAAAGCGCATAATGTCACGATCTTTAAAAGTGCCGGGTTCACCCTCATCCGAATTACAAACTATGTATTTATCACCTTCGTATCCTTTGGGCATGAAACTCCATTTTAAACCCGTAGGGAAACCAGCTCCTCCACGTCCGCGAAGTGCTGATTTTTTCACTTCCTCAATAATTTCTTCCGGCTTAATTTTTTCCGTAAGGATTTTTTTAAGTGCTGCATATCCCTCACGTTTCTCATAGCTTTCACGCCCCCAATTCTTGGGATCGGATGGATCAACTCCATTCATTAATGTTTGCGGATACTGATTCATTTTTTCAGTTCCTCCAACAATTGATCAATCATTTCATTCGACATAAAACTACACATACGCTTGTTATTAACCAGAAATACTGGCGCATCCCCGCACGCACCAAAGCACTCACCTTCTTTGAGGGTAAACCTACCGTCTGATGTAGTTTGATTGAACTCTATACCTAACTTACTTTTTAAATAAGCTGCGCTTTCATTACTACCTGATAAAGCGCATGGCAAATTCGTACAAACTGTAATTTTGTATTTGCCAACCGGTTCCAAATTATACATGTTATAAAAAGTAGCCACTTCATATACTGCAATAGGTGGCATACTCAAATACTCGGCAATAAAGTTGATCGCCTCATTCGTCAACCAGCCTTTCTCATCTTGCGCTATTGCAAGAGCAGACATAACAGCAGATTGTTTTTTATCCATCGGATATTTAGCAATCTCTCGATCTATTTTTTTAAGGGATTCAGCACTTAACATCGTTATCTATCTATTTCACCAAATACGATATCTTGCGTTCCAATGATTGCAACTACATCAGCAATCATATGTCCTCGCGACATTTCATCTAATGCAGCCAAATGTGCAAAGCCAGGAGCGCGAATTTTTAGTCGATAAGGTTTATTAGCACCATTCGATACCAAATAAATGCCAAATTCACCTTTGGGATGTTCAACAGCAGCATAGGTTTCACCTGGTGGCACATGAAAACCTTCTGTAAATAATTTGAAATGATGAATCATTTCTTCCATATTTTGCTTCATGTCCACTCGAGAGGGAGGGGCAACTTTATGATTTTCAGTAATTACTGGCCCCGCATTATTACGCAACCACTCGACACATTGCTTTATTATCCGATTCGACTGACGAAACTCTTCTATCCGAACCAAATAGCGATCATAACAATCCCCATTAATGCCTACTGGTATATCAAAATCAAGCCTGTCGTATACTTCATAAGGTTGTTTTTTTCTTAAATCCCACTCTACACCCGAACCTCGTAACATCGGACCAGTAAAACCAAGTGCCTTAGCACGTTCTGGAGTTACAACACCAATATCTACCAGTCGTTGTTTCCAAATTCTATTATCAGTTAATAACGTTTCATATTCATCAACATAATTTGGAAATCGATTGGTAAAATCTTCAATAAAATCTAACAAAGAACCTTCTCTATTAGCATTTCGTAAACGTGTTTGCTTTTCGTTATGAATTTTTGAGGACTGATATCGTGGCATCGTATCCGGTAAATCACGATAAACACCGCCTGGCCTATAGTAGGCGGCATGCATCCTAGCTCCCGATACTGCTTCATAGCAATCCATTAAATCCTCTCGTTCCCGAAAGGCGTATAAAAACATGGTCATTGCTCCTACATCTAATGCATGCGCACCAATCCAAAGCAAATGATTCAGGATACGAGTAATCTCATCAAACATTACTCGTATATATTGCGCTCTTAGAGGCACTTCAATATCAAGCAATTTCTCAATAGCCATGACATAAGCATGCTCATTGACCATCATTGAAACATAATCTAATCGATCCATATAAGGAACTGATTGAATATATGTTTTATTTTCTGCAAGTTTCTCGGTTGCGCGATGCAATAATCCAATGTGGGGATCGGCGCGTCTTACCACCTCTCCATCCAATTCCAACACAAGCCGCAATACACCGTGCGCTGCCGGATGCTGGGGTCCAAAATTCATGGTGTAATTTCGTATTTCAGCCATAGCTTACTTCAAGGAATTAGTATCTAAAAAATAAATAAAATGCCAGTTAGGATTCACAATCCCCATAATGCTCTTCTCGTATTACATGGGGTGTAATTTCTCGTGGCTCAATGCTTACAGGCTGATAAATAACACGTTTTTGTTCTTTGTCATATCGCATTTCCACATAGCCTGATAAAGGAAAATCTTTACGGAATGGATTTCCTATAAAACCATAATCAGTCAATATCCTACGTAAATCAGGGTGACCGTTAAATACAATTCCATACAAATCAAACGCTTCCCTCTCAAACCAATTAGCTACTGGCCATACTTCACTCACAGAATCTATCATGGGAAACTCATTATTCTCAACTAAAACTCTCACTCGCAATCTTTGATTAAGCTTCACTGAAAGTAAATGATAGATTACTGCAAAGCGTTTACCACGCAAACCATGTTTGGTTGACAAGCTCTCGCCATAATCCAAATAATCAATCCCGCACACATCAATTAATGTATCAAAACTTAGTTCTGGTTTGTCACGCAACAATTCACTTACATTAAGTATATCTTGAGTGCGCACAACAATAGTTAATTCTTTATATTGTGTATGCAAATCAACTAATTGATTTTCTAGAGCGATTTGTAATATTTTCGCAAGATTTTCTTGTTGAATATTATTAGACATGCTGATATTTTATCTTGCGATAGTGTTAGTACGATTGATTTTATTTTGTAACTGAATGATACCGTATAATAAAGCTTCGGCTGTTGGCGGACAGCCAGGTACGTAAATATCTACTGGCACAATCCGATCACACCCACGCACAACCGAATAAGCATAATGATAATACCCACCGCCATTAGCACATGAGCCCATAGATATCACCCATCGAGGCTCAGCCATCTGATCATAAACTTTACGCAACGCTGGTGCCATTTTATTGCATAGTGTCCCAGCTACAATCATCACATCTGATTGCCGAGGACTTGGTCTAAATACAATACCAAAGCGATCAAGATCATACCGCGATGCTCCAGTCTCCATCATTTCAACAGCACAGCATGCCAACCCAAACGTCATAGGCCACATTGACCCTGTTCGACCCCAGTTTATAACCGAATCTAAACTCGCTGTTATAAAGCCTTTCTCAAGAGTCCCTTCAATACTCATAGCTCAATCCCACTCTAGGGCTCCCTTTATCCATTCATAAATAAAGCCTACGATTAAGATGCTCAGGAACACCATCATAGCAACAAATCCAAATAATCCTATTTCATCAAGCACTATTGCCCAAGGAAATAAAAATGCAATTTCTAAGTCGAACAAAATAAATAAAATTGCCACCAAATAATAACGCACATCAAACTTCATTCGTGCATCTTCAAAAGCTTCAAACCCACACTCGTATGGTGATAATTTTTCACTATCAGGACGATTGGGGGCAAGTAGCCACCCACCTAACATACAGCCCCCACCCACTAAAAAACCAATTATTAAAAATAGCAAAATTGAAAAATAATTCTCGAGCATTTTAATTAATAACCTACAGAAGAATTGCAAAATACAGAAAAAAACATACGTGGTGCCGACGGCGAGACTCGAACTCGCACAGCTTTCGCCACCGCCCCCTCAAGACGGCGTGTCTACCAATTCCACCACGTCGGCGATAATACTGTGCACTCGCACGATCCACTTCCTATTGCCAGATCAATTAACAATTTAAACAGTTATTGTGGAATTTGATCAGCTTTTGAGTTGCTCCGAGGTTCAGAATTATCTATATTGCCTATATCATTTTGATGAATAACGTTTTTTTCTGATTTTTCTCCGGGCATTATCTCAGTTTCTTCATTGTGTTCCATAATGCTCATAACACTTGAATCATTTGTTTGGTTTGCGGAAAAATAAGTTAAGCTCATACTTGTTGCAAAAAACATTGCAGCAATCACACTTGTTGTTCGGCTCAAGAAATTAGCAGAACCACTAGCACCAAATAAACTACCCGCTGAACCACTACCAAAAGCTGCGCCCATGTCAGCTCCCTTACCATGCTGCAATAATACTAAAACTATTAATATTACCGCTAACACAATATGAATTGTCCAGACTATAATTTCCAATGTATTACCCTAAAATTTAATTGTTCAATGTATTGCATATCGCAACAAAATCATCTGCTACTAGCGATGCTCCGCCTATTAATCCACCATCTATATCTGGCATTGCAAATAACTCGGCTGCATTACTTGCCTTAACGCTTCCACCATAAAGAATAGTTGATTCTTTAGCTATGTTAATATCTTGCGTTCCTATGCTATTTCTTATAAATACATGCACTTCCTGAGCCTGATTTGGAGTAGCTGTCTTACCCGTACCAATTGCCCAAACAGGTTCATAAGCAATCACCGCCTTTCTCAATGATTCTACGCCTGCTTTATTTATTACAGTCATTAGCTGCTCTTGAATAATTTGCTTTGTTATTCCTCTATCGCGTTGCTCAAGAGTTTCTCCTACACACAAAATTGGAATTAACTTCTCGCTTTGAGCTGCCACATATTTTTCTGCAACTATATCATTATTTTCGCCAAAAAATGACCTTCGTTCTGAATGCCCAATAATTACAAAAGTGCACCCAAAATCATTTAGCATTGAAGCCGATACCTCTCCAGTATAGGCACCCTTATGGTATTGACTCACATTTTGCGCACCCCAAGATATATTCGTATTTTTTAATTTGTTCTGCACTGATGATAAATACGGATATGGTACACACACTGCATATTGCTCAATTTTTAACCCTGCAAGATCGGAAACAATAGTATTAAGTAACTGCTCGTTTTCAATTAAATTACCATACATCTTCCAGTTACCAACTACCAGCTTTTTACGCATTCTACTTTTTACCCTCTACTTCTCAAAAGTGGCGATGCTACCCTTCATTCATTATCTAGTCAATCATATGTATTGATGAAAAAATATCATTCTCGCACTCTGAGTCGCATTAATTTAATATCGTTTCTAAATCAACCAAAACGGCCTGTAATGTAGTCTTCCGTCTGTTTATTCTTCGGTTTAATAAAAATTGTATCTGTTACATTAAACTCTATTAATTCACCTAAATACATATAAGCAGTATAGTCAGAAACTCTAGCAGCCTGCTGCATATTATGCGTTACGATTAGTATAGTAACTTTATTTTTTAAATCAGTTATCAATTCTTCGATACTTGCTGTTGCAATAGGGTCGAGCGCAGAAGTTGGCTCATCGAACAACAAAATCTCTGGATCAGTCGCTAACGCGCGCGCAATACAAAGTCTTTGTTGCTGACCACCTGACAAATTAAATGCTAAGTCGTGCTGACGATCTTTAACTTCATCCCACAAAGCAGAATTTCGCAATGCTAATTCTACACGCTCATCTAAAATTGCCCGTTGTTTAATACCACGCACACGCAGTCCATATGCTACATTCTCATAAATCGATTTCGGAAATGGATTGGGCTTTTGAAATACCATACTGATCCTCATACGAACTTCGATCGGATCTACATTTGATGCTAATATATTTACACCATCAGGATGAAGGATTATTTCACCGTCGTATTTATTTCCTGGATAAAGATCATGCATGCGATTATAACATCGTAGGAATGTCGATTTGCCACAACCGGATGGCCCTATTAATGCAGTTATTTTTTTGTCATGTAGCACCATATTAATATTTTTTAACGCATTAAATCTGCCATAATAAAAATTGAGATTTTTAACTTCAGATTTAAATTGAAATTGCTCTATAACCTTTTCCTGATTATGCTGCATATTTTCTTACCACTTAATATTCTTCCGCATGCGATAGCGTAAATAAATTGCCAGACCATTCATAGCAAGTGTCATCACTACCAGTACTAATCCAGCCGCAGCAGCATTTAATTGAAATGCTTCTTCTGGTCGCGAAACCCAATTAAACATTTGTATTGGCATTACCGTAAAAGGCGCAGTTAACCATTCAAATGAAAAGTAGGGAAAACTACTAGTTATAGGAAAAGGTGGTAAAAAAGCTATAAACGTTAAGGCACCAATTGTAATAATCGGAGCAGTTTCACCGATAGCTCTTGCAAGACCAATAATAATACCAGTAAGGATTCCTGCAGACGAATAAGGCAGTAAGTGATCTGATACCGTTTGCCATTTAGTTGCACCCAGTGCATAAGCACCTTCCCTTATTGTAATAGGAATTGATCTTATCGCTTCTCTAGTGGCAACGATAACTACCGGCAATATCAACAAAGCTAGAGCTAAACCAGCTGCTAATATACTTTGTCCAAAACCCAGTTGATATACAAATAATCCCAACGCAAGCAAACCATAAATAATTGAAGGAATACCCGCTAAATTAGTTACGTTAATCTCAATAATTTCTGTAATAAAATTTTTAGGTGCATACTCTTCTAGATAAATTCCAGAGCCAATACCTAATGGTACAGCAGATACTGCAGTTACAAACATTACCAAAGTAGTACCAACCCAAGCAGATAAAATTCCTGCTGATTCAGCTCGACGTGATGGAAATGATGTAAAAAATTCCCAAGATATACGTGGCATACCATCAAACAACATATGCGCAAATAAAGCTATAAAAGTCAGTACCGCTATCATTAATGCAAAAATACCAGTAATCATAAAAATCAAATCCCATCTTTTATGATGGCAAATGATTTTTCTTATCTGAACTAAATTATTCACACTATCCATTTTGCAATATATCACCTGATAATAAGTCAAAATATTGATAATCAATATTCACTCCTCTGCTTTCTTCAGTAGCAAGTGCGTAATACAGAGAAACTCCATAATTAAGCGCTACTTAAAACCTTTAATCATTCCCCCGGAAGTATCAAATTGAAAATAGCTCATGGATAAAATAAATTAAGTAATTTTAAAAAGCTAAAATCATTTAATAAATTTCGCGATATCGTTTTCGCAATAAGTGTCCGATAATATTAAATATTAGTGTTAATAACAATAAGGTTAATCCTGCAGCAAATATCGTTTGATAACCGATACTGCCATGAGGTAAATCACCCAAGCTAACCTGCACGATATACGCAGTTATTGTGGCTGCCGGTTCCATCGGATTCCAGGTAAGATTTGGTTGCATTCCTGCTGCAATTGCTACTACCATTGTCTCTCCCACAGCACGTGATATGCCTAAAATGTAAGCCGCCGCTATTCCCGAAAAAGCTGCTGGCATTACCACCCGAGTCGCTGTTTGAAATCGTGTCGCTCCCATAGCATAAGAACCCTCCCGTAAATTCATTGGAACTGCTCGCATCGCATCTTCAGTCATTGAGCTTACATAGGGTATTATCATAATTCCCATCACTAATCCAGCAGATAGCAAATTAAATCCTGGTAGTTCAGGAAAAATAATTTGGAGCAAAGGAGTCACAAATAACAATGCAAAATAACCATAAACAACGGTCGGAATGCCACCTAGCAGCTCAAGAAAAGGTTTTGCAATTTCACGTACTATAAATGGAGCAAATTCAGAAAGATAAATCGCTATGATAGTTCCTAAAGGAAGTGCGACTAATAAAGCAATAAATGAACTTACTACTGTACCTGCGATTAACGGCAAAACTCCATAATGAGCATCATCAAATAGCGGTGTCCACTGTGTATCTGTTAGAAACTCCCAAATAGATACTTGTTGAAAAAATACGATAGATTCCTTCAATAACATTAAAACAATAGCTAGCATTATGGCTACTGAAAGCAATGCCGAAAAGAACAAAAGTATTTCTATAAATCTTTCATGTAAATTACGGCGAAAACTATATCCAAGTTTTCCAGCATGAGTTATTTTATTGTGTGACTTGTATGCCACTGCAAAAGCCCTTCTATTTATATTAGAGCATTATAATTATTGGTAAGAGAACCACTAATTAAGAAGGAAAAAATCCATACAGATTTGTGAATTTGGTATGAGCTTTTATCTCACCTTAGAAAAATAAATCATAAGACAATATTAACGCCAGTTAATATTACATAGTTTTACAAATTATCTCTACGTTATTCTCTTTTTCGGAGTTTTTCTATTTTTTATAGAATGGGTTCCAGTAATATTAATATTTCCAGAACCCAAATATTCT
>JAMWZW010000010.1 GCA_024281995.1 Nitrosomonas sp.
GGCTTGATAGGCGTCTGGAAACTCCTGCACATCACGGGCCAATGCGATCATGTCGATCTTCGTCGCCGGTTTGTTACAGGTCTGCTTGGGATTGGGATTTTTAACCCAGCGCGCCACGCTGGCTTCTTACGAACGGACAAAACTTTGCGGCGAAATGATGAGGGATAAGTCATCTGCAAATTACAATCACTTTATTTGAGCTTTGCTATAATAAGTAACTACTATATCATGACTTACCTTCTGGTGGGTGCTTACTGATATAATCAATAATGTCTCCTACACTATGTAGCGCATTGGCTTCATTACCATCAAAACTAATACCAAAAGTTTCTTCTGCATCACATAAGAGCCTTACTGTTTCCAGTGAATCGAATCCAAGTCCTTCAAATTTTGAAGCGGTTGTAATCATAGATACGTCGATGTTATCAACTTTCGATGCGACAAAATCGATGACTTTTTCTTCGAGTTCCGTTGTATTCATATCCATACACCTATAGTTATAAATTGTTGTAGACATTGTAAATTTACTTATCTATGAGTCAAGTATACAAGGTCTGAATTTGATAAAAAATACGTCATACTAACGAAAAATAATCAGCCAAACTTATAAAACATGCAGATCAAGATTTTTGGCAGAAATATTAAAGAATTTATACTGAGATTTACACTAAAAAGCTTGATGAAAACTAAAATCAAACATAATAAAGTGGTCCCTTAAACTGAACCACTTCAATATTCACATTGAGGAAAATCAACAATGAAATTCCTTCATCATGTTATACCTACGGTAAAATGTAGTAAATTTGCTATAGAACTTGCATAACAGTCATCATTTAAATTATTCGAAAATAGTCGCAATCACACAAGTTTGAGATATCTGATCACGCCTATTTCCTGTATTAAATAATATTAAACTAAAATCGGGAGCTTGCATGAATACACCACAAGTCAAAGAATTTCTAATTAATCTTCAAAACAGCATCGTTAAAGGGCTTGAACAAATAGACGGCAAAATCTTTAGGCGCGATCAATGGGACCGGCCGGAAGGTGGTGGCGGTATGAGTAGCGTTATAGAAGAAGGCAACGTACTGGAGCGCGGAGGTGTGAATTTCTCGCATGTGTATGGTGCAGGATTACCCGCTTCCGCAACCGCTGCCCGCCCCGAGCTAGCCGGCCGTTCATTTGAGGCGATGGGCGTATCTTTAGTATTACATCCTCGTAATCCCTACGCGCCGACAGTGCATATGAATGTACGTTTCTTTGAAGCACGCAAGGAAGGCTCCGAACCAGTGTGGTGGTTTGGTGGCGGTATGGACCTGACACCTTATTATGGTTACGCTGAAGATGCGATACATTTCCACCAAGCCTGCAAGAACGCATTAGAGCCATTTGGCGGTGATTGCTATCCGCGTTTGAAAAAATGGTGTGATGAATATTTTTATTTAAAGCATCGTAAAGAACCGCGTGGCATTGGTGGCGTTTTTTTTGATGATTTGAATCAGCCTGATTTTTCCACTTGCTTTAACCTGACTCAGCGTGTAGGCGAGCATTTTCTAGCCGCTTACCTGCCTATTCTGGAAAAACGCAAAGATACTTCGTACGGTGATCGCGAGCGTGATTTCCAGGCTTACCGGCGCGGACGATACGTCGAATTTAATCTGGTCTGGGATCGCGGCACGCTCTTTGGTTTACAAACGGGAGGACGTACAGAATCGATATTGATGTCATTACCGCCCATAGTTAAATGGCGTTACGATTGGAAACCCGCAGCAGGTAGCGCAGAAGACAAATTGTATACGGAGTTTCTGATCGCTAAAGATTGGGTATGAGCGCGTTGTTTGATGTTCGAGCCGCACTAATAGAATCGGATAATCCGTGAGTAATAAGTTATCGCTTAATAATCAAATTTTGCTGGGTGTCGTGGCAGGCGCTATATTGGGTTTCTGGTTCATGACGCTGGGGCGGGAATCGCAGACCACACAAAGTGGATTGTATGTTGCCAAGTTGGTGGGTGCATTATTTACTGATTTGTTGCGAATGGTATTGATTCCATTGGTTTTTACATCGATCGTCGTCGGTGTGGCCAATCTGCGGTTACACCGGCAAATGAATCGCGTCTGGCAGGTGGCGCTCATTTTCTTTGTGTCGACGATGGCGCTTGCCGTCTTGGTGGGATTAACGGCTGCGAATATATTGCAGCCCGGTAGCGGACTGCAAATAACGATGTTTCAGGATGCCATGCAAGATTTTCGGGTGACACAGATGTCGCTATCTGATTTTTTTGCACACTTCCTGCATTCGTTGTTTCAGAATCCGATCGCCGCGTTAGCGCAAGGTAACGTGCTGGCAGTAGTGATATTTGCATTATTACTGGGTATTGCCTTGGTTGTCGGCGGGGAGCGCTATCGCAACATATTGATCCTAATGCAGGAATTCCTGGAATTGATACTCATGCTGGTTGGTTGGATTATGCGTCTAGCGCCATTCGGCATTATGGCATTAGTGCTGCAATTAGTGGCTGCACAAGATACCGGCTTGCTGGAAACATTGTTCAAATTCGTAGCGATTGTACTGGGTATTACATTGTTGCATGGCATCGTAGTCTTGCCTTTGATTCTTTACCTCACTACCGGCATAACACCTTTTAAATTCTGGCGGGGCGGGCGGGAAGCCCTCATTACGGCATTTGCTACCAGTTCCAGTGCAGCTACATTACCGGTTACCTTACGCTGCGCTGAACAACATCTGCATGTTAAACGCGATGTCGCTGGTTTCGTGATTCCCTTGGGTGCTACTATGAATATGGATGGCACGGCGCTTTATGAAGCGATTGCTGCATTATTTATCGCTAATCTGGTAGGAATGGAACTCAGTTTGTCGCAACAGATGATCGTATTTTTAACCGCCATGCTCGCAGCGATCGGTGCGCCAGGCATTCCGAGCGCTGGCATGGTGACGATGGCTGTGGTATTACAATCCGTTGGATTGCCGGTTGAAGCAATTGCTATTTTGTTGCCTGTTGACCGCATACTGGATACCGTGCGAACGATGGTAAATGTGGAAGGCGATCTGATTGGTAGCCTGGTGGTGCAGAAATGGGTCAAGCAAGCCGATTCAAATCAATAGCTGATAATCACTCAAATCAATTCGTCATCACGGAAATGCTGCTGTATTTCCAATACCTTATCGACATGGCTAATGAGTGCTTCTACACAATCACGATCCAGTTTTGAGTTGGACATTTTCCGCAGTACGGCAAAAGCTTCCTCGTTACTCCACGCCGCTTTATAAGAACGGCGCGAAGTCAATGCATCAAACACATCAGCCACGGCACTGATGCGTGCTTCGATAGGAATTTCTTCACCCTTTAAACCCTTAGGATAACCGCTGCCATCGATCGCTTCATGATGATATTCGGCAATATTGCGTAAAATATCAACATGGCCAAATGTGCCTAAACTGAAATCCTTAAGCACGGAATCGATAATTTCGCGACCTTTCTCCGGGTGAGTTTTCATCACGTCAAACTCGTTGTCATCTAGCTTGCTGGGTTTGCGCAGGATATTATCAGGAATACCAATCTTGCCAACATCGTGCATCGGTGAAAATAAAAAAATATGTTCAATCTGCTCATCCGATATTTTATAAGAAGCAGCAAGCTCGCGTGCGATCAAACGGGCATAGTGAGCCGTCCGATCAATGTGTGAACCAGTCTCAAGATCACGGTAATGTGTCATGTTACGTGCTGCACGAACTGCAGCAAGCAAGGTGCGTATGGCCGTTAACTCATTAATCACCATAAGTGCGATCAGATGACCATAAATGTCGATCTGACGCAAAGTGGCCAGTGTAAAAGGATGTTCGTGTAACGAATTAAAAAACAAGAAGCCAATGAAAGCGCCACTTTGATAAAGTGGCATCGTATAGCTCGATCTATAGCCTCGAGCCGCGATGCGCTTGGTATGTTCATGCGTGCCATGCGAGAAAATATTAAGATCCTGAACCAAGCGCGGACGGCGATGCTCGATGATGGTCCGTAATGAAGGCGCCGCGCTTAGCGGTGCTTCGTAAGTGGTTACCGGACTGTCACTGCCTTCTGTACTATGCGTATAAGTTTTCAGCATCTCAGTTTGTTCATCAAAAAGAGCAATCGCCAGGCGGTCAATAAAAGGAAAATCCTGACGAATCACTTGGTGCAGGAAGCGCAGTTTTTCAGTCAATGGCAAATTTTCATGTAAATTAGCCAAAGTATCCTGATGCGTAAAAAGGTCTTCTTCCTTCTCCATAAAACTCCTCTCAGCTAATGATTACCCTATTCCGCCATCTCCCAATATTTATTAAGATTTATACCGCATAGGGTAAATAAGCAAGTAACAACTTTTAATAAATCATGAAGGCCCCTTTTTAATTCTATAACGATTTATTACTCTCGGTAGGTAAAAATAACCGAGTAATTCAATCGGGAAACACTGCGACACTTTTCCTTTTATTTTCCTTTGCGGTGCCATGCGGCAATTTGCCGCGCGACAATTTGTCACATTCTCAAAAGAAATTATTCTCCTTACAATTTACTCAGCGTGGTTGACTAATACTAAATAAATAGCAAAGTCCACGACAACAACACTCGATATATTTTTCTGACGCAAACAAAGGAGATTGTGAAGCGCTTGAAAAAACATCAGGCGCTTGCATTAAGCTTATGAAAATACCAAAACGACTAGAACCCCTCATCGAAGAAGGTATGATTGATGAGGTATTGTGTCAATTAATGACAGGCAAAGAAGGTATGATTTACATGGTACGTTGTGGCAACGATATTCGCTGTGCCAAGGTATATAAGGAAACTAACAGACGCAATTTTCTATCGCGATTTTCTTACATTGATGATCGTAAAATTAAAAATAGCAGACGCACCCGAATCATGGAAAAGTTGAGTCATTCTGAGCCACAATTACACGAGGAAGCATGGCAATCGACTGAAGTCGATATGTTATGTCACCTTGAAACTTCCGGTATTCGAGTTCCCAAGTTCTATAATTTTTTTGCCGGTGTATTGCTCATGGAACTTATTACCGATTCAGAAGGAAATGTCGCTTCACGTTTAAGTGATTTAATACTGACACCCAAACAAGCACGTGAATATCATCGAATACTCATCAAACAGATTGTAAAAATGCTTTGTGCCGGAATTGTACACGGTGATTTATCACAATATAACGTGCTCGTAGGCAGCAGTGGCCCAGTAATTATCGACTTACCCCAAGCGGTTAGTGCTGTTAATAATCACTCGGCTCGTACAATCATCAAACGTGATGTAGATAATTTAACGGCCTACTTCAGTCGATTCTGTCCAGAGCTGGCTAAAACCGATTATGCTACCGAAATATGGTCTTACTATCAGCGCGGGCAGCTGCCTCACGCTATTTTAAGCGGGAATACTCATCACCTGGAACAAGAGAAATCCGTACCTGTAAATATTAGCGATGTATTACAAATCATCAATGAGGTAATAAAAAAGGAAATGGCATGGCAACGGCATAAACAAACCAGATTGATTAGTCATTTGTCACAATGTTGAGCTGGAGCTTGATGGATCGCCATAGCCTTTAGTCACATAATATTCATTCATACCCGCAGGCATTCAGCTCTGTCACCTAACCAGCGTTCGATATGCTGTTGCGCCAACTCCGGAAAGTCACTCAGCATTTTATCCGCTGCTGCATGCGCCGCTGCGAGTAGTTCTTTGTCTTGCTCTACATCGGCAAAACGCAACATGGGTACTCCACTTTGCCGTGACCCGAGAAATTCACCGGGGCCTCTTAACAGTAAATCCTGGCGGGCAATTTCAAAGCCATCGGTATGTTCAAAGATGATTTTAAGCCGCTTGCGGGCAACATCTGACAGAGACGGTTGAAACATTAAAATACAAACACTGGCTTCTGAACCACGTCCGATTCGTCCGCGCAATTGGTGCAATTGCGATAATCCCATGCGCTCGGCATTTTCTATTACCATCAAGGATGCGTTGGGAACGTCAACTCCCACCTCAATCACGGTTGTAGCCACTAGCAATTGCGCTTCGCCTTGTTTGAACGCATGCATCACTGCGACTTTGCCCTGTGCTGATAAACGACCATGCACAAGACCGATGTTTAAATCCGGAAAAATTTTGCATAAATCACCGTGAGTTTCCACAGCAGTTTGTAATTGCAACGTTTCTGATTCTTCGATCAACGGACACACCCAATACACTTGTTTTCCTTGCTCACAAGCATGGCGTATGCGCGCGATAACCTCGTCACGGCGATTGTCAGCAATTAATTTGGTTACAATCGGCGACCTTCCGGGTGGCAGTTCATCAATAATCGACACATCGAGATCGGCAAAATAACTCATAGAAAGTGTACGCGGTATCGGTGTCGCACTCATCATGAGCTGATGCGGCACCCTATCGGAGCGCAAACCTTTCAGACGTAAGGCTAAACGCTGATGCACACCAAAGCGATGTTGTTCATCGATAATCGCCAAGCCCAATCGATTAAACAATACTTGATTTTGGAACAATGCATGTGTCCCAATAATCAACTGCGCATTACCCAACGCAATATCATCTAATGCGGTTTGCTTTTGTTTCTTTTTTTGGCTGCCGGATAGCCAGGCAATACTTATTCCTAATGGTTCAAACCATGCAGCAAGCTTTTGATAATGTTGTTCGGCAAGGATTTCAGTCGGCGCCATGATAGCTGCTTGGAAGCCATTCTCGATTGCTTGCAGTGCCGCCAAAGCTGCCACGATTGTCTTGCCGCTACCGACATCGCCTTGCAATAGGCGTTGCATGGGATGAGCAGCGCCCAAATCACGGCTGATTTCATTGAATGCTTTGATTTGTGCGGCTGTCAGTTTGAATGGCAGTTGCGCTAAAAATTGTTGCGTTAATTTGTTAACCGGTGCAAGTACTGGCGCAGCATGACTGCGACGCTGCCGGTAATGCAAGCGCATTGATAGTTGCTGTGCCAACAACTCGTCGAACTTGATACGTTGCCAGGCCGGATGCGTTCGTAACTGCAATGCATCAAGCGATGCCTCGGGCGGCGGATTATGCAAGCATGTCACGCTGTCTTGAAAACTTATCAAACGATATTGATTAAGGATCATGCCCGGCAAAGTCTCAGCTAGTGCTTGTAAAGTCTGTGGACTCTGCAGAACTTGCTTGATCAATTTGGCTAAAATTTTCTGTGTCAGACCTGCAGTGGTAGGGTAAATTGGGGTCATTGTTTCGGCCAATGATTCTCCTTCGTGCACGATGCGGCACTTGGGGTGCACCATTTCTGCGCCAAAAAAACCATTGCGAATTTCACCTAATAACCGTACCCGTTTACCC
Source organism: Nitrosomonas sp. (assembly GCA_024281995.1). Classification (GTDB taxonomy): domain Bacteria; phylum Pseudomonadota; class Gammaproteobacteria; order Burkholderiales; family Nitrosomonadaceae; genus Nitrosomonas. The sequence continues at coordinate 7,382 of JAMWZW010000010.1, forward strand.
ACTGCATAGGTTTTAATCTGACTGGCATAAAAATTCAGAAAGCGCATTACCAGAACACCGCTACTGTCTTCAACCTGACAAACCAGTTGTCGTCGTGGACGAACAATCACTTCAGTGTTAATGATCACACCTTCTACTTGCACCGTTTGTCCTCCGGGTGCATCAGCAATCAGAAACAAATGGGTTTCATCTTCATAGCGAATCGGCAAATGCAATAGCAAATCCAGCTCGGTATGAATGCCTAAGCGGGATAATTTCTCTCGCACCGTGGTACTCATATCATGGTGTACTGCAATAATCCCGCATTGGCCCATCAATTACGTTGCAGCTATGACAACGTCATAATCCCATCCATTTCCACCTGTGCTCCGCGGGGCAACGCGCTGACACCAATTGCAGCTCGAGCCGGATAGGGTTCACTAAAATGACTCGCCATAATCTCATTAACCAGCGCAAAATTATCGAGATCGGTTAGAAAAATGTTCAATTTGACAATGTCATTTAAACTCCCTCCGCTTGCTTTTGCCACGGCTTTCAAATTGGTAAATACTTGTTGAATTTGTGCCTCAATACCATCGGCCATTTGCATGTTTATGGGATCCAATCCGATTTGTCCCGATAAATATACGGTACTGCCCCCATTCACACGAATCGCCTGCGAATAGGTACCGATTGCTTGCGGCGCATCTACCGTATGGATTATTTGCTTTGTCATTTTTTCTCCTAATGAATTTACTCAAAATTTTTTGTTCGATATAGTAAGCACCCGTAAATATTATCTTCAATCTGCTACCGTGTAATGATGCAGTGAACTTTGGCGCAACTCAACCCAACAAGAATTTTAAAAACCTTTACTTAATTTCTTACACAATGCAAAAACTGATCATTCAAGGCGGTACACCGCTCGTTGGCGAAACAGTCATTTCTGGGGCAAAAAATGCGGCGTTGCCCGTTTTATGTGCCGCACTTCTGACCAAAGAATCTTTAGAAATTAATAATGTTCCGGCGCTTCAGGACATTACTACTATGTTGTCTTTACTCAAACAAATGGGCACAGATATTACAACAGATAATCCATCTCAGGTTATCTTATCAGCCGCCGCCCTGACCCATCTTGTTGCGCCTTATGAAATGGTTAAAACCATGCGCGCAGCAATTCTGGTATTGGGCCCTCTCCTCGCTCGAGCTGGAGAAGCCAACATTTCATTACCCGGCGGGTGTGCGATCGGACTACGGCCAGTCGATCAGCATATCAAAGGCCTGCAAGCAATGGGCGCAGTGATCAACATCAGGCGCGGCTATATTCATGCTGAGGCGAAGAAACTGCGCGGTGCGCGTATTGTATTTGATATTGTTACAGTAACCGGGACGGAAAATCTGATGATGGCGGCAACGCTGGCGCAAGGCACGACAATCCTTGAAAATGCTGCCCGGGAACCGGAAATTGTTGATCTTGCTAATTGCTTGACCGCAATGGGCGCAAAAATCCACGGTGCCGGTACCGATATCATTGTAATTGAAGGTGTTCCGTCACTACATGGCGCAAAACATACCGTCATGCCGGACCGGATTGAAACAGGAACATTTTTAGTCGCAGCTACGGCTACGGGAGGTAATATCTATCTGAAAGAGACAGGCGCCCATTTACTCGATGCTGTACTTGACAAGTTATCTGAGGCCGGTGCTGAAATTCATTCCGATAAGAATTGGATTTATTTGAAAATGCACGCCAAGCCCAAATCCGTCAATGTTCGCACTGCCCCCTACCCGGCTTTCCCGACCGACATGCAGGCACAATTTATGGCATTGAATTGTATCGCCAACGGTACAGCCATTATTACCGAAACAATCTTTGAAAACCGGCTCATGCATGTACAGGAATTAAAACGCATGAATGCCAATATTGAAGTAGAAGGTAATGCCGCGATTATTTATGGTACAAAACTGGATGGCGCCCATGTCATGGCGACTGATTTACGCGCTTCCGCCAGTCTTGTGATTGCTGGCCTCATTGCTCAAGGCGAAACAATCATCGACCGCATTTATCATCTTGATCGCGGCTATGAGCACTTAGAAAAGAAATTAACCGCACTTGGCGCTCAAATTAAACGTATCGATTAATAAAAGAAAAAGGCCTTTGGTTTCTCAAAGGCCTTTAGGTAAACCAATAAAAACTTGTCAGAATGCTTTGCTTATAACTTTGCTAAATTGTAGCTGACAACAACGGTAGCGATTTTTTTATTCAATCCCATAACTGGAATGACAAGTATCTTTTTACCATCCACATCAGATTTAACAGATATTTTTTGCAAGCTCAGGATTTCTTTAGGATAAAGTTCTGCAGCTTTTGCTTCTTCAAGCCGTTTATCGGTTGAAACCAATAATTGACCTTCTTCATTAATCAGTACTACTCTCTCAGTATCTCTCATTTTAACGATTTCGCTTAGATACTGGTCAATTTGATCAAGATTATTACGAATCAGCTCACTACGTACCGCCCACGATAAAACCTGACCAAAGCGCTCCTCTTCTTTGATATATTGCTGATCGGCGTATTCTCTGGCTTGTTGCGTGATCAAAACACGTTCATGCTCAAGTTTTTTGACCATGTTAGATTCCACTTTACTAACGGCAATGGTTTTCCATGCAAAGAGTAATACGATAATTCCAACAAGCACCGCAATATATTTGGTAGGTAATTGCGCTGGAATTTTATCAAACCATTCAAATTTGCCATCAAACATAGAAAAAAAAGTGTCAGCTTTTGATTGCTCATTTTGATTTTGCTTGTTTCGATCCGCCATAAAATAACTCCTTGTGTAGATGATGTAACAGAGGAAAGCCGAATTATCCACTAAACATTAGCGAAGTAAAAGTAAAACCTAGTAATTAAGTTACCTGATTGTTGCTTTACCGTCGAAATCTGGTTGGAACGATATTCCGCAAAAGGATTACAGCAAATACTAAAAAATGGCGGCATTCTATATTTGACCGAGCATTATGTTTATAATCACTCCCCTGGTAAGCAAAAACGAGAAATAAGAACAATAAGATGAGCGATGATTCAGCATTCGAACAGGATAAACAACAAAAAAGTGGCAAAAAAAATTGGTCAGGACGATTCAATGAACCCGTTTCAGAACTGGTAGAGCGCTATACCGCATCGATCAGCTTTGATCAACGCCTTGCCGAGTATGATATTCAAGGGTCATTAGCGCACGCGCAAATGCTTGCAGCGCAGGGAATTATCAGCACCGATGATTTAACTGCCATTGAACAAGGCCTGAATCAAATTCGCAATGAAATTCTTAATCACCAATTTGTTTGGTCGCAGCAACTCGAAGATGTTCATTTGAATATTGAAAAACGTTTAACCGCACTCATCGGCGACGCCGGCAAACGATTACATACCGGACGTTCTCGCAATGACCAAGTAGCCACTGATATTCGCTTATTTTTGCGTGCTGCAATTGATAATATCATCGACTTAATTAAAGCCATGCAACAGGCACTTGTCAACCTGGCGCAACAGCATATTCACACCGTTATGCCTGGTTTTACCCATTTGCAGGTAGCACAACCGATATCTTTTGCCCATCACTTGATGGCTTATTTTGAAATGTTAAAACGCGATGTCGAGCGGTTAATAGACTGCCGCAAGCGAATAAACCAACTTCCTCTGGGTGCAGCCGCACTTGCTGGCACCAGTTATCCGATCAATCGCGAACTGGTCGCACAACTACTTGACTTTGAAGGTGTTTGCAAGAACTCGTTGGACGCGGTATCCGACAGGGATTTTGCCATTGAATTCTGTGCTTGCGCAGCTGTAATTATGACTCATTTATCGCGCATGTCGGAAGAATTCATTTTATGGATGAATCCTTTATTCGGCTTTATCCAATTGGCCGACCGATTCTGCACCGGCTCATCCATCATGCCACAAAAAAAGAATCCTGATGTTCCTGAACTTGTGCGCGGCAAAACCGGCCGCATTAATGGTCATTTGGTTGCATTGCTGACATTGATGAAAGCGCAGCCGCTTGCATATAACAAAGACAATCAAGAAGATAAAGAACCATTGTTTGATACCGTCGATACATTAACGGACACGCTGCGAATTTATACCGATATGCTTGCAGGCATTCAGGTTAATCAAGAAGCCATGCGCCAAGCAGCACTACGGGGTTATGCAACTGCTACTGACTTGGCGGATTATCTGGTCAAGAAAGGCATTCCTTTCCGCGATGCCCATGAAATAGTAGCCAAAACAGTGCAATTTGCCGAACAAAAAGGCTGCGATCTCACTGACCTTGAATTAAGTGAGTTGCAGCAATTTTCATCACACATTGAATCCGATATTTTTGCCAATCTAACGCTGGAAGGTTCGATGGAAAGCCGCAAACATACGGGTGGAACTGCGCCCCATCAAGTGCAACAAGCTATTAATGAAGCCAAACAATGGTTATGTTAGCCAGCAAATACAGCTAAACTTCTCGTTTATATGACTAACATAGAAGCATGGCACGACATCAGTGTTCAAATCTCAGCAACTATCAATAACCAATTCTCAATTAAACAAAGTCATCCTATCGGCGGCGGTTGCATCAATCAAGCATACTGCATCAGCGACAATGAACAACGCTATTTTATTAAATTAAATACGCCAGACGGACTCGGAATGTTTGAAGCCGAAGCGGCCGGTTTAATGGAAATTCATCAATCGCATACTTTACATATTCCTATGCCGATCTGTTATGGACAGAACAAAGAGTATGCTTGGCTTGTTCTCCAATATATCAACCTCGGTAAAGCTAGTCATGGCAACGCAGCAAATTTGGGGTTACAACTGGCTGCTATGCATCGCACTACCGCCAAACAATTTGGCTGGACACGCAATAATACGATAGGAAAAACTACGCAAATCAATACACCTTCCTCAAATTGGGTTGAATTTTGGCGTACCCAGCGTTTAGCTTATCAGTTAGAGCTTGCTGAAAGTAACGGTTTTAGTGGCAAACTGCAAACACTAGGGGAACATCTGCTCAGCGATCTGGATAAAGTACTACCATCATCGCCTATACCCTCGCTACTTCATGGCGATTTGTGGAGTGGCAATTATGCTTTTGACACGATGAATAACCCGGTTTTATTTGATCCTGCTGTATATTATGGTGACCGTGAAGTTGATATTGCAATGACTGAGCTTTTCGGTGGCTTTTCAACTGATTTTTATTCTGCATATCGACGCGATTATCCGCTGGATTCGGGGTATAATATTCGCAAAATAGTCTATAATCTTTATCATATTCTGAATCATTTGAACCTTTTTGGCAGTAGCTATTGCCATCAAGCTGAATGCATGATGAATACTTTACTTGCTGAAATTCGCTGATAAACATTGGGTAATACTGTCCACTCAAATGCTGTGCAAAAGCTGTCTGTTTATTTCTTTGGTTTATTCCGGTTGCTATAGCTACTCATGACCAAATATGTTTTTGTTACTGGCGGTGTTGTTTCTTCCTTGGGAAAAGGTATAGCGGCTGCATCTTTGGCAGCACTGCTTGAAACACGAGGCATAAAAGTAACTATGCTCAAACTGGATCCATACATTAATGTGGATCCCGGCACCATGAGTCCATTTCAACATGGCGAGGTATTTGTGACCGAAGATGGCGCGGAAACAGATCTTGACCTGGGTCACTATGAGCGTTTCATCAGTACACGCATGACCCGTCATAATAACTTTACAACTGGCCAGATCTATGAAAGTGTAATCCGCAAAGAAAGGCGCGGTGATTACCTTGGAGGTACTGTTCAGGTGATTCCTCATATCACCGATGAAATAAAACTTTATATACAAGCCGGTGTTGGTGATGCACAAGTGGCAATCATTGAGATAGGCGGTACCGTGGGTGATATTGAATCCCTGCCTTTTTTGGAAGCGATCCGCCAGATGGCCGTACAGCACCCACGTCAGGATACCTGTTTTATCCATCTTACCTTATTACCTTATATTGGTTCGGCCGGTGAATTAAAAACCAAACCGACGCAGCATTCTGTCAAAGAATTGCGAGAAATTGGCATACAACCGGATGTTCTGTTATGCCGATCAGACCGCATGTTGCCTCAGGATGAGCGCAGAAAAATAGCACTCTTCACCAATGTACGAGAAGAAGCCGTTATTTCTGCAATTGATGTGGATTGCATCTATAAAATTCCAGCTTTGTTACACGAACAGATGCTCGATGAAATTATCTGTCACAAGCTGAATATCCTTGCCAAGCCTGCCGATCTAAGTGTGTGGAAAAAATTGGTTTATGCTCTTGAGCACCCAAAATATTCTGTAGATATTGCTATTGTTGGCAAATATGTCGATTTAACTGAATCTTATAAATCATTATCGGAAGCGCTTATTCACGCAGGCATTCATACCGACAGTCAGATCAATATTACTTATGTCGATTCAGAGAATATCGAAAAAGAAGGCACGGATTGCCTAATTAACATGCACGCCATCTTGGTCCCAGGCGGTTTTGGCAAACGGGGTGTAGAAGGCAAGATTATGGCGATCAAATTTGCACGCACCCACCATATTCCTTATTTGGGCATTTGCCTCGGTATGCAGCTCGCTGTTATCGAGTACGCACGCAATAAAACCCAAATGAAAGGTGCTCACAGTACTGAATTTAATCCTGACACACCCTACCCGGTTATAGGCTTGATCACTGAGTGGCGTACACGTGATGGGCATATAGAAACAAGAGACGAACATTCTGATATTGGCGGCAGTATGCGATTGGGAGGTCAAGAATGCCTTCTAAAAATAGGCTCTCTCGCATGGAAAGCCTATGGCGCCGATAAAATTATCGAACGCCACCGTCATCGTTACGAAGTCAACAGCATTTATATTCCCAATCTTGAAAAAGCTGGGCTGTATATCAGTGGTTTATCTAAAGAAGAAAAGCTGTGCGAAATGATAGAACTCTCTGAAGATGAGCACCCATGGTTTCTAGGCTGTCAATTTCATCCTGAGTTTACTTCTACACCACGGCAGGGTCATCCGTTATTCAAATCTTATATCCAAGCAGCCATTCGCTTTTCTAACAGCCACTCAATTACCAATGATGAAAAATTACGTGCAGTACGCAATAACTTATAAATAATATTTTCGCTTTTAATAAAAGTAATTCATTTCAAAATCGAACTTACTTATAGTTACAAAAAAATAACACTTACAATACTTAATACAGGAAAAATGTAGCATGAGTGCAATAGTAGATGTCATTGCCCGTGAAATTCTTGATTCTCGCGGCAATCCAACCATTGAAGCAGATGTCCTGCTGGAATCTGGTGTATTAGGCCGAGCATCTGTGCCTTCCGGTGCATCCGTTGGAACCCGGGAAGCCGTAGAATTGAGAGATGGCGATGCGCAACGCTACTCAGGTAAAGGCGTCCTTAAAGCAGTAGAAAATGTTAACACTGAAATTTCTGAAACCCTCATGGGTCTTGATGCTGTTGATCAGAGCTTTATAGATCAGGCTCTCATTGATTTGGATGGCACAGAAAACAAATCCCGCGTGGGCGCCAATGCAATTCTGGCAGTATCATTAGCGGTTGCCAAAGCTGCTGCGGAAGAATCAGGACTACCACTCTACCGCTATCTAGGTGGCGCAGGATTAATGTCGATGCCGGTTCCTCTAATGAATTTGATTAATGGCGGCGCACATGCCAATAATAATATTGACATGCAAGAATTCATGATAGTACCGCTCGGAATTACGAATTTTCATGACGCCGTTCGCTGTGGCGCAGAAATTTTTGGTGCACTGAAAAAGCTGATCAACGAAAAGCAAATGCCTACTACAGTCGGTGACGAAGGTGGTTTCGCGCCCAATCTGGCTAATAATGAAGCAGCCTTGCAGCTGATGGTGCAAGCCATTGATCACGCGGGTTACCAAGCAGGTAAGGATGTCGCTATTGGCATTGATTGTGCCAGCTCTGAATTTTTCCAGGATGGCAAGTATCACCTGACATCGGATGGATTGCACTTAACGCCAACTCAATTTGTTGATTATTTGTCTTCATGGGTAGACAAATATCCAATTATCAGCATTGAAGATGGCATGAGCGAACATGACTGGGATGGATGGGAATTACTCACGAATAAATTAGGAAAATCGATTCAACTCGTCGGTGATGACATATTTGTCACCAATGCAAAAATCCTGCAACAAGGGATTCATCGTAAAATTGCCAATTCCATATTGGTCAAAGTCAATCAGATTGGTACTTTGACCGAAACTCTCGCTGCTATTGAGATGGCAAAATGTGCCGGGTATACTGCCGTCATTTCGCATCGTTCCGGTGAAACAGAAGATACAACGATCGCTGATATTGCGGTTGCCACGAACGCCCTACAAATCAAAACCGGTTCACTTTCTCGCTCCGATCGTCTCGCCAAATATAATCAATTACTGCGTATTGAAGAAGATTTGGGAGAGTCCGCTCGCTATGCGGGCCGAAAGGCATTTTATCAACTTAAATAATGAAGCTCCTGGCTTTTGTTCTACTCGCACTGATAGCGTTGCTACAATATCCATTGTGGCTCGGCAAAGCGAGCTGGATAAAAGTCGGGCAAGTCGAGCAAGAAGTGATTGCTGCACGTGAAAACAATTTAAAATTACAAGATCGCAACAACATGCTTGAAGCTGAAGTCAATGATTTGAAACAAGGTCTTGAGGCAATTGAAGAACGCGCACGCAGTGATCTTGGCATGGTTAAACATGACGAAATCCTATTCCAAATTGTCAAAGGCGCACAACCCTAACTTCCATACCGCAACATTTCATCATGGAAATATCTCCTCATTGAAAATACAGGAATTCAATATGAAATTCCATCTCATCTGCTGCCACCGTTAATTACCACCCGCCGCCCATGAATATTCTGAACTCTCTGAAAAATTTTGCACCTAATTTTGTGCAAATGGATGATAGGATAGAGAACAAGCTCCATAATCAAACCTACTAATATGATTAACTCAAACTCATTTGACTTGAAAACAACCGACTTGACCTTATATCAAAGTTCGTTTGGTTTTTTTTAATACCACGGAGTAAAAATAAATGAAAAGAATTGTGCTTTTTTTAGCTACAAACTTAGCCATCATAGTCGTTTTAAGCATCACTTTGCGCCTGCTCGGTGTTGAAAGAATCCTTGATGAACAAGGTAGCGGCCTGGATATCAATTCACTTTTGATATTTGCTTTGGTATTTGGATTTGGTGGTTCATTCATATCGCTTGCTATGTCAAAATGGACAGCGAAGCGAATCACCGGTGCGCAGGTTATTGAAATGCCGCGTAATGCGCAAGAACATTGGCTCGTTACCACAGTGCAACGTCAGGCGAAGGCGGCGGGCATTGGTATGCCTGAAGTTGCTATTTATGATGCACCCGATGTCAACGCTTTTGCCACCGGTATGTCAAAAAATGAAGCCTTGGTTGCAGTAAGTACGGGCTTATTAAATAGCATGAGTCAAGATGAGGCTGAAGCAGTTCTCGCGCATGAAGTCAGTCATGTCGCCAATGGGGATATGGTCACACTGGCCTTGATACAGGGCGTAGTCAACACCTTTGTGATTTTCTTGTCGCGTATCATCGGCCATACGGTCGATCGCGTGGTGTTTAGAACTGAAGAAGGTCATGGCCCTGCTTTTTGGGTCACAACCATTATCGCTGAAATTGTTCTGGGCATTCTAGCTACTATTATCGTGATGTGGTTTAGCCGTCAACGGGAGTTCCGCGCCGATGCCGGTGGTGCCAGCCTTGCGGGAAGAAACAAAATGATCGCTGCCTTACGGCGTTTACAATTAACAAGCAAGCAAGCCCACTTACCCGATCAACTGGCAGCTTTTGGCATTTCGGGCGGTAAAGGTGCTGGATTAGCACACTTATTTATGTCGCATCCTCCGCTGGAAGATAGAATTGCCGCACTGGAAGCACGGCGATAAGTTTTTTTTGTAATAAATGTAAAATGCCTCATCACTAACGGTGAGGCATTTAGTCCAGAAAGAAATTTTTGCAAAAGCCCTTCTATGAATTCTTAATTCAATGTTCTTGATGATTAGGTTTTCTGAAAAATGAGATTCTGCAAAGATGTTACTACCAGCTATACAGAGTCAAATTCTACTTTTCTACTTCACTTAATCACGTATTACCTGGTAATTTGCAATTAATTGGCATTCGCTGTCAGGTGCAACTTCTACGCTATCGTTTGCTGCATTGGTGGTTTCTACACACAATAAATGCTGATAATCAATATCTTCCAAATCAGCCATTTCTCTGGAAATTTTTTCCCATGGATTCCATACAACCGCGGTTTTACTACCTCGTGAAGTAATCACGATATGGCGCTGTAGGACGCTATCTTCGATGGTTAACGGATTGCTCACATTCAGATAAATGCGATCTACCTCTGAATCTATTATTACTGCTCCATTTTGCTGCTTCTGCGCACTATTATCTATCTTATCGATATAGCTGCACCCTTCCAGGCCAATCACTTTGGTTTGTGCAATATTGCCAACCTTAAAATAGGTATGAAATGCTTGTGTAATCGTAAATTTTTCAGTACCGGTATTACATGTAGTGAGCGACAAATTTAATGAATTGCCAATTACAATTTCCTGAGTTAACACAAAAGAGTGTGGCCATATTGCCAGTGTTTCAGGTGTCTCGGTCAAACCAAGTGTGACTTCCATATCACCATTAGCTGTAACTTCGGTGGCGACGACATGCCATGGACGATTACGAACAAAACCATGTCCCGGACGGCCTTTGCCTTCTGGATCCGGACCAAACCATGGCCAGCATATGGGCACACCGCCTTTAATTGCTTTGCCATCCTGATAATACGCTTTCTCACTCAAAAACATCACATCTTCCGCTTCATTGGCTGGCTTAAATGACAATACCTGTCCCGCATGGATTGATATCAAAGCTGTGGCTTTTGAAGTTTTCACCTGAATCATGGGCAGCCCACCCTGACCTGCAATAATTTCAAGTTGACCTGCAATTTTGTGCTTAGCATTGAGTTGCTCTATATTCATAACTATCCTTACTAATTGATTAATTTTAGAATTTATTATTTGATTGGTATCACTCGGCTTGCCGCAAGTTTAGCACGACTCCTTGCTTCCTCAATGTCTTTACCGTTAGCCAGCGCGACACCCATACGGCGACGTGTAAATGATTCAGGCTTGCCGAATAAGCGGATATCGCTTTGCGGCACGTTAAGCGCTTCTACCACGCCGGAAAAGGCAATGCCTTTGGCTTCGAGCTGACCGTAAATCACGGCACTTGCACCGGGCGCCACCAGCGAGGTGTCTACCGGCAATCCCAAAATAGCACGGGCATGCAATTCAAATTCGCTTTGGCGTTGACTACACATTGTCACCATACCGGTATCATGTGGCCGCGGACTGACCTCACTAAACCACACTTCATCTCCTCTAACAAACAGCTCCACACCAAAAATACCCAAACCACCAAGATTATCCGTAATTTTCCAGGCAATTTCGCGCGAACGTTGCAGGGCTACAGGCGACATTACCTGTGGTTGCCAGCTCTCAACATAATCACCATGCACTTGAACATGACCAATAGGTTCACAGAAAAAAGTTTGCACACGGCCACCTTCATCCAGAGCATGAACCGTCAATTGCGTGATTTCATAATCAAAATCAATGACACCTTCAACAATTACCCGCCCTTGGTCAACCCGGCTACCACTTGCAGCATAATTCCAGGCGACTTCCACTTCCCCGGCATTATCGATCCGTGACTGTCCTTTGCCGGAGGATGACATCACCGGTTTGACGATACACGGGTAACCGAGTTTGTTATCAATAACTGACCGCAGCTCCGCCAAACTATCGGCAAATGCATACGGTGATGTCTGCAATCCTAGTGTTTCTGCAGCCAGGCAGCGAATACCTTCGCGATTCATTGTCAACTTGGCAGCACGCGCGGTAGGAATCACCGTTGCCATATCCAATTGCTCAATCTCGATTAACATGTCGGTGGCAATCGCCTCAATTTCGGGCACGATAATATGGGGACGTTCTTGTTCAATGAGGGCACGTAATGCCTGACCATCGGCCATATTAATCACATGTGCGCGATGCGCCACCTGGTGTCCCGGTGCCTCTGCATAACGGTCTACTGCAATGGTTTCGACGCCGAAACGTTGCAAAGCGATGATAACTTCCTTGCCAAGTTCGCCACTTCCCAACAACATGACTTTTGTTGCAGATGGGCTTAACGGTGTACCGATAAGAAATCGTTTGTTCATAAGGCATTTTTCCTTAATTGCTATGTTTTTTATTTTGTTGGTGCAGCGCCCACTGCACATGCTCGCGTACCAATACAGAAGAATCATGCAATCGAGCTTGCAATGATTTGACGATATCAATTGAATACGGTGCATTACCCAGACCAACGGCGATATTACGCAACCATTGCGTATAGCCAATGCGGCGAATTGCACTACCGGCTAATTTAGTTTCAAATGTTTCCTGATTCCAGCTAAATAGCTCAAGGAGCGAAACGTCATCCAAACCATTGCGGACATGAAAGTCGTTTTCATTGGTAATCTTGGCAAATTTATTCCATGGGCATATCAACTGACAATCATCGCAACCATAAATACGATTACCAATTAGAGGGCGTAACGATTCCGGAATACTGCCTTTTAATTCTATCGTCAAATAGGAAATGCAGCGCTGTGCATCAAGCTGGTATGGCGCAACAATCGCTTGTGTTGGGCATATATCGATACATCGTGAGCAACTGCCGCAATAATCTCCTACCGTTTCATCGACCGGCAAAGGCAAGTCGACATACATTTCACCAAGAAAAAACATGGAGCCAGCTTGCCTCGATAACAGCAAAGTATGTTTACCCCGCCAGCCCAAACCTGCTTTCTGTGCCCATGCAACTTCCATCACCGGTGCACTGTCGGAAAAAACACGATAATTGAACGGCCCGACTTCTGCAGTCATTTTTTCGGCTAATTTTTGCAAACGTGTGCGCACAACTTTATGGTAATCGCGTCCCAGCGCATAACGCGAAATAAATGCCTGATCACCTGAATTAATCACATTCCAACTGTTCTTGACAGCAGGTGGTGCATAATTTATGCAGACGGAAATAACGCGTTGCGTCCCTGGTTCCAGCTCCGCCGGGCGGGTACGCTTAGTACCATGTTTCGCCATATAATCCATGTCACCGTGATATCCTTTTTCCAACCATGTGAATAGGCCGGATTCAACTGCTGACATATCGGCATGAGCATCGGCAATACGGATATCATGAAAACCGAGTTCCTTGCCCCAAGCTTTAATATCGATCGCGAGGGCCGCATAATCTGATAATTTGTTTATTAAAGTATTTTCTTGCATAACGTATGTATTCTACCGATTCTGACTCTGCACAAAACTATATTTACCATCTGAATGATGAAGCGGCGACGCTTGATCTCGGCAAACAAATAGCTGCTATCTTGCATGCTGGCTTAACCATTTACCTCACAGGTAATCTCGGTGCTGGTAAAACAACCTTTGCGCGAGGTATTTTACACGGCCTCGGATACACGCATATTGTAAAAAGTCCGACTTATAATTTAGTTGAAATCTATAAAATTTCTAGGTTATACTTGTATCACTTTGATTTTTATCGATTCAATGATTATCTGGAATGGGAAGAAGCAGGTTTTCGTGAATACTTTAATGCCGATTCAATTTGTTTAGTGGAGTGGCCTGAAAAAGCTGGTGATTTGTTACCAGTGGCTGATTTACACATTCATTTCAAGATTCTTGCGACAAGTAGAAGTATCGAAATTCAAGCTGGAACAGCGATAGGAAAACAATGCTTAGTACATTGGAAACAGTAGAACAACTCATAATTACCGATTATAAAAGTGGCAACAACACCACTGCTGTAAGAAATCTCGTTTGTTTCATTCTCTTCTGCCTATTATCGTTTATTTGTTTGAACCGCCCCTTATTGGCTGCCAATGCAACCATCAAATCAGTTGATATTGGTTTGACACCGGACTATACGCGCATCACATTGGAGTCTAATCAACCACTTCAGTATGAATTGAGTATGCTCGACAATCCCCATCGAGTAATTGTAGATTTAAGCAACACGAAGTTATCTCCTGTACTTGCAGCATTACCACAAAAAATTGACGCTATTGATCCCTTTGTACAAAAGATTCGCATTGGTCAGTTCAAACCCGCTGTTATTCGATTGGTATTTGATTTGAAGGCGAATGTAGTTCCACGAACATTTGTAGTTGCACCGAAGGATAATTATGCCTATCGATTGATATTAGATATTTATCATCCTGATAAAGCAGCTAAAACTGGTACGCACGCTCACTTGAGTTCTGAAATAGCTAACATTGGCTTTGATACGGATATGCTGGATGAATTGGTTGCTACACTCGTACAAACTGGGAAAGCACAAAAAAACATTGATACCCATCAATCACTTACCAAGCCACAAGTGAACCCGCTCAAACAACCGGGCAGTTTTGAAGCGGCAAAAAATCGCAAACCTGTGAAAATTCCAAGGATGATTGTCGTAGCCATTGATCCCGGTCATGGCGGCAAAGATCCGGGTGCAATCGGCTATCAAGGCACGCACGAGAAAGATGTCACACTTGCTATCGCGAGAAAATTGAAAGAGCGAATTGACAAAGAATCGAATATGCGCGCTGTATTGACTCGCGATGGTGATTATTATATCTCTCTGCCACAACGTCGCATTAATGCCCGACGCGCCAATGCTGATCTTTTCGTATCGATTCATGCTGACGCCAATCCCAAAAGCCACGCACATGGCTCCTCTGTATTTACATTATCGGAACATGGCGCAACTTCAACTACAGCCAATTGGCTTGCCAATAAGGAAAACAGTGTTGACAACGATTTGATGGGAGGAATCGACATTACATCAAAATCAAAAGATATCAGAGAACTATTGCTGGATCTCTCACTCAATGCCACCATTAATGATAGCGTTAAACTAGCCGAGTATGTTTTGAAACAATTAGGAGACATTAATCATTTACACAAAAGGAACGTCGAACAAGCTGGTTTTGCTGTTTTAAAGTCACCTGATATTCCGTCGATCCTGGTTGAAACTGCATTTCTCAGCAACCCCAAAGAAGAAGAAAAATTACGCACTCAACAGTATCAAAATAAAATGGCAGACGCAGTTTTCTCAGGAATAAAAAACTATTTCGCGAATAATCCGCCGCTTACTCGTGCTGAAATGGCTCAAGCGAAATGAACGTAATTTTCATGAAAAGCACAACACCCAGAAACTATATCAATAAAAGATATAAAATAACTGTCGCATAAAATTCGCTTCGCTATATTTTGTTGTTTGCTAATTCCTTAAAAATTACTGTTAAAATTAATCCTTCAGTCATAATTACTTGGTACACCAATGAGTATTACCAAGCATAAGTCTGTGCATACTTCTCACACACTGACACAATGGTATCGATTGAGTAATGAACAAGGTACTCTGCGTATATTATTGGCGGGTAGTTATACGCTATCAGCACTGGAACATGACCTGGAAACCCTAACAAAAGAATTATCAAAGCAAGCCGCTAATCCGGCCTTGTACTGGGACTTAACGGGTATTCGTCAAATGGATGCAGTTGGAGTAGCAATGCTGTGGCGGGCATGGCAGGGCCAAGCTCCTAAAAACATAGAATTACGCCCGGAGCATAAAAAAATGCTCGAGCGATTGGAGCATCTACCCACGCTTAAAAGTGAAGAATCTCACCGCGATAGATTATGGCCAATCACACACGTGGGGCAATTGGTGCTTCTTTTATGGCAACATACGACAGGGCTAGTTACACTCATCGGTCAATTACTACTTGATGTTGTTTATTTAATCCGCCATCCTGTTTATATTCCCTGGCGCGAAATCTCAGCCAATTTATTCCGTACGGGTGCCCAAGCACTTGGAATTACAGCACTGGTCGGATTTCTGATCGGTATCGTATTAAGTTATCTATCCTCCAGGCAATTGCAATTATTTGGAGCCGATATATTCATTATCAATATCTTAGGAATAAGCATCATCCGTGAGTTGGGTCCAATGCTTGCTGCAATCCTGGTAGCAGGTCGCTCTGGATCATCAATGACCGCTCAATTAGGTGTCATGCGTGTAACACAGGAACTTGATGCCTTGACCGTGATGGGCATCTCTCATAGTCAGCGTTTGATCCTACCTAAAATCCTTGGTCTCGGTATCGCCATGCCGCTACTGGTCGTGTGGACCAGCACAATGGCATTACTCGGCGGTATGGTTGCGGCAGAGTTGCAGCTGGGCCTGAGTTATCAGTATTTTATTACTGCTTTGCCAGATTCTGTACCTATCGGCAACTTATGGCTCGGCTTAGGAAAAGGAATAGTTTGCGGCATGACGATAGCGCTCATTGCATGTCATTTTGGGCTAAGAATTAAGCCTAACACCGAGAGCTTGGGATCAGGTACAACTTCCTCTGTTGTGACTGCCATTACGGTAGTAATTATTATCGATGCAATTTTTGCAGTTATATTTTCTGATGTAGGGCTTACAAAATGATGACAAAACAGAAACACATCATTGAAATAGAAGCATTACATACCCGTTTTGGTAACCATGTAGTTCATAAAAATGTCAATTTATCCGTTTATCGTGGAGAAATATTAACCCTTATTGGCGGTTCCGGTAGCGGAAAAACAACGCTACTGCGCCAAATGTTACGCTTGGAGACGCCTGCGCAAGGTAGGGTAAGAATTTTCACGAATGAGCATATAGATTCCAACCTGAGTCCCCAAGAAAAAAATATTCATAGCCGTTGTGGCGTACTTTTTCAACAAGGCGCATTATTTAGCGCTTTGACAGTGTTTGATAATATTGCTTTACCTCTACGTGAGCTGCATATTTTGGACGAAAAAATGATCCATGATTTAGTTATGATCAAACTAAATATGGTAGCAATTGCTCGAGAACATGCCGATAAAATGCCTGCTGCTTTATCAGGCGGAATGATTAAGCGCGTCGCTCTAGCACGTGCTTTAGCGTTGGACCCGCAATTGCTATTTCTTGACGAACCAACAGCCGGATTGGATCCCGAATTAAGTGAAAGCTTTGTAGAACTGATACTGGCGCTGCGTAGAGAAATGGATTTAACTATCGTGATGGTATCGCACGATCTCGATACACTGGTGGCTTTATCAGACCGCATAGCTGTTTTGGCTGACCAGAAAGTCATTACCACAGGTACGTTAGATGAAATTTGCCATTTTGAGCATCCCTTTATTGCAAGCTTCTTTAAAAGTATTCGACAAAAGTTTGAGCAGAAAAACCATTCGGAGCAGCCATGGAAAACCGCGCCCATGCCCTAGTCGCAGGCATATTTGTCATAGTCTTAAGTATTGCAGTTGCCTTGATTGCCATGCGATTCAGTGGCAGCAATATACAATACAATGCTTATCAGGTAGTCACCAAGGAGTCAGTAAGTGGATTGAACCCTCAATCTGCGGTACATTTTCGTGGTGTTAATATTGGTAAAGTTGAGAAAATTGAATTCGATCCCAGTAACTTAAGGCAAATTCTCATTCATATCTTAATTAATGAAAATGTTATGCTCAGCAAATCGGTATATGCGCAACTCGGATATCAAGGAGTAACAGGATTGGCTTATGTACAATTAAACGATGATGGTACTGATAATGAACAATTACCACCGGATGCCTCTATCCCCATGCGCCGCTCATTGCTAGACGAGGTTACTGGATATGGACAAGATTTATTGAGCAATGTTAATCAATTGGTATTAAAAATGCACCAATTGTTGGATGACCAGAATCAAGCCCAAGTTGCGAAAATACTGCAAAACATTGAAAAAGCGACGCGGAATTTCGATGGCATTGCGGGACATTTACAACCAATCTTGAAATCATTCACGGAATTGACGATCGAATCTGCTACCTTAGTTAAACGCCTGGATCAATTGTTAAGTGAAATTAATCTTGCAGTAGCAAAAGCTAACCAGAAAGAAGGCATTTTTGATAGCTTATCGCAAAGTGCCCAGGAATTAGCTGCAGCAATTCCAGAATTGCATAACGTTAGTACTAGCATTACACGAAACTCAAATAATCTGGACCGGATACTTCATCAATTAGAAGAACATCCACAAAGTTTGCTATTTGGCCGCCCCAAATCTCCCCCTGGTCCGGGTGAAGTTGGTTTTGTTCCACCCACGGATAATACGCAATGACAAGAACGTTATTATTGATCCTTTTCTGTTATCTATTGTCAGGTTGTATTACTTTATATAAACCATCGACATCCCTTGCAATTTATGATTTTGGCACACCTGAATATTCACAAAATGAATCGCAACCTTTAAATAGAAAAAGTAAAAGTATTCTTATTGCCGATGCTGCAGCACCACTATGGCTGGATAACACTACAATTCAATATCGGCTTCTCTATCATAACTCAACGCAAACACACACTTATACCAATAGCCGCTGGAAGGCACCCCCTGCAACCCTACTTGCACGCAAAATTCGTGACAGCATCATCTCCAATAGCAATGAACAAGTCGTCAAAAATGGTAGCACCGCAAAAACTGATTACATCCTACATCTTGAATTAGAAGAATTCATACAGGCATTCGATACCATTAATGAAAGTCATGTTGTCATCGGTTTACGGGCTAGCTTGATTGAGCGAAACTCGCGAACTATATTTGCGCAAAAAGATTTTGCCATTAAAGCAAAAACCCCTACTGCTGATGCTGTCGGAGCCGTAAGGGCATTCAGCTCTGCAAGCAACCAATTAATTCATGAATTAATTGGTTGGTTGACAACAAAACTTCCGCCCCAATAACCTTTGCGATTAAGCCATAAATTTAGTCACAAGTTTGATAACTGAATATCCTCTTATGTTAGTATCCGGTAACACATTGTTAGAGGGAGTTTTGCTGTGCGCTTATTGCCGATTATCTTATTGTTAACTTACTTTCTTAGTGCTTGCGGTCTTAAGGGTCCTCTATATTTACCGACAACCGATGACGGCAACCGTTCATCAGCCAGTGAAACTGAAAAAAAATGAGCGACTGCCCTACATTTAGTTATCACGATAATGAACTCTTCGCAGAATCAGTCCCTTTAAAACAGCTCGCTGACAAATTCGGGACCCCCTGTTATGTTTACTCTCGAGCTGCTTTAACTTACGCTTATCAGGAGTTTGATCGCGCTTTCGCAAACCGAGATCATCTAATTTGTTATGCGGTAAAAGCAAATTCAAACATTGCTATACTCAATTTATTAGCTCGACTGGGTAGTGGTTTCGACATCGTATCTGGCGGCGAACTGCAACGCGTCATTAAAGCTGGAGGAGACCCAAAGAAAACCGTCTTTTCAGGGGTTGGAAAAACCATCAACGAAATGCGTAGGGCTCTTGAAGTTGATATTTTATGTTTCAATGTAGAATCAGAAGCAGAGTTAATCGCTTTAAATCAGATTGCACAGATAATGGGTAAGTCTGCACCGGTTAGTTTACGTGTTAACCCTGATGTGGATGCCAAAACCCACCCATATATTTCGACTGGGCTTAAAGAAAATAAATTTGGTATTCCCATTACAGAAGCTGAAAAGATTTATCAATCTGCGCATTTATACCCTCATATCCGTTTCACTGGTCTCGACTGTCATATTGGCTCACAATTGACCACACTTGACCCATTCCTCCAAGCCAGCGATAAGTTACTTAATTTACTTGAGAAACTGGAATCACAGGGATTAGCAATCGAACATCTGGATTTAGGAGGTGGCTTGGGTATTCGCTATGTTGATGAATCACCACCCGAAATTAAGGATTATGTGTCTGCACTGTGCGATAGCACTCGCCACATTAAACAATCCATTTTAATCGAGCCTGGCCGTTCGTTGATAGGCAATGCAGGCCTCCTGCTTACTCGCATTGAATATCTTAAAAACACACCAGCCCGCAATTTTGCTATTGTCGATGCCGCTATGAATGACTTGATGCGCCCAGCATTGTATGATGCTTATCATGATATTCTTCCAGTTTTCAAAACTGCCGGGCAGATCAAAACATATCAAGTCGTTGGTCCGGTGTGTGAAACAGGAGATTTTTTAGGCCATGACCGCAAGCTTGGAGTAACTCAAGGTGATTTATTGGCCGTCATGTCGGCTGGTGCCTATGGCATGAGTATGGGTTCAAACTATAACACCCGACCTCGTGCCGCCGAAGTTATGGTGGATAGAGACACTGTTCATGTCATTCGTTATCGTGAAACCATCGATGAATTATTTGCTACTGAGCGAATTCTACCGCAATGAATGGCATAGAACCTGGCAATATATTGATCTGTAATCACATGTCTATAGTTTTACAATAAATCTGCAATGACAAGCTTATCTCTTAATGACGATGAACACTATCAAAATCATATCCTACAAGGTGTATCTCGTACTTTTGCTTTGACAATCCCACAATTGCCCCACTCCTTGTGTCGCGTCATCAGTAATGCATATCTTTTATGCCGAATCACGGATACGATTGAAGATGATAATGCTTTAACTTCAGAACAGACCCGGCAGCTATCGCATATGTTTGCTGATGTGGTATGCGGTCATGCATCGGCGGAAGAATTTGCACAACGTTTATACCCCCTTCTTTCCGGCCATACCATCCCGGCAGAACATGATTTAATTAAAAATACCCCTGCAATTATTCGTATTACGCATAGTTTCAATCCTATACAGCGCCGCGCTCTAGAACGTTGTGTTCGCATCATGGCAAAAGGTATGTCCGAATATCAGGAAACTGAATCTCTACAAGGATTGAAAGATCTGCACGCAATGAATCAATATTGCTACTATGTTGCAGGGGTTGTTGGTGAAATGCTGACCGAGCTTTTTTGTGACTACTCAACCGAAATCAATACGCATAAAGCAACATTGATGAAACTTTCGGTGTCTTTTGGACAAGGATTACAAATGACGAATATTCTCAAAGATATTTGGGATGACCGTAAGCGTGGCGCGTGCTGGCTACCCCAAGACATTTTTGCTAAACATGAATTTAATCTTCTGGATATGTACCCTGGAATGTCCGACACAAAATTTCAGGCTGGATTAGCGGAATTGCTAGGCATTGCTAAAGGTCACTTGCACAATGCCCTGCGCTATACCAGCCTGATTCCTCCCCGAGAAAAAGGCATTCGCCGTTTTTGTTTATGGGCAATTGGTATGGCAATTTTGACACTCAATAAAATTAACGAGCATCGGGATTTTTCTGAAAGTGTCCAAGTTAAAATCAGCCGGCGTAGCGTTAGAGCAACAGTTATAGTTACCAGCTTATTTGCCAATTATGACAGGACACTCGATTTACTTTTTAAACTTATTTCCAGAAACCTTCCTGATGTTGGAACACATAAAGAAGTCTTTCTCAATGATCAAATAAAAAGCTAACAGCTTATTTATTATGAAGTCTTTAGTTACAGGTGCAACAGGATTTCTCGGCTCAGCTGTCATGCGATGCCTATTGGCAGCTGGCCATGAAGTCCGAGTACTGGTACGGCCTAACAGTAACCGGAAAAACCTCGAAAGCTTTCCGGTTGAAATATTTGAAGGCGATTTGCTCGATCATCAATCACTTAATCAAGCAGTCACAAACTGCGACAATTTATTTCATGTTGCCGCTGATTATCGCCTATGGGTTCCCAATCCGGAAACAATGTATGCAATCAATGTCAATAGTACACAAGCGCTTATTATGGCTGCAGCGGAAGCAGGTATCAAACGTATTGTATACACCAGCAGTGTTGCAGCTTTAGGCTTAACTTCAGATGGCTCACCCGCTAACGAAGAAACTCCCTGTAACTTCGCCGCCATCACCGGATATTACAAACGTTCCAAATATCACGCAGAACAACTTGTAAAAAAGTTGACTGATGATTATCAGTTACCCTTAACCATCGTAAACCCATCCACACCGATTGGCCCTTGCGATGTCCGCCCTACACCTACTGGGCGCATCGTACTGGATACGATAACCGGGCGGATGCCCGCATACATCAATACTGGCTTGAACATCGCGCACGTAGACGATATTGCATACGGTCATTTGCTGGCATTTCAGCATGGCAGGTACGGTGAACGCTATATACTCGGCGGCGACAATATGATGCTCTTACAGATCCTCAATAGCATTGATGAAATCATCGGAGTACCCGCCAACCGTATCAGAATGCCTGTGAATTTAATGCTTCCCATAGCGTGGTTTATGGAAAAAATTGCAACTTTTACTCATACGGAACCGCGAGCAACGCTGGATGGTATCCGTATGGCCCGAAAGCTGATGTTTTTCTCGAGTGAAAAAGCACATCGCGAACTAGGCTATCGATATCGCCCCGTTATTGAAGCACTTCAGGATGCAATAACATGGTTCAAAGACAATGGCTATTGCAAGCAATAATATTCATTTCCCGCAGTTTCTATGCATCATTCAGTTGCACTAATAATTTTATCGCTCCACACCTAATCGCCTAGAAAGGTAATTTAAAACCCGGGGGCAAACCCAATCCACCGGTCAATTCCGCCATTTTCTCCTGCGTGGTTGACTCTACACGGCGCACCGCATCGTTAAACGCTGCAGCCACAAGATCCTCAAGCATCTCCTTGTCATCACCCAGAAGGCTGCTATCAATATCGACCCTTTTAACATCATGACGGCAGGTCATGATGACTTTGACCATACCGGCACCTGATTGGCCTTCAACCTCGATAGTTGCAAGTTTTTCTTGCATCTGGCGCATATTTTCCTGCACCATTTGTGCTTGTTTCATCATATTTCCGATATTACCTCTCATTTTTACTGCCTCCTTTATTATCAATTGGTTGAATCGAAGGAACCACTAATCGCGCATCAAACTGTTCGATCAAGTCTTGAACCATAGGATCTTCCTCAATTGCCGCTATGGCTTTTGCCTGTTTCTCTTCCTCCTGACGCTGCAATTGTGCGGCTGGCGTTTGCCCGCAGGCATTACCAATGGAAAAACTGAGCACCATAGATCTACCAAAATAACTATTCAGCGCTAATTGAATTTTATCTTGATACTTCTTATCCAGCAGATGCTTATGTTTCTCTGGAACGCACAATTCAATTTTTTCAGTGGAAAGAGTTTTAGCCTCACTATGTTGTGCCAGCATTTTTGCCATTCCAGTTAGTTTTAATTGCTGAATTAACTGTGACCAATCATGGTCAATTGCATCAATTGCCATAGTTTGAATCGGCTGTTGTAAAAGTGGCACAGCCCCTATGGCCGGTATTTCATGATCATTAATTTTGGATAAGCTGCTCTCCTTTGACACCGTTGGTAATGATGGATCATTAACAACCCAATCATCTGGTATAAAAGTCAACATACGCAACAGCGTCATGGTAAAACCGGCATATTCATCCGGCGCCAAACTCAGATCATTACGTCCATGCAATGCGATCTGATAAAACAACTGAATATCATCTGGCGTAAATATTTTTGCGAGGGCAAATATGCGGACATACTCAGGGGTATTTTTATTAATTGCTTGTGGAACAGCCTGTGCTAGCGCAATACGATGCAATAACGCTGCTAGATCTTGCAATACCGAATCAAAAGAATAGCACTGAACTTCCAATTCATCGGCCAATGATAACAGTTGCAGGCCGTTTTTCTGTGCTAAAATTTCTAGTAGATCTAAAAGATGACTCTGGTCAATGCTACCGAGCATATCGCGTACGATGGATTCTTCAATTTTTCCTTCACCAAAGGCTATCGCTTGGTCCAACAGGCTTAGCGCATCGCGCATACTGCCTTGTGCAGCGCGTGCAATCAGCTGCAGCGATAATGCATCATTGGATATTTCTTCTTGCATCAAAATTTTTTCTAGATGATCCGCAATTTGAGCCTGTGGAATCTGTTTCAGATTGAATTGCAAACAACGTGATAAAACCGTAATTGGAATCTTTTGTGGATCAGTAGTCGCCAATATAAACTTGACATGCGCTGGCGGTTCTTCCAATGTTTTTAACATGGCATTGAACGCTGATTTCGAAAGCATGTGAACTTCATCAATGATATAAATCTTATAACGCGCACTCGTTGGAGCATACATGGCATTCTCCAGCAATTCGCGCATGTTATCGACTTGAGTATTTGAAGCTGCATCCAGCTCTATCAGATCAATAAAACCACCACTGTCAATTTGCTGGCATGCCGCACAAGCTCCGCAAGGTGTTGCAGTGATTCCTATTTCACAATTCAATGACCTAGCCAGAATACGCGCAATAGTCGTTTTACCAACGCCACGCGTACCGGTTAATAAGTAAGCATGATGCAATCTATTTTGTTCAAGCGCATTAGTCAGAGCTCTAATTACGTGCTCTTGTCCGATCAATTCTGAGAATTTTTTAGGGCGCCATTTACGCGCAAGAACTTGTGTATTTAACACTTTTTTGATTGAGCTGAGGGATAGCTTACAGGATCTATCAAATAGAGAGTCCAAAAAATTAAGACTTGGTGGCGAGCCAGACCCCCGGCACTCGCAATAAACAGCTGTGGCTGCTTCCTTCCGGACCTGACCAGATTCACCATCTTGCAATGCGGGGAGGCCCGCCATAAAAATAAAACCTATGAACCAATGATTAAAGCTTTACTATCATTAAAACGATTCAACTATAACTAAGGCAAGTTACTCTCATCACTGTTATTCAGTAACTCCCTAAACTACAGCTATTTCACCCATCCAACTAAGATGATCCTTGAAAGCGCCCAAAGTATACCAGTAGATGAATCATTACTCCACTTCTTGTGTATACAAAATCTATCATTACAGGACTACCGCAGTGCTTGGCATTATACTTAAAAAAATATTATTAACGATAATCCCCTCAATAAATGCAACAATATAAAAATGAATTTTTGTCTGATATACAAAATCAGCGCAAATCCGCTATAGTTACCACCAATTATCTTTTTTATATCAAGTCAGTTATGTTTCATCATCGCGATCACCTGGAAGATTTGAATAAACAACTCCCTTTAAAGAACAAGCTTGTGAGCGCACACAGTTCCATACAAGAAAAATTTCCTTTCATTTCACGTATTGCTATTACACTTTATGATCCTGAAACTAAAATACTCAAAACTTACCTCGATAGTAGCGGAGATGACAAACCGCTAGCCCACTATCAAGTACCTTTAGACGATGCACCATCGTTAAAGGAAATTCTCGAAAAAGGCCTGCCCCGGGTTGTCAATAACTTAGTTACTTTTGAAAAAGGCAATCATGAACATACGCAAAGAATCGGACGGCAGGGTTATGCAGCAAGCTATACCATGCCCATATTTCATTCGGGTGATTTTATTGGGTTTTTATTTTTCAATTCTTACCAAACCGACGTTTTTAAAGAAAATGTATTGAACATACTCGATATTTTTGGCCACTTGATTTCACTAATGATCATTAATGAGCTTTCAACTTTTAAAATGATGAATGCTGCGCTTAAAACAACTAGCAATATTACTCACCTCCGCGACCCTGAAACAGGCAGCCATCTTGATCGGATGTCTCGTTACAGTCGTTTAATTGCCGCATCACTTGCAAACAAATATCAACTGGATGATGTGTATATCGAGCATATTTTTATGTTTTCGCCACTTCATGATATAGGAAAAATTTCGATACCCGATAACATCTTATTAAAACCAGGGCCTCTGAACGAGTCAGAAAGATTAGTTATGAATACTCATGCACGTAAAGGAAGGGAAATAATTGATGATCTAATTACCAATTTCGGGCTGGATCGTATTACTGGTATTGATATTTTGAAAAATATTGCAGAATTTCATCATGAAGCTGTCAATGGTAGCGGCTATCCGTATGCGAAAATCAGTCACGAGATTCCTTTGGAAGCCCGCATTGTTGCTGTTGCCGACGTATTTGATGCATTGACTTCACGCCGCCCTTATAAGGATGCTTGGGACAATGACAAAGCATTTAATACACTTAAACAACTTGCTGGTGAAAAGTTAGACAGTGATTGTGTCAATGCGTTAATTAAAAATCAGCATCAGGTCGAATTGATTCAACAGCAATTCAAAGAAAGTAACTACAGCTAATGCAACGTAGATAAAATCATACCTATCCATCAAGCACTCCTTCCAGTTTAAGTATGTATTATAGTCATGGGTGTTAGCTTAATTTCTCATCAACTGATCAAAGCAAGTGATGCTTCAGCATGGATTTACTGCGTTCGACGTGTATGGTTGGATAAACATCAACCAAGCACCTATGTTACAGATCCATTTAATCAATTGCTCATCGATGCAGGCCTTGAACATGAAGCAACTATCTTAGCCATACTAGAAAATCAATATCCAATTATTCGCGCGGAATCATTTGAACATACGCGTTTACTGATACAACAAGGCGTGCCTGTAATTTATCAAGGACAACTGCTCAATGAATCAGAAAATATCGTGGGCCATCCTGATTTCTTGATCCGCCATGATAGCGGTGAGTATCAACCGGCTGATGCCAAGCTCTCGCTTAATGAAAATAAAAAAGCTATTCAAATTCAACTGGGGATCTATCGTCACTTGTTGGGCAACGAATTACCGGCCATTGTTTTTTTAGGTGATGGCCGTACAGCGGTACTCGGAAATGAAATTGATGCGGTAGTAGATGAATTCATTGCTGACATGCGATTGTTGCTTGATTTGCACCAGCAACCTGCTGTTCGTTACAGCCATAGCAAATGTCGCGTTTGTCCATACAATGCCCATTGCCTGGCAGAATTTAAAGCCAATGAAGATCCGTCCCTACTATACGGAATTCATGGTCGCGCTGCCAATCATCTTGCTGATATCGGTATCACAACAATTGCACAACTTGCTTTGTGCAAAGCTGAAGCTTTACCAGATGTGCCCTATCTCAAAGGCCATCAAAGAAAACATCGCGCTATCCTGCAGGCTCAATCATCGTTAACAAATAAAGTTTTTCAGCTTAATAAAGCGATTCTTCCGCAAGGCACATGGATTCATTTTGATATTGAAGATAATCCGCTCACGCAAGACTGCGACCGGCATGTTTATTTATGGGGATTGTTACCACCGGAGTATACAAGAGAAAGTTTTAATTACTCATGGAGCGATGATGAATCCGAGGATTATCAAGGCTGGTTGAGTTTTTTACAAAAAATTGAAGCTTATCGTGTGCAATTTACATCATTGGTACTTGCACATTATTCGAACCATGAAAAAGCAACTATAAGGAAATACGCTAAGCGATACGCCATGGAAAATCATTCCACTGTCACTTGGCTACTTGGCGAAGATAGCCCATTGTTTGATCTACAGAAGGTGGTACTTGATTGTTTAATTTTACCGTTACAAGGCTATGGTCTGAAAGATATTTGCAAACACCCCAATCTCGTTAATTTTCAATGGAGAAATGAAGAATCTGGCTCACAATGGTCAATTGTGCAATTCCACCGCTTTCTATCAGAATCCAGTCAAATTGAAAAACAAAAACTTAAATCTGCAATACTTGACTATAACTGCGACGATGTCATGGCCACTCGGCAGCTTGAGTTATGGTTGCGAAGACTTTCAGTATGTGAGGTGTGTGAAGATTGACAAAAATTACGGCCCTTGTATCAACTAGGGCCGCTTAAAAAGCGTTCAGTAGTGCTTTAATACTCGGATACACAACTTACCGGTAAAAATACTTATTTTTTTGATGTAATGCATCTACTTCTCACCCCTTTATCGAGAAATAGTTGCAAGGCTACTTTTTACTTTAATTACTCTGTTGCCCTTCAGCTTCTTTCTTGGTTTTTTCCAGCTCGCTATCGCTCAACAGGCCTTCACGTTCTTTATAAAGGCTAGGTGGATATTGACCTGGTTTTCCCTCTCCTTTACATGCCGTTAACATTAAAGCCACAAGTACAACCGCAATAAATGAATATTTCATTAATAATCTCCTTATTAACAATATCAAACGTTATTTATCGGTATATTCAATGCTACGTGAAACTTCATTAATACACCTATCGCTTGTGCCCAATTTGTGATTCTCATTGGATATCAGGATAGGCTTTTTAAGTAAATTTGAATAAGTAAGATACCCATTCGCCTAAAGGATAGCATTAAAAAATACAGGATGGAATTCTAAATACACCAAATATCCCAAAGAAAGACATATTTCTTGCTCATATTTCTTACTTTGAATAGAAATACAATGTTAACTTTCGTTGTTAATACTTGTATGTTCAAGATTATCAATCATTTTATTCACAAGACATATCAAACAAATATTATAATCCTTTCATAATCTTACTGATATAAGAATAAGCGCTAAAATAGATAATTGTTAATTAGCTGTGATTACTGTCGATATTAGCTGGAAAAATATATAGTTAGCGATTACTTAAAATTTATTTCTTTAAGCCAAGTAGGTAGGATAATTACAAACTTTAACGCCGGAATTCATTCATGGACACTGAAGCAAACCCAAGTGTTGATTCAGACAAAAATGTCTTGATCAAAGACAGAATGATTAACATGATTAGTAATAATCCAGATCTGCCAACACTAGGCAGTTCTTTATCAAACATTGTGCAGCTGTCCTCATCAGAAGATCAATCAACAAATGAACTGACTCATTTGATTTTAGCTGATGTAGCATTAACACAAAAAATTATACGGTTAGCTAATTCCGTGACATTTCGGGGAACTTCGAATCAAGTTGTAACAAATATTTCCAGAGCGATTCAGTTGCTGGGACTCGATAGCATCAAAGCCTGTGCTTTAGGAATGATTCTGATTGACAAAATACCAGCAAAGCACACGCAATATGTCAAAAAAGAATTAATGCTCTCATTAACAGCCAGCATGATTGGCCGCCAATTGGCAAAGCGCAGCAGTTTTCCCAATGCTGAGGAAGTTGCTATTGCGGCATTATTCAGAAACATGGGGCGCTTGCTGCTAGCTGCATTTGATCACAATCTCTATAAAGAAACCATGGACCTTGTCAAACAAGGCACACATTCTCAAACACAAGCATCACTGAAAGTAATTGGTTGCAGTTTTGATACCCTTACAGAAATTGCCATGCAAAAATGGCTAATTCCTGAATTTATTATCAATGCTATGAAATTATTATCACCCAAACCATTAACCCCACCCAAAAATCGTCAAGAATGGATGCGGCAAGTTACAGAATTCAGTGAGTCTTCCGCACAGTTGATATGTGATCCAGAAGATTCGAAAGAAAGATCTCTTGATCAAACATTAATAAAACGCTTTGGCGCATCACTCAACCTTGATCAGGAAAAACTTAATGAACTCATTGTGCAAGCAACCGAGCAGGTAAGTGTATTCAGTAATTACGCTCATTTGCAATTGCCAACTGTTAATAATACAACAACTAAAGATCCAAACTCATTGAATGATAACAACTCAGTGAATAGCTTAGCAAATGGGACAGCCTATCATTCTAGTGGAAAGCCATACAATGCAATGGATCAACTATTGGCTGGCATGTCAAAAGTTGCTACATTCACGGCAACAGAAAGTTATCGAGCGAACGAATTACTTATGTTGGTCTTAAAAATCTTGCACCAAAGCTTAGGATTTAGTTTTGCCACTATCTGCTTAAAAGATATTAAAACCCATCAATACCGTGCGCGTCTGTCTTTAGGTAAAGATCATACAAATCTGCAACAACACTTCATTTTCTCAGAAACCTCATCAGATTTATTTAGCTTAGCCATTAAGAAAAATACTGATTTGTCTATATCTGACACGAGCGATATGAAAGTAAGAAACATGTTACCGGATTGGCATTTAAGATTATTACCAAATACCCAAAGTTTCGTTATTCTTCCACTGGTTATCAGCGGAAAGCCTATTGGCGTCTACTATTTTGACCGCCAGCATACCGCTCCCGAGGGAATTTCCTCGGATGAAATGAAGATCATAAAAATACTGAAGAATCATGTGCTTGATGCATTAAGCTAGATAAATGGCCAATCTCTATACAAGTAATTCAGTTTCAAGGGAGCCGCCCACTTCACCATGCACATTGACCCATAAATGTGGCAAACCTAATTCTTTTAGCCAATTAGTTCCTTGCTCTTCCTTGAGCATCCCAATTGTGGATGCGCTACCAGCAACGACGCAAAACTCACCAATGACACTCACAGCAGCCATGTAATTAACAGGCCAACCGGTTTTTGGGTTAAGGACATGTCCATAGCGCACACCATTCAGGATAATACAACGTTCATAGTCTCCACTGCTTGCAACTGCACCAGAATATAGCAACAGCGTTGTTAATAAGCCATCTGCCTGACGCGGATGCTTAATGGCTATTTTCCAGGGGCTGCCATCATTATGAGGGCCAATGATTTTAACATCCCCCCCAAGATTCACTATACCGTGACGAATTCCAGCGTTCCAGCCAAGCGTTGCTGCACGATCAACCGCATATTCTTTAACTATCCCGCCAAAATCAATTTCCATACCGGGGACCCTAAAAAACAAACGAGGCCGCTGCCAGTTAACTTTATGCCAACCAATCATTTCTAAAAGTGGTTGAATGGTACTTTCATCAGGTACTTTCCCTGACTTAAAATCCCATCCACGGCGCAAAATCCCCGAAGTAATATCAAACAGCCCATCGCTTTGTTGATAACATGTTGCCGCATAATCCAGCAATCCCGCCGTTTCATCATCAACATCAATGGCTCCACCCAGGGTAGCTTTATAATTAATTGTCGATAAAAAACTGTCTGTACGGTAACGAGAGTATTTTGCCTCTAATCGATAAATATCATTCCTGATAATTTTTGCTGCATGCTTAGCTCTCCTCTGATTTTCAGCATAAAATTGGAGCGAGCAAGGTGATCCCATCGCCTTAAAATGAAAATGAAAATATTGTAAGCGAGCCATCTCAATATACGAAAAAATAAAATTCTCGAGATTTTGTTTACTCTGAACAAATCGCGCTCATCTTGCATCATACTTAGAATAACTACAATCAAGGTGCCGGCTAGAAATGATAGCTCCAAATCGCTGATAATGCACCCTGGCGATCCAGTTGAAAGCCGTTGAAATCACTCCTCACCGGCTGTATCCATTCAAACCCCAAACGATTGCCTGCAAACCGTCCGTGCGGAACAATAGCATTTATCCCTACTCCGATATCCCAGAATTCTCCCCCATAATTGCTTGGAAAATCCATTGGTCCGATGCGCCCATTAAATGCATCAAAATCGCGATGAATCCCGCCTTGCCAAGTATAAGCTCCTCGAACTGTAGTAGTCAGCCAATGCGAGAGATCATATCCACCCCAAGTAGTCGCCTGAATCATATCTCCCAAGCGATAACCGGATTTATTTTTCTCTTCTAGGCGCTTAGTACCACTGAATTGCGCACCCCACGACCAGCGGCTTTTGTCGCCAACATACGTAAGACTCGGCATAAAATCCCAGGTACCGCTACCCAGTTGCATCCCAAAATGAATCAATCCACCGTCATTCTTGGCAATACGGCGCAACTCGATATCTACTTTCCCAGTCGGTGCACTGACACCGAGATTCACGTGAACCCGATGTCCTGGAATATCAATCAGCTTAATCAACGATGAAAAATAGGTATCTCCAATAGCACCGGTTTCATGCCCCGCCACGCCAGTATGCTCGTGCACACCGGGTGCGGCAGGTGGCGCTCCGGGTAGTCTGCGCAAATTCATATCCATGTCCATGAATGTAGGCATTAGCATGACGTTGAGCCATTTAGTCGGCGCATACATGAGATCAATCATATGCATACGCATATCCATGAATGTAGGTACAAAACGGCAGGGTTCACCTTGGCAACCTTGATCGATGATTGTTTGATCATTCACCTGATGTGAGCCATGCTTCATATTGCCACCGGTCCAGTTGTACATAAAGCGGTATCCGGCCATAAAATCGCCCGGTTTATCGAGCATGTGGCCAAACATGATGCCTGCGGGAGGAATTTTATGGTGGTGATGCGAGGAAGCATGTGCATGTGACTCAAAAGATGTTTTTGAACCACCCATCGGTAACGAAGCGACCGGCTCCATATCAAATTTGATGGCCGCATTAGCTACATAATAATCAAAATCCGCAAAACTGGTACTTCCACCACCTACCTGCATAGAACTGGCGCGCGTATAGTATTCAAAACCGGTTTCCAATGCCACGCCTTTGCCGAGCATCTTGCTCAATATCACGCCACCGCTTAGTGCTCCAAAGCCTGCCAAGCGATGATCACTAGAAAAATTATCGGGTAATTTTGCAGCATCGAACAGCACATTTTTAGGAACAACATTAAACCCATCAACGGGATTACCACTCTGATCAAACAAATTAAATTGATCATTGCCAAAATACTGCACCGAGGGGTTATTTGAATCCAGCCAGACTCTCCGCCCTAAACTGTCGACTTCCTGTGTGGTGTATCTTTGTTGAGAAAATAAATAAGGCCGAAAAAAACTGGCAGCATCTTGCGAGTAATAACGAATCCTAGGTGTCAATGTCCAGCCATTCCCTAATGGTTGCACCCAACTTGCATCAAAAGTATGCGCATTCACACCCCAATCATCCACTGATAAGCGATAGCCTAAATGCAGTGCCGCGTTCAATGGGCTGATATATTGGATATATTTGGTATTGAGTGCTACTTGATTACGAATGTTGGGACGTTGTTCGATCAATGCACGAACATCCCCGGGAATCGATGTTAATTGCCGATTGTTCAAATCTCCAGGGTCAATGAAGATGACCGACATCGCTTTGTAGGGATTTTCCAGGAAACCGCTACTGTGCGTATAACCAACATTGGCATCCAGCAATGTATTTTTCGTTAACACTTGCGCAACACCTACATTGACGATCCAATCCTGCCGCTCACCACGTAAGATTTCCGAACTATCACGCCGTACAATTTGCGGCAAATAGGCAATTTTAGTGATATACGGCGATGAATCATGATCGAGGATAGCGCCAATATCACTACTGGTATAACCACCGCCGAACTTAACTGTAGTGAGTTTCTGATTAAAATCCAAACGGCCACCAATGGAGCCAAAACTCGATTTATAATCCCGTTCCCGTGAAAACCCGCCACTCACGCTTAAAGCAGCTTCGTTCCATTCATAACTCAAGCCAAAATTGGCTTGACGCCGGGTTTCCGGGGATGCTGATGACATCACCAATACAGATCGGGGATCAACAGCGCTCGTTAATTCTTTAGTAAGGGGGTCACGCCCGATAGGATTTAAACTGCGATCTAAAAGTACTGTGCTATTTAAAATAGGCGAAGCGCCCACCACCACCCCGCCATCGGTATAAGGACGATTACCGCCAGTGGTAGCTAATGGCGTGATGGTTACTGGTGTTGCGCCTGACCAGGTATCCTGGGTATAACCGAAAGAAAATTTAGCGCGATCGGTTAATGAAAAGATGCCACTACCATGCAAAACATCGGCAGTAATCGGTTTTAAGTTATTGGGAGCGCCAAATAAATTGCGCTCGCCTTCCTGGTAGCGGCTATATTGAAAATTGATCCGGTCTTTACCGGTTGCAGGAGCAGATGACATCAATAGTCCGGGTAATACTAGGGCAGCAGAAGTCAATGCATGCAGCGTTTTCTTTGACTTTATTAATGATGCATCTGAAATATTCAGCCGGTCGTCACACAGACACTGGGGGGCATTATCATGTTGCAAATTTTTCTACCTTCAACAACTTCGAACAGGTGTTAATTTAATAACAGCCGCATCCTCCTCCCCCCGAAGAAGATTTATGACTCGGTGCCGCTTCACGGCTGCTGTAATTGTGGGATTGTATTTCACTTTGCAGTGGATGTGGATCCAATTCCATCTGAGGTTTGGCAAGATTCCCGCGCTCCCAGGGTGCAACATTGACACAGCCAACCAAGCCAATGATTACTATCCATAAGACGGCAATCCATATCGGACGATCAATTTTGATCAGAAAAGATTTAAAAAACACTATTAATATACCAGCAGTTATGGATTTTCCATGACCAACTGCGTAATTAGAGCTCGCAACTTTTCTGTTTCACCAGGGCGAAAACCTTGGTGAACATGACGAATCATACCCTTTCGATCGATCACGTAGGAAGTCGGCATCGCCATTACTTCCAAGCCTTTGGCGCATTGTTTACTGATATCGGCAACAATAGAAAAATCAGCGGGATGTTTTGTAAGAAATTCCTGCGCATCAGCGACTTTTTCATCCAGATTAATGCCGACCACATGCAAACCTTTATCTTTTAATTCGCGATCAAGCTCGTTTAAAAATGGGAAAGATTGCACGCAAGGCGGACACCAAGATGCCCAAAAATCCATATATACCACTTTGCCTTTCAATTCTTGCAGATCATACGCTGGTTTCCCGTCCAGAGTAGTTAAATGGCAGGCAGAAGATGCTTGATCGAGGTGCTCTGCAACCGAGGTTTGTGCACACACCATTAATAATACACTGGTAAATATAGATAATTTCATTTTTCTCATTATCGCTTACCTCATTAATCTTAGAACAATATTACGTCAATCGTGTAGACTCATCACTCAAACTGATACACCCTAATATCTGTGTCGGTATGCGTAACTCCATCCGCTGCCATGCAATGGTAAGAAACTATGAAAGATCTCGCACCCGCACCGGTTTTGTTTACCAGCAATAGGTAAGTGCCATTTCCACCAGGAACCCTGACTTCAGGACTAAAATTTGCATCGCCTGAAATGGTATCAGTCGTGCTGTTTGCACGATTAATATTATTGCCGATGTGTATGATTTGTAAATTCACCAATAAATTGTCTTGCGGTGGTGATGTATCCTTGATACTCGCCACCAAGTGATCGGTAGGAACACTTCCGGAATTAGTGCAAGAAACCTGCGCAAAACCAGTAAAACTGGCAACATTACCATTAGGATCCATAGTCGCGCCTGCATCATGAGCATGACTTGCACTCGCGGTGGTTAATACAAGTATCAGAAAAAAAACGGAGAGCATTTTATCAAAAAATTGTGATGACATAATTGTTTATCCCTTATTTTAAGTTTAAAAACCTTTTAATCAATCTATTGAGACAAAAATTTCTGTATTTCAATAAGCAAAAAAGGCAGCTATGAAGATCATAAGTGCCTCAAAATTTATCCAAAAGATTGGCCTTATCTTTTTATTCATTATATGCATACCTCAAGATGCTTTCTAAAAAAACCTCGCTCCGAGAAGGAAGGAGGGAGAGCGAGGGTTTCATCACAACAGCAACCGGTATTACAATTAATTACTGTGGCCAGATTTGTGTGCCATCAAGCTTAATAGGCATGTCACGATTAATTTGTGCAGCCGATGGCTTGACTTCAACGACAACACCTTTACCGCCACAGCTCTCTGGCAACGGATTGGTAGTCGTATTACGAACTACTGTCAAAGTTGCCGGACCATCATCGGTTGTACCGACACGATCATAAGGTGTACCTAAATTATTATGTGTCCAGAAATTGACCGTATTTTCATTAAAACCAGAAGTTGAAGTAATTTCGCAAATATCTGCGATAGATACGTAGAATTTTACACTCGCAACACAAGAATCAGATTTTAACGTTACCGGTCCAACCCTGAATGAAATATAACCATTCATATCATGAGGCAATGAATCGCCACCGCCAGCCCAAAAACCTAGCACATTCCCATCCGCATCAGTTTTTGATTGTTGATGGGTAAAAACTTCCTTGCTATAGTTTTTCTTGATCAAATTGCCCCAATTATCAACAAAATCGGCCAAAGTACCGGTGTGAGGCTGACCATCAACTGTAACGGTTGAATCCACTCCATCTGGAAATACCACACTCGTACCAATAACGTTGCTTTCCCCACAACCATGACCAACAATCACATTGTTACTGGCTCTTATGTTGTCAGCAATTTCAGGTACTTCCAAACGAGTATGTGCTAATGCACTTACACCACTGACGCATATAGCTATAGTGGCTATTGAAATCGTAAAAAATTTTAGTCCGTGTTTTGTATACATCTTTATACTCTTAAATTTTTTCTAAAAATTGTTAATCGTCACAGTAAAGAACCCAATCAATCTCATATCATGATTTGCCGATAAATTATTGCCATCAACGCATTTAAAATTACCGTAAGCAATCACTTATACGAGCGTCCACTCCACTCTTTCTGCTTTTTGATTATCTGACTCCATCATTAAAATATCAATGCGACAAATTGTCGCACCCCTCCAACTTGCAATTTCATAGATCAAGTTATGGAAATTAAGAAACCAAGGAAACGCTGAAGAAATCAACATGTAAATTATTAAAACTTCCCTATACGCAAGCATGAACTTTGCTTTCAACAAAACCCAGGTGCGGCATTTTGCCACATTGCCATATTTGGAACTTTCCATAACAATGCGTGCTTTCTAAAAAGTTAAAGTCATACAAGAGCCATTTATTTCTTTATTTGAAAACCATGGACTGAGGAGTTTATTTAGTCTATTGGCTTTGTTGTTAATCAGCTTCACACTTCACTCGATCTGTAATTACCAACTTAGAGCAGAATTATGTATAGGGAGCTAGGGAGTTAATAATGCGAAAAAATAAAAGAGTACGATTTGCAATACAAACTTTTTTGGGTTTAATGGTAAGCATTGCTGTAGTCCAGAATGTCACGGCACATACAGTTTTAGAAACACCGCAAGTTACCGAACTGAAAAGGACTGCTAACAATATCGTCATTGGACACGGATGTGGAGAATCACCTGTCATTGGTACCAGTATTGTTTTTCCTGATGGAATAGACTCAAAGATTACTGCTGGCGCAGATCCTCATAGCGGTGCTTTGAGTGATTTCGTGACAAATTGGGGAAATCTCATACAATTACTGCAAAATCGCTCAGTGTTTACTGAGCAAGATGAAAAAACCGATAATAGTGGCAATGTGGTTGGGTTCTGGTCGGGCGGTGGACGAGGCGTCGCTGCAAACCTTAATGCTTATATTCCCTTTACAGTAAGTGCCGCTGTTTTTGAAGCTGGCTCTTGTGCCAAAAGCGTAAGATTCGATGTCGCGATCGTTGATGTATGCCAAATAACACCAATCAGTGGATTTTCGGATGATGTGGTAAGTTTATGGACTCCAGCCGTAGGATCTAAATATGATGGCACTCCTGGTGGACATGCTTACGATTCACCTGCATTCCTCACGATCAATCGTGATTTGGAAAATAATCCATTACCTGATACCTGCGAGGAAGGCCTCGATGTATTTGTTAGGCCATCAGCTGCTCAAATCGACCGTGACATGCCCATTATTTTTAATGGCATACAAGTATGGCCACAACCTTAATATCTAAGGAGGAAAGTGGAATGGCAAAAATTCAATCAATTTCGCTTGCTTTCGCTGTGGCACTCGTATTTGCTTCAAAGGCTACCTTAGCGACAATTACTTATACCGATGAAGCTACTTTTAATGAAGCTCTAGGGGGAACTTCTGCGATAATCGAAAGTTTTGAAGAACCCTCTACAGATACGAATACGACACCACTTAGTTTTCCAACTGCCGATATTGCTTGTGATGGGTCAACATGGTGCTCAGATTTTTTTGGGACATCCCCTCTGATGCCGACGGATGGCTCGCAAGGCGTTTACTTTGCAACGCCCGATAGCATCACTTTTACATTTAGTTCCCCTATCACTGCTTTCGCAATTGATATTGGTGATTTGGGCACCCGCGGCGCCACCGACCTCAGTGTCACTTTATCAAATGGGAATTCGACCACACTTTTAACAGAATATAGCGGAAGTAGTTATAGTCAAACCTTTGTCGGCCTGATTGACGATGCTGAATTTACGACGATTACTTTTCACGGTACAGTTGCGGACGATGGCATTTATTTTGATCGTATGCAAACAGCCGTCGTAGCGGCGCCCGTACCGGAACCGGAAGCTTCTGCAATGGTAATCACTGGATTAGCTATTTTAGGATTGTTTGCCTACCGTAGAAAACGATAAACCGCCTATAAAGCAGAATCGAGGCAAGTCGAGGAAAGGATTATTCTTTCAATACAAGCTCTTCTGATACCCCGCCCTCTTGGTACGGGGTAATCCATTTTTCAATGGTATCGTTAGAAAACTTAATTCATGCAAATAATGGCGTTGCTTACTAGAATGCATAGACGCCTCTCATTATTAGGTCGCTACAAATTCCAGAAAGACAGAAATCCAAATATTGTCTGATGGTTACTCCCGGTTATGGAGATACAAATATCGTCAAAACAAATATTTTATTTCACAATGGCGTGAACTTGACGATCATAGCCAATGGCAATTCATAACTCACCTAGTGCTAATTAACCCAAATTCTTGAGGAACTAATCAAAAAGTATCCATTTCCTCGAATGTTTCCCTCAAATTCCTCTCAGATTCGATAAGATAAACTTATTTTCTCCCATTTTTCATTTCGTTTTTATCTCGGAAATCCTTCGATTGTGGTAGCAGACCTAGATGAAATGTAAGAGAAACTCCCAGAAACCTGATGAAGCAACAGGTAAGCAACAAAAGGTTACGCTGCGACATTCTATGCGCTGAGAGTTC
This sequence comes from Nitrosomonas sp., assembly GCA_024281995.1. GTDB lineage: Bacteria > Pseudomonadota > Gammaproteobacteria > Burkholderiales > Nitrosomonadaceae > Nitrosomonas. The sequence continues at coordinate 46,208 of JAMWZW010000010.1, forward strand.
AAAGAATTTCCGGTTATTATAATAAAGATAATGTAACTTGGATGTCAGTTAACTTTCGGAGAAAAAATGAGCATTCCAACAGAATTTTGGCTGCATCATTCGATTTTTTACGCTTTATTATTTCTAATTCATTACCTCAATGGCGTATTAGTCATTCATCGAAATTTTAAAGTTAACTACACACGAAAGATCAATCACTTCGCTTTCTTCTTTCTGCCTACCTTACTGTCGTCTGTAATTGAATACAGATACAGCGCAGCAACATTTTTCATGGATATGGTGTGTGCATTTATATTCCTGACTTTTTTTATTGCGCCTCTACGCAATAAAATTAGGCCACTGTATGTAATGTTTTGTTCGTTTGACAGACCAGAAGATAGGCCATTAACGCTCACTTGGCTTTATACGCAGTTTATTGCAAGCTATTTAGTGCTCATTCCATTGCTGGTCTATTTCGAAAACCATAATATGCTTCCTATGATAATGATCATTATCATAGCCAATGGTGTGGGTGATGGCCTTGCTGAACCGGTAGGTATAAGATTTGGAAAAAGAAAATATATGACCTACGCACTTTTTACTAAAGAAAGATATGTACGTAGCTATATCGGTAGTACCTGCGTATTTAGCACAACTTTTATCGCAATATTAATATTTCACCAACATTTCAATTCAATTCAGCTAGTTATCGCTCTTCTGACTGTACCAATTTTAATTACCTTGGCTGAAGCATTTTCTCCACACACATGGGATAGTCCGTTTATATACGCGGTAGGAGGTATTGCAATAATCGCTATTTTTAGTATCTTTTAGTTTTGATGATTATCAAAACTAAAAGATACTATGATTTGTAGCGGAGTTCTTTTCATCAATTTAAGGCAAGTCGAGTCGATAATCCAAGCCAACGCCGATCTACTTGCCTTAATTTTTGCACATACCTACCAATTATCCGTTCATCCCTATACTTATTAAAAGATAATGCCTTACTCGAGGCGATTGGAATTGCTGATAATAAACAAGGCGCAGATGACGCAACATTTAAAAAGCAAACAATTTCACTAACTGAGCAGCAACAAAACCAATTCTGATTTTCTATAAATTACGCACCTGAACTCCCACTGCCACTTTTAGCAAAGATATAACCAAGAATTGCAGTAAATACTGGCAGGAGCGCTTGGGTAACAATTGTCTGAAATAGATCTTGAGCGCTTTTAACCGCTATGGCACTAAGTTCTTTATACTGCTCAATTGCTTGATTATTGTCTGGGTAATCCTTAAGCATTCCCAATGTAGGAGCATCCGGATGGTGAGAAATTAGAAGATAAACCGCGCTGAGTGTTACTATAGCTATGACAATGCCGACTGCCGTAGCAAGTTTAAGTCCTGCTCTTTGCACAAATGGTACGGGTTGCACTTTAATATCATGCACTTCAGCCATCACTTCTTCAGGTGCAATTATCTGTTTTCCACTCGTATTCATTATCAGGATCTCACGGAATAATGATATCTTTTAAGACACGATCGTCTTCGTCCGTAATCGATACTTTATTTTTTGAATTAATGGGTGCCTGGGTGGAAAGCATGTTGTAGGTAGCTAAGGCTCGCTTAATAATTTCCGCTTTAGTCGTGTGTTTTTCAGCTGCTAAAGCGGATAATTTTTCATCAAAAGCCGCATCAAGATCAATCGTATATCGTGTAGTGTTACTAGCCATAGCAATCTCCTCCATAATTACATTTCATTTTTACATCAAAATTACTGCAATCTGCAGTAGACGTCAATAATGGCAAGCAGTTCAATTCACCAAAGAAAAAAAGAATCTTTTCGGCTTAGCAGGATACTGTATAGATAGAATCAAGATATTCCGTGCCAGGAGCCGGTCATATGCCCCTGCGCAATCATATCGTTCTTACCAGCCTTACGGCACAATTCTTTGAAGTAAAATCTAAGAATTACTTGAAAATCTTAAAAAACTCGCAACTAGTGGGTAAGATTACAGCTCAGCCTTATGCTTGCGCTATAGTTAAGAGAACCAAGCCCACTGGAGGGGTGGAGGGATGATAGTATGTCTGTTTCCATATCTATCGCTTAGATCAGTAGGACTGACCCGTGGGCTTGGTGGGCAAAACTGATAATAATTGAAGATAATTTTTGTTTAAGGTCAGATTATAGGTGTTAGATCATTAGCCGATCAATATGGCAAAATGTCGCACCTCATGTAAAAGTGGTCTGTTTCAAGTTTTCTTCCTTATTTATACATATAATCACCGTTCTCATGAGCCTTTAGAAATCGCCTGGTGTCCCATTGATAGGCTATAGCAAATGCAGTTATTATTACCTGTACAAGACGAAACAGTTGCCAACCGGTAACAAATATAGATTGCATCTCTAAGAATGAAAAGTGTACGTAACTGGAGTGACATTTTTCGTTTACTAACTTTTCTTTACTTTGGCTGCTTTGTCTCCTTAATCAGAGAAATTTTCTAATAAAAATTATCACAGCAAGTTTCTAGGAATAAGAATAATTTTTTGAATTACAGCGGATTGACCCGCACATATTTTTCTTCCGGGGATTTTGAACTTTGCTTTAGTAACAGAGCGATAACAACTTGAAGTAGTATGCGGTTGATAAAGCGGATATTGAATCCGATTGGATTCAATACGACTGGGAAAACTGTGCTATACCGCAACCTACAGTGAAGCAAGCAAAGTTTAATGGCATGCGGGTTAACTTTGAGCTACATTTACAAAATACCTAAATAACGCGTTGCAAAAACAACTTGCGATGAACTTGCTCATGAACTAGGACTGCTCATAACACCTTATAAAGTCACGACAAAACAAAATTTGCCACCACTGAAAACTACAAAAGAAAAAATTACATATTACTTAGTTAATATTAATGGAGACAAAATATAACCTATAGTTAAGAAAACAAGATTTCCTTAATTAATAAGTAGTACCTCAATTTTAAATTTACTTTAATATAAAACTTAACTTACGCGTTAAGTGTGAAATAACACGGCTGATTTATTGTTAAATTCCTAATGGGAGAATATTATCAATAAAAGATTCAGATCCCTCACATCGGCGCAGATCATACTTCGTAACGCACACGATTTGGATCCACTGTCTTCTGAACTGTTTAATATTGAACAGTTAAAACGCCATGCCACCACACTGGCAACTCACCATAAAATCGACTCGCGCCCCAAATCGGACAAATTGTTATCACGGCTGTTAGATAACGAAATTATCTTATTGGCTGCTTATGATCTCATTACTGAGGCTGCCATAAAAGGTAATAAAATTATACTAGCAGAAGCATGGTTACTGGACAATTTCTATCTTATAGAACAACAAGTTGAACAAATTAGACGTTATCTGCCGCGTGAATATAGTTACCAATTGCCGCGCTTATTGGAAGGAGTGTCAGCCGGCTTTCCTCGCGTCTATGATTTGGCATTACAATTGATTTCACATATGGATGGACGAGTTGATAAAGACAACGTCATCCACTTTATTGCAGCTTACCAAACTGTTATTCCCCTAAAGTTAGGCGAGTTATGGGCATTCCCCATTATGCTGCAACTGGCGTTGTTGGAAAATGTCCGCCGCGTAGCATTACGCATAGCACGGCGGCGTGAAGAATCGGATTTGGCGGTTATTTGGAGAGATCGCATTGCTACGACCATCGAAAACGAACCCAAGAAACTGATTCAGTTATTAGCAGAATTTACTGAAATGGATCTACCTTTAAGTGCATCCATGGTCGAAGAATTTAGTATCCACTTCCAATCTCAGGGTCCAACCATGATGCTTTTACAAAGCTGGGTTGAGCAAAAATTATTGGATCAGGAAGTTACCGCCGCACAACTATTGGAAAGATCAACTCGAGCAGTTGCTGCCAATCAGATTTCCATTACCAATTGCATTAATAGTTTTCGCTTTATTAATGCCATGGATTGGCGGGAATACGTGGAATTACTGAGTGTTGTCGAAGAAACCCTGCGTAAAGATCCTGCTCATACTCATGAAACTCAAGATTTTGCCACTCGTGATAATTATCGCCATGCGGTCGAAGAAATAGCAAGACGTTCCTCCCAAAGTGAGTTACAAGTAGCCCAAACAGCCATTGACCTGGCACAGTCCGCTGCAGAGCAACTTGGCATACACCACCGCAGTGCTCACGTAGGATATTATTTGATTGATCAGGGGCGACCCGCCTTGGAGCATACGGTAAATTCTCCGCCTTCATGGAAGTCGCAGCTAAACCGCATAGGGCAATCTTTCAATCTATTCTTATATCTTGTACCCATTTTGTTAATAACGATAGGAGCTACCTACACGTTACTTGACTTATTGAATATCAATTGGAATGAAGGTTGGCATTACTGGTTTTTTGCTCTAACAGGATTCATTGCTACATCTGCACTTGCTATTTCGTTAGTTAATTTTTTCGTTACACTATTTCATCCGCCACGAATATTGCCACGCATGGATTTTTCCCGTGGTATTCCGGCTTATCATCGCACAATGGTCGTAGTACCGACTTTGCTAATCGATTCGCAACAATTTGATAACCTTTTAGCAGATCTAGAGATACGCTATCTGGGTAACAAAGATCCAAATCTTTTCTTTGCATTGCTAACAGACTTTCAGGATGCGCAAGAACCTTTATTACCCGATGAAAGCGCTCTGCTCGTCTATGCAAATGAAGCAATTACCAAACTAAATGCCACTTATAGTGATGATCGTCCCTGCATATTTTATTTATTTCACCGCCCACGCAAATGGAATCCCCATGAACAAATATGGATGGGGTATGAGCGCAAACGTGGAAAATTAGAGCAATTTAATGCACTGTTACGCGGGATCGGAAAGGACGCATTTTCAGAAATTGTTGGAAACATCGATTTTCTTGAAACCATTCGCTATGTAATTACTTTAGATACAGACACACAGCTTCCGCACGATACTGCTCAAGCACTTGTAGGTAATATGGCGCACCCGCTTAATCGGCCCGTTTATGACAGTAATCGGAAACGGGTCGTCGCAGGCTATGCAATCCTACAACCACGAGTTTCAATCAGTATGAGCAGTGCAAATCAATCACGATTTACACAGTTATTTGCTGGAGAAACCGGTATAGATCCGTATTCACGAGAAGTATCGGACGTCTATCAGGACATTTTTGCGGAAGGTTCATTTGTTGGTAAAGGAATTTATGATGTAGATGCTTTTCGCCAAACTATAGACGGTAGATTTCCTGAAAATTTGATTTTAAGCCATGATTTGCTTGAGGGAGGATACGCGCGCTCGGCTTTAGTCACTGATGTTAACCTTATTGAAGAACATCCGGCTAGTTACACCCAAGAAAGTAGCAGGCGCCATCGCTGGATACGCGGCGATTGGCAGCTTGTGAATTGGTTATTACCTTCTGTACCCCTTCCCGTTGATATTAATGTTGATGTTGACGTTGAAAAAATAAGTCCGAAGCGACAACGTAATCCGCTCAGTGCTTTATCGATTTGGAAAATTTTCGATAATTTAAGGCGTAGCCTTGTTCCTCCTTCACTGTTAGCGTTGCTGATTGGAAGTTTGCTGTTCAGTTCATCTGCACCATGGTTTTGGATTGTTTTAATTGCTAGCATATGGTTGCTGCCTATACTCGCTCAAAGCTTGGCTGCATTTCTTCGTAAACCGCCCGGGTGTGACTGGTGGATACATACCAATCTATCCATTCAACAAGCTGCTCGTCCAATAGCGCTGGCTTTATTAACGGTGATCATGCTGCCTTACGATGCAATGATCAACTTGAATGCAATCCTGCATTCAGGAATCCGTATGCTTTATACCAAGCGAAAACTATTATTGTGGTATTTACCCTCTTACAATTCTCGTAATGCATGCTACACCTTATCCGACTTTTTAAAGGAAATGTGGATTGGCCCTGTATTAGCAAGCACTCTCAGCGTGTTGTTATGGGATCAATCACTCGATTTTCTTTTTTATTCACCCGTGTTGTTAGCTTGGTTCTTATCACCCTTTATTGCTTGGTGGATAAGTCAGCCACTATCCACCCAAGTTCCTCATTTAAACGATGAACAACGCATGTTTTTACGAATGGCCGCACGACGTACGTGGCGCTACTTTGCGCAATTTGTTAGTGCCGAAGACAATTGGTTACCACCGGACAATTTCCAAGAGTACCCAGCAAAAGAAATTGCTTCACGCACCTCGCCGACAAATATGGGAATGTCATTGCTGGCGCATTTAAGCGCACATGATTTTGGTTACCTTTCTACCGGACAACTGCTACAGCGCATCGAAGATACCCTGACAACGATGGAAAAACTGGAGTGTTATTTAGGTCACTTTTATAATTGGTACGACACCCGCACACTAACCCCTTTACCTCCCAAATATATTTCCTCAGTAGACAGCGGCAACCTGGTCGGCAGTCTGTTGACGTTACAAGCGGGATTGATGGAATTAAAAGATCAACCTATCTTAGGTGTCCCGGCATTGCGGGGATTACAAGACACATTAAACGTTCTCGCAGAAATTGTTACAACCTCTTTTCCGGCTTCTGAGATTGCTAAAAAAATCAATAAGATTGCAAACGAACTTACTGAATGGCAAGAAGGTGAGGTGCAATACTCAACAGCAGAAATAGCTCGTTTTTTGAACAAACTCCATTACGAAAGTAACGAACTAATCGCTTTATTACCAAAAGATATTGCTAGGGATCACGACTTATACAACTGGATACAAATGCTTGAGGATCAAACCAACGCGTTTCGTCATGACTTAAACGAATTGCTATTTGCTCCCAAGGCTGTTAATAAACTTTTAACCCTCGAACAATTAGCAAATGACAATCCATCTGATATGGATCCTGCATTGTTAGCAAAAATCCACAAAAAAGCGGAAGAAAGAATAAACCGTATTGATGGTCTGATTGAGCGTTGTCGTAAGCTAGCCATTATGGATTTTGATTTTCTCTATGATACATCGCGTGATTTATTAGCTATTGGATATGACGTTGGCGAAAGGAGGCATGACCAATCCTATTATGACTTACTGGCATCAGAAGCGCGTTTGGCAAGCTTTTTATTGATTGCACAAAGAAAAATACCACAAAAACACTGGTTTACATTAGGACGCTTACTGACAAGCCATGGCAGCGGAATTAGTCTGATTTCATGGAGTGGCTCGATGTTTGAGTACCTTATGCCTTGCCTAATTATGCCCAATTATCCCGACACTTTATTGGGACAAACATGCAAAGCTGCAGTATCACGTCAAATTGAATACGGTCGCCAACGCGCCGTGCCTTGGGGAATTTCCGAATCTTGTTATAACCTCACCGATAAACACCATATTTATCAATATAGAGCGTTTGGTGTACCCGGCTTAGGGTTCAAGCGCGGGTTAAGTGATGATTTAGTTATCGCACCCTACGCCAGTGCACTTGCACTGATGATCATGCCACAAGAAGCTTGTCATAACTTACAGAAAATGGCTGCCAGTGGTTTCCTAGGTGCGTATGGTTTTTATGAAGCGATTGACTATACGCGAACACGGGTACCTCGTGGCAAGACACATGCTGTTGTACGCAATTTTATGGCCCACCATCAAGGCATGAGTTTACTGGCATTTGAATATGTTTTACTGGACCAGCCAATGCAACGTCGCTTTATGTCAGATCCGCAAATTCAAGCAGCAGAATTATTTTTGCACGAGCGTATTCCGCGCCAAAGCATTACATTGCATCCTCACGCAGCCGAGGTCAGTGCCGCAGCGCGTTCTACCATGCCTGATACAAGTTCGCTGCTGCGTATATTTACTGATCCCAATACGCCAATCCCAGAAGTACACCTGCTTTCCAATGGTCAGTATCATGTCATGGCTACTCATGCAGGTGGTGGTTATAGTCGTTGGCAAAACATTGCGATTACTCGCTGGCGTGAAGATGTAACCGCGGACAACTGGGGCACCTTTATTTATCTGCGGGATAGTGATTCAGGTGAATATTGGTCTTCTGCTTATCAGCCGACGCTTCGCGAGGCCGATTATTACGAGGCGATTTTCGTACAAGCACGTGCTGAATACCGTCGACGAGATCACTCCATTGAGACGCATACTGAAATTACCGTCTCCCCTGAACATAACGTAGAAATTCGTCGAATAACCATCACCAACCAATCTTCCTATACGCGATATATCGAGGTAACAAGCTATGCGGAAGTAGTGCTGACACCATTAAACTCTGATTTGGCACATCGCGCTTTTAGCAATTTATTCGTACAAACTGAAATCATTTCAGAAAAACAAGCCATCCTCTGTACTCGCCGGCCGCGCATGCCAGGGGAACAAGTTCCGTGGATGTTCCACCTATTAACTGCCCCCAGTGAATCAGCCGATGAACCCACTTATGAAACTGATCGCGCTCAATTCATTGGGCGAGGAAGAACCCCTGCTAACCCCATTGTGCTGGAGAAAAATCTTGGCAATTCGGTATTATCAAACTCCGCTGGCTCAATACTTGATCCAATCATGGCCATTCGCCGCATGGTTACTTTATTACCTAATCAATCTACAGTCATCCAGGTAATATCCGGTGTTGGAGGTACGCGTGAAGAAGCATTGATGTTGGTGGATAACTATAGTGAGCGGCACTTTATCGAGCGCGCATTTGAGATGGCATGGTTTCAGAACCAAGAAGTATTACGTCATCTCAGTGCTTCTGAAGCGGATGCACAAATTTTTGCAAGCTTTGCAAGCTCCATTATTTATAATAGCGCCTTCCGTCGTACCTCATCCGACATTATCGCGCGTAACCAATTAGGCCAATCGGGGCTATGGCGTTTCTCGATTTCAGGCGATTTACCGATTATCCTGGTGCGAATTGCCAATTTAAATCGCATTGATCTGGTTAAATTAGCACTGCAAGCCCATGCATATTGGCGCATAAAGGGTTTGATCGCAGATTTAGTAATCATGAACGAGGATTTTTCAGGATACCGTGCCGTACTTCATGATTATATTGTCGGTTTAATCAATGCTAGTTCTAACGTATCAATTATCGACAAACCGGGCGGCATCTTTTTTTGCCGCACGGAAGAGCTCAGTGAAGACGAGCGCATTCTGTTACAGACGGTCGCACGTGTGATACTCAGCGATACCACAGAAACTTTGATACAGCTAGCAGAACGTCGCATATCAAATAAGCGTGTGTCGGACCTCTTAAACCCCCAGTTATTACCAGTACATGAATCACAAAATCTTTCTTTCATGACCCGTGAACGAATTTTTTACAATGGTGTGGGTGGCTTTACTCCTGATGGACGGGAATATATTATCACTCTGGAACCCGGACAGAATACACCCATGCCGTGGGTCAATGTTATTGCCAGTCCTCATATAGGCACAGTAATCAGTGAATGCGGCGGCGCTTATACCTGGGTAGAAAATGCTCATGAATTTCGCTTAACAACTTGGCATAACGATCCTATTAGTGATAGTAGCGGTGAAGCACTATATATCCGAGACGAAGAAACAGGAGAATTCTGGTCACCCGCACCTCTTCCAGCGAGAGGTCAATTCGGTTACGTGTGCCGGCATGGCTTTGGCTATAGTGTGTTTGAATACGCCCAATCGAATATCTTTTCTGAAGCATATATCTATGTAGCAATGGATGCACCTGCTAAGTTTATCGTGATTAAGCTACGCAACCATTCCTCCCGCAAGCGGAAATTGTCGTTAACCAGTTTTTGGGAGCTGGTACTCGGCGAATGGCGACATAGCAATTTAATGCATATCGTTACCGAAACAGACCTTCAGAGTGGAGCGTTGTTTGCGCGTAATACCTACAGCCGTGAATATGCCAAACGTATCGTCTTTGCATGCGTCAATAAACAAAATCGGTTTGTCACTGGAAACCGCACAGAATTTATCGGACGTAACGGATCATTGAACAACCCAGCTGCAATGCGCCGTAAAACTTTATCAGGAAAAACCGGAGCGGGTTTTGATCCCTGTGCCGCCATTCAAACGATGGTCGAGTTGGAAAGTGGCGAGGAGCAAGAAATTGTTTTTCTATTGGGTGCTGCCCACAGCGCTGAAGAAGCACGACAATTGATCCAACAATATGGTCAACCGATAGGAGCACATCAAGCACTTGAAGCAGTTTGGGGGTACTGGAACCATACACTGGGTGCAGTTCATGTAGAAACACCCGATACTGGATTGAATGTTTTAGTGAATGGCTGGCTGATCTATCAAACACTATCATGCCGATTCTGGGGACGGAGTGGTTATTATCAATCAGGGGGTGCCTATGGTTTCCGCGATCAGTTACAAGATTCCATGGCTTTGATTTACGCAGCCCCATGGCTCGCACGTGAGCAACTGTTACGCTGTGCAGGGCGACAGTTTCTTCAAGGAGATGTCCAGCATTGGTGGCACCCTCCCAACGGTCAAGGCGTCAGAACACATTTTTCTGATGATTACTTATGGCTGCCTTACGCAACTTGCCATTATGTCTTGCGAACCGGAGATACCGGTGTACTCGACGAAGAAATTCATTTTCTGGAAGGGCGTGAATTACATGATGAGGAAGAATCATATTACGACCATCCCCAATATTCTTCTGAGGTAGCGAGTTTATATGAGCATTGTGTACGCGCCATTCAACATGCTTTACGCTTTGGTGAACATAACTTGCCACTGATAGGGTGTGGAGACTGGAACGATGGCATGAATCTTATCGGACGTCATGGTAAAGGAGAAAGTGTATGGTTAGGATGGTTTTTATATCAAAATCTTGAGTTATTTTCTTCTTTGGCTCGGGATCGAGGCGATGTGGTATTTGCAGATCTCTGCATACAGCAAGCCGATAAATTGCGGGAAAACATTGAGACTTATGCGTGGGATGGCAATTGGTATCGTCGTGCTTTTTTCGATGATGGTACTCCATTAGGTTCTGCAGATAATGATGAATGCAAAATCGATTCAATCAGTCAAAGCTGGGCGGTTATATCGACAGGAGGTGAGCCAACCCGTGCACGTCAAGCAATGATTGCTGTGGATTCACATTTAGTACATCGCGATTCAAAACTAATTCAACTCCTTACACCACCCTTTGACAAATCCTCACTTGAACCCGGGTATATTAAAGGTTATGTACCGGGAATTCGCGAAAATGGCGGGCAATATACTCATGCAGCGATATGGGCGACAATGGCTTTTGCATTGCTGGATGACAGAAATCGCGCGTGGGAATTGCTGGCGATGCTTAACCCCATCAATCACAGTCTCACGCCTGTGGAAAGTGAGCACTATAAAGTGGAACCTTATGTTATGTGTGCTGATATTTATGGTGCAACACCCCATACAGGGAGAGGCGGCTGGACTTGGTATACAGGTGCTGCAGGATGGATGTATCGATTAATTGTGGAAACCTTGCTTGGTCTACAATTAAATAAAGACTCTCTGTGTATCACAACGCGAGTTCCGCCATCCTGGGAAACCTATACTATTCATTATCGCTTTTTCGAAACTTTTTACCATATTACTATTACGCAAAAAAATGAAGTACCCCATCAAATGAGCACTCTATTAGATGGAGTATTAATCGAAGAAATAGATACTTCTAAGTCAGAACAAACAAGTGCTACTGTTCCCTTAGTAAACGATAAACGTGATCACCTGGTTGAAATCAAATGGAACTAAAATTAGTTATCCACACGACTAATTTTAAAAGGTAAATGGCAATTCCTGTTGCAAACAAGTTGATGTCTGATTTGTGGAATGAGTGGATATTAGTGCACTAGCTTTTATTCCCAGCAAACGAAGCTTTTTCTTTAACGTTACCCGTCGCAGGCATTCTCTACCCGCACGGTGGATTATTATAGGATCAGCCGTATGTGTGGTAAGCGTGAAATCACGCGTGACCGTATGAAAATCTTCAAATCGCAGCTTAATGCTGATAGTACGCCCTATATAACCTTTGTGTTTTAAATCTTCTGCAACTTGTGTGCAGAGTATTGTAAACACCTTAGATAAAGCTAAGCGATCATTACGAGGATGAAGATCGCGCTCAAATGTCGTCTCCCGGCTAATGGATTTAGGCTCGGCATGTGTTATGACCGGACGCCGATCAATTCCATGAGAAGCCTCATGCAGCCAGACTGAGTAACTACGTCCAAAATGGTTCTGCAAAAGGCCAATATCAGCTTGAGCTAATTCAGCAATCGTTGTAATACCCAGAAATGCTAATTTTTTAGCTGCTTTAGGCCCTATCCCGCTAATTTTGCTTACCGATAGTGGCCAAATACGAGCCGGAATATCGGACTGTTGCAAAATAGTAAGCCCATTAGGTTTTTCCAGATCTGAGCAAATCTTTGATAGTAATTTGTTAGGCGTGATTCCAATCGAACAAGTCAGCCCCGTTGCATTCTTAACCGCTCCCTTGATTCGATGGGCCAAAGTCAAAGAATCTTCCTCCAAATTACTCAAATCCAAATATATTTCATCAATGCCAGAATCCTCGATGGGCCCAGCAATCGTTGTCACTGCAGCTTTAAAAAGGCGCGAGTAATGACGATAAATATCAAAATCTACGGGCAAAAGAAAAGCATCCGGCGCCAATTGCGCAGCTTTCATCACACTCATTGCTGAAGATATACCCAATGCACGCGCTTCATATGTCGCGGTTGTAATTACACCGCGACCGCTATAGTCGCGCAGCCTAAAAAAATGCTTGCAACCATCTGACTTCATCACTGGTTTGTGTTCATCCCGACCTGCAATGACTACCGGCTGACCGCGCAATTCCGGATATCGTGTAAGTTCAACAGATGCATAAAAAGCATCCATATCGAGATGAGCAATGCGACGTAATGGCATATTCATAATCTTTTTCAACGATAATTCATAGCGTAATTGTTTAACCACACCTTCATATTTACAATTCGCGTTTTTATTTATAGCGATTTTACCCAATAATCTCTTATAATCAGAATAGATCACTAATACTGACATTTAAATGAGTGTATGAGCTATTCCATGATGAGTAAGTATCAAATTTATGCAGGGCTAATAGGATTTATTGCTCTAATGGGTATTTCTCCTGTAACACAAGCGCTACCTGAAGATTGTCTGAATTTATCGGCGCCTGTTACGTATATCGAGACAACGGGTCTAGTTTGCATGCAAAAAGTGATCGTAGCCGACGCAGCAGGTAATCAGCAATTCTATAAAGCGTCGCTACAATGGTTAGGTATCGATAATCCTAATCGATTCAGTTTATTAAGTGTGGAACTGGATACTGCTTCAGAATTTTATAGCCCTGTTTTCTCGGAAATCAATGGATTATTAACGCTTTCCAAAGTCGACATCCCCAAACAATTCGGCACAGAACGATACGTTGTTAATTTAACGCTGGTACCGGATAGCGAAAACACTGGCGATACCCAATTTGAAATGACAAAAGTCGATATTTACAGCAACCCTGATTATGTGCCTGGCAGGGACTGGAAACCCTATGGCATGTTACTCCCCAACGAAAGGCGAGCTGCAGACATTCTGGGACGTTCTATTCCCTATGCGCAACTTGCGGATGCCATTTATGATTTTGATAACGTAACGATTGGTTCTTGGGAATTAATCAAATCTACCGGAACAAACACAGGGATGGATGCCGGCGTTTATAGAAATAACGATACCCTGGAAATGGTGATAGCTTTTCGTGGTACGGATACCTGCGACTTTCCTTGTTCAGTGAAGGAATTGAATGATCTTCGTCTAGATGTTACAGCCGATACTGCCATTGGAATTGGCACAGTCAGCGATCAATTCAAAGATGCGTTTCGTTTTGCGCAAGATATTGTGAATGGCAATCCAGGAAGCAAAATTATCGTTACAGGTCATTCATTAGGTGGCGGTTTAGCACAAGCAGTTGGTGCAACCTTAGGACTTGAAACCTTTGCATTCAATTCTTCACCAGTCCCCAATCGTTTCTTTGATACGTATACCATCACTGTGCCAGAAGAACAGCTACAAGATTTAATTTTTGTCATTGCCGATATACACGATCCCGTCTCCAATACTGACGAAACTGGAAAATTCTATACGGATTCCCAGCATGTAACTGGGTTAATTCAATTTAATTTTGAATTGAGAGAAATCATGCCTAGTCAATCAGTAGATCTAAACGATCTAAGATTTGATCGACACAGCATTACAAATCTCTATGATAATGCGGTGCAATTAATCATTAATACCTATCAGACGGGTTGGTAAACTTGATCTGGACCCTTCTAACTACATAATTTTTATGCTGTCAATCAGATTGACTCACCCAATATAAGTTTTATTTGGTTTTCGCATAAAAACATCACCACAGTAGCGCTTTTTTACTTTAATCAACAAATCAAATAATTATTTATTAATTGATTAATCGAATCTAACTGTGTTAAAAATTTTTGATCTATGTGAAATATGTTAAAAAAGTGGGTTTATTTAACATTTAGCTCATAGAGTTTCAAATTTATAATTGTGAATATATTGTAAATAAAGTGTGAACTTTTTGTGAATTTTTGTATCATATTGATACAAAGCTTTTGAACAATATTGATAAACATTTATAAAGGAGATAATCATGAAAACAAGTCAAATTTTTGCAATCGCAGCAGTAATAATCAGTGCTACATTTTTTGGTATTTTAACGGTATTCGACTTACCACACTCAGTTACGGATTGGATCATTTCCGATATCATTCTCGGAGTCATCCTTTATCTGAGCTATCTTGCGATTGTTATGGTGTACGGTCCATCTAGAAAAACCCGTCACCAAAACTAAGCAGCAATCATTTAAATCGGGTTCGATGTAGTACATAGGCCATCGAACCCGATAATTTAATGAATTGTTTTCCAAAAAATAACACGCCAAGAAAACAAATCACTTCAAAGAATCATAAGCTCTTAAATCGTTCAATTGGATGATCAAGCCAGTAAATAAGACCGAGCGCATTAAGTCTAATATCTGATCGAAGCAAGTCATCAATCTCTTGTTTTGCCATCCGGCAGCCCTGTTCCATTAGCCGATTTGTCAGCAGTTTGTATAGACCTTCTGAAATGAATGCTTGACGATCAGTTTCGATATCTTTTGCTTGCAGTGCAATTTCAACATGTGCGTTGATGAGGTCATGCATTGATTCAGCATGATTAATCAAGTGGCCAATGCGGCTGTAGTGGGTAAGGTACGCGTAATCCGGTTTGTAACTCATGATGCGGTCTATTGAGGCATGTGCCGCATCGGGATCAAACTGTACCGGTGAAGTCGTGGGAAAAACGAATTCCATGCCATCAACATCAAATTCTCGGTATGAAACACCAAATGTGTCACCCGTAAAAAATGAGCGGCTCACTTCATCGTAAATACAATTATGGTGACGTGCATGCCCGGGTGTATCGAGAAAAAGCAATGGGCGCCCATTCAGATCAATTCGGCTTTCGTCATGAGCTTCAATAATCCGCTCAGCATCGATAGGGCTGATTTCGCCGTAAACGCGTTTAAATTCCGCTTCTCCATAAACTCCTATCGCACCGGCAACAAGCCGTGATGGATTTGCCATATGACTTGCACCGCGCGGGTGAACGACTAATTTTGCATTAGGGAAAAGCCGCATACATTCACTCGCGCCCCCAGCATGATCAAGATGGATATGCGTTAATATGACGTAAGCGACGTCTTCAACGACAAGATTTTTTCGCTTAAGTACGTCAATCACACCCGGAATTGAAGAAGCAGTTCCGGTATCAATTAAGGCAGCAACACCTTTTTCGACTAGCAAGTGAATGGCTGCACGTTTGGGACGATGGAATTGCGCGTCAATAGCGCTGATGCCATGTTCAAAATCAATTACAAGAGGTGATGACATATATGGAAATGAGCCAGAAGCGTTTATAAAATAAGCGATAGTGAATGTGGCATTATTGCGTCGGACGTTTTAATTGCTCAAGAATTGCTGGATTTTCAAGCGTTGAAATGTCTTGGGTTATTTCCTCACCTTTAGCAAGTGCCCGAAGTAAACGGCGCATAATTTTACCAGATCGAGTTTTAGGTAAATTTTCCCCAAATCGAATTTCTTCAGGCTTAGCAATCGGACCAATTTCTTTAGCCACCCATTCTCGTAATACATCAGTAATTTCAGCGGCCGCTTTATCATGGGGATATTGGCTTTTTAGTACCACGAACGCGACAACAGCTTCACCTTTAATTTCGTGCGGCTTACCTACTACGGCCGCTTCGGCAACAAGCGGATGAGCCACTAACGCAGATTCAATTTCCATCGTTCCCAATCGATGCCCGGACACATTCAGAACATCATCAATGCGTCCCATAATCCAGAAATATCCATCATGATCGCGATACGCGGAATCGCCCGCAAGGTAATATTTTCCATGACCCATTTCTTCTGGAAAATAAGCTTTCTTGAATCGTTCCGTATCACCCCAAAGTGTGCGAATTTGAGAAGGAAAAGGGTTTTTGATGACCAAGAAGCCACCCTTGCCATTTTCCACGTCGTGGCCGGCCTCATCGACAATCGATGCAAAAATTCCAGGTAGCGGAAAAGTGCATGAACCTGGTTTGAGCGCTACAGCACCGGGCATCGGAGCGATCATATGGCAACCCGTTTCCGTTTGCCACCACGTATCGACGATAGGACAACGCGATTGACCAACCTTTTCGTAAAACCACATCCAAGCTTCGGGATTTATGGGCTCCCCCACTGAACCCAATAACCGTAAAGATGACAAATCATATTGAGCAGGCAGATCCCCTCCTAACTTAATTAGCGAGCGAATAGCTGTAGGCGCGGTATAAAAGGTCGTGACGCTATGTTTTTGAATAATTTCCCAGAATCGCCCGGCATGTGGGTAAGTAGGAATTCCCTCAAAAATCACTTGAGTAGCACCCATTGCAAGCGGTCCATAACACACATAACTATGTCCGGTAATCCAGCCGACGTCTGCCGTACACCAAAAAATATCTGAAGGTTGATAATCAAAAATCCATTGCATACTCACTTTGGTTCCAAGCAGATAACCAGCACTTGAATGTTGAACACCTTTTGGTTTTCCCGTCGAGCCGGAAGTATAGAGTGTAAATAACGGATGCTCAGCATTAACCCATTCTGGTTCGCACTGAGTGCTCACGTCATGAGTAATTTCATGCCACCAAACATCGCGTGGCGCTTCAAAAGCAACTTGCGCACCAGTTCTTTTATATACCACCACGCGCTTTACCGATTCAGTATCCGCCATACTCATGGCCTCATCAACAGTCGCTTTAAGCGCATTATGTTTACCTCCGCGTACTTGTTCATCCGCTGTAATGATTGCTACAGCCTTCGCATCGACGATTCGCTCATGTAAGCTTTTAGCAGAAAATCCTCCAAATACTACGGAATGAATCGCGCCGATACGTGCACAGGCTTGCATGGCAATCACTGCCTCAATACGCATCGGCATATAAATGATAACGCGATCACCTTTTTTTATATTTTGCAATTTCAAGGTGTTAGCAAACTGGCAAACCCGTTGATGAAGCTCACGATAACTGCAATGTAAGACTTCTCCATCATCAGATTCAAAAATAATGGCAATTTTGTCACCTTGTGTTGGCAAATGTCGATCAAGGCAATTATAAGAAATATTCAATTCACCATCGACAAACCATTTGTAAAATGGCGGAGTACGGTCATCTAGAATTTGTGTAAAAGGTTTATGCCAGAGAATCTGTTCGTTTGCTTGTCGTGCCCAGAAACTTTGGAAATCCTGCTCAGCTTCTGCACATAATTCGTGATATCTTTCAATATTGCGAATATTTGCTTTTTTGGCAAACTCCTTAGAAGGCAAAAAAACACGCGTTTCGTTTAAAACAGATTCAATAATTGACATACGATTTTCTCCTTATTACTTTCTTCTGATCAAAAATGAATTTATAAAGATTGTATCATTGCGATGATGTTCATTTTAAAATCTCACCATAGTGGGATAAGCATAATTTGATTATTAAAAAATAATCACTATAAAGAATAAAACCAGAGAAACTCTATAAATATAAGCTTGTTAGAAACACTTCAATATTGTTGAAACGAAGTTTGTGTTTCATATTTTATAATTTTTTGATAAAATCAAAACAGTTGACGGATGGGCTTTTTAGCCCATTTTTTATTTGTGGTAACGCTATGATACTAGAAGAGCTACTGGAATCCACTCTTGAAGGAATGGGATATGAGCTGGTTGGAATTGAACAATTTGGGCACAATAAATTATTAAGAATTTTTGTAGACAAAAAAAATGGCATCAATATTGATGATTGTGTAGCTATTAGTAACCACTTGAATCGATTGTTAACTGTAGAAAATATCGACTATGGCCGGTTAGAAATTTCTTCGCCGGGACTTGATAGGCTTTTGCGAAAAGAAACTGATTTTCTCCGCTTTAGAGGAGAGACGATTAAATTAAAGCTGCGCATTCCTATCCAAGGACAAAGAAATTTTGTCGGAATTCTGCGGGAATTAAACAACGGCATAATAAAACTTGAAGTCGATGGAAAATTGTTAGACCTTGAATTGAGCAATCTTGAAAAAGCTCGCTTGGTCCCAAAATTATAGATATAAAAAATTGGCCGGAGGATTATGAGCCGAGAAATTTTACTATTGGTTGATGCATTATCTCGTGAAAAAGCAGTAGAAAAAGAAATTATTTTTACAGCCCTAGAACTTGCGTTAGCGTCTGCCACAAAAAAGCGATTTCAAGAGGATATAGAAACGCGAGTTTCTATTGATAGGATTACAGGAGATTATCAATCGTTTCGTCGCTGGTTGGTAGTAGAAGATGACGCTGTTGAACACCCTACTCGTCAGATTGCTTTAAGTGAAGCAAAAAAAACCAATATTGAC
This sequence comes from Nitrosomonas sp., assembly GCA_024281995.1. GTDB lineage: Bacteria > Pseudomonadota > Gammaproteobacteria > Burkholderiales > Nitrosomonadaceae > Nitrosomonas. Next base: position 65,186 of record JAMWZW010000010.1, read on the forward strand.
ATCCAACTTGGTGACTATAGTGAAGAACCACTGGAACCGATTGAATTTGGACGAATTGGCGCACAAGCAGCAAAGCAAGTAATTTTTCAGAAAATACGAGATGCTGAACGTGAACAGACACTCAATGATTTTCTTGAAAGAGGAGATTATTTAATCACGGGTACTATAAAACGTATGGAACGCGGTAATGCTATCATTGAATCTGGAAAAATTGAGGCGGAATTACCACGTGATCAAATGATACCGAAAGAGAATTTACGCATCGGTGATCGAGTGCGCGCTTATTTGTATAAAGTTGATCGTACGGCAAGGGGATCACAATTAAAACTTTCACGCATTTCCCCTGAATTTTTAATGAAGCTCTTCGAGTTGGAAGTGCCAGAAATTGAAGAAGGCTTATTAGAAATAAAGGCAGCTGCACGAGACCCAGGTTCGCGCGCCAAGATCGCAGTCAAATCAAATGATCAACGCATTGATCCCATAGGTACTTGCGTTGGCATGCGCGGATCCAGAGTCCAGGCTGTTATTAGCGAATTGGCTGGAGAACGTGTCGATATTGTATTGTGGGCAGATGACCCTGCGACCTTCATTATTAATGCACTGTCACCCGCAGAAATTAGCAGTATTATGGTTGATGAAGAGAAGCACAATATGGATATTGTGGTTGATAATGATAATCTGGCACAAGCAATTGGACGAAGTGGACAGAATGTGCGGCTTGCTTCAGAACTAACTGGTTGGGAGCTAAATATAATGACCATTGAAGAATCCCAAGCCAAGCACGAAAAAGAATCGTCACAATTATGTCAACTTTTTATGCACAAATTGGATGTTGATGAAGAAATAGCAGAAATACTGGTTCAAGAAGGCTTTACTACATTGGAAGAAGTAGCTTATGTGCCTCTAAATGAAATGCTCGAAATTGAGTCTCTTGATGCAGAAATTGTCAATGAAATACGTAACCGGGCTCGTAACGTTCTGCTAACAGATGCCATAGCTAACGAAGAAAAAGTAGAACATGTAGCCGAGGATCTACTCGCATTAGAAGGAATGGATATTAATATTGTTCGCGAACTAGCGGCTAAGGGTATCAATACTCAAGCTGATTTGGCTGATTTAGCTGCAGATGATTTGGTTGAAATGACAGGTATCGATATTGAACGCGCAAATCAGCTGATTATGAAAGCACGCGAACCGTGGTTTACTTAAGTCAAATCGATTCGGCAATAATAAATAGCGTGTTAAAGTATTAGAACTTTTTATTTTGAAAAAATCTGTCTGTAGTTTTGATTGTTGAAAGGTTATAAATGGCTCAAACGAGTGTAGAACAATTTGCTAATGAATTAGGGTTGCTACCGGCAGTCTTATTGGAGCAACTTAATGCTGCTGGTGTTAGAAAGTTGTTAATAGAAGACAATCTGACAGAACAAGATAAAACCAGGCTTCTTGATTATCTTAGGAAAACCCATGGATCTACAGAAGCTAAAAATAAGGTTACCCTTACACGCCGTCAAACTTCGGAGATTCGGCAATCCGATAGCACGGGTAGAGCACGAACCATCCAAGTTGAAGTTAGAAAAAGGCGCGTACTGACAAAACCAGTGCCCGGAGACTTCGATTCTGTTTCAGTTCCTACCGAATCGCCTGCGACGGTAAGTCATTCAATGGCTAAAGAATCTATTATTGACGCAGAACAAATGGCACTGCGCAACGAAGAAGCAAGAAAGCAAGCAGAATTAATAGCTCGTCAAGCTGAAGAAGTTAAACAAAAAAGAGCGCGCAAGAAAGCTGAAGATATCGATAATACAAAGAAAAAACAACCTGAAGCTTCTGTTAATGAAACCCCAGATCTAATAAAACCAACTGTGCTCGTATCTGCAGAATCTGAACAACCAACTCAGACTCAACCACATTCAGTTTTAACTGAAGGAACATTACATAAACCAACAGAAAAAACTGAAGAAAAAGCTGAAAAAAAGAAAAAGCAACAAGCTAAGCAGCAAGCTGTTTGGAAAGATGAAAATATCAAGAAACGCAGCGTTAAAACTCGAGGCGACCTCTCTACTGGACAAGGTTGGCGTACCCGCAAAGAAAAACATAACAAACCAGCCCATTTAGAGGAACAAAATATTCACGGCTTTTCTGCACCGACAGAGCCTATTGTACGTGAAATAATGGTGCCCGAGACCATATCCGTGAGCGCATTAGCTCAAAAAATGTCTATTAAAGCGGCCGATGTCATTAAGGTACTCATGAAAATGGGTAGTATGGTTACCATCAATCAAATGCTTGATCAAGATACGGCTATGATTGTCGTGGAAGAAATGGGACATATAGCAAAATATGCCGAAATGGATAACCCGGAAAACTTGCTGATAGACAGTGAAACATTAGCTACCGAAGCAGAATTAGCACCACGTGCACCAGTTGTAACGGTAATGGGTCACGTCGATCATGGCAAGACTTCTCTGCTGGATTATATTCGTCGCACCCGAGTTGCTGGAGGTGAGGCTGGGGGAATAACTCAGCATATTGGTGCATATCATGTAGAAACCGATCATGGCATGATTACTTTTCTGGATACGCCTGGCCATGAAGCTTTTACTGCCATGCGAGCGCGGGGTACTAAAATCACTGACATTGTTATTTTAGTCGTTGCAGCTGACGATGGTGTTATGCCTCAAACTATTGAAGCAATTCACCATGCTAAAGCAGCAAAAATTCCTATCATTGTAGCCGTCAATAAAATTGATAAACCAGAAGCTAATGTCGAAAGAATCCGGCACGAATTAGTTGCTCATGAAGTAGTTCCTGAAGATTGGGGAGGCGATACTATGTTTGTTGAAGTATCTGCTAAAACTGGCCAAGGTATTGACACTTTATTAGAGAGCGTTTTACTACAAGCCGAAGTATTGGAATTAAAAGCACCAACAAACATCCCAGCAAAGGGTGTTGTAATTGAATCGCGCTTAGATAAAGGTCGTGGTCCGGTTGCGACTATCCTCGTACAATCGGGAATTTTAAAGCGTGGAGACGTCTTATTAGCGGGTGCTGTTTATGGCAAGGTTCGCGCCATGAATGATGAAAATGGCAAAGCCATTAAGCAGGCCGGTACTTCAATTCCGGTTGAAATTCAAGGCCTATCGGAAGTGCCTGAGGCTGGCGAAATTGTTTTTGTGTTGAATGATGAACGTAAAGCGCGAGAGATTGCTTTATTTCGGCAAGGCAAATATCGTGATGTCAAGCTTGCCAAACAGCAAGCGGCGAAGCTAGAGAGTGTTTTTGAACAACAAGAAGATGTTAAGGTTCTTGCATTGATTATTAAAGCAGACGTTCAAGGATCATGCGAGGCGTTAGCTTATGCATTACAAAAACTTTCAACTGACGAAGTAAAAGTAAACATCATTCACAGCGGAGTTGGTGCTATTATTGAATCCGATATTAATTTGTCATTAGCATCAAAAGCCGTAGTGATTGGTTTCAATGTCCGCGCAGATGCCGGTGCACGCAAATTGATTGCATCAAGTGGTGTTGATGTTCGCTACTATAATATTATCTATGAAGCCGTAGATGAAGTTAAAGCTGCGCTTTCCGGCTTGATGACACCTGATCGCAAAGAAAATATCATAGGCCTCATCGATATTCGTGAAATTTATCGTATTCCAAAAGTAGGCACTGTCGCTGGATGCTATGTAATGGATGGCATTGTGAAAAGAAATTCGCCAGTTCGAGTATTACGGGATGGATTAGTCATACATAGCTGTGAGCTGGATTCTCTAAAACGATTCAAAGACGATGCGAAAGAAGTAAGAGAAGGTTTTGAGTGTGGCCTATCCCTAAAAAACTTTAATGACATTCAAGTTGGAGACCAACTGGAAGTATATGAGGTCGTGGAAACTGCGAGAACCTTATAGCATTAACTTTAATTAATATTTTCTTATGCCCAGAGACTATTCTCGCGCGTTGCGCGTCGCTGATCAGATTCAACGTGATTTAGCCGATCTGCTACAAAATGAAATCAAAGATCCTCGTATTGGCCATATTACTATCACTGCAGTAGAGGTAACACGTGATTATAGTCATGCAAAAGTGTTCTACACTTCATTAGCCGGTAAAGAGGAAAAATTCTTGGTGGAAAATGGACTCGAGCATGCAAAAGGTTTTTTGCGTTCGAATTTATCGCATAGATTAAAACTGCGAATTATTCCAGAATTACATTTTGTTTATGATGAATCTGTTGAGCGTGGTGCTCGCTTATCGAAATTAATTGACGAGGCGATCGCTCAGGACAGAAACATGCATCCCATTGATTAAAAAAATTGAAACACACATACCCGCTACGGGTATGCTATTAAGTAGGTCGTTATCAAAACAGTCTATCAAACGAAATATCAGCGGCATTTTATTATTGGATAAACCTTATGGAATTTCATCCAATAAAGCGGTGCAAATCATCAAACGAATCTTCTCCGCTGCCAAGTGTGGACATACCGGCACGTTGGATCCAATGGCAACTGGGCTGCTACCACTTTGCTTGGGAGAAGCCACCAAATTTTCATCGATCCTTTTAGGTGCTGATAAAGCTTATGAAGCCACATTAAAACTTGGCTTTCTGAGCACTACCGGGGACGCGGAAGGCGACATCGTGCAGGTCAAAACGACTACTATTGCTCCCGATTTATTGCAATGTGAACGAGTGCTAAGTCGCTTTATTGGCAGAATCCGGCAAATACCGCCGATGTATAGCGCGTTGAAACATAATGGTAAGCCGCTATACGCATACGCAAGGAAAGGCGAAACAATCGAGCGGCCTCCGCGAGAAGTTCATATTTACGATATATCGATCAAGTCACTTAAAGAAAATGAATTGCGCTTATGTATCCACTGCAGCACGGGCACTTATATCCGCACCTTGGCAGAAGATATCGGTAAAGCTTTAGGGTGCGGAGGTGCGTATCTGACACAATTAAGGCGCACTGCTATCGATTATTTTGACTTAACGCAAACGTACACGCTATCGGCATTAGAAGAGATGACCGCGATTGATCGCGATAAGTATCTTCTACCTGTCGATCACTTATTAAAGAAATTTCCCGCAGTTATCCTGGATGAATTGGCAGCATCACATATTATGCAAGGACGCACGGTTGCCAATCAAACATTAAATACTGATTATAAACCTACCAATAATCTTATACGTCTATATGATTCTCAGGAGCAATTCTTGGGACTAGGCGAGATAACCAGCGATCAAAAAATTGTGTCAAAGCGCCTACTAGCGAATTCTCAATAGCTTATCGCGCCCGGAACATAAAATACACCGCGCCCATCATACACAAAGCAGCCCACAAATAATCCAACTTCAGCGGCTCTTTTAAATAGAATAATGCAAAGGGTACAAATACAGTAAGTGTGATAATTTCTTGCAAGATCTTAAGTTGTGCCACTGTGAGCACCGTATAGCCAATGCGATTGGCAGGAACTTGCAACATATATTCAAAAAAAGCAATTCCCCAACTAATTAAAGCAGCAATAATCCAAGGCTTATGGTTCAAATCTTTCAAATGCGCATACCAAGCAAACGTCATGAATATATTGCTCATGGTCAGTAATAAAATAGTTTGCCAAATTTCTCGCATATTAATAGCACTGCGCTGTACGCAATATTTTAAAATCAAATTCCCAATTCACCCCAAATTTCATCCACTCGTTTCCGAACCGTATCATCCATCACAATCGGTACTCCCCATTCTCGAGTGGTCTCACCTGGGAATTTATTGGTAGCATCCAATCCCATTTTTCCGCCCAAACCAGAAACCGGACTGGCAAAATCAAGATAATCAATGGGTGTATTTTCAACAATCAAGGTATCTCGCGCTGGATCAACACGCGTAGTAATCGCCCAGATCACTTCTTTCCAATCGCGCACATTGATGTCGTCATCGGTGACGATAATGAACTTGGTGTACATAAATTGCCTCAAAAAACTCCAAATACCGAACATGACGCGTTTGCTATGGCCGGCATATTGCTTTTTCATACTCACCACCGCCATGCGGTACGAACATCCCTCCGGCGGCAAGTAAAAATCGGTAATTTCAGGAAATTGCTTTTGCAATAGCGGCACAAATACTTCATTTAACGCTACACCAAGAATTGCCGGTTCATCCGGTGGTTTTCCGGTGTACGTGGAATGGTAGATCGGATTGCGACGCATGGTAATGCGTTGTATGGTAAATACTGGAAACGTTTCCTGCTCGTTATAATAGCCGGTATGATCGCCATATGGCCCTTCCAAGGCAGTTTCTCCAGGATGAATTTCACCTTCCAGCACGATTTCGGCGCTTGCAGGCACGTGCAAATCATTGCCGATACATTTCACCACTTCAGTCTTTGCACCACGTAACAGGCCTGCAAACTGATATTCACTCAAACTATCCGGAACTGGCGTAACTGCACCCAAAATGGTTGCGGGATCAGCGCCTAAGGCCACTGCCAACGGATAGGATTTACCAGGATTTGCCAGAGTAAAATCACGAAAATCCAACGCGCCCCCCCGATGCGCCAGCCAACGCATAATCACCTTATTGCGTGCAATGACCTGCTGACGGTAAATACCTAAATTTTGACGAGTTTTGTTAGGCCCGCGCGTTACAGTCAAACCCCAAGTTATCAACGGTGCGACATCACCCGGCCAGCAAGTCTGAATGGGTATCCGGCTCAAATCGACTTCGTCGCCTTCCCATACAATTTCTTGGCACGGTGCACTGCTCAATTCTCTCGGTGCCATATTCAGGACTTGTTTCAGTACTGGCAGCTTATCCCAGGCATCTTTTAATCCTTTGGGCGGATCAGGTTCTTTGAGATAGGCCAATAACTTACCAACTTCACGCAAAGCTTCGACTGCTTCCTGCCCCATACCTAGCGCAACACGTTTCGGTGTGCCGAACAAATTACCTAAAACCGGTATCGTATGCCCCTTGGGATGTTGAAACAACACTGCCGGGCCTTGCGCTTTCAGGATTCGGTCGCAAATCTCAGTCATTTCCAGTGCCGGATCAATTTCTGTATGAATTCGCTTGAGTTCACCCATTGTTTCCAATTGTGCGATGAAGTCGCGCAAATCCTTATATTGCATCATTCATCCTTTTAATGCGGAAAAATTAAGAAATCTAATGCAATCCCTGCAAACACAGTCATTCCAACCCAGTTGTTATGCAGGAACGCTTTAAAGCAGAGCATGCGATCGTGATGACGAATCAGAGTATATTGATAAATGATCAATCCCGATGCAACCATTAGCCCTAAATAATAAACCAGGCTCATTTGTTGTAACAGTCCAATTATCGACATAATTGCAATAAAGGAAATATGGCACAGCATCACACCCAACACATCAAAACGTCCGAGCGTAATCGCCGATGTTTTAATTCCGATTCTCAAATCGTCCGGTTTATCGACCATTGCATATGCTGTATCGTATGCCACTACCCAAAACAGATTGGCAAGCATCAAAAGCCAGATAATTGGCGGCAAGCTATTGGTTTGTGCAGCAAAAGCCATAGGTATTCCAAAACTGAATGCTATTCCAAGGTATGCTTGCGGCATGACAAAAAAACGCTTGGTAAATGGATACGTCCCAGCCAGAAACAGTGCAGGTACGGAAAGCAGAATAGTCAATCGATTAAGAGGCAGAATCAGCAGAAATGCCACCAAACTCAATGCAGCGGATAAAATCATGGCTTCCAGCGTACTCACGCTACCCGTCGCCATTGGGCGATTTTTGGTACGTTCGACATGTGGATCGATCTTTCGATCGGCAAAATCATTGATGACACAACCCGCCGATCGCATCAAAATAGTTCCCAAAACAAAAATGATCAAAATCTGTTTATCAGGAAATCCTCCAGCAGCAAACCATAGTCCCCACAACATTGGCCATAGCAACAGCAAAATACCAATTGGTTTGTCAAGCCGCATCAATTGCATATAGATTTTGATACGTTCTGTTATGTTCATAAGGGTAAATCAAGGAGAGTTGGTAAGAAAACTTCGGTAACCAGGATAGATTGGCCGTGCAAAGTAAATAATGAGCGACGCGCCCACAAATAGGCCGGCTTTTGTGGCAATTTGGTGCACGCACGACCATATAGAAGGTGTGAAGGCTTGATTCGTTTATATTCCAGAGGCGTACGTGTAATTCTCGGATTACTAAATAAAACCGTCCCTAACGATTTATTGCCCAGCTTACTTAAACCTCGCCACGAACCGCATAGATCCTTGCGGGCTATAACAGAATGGGCAAATATCACCGGCACACTGTTGCAATATAGATATACTTCTCGCACCATTGCCAGCTCATTGGATCGTAGTCCCATCACATTTAATTCATCGCCATAAATTCTTTGCAGGGATTGAACAACTGGTTTCACATAAAAATTGGAACAACGGCTTTGAATACGACGCGTCAATGATCCTCGATCTTGTAGCCAATTGCGTTGATGATAAGAAAGAGATATCAGCGTAGAATACCATCCTTGCGAACAGATCTTATTCATCTCAAATCAGCAAGGTGATACAGATAACTGTTGCATAGAGGCAATTTGCATATTGGAATCGGACCAGAACTTATTGGCAATTGTTGCCAGCGGGATTATACAACAGACACTAAACAGTTAACGATAAAACTGACCTCATAATAACTTTTGACTACTGAAACTAACGTAAGGAAATGATTATAAAATTTAATCCAAATGTGTACTGAAATTATCACACTCGCAAATGTATTAATTTTTTTGATTGGATAAATATGACACATTGACTCACCGATTCAGACACATAAGTGTTTGGTACAAATAAGTAAAAGATTTCCCCAGTATAATGATCCTTAGTCCATAATTGGCAAGATTTATAGTACTGAAAATAATAAAATGATAATGATCCTGATGTGAGCGCCTATTTAAATAGCTTATAAAATAACTCTCGTATGAAAGTATATTAGCCTAAATATCCTATTTTTTGATCAAAAAATACAGGATAAATTACTTATAAAATAAGTATGTTTGACCCATGACAAATTTTGATCCACCTTCTATAGTAAAATTAAAATATTATGAAAGTGATTTTTTTCACTGACTTAATATGCAAGATGTTGTTTTATTTGTATGAACATGTAAAGCAGATCCATTAAATGTTTATAGAAATAAGATAATTAATTTTTTATTTGTTTATCAATCGATAAGTGTGATCTATGTAGCGGATGCATTTTTATCATTGAGACAGAAAATCGATGTTTGCGTAGTTATTATTTTCATATCAGGAGCAAAATAATGTTTAATCACTATCTTCCTTTGCAGGAAGTGAGAAAATTCAAATACTTGATCGCAGTTACTCTCGTTTTATTCCTATTTGCTTACGAAGGGGCCATTATTTCTGTTAGCGCAGCAGGACCCGACGCCCACATCAAAGGAGAATTTGGTCCTTTGCATAACTGGCCGATCATCCCGCTCGCAGTTGTTCTCACGCCGGATGGACGGGTATTTGCCTATGGAACAAATATAGCGGGTGTACAAGGCGCAAAATTGTATTATACGATTTGGAATCCGGCTCTAGGTACCGGCAGCAATGCCTTTGAGACCTTACCCAATACCACAAATACAGATATTTTTTGTGCAGGCCAAGCAGTGATTCCAACTACGGGACAGGCATTGATTCTTGGAGGAGATGCTATTGTAAACACTAAGCGTAACTATGCAAATAGTGATGTCAATATTTTCGATCCGGCAACAAACACACTTATACGCCAAACTCAAAGCATGGCGTATAAGCGCTGGTATGCGACTGCTGTAACCATGCCAAATGGCGAGCATGCGGTGCTGGGTGGACGTGACAGTATGTTTTTTGCTGGCACTTCAACAATACCTCCTACTGAAGCTACCTATTCATCAATACCGGAAGTACGTGCTATTGATGGTACCTGGCGCACGCTTACTACGGCTTCCAGTGATGCCGCTTATGGAGCATTGGGTGGAAATGCATGGTTTTATCCGCGTGGATGGGTAAATCCTCAAGGAAAAATATTTGTTTTAGGCCACAATGGACCCATGTATAAGCTTGATATTGCAGGTACAGGAACACTCACTCGGTATGTGAAAAAAACTCCAAATGGCCGCACTAATCTGCCGAGTGTCATGTACGCTCCGGGTAAAATTCTATCAGTACGGCGGGATCGTATCGCAGTAGCTGTCGACATTAATGGTACGGGAGAGCCTGTAGTGTCATCTGCCGGTACTCTTGCATATGATCATCAGTATGGCAGTGCCACAGTGCTTGCTGACGGGCAAGTATGGGTTAGTGGCGGATCGTCATCAGGCAATACCTTAGCAGGTTTAGTTCTTCAATCGGAGTTGTGGAATCCTAGCACAAATACCTGGACTCTCGCAGCAAGTGCCGTTGCAGCAAGATTATACCATTCGGTTTCGCTTTTATTGCCAGATGGAACTGTATTTACGGGTGGAGGGGGTGCACCTGGTCCTGCTAAACAGTTAAATGGTGAAATTTATTATCCGCCTTATTTGTTTAAAGCAGATGGTAGTGGCGAGTTTGCTCCACGTCTTGAGATTATAGATGCGCCATCCACAATGATTAGCTGGGATCAAGATTTTTCAATTGAAGCTAATAGTACTATTGCTAAAGTTACACTCGTAAGAATGGGTGCGGCCACACACACGTTTGATCATGAAACACGATTTTTTGATTTAACTATTCCACAAGCAAGCAATATAGTAACCGTTAGAACACCAGCAAATGCAAATATTGCTCCTCCCGGTTTTTATATGCTTTTTGTCTGGGATGCATTGGGAGTGCCTTCAATTGCACGAATCATACATATTGGCTAAGAATTTGTACTACTTAGATTTTATATCCCTGTTTTGAGACACAACTCTAACTTAGATAAACACCCCCCGTGGTAAAACCACGGGGAATCGCAAGTTGAACGCCATGGCTGGGCTCGCGTGACAATGTCAGCCATTTCAATCGATGATTCTCAATGCTGGTTGATGTTGCTGAGTATAGTAGCAAGTTGCTCCGGGGCCTATCGGAAGCACTTCAGTAATCACCGCACTCTCTACACCCGAGCGGATCACTGGGTGAAAGGTGGTGTGCTAAAAAAGTTTCTAAGCATTTCAGTAAAAACAAATCATTCACATCAAAATTAGAGCCGTTTCAACGAATAGTACCAATATCAAAGTGCTTACTAAAGGTACTGATATGTTTGAAAAAAATGACTTATAGTCTATCTGTAAATCCACAGGTGGTTAAACCTTTAAAATTTATCTGGTCGTCGCACATGCCAGAACAACTTTAACTGTTTCTCTATCTCCATGGCACACACATGATGGGACTGTCGGGAAATTGCACGTAAATTAGGCGATAATAAGGAACCTCATTTGTAAATGGATTAGCTGATGAAGAAAAGAGAACAAAGTAGTTTATTTCTAACGCTGGATTCGCTGGTTCCATTAGATCATCCCTATCGCAAACTGGATCAGTTGCTGCCATTTTCTGATTTAAGCCAAAGCTATCAATCACTGTATTCACCGAATGGGCGGAAAGAGAAAGGATTTGAATTTGCACTGCGAGCATTGATCGTACAATTCATGGAAGATCTGAGTGATCGTGAGATGGAGCGTTATCTTCAGGAGAACCATTGCTTGTAAATGGTTTTGTGACATGCATTTAGGAGAAAAGGCGCCGGATCATAGTTACTTTGGAGATTTTCGCAAGCGCCTAGGCACTGGGAGATTGATGGATATTTTTACGCAAGTACGAAATAGTTTGCGTGGAATGGGGCTGATACGGGAAATATTTACTTTTATTGATGCGAGTCAGCTGATCAGTAAATTAACCACCTGGGATGATCGGGATCGTGCGATCAAGGAAGGATTGGAACAATTTAACAATGAAACTGCCGGGAAGGTTGCGGCAGACAAGCAGGCGCGCTTTGGTTGTAAGGGTAAGAACAAATACTGGTTTGGTTACAAGGAACATGTTTCGGTCGATATGCAAAGTGGTTTGATCAACAAGATTGCGGCGACTTCTGCTAGAGTAACTGATGCACAGGGTTTTCGGCATGTCTGTCCCAATGGCGGCGCAGTCTATGCAGACAAAGGATATGGTTTGAATCCTGTCAAAACAGTACTTAAGTGCAAAGGCTGTCATGATGCGACTATCAAGAAGAACAACATGAAAGAGAAGAATCGCGATAAAGATCGATGGCTATCAGAAATTCGTGCACCCTATGAGCGGGTGTTTGCGCATCGCAACAAGAAAATCCGCTATCGCGGATTGATGAAAGTACAGTTTCAAGTGGGTATCCGTGCACTGGTATTCAATCTCAAACGGCTTATGACACTCGGTGTTGATCGAATTACGTGTAGTAGTCTCGACCCGATCTGACAGTTACCCGATTTAACGATGTGTCTGTTAGATCAAATTCAGTTATTCAATGAGGTAATTTTATCGTCCCACACCCCCTTTGCGTCAATTAAAGTTTGCATCGGTGTACGCCCACAACACATTTTTCCTTGGTGAGTACGTGTGTTGTTGTAATACACCATCCAGTCATCCAGATCGTGCTGTAACTCTTCGATCGATTGGTAAATCTTACGCCTGAATGCTACCTGGTAGAATTCCTGCAAGATGGTTTTGTGGAAACGCTCGCAGATACCATTTGTTTGTGGATGATTGGCTTTCGTTCTGGAATGCTCAATGTCATTGAGTGCCAGATAGAGCTGGTAATCGTGACTCTCCGGCTTACCGCAGTATTCGGTACCGCGATCGGTCAGGATACGGATGACTCCCATACCTTGTTCGACAAAGAACGGAAGCACCCGGTCATTAAGCAAATCAGCTGCTGTGATCGGCGTTTTGGTGGTATACAACTTCGCTGCAGCCCACTTGGAATAAGTATCGACGAATGTTTGCTGATAAATTCGACCCACGCCCTTGATGGTGCCAACGTAAAATGTGTCTTGGCTGCCGAGATAGCCTGGATGAGCCGTCTCGATTTCGCCATGAGCAACATCGTCTTCTTGTTTCTTCTCCAGGGCCTGCACTTGCGCTTCGGTCAGCACTGCTCCGGTCTCGGCGATATGTTTCTCCAAGGCTGACAAACGCTTCTTGAACGACTCCAGATTCTGACGCAGCCACACCGAACGAACGCCAGATGGAGAAACAATGATTCCGCGTTTGCGTAGTTCATTAGAAACACGAACCTGACCAAACGCAGGTTGCTCCAGCGCAAAAGCTTTGATCGCTGCTTCCGTCGCTTCTTCTACGCGATTCTTGATATTGGGTTTACGCCGGTTCTCATCAATCAGTGCCTCAACGCCTCCTGCCTCCACGGCAGCCTGATAGCGATAGAAAGTATCGCGTGAAAAACCCATCACCTTGCAGGCTCGGGATACATTGCCAAGCTCGGCTGCCAGATTAAGCAAACCAATCTTGTGTTTGATGATAGTTCGTTGAATACTACTCATGGGATTACTCCTTTGCGCTTGCGCGCTTCGTTGATAAAGATTCACACCTCTATCAAACCGGGTAATCCCACCTTTGGCAAGACCTACTGTCAGATCAAGTCTGAACTACTACAAATTACGCTATGCCACACATAGGACAAATCCGCCTTCAATTTGCTTTATTGTGCAGATTGAAGCTAAAAATCGCTGTTTTAGGCATAATTCACGAATAATTTTACAAATCGGCGGGTACACGTCATCAGAATTTTCAATTCATACGGAAATATTTGAATTTCCCGACAGACCCATGATGTACCGGAAAGAAGAACTACTCCTATTAACACTCGGCTCCTCTCATTTCACCGACCTTTTTTCTGAAATAGATCGTTATGCATAAAAAACACAACTACATCAGAATATTACATCAATCATTCTTCAGATCCGATAAATTGGATATTTCCCCCACATTTCTCCATTTCACTCTTTCCTTTAAAGCACTTAGTAGTATTAACAGGTGCAAGCAAATAAAGACTTTGCGCTTTCAAAGATGGTAGCCCCCTTGCAAGATATGCAAGCATGATAAGAGTTAGATAACTATCCTAAAAATCCAAGCATCAAAGCAAATGGAAGTTATTTTGCAAAGGATTGCTTCCAATGCCAGCTTTACGAATCCTACTTACAGTTTTATTTGAACGATAAGTCGCTAAGAAAAACTTTTTTATGCAAGAAAGTAATATATTGATAAAATTAGTCATAATCTTTAAAAATTTTTTGCGAATTACTTCTATTTAATTGTTTTTGTTTGCCGCCTTCTTCAACTAAACTCAACCAGTTCCGCCTACACCATTATCAAATAAAATCGCTGAATCAATGAAACAAAGTGTTACGGTGTGTACTTTTGCTATACTATAAAATCTCTTCATTACTTCTCCCCTCTACAATTTAATGATATCTTTTCCTATATATCTGTAAGGTTAATTCTGTCAAAATAATAAAAGGTTCAAATCTATTAAGAAATCCTAGTAACTTCCGTTTCAATTAGCTCCAGTAAATCATTGCAAGGCTTGACTGCTATATTGGTCTCATAAGATTTATAGAAAATCTACCAATGTACTTTAGGATGAGAAATTATATGAACGTTTACACTTTTCTGGCATTGAAGGTTCTGAATATTATAATGTTGATGCTCAATCGAAACAGCAGTAAATCTGCCTTTGAATTTAAGTATAAATCTCTCAAATTTATTAAGTATGTCCTTATCTTAAAGCAATGATATGGCCACATGATAAAAACAAATAATATTATTTATAAATAATTACCTAATGATTTTTTATCAGCTTCATCAACAAAAAATAAAACCATACCTCATTTGCCTGAATTGTAATTTTCTCTGTTGTATTGCACTGTTAACACTTTCCTTTCCGATAAACGGTTATGCTGAATTACGAGGTAGTTTGACAGGTACTACGGATTACTTTTGGCGCGGGTACTCAAGAAGTGATGGAAAACCAGCAGCACAAGCTAATATTGATTATGAATTTAAATCAGGCATTTACCTTGGCTCATTTGGATCAACGGTTAACTTCGGTGATCATGGGTTCGAAAATCGCTCCACCCTGGAATTCAGACCTTACTTAGGTTATGCCTATAAGCTGTCCGAAGATTGGCGATTTAATATCGAAGCAACCCGCTATATTTATAATGGCAAAATATTTGGCCAAGATGTTGATTACAACGAGTTCTATTTCTACAGCCATTTTCGTGATTTAGTCACGGCTATCGCCTATTTTTCTGACAACAGCTATCAACAAAAACATATGACGTACGGATTCGAAGTTACGGGGCGTTACCCGATTACTCAATCTATCGAATTTTCAAGTACCTTAGGTTACAACAACCAAAAGCAGGTCCTACAATATAACTATCTCTATTGGACTTCAGGTTTAACCGTCCATCTCGCTCGTAACATAGGTGTCGATGTGCGTTATTACGACGGCATTCATGCTGCAACAGCGAATAAACACGACGAGCAATACCAATCCTGGGGATTTCATCCTCATGTTGTTGATAATCGTGTGTTATTTTCTATAACTGTCGGATTCTAATTTAAATCATTTTTACACAATGAACTTTTTCCTCGTTATAAGGAATAAACATGTAAAAATGACTAAAATTGAAAAATTAGCTTTCCATGAAACAATACTATGAACCGTCAGGGCTAAAAATGCGAAAACTTTTTAGTTCACAAGAGCAACAGGAAAAAGAGAGGAATTTAATCACGGACACTGCGGCTGGCAGTGGGAAAGCTTTTGAGGAGCTCTACCAATTGTATTATAACCGCCTGTATCAATTTATATTTCATATTGTTAGGCGTCAAGATTGTATTGAAGAAATTATTAATGATGTTATGTTTGTTGTTTGGGAAAAAGCATCTACTTATAATCAGGTATGTCGGCCCTCCACATGGATTCTTGGGATTGCATATTTAAAATCAATAAAAAGCTCCGAACAAAATTTGACAAGAGAAAACCGTTCAGATGAATTTGATGACAGCCTTGATTATTTTCCAAGTAGCAATACCCAATGGATCTCAGAACTGGAAATCAGTAATAGGTTACAAGTTGCGCTTGACAACTTATCCGCTGAACAACGAGCTGTTGTAGAAATGACATATTATCAAGGTCTACATTACAATGAAATTGCTGAAATTATGCAATGCCCTGAGAATACAGTAAAAACTAGAATGTTCCACGCACGAAAAATTTTGGCTCAATTATTGCAAAAAACTTAATAGCAGGAGTTAATGGATGTTATCGACAAATATAAAAACGACAAATAAGGATGAGCATCAAAAAATATGGGAGCTCTTGCCTTGGTACGTCAATCACTCTTTGGATCCTGCCGAACAAGATACTGTAAAAAAACATATTAAAACTTGTATTGCTTGTAGGCTCGAATTAAATCAACAACAGCAGTTGCTTGATAAAATGCAACAAACCGATCTTTTACAACAAGTATCGCAAGTCTCCTTTGCTCAATTGAAAAAAAGAATTGAAGAAAACCATCGGCCTTATATTCTTACACAACAAAATAAATCCCAAAAAGAGGGTAAGCTTTTTTCTCACCAATTATTTAGTGTTGTAAAATTCACAGCGTTGGCTGCAAGTTTAGTATTAATGGCACTTCCGTTTATATCAGACTTACTGATTGAGGAATCTAACTTAACCGGAGAATACAGAACGCTTGCCAATCCCATCCAAGGTGAGCAGAAAAGCAATATAATACGTATTGTATTTACGGAACGCTTAAGTGCAGAGCAAGTAGCAACTGTTTTAAGCGATGTATCAGGTCATATTGTTAAAGGTCCCTCACAAAATGGGGTTTATGAAATTCAAATTGGTAATCAGCAAACTGATTTTCAGCAAGTCAAAGAGGCTATTTCACACTTACGCAATAACAAGTTTGTCATTTTTGCAGAATTGGCTCATGGATTACCCGTTGCCGATTAAAATTATACTTAACCGTCGAGCAATTCAATGAAAGCTTATTTTTCTTTTCTCCTGTTACTATTGGTAAGCTTTACTATCTTACCGGTCAAAGCTGATGAAAAATTATCGGTTGATCCCAAGGTTTTTGACAGTAAGCAATCCGAGCGTATTATTTTGGTTACATACGCAGACAATCACATCAACCAAGTTCCGATTGGAATGACCAATCAGATATACCGTCGACGAGGTGATTACAGCAGCTCAACGTGGAGTAAAAGGATCGCTTCCAGCATAGAAGCAGATTACAAACTAAAAATCCTTTCCCAATGGCCTATTAAGGAAATTGGAGAACATTGTGTGGTGTATCTGATAAATGAGGATGAACCTATAGCTGATGTTATCGCCGCATTATCAAAAGACGATCGAGTTGATAATGTTCAAGTGATGAATACCTTCCAAGTAATGGCTGAAAAATATAGTGATCCATATTACCGCTTGCAAACTAATATTCATTCCATGAACTTAGCTGAGATACATAATCAAGCTACCGGCAAAAATATTAGCATCGCAATTGTTGATACCGGCGTTGACATAAATCATCCTGACTTAAAAGGACAGATTCAGCAGAGCAAAAATTTCGTCACACAAAAATCCGTGGACTCTGGTGACATTCATGGTACTGCAATAGCTGGCGTGATCGTGGCAAAACCAAACAATGGACACGGAATTGTCGGTATTGCGCCGGATAGCCATGTAATTGCTTTGAAAGCCTGTTGGAGTATAAAAGCAAATAGCCTGGAGGCAATCTGCAATAGCTTTACATTAGCACTAGCCATCAATACAGCTATTGAGAAAAAAGTCGACATTTTAAATTTAAGTTTAACCGGTCCTCACGATCCGCTTTTAGCCCGGTTAATTGAAAAAGCCATCCAACAAGGAATTATTATTGTGGCTTCACAAGCTGTCAGTAATGATGAAAAATCTGGTTTCCCGGCTCAGCAACCCGGAGTTATCGGAGTTCGAAGTATGAACAACCGTTATGTGCATTCCTCGCATGAAAGTCATATCCTTACCTTATCTGCGCCAGGAGAGGACATACTCACCACATTACCGGATGGTGCGTATGATTTCGTATCGGGTAATTCTCTCGCAACAGCTCATGTTTCAGGTCTTACTGCTTTGCTGCTACAACTAAAACGCAGCATGACGCAACAAGAGCTTTTCAAATTGCTGGCAAAAGCCAATGAACCAACTTTTTATAAATTCTTCACTAAGGCTCGATTAAGGAATAAGGCAATAAGCGTTATATCAGACGATGGCAGGAAGCTATTACGCAGAAGCTAGAATGTATGTAGTTCAGCTAAAATACTAGCGAACGAGCCATGATCTTACTTGTTGGACCAGTGTTTAAGCAATCCATCTCTATCAAAGTACAAATAAATCGCCGTTGCGCTACCAATGAAATCAGATCCAGTCACCCAGAGATCTGAGCCAAACAGATTATATTCCCACGTATCCCCACTCGGACTTCTTCGTGTTCCAAAACACCATTTGCAGGGCAATCCCCAAGAAGCGATCACTTGCTCCCTTGTCATACCAACAACCAATTCTTTTAGATCAATTGCTCTACGGATTTCTTCCGGCATACTGGCATCAGCCAATACCTCCTGGCGGATTCTATGTTCCCGCGCTACCCCACATCCTTGAAACAGGGCCGCAATTATCAACATCATCAATATTCTTTTATTCATAGCGGAAATTTTCTGCAGTGCTCCCCGTTAAAGTTACAACCGTTAATAATACGTTACCTTCCAGCTAAACAATACTGCATAATATCAATCAGCTTCACTATAGGCTGCAATCACTTAACCATTACCTTCTGCATGTGTACTGGCCAGATTCCTTTCTCAACAACCTGACGACCTTCAAAAACGATATAGCTCTGCCTGCCATAATGCGGTAATGGACGCAGCAAGGCTTCCATCGCGATGGCATTCTGCGCTGATACGATCGCTAGCGAGGCACCCTGCGGACGATTGATCGTCCACACTTGCGCAGTACCTTTTCCCTTGATTTCATCCGGCTTAAGCGGCAATTGCTGGTTTGCAAGCCATAGGTCAACTTCAGATTGTATACCAATGACTAACACGGGCGCCGTGGATAGCTGTTGGCTAGTAGGAATAATTTGAGGTACCCGATCTTGCAATTTATTGGCGAGCGTTTCGGCAATTCTCCGAACTTCTCCTTCATCGGATAGTAAAACTGTTTGCGTTGCGGAATTAACCATCACTTCTCGCAAAATTGGTGATACTTCACCAGGCTCCAATTGCCGGAACAGATGTAAATCAGGGTCCAACGAAACGGACAAAGGTCTTTCAGGTAATGTCAGCGTAAAGTTCTGTTGCGCTTGTCGCAAATCAAGCCGGTGAATTTGCATACCTTGCCCGCTTTCAATCGCAATAGGCACACGCAGCTCATAAACAGGCTCACTCTGCTTAAGCGTAATGGTTAATTGATAACCCGATTCAGTCACTGTGTTTTTCGCTTCGTTGATGACTATAGAGGGGGCACCGCTGCGATTCAACCATTGCGTAAAGAATGCATCCAAATGCTGCCCGGAGATGATTTCAAACACTTTTTGTATATCTTGCCAAGAAGTAATCTTAAACCGGCGGGTACTCCATAATCCTTGCACCGCACGTTGAAAAACCGCCTCTCCCAACTGATCCCGTAGCATGAAGAAAAACATAGCCGCTTTATTGTAGCCAATAATTTTTGACGCCCCATGCGTACGCGATGTAAATTTTATCAATGGTCTATCCTGCCCAGATTGCAATGCAGCAAAATCGCGTAACCACCCCAGACGCATCTCGCGCGCTGCCTCACCGCTCTCTTGTTCTTTATAGGCATAATCCGCCATGAATGTAGTCAGCCCTTCCGACCAATTACCATGCTGATAGTCCGGATAGACGCCGTTACCCCACCAGTTATGCAGTATTTCATGACCGAGCGAAGTCTCACGAATAAATGGCAATTTGAGTACATCAATCCCCAGGTATGTCAGCGTTGGCATACCAAACCCTGTGGGTGTCGGACTCGACACAATGCTAAACTCAGTATAGGGGTACTCGCCAATCCATGATTCATATTTATCCAAGTAGCGCTTCACAGAAGCCAAATAATCACGCGACAGATCACTAATTTGCGGGTGAAAATACGTGCGTAACTGGATTGGCCGATTCTTCACACCTTCATGCATCTGTGTTTCAACCATGTAAGGTCCCGCCATCAAATCGATACCTTCAGTAGGGTTAAGAAACTCAAACGATGCCTGATAGCCTTGTTGTGATTCCTTTTCTTCAACCAATCTCCCCGCCACCAAGCCCTTCTGGCCGGCTGGCAATTCGATATTAATTTTATAGCGCACCAGATGGCCAACCACGCGCGGATACCAATCTGATCCATCCGGCAAAAAGGTTCCTGCCTCCCCGCTTACCGCAATCGGCCTGCCCAATGTCTGCGAATGATCAAGCGATGTATCCAAGGGTTCCAACCGTCCTTGCCAATGAATTACAAATTGTACTTGTTGCCTAAAAAGAACAGGTATATTCCAAACATGCGGCTGATTCGATGCCTCACGGCCGATACCCATTGGTCCGTCATTGGATATTGCTTGCGTCACATCAAAAGCTGAGCCAAGCATCAATTGCAGTTCTCTTGGCTGCTTGACAGTGATGGTGCTTTTTCCTGTCAGCGTCCGATTAATGGGATCAATGCTCACAGACATATCGTATTCGACATCGTTGAACGTAGCTTGCATCGGTATCGAAAATGCTGGCTTACTAACTAGGCACATCAATACAAGAAATAAACAATGCTTAATGAAACTAAACATGGCTACAGATTCACATCCAATTATTAAGTTCTTATTGCTGGAAACTTAGCGATAATCTCCATTTCCGCGTCTTCTCTTTTGATTTTTATAGGCAACCAGGTACCGGGTGCTTGACGCTTCACGATCGTGATCACATCTTCCATTGTCTTGATCGGCACTCCCGCCATCTCAAGAATCACATCAGAATCCATCAATTCGGCCTGTTCAGCAATGCTGTTTTTCTCGACTTGCAACACCACAGCCCCGCCTCTGCCCATTTCATAGCGTATACCCAGCCGCTGAAACTGAGGCCGGCTTGCCCCGGAAACATGGGGTAATACGCCAAACACAGCGTCAGCCACGCCCGATACAAGTTGCTTACACGATTTATCGCTATCCCACGGCAGTAATGCGGTGACATTCTTAATTCCCAAATCATGCAACTGATGCGTTACGCCAAAACCATGCAGCACATGACCGGTACCCATGATGCCAACAACCAACGGTTTATCTGCACCCAAGGATTCCTTTACAGCTTGCTGCAGGATTTGCGCCATGGCACGATCCCATAATTGCTGCCCGGCTATAAATCGTCTGAAATCCGGATCATCGTGTGTAATTTCACCTGTTTTCTTATCTTTTCGGTCATGTTGCTTATAAATCGGTAATAAATATTCGATGTACGCCTGGCTCGGTTCTGCCGGATAGGTTAATCCTTCCCGCTCTTCCACAGGGATACCATAAAAACCTTTTTCTGCCACTTGCCGGCGCAAACTCGTTTCGATATTTAACGCCCGCATCGGTATGCGGTTCATGCGTGCAAAATGAAATAGCGGCAAATACAGATTGGCATCCGTGTTCCAGACATAATTCCATTCGGAAGCGCGCAGAAATTCACTTTCAGACAATTCACCGGCAACCCATTTATCCAGTACAGCCTGTACCCGGCGTGGAAACATTTCAAAACCGATCACCATATTGGGACGGATGGCATGCAACGCCGCTAGCGTCTGCAATTGCCAACGATGATGATCTGCGTTGATATGCGTTTCACCCAGTAGCACAACTGACGCTTTGCTTGCCCGCACGATCACTTCTTGCTGTGCCGTTTCACCAGCACCCGGAATCACCCAGCTTCCTAACGCCACGCAATGCTTAGGTTCCGGTTTTTTCGCGGGTATGATGCTTGCCCACACACCATTGCAATAACTCATGCTCAACAGCAATAACACTACACTGACAATCCTGTTCGTTCGGTTTCCGCTAAAATTTGTCATTTTTATCAAGCTCTCAATAATCGATTAATAACAAGCTACCCAACCCATTTACGCGCGTTGCGGAACAAGCGTACCCAGGAGCCATCTTCCCTTGCATCGGCTCTTGATTTCAGGGGATACCAGGAATGCTGAGTCATGCGGAATACGCGCTCGGGATGCGGCATCAATACATTAAAACGCCCATCCGGGGTGGTGAGTCCGGTTATACCCAACAACGACCCATTCGGATTATACGGATATTTCTCAGTGACTTGCCCGTGGTTATCGACGTAGCGCAGCGTAACCAGCGCAGCCGCATTGTCAGATTGAACGGAAGAAAATTCAACCCTGCCTTCACCGTGTGCAACCGTTATCGGCATCCGGCTTCCTGCCATGCCATCAAAAAATAGTGATGGACTTTGTTGTACCTCCACCATGACCAAACGCGCTTCAAATTGCTCGGAAACATTGCGTCTAAAGCGTGGCCACCGTTCCGCGCCAGGTATGATTTCATGCAAGTTGCTCATCATCTGGCAGCCGTTGCATACGCCTAGTGCGAAGGTATCGCCACGCTGAAAGAATGCTGCAAATTCATCCCGTGCGCGTGGATTAAACAAAATCGACTTGGCCCAACCTTCACCCGCACCCAACACATCGCCATAAGAAAATCCGCCGCAAGCGGCAAATCCCTTAAAATCCTTTAAGGATATACGTCCCGCGATAATATCGCTCATATGCACATCAACGGCGAGAAACCCGGCGCGGTCGAAAGCTGCCGCCATTTCCATATGGCCATTCACACCCTGTTCACGCAAAATAGCCACGCGGGGACGTTCACCGGTTTGAATGAAAGGCCTAGCGATATCGTCATGCGCATCATAACTCAGCACAACCTGCAATCCGGGATCAGCGGTATCCAGAATGCGATCAAATTCCTGCTGTGCACATTCCGGATTGTCGCGCAATGATTGCATGTGATAGGTGGTTTCTGACCAGGCACGCTGCAAAGCCACGCGCTTCTCCGCCAACACAGCCTTATTATTGCGCATTAGACGAATATCATCGGTTGCGTTAAGCTTTCCGATGATAAAACTGTGATCGCGCAATCCTGCCTGCGCCAAAATTTGCATCACCGCCTGACGGTGCTCAGTTCTGATTTGCACCACTGCGCCTAGTTCCTCATTAAACAAGACTGCGAGCAAACGCTCCAGAAAACGTCCGCTCAGTTGTTCAGGCCGCAATTCCGAGCCGTCAATATCATTGCCCTGCGCATCAAAACACAATTGATCCAAGTTCACAGTGATACCGGTATGCCCGGCAAATGCCATTTCGCATATCGTCACGAACAAACCGCCATCGGAACGGTCGTGATAAGCCAGCAATTTATTTTCTTGGTTGAGTTGCTGGATTGCTGTAAAAAATACTTTGAGTTTCTGCGCACCTGCCTCGCCATCGATATTCGGCGCATGATTGCCAACTTGCTTGTACACTTGCGCCAGCGCCGATCCACCCAAGCGATTCTGCCCCAACCCCAAATCGATCAAAACCAACTCGGTATCGCCGCAATCGGTACGAAGCTGCGGCGTTAACGAATTGCGCACATCCGTCACCGTGGCAAAAGCCGAAATGATCAGCGATAACGGCGCGGTAACTTGCTTGCATATCCCCGATTGCTCCCAAGCGGTTTTCATCGACATCGAATCTTTACCGACCGGAATGCTGATACCCAGTTGCGGACATAATTTCATGCCAACGGTATGCACCGCGTCGTATAATCCGGCATCTTCACCCGCATGTCCGGCTGCGGCCATCCAGTTTGCCGACAATTTAATCGCTTCAATCCGCTCGATCGCCGCCGCTGCAATATTGGTAATAGCCTCTCCCACCGCCATGCGGGCAGCGGCTTTTGGATCAATGAGCGCTAGCGGCGTGCGTTCACCAATGGCGAATACCTCACCCAAATACGTTTGATACCCCATGCTCGTCACCGCGGCATCGGCAACTGGAGTTTGCCAGGGACCAACCATTTGATCGCGCACCGACAAACCACCAACACTACGATCACCAATCGTAATTAAAAAAGTCTTGTCAGCCACTGCGGGCAAGCGCAACACCCGGTACGCAGCTTCAGTCAAATTCACTTCAGACCAATCGAGCGCTGGCAATATGCGATCGCTATGCGTTACATCGCGCGTCATTTTCGGCGGTTTGCCGAGCAGTACCGGCAACGGCATATCCACAGGCGGTATTGCTGATTGCTGATCCATCACCAGTAATTGCTCATCACGGGTGGCTTCACCAACCACAGCGAACGGACAGCGCTCACGCTCGCAAATACGCTGAAACAGCGAAAGAGATTCCGGTTTAATCGCCAACACGTAACGTTCCTGCGCTTCATTACTCCAAATTTGCATCGGCGACATGCTGGTTTCTTCCGACGGCACAGCGCGCAAATTGAAGCGCCCGCCACATCCAGAGTCATACACCAATTCTGGAAACGCATTGGATAAACCACCTGCCCCTACGTCATGGATAGATAAAATCGGGTTCTCAACCCCGCTTCTTTGCAATTGCCAGCAACGGTCGATTACTTCCTGCGCGCGCCGCTGCATTTCGGGATTACCACGCTGCACCGAATCAAAATCCAATGCTTCAATATTGCTGCCGGTATCCATGCTGGATGCGGCGCCGCCTCCCAATCCAATCAACATCCCCGGACCGCCCAATTGAATCAGCAGTGCGTCCGCAGGAAATTTTTGCTTACACACATGGACATCTGAAATTTGCCCGATACCGCCAGCCAGCATGATCGGCTTGTGATAACCGCGCATTTCTCCAGCCACACGCTCCTCAAATGTGCGAAAGTACCCTGCCAGATTCGGACGTCCGAATTCATTATTGAATGCCGCACCACCTATCGGCCCTTCCAGCATGATTTGTAATGCGGACGCAATACGCCCTGGCTTGCCATAGTTCGATTGACCATCGGCCCGATCGTATTCCCACGGTTGCACAAAAAACGGAATGTTCAGATTGGATACTGAGAAACCACATAATCCGGCTTTCGGTTTCGCGCCACGGCCGGTTGCGCCTTCATCACGGATTTCGCCACCAACACCGGTTGCTGCACCGGGAAATGGCGAAATAGCCGTCGGATGATTATGCGTCTCCACTTTCATCAAGATATGTGTTTTTTCTCGCGCGTAACCATAAATCTGCCCGTCACCTGCATAAAATCGGCTGATTTCCGCACCTTCGATGACGCTGGCATTGTCCGCATATGCCACCAGCGTGCCTTGCGGGTGCATTTGATGCGTGTTGCGGATCATCGCAAACAGCGATTTATCCTGCGGCTTGCCGTCTACAATCCAATCCGCATTGAAGATTTTATGGCGGCAATGCTCGGAATTGGCTTGCGCGAACATCATCAATTCGACATCGGTTGGATTACGCGCCATTTGCTGAAAATGAAAGACGAGATAACTGATTTCATCCACCGATAGCGCCAGTCCCATCGCTTGATTCGCTTGCTGCAGCGCTTCAATGCCGCCTTGTATCACATCAATGGTATTGAGCGGTTTTGGCTCGAAATGCCGGAATAATTGCACAGCATCATCAAATGCCGAAAAAACCGCTTCAGTCATGCGGTCATGCAACAACGATTTGATCCGTGTTTTGTCTTCACTTGACAGTTTATTGTTGGATTGAATGTGATATGCAACTCCGCGCTCGATGCGCTCCACAGCCAATAATCCACAGTGATGCGCAATATCCGTGGCTTTGGTCGACCATGGAGAAATCGTGCCAGGCCGCGGCAACACCAAAAAGAATTCACCGCGATGGTGTATATTTTCTTGTGTCTCATCGTGATTGAGGAGCTTGCGCACTGCCCTCAATTCGGCGTCCTGCAAATCCTGCGTTATCGTACAGAAATGCCAATAGTCAGCCGTGAGCTGCGATACCGGCAAACCCAGCATTTTAATTTGTTTGATTAATTTTTCTAGACGAAACGGAGAAAGCGCACGTCCACCACAAAATTGAAGCATCAGAAGAAATAAAACGATTAGTAAAGATTGCAATTTTACACGAGAAGATGTACTTATCACTGATCATCCTACCCGTGCGAGCAAAATATAATGACTGCCAATCCTGTGTATTTGACTGCGGAAATACGTAAAATTGAACACCAAACGGCGATGCTTCCCAAGCCTCCGCGCTTAATGGAGAAAGCCGGGCTGGCAGCGGCACAAGTGATCCGTGACCAATTACTTAGAAAATCCAAATGTTGCATTTTAATACTCGCCGGTCCGGGTAATAATGGTGGCGATGCCTTCGTCGTGGCACGCTATCTGAAGGAATGGGGCAATGCCATAACCGTAGTATTCAGCGGCGACCCCCAGCGCGCGCCATCCGATGCCAAACAAGCCATACAATCCTGGCTCGATATCGGCGGTGAAATTTCCGCCGCCATACCTAACGGCGATAAAAACTGGGATATGATTGTCGACGGCTTGTTCGGCATCGGCTTGGATCAATCGCAAAATCGCCCGATTGAAGGCGAATACCGCGCATGGATCGAGACCGTCAATCCGATGAATGTACCGATTGTAGCACTCGACATTCCATCCGGATTGGGCAGTGACGATGGCTGCATTTACGGCGTTGCCATTCGCGCGACGACTACCGTAACTTTCATTGGCTATAAACCCGGTTTATTCACCCACTACGGCCCCGAATGTTGCGGCACAGTCGTGCTGTGCGAACTTGATATCCATTTACCCGCCCCGCCCGAACCGCAAACTTGGTTATTGAACGATATTCTGGCGCAAACACTGCTGCCGCCTCCCCGCTCCGCCAATAGCCACAAGGGCTCTTTCGGTAACGTCGCGATACTGGGCGGCTCTACCGGCATGGTTGGCGCCGCACTGCTGGCTGGCCGATCGGCCTTGTATTTGGGAGCTGGACGCGTATATCTGGGTTTATTGGCGGATAATGCGCCTGCAGTTGATTTTTCACAACCGGAATTGATGCTGCGCGCGCCCTCCGAGCTATTCACGTTAAAGCCCTTGAATTGCCTCGTAATAGGCCCCGGCTTAGGGCAATCCGCAACCGCATTATCGTGGCTGGAAACCGCGCTGATGAGCGAATACGCGTTGTTAGTGCTGGATGCCGATGCACTCAATTTGATTGCGCAACACCCGCATCTGGCCAAAAAGCTAAGTCAACGTAAGGCGCCGGCTATTTTGACACCCCACCCCGCCGAAGCCGCGCGCCTGCTGAAAACCGATATCACCGCCGTGCAACACGACCGCATGAATGCCGCCTTGCAACTCGCGCAGCAATCCAACAGCTACGTAGTATTAAAAGGCGCCGGCAGTATTTGCTGCTTTCCCAATGGCAAACGCTACCTCAACACCAGCGGCAACCCCGCACTCAGCACCGCCGGTACCGGCGATGTACTAGCCGGCATCATCGCTGCACTGATCGCGCAAGGTTTGAACCCGGATCGAGCATTGTTACTGGCAGTTTATCTGCACGGCGCTGCAGCGGATCGATGGATGCAACAACATCGTGGGATGTTGGGAATGGTGGCTTCGGAAGTGATTGCTGAGGCGCGAGAGTTGTTGAATGAGTGGGCGTATAAAAAAAACTAATGTTATAACAAAAATATATTATCAATCAGTTATGCATTTTATCATTTATCAGTAAGACGAGTTGTTTTTAATTTGTTCATCACCAGCATCAATACTCAAACGCGGATTCATCGCCCATTGGGAAGTAGGAAGTATAAACTGGGATATTCCTGATTTCTGAGTGATACATAAAAGCAAATCTAATAATTGTACCTATTATTTTTTTGAGTCGCTGCTCAAAATCTTTTTGCCAAATTTGAGAATTTTGATAGATAAATTGGTCCATCATAAGCCTTGCAGAACGTACTAGTTCCTGATCGTTTTCTGCAGAAAAAGTTTTGTTACTAGGATTTAATATCTTAGATATATCCAAAGCTATTATTCCCCTGAGACCGGAGCCGATTTTTTCGGCAAATAATTTTTCCAATTGTTTGGAAGCATCTTTGGCATTTTTTTTAATACTACCCAACGATTCTATGTGCTTACATTCAACCCATAACTTTTTCCCATTTACCCTAGGTCCTGTTGACATTTTTAACTAAGTATTTAATTTATAAAAACAAAATCGCAATATTGAGGTTCCTACACCACTAACAAAACGAGTTTGCGATGCCTCGATTGATGCTCAGTGATGAGTTTTGGTCGAAGCTGGAGAAGATTCTGCTTCAAGAAGCGATTTATAACAAGCGCAATCTGCGCATGACGGTAGAAGGAATACTGTATCGAATGCGGGTTGGCTGTCCGTGGCGAGACCTGCCCAAGGCGTTCGGCGGCTGGAATTCCATCTATAAAAGATTCAATGCGTGGTCATTAAGCAACAAATGGTTAAGGATTTTCAAGGCGTTGGCTATTGATCCGGATTGGGAATGGGAATTTATTGATGGCGGCTATGTTAAAGCGCATCAGCATAGTGCGGGAGCAGCGAGTCAAGATTCGCAGGCTGAAGGTCAAAAGCCGTGCAGGCAATACCACAAAGATCCATTTAGCGGTCGATGGTTATGGTTTACCAGTTGAGTTTGAAATTACCGGTGGAGAAATCAATGACTGTTCTGCAGCACCTGAGTTGATTGCCAGGTTGCCTGATGCGAAAGCGATTGTTGCGGACAAAGGCTATGACAGCGAATGTATACGGGAACAGATAACGAAGAAGGGGGTTCGAGCTGTAATACCGAGAAAGCGCAACTCGTTGAAGGGTAACGCAGATATGGATTGGGGTTTGTATAGATGCCGGCATTTGGTGGAGAATGCTATTGCCCGGCTAAAGCAGTATCGGGCAATAGCGACACGATACGACAAACTAAAGCGAAATTTTGAGAGTATGGTAGCCATGGCGTGTGGATTTCTGTGGCTACCTATGTGAAATGTCAACAGACCCTAGGCGACAATAAATAAAACAAGCAAGCGTAAAAAGTTATCCAACGCGATTGTTCTATCTTCCCATCAATAACTGTAATACGCGTTATCTATCTATCAGTCTAGAGTCACGCGTATTACAATTCAAGAAAGAACTTTTTAATCAGAAAAAACGATTTATTATTTTTGTGCGATTAATATGAAACAGCAGGTCCTTCAACCCAGTAGCAATCTGAAATAAGACACATACCACCTAACCCTTTCATTACTGGTCTTAATTCGTTAAGGACCTTTTGTGCTTGGTCATCTTTACAAGCAAGGACGACGACAACATTTTCTTGTTCCATCAAAACATCATCAGGATTACGCGCTCCCCTTGAACCATAGCCACCAGCATTTTTAATTACGGTATAACCACGTACAGAGCATTTTTCAAGCAATTCCATCAATTGTTCGAGTTGTTCTATACCGATAACAATCTCGAATCGTTTCATGGCAATTGTATTATTCATATTAATTTTCCTTTCGTATTATTAAATAGTTAATTGTTGAACCCGTTGGCAATCTGAAATAATGCACATACCACTTAGAGTTTTCCTCGCGGGTATAATTTCACTCAGTATGTTATGAACTTGATCTTCTTTGCAAGCAAGAATAACTAAAATGTTTTCCTCAGTGAGAAGAACGTCGTCGGGATTTCGTATGCCTCGCGATCCATATCCGCCTATATTCTTGATAAGCGTGTAATCTCGAACCCCGCATCTTTTTAACAACTCCATTAATTGATCGAGTTGTTCTATACCAACGACAATTTCAAATCGCTTCATTTCAATTGTGTTATTCATAAGCTTTGCCAAAGGGTTTAGAAATTATTCGATAAACTTGCTTGTTTTTAAATTCTTAAACTGCCATGCCATGAAACCAATGAGCCATCTCCCAATAAATAGGTACCCCTATGAATATATTAAAGGGAAAGGTTACACCTAAAGAAGCTCCAATTGAAACTGCGGGGTCAGCATCCGGTACGGCAATACGCATAGCTGCAGGAGCAGCGATATACGAACAGCTTGCATACAACACTGCTAACAACATTGTGCCACCTTCTGACAAGCCAAATATCCAACCCAAATAGGCGCCAAACAATCCAGCCGTTAATGGAAAAAGAATACCAAAGCAAACGATAAAAATACCTTTTTGCATAACCGCTTTCAATCTTGATGCTGCCAACAAGCCCATTTCGAGCAAGAAGAAAGCCAGTACACCCATAAACAAATCCATGAACATTTTATCCAGTGGGGATACCAAATTCATTACACCCGCGTAATAACCAATAATCACACCCGCTATCAACAGATAAAGGCTGGTACCGGTTAGAATTTCATGCATCAATTTGCCCCATTTGGTTTCTCCTCCACCAGCACCGGCACGCGCCAGGATTGTACCCGTTACCAATGCAGGTATTTCCATCAGCGCCATAATCAGTACCATATAGCCTTCAGACGGTTCATCTTTTGCTGCCAGAAACGCTACTCCCACAGCAAAGGTCACCGCGCTCACCGAGCCATAGTGCGCAGAAATAGCACCCGCATCAGCCTGAGTGAATTTACCAATGAATCTTAATATCGGGTAAGCTGTCAGTGGAATAAGCGCCGCTAAGACGACCATAGAGACAGCAATGGGCAGTACTTCCATAATCTCGTACTTGGCCATCGACACGCCACCTTTAAAACCAATGGCTATCAACAAAAAAAGACTTAAGCTCTTATATAAAGCTTCAGGTATTTTAAGGTCAGATTTTATTACACCTGCCAACACCCCGAATACAAAAAACAATACAACTGGTTGTAAAGTTGCCATGCAAAACTCCCTCTTACTTAGTTATTTTATATTTAATTTATTAACATTCTTAGCATCGTATATGCTCAAAGTTCCACAAACTTAGAGCACAAATAATCTCAATCCCCACTAACAATCGGATCAGTTTGTTGACTAAGTTTCAGAAACGCAATTATCTATACGAAGTACACGACGATAAGAAATACTTTTCTCAGCTCTGCAAATCCGTGATTTAACTGCCACTCACAACGAAACGTTAACACAAGAAATGTGAAGAATTCGTGAAGTGAAAATCAAGTGTTATCGCTTAAAATTTTCAGGGAAAGTAATATGAAATGTAGTGCCTTTGCCAGGTGTACTATCGACTTCGATAAGCCAATCATAGTAATTGCAGATTCGCTTTACGATAGCTAGCCCAATACCCAGGCCCTCACCTTGTGTAGAGCCGCGGAAAAAACGTTCATATAATAAAGGCAAATAAGCGGGTTCTATACCTATGCCAGAATCCGAAATGGATAGTCGCCGATTGTTGAATTCAACTCGGATAAAACCCTGTTCGGTATATTGCACAGCGTTCCTAAGTAAGTTCATCAAGGCGGTATGCAGGGCTTGGCGATTGAGTGTAACAGTAACGGATGGGGCGATGTTGACTTCAAAATTCAGTCGCTTGCGGTAAATTTCTGTACATATGGGTTCTACTGCATCAAAAACACATTCGGCTATTGCCACAGGTTCAACAACTCCCAACGATTGTTCACGCGCTAGGAATAACAAGGCTTGCAATTGCTCACCCATGCGGGTGGCCGCGGATTCGACCATTTTTATGCGATGATAAGCACGCGTAGGTAAATCGGGTATTGCAGTCAATAATTCGCAACTGGTCAAAATTGTTGTAATTGGTGTTCTTAGCTCGTGGCTGATATTGGCTGTAAATTCCTGTTCACGTTGCAGCATGCGTCTAATGCGGTTTTGATAATCATCCAGTGCCCGCGCAAGTTGTGCGACTTCTTCATCCATATCGGGCTGTGTTAGTAGTCCGACTTGAAGATCTCCCGGGGCAAGCAAGCTTACACGATCCGCGAGATCGGTCACTTGTTTGACAAGGATTCCTGCGAGTAAATACCCGACAATAAATGCGATGGCTACGACCACCACCCAGGATAACAGAATAAGTAATCTGAGCTTACTTAAACGCTGTTGGTGAAGTGTAATTCGATAAGCGACCAGGAATTTCACTTCATCTATAGTACGTACCAATACATGAAAATCTTCTATGCCATAGTAAATACGATGATAACCACTACTCATTCCGCGTAAATAAGCGGGAATCTGTAGTTCATCATCAATAGTATGAATGACATAGCTTTTCAGGTGTGAGCCAACCTGAGAAATGAAATCAGAGTGTTTTTGATAGCGTTGAACAAGGTGGTCCATTTCCATTTCTATCACCTGTTCGATGTGCGCTTCTTCGATGTTATCTGAAGCGAAATAGAGAATAATGCACAGTGTCCCGACAATAAAAATACTGAAAGTTGCAAGCGCTACTGCAACTCGGTAGCGTAGGCTATGTTCAATCGGAAACTTGAGCACGAGTAGTCAAACAATAACCAAGGCCATGGACTGTTTCGATGGGGTCATAACCTCCTGCTTTCATGAGTGCCCGACGCAAGATATGCATATGACTGCGCAACGTATCGCTGGTTTCCTGAACATCTTCCCAGGCTTCTAATTCGAGTTCTTCACGGCTGAATACCCGACCTGGCTCGCTCATCATTAGTGCTAATAAACGTATACACTTAGGCGGAAGCTTAACATTTTGATTTTCAAAACGTATGGAAAGGGTTTTGGGATCGAAAGAAAGCTTGTCAAATTCTAATTTGCGATTAGCGACCTTACCGACATGTCTTTTATGCATTGCCAGCAGGCGGGCTTCGACTTCTTTTAAGGCAAATGGCTTAATGAGATAGTCATCTGCGCCAAATTCGAAACCTGTCAATTTGTCCTCTAACGTATCGCGTGCTGTCAACATCAGAATGGGTGTGTCAATTTGGGATTCTTGTCGCAATTTTCGGCATAACGTCATGCCATTCATTCCGGGCAAGCCTAAATCAAGTAAAATTGCATCAAATCGTTGGGTTACAGCCAGATGAAGTCCAGCAATACCATTTGCAGCTGCGTCAACACTATGTCCTCGGGATTCCAGAAAATCATAAAGATTGGCAGCGATCGCAAGGTCATCTTCAATAATTAATATATGCATATCACTTACCTGCAAATTAAAGTTTTTTTAAGTACTCCCTGAATGAAATTCACGGCTTAAAGTGTGTACGGCTTCAACTAAAGCCGCTGCATTTTCAGGTGGAGTAAACTGCGAAATACCATGCCCTAGGTTAAATACATGACCACTACCATTGCCGTAGCTAGTGAGAATTTTTTTTACCTCGGCAGTGATTATTTCAGGTGATGCGAAAAGTACCGATGGATCAAGATTGCCTTGTAAAGCAACTTTCATTCCTACACGTTGGCGTGCCTCACCAATATCGATTGTCCAGTCCAATCCAACAGCATCACAACCAATATCAGCAATAGCTTCCAACCATAAACCGCCACCTTTGGTAAAAACGATACCGGGAACTGGTATTCCATCATGCTGACGTTTTAAGCCAGCAATAATTTGTTGCATGTATTGTAATGAGAATTCCCGATAAGCAGCATGTGATAAAGCGCCTCCCCATGTGTCAAAAATCATTACAATCTGAGCACCGGATTCTATTTGGGCGTTAAGATAAGTTGTTACTGCTTTGGCATTGATACCAAGAATATGATGCAATAGTTCAGGACGCTGATAAAGCATTGTTTTGATTTCACGGAATTCGGTACCACCCCGGCCTTCAACCATATAGCAGGCAAGTGTAAAAGGACTGCCCGAAAAACCAATCAAGGGTACACGGCCATCCAGAGCCTTGCGGATTTCTGAGACGGCATCCATTACATAACGCAATTCTGCAGCAGGATCAGGAACCGACAGCGCATGAATTTCGTTTTCATTGCGTAAAGGGCGTTCAAACATTGGCCCTTCACCTTGTGAAAAATACAACCCTAACCCCATGGCATCGGGAATTGTTAGGATGTCAGAAAATAGAATTGCCGCATCCAGTGGAAATCGTGCCAGGGGTTGCAAGGTTACTTCGGTGGCGAAAGCTGGACTCTTGCATAGGGAGAGAAAATCTCCGGCACGCGCCCGTGTGGCGTTGTATTCTGCTAAATATCTACCTGCCTGCCGCATCAGCCATACTGGGGTATATTCAACAGGTTGTTTCAGGAGTGCGCGCAGTAACGTATCGTTTTTAAGTATTGTCATCAAAAAAGCCTCTGTCTTATTGTTTTTTTAAAAGGCTACTCTTAAATTTAAGCCCATTTAACTATATTCTATATTACCAGCGAATGGCTATTACGTACATTGTCGGCTTTGTATAAGAAGGTTTCTTTGATTAAAAAAGCTTGCTTGAGATTGGTCGCCAATTCAATTTTCTGCGATTGTAAATAAACGTTGATATTCTTTGATGGCATACCGGTCTGTCATACCCGCAATATAATCT
Source organism: Nitrosomonas sp. (assembly GCA_024281995.1). Taxonomy (GTDB): domain Bacteria; phylum Pseudomonadota; class Gammaproteobacteria; order Burkholderiales; family Nitrosomonadaceae; genus Nitrosomonas. The sequence goes on from JAMWZW010000010.1 coordinate 99,745, forward strand.
GCAATGACTTGATGTCCTTCATGTTCGAATTTTTTTTGATACTCCGTGGGCAGTAATCGTATTTCCGAAGCGAAAGCCGAGAACAATCTTTCGATGATGTGATTTGCTTTGTTATTCATTCGTACGACACGAAAATGCCGATAAAGGTTGTTATACAAAAAATTCTTTAATTGTTGTTGTTCTTTTTTAATTTCCTGGCTAAAACCAATGAGTGGTGGTGCTTCATGAACTGCAGCCAAATTATCCACTTGCGTATTTTCGATGTTAATAATGCTTTGTTGAATTAAGTCAGTTACTAACGTATTAATCATGTTGCGAATTGTTTCGTAAACCATACGACGTTCTGCGATTGATGGATATTTTCTTTTTACCTGTACTAAATGGCGTGAAAAAATAGAGACTTCTTGTAATTGATCCAGGGTAATCAAACCTGAACGTAATCCGTCATCTACATCATGGTTGTTATAGGCGATTTCATCCGAGAAATTTGCCAATTGTGCTTCTAACGAAGGACTTTTGTTTTGTATAAACCGATGAGCCAGTTCACCCAGTTTTTCGACATTTTTTTTGGCAACATGCTTGAGTATGCCTTCGCGCGTTTCATAACAAAGATTAAGGCCGTTGAAAGCAGCATATCGTTCCTCCAGAACATCAACAACCCGTAAGGATTGGAGATTGTGTTCAAAGCCACCGTAGCCTTTCATGCAATGGTTCAGTGCATTTTGACCGGCGTGTCCAAAAGGAGTGTGCCCTAAGTCATGTGCCAATGAAATTGCCTCAACCAAATCCTCATTGAGATGCAAGTTTCTTGCAATGGAGCGGCCTATTTGTGCGACTTCCAAGCTGTGGGTCAGACGCGTGCGAAACAAATCACCCACATGATTGACAAAAACCTGGGTTTTGTATTCCAAGCGGCGGAAAGCAGAGGAATGTATGATTCGATCACGGTCACGCTGAAAGTCACTTCGCCCAGTAGGCGGGTCTTCGTGCACTACACGTCCTCTTGAATTATCGGCCGATACCGCATATGCCGCTAATTTAGTCATTATTCATGCACGACAAAATTATTTTGCTGAGAAGCGCAGGCGGAATATCCGCTCGCATTACCGCTTCGCCAATCCGATTCAAGAGAATAAAACGCGTTTTCCCAGCCTCTACTTTTTTGTCCAGCGTCATCAATTGTAAATATTTTTCCACGGGCATCTTCGGCACCATGACAGGTAATTTTGCCTGGATAAAAATTTTGCGGATACGATGTACATCCGTTTCACTAATTAATTTCATATGCTGGGATAATTCAGCGGCTAGTACAGTACCTGCCGCAACTGCTTCGCCATGCAACCAGACACCATAGCCCATGCCATTTTCAATCGCATGTCCAAATGTATGGCCGAGATTCAGCAAAGCTCGTATACCTTTCTCCTTTTCATCAGCAGCAACGATTTCGGCTTTGTTTTCACAACTGCGCTGAATGGCTTCATTCAACGTTACCGCATCACGCGCCAATAAGCGATGCATATTCTGCTCTAACCAATCAAAAAAAGCCGGATCGCGAATGAGTCCGTATTTAATGATTTCGGCAAGGCCGGCACACAATTCTCTATCGGGCAGCGTATTTAGAGTCGCGCTGTCGGCTAATACCATGCGTGGTTGATAAAAGGCACCAATCATATTTTTTCCCAGAGGATGATTAATACCGGTTTTGCCGCCTACTGAGGAATCTACTTGCGCCAGCAGCGTTGTGGGTATTTGAATAAAGGGTACGCCGCGCAAATAAGTGGCTGCTGCAAATCCGCTCATATCCCCTACAACGCCGCCACCCAGGGCTAATATCGTGGTATTTCTTTCGCAATGATTTTTAAGCAATGCATCAAAAATGAGATTTAAAGTTTCCCAATTTTTATGTGCTTCACCGTCTGGAATAATAATAGGTACAGACGTTACTGCGTGTTTCTCCAAGGCTTCGCGTAATTTTTCCAAATACAGCGGTGCAACGGTTGTATTGCTGACGATCGCTACTCTTTTTTGAGGCAAGCACGATAAGATCAAATCAATTTGATCGAGAATTCCATATCCGATGTGTATCGGGTAGCTGCGCTTGTCTGATGAAGGAGTGAAATCAACTGAAATGGTTTGCATAATATTTGAATGATTAGCTTGTTTGATGGAATCGGGATTAATAGAATTTAGTTTATTAATCAGTTTTTGTATCAATTGGCGTACGCCTTGCTTTCCACTATCGATGATGATGTGGGCAGTTTCACGATAATAGGCATCCCGTTGGATATAAAGCTCATTCAATCGTGCATATAAATTTTGTGATTTTAGTAATGGTCTGTTTTTATCGTGACGAGTGCGCCGATAAAGATCGCTGATCGAAGCGCGCAAATAAATGACGATACCATTTTCTCTAAGTAGTTGACGATTTTCTTGACTCAAAACGGCCCCGCCACCGGTAGCCAAAACAATATTATTCTTTTTGACTAGTTCTATTAGCACCTCAGATTCGCGTTTGCGAAAACCTGCCTCTCCTTCAATTTCAAAAATTACCGGAATCTTGACTCCTGTGCGTTCCTGAATTTCATGATCGGAATCGACAAATTCCTTAGCTAACATTTGTGCCAAGCTTTTGCCAATGGTTGTTTTTCCTGCCCCCATCATACCTACCAGAATGATGTTGGTATTTCCTAGTTTTTCCTGGACGGGCTGAAGTACTTTCGTTTTACTTAAATTCATAAGCGTAATTGTAGCCGAATTCTTTCACTGATTAACGGATTAAGCCTCGAGCATTAGCTGATTTGATGCGTTAATAGCCGCTCAAGGCGGCGATTGGATTGACTGTGCAGGAGCTTACTTGTTCCGGATTAAGGATGAAGCGTGTTTTTTGACGAACCAGGAGAAAAACAAGGGTACAAAAATTGTTGCAATTGTCGTTGCCATGATCATACCGCCAAAAACACCCGTTCCCATTGATTGTCGAGCTGCGGAACCGGCGCCAGTGGCCAGTACCAGCGGAACAACACCTAAAATAAATGCCATCGAAGTCATCACGATAGGCCGGAAACGCAATTGCGCAGATTGAATGGCCGCTTGCGTAACTCCGACACCCTCTTTCATTTTTTGATTGGCAAATTCAACCAGCAAAATTGCATTCTTTGCAGTCAATCCAATGAGTGTCACCATACCAATTTGAAAATAAACATCATTGGGCATATCGCGTAGCAGAATTGCAATTAATGCGCCTAGCATTGCGAAAGGAATCGCCATAATAACGGCAAGTGGTAATGCCCAAGTTTCAAATTGTGCCGCGAGGATTAAAAAAACCATTACTACAGCCAGGCTGAATGCAAAAATCGCCGCTGAGCCCATTTTCTTTTCTTGGAATGCAGTACCAGTCCAAGCAATTTGATAGCCTTCCGGTAACAATCTAGCTGCAATGCTTTCAACCAATGCAATGGCTTGCCCGGAACTGACACCGCTAGCACTGCTGCCAACGATTTTTGCCGACAACAAGCCATTGAATCTCTCCAATTGCTCAGCACCTACAATATGTTTTACCTTACTCAAAGCGGATAATGGGATCATTAAGCCGGACTCTGAGCGAACGTAAACTTTTCCCAAATCATCCGCCCTCATTCGATAAGCGGCGTCGGCTTGTAGCTGAACCCGGTAAGTCCGGCCGGAACGGTTGAAATCATTGACATACAGGGATCCCATGGTACTTTGCAATGTCGTGTAAATATCAGCAATAGAAACCCCTTGAGAAATGGCTTTTGCCCCATCAACTTCAACGAAATATTGTGGCACTGATGAACGCAGGAAAGTATTCACAGTAGCCAGCTTAGGTTCTTGCTTCAGTGCTTGCATAAACTCATTAACCACACTTGTTAATTGTGCTGTGTCTGGATTTGTGCGGCTTTGTACATAAAATTCGAAGCCACCTGTATTGCCTAGCCCACGTATTGCCGGAGGATTGAATGCTATCGCCATGCCATCCGGTTGCTGTGCACCGACCATAAATACCTTACTTACAATGTCGCTAGCCGTTATAGTGCGTTCTGACCAGTCTTTCATGCGGATAAACATGGTTGAAACATTCGTTTTATTGCCGCCGCCAATGAAATCCAATCCATTGACAGCGAATTGATAAATGACTGCGGGTTCTTTGGCGATTTCAGCATTGATTGCATTGGCGGTTTTGGTAGTTCTGGCCAGTGTCGCACCATCGGGCAATATAATCGCTGCAATAACATAGCCTTGATCTTCGGGAGGCACGAAACTGTCGGGAATATTTCTTACTAAATAAATTAGAGTAATAATGATTACCACAAAAATCAGTGCGCTTCTGAGCGCGTGGCGTAAACTTAAGTCGACCATAGCGACATATATTTTTCGCACGTATTCAAAGTAATGATTAAACCAATTGAAGAAAATGGAATGCTGATGTGTGGATCTAAGTAAAGTTGCACAAAGTGTGGGTGTCAGTGTTAAAGCAACAATGCCGGAAATAACACCAGCGACAGCTACTGTCACCGCAAACTGCTGATA
>JAMWZW010000011.1 GCA_024281995.1 Nitrosomonas sp.
ACTAAGCAGATTGGCAAGCACCCAAGATCAGTATTTAGTTACAAAGGCAAGCCAATCACGCAAGTGAATACAAAAGCTTGGTATAAGGCGTTAAAACGTGCCGGTATTGAAGATTTTCGCTGGCATGACTTACGCCATACCTGGGCAAGCTGGCTAACTCAGAATGGCGTACCGCTCAATGTCATTCAAGAAATGGGGGCATGGGAATCTGCTGAGATGGTGAGGCGGTATGCTCACTTAGCACCTGAGCAATTTGCTCAACATGCTCGGGTCTTGGATGGTGTGCTCAATGGCACAAATTTGGCACAATCGAAGTAAAAGCGGTTCGGTTATGTTTCTAAGTCGTTGTTTATTGGTGCTGTTGAGAGGAGTCGAACCTCCGACCTACTGATTACGAATCAGTTGCTCTACCAACTGAGCTACAACAGCATAGATTTTATTCAGGCGCGTAATTATAGATGGTTGAAGAGCTGCGGGCAAACGATAACGAACATGAGCTAATTTCAATTAATTATAGTTGAGAGATCAGCTAGTTTTAAATGGTTGCGATATTTTTTTTTGTGTGACGAAATTCAATATTTTCTCAACAACTTTCGGTTAACTTCTGCTAATTTCGTCAAAAATCTGTACATTTTTAGTGTAACAGTCCATAATTCCACCATGAATTCAGAAAGTGTGTGTTGCAAAAATATCTTGATTGTTCATGGTCCCAATTTAAATTTGTTGGGAATGCGGGAACCGGAAATTTATGGTAGTTCAACGCTACTGGATATTAACAGAAATTTGGACAAGTTAGCTGGAGATGCTGGCATTACACTCGATTTTTTTCAAAGTAATGCAGAGTCAGCTTTGATTGAAAGAATTCAGCATGCGATGAGCGATGGGACGAACTTTATTATTATCAATCCCGCTGCTTATACTCATACCAGCATTGCTTTACGTGATGCGCTTGCTGCAACAAGGCTGCCTTTTATCGAAGTGCATTTATCAAATATTTATGCTCGCGAATCTTTTCGCCAGAGATCTTATTTTTCGGATATTGCGATTGGTATTATTAGTGGTCTAGGTATCAAAGGATATGAATTGGCGCTCGAATATGCGATGGCATCCTTACGATCGAAAATTGAACTATGAATAATTAATTTCAATGAATGAAATTTAATTCTGTGTTTGCACTTATTACTAGTACTTTTTCGTATATATAAACTACCTTGAAGCGAGACAGTATCTCGGGAGATTAGTCATGGATTTGAGAAAACTTAAAAAACTCATTGAATTGGTTGAAGAATCAAGCATTGCAGAGTTAGAAATTACTGAAGGTGAAGAAAAGGTCCGCATCAGTAAATCTGGCTCTGGTATGCAGAATTACGCATTTATGCCGCCCGCCATGACGACGATGATGCCGCCTGTGCAACAACAGGTACCGGCACCGGTTTCCGAGGCTGATAAGACTTCCGACATTGTGGCTGCGCAAAAAAATGTAGTGCCGGATGGTCATGTCGTTAAATCTCCCATGGTTGGCACATTTTACCGGTCGGCTTCTCCGGGAGCTAGTCCTTTTGTTGAAGTGGGGCAAAGTGTCAAAGCAGGTGATACGCTGTGTATTATCGAAGCTATGAAATTGCTCAATGAAATTGAAGCCGATAAAAATGGTGTTATCAAAGCGATTTTGCTTGAGAATGGGCAGCCGGTTGAATATGGCGAGCCATTGTTCATCATCGAATGATGATCTTGATTGTGATCAAAAGCTATGTTTGAAAAAATTTTGATAGCAAACCGTGGTGAAATTGCCTTGCGGATTCAGCGAGCTTGCCGTGCAATGGGCATTAAAACAGTGGCCGTGCACTCGGAAGCGGATGCAGAAGCAAAATACGTTAAGTTAGCCGATGAATCGGTGTGCATTGGTCCTGCACCAGTGGCGCAGAGTTATCTCAACATTCCGGCGATTATTAGTGCTGCAGAAGTTACCGATTCTGAAGCTATTCATCCAGGATACGGATTTTTATCAGAGAATGCGGATTTTGCTGAACGCGTTGAAAAGAGCGGCTTTGTGTTTATCGGTCCGCGACCAGAAACAATTCGTTTGATGGGTGATAAAGTCAGCGCAAAAAACGCTATGAAAAAAGCCGGTGTACCTTGCGTGCCAGGCTCGGACGGTGCGTTGCCGGAAAATATAGATGAAGTAAAAAAAATTGTGCGGGAGATTGGCTATCCTGTCATCATCAAAGCTGCCGGTGGAGGTGGCGGTCGCGGCATGCGCGTGGTGCACACCGAAGCTGCGCTATCCAACGCAGTAATCATGACACGAAATGAAGCGCAAGCAGCATTTGGTAATCCTATCGTGTATGCAGAAAAATATTTGGAAAATCCGAGACATATCGAATTTCAATTACTGATTGACGAACATGGTAACGCAGTTCATTTGGGTGAGAGAGACTGCTCACTGCAGCGTCGTCACCAAAAAATCCTTGAAGAAGCACCAGCTCCGGGGATCTCTGAAAAATTACGCAATAAAATTGGCGAACGCTGTGCCGATGCTTGCCGACGCATTAAATATCGCGGTGTGGGTACATTTGAATTTCTATTTGAAAACAACGAATTCTATTTTATTGAAATGAACACTCGTTTACAGGTCGAACATCCTGTGACGGAAGCCATTACTGGCATTGATCTAGTGCAAGCACAAATCAATGTCGCTGCCGGTCATAAACTGTCTATTGATCAGAAGGACGTGGTTATCAAAGGACATGCGATCGAGTGCCGCATTAATGCTGAGGATGCTTATAAGCTGACACCTTCTGCCGGGCGTATTACACAGTATCATGCGCCAGGCGGCCCTGGTGTGCGGGTCGATTCTCATGTTTATCATAATTACATGGTACCTCCGTATTATGATTCCATGATCGGTAAGATCATTACTTTCGGCGATACACGTGAACAGGCCATTGCACGTATGCGCATTGCTTTATCTGAAATGGTTGTTACTGGCATTAAAACCAATATTCCGCTACACCGTGATTTGCTGACTGATGCATCCTTTTTACGCGGCGGGGTCGCGATTCATTATTTGGAACAGAAGCTTGCTCTGCACAATAAAACGGAGTGATCAACAAGTAATTGTTGTTACTCAGTCTTGCGGATAGTAATTCTACATGTCCTGGGTTACGCTGATTATCCAAGTTGCTGCTGCGTATGCGGAGCCATTGAGCGATGCACTGATGGAGCAGGGTGCGTTGTCAGTTGATATTCACGATGCTGCTGCCGATACGCAAGATGAGCAGATGTTGTTCGATGAACCTGGAGAGCTTAGCGGAGAAATTTGGCGAAATGCAGAAGTTTCTGCATTGTTTAATCAAGGTGTAAATAGTGATGAAATAGTGCGCAATGCTGCGCATATTGCGCAACTGGACCGTTTGCCAAATTACCGTGTGGAGCATGTGGAAGAGCAGGATTGGGTTCGCCTGACTCAATCACAATTTGATCCGATCCAAATATCGCCGCGTTTGTGGATTGTTCCTACCTGGCACCAATTACCTGATCCAGCGGCTATCAATTTGATCTTAGATCCCGGATTAGCCTTTGGTACAGGTAGTCATCCTACCACGCAGTTGTGCCTGCTCTGGATGGACAGGAATTTACAAAGCGGGTGCAGAGTGGTTGATTATGGCTGTGGTTCGGGTATTTTGGCTATAGCTGCGTTAAAGCTGGGTGCAAGCCAAGTAATCGGCATTGATATTGATTCCCAGGCCATCAAAGCCAGTAAAGAAAATGCATTACGCAACCAGTGTGAAACTACAAAATATACTTTTGTAACGGCACAAGATGCCGCCGGAATGGACTTTCAGATCACACAGCAGGCAGATGTGGTCGTCGCCAATATTTTAGCAAATCCTTTGATTATACTTGCACCTTTGCTAGAACAATCCGTTCTACACAAAGGCCGTATCGTATTATCCGGCATTCTTGAAGAGCAAGCTAATGAAGTCAAGATTGCTTATCAGCAGTGGTTTGATATGGATATTGCTGCTCTAAAGGAAGGCTGGGTATTGTTAACGGGGATTAAAAGGTGAAATAATCACCGCTTAAGATCTCGATATAAAGTTAATAATTCAATATCTAATTCGCTGTTTGTCCATACAATACCATCTAATACAGGGAACGGTACATGGCGTTAGTGACTCTCTGTTCTGGCTGCGGTACGACTTTCCGTGTCACTGCGGCTCAGCTGCAAGCACATGGCGGAGATGTGCGTTGTGGCTATTGTCAGCGGATTTTCAATGGCTTTGCTACACTCATTACAGTTAATGAATCCGCCATTGAAAACTCTTCGCAATTGCAATTGCAATTGCAATCACCGCCGATTGATGAACCTGAAATCGGGAGCGTAGAAGAAAGTCGCATAATTGAAGACAACCTTGTCGCCGAAGAAAATCCAGTAGTTATAGAAAATTTGAGTAATCCTCCGGATTCTTCAGACATTTCCAATCAAGGTGCTTTAGCTGCTGAAACATCGCAGCAGCAACTCTTATTCGATGAAAACGAAATACGCCAACAACGGTCTCAAGCCCTTTGGTTGGCAGCTAATATTTTCTTTCTATTGATGCTGATTGTGCAAGGAATTTATATCTATCGTACTGAATTGTCTGCAATCACGCCAGGAACCAGATCTTTTATAGATCAATATTGTAAAATATTCGGTTGCACAGTGCCTTACTCTCAAGATATCAAGCAATTGGGAATTGAGGCATCGGATTTGCAAAAAGATAGCCAGCGGCAACCGGAAGTCACGACTTTGTCAGCGACCATTCGCAATCATGCGCCTTTTCCGCAAGAACTGCCGGCATTACAGCTTAATTTGCTCGATGATCAGGATGAATTAGTTGCCAGTCGCATCTTTACCGCCCAAGATTATTTGCGCGAGAAAGACAGTGCACAAACATTTATTGAATCGCAGCAGGAAATTGAAATTCACGTGAATTTTGAAAGCAGCGAACTCGATGCGTCCGGCTATCATTTGCGGCTACTTTATCCATAAAATGGATGAAGAATTATAGGATTGGTGAAAGATTTGCAGCCTATCATTGTCTTTAAGGGTAATAGCTAATACTACCTATGTGTGTGATAGAGCGTGGGTAGTGCTTCACTTATCCACGCTATGATTTAAGTTATAATATCTATTTTCCTACTTCCAGCATATTCAAATCCATGACTAGAGAATCCCGCACTGCATTATTGGAAAGTTTTTTTGCACAACGTATTCTAATTCTGGATGGTGCGATGGGCACAATGATTCAGACTTATAAACTCACGGAAGCGGATTTCCGCGGTCAACGTTTTGCCGATTTTCCACACGATTTAAGAGGCAATAATGACTTGCTGACACTGACGCAACCGGACATCATCCATGCCATTCATGCCGGCTACTTGGAAGCAGGGGCGGATATTGTCGAAACCAATACATTCAATTCCAATGCGGTTTCGATGGCTGATTATCATATGCAGGATTTAGTGTATGAGTTGAATTTTGCGGCTGCAAAGTTGGCGCGCGATGCGGCGCAAAATTTTGAAGAAAAGATGCCGGAAAAGCCGCGCTTTGTAGCCGGAGTGATTGGCCCTACTACTAAAACAGCATCGATTTCTCCAGATGTCAACGATCCGGGTTTTCGTGGTATTACCTATGATCAATTGGTCGTGGATTATACTGAATCGATCCGTGGCTTGGTCGATGGCGGTGTTGATATCCTATTGGTCGAAACCATCTTCGACTCGCTCAATGCTAAAGCAGCGCTTTTTGCTATTGATCAATACTTTGAAAATCATGGCATCCGACTGCCGATCATGATTTCTGTCACCATTACTGATGCATCCGGCCGCACCTTGTCCGGACAGACACCTGAAGCATTCTGGAATTCTGTGAGTCATACCCAGCCGTTGTCGGTCGGTATCAATTGCGCACTAGGTGCGGAATTAATGCGGCCTTATATCGAAGAATTGGCCGGTGTCGCGAATGTGTATACCAGTGTTCACCCCAATGCAGGTTTGCCGAATCCTTTATCTGAAACGGGTTACGACGAGTCACCGGAATATACCGCGAATCAGATCAAAGGCTTCGCTCAAGCTGGGTTTGTCAATATTGTAGGTGGCTGCTGCGGTACTACACCGGCTCATATCAAAGCGATTGCACATGCCGTGGCCGATATCGCGCCACGTAAAATACCGGACATCCCAAAGAAACTACGTTTGTCCGGATTGGAACCATTAAACATCGGTGATGATTCATTGTTCGTCAATGTCGGTGAGCGTACCAATGTCACTGGTTCCAGAGCATTTGCCCGGTTAATTCTCAATGGCGACTTTGCCGAAGCACTGAATGTAGCACGTAGTCAGGTTGAAAATGGCGCGCAGATTATCGATATCAACATGGACGAAGCGATGCTTGATTCGCAAAAAGCTATGGTGACTTTTCTTAATCTAGTGGCTGCTGAGCCGGATATCTGCAAAGTTCCCATCATGCTGGATTCCAGTAAGTGGACTGTAATTGAGGCAGGCTTGAAGTGTGTGCAGGGCAAATCGATCATCAATTCGATTAGCATGAAAGAAGGTGAGGCCGAATTTATTCACCATGCCAAATTAGCGCGTCGTTATGGCGCAGCGGTAATCGTGATGGCGTTTGATGAACAGGGTCAGGCTGATACCTTGCAACGTAAAGTACAAATTTGCACGCGCAGCTATCATTTGCTTGTTGCCATGGGTTTTCCGCCGGAAGATATTATTTTTGATCCGAATATTTTTGCAATTGCTACAGGAATTGAAGAACATAATAATTACGGTGTCGATTTTATCGAGGCCACCCGTATCATCAAACAAGCTTTGCCGTATGCTAAAGTGAGTGGCGGGGTATCTAATGTATCTTTTTCTTTCCGTGGTAATGAACCGATTCGTGAAGCAATTCATACCGCTTTTTTATACCACGCAATTAAAGCCGGTATGACAATGGGTATTGTCAATGCCGGGCAATTGGGCGTGTACTCGGATATTCCCGCTGAATTACTCGAGAAAGTGGAAGATGTTATTTTGAATCGGCGTGCAGATGCCACCGAGCGGTTGGTCGAATTTGCCGAAAACTTCAAAGGACAAAAGAAAGAACAAATCGAAGATCTGGCGTGGCGTGATGAACCACTGCAACAGCGTTTAACGCATGCTTTGGTGAAGGGTATTTCCGCGTATATCGTGGAAGATACCGAAGCGGCACGGGTTGAAATTGAAAAGCAAGGGGGGCGCCCGATTCAGGTTATCGAAGGGCCTTTGATGGAAGGTATGAGTGTAGTCGGCGATTTATTTGGTGCCGGTAAGATGTTTTTACCACAAGTGGTCAAATCGGCGCGTGTGATGAAACAAGCTGTGGCACATTTATTGCCGTTCATTGAAGCTGAAAAAAAATTATCAGGGGATAGCAAACCTAAAGGAAAGATCGTCATCGCTACGGTTAAAGGCGATGTTCACGATATCGGAAAAAATATCGTTACAGTGGTACTGCAATGTAACAATTATGAAGTCATTAATATGGGTGTTATGGTACCAAGTGCACAAATTCTTGATATGGCTCGACGTGAGAAAGCCGATATTATTGGTCTGTCAGGATTGATTACGCCATCACTGGAAGAAATGGCGCACGTCGCTAAGGAGATGCAACGCGAAGGATTTACCATTCCATTGCTGATTGGCGGAGCAACAACTTCCCGTGTGCATACTGCTGTCAAAATTGCACCACATTATGAAGGATCAACAGTGTGGGTACCCGATGCGAGCCGAGCAGTGGGGGTATGCAGTAATTTGTTATCACAGGATTTACAGGCAAGTTATATTCAGGAAATTAAGGATGAATATGAGAAAGTGCGCAATCAGCATAAAAACAAGAAAGGTCCTGCGAAATTACTTACCCTTGCAGAAGCACGTGTTAATGCATTCAAAACCGACTGGGAGAATTACCAACCGCATCAACCTGAATTGATTGGTATTCGTACGTTGAATAATTATCCCCTGGAAAAGATTGTTCCTTATGTCGACTGGACGCCTTTCTTTCAAGCTTGGGAACTTGCTGGGCGATACCCGGATATTTTAAAGGATGAAGTGGTAGGAGAAACGGCCAGTCAATTATTTCGTGATGCACAGGTGATGCTAAAGAAAATTGTCGAGCAGAAATGGTTAAGTGCTAACGCGGTGATCGGTTTATTTCCAGCGAATTCTGTAGGTGATGACATCGAAATCTACACTGATCAAACGCGTAGCAAGCTCGCAATGACTTATCATTGCCTGCGTCAGCAAGATCAGAAGCCTTCCGGGAAACCAAACCGCTGCTTGTCCGATTTTGTTGCCCCGAAAGAAACCGGTATCCCAGATACCATCGGTCTATTCGCTGTAGGTGCTGGATTTGGTATTGATGAACGTATCAAATCGTTTGAGGAAGCCAACGATGATTACAGTGCCATTGTCCTCAAAGCGCTCGCCGATCGCTTGGCAGAAGGTTTTGCCGAGCATATGCATGCGCGCGTACGACGCGAATTCTGGGGTTACGCCAAAGACGAGACGCTTACTAACGAACAATTGATCAACGAAGAATATCGTGGTATCCGCCCTGCGCCAGGCTATCCCGCTTGTCCAGATCATACTGAAAAAGGTTCGTTATTTGCTGTGTTAAGTGCTACAGAGAATGCCGGAATTGTCATTACAGAATCATTTGCTATGGTGCCCACCGCAGCGGTTTCAGGTTTTTATTTTTCACATCCCGAATCCACTTTCTTTGCCGTAGGAAAAATCGGTAAAGACCAAGTCGAGGATTATGCCAAGCGCAAAGGTTGGACACTGGAAGAAGCGGAACGATGGCTTGCGCCGGTATTGGCATATGAGCGATAAAATATTCCTTTTTGCTACAATAGTGCAGTAGCAGATCGTTTTGGTGTACGAGACAGCACTCAGGGTGACACAGAGTGCTTTTCAATCTCAGTATTGATCCCGATCAATATTTGTACCTTCATATCAAAGTGCCATTGCTCTTCTGAGGTTTACGCATTTCGGCATCGCGCGCTCCTTTCCTGTTTTTGCTAGAAGAGAAAGTGGCAATTCATGTGGCCTCAATGATCGGGCTTGCTCCACGAAGATATAATCCTTAATCAGCCAGACGCACGTTGATCTCTTTGATTACTTTTAAACAAATCGGTGTTTCCTTAGAAGATTTGATCAAAAGGTTTTTTATCCACCCCAAAAGCGGAAATTCCCTGTGTCTAAATGAACAAAATTGGAAGCGGGGTAATAGCCTATACCGCCAGTCTGCAGTGACATCGCGGCAGCACGAAGATCAGAAAGTCTACGGCCCGGTAAGCGAATATCGATGGCTTTCCCGTGGGTATGTAAGCTATTTTTTGCAACGCCCCCGCTTTGTGCTGCCAGCATTTGATTGGATGCGGGCGAACGATAGGCCGAAATGACATGAAATTCCTGACTTGTACCCATTTTGCGTTGCAAAAGATGCAGAATATCGAATAATTCCGGATCGATGGCATAACGATCACCAGTACGATGGTCACGCAATACGTGATTGATTTCTCGTAGTGCCCCAGGGATATAGCGTCCATTGGCCCAATAAACCTGGCGGACACGTTCGCCAGTATGCAAATTAAGAAAACTTAGTTTCTTTTCGTAAGGGCGTTTTTTGGTGACTGCTGCATGGGCAGTTGTCGCAAGCGGTAATGCTAATAACGTGCACGCGCTTAATCCTGTTTTTAAAAATTGGCGGCGGCTATGCGCCAGTTTGGTTTCTGATAAATTGTTTCGATTCAAAAACTTTTGTATCAGCATCGTATTTTTTCTCCGGAAAAATTTATGAGTATTGGTAAAGAACAACTACCAGCCGGCATATTGCAATGCACGTAAATCTCGGCGATAAATATCGGGTGAAAAATGAATTTGACTTTGTTCGTCAACCCAGGCCGTACTATACACCAAGTAGATGGGCGTTTGTCTAGGTAAATGCACGGTTTTTGTTTTGCCGCTATCCATATCGATAAGAAATTTATCTGATAGAGTTTGCTCACCCAGTAGGAAAGCGGCTAATTCCAAAGGTTTTTCCAGACGGATACAGCCGGAACTAAAAGTGCGTATATCTTTCTGAAACAATGACTTGGAAGGTGTGTCGTGCAAATAAATATTAAAGGGATTGGAAAACATGAACTTGATCCGGCCCAATGCATTGTGCATTCCCGGGTCCTGGCGTAATACGTAAGGAAACCCTTTTTTAATAGCGTGCCAATCGATTGTGTCAGGACTAATGGATTCGAGAGTGCGGTTATGGCCGGAATAAATTTTAAAGCCGTTAGAAGTGAAATAATCCGGATTTTTTTGCTGTTTTGGCAATAAATCTTTGGTTGCAATACTAACGGGCACCGTCCAGTACGGATTCAAGACCATGTGTGAGAGCGCGCCATTAAAGCTGGGTGTTGAGCGATAGTCACGGCCGACAATAATCCGCATACTGAGCGGAAGGTCATCTTGTTTGATAGCGGTGAGTCTAAAACCGGCCGTATTGACCAATACATAACGCTTACCCAAATCTGCAGGGAGCCAACGCAAGCGCTCCATGTTGATGCGTAGCTGGCGTATTTTCCATTCGAGCGGGATGTTCAATGCGCGGATAGTATTTTTTCCAATGACGCCGTCTGCGATTAAGCCGTGCTGGTTCTGAAACGCTTTGATAGCGGTTTCCAGCGCAGCATCGTATTGCGGGCTAGTGCTGGGCGCTAAATGGTATACCGCATTTCCGTCAATGTCATAAGTCTGAGCTATACGCTGGCGAATCAAAGGGATGATCGCATCCGCTTCGCCCGGATGTACGGTCTTCGTGGCAGGAATAGAATCCCAATTGGCATGATTGTGCATAAGGCTCTGGTAACGGATCAAGGCTTGCTTGAGTAATTGATAGTTATGCTTTTGCGGTGATAAATCATGAAGCGATTGCGGCAGTTGATCAGTCTCGATCGCTTTTTGCAAGAATGCGACTGTATCAAAGGTTGCTTGCGGAATATGCCAGTCTGGATCAGCCAGACTGGCTTGGAATCGTCCCCGTGTTAAGTCGCGCGCGAGCATGAGTACGGCATGGCTGGTCAATAATTCCAATTCAATTGCCGCCGGTAAAAATTGACTGGCTTGCTGTTGCAATTGGCGCAATTGTACTAACCGGTAGTCGCGGCTATCCAAGCCTTCTGTTTCGGCGCTGGCAATGAAGTCAATCGCTGCGGTCAGTAACGCCGATTCCGGTTCTGCTGTCATCCAGATGGGTTGAAAACGACGTGTTGTATATAACCGCTGCAATTCTGCAAGATCGGTCTTCTTTAATTTAAGCGAATCCGGTTGCAAAAGCTGTTGTTCCAATGCCAGAGTTTCTACAGCAAAAACATGAGAAAACACTGGATTAGAGAGAAAGAATGAGCAGAAAAAAAATTGGAATATTCGAAAGAATGAGTTAACCAAAGCGTGAAGCACGTGCAGATTCCTTTGCTGTATAGGGCAGTTATATTGTATGGCGGATTTTATCATCGATGCCCGATGGCTATAGGGTTATCGCGATTTACAGAACTAGAATGTCTTGCAGTGAGATGTTTTATATCCACGCTTGTTGCAGCATAACGCTGCCAAGTAGGTAAACTTCCGCTTCCGGAGTTTGTGCAATTTCCGCAGCCAGCCATTTACGGTCAACCTGATCGCCGTCTAATCGGAATAATTGCAGCGTTAGTTCCGCCCCATCGGCAGAACGCCCGAGTGTCCGGTTATAGATGGTTTGAATATAATCCAGATCGGATAATTCACCTAAACTCGCTGATTGTTCAAACCATTCCAGGATTTTTTCCGGGTCCATTTGCCCTTCTAGAGCTTGCTGGCCTAACCGCCATTCGGCAGGAGTAATGTCACGGTTAAAAAAGCTATGGAACAACCGTGCCATAGTGCTTTCAATCGGGTTATGAGCAATCGCTACTGTTTCGCCACTATCAAATGCAATGATTTCAGCATTTTTGAGGTTTAGCATGGAGCCCGTGCTTAACTGCGTCAGTTCCAAATAGTCATTGACAAATTCTAGATGACTATCGCCGCGCTTGCCTGGCATATGCAGCACATCGTAGCCTGCACCACCATCGGCTTTAAGTGCTAATCCTAAAGGCAAATAGCCTTCATTGTCGCTATCACCCGCAACAATTTCACGGACAGCATTGATTTGAATAATACTGCTATCGGTTTCCATACCTGCCAACAATTCATCGTTGCTTTTATTTAGCAATCCAATGGCTTCAGGCAGGTTACGAAAAGCTGCCAAAATATCATTGCTACCGGCACCCTGCCAGTTTTGCACGGCATCCCCTTCAACAGCCGTTAAATCGCGTTGCAACCAGGTTCTTACCAGATAGTGCGCGACAGCCTCGACGCTGGAGTAGGCTATAGCCAAACCGGAGCCATTGGTAAAATGAATCAGTTCAACATCGGTAAACGTATCCGCTGTGCCATCAGAGTGTGTGAGCGTAATGGCATTGCCATCGGTTACTATCTGATAGCCGGTTAGCTCACCGGCTTGTATTGCACTGTCAAATCCGCTACCGCCATTGAGTTGATCGTTTCCTGCACCACCGTTCAATTGATCGTTGCCAGTGCCGCCGTAAATCGTGTCATCACCGTCATCTCCGGAAATTTGATCACTGCCGCTGAGGCTGCCTACCGTATCGGCGCCACCGCCGCCGGACAGCGTATCATTGCCAGCACCGAGTACAATAAATTGCTGTTGATGATCACCGACAACAAAATTCTCGCCACTACCACCGATTACTCGTGTAGCACCAATGATTGAAGCAAACGCAACATGATCCAATTGAATGATAGTTCCGGTTGGCAGACTGCGGGCATCAATAATCAGCAGTAATGGCTCATTATTTTCTATGGCTGAGCCTGTAATGACGATTGGCATGTCAGGAGCCTGATTTTTTGCTACGGATGGGGTAACAACCTGTGTCGTGACATGCTGATCAACAGCCAATGTTGAAATAAATTCTTTGACTTGATTAATAATTCCTTCAGTGGATTGATTGTCTGCTTCAACTGTTTGCTCGATACGCTGAATAACATCATTCGTTGCAGCGTGCAGGTTCAGCGATTGTTTGCTTGAAATATTTAAACCGGTATCAACGGGCAGGCTAATTGTGAGTAAAGTATTTCCATTGGAATTTTTTACAGGAATGTCAGCATAAGCTCTGAATAAGCTTGCGGGATCATCTTGACGATTGCTGCTAATTGGCGCAACGGTCGTGACAATCGTGCCATTTGATTGCTTAAGAGTACTTGCAGTTACACCATCAATAACTGTCGATGTTGAAGATGAATTGCCGTTTCCGCTTGTCCCGGATGAGGAGCTTGCAATGGTTGCTGTAATGCCATTTCCCACGAGATCGGCGACATTGACACTGGCATCGGCACCGGTTATCCAGTCTTCTGCAGCAGCCAAATTATAGGTGGTGGCATCAGTGGATGCTGTACCTGTTTTATTTAACAGCAGATTGACGGCAGTTTTATCTATTGCACTCAGGGTGATGGTGAACGATGTGGCGGAAGTGATTTCAACATCGTTGGAATTAGTCAATGTGTAGGTTGCGCCTGCTTCTCCGGTAAATGTTAGCTTTGAGGCGTCGATATCATTGGTTGCGCCACTGGCTTTTAAGAAACCGCTTCCCGTTACTGCCAGTGCTCCGCTGCTGGCGTTATAGGTGGCTGATGTAATACTGGGGACGGCAACATTGGAGACGGTAATACCGTTGCCGGTGGCGTCCACGACATTCTCCGCAGCCTCGGCACCCGCTGCCCAATCTTCTGCAGCAGCCAGGTTGTAGGTGGTGCCATCGGTGGAACTGGTGCCGTTCTTGTTGGTGATCGCATTGACGGCGGCTTTGTCGGTGCTGCTCAGTGTGATCGTAAATGCGGTGCCGGATGTGATTTCCACGTCCGCGGAATCGGTCAGCGTGTAGGTCTCGCCACCTTCGCCAGTGAAAGTAAATTTTGATACATCGATATCGTTGGTCGCGCCACTAACTTTGAAAAGGCCGCTACCGGTGACAATCAATGCACCGGTGCTGGCATCGTAATTGGCAGAAGTAATCGTTGGCGCGGCTACATTCGATGCAGTAATGCCGTTGCCGGTAGCATCCGCGGTATCGCCGCTGGTGGCATTGGTGTTCCAGTCATCGGCTGCGGCTAAGTTGTATGTTGTGTTGCTGGTGGAACTGGTACCATTCTTGTTGATGATTTGATTAATCGCGGCTTTATCGGTGGCGCTCAACGTAAGTGTGAAAGCTGTACTGGAAGAGATTTCAGCATCGGCGGTGTCGGTCAGGGTATACGTGTTGCTTCCTTCACCGGTAATGGTGAATAGTGATGCATCGATATCGGCGCCGCCGCCATTGGCTTGCAGATTGGTTGCAGTGACGACTAAGGCACCGGACGAGGCATCGTAAGTGGCCGAAGTGATGCGCGGATTTATCGAGACCGTGACGGCATTGACGGCATCGCTGATATCGGTGGCAGGATTGGCTGCGTTCAACCAATTATCGGCAGCCGCCAGATTGTAAGTCGAACCGCCGGACGACGTGGCGCCGGATTGATCCAATAAAGCATCGACAGCGGTTTTATCCGCTCCCGATAAGGTAACACTGAACGATGTGCTGGAAGTGATCTCGACATCCGACGCACTGGTGATGGTGTACGTGGCGTTGGCGACACCGCCGGTCAATGTCAGCGTGGAAATGTCAATATCGTTGCTGGCGCCGGTCTTTTTGAAAAAATTGCTACCGGTAACAACCAAAATGCCGGTATCGGAATCGTAAGTGGCAGACGTGATCGCCGGCGTCTGCACATTGCTGACGGTAATGCCGTTGCCGGTCAAATCGGCGGTGGCGGTGGAAGCAGCGGTTCCCGCCATCCAGTCTTCCGCTGCGGCAATGTTGTAGGTGGTGGCGCTGGCAGAAGACGTGCCATTCTTGTGCAATAAACCCAGTACCGCTAGTTGATCGGTTGCGTTCAACGTGATGCTGAACGAGGTACTGGAGGTGATTTCCACATCCGATGATGACAAGCTGTAACTGCCACCTTCACCGCTAATGGTCAGCAAGGATACGTCGACATCGTTAGTGGCACCGCTGTTGGCAACGAAGTTGGTTCCGCTGACCGTCAGCACGTTGGTGCTGGCATCAAACGTGGCGGAAGTGATGGCGGGCGCGGCGTAGTTGCTGACGGTGATGCCGTTGCCGGTGGTGTCGGCGACGACAACGGCGCTGTCCGCGCCTGCCGCCCAATCCTCCGCTGCTGCTAAGTTGTAGTTCGTGCCACTGTCAGAAGTTGTGCCATTCTTGTTCAGTAGCGTTTCCACTGCGATTAGATCCGCGCCGCTGAGCGTAACTGAGAATGACGTGCCGGATGTAATCTCTATATCAGTTGCTGTAGTCAGCGTGTAGGTCGTGCCGCCTTCCCCGGTGAAAGTTAGTTTGGACAAGTCGATATCGTTGCTTGCACCGTTGGCTTGCAGAAAACCAGAACCGGTAACGGTCAATACATTACTGCTGTAATCATAAGCGGCGAATGTGATCGTTGGTGCTGCGACATTCGAGACGGTGATACCGTTGCCGGTGGTATCGGCAACTGTCACGGCACTGTCTGCACCGGCTGCCCAATCTTCGGCCGCGGCGAGATTGTAGGTGGTTGCGTTCGTTGAGGAAGTGCCGTTTTTGTTGATGATCTGATTGACGGCGGCTTTGTCGGTGCTGCTCAGTGTGATCGCGAATGCCGTGCCGGAAGTGATCTCGACATTGCTGGAATCGGTCAGGGTATAGGTGCTGCCGCCTTCGCCGGTGAAGGTGAATTTGGACGCATCAATATCGTTGGTGGCACCGCTGGCATTCAATAATCCGGTTCCAGTGACCACCAAATTACCGTTGTTGGCGTCGTAGGTAGCCGATGTCATCGTTGGTACCGCGACATTGGAAACGGTGATGCCGTTACCGGTGGTATCGGCCACGGTTACGGCGCTATCCGCACCGGTAGCCCAGTTTTCCGCCGCAGCCAGATTGTAGGTAGTGCCGCCGGTGGAACTGGTACCGTTTTTGTTGATGAACTGATTGACAGCGGCTTTGTCGGTGTTGCTCAAAGTGATCGTGAATGCGGTACCGGAAGTGATCTCGACATTGGGGGAATCGGTTAGCGTATAAGTATCACTGCCTTCGCCGGTAAACGTGAATTTTGATGCGGCGATGTCGTTGGTGGCACCACTGGCTTTCAGCAAGCCGCTGCCAGTGACTACCAATGCACCGTTGCTGGCGTCGTAAGTGGCGGAAGTGATCGTAGGCGCAGCGACATTCGAGACGGTAATGCTGTTGCCGGTGGTATCCGAAATATCTGCATTGCCGATGACTGTGTTCCAATCATCCGCCGCAGCTAGATTATAAGTGGTGGCACCGGTTGAGCTGGTGCCGTTCTTGTTAATAATCTGATTGATCGCGGCCTTGTCGGTACTGCTCAAGGTGACGGTGAATGCGGTGCCGGAGGTGATTTCGACATCACTCGAGTCTGTCAGTGTGTAGGTCGAACCACCTTCACCGGTAAAGGTTAGCATCGAGGCATCGATATCGTTGGTTG
Organism: Nitrosomonas sp.; assembly: GCA_024281995.1. Taxonomy (GTDB): domain Bacteria; phylum Pseudomonadota; class Gammaproteobacteria; order Burkholderiales; family Nitrosomonadaceae; genus Nitrosomonas. The sequence goes on from JAMWZW010000011.1 coordinate 16,714, forward strand.
CGCCGCTGGCTTTGACCAGGTTCGCGCCGGTAACGGTCAGTGCGCCGGTGCTGGCATCGTACGTGGCGGAAGTAATCACAGGCATTTGTACATTGCTGACGGTAACGCCATTGCCCGTGGTATCCGCATTACCGCTTTGTGCTGGATTCCAATCGGCCGCCGCTGCCAGATTGTAAGTCGTGCCACCGACCGAGCTGGTGCCGTTTTTGTTCAATAAGCCTTCCACGTTAAGTTGATCGGTGGCATTCAACGAAACGGTAAAGCTCGTCGCAGATGTTATTTCTACATTTGATGATGTCAAGGTATACGTTGCACCACTTTGGCCGGTCAGTGTTAGTTTTGATACATCGACATCATTAGTTGCACCGCTGGTGGCCACCATATTGGTGCCGGTTACGGTCAGAGCGTTGCTGCTGGCATCGTAGGTGGCCGAAGTTATGGTAGGGCCGGGGATGGGTTGAAAAACAAAATTTTCGAATAATACGCCGTCCTGACCTGGTGTTCCTGAATCATAAAATCCAGGAGTTGTTTGCCGGACTCGAACTTCATCGACATTGTCAAAATCGGATGATAAATTGACAGTTTGGTTGATTGTGCCACCGGTGAGTGTCAGAGCTTGTGTGGCTACTTGCGTGCCATCGCGAAAACCTATGGCTTGCATCGAAGTAAAGACAGCATTGGCTTCCGTCATTTTCAACGAAACCAAATCGAATTCGCCGCCATTAACAGTGGCAAAGACAAACCACGTTCCTGTTGTGCCTCCACTGCTGCCATCGTTCAAGCCAATACCGACCGATACACTTGATCCCAGTTGAGAAAGCGAGTCGTATAAACCAGCGGGAGCGGTTAGACTACTCAATGATGCAAAAGATACACCAAGTCCGGAATTGCTACCTTTGATGGTTAAATTACCATAAGCGGTAGTTGCTTTGGTGTAACTGGTCAATGGTTCACCGCTGAGTTCGTCTTCGGCAAATGAAATAGTTTCAGTCGCTAAGGTAGCGGGATAAGATTCCAGCGTAGACTGGTTAAAAATTGCATCATCGCTGATCTGACCATGACGAAATGCTAGTGTCCAACTTCCACCCAAAGCTTTGGCACCGGTAATATCCATCGAAGCGGCGATGTTGGTTGCAATGGTATTTCCTAATTCCCGCACAAAGAGTTGGCCAAGCAGATCTTTTGCGATGTTACAACCGTATAAGAAAATTTCCGAGGTATTGTTGAGTGCAAGATTCCAAGATTGTATAGCTGATCGATAAATATTGAGTGTGTAAAGATTAAGAGCCGTGTTGCCCAATTGTAATTCGGCTTGTCTGCCATGAGATAGAATATGAATGCTGTCGATATCGTGATACTGGCTCAATTTCTCGGTAATTTGCAGAATTCCATCTTGCTCGGTATCCAGAATGACAACTTCTGTTCCAGTTATCACGCCGGCAATCAGTGTTTGATAATCGGTAACGTTACCGTCGATGAACAAAACAGTTTTTTTCGATTGTGTCATTGACTGGTTTGTCATGAGCGGATTCCTTTATCTTTTTGGGGTTTAATTTTCTTGCAAATGCTGTGAAACTTTCATATCCAAATCAGCGCGCCACGTTTGGGGCATTACGGTCAGGATCTGCTGTAAAATTTCTTTTGCTGCAGCGACTTCTTTTCGATCTTCCGATCGTTGCGTAGCTGCTGAAAGCCACAGATAGGCTTTGGCGAGATGTTCCGCCGTCAATTGGTGCGTGTGCATATCGGATTGTGCGGAATAGAATTGTTTCCCTGCCTGAAAATACGCCGGTACAAACTTTAAAGTGGCAGCCTGTTCAAACATTTGCTGGATGATTTCAGGCTTATGTTCCTTTAACGTGTCTTGCTGCATGATCATTCCCAAATAGAAAAATGCTTCAGGCGCATAGTTTTGTGCGGCAGTTGCAAACCAATGATAAGCTTCCTGCAAATTTTGAATGGCTGGATCACCGTGCAGAAAAAATTTTCCCATCCAAAGTTGTGCAGATAAGGAACCTTGTAATGCTGCCGGACGGCATAAGGCTAGTGCTTTGTGGGGGTCTTTGGTAACGCCTCTACCCGTCATCATGAGATTGCCGAGCTGACAATACGCGTGAAGCTGACCTGCTTGCGCAGCCTTTTGATACCAGTGGGCAGCCGCTGCATAATCTATTGGGCGATGGCTGCCTTGTTCCAAACAAATACCGGTCATATATTGCGCAGTTGGAATGCCACCCTGCGCGGCTTTTTCAAACCACTGGCATGCAATTATTGGGTCGGGGTCTCGGCCCCAGCCATTTTGATAAAAGAGTCCTATGGTGAATTGCGCCAGTGGATTGTTGTGTTGTTGCACGGCCGTCTGATAACTTACAAAAGCTTTTTCATAATCGCCATCAACCAAGGCTAGCTGAGCCGCTTTCATGATTGAATCAGCATTTGTTTGTGTTGCAAGAGTTACGACAGGCAACAGTACGACAACAACGAATACCATGTGTAGAAATTTTTTCATTGACCAGAAATTTGAATCAATATCTGAGAAAATTTTTCTTCAAAGTAATAATAATTATGGACGTGATGGAAAAATACCATCGGTTGCAATGATGCAATTGACCACCAGAAACGGTTGCAGAATCGCGAATGGTTGCGAATTTCCGCTATTGCCGACTGTGACAGCAGTGGTAGTGGTAGTCGCGATGTTCAGATTGTTTAATGTAGTTTGAATCGAAGCCGAGTGCATGCTGACATTCGGTACAGTGGTTGAAGAATAAGTCTTAGTAAGAGGCGCGGATGAATTAGCAATCGCGTTATTTCCTGCAGCCGTAGCATCCCCTGTCACGTTAGCAGCTTTGAGTGTTGAGGTTGCATTAGCACTTGAATCCACGGTTGATGCCGAAGTCGATATGGCGGTTGCTGGATGTGTATGTGCCGGCATGTTGTTGATAGATAATGTGATATTTTCATTGCCGCCAACTTGCCCCATGGAATAGTTGCTTCCGCCTGTGAGTTGACCTTTATGGACGGGAACCCTGCCGCGCATATCGGGTAGCTTGAAAGTTGTATTGCCATTTCCACCATAAGTCGTCCCTATTAAAGAAAATAACGCTGCATTCTGACTAATAGGCATTTCCTGACCATCACAGGTGGCCCATCCCACCGGTGCATAGTTAAATCCTACATAGCTTATTTCGCCGATAAAAGGATCTATGCCTGCCGAGACAGGATTGGAAAATGAAGCGCATAATGCCAACGTTACTGTAAACTTGGTGAATGGATACGTTTTGTGTATAGCTTTCATAGTCATTTCCCTTTTTAAAATGTCGTGCTACTTCAGAGATTATGTTTGCACGAATGATCAAAGTGATTTTTTTATTGATAAAATCATGTCAGTATCGTAGCAGCCTATCCTGTTAATCATTTTGTGGTAATAAGCTATTTTTTGCCTTTTATTCTGCGCAATCGAGAGGGCATGCTGCGACTAACAATCTAATTTTGGAGTGAGGTGATCAGTTATGAAATGGTTTTTGGGAATTCTATTATTAGTGCTGATTATCGTGTCGGCGCGTTTTAGAAAGTTTGCAGCAGTTGTGGTACTGGTAGGTATAACAGTGGGGTTATTGGTTTGGCAGTATCAGGAATATGCCAAAAACACTATTAAAAGCAATATTCTTCCTGCTGAGCTGGTTTTACAGAATATATCGATTAAGCCATCAGCTAATAGCGACGACTACGAAATGACAGGCCGTGTCATCAATAATTCAGAGCGATATACGTTGAATGGTTTGCTATTAAATGTTATTGCTAAAGATTGCAGGGATGGTCAACATAGTGATTGCTTGGTAGTTTCAGAACAAAAAGAAAATGTTTATATTACGATACCGCCGCGCCAAGCTAGGGATTTTAGAAAGAATATCTATTTATATTCCCATCAAACGATAAGAGATGATCTGGTTTGGGATTATTTTATCCAGTATGCCACTTCCGAATAGCTAAAAATGCACGTTTTTGGTTTTAACACCAATAAGCACGAAGGGTTTTGAGGATAGACGACTGAAAAATTGTTTTGACGCCTATCCAAAGTTCCAGGCCAGCAAAAAATGTTTTTTGCTGGCTTAAGATCAGAGTTATGACAGTTAGCGGCCGAATCGAGAACTGGTTAATTTTATATCGGCACGTTGCCAGGCGTGTTCAAATCTAGTTTTAACGATGGCTGCGCGCTCGTGCTTGTTTTGTGCTGCTAATGCCTGCATTAAACCAAAAAGCGCCCAACCGTTGTCACGGTTGCGTTTCAGGTCTTCCCAATAAACGGTTTCCGCTTCTTCAGCTCTACCAATCGTTAACAACATCGCACCCAATGCCAAGCGTGGCGGAAAATGAAACTCCGCTGGCTCGGTATACTGCAAAGCATCTTCTAGGCGAACCGCTTTATCGAGATGCAAAATGGCTTGATCAAACTGCGTGCGCGCAAATGCAATTTCTCCTGTAAGCACTTCAACAGCAATATTCAGAATGCTGCTGGCATTATTTTTAGAAATGACAATATCATCGGTTGACAACGCTTGTGTTGTTTTTCGCAATTTTTCCAGTTCCTGCTCGGCTTGCTGGATTTGATCGGTAGCGGCCAATGCAAGGCCTCGTATGTAATGCCAGGCACCATGAATAAAGAAGTTATCGGTCTCCGGCACAGGTTCGGTAAGAATTTCCTGCCATAATCCGAATCGCGCCAATGCCCAGTAAGGCGCCACGCGGAAAATGGCAGTAAGTGGAATTTCCTGTAAGGTTTTTTCATCAATCATGCTTGCAGTTTTTCGCGCGGATTCAATCGCGAGCTTGCTTTGACCATCTGCAGTGGCGGCATACCAAAGAAAATGTATATTGTGCGGATAATATAGAACCGGATAATGCCCCTTTTCATGGCATCGCGAAATATAATTTTCATCAACCACGATGGCCATCTGATTGCTTTTGATGGAATCTGCATAGCGTCCAACGTTTTGATAGATATGTGCTGTCATATGAACCAAATGCCCGGCCTCAGGTACCAGATGCAATAAGGTATCGGCCGCTTGCTCAGCTTTTTCCGGAGATTTTGTCGATTCCATCAAATGAATATACATATGCAGTGCACCTGGATGCTGCGGATTGTCGTGCAATACTTTCTCAGTAAGTGCAACGACTTCAGCAATACCTTCATGCGGTGTATCATCCGGCATCCAATAACCCCACGGCGATAAATCCATGACTGATTCAACATACAGCGTGGCGATATCCTGATCGTCCGGGAAAAGTTGGTGTACCTTGCGCATAGCTTGCGCGTAGGCCTTATCGTTAGTTTTTCGATGCTGGGGCTGACCGCTATAGCGTTTTTCCAGTGCTTCGATTAATGCTTGTTCACGTGGCGAAGCATGCTTCATCATATGCTTGGCTTGCTGGATTAATTTCTGCGCCTGAAGTTCGTGGTCTTCCGCCATGTCGGCATTAATATTGGGACCTAAAACCAGCGCCTGACCCCAGTAAGCCATCGCAAGTTCGGGATCAAGCCGCGCCGCTTCCTGGAATGCCCGGCCAGCTTCTTCATGATTGAATCCATATGACAGATTAAGGCCCTGATTCATATAGAGCTGTGCTTGCTGATTTTGCGTACTGACAGGAAAACTGTGTTTTCCTAGATTCATGAGGCGGGGTGGACCCGCATTTTGTACGCACGTTAAATCGGCGGTTTTTTTCGATGACGCATGATGGACTGAATAATCTTCAGTTATAGGTAATTTTTCTTGTTGCTGATATGGTGCCGCTGCTTTCTCTACGGCCGCGCAAGATTGCAAACCGTAAATTGCAACCAGCGAACCAAGAATGGTTGTCATCAATTTGAAATTATTGGATTGCATAAAGCCACCTCTTGTTTAAACGGTTATGACTGTTGAATTCATCACTTGGGGTAAGGTAGTATTGTATGTGTTTCTTTGCTGTTGGTAATGACAAAGGCGATTTTCTTGCAGTTCATTTATTATCACAAGGCTTGCAGAAGTTTCCGCGAATAACAAGTTATTAATTGAAAAGGATAGATATTATGATGAATTCTCTTTTTTCTCCATTGCGTCCGGTTGTTTTGATTCTGATAGTGCTACTAAGCTTTATCGTATCCGGCTGTGCCGGCTCTCCAACGCAAGCAAGCACCGGTCAATTTATCGATGACTCAGCAATTACTACAAAAATCAAAACCAAATTATTGGACGACCCCGTCGTAAGCGGACTTGCGATCAGTGTCGAAACCTTTAAAGGTACGGTTCAGCTCAGTGGATTCGCGAACTCCAAAGAAGAAATTGCGCAAGCAGAAAGAATAACAAGAAGTGTGGAAGGCGTTAAAGCGGTTCGCAACAATATATTGTTGAAAAACTGAATGAACAGATACTAAGCCTGGTGTTCCTGATCAACAATTAGAGATCGGGAACGATTGCATTTAGTGGTTTTTTATCAATCGCAAATACGAGAATATAGTTTTTTTTGCCAACCGAACCTATTTAAGGGCATTGCCTGGGATATGACTGCCAGTAAAATAATCTCTTGATACCCGAATTAGTTGCACTAATCATGCCTAGGCCTAGATCAAGATCCGGTCATTGTCTAATAGAATTTTATCTTTTGGGTGTCATGACCATAAAGATAGTTGGCGTTATTTGTGCCCCTGATCACGTTGTTGAGGCTATTGCGTGCGATCGCCATAGATTGCAGTACCAAGTCAGGTAAGTTTTTAACATTGCTTGGTAACCATTGGATATTCGTACTGACTGAACTGAAAACAGTATCGGTATCCTGATTAGCAAATTCGAAAATTCAGGAAGATTTTGTAAAAGTACTGTAGTTGTTGATCGAATATTTTTATCTTATTTTCTTTTCAAAATTATAAAAATAGTAAATTAAACTTATTCCAAGCCTAAATGATTTTTTTGTTTTACAAACGGTATTTTGCCATGATCGATGGATTCGTGATTTGTTCTACCACCAAGTGCTACTTCTGATCATTTTTATGTCTTGATACGGATATTTTGCAAATGACCGGCAAGCCTTCTGACTGGATATCGCTGATCGAAGCGGGTTATAACCTGGAGGGTAATAATTCGCAATGGCTGAAAGGATTGATTAGCCATGTATCGAAAATATTAAACCGTGGTTCAGAGCCTGTGGGTTGGACATTTCACTGCACGCCAATCACCTTCAAGCTGGGCAGTTTTTCGGAAGGAACTTCCAAAGCATTAACTTATGCAGCACGTATGTCGCATGCTTTGTCCACGGAAAAATCTTTGGATTTAACCTACCGCACCGGTGTCGTTATTGCCACGGCAAGTGAATTGGTTTTTCCGCGTCTGCCGGACATGCACAAAATGTTCCTGAATTTGTTAAAGGGAAGAATGGAAGATTTACTCGTCATTAATTGCCAGTCTGGCATGGGCAGTGGCGTGTCGATTGGCATGCTACTAAAGCAGACTTCACAAGTCACTGTGCAGGAACGGCGGCGTTGGCCTCAGGTGGCGGCGCATATCGGAGCGGCAGTGCGGTTGCGCGGCAAGATTGCGCAATTATCGGCTATCGATTCTCTGGAAGTTGAAGCCATACTGGATTCAGGAGGGAGGCTGCATCACGCTCATGAATCTGCAAAGGATCAAGATATCCGCGAAAATCTTCGCACCATCGTTCGCCGGATTGAACAATCGCGTACGCAGGCCGGGCGCGAAAATGCGGATGCGGCCTTGAATAACTGGGAAGGATTGGTTAATGGGCGCTGGTCCATCGTTGATCGTTTCGATAGTGACGGACGCCGCTTTATTGTGGCCATCAAGAATGATCCTGCACATCCTGACTTACGCGGATTGACCCTCCGGGAACGCCAAGTTGCGGAATATGTTGGCCTCGGGTATGCATCAAAACAAATCGCTTATACGTTAGGTCTTTCCGAAACTGCCATTACCAATTGTACCGCACGCGTGCAAAGTAAGTTGGGACTCCATTCCCGCGCTGAATTGGTGGGCTTCTTCGCACCGAATGGATTCCGGTGCAAGTTGGCTGAAACTGTGTTAAATGGAGAGCGTTTGCTAATTGCAACCAATCCTCTTGTTAATTCCTGCCAACTTATTGGGCTTTCCGATACAGAACGGGAAATTGCTACCTGCTTGATTGCCGGATCGACCAATGCCGATATCGCGCAACGTCGCGGCTCAAGCGAATACACCATTGCCAACCAAGTGCAATCGATTTTCCGTAAATTATCCGTGCGTTCGCGCGGAGAATTGGTTGCAAAACTGCAAACCAAAGAAAGCTGACCGCGCTATTCAAAATCACCAGTATCGCTAATATTAATAGGAGCGATCAACTGTGATTTTTATCACTAATGTGTGGAATTAGCTATTGATACGAATTACTACTCTCCTTATAGTGGACTGCCAGGTTTGATAAACCTGGCGAAACTTAAAGGTAAATTCTTTTGAAAGAATCCTATACCTTCAGCGCTGCAATCTATTAATTTACATAGACTTTTATATTTATGAAGTGAAGTTGCTCATAAACCAAATTTCACTAGCTAGAATTGATTTACAAATTTAGAGGAGGACAAGATGGGTACTATTTATGGAACAAATTACAATGATAATGGAACGTGGCAATTCATATCTCCAACTTGGAGGTGGTTTGGTGTATTAAATGGTTCTGCAGATAGTGACACTATTTATGGTTATGCAGGTAATGATAAGCTTTATGGATACGGAAATATTGACAACCTCTATGGCCATTCTGGAAATGACTTGCTAGAAGGCGGGGATGGGAATGACAAACTCGATGGGGGCACTGGAACAGATACTATGCGTGGAGGCTGGGGCAGTGATACCTACTATGTTGATAGCATGAGCGATTCAGTTATTGAATCCTTTAGTAACAGTCTTGCCGAAGTTAACGATTTGGTAATATCTTCAGTAAGCACTACTGAAAAGTGGTTGCCAAGCAATGTCGAATATTTGATGCTGCAAGGGTCAGCTTATTTTGGTGATGGAAACGATTTAAGTAACATAATTACTGGCTCTGATAGCGCCAATGCGCTTTACGGCTACGGAGGAGGAGATTGGATAGCCGGTCTTGCAGGCAATGATTCATTAATAGGTGGTAGTGGTGTAGACACGCTCACTGGCGGTATGGGTGCAGATAAATTTATACTGGGTCATCGAGGCACTGTAAATGCCGACACTATCCGGGATTTCAATCATCAAGATGATACGATGGTGTTAGTCAATAGCCTTGATGAAGGAATACTCGATGGGGCCATTAGTCCGGGTATTAAAGGATTAACATTTACTGGCGACAATTTCTCAAACAATAAACTGCTGAGTGCAGGTCAATATTTTGAAGGCCCTGGTTTAACGGGAAAAAATAATTCCAATCAAAAAAGCGGTATCTACGTAAACACCACAAACGGCGAAATTTGGTATAACCCGACAAATAATAATTTAGGTGACATTTATGAGCACCTCGATGCGGAAATTATCGGACGTGTCAGTACTTCTGTTGCAGCTTCACTGGATTATACAGATTTTGTATATGGAATCTAATATACCTTGCAATCAATGACATTGATCAGACTAAAACAAAGTGACCTCTGTATAACTGGCTATCTCGGTTGCGGAAGATTTTTAACTACATAATTTTTAGATATAAAAGTAACCAAAAAGGCACAAAAAACACAGTCATGCAGCAGTCTTACAAAGGTCATGTCACTTTCTGTAAGAAATTCTACGACGGTTTAGAGTCCTTACAAAAAGACCTGGGTAGCTGGATCGATTATTACAATAACGAAAGAATTCATCAGGATAAAATCTGCAATGGAAAAACTCTATGGAGAATCCGCTCAATGAGAAAACGATTTGTAACAACAAAAATCTGAACCAAATCTAATTAGCTTTTTTACAGGTATATATGATCGTTCTTGCTTTTGCTTCTATTCGTAATGAATGTGAGCTCAAAACACAACTTAACATACATACCTGCCGTAAGAGAAAGAGAATTTACATTATCGATTACTGATTGACACCTGCTATCAGACCGTTACCTTTCTTGTCAGTACCCCAGATGCAATAATTGTAACGATTTACTCCTGGTATAATTCCCGCAGGAATCTCGGAGCAAGAACCCGTTACTAAGTTATCTGGGAGCCAGCTACCGATTCCTCCCGGTTGGTTACATACGATGATATCGATTGATCGGACCGTTTCCATGGAACGACCAACGCTTGTGACAAGTGATGCTTTTGACATAAACCCTGGTTTTATGCCAAAGCTCGAAATATTTGTGTGGCATTGTCCATACATACCGTAAGGGTCGCCAGCATCTTTAGCTTTTACTACTCCAATTGTAACAGCGTTACCAAATCCGTCGTTTGCAGTACTGACGCAAAAATCATAAGGATTAGTGCCATCGGGGCAGGTGACACGCTCTGGTTTTGTTTTTGATCCTACATGGCTGCTTTCACAAGCCAAGGTTACAATACCTTTGATCCAACGCTTTTCCGAAACTATCAAAGATAGCTTTGACTTAAGCTGTGCACCGCTAGGGCAGTCGGTATATACGCCATTAGGATCAGTCTTGGCGTCAAATTTTAAAACTCCTAATGTGACGTTGTTACCAAGACCATCATTGCCAGTATTCGTACAATAAGCATAGGGGCTATTTTCGGGGCAAGTGATTTTTTCGGGGGCGCCACCTGAAAAAGGCCCGCATTCCAACACCGTAATAGCTAATACATCCACTAATGACTCACCTAAGAAAGTTAAATGACCAGTCTTACTTCCTAATGCACTACCATTTGGAGTACAAAAACCATATAAAGCATTAGGGTCAGATATTTTGTTATATCCAGTAGGAGGAGTTCCTGTTGCGAATAATTGTGTGTTAAAAAACATAAAGGCACATACAAAAATATTGATAAATATCAAGAAATATCGTTAGCGCTTTTTATTTTGAGAGTTGCTGAATTTATGTTTTATGGAATAAAAAGAAAGGATAGAAAAAGTATCTCGTGATATTGGAAATCTGTCAGATTTCAGCTAAAAAGGAATCGTGGCATCCACAGAAAATAAAAACTGGTCTTTTTTGCCGTCAAATGGGCGGAATGCCATGTCTATGCCGTCGGCTCTATCGTAGCGAATATTTTTCCGGATGGTGGCGTTTTGTAATGGTTTCCAGCCGATCCCCAGTCTCTTTGCCGGCTTCCAATTCAGGCCTAATGTTACGGCATAATAGTTTGCAGGGGCACTGATAAAAGGGACGTTGCCTGCGTAACTGACACCATTGTTATTTAATGCGGACAAGATACGATAAGGCGAGAATACGCGCCACCCATTGCGGTCATGAAATCGTTCGGCACGTAGGCCAATCGATAAATCGCGCAGCACTTCATACGTTAAGTGGGTATTGATGCTATACCATGCGGCATTTTTGATGCCGCCGGGGAGGTTGATGTTGCTTGCCCAACCGTTTGTATGTTGCAGAACAAAGTGCGTTTTCGGTGTTAGCCAATGCTGCAGTACTGCACTATACATAAGCCAGGGTTCGTTTACGGCGGTTTGCCCATAGGTTCCGCCCAAAGAAGCGGAAGTTCTTTTGTCATCGCTATGCCAAAGAATTTGCGCGAGTCCTCCCCAATTATCCAATTGTTTATCAAAACCGCCATCCCAGCCGCCGGTCGCACTGCCGGTAGTTGCACCTCCACGGATCGACCAGTTTTTATTGATCGTATAATTACCCAAAAATCCGGTATGCGTGAATGGCTCGCCGCTGTTGAGAATATAGGCCCGGGTATAAAAAAAGTTATCGGGAGCGGGGACACTTTCATAACCTAATGGTGTATAGAAATGCCCTGCCTTGATGGTAAGTCCGTTTCCAATAGGTACATAAGCTTCAAGATAAGCCTGAGGAAGCGCTATACCGTAAGTACGGGTTGAATTACAGCACAGGTTAAGATCCCAATTACCTCGGTTTGACGGTACGCCGGTATTTTCATCAAATGCGGATATGCCAAAAGCTTGCGTATAAATGGCATCCGTTCCGAATAAAAAATCGAACCTGCCACCGATATCCCAGGATCTGCCTTCGGATTCCACCGGGCGCTGTATGAATAAATTGAGCTGATTCAATTGAAATCGATTGGCGCGGTCGGCAAAAGTAACTGCACCGTTGAAGCCGTCCGAGGGGTTATTGGCATTGTAAGTAGCGCCACCATTGATCCAGCCACCGAATTTAAAGCCCGTTTGATTGTATAGGTTGGTTAAGCTGTTGGCATGCGCAGCATTTAAATTCAACACAATCCACAGTAGAAATCCTGCAGCAGTTGCGGTTTTTTTTGATCTGTGATTCATTCTTATCTGCATCATGGTTTGGATCGAGATAATCTAAAGGAGATAGTAGGTTTGAACTTTATCGCAATCGCAATCCTTGCAGATACAAGGAAAACCATTATTCTTTACTCAGTGAAACCATTAGATGCTGTTTGGTTTCGTGGAGGCTAGTAATGTGAGTCAGTGCGCGAAAGAAGTGTAATCGATCGAATTTAATAACTTGAAACGGAATAGCACATGTGGTTTGTTGAAGTCGTATGTGGATTAACTGCGGGCTTAATTGCTAGTTTGTGTGAAGTTGAAAGGGGTCGTAACAGAGAATGAACGTTTCCCATCAACTGGCAATTTGATTGATTGTATTTTGGGTGGTGGTTTCATCAGTGTGCGTCCATTGATTCTCCCATTGGCTGAATTGTTCTGCCGGCATCGGCATACTAACCAGATAGCCTTGCGCTACATCGCATTTCAGTGTTGCCAGAAGATCCCATACAGCCTGGTTATCCACGCCTTCCGCTACGACTTCCAGATTTAGATTATGTCCTAACTCAATGGTCGAGCGTACGATCACAGCGGAGTCATTGTTTGTCACCATAGGCATGACAAATGATTGATCGATTTTGATTGAATCAACCGGTAATTTCTGCAGATAACTCAGACTCGAATAGCCTGTGCCAAAGTCGTCGATAAATAATCGAATGCCGAATTTCTTTAGCTTGGTTAATGTTTCCAATGCCCCGGCCGGATCTTTCATTAATGCGCTTTCGGTCAATTCGAATTGGATCAGCTCAGGACGAATTCCCCAAGTTGAAAATAAACCTTTGATGCGATCAATAAGCTGGGGATGGTATAAATCATGTGCGGATAAATTCACAGACAAAGGCCGTTCCAATCCTGCTTCATGCCAAATATAGCTTTGGCTAAAAGCTGCGCCAAGCATCCAATGAGTCAACGGAGTGATCAAGCCAGCATGCTCAGCGAGCTTGATAAAGTCCATTGTAGCTAACATACCCAGAACAGGGTGCTGCCAACGCACTAGTGCTTCGGCTCCGCATACGCGCCGCGATGCAATATCAACTTTGGGCTGGCAATACAGCATTAGCTGATTTTGCTCAATCGCCTGGCGCAATTCACCCATCAAAGACAAGCGCCGAGTGCATTCTTGTTCCTGGCCTCCAGTATAAAGGGCAAAGCTACCTCGAGTAGAACTGGCATCCTGGGTAGCAACATTAGCGCGCCACAGCAATGTATCGGCCTCCGTGGCATGGCCCGGGTAAAGCGCAATACCGATATTGGTGCAGGGATCGACCATCAAACCAGCCACTTCCACCGGGTCATGCAAAACTCTAATCAGTTGCTGTGCGACTTGTATGGCATAGTCAGCTCCGCCTTTAGGCAAGAGCAGCGCGAAATCGCTCTCTCCCACGCGCGCCAAGACATCGTTTTCCTTAAGAGTAGGAATCATGCGCTGAGCAAGTTGCTGCAGCAATTGATCGCCCGAACGAAAACCCAGTATTTGATTGATTTCGCGAAAACGTCCCATGTGCAAATGTAACAGAGCGAGGGCGTGATGGTTTTGCTTGGCAGTGTGAATAGCGTCTTGCACGCGCTCAAGCAAGAGTGTGCGGTTAGGTAGTTCAGTCAGGGGATCATAGTATGCCAGACGCCTAATGGTTGCTTCGGCTACTTGTTGTTTGGCACGTATACGCAGATTGGCGATACCATACGCGAGATCGTCTGCTAATTCACTGAGTAATTTAACTTCTTTTTCTCCGAACGCATCAGGCTCAATCGCGGCAATAACCAAAGTGCCCAATATTTCACCGTCGGCACGTAACGGAAATGCAGTTACCGCCGCGAAGCCGGATTTGACGGCATCCTGACGTAAGGGAGCGTAGTCGGGTGTGGCAAAAGTTGGATTAGTGAGGATGTATCGGCCGATGCAGGGTTGTCCGGTGCGAATCGCGTTACAGCTCATTTCCGTATCCGCCCAAGAGTAATTCAACGCTTCAATGAATTCCTGGTCTACTCCAACACCCACCATAACATGGACGCTTTTGTCTCGGTCGTTTTCAACATAAGTAACGGCTGCTGTACGATAACCGCCTTTTTCCACGATGACCTGGCACATATCGTGCAACAGTTCTTGCTCATCCAAAGCGTGCAATAACGTGTGATTACCGGCGCTCAAAGTTTTGTGGGCGCGGGTAACGCATTCGAATTTTGTCAGTAATTCTTCAGTGGCTGGCGCCGAATTCAGACTGCCCTTATTTGATGCATCAGCAGGTTTTTTCATAGATCCTCACTTCAAAATTGCACCGGCTCCATTATAATCAATAGATTGTTTCATTTCCCGCGAGTTCTAATTTTGATGCATTGCACAGAAGAAACAAGCCTTTTTGTCGCAACAAACTATAGGTAAAGCAATAGGCATAGTCAACGCTTTACTTAAAAAACTTTAAAAATTATGAACTTTGATAGTTGCCTGAGATGGCGTAATTTAGAAATAATAATTTTGTTGCCTACTGATGATAAGATGATCTTTCGATGAACTGGAGTGAAATAAAAAACTGGGGAAGCTATTGGGAACAGCTCCGTAAGGCATTGCTGGAACCAGCGATAGATAAGTCGTTATTGGAAGTTTCGTTGCGTGAAGCGCGCACAAAGCTACCGGTGCCGGTGTTATGGTTGTTGGGTAAAACACAAGCGGGCAAAACATCGATTATTAAGGCGTTGACGGGGAGTCCAGCCGCCGAAATTGGCAATGGCTTCCAGCCGTGCACGCGCAATTCCCGGTTCTATGATTTTCCAGCGGAGACTCCGATCATCAGGTTCCTCGATACGCGCGGCCTTGGTGAGGTTTCCTATGACCCGAGCGAAGATATTCGCTATTGCGAATCGCAAGCGCATTTGTTGATTGCAGTCATGAAAGTCGCTGATATCAATCAGACCGGTATATTTGAAGTTTTGCATGCGATCCGCGAGCGTCATCCCGAGTGGCCCCTACTCATCGTGCAAACCGGATTGCATGAACTCTACCCGGTAGGTTTCAAGCACATACAGCCTTGGCCTTATGGTACGGATCCGCTGCCAGATAGTGTTCCGTCGGATTTGCGCCGCGCCTTGCACGCACAGCAAAGCAGATTAGGTAATTTACCGGGTTTTGCGTCCATTCGCTGGGTGGCGGTTGATTTAACGCTTCCTGAAGATGGATTGATACCGGCGGATTACGGTTTGGAGGCATTATGGCAAGCTATTGAATTACTGTCATCACTAGGCTTGCAACATCAATTGAACGCTGGCAAAGAAGTGCATGATTTATATGCTCGCGCAGCGCATCAGCATATCGTTGGTTACACCTTTGCAGCCGCAGGACTGGGAGCTTTGCCTGTAGTGGATTTGGTCAGCGTTTCAGCCGTCCAGGCAAAAATGCTGCATAGTCTTGCGAAACTATATGGTCAGTCTTGGGATAAAAATACGATCACTGAATTTTTAGGATTGATGGGTATGGGCATTGCGACTAATTATTTGACACGGTTGTTGAGCCGTGCGCTCATCAAAATCATTCCATTTTGGGGACAGACTGTTGGTGCTGTCTGGGGGGCCAGTTCCAGCGGTGCTGCGACGTATGCGCTTGGCAAAGCTGCAATTTATTTTTTTATGCAACGCAAAAACGGTTTAAATGTTGATTCTGAAACTTTACAGCGAATTTATGCAACTGAATTGGAGCGCGGTGCTTCAATTCTCAAAGAACGTTTACGCGGCGCGGGCGAAACGAAATGAAATATCGATCTATCGTTGATCCTTGGCGATTATTGGCTTTTGTGTTACTGATTTTGCCGGTATTGGCGCTACTGGGATTTGGCGCGGTCTGGTTGTGGCAAAGCGGAAACTTGCAATATTGGCTAATTACGATGGCGTTGTGCGGAATTCTGAGTTATGGCTTGCAACATTGGTTAGTGCGGCGCGAACGTCAACTATTACGCGAATCGGTTACTGAACCGAATCCGGCTTGGCCTCCGAGTGCGGATGCTGTGTGGCAGCGGGTTGAAGCGCTGGCGCAAGGTTGTCAGCCTGAAGATTGGCCATTGGAAGAGGGCGAGTGGGTGTTGAAATTGGCGCAGCAAACGATGGAAGCCGTTGCCAACAATTATTTTCCGGATGCTGAAAAACCACTCCTTGAACTCACCGTGCCGCATACCTTGCTGATTATCGAACGTGCCAGCCGTGATTTACGCCGCGATATCGCGGAAAAAATTCCTTTCAGTCATCGCTTGACGATTGGTGATTTGTTTCGTATTCAGCGCTGGAAAACCAAGGCGGAACAATTGGTTAATGTTTATCGTGCAGGCAATATCATTATCAATCCCGTTAATGCATTGTTGGGTGAAGCCTGGCGGCACTTGCGCGAACGCAGCTTCGGTTTGGCGAGAGACGAATTGCATCGCTGGTTTTTACGTACCTATGTGCGCAAGGTGGGTTATTATGCCATCGATCTTTATAGTGGCCGGTTGTCGTTAGGTGATGAAGAACCCAGCACGTCAACGCCCGTTTCGGAAGATGATTTGACGCACGCAACAAAAACAACGACAGCAAGCAACCGTGCTGAGCCTCTGCGCATTTTGGTTTTAGGGCGCTCCAATGCGGGCAAATCAAGCTTGATTAATGCTTTGTTCGGTGAACTCAAAGCGGTCACGGATATACTGCCTGATACCGATCCGACGATAAAGCCATTCGTGTTGTCGCGTGAAGGACTGGTCCAAGCGTTGATTTTCGACAGTCCGGGATACGATAGTCCTTCCTTTAGCAAGGAACAGATGTTAGCAGCCGCTGGCGATGCGGATTTAATTGTGTGGGTAACGCCAGCCAATCGCCCTGATCGGCAGGTTGAGCGCGATTGGCTGGATGCATTGCGTGTTTTTCAGGTTGCGCTGACTGAACGGCATGCCCCGCCGCTATTGGTGGCTGTTAGTTTTATCGATCGTTTGCGCCCACTGAATGAATGGCAGCCACCTTATGATTTGACGGATTCATCCAATGTAAAAGCGCTCAATATTAACCAAGCAATACATGCGATTGCTACCGATCTGGCAGTTGCGGTCGAGCACGTCATTCCGGTTTGTTTAGCCGAAGGGAAAGTTTATAACGTCGATGATGTGCTGTGGTCCGCGATATTGAATCATCAAAATGAAGCCATGCGGGTGCGCTTGATGCGTTGTTTGGATGCAAGAAAAAATGCTGAGAATTGGACTATGTTACGCCACCAAATGGTAAGCACCGGCCGTTTTCTGCTCGATTTGCCGCAATTGTTGTCAAAACGCACTGAAAAGTGATGTATCAATTGAATTTATTAGCAAAATTTAAGCGGCCCATGAAATACCTTTCAGTGTTGGTTTTATTTTTGCTACTACTGTATCTGCTTATTCCTGCAAATTTTTCAAATCAAGCTCAAGCGCAATACTGGTGGAATGCAAGCCGCGAGCCGGCCGGGTTGGCACCTGATCCTGTCACTACGACGGAGGCGGTAATTCAAGTATATGGCGCACGCGCCTATAGCTGGCGCGGTTATTTTGGGATTCATACCTGGATCGCAGTAAAGCCGACGGGAGCGCAGGCCTATACGATCTATGAAGTGATAGGCTGGTTACAACGCAGAAAGGCGCCAGTTTTAGTGATTTATGAAAATGCGCCGGATCGGCGCTGGTACGGAAATGTTCCGGAAATACTCATGGAAAAGCGCGGTGAAGGAGTCGATATGCTGATTAAAAAAATCGATCAGGCAGCGCGTAGCTATCCTTACGCAAAGGATTATACGATCTGGCCAGGACCGAATTCGAATACTTTTACCGCCTGGGTTTCCCGCAACGTGCCGGAATTGCGATTGGATTTGCCGCCCACGGCGATTGGTAAAGACTATCTCGGCTATCGTCTGGTTTCACAAGCGCCCAGCGGCAGTGGTTTGCAGATTTCCGTGTTTGGTTTGATGGGTATCCTGTTCAGTGAAGTGGAAGGGGTTGAATTTAATTTTTTAGGATTGTCTTTTGGTGTTGATTGGGATCCGCCGGCGATAAAATTGCCTGTGGTAGGGCGTAAAGATTTGAATTAGTTTCAGTCGAGCATTAAGGAATAACTGCAATCTTCGAATCGGCAACTTAAGATAATTAATTGATAATTATTCTTATTCGTAATATAGTAAAGATCGCTATTACATTAAGTTTATGAACATTTTCAGTGGAAATTCCTTCATGTTGAGTTTTAATTTAAGCCGTCTTTTTATCGTCATCTTTTTTTCCTTTTCGTTATTCGTTACACATTCTGTGCATGCCGAAGAAGTTGTGGTTTATTCCGCGCGTATCGAACAATTGATCAAACCAATGTTCGATGCGTTTACCAAAGAAACCGGTATCAAAGTCAAATACACCACGGATAATGAAGGTGCATTACTTGCCCGGCTCGAGGCGGAAGGAAAGAATACACCGGCGGATATGCTGATTACTGCAGACGCGGGAAATTTGTGGGCGGCTGCACAAGCAGGCTTATTAAAACCGGTGCAATCCGAAGTACTTGAACGCAATATTCCAGCTCACTTGCGCGATCCCCAAAACGAGTGGTTCGGTTTATCGATACGTGCACGCACGCTGATTTATAACACTAAGAAAGTAAAGCCTGTCGAGCTTTCAACCTATGAAAACCTGGCTGATCCAAAATGGCGTAATCGCTTATGTTTGCGTACATCAAAAAAAGTTTATAACCAATCTTTAGTGGCAATGATGATTGCCCAATACGGCGAAGCCGAGACAGAAAAAATCGTTAAAGGGTGGGTTGCCAATCTGGCAACTGATCCGTTGTCAGATGATACCCGTGCGTTGGAATTTGTTGCTGCTGGCAAGTGTGATGTGACTTTGGTTAATACTTATTACTTTGGGCGATTGATGAAGAAAGATCCTAATTTACCTTTGGCAATTTTCTGGCCTAATCAAAATAATGGCGGTGTGCATGTCAATATTTCTGGCGCCGGTATCACGCGTCATAGCCGTCATGAACAAGCCGCCATCAAATTGCTGGAATTTTTGTCGTCTGACAAGGCGCAAAATCTTTTTGCCGATGTAAACATGGAATATCCTGTTAATCCTAATATCAGACCCGATACATTCGTTGCAGCCTGGGGTGATTTTAAGCAAAGTGCGATGAATTTGGCTAAAGCTGGCGAATTACAAACGACGGCTGTGAAATTGATGGATCGTGTGGGTTATCGTTAAATACTGAATGTAGATAAAACGTAATGCCATAAAAATGCATTAACAATTAAAGAAAGCGTTTTTCTGCACTATTTTTTCTGCTCTTTGTGTAATGATCATTTGGCGTTTGGTTCCTCTGATTGCTGCTGCATTGGTATTGCTACCGGTTGGCGTTATTGTTTCATCACTATTTTCACCTGCAAATGATGTTTGGCAGCATTTAGTGCAAACTACTTTGTCTTCGTTGCTTGTCAATACTTTCTGGCTTGTACTGGGAGTTATGGCAGGTACTGCATTATTGGGGATTAGTCTGGCCTGGGTTACTACGATTTATGAGTTTCCCGGAAGACGATTTTTCTCCTGGGCGTTGTTATTGCCGATGGCGGTACCTGCATATGTCACTGCATTCGTTGCTTTAGGTTTATTTGATTTTACCGGTCCCATACAAACTACATTACGCGCATGGTTGAGTTCGGACTTATCCTGGTTCCCCGATATCCGCGGCAGGGCAGGCATCATCATTGTCATGACGCTGGCTTTTTATCCTTATGTCTATTTATTGGCACGCAATGCTTTTTTAAGCCAAGGAAAGCGTTCGCTGGAAGTGGCGCAATCGCTGGGTTTTAATCGTAGGCAAGGTTTTTTTAAGGTGGTTTTACCTATGGCGCGCCCGTGGATTGCTGGCGGTATCATGCTGGTGCTTATGGAAACATTGGCGGATTTTGGCACGGTGGCAGTGTTTAATTACAATACCTTTACGACAGCCATTTATAAGGCATGGTTTAGCATGTTTTCCTTGCCTGCGGCTTCCCAACTAGCTTCTCTGCTGATTATAATTGTTTTTGCAGTAATTGTTGTGGAACAGCAATTCAGATCGCGTATGCGTTATGCCGAGCATAAAAGAACTGAACGACTGCAGCGCATTCAATTGTCAGGGTGGAAAAAATGGTTAGTCACCAGTTTTGTGTTGAGTGTATTGTTCTGGGCTTTTTTGCTGCCGGTTACGCAATTATGCTGGTGGGGTATCCAGTCATTTACACAAGATTTTGATGTGATACGTTACCTGGAATTTCTTTGGCATTCATTAATGCTATCCGGCTTGGCGGCTTTGCTGATTTGTCTGGTTGTTGTCGCTGTGGTGTATGCGGCTCGGCGTAATCCAAATTCTGTCACACGTTTTGCTGTACGTACCGCAACGATTGGTTATGCATTGCCTGGTACGGTTCTGGCGATTGGCGTATATGTGCCGTTTGCCTGGCTGGATGGGCAAATGAGTGAATGGGCTTGGAATTGGCTTCAGATTGAAACCGGGCAATTGATTCAAGGTACATTGTTTACCATGTTGATAGCGTATTTAATACGGTTTATGGCAGTCAGCCATTATCCCATTGATAGTGCGATGCACCGTATCACCTCGAACATCGACGAGGCGGCGATGAGCTTGGGAATACATGGCTGGGAAATGATTCGAAAAATACATGTGCCAATATTGCGACCGGGTATTTTCACGGCAGCTACCTTGGTATTTGTCGATGTCATGAAGGAAATGCCGATTACGCTGATGACACGTCCATTCGGCTGGGACACCCTAGCGGTGCGGATTTTTGAAATGACTTCAGAAGGACAATGGGAGCAAGCGGCTGTACCTGCTGTGACACTCGTGCTGGCCGGGTTAATACCCATTTTCTTGTTTATGCGCCAAACTGAAAAATAGATTGATGGATCAAATATTGCTACAGTTAAAGAATGTCAGACAAGCTTATGGCGAGCAAGTCGTGATTCACGATATATCCTTGATTTTACGAAAGGGTCAGATTGGTTGTTTACTGGGTCCGAGTGGTTGCGGTAAGACTACTGCGTTACGGTGCATTGCTGGTTTTGAACGAATCTCAGCAGGTAAAATATTGCTCAATGGCGCTTGTGTGAGCAATGCAAATTTTTGTATGCCGCCGGAACAAAGGCGTATCGGTATGGTTTTTCAGGATTACGCTTTGTTTCCCCACCTCAATGTGGCTGACAATATTGGTTTTGGTTTGCATCGATTAACCAAAGCAGAGCGCGAGTGGCGAGTTGATGAATTGCTACGGATTGTGCATTTAACCGGCTTATCTAAGCAATACCCGCATCAATTATCAGGTGGACAGCAACAACGCGTAGCACTTGCACGCGCATTGGCGCCAAGGCCCGCATTGATGCTGTTGGATGAACCTTTCTCTAATTTGGATGTAAGTTTACGTCAGCAGTTAAGCATGGAAGTGCGCAATATTCTCAAGGATCAGGGAATTACTGCTATTTTGGTAACGCACGACCAAGCTGAAGCGTTTGCTATTGCAGATGAGATTGGTGTTATGTTTCAGGGTGAAATTCAACAATGGGATACTGCTTTTAATCTCTATCATCGTCCTATCAATCGTTTTGTTGCAGATTTTATTGGTCAAGGTGTATTTTTACCGGGTAAGATTATTGATGATCAGCATGTTGAGATCGAGTTAGGGATACTAAAAAATGTAGTCTCGCAGCAATGGGAATCAGGTTATGATAAAAATGCTAAGGACTGTGTGGTTGATGTATTATTACGACCAGATGATATCGTCTATGATGACAGTAGCTTGATGCGAGCAACAGTGGTTTATAAAGCATTCCTTGGCGCAGAAATTTTATATACACTATGCCTTAATAGTGGTGCTAAAGTGTTATCATTGATTCCTAGTCATCATAATCACATGATTGGTCAAGAAATCGGTATCCGTTTAGAAATTGATCATATCGTAGCCTTTAAACAAGCGCTATAATTGTGCGAAGAGTGATTAAAACAAAAAATAAATGAAATTTTTATAGATTTTTCGATTACTTTTAAAAATGACACTTCCCTTTTAACCCTTTTTTCTATAGCATAACGAGCCGTTAGTATTTATACCTTTCTATAACTTCCAATGCCCCCCGTTGTTAATTAGTATTTCAGAAATAATGTTGGGGTTTATTACGCTTAAACCTGAATTATTTAAATGAGGATCCTATGAGTCAGCATATTCATTACGTTACTGATGCTAATTTTGAAGCAGAAGTCTTACAATCAACAACGCCTGTGCTTGTTGATTACTGGGCCGAATGGTGTGGTCCATGCAAAATGATAGCGCCGATACTGGATGAGATTGCAAGTGAATATGGTGATCGCCTAAAGGTAGCTAAATTGAATATTGATGAAAATCAAATAACACCCCCAAAATATGGTATTCGTGGTATTCCGACCTTAATGATTTTTAAGAATGGAACCATCGAAGCAACTAAAGTGGGGGCATTATCAAAATCACAATTGACAGCATTTATTGACAGTCATATTTAAACTCGCTAGTCTAATAAATAAATGTGTGGGATCAATAATTTTTGCAAAGATCGCACGACCTATTTGATTATCCCATCCGTAATAATTTTCCTTCCAATATCCTGATTTTTCACCCAGTATTATTTTTTCACGAGCTTTTTCATGCGCTTATCTGATCTGAAAAACTTACATGTCACAGAACTAGTAAAAATGGCCGTCGAAAACGAAATCGATGGCGCCAATCGAATGCGAAAACAGGATTTAATTTTCGCTTTACTTAAAAATCAAGCACGTAAGGGTGAAAATATATATGGTCATGGAACTCTGGAAGTATTGCAAGATGGCTTTGGCTTTCTGCGTTCTCCAGATACTTCGTATTTGGCCGGTCCGGATGACATTTATATTTCTCCTAGCCAAATTAGGCGGTTCAATCTTCATACGGGAGATTCTATCGATGGTGAAATTCGTCCTCCAAAAGATGGCGAACGTTACTTTGCGTTGGTAAAGGTTGATAAGGTTAATAATGAACCGCCGGAAAATTCCAAACAAAAAATTCTGTTTGAAAACCTGACCCCGTTATTTCCTGATGAACGATTGGTTCTTGAACGAGATATCAAAGCAGAAGAGAACATTACAGGCCGCATTATTGATCTGATTGCACCCATTGGCAAAGGCCAACGTGGATTGCTGGTTGCCAGCCCAAAATCAGGTAAAACAGTCATGTTGCAACATATTGCACATGCGATCGCAGCGAATTATCCGGATGTGATTCTAATGGTGCTGTTGATTGATGAACGCCCTGAAGAAGTAACGGATATGATTCGATCTGTGAGAGGAGAAGTAATTTCCTCTACGTTTGATGAATCAGCCATGCGGCATGTGCAAGTAGCCGATATGGTGATTGAAAAAGCCAAGCGTCTGGTTGAACATAAAAAAGATGTCGTAATTTTACTAGATTCAATTACGCGGCTGGCCCGTGCATATAACACGGTAGTGCCAGCTTCAGGAAAGGTACTGACAGGTGGTGTAGACGCAAGTGCGTTGCAACGGCCAAAACGATTCTTTGGTGCTGCTCGAAATGTTGAAGAAGGAGGATCGCTGACGATTATTGCCACAGCATTAATTGATACCGGGTCCCGCATGGATGATGTCATTTATGAAGAATTTAAGGGTACCGGCAATATGGAGATACATCTTGATCGACGTATGGCTGAAAAGCGTATCTACCCAGCAATTAATGTAAATCGATCAGGTACACGCCGCGAAGAATTGTTAATTGCGCCAGATGTATTACAAAAAATATGGGTGTTGCGTAAATTACTGCATCCTATGGATGATATGGATGCTATGGCATTTTTATTGGATAAGATTAAAGCAACTAAGAATAATTCTGATTTTTTTGATTCTATGAGAAGAGTGTGAGCATAGTTTTTATGCTTGCACCGATAAGCGCATTAAAGGATAATGCCAAACTTTTTAATAACTTCTTAATCTTTCTTTTAAGAAGACAACGGAATAATTGAGGATATTAACGATGAAAGAAGGTATTCATCCAGATTACCACGAGATAACAGTTACTTGCAGTTGTGGAAATGTTTTTAAAACTCGCTCAACTATGAACAAGGCTTTGAGCATTGAAGTTTGTTCACTTTGCCATCCATTTTATACCGGCAAGCAAAAGATTGTTGATACTGCGGGAAGGGTTGAAAAATTCCGCCAGAAATACAGCAAGAATGCAACGAAATAATCTTTCAATACTGTAAATGGAAACGCAACCATTTCCATTTGTCGTTTATTATTAGCGCAAGACAAATCGCAGGATGAATGTAAAGCAAATAACCTCTACTCCCTTTAGAAATTAATTTCCGCTCACAATCTCTTGTAGAGGTTAATCAATAATGCACTGCAAGCCAGACAGTTTCATTATTAGGGTCAGTCCATATGACTTTATGTTTTTTATGTGAGGGAATATTAATATAATCACCCTCACTGAGTTTTATTGCTGATTGATCTTCAAAGGAGAGCACTGCGTTCCCTTTTATTACCATTACCCATTCATTTTTTTCTTGATCATACCACTCAGATTCAAGGGATTTGTGACCTTTTGAAACAATTCTTTGAATAGTTACGCTATTGTGCTGTAGTAAAGTTTCGAATAATTCTTGATTCAACTTGTGAGGGATATTTACAAGAATATTTTGTGGTTTAATCATAAATATTTTTACCTTAAAAAGATAATCGGATTTCGCATGGGTAGTAAAGAATTTTAAGTCTAGTAGTCGTTAAGCCTGCTGAATTTTTCCTTTAACTTAACTTCCAGAATGTAGTATAGCTTGCAGTACCATTCAATAAAAATTAGGTAATTCTGCTTTTTTTCCACCGCCGCATCTAAACTTCAGTTTTTTTTCAATGGCGCTAAATTGTGTGTTCTTGCTCAAGATCAAAGTCTGTAACTAGTAATAGGATATATTGCATTAAATTTTAGTGGGGTTTGTTAAAGCTACTTGTATCCTTTGACGATAAGAGAAAAATTAATGAATGAGATAAAAAACGCTATCGAGTTTGGAGGTGCGACGAGGATGCACTTAGATGTTGATGACAATTATTTTCTTAGTGATAAAAATCACGTAATTAATAATTATCAACAGCGATAATTGGTTGCAGTCGCATTATTCTTAATAATAGTAATTAATAAGTGTCTCAATTCATAGATTACAAGTGTTTAAGTATTCCAATGGTTGATCCTATAAATATTCGTATAATCGTCGCTGAGAGTTCTGATCTTGTTCGTATCGGTTTGTGTTCATTGTTTAAAAATTATGCTGCGATTAGTGTAGTTGCAGAAACCGATTGTTTGGAAGATTTATTAAGCCTTACGGCACAATATAAGCCAGATGTCATTCTGCTTGATCTGCAAATGGGTGGTAGTAGTTATGCCCAGTATATTAATGAATTGCTAAGTGTATCCCCATGCAGCAAAATATTAGCTTTAGCTTACGATGATGACAAGAATCTATATTTACAAGCATCTCGATCGGGTGTGTCGGGGATTATTAATAAGGGATACTCATGTAAGTTGTTACTAAAAGCTATTCATGCCGTGCATGCGGGTCAGATTTGGTTTGAGCGACATTATATAACGCAATTAACTCAGCAAAAACAATTGATTCCGGATTCATCGCTCGTATTGCAAACCAGTGGGACAGAATTAGATGATTCAAATCTGAGCAATAGTGAGCGCCGTATTGCTCTCCTTGCTTGTAAGGGATTTTCTGCAAAAGAGATTAGTAGACAATATTCAATTACCGAAGGAACTGTACGCAATCAGCTTTCGGCAATTTATAAGAAAATGCGTGTCAAAAAACAAATCGAGCTTTGCCTGAAGGCGCCACTCTATAATTACTTCCGATAATCCTACATGATTGGGATATTTGTCCCAGAATAAACAATTAATAATTATTTTCCGGGGACAAATGACATCTATTCTTCACAAAGTAGATTTGATAAAATAATCAATCAAATTAGAGAGATAGTTATTAAGTAATACATTGTAAATTCTAATTAATTCTTGTGAGTCTCAGAAAAATAATACTACCGGAATGATTTTGATGAAGGCTCTCAAAAAAACTCAGTCTTTGTTATATGGTTATTGGTAGGTAATTAAAGACGTGACTGAGCAATCTTATGTAAAGATTCGTGTAATTGCGGCAGAAAGCTTTGAACTTGTGCGTATCGGCTTGCGTAAGCTTTTTGAGAATAATTCTTATATTCAATTGGTTGCGGAAACTGATTGTATTGAGAATTTGTTTAATATGACCGTACGGCATAAGCCAGATATAATTCTTGTCGATTTGCACTTAAATAATGGTAATTGTGCGGAATATATTTCAAAGCTATTAAGTGCCTGCCCTCAAAGCAAAGTACTAGCTTTTTCCGATCACAATAATGAATATACTTGCCTGGAAGCTTTTCGTTCAGGAGCAATGGGTATTATTGGCAAGCATCAATCTTCTGAATTGTTATTAAAAGCCATCCGGGCGATTCATGCAGGCCAAGTCTGGTTTGATCGTCGCATTACCAAATTGCTGTGGCAAGCACAATTTAATACAAATCAAGTACCGGAAATGAAACTTAATCCCGAGCAAGTACAGCAATTAAAATTGCGTGATAGTGAACGTCAAATTGCCTATCTTGCGTGTAAGGGCATGTCAGCTAAAGAGATCAGCTCCTTATTACTTGTTACTGAGAAGACTGTGCGCAATCAACTCTCTGTTATTTATAAAAAAATAGGTGTGAAAAAGCAAATTGAATTGTGCCTAAAAGCTCCTCTCTACAATTACTTTAAAGATTCCTACATAGCCGGGATATTTATCCCGGAAGATCCCGAAAAATAGGGACAACTTAGAAGCATTTTTAGGACAAATAGCATCTATTTGTCAGAAATTACCTCTGCTAGAATTATTTCTTCGATAAATTAAATAGATAGCGTGTATTAGTCTCTGCTGTCTATCTGTTAATCGTAAACTCCAAATAAATCGTCAATTTCAAGTACAAACCCGTTCGTCGATCGAGGCAATTTTATTTTACGGCTTGTTGGAGGATTTTTTTTTACATTTAAGGAGGGATGTTAAGAATGTCGTTTCAAATGAATCAACCTTGCGGTGCCATGGAGTTGTCAGAAAATTCCAATGCCACGCAATCTTCACCCCATCATGTGCTGTTAAAGCAGTTCTTGGTGGTGTTTTTAGTGTTAGCGCTAGCATTTATCGATAAGAGTCTCGCGGCAGAGCATGTTATCCAATTAACCGCCAAAGAAACGCGGGCTGATGGTTTTGGTAATGAGTTACTAGCTTATAAGATGGTAAGTCATACAGTGAATGGCCAGGACATTACAAGCCGCTACAGTTCTGAAGCTACGATTCCGGGACCAACCATAGAATTGACTGAAGGCGATACGGTCGAGATATCAATTTTTAATGAGATTTTTAATAATGATGTACAAGTACCGGGAATCAGCAAGCAAGTTAGTATCCATGTGCATGGGGTTCATTACAACATTCTCAGCGATGGCACACTTAAGGTGATTAATAAGGTAGATGATGAGGGTGCAGGCGCTGGTTTGGAGCCAGGAGCCGTGTATTCCGTTTATACCTACACCTGGAATGTTGCACCAGGAACTGTCGGAACATGGGCGTATCATGATCACAATTTTGAAACGCACAATGGTGCGGAACATCGAGGTCTTTTTGGGGCAATTATTGTTAATCCGATCGGCGCAGCCCATTACGCCAAAGAATATGTACTGTATCTAGGTGATGACGCATTTTGGGGCATGGAAATCAATGGTGCCACTAAGAAACAATCGAAACATGGGCCCAATCCAACATTAACCGCCAAAGAAGACACGCATGTGCGGTTTCATTTAATTGCTTTAGGTACTGATCTACATACTTTCAAGCTTAATGGTTATCAATGGTTTGATCCGGGAACCACTAATCGTATCAACGAAGTAGCGATTGGTCCGCTTGAGAAACATGTGTTTAGTATTAAAGCTGAGCATAGCGCTCACTATGAGGATAAAAATCTTTCAAACAAGCTATTGGGTATGAGAGGTAAATTTAATGTTCAGTAAATGTGAAAACCTTCTCATGGATGATAAGAATAGCAAAATGAATAGCAAAGAAACTTATGGCCTTAACAGACCAATTATGCAATTAATAAAATGTATGGTGGTTGCAGCGGCATTACTGACTTCATCAGTTGTATTAGCTGCTGTTCATAATATTACGCTGACGGCCAAAACGTTACCGAATGGTCAGCTAGCATACGCACTGGGTGGTAATGAAGCAGTGATTCCAGGACCCACTTTATTTGTAAAAGAAGGTGATACTGTTAACGTAACGCTAAATAATGATACCAGTATAAGAGTAGGGTTTAAAATTCCGGGCTTGCAACAAAGCTCCGCCAAAGTTAAGCCAGGCGAAAATAAAAAATATACTATTAAAGCCAAAAAAGCGGGTACCTACGCGTACCATGGCAATATGGACGGAAAGGAATTGCTGGGCTTGTTTGGCGCACTCGTAGTCGACAAGGCGAACGGTCCAGTCGATCGTTACGTAGAAGCGAATGGTAACACCGTTCCCGTTACGCAATCTGATATCACCAAGCAATTTGTTTTGTTCATGGTGGGATCAACCTTCTGGGGAAGCGAAATTGCAAGTGATGGTACACAAAAGCCGCTATGGGCTAATCCACATCCAGGTGCCGTTGAAAATGATATTGTACGTTTTCATATTTTGTCGGTAGGTCCAGGGCATACGTTCCATTTACATGCACACCGCTGGTTTAAAACCGGTACAAACGAAGTGATTGATACCAAATTGCTGGCGGAAGGCTCCGATACCCACTCGTTTACCGTCAAAGCTGGGACGGGTGTTGGCGCTGGAAATTGGCAATATCACTGTCACTTGATTGCGCACATGGAAGCAGGCATGCATGGCAGCTTCATCGTTGATCCGGTGGGTGGAGATGGTGCCGGTATTGTTGGCGCATCGCCATATGGCAACATATTGTTAGGAACAAAACCGAATGAACCGGGCGTAGTTACTTTCGAAGTCAGCGATGAGCCGGCTAGCTGGTTCAGAAGTGCGCGTGGTGACGCCATTGTTGGACTACCGTTTGACATTAAAACCAAATCTCTGGAAGTGATTTATCCGGGGAGTAGTGTTAACTTCGTCATGTCCGATACCAATGGCGTGCATACTATCAGCTCGCTATTGTGGCCGACCGGTGCACAGCATATGCCTTTCGATCAGTCCAGCGCTTATCGCGGCGGTGGGTTCGTGACATTGCATACGCCTGGATTGTATGTATTTACCTGTAAAGTGCATCCATACATGTTTGGTGCAGTTATAGTAGATGATCCAGGCACTGATCAAGGGTTTGATTTAGGCAATTCTCAAAACAACTACACCATTGATTTAGTCACAGGCCTTAAAAACTTACCTACCAGCAGTGATCTGGCAGTGCGATTACTTAAAACATTTTTTATCGCAACCGCACCTGTCAATTGGCAGGATTATTCAACCGGTCAGTGGAATGTGAAATTTCCAAACTTACCGCTCATTACTTCAGGTGGCGTAGTAAATTTATCAACGCTTAACATAAACGGACAAGCACTTTCCGTGGGATTGACACCGAAAAAACCCGGTGTAGGAGAAGTGTGGATCAATACGCAATTTGAGAAAACGGCCGGAAAAGACAAACCCGGTACCAGTACTGTGGTTAATACCTCGACCTGGCAAGTGACGCGTAAAGTAGCGTTACCGCAAATCAACAACAATAACCCGCACAACATGTGGTCTAACCGGGATCAATCGGTGATTTATCAAACGCAGTGGTTTGATAACAAGTTTTCGATGATCAATCGGGAAACCGGCGAACTCATCAAAAATATTACAGTAGGGTATTCACCTTCTCATGTGGTGACCATACCGAATACCGATGATATTACGATTGCGATCAATGGTGAAAATGGTATTTCAATGATTCCGGCTGGCACAACCAATGTAACCAAAATGTTGCCCACCCAGGATCACGGTCATATCTCTGCAAATCCGCACGGTCACTGGATTAGTGCTGATGGTTCCAAAATTGTAACGCCGAACATCAATACCAATGATATCGGCATCTATGGAACCGATGGTGGCATACACGCCCGCACACCAACCGGAAATAATGCGCCGGGCGCGCATCCGATTGCCATTGGCATGATGCCGGATTCCAGCAAAATTTATGCTGCGAACTTACTGCATCATTCGTTAAGTGTGCTGGATGGTAGTACCGGAGCATTACTGACAACTATCGATTTGATTGCTGACTACAATCCGATTACTGGAGCGTTTGTCGATGGCGATCAAAATAACGATCCGGAAGCTTATGGCATACTGCCGATTCAATCGCCGGTATCTCCGGATGGTAAGGCCGTAGTGATTGCTTCAACGGGTGGACAGATTGTCATCGTCGATACAGCTACGGACAAAATTGTCAAATCGCTGCTTTGCGATCCGGGTTGTCATGGTGCGAATTTTGGAGCTAAAGAAGGCGGCGGCTACTATGCGTACGTCACGACTAAATTCGGTAATAGATTGACGGTAGTCGATCTTGATCCGGACAATGATGGCGATCTCCGCAAAGCAAAAATTGCCGGCTATGTATCATTGGTGGATACTGCAAATACTACTAAAGACGATACCGTCAGCAGTTTGCCAGGATTTGGCGGTCAAGGTGTTTTGGCTGTACCCAACGTTTATAATGGCTGGGTGCAAAACCTCCCTAAACATTGGAAAGATACTTTGACAGATGCGCAGCAAAATCCAATCGGTCAATAATTAATTTGACTTAGAAGTTGCAAAAAACGGCTACCGGATTAAAACCGGTAGCCGTTTTTTGTGATGTTTCTTATGACAACGACTATTTCAGGTTAAGAAAGAGCGTTACAGAAATTTTCGATGTTCGGTTAAAAATTCACTTGAGTGCGGAAAGAAAATACCGACAAATTATCTTTTTGTATTGCTGTACCCGGGCCTAGGCTGCCAAACATCGCTTCGGTCAAATAATAATTGAACATGAAGCGGATATTCTGATATGGATACCAATTCGCACCCAGTGTAATGACCTCAACTTGGCATTGCGACGTACCTGTTTTGCAGGGATCAGCCATAATATTTTGAGTGAGGTTTTCTGCAACATCATATCGTCCAGCCAGCTCCAGTGCGCCCCATTTGCCGTTTGGCTTAGGCTTTGCAAATGCACCACGGTCTTTTTTATAGACGACACGTTCTCCCGTTACGAACCAGCTTGCTTGTACATAATAGGCTTGGATAGTGGAACCCCTTAAGTTGCCGTGGAATCGATGGGTATTATCCAAACGCGAGACTGCGTATTCTCCTTGCAGTGTCAGTGGGCCAATCGAGTAAGCAGCTTCGGCAGAGAAAGTGGATTGGCTATTGCTGTTTGGCGCGCCAATCGCTGCGCCAGCGATTCCTAAAGATTGACTGATGCCCTGACGTCCGCCATAGACATCGACTATCCTTGCAGACAGTGAACCGTTATTGGCAGTATCTCTACTGAGAGAAAATCCAAGATGAAGAGTGCTGCGATCGGTATCGATAGGCAACCATACCATTCGCCCGCCATACGTAATTCCCTCAATGGGCAAGCCAAAATGAGAAAGACTCATGACATGAACGCCCACCCCTAAATTGTCTTTGATCATGGAACGATAGCCAATGCCGGTTAAAAATTGCCGTCCGCTGTATATGCCGGTGGATGAGGTCGATGGACGTTCCATCAAAGTAATTTCATTGGAGCTGGTTATTTCTTCAAGGCCGCGATAGGGTTTGAATTGACCAATTGTCAACTGACCCGGCCCGAGTTTGGTGGCCAGCCAGGCTTCCCGAAGGCTATGCGGGAAAGGGCTGGTGGCATTTACTGCAAAATCATTCTCAAATTTAAAATTGATATGATGAAATTTTCCCGTCAAGGTGGCGTAAGTTCTACGCCAGTTAAATCCATCACGATCATGACCGGTTAAAAGCTGGCTGCCGAATGCCGGATAATCCGCATTGGCTTGATCCGGATATAGGGAATGCACATCGAAATGTCCACGGCCATTGAGTCCGATCTCAAAATTGCCATCATTACTTTTAATTCTTGGTCCGCTTTTATAAGTTACATTAAATGCATAACATGAAGTACTGATCATGTTTGTCAGTATCATGATGCTGCAAAATTTTGTAGTACTGTTCATGCTTAGTCTACGCGCTAATACGCGACACCGCCTGGCGAAAAAACGTAGCAAATTATATATTAGTCAGAGACTAAAGGAGGCCGCTTGTTATCGCAGTGGATTAACGGCGGTGCAACGCTCGCCGATCCACCGGCCGGTAGTTTCGGCCGATGCAAAAACAGGATTGCCACCTACGGTACTGTCAAATTCCGTGTTTCCTGAAAAGCTTTCCGGACTGGTGAATGTGCCTTGTGCAGTACCATTGCCTTGGAAATGCTGATGATTGCAGACGAGATCCAGTTTGTAACTATTGCCGGTACGGGTTGCATTTTGAATGGTGCAACCGGAGTGATTTTCATAAAAATAAGCAGGAATTTCCTGCCTTGCCATTTCCGTGGTAATGCAAATCTTTGAGATTGCAGTGTTGCCTTCAATATTGGGTAATTTCAAACCATAGCGATTGGCGAGATCATTCAATTGTTGCATGTGCTCGGAAGGAATATGCGGGATTAATGCTAGCAAATCCGATGTGGTCGTAATTTCCCATAATCCGGGCCGCACGTGCTCATGCGCGAAGCTGGGAACCGCCACTATCATTCCGGCTAAGGCTGCAATGAGAATCTTATGCATACGGTTTCCTGTCATTAAACAACAAATTGTGCATCAGAGTGGCAGAGTTTGTACAGGTCTAGTTTTTTATAAAAATTAAATCCCAAACATTATGTCCGAGTTTGAGTCCTCTTTGTTCAAATTTAGTCAATGGCCGGTATTGCGGTCGCGGTGCATAATCAGCGGCGGTATTGGCTAATTGCGGCTCATGATTTAAAACTTGCAGAATTTGTGCGGCATAATCTTCCCAGTCAGTAGCGACGTGAATATATCCGCCCGATTTTAGATGATCACATAAGCGCGCAGTTAGCGCGGGCTGGATCAGGCGGCGTTTGTGATGTTTGGCCTTCGGCCAGGGATCGGGGAAAAAGATGTGAATGGCATTCAGGCATTGCGCAGGCAGCATATGTTGTAATACTTCAGCAGCGTCATGTTGAATGATACGCAAATTGCTCAAGTCGAGATTTTCGATGCGATTGAGCAAACTGCCGACTCCCGGCGTATGCACTTCAATGCCCAGATAGTCATTTTGCGGGTTGTTTTGCGCGATCATGGCGGTACTTTCCCCCATGCCGAAACCGATTTCCAGGATTTTTGGCGCGGCACGGCCAAATATCTGGTTCAGATCCAGCAGGTTCTCATTAAATGGAATACCATATCGGGGCAGTAAAGTTTCCCAGGCCCGGCGTTGCGCATTGGATAGGCGTCCTTGACGAAGAACGAAGCTGCGTATGGGCTGCTGCATTGAAGTTGGTTTATTTGACGGTATTTGGGCGACCGATTACGCCATCTGTTGGAGAGCTTGGGCTGGCACTGTAGAGTTTTTTCGCCATGCGCCCGGCTAAATAAGCTTCACGCCCGGCCTCAACGGCTTTGCGCATGGCCGATGCCATCAACACCGGATTATTTGCCGCGGCAATGGCAGTATTCATCAACACGCCATCGCACCCCAATTCCATTGCGATGGCCGCATCCGATGCAGTGCCGACGCCAGCATCGACTAATACCGGTATCTTGGCGTTGTCGATGATGATTTGCAGATTCCACGGATTCAAAATGCCCATGCCGGAACCGATCAATGAAGCGAGCGGCATCACGGCGACACAACCCATGTCTTCCAGTTGTTTGGCGATGATCGGATCGTCGGAAGTGTACACCATCACTTGAAAATCTTCCTTGATCAGGATTTCCGCAGCCTTCAGGGTTTCTACCATATTCGGGTAAAGCGTTTTCGGATCACCGAGCACTTCCAATTTAACCAGGCTGTGGCCATCCAGTAATTCACGCGCCAGCCGTAAGGTACGCACCGCATCGTCAACGGTATAACAACCCGCGGTATTGGGTAATAATGTGTATTGCGAAGGCGGCAAAACATCGAGCAAATTCGGCTCACCGGCATTTTGCCCGATATTCGTGCGCCGGATCGCCACCGTAATGATTTCGGCGCCGCTCGTTTCAACGGCTGCGCGCGTTTCGTCAAAATCCTTGTATTTACCGGTGCCAACCAGTAAGCGGGATGCGTAGGTTTTACCGGCAATAACTAAGTTATCCATAAAAATTATTGTGTATCAGTGGGTGATTCGAAATAGTGAAATTTAACCGCCACCGACGGCCACCACAACTTCCAATTGATCGCCATGAGCCAAAATTTGCTGCGAGAATTGGCTGCGTGGAACGATCTCGCCATTGCGCTCGATGGCGATGCGTTTGCCGTGTAGTGCAAGATGATCGATAAGCTGGGAAACGCTTATCGGCGATTCAAATTGCTGCGCTTGCCCGTTAATGGTGAGTTGTATCATACGTGATAAAGCCAGGATTGATATGTCAGGTTAGCCAGATGAACAATCAAAAATCAACGTGAATTTTATCATGCGGGGAATGGGGAATTGGAATAATTTATTGGAACTGACAAGTTATTATGCTCATAGCAGCAACTACAAAATGTAATTTGCTGCTAGAATCAATCCAATTGGGATTGATTTTTTCGGAGATTATAATGCTTTCAATCGAACTTTATGGCTTAACAATAGGATAATTGATGTTGATAAAGAATGTACGGCATTCCGTAAGTTGATAGGACATGACATGTTATGTCGTATATATTACGTTAGGTCGATCAATCCATAACCACAGTCGATAGGAGAACAAAATGCAACTCATTATGCAAGGTGCAAGCGGAGTCCCGCAACCGCTTCCTGAAGGAGATAATTTCATCCATACTGGGCCAATGGGTGACTGTGTATCAATCATCGTGTTATATAGCTATGACGCAAAACGTTACGGCAGTGCGCGCGGCTGGCATGGACTTGGCGGTGCGCAGGTTGTCAATATGGCGGCAATGATGGTCGGAGTCCCTAATATGGCCATTACCCAAGTTATAATCATTCCTGGATCATTACAACAATCGGACTACGCAAGGAGCCAAAATATGGCCCATGTAAATGCTGGGCTTGGCGCTCACGGTAATGTCAACGTCCGATACGTCGCTGGTCGCAGCCAAGCGACCGTGGATCGGCAAGGCCTAGTCACGTGAATCACAATTTGCAAGTTGCATTATTTAAATAGCTATTGATTGTAGACACGATATCGTGTGCCTAACTATTCGTTCAACCGGACGCTCACCCCATGCGAGGGTTCGCGCCGGTTAACCCAGGCGTTAAACGACATATGGCAGAATTTGCCTATGCCAATTGCGGAAAAGAGCATTCAAGGAAGCTCAAAGATTGGATTGACGAAGAAAGATCAGCAATATCCGCGGCGCGATTTACCCGACACTTCCTCATGCATTTTTTGCATTTTGTAAGCATTCATCCCAATAAGGCAGTCCTTCAAACCGTTTCACCAAAAAATCGACAAATGCTCTGACGCGTTGCGAGAGGTGGCGGGTCTGGGGGTAAATGGCATAGGCTGCCAGTTGTGCGGTGTGAAACTCAGTCAACAGTGGCACCAATGCACTACTTGCAATTTCCTGGTAAACAATGAACGTTGGCAGCATCACAATACCTAACCCTGCCACGGCGGCATCGCGGAGGAATTCGCCATTGCCGGCTTTTAAGTAAGGAACAATTTTCGTTCTGACCAATTGCTGTTTGGTATCGTACAAATCCCAGTTGTCAAAATTGCTGATCAAGTTATAAACCAGGCACCAGTGATGAATCAGTTCGTGCGGCACTTGCGGTTTTCCCATGCGTTCGAGGTAAGCCGGGCTCGCACACATCACGGTTTGGATTGGGGCCAGGCGGCGTGCGATTAAACTGGAATCCGCTAAGCTGGCAATGCGGATGGCGAGGTCAAAACCTTCTACCAGCAAATCGACGTGACGGTCGTTAAAGTCCAGATCGAATTCGATGTCCGGGTGGGCTTGCAAAAAATCATTAATGGCCGGTCCCAGATGCATCAAACCAAAGCTCAGCGGTAAAGCCACTTTCAGATTGCCTTTCAGCGCGCCATGAAATTGTGATGTGGCATGCTCGGCTTCGAGAATGTCGGCGAGGATACGCACGGATTGCTGATAAAAAGCACGTCCGCTATCGGTCAGATTCATTTGCCGGGTCGTGCGGTGAAATAATTCCACGCCAAGATGCGTTTCCAATTCCTTTAAACGCCGGCTAATCACTGATTTTGCAACATTCATGCGATCCGCAGCGGCGCTGATGCTGCCCGCTTCGACGACGCGTACAAATGCGTTCATATTCTCATAGCGATCCATCCGATTACCTTATTGTTGTTTATATCAGAACAATATTTTCTCATTGTGGTTGTTTATTCTTATTATAACAACGATGATAATGCATCCTATAAGTAGTGACTATCAATTAACGCATGAGGAGAAAAAAATGGATGCATTTGTGAATACTGCACGAATTATTCCGGCAGTGACTGTACCGGAAGGTGCCGGTGTGACGGTGTATCGCACGATTGGCGCAACGGCATTGCGCAATTACGATCCATTCTTATTATTGGATCACATCAGCAGCGATAACCCGGATGATTATGTCGCCGGTTTTCCGTCGCATCCGCACCGGGGTTTTAGCACTTTTACCTATATGATAGACGGTTACATGCAACACGAGGATAGCATGGGTAATCGCGGCAATATGGGTCCCGGCTCGGCGCAGTGGATGAAAGCAGGCAGCGGCATTGTGCACTCCGAAATGCCGAAACAGGAAAATGGTCTGATGCGCGGATTTCAACTGTGGATCAATTTACCCGCTGCCCATAAGATGGATCATCCCGAATATCAGGAATTTTCTGCGGATGCTTTTCCTATTGTAGAAGCTGCTGATTACTCGATGAAAGTATTGATTGGCAACATGGGCAGTGCAAATGCACCGATCGTCGATGATCTGACTGAAGTCATTTATCTTGATGTAACCGTCAAACCCGGTAAACGCTTTCACCATACGTTACCGGCTGGAAGCCGTGGTTTTATTTACGTGTTTGAAGGTATGGGACAAAGCAATTTAGAAATGATACCGGTTCATTCATTGGTGATTTTTGATGGCGAAAATCGCGAAGTAGATTTTATTGCAGGCCCTGATGGTGCGCGTATGGTGATTGCCAGTGGTAAGCCGATCGATGAGCCCATCGTGCGCCATGGGCCGTTTGTGATGAATACCCGCGAGCAGATCGATCAGGCTATACGGGATTACCAAGCGAATGATTTCGTGCGCAATCGCGCCTGGGTCAAGCGTTAGTTAATGAATGATTCATCAGCACAATACTCATTGATAAGGAGATTGCAATGGAAAAGGTAACTCAACTCGTAGCACGGCTCATGATGGGGCAGATTTTTTTGATTGCCGGTTTGCAAAAAATAGGCGGTTATGAAGGAACCCAAGGTTATATGGAATCAGCAGGCGTACCTGGAATGCTGTTACCTTTGGTAATTTTGGTGGAAGCGGGCGGAGGGCTGGCGCTTGTAATCGGCTGGCAAACTAAATTGACGGCAATGGCATTGGCGCTTTTCACACTCGCGGCTGCCGTGCTTTTCCACAATAATTTTGCGGATCAAATGCAAACCATCCTATTCATGAAAAATATCGCGATAGCCGGCGGGCTTATGCTGCTAGCTGTATACGGAGCGGGTGCTTACAGCGTTGACAGCCGCCGTCTCAGAACATAAGGGCATGAGTCATGTTTATTAATATTGATAAACTTATTGTACCGATAAGGCGCTTCTCTTAACCACGCCGATCACTCACGGTTTTTTTGTGGATGATCTGTGAGAATTTTTTTGATTCCTGCTAATGGATTGCAGAATTTTGAAGCAGATGATTTTGCAAAGCGCTTCATAATTCTATGAGAACTACAAGAATGCCTGATTCAATCAGGCATTCTTTTTATTTGATGTTAACGCTATGAAACAAAATCAGTTGCAACCACTATCGAAGCATGCGTCAGCTTGATTTCAATATCTGCTGCGAAATACTGTTTACATTGCTTTACCTATTTCGTTGACGTATCGTAGCTAATCTAATGGTTGCAGAGAATATAACATTGCCATCAAATGTAAGCGCATAATCTCCAACAGTATCAACATTAGTAGATTGTTTGATTTAGATCACTACAAAATCCGCATTGGTCATACTTAATCCAACACCTACTGTGGCAAACTGAATAGCAGTACCTGCGCCACTGCCATCTGCATCGTACAGCAATGTACCGGTTACATTGTTGTAAATAATGTAATCATCAGCATCCACTGCTTGGGTAGCAATCTTAAATCTACTGACTCCAAGAGTACCTGTCGTCGTTAATTTCTTAAATACAGCATTTTCCAGCTTGATCGTGTCATCAATCACAACAAAGTCAGTGATCGTGTCAATATTGCCCGCGGTGGTGAATTTAAAAATATCTTTACCTGCACCACCGGTTAACACGTCATCACCTAATCCGCCGTCTAAAGTATCATTGCCTGTTCCACCATCAAGCTTGTCATTGCCAGCATTACCATTTAGCTGGTTAGCGGCTAAGTTTCCAGTAATGGCATTTCCCAAGTCATTGCCGCTGCCATTAATAGCCGAGGTACCTGTCAATATGAGATTCTCAACATTGGCAGGTAATGTATAGGTCAAATTAATAGTGACTGTATCCATACCTTCGTTGAGATTATCAGTAACGACGTCAGCGGTACTATCCAAATAATATGTGTCGTTGCCTGTACCACCATATAGGTAGTCTTGTCCTGTACCGCCATTTAAAATATCATTACCTTCTAAACCATATAAATAATCATTTCCACCCAAGCCATTAATGGTGTCATCCGTGGCAAACCCTGTAATACTGTCAGCACTTGCAGTACCTTGCAATACTTTTTGCGCAAGTGTTGCGCTATCCCAGCTGGTACCATCTGCAAACTCAACCGCATTGAGTAGATATTGGTTGCCACTGATAAAGTGATTCTGCACTGTAATGATTTCGCCGGTGCTTTGTAGCGTCAGTCGTAAATCGTTACCTGAACGTGTTACCAGAACGTTGTTTAGACTAATGCCAGCAGCAAAGCGCAGCACATCATTGTGATTGGCACTGGTATCGTAATTACTGATGGTAGTATTGCCATCTCCGGCTGCAAATAGATAGACGTCATTGCCCGCATCGCCTATCAAGGTATCACTAGCGCCTAATCCGCCATCCAATATGTCATTGCCTGCACCACCATAGAGTACATCCTGGCCATCCCCACCCAAGAGCGTGTCATTGCCGTCACCGCCATACAAGTAATCATTACCACCCAAGCCATTCATGGTGTCATCCGTGGCAAACCCTGTAATACTGTCAGCACCTGCAGTACCTTGCAATACTTTTTGCGCAAGTGTTGCGCTATCCCAGCTGGTACCATCTGCAAACTCAACCGTATTGAGTAGATATTGGTTGCCACTGATAAAGTGATTCTGCACTGTAATGATTTCGCCGGTGCTTTGTAGCGTCAGTCGTAAATCGTTACCTGAACGTGTTACCAGAACGTTGTTTGGACTAATGCCAGCAGCAAAGCGCAGCACATCATTGTGATTGGCGCTGGTATCGTAATTACTGATGGTAGTATTGCCATCTCCGGCTGCAAATAGATAGACGTCATTGCCTGCATCGCCGATCAAGGTATCACTAGCGCCTAATCCACCATCCAATATGTCATTGCCTGCACCACCATAGAGTACATCCTGGCCGTCTCCACCGAGTAACGTATCGTTGCCATCGACACCATATAGATAATCATTGCCGCCCAAGCCATTGATAGTGTCATCCGTAGAAAAGCCAGTGATATTGTCAGCACCAGCGGTACCGGTTAGTACCATCAGTGCAAGATTATCGCTAGTCCAAGTGGTTCCATCGGTAAACCCAACAGCATTTAACAAATATTGGTTAGTGCTGATGAAGTGGTTCTGGATCGTGACTATTTCTCCTGTACTTTGGAGTGTTAGTTTCAAATCGTTACCGACACGCGTTGTTATAACGCCACTGGGACTAATTCCGGTTGCAAAGCGCAGCACATCATTGTGATTGACACTGGTATCGTAATTACTGATTGTGGTGCTACCATCTCCGGCTGCGAAAAAGTAGACGTCATTGCCCGCATCGCCTATCAAGGTATCACTAGCGCCTAATCCGCCATCCAAGATATCGTTTCCTGCGCCGCCAAACAGGACGTCCTGACCATTACCTCCGAGTAACGCATCGTTGCCATCGCCACCATACAGATAATCATTGCCGCCCAAGCCATTGATGGTGTCATCCGTAGAAAAGCCAGTGATATTGTCTGCACCAGTGGTACCGGTCAGTACCATCAGTGCAAGATTATCGCTAGTCCAAGTGGTTCCATCGGTAAACTCAACAGCATTTAACAAATATTGGTTAGTGCTGATGAAGTGGTTCTGGATCGTGACTATTTCTCCTGTACTTTGGAGTGTTAGTTTCAGATCGTTACCGACACGCGTTGTTACAATACTACTGGGACTAATACCGGTTGCAAAGCGTAATACATCGTAGTGATTGGCGCTGGTATCGTAATTACTGATTGTGGTGCTACCATCTCCGGCTGCGAAAAAGTAGACATCATTGCCTGCATCGCCGATCAACGTATCGCCAGCACCCAATCCGCCATCCAAGATATCGTTTCCTGCGCCGCCAAACAGGACGTCCTGACCATTACCTCCGAGTAACGCATCGTTGCCATCGCCACCAAACAAAGTATCGGTACCATCATTCCCATCCAAAGTGTCGCTACCAGCCGCACCACTCAAATGATCATTGCCAGAGCCGCCCAGTAAGCTATCGTTACCTTCACCACCATTTAGGGTGTCATCCCCGCCTAGACCACTCATGGTATCGTCTGACGTGAAGCCATACAGTGTGTCATTGCCTGCGGTGCCGGTGAGTATCATGGTTTTTAGTGTAGTTGCGTTCCAACTGGTGCCATCACTGAATTCGATGATGTCAAGCACATACGAAGTCGTAGCGTCTTGATAAAAATAGTTGACTACCGTGATCTTTTCGCCCGTGTTTTTTAGGGTGAGAAATAGGTTGCCGGTATCACGGGTGACTATGATGTCTACAGGATTAATCCCCGCCATAAACCGTAATACGTCAGGAGATGTGCTGCTGGTTTCATAGTTATTGATGCTAGTATTTCCATCGCCGACCGCAAAAAGGTAAGTGTCGCCGCCGTCATCGCCGATGAGATAGTTTACTCCAGTACCTCCCCGCAGCGTATCGTCGCCGGTGCCGCCAAAGAGCGTGTCATTACCATTACCACCTTCTAGTATGTCATTTCCACCAGTACCGTTTAATATGTCATTACCATCATTACCGTTCAGAGTATCGTTTCCGCCAGCACCGAATATGGTGTCATCACCGTTTAAGCCTTCAATACTTTCATCCGACTCAAAGCCAATAATATTGTCGTTGCCCGCTGTGGCTTGTATGACCATTTGTTTGATCATTGCGTCATTCCAAAGGGTACCGTCGCTAAATTCAATACCATCTAATGCATAAATACCGCCGCCACCTTCATAAAAGTAATTGCTAACGTTGATTATTTTGCCGGTACTTTTTATCGTCAAAAGCAGATTGTTAGAATCGCGCCGTGCGGCTACATCAACAGGGTTGATACCTGCCATAAAGCGCAGTACATCTTGGCTACTTGAGAGTGTGTCGCCATTATTGATGGAAATATTCCCATCTTCCGCGGCATACATATACGTGTCGTTGCCGGTGTCTCCCCTTAAATGATCATTTTCACCACCACCCCCGCGCAAAACATCGTCGCCGTCACCACCCATCAGTAATTCTCGACCTTTTCCGCCATAAAGGACATCATTTCCGCTATTACCATACAGCGTATCATTACCCACACCACCATTGAGAATATCGTTGCTACCTGATCCGCTAATATTAGTATTGCTTGCGCTGCTAAATACAATGTCATCAGGTAAGGTGCCGCGTTCAATAATACTCACGCCTAAATCTTGCAGAATGGATTGTATCTGAGCGCCATTCATCCCTTCATCTATCCAGCTTCGCAGCATATTAAGACCAGTCCAGCCATTTTCTTGCAGCACATTGCCTGCATATTTGTTTAACTCAATCAAGTCAGCTAAAGCTGCTGCGGGATTTGTAGCTTTCAGGCTATCCAATAATGAATTTAATGCTGAGAAATTGATGAAAATTCGCGAGGTTTGGTCTACATCCAGCGTTATCTCATTCAGATAATGCGAGAGACGTGTTTGTAAAACCATGCTGCCATAGACAGATTCTTTTAAGGTTTCGTAACTTTGTTGCATAAACTCGATTTGCTGGGTTGATAGTGAGACGAAAACTCTCTTTGAATTTGCGATGCCTGGTACTGTGCTTACCATATTCTGGAATCCATTGCCTAACGTTACCCGGTCTGTACCAACTGTTACCAGGGGCGAAGCATTAAAGCGTTCCAGCACACTAGTCATGTTAACGAGTTCTTGCTGTTGCAATTGTACTGCCTCGTAGGCAGCACGTGTTTCGGAAGTGAGGGCATTCAGGATGTTGGCATCGGTGGTATTCCAGTAACCCATATGTTGGTCATAACTTGACCAGGATTCATTGGGCGGCAAGTATAGTAAAAAATATCCTTTCTCAGTTGCTTGCTCAACACTGGTTTTCATGGTTGAAGTTTGTGCCCAGGCAGCTAACAGGTCATCGAGTTGTGCTTTCTGGTCTGCAGGACTGGACTGATTAACAAAGTTTGTCAAAACACTGGCTACCGTAGGCGATAAGCTTACGGCTTC
The DNA here is from genome assembly GCA_024281995.1 of Nitrosomonas sp. Classification (GTDB taxonomy): domain Bacteria; phylum Pseudomonadota; class Gammaproteobacteria; order Burkholderiales; family Nitrosomonadaceae; genus Nitrosomonas. The sequence continues at coordinate 60,300 of JAMWZW010000011.1, forward strand.
GCACAGGTCGCGCACAAACCCGGAACCTTTGGTGTCAGGCAGATTGAGCGCTTGTTCCGTGGTCGGTATGGTATCGGTAAATTCCCGATAAAACGGATTATTGGCCAAATCGAGATTTCCGGTTTGTCCTGTACCATCAACCATCAAATGTGCAGCTGCTGCGGTTTGTACATTGCCATTTCCGAAATTGACGTTCTTAACTGTGGCATTCAAATTAATGCTGATAATTCCCATCTGTGGCAATGAAAACAGCTCATTCGCGGTGGCAATGCCATTCTGGTTGAAATCCCGCCATATTTTCACTTGCGCAAACTCTTCGTCATTCTGGTCGAACACATCGTCATGATTAGAATCCAGATCGGATAGCGCATCGAAGCCATTACTTGCTAAATTACCGTTAGATTTGAGCGTATCCACGCCAAATAGCTCACGGCCCGAATCGATCACACCATTGTCGTTGCGATCCAGAACTAAGAAGCCATCATCACTCTTAACCCACCCTGTACCTGTTCTAATGCCATCGGCATTGTGATCGAACACTACGACCGTATTACCGATGCCGATGGTTTCAATGCCGTCATTATCCAAATCCATTACTAAAGGATCCGTGCGCGGCGGTGTCCAGTTTTTGAACTGCAGGAAAAGATTGTTAACAGTGTTTAATATTTCATTGAGCTCACCAATATTTTGCATTAGTAGATGCCCAAGTTGACTAATTGCCCACCCAAAATTATCTTTGAGATCCTGGAAAAAATGTGCCATATCGAAACTTGAAATATTCTTATACAAATCCTCAAAAAGTTTCTCTCCAGCCAATCCGCCGAAATAACCGCCTGCAAGCCCAGCAACTCCGGTAATTAATATACCGGTTCCAACCCCAACATTAAGACCAGGTACAAGTAACAGTCCAGCCGCAAGCGATGCGCCATATCCAATTGCGATACCGCCAGCCAAACTGCCGGCATGAGCAGCTAAAATTGCACCGGCCTCAGTTGGTTTGCCACTGTTGTAAGCTTGCTGAGCCTGTGCAATAGCCAAAGCAGTTCCCAACACATCACCGACAAACCCTGCTTTGTTCAGCAGCCCTTGATATTTGACATACTGTGTCATATCGCTATAGTTCAAACGCAAGCTTTCTAAGGATGCCAGGCGAGTTATTTCAGCGCCGGATGGAATATCTTTACCAGGCAAACCCAGAGCTTTTCCTAGATAGCTATTGGTATCGACATGCAATTTGCCTGTCGCATCTTTGCCGATTCTCATGTCTGCTAAATCTGCTTTCGATGTTGAGCCAATCAGTTTGATAAGCTCAGCTTTTGCTGCGCTTTCACCACTTAGCAACTTATCTGCGTGATATCGATCTTGCCAGTCTTTAAGATCAACACCATTAATTTTCTGCCCGGATACCGATGCCTTGTTGAGCAATACCGGAATCTCGGTTTCAGCAGCAACGCTACCAATAGGTGCTGAAGGCATAATCAGACGAAAATCACCGGTATGCCCATCAACCACTCGTGCAGATGCTGTGTCCCAGAAACTGGTGTTATTGATGCGCACGCCATTTGCATCAGCTCCTGAATATAAAGCATCAAAATTCAGTCCATCACGAATTGCAGCATCTTGAAGTGCAGTTCTAAAATCACCTAAATTTAAAAGCTTACCTATCTGGGTATCAGCAATTGTTTTGACAGAAGAATTGTTGGATAGTGACTCTGCGATATCTTTGGCTTTAAAAATTCTCTCGCCATTTGAGTTGGCAATATTTCCTACTCCGCCACTCCATAATAATAAGATTGAGTTTCCTGCGCTGGCATCGACAGAATTTACCAGTGCATGCAGTTCGTTGACCGACATTGGATTACCCGCTGTGTTCCGGGCAGCTATTTCGTTGAGCGCAGATTGAGCGTCCATTTCCATATTTCTCCTACAAATTAGGGGCAAAAGTGACAGTCAAACTTAAGACATTTTTTCGTGAAGCTGCAAAACCAAATGTGTCGAGCGCTTCTGCAATCAATCTATGCAGCTTTGATTGGTCTTGTTTTACATGAGGTGGTGCATAAATTTCTAGAACTTGCCACTCTATTTCATACCCATCTTTTAATTGATTAATTTTTTGATACGCTAAAAAATTGACACTCTCTCCAGAAAAAATTAGATTAAATTTATGAGGAGATTTTTCTGGCCCTGGTCCGCTCACTTCTCTTAAAACAATACCCCGCTCTCGATCTATGGTCTGCCATTCGTAGTTTTCTAATCGCTCATTTACAAATCCCATTACACGTGCTCCTATAAGTGATTGTTTTAAAAACCCTAGTAAATCTTTTTCAAATTATTGCGTGTTTTTATGCTATTAATTCAGTTAGTTTTTTGACTGGCAGTAGGCAATTGAGTAAGACGAGTAAGTAATTCCAAGAATGTGATTTTTTGCCTGGTACTGCTTCGGTTGGTAATTATTAGTGATGCGAGTTGGGAGGTATTCTAATTATTATGGCAACCGAGACAATTGTACTTTAGTATTAGTACGTTAGTACTAGATAAGCGGCAACTTAACTATCTTGAAGCCTCACCTGGAGAAATTATCAGTAGGATTTTTATGAACCTCAGGTAATTTTCATGCTTGCAGTTTTTCCATTTCAAAAAACGTGTTGAGCCTAAATTAGCTGTTCTATTAAGTTTTGGCTTGTATCGAGCCAAATAACAGACTAAACTTGGTTCAATATCGAGCGTGTCGATTGAATTTTGTGACAGCATTTTCTACTTTAGAATCTCCCGCATGGAAGCGAAATTACATAATAAACGCCCCAAGCATCTGAATTTGATCAAGATCAGGCAGCCTTTGCCGGCTGTGGTTTCAATTCTGCACCGAATTAGCGGTGTGCTGTTGTTTTTTCCTGGTATCCCATTGTTATTGTGCGGTTTACAAATGCTGCTGCAATCACCGGAAAGTTTCGGAATTTTGCAGGGTTATTTGCATCATCCAATGATTAAGCTGATGGCTTTGCTGCCACTGTGGTTTTTTGTGCATCATTTGTGCGCAGGTATTCGTCATCTTTTTTTAGATTTACATATAGGCGTTGCATTGCCGCAGGCGCGTGCTAGCAGCAAATTGGTTTTTGTTGCCGGATTCGTTTTAACTGTAATGGTAGGATTGATGCTATGGTAAAACAATCCAAACTTGCGGTAACCGGCGCGCATTATGGTTTGAAAGATTGGCTGGTGCAGCGGGTCACAGCTGTGCTGATGATACTTTACCTCATCATACTTGCTGGTGTTTTATTCATTGCCGCGCCGCATGATTACGGAACATGGAAAAATTTATTCAGCCACCAGTGGATGCGTATAGCGACTTTTGTGTTTTTCATGAGTTTGTTCTGGCATGCTTGGATTGGCGTGCGTAATGTGTTGATGGATTATGTGCATGCCACGGCAATCCGTCTTACTGTGCAAATTGTGGTGATTTCAGCCTTGCTGTTTTATGGGGTGTGGGTCGCAGAAATATTGTGGAGTTGATGTGGCGTTAACCAAAAGAAAATTCGATGTGGTCATAGTCGGTGCGGGGGGTGCTGGGATGCGCGCAGCGTTGCAGTTGTCAGAAGCGGGATTGAAAGTGGCAGTGTTATCCAAGGTATTTCCCACGCGTTCGCATACGGTTTCAGCGCAAGGAGGAATCGCCGCTGCTTTAGGGAATGTGACTGAAGACAACTGGCACTGGCACATGTACGATACAGTAAAAGGTTCTGATTACCTGGGTGATCAGGATGCCATTGAGTTTATGTGCCGCCATGCCGCTGAAGTGGTTTATGAATTGGAGCATTTTGGTATGCCGTTTGATCGCCTCGATAACGGCAAGATCTACCAACGCCCATTTGGCGGGCAGTCACAAAATTTTGGCGGCGCGCAAGCCACACGTTCGTGTGCGGCGGCTGACCGCACAGGCCATGCATTATTGCATACGCTGTATCAGCGTAATGTCAGCGCCAATACACAATTCTTTGTCGAATGGATGGCGCTTGATCTGATGCGCGATGAACAAGGCGATGTATTGGGCATTACCGCGCTGGAAATGGAAACCGGTGAAGTTTCCATCTTGCAAGCGAGAGCGACTTTGTTTGCAACCGGTGGCGGCGGGCGGATATTTCAAGCCAGTACCAATGCGCTCATCAATACTGGCGATGGTTTGGGCATGGCGGCACGCGCTGGGATTCCGCTGGAAGATATGGAATTTTGGCAATTCCATCCCACCGGTGTTTACGGTGTTGGAGTATTGATTAGTGAAGCCGTGCGCGGCGAGGGCGGCTATTTGCTGAACAAGGATGGCGAGCGGTTTATGGAGCGCTATGCGCCCAACGCCAAGGATTTAGCGAGCCGCGATGTGGTGTCACGCGCGATGACGACGGAAATTAAAGACGGGCGAGGCTGCGGGGAAGAAAACGATCATTTGTTGCTTAAACTCGATCACCTGGGTGCTGAAATCATTAAAACCCGATTGCCTGGCATCCGTGAGTTGGCGATAAAATTCGCGCATGCCGATCCTATTAACGAGCCAATTCCTGTGGTGCCAACGGCGCATTACATGATGGGCGGCATCCCGACCAATTATTATGGCCAAGTGGTGGCACCCTATAAAACCGGCCCGGAAGAGATTGTGTCTGGCTTTTATGCGGTGGGTGAGTGTGCTTGTGTATCCGTGCATGGCGCCAATCGTTTGGGCACCAATTCGCTGCTTGATTTGGTGGTATTTGGTCGTGCTGCCGCCAATCGGATTATTGAGGATTTAAAAACCCATCCCCACCATAAACGATTGCCAGAAAATGCTGCAGATAAGACATTGAATCGTTTGGCCCGGTTGGAAAATCAGAAGGACGGCGAGAATGTTGCACAAGTTCACATCGCTTTGGCAAAAACCATGCAAACCTATTGCGGTGTTTTTCGTTTCGAAGACATGTTGCAGAAAGGTGTGGAAAAAATTATTGAAGTCGGTGAGCGTATCAGTCACACAGAAATCAATGACAAGAGCAAAGTATTCAATACCGCGCGAATTGAAGCCCTAGAGCTGGATAATCTGAAGGAAGTTGCTACTGCTACCATGATTTCCGCTGAAGCCAGGCGGGAAAGCCGTGGCGCTCATGCACGCGACGACTATCCCGCGCGTGATGATGTCAAATGGTTAAAACATACCTTATATTTTAGCGAGAATAATCGCTTGGATTATAAACCTGTCCGCTTGAAACCTCTAACCGTCGAATCTTTTCCACCTAAGGCAAGAACTTATTGAAATAATAAGATGTTCTCTGTCTGTTAGATTTGGTTGCCGTACCATTCATGAAATCAAAATCAAGGAATTATGAAAAAATATAATAAAGTCGCTGTGTCGGTTTTTCTCATGTATTGCTCTCTGCATGCCGGACTGGTCTCTGCCGCAACCCAGTATGTGTCCGATCAACTGGAAGTCACTTTGCGCCGGGGTCCGACACTGAGTCATGCGGTTTTAAGGATGTTGAAAAGCGGCGCAGCCGTGGAAGTATTGGAGGTTGATGCTGCGAGTGGACATACACGCGTAAAAACCAGTAGCGGTGTGGAAGGTTGGATACTCAGTCGCTATTTGAGCACTGAGCCTACTGCAAGAATGCAACTGGAAAAAATGCTGAAAGATATGAATCACGCAGCAAACAATGACCAATCAGTCGTTGCCCAGTTAAAAACCATTCACGGCGAATATGACAATGCCAGCAAGCGCATCGCACAACTTGAAGGACAAAACAAGCAACTGGAGCAACAATTGGCTTCGATCAAACAGACAGCGGCCAATGTTTTGGCAGTCGATGAAGAAAACAAAAAAATGCGCCAAAAGCTTGCAGCATCTGAAGATCGCTTGAATGCATTGCAAATGGAGAACGTTGAATTGCAAAGCGATAAAAATAAAGATTGGTTCTTCGCCGGGGCTATCGTTTTGGTGAGCGGTTTAATATTGGGTTTAATCGTTCCACACTTGGGCCGGAGAAGAAATTCCCGTTATGGGGATTTTGGTTGAGAAATACCGTAGCGGCTTTTGATATCACATTTTTCTTAACAATCTTCAGATATCATTTTCATGTAGCCAAGAATCTTCATTATGCGGCAATGTGATTTTCTTGCTACGCCGCTTGTGATCAAATTTTTTAGATTTTTATAAGAGAAACCCTTAGGGATAGGTAAGTATTTTTACTTATTTACTTATTCTGTCCGCAAGCCTAGCATGTAAGCATTTCAGTGACTCGTCACCGCTACAGGTAAGCTGTGATACCACTCAATCCTTAATTCTTGTATTTGCTGGGAGTAATCAAGATGGCTGATCCTGTTTTTGAATTTGTGGGTGCTAATCCGTTTGGTTTGAGTGAAGGTAGTCCAACTTTTATAGATATCGATGACGATGAAGATTTGGATGCTTTGGTAGGCAATTATGATGGCAATACGTTATTTTTTAGGAATATAGGAACAGCTAGTAATCCATTCTTTGCAGCCTCCGTTACCAATCCGTTTGGTTTAATTGATGTGGGGTTTTCTGCCAGCCCTTTCTTGGTTGATATTGATGGCGATGATGATTTGGATGCTTTCGTAGGCAACTATGATGGTAATACGTTATTTTTTAGGAACACAGGAACCACTAGTAATGCACTTTTTGCACCCCCCGTCATCAATCCGTTCGGCTTAAGTAATGTAGGCGCCGATGCCGAACCGACTTTTGCTGACATCGATAGTGATGGCGATTGGGATGTTTTTGTGGGAAATTATAATGGTAATACGCTATTTTTTGAGAATACAGGAACCGCCAATAATCCGCTCTTTGCAGCTACCATTACCAACTCATTTGGCTTGAATGATGTGTGAGCGGAAACGCAAGCCCTACTTTTGTAGATATTGATGGTGATAATGATCTTGATGCTTTTGTGGCTTGGTATGAAGATTTTTATGGTGTTAGTAACACATCATTTTATAGAAATATAGGAACAATCCACAAACCGGCATTCTATCGTGACAATTTGAGTCCATTTGGCTTAGCTTTAGGTGGTTATGGCAAGCCTGCATTTGTAGATATTGACGATGATGATGATATAGATGCTTTCTCGAGCACGCTGTTTTTTCAAAACATGGGAACAGGAAGCAGACCGTCCTTTTCTCCGAGTGGGTCATTTGATTTAAATAATGAGTATGGATTTACTTCCTTTACTTTTGTTGATATTGATGGCGATGGTGATTTAGATGCTTTTACAGGTAATCGAAAGCGTTTTGATAATTACGATGAAGGTGGCGATACACTGTTTCTTGAGAATATAGGGACGATTTCTAATGCGCATTTTACTTCTGCTATTGTCAATCCGTTTGGTTTGAATGATGTGGGCAGCTTTGCAAGTCCTACCTTTGCTGATATCGATAGTGATAATGATCTGGATGCTTTCGTAGGTAATGAGGCGGGTAATATTTTGTTTTTTGAAAATATAGGAACGATTAATAGTCCAGTTTTTGTTGCTGTTTCTACCAATCCGTTCGGTTTAAGTAGTGTGAATGAATGGGCTATACCAACTTTTGTAGATATCGATGATGATGCTGATTTGGATGCTTTTGTAAATAATATGTTTTTTAAAAATACAGGTACAGCAACTAATCCGGTGTTTGCTGCTCCTGTGACAAATGCATTTGGATTAACTGGCTCTAATCCTACTTTTATAGATGTCGATCGTGATGGCGATCTTGATGTTTTCATGGGTGCTGGACCTACTTCATTTTTTAGAAATACAGGAACCGCTGAGAATCCAGTATTTTCTTTTGGAGGAAGCAGTCCATTTGGTTTATCTGGAGGTTCTTATCGAGGTGAAATTGTCAGCCAGCCATTGGTAGATATTGATGGTGATGGAGATTTAGATGCCTTTGTGGCCGTCGTTTCTTCTTATCCTTATGATCGAGGATCGGGAAGTTTTCTGATCAACAATCACGCGCCAAATGTTGCCAATTTAACGGTACCGGAAACGTATACCAAAAATACACCATTAAATCTGAAAAATATCGTTATCAGCGATCCGGATAGCGCTAATGTGACCGCAGAATTAACATTATCCAACAGTGCCGCGGGCCGCTTGAGTACGGCCACATCGGGATCGGTAACTTCCACCTATAACGCCAGCACAGGTAAATGGATAGCCAGTGGTGCACTGGCCAATGTCAATGCCCTGCTGGCAGGTGTTGTGTTCACGCCGGCAACAAATTTCTCCGGTGCTTTTACGATTAACGCGAGTATTTCGGATGGAGTAGCGGCACCGCTGCTTGCGAGTAAAAATTTCAGTGTGTTACTGGTTAGCACTGCAGGCAATAACATTTTGACCGGTTCCACATTTGACAGTGATACCCTAACTTATGCTTCCGCTACCGGACCGGTAACTGTTTCGCTAAACATCACGACGCAACAAAATACCATTAACGCCGGATTGGATACCATCACCCAGGTTGAAAATCTTATCGGTAGCAATTTTGCCGATAATCTGACCGGTAATTCCGCTAACAATAGTTTGGAAGGCCGGGGTGGCAACGATACGCTGACAGGTTGGTCTGGCGCGGATACCATGATTGGCGGGGCGGGGAATGACAGCTATTTTGTCGAAAACAGCAAAGATGTGGTAACTGAGAACTCCAATCAAGGCACTGATCTTGTGAGCAGCCGCTTGACATATACGCTGCCTGCCAATGTGGAGAATCTGATATTGACCGGCACTGCCGCAATCAATGGCACGGGTAATGACCTGAATAACACATTGACGGGAAACAATGCTGCCAATGAATTAAATGGGCAAGCGGGCAACGATAGGCTCAATGGCGGGGGCGGCAACGACACGTTGATTGGCTGGTCCGGGGCGGATACTATGATTGGCGGAGCGGGTAACGACAGCTATTTTGTCGAGAATGCAGGTGATGTTGTCACCGAGGTTCTCAATCAAGGGAGCGATCTTGTCAGCAGCCGGTTGACGTACACACTCCCCGCCAATGTGGAGAATCTCACATTAACCGGAACAGCCGCGGTCAATGGTACGGGCAACGGCCAGGCCAACATTATCATCGGCAATACCGCTGCCAATCAGCTAAAAGGCATGGTGGGCAACGATATTCTCGATGGCGGTACAGGCAACAATGTGCTGACGGGTGGAACAGGTAACGACTTTTTCCGTTTTGCCAGCAACGGCCATGTTGACACGATCGCCGACTATAACGTAGCCAATGACACCGTCCAGCTTGACAATGCGGTATTTACTGCATTAACGGCTACAGGCACACTGGCTGTCGGGCGGTTCAGGGTGGGTGCACAAGCATTGGATGCCAATGACAATGTCATTTACAACAAAACCGCAGGAACGCTTTGGTACGACGCAGATGGCAATGGTGCAGGTGCTGCAGTGCAGATTGCCGTCATTGGCAGCGGATTGAATATCACCAATGCGGAGTTTGTGGTGATTTAGCAGCAAAAGCTGGTGTTTTTGAAAGTTGGTGATCAGTAATCGGATCTGTTGATTCGAAGTTTTTGTAAATTTTACTAGATCAAATATTAATAAATGTGTTAAACAGTGAACCTTAATCAGCGGAAAGTCGTGTTTTGTTAAGGCACCGACCTTATGGCTAATGAGATTGCTGGTAAGTGGTTGAGAGTGTTTTTACAAGTGCAATCGTAGCATGGTTAATAGGTTCATTGTTTATCGCTGCTTGATTGATTGAGATATATCAATGAATTGATTCTTTGAAGTATTAGAATAATTATGTATATATGGTTCGTGAAAAATATCACATAAATATTCCCTTTAGGCAGATAGACTGCTGTTACATGCTACAAATGAGTTTTACATTGTTCATAAATAAAGGGAATAACCTTATAAGTACACGCCAGGTGCGGCGATAGTAAATCGACGCTTGCCATTATCGAAGCATGAATAATCCACAATTGCTATCGATTCATAAGAATATATCTAGATTGGCAAGAATTAGTAGTAGCTTGCACAAGATCTTAATTTAATTAATTATTTTTGGAGGAAAGTATGTCAAATCCAGAATTCACCTATTCGGCAACAAACCCTTTTGGTTTGAGCGACGTAGGTATGCTGGCATCACCGTCATTTGTAGACATTGATAATGATGGGGATTTAGATGCTTTTATTGGTGAAGTATTCGGCGACACGTTTTTTTATCGCAACACGGGGACTATCAATAATCCTGTATTTGCCGCGGCGATTAAGAATCCGTTTGGTTTAAAAAACTCAGGTACTTATGTGAATCCTGAGTTGGTAGATATCGATAATGATGGGGATTTGGATGCTTTTATCGGTAATTTTGATGGCAATGTATTGTTTTATAGGAATACAGGAACAGCCGTCAATCCCGTTTTTGCGACAGCCGTTACAAATCCGTTTGGACTCGGTGATGTAGGATTCCAATCCAGTCCCACATTTGTGGATATTGATAACGATGGCGACTTAGATGTTTTCTCGGGTAATTATGATGGCAACATTTTGTTTTTTAGAAATACCGGTACAGTGAGCAATCCAACTTTTGCTGCGGCTCAAACAAACCCATTTGGTTTAGAAGATGTCGGTTTTCAAGCTAACCCCGATTTGGTTGATGCAGACAATGATGGCGATTTGGATGCTTTTGTAGGCAACCTGGATGGTAACACGCTGTATTTTCAGAATACGGGTACATTAAATAATCCAGTTTTTGCAGCTCCACTGACCAATCTTTTTGGTTTAACTGACATTGATTCTAATGCGAATCCTACTTTTGTGGATATTAATGCTGACGGCGATTTGGATGCATTTATAGGTGAAAGATTAGGTAGTACCGTGTTGTTCGTAAATGATGCAACTGCTGTCTTTCGTGTAAGCACGGTAGCAAATGAAGTTTTGACAGGAACAGCTTCTCTTCAGGATACCGTCACTTATGCAACACTTTCATCGTCCGTGAATGTTTCATTGACAATTACCACGCAACAAAATACCGGTGGTGGCGGGTTGGATACTCTCACGGCATTAGAAAACCTGATTGGTAGCAATTTTGACGATACCCTGACAGGCAATTTAAGAAAAAATGTTATTACCGGTAGAAACGGCAACGATACAATTGATGGTAAAGCCGCTGCAGATACCCTGATTGGTGGAAATGGTGATGATATTTATTTTGTTGATAATGCGGGAGATGTGATTATTGAATATGTGGGTCAAGGCATTGATCAAATTAACAGTAGCGTAACCTTTACCCTTCCGTTTAATGTCGAAAACCTCACGTTATTCGGTGCAGCGGCTGTGAATGCAACGGGCAACGATCTAAACAATAAATTGATCGGCAATTCAGCAGCCAATCAATTAAATGGCGGTGATGGCCATGACATTCTCAATGGTCTGGGAGGTGCAGACACAATGACTGGTGGGTTGGGATTTGACAGCTATATCGTTGATAATGTGGGGGATACTGTTATCGAGAATTCCGCTTCAGGAACCGATAGCATTAGCAGCAACGTGACCTATACATTACCTGCCAATGTAGAAAACCTCAAATTAAATGGCGCTGCGGCAATTAATGGTACCGGCAATACGCAAGCCAATAGCCTTACTGGAAATACCGCCAACAATCAACTCAATGGTGGTGGGGGCAATGACATACTTAACGGTGGAACGGGCATAAATACATTAACTGGCGCAGCGGGGAAGGATATTTTTCGTTTTAATTCGACGGGCCATACAGATACGATTACTGATTATAATGTGGTTGATGACACTTTTCAGCTTGAAAACTCGATATTTACTGCGTTAGGTTCTCCTGGTGTTTTAGCAGCAACAAAATTTAGAATCGGCACACAGGCATTGGATGCCGATGATCGTATCATTTATAACAGTACCACTGGAGCGCTGACATACGATGCCAATGGCAACGGCGCTGGCGGAACGATGCAGATTGCAGTAATAGGAAGCGGATTGAGTATGACAAACGCGGATATTGTGGTTATTTAAGTAGGAAATGTTGTTATTGTCTAACTTGCAAAAACACATGTTGATAATTTGCATTTTGAATGCTAAAAGGCAATTATTCCGAGCTTACGGCATCAGAAAAGAATACTTCCTTGCGTTTCTGCTCATCAAAATAAAGAGGTTCATTAGGTTCCAGCCGATGGCCTAAGTTTTGAATCTGTGTCCAGATATCAGGGAATATGCCAAGCCGTTTAAAACGGCGGGCATTTTTCTTGAAATCTGGCTTGTTATTGAGCGAGTATAAAAGCTCAAATAATAACAACCAGCCTGAGATATCAAAGGTATTGATTGCCAATTGCTGCTGCAAGAATTGGATGGCTGCGACTGAATCTCCCTGCTTAATCATTAAACGTGCTTGTGATGTCATTTCACTGGATGGATTAAGCGAATTTTCTGTTGTAGCAATACCTGGTTGGTAATGATTCATGAATGAAGTTTCATTTTCATGTGCGATGTTTACTTTTGAAAGTAGCATCGAATTCCGGCGTCGCGTTAATTTTTCTTGGATTGTGCTGTAGTTGCGCAATATCAAGATGATAACCAATACTGTCAGTATAATTCCCACAATAAATACAGTATCAAAAGCGAATTGATTTTCCCATGATTCATCACTGGGCTGTGCAGAATGTATTGGATTCTGTAAATTTTCATGATTGGTACTGATTTCTTGTAAAGCATCATTTGAGTGATCGGCGTGCTGCACAGATTGTGAGTTTTTTAATGTGTGCATAGATTGCAGTGAAGCAATTTGTGACGCTAGAGAATCTGTGTGTTGAGTCAATAAAGCGAGTTCACGTATTTCTTTATCTGCTATTTGTTCTAATTGAGTCATAAATTGCAATAGCAGAGGATTGCTTTCATTGCTGGCAATCATCTCTACAGCAGCTTTTTGGTGCTCTGTGGAGGGTACATTATTGGGTTGAATTTTTTGTCGCTTTTTAACGGTTGAAGCTGATGTCGCATGAATCGCTCTTAAATCAGGGATATAGACGAGAGTATCGGCAGCAAGTTGCCGGTAGATACCGCCAGGAAAAAGCTGGGGATTGATGAGAATGACTGTGCGAATGAATTTTTCTTGTGTGATGGAATCCTGCGGAAACATCAGGCGTGCAATTTTTCTGATATTTTCGCCTGGCAAGAGCTTCCAAGGCATACTGGTATTAGAGGCAAGTGGCTGAGTTGCTATGTCATTTTGTACGGTATCTGCAAGTACGGGATATAGAACAGGATTCTCTGCCTTCACCGGGACGCCTGTTAAAAAAAGGATAACAAGCAAAGTTAATCTGCTGATGAATGCAGTCATTTAGTTCTTTTTGCAAAATTCTGCAATTGCTTTATTGGCTTCATTAATTCGTTGTTGGCGGGTTTCATCATCGACATAAACTATACTTCCACTGCCATCGGGTACGGTTAGGCGCGGCGAATCAGTATACATTCTAAGCCGGGTCTGCGCATCAATACATTTCTTTTTATTTTCATCAGCATTTGCTTGCTGTTTGGCTTCTTCTTCTTTTTTTTGTTGCCGGCGCTTATCAAATTCAAGCCTCTCTTCCGCTAAGTTTTTCGTTTTATCCGTTTCACTAGTGGAGCGTGCTGTAGGTTTGATATTTAACCTTTGTTCTTTTTGGCTAGCACCAGGAGGAGGTGGCTGATCGGTGTATTGAGTTTTACCGTTCTCATCAACCCATTTATATATTTGGGCATTAGTCGCTACACTGCATAGCATTATTAACACTGTCATTACAATAATTTTCATCACATGCTCCTGAAAGTGAATGGCATAAAGCGTGTTAAGCAGCCCTCTACGTCATTCAAAAACTTATCACATTACAATAATAACCGGAAATATGAAGCATGCTCGGCCGAATTGAGGCAAAATTTGTAGCCAATTTGACTTATAATGTCGCTTTGCAAAGGATTGTTACTATGCAGTTGATTCAAAAAGCACTCACATTTGATGACGTTCTCTTGATTCCGGCGCATTCTACGGTTTTGCCACGTGATGTTAACTTGGCAACCAAACTAACCCGTACCATTGCGCTAAATATTCCTTTGGTGTCCGCTGCCATGGACACGGTTACTGAAGCGCCACTGGCTATTGCCTTAGCACAAGAGGGCGGCATTGGTATTATTCATAAAAATATGCCGATCGAAGTGCAAGCCGCGCATGTGGCACAAGTCAAGCGCTTTGAGAGCGGCGTAGTCAAGGATCCGATTACTATTCACCAAAATATGACCGTGCGTGAAGTACTTGAATTGATACGCCGGCACAAGATTTCCGGATTACCAGTGGTCAATGGCAAGAAGGTTGTCGGGATTGTGACTAATCGCGATTTGCGTTTTGAAACTAATCTCGATCAAGCAATCAAGCACATTATGACGCCGAAAAATCGGTTGGTTACGGTCAAAGCTGATACCCCACGCGATGAGGTATTGGCGTTGTTGCATAAACATCGTCTCGAGCGTTTGCTCGTTATCAATGATCAGTTTGAGTTATGTGGACTTATTACCGTCAAAGATATTATCAAAACTTCTGAGTATCCATTAGCCAGCAAAGATGAACAGGAACGTTTGCGTGTTGGTGCTGCAATTGGTGTCGGTGAGGGTAGTGAAGAGCGTGCTTTTGCGCTGGCGGAAGCAGGGGTTGATGTGATTGTTGTCGACACTGCGCATGGCCACTCGCAGAGTGTTCTGGAACGTATCGCCTGGGTTAAAAAGAACCTTCCAACGGTACAAGTGATTGGTGGTAATGTTGCTACAGCGGCGGCAGCCAGAGCGATGGCGGATAACGGAGTGGATGCTGTTAAAATCGGTATTGGACCAGGTTCGATTTGTACCACGCGTATAGTCGCCGGTGTCGGTATTCCGCAGATTACTGCCATTCATGATGTATCCGAAGCTCTAAAAGGGAGTGGTATACCCACTATCGCGGATGGCGGTATCCGCTATTCGGGCGATATTGCCAAAGCTTTGGCAGCGGGTGCAAACACTGTCATGTTGGGCGGATTGCTTGCCGGAACTACGGAGGCTCCAGGGGAAATTGAATTGTTCCAAGGCCGCTCGTATAAGAGCTACCGCGGTATGGGGTCATTGTCTGCGATGCAACAAGGTTCAAGCGACCGCTATTTTCAGGAGAAGGAACAAAAAAATAATGATAAGCTGGTGCCTGAAGGCGTGGAAGGGCGCGTGCCTTTTAAAGGCAGCATTTCAGCAGTCATTCATCAGTTAATGGGGGGAGTGCGTTCAAGCATGGGCTATCTGGGTTGTGACACAATTATGCAGATGCATGAAAAAGCAGAATTTGTTGAAATAACGTCAGCAGGTATTCGCGAATCTCATGTCCATGATGTGCAGATTACCAAAGAAGCGCCCAATTATCACGTTAAATGAGTCAATCGACATGCATCAGAAAATTCTCATACTAGATTTTGGTTCGCAATATACGCAACTGATTGCTCGGCGTGTGCGTGAGACTAACGTATATTGCGAATTACATCCTTATGACATCAGCTCGGAATTCATTCAGGAATTCTCACCCAAAGGCATTATCCTTTCAGGTGGACCGGCTTCGGTAACCGAAGATGAAACGCCGCGTGCTCCTCAAACCGTTTTTGAACTGGGTGTGCCGGTTCTGGGAATCTGCTATGGCATGCAAACTATGGCGGCACAATTGGGTGGTGCAGTTGAAAATGCGTTGGTACGTGAATTTGGTTACGCGGAAATACAAACTACGCAACATGGTGCGTTATTCTCAGAAATTAAAGATCGCACGAATACGACCGGTGAGGATGTCCTGGACGTGTGGATGAGTCATGGTGACAAAGTAGTGGCTTTGCCAGCTGGATTTGAAGTGATGGCGCATAATGCTGCAACGCCTATTGCCGCCATGGCGGACGATAAGCGCCAGTTTTATGGCATTCAGTTTCACCCGGAAGTTACCCACACATTACAGGGTAAGGCAATTATTGATCGTTTTGTGCATGACGTTTGCGGTATCAATCATGACTGGAATATGCCAGATTATGTGAATGAAGCCATTGGAAAAATTCGTGCAATCGTTGGCAATGATCAAGTTATCCTGGGATTGTCGGGTGGTGTCGACTCTTCAGTGGCAGCTGCTTTAATTCATCGCGCTATAGGCGATCAGTTGACATGTGTGTTTGTAGACAATGGGTTGCTGCGTGCCAACGAAGCCAAACAAGTGATGGAAACTTTCGCGAATAATCTTGCCGTCAAAGTGATTCATATTGATGCCAGCCGTGATTTTTATCGCAGCCTTAAAGGTATTATTGATCCTGAGACCAAGCGTCAAATAATCGGGCGGGAGTTTATTGAGGTGTTCCAACGCGAAGCGACAAAAATTAGCGATGCCAAGTGGCTGGCGCAGGGTACCATTTACCCCGATGTCATTGAATCAGCCGATGGAAAAACAAAAAAAGCCCGCACCATCAAATCACATCATAATGTCGGTGGATTGCCGGAAACCATGCATCTAAAATTGCTGGAGCCGTTACGCGAACTGTTTAAGGATGAGGTGCGCGAATTAGGTTTGGCATTGGGTTTGCCTCGCGAAATGGTATTTCGTCATCCTTTCCCTGGACCAGGTTTAGGCGTTCGCATTCTAGGCGAAGTCAAATACGAATATGCTGAATTATTAAGGCAAGCTGATCAAATATTTATTGAAGAATTACAACGTTCTGGCTGGTATGAGAAAACTTCGCAAGCATTTGCGGTTTTTTTACCAGTCAAATCTGTCGGGGTGATGGGCGACGGCCGCACTTATGAATATGTAATCGCGCTTAGAGCTGTGCAAACGCAGGATTTTATGACGGCAAATTGGGTAGAGTTGCCGTATTCGCTGCTAAGCAGGGTTTCTAATCGTATTATCAACGAAATTCGTGGAATCAATCGTGTCGTTTACGACATTTCCGGTAAACCGCCCGCTACTATTGAGTGGGAATAACCTCCGAGACTTGGGTTTAATGAAATAATTCATTGTTGTTTTTAACCTTGGGTGGCTCCAATGGAAGAACTGCAACTCGAAACGATTTTGCTATTCTGGCTGATAGGTATTAACGGTGCGCCTATTCTGTTAACGAGATTTGTCGGTAAGCGATTTGATTATCCCATTGATTGTCATCGGCTATTTATTGATGGCCGTCCTATTCTGGGTGCCTCTAAAACCTTTCGTGGTTTTGTGTCTGCGCTACTCATATCAGTTTTGATCGGCAGTATTTTTGCAATGCCATTGCTTACAAGCCTGCTGTTTGGTGCATTATCGATGGTAGGTGATATGACATCGAGCTTTGTCAAAAGACGATTAGGATTGACATCCAGTGCTATGGCATTGGGATTGGATCAAATCCCGGAATCCTTATTTCCGTTGTTGGGATGTAAAGATTTACTCGGAATCAGCAGTTGGCAAATCTTCTCGATCGTGCTGGCGTTTTTCTGCGTGGAATTGATACTTTCACGGATTCTGTTTTGGTTAAGAATCCGTCAAACGCCTTACTAAGCTTGTAATAAGTGATGAATGGTTACTTCCGGCGGACAGTTAAAGCGTACATTTACAATGGATGTGCCTGCGCCAACGGAGGTATACCCCTGCATTTGTTGATAATGCCATTTCCCGGCACCTACGTAGCGTGGACATTTGGAATCTAATGTAAGGGGAATTCCACCCGGAAGACAAATCTGTCCACCGTGTGTATGTCCGCAAAACATTACGTCAAAATCAGCATGTGCGGCTTGACGGTAAATTTCGGGGGTGTGGGAAAGTAGCAGAGAAACGGCATCTGCTGGTATATCCCGAGTTGCTTTTTCCAAGTTGTCGACACGAAAATAGTGCGGATCATCTACACCGGCTAGAAAAATTTGCGTTCCCTCTTTTTCTAGTACAGTCATTTCATTCATCAACATGATCACTCCCATCGATTCTAAAGCGGGTAGCATGCGAATCGAATCATGATTACCCAGAACACCGTAAATCGGTTGTTTTAACATGGTGACAAGCCGTTGCATACCGTCAATTGCACCTTCAATCGCACCAAAAGTGCGGGCGCGATAATCGCCGGTCAGTACACAAATATCATACTGCAGATCAGCAACCGTCTGAATCAATGCGTTCAGGTTGCGATCATCCATATCCACATGCAGATCGGTAAGATGCAATATCTTGAAATCATGAAATGCTTTAGGTAAATGCGGCAAATGAATCAGATTCTTTTTTACCTGCAAATTTCGCGCGTTGCATTGGCCGCGTTCGTACATGCCAACCAATTGAATGAGAAAACGGATCAGTGCATGCCCTGAGTACCAGTTTTCCGGATGAAAAAAATTCAAACCTTGACCAAATACGCGATGTCCGTGATCCGCTTCAATACCAAGCCGTTGCCGTGCATGCACGCGGCCGAGGCGTGTTTCTAATAGTTGTTTAATTGTATCCATATTGACTGACAATTATACGGCAGAAATTCAGCTATAAATGTGCGTCAATGCATTGAGTTGTATTTAGGATAATTTAAGTGAGATATTGGCAGGGAGATCTATCTTTATCCACTACTGTCCCATTAACTTTGACGTAGAGCCCTTTGATAACTTGTGGCTTCGTGTGGATTTGCCTTGGGGCGGTTTATGCAGATCTAGCTTTTCTCAAGTCGTAGTAAGTGATTATCTGTTAATCGATTGATGAATTATCCCTCTCTGCACGGAATAGGGTGATCGATTTCATTTTCTTGTGATTTTTCTCACAGATTCTAGTTATTTGCGTAAGTTAATGTGTAAAAGCAATTCTTTGAAATTCACTTTTACAGGAAAAAGAATGTAAGAAATACACAACAATAAGCAATCGACTTTATATAAGTATATTGTTTCATGAATAGATTGTGATTTCTAAATTTACCTGAGAAATTAGATTTTAGGGTTGCTTTAAATAGTCTTGTACTTTCTAACACATATTAATTATCAATTTAGAGGAGATTTACTATGTATGAATTATCCAGAGAATTAAATTTTCCATTTGTGAAATTCGTGAGATCTATTTGCATAGCCATTATCAGTACTATAATAATTATTGGTACTTACGGTACGGCATATGCTGATGCAGTTGGCCATGATTGGAAGGGATATGCTGGTGTAAATTGCCTTCCATCCAGCAATAATGCGACTTATCGCCGTTCTACTACTGGTGTTACAGCATTTTCTAATTCTGGCTCTAGCGCTATGAGCGTATATTGTCCAGTGGTGCGAGATGAGTCGGCAGGCGGGAATAATCGTGTTCTTGCAGTGGCGGTTCTCTTGCGAAACCGGCATTCGACAAGCGATGTTCGTTGTGAATTCAGCTCTCACACTATAGATGGGGTAAAATTTGATTCGGATACAGCAATATGTCCATCAAATGGTAGTGACAATACTTGTACGTTGAGTATGGGGCCGGTCAACACGAGTAATTGGGGCAGTTATGCACTAATTTGCTCGTTACCCGGTAGAAATCCTGTAACCAATTTACAATCCTATATTGTTAACTATCGAGTAGATGAAATTCCTCAGTAAATGTGGCAATACAAGGTTACGATTCAGCAGAATACTGTCCGTAAACCGGATAATTGAGCATGTAAATTCCCCGTGCTTAGCCACGGGGAGCACTATCGGTTGTATTTTGAAGTTAGAAAAGCACGTGATCGTTGGTTTTCTGTGACCGAAACACCGTGCAGTCTTGTGTGGAATAAAGCGGCGGAGGGTAAATTTGTCCTTCAGTAAAGAAGCATGTCTTAATCCTGCTCAGCTTTTAAGATTTTTCCATTGGCATCTAACTCAAGCTCAAGTTTTTTTCCTTCATTTTTGATTTCTACTTCATAAACAATAAACGTTCCGTCAGGTTTTGTTATTTTTTCTGCATCCTCAATAGTCGCTTTGGGATATGCTTTGGAAATGGCCTGAGCTATCGGCTCGGGCAGCGATTTTACATCTAGAGTTTCTTCTATTTGCAGAATTACACCATCGGCATCAAATAAAACTTCGTATTCTCTATCGCTTTCCTTGAATTCTACTTCATAAACGGTTTTGCCTTTGCTCGTTTCTTTTTCAAATTCTACTTCTTTAGCATTGGGATAAGTCTTTTGGAAAGCTTCGAGTACTGCTTTAGGTATTTCATTTTTGTTTACCTCGGTACCACTGGCCTTTGCTTGACCAAATGCTAGTGATAATGCCATCAATATTACCGTAATCCAGAATTGCTTATTCATAAGACCTCCTTTGGTTGACTGCAACTGTGTGATGATTAAGATCTTCCGATTTAGTTAGTGTTTTAACTGCGGTCGAATAAATCGTAACTAAAAATTCATTGATTTACTTGTCCTCTGCATTCAGACATTGTCAATAATTCGAAGTATAGAAAGTAGCGTAGCAAATTTGATATGCAAATATTTCGCTAACACTTTCAAACTCGGTAACGCTCTCAATTATCGGTGGCTTCCAGAAGATAACATTGGAAAAAATAACCTGGCGAATTTGCTATAAACTATGCTATGGCTACTCATCAGGTATTTCTAACCCTGCTTGTCTAGAGGGATTAGAAAATGCGTGTGCCAAAATTCTCAAAATAATGTTGATTGATTTCCTCACGAGAAAACTGATGGTTTTGACCACCGCGTTGAGCAATTTTCAGAGCCCCCATTAGTGAGCTAAGTTGTCCTGTTGTTTGCCAATCGAGATTGTTGACAATACCATACAATAAACCTGCGCGATATGCGTCACCGCAACCTGTTGGGTCAATGATTTCTTTGGGTTTGACGCAAGGAATTTCGAACTTTTTGCCGTCGGCGTAAATGATCGAGCCTTGTGCTCCTAGCGTGATAATTAATGCCTTAGCTTTATTGGCAAGAGATTCGAGAGTATGTCCTGTACGATCTTGTAGTAACTGCCCCTCATAATCGTTGACGGCGATATAGTCCGCTTTATCGATGAAGTTGAGCAGTTCTTCACCGTTGTACATGGGTAAACCTTGACCCGGGTCGAAAATAAAGGGGATGCCAGCTTCATGGAATTCGCGTGCGTGTTGTATCATGCCATCACGACCATCCGGTGCGATGATGCCTAAGCTGATATCTTTACTTTCTTTTACGGAATTAAGGTGGGAGAAGTTCATTGCACCGGGATGAAACGCAGTGATCTGGTTGTCAGCCAAATCAGTTGTGATGAATGCCTGTGCAGTAAATGTATCAGGAACATGTCGCACATGCTGCTGTGTTAGGTTTAATTGTTCAAAACGTGCCACATAAGGTGCACAATCATCACCGACGGTGGCCATCATAACTGGTTCACCACCCAACATTTTCAAGTTATAAGCAATATTACCTGCACAACCACCAAATTCACGGCGCATTTCCGGAACTAAAAACGCCACATTCAATACGTGAATTTTTTCAGGCAGAATATGGTTTTTAAAATGATCAGGAAATACCATAATATTATCGTAAGCGATAGAACCGCAAATCAATGTGCGCATAGTCTTTAATATCTCTTTTTAGTGTCGGGATTATGCTACTGCTTTCTCAAGCGTTTGGTTTCCAGGTCAGATCAAGCTCACGTGCCGCTTTAACATCATCCAACTTGCGTACGGGCATGGTGTGTGGAGCACCCTTAACCATATCCGGTTGCAATTCAATTTCTTGCAGAATTTCTTTCATTGATTTGACAAATGCATCTAGTGTTTCCTTAGATTCAGTTTCAGCGGGTTCGATTAGCAAACATTCCGGAACTAATAGTGGGAAATATGTCGTTGGAGCATGATAGCCTTTATCCAACAGGCGCTTAGCCAGATTCATAGCTGTCACACCAGTCTTGTCTTTGATATCTTTCAATGTAACGATAAATTCATGACTGGCGCGTCGATTGGGATAAGCAATTTCAAAACCGGCTTTACGCAACTCAGCCATCAAATAGTTTGCATTGAGTGTGGCAAACTCTGAAATACGGTGCATACCGTTTAAACCTAATAAGCGAACATAAATATAAGCTCGCAGCAGGACGCCGGCGTTTCCCATATGCGCAGAAAGACGCCCGATAGACTTCGGTTTATCTTTTTCGGTTACCCAACGATAGATATCACCTTCTTTGGCAACAATTGGAATTGGCATGAAAGGTAATAAACGTTCAGCAACGCCTACAGGTGCAGAACCTGGGCCACCACCACCATGCGGTGTAGAGAAAGTTTTATGCAGATTAATGTGAATGACATCAAACCCCATATCCCCTGGTTTTACTTTACCCAGTACTGCATTCAAGTTGGCGCCATCGTAATATAGCAAGCCACCAGCTTGATGGACTACGCGACTCATTTCGGCGACATTTTTTTCAAATACCCCTAGAGTCGATGGATTGGTTAGCATTAATCCGGCTGTTTGTGGGCCTACTGAGGCTTTTAATGCGTTTAGATCGACATTACCGTCTTTGTCAGTGGCAATTTCTACTACTTTGAAACCACACATGACTGCAGTGGCGGGATTCGTGCCATGTGCTGCATCCGGTACAATGATTTCGGTACGCGCAAAATCACCACGTGATTCATGATATGCACGAATCATCATGACGCCGATCAATTCACCCTGTGCGCCAGCCATTGGTGTTAAGCTAACGCCAGCCATGCCGGTTACTGATTTCAGAATTTCCTGTAATTCATACATGCAAGCAAGAAAACCTTGCCCTGTGTCTTCCGGTGCCAACGGATGTCGTGATAAGTACTGTGGCAACATTGCTAATGAATTACACGCGCGCGGGTTATATTTCATGGTACATGAGCCTAGAGGATAAAACTCTGTATCAATCGAAAAATTCTTTTGTGATAAGCGAGTATAGTGGCGCACAGTATCCATCTCAGAAACCTCAGGAAGTAATACCTGCGATTTGCGCAATAGATTTTGCGGGATCTGTGATTTACTTGCAGGTGTTGCTGGTGATTGAGAATAATTGCGGCGCCCTTTGCGCGAGTGTTCAAATATCAGCATAATTTATTAATTAGTGTGAATTTATTTATTTCTTTAAGGCAGCCAAGGCTGCATCATAGTTAGGTTCATCGGCTATTTCTGGAACGAGTTCGGCATGAATGACATTGTCCAATTCATCCAGAACAATTACTGCACGTGCCGTAATTCCACCAAACGCGCTATCTGCGATAAAAACCCCATAATCTTTCATGAAATTGGCACCACGCATGGTAGATAAAGTAATTACTTTATCCAGTCCCTCGGAATCGGTAAACCGGCTCATGGCAAAAGGTAAGTCAGCAGCAATAATCAGTACTACGGTATTATTCATATTGCTAGCTTGCTGATTAAATTTGCGCGTAGAAAGCGCGCATACGGGTGTATCCAAACTTGGAACAATGTTCAATACTTTCTTTTTTCCCGCAAAATTAGCAAGTGTGACATCTTGTAGGTCTCTATTAACCAAAGAAAAGGGCGGTGCTTTTTGACCAACTTTTGGGAATGTACCTTCAAGCTTAATGGGTTTTCCTTTTAGAGTAACCATAGAGTTTCCTTTCAGAAAAATTAAAAAAATATTATTAATTAAGGGCTTGCTTTAATGCTTCAGCATAATTTTGTAAATCAGCCGCTGTCTTGGTTTCGGTAGCACAAACTAATACTGCATTGCTCAGTTCAGGATAATATTCTTGTAAATCAAGTCCTCCCAATATGCCTTTTTGTTTTAACTTAGATAAAACTTCTGTCACGGATGCAGGAAGAGCCAATGCAGCCTCGTGAAATATCGGTCCGCTGAAAATTCGTTTTACGCCACTTATTTTTTCCAATTGATTGACTAGATCTAAAGTATTAGCATGCGATTGTGCCGCAACGCGGCGTAATCCTTCTGGTCCAATGAGAGACATATAAATGGTAGCAGCAGTAACCATCAATCCTTGATTAGTACAAATATTAGAGGTTGCTTTAGAGCGGCGGATATGTTGTTCGCGTGCCTGTAACGTCAGCACAAAACCTTCTTTATTATCTAGATCGGTGGTTCGACCAATAATACGTCCTGGCATTTGACGCACCAGATCGTTTTTACAAGCCATAAAACCGAAATATGGACCGCCACTGGAAAGTGGAATGCCGAGTGGTTGACCTTCGCCGACAGCAATATCGGCGCCTTTGCTACCCCATTCCCCAGGTGGAGTCAGTAGTGCCAGCGCAGTTGGATTAACGACACCGATAGCGAGCGCATTTTTACTATGTGCCCAATCGGTCAATGCATCCACTTGTTCGAGCACACCGAAAAAATTGGGTTGTGGAATAACCAATGCTGCAAAATCTTCATGATTGGACTTTACTAATGATTCCGGAAGAATTTGTCCACACTCGGTACAGAAAGGCAGTTCGACGACCTCAATTTTCTGGTTACTGACGATTGCGCGAACTACTTGCCGATAAACGGGGTGTACTGTTTGTGGAATCAGAATGCGACGTGATGTTTTATGTGAGCGCACAGCCATAAGAGCAGCTTCCGCCAATGCCGTTGCACCATCATACATGCTGGCATTAGATACATCCATGCCAGTTAACGAAGCCATCATGGATTGATATTCATAGAGTAATTGCAAAGTCCCTTGGCTGGCTTCCGCTTGATACGGTGTATATGACGAATAAAATTCACCACGTGTCGTGATTTGCCATACTGCAGCGGGAATATGATGTTCGTAAGCACCTGCGCCGATGAAGTTTTGATAGAACCCATCTTTCCCGGCGCGATCCATCATCAACCGAGTAATTTCCATTTCACTGAGTCCAGGCGGAACACCTGTTAATTCATCGTTGATTAGTTCTTTAGGAATTTCATCAAATAGCTCTTCAATTGTTTTTGCGCCAATGCTGGCAAGCATTTGTGCAATATCTTCTTCGGTATGAGGAATAAACGGCATGATTTATTTTAAAACTAAAAGTAATAATGATTGAATAAATCTAAATTTGAGTAGATAGTGGTTTTTTAATGGTCTTCACTTTCCACTAATTCTGTATAAGCTGCAGCATCAAGTAATGCATCCAATTCCGTCGCATTACTGGGTTTCATTTTAAATAGCCAAGCAGAATAGGCATCTTCGTTAATTTTACCGGGCTCATCAACTAGCGGGGAATTAACGGCAATGACCTCACCAGAAAGGGGTGAATATACATCGGCAGCGGCTTTGACGGATTCTGCAACCGCGCATTCTTCTTTTTGTTTTAAGATGCGTCCAACTTCCGGCAATTCAATAAATACCATATCGCCAAGTAATTCCTGTGCGTGATAGGTAATCCCAATAGTCACAGTACCATCAGATTCGGATTTAACCCATTCGTGGGATTTGCTATATTTTAAATTTGTCGGAACACTCATTTTTTTACTCCAAGGTTAAAGCAATATTTTGTTATAGTTTTATAAATTAAACCAGTACTTTTCCATTACGTACAAAAGGATACTTTACAATTTTTGCGCATAGCTGCTTATCACGTACGATTACATGGACTTCGTGTTCAGTCGCTATTTGTACCGGTATACGCGCCAGAGCAATGGATTGATTCATGGTCGGTGAGAATCCACCACTGGTGATTTCGCCGTAATATTTCGTATCACCTCGCTGGCCAACTACCTGCTGATGACTACGTAGTACCCCACGATCAGTGAGCACTAAGCCCACTAATTGTTGCGTTATAGTAGTGTGTTGCAGGGCTTGTTTGCCAATGAAATCCCGTTCACTTTTTAAGTCGACGGTCCAAGCCAAGCCCGATTCTATGGGGTTTTGGGTTTCATCCATGTCTTGTCCATAGAGATTCATGCCCGCTTCCAGACGTAACGTGTCACGAGCACCTAAACCTGCAGGTGCAACACCGGCAGCATGGAGCGATTTCCAGAACGTAGCTGCATCAGCAGCAGGCAAGATGATTTCAAAGCCGTCTTCACCCGTATAGCCTGTACGTGCAATGAAATACTGAGCGACAACTGCAGATTGAAATTGCTTTAATTCTTCAGTCGCCGCTTGAGAACCAGGAATAACTTGCCATACTTTGGCGCGAGCATTGGGACCTTGCACGGCGATCATGGCTAAATCACGCCTAGGAGTAATCTCTAAATTGGGCGCTAGTTCATCGCGTTGTTTGAGCATCCAGGCAACGTCTTTATCCGCTGTACCAGCATTTACCACGATACGGAACCAAGTTTCCGATAAAAAATAGATAATCAGGTCGTCGATAATGCCGCCCTGCGGAGTCAGCATGCAGGAATACAATGCCTTACCAGGAAGTGTCAATTTGTCTACATTGTTGGCAACCAATTGGCGTAAAAAAACGCGCACATTATCGCCCTTGATGTCAACCGGTAGCATGTGTGAAACATCAAACATGCCAGCATCTTGGCGTACTTTATGGTGTTCATCTAACTGTGAGCCGTAATGCAACGGCATGTCCCAGCCACCAAAATCCACCATCTTTGCATGCATGTCGCGGTGGGTTTGATTAAGGGGTGTCATTTTGAGCACGTATTATTCTCCCGAAAATAAATAAAAGTCATTATGTGGAATGACTTCACGCGCCCCTCTGTCCTTTTTACCTGAGAGATTTACAGATACTTTCATCCGTGTGCCCCTTCGGTGGCCAAAAAAATTGGCACTCTCCAGATTGCCAGTCGCAAGCGGTTTTCAAGGAACAAGATTTTGGCTTGACCATGCCTGAGCGATTCCGGGGGGGTTACGCCTTCGGCGGCGCTTAGATTTATTGCGCACTCTCCTGCTTGGACTTAAATGGCAGAGTGCGAACTATACCTTAGTAACAGTGGTTTATACAAGCTATCTAACCAAATTTTCTAATCCAATCGGAATTACTTGAGATTTGACCTAAAATTAATTTGATGTAAGGGGTACTTGCGTTAAACTAGCAATGGAGTTTGGTTGAGTTTGGTTGGGATGCTTAAGTATCGCGATTGACTGAACTTCGCTGCATTAGACAAACTGAGTAATAGATAAAGATAAGCTGTTTGATTTATGTCTGTACTTTTTATCTGAAAGGCTATTGTTAGAAAGTAGTTTTCATAGAGGAGGGTAGAACATGAAGAAGCTTGATTATAAGATGTTTTTGTTGTTGTTATTGCTGTTAGGTTTAAGTTTTGCAGTGGTGGCTGCAAGTGAATTGAAGTTTGAGTCAAGTTTAAGTGGTGCGCAAGAAATTACTACGCCGCCTGGCGGAGTTGTTGCCGATACCACTGGTGAAATAGAAGTTGAATTTGATAAGGCATTAACGCAAGCCACATTCCGCCTTACCGCACGAAATGGAACCGGAATCATACAAGCGCATTTTCATTGTGCTTCCGCAGGAACAAATGGGCCGATAGTAGCCTTTCTTTTTGGTCCAGTTGCATCACCAGGAATCGATGTGGGTGAAGGCTCCGTACAGGATGTCTTGGATAATAGCGACGTCAGATCGCCTGAGACACCCGAAGATATTGAAGCATGCGGTGTGCCTTTGAATAATATCGCTTCATTGGCTTTTGCAATGCGAGCTGGAAAGATTTATGCCAATGTACACAGCGCCGCTTTCCCAGCCGGTGTTATGCGTGGACAATTGCTTCCCAAAGACGAAACTGAAAATTCTGCTGAATAATTAGACGGGAAAAGGGTTTCATGCTGATTCTCGTTGCACAGTTTATTTGTGTTTGTTAACGTTGGGGCACTGGAAATTAGCCCCAACGTTATTTTGAATCACATATGCGATGTTAAAGGCTAAAGGTCTAAATGCAAAACCAAGTATGTCACTATTTCGAGTATTTGATTCTAATGATAGTGTTTGCATCCGTTGCCTTCAACAAAACCGTGAAGTGATCGTCAACTGGGATCGACTGGCCATTTCCAAAGCTGGCATTCGTTGGAGAATAAGGTGCGCAACTCCTTTCTTTTTGCAATGTTTCGGAAAGATTCAAGCAAACGGCCCGATAAAGCTGTTGCACCATATCAACGTCCGAGTCTGGAATAGGCGCATCGCGTAAAGTAGGGCTTTTTATCCGACCACCGCTCAGGCTTCGAGAGTAGCTGATTTCACGCATCACCGGAGTATCTTCTATTTCTATACGGTATATCGCACTGCGTCCATTTTGCAGTGGTTCTTCCTTGGTATACAAAGATGTGTTAACTTGCGTATAACCTTGTGCCTGTAAAGTTGTGTCGATTCGATCCACTGGTGTACTAATCGAAATTCCTGCGATTTCAATCGCTTCCAATTGTGATTGGTTTGCACTGACCGCATGATTATTGGATATTGCAATCCCTAGCCAAATGAAAATCGTCCATTGCAGGCTGAATACGGGTTGGAAGTATTTGTTTTGTAGTCTCTTGAATGGAAACATCATAAACTTTTAAATAAAGACTGCTGTAAGGCTCTTACAGTTTTGTTGGTAAATATTTTATGTTATTTGAATACTTTTACACGATTTAAGTATTATCTTTGACAGACAAAGCTCTGCTCGCAAACTCCATTTTAAATAGGAGTTGGTTGTGGCCCAAACATTGTCGATGATGGGGTGCTTTTTTTATCAATTTACATGCTTGTTTGTATCGTGCCGACTGTTTGATTGAGAGCAACTAGAATATCACTTCCAATTGTCATTCCAGCAAATGGAAAAATCTAAGTACATGAGCAGGTTAGATTTCCCATTTTGCTAGAAGTAACGATTATTGATAAAAAACTTTACCTGGCTTAAAGTATAAAATCGTTGGCATTGATTCCTACTGCTGTTGCACCTGTCAGTTGGATTTCCATATCAGCAGCTTGATTGCCATCACCATGAATTTCAACTTGAACAATGATATCAGCTCCAGAAGTAAAAAATCTCACTTCACCCGCAGTGCCAGTAAAGGCAACATTACCGATAAAAGTAAATGCTTGATTTCCAGCCACATTGAGATTAGCATCGATCGTCGATAAATCCATGTCATCGATATTATGATCAAAACTATTAATAACGTCGCGATCTACTCCAACTGTGCTTTCACTGGTGGCATTGTAGTCGAAATCATCGTTTCCAGCATCGCCTGCCAGAGTATCCTTGCCCGCACCACCAACAATAATATCATTACCACCCCCACCACTGATTGTGTCGTTACCACTCGCACCAGAAAGAGTATTGGCATTACTGTTACCCGTGATAACATTGGCCACGCTGTTACCCGTGCCATTGAGTGCAGTCAAAAAGCCAGCCGTATTATCCAATGTGAGATTTTCAAAATTATTTTTTAGAGTTGTGCTCGCATTGCGTGTAATGACCGTATCAGTACCCTGACCAGCGATTTCACGTATATCATCGAGGATTGAATTGATTCGATAAATATCGTTACCTGCAAATCCCAACATCAAGTCATTGCCTAACGACCAGTTCGCATTCATGTCATCAGCAACATTGGTTCCCAGCAAGGGAAGTAACGTATTTCCATCATCGTTAAGAAATGTTCCGTTAATTATCGCCATGATTGGTCTCCTTGTAGTGTCCCGCAAATCAAAAGAGATTGCTAAAATAAGCCTTAATGGCAATCATTCAGGCTTATGGTGAAGATTATCAGTTATGTGAAGATGTTTACTTAAAAAGGTAAAGTCAACTTTGCAAGTATTAATTTTTATATACCTAATGACATGCCTTTTCGTCAATATATACATGTTTGATAGAATTTCATAGAGCTTTTTTTGCTTTTTAGTAGGCTTTTTTTGCTGACAAATACTTAAGAATTCAATTGAATCGGAATATTTTTCTAACGGCTTTAATATTTTGCTATATTCCTAAATTCTCTTTTTCATTGCGATTACATCATTGGAAACCTCGTCTCAATTATTAAAATCAGACAAAAGGAAAGATCAAATCCTACAAGTGCTGGCCGAGATGTTGGAGCATCCGCAGAAAATCAAGATAACCACCAAAGCATTAGCGGCCCACTTGGGAATTTCAGAATCCTCTGTATACCGTTGTTTTCCCAATAAGTCCCAGATGTATGAAGCGCTCATTGAATTCATTGAAAAGACATTATTTGTCTTGATTAATAAAATTTTGCAAGAAGGATATTGTAGTACCAAAAAAATTGAAAATTTATTGTTGCTATTGTTAGGCTTCGCACAAAAGAATCCTGGTATGACACGCATCCTTGTTTGCGATGTGCTTATTAACGAAAACGAGTACTTACAGCTTCGTATCAACAAGCTACATGATCGTTTGGAGGCAACTTTAAAGCAGGCGTTACGATTTGCAGTCAGTGAGCAACACATTAATGCTCGTTTTGATGTGTCGGCACAAGCCAATCTTTTTATATGTTTTGTTATTGGGCGCTGGTATCAGTTCGTCAAAAGTGAATTCAAGCGTGATCCACTGGCTAATTGGAAAGCGCAACGCTTAACCTTGTTTCCACTAGAACTTCAATAAAATACTCACGAAATTTTATTGTTTAGCATATTTGCAGATGCAGATAAGGAACATATCTGACATGCTGGATCTTTGTGCAATCGGATTGAACGCCAGCTCATTGCCAGGCCATCCAGCATGAGCACGCGACCCTTCAACGTCTCTCCGATATTTAATAAGATTTTTAGTGCTTCGGCAGCTTGCATACAGCCGATAATGCCCACTAATGGCGAGAAAACGCCCATGATTGCACATCGCATGTCTTCGTGCTCCCCTTCTATTGGAAATAAGCAGTGATAGCATGGGCTGCCAGTATGGCGTAAATCGAACACGCTGATTTGACCTTCAAAACGTATTGCAGCACCAGAAATTAAGGGTTTCTTATGAGTGACACAAGCTTGGTTAATATGATAACGGGTAGTGAAGTTATCACTGGCGTCAATTACTGCGTCTACACTGGCGATGAGTTGTAGCAACTTTTTCTCATTAACTCGCTGCTGGATTGTTGTGATATGAACTTCCGGGTTAATCTTTTCGAGTGATTGCCTTGCCGACAAAACCTTAGCTAGCCCTATTGAATTGCTATCATGAATTATTTGTCGTTGTAAATTGGTCAAGTCAACGTGTTCATCGTCACAAAGAGTCAAATGGCCTACTCCACTGGCTGCAAGATACATCGCTGCAGGAGAGCCTAATCCACCAATACCGACAATTAATACATGCGATTGACTGAGTTTTTCCTGTCCCGCAACATCGATTTGCGGGAGCAAGATATGGCGACTGTAGCGGAGCAGCTGCTTATCATTCACAATCCTTCAAGTCAGCTATCTGTTTCTTCGTTCTTTTTTTCAGGTACTGTAGTAATGCCCTTAAAGTAATTCATCGCTTGAGATAGAAGCAAATCTTCTGCAGAGCCAAACTCGATGGGTTCTTTGCCTTTGCTTTTCTTGGAATCATTTTTCTTTTCTTTTTTTACGTTACTAGGTTTCAGTGCTTTCAAGGCTGCTTTTTCAGTTTCAGATACAGCCTTCGTTTCATTCTTCTTGCCACTGGATAAATGGCGATTCAGATCAGATTCACGTAAGCGTTGTTGGTCATCACCATTGTCTGTTTCATCCAAAATATCAGGCGTAATGCCTTGAGCTTGTATGGATTGACCATTAGGCGTGTAATAGCGGGCAGTCGTGAGCTTGATTGCGGTATTATTTCCAAGTGGCAGAATGGTTTGCACTGACCCTTTGCCAAAGGTTTGTGATCCCATTACGATCGAGCGTTTATGATCCTGTAAAGCACCTGCTACAATTTCTGATGCTGATGCTGAGCCACCATTCACGAGAGTGATCATCGGTACGGTTTTAACTTCGGCCGGTAGTCCTTTTAAATAGTCTTCATCAGGCCCACGTAAATAATACTCTGGATTGGCGTGTAACTTCATTTTAGCGTCAACGCTACGTCCTTCTGTGTAAACAACCAAAGCGTTTTCAGGTAGAAAAGCAGCAGATACGGCTACGGCGCCATTAAGTAATCCACCTGGATCATTACGCAAATCCAATATCAATCCTTTCATTGTCCCGGTATTTTCAGAAAAGAGTGTTTTAATTGCTTGAGCTAGATTCTCACCTGTTTGTTCTTGGAATTGCGTAATACGAATATATGCATAGCCCGGTTCAATCATTTTAGATTTGACGCTTTGAATCTTTATGATGGCGCGAGTCAGATTAAACACCAATGGTTCGGTTTCACCTTCCCGTACAATTGTAATTTTTATAGAAGTATTAGGTTTGCCTCGCATGAGCTTGATAGCATCATTTAGGGACATACCTTTTACTACGGTATCATCAAGTTTGACAATCAAATCGCCAGTTTTGATACCTGCACGAAATGCAGGCGTATCTTCAATGGGTGAAATGACTTTCACAACACCATCTTCCATGGTTACCTGAATGCCAAGTCCACCGAATTCCCCTTGTGTGCCAATTTGTAATTCTTTGTAATCATCTTTATCAAGATAAGATGAATGGGGGTCTAATCCGACCAACATGCCGTTGATGGCTTCGGTGATGAGTTTCTTGTCTTCTACAGATTCGACATAATCACTTTTGATACGTCCGAATACTTGGGCAAATGTGCGCAGTTCTTCTATCGGAAGTGGGTGAATGGCTTCTATATTATTTTTTTTTGCAATCGCGGAGAAATTCATACTGAGCATCACTCCAGCAATTATGCCAATTAGAATTAAGCCTGTTTTTTTGGTTATATTATTCATGACGCTATCTCCGCATTGATCGAATTTAATATTAGTTACGATTACTCTACTTTTACCCATGTCAAAGGATCAAATGGTTTACCTTTATATCGAAGCTCAAAGTATAAACCTGAATCTACGTTGGCGCCGCTATTCCCAACCGTTGCAATTGTATCGCCTCCACGAATAAAATTACCTACTTGTTTGAGGAGTGTTGCATTATTACCATAAAGGCTCATATAGCCGTTACCGTGATCTAAAATAATTAGATTGCCAAAACCTCTTAACCAATCTGCAAATACCACTCTACCTTCCGAAATGGCTTTAACATCGTTACCCATAGCTGATTGAATAAACAAACCTTTCCATGCAACGTGTTTACCTGAACGTTGACCACCAAAGCTATTCATAAGTTTCCCGCGCACAGGCAAATTTAATTTACCTTTGAGTAGTAGGAATGAAGTATTAGTTGTGGTAGATGCATCAGGAGTTTTATTATTGATCTGTGGAATTCCGCTTTTTTCTTGAGAAAGTAGTTTATTGATTCCTGTTACCAAGTTTGTGATACGTTTTTCGTCATTTTCTAACTTACTAATTTCTTGTTGTTGCTTGGTAATTTGCCCAGATATTTGTAAGAGGGTAGCTTGATATTTACTTTTTTCTTGCTCAAGCTTTTCTTGTTGAAAGGAATATTCGGTTTGAATAGCTGCTATTTTTTCTTTTTTTTGCGCGCTGTCGTGAGTCAGGGTTTTAATTTTATTTTGATTCTCAAGTAGATTCTTAATAATACCTGAATATGCAAGTGAAAGCTGTTTGTAATAATAAATATCTCTGGCAATTTGATGGGGATCCTCTTGCGTGAGCATGAGTTGAAAAAAATTCGGATACCCAGTAAGGTATTGCCGATAGAGCAATTCATCTAGCTGGTTTCTCTCTTTGTAGATATCATTTTCAATCTGTTGATATTGAACTTGTAATTGTTTGAGGTCGTCATTAGCTTGTCGTTCATTCACACTCAGTTTAGCCAGTTTATGGTTAAGTGCATTAATGGCACGTTCAGTTTTTTGAAGCGTATCGGATGTGCTTTGTTTGATCGTTTCTTTATCTTTTAACTCCTTTTGTAACGATTGAATACGTTCACGTAATACCCTAAGATTTTCTTGATCTTCAGGAAAGACTGATAATGGGTAAAATGAAACTAAAAAACATAATATTATCTTAAGTTGTTGTTGAAGAGTAATATAACCTGAAGTATTAATTCTCAAAATTGGTTTTTTCAGGCTAGTACACTGATTAATACTCATTTATGCGAGTAAGTGAGTTGGTTGGATTCTATGCTTTTGATTTGCCCTGATTGGCCACAATTCGCATTGCTTCCTGAATTTCGGATTGGTTTCCCAGGTAATAGTTTTGAATGGGTTTTAAGTTATCATCAAGTTCGTAAACCAGAGGAATGCCCGTTGGGATATTGCAGTTCAGAATTTCTTCCTCAGAAATGTTATCTAAATACTTTACAAGCGCTCGTAATGAATTGCCATGGGCTACAATAATTACACTTTTGCCTTCTTGAACTTGAGGTGCAATGGTTGTATTCCAATAAGGTAAAAATCTTGCAACAGTGTCTTTGAGACACTCGGTCAAGGGAATGTCGTGATGAGTTAGAGTTTTATAACGTGGATCAGCGCCTGGGTAGCGATCATCATCAGTAGTTAGTGCAGGTGGTCTGACATCATAGCTACGACGCCAAATTAGTACTTGCTCGTCACCATATTGAGCAGCAATTTCAGCTTTGTTTAATCCTTGTAGTGCTCCATAATGTCGTTCATTCAATCGCCAAGTGTGTTGAATCGGAATCCACATTTGGTCCATTTCGTCGAGTGTTATCCATAATGTGCGAATTGCTCGTTTGAGAACTGAGGTATATGCAATATCAAATACATATCCCTGTTTTCGTAAAAGTTGCCCAGCATTTTGAGCTTCCAGTAGGCCTTTGGGTGTTAAGTCAACATCTGTCCAACCTGTAAAACGATTTTCTTTATTCCAAGTACTTTCTCCATGTCGTAGGAGAACAATTTTCTTCATATTTAGTTTTTTTGAAAAGAGGGATGATTAATAAGTAGGTAATATAGCTAGTATTTTATTATATTTTATTTGGGATTGCAGCATCTGTATGATTTTTTGCACGAATGTATTTCTTTATTTACATAAAAATGATTATGGTTGAAACTTAAATTGCGCTTGTTAAAAAATAGCGACTCAAATAGCATAATGGTTATTAATAGGCATAATGTTAATATAATTGGGTTGAATGATTTAATTAGGTTTTGCATTTTTTGTTGTTTCTAATTAGATCAGTATCTTAAAAAATTAAAAATTAAATAAAAGCATATGGAATCATTATTTCAAGATCATTTTCTTTTACGATTAGAAAATTTACTGTTTGTAATCACCGCAGTGATTAGCGGTTTATTATTATTGTGGCCTTTAATATCGCAGCGAGGTATTAAAGAAATAGATACTCGTGTTGCGATACAGTTGATTAATCATCAAGATGCATTAGTGCTTGATGTACGCGACGATAGTGAATTTGCAGCTGGCCATTTGCCGAATTCAAAACATATTCCATCTCAGAAAATGGAGGAACGTTGGGTCGAGATACAAAAGTTTAAAGATAAACCAATTGTCGTCATCTATCGGGGAGGTATCCGATCCAATCAGGCAAGTATAATACTTAAAAAAAATGGTTTTACTCAGGTAGTTAATCTGATGGGAGGGATTGATAGCTGGAAGCGTGCAAATCTACCTCTCGTAAAACGCTAGAGGAACTTATGGCCAGGGTGATTATGTATACAAGTGGTTTCTGTCCCTATTGCAAAATGGCGGAAAGTTTGTTGCGTGCTAAGGGGGTAGAGCATATAGAAAAAATTCGTATTGATTTGGAACCGGCCCAGCGTGCTGAAATGATGGATAAGACGGGTCGTCGTACCGTACCGCAAATTTATATTGGAGAAAAACATGTGGGCGGTTATGAGGATTTAGCACAATTGGATCGTATGGGCGAGTTGTCAGTATTATTGGCAACTTAATCGAAAGAGTGTGATAGACGCGACTAGATTATGATAATTAGATTCTTTTAAAATTTTTGGTGATTGATATGAACGAACAACAGCAACCAGTTTTTGCTATAGAAAAGATATATATAAAAGATTTATCTTTGGAAATTCCAAATGCGCCTACAATTTTTTTGGAAAGAGATACGCCCGAAATCAATATGCAACTTGGGGGAAAGAATCAAAATATTGATGAAGGTTTATATGAGGTGCTGTTAACAGTAACTATAACTGCTAAGATCAAAGACAAAATAATGTTTTTGGTTGAAGCGCAACAAGCTGGGATTTTTCGTATTAGTAACTTGCCCGATGAAGAAATAAATCCTGTATTAGGGATAGGATGTCCCAATATTCTGTTTCCCTATCTACGCGAAGTTATATCGGATGTTGTGACGCGCGCTGGGTTTCCACCAGTAATTCTTAGTCCTGTAAATTTTGAAGTTATTTATCAGCAGAAAAAAACTGAAGCAAATACGATCAATTAATCGTGTAAAAGTAAATTGAAATAAGGTAATCGTCTAAATGTGCAGAAGAAATCCCTTCAATCTTTGGTCGAAAGGCAAAATTAGTATTTTATTAGCGAGTGTATCGTTATTTATATCCAGCTATGTGATTGCTCAAATTGAGTATTTCTCGATAGCTGAAAATGCGGTTGTTATGTATGACGCGCCTTCACTTAAGGCCGATAAATTGTTTGTTGCAAGCCTTCATCTTCCTGTTGAGGCTGTAGTAAATGTTGAGGATTGGGTAAAAGTACGTGATAGCAGCGGTAACCTCGCTTGGGTTGAAAAAAAAGCATTAAGTCAGCAGCGCTATGTGGTTGTGACAGTAGCTTTGGCAGATATACATGAATCAGCTGATATCAACTCAGCATTGGTTTTCCAGGCGGAAGAAAATACTGCTTTGGAATGGCTGGATTCTAATACGACGGGATGGGTAAAAGTGCGTCACACCGATGGACAAACTGGTTATGTCAAAGTCAATCAGGTTTGGGGTTCATGAAAATTGCTGTATTGGGTGCAGGTGCATGGGGTACGGCATTAGCAATCAACTTAGCGTCCCGTCATCAAATCAATTTGTGGACTAAGAATCCAGATCACGCCATTGAGCTCAATAACTGCAGAGTTAATAATAGCTTTTTACCTGGTTATGTATTGTCGGAATCGATAGCAATTACGGCAATACTCGAAGATGCATTGCATAATGCAAATCTTGTATTAATTGTTGTACCCATTGTAGGTTTGCGTGAAACTGTGCGTGCAATTGCAGCAAGAAAAATTACAATTCCTGTCATTTGGGGGTGTAAAGGGTTTGAGTCTGAAACTACTAAATTGCCCCATCAGATAGTAGAGGAAGAATGCACTCATTTATTTCCTTCTAGCGGCGTATTATCCGGCCCCAGTTTTGCAGATGAAGTCGCCCAAGGCTTACCTACAGCTTTGACGCTGGCGTCGAATGATATAAGGTTTTCTAATGATATGGCGTCTGAGTTACATAGTTCTAGGTTACGCATTTATACCAGCGAGGATGTTATCGGTGTTGAAATAGGGGGGGCAGTAAAGAATGTAATTTCTATTGCTGCAGGTATTTCTGATGGTATCGGATTTGGGCATAATGCACGTGCGGCACTAATAACCCGTGGGTTGATGGAAATTACTCGATTAGGACTTAGTTTGGGTGGTAGTATGAATACCTTTATGGGACTGGCCGGTGTTGGTGATCTAATTCTAACTTCTACTGGAAATTTGTCACGCAATCGACAAGTGGGATTGATGTTAGCCGAAGGAAAATCCTTGAATGATATTTTAAATGAATTGGGACATGTTGCTGAAGGAGTTCATGCCGCAAGATCAGTATTGCAATTAGGGAAGCAGTTAAATATTGAAATGCCGATTACACAGGCAGTATGTAGCATCCTGCATGAAGGTGTGCCAGCTCGAGGTGCAGTTGAAGTGTTGTTAAATCGCGAACAGAAAACAGAAATTTATTAATACAAAACAGACAAATAAAAATTCAAGTAGTCTTTTAACTTTTGTTTCTAGTTACCTGTTTTTATGAATTAATATGAACATCATCAATAATTATTTTTATCAAAATTGGCAAAATGGCTAGATTAATGATGTTACGTGTACGCCTTAATTTGCTTGACCAGGCGGTTGTGGCTTGATATAAGAGCGGTTGCAGTACTTGCTTGTGATTTAATTACCATTAACTTAGAAGGGGAATTATATGAACAAATCCGAACTTATCGAAGCTATCGCAAAATCAGCCAAAATTTCCAAGGCCTCTGCGGGTAGTGCATTGGATGGGGCACTATCAGCAATAAAAGGAGCACTTAAAAAAAATGAAAGTGTAACTTTGGTCGGGTTTGGGACTTTTAAAGTAGGTACTAGAGCTGCTCGTACTGGCCGTAATCCACGCACCGGTGCTGCCATTAAAATCAAGGCAGCAAAGGTTCCTAAATTCAGTGCTGGTAAAGCACTCAAAGATGCAGTAAACTAACGGACTTTATTCGGGTGCTTAGCTCAGCTGGTAGAGCGTCGCCCTTACAAGGCGAATGTCGGCGGTTCGATCCCGTCAGCACCCACCAGTAAAACTGGTTTCAGGAGTGGTAGTTCAGTTGGTTAGAATACCGGCCTGTCACGCCGGGGGTCGCGGGTTCGAGTCCCGTCCACTCCGCCAATTGTTGATCAGTATCAATTTGTAAAGACAAAGAAAGAGTAAATTTCTTAAGTCTTATTATCTTGTTTTTCAATTTTTAGTATTTCAGGCTTTCATTGTGTTTGATCTTGTCAACCGTAGAAAACGTATTGTCCAAGTTATTTTAGGCTTAGCAGTATTGCCTTTTTTATTTTGGGGTGTCGAATCGTATCGCGACATGAGCGGCGATAGCTATGTAGCGATAGTAGAGGGTGAAGAAATACCGCGACGAGAATATGAACAAGCTTTGCGCGATCATCATGAAAGAATGCGTGCCATGCTTGGTGCGAACTTTGATAGTGCAATGCTTGATACGTTTGAAGTAAGAAATTCGGTCTTAGAAAGACTTATCCAACAAAGATTGTTATACCGAGAAGCTGTTAATAATGGCTTTGTTGTACTTGATTCACAGCTGGCAAAAACGATTCGGGATATACCTGCATTTCAAAAAGATAATAAGTTTTCTAAACAGCAATACGAGGAATTATTGCAAGCACAAGGACTTACACCATTAATATTTGAATCACGTGTGCGTCAAGAGCTGTTATTACAACAATTATTGGATGGATATAGTGAAAATGGGTTTGCCCCTAAAACTATTGCCGAAAACGTAAGATACTTGAGCGAAGTACAGCGAGAGATAAATCAATTGAAAATCGAGCCAGAGCAATTTCTGGCGCAAATGGAACCTGAAGAAGCAGACATTAATAACTACTACGAGCAACATAAAACAGATTTTGATTTACCAGAGCGAGTTCGAATAGAGTATTTGGTTTTATCCTTGGATGCAGTTGCTCAGAATGAAACAGTAACTGACGAGGCAATCAGTAATTATTTTGCCGAGCACAAAGATGAATTTAGCCAGCCTGAAGAGCGCAAGGCCAGCCACATTTTGATTAGTGTGTCATCTGATACATCAGAAGATGAAAAAAAGATAGCACGTGAAAAAGCAGAGAAAATATTAGAGCGAGTAAAACAAAACCCTGAAGATTTCTCTGAAATTGCCAAAGAAAATTCGGATGACCCAGGTTCGGCTTCTCGTGGAGGAGATCTTGGCTTTTTTGGCCGCGGCGTTATGGTGAAATCCTTTGAAGATAAAATCTTTGCCATGCAACTGGACGAAATAAGCGATATTGTCGAAACAGATTTTGGCATGCATATAATAAAATTAACTGATATCAAAGAGGAAAATAAAAAGACCTTGGAAGAGGTGCGACAACAAATTGAAAATAAACTTAAACTCCAAATGGTAGAAGGTATTTTTGGAGAAGTGGTCGAAGATTTTAATAATGTTGTTTATGAACAAAATGATAGCCTTAAACCAGCAGCAGAAAAATTCGAATTGACAATACAACAAAGTGATTGGATTAGTAAAGGTTCCAAGGATCTGCCCTTATTCCTTAATACTAAATTGCTAGCAGCAATTTTTTCAGATAATACAATTTCTGATGGACAGAATACTGAAGCAATTGAGGTAAAACCGGACACTTTTGTATCAGCCCGAGTTATTGAACATAAACCGTCTACGGCTCAATCACTGGAAGTAGTTAAGGATGAAATCGTCACTATCCTTAAAAAAGAAATGGCCGAAGCAAAAGCTGTTGAAGCAGGGGAAGAAAAACTTATGCGCCTTCAAAGAGGTGATAATATTGACGAAGAATGGATGGAAGCAAAACAGGTATCTTATATGCAATCACAAGGGCTCGAGCATGAGACTTTGCGTTCAATTTTTAGAGTACAGCCTACCGCCTTACCATTTTATATTGGGAAAGTGAATCCAAAAGGTGGATATAATTTAATACGAATTAACAAAATCATTGAACCGCAGTTATCCGATGAAGAAAAAATTGATAATTTTAGAAGACAACTGCAACAAATGATTGCTCAAGAAGAGCTCTCATCCTATCTTTTTGCACTCAGAACGCAGTATGATGTAAAAATTAAGCAAGATAATTTCTAAGAATTTTCTCGAACAATAGTAAATTATTCTTCAACATTAGGTATTCTCATAGTATGCAGCGTCTTTTACACTTTTGGAACGCAACTTTGTCGATGCTTCTCGTCCTTTATAGCTGGTACTTCGGCACTTGTGCTTGTATCAGGTTTAAGTTAAATATTTACAACAAACTCGTCACAATATCAAAATTACCAAATTGGGAATGAACGACGTAGTATTACTTTGCCGATTTTAATGAAGCATTTTTACCTTCAGTTTTTGATAGAACAAAAGGAACAAGATTAGAAGTTTTTGAACGTAAATCGGCAGAGCGTTTTTCCTCTCGTTCGAGTCCCCATTGTCTAGCTATTGCGAAAGTAAGGGATAAATAGCCTAAATCGCCCGCTGTGAAGTTTTTTTGCCTTCTGGAGATATCCCCCTCCCGCATTACCCCATAGATTCCGGCTCTTCCAGGCGATTCCTCGAAGGTCAAAACCTGTTAGAATGCGCAAAAGCTTATAAGCAGCATAAGGCACTTGAACCTGTCTAGATTCCCAGTTGTGCCATGTGAGATAAGTTACATGAAGCATTTCAGCCACTTCCTTCTTATTAAGCCCTGGCAAAATGCGGGTTTCGTGTAATTTGCCATGATCGATAGGTTTAAACGGTTTACGTCGATTCTGCATTTTTTCACCAAATTAGTCGATCCTTAAATTCCGATAACAAATTGATATTACTTGTAAATGCACTAATTCCTGAAGCAGTTGGAGAATTTGAGTGATGAGGCGGTAGTATTACAGTGGAAGCGAAATCCTTATTATCAGGATTTTTGCGGCATGAAAGAGTT
>JAMWZW010000012.1 GCA_024281995.1 Nitrosomonas sp.
AAATCAAAACGTTCGTCTCTGTCATCAAATTCCCTGGTGTTAATCAAAGGTCCAGGCGAAAGCCCATACTCTTGCGCAGTCGTTGCTAAAAATTGCCATGCCCCTTTGGCAATACCAAAGCGGGTCTCAGGACCGATGGCATGCGCATCATAATTGCTTTCTTGGAGTGGCAAATACAAAAAATACAAGGGCAAACCTTCTTTCTCCAATGCTTCAATAATTACTGGCGCATAAAGATTTTTTTCGAGGCGCGCGATGGCTTGTTGCATCCGGGTGGAATCCTGCCAGTACCGCGTATACTTTCTGACTTCCGCCACAAAGCCTTCGGGGAGTTCCAATTCACTCTCACCAAACCCTCTGGCAACCTTGGCAATTAACTCTTCTTCATATTGCGCATCACTAGGAAATCGAATTCTTAACGATTTGACTTCATCGACGTATTGCTGATATTTCAGTCTCATACCCGATAATTTCTGTCTTTCCAACGATATACGCTGCCTTTCGTTAGCAAGTTTCTGTCGTTCAGACTTGATTCTTTCTTGATCAATTCCCAATTTCTGATCGACGATTACTTTTAAAGTGAGGTCGAGTACCTCAGCACTTTCATCCAATCTGATCTCGGCTCGCGACAAACTCACTTCAAGCGCTTTTATGTCATAAAACATATCAATCGCAAGAGCTCGCACATTCATTAGTGTCATTTGCTGATAAGTAACCAGGCCCGCAAATACAAGAAACAAGCCAGCTAGCCAGATAATTATTTTTTTATAACCTTTGATCTGACTCGTTCGATCTTCATGAATAATCTTGCGAATCATGCGTGTGTAGTCACCCAGATCATCTGCTTCAGTATTAGCTAGCAAACGAGCTTTCAATTCATCTTTTGATAAGTCCCGGTTGGATTGAGTATTTTTTGTGAGCGGCTCATTTTCTGATTTGCCATGAATTTTATTCAATTGCGACGATATCTCGTGGCTCTGCTGAATTTCCTCAACTGCAAAAGAAATATTGGCGGCACCCAAGGAGATGAGGTCGGATGATTCTAGCGGCGATTTTTTCTGGATTAACTGATGATTAAGATAAACACCATTTGCGCTAT
Source organism: Nitrosomonas sp. (assembly GCA_024281995.1). Classification (GTDB taxonomy): domain Bacteria; phylum Pseudomonadota; class Gammaproteobacteria; order Burkholderiales; family Nitrosomonadaceae; genus Nitrosomonas. The sequence goes on from JAMWZW010000012.1 coordinate 1,100, forward strand.
CCAAATCATAAATCCACCAATGGCCATTTTCCCATTCAATTTTGAAATGGTAACGACTTACTAATGGATTGGGAATAACGGCATCGTTATCCGGTGAGCGTCCTACGGTAAATTTTTTTGTCAATAAAAACTGTTTTGACGGTTTCCCAGAATCATCCAGCAAGCTAATCTTTAACCTTGGGTATGATGATGCAGCCTGATTTGCATCAAACTTGTCAGAAAGGGTATCCGACGAATGCATTACCGTTTTATCTTCATCCATAAACCCCAACTCTCCAAAAATACTACTTACTTTAGTTCAGGAGATTTATACAATAAATAAACGATATGAAACAATAAGATTTTAATTCTTTCCCATAAAATATTTGGCTCTGTAGCAATTAATTGTTGAATTGCAAGTCAAAGATGCATCGGAATGTAGAAAGAGGTATGCATCATGAAAGCAGCTGAATTCAAAGATTGGATAAAATCGATTGAACGGATGAGCCACAGTCAGCGAGACAAGCTTCGAGAAAGATTAGAAAGAAAAGCCGGTGCTGATACGATCATAGAATTGATTGAGCAAAGGCAAAATGATGAACGAATTTGTCCCTATTGTCAGGGAACAGAGCTGTATCGGTGGGGCAAAGCAAGTGAGTTACAGCGCTATCGATGCCGCCACTGTAATCGCACGTTTAACGCCCTGACAGGCACGGCATTGGCCCGAATACGCCACAAAGACAAATGGTTTGATTATGAACAAGCGATGGTTCAAGGAGTAAGTGTACGTAAAGCAGCGGTCAGCTGCGGAGTAACCAAGAACACGAGCTTTAAATGGCGTCACCGTTTTCTGCGAGTGCCTGCAATCCATCAATCTAATAAAATGAATGGTATTGTTGAAGCTGACGAAATGTATTTTCTGGAATCTTTTAAGGGACAACATCATTTACCGAGAGCCGCACGCAAACGAGGCGGCAAAGCTGCCAAGCGAGGCACATCAAAAGAACAGAATACCGTGTTAGTGATACGTGATCGTCACGGTGAAACTGATGATCGTATACTGCGCGACACAAGTGCAGAGCAAATCGGAACGGTATTATCCCTTTGTTAAGCAAAGATGTCATTCTCTACAGATGGGAATGCCCGCTTTACAGACAAATCACCAGGGAATGCAAAAATTGTTCATCGCCCAGTCAACATTGCTGCAGGCCAACGAGTTATCAACGATGTTTACCACATTCAGAATGTTAATGCTTATGGCAGTCGGCTCAGGCAATGGATGGCGAAGTTCCATGGTGTCGCAACACGCTATCTTGCTAGTTATCTGGGGTGGCATAGAATGATTGACCGTCTCGGTCAAAACGTTACACCAACGCTTTGTTTCCAAATGTCACTGGAAAAACAAGACAATTTCAACAGTTAATTACTACATAGCCAAATATTTCTAAGAAAACTCTGAATTTTTGTCATTTCGAGCAAAGCGAGAAATCTATGGCATTGATTGCCAAAGATTCCTTACTCTGTTCGGAATGACGTTGAGGGTGATTCAGAGTTTCCCTAAGTGGTGCTATATGTCAGCAAGATTTACAAAAAATGACTTTGGGAAATCATTACTTTTTGCCAAAAGCAAACTGACACGAAATGAAAAAAGCGAATTGAATAATTTGATAGCTACTACAATTGCCTGGTGGCCATTTGTTTTTTTTCTAATAAATCCTGTAATTTCCTTGCAGTTACATTGGTATGCTTATGAGTTTTAGTTTTTTCAATGATTTCATTAAGATAGGGATATATTAACCACGCTTGCTTAAAAAAATTTTCAGCCTCATCTCGTTTTGTTGGATTATCGAGCGAAAGAGCCCATTTTGTATAAAGTGCACAAGCCAAAACCAGTTTCCCCATTTCATAATCCATGATTTCTAATGCTTTTTTGCTATTTTTAATTGCTTCATCGATATCACCATAAGAAAATAGCAAAAAACTAGCATAATTACCTAAAATCCATGCAGATCCTGGCTCATACTCGATTTGTTTGATGAAATACGTTCTTGTGTTCTCATAATCCCCTGACATTTCATAGAATTTAGTCAATCCACTCAATGCCGTGATGTATGCTTTTTTATCTGATGTTTGTCCCATAAGCACATTTATATATTGCTGCAAGGCCTTGTTATATTGTGCTTGTTCAACGAATAGGCTCGCCCAGTTCAGATTCAACCAGGGGCTTTTTGTTCCTATTGATTCTGCTTTTTCCAGTGCAACTTGGGCTTCTTTATATTTTTTCATCTGCGTATAAAGATGACCCAATAGCACGTAGGCATCGGCATATTCGGGTTCAATTTCTATGGATTTAAGAATAAACTTCTCAGATAAATCTAAACTGCCTTCTTTAAATCTGCTTGAATTGATATAGCCATTCATAATATGGATTCTTCCATATTCACGATATGCTGGCGCATATTCGGAATCTTCCTCCAATATTTCTTTCAGAATTTTATCTGCGGCAACAAGTTTCCCGCTTTGTCCGCGCCAGGAATTAACAAGATCTCGCGCCGAGTTGAATTTATTAAAAAGATCCTGATTTTTCGTTTGATACTTAACATCGGTAGGAGAAATCCATTCCGCTGAAAAAACGAAGGAACTGATGCTCATCAAGAATAAGAATAATGCTATTTTCATATAACTTCCTAAGTTCACTCTCATTGTAAAAAACTGAATTAAGCGATAAGAATCAATCAATTCCTGGCCATAAAGTAGTTTGCGGCAAACTTGGAATTACCTTTAGTACGTAGACATGAAAAAATTAACTGCTCCCTTGAGAAATTCATGCAATCAAGCTCGAACGAATCGCTCGGGGTTTTCAAAAGATGAAGAACCAAATCAGTTATTCACTGGCAGTACGAGAACAAACGGTACGGTTAATATTTGAGCAGCAAAAGTTGTAGGAATCGCAATGCTCGGTAATCAGATTGATCACGTCAAAGAATGACTGTACAGCAGAGATGTTACGCACTTGGATAAGACAAACAGAAACAGAGGCTAATCAGGAAATTCGAAGCGACATGCGGGTACGGATCGTGAGCGGCTCAAGGAATTGGAACGAGAGAATCGTGAATTAAAGCAGTCAGCTCATGCAACTTGACTCAAACCAAATCGCCTCCGGAAAAACCGGCGCGATTCAGTTTTCTCATTTTTGTTAGGTCAAATTATCTCCAGCAGAGCTGTGGGTTTGCCGGTTAATTCACCCATACATACATCGGCTTTACTTACGCATCCACCACAATATTAACGTCAATACGATAGAAATCAGCAAACCCGTCATCAGCGGAAAATAAAAGCTAAAATTCTCACGTTCGATATGAATATCTCCAGGTAAACGGCCAAACGGTAATTGCGACAACCAAGGCCATATAATACCAAGTACCAGAAATATAATCCCTAGCGTAATCAGTAATTGCTGCATAATATTTTCAAGTAAAAACAGTCAACTATATTTTATGCCTTATACTAGCAAAGAGGGATGCTGTATTCAATCGATGTCTAATTTACTACTATTTGGTTATGGAAATCCGGGGCGAGGCGATGATGCCTTAGGGTTACTATTGACTGAATGGGCAAACCAGTTAGGATTGAGCGGTGTAACTTGCCTCACCGATATGCAATTATTAATCGAGCATACCTGCGACTTAATCCAATTCCAACGGATTCTGTTTGTAGATGCGGATATGTCATGTAATGGCCCATTTCAATTTACCAATGTATATGCCGAAAAAGATACCAGCTATACCAGCCATGCACTGACTCCAGCCGCATTACTGTTTATCTTTGAAAAAATTTACCAACGTAAGCCCCCCAATAGTTTTTTGTTACGTATTCGCGGATATGATTTTGAGCTGGGTAATACTTTGAGTAAACAAGCGGATATTAATCTAAAAGCAGCCATAAAATACGTGCAGCACTGGCATTTAGATTATCTTGGAAAAATTTGCGGAAACCGGAATAATGCATGAAATATCGCTAGCGGAAAATATCTTACAACTCATTGAAGATGCTTCCCTCGAGCAATCATTCACGCAAGTCAAAACCGTATGGCTGGAAATCGGACAACTGGCTTGTGTAGAGCAAGAATCATTGCGCTTTTATTTTAACGTGGTGACACAGGACAGTATCGCTCAGCAAGCTAGACTTGAAATCATTGAAATAGCAGGACAAGCTATTTGCAATCAATGTAATCGCGAGATTTTTGTTGCTTCTTACTATGAAGCCTGCCCTCATTGCGGCAATTCCGCATTGCAAGTTATCCAGGGCAATGGCATGCGAATTAAGGAAATGGAAGTGGAATAAGGAGAAAATTATGTGTACGACTTGTGGATGTCACACTGGTAAAGCACGCATTAATGGCAAATCAATATCGCATCACCAACATTCAGATAAACCCATGTATTATCAATTAGTTGATTCGTCACGTTCACATCCCCATGCTGCAATGCCTGCTGCTCAATTACCCAATACTTTCTATTTTGGGACAAATACTACCGATACGCATGATCCGGCAATGGATCAAACAAAAATGATCAAAATTGAACGTGATATTCTGGTCAAAAATAATCAATATGCCGCTAAAAATCGTCATTACTTTATGAAGCATGGCATTTTTGTACTTAATATGGTTTCCAGTCCGGGGTCCGGAAAAACTTCCTTGCTTATTAAAACTATTCAAATGTTATGTGACAAATTGCCTATCGCAGTAATCGAAGGTGATCAACAAACTGATCATGATGCTGCGCGTATTCGTGCAACCGGCGTCCCTGCAATACAAATCAATACCGGTAAGGGCTGTCATTTGAATGCCCATATGGTGAATCATGCCATACAACAATTACCCCTGGAGGATGACAGCCTGTTGTTCATCGAAAATGTTGGAAACCTGGTCTGTCCATCGGCTTTTGATTTAGGTGAAGCCCATAAGGTTGTAGTTCTGTCGGTTACTGAAGGCGAAGATAAGCCGCTCAAATACCCTGACATGTTTCATGCCGCTGATTTGATGCTGTTAAATAAATGCGATTTATTACCACACCTCACTTTTGATACTGATCTGGCGATTGAATATGCACAACGTATCCATCCAGAAATACCTGTAATTCAGTTATCTGCCACACAAGGTAACGGTATATCTGCATGGTTGGATTGGATTAAAACTGGCCACCACTCCGCTGTATTAAAAAAACAATCTTTACTGCATAACAATATTACACTTGATTAATTTGAGCGATGTCGTATTACCGTTAGCAATTAGCGGACCTACAGTTCTGGCTTGCGGCGCTTGGTTAAAAAATACCATCTGCCTGACGCAGAGAAATAGCGCCTATCTTTCGGCTATTGGCGATCTTACGACTGCAGAAGCTCGCTATAGGCTCGAGAAAACTGCTTTACATATGTGTAAAAGCAACTTTCTTCAACCGGAAATAGTGACACACGATTTACATCCAGATTTTTATAGTACGCAGTTTGCTGAGTTTTTTGCTGAACAACATCAAATTCCAACTTTAGCTGTTCAGCATCATCATGCTCATATTGCCGCAGTATGTGCCGAACACCAATTGATTGAACCGGTACTGGGATTAGCTCTGGATGGTGTTGGATTGGGTACGGATAATACGCCGTGGGGTGGCGAACTGTTATTAGTGGACGGTGCTCGCTTTCACCGTCTAGGCCATTTGGCCACACTAGCGCTCCCCGGTGGTGATCGGGCTGCTCAAGAACCGTGGCGCATGGCAGCCTCCGCCTTGGCAAAACTCAACCGTAAGGACGAAATTCTGCGACGATTTGCAAGTCAGCCGGCAGTCGAGACGATTGTTGCGATGTTAACTAACGATTTAAATTGTCCACAAACATCTAGTATGGGAAGATTATTTGATGCCGCTGCTGGTCTATTAAGCATCACATTATTTCAATCTCATGAAGCCCAAGCTGCCATACAATTACAGCAATTGGCTCAAAATCATGGTTCCGTACCTGCTCTAACAAAAGGCTATCTCATAACTGCTGACAACAATCTTGATTTTTCACCGTTACTTGAGACATTACTTGAATATCAAGATGCAAAAAATGAAATTCCCTATGCTGCTGCATTGTTCCATGCTACTCTGATCGCAGGATTAGCAGTGTGGGTAAAGGAGGCAGCTACACAATATAATATTTCAAAACTAGTTATTGGTGGCGGTTGCTTTCACAATGCTATTTTGACAAATGGATTAAAACAATGCTTAACTCAATCCTCTGTTCAACTCATTTGTGCTCACCAAATGCAGCCCGATGATAGCGCTATCGCATTAGGACAAGCGTGGATAGCATTACAAAGCAATCACCTATAATATACACTTCCATGTAAAAAATTATTAATCAAAGCAAAGGCTTTAAAAAATGAGCGACTGTGTACAACGTTTTCTTCTAGAAAATCTAGATATACGTGGTGCTATTGTGCGTCTAGATACGGTATGGCAGCAAATGTTATCAGGGCGTCATTACCCTCACAGGGTTGCGCAATTGCTCGGAGAAATGAGTGCAACCACATTGCTCCTCAGAAATAATCTGAAGCAAGCTGGCCGCTTAACCATTCAGCTCATGGGTGATGGCCCAATTTCAATGTTAGTTATTGATTGCAATGAAAGTTTGCATATTCGTAGTATGGCAAAGTGTTTACAACAAATTGAATCCCAGTCGGTTTCCGATTTACTCGGACGCGGCCAATTACTTTTAACATTGGATATGCCGGCCATTCATGAAACTTATCAAAGTATTGTTCCGATGGATGGTCACAATATCGCGGAAATTTTTGAGCACTATTTCAAACAATCTGAACAATTACCTTCGCGTCTTTTTTTGATCACCACTGAACAATTCATTTTCGGCCTGATGTTACAGAAATTACCTGCGGCGGACAGGCTCGATCCCGATGGATGGACTCGTATCGAAGCAATGACAGCCACCCTATATGACCAAACTTTATTAGAACTTGCTACTGAAGAGATTTTAATCCGTCTGTTCCATGAAGAAACTATACGCATTTTTGATGCGCATACTGTCCATTATGGATGTCAAAAAAATCCTGCAAAAATTTATGCTATGCTGCGTTTGTTAGGACGCAAGGAGGTTGATTCGATTTTAAAAGAATTCGGAGAAGTTATTGTTAATGACGAAATGTGTAATCACCAATATCGCTTGGATGCATTGGCAGTTGATGCCCTATTTCGTGAAGCTGAATCGACGCTTCACTAGAAATTGATACAAGCAGAAACAACTACTTAACCGCCATCTGATAAACATTGAAACTAAAGCTATCAAAGTTATTTGATAACGATCGATACATCTATTTTTTTGTTTTATTGCCGTTAGCTTAATTTCACATATTATTCACATTCATTAGGCTAAGATCCATTGAATAATAACCCCGATAAAAAAATGGTATCTACTAAAACTCAATTTTATCGAACTAATTCACAAGAAAGGAAGATTAATTATTATGGCACCACGAATTGCACATGTTGACGATGATTCAGATATTCGCGAGTCAGTATCGCGTATTTTAAAAAAACAAGGATACGAAGTTGACAGTTATCTGTCCATGCAAGATTTTATTGAATCACTCCAGGATGAATCCAACTTACCAGATTTGGCAATCCTTGATGTTATGGTTGAATCAATGGATGCAGGCTTAACGACTTATGCACAAATTCACAAACGTTACCCTAAATTACAAACTATTTTTCTAACATCTCTGGGCGACATGATTCGCCCGTATTTTGAAGATGGCTCGCATGAGTGGGTTTGTATTATGGAAAAACCAGTCGAACCAGTAAGTTTATTGGCAACAATTAATGATCGCTTAAGAAATACAGGAGCGGCGGCTTAGTTAGGCTAAATAGCGATGACAATTACAGAGTTTTCTTGGGGTAAGCCAGGCGACCAAAGCTTATTTGGAATGAATGGAGAAAAACTAAAACTTAGCGATGATGTATTAATCACCAACATTCGCTGGTTTATCACCTTTCGGTGGATACTGATAGCAATATTGGTTTTTTTTGAAATTTTAATGCTGTCGGCATCAGATATTCTTGCCAAGGTAGGAATTACTGAACAGCAGAAATGGCCAATTGCTATCATTATCGTATTGATTATTGCAAATATTGCTTACCTCTTTGCTTTAGACTATTGCAAATCAGGCAAATACAACTCACCTACGATCAATTTATGGGCTCAAATCATAGTTGATTTGATCTGCCTCTCGGTTGTAGTTCATTATATTGGCAGTACATCTACACCGATTTCTTTCTTTTATGTTCTGCACATCGCGCTAGCTTGTATTTTTTTCTCGACCCGGGAAAGCCTGTATGTAACGATACTAGTATGCGTGATGGATGCAATTGTCATTGCAATTGATAATTTCCTTATTAATCAGGCGCCATTGTCAGCTCTAGTAAAGGGCGACTACATTTTGTCTGAAAGTGCACGCAGGGACGGTGCGATAATTTGGATGCTTTTTCTTGATATCCTTTTTCTTGTAGTTTGGTATGTCGTTTCAAGGCTCTCATTAATCGTTCGCAATCACGAGCGTCATCTCTCCCATGCTTACAAGCAAATCAAGCAAGCCCAAGTAGAGAAAGATCAATATGCTTTATTGATAACACACCAACTTAAATCACCACTTGATGCTATCCGGAGTAAGATCAATCTCATTAAAGAAGGTTATTTGGGAGAAATGACGCCTGAAATCAGTGAAGCATTAGATCAAATGGATTTTCGAGCTAAAAATATGTCTGGCTTAATTCTTGATCTACTCAGATTGGAACGTTTGAAAACCAATTGCCTTGACACAGCAAAATCTGAGTCTATTGCTATCAAAACGGTCTTGAAAAAATGTATTGATAAGCTAACTCCTCTCATAAATACAAAGAAAATTTCACTACATGTATCAGTCGAAAATTTTTCTTGCCAATGCATACCGGATCAATTAGAAATCCTTTTCGAAAATATTATTTCCAACGCAATAACCTATTCTCATGAAGGTACGTCTGTTGAAATTATTTCTGAAATCATATCGAATCATCAGGCAAACATTATTATTACTGACCATGGTATTGGAATTGAAAGCAAGGAATTGCCGAATATATTTAATGAATACTTTTATTCTCCTAGAGCAGCCTTACATAATAAAGCAACAAGCGGTATCGGTTTATCTATTGTTAAGATTGCAGCAGAAAATAATAAATTAAAAATTAAAGTCGCTAGTGAGCCTGGAGTTGGCACCTCATTCACTGTAGTATTTGATAATATTCAATTACTTAAAGAATAAACTTGCATTGTGTAAAACATTCACAAATGAATAACCTCGTCCCTTGGGGCGAGGGTCGTTCATTTAAAGCAGGACATATACAACAGTAAATGGCAAAGTTAATAAGCCAGATCGGCATCGACGATAAGCCGGGAGCAGAAACGCAATAGTAGCAAGTGAAATTACCGGCCGAAGCAAACCCATTAACTGGCCATTGAACATCACTACAGTATTGCGAGGCGCGCAAGAAAATAGTTGAAATTTTGCAATGGCTAATACGATTGATCCACCAACATCCAAGTCCGCAGTAAGTATCTTGTACTTGAGGCCTCATAAAGAATCTATTGCTACACCATGAAACGATTTATCAATTGATATTTATGCGAATGAGGCACACGGTGGAGATTTGCATAAGTATCTGAGGAAAGCCTCAACGACCTATCTAAAAGATATGGTGATTATGACAGGCGAGACAAAATAAAAGACAACGCCAACATTGAAAAATGCCTGAAATAATAGATAGAAGGAGCCGTATTGGCGATTGGAAAGACGATGCCATAATGGCTTGTGTGTTTTTCTATTGGTTGCCCGCACACTTTGATAGTATGCCTTCAAGTCCCTGCTATTAATAAATTCCGCAGCTATCTATAAAACCGATTTCAACAACTTACCCATTTCCGCTGGATTCCGCGTGATTTTAATACCGCAAGATTCCATCACTTCCAGCTTCTCCTGTGCCGTTCCTTTACCGCCAGATATAATTGCTCCCGCGTGTCCCATACGTTTACCGGGTGGCGCAGTAACGCCAGCAATAAATCCAACCACCGGTTTCCGCATATTTTCCTTCATCCAGCGCGCACAATCCTCCTCGTCGCTACCGCCAATCTCACCCACCATCAATACCGCATCGGTTTCATCATCATTATTGAATAATTGCATAACATCCAGGTGTTTCAAACCATTCACTGGGTCACCACCAATACCGATACACGTTGATTGCCCCAATCCGAATGCCATCAATTGCGCCACTGCTTCATAAGTTAGAGTGCCTGAACGGGAAACGACGCCAATGCGTCCTTTTTTATGGATATAGCCGGGCATAATACCGATTTTGATCTCATCCGGCGTGATAATCCCTGGACAATTCGGTCCGATCAAGCGGGTTTTCTTATCCTGCATTTTGTAGCGTGAACGGATCATATCACGCACCGGAATACCTTCAGTGATACAAATCACCAAATCCAGTTCGGCTTCTACAGCTTCGTCTATAGCTGCCGCAGCAAAAGGCGGTGGCACATAAATAACCGAAACATTAGCGCCAGTTTGTTGTTTCGCTTCTTTTACCGTCGCATAAACCGGGATACCTTCAAAATCTTCACCGGGTTTACGCGGATTAACGCCTGCAACGAAACAAGCTTTACCGTTCGCATAATCACGACACATACGCGTATGAAATTGCCCAGTTTTACCGGTAATGCCTTGCGTCATAACACGGCTGTTACGGTCGATCAGAATGGACATAACGGACTACTCTCCTCGTAGATGTGGATATTCATTCTTAGTGAATCCTGGCGGCATTTACCACTTTCTGAGCAGCATCGGCCATGTTATCTGCGGAAATGATTGGCAGACCGGAATCCGTCAGAATTTTTTTCCCAAGATCGACATTAGTGCCTTCCAGTCGCACCACCAACGGCACGGTCAATTGTACCTCACGTGCTGCGGCTACTACACCCTGCGCAATGACATCACATTTCATAATGCCGCCAAAAATATTAACCAGAATTGCTTGTAACTTGGAATTACGCAGCATTAATTTAAACGCCTCGGTTACTTTCTCCACTGTTGCTCCTCCACCAACATCGAGAAAATTAGCTGGATTTCCACCGTATAATTTAATGATATCCATCGTTGCCATCGCCAAACCTGCACCATTGACCAAGCAACCAATATTGCCATCCAGTGGAATATATGATAACTCATGTTTTGAGGCTTCGATTTCGACCGGATCTTCTTCATCCAGATCACGCAGTGCAACAATTTCGGGGTGGCGAAACAATGCATTGTCATCAAAATTCAGTTTTGCATCAAGCGCCATCACTTGATCTCCGGCAACTAATCCCAGTGGATTGATTTCCAGCAATGATGCATCAGTGTCATCGAAAGCCCGGTATAACCCTTGCAGCAGCGCTACCGCTTGCGACATACACTGCATTGGAATACCGATTTTTTTCGCGATGTTCTCCGCTTGCTGCAAGCTCAGCCCGGTAATTGGATCGATAAACACCTTATAAATCTTATCCGGTGTTTCTGCCGCTACTTTCTCGATATCCATTCCACCTTCAGAACTTGCCATCAAACATACGCGTTGCTGACGGCGATCAACCACCATACCCACATAAAATTCTTTCTCGATTTTTACACCCTGTTCGATAAACAGTCGGTGTACTACCTGCCCTTCCGGTCCGGTCTGGTGTGTCACCAATCGCATGCCTAGAATATCACCTGCTTGTTGCCGTACTTCGTCCAATGATCGTGCCACCTTCACACCACCACCTTTACCACGCCCACCGGCATAAATTTGTGCTTTCACCGCCCACAACTCACCACCTAATTGTTTCGCAGCATTTACTGCCTCATCAACGCTAAAACTGACGATACCTTTGGGTGTAACTACTCCGTATTTTTGTAGAATTGCTTTGGCTTGATATTCGTGGATTTTCATTGTTGTAACTCCATTTTTTAGCTTCTGCTAGCATTGTACAATATAAAAAAACAAACCACTTTACATCCGATGATCTCATTCGACATGATCGTAAATTATTCTGAATATTTCAGAGATTAAGTAGTTTGGATGAAGCAATCCAATCCAACACTTTTTGTTATCCATAATGCGATTTTTTCGATTCCTTCTGTCAGTGGAATGTTACTAATCGTTTCTAACAATCGACAATATGATTCGATCCCTGTCGCTAGTTTGGCGTTCAAGATAACAAATTGATGCAGTGTGGCTACCGCAGAATACATGCATATTTTAGCAATTCAACTACTTAAGAAAAATTTTCAAGATTATTTAGTAATATTAAAGGGCCAAATGTATCGTTAATTATTGCTTATCTATCAATATATCTATGATTAAATTGACTCTGTTCAATTTTATTATCAGGAAAAAACTTCAATTAATTAATGATATAACAGGTGAATCCAATGAAAACAGACAAACAAGTAGGCGCAGAGTGTTATTCAGTATTTAATCATTTGCAGCGACTTACGGATTCACATATCCCAACAATGGATTATGAAGCTGCGATTCAGATTCCTGAAAACCCTTTGCAAATTCATGCAGTCGCATTTTTCTATAATTTACGCTTGGCTGCACTGGAAAATAATTTTGTAGCGCTTTTAACAAATTGTTACTTTGAATCTGAAGACATTGAACAGTTTAAGCGATTAACACCTTTCTTATGTTCGGCTAGCCACTTATTGTGTAGTCAAACATTACACCCATTTCATGCAATAGATGAAGAGAAAGTTATCGATTTTTTTATGCGTTTTGTCGCTAATTTTTCCATGAACGAAAATATAGCTGAATTCATCCAATTTAAAGTAATTCCTTTTATGCACAATTTTAAAATCCGCAATGAAGAAATAACACACTTACTTTCGCTATTTCAGCGACCAGCGAACCAATCACTCCATTGATTCAACGCCGTGGAAGCAACCGTCCGGTAGCCATGTACGGCCATCTTGTCTTTATATTCAAGGCAGTAAAGCGCAAAAAGGTAAGTGCTATTGCTGATGAGTTGGTTAGGATGTAAGCGTCCAACGCTACCATCTAAAATATTTTAAAAAATGCCATTATTCTCAAACATTTTTCATGAGGATAACAAATGGCGTTGTCTACACATCAGCAGAAACATATAGAAACTTGGCAAGAAAGTGGATTAACACAGGTGGCATATTGTCGTCATTGTAAGCTGAATTCCAAAACATTTTCGAACTGGTTGCGGTTTTATCGTTCCGAGCAAGTAGCCACAACTACGCCGACTTTGATTCCAGTTGAGATCAAATCAATAGCTTCCTCGTCTGGCACATTGTGTTTACGTTGTCCGCAAGGACATGCACTGGAACTGCCAGCAGGTGTATCACCGCAATGGTTAGGCGAATTATTGAGATGTCTGGACTGATTGCAAGCACTGGGACAATCACCCTGCGCGGGATCGGCTTTTGTATTTTGCAATCGCGCTAGGAATCGTATCAAAGTATTGTTATGGGATGGTACAGGTGTATGGCTGTGCCAGCGCCGATTGCATCAGGGTAAATTTATTTGGCCGAAGTTAAATGAATGTTGTTTTGCACTGACGCAAGCACAATGGGAGTGGCTGACATCTGGTGTGGATTGGCGGCGTTTATCAGCTTTGCCGCCAGCGCATTTTCGGGCATGAAAAGGCTACAATAACTTCCTATTAACAGTGAGTTATTCAAATTTGCATTAGAAACTGAAATAATAATACCATGATTTATGAGGGAGGAAAATCATGGCGAGAAAAGCGAGTGGGGCAGATCAATTAGCGTCGGCGCGAGAATTATTAAGAACGGCCGATGAGCTAAGGAAGGCACAAGCAGTATTACTTCCTCTGGAATTGGGAATGTCGCTAGAGGAAACGGCAAAAGCTATTGGGCGTTCAATTAGATCGACATGTAGTATGCGCACGCGTTACTGTAGAGTAGCTCGTTGCGAAGAGGAAGCGCCACAAACGAAACGGGCGCTTCGTAACCGTGCGATTGCGACGCCTGAACGAGAAGCGCAGATTCTTGATCAGGTTTTGGAGGAAGCAGCTCAAGGCGGAGTTGTAGTTGTTCCCCCACTCAAGGAGAAAATCGAGGAACGGCTAGGCAAGCGAGTGGCATTATCGACGATTTATCGGATGCTGGCGCGTAATGGCTGGCGTAAACTGGTGCCTGATACTATTGACACGGAACGAATTATCCGCGAACTTTAAGGGGCGAAATGTGTCATATTGGCCATGGAAAAAGAAGACGCCCGCAAGCAGTCGCGAGAAGTACTGCACGAGAGACGCAAACAAGTTATTCGTCTGTACCGGAAAGGGATGCGAGTGATGCAAATTGTTGAGCACAGTGGTCTCAGTTGGTACGCGGTAAACACTGCGATCAACTGCTATCGAACTGCTGGCACAGCAGCGCTCAAGCCTGCGGCGCGCGGCAAGAAGGCAGGCGGTGGGCGCATGCTGAGCGAAGCGCAAGAACGTACAGTCCAGCAAATGATCTGCGACAAGCGCCCCGAACAATTGAAGATGGAGTTTGCCTTGTGGAACCGCGCTGCGGTTATGCAATTGATTGAACGCGAATATGGAATCAAGCTGACGGTTCGCGGTGTTGGCAACTATCTCAAACGCTGGGGATTCACCCCACAAAAGCCGATCCGGCGCGCCTACGAGCAAAGCTCGGAAGCCGTGCAAGCATGGTTAGACAAGATATATCCCGAAATAGAACATCGCGCCAAATTGGAAGGCGCCGAGATTCATTGGGGCGATGAAACGGCGGTGGTGAATACCGATGTGCGAGGTCGGTGTTATGCGCCTGCAGGTAAAACGCCCGTAACGTTTGCTGTGGGCGGCACACGGCACAAGCTGTCGATGATCGCCACCGTAACCAATCAGGGCAAGACACGCTGGATGATCATTGATGAGGGATTCAACGCTGACAAGCTGATTGAATTCCTTGATGCACTGATCAAGGATGCGGGAAGAAAAGTGTTCCTGATTCTCGATAACTTGCGCGTGCATCACAGCAAGCCAGTCAAAACGTGGGTTGAAGAGCATAAGGAAAAAATCGAGTTGTTCTATCTACCCAGCTACAGCCCGGAACTCAACCCCGAAGAGAGACTTAACGCTGACTTGAAGCAAGCACTTTATACGAAGGTTCCGGTACGCACCAAGGCCAAGCTGAAAGCCGCGACAACCGAGCACATGCAGGTTCTGGAAAAATCACCCGAACGCGTGAAAAAATTCTTCCAGGATGCACGCGTCAGGTATGCAGCCTGATTCACGGATAAATCAGGCCGGATCAATAGTCACCCGCAAGGAGATGCGGCAATGCGCGAGGATTGGAAAAAAAACTTAAGGAACGAGTAGATGAAATTGTAACCCTGTGGGGAAATCATCGGCCATTACGTTTGATGTTTCAGGATGAAGCCCGCTTCGGGCGATTGCAGACACGGTATTGTTGGTGCCGTCGCCAGATCGACCAATGGTTAGTGCCATGGTAACGCAGCAATATACTTATGCTTATGGCGCGGTAAGTCCGTTGGATGGCGCTTTTGACAGTTTGGTGTTGCCTCATGTCAATACCTATTGTATGCAGATTTTCATCAATGAAATCGCTGAGCGTTATCCCAACGATAATATAGTCATGATTCTTGATGGCGCAGGCTGGCATAAAAGCAAGGATTTTCACCTGCCTGATAATATCCGTTTGTTGTTCCTGCCACCCTATTCACCTGAATTGAATCCGCAGGAACATCTGTGGGACGAACTGCGAGAAAAATACTTTCACAACCGAGTATTTGACAGTATCGATGCTCTCGAGAATCATTTGGTTACTGCGCTACACAATCTCGAAAATACTCCAGCTTTGATCAAAAGTATTACTGGGTGGAATTGGATTATTAATGCAGTTTCTAGTGAGAATTAGAATTATAAGTATTTTGTAGTACAATGGCCAGGATGAAATCGCTTGCACAGTTAGACCAATTGAATCTTGATAGGGATACCAAAATACAGGTGTGCGGCATTGTTCAGACGCTACTTGATCAAGCGCAGCAAGAAATTCGTGTACAGGAACTTAAAATCCAGGCACTCACCATAGAGCTGGGGCATTTACGCCACATCCGCTTCGGCAAAAAGAGCGAATCACTAACTTCGGTGCAGCCCAGCTTGTTTGAAGAATCGGTGCTGGCTGATATTGCGGCTGTTGATGCGGAAATCGAGCAGATTGATGCAACTGCAAAAACCACAGCAACCAAACTGCAGCGTGCACGCGCAGGCCGTCAACCGTTGCCGGATCATCTGCCACGCATTGAATACCGTCATGAGCCAGAATCATACCAATGCAATCAGTGCGGCCGTAATCTGATCAAAATCGGTGAAGACGTGACTGAACAACTCGACGTGGAGCCAGCCCGGTTCTTCGTTCATCGCCACATTCGCCCGCAGTATGCGTGCAAATCCTGTGAAACTATCACAGCTGAACCGGTGCCACCGGCAATCATTGACGGCGGCATGGCTGCACCCGGTCTTTTAACCTGGGTGATGACAAACAAGTACCTGAATCACTTACCGCTCTACCGTCTTGAGCAAATAGCCGCACGTGAACAGGTTGCACTTTCCCGCTCTACACTGGCAGAATGAGTGGGCCGCGCTGGCGTAGCTTTGCAACCTTTGGTCGATCGTCTAACCTGGCTTCTTCTGCAGGGTAACACGCTTCACGCCGATGAAACACCGGTGGCGCAGCTGGAGCCCGGCAACGACAAAACCCACAAGGCCTATCTATGGGCCTATTGCAGTAACGACCTCGAACCGGGCCCGCGTATCATCATCTTCGACTATCAAGGCGGCCGCAGCGGCCGGTATGTGCAAAGCTTCCTGGAAAACTGGCAAGGGCACCTGCTGGTTGACGACTATGGCAGCTACAAAGCATTGTTCTCCCGAGCGGAATCACCTTGTGCCGAATTAGCGTGTTGGGCACACGCACGGCGTAAATTCTTCGATCTGTATCAAGCGAACGACAGCCCGATGGCATTCGAAGCATTACAGCGTATCGCCAACTTATACGCTATTGAGTCAGAAGGCAAACAGCTGACCATCGAAGCGCGTCAACAACTGCGCGCCGAAAATAGCTTGCCGGTACTCGACGCATTACATGGTTGGCTAATACAAACCCGCATGCAAACCGCAAACGGTGGTGCATCCGCCAAAGCGCTGGATTACACAATCAAACGCTGGACGAGTCTGGTGCATTATGCGTACACCGGTCATCTGCCAATCGACAACAACCCGGTAGAAAATGCAATCCGTCCCATAGCCATCGGCAAGAAAAATTGGATGTTCACAGGCTCCAAACGTGCCGGACAACGTGCTGCAGCCATTCAAACCCTATTTGGCACCGCTCAGCTCAACAATCTCGATCCTGCCGCATGGCTCAAAGACACGCTCACCAAACTCCCCGCCTGGCCTAATAGCCGCATTGATGAGTTGCTGCCGTTAACACCGGAATTTATTGAATCACTATAATTGAATCAATGACAGGTGGTGGCGCTGAACGCTTACGTTAGGATTTGTTCCATGCAGCAAGTAACGGATATCACCGGCTAAGGTTTTGAGTTCAGACTGTATGTTCACTGTTTGGTTTGAGTGCGCCTCGCAAATCAATAGTAGGGTCGTGAACACAACGGCCAATCGATACGCTATAGCGCAATACTTGCCCGCATACTCCGAGTACCCGATTGCAAGCACCCGATGCACTAGATCATCAGCCCCTTCTGTTTAATGATGTGCATCATATTGAGCAATTGCGCAGTGCTTCGATTGCACTGATGGGATACATGCCACGATAGAGTGAAATACATCTACTTCAAGCTGACGGAGTACACACTTAGCATAGTCTTTTGTCCATGCGTGCTCTTTGTATGCCACTCAACATGTACAACCTTGAAACTATTAGCGACAGCTTCTTTTGATTTTTGCTTATTGTGATCTGACGATCAGAGGAGAAATCAATATTACGTGCAAGCTTCACACATTCAGCTTGAACGAGACTTACTTCAAACTCACAACAGGGTAAGCGCCCAAAGATATATGGATTTTTCTTTGTCATGGATTTATAGCGTAGCTGCCAATACTTGCGGCTATCTTCATGTACTCATGAGATATAAACCTTGGGCATCATGAAGCTTGCGGATTTTGACGCCTTCCGCCGTTGCAGTCTCACAAGAAATGTCAGTTAACAATTCTTTGATAGCCATAATGTGGTAACTTTTTATATGGTGAAAATAGTAGCCACATTTGTTAATAGCTTCTGCGGGACATTCTAGACTACTAACTTCTCGTCAAGTAGCTTGTTCATTGTGTTTCGTGGATTGTCTTGGATTTCTATGGAATGGAGGCGGGGGTCGGAATCGAACCGGCGTAGACGGCTTTGCAGGCCGCTGCATGACCACTCTGCCACCCCGCCATGTAGATATACAACACTAACTTGTTGTATGTTCACGGAAAAAAGTATGTGATAAGTTACTCGATTTCCGGCAATAAAAACTCATAAAAACCATTTTCCCAGGAAAATGGAGCGGGAAACGAGGCTCGAACTCGCGACCCCAACCTTGGCAAGGTTGTGCTCTACCACTGAGCTATTCCCGCAATATGAAACTCTTGTGTGAATTAGACCACTACAGAAACAAAGGGTGGATTATAGTGATGCTATATCTTTTGTCAAGAAATGCGATTTTATATTTATTGATATTATAAATGGTTACATTGGATTAAAAAAATAAGCATTCACAATACACCAGGAGTAAGTATTAGATCGAGATCTTCAATAGCCTCAACTGCTTATCTTTATAAAGCTTTATTGTACGAGTCTATTTACTTATCTACTCGCTTATAGTGTAAATCAAATATATGTCAGTAGCACCCGTCTAGTTTTCAATAATAAATTGCTTCGCTCTACGCTAATAACTGTTGATTTTTTCAACACCAGCAAAAACCACAATCATTTGCGCTAATATTCAAAATACGAGCACAATCTCATGTAGAGATATTCAAACGACTAATCACCTGTTTCTATAAATTTCACCCACCTTATTTAGTTGCACTGAGAAATCCCGCCCTTGTCTGAAACAACCAGGTAAATTAACCAAAGCTGACAGCGAAAACCTTTTTCACTCAACATTTCTGTGCGAGTGACTATACGGAAATTTCTTTTGTTTTATAATGCCTTTGCCATTCCATGGTTTCGTAACCAAGGAAATCAGTAAAAGAAATATCCTACAGGTTTTTAAGAATTTGCTTATTCATTTGTCAAATTAATAATCGCAATATTAGTATCTTCAAATCAGAATACAAAAAAAATCGATCAATAAGTATCTGTTTTTTTAGATCGGGTGTATTCTATATTTTCGAACGTATGGTATTAACGAGTTGTGAGGAGAAATTCAAATGGAACAGTCTGAAATTCAAATCAATCGTAAAATTAGCCAATCTCAATCTTTAAGTAAGCAAAAAAATATCTATCCATTTTATGAAGCAGGTCATTTAAGACGTGCAAAAATGCATGCAGCACGTTACATAGATTCAATCGACAATAAACAATTTTTAAATTCAACTTTATACCAATTGCTAGAAGCTAGTTTGATGTTGGAGACTACAGATTGCGATGTTCTTGCTGCTTACCTTAGACACTCACCTGCTGTTATCCGTACTGAGCTTCAAAAAATACATCGTTTTCTTAATCATCCAGAAAAATCTCTAAGAATGTTTACAAAATAACATTGAAAGAAGCATTATATTTGCTGGAGAGTATTTACAAGTGCTTTAAGAACCAATCCCCTGCATACTCGGCAGCTTGTTCCAAAGTACCTTGTTCTTCGAATAAATGCGTTGCCCCAGGTACGAGAACAAGTTTTTTTTCGCATTTCATCCATGCAAATGCTTGCTCATTCAGTTCAATCACTGTGTAATCTTCACTACCTACAATAAGCAAGGTTGGCGAAGCTACCTGTACTAATGCGGTTTCACCAGCCAAATCAGGACGCCCTCCTCGGGATACCACAGCAGCGATAGTATTACCTATTTCTGCTGCTGCGCGCAGCGCTGCGGCCGCGCCTGTGCTAGCACCAAAATAACCGATTCGTAGCGTCTTAGTTTCAGGATTTTCCCGCAACCAGGCTGTTGCGGCAAGCAAGCGTTGTGTTAGCAAATCTATATCAAAACGTACTGCATAGTCCCGTTCTTCACTCGTTGTTAATAAATCGAACAATAGCGTGCCAATACCTTGTTGCTGCAATACTTGCGCTACAAAAATATTGCGTGGACTCAAGCGGCTGCTGCCGCTACCGTGAGCAAACAACACTACACTTTTTGTGTCTGCTGGCAATACCAGCTCGCCATTGAGTCTAACGGGACCGGCCGGTATTTTGACAGTAGCCATTACACGCTCACTCCGATCCGAACTGGAATGCGCTGCCTGCCAAATTGCCCGGTAAATTGCTCAAAGCGGCCCGCAATTGGCATTTGGCAATATTTACAGCAACCATCCGCAGTCAATTGGTAATTTTTTATTTCATACCAATCACGCACAACCAGTTCACTCGCGCATGCCGGACAGTAGGTGGTATCGCCTTCAAGATTATGCACGTTACCCGTATAGACAAATTGTAAACCGGCATCCAATGCGATTTTTCGCGCCTGAATCAGCGTACCGGCAGGTGTGGAAGGAATATCATTGAGCTTATAATCCGGATGAAATGCACTAAAATGCAACGGCACATCAACACCCAGTTCCTTGACAATCCATTGGCTCATTGCGCTGATTTCTTGTTTGGAATCATTAAGGCCTGGAATTAATAATGTTGTCAGTTCGACCCATACATTGGTTTCGTGCTTCAGGTACTGTAATGTTTCGAGCACGGGCTGCAGATGCGATCCTGTTTGCTTGACATAGAATTCTTCAGTAAATGCCTTGAGATCAACATTTGCTGCATCCATTTTGCTAAAAAAATCGCGCCGTGGTTGCGGATGAATATATCCCGCCGTTACAGCAACCGTTTTAATGCCTCGAACATGACAAGCATCTGCGACATCCATGGCGTATTCAGCGAAAATTACTGGATCGTTATAAGTGAAAGCAACACTCCTGCAGCCCAATTCATCTGCCTTACGAGCAATATCTTCGGGGCTTGCCTGATCAAGCAATTTATCAAAACTGCGTGACTTGGAAATATCCCAATTCTGGCAAAACTTACACGCAAGGTTACAACCGGCCGTTCCAAATGATAAAACGCTACTACCGGGATAAAAGTGATTTAATGGTTTTTTTTCAATCGGATCGATACAAAAACCGGATGAGCGTCCATAAGTCGTCAAAACCATAATATCCCCGACTCGACCGCGAACAAAACAAGCCCCTCGCTGCCCATCATGCAACTTGCAATCACGCGGACACAAGTCACACTGAATCCGCCCGTCTTCTAATAGGTGCCAATATTTGGCAGGATGCTGCTGAATGGCACTAATAGGTTCATCCATACAAATGCTCCTCATTAAAATAGTCAGTTTCGCGCCACTTAGTGGCTGTATAGTAAGAAAGTTTGATACCGTCACTCCAGAAATATTCAGATAATCCAGCTTTAGACTTCAACTTGGCAAGAAACTGCCGGGGTTGTGGAAGCATTTCCCAAACTTGAGGTAAGAATGTGCTGCGATAGTGTTTATACTCGAACACAACGCCATCAATGTTTGGCCGTAATTGCGCTAATGCTTCCACTTCATTGTTAAAACTAAGTGGCTGAAGCTCGGAAAGCAACGACACTTCAACATCGACAGCATCCAGCTCATCGGCCGCTACGGGTTTGA
This sequence comes from Nitrosomonas sp., assembly GCA_024281995.1. Lineage (GTDB taxonomy): Bacteria > Pseudomonadota > Gammaproteobacteria > Burkholderiales > Nitrosomonadaceae > Nitrosomonas. The sequence continues at coordinate 23,057 of JAMWZW010000012.1, forward strand.
AGCGAGGATCATACAACGCTGCCGATATGGCATTGTTTCTTACATCTTCAATCAACGGATTTGAAGCGTACAAAGAGCCGATACAACCGCGTAGCATGCCTTCTTGTGTCAAAGTAACAAATGTAGCTCCCGGCTTCAAAAGCCAAGGCATATTTTCGTCGATTGCCATAGGCACGTGAGATATACGCAATGTACGTGAAATCGCGCCACGTGCAATGTTAAGCAATATTTTCCCTTGTTCATTTCCTTCAAGTATCATAGCGATTATCCTTTCTCAATCAAATGCAATTGCAGCATAACCAACGACTTGATCCCGCGAACCCGCAGTATCCCCGGAATTTCTCAAATCCAACAAATGCGGCGTCAAATGATATTTCCAGGCAGCTTTGATCAAGCCATTGACAGGAATACATCCACACGCGCGATCACTATCACTCAATTGCCTTAATTGCACTATCGATCGAACTGTTTCATCGTCGAAATGCTGCGCCGTCGTATACGGTAGATAATGCGAAAGGTCTGAGCTGATTACGACTAATGTTTCATCCCCCCCCCATACACAATCCAAGACTTCCGCAACCGCGTCGGCTGATACCATGCCTACCGCCAATGGTAATAAAGTAAATTCACCTAACACGCTCTGCAAAAAAGGCAATTGCACTTCTAAAGAATGCTCCAGCGCATGCGCTTCGTTACTGACAATTATTTGCGGCAAATGCACAATCGTCTTCACAAGAGCAGCATCCAGTTTTATATTACCCAATGGTGTAGCAAAAGCGTCTGCTTTGGGCAAAGCCAATCCATGGATAGCAACACGATGCGCAGGACCGAGCAAAACGACCTTTTGAATCCTAGCCGAAACAGATCTCAAATTAGCATACGCCGTTGCAGCAATAGCTCCGGAATAGATATATCCAGCATGCGGTACAATTAATGCTTTTGGTTTGACATCACACGATTTCGCTTTTGTAAGCAAATCTTGTATATCATGGTGTAATCGACTTGCATCGGCAGAATAAAACATACCTGCAACTGCAGCCGAACGAATCGTGGTTATCATATTCCCTCTTTCACTTATCTTTGATTACATATTACATAAGACAAATAACTAAGAAAAAGATTGCAACGACTGAATCATACTTAGCGCAGCAAACTGTAAAATTTATCCCAATAAATCATTTAGATAAGAAAAGCTCGAGATATAAAATTCTACACTCAAAACAATATACTCATAGATACGTAGATTTCGATAATAACGTGAAGTAAGCAGCCATAATCTTTTGTCCGCGCGCTTAATTAACAATTAAGTACCCGCTAGTGTGCGCGCATAATTTATAACATTGCCTCACGCATGAAGAAATTTGTATTATTCTTAAAAAAAATCCTTTTGCCTTCTTTATTGTCTTTTTGCATTTATTTATGTAACTATGACATTGATTTAATAGAGAATGTATGTTAATCAGTCTAATTGTCACGCCATATAGGAATTACCCAATGAAAATCAATGTTACTTATCGAACGACAAGTATTTACTGCTCTACTAAAGTCAAACAAAGTTTATTAGCAGTATTATTGCCATTAGTTTTTATGATGTGCATGGCTTGGTTATCCATTGGAATTAGCCATGCGTCCGATAAAAACACTTCAGTAACCCATGCGGTTAAATGGCATCCAGGTCATTACTATACACTTATGGGTAAAAGTAAGGATAATCCCAAACATATGACGCAGATATATCAAGAATTGAGGAAAACACCGCTATTGCGTGGTATACAAATTCGCTATGACTGGGCAGAATTAGAACCCGAAGAAAATGTATATAATTTTTCATCAATTGAAAATCATCTCATTCAGCTTGCTGCACAAAAAAAACGCCTAATCATTTTGTTACAATTGAAGTCATTTGATCCTTCTATGCCCAACGTGCCTGAGTACTTAAAAGAGGAGAAGTACGAAGGCGGTGTTTTTCCTTTCAGCCTTTTTGGAAAAAAAACCATCGGTGGATATAACCTTAAATTATGGAACCCATTAGTTCATGATCGCCTCGTTGCACTGATTAGTGCGCTCGGAAAGCGTTTTAATACTCACCCTTACTTTGAAGGTATAGGATTGACTGAAACAGCATTTGGGCAACCGCTTGTAGAAATCACCAATAATCAATTAGATAATTATTTTACGAGTTTGCTTAGTGTTAACAAACAGTTGCGTAAATATTTTCCAAACACAATGACTTATCAATTTACAAATTTTCCTCGCCAAAAACTCAATACATTTATCGGTAAACTTAAAGAAATGGGTACGGGTTTGGGCGGACCAGATATTTTTATGGAGGATCCGGGTCTAACCTTCAAGCAAGCAAATTCGGCAAAAGGCGTTTACCATTACTATCCGGAATTATCAGGTATCGTACCTTTAACACCGGCAGTGATGCAAACAAATTATGTCAATACACGACAGGATAAGAAAGGCAAAACACCTTCTGTGACTGAGTTGTTTACATTTGCTCGAGACAATTTAAAAGCCAATTATATTTTCTGGACCCGAGCCCCTAATTATTTTCCTCAAGTTCTTCAAATGTTGAATGAGCTAGGTCCGGTCGGCGATGCTGGAGGATTGGATTCTACGTGCCCAAAAGCATATCCTGCTTGTACTAATTAGCTTTCCAGGTAAAACATGCGCATGTTTGCGGATTGTTTTTTGCATTATTCATCTAGTCTTTTAAATAATTAATGATCGACGCATTTGAACTCATTAAGACCGAAAATTAACATAACATAAACAAGAAATCATTATGGTATTTATCGCAGAATCCATAACCACTTTTTATGATAAAGAACAAGACAGGCTAAGCTTAATTTTTTGTGGTGAGGACAAAAAACAGCTATTAGGTCTTATGACACGTCAGTTTTTAAAAAACACACTGAAACAACTTCCTCATTGGCTTTCACGACAATATCCTAATTTCAAAATAAGAACAGCGGAACAGCAATGGGAAGTTAATTGTTTAGCGCATCAAATATCACAACAAAAAATAACCGTTTCTTACGGCAAAATACAATCCAGCAATCATATTGAGTCATTTCTAATCCATACAATCAATTTATCTAATAAGTATTCCGGTAACTACAATCCGAAAATTAAACTCGAATTCCTTGATGCCAGCAGTACCATAAAAATTGGCTTAATACTAGATTTGGCACACTTGCATAAATTAATTGGAGAAATTCTCAAGCAGGTTCAAGTTTGGGATATTGATAATCCTTGGCAAAATAAAAATGTATCTTCTTTTTTATCGAATACAAATGAAAAAATTATTCACTGAAGCCTTTTACATTGCAAAATGGCTTTCATTGACTGATTAAAAATTAAAAATTTCTTTTATATTATTTTTTTCCATAATTTGTGATATAACTAAAAAATGTACTGATAAAAGGGAAGAAATTGTTAACGACTTTACCTTTTTTGATGATGTAATTAGATCAGTACGGTTTGCTAGGTAATTACATTTTTAATATCTCAGAATAAAAGGAGTAATAGTTATGCGAGCTATAACAACAACGATTGCAGCTGGAACTTTAGTTTTATTGATGGGTACCGCCGCTTGGGCATCTGATGCCGGACATACGTCAGAAGCAATGGAACATGCAGGAAAAGCTCAAGCGCATGGAGAAATGGGGCATGCCAAAGAAGCATTACAACATGCAAAAGATAGCTTGACACACGCTAAAGCGGCTGGAAAAGAGCACGCTGATGCACACAAGCATATGGATGAAGCGATTAAACACCTGGAAGAAGCCATTAAGCATGCTGAGATGGGTCATGGAGACGAATCTGCCAAGCATTCCGAAGAAGCGATGAAACATATGCGTCAATCTGGTCATTAATTGCCAAACAAAACCCTCGGCTTCACCGGGGGTTAATTTTTCCTTCGTACCACAATTATCAACGCCCATTATCTCTTCAGTAACTTAATTGCTGGTTCTGAAGGACGTTTATGCTTTATGAAATAAAATACTAGGTTTATGCAATCTGAATTCAGCCAATAATGGAATATGATCAGACAGGCGACGCCATGGTTTATCTTGCAAATAATTACAATCGACGACATCAAGACCACGGAAATAGATACGATCCATTGATAAAAAGGGCAGCCACGAAGGAAATGTACGCGCATAAGAACCATGAATATTTTTAAAAACTTCCTTAACACCAAGATCTTGATGTAAATAGCGTTCAACGCGACCACGCCAATCATTAAAATCACCCGCAATAATCAGCGGCTCATCAGCGGGAACATGAGATGCAATTCTTTTTGCCAGCATTGAAATTTGACGTTCTCTTTCAAGTTCAAATAATCCCAAATGAACACAAATAATATGGATTTTTTGATTAAACCCAGGAATTAGTATCGCCCCATGCAATAGGCTGCGGCTGGCTGAGCGTAACATCGAAACATTGATATTTTCCCATTCGACAAAAGGATATTTGCTCAAGATAGCATTCCCATGATGTCCTGATTTATAAATCGCGTTTTTTCCATAGGCATGGTGATGCCATACCTGATCGGCCAGAAATTCAAATTGCCGATTATTTGGCCAATCAGCAAAACGGTTTTTGGATATATTGCACTCTCCATGTACTTCTTGTAAGAAAACGATATCAGCATTTATATGCCGTAATAAGTTTCTGATTTCATGCAAAACAAAGCGCAAATTAGTTGCGCTAAATCCTTTATGAATATTGTAAGTTAAAACTTTTATTGATTTGTTAGGCATAGAATCTCAGAATTTTTGCATTGCTTACCAGTCATAATGCTAGTAAATGTCTTATTATCTAGTTCACAACTTCTTCGTAGTCAATAATTTATATTGTGTTACTCAATTATGAAGAATTATGCCAAAAGCCATGTCATCAATTTACCGAATTTAGTTAGTCTAATTCGGATATTCACAGCACCTGCACTGTTTTACTTTGCATTTACGCAGCAACCCAATTGGTTTATCGGAACATTGCTATTTGCCGTATTTACCGATGTTCTGGATGGTTTTCTCGCGAGAATATTGCATCAAATAACTCCGCTGGGTTCACGTCTTGATAGTTGGGGTGATTTCATTATCTATGCAACAATGGCAATCTGCGCTTGGGTATTGTGGCCAGACATCATATTACGCGAAAAGCTTTATTTCATGATCATCGTGCTGAGTTTTACATTACCTGTATTCATCAGCGTGATCAAATTTCACAGTATCAGCAGTTATCATACCTGGAGTGTAAAACTTGCCGTGGCAATTACTGTAATCAGTTACGTTTTATTGTTTACGGATCTGATGGCTTGGCCTTTCCGAATAGCTGCCGTATTTTGTCTATATGCCGCCATGGAAGAAATCGCGATTACGTTACTTATTCAGCAAAAAATGGTGGATATTAGAACAGTATGGCAAGCATTACGTTATAAAAAAGACCAATCCCTCAATAAAATTCCAGAAAAAACTGAAAAATAAATTCATTGCGTAAATATTAAAAACACAGTGTATGATCCTGACTGTACAAATCGATTAATTTTTTTTCCACCTACAATAATAAGAAATTATGGATAGCGCATCCAATCCGAAGATTCTGATTCTTGATGACGATACCTTCATACTCAAGCTCTTGACCCGAATGCTTGCCAAGCAAGGTTATACTTCCGTCATTTCCTGTGACAATGGACATGATGCCCTTAAAAAAATCGATACTGCTGAAACCTGCCCTGATTTAATTCTACTCGATCTGAATATGCCAGATATGGATGGTATTGAGTTTGTTCGCTACTTGGTTGATCGGCAGTACCACGGTGAGCTGATTTTAGTGAGCGGTGAAGACGAACGTATGCTAAAAACTGCCGAGAAATTAGTTCATGCACATAAGATACCTATGCTCGGTTATCTGCATAAACCCGTTACACCAGAGAAACTAGCGGAAATACTGAATACCTGGAAATCTCACTCGACTGACAATTCATTAAAAACTGACAAGAAAAGTTATAGTGCGGAAGAATTGCGCGCTGCAATTTCCAATCACGAATTGGTGAACTACTACCAGCCAAAGGTGTCTGTGGAAACAGGCGAAGTTATTGGTGTAGAAACGCTGGTGCGCTGGCACCACCCAGCCGATGGTTTAGTATTTCCTGACCGGTTCATCGCGATTGCAGAGCAGTATCATTTGATCAATGAGTTGACTACCTGTGTTCTGACTAATGCATTAAATCAAGCCAAAATATGGCAGCAAAACGGACTCTCGTTGCGCGTAGCGATCAATGTTTCAATGGATAATCTAGCCTCATTGGATTTTCAAGATTTGGTAGTCAATTTAGTAACACAAGCGGGCGTATCGCCACAAAAAATCGTGCTGGAAGTGACAGAAAGCCAAGTCATGGGGGCTGATGCCCGGGTTCCGCTTGAAATTCTGACACGATTACGCCTTAAGCGTTTCCATTTATCAATCGATGATTTTGGTACCGGACATTCATCTTTGGCGCAGTTGCGCGATATTCCTTTTGATGAACTCAAGATTGATCAAGGATTTGTTCATCGCGCATGGACTGACGATACCCTGCGCGCTATATACGACGCCAGCCTATCTATGGCAAAACAACTGAATATGGAAACAGTGGCCGAAGGCGTTGAAGATCAGAATGATTGGGAGTTACTCCGCCAAACCGGCTGTGATTTAGCGCAAGGCAATTTTGTGTCAAAACCATTGCAAGCAGCAGATTTTCCCGCGTGGCTTGAAGCCTGGCAAAACAGGGTACGTAATGGATTAATCGCTGATTCGGCATAGCCGGATCGTAGTATATCGCATTGCTTTTAGTTATCTTTCTTGCTAAACGAAGCCAAATACGCTTCAACTTTATTCATTTCTGCATCAAAACTTGGCAACAAAACGGCCAACGCCTGCGCATTATTCTCCTTGCCCGCTTGCTCGATTTGCGCGCACAAATCACCGAGTACAAGTGCACCTACTGAACGTGATGATGATTTAAGCTTATGCGCGATTGAACCAACTGTTGCCAATTGCCCCGCTTGATACGCAATTCGTAATTCTGTAGCGGTTTTTTTTGCACTGACACGATAATCCTGCAACATTTCTTGAATTGTCTCAGAATCGTCACCCACTAATTCTTCTAGCACATGAATATCAACCGGAATTAATATAGATTCCGGTGCAGGTGCAAGTTCAGTGGCAGATGCAGTAGATCGAGATGTTGATTCGATATGGGCAACAGATTTGCTAGTGGTTAGATATTTCTCCAAGACCAGCCGCAAATCCTCAAGTTGTGCGGGTTTGCTCAAATAATCATCCATCCCAATGTTCAGACAATGTTCTCTTTCTCCTTTCAGGGCATTGGCAGTGAGTGCAACGATGGGAATATGCTTCCCTGCTCTCTCTTGCGTACGAATTTCTTTGGTCAATTCAAAACCATCCATCTCCGGCATATGCAGATCAGAAAGTAGTAAAGCATAATCACCGCTCTGCCAGCGCTTTAGCGCTTCGCTGCCATCGCTTGCAATATCGGCGGCATAGCCAAGCAAAGTGAGTTGTTGTCGAATAACTTTTTGATTGATATCGTTATCTTCCGCTACTAATATCAATTTACCCTGTAGCAGCGCCTGCTCGCGTGAAACTGCAACGGGCGCTGTTTTTGTTTCAATGAGTGGTATTTTTTCTTCAACCGTATCAATTCTGCCTGCAGCAAGTGCCATTGCTCGCAGCAAAGATTGGCGATACATCACATCTCCATCAATCGTGACAATATCGATATCTTCAATCCGTGCCTGGCGGCGCCGGCCACGCTTGATAATAACAAAATGAGGCTCGATATCCGTTTGTAAGGTATTCGGTCCTGCTTTCACGCTGACGCCGTGCTTCAATACATTGGAACGAACGGTAAACACCGCACGCAATTCATCAATGGTTGGGGCCTGCTGACCTGCATCGATTACCACTAACCACAAACCGGGAACAAGACTTTGAACGAGCTGGTGTAATGAATCAAGATCAGACGCGTGTTCGACCGTGGCACCGGCGCTTTTCAAATAAACGGCCAAATCGTCACTCAACCCGCCGTTATCACCCAGTATGAGGCAATTCAATCCACTGAGATCATCCAATTGAGCGCCAGGAATTGCGGTATCAGGCAGCGGTTTAAACGGCATCTGGATGGAAAATGTAGAACCCTGTTGTGGCTCACTTTGCACCGCAATTTCGGCATCCATCAATTCCGCAAGATGATGCGAGATAGCCAATCCAAGTCCGGTTCCCCCAAATCGTCGCGTGGTTGAAGCATCTCCTTGCGAGAAAGATTTAAAGAGTTTTTCCTGTGTCTCCTTATTCATACCGATACCATTGTCGGTTACCTGAAATGTAACGACGATTCGATCCGGATTGAATTCAGTCAACAGTACCCTTACCGATACCTTGCCACCCTTTGCGGATCTGCTGGAGAATTTGATGGCATTATTGACGATATTGACAATGATCTGACGCAGACGCAACGGATCACCGAGCACGTTTCCGGGAATCGCAGGATCAATAAACAAAGTCAGTTCCACATTTTTACTGAGCGCCACATGTGCCAGCATGCCGCAGGCATTTTCCACAACATTGGCCAAGCGCATTGGAATTTTTTCTATTTCCAATTTACCGGCTTCAATTTTGGAAAAATCAAGAATATCTTCAATAATAGCAAGTAACGCGTATGCCGAATCGCGAATCAAATTGGCCATTTCCATTTGATAGCCGCTGAGGCTGGTTTGCCTCAGTACGTCAATCATGCCGATTACACCATTCATCGGTGTACGAATTTCATGGCTCATTGCTGCAAGAAATGCCGATTTGGCTTTACTTGCCTGCTCAGCTTCGATTCTGGCTTGCTTCAAATCTTTCATGATGCGCACATGTTCACGGATGTCGCGCATTACACCGGTAAAATGCCGCTTGCCGCCAACAAAATATTCGCTGACAGCCAAATATAACTCAATATGCTTGCCATCTTTGCATTCACCAACCACTTCACGGCCAAGGCCAATGCCGTGCGAACCCGATAAATAAGGACGGCCGACATACTCCTGGCCATGCCCGGTACGGCAATAATTCTCCATATAACCCACATGCCTGCTGCGATCCGGTTCCGGCACGATTATCAAAATATTTTGACCCAGCATTTCATCACGATCATAACCGAATAATTTCTCCATCACCGGATTGGCCGAAAGAATCGTACCGATTTCATCGGTTGTAACTACGCAATCCACCATATGCTCAACTACTGAACGAACTTCTTCCTCTTTGATGATTAAAGCTTCATTCGCTCGTTGCAAGTCAGCGGTACGCTCTTCCACTCTTTGTTCCAATTGCTGGTTAAGCTGTCGTAGGCTTTCTTCTGCTTCGTTACGTTGCAGATTACTGGCATTCAGTCGCTCTACCATGACATTGAAGGTTTGCGCCAATTGACTCATTTCATCCCAACCTGCAATCGCAACACGCTGATGCAGATTACCCGTCGAGATTTGCAAAGCGCTTTGATTCAATTGTTTTAAAGGATTGACGACACGGCGGTTAAACAGTATGGCCCCAACCAGAGCAGCCAGCAATGTCAAAACCAGAAGCGCCAAACCGACAAAATGCAATGTATATAACGAGGCGAATGCTTCGTCCACATCCACATGCACCACGATGCCCCATTTCATACGTGGCAGGTAACGCCATGCGGCCACCACTTCCTTTTGATGATGACCAACCGTAATGCCATCCCCGGAATTGCCATTCAGCGCATGTTGTATGGCTTCCGAAAAAGGCAGTTGATTGAGAGGAATTCTACGTTCTAACGCAGCTTCAGGATCAAACTTCAAAGGCGCCATAACCAACGCAGTGTGTTCGTCTTCAAGGCGTGCCACCAGTGTTTCGCCGCTGTCCATAAGCCCAACGTTATTGGCTATCACAGCAAATACCCGTTCACTATAGATTTGTAGCGCTAATACCCCTTTAATTTCATCGTTAATTATTATTGGAACCGCTACAAATGCAGCAATCGCACCTTTCGATGGCCCATAATGCTCAAAATCGGAAATTGCGCTTTTTGAGTGTTCCAATGCATAGCGGGCGGCAATTCCCAGACCTGAGTTACTGTAGGGACCGGTAAATAAATTTGTTGCAAAATCAGCTTCGTGTGCATCTGAGTAAACGATGTCTCCTTTCAGAGAAATCAAAAACAGATCGTAATAGCCTGCTTCTTCCACAAAACGCCGGAAATTTTCACGATAACTCGCATCCAGTTGACGATATTCAGATGAATTTACACCGCTTTCTTCAAAAATCCGAGAAAACTCCACGATGGCATCGTAAGTAGTACTGGCATCGCGCAGCAAACTTGCATCAAGTAAGCGTTCCTTGAGATAGCTATCGATCTGTTCGACCTTCTTATCAGCAATTGCTGAGACATTGCGAATGGCGGATTTTTTTATTTCGTTTTCAAACGTATGGAGTAAGCTATTGCCAATCAGTAATATGGGCAAAAGAGAAACTAATGTAAACCAAACGGCGAATCGTTGTGTAAGCGACGTAAATTTCATCGGTCCCTCTCATTCGATAATTTTAAACATGCACGACGAACATATAGTGGACGGTAATTTCGATCACATCGTTGCATGTTAACATTAAAAATCTATTGACTGGATTGCGCCATCTGAATTACCGGTTGCGCCCCATTTTCCGATAATAATACGGTCATCATATTGGTTACGAGAACCGCCCGTTGATCAGGAGTGAGTGAAACAATTTTCTTGTCTTCGAGGTTTTTTAATGCCACCTCGACCATCCCGACAGCACCATCAACCAGCTTCTGCCGAGCCATTACAACCGCTTCCGCCTGTTGGCGTCGTAACATTGCATTGGCGATTTCTGGTGCATAGGCAAGATGTGCGATTTTTGCTTCTTCAACGACGACACCTGCAACGTCGACATGCTGCTGAATGGATTCGCGTAACAATCCGGCGATCGCATCCAGATCAGTGCGCAGGCTTTTCTTGCCCCCGCCTGCGGTTGCTTCGGTATCATCGTATGCATGACTACTGGCAACTTGACGAATAGCCGATTCACTCTGGATTTGAAGGTAATTCAGCGCACTTTCCACATCAAAAATCGCCCTTGCAGTATCTTGAATACGCCAAGCAATCACTGCCGCAATTTCGATTGGACTGCCGCGTTCATCATTTACTTTAAGTACCGGTGTATTCCAATTGTTAATGCGCAGCGATACACGTATTTTGTTATAAAATGGATTAACCCAAAAAAAACCACTTTCACATACCGTTCCAGCGTAACTGCCGAAAAAAATCATTACTGCAGCTTGATTGGGTTCAAGCGTAAATAGACCTTTACAACAAAATAACGTTACTGTAAGTAATAATACACCGCCAATTAATTTGATTGGGCCACCTGGCGTAGCAATCAAAAAAACTGCCAATAATAGGATTGGTACTAGCACCATCAACACTAGCCAGCCATTGCTAGCGGAAATGATCTGCTCGTCTGTTCCAATGGCATTGCTACCCGATCTACTATTCACAATCATTCTCCTTTTTAATTGGCAATATCAATATTAATCACTGAGAAAATAATTACACTTCATTTATAAAATTATTAGTCATTTATAAGCTTGCCGATTCAAATATGAAGTGCAACGCCTGATTTGAAGAATACCTGATTAGGTGTTTGGTATCCAAGTCGTTTTCTAGGTCGATTGTTCAATCTTTCCATTGCTGTATCCATCTCCTGTTGTGTAATCGTGGTGAAGTCCCTGTTTTTGGGGAAGTACTGCCGAATCAGTCCATTGGTATTTTCGTTCGTCCCTCGTTCCCATGAGGCGTAAGGGTGGGCGAAATAGAAGTCCGCGTCCAGTTGTTTGCTGATCTCCTCGTGTCCGGCGAATTCCCGCCCGTTGTCGGAAGTAATCGTATGCACCCGTCTTCGGTGTGGCTTGAGCAGGTGGGTGGTTGCTTTTGTCACTGCCTCGGCGGTCTTCCGCTCCACCTTGCGAATCAGTGTGTATCCCGTCTTTCGCTCGACCAGGCTGACGATGGCCTGCCGGTGATTCTTGCCGATGATGGTATCTGCCTCCCAGTCGCCGATACGACTTCTAGCATCGACGATAGCCGGACGTTGCTCAATGGACTGGCGGTTGGGGATGATGCCACGCCGATCTGTCTTGCCATAACGCTTCCGGCGCTGCTTTTGACAGCGCAGATTCTTCCAAAGAATGCCACCGTTTCGTTTGTCGGCATAAACCCTCTGGTACACCGTCTCAATGCTGATGTCCGCATAATTGCTGATCTGGTCTGGGCTCCATTGCAGCATGAGTTTCTCTTGCGCAAATTGCCAGGTTGCATCGTCTATCGCCCGCGCATTGATGGCTTTGCGCTCGACTGCTTTGTTATGCGCCTGTCTGGGGCGATAGCCACGTGCCCCGCGGTTACGGGCCAACTCTCGGCTGATAGTTGATACGCTTCGGTCGATGATGGTGGCGATCTCGCTTTGTGTGTGTCCCGCTTTCTTCAAGGCGTATATCTGATATCGTTCTTCTCGGGTTAGGTGTGTGTAGTTCATCTTTGCAATTTCGACTGGCTGGTCAAAAAGGCTCAGATGCTACCGCATCCAACCCTCCTGATCTGCGTTACTCAAAATTGCACTTCAAACTTGAATCCGCCGCTGCTTTATCCCAATCACTTCATATAAAACGCTATAGATACAGGCTGACAGAGCCCTGTTATAATTTCTGCAGATAAAAAATAATTACAAGCTGGAGGAAATAATAATGCAAAATCTCATAATCCGACGAATTATCGGTATTTATATGCTAGTCATGCTAACAGTAATTATCAATGGCACTCATGCATATGCTCACAATCCCCATGATCCTGTATATGCAATGGGAGTTTCACCCAATTTTGCGAATGACCGGACTCTCTTTGTATCCACTGACGGAGAAATAACAGGCTGGCGTTATCCTGAAGTTCTGAGATCCACCGACGGTGGTACAACTTGGACTTTGCTGCCATGGGGTATGGATAATAGATCCTCTATATTTGCCATTCGCGTTTCCCCCGGTTATAACGTTGATCGCACAGTATTCGTTGCAACCGGCAATGGTGTTTATAAATCCTCGACTCGCGGAGACTTTTGGGAACCCTTTAATACAGGCCTAATTGCCAGTAAATATGCAACCAAATTAGAAATTGGCGGATTACAAAACAACTATACCCTTTTCTTAGCTATTGAAAACGACGGGGTTTACCGGCGCACTCATTTACAAACTGAATGGACAAAAGTATTAGATCGGTCTGCCGGGGTAAATATAATCGCAACGTCTTCTAACTTCGCACAAGATAAAACTGTTGTAGTTGCAAATAGTAACGGGACTATAAAAATATCCACCGATGGTGGTATTAGCTGGGTTGATAAAGGAAATCCAACGGGTGCAATAATTTATGATATCGCGATAGCGCCAGGAAGTGCGCGAGAAATTTTCTTGGCTACCGATGATGGAATCTTTGTCAGCAACAATTTGGGCAACTCATTTACGGCCAAACTAAGTAATCTACCTGCTGAGGCTGTTAACAACATCGTTTTTTCACCTAATTACCAAACCGATCGCACGGTCTTCTGTACTACGTTTACAAAAGCCATATATAAATCAACGAATAATGGTAATAGTTGGGTGTTTCATGATTCAACCGCCCATATCACAGGTCAAACAGTTGCCGCAAAGGAATTCAGTGAATTACAAGTTTCCAAAACTTTTGCAACCGATCAAGCCCTATTTCTCTCTACATTTGATGGCGTATTTATCGCAACAAATGGCGGTAATGTATGGTCGCAAAAGCAAACTCGCGAAAACTTAATTACCGGTTTGGCATTATCGCCGAATTTTGTTAACGATCAAACCATTATGGCAACAACTTATTTTGGAGGAGGTTTTTATACTTCCACAGATAAAGGTGCAACGTGGCTCGCTAAAGCAGCCGGATGGCCAAATCAAGCAGTACTCAGTCCTTTTGATATAGATTTTGTTAAAAATCACACGGGCCCGCCACTCGCAATAGCTACTGACAATAAGTCTTTTTTAGGATTTTCTGATGACTTTGGTGAAAACTGGGATACATTACCGATTCCACTGCTTCCCGATATTGGAGAAGGCGATATCTATCCCACTGTAATTGCATTATCCCCGATCTTTGACACTGACCAAGAAATCTATATTGGAACAAGAACACACGGAGTTCTTCAAACACTAGACGGAGGTATTAACTGGCATAGGGCAGTAGATGTTCCACATGTGGAAAAAATTACAAGTATTGTCACTTCGCCAAATTATGCTAACGATAAAACTGTCTTTGCAGCTAATAAATCAGGAGAAGTTTGGCGTACACAAAACGGCGGCGGTAGTTGGACTCGTATCGGGATAGATTCTATTGTTACTCAGGGAAAACTAAGTTATATGTGGATAGCTATTTCTCCACAATTTGCCACCGATCATTTGCTGCTTATCGGTACAAACAATGGTATATATCGTTCAGCCAATGGCGGTAATAGCTGGAAACCATTTCTTCACAAGCACGTTGGCCCAGCAACCGTAATCCAGCAAATTGAATTCTCCCCGACTTTTGCTCAAGATCGAACTGTCTTTGCAACAGTCCGTGGCAAAGGATTATATCGCCTGATACTGGGCACTACAGGGTGGATTATGTCGGCACAAAATTTAGGTACTTCGCTACTCAAAAAGAACATTCAGTTCACTGAATTTCATCTGTCACCAAATTTTAGCGAGGACGCGACGATTTTAGGAGCATCCAGAAGAAATATCTACATATCAACAGATGGTGGTCTCAATTGGATTCCTATAGGGTCACCGGGATCGTAATCATTTGTCACCCCTGAAATGCACGCCAGTATTTGATATAAGCATAAATGGTGTGGGACAGAATGGTTCTATAGACCAGAAATGTTGAAATAAGTACATATTTCTGGTCGAAATGCTGTGATATACCGATGTTTTTTACACCTAGCAAAACTTTCCATTAACTCAGAGTTTGTTGGGAACGGATCTGCTGGAAAAACCATAAAGAATTTCAATAGGACAGCACCATCAATCGCCGCTAATGTGCAAGGCAATCTCCCCCGCGATGAATTTAAACAAAATCATTGGGCATATGAACACCCATGAGCTGTGCCAATGAATTCTGCGGATCCTGACTAGTCCATACAGTTATGGGGTACAGATCAAATATCATTTTGCTGACCCCATTATCAAGTGAATGATCTCCAATTAAAAAACCGTTATTGCCGTCAAGAGTGCCTAAGTCAATAGGAAAATTATTCAGAAGCGCATCAATCGCAGCCTTCGCTGTCGCAACAGTCGCGGCATCGTGCGAAATACTAGCCAGAATTTGTTTAACTAAACCATTCAATTCTCCCGCTTTCTCGATTGAATAGTAACGTGAGATTTCTATTCGGTTATCAAATAAAGCGGCAGCATTACCCCAAATCGGATTACTATAATCAATACTATCAAGCGTAGTGATTGCCCATTCAATCATGTCACCAAAGGATTGTCCGGCTGAATTCATTTGGTCGACTATATAATTAACTGCTAGCACCTTGTCATCCGACGAAACTGTGTTACCCGCTAGGTTATCCACAATTCTTGCCGCACTCTCTCTAATATAGTGCGCTGCAGCCATTCCCCAATTTGGGTGCGTCGCTGGAAAGCTGGAAAGAAGGGTAGTAATCTCTGGAATCAACTCATTTTGCGTTGCGCCATCTGATATTTTATTGACGATATATTCTGTAGCGATGGTTTTATCACTTTCCGCAGCACGATCACCAATTAAATCATTTACAAATGCCTCTGCAAATGCAAGTGGTGCCATGTCGTTTGGATAAAACCTCCCAAAAAATCCTTGATTCTTTGATATCGTTTCAGCCAGTCTCGCCAAAGAACCTCTTTCTGTAAACATTAGACTATATGATTCCAGATTTTCCGTACCTGCAATATCATTGTAAAGGGCTTGATACAGCTGCAAAATAGAAGTTTGCTGTAATTCTGTTAATTCCATATTTTTTCCTATAATTGAATCACTTCATTGCCAGAAATCTTATAGTATCGGGAACATCTCCCATAATGAATGCTATGGAATATGGCAAAAAGAAACGGATTGAACGCTCGCCAAAGTTCGTATATCAATCAAACATTACGCGTCAAATTTTGCATAAATCAATGTTTATTTGATTCCATATTGTGCGCGATAACGCTCTACTGCAAATAAACGATGTTCTAACTCAGGATGACCCTGTAGATATTCAACCAAATCATCCAGAGTAATAATCGAAGTCACCGAAATGCCGTGCAATTGCTGCACCTCCTGAACAGCCGATAACTGATCAATACCTCGCTCCATGCGATCGAGCGCAATGACTACGCCGATTGGTGCCGCACCTGCAGTCTTAATCAAATCGACCGATTCGCGCACCGAGGTACCAGCAGAAATAACATCATCGACAATTAGCACACGGCCTTGCAGCGGCGCGCCGACAAGCATTCCACCTTCGCCGTGATCCTTTGCCTCCTTGCGATTAAAACAGAAGGGATAGTTATGCTCCATTTCTGCCAAAGCAATAGCAATCGCACTCACCAGCGGAATGCCTTTGTACGCGGGGCCAAATAACATATCAAACGGAAGCGCTGCAGCAATGATCGCTTTGGCGTAAAATTGGCCCAGCCTGCGCAATGAATCGCCATCGTTGAACAGTCCTGCGTTAAAAAAATAAGGTGACAAGCGTCCTGCTTTGGTGATGAACTCGCCAAAGCAAAGTACTTTACGTTCAATAGCAAACTGAATAAATGCCTGCCGGAAATCTGACATAACTGTGATCAATCCTTAAAATATGCAAATTATAACGCTTAACCTCAACGGCATCCGCGCAGCGGCAAAAAAAGGTTTCTTTACCTGGTTAGCCGCGCAATCGGCTGAAATTGTATGTGTACAAGAGTTAAAAGCCCAGTTGCCCGATTTCTCCGAAGAAATGCGTTCACCGGGCGCATACCGAGGCTATTTTCATTGTGCCGCACAAAAAGGCTATAGCGGTGTCGGCATATATTGCCGCAAGCAACCCGATAAAATCATTGAAGGTATCGGTGTCCCTGCAATCGATGCGGAAGGCCGTTTTATTCAGGCAGACTTTGGCAATCTGAGTATTATTTCCATTTATTTGCCTTCCGGATCGAGCGGCGAACACCGTCAAGCCGCAAAGTTCTTTTTTATGGAACAATTCTTTCCGATGCTGAAAACATTGATAGCTTGTGGCCGCGAGATTATTTTGTGCGGCGACTGGAATATTGCGCATAAGGAAATCGATTTGAAAAACTGGCGCTCGAACCAAAAAAATTCCGGTTTTCTACCGGAAGAACGCACTTGGTTGTCGAATGTATTCGACAGCATTGGTTTTGTCGATGTTTTTCGCCGCCTCAATTCCGAGCCTGAGCAATACACCTGGTGGTCCAACCGCGGCCAAGCCTGGGCCAAGAATGTCGGCTGGCGTATCGATTATCAAATTGCCACACCGGTCATCGCGCAAACTGCGTCTGGCGCATCTATTTATAAAGCTGAGCGCTTCTCAGATCACGCGCCATTGATTATCGACTACGACTATACTTTATGAAATCCAGCGAATCTTCCGGCTGGTTGCAGGCTTGGCAAGTCTATACGCACCCGCGTGTGCTGGGCATGCTGTCATTGGGATTTTCCGCCGGATTACCTTTGTTACTGATTTTAGGCACATTGTCGTTTTGGCTGCGCGAAGCGGGCATCGACCGCGCGACCATCGGTCATTTAAGCTGGATTGGTTTAGCCTATAGTTTCAAGTGGTTATGGTCACCGCTCGTCGATCGTTTGCCACTTCCGTTGCTGACCCGGCTATTAGGACGGCGTCGGGCGTGGCTATTGCTATCGCAAATAATTATCACGGTTGCACTAGTCGGCATGGCATTGACCGATCCTGTCGTGGATTTAGCAAAATTGGTATTCTTCGCGCTTGCCGTCGCTTTTGCCTCGGCCACGCAAGATATTGCACTCGATGCTTATCGCATCGAAGCGGTTGCGGTCGAACTGCAGGGTGCCATGGCTGCTACCTATCAGGCAGGATACCGCATCGCCATGATTCTGGCGTCGGCAGGCGTATTATGGATTGCTGCGGCAGTCGATCCTTCTGCTGCGGCTTACGAACACTTGCCCTGGCGCTTCGCTTATCTGGTCATGGCCGCAAGTATGGCTGTCGGTATCATCACCACGCTGATCATCCGCGAACCGGATGTTCCTTACAATCACCTGATCTCCGATAACGAACGCATTGCACAGCAAGCCCTCGCAACGTGGAATCTCCATCCGCGCTTCAAAAGCCTGCTGGTTTGGCTGTACGGCGCACTAATCGCCCCTTTCAGGGATTTCATTGTACGTCATGGACGGCAAGCGTTGCTGATCCTGTCGCTCATCGCAATCTACCGCATCTCCGATGTCGTTATGGGCGTAATGAGCAATCCTTTT
Organism: Nitrosomonas sp.; assembly: GCA_024281995.1. GTDB lineage: Bacteria > Pseudomonadota > Gammaproteobacteria > Burkholderiales > Nitrosomonadaceae > Nitrosomonas. Next base: position 41,692 of record JAMWZW010000012.1, read on the forward strand.
TACGTGGACATGGGTTATAGCAAAGATGAAGTTGCCACCATTTCAAAAGTGTATGGCGTTATCATGACAATTGCCGGTGCTGCGATCGGTGGTGTCCTGACGGTAAAATTCGGCATCATGCGCACGTTATTTCTTGGCGCCGTATTATCGGCTGCTACCAATTTGCTATTTGTTTGGCTGGCAGGCCGTGGTCATGATGTCAGTGGATTGATCTTTACCATATCTGCCGACAATCTTTCAGCAGGCATTGCTTCCAGCGCATTTATCGCCTATCTATCCGGTTTAACCAATTCCGCCTATTCGGCTACCCAATACGCATTATTCAGTTCGGTCATGCTATTGCTGCCTAAATTCATTGCCGGTTTTAGCGGTCAATTTGTCGATGCCTATGGTTATGAAAACTTCTTTATCACAACCGCACTACTCGGATTACCCGTTTTAGTATTGGTCTGGCTGGCCGGTCAAGCGAAATTTGCGCTACCTGACAGAAAGTAACCGTGCACATCGTTAACCATGTCACAATCATTACAAAAAACCGGCCCTGAAAGCGAGTACCAGGTTCTGATACAGGCCGGAGAACTGAAACCGGATACCGATCAGGCGAAAGCGGTTGCCGCGCTTGAGCGCTTACACCGCGAATTAATCGATTATCCCGTAATAAAAAATATTCATGAGGGTTTTCATTTCAGGTGGCCCGCTGGCTTATTCCGCTGGCTGAACAGTCGTACATCGACCCCGCAAGGCATCTATCTCTATGGCGGCGTAGGACGCGGCAAGTCGATGCTGATGGATCTGTTTTATACCACTGCCACCATTGCATCGAAGCGGCGTGTGCATTTCCACGAATTCATGCTGGATATTCATGTCCGACTCAAACAGTGGCATGATTTCTCAAAGCAAGAGCGAGCACGGCATGGCGGGCGTAATAGTGATGAGGATCCTATCCCCTCTGTCGCACGGAAAATAGCCAATGAAGCAACGTTACTATGCTTCGATGAACTACACGTCACCGATATCGCCGATGCTATGGTGCTAACCCGATTGTTCAAGGAATTGTTTGCGCAAGGCGTAATTGTCGTGGCCACATCCAATCGGCCGCCGGATGATCTCTATAAGAATGGCTTAAATCGCCAGAGATTTTTGCCTTTTATCGAACAAATCAAGGAAAAACTCGAAATTATTCCACTCGAAGGCCCTGTGGATTACCGCTATAACCGCTTGAAGGGCGCACAAACCTACTATTTTCCAGTCAATGAAGAGACAACTGCGCAATTAGTGGCAATTTTCTTCCGTCTGACCGATCGCAGTATCGCGGATCGCGCCAAAGTCCCCAGCGAAGAATTGACTGTACAAGGCCGCACATTGTTTGTGCCCAAAGCGGCACGCGGCGTCGCCGTATTTTCGTTTAAGCGCTTATGTGCAAACCCGTTGGGTTCAGCGGATTATTTGACCATCGCCAGAACCTATCACACCGTCATCATGGTCGCAATTCCGCAATTTAATAATGGAAACAACGATGAAGCCAAACGATTCATCACCTTTATCGATGCCCTCTATGAGCATGGCGTCAAATTCCTTTGCTCAGCCGCTGTGCCGCTGCATTTGCTATATAACGGCGGGGATGTCAGCTTTGAATTTGAGCGCACACGCTCACGATTGATGGAAATGCAATCTGAAGATTATTTGGCCAGAGGTCATGGCAGCAACTTGCGTTAATCAACTCACACCCGGGAATCTGTCAGACTTATCCACTGCTTGCGCTACTCAGGCTGACTTCAGATTCAATGAATTATCCAGGTTGGGAATAATGAGCTTCTCAGAGAAAAATAGGGTTTCAACGCTTTTGTAACGATCTCGCGCATTTTGATAGACCAGGAACGGGTAACTTTTATACACTTCCATAGTTTGGGGAGTATAGTCAAAGGAAGCTATCCAATACTGCGTAATATGCGCCTTGATCAGATGGGCAATGTTCAAATGAGTAGTCTGCAGAACGTGCTTTTCTAAATGCCATTGCTTCTCATAGCCGGAATAAAAATCAAGATACATCAGTGTGTTATCGGGCAGTGACGACAATACGGTTTTGATTACGTCTGCCGTTTCTAAATTATAAAGACGAATGCTTGAGCGATGCAGTGCAATCCACTCAATCCTGCGTATCAAGTCAATCTTGTTAAAACGTGCATCCGTTCTCCAGTGTCCGCTCTGGCTTTTTCCGTTATCAGTTACTCCCCACAAGATTCCTGAGGGATTAATTCGAGTTAAGAAAAAGATTGAAAAACCGACTTCAAGTAAGCTGTGATTTTCAGGAAAATTTAAGATATTGTTTTGTCGCTGCCATTCTTCCCTTGTTATTTTTACATCGTGAATAGCTTTGCAAAGTGCTTCAGGCTGATCGACAACGCTACTCCAGAAAGCATATACCGCAGGATTTGCATCGTTCAAATGAATGCAGGATACGTAACCGTGAGTAAGTAAATTAAGCGCGATTGCCGCGCCACCTGTGGATGACTCAACATAATGCCCGCCTAATAGATTATTTTTCTCAAAAACCATCTTCATGAAGCCCGCTAATTTGTCTCTTCCTCCTTGGTAACGCAAAGGTGTATTGAATTTCATTGAAAACTCCACGATGGTGAATTTGACGCAATACGCGTAATGCGACGATCAAGCAAAATTGAGATTAACTTCTTTACATGATCCATGATACGAGGAACCTATACGAAAACCAAGGCATTATTTCAAATATTGGTTATCAGTCTGTATCAACTCTTCAGTTAGAATAATTTCCAACTAAGTTTGTTGCTCAGCTTTTTGCAGTCCGCAGGATTTAAATTTTCAAATCAATAAAATTATTGCGACTTGACATATTCCTGCAATCGAACTCAAGCAAGCTAATTTTCCATAATTTATTCGGTTTATTTCCGAATCCCCGAAGTTTGTTAGGATTATGTTGAAACATCAACACCCGGTTCATGCAGATCTGAAGAAATGCATCCATACGCCCGTTTGCTGCATGAGCTTGTGGAGCTACGCGACGAGCTGTTGGCGCTCGAACACGCATATTACAGTCTATTCATCCTTCACATCTATCCAGCCACTATTGATTTGATTCATTACTTGGGTTTGAGACGGCGGGATTTTCATCCCCTGCAAGAAAGGTTGGCGGCAGTGGGTCTTTCATCACTAGGCCGGATGGAATCCCATGTCTTTTCTAATCTCAATGCCATCATCGATTTTCTAAGTTGCGCACTGGGTAAGAAATTACCAGAAGACATATCGCTCCCTCCAGATACGACGGGAATGCCTCTGCTTGAAAGCCATACCAATCATTTATTCGGCAGACCGCCCACGCATCGCCGGGTACGAATCATGGTCACGATGTCAAGTGAAGTGGCAATTCAGGTTTCTGATTGCCATTCATTCTATTTTCGATACTTCTTCCCAAAGCTGGCGATAGGCGTGGTTAGCTTGTTTTGATTTGGCAAAAACATCGACTGGCGCTTTGTGTATACCCATTTTTTCGATGTCTGATGAATAAGGAATAGTCGTTTTCAAAAATATTTTATATCGTGCAGACATCGCACGCATGGTTTCCTTGTGCAGCGACTTTTGGTTTTGAACCATAGAAAAGAAAGGAACAATCTTATTTTGTGGATAGTCATTTTCCTTGAAAAAAATCATCAATTGCTCAAAAGTACGTTCTGAAAGCGTGGTGGGTATGACGGGTACCAGTAGCACATCGGATGCAATAAATATGGACTCGGATAGATGACTAATCGATGGCGGACAATCCAATATCACCAGGTCATACTCCTTATCAAAACCTTTCAATACGCGCCTCAACCGATTTTTGCGTTTCTTAAAGCCCGCCAGTAATGAATCGAAGTTACGAAAACTCAAATGTGCCGGGATAACATCCAGATTCTCAAAATCGCTTGCCTTAATGTGTGTAACCAAATTTTCGTAGGCTTTAAAAAAGCGCTTAGCCCATTTTTTTGTGGATGGCCTAACTCTGAAGTAATAGGATGAAGCACCTTGAGGATCCAGGTCAATGAGTAGTGTTTTTGATCCGGATTTGGCAGCCCAATAAGCAAGATTGACCGACGTAGCCGTTTTTCCGACCCCACCTTTCATACTGTAAGAAGCGATCACTCTCATCCCAAACCCTTTGTTTTCCTAATCCCAAATACCAAATTAAATTCATTGGTCATATTTTCTGTAAAAAAATCAGCGATCGCGCTCTCAACTTTCGAGCGCTTCTCTATTTTCTTTTGGTGCAAAATGGCTATCAAGCCACTCAAAGAGTTGGACATATCAACCAGGGCGTCGTCAACGTAACCGTTTAAGATTCCAATTTGCACACCATAATCATTATAGTCACCCAATATTGTTTGTATTTTTTTAATTTCGCCAACTATTTTTACAATACGTTTTTTTGGCAGCAAATCCACAAAAAATTCGATCAAATAACGCAGTTTTTTAAACTCAATACGTAACGCGTGAATGTTTTGATCGGGTGACTGACAGCTAATCCCCTGGCACATCGCCAGCATTTTATGGTAACGCTTTAATATTAATTTTTTCACAACGCGTGCTATTGATTTTGATGCCATAGCAGTTTCAAAAACAGAATTCAGCGAGAATTCCGCAGCACAACTAGCAATAGTGGCTTTGTAATCTTTAGAAGACAAATACCTAGCCACTTTGTTTTTTTCCTGCTTACGCTGTTTCTCAATTAAGCCATATAACTTATTTAATCCGCTTTCAAAATTTGCTGGGAGCATCGTACGGTAGCTTTCATGAGCCAATATCAATACATCCAAATCGCGTAACTTGTTTGTTTTACCAGCAATTAGGGATAATTTAGGCTTCAGCGTATCAATCAATGTTGTTGGCAGCGCTTTTTTTAACAAACTGATTAAAGATCTTAGTTTGCGTACATTCACTCGAAATTGATGCAAAAATTCCGTATCAGTGTCCGCAATGACACCTCTTACATGACGTTCTGCCTGATCAAGCATCGCAAGTGCTATAGATCGTACCGCCGGTTCCGCTTGCATAGCCACAGTCAAAAGAAGAACCGAGTTGCCTTGTTTCGATTTGAAAACTTCAAGATCTTGAGCTTCTAACAAGCACTTCAACCCAAAATCCTTAATTTTTGCCTTAATAAGAGGCTCAAGTATTTGCGCTGCTCTGGTATGAAATTTTGAATAGCCGCGCAGCGCCCGGAGAGTACAATAACAAGTTGGTTGATCGCCACCCATCGATTGTGTTAGGTGCCCTTTCACGACTATTTTTTGATCGCTGTCGCGCAGCGAAAAGTCAGTCTCAAGTAATCGTAAGGTTGCGACCGGTAATATTGCACGCAAACCGATTAATTTTTGCAATTTGGCTTTAACTATCACTTTCCCGAAACTCCCACCAAAATCTGGCATCGCCTGGTGCGCTCACCGTATCGATACAACCGGAATGGGCGATAAGCTGGAATTTTTGCTTATCCGCATTGCAAAGCAAATAATTCGCTTGCCAAAGATGCGCGTCAAAATCATCGTAAAATCGCAGTGTAGATGATATGGCTGGCTTGATTTCTATCTCAAACTCGGATGACAATCCGGAGAAAATATCGGCGTGCTGGACTGTCTCGCTTAATTCCCAAGTAATGACTGGCAAAGAATTCATTGATCGATTTTAATTTGATACCGTCAGTATGACTGCTATGATCATGCCGCAACTTAACTGAAAAAATATCGCAAATAGTAATAGTGTGCCAGCATTATTTCCAATCACTCCAGAGGACATGACTTGCAATATCAAAATTCTCAGCACGAATGGTCGATAGAGCTGCTTCGCGGCATAGCAGCACTGATGGTGGTATTTGCGCACTATTATCCGTTAGCGGGTATCGAGCCTGGTCTGCTGAAATTTTTCTTCTCCGGCGTCGATTTGTTTTTTGTAATCAGTGGATTTGTATTTGCACCTTATCTATTTGGCAAACAATTCGCCGTCGTGCCTTTTATGATACGCCGCATATTCCGTATTTATCCGCTTTACTTGGCGGCGTTATTCGCTTACATCGCTTTGCATCTTTATCAGAACCTTGCAATCGAGCATATTGCGGCACATCTGTTTTTTCTGCATACCCTGGAATCAAAAGCAATCGCTTTTTATTACAATCCTGCTTTCTGGAGTTTGCCTCCTGAAGTTGAATTTTACCTCTTCCTGCCTTTGTGGCTGCTCATTGTCAATCGAATCCGGCACTATGCCATCATTTTCCCCATCGCACTGATCGCACATTTAGTCATTGCGTTCTTGTCTCCGGCCAATGCAGGAGAAATTAATTTCTGGGCAATACTGGCCATTCATTTGCCCGGAATGCTCATCGAATTTTTATTAGGAGCAATTGTTTGGCGAGTCATTACACAATCGAAAAACTTATCCTTGCGCCTAATCCTGTTGTTGATCGGATTTATTTTCTGGATAACCCTTGCACAGATTTTCTCGTCGCGGGGTGACGGTGTAATCGCTTCCGATCCCATACTCCGCGGCAATATGGGTTTGTTCGCCGCACTGACGTACAGCATAATACTGTGCGGATGGATAGGATTGATCAAACAATGTCCCCAGTGGCTTAGGCAGTGTTCTATCATCCTTGGTAATTTGAGTTATGGTATCTATCTGTTTCACAATGCCATGCCCATTGCTCTCCAAAAATTATCGAGCCACATTTCGGACACCTCCTTCGCAGTAATCTGCTTCGTATGCACCTTGCTGATAGCTACCCTTGCGCATATTGTCGTTGAAGCGCCTTTACGAAAATTGGGACGGCAGTGGGCTGCAAACATTCAAACCTCTTCAGCTCAAAAATAGCTATTAAATCATGTTTCGTTTCTGAAACTCAGCTTCTATTCAATCTCATTTTTATTTCAAAGGATGGGGTAGAACCGATTGTCCTCCAGGCTAATCCATTTCTGTCTTTTTCCGGGAAATTGATATAACGGGCATTAATTTTATGTCCATTTTTTGTCCACTTTACATTATTGCCTAGCCATCGCCAGCAAGGGATTATCTTTATCGTGCTTGGTTATTTTTTTCTGCACTTTAACAGGGATAACAATCATTTTTACATTCAAATTTTTAAGAATAATGAGGATATTATGATGAAATCAAATGTTTTGCGATCTTGGCTAACCCTTATCGTTGCAATGTTAACGCTCATCCTGGGCCCGATCGCAGCCAGTCACGCTGAAGATGGGTCAGATAAGAGCAAAGCCCAGAATATTGTGGTGCATCTAGGGCAAGCAACCAACGATTTGCATTCTGCACACATGGCGCTCAGGATTGGTACCAATCTGTTGCAACACCGCGCCAAAGTTACGTTATTTCTTGATCGCGAAGGTGTTCGCTTGGCTGACAGCAGAATTCCATGGGAGAATCTGACTTGGGCTGGTAATAATATTGCAGACGAATTTGATGAATTCGTTAATACAGGCGGAAAAGTTTTGGTTTGTCCGGGTTGTGCTGCTGACGCAGGCATTACTGCAAGTGATTTACGTCCTGGCGCAACCATGGGGAATCCCGATTCAATTGCAAAAACCTTGTTGCGTGCCGACAAAATTATTGACTATTAATTGCTTTGAACTTGTGACAATAATCTGAAAAAGTGTAAAAAGTAATCTGCATGCGCTTTAATACCTGCCGAGTATCGATTCGGCAGGTATTAGTTGTAGGAGTTCAAATGTAAAATGTCAACAGACCCTAGCAGGAAGTTTTTCATCAAACCGTCGCAAATACTCTATTTTTCTGTAGTTTCTTTATATCCTGACCGATTTCCAATAATTAAATTTCCAATAAGCATGGTCTAATTTAGATATTGTTACTCCCTTTTTCTCAGATGCGTGAAGGAATTTATTTTTTTCCAGATAAATTCCTACATGACTTGAGGTAATACCAGTTTTAAAAAAAACAAGATCCCCAGATCTTAGATCACTCTTTTTAATCTCTTTACCGAGTTTTGCCTGCATCCAAGTTGTTCGTGGCAAATCCAAACCAAGTCTGGATTTAAACGTCAAATATACAAATCCTGAGCAGTCAATCCCATGCTGACTTAAACCACCCCGTTGATAACGCACGCCTTGCCAGTCATTAAATTGAGAATAAAGTGCTTCTTTGATAGCACTGGTATCTGTTAATCTATCTGCAGGAGCATGGAAATTAAACTTTGTCGAATTGTTTTTCTGAAACAATCCACAGCTCACTAGTACACTACAAATAGTAACTAAATAAACTAACCGTAAGACATTTCTTCGCATTGATATTGTTTTACTTTACACAAATCAATAGTACATACTGATAAACCCTAAATTCGGCTGCTACGTGCCCCCATACTTGACAGTTTAAATAATACGCATTTCGCCATATCCTTCAACGACACAATTTCGTCTACTCCGCCAGCTGCAATCGCTTCTTTTGGCATCCCAAAAACAACACAACTTGCTTCATCCTGTGCAAAATTGTAGGCACCTGCTTTATGCATTTCTAACATACCCGCTGCACCATCTTTACCCATGCCGGTGAGAATAACACCTACTGCATTCTTACCCGCGCAGTTAGCTGCTGAACGAAATAGTACATCAACCGAAGGACGATGTCGACTAACCGGTTCTCCTTGATTTAATTCAGTCATGTAATTTGCGCCACTGCGTTTTAGCAATAAATGCGAATGCCCCGGTGCAATAAAGGCATGGCCTGGTAAAACTCTTTCGCCACCTTTTGCTTCAATTACAGATATTTTACATATACTATTCAATCGATTAGCAAATGACTTAGTAAAACCTTCTGGCATGTGCTGAGTCACTAAAATACCTGGAGAATCAGGAGGCATTTGAATCAAAAATTCTTTAATTGCTTCTGTACCACCAGTTGAAGCACCTACAATTATCAGTTTCTCAGTTGAAGCAACTCGATTGGAAATCGCTGGTAAAACGGCATCTGCTGTTGCACTTTTCATTATTGTCATAGGCGCAGAGCGCTTTAGTCTCGCCGACTTTGCAATACGAATTTTATTTGCAATATTTTTACCGTACTCTTTCAATCCCGATGCGATATCAATTTTAGGCTTAGCTACAAAATCAACTGCACCCAACTCCAGCGCACGAAACGTTATATCCGAACCTTTTTCAGTAAGTGTTGAAACCATGACTACTGGCATTGGCCTCAAACGCATTAATTTTTCCAGAAAATCTAATCCATCCATTTTCGGCATCTCAACGTCCAATGTCAGCACATCAGGATTTTTTTCTCGAATCATTTCTCGTGCCACTAAAGGATCAGTGGCGGTGCCAATAACTTCCATATCAGGTTGATCATTGATGATCTCAGTTAACAATTTACGAATTAAAGCTGAATCATCAACAACTAAGACTGTGATTTTTTTCATGATCAAGCTCAATTAAGAAAATAATTCTATCTCACCGCCACTATCAGCTTTTTGTAACTGCTGTTTATAATCTTTTTCACGCTGAGAAATAGTTGTGTTATGTACATTACGTAATTTCTTTACCAACACTTTGTTATTTTTGGGAAAAAAATAGACTTTCCGTGGATAAATATCTACTAAATCTTGTGCAACAATTCGTATCTTTTCTGTTTGTAGGAACTTCAAAACGAAATCAGCATTTCGTTGCCCTACATTTGCAACTGTCAAGCCATCTAACACATTTCCACCACCGAATACTTTTGCTTCTAGATTACACCGGCGGGCTCCCAATTTTAGTAATTGATTAATAAGTATTTCCATTGCATAAGTACCATAGCGTGCCGACGCATTTAATGGATTAGCAATATCTCCGCTTCCATCTGGCAGCATGAAATGATTCATGCCCCCAATGCCACTATAACAATCACGTATGCAGGCCGAAACACATGAACCTAATACCGTTACAAGCAATATATTTTTGTCTGTTACATAATATTCACCTGGAAGCAATTTAACAGCTTCACTATTAAAGCTCTTGTCAAAATAAAAGTTGCTCGCAACTTGCTCATCGACAATTTCAGCCATACTGTCACCTTTGCTTGTTTGCTAACTCATATACAGTTTTCTCGCGCAATTTGAATAAATCAGCCGCATGCTGAAAACTCTCAGAGTGGCCCGCAAACAATAGTCCGTCAGGAGCCAACAATGGTACAAATTTATTTAGAATTTTGTATTGAGTAGGTTTATCAAAATATATCATTACGTTACGGCAAAATATTGCATCAAAAGGACCTCGTACTGGCCAATTCTCATCCAGCAAATTTAGTTGCCGAAAAGTAATCATATTCCGCAACTCAGGACGGACTCTTGCCGATCCTGCATGATGCCCCTTACCTTTCAAAAAAAATTGCCGGAGTTTGTCCTTTGGTACTTTTTCTAACTTATCGAGTGGATAAATTCCCAACTGGGCTTTTGCAAGTACATTCGTATCTAGATCAGTCGCCAAAATATGTACTGGCGGTGTAAATGACTTGAACGCCTGCACCATCGCCATTGCCATAGAATAAGGTTCCTCACCAGTAGAAGATGCACTACACCATAGTTGAATTTTTTTTTGATTCTTGCGTTGCTCGATGTGCTTCTCAAGGATAGGAAAGTGATGTTGCTCACGAAAAAAAGCAGTAAGATTGGTAGTTAGCGCGTTTGTGAATGCTTCTAGTTCATTCGCATCTCCACTTTCAAGGAAATTTAGATAATCATGGAAGCTATTTAAGCTATTAGCACGTACTCGTCGAGCAAGACGACTGTAAACCATATTTTGTTTACTAGAAGAAAGCGAAATGCCAGCATGTTTGTAAATCAGCTTCTTAATACGCTCAAAATCAGCTTCAGTAAAAGCATATTCACGTGATTTATTATCATAAATCTTTTCAAAATCTGAAGCTCTGTCCATAATATCGCACTCATTAGAATTAGATAATTTTTTAACACGAAGTTCTATTCAATAATTAATTGAATAGAATAAAATTATTATGCTTAAATAAGCATTCTTAGTAAGAATCAAGAACTGCTTTTGTTGAATAAATTTCCTATTTAGGTTTTGGTTTCTACATTAAATGTACACGCTTTTCTATCTTTTGAATCAAGCAAAATCAGCGACCTACATACAACTGACTCAGTTTCAGTAATTTTGCTATTTCAGGTATGCTGGATTCCGTAACTCAATATAATTTTTGCCTATACAAAAAAGGCGAAAATTAATTAAACGATCTCTTGCTGAGAGGCTAGTACTAATGCTGCTGCATCAAGTATTAGCGCTACCTTTCCATCGCCCATAATTGTTGCTCCTGAAACACCCTGCACTCTTCGATAATTACTCTCAAGACTTTTAATAACGACTTGGTGCTGTCCAATCAAATCATCCACAAATAATGCAGCTTTATGACCTTCAGCTTCCAAAATAACAAGAATTCCTTCATTAACAGCGGTCACATTTGAACGTAAATTAAAGATTTCATGCAAGGCAATTACCGGCAAATACTCCCCGCGAACCTGTACAACACGACCTCGACCACTTACACTCTTTACATCGGAAATACTGGGTTGTAATGATTCGGTAATATAATTAAGTGGCACTATGAACATTTGATTACCAACAGCAACTGACAATCCATCAAGGATAGCGAGTGTTAATGGCAAACGAATAGAAATACGCGTCTCAACCCCAAATTTTGATTCGATATCAATACGTCCGCCGATACTTTGGATATTACGTTTTACTACATCCATTCCAACACCTCGCCCAGAGACATCTGTGATTGCCTCTGCTGTGGAAAAACCTGCTTCAAATATCAGTAACCAAACTTCCTGATCTGTCATGCCATCATGTACTGACAAACCACGTTCCTTGGCTTTTTCAAGAATCTTGTCTCGATTTAAACCGGCACCATCATCGCTGACTTCGATAACAATGCTACCCCCTTGATGAAATGCGCGTAAAGTGATCGTACCCTGTGTTGGCTTACCCGCTGCAATTCTTTTCTCAGGCATTTCTATACCATGATCCAAGCTATTTCTTACTAAATGTGTTAAGGGATCAGCAATTTTCTCAATTAATCCTTTGTCTAATTCCGTATTCTCACCAACCGTTTTAAGTTCAACACGCTTATTTAATTTTGACGCCAAATCACGTACAACTCGTGGATATCGACTAAATACAAAACTTATCGGCATCATTCGAATCGACATAACGGATTCCTGCAAATCTCGAGTATTCCTTTCTAATTGATTCATTCCACTATGAAGTTTCTCAAAAACTACCGGATCAAATTGTGAAGCTGTCTGAGCAAGCATCGCTTGAGTAATCACTAGCTCACCAACCAAATTAATCATTTGATCAACTTTCTCAATACTTACTCGTATTGATGAAGCTTCACCTGAAGTAGAAACGACATTAGTTTTACTTGAAGATTTATTGGATGCAATTTGCTCTTCACGATTATTATTACTAATCTTTTGTAGTTGCAAATTCTCATTGATTTCGTGATCGCCCATTTCTTTCGGCGCTGCTGGAGCTTCAGGAAAAAAACCGTAGTCCGGAGTAGTTACTATCTTAGGAATCCTTGTTCCATCTTGATCAATCAAAAATTTCTCATCAGTATTAATTGCATCTAGAGTCTTATCTTCTATCTTCGGAATACTGGTACTATCAGAAGAAATTTCTTCAATCGTTAGCTTTGCGGGATCGACTACGAAAGCCAATGTTTCCCAAACATCCTCTTCGCAATTACTCGTAACGAGTTTCAGTCTACATATTTCTTTCTCATTCTTTAGTGTATTAACCTCCAAAACTCCCAATTGCTTCAAATTGGCAAATAAATTTTGTATTGCTGTATCACTCATTCCATAATCAGAAAACTCTATACTGTATGTATGGGAAGGCTTCAATGAATCGACAGACTCTAATGGAGGAGTATTGTTTGTATCATTCACTTTTTTCTGCGAAATGACGTTTGTTTCAGTATGGCTGACAACCTTAATCGCCTGAGTTGATACTTGAGTATCATCACTTAAACGCTTAAGTTCTTCACAAATCGCCGTTGCCGTTGCTGGATCAGCCTGACCTTCTCCACGATGTGCTGCTAACTGCTCTTTAATTACATCACCAGCTTTTAAAAAAGCATCAATCATCTCAATTCGTACTTCCAGTTCTCCTTTGCGCAACTTATCTAATAATGTTTCCAACATGTGCGTAGTCTCCGTCATATCTGTAAAACCAAATGTACCTGCTCCGCCTTTAATAGAATGTGCTGCCCGAAATATGGCATTTAAATCTTCTAAGTCTGGTGAATTCACATCAAGCCTTAGCAAACATGCCTCCATATCTGCCAATAGTTCCGAAGATTCTTCAAAAAAAATCTCATAAAATTGTTCAAGATCAGCACTCATGGGTCTTCCTATTTACAGTTATGTTGATAGCCAAGCATTTTATTAATTGATTAAATTTAGAAACTGAAGCATAAAGAAACTTATCAATTGATTCCTACAAATTCGTACTATCAGATAAGTTAACCAATCACCTTATTGATCACTTCTAATAAACGTTTGGGATCAAACGGCTTGACTAACCAACCTGTTGCACCAGCTGCTCTGCCTTTTGCCTTAATTTCATCGCCAGACTCAGTAGTCAGCATTAAAATCGGGATAGATTTGTAGTCAGCTAATTTACGTAATAATTCAAGTAGCTTAAGTCCGTCCATTCGTGGCATATTGATATCAGTTAATACCAAATTTACTTTATGAATATTTGCCTTATCTAATGCATCTTGACCATCAACTGCCTCAATGACTTCATAACCTGCACCTTTTAGGGTAAAGGAAACCATTTGCCGAATTGACGCAGAATCATCTACCGCAAGTATCGTTTTAGCCATCTATCCCACTCCTCATAATCATATAAATAATTTCCAAATAAACAGCTTTCTAGCCAGCATACTTTCCCTAAAAAAGTTCGACATCACCCATTTGCATACCTTGCTGTACGACAGGTTTTTCTTTATTTTTTGTTTTCGCCATGTTTACAGCATTTGAGAGCCCTTCATGAATCGCCTCTAAAGTTGTTGCTCCGGTCTTCCAGTTGCTCTGCCGATCAATGCGCTGCAATTCCATGTTTAGAATTTCAATTTGCTTTGCAGTATGTGCAAGTAATTGAGTCACCAAATCTCCAAATTGTAACGAAGTAATTGCCATTTCAAGTTCTTGCTCAATTTTGTCTGCAATAACCATTTGTTTCTCTAATAACTCTAGAATAGGCCTGGTACCTTCTGGGGCAGCCATTTTCTCGATAGCCAAGACCATTTCGTGATGAGATTTTGTTAATTTACTTATGTATTTAAAATTAATAACTAGATTATTAACTGCATCACTAACCAAACGATCAATTTGACCAAGCCCCATCTTGATATTCATAAAGTATTCATCGGCTTCGACGCTACACAAAACTTCATTCAGACTAACTGTTGGTGATTGATTTAAATATTGATTACCAGTCTTATCGTTGTCAGAATGTATCTCAGCCATACATTTCTCCTCATCTTAATAAGGGTATAAAAATGTCATATATACTCAATTAGTTAACGACATAATCAGAAATAACTTTAACTCAAAAAACGTATAAAATTATTCAAAAAAAGCAGAATTTCTCGGCATCAATTTAAATATTTCCATTACTTTTATTCTATGGAAAAAAGAGGATTTAGTTAGTAACCTATTACTTTTATTCAGAAATCAAATAAGTTCCAAACTTAGTTAGTAACTTCACCAATTCGATTTGCCCATCCAATGGATTGCATTTCCATATCTGCCAATTCACCTAAACCGAGAAAACCTAATTGACTTAATATCGTCTGAATTACAGCAATTTCACCTTTTTCATTTGCTTCGATTAATTTTAATTCTAAGCCTAGGCGCCCATCCCGAGTCAATAATGCTTGACTCATGTCGTCAGGAATACCCAGTTTGTCTACTATTTGCTGCATATCTATGCCTATTAAAGTATCGAGTAGCGACAAAATTCCAACCATAAATGCTCTTTCATGGTGATTTTTATCATGGGGACGTTCAGCTATGGCGATTAATTCCATTAATTTTCCTCGTGTTGCAGCCGTTTGCATTAATGCATTTGACATACTATCGTCTGATTGGTTAGCGCTATATAGCAATAACTGTATCCATCTTTGTAGTTGCTTACGACCTAGTATCATAATTGCATGCTTGATAGAGTTAATTTTTTGCGGCAAGCCATTAGCAACTGAATTAACCATGCGCATAAGGTTGTAGCTTAAACCTGGTTGATGTTTGAATTCTTTCTCGATTTCCTCGATCTCACTATCACCCATAACTAAAGTTAATAACTTCAATAGTGACAGTTTGCCTGGATCAGCACGTTTTACAGTCATTACTTCGGGCTTTGCAAAATAGTATCCCTGAAACATTTGAAAACCCAATTGCATGCAATAAGCCTCTTGCTCTCGATTTTCCACCTTTAATGCTAGAAGCAAAACTGGCCAACGATTTAACTTACTTACTAGTTCTACGAGTTGGGCTTTCTCAAGTGCTAGAATATCTACTTTTACTACACTAACGATTGGCAACAATTGCTCAATTGTGCTGTTGATTGCAATGACGTTATCAAGTGCAAATTGATACCCTTTTTGCCTTAATTCATCACACCGTTTCATAAATTCTGCACTAACTGATGCAGGCTCTCTCACTTCTAGCACAACGTGTTTACACGGCAATAAACTAATAATGTCACTCATAATCAGGTCAGGATCTGCATTAATAAAACCCCGCTGTCGACCCAGCACGTTCTGAATGCCTAGCTGACCATATGCATTAACAATCACATTAGCTGACGCAGATAAGTCATCAGTGATATTTACCGCTTCCTCAGCCTCATCTTGTCGAAAAAGTAATTCAAATGCCACTAAGTTACGATTGCGATCAAGAATCGGCTGTCGGCCAAGAAAGAAACCTTCCATCTACCCTCCCGCTAAAAGATATTGTTCCAATAAAAATGTTCTAACATCATCGACTTAATGTAAATTTATAATAATTTGACTGTTTAATTTTTAGAGCCTATTCTTTAAGAAAACTAGGAATCGATATCAATAAAAAAATGAGTCACTAAAAGTGACTCATCTGACAATGCCTCTCATTGGTAACAAACGATTTGTTATTACAATGCTGGAATTGCGCGATTCTTTCCTGTACCTTTGGCTTGATATAGTGCTTGATCAGCACGATTTAATACCGAATGCTGAGGTTCACCAAATGTACGGAGTGCAACACCGGCACTAAATGTTATTGAAGTTAATTGATTATTTAGCTGTAGCAAACTACTCTTCGTCAGGTTATTTTGCAGTCGATGAATAATAGTTAAAGCTTCTTCCATTTCAACATCGGGCAGTAAGATTACAAATTCCTCACCACCCAAACGCGCAACAACGTCTGTAGGGCGTAATGTTTCCTTGGCAATCGTTACCAAATTGACAAGTACACTATCTCCATACGAATGACCTAAATTATCATTGATCTGTTTAAAATCATCCAGATCTATCATAACCACCCCTAAAGACTGTGCATTTCGATCTGCACGTGCCGCCTCACGCTTAAACGCCTCCTCTAAACCACGACGATTGAATGCACCAGTCATTTGGTCAGTTTGAACTAAACCTCTAAGTTGCTCCAATTCACTTTTTAATAATTCAATTTTGTGCTCTGCACGCTTTACTTGCTCTTGAGCAGCAAATATTTCATCATTAAACTTTAAGCTTCTAGTCTCAGATAAAACAATGTCAAGGATTCTAATGATTTCATCTGCACTATGTGTTCTTCGAATCTGTTCCGCATAATGCTCTACTTGCTTATAGTAATTATCGCAATCATCCATAGGTTTCAGCTCACTTTTGACCGTACCTGATGATTTAACTAACCTCAGCATCCCTTTCCGTTTTTGTTTAATAGCTTCTTGCATTGCTATCCTCCTCATTTCATGGCGTAAAATGCCAGTTAATGCCAGCTCTGGGAGAATTCGTTGGATTGCGAAGGAGAACCCATCCCGGCATATCCTGCCATGAAGACAACGTTAACAGAACAAATCTGAAATGAATTTAAGAAATAAAGAGGGAAATCGGTACTATTTACCGAGAATAAGAATAAGGGTTAACTAACAGACAGTTAGATTAATTATTCAGAAGTGAGTACTTGATTCTTACCAGCTTTTTTTGCTCGATATAGTGCTTCGTCCGCACGTTTGAAAATGCTCTCTTGCGCTTCTCCTGGCTGCAATTGGGCAACACCTGCGCTAAAAGTAATTAACAAGCGATTGTTGTCATGCAAGAAAAACTTTTTTGTTAAATTACGCCGTACTCTAGATAAAATTTGAACTGCCTCTCCAAGTTCAGTATTAGGTAACAAAATTACAAACTCTTCACCACCATAACGCGATACAACATCTTCCGGTCTCGTTGTCTCTTTTATGGATTCAACCAGATATACCAAAGCATCATCACCTACTTTATGACCATGTGTATCGTTCAGTTGCTTAAAATTATCAATATCGAGTAGCGCAAAACACAAGGGTGCTTGATGGCGCGCTGAGCGTGAAGTTTCTCGCTCAAAAGCTTCATCTAGACCGCGTCTATTAAGAATGCCGGTCAAATGATCTTCATGAACTTTCTCACCCATTTCCTGCAACTCTGCTTCAAGTTGATTAATTTTATTTTGTGCCAAGCTAACTTCCGCGCGGGCCGCGAGAAAATCATCGCGATAATTCAATGCATTTTTTTGCATTTGCTTGGTCTCTGCCATAATTTCCACCACGAATTGATTGAGCACTTCAATATCATCTGTTTGATTAATTTTCTCGGAATAATATCCAAGCTTGTCGTGATATTCTCCTGTAGAATCTGATAGTTCCTCAATATTACTAATCAGAGAAGTTACCATCTGCTTCATAATCAGCTTAGCTTCACTCAAACGCTGCTTTATCTCTTCTTGGCGCTGAATAATTTCCTCCAAGTAATGTTCGGCTTGAACAATATTTTGTAAATCCAATGGCTTAGATATTGATTCTTGCAACATGGTGATTTTATTATTAACCCATTGATCTTCCGATAACAAATAACCGGTACTATTTATCAGCAAGTTCAATAATCTTAATAAACCTTGTTGTAACTTAATTCCATTCACGCCTTGCAAATCAAATTTGGAGTAGATCTGCTCCAAACTCGATACGCATTGCTCCATTTCATGCTCATTTCTCACCGTCCTTAATTTCTCTGCTAGTGATTTAGCCTCCTTGGATAGTGCATCATCATCTATCCAAGGAGCCACTAAACTTTCTAACATTTGCACCTGTACTTTCAGCAATCGATCGATGTAATGCGAAGATAGTTGCGGCTTACCCGTCTCATTGTTGACTACGTCTCTATCCTGAGGGAGTAAATTATTTTGTGGAGCTGATGAGGAAAACGCTTCAAGATTATCAACTTGATCTTGAGAAGGTATTGGGCCCTTTTGCCATGAGTCTATTAAAGCTTCCAGTTTGAAATATAACTGATCTGGGTCTTGAGAAAATTTTGTAAGCACGCGATTAAGCGCTGCTCGTTTTTTTGCGATAGTTAATGCACCGTGCCCTGTTTCCAGTTGTTTAAATAAAGTTTCTATTACTCTTGCCCATGAAACTATTACTCCATGTGCATTCTTATAGTCAGAAAGCTTACTTCTTAAAGCCACTTCAGTCTCGATAAATTTGACAAATGCAGCTTTATATTTACCCCAATCTTTAGTTTCTATTGCTTGTTCAAGTACAGTTTTATATTCAAATAAATTTGGCGTAGGTTGAGAAAATAATATAGACATTAATTCCTTCAAAATTCTTGATGTATCTTCAGAAATAATATCTTCTGTATTACCTGCAATTTGGTTATATACCCTGTGATAATTGTCAGGTGTAGGAGGGATTTTTTGTGATGAAAGCTTCTGCAATGTCTCGCGAGCAAGCATCAAAGGTGTAAGATTTCTATCTCGATTCATAGATATATTGAAAAAAATTTAACATAACATTTCAATCGACTAACTTATTTTTAATCGCATAACGAATTAATTCTGAATTGTTAGTAAGCTTAAGCTTTTCCAATAATCGTGCACGATAAACGCTAACAGTTTTAGGGCTCAAAAACATTTCTGACGATATTTCTGACAATGTCTTACCTGCGGCAATAAAACATAATGTCTGGTATTCTCTGTCAGACAAAGTCGTATGAAGTGGCTTATCTGAATCAGTATTGATAATATTCGCCAGTTCTTGTGCGACAGCAGAACTTACATACTTATCCCCTTTTGCTACCTGACGAATTGCTGTCACTAATTGTGCAGGCGCGCTCTGTTTGTTGAGGTACCCTGCCGCACCAGCTTTTAGTGCACGAATTGCAAATTCGTGTTCATTGTGCATACTTAGCATTAATACAGCAAGTTCAGGCTTATCTTTTTTAATTTGTTTTAGAATTTCAATACCGTTTCTATCAGGCAAAGAAATATCCAATAACATTACATCAAAATTGTACTGGCGGGCAATTTTGATCGCCTGGAATCCCGTCTCTGCTTCGCCACTCACCTTAATATCATCAGTTTCACTGAGAATTTGCTTTAAGCCCTGGCGAACAATCGCATGATCGTCAGCAATCATCACACTAATCATGTAGATCCCCAACTATTCAGAATCATTAGATTCGATTTTATATCGAATACTTAACTCGTATTCTTTTTTAACTTATTATTTAAGTCCGTCTCATGCTTAATTTGTTTCTCAAAATTACCTGTGGGAATAAGAATAGTTACTTTTGTACCTTTTTCGGAATCTCCGGTAATATGAAAATTTCCTTTTAACTGTTGACAACGCTCACGCATCCCTATGATTCCAAATGAATTATGTTTCTCCATATCTCCACTGGTAATCCCACACCCATTGTCAATTACTTCCAGAAGTATCAATTTATCCAATTCTACGAGTTTAACCTGAACACGAGAAGCATGTGCATGCTTTGAAATATTTGTAAGCGTTTCCTGAAAAACACGAAAAATCGCTATCGACAAGTCTGAGTCTAAAGGTATTTCTTCATTTATACAGGATACTCTACAAGCAATACCTGTGCGATCACTAAATTCTTTTGCTTGCCACTGAACAGCGGCAACAATGCCACAATCAAGAATACCTGGTCGCAAATCCAAAGAAATTCGACGTGTACTATCAATTACACGATCTACCAAACATTCAATCGATTTTGCTTTTTGCTGATAGAATTCTATCTTTCTTTGCGACGAGTCTAAGCAAGGCAACAACTCACATTTTATTGCAGTTAACGTTCCTCCAATGTCATCATGAATCTCACGTGCAATCCGGGCACGTTCTTGTTCTTTGATTCTCTGCAAATAAGAAGATAATTCAGCCAGTTGCTCGCGGGAACGTACAATTTCACGTTCAACTAATTTATTTCGTGTAATGTTGATCATGATACCATCCCAAATTGTTGTACGGTCGGGCGTCCGTCTAGGTGTTGCACGCAAACTAATCCACTTTATATCGTTATCTCCTTTTGCTTGAATGCAACCCTCCCAATTCCAAGTTGAAAGCTGTTCAGCTGAGGTAATCAATAACTGATGATAAGATTGCCTGTCATCCGGCAAAATCAGATCCGGAAATAATTCCGGATTATCTATTAGTTCTTGAGGTGATAATCCCAGTAATGTCTCGCTTGCATCACTTGCGTACAAAAAACTCGTTTCATTCTTAGTGGTTAATAAAAATTGAAAAACAACGCCAGGAAGATTGGAAGTTATGGCTTGAAAAAGTGTTTCACTTTTTTGCAACGCATTCTGTATGACAATAAGACGTTGATAATTATCCACCTCATGCAAGCTACGTCGTATTACGGGCACCAACCTTGCAAGATTTTTCTTCATCATAAAGTCATAGGCACCTAATGCCATGATATGTGCAGCTGCTTCTTCATCTACACGGCCGGACACAACGATTAAAGGTATATCTAAATTCTGCTCTTTAATGATACACAATACTTCTTCAACATGCAGTTGTGGCAAATGGTAATCAGATAAAATCACATCCCAATTTCTAACTAAGAGTGCATCATGCAATTCAACGATAGTAGAAACACGAATGTAATCCAATTGGAATCCACTTTGAACAAGCAACTGCAATATCTTTTCTGCATCCGCTTCGGAATGTTCCACCATTAATATTTTCAATTTCTCTTCGTTGAACATTTAAGTCTCTTGCAAATTGAAACCGATAAGCCACTATTTATAAAAGTCGATTCTAATCTATTAACTTACTGAATTATTATTGCATTTTACAAGAAAATTTAGTTATAAAGAAATAAATTTCTATCGCAAATAAATGTGGCAAACCAATTCCTTAGGCAAAAAACATGAAACATTCACTCCTAAACTTTTCAAAATGATATCCGATAACTGCAATCAACGGCGGTTACATACCTTCTTGGATTGCAGGGAAAACCAACGGAACTGGCAATTACGCCAAAATAGATAGTTATCAAAAAGGAGAACCCAAATGCCACAAATTATTAACTCAAACGTAGCTTCATTAAATGCTCAACGTAATTTAAATACATCGCAAAACTCATTAAATACATCGTTAACACGTTTGTCATCGGGATTGCGTATTAATAGTGCTAAAGATGATGCTGCTGGTCTGGCAATTTCAGAAAGAATGAGTTCACAAATACGCGGCTTAAACCAAGCTGTACGCAATGCAAATGACGGTATCTCACTGGCACAAACTGCAGAAGGTGCACTTGGT
Organism: Nitrosomonas sp.; assembly: GCA_024281995.1. GTDB lineage: Bacteria > Pseudomonadota > Gammaproteobacteria > Burkholderiales > Nitrosomonadaceae > Nitrosomonas. The sequence continues at coordinate 63,573 of JAMWZW010000012.1, forward strand.
GAAATTGGTAATAATTTGCAACGTATTCGTGAACTTGCTGTTCAATCTGCTAACGCGTCAAATAGTGCAAGTGACCGTGCTTCACTTCAGAAAGAGGTTACACAATTAACTGCTGAAATTACTCGAGTGGCTAGCCAAACGCAATTCAACGGTTTGAATTTACTAAACGGCTCTTTCCAGAATCAGAGTTTTCAAGTTGGTGCTAATGCCAATCAAACTATTGATATCTCATCAATACTTGATGCTCGTTCAACCGGATTAGGCAGCCACAAACTTACAACAGGCGGCTCAGTTGTAGGAACAGTTGTTTCCGGCGCTACTGCTAATGGTATCGCTCAAGAGACTGATCTCGCCTTAACTACTAATAAAGGTACTGTAGGTAGTATTGCGTATGCAGCTGATGCTGGTGCTGATGCCATTGCAACTGCGATTAATGATGCGGCATCAGGTATAGGTATTACCGCAACCGCAACCAATAGCACAACACTAGGTGCCATGAGTACTGCTGGAACCATTAGCTTCAATTTGACTGGTGGCACAGGTACCGCTCAAGCAATTTCTGTTGATATTACCGATACCAATGATCTTAGTGCCCTAGCTGCAGCAATCAATGGCGTGCAAAACAATACAGGAATCACAGCAACATTTACTACCGCTGGAGATAAATCGGAGCTTACACTCAGCACAACGGATGGGCGTGATATCAAAATTGACACCTTTGTTCATAGTGGTGGTGCTGCAACTGACACAATAGATTTTGGTACAGTTACTTTGGATGATGGCACAGTTGCAACAGATGCAGTAGCAGTCGGAACAGTTGAACTTACCAGTTCTGAAGGTCAGATCATTGCAACCAACGCAGGAACAGACGTCTTTACTGCTGCAACCGATACCAGTTCGTTTCAATCGCTTGCTCTACAAGACATTTCTACATCAGACGGCGCACAAACAGCAATTGAGGTATTGGATGCTGCATTAAGCCAAATTAATACCGCGCGTGCTGACTTGGGTGCGATTCAAAACCGTTTCAGCTCAACTATCGCGAATCTGCAAAGTGCTTCTGAGAATCTTTCAGCTTCTCGTAGCCGTATTCAGGATGCCGACTTTGCAGCAGAAACAGCAAATATGACACGTGGGCAAATTTTACAACAGGCAGGTACAGCAATTCTTGCGCAAGCAAATTCACTACCTAACAATGTTCTTTCACTATTGCGTTAATCAATTGATAAAAAACAGGACATAGTTAGTATTTCATAAAGTTGAGAATGCGCGGGATTACAAAAAATTTCCCGCGTTCATTTCAACTTTTAGGAGTAAGGATATGAATATCAACCAATTAAATGGAGCTAGCTTATCTTCAACAATCTCAGTAGCAATTCCAAATACTCAAAGATCAATTACGCTCCCTAATACTATTTCACCTTCAGCTTCTAACTCTCTACAACTTAGTAGTAAAGATGAACTAAGATCAGAGGAGTTGATTAAACAAGCAGTTGAGAATATTCAGGAAACAGTCGGAAATTTAGCGCATAATTTGCGCTTTTCAGTTGATCATGATACTGGTAAAACAATTATTAAAGTAATGGACGCGCATACCGAAGAAATTATTAGACAAATACCAACCGAAGAAGCTATTGAAATAGCCCGAACCCTAGATAAGGTCCAGGGACTATTATTTAATGATAAAGCATAAAAATATTCCTGACTAATATTAAAGCGAGGTTAATAAATGCTCTCATCACCAGGTGTTGGATCAGGCTTAGACGTCAATAACATTGTCAATCAGTTAATGTCCCTAGAACGTCGGCCATTAATAGCTCTTGATAGTAAAGAAGCGACGCACCAAACTAAATTAAGCGCTTTTGGTAGCTTAAAAGGGGCTTTATCTTCTCTTCAGAGTAACGTAGTTTCATTAGCAATTCCAGAAAAATACACCGCTATTGCAGCCAAAATTACTGATACCACGTTAGCAAATGTAAGCGCGACATCAGCTGCTGTAACAGGAAATTATTCGATAGAAGTTCAAACACTTGCGCAATCCCAGAAATTAAAGTCTGCCAGCTTTACAACAACTAATACCACAATTGGTAGTGGTACAATTTCTATACAATTTGGTACTTATAATGGCGGCGCATTTACAATTAATCCTGGTAAAGCTGCTCAATCTATAGCTGTTTCTTCTAATAATTCAACACTAGAAGGTATCCGTGACACAATTAATCAAGCAAATGCAGGAGTATCTGCTAGTATAGTGAATGATGGTAGCGGTAATCGATTAGTCATTTCTTCAAACGATACTGGATTGAGTAATGCTTTAAAAATAACCACGATAGATTCAGACAATAATAATTCTGATAATTTAGGGCTTTCACAACTTGCTTACGATGCAACGGCAGGTGGCACCACCAATCTTACCGAAACTGTAGCAGCTAGTAATGCTACATTAGTTATTGATGGTATTTCAATTAGTAAAGCATCTAACAAAATTACAGATGCCATTGAAGGTGTTACACTTGATCTGCTAAAAACCAATTTAGGTAGTCCAACAACATTAAACCTATCTCGTGACACTGCCAGCATTCAAAGTACGATATCTTCCTTTGTCAAGGCATTCAATGATCTCAACAAAACGATAGCTGATTTATCAAAGTATGATGCAACAACTAGACAAGCATCAATCCTAACTGGTGATTCAACCGTACGATCAATTCAAACAAAATTACGCAATGCAATTTCTGATCCCCTAACAACAGCTGGAGGGGGTTTAAGTTTATTGTCAGAAGTAGGTATTTCATTTCAAACAGATGGAACACTTAAGTTTGATCCGTCAAAACTGACGGAAATACTCAATGATCCGACAAAAGACATTTCAACGTTATTTGCATCAATTGGAAAGACCAATGATAGTCAAGTAACTTTCGTCAGCGCTGGTTCCGAAACAATGAATGGAGAATATTCACTTGATATTAGCCAAATTGCTACACAAGGGAAGGCAAGTGGTAGCATACCAGCAACACTAACAATAAACTCGGGAATCAACGACAAATTAGAACTTGTTATTGATGGCGTTAATGCTAGCATTACTGTTGCTGCAGGAACCTATACCTCAACCTCACTAGCGGCTGAAATTCAATCCAAAATAAATGGAGACTCAGCCATTTCTTCGGCAGGTATTAAAGTAACTATGAGTGAATCTGCTGGAATACTTACTATTGCTTCAAATCAATACGGCTCTGCATCAACCATATCGATTACTGGTGGAAATGGCAAAGCAACTTTATTTGGTACTCCTATTGAATCTAACGGATTAGATGTTGCTGGTACAATCAATGGCATACCTGCTACAGGCTCTGGTCAAATTTTAACCGGTAATGGCGACAGTAATGAACTCATACTAAATATTTCTGGTGGTAATACTGGAGCAAGAGGAAATATTAATTTTGCACATGGCTTTGCCGCAAAATTAGACATGCTAATAGATGAAATGCTTGATGACCGTTTAATTGACAGTCGCATTGACGGCATTAATTCTTCAATTAAAGATATTGATAATCAAAGAGAAAATCTTAATCGTCGGCTTGTGGATGTGGAAAAACGTATTCGTGCTCAATTCACCGCACTAGACTCAATGATTGCTGGTATGACACAAACCAGTAACTTCTTGCAACAACAATTATCCAGACTTCCTGGAACAAGCAAATAATGAGGTTACCTCATTAACTTTAGAAAGGAACAAAAATGTATATTGCAATGAATAATGGGATTTCTGCTTATCAAAAAATTGGGGTTGAAACAAGTATACAATCAGCTGATCCTCACAAACTTATCCTGATGTTGTATGAAGGTGCACAAGAAGCCCTTGCAAAAGCAAGAATGTATATACACCACAATGAAATCGCTGAAAAAGGACAAATGATCTCAAAAGCTATTATGATTATTGATCATGGTTTGAAAGCCAGCTTGGATACGAACGCAGGTGGTGATTTGGCAATAAAACTGCAAGCACTCTATGAATATATGGCACATCGATTATTGATAGCTAATATTCACAATGATGTTGAAATGATTGATGAAGTCAATAGACTTTTGTTTGAATTGCATGATGCATGGAAAAAGATTGGGCAATCACAAAAAGCTAATGAAACTGTATCAACAACGACAATTTAATAATTCTTCTATTTTTGAAAAGATGGATAGTACGCAAACAATAATGATTTATAAAGCCATTCTCGCAATCACCGGCAAAATGTTAATCGCTGCTCAAAATAAAGAATGGGATGAATTAGTATCTCTAGAACAAGAATGTGGAAAGTTAGCACAAATATTAATAAATGAAAACCATCAGCCTATACTAGATACAGAATTGCTGCAAAACAAGATAAAAATAATTCATCAAATTTTGGATGACGATGCTCAAATTAGAGCAATTACTGAATCTTGGATGATACGACTACAAGATATACTTTGTGCTAATGGCAAGGTACGCAGCCTTCAACGGGCATATCTAACGACTGAAAATACATAGCTTCTTGAGTATGCCTAGAATGGACCGATTCTGGAAAAACCATCGTGATTCCAACTGCAATCAAACCTGATTTAATCGCTCACCTAACTCAACTAAAACTTGTTACACCTGTAACAGCAATTCCAGATACACAGAATTCTTCCATACAATTTGAACAAGGCCACAAATATCAAGCTCTCGTTGAGGCACGATTATCTAACGGCAATGCTAGAGTATCTATTGCAGAAAAACTCATTCAAATGCATTTGCCAGAAGAATTCCGAGCTGGTAGCAAACTTGATGTTATTTTTGTCAACCACGAACCGGATTTAAAATTTCTTATTTCAAATCAAGCCTTATTAGAAACCGACAATAATACATCTATAAGTACTACTGGACGTTTTCTAGGCGCTCTTATGCAAAATGCATTTAATCATTCTCTACCAAAGACAACCCAGTTAATTACTAGTTATACTCCAATTCTTGATGAAGCATCGATAAATAGCGCCGAATTGCCCGGTTTATTACAAAAAACAATTACACAAAGTGGATTATTCTATGAGTCACATCAGGCACAATGGATTAACGGAGAAAATACTCTCGAAAATTTACACAATGAACCTCAAAATAAGCCCATGTCAGTAACAACAGAGATATCAAAATCAATAATTCCTGCATCACTTAATACTGATGTGCCATTGAGCACTCACAATATATCTTTAGTATTACAACAGTTAGCAACTTTAGAAACTAGCCATCTTTTTTGGCGTGGTGAAGTTTGGCAAAATCAACAGATGGAGTGGGATATCTTTGAACAGCCAGAAAACAACAATAGAAGTGACTTCGATCCTGCTACACAATGGCAAACACAAATACGTCTTTCTATGCCTGAGTTAGGAAATATCATAGCAAGAATTTCCCTAAACGCCAGTAGCATTAATATTAAACTGGCTGCCTCTCAATTAGAAGCAGCTAGCTTATTGAGAAATAATCAGTTACCACTCGCAGTTGATCTGCAATCAGCAGGATTAACCATCAAAGCAATAGAGGTACAACACGATGACAGCGAATGAATCTTATCGCAGCGCAGTCGCACTCGCATACCGAGAAGGTCAAATAGCACCCAAAGTTCTTGCAAAAGGCCGTGGCCTTATTGCTCAAGAAATTATTAAACGTGCTAAAGAAGCCGGTATTTATGTTCATGAATCAAGTGAATTGGTTTCGCTTCTTATGCAAGTTAATCTTGATGAGCGCATTCCTCCACAGCTGTATGTTGCAGTTGCCGAATTATTAGCCTGGCTTTATCGTCTGGATCAACAAAAAGGAAAAAATCAGATTTCTGATAGCTCAATCCACAAGCTAATCTAAAAATTCCAGGAGCAAATTAACCATGCAAGAATCTAATCAAAATGCCGAAGTCCCTAAAACACTGGAACCAACCACACTTATAAAAGATGAAAATTTTCGTGTTTATTCAGAGATTGATATTTTATTTTTATTGCGAAAAATAACGCAAACTAACTCTCTTGTCATGCTTTCTTTCAATGATGGTAACAATTCTTTTTTAACATCTATTCTTGCAGTAAACTCCGACGAAAAAAAGCTAATAATAGACTATGGTCCCAATGAAAAAATAAGCCAGCAAGCTTTACAGTCCAAAAAATTATTTTTTGTTACTACGCAAAACAAAGTCAAAATTGAATTTTCCTCAAATCACATAGATAAAACAGATTTTAAAGGGAAAAATGCATTTTTAATTAACATTCCAGAGTATTTATTACGTATCCAAAGAAGAGATAATTTCCGAATTTCTACTCCAATTGCAAAACCCCTTAAATGTTTAATTCCAATTCCAGTAGAAAACAAATCTATAACTACTGAAATCACTTTACTCGATATTAGTTGTGGTGGCATTGGAGCGATTGATCAAAATTCTAATATTAATTTTGAACCAGGGATAATTTATAAAGATTGTCAAATTTCACTTCCTGAAATCGGCATAGTTAACGCAACTATCGTCGTAAAAAATGCATACCCAATGAAATTGCAAAGTGGTGCTTCGTATTATCGCATTGGATGTCAATTTATAGATCTACCAGCAAAAACAGAAGCAATGATACAACGCTATATTGTTAAGCAAGAACAAATAATAAAAACCAAAGATTCTTAAATAGAAAAGAACAATTAATTGAAGTCGAAGTCGCTCGATAATCAAGTGAGTAAGCGACCTGATCTGACAGTTGGAAGTGTGGTGCCGTAAAATGGGACAGTTGTTTAGGAGTTTTTTTCCCAAACATCAACTTATCTCAAACAACCTGAGTGACCCAAAATAAAGCTGATCTGGCGTCATCATCATAGTTTGATGTTTGCGGTTTTCGTTATAAACCCAGATTTTCCATTAGGAATTTCAAGGCGAGAAGATGGGGGTGAATTTAACGGGAGGATCGAAAGTTTTAGATTTATTCCAAAGGCCATCAATCCACTCACGTTGTTGCATTGCAACGGCCAAGTTAATGATCTTTTTTCGGCCCTCACGAGTAATGTATCCAGCCTTGGCAAAGAGCTTATAGCGCAGGGTCTTGAGAGTGTGCTGCACATCGGCTTTGTCTGAGACTGCATCGCTTCTCAATATTGCCTGACGAAATAAGCTCATCAAATTGTAAGCCAGCATCACTGTCAGCAAAGCCGCTTCAGTAGCCCAAAAATCTCTGAGACTAAAGCTTTCTCCGCCAAAATCATACTTCAACTCCTTGATGCGATTTTCACAATCCGCACGGCCACGGTATAGCCGCCACAGTTCGGCAGCAGGTAAGTCCAATTTGCATTAGAAACTGAAATAATAATACCATGATTTATGAGGGAGGAAAATCATGGCGAGAAAAGCGAGTGGGGCAGATCAATTAGCGTCGGCGCGAGAATTATTAAGAACGGCCAGAACGGCCGATGAGCTAAGGAAGGCACAAGCAGTATTACTTCCTCTGGAATTGGGAATGTCGCTAGAGGAAACGGCAAAAGCTATTGGACGTTCAATTAGATCGACATGTAGTATGCGCACGCGTTACTGTAGAGTAGCTCGTTGCGAAGAGGAAGCGCCACAAACGAAACGGGCGCTTCGTAACCGTGCGATTGCGACGCCTGAACGAGAAGCGCAGATTCTTGATCAGGTTTTGGAGGAAGCAGCTCAAGGCGGAGTTGTAGTTGTTCCCCCACTCAAGGAGAAAATCGAGGAACGGCTAGGCAAGCGAGTGGCATTATCGACGATTTATCGGATGCTGGCGCGTAATGGCTGGCGTAAACTGGCGCCTGATACTAGTCACCCGCAAGGAGATGCGGCAATGCGCGAGGATTGGAAAAAAAATTTAAGGAACGAGTAGATGAATTTGTAACCCTGTGGGGAAATCATCGGCCATTACGTTTGATGTTTCAGGATGAAGCCCGCTTCGGGCGTATTGCAGACACACGGTATTGTTGGTGCCGTCGCCCAGATCGACCAATGGTTAGTGCCATGGTAACGCAGCAATATACTTATGCTTATGGCGCGGTAAGTCCGTTGGATGGCGCTTTTGACAGTTTGGTGTTGCCTCATGTCAATACCTATTGTATGCAGATTTTCATCAATGAAATCGCTGAGCGTTATCCCAACGATAATATAGTCATGATTCTTGATGGCGCAGGCTGGCATAAAAGCAAGGATTTTCACCTGCCTGATAATATCCGTTTGTTGTTCCTGCCACCCTATTCACCTGAATTGAATCCGCAGGAACATCTGTGGGACGAACTGCGAGAAAAATACTTTCACAACCGAGTATTTGACAGTATCGATGCTCTCGAGAATCATTTGGTTACTGCGCTACACAATCTCGAAAATACTCCAGCTTTGATCAAAAGTATTACTGGGTGGAATTGGATTATTAATGCAGTTTCTAGTGAGAATTAGAATAAGTCCATATGTAGCGGTACTGCGCAAAAACCGGGTCATCGGCAAATAAAGACAATGGCTTGCCCTTGGCATCAGGGCGCTCATCGATCTTTTGCCGGATACCCACTACCCGCCGCGGCTTATCCCAGCTTGGCGCCTGATAGTCAAACCCAATCAGTTCTATACCATCATCCAGTACCCACCAAGCGGTCTCTTCCACCTATGCCCTTTGCAGCGGCTGATTCAGCCGCAAGGCAATCAGATAATGCATGGCACGCCGATCCAGATCAATCAGAAAAAGCCTGATCGCTGAAGCCGCTGTCTGCCGCCCGCAACGGCTACCCGTTTGCCGCCCAATTTGTCTAAACTATCGTCCAGAAATGCCAGCACATTGTTGGCGCTATGGCTGTTGCCGGGGCGCAGCCACAGATTGGCTATCATGCGGATATCCGCAACAAAGGCCATCAAAGGATGGTGTGAACAGCGCCCACGCTTGCGCGGATTGTAGCCCCGCACCGCACCTTCCTGCTGTCCATAGCGGGTCATCACCGTCGAATCCAGATCCAGCGTCAGTCCATCGACGTGAAGATTGCTAAAAAACCAGCGATACAACTTACCAAATATCTGCAGATTGGCGCCCTGATCAAACTTGCCAAATAACCGCATGATCGCCTTGAAGTTCGCCATCCGCCCAAAACCAAACAGCCTCCTCAACACCGCGTCATGCCGTGTGACTTCCGTATGTTCGAATCGGTTTGCGCCACACCACACCGACAGCATGAACTGCAACAGCAACTGAATCGGCGCATAACCTCGATTACTGCCCGGTTGCGGCAAACCACAGCTTGCCACAGCCGCATTAAAGCCTATCCGATCCAGCATTCGCTTCATCAACCCCATGTTACCCCACGCTGTGATCTCTTTATTGGTAAACCGAAGCTCATAATCCACAAAATCCCCCAGGAAGAAAAATATGCGCCAATCAAACTACGCTAATTCATGAAAATAGCTTTATCTTTAACATCTTATTCTAATGGCTTCCATTAGAAAATTCTTCTAATGGAAAATATGGGATAAAAAAACCAAAATACTTTGCCAGTGGCTGTTTAACTTCTGATGCTAATTCGTTGGCAGTGAGATTAACTTCCTCATATCTGACGCTACGTCACAAACCCTCGGCAAATACATTATCTTTCTAGGCGCCTTTGCCATCCGTAGTGTTATCAATACATTATGATTCAATACCTTAGAAATACTTCACTGGTATATTGTAAACCGTGATACAGATTGAGAGACCTTTGCAGAATCTCGTGTTTAAAAAGCCCTAATCATCAAAAACAATGACTTAAAAATTCATCGGAAGGCTTTTGCAAAAGTCTCTTTCTGAACTAAATGCCCTGCCATTAGCGATGAAGCATTTTACATTTATACAAAAAATCTTATCGTTGTGCTTCCAATGCGGCAATTCTATCTTCCAGCGGAGGATGTGACATGAATAAGTGGGCTAATCCAGCGCCTTTACCGCCCGAAATGCCAAAAGCTGCCAGTTGATCGGGCAACTGGGCTTGCTTGCTTGCTAATTGTAAACGCCGCAAGGCAGCGATCATTTTGTTTCTACCTGCGAGGCTGGCACCACCAGCATCGGCGCGAAACTCCCGTTGACGACTAAACCACATCACGATAATAGTGGCTAAAATACCCAGAACAATTTCAGCGATAATGGTTGTGATCCAAAAAGCAGGGCCATGACCTTCTTCAGTTCTGAACACCACACGATCGACCGTATGGCCGATGATACGCGATAAGAAAATTACAAAGGTGTTAACTACGCCTTGGATCAAGGCCAGTGTAACCATATCGCCATTGGCAACATGACTGACTTCATGGGCGAGAACTGCTTCAGCTTCATCCTGGCTCATGCTATTTAATAAGCCTGTACTTACTGCAACCAAGGCGTCATTTTTTGACATACCGGTAGCAAAGGCATTGACATCTGGTGCATCATAAACAGCGACTTCAGGCATACCAATGCCCGCGGCTTTAGCCTGACGTTGTACTGTGGTGACGAGCCAATGTTCTTGCGCATTACGCGGCATTTCAATAACTTGCGCACCGGTAAGTCGCTTCGCTGTCCATTTTGACATAGCAAGCGATATGAATGAACCACCAAATCCAAATACCAAAGCAAATATCAATAGTGAATTGATATCCAAGCCACTACCTTGTTCATCAAGGATTCTTTCAACACCGAGCAGGCGCAAAGTAATGCTTAGAACAACGATGATGGCCAAGTTTGTTGCTAAAAAAAGCAGAATTCTTTTCATTTATTTTTACTCCGTGGTATTAAGAAAACCGAACGAACATTAATGTAAGATCAAATCGGTTATTTTCAAGTCAAATGAGTTTGAGTTAATCATATTAGAGTTGATTATGCAGCCTGTTTTCCATCCTAACTTCTAGTTGCATAAAATTAGGTGCAAAATTATTCAGAGAGTTCAGGATGGACATATACTAATGATGGTAATTAACGCTGGCTGTCTCGCGTCAATTATCTTGGTCGTATTGCCTCAATCAAAAATCATACTATTTTCTAACGGTACACCTCATCACAAAAAGTTTAGTTTCAAAGCCTACGAGCAGGGCTTACCCAGTATACCTACAGTACGATCATGTCAGTAATTAGTCCACCCTGAACAATTCTATTTTCAGGCAATGCGCCAGCAAGGCGATGATTAGTTCTGTCATCATTGATTGGTAGCCAATCCAAGCATAGGAAAATCAAGACAAGAAGAAGCCGCAGCTTCCTCAGAATCATCCGCAGGTTGTGTCCGCAACCGCAGAGGATGGCATGAAAGGCATCGCCTTCTGTGCCTTGCAGCCAGTTTCTGCGAAGGCGGCCGTCGTTTTTCATATGCCCGATTACCGGTTCGATGGCGCTGCGTCGCCGAATATCGCGTTTCAGCCGCGCGGTAATGTTGCACCTGAGTTTGCGGTGATAGACCTTGACCCCAGCCGGGACAGTTGCGCCGCGATAACCCAGGTCTACGAAGACTTCCTTAGGTTGCTGCTGCGTCAGGACTGCCGCCTGCTCCAGAGCCAGGTGTAATTCTAATTCTCAATAGAAACTGCATTAATAATCCAATTCCACCCAGTAATACTTTTGATCAAAGCTGGAGTATTTTCGAGATTGTGTAGCGCAGTAACCAAATGATTCTCGAGAGCATCGATACTGTCAAATACTCGGTTGTGAAAGTATTTTTCTCGCAGTTCGTCCCACAGATGTTCCTGCGGATTCAATTCAGGTGAATAGGGTGGCAGGAACAACAAACGGATATTATCAGGCAGGTGAAAATCCTTGCTTTTATGCCAGCCTGCGCCATCAAGAATCATGACTATATTATCGTTGGGATAACGCTCAGCGATTTCATTGATGAAAATCTGCATACAATAGGTATTGACATGAGGCAACACCAAACTGTCAAAAGCGCCATCCAACGGACTTACCGCGCCATAAGCATAAGTATATTGCTGCGTTACCATGGCACTAACCATTGGTCGATCTGGGCGACGGCACCGAACAATACCCGTGTGTCTGCAATACGCCCGAAGCGGGCTTCATCCTGAAACATCAAACGTAATGGCCGATGATTTCCCCACAGGGTTACAAATTGATCTGCCACTCGTTCCTTAAATTTTTTTTTCCAATCCGCCTTGAGCGCTTCCTCCATGATGCTGCGCTTGTTCGTTGCGGCAATGACACGGTTAGCGCCCGTTTCAGGTGGCGCTTTTACGCCAGCCATTACGCGCCAGCATCTAATTGAACGCCCAATAGCTTTTGCCGTCGATAATGCCACTTGCCTTCAGCAGCCGTTCCTCGATTTTCTCCTTGAGTGGGACTACAATCCGCCCTTGAGCTGCTTCCTCCAAAGCTGATCAAGAATCTGCGCTTCTCGTTCAGGCGTCGCAATCGCACGGTTATTTGAAGCGCCCGTTTCGTTTGTGGCGCTTTGATCTGCAACCAGCATACCACATTCGATCTGAACGCCCAATAGATTTTCCTCCCATTCCCAATTCCAGAGAGGAAAAGTTGATGGGTCCCCTAATGCTGACGCTAATTGATCTATTTCAGTCCCTTAAATCATGGAAATTCTCAGCTAATGCAAATTGGCTATCCACCCAACTCGCATTATGATACTTCTGCTTGATAATTGCCTGCAAGTAATCGTTTCCGCGTGCTTTTTAGATGTGGCAATAATACATGTCGATCTAATTGAACGCTCTGTAGCAAATAGCTTTGAATTGCCAAAGATGCATCGGAATGTAAAAGAGGTATGCATCATGAAAGCAGCTGAATTCAAAGATTGGGAAGTAATTGAACTGCTTGAGCCCTTCCTTCGAGAAAGATTAGAAAGAAAAGCCGGTGCTGATACGATCATAGAATTGATTGAGCAAAGGCAAAATGATGAACGAATTTGTCCCTATCAGGGAACAGAGCTGTATCGGTGGAACAAGTGAGTTACAGCGCTATCGATGCCGCCACTGATCGATGTTTAACGCCCTCACGGCATTAATACGCCACAAAGACAAATGGTTTGATTATGAACAAGCGATGGTTCAAGGAGTAAGTGTACGTAAAGCAGCGGTCAGCTGCGGAGTAACCAAGAACACGAGCTTTAAATGGCGTCACCGTTTTCTGCGAGTGCCTGCAATCCATCAACTAACAAAATGGCATTATCAAGCTGACGAATGTATTTCTGCTCTTTAAGGGACAACATCATTTACCGAGAGCCGCACGCAAACGAGGCGGCAAAGCTGCCAAGCGAGGCACATCAAAAGAACAGATACCCGTGTTAGTGATACGTGATCGTCACGGTGAAACTGATGATTATACTCAAGTGCAGAATAAATCGGAACAGTACTTATCCCTTTGTTAAATCTCCTTCCTTGCCCGTTTCCAACAAATCACCAGGAATGATTGTTCATGCCCAGGCATCGCTGCAGGCCAACGAGTTATTAGTACCACATTCAGAATGTTAATGCTTATGGCAGTCGGCTCAGGCAATGGATGGCGAAGTTCCATGGTGTCGCAACACGCTATTCGAGCTGATGGATGGCATAGAAATCATTAACCGTCTCGGTCAAAAATTACACCAACGCTTTGTTTCCAAATGTCACTTGGAAAAACAAAGACAATTTCAACAATCTAGCCAAAATTAAGGCTGTGCACCTTTGACAATCTGGAACAGGATTTCATCGTGTTTAACCATGCCAAGGTCGCTACGTGCGCGTTCCTCAATTGCCTCAAGTCCCTGTTTCAAATCATTAACTTCTGCTTCAAGCATGCTATTGCGATCTTGTAATTTTAAATTGTTTTCACGCGCAGCAATTACATCTTGTTCGACTTGCCCGACTTTTATCCAGCTCGCTTTGCCGAGCCACAAAGGATATTGTAGCAACGCTATCAACACGAGTAGAACAAAAGCCAGGAGCTTCATTATTTAAGTTGATAAAATGCCTTTCGACCCGCATAACGAGCGGATTCCCCCAAATCTTCTTCAATGCGCAGTAATTGATTGTATTTGGCGAGACGATCGGAACGAGAGAGTGAACCGGTTTTGATTTGTAGGGCATTCGTGGCAACCGCAATATCAGCGATCGTTGTATCTTCTGTTTCACCAGAGCGATGCGAAATGACGGCAGTGTACCCTGCACATTTTGCCATCTCAATAGCCGCGAGAGTTTCGGTTAAGGTACCAATTTGATTGACTTTGATCAATATGGAATTGGCAATTTTACGTTGAATCCCTTGTTGCAGGATTTTTGCATTGGTAACAAATATGTCATCACCGACGAGTTGAATCGATTTTCCTAATTTATTCGTGAGTAATTCCCAGCCATCCCAATCATGTTCGCTCATGCCATCTTCAATACTGATAATTGGATATTTATCTACCCATGAAGATAAATAATCAACAAATTGCGTTGGCGTTAAGTGTAATCCATCCGATGTCAGGTGATACTTGCCATCCTGGAAGAATTCAGAGCTAGCGCAGTCAATGCCGATAGCGACATCTTTACCTGCCTGGTAACCTGCGTGATCAATGGCTTGCACCATCAGCTGCAAAGCCGCTTCATTATTAGCCAGATTGGGTGCAAAACCACCTTCGTCACCGACTGTGGTTGGCATTTGTTTTTCGTTGATCAGTTTTTTTAGTGCAGCAAAAATCTCTGCGCCACAGCGAACAGTATCATGAAAATTGGCAATTCCGAACGGTATTATCATGAATTCTTGCATGTCAATATTGTTATTGGCATGTGCGCCGCCATTAATCAAATTCATCAGAGGAACCGGCATCGACATTAATCCTGCACCACCCAGATAGCGGTAGAGTGGCAGCCCTGATTCTTCCGCAGCAGCTTTGGCAACTGCCAGCGATACCGCCAGAATTGCATTGGCGCCGATGCGGGATTTGTTTTCTGTACCATCCAAATCCATGAGTGCTTGATCTATAAAGCTCTGATCAACAGCATCAAGGCCCATGAGGGTTTCAGAAATTTCAGTATTAACATTTTCCACCGCTTTAAGCACGCCTTTACCTGAGTAGCGTTGTGCGTCGCCATCTCTCAATTCTACGGCTTCCCGGGTTCCAACGGAGGCACCAGAAGGCACGGATGCCCGGCCTAATACACCAGATTCCAGCAGTACATCTGCTTCAATGGTTGGATTGCCGCGAGAATCAAGAATTTCACGGGCAATGACATCTACTATTGCACTCATGCTACATTTTTCCTGTATTAAGTATTGTAAGTGTTATTTCTGCTGTAACTGTAAGTAAGTTCGATTTTGAAATGAATTACTTTGATTAAAAGCGAAAAAATTATTTATAAATTATTGCGTACTGCACGTAATTTTTCATCATTGGTAATTGAGCGGCTGTTTGAAAAGCTAATGGCTGCTTGGACATAAGATTTGAATAACGGATGACCCTGCCGTGGTGTAGAAGTAAACTCAGGATGGAATTGACAGCCCAGAAACCATGGGTGTTCATCTTCAGAGAGTTCTATCATTTCACACAGCTTTTCTTCTTTAGATAAACCGCTGATATACAGTCCAGCTTTTTCAAGATTAGGAATGTAAATGCTGTTAACTTCGTAACGATGACGATGACGTTCGATAATTTTATCGGCGCCATAAGCTTTCCATGCGAGAGAGCCTATTTTCAGAAGGCATTCTTGCCCTCCCAATCGCATACTACCGCCAAAATCAGAATGTTCGTCTCTTGTTTCTATATGCCCATCACGTGTACGCCACTCAGTGATCAAGCCTATGACCGGATAGGGTGTGTCAGGATTAAATTCAGTACTATGAGCACCTTTCATCTGGGTTTTATTGCGAGCGTACTCGATAACAGCGAGCTGCATACCGAGGCAAATACCCAAATAAGGAATATGGTGAGTACGTGCAAATTTGATTGCCATAATCTTGCCTTCTACGCCACGTTTGCCAAAACCGCCTGGAACCAAGATGGCGTGCATGTTAATTAGGCAATCCGTACCTTCTTTTTCGATATTCTCTGAATCCACATAAGTAATATTGATTTGACTGTCGGTATGGATGCCCGCGTGAATTAGTGCTTCCGATAATGATTTATAAGATTCAGTTAGATCGACATATTTGCCAACAATAGCAATATCTACAGAATATCTTGGGTGCTCGAGAGCATAAACCAATTTTTTCCACACACTTAGATCCGCAGGCTTGGCAAGGATATTCAGCTTGTGACAGATAATTTCATCAAGCATCTGTTCGTGTAACAAAGCTGGAATTTTATAGATACAATCCACATCAATTGCAGAAATCACAGCTTCTTCTTGTACATTGGTGAAGAGCGCTATTTTTCTGCGTTCATCCTGAGGCAACATGCGATCTGATCGGCATAACAGAACATCCGGCTGTATGCCGATTTCTCGCAATTCTTTGACAGAATGCTGCGTCGGTTTGGTTTTTAATTCACCTGCCGAGCCAATATAAGGTAATAAGGTGAGATGGATAAAACAAGTATCCTGACGCGGATGCTGCACGGCCATCTGGCGGATCGCTTCCAAAAAAGGCAAGGACTCAATATCACCTACAGTACCGCCTATCTCAATGATTGCCACTTGTGCATCACCGACACCGGCCTGTATATAACGTTTTATTTCATCGGTGATATGAGGGATGACCTGGACGGTGCCGCCTAAATAATCGCCGCGCCTTTCTTTGCGGATTACACTTTCGTAGATCTGACCGGTTGTAAAGTTATTATGCCGGGTCATGCGTGTACTGATGAAACGCTCGTAGTGACCCAAATCAAGATCTGTTTCGGCACCATCTTCGGTCACAAATACCTCACCATGTTGAAATGGACTCATGGTGCCAGGATCCACATTAATGTATGGATCCAGTTTGAGCATAGTCACTTTAATACCACGTGTTTCAAGCAGTGCTGCCAAAGATGCGGCTGCTATGCCTTTTCCTAAGGAAGAAACAACACCGCCAGTAACAAAAACATATTTGGTCATGAGTAACTATAGCAACCAGAATAAACCAAAGAAATAAACAGACAGCTTTTGCACAGCATTTGAGTGGACAGTATTACCCAATGTTTATTAGCGAATTTCAGCAAGTAAAATATTCATCATGTGTTCGGCTTGATGGCGATAACTACTGCCAAAAAGGTTCAAATGATTCAGAATATGATAAAGATTATAGACTATTTTGCGGATATTATACCCCGAATCCAGCGGATAATCGCGTCGATATGCAGAATAAAAATCTGCTGAAAAGCCACCGAAAAGCTCAGTCATTGCAATATCAACTTCACGGTCACCATAATATACAGCAGGATCAAATAAAACCGGGTTATTCATAGTGTCAAAAGCATAATTGCCACTCCACAAATCGCCATGCACTAGCGAAGGTACTGGTGATGATGTTATTACTTTATCCAGATCGCTGAGCAGTTGTTCTCCTAGTGTTTGCAGTTTGCCATTAAAGCCGTTAATTTTAGCGAGCTCTAGCTGATAAGCTAAGCGCTGAGTGCGCCAAAATTCAATCCAATTTGAAGAAGGAGTATTGATTTGCGTAGTTTTTCCAATCGTATTATTGCGAGTCCAGCCAAAATGCTTGGCGGTAGTACGATGCATGGCGGCCAGTTTTAATCCCAAATCTATTGCGTTGCCACGGCTAGCTTTATCGATGTCGATATATTGGAGAACGAGCCAAGCATACTCTTTATTGAGCCCATAACAAACCGGCATAGGAATATGCAAAGTATGCGATTGGTAAATTTCCATTAAACCGGCCGCTTCGGCTTCAAACATTCGGAGTTCGTCTGGCGTATTTAATTTAACAAAATAACGTTGTTCATTGTCGCTGATGCAGTACGCCTGATTGATACAACCACCGCCGATAGGATGACTTTCTTTAACTGAGAATTGGCTATTGGTAGTTGCTGAGATTTGTGCACCGATGTCGTGCCAGGCTTCTATGTTAGTCATACAAACGAAAATTTTTGCTGTATTTGCTGGCTAACATAGCCATTGTTTGGCCTCATTAATAGCCGTTTGCACTTGATGGGATGCAGTTCCACCAGTATGTTTGCGGCTTTCCATCGAGCCTTCCAGCGTTAAATTGGCAAAAATATCGGGCTCAATATGTGATGAAAATTGCTGCAACTCACTTAATTCAAGGTCATTGAGATCGCAGCCTTGCTGTTCGGCAAATTGTACTGTTTTGGCTACTACTTCATGGGCATCGCGGAAAGGAATACCTTTTTTGACCAGATAATCGGCCAAATCAGTGGCGGTCGCATAACCCTGTAGTGCTGCTTGGCGCATGGCCTCTTGATTAACCTGAATGCCTGCGAGCATGTCAGTATAAATTCGAAGCGTGTCCGTTAGCGTATCTACAGTATCAAACAATGGTTCTTTGTCTTCTTGATTATCTTTGTTATACGCCAGCGGCTGCGCTTTCATCAATGTCAGCAATGCAACCAAATGACCATTAATGCGGCCGGTTTTGCCGCGCACCAGTTCAGGAACATCCGGGTTCTTTTTTTGTGGCATGATGGACGAACCTGTGCAGAATCGATCGGCCAATTGGATAAAGCCGAATAAAGGATTCATCCATAAAATGAATTCTTCCGACATGCGCGATAGATGAGTCATAATTACAGCCGCACAAGCACAGAATTCAATGGCAAAATCCCTGTCAGATACCGCATCCAGCGAGTTCTTACAAACTCCTTCAAAGCCAAGTATTTGTGCAACCAGTTCCCGATTAATCGGATAACTGGTGCCAGCCAATGCGGCAGCGCCCAGAGGGAGTTGGTTTACACGTTTGCGGCAGTCAATCAGTCTTTCGATATCGCGTTTTAACATTTCAAAATAAGCCATCAAGTGATGAGCGAAAGATATCGGCTGCGCTACCTGCAAATGTGTGAATCCAGGCATAACGGTGTGAATATGCTGTTGCGCCAGGTTGACAAGGGCCTGTAGCATGGCTTTAATTAAGTTGATGATGTTATCAATTGAAGCACGTAAAAATAAGCGAATATCTGTAGCTACCTGATCATTGCGCGAGCGCCCGGTATGTAATCGCTTGCCAGCATCGCCGATGAGTACGGTTAAACGTTTTTCGATATTCAAATGAACATCCTCAAGCTGCTGCGACCAGATAAACTGGTGATTAAGAATTTCATTGCGAATTTGATGCAACCCTTGTTCAATCGCAGTTAAATCCTCGTTACTGATAATTCCCTGCGCTGCAAGCATTTTTGCGTGCGCTAATGACCCTTGAATATCGTACTCGGCAAGACGTTGATCAAAGTTAATCGATGCTGTATAGCGTTCTACCAGCTCTGAAACAGGCTCATTGAATCGTCCCGACCAATTTTTTTTGTCACTTTTTTGTTGTTGATCTTGTTCGAATGCTGAATCGTTACTCATCTTGTTGTTCTTATTTCTCGTTTTTACTTGGTAATGAAGTGATTATAAACATAATGCTCGGTCAAATATAGAATGCCGCCATTTTTTAGTAATTGCTGTAACCCTTTTTGTTAAATATGCGCGTTTTATTAAATACCTTCAATAATGCTAATCATTCCAAGCAGATTTCGACTGTAAAGCAACAATGAGGTGATTTAATTGCTAGGTTTTACTTTTACTTCGCTTATGTTTAGTGGATAATTCGGCTTTCCTCTGTTACATCATCTACACAAGGAGTTATTTTATGGCGGATCGAAACAAGCAAAATCAAAATGAGCAATCGAAAGCTGACACTTTTTTTTCAATGTTTGATGGCAAATTTGAATGGTTTGATAAAATTCCAGCGCAATTACCTACCAAATATATTGCGGTGCTTGTTGGGCTTATCGTATTACTCTTTGCATGGAAAACCATTGCAGTTAGTAAAGTGGAATCTAACATGGCCAAGAAACTTGAGCATGAACGCGTTTTGATCACGCAACAAGCCAGAGAATACGCCGATCAGCAATACATCAAAGAAGAGGAACGTTTTGGGCAGGTTTTATCGTGGGCAGTACGTAGCGAGCTGATTCGTAACAATCTTGATCAAATTGACCAGTATCTAAGCGAAATCGTCAAAATGAGAGATACCGAAAGAGTAGTACTGATTAATGAAGAAGGTCAATTATTGGTTTCAACGGATAAACGACTTGAAGAAGCAAAAGCTGCCGAACTTTATCCTAAGGAAATCCTTGGCTTACAAAAAATATCAGTTAAATCTGATGTGGATGGTAAAAAAATACTTGTCATTCCAGTCATGGGATTGAATAAAAAAATTGCTACCGTTGTTGTCAGCTACAATTTAGCAAAGTTATAAGCACAGCATTCTGACAAGTTTTTACTACTTTATCTAAAGGCCTTTGGTTTCTCAAAGGCCTTTTTCTTTTATTAATCGATACGTTTAATATGAGCGCCAAGTGCGGATAATTTTTTTTCTAAGTGTTCATAGCCGCGATCAAGATGATAAATGCGGTCGATGATTGTTTCGCCTTGGGCAATGAGGCCAGCAATTACAAGACTAGCTGAAGCACGTAAATCAGTTGCCATGACATGGGCGCCATCCAATTGCGCACCATATATAATTGCGGCGTTACCCTCCACTTCAATATTGGCATTCATGCGTTTTAACTCCTGCACATGCATGAGTCGATTTTCAAAGATTGTTTCGGTAATAATGGCTGTACCGTTGGCGATACAATTCAATGCCATAAATTGGGCCTGCATGTCAGTCGGGAAAGCCGGATAAGGAGCAGTGCGTAGATTGACAGATTTGGGTTTGGTGTGCATTTTCAAATAAATCCAATTCTTATCGGCGTGAATTTCAGCACCAGCCTCAGATAGCTTATCAAGCACAGCATCAAGTAAATGGGCGCCTGTCTCTTTCAGATAGATTTTTCCACCAGTAGCCGTAGCTGCGACTAAAAATGTACCTGTCTCAATCCGGTCCGGCATGACGGTATGTTTTGCGCCATGTAGTGTCGGTACGCCTTCAATTACAATGATATCGGTACCGGCGCCGTGAATTTTTGCACCCATTGCATTCAAGCAATTGGCAAGATCAACAATTTCAGGTTCTCGAGCAGCGTTTTCAAGGATTGTTGTCCCCTGCGCCAGCGTTGCCGCCATCATTAGATTTTCCGTTCCGGTTACCGTGACAATGTCAAATACAATACGCGCACCATGCAGTTTCTTTGCCTCGGCATGAATATAGCCATGTTTGATATTGATGACTGCACCCATTGCTTGTAGACCTTTGATATGCTGATCGACTGGCCGTAATCCGATCGCACACCCGCCGGGTAATGAAATGTTGGCTTCTCCCGCACGAGCAAGGAGAGGACCCAATACCAGAATCGCTGCACGCATGGTTTTAACCATTTCATAAGACGCAACAAGATGGGTCAGAGCGGTAGCTGATAAGATAACCTGAGATGCACTATCTGTTGTAATATCTGTGCCCATTTGTTTGAGCAAAGACAGCATAGTAGTAATGTCCTGAAGTGCCGGAACATTGTTAATTTCTAAAGATTCTTTAGTCAGAAGCGCGGCACATAAAACAGGCAATGCCGCATTTTTTGCCCCAGAAATGACTGTTTCGCCGATGAGCGGTGTACCGCCTTGAATGATCAGTTTTTGCATTACGTATGAAATTTAATAAAAATTTGCAAAATTCTTGTTGAGTTGAATTGCGCCAAAGTTCACTGCATCATTACACAGTAGCAGATTGCAGATATTGTTTACGGGTGCCTACTATATCGAACAAAAAATATTGAGTAAATTCATTAGGAGAAAAAATGACAAAGCAAATAATCCATACGGTCGATGCGCCGCAGGCAATCGGTACCTATTCGCAGGCGATTCGCGTGAACGGGGGCAGTACCGTGTATTTATCGGGACAAATCGGATTGGATCCCATAAACATGCAAATGGCCGATGATATTGAGGCACAAATTCAACAAGTATTTTCCAATTTGAAAGCCGTGGCAAAAGCAAGCGGCGGGAGCTTAAATGATATTGTCAAATTGAATATATTTCTAACCGATCTCAATAATTTTGCTCTGGTCAATGAGATTATGGCGAGTCATTTTAGCGAACCCTATCCGGCTCGTGCTGCAATTGGTGTCAACGCGCTGCCGCGTGGCGCATTGGTGGAAATGGATGCAATCATGGTAGTGTAATCATTGCAATTCGGTTAATTGGTTAATGCGGGATAATTTCAACGTAGCATGATCATCGGTACCGCGGTGCGAGAGAAATTATCCCGCTTAGGCATTCGTACCGAGCTGGATTTGCTATTGCATTTTCCGATTCGCTATGAAGATGAAACCCATTTGTTTCTGATTGCCGATGCCCCTCGAGGACAAACGGTGCAGGTAGAAGGCGTGATCGTTAACACTGAAGTGATTGCTCGGCCTCGACGACAATTGGTTTGTCAGGTTGAAGACAGTAGCGGCATTTTGGCAATGCGCTTTCTGAATTTTTATTCCAGTCAGATTAAAACCTATGCAGTGGGTAAGCGAGTACGGCTTTTGGGAGAAATTCGCAATGGTTTTTTTGGCGCAGAAATGGTGCACCCCAAGTGCCGCATCGTGCACGAAGGAGAATCATTGGCCGAAACAATGACCCCAATTTACCCTACCACTGCAGGTCTGACACAGAAAATTTTAGCCAAATTGATCAAGCAAGTTCTGCAGAGTCCACAGACTTTACAAGCACTAGCTGAGACTTTGCCGGGCATGATCCTTAATCAATATCGTTTGATAAGTTTTCAAGACAGCGTGACATGCTTGCATAATCCGCCGCCCGAAGCATCGCTTGATGCATTGCAGTTACGAACGCATCCGGCTTGGCAACGTATCAAGTTCGACGAGTTGTTGGCACAGCAACTATCAATGCGCTTGCATTACCGGCAGCGTCGCAGTCATGCTGCGCCAGTACTTGCACCGGTTAACAAATTAACGCAACAATTTTTAGCGCAACTGCCATTCAAACTGACAGCCGCACAAATCAAAGCATTCACTGAAATCAGCCGTGATTTGGGCGCTGCGCATCCCATGCAACGTTTATTGCAAGGCGATGTCGGCAGCGGCAAGACCATCGTCGCCGCTTTGGCGGCATTGCAAGCAATCGAGAATGGCTTCCAAGCAGCTATCATGGCACCGACTGAAATCCTTGCAGAGCAACATTATCAAAAGCTCGTTGCATGGTTTGAACCACTAGGAATAAGCATTGCCTGGCTATCCGGCAGCCAAAAAAAGAAACAAAAACAAGCGGTATTAGATGACATTGCGCTAGGTAGTGTACAGTTGGCTGTCGGGACACATGCGTTATTTCAAAATCAAGTATTGTTTCATCAATTAGGGTTGGCGATTATCGATGAGCAACACCGGTTTGGCGTGCATCAGCGTTTAGCCTTACGACTGAAAGGATTGTGCTCCGATAGAGTTCCGCATCAGCTCATGATGAGTGCAACTCCGATACCACGCACACTTTCTATGAGTTATTTTGCCGATCTCGATGTATCGATTATCGATGAGCTGCCACCCGGACGGTCTCCGATACTAACCAAATTAGTCGCTGACGATCGTCGTGATGAAATCATCACACGCATACGCCATGCTTGCGAGCAAGGAAAACAAGTATATTGGGTGTGTCCGTTGATCGAAGAATCGGAAACGCTGCAATTACAAACTGCGGTGGAAACGCATGGCAATTTATGCAAAGTTTTTCCGCATTTAAATATTGGCCTTGTGCATGGCCGCTTAACAACGCAGGAGAAAGCCGCAGTCATGCATGCGTTCAAGCAAGGCGAAACGCAATTGCTAGTCGCTACTACCGTGATTGAGGTAGGAGTTGATGTTCCCAACGCATCCTTGATGATAATAGAAAATGCCGAACGCATGGGATTATCGCAATTGCATCAATTGCGTGGGCGAATCGGACGGGGTTCGGAAGCCAGCGTTTGTATTTTAATGTTTCAACAACCTGTGTCGGAAATTGCCCGCAAGCGGCTCAAAATCATTTTTGAGCATACCGATGGTTTCGAAATTGCTCGCCAGGACTTATTATTAAGAGGACCTGGTGAATTTCTTGGAGCGCGGCAAAGTGGCGTACCCATGTTGCGTTTTGCCGATGTAGAGCAAGATAAAGCGCTTCTTTCAGCAACACATGCAGCAGCGGATAAAATGCTTAACGACTATCCGGAGTTAGTGCAACAACATATTGAACGCTGGCTAGGCGACAAAATTGAATGTTTGCGGGTATGAACATACGTGACTAAAGGCAATGCCGACCTATCTGGGCTCCAGTTCAGCATTGTGACAAATGGCTAATCAATCTGGTTTGCTTATGCCGTTGCCATGCCATTTCCTTTTTTATTACCTCATTGATAATTTGTAGCACATCACTAATATTTACAGGTACGGATTTTTCTTGCTCCAAGTGATGCGTATTCCCGCTTAAAATAGCGTAAGGCAGTTGCCCGCGCTGATAGTAACACCATATTTCGGTAGCATAATCGGTTTTTGCCAGCTCTGGACAAAATCGGCTGAAGTAAGCCGTTAAATTATCTACATCACGTTTGATGATGGTACGAGCCGAGTGATTATTAGCCGCACTAACCGCCTGGGGTAAGTCGATAATTACTGGGCCACTGCTGCCTACGAGCACGTTATATTGTGATAAATCACCGTGTACAATTCCGGCACAGAGCATTTTTACAATCTGTTTGATGAGTATTCGATGATATTCACGTGCTTGTTTTGGTGTCAGTATTAAATCACTCAAACGTGAAGCTACATTTCCTTCTGAATCTGTAATAAGTTCCATGAGCAATACACCGGCAAAAAAATTATAGAACTTAGGAACTCGTATACCGGAAGTTTCAAGGCGACATAACATATCGACTTCAGTCGATTGCCATGCTTCCTCGTGTAATTGTTGCTCAGAATGACTCAACTTTTCCATGATTCGGGTGCGTCTGCTATTTTTAACCCTGCGATCATCAATATAAGAAAATCGCGATAGAAAATTGCGTTTGTTAGTTTCCTTATATACCTTAGCACAGCGAATATCGTTACCGCAGCGTACCATGTAAATCATGCCTTCTTTGCCGGTCATTAATTGACACAATACATCATCAATCATACCTTCTTCGATGAGGGGTTCTAGTCGTTTTGGTATTTTCATAAGCTTAATGCAAGCGCATGATGTTTTTTCAAGCGCTTCACAATCTCCTCTGTTTACGTCAGAAAAATATAGTGAGTGTTATCATCGTGGTGTTTGCTATCTATTTAGTATTAGTCAACCACGCTGAGTAAATTGTAAGGAGGATAATTTCTTTTGAAAATGTGACAAATTGTCGCGCGGCAAATTGCCGCATGGCACCGCAAAGGAATATAAATTGGAATGTGTTGCAGTGTTTCTCGATTGAATGACTCGGTTATTTTTACCTCCCTAGAGTAATAAATCGTTATAGAATTAAAAAAACCTGCATCATTTATTAAAAATTGTCACCTGCCTATTTACCCTATGAACCATAAATCTTAATAAATTTTGGGATATGGCGGAACACGATAATCATTAGCTGAGGGAGTTTTATGGAAAAGGAAGAAGACCTTTTTACGCATCAGGATACTTTGGCTAATTTACATGAGAACTTGCCATTGACTGAAAAGCTGCGCTTCCTGCACCAAGTGATTCGTCAGGATTTTTCCTTTATAGACCGCCTGGCGATTGCACTTTTTGACGAGCAAACTGAGATGCTAAAAACTTACACGCATAGCACGGAAGGCAGTGACAATCCGGTAACCACTTACGAAGCACCGCTGAGCGCGGCGCCTTCATTACGCACCATCATCGAGCATCGCCGTCCACGCTTGGTACAGGATCTTAATATTTTCTCGCATGGCACGCATGAACATACCAAGCGCATCGCGGCTCGAGGCTATAGATCCAGCTATACGATGCCACTTTATCAAAGTGGCGCTTTCATTGGCTTTCTGTTTTTTAATTCGTTACAAGAACACCCTTTTACACTCGCCACTTTGCGCCAGATCGACATTTATGGCCATCTCATCGCACTTATGGTGATTAATGAGTTAACGGCCATACGCACCTTGCTTGCTGCAGTGCGCGCGGCGCGCAGCATGACACATTACCGTGATCTTGAAACCGGTTCACACATTGATCGGACGGCCCACTATGCCCGTTTGATCGCACGCAAACTCGCTGCATCTTATAAAATCTCTGATGAGCAGATTGAACATATTTTTTTATTTTCACCGATGCACGATGTCGGCAAGATTGGCATTCCCGATAATATTCTGCGTAAACCCAGCAAACTAAATGACAACGAGTTTGATGTTATGAAAACTCACCCGGAGAAAGGTCGCGAAATTATCGATTCCGTGCTTAAGGATTTCAGTTTAGGCACATTTGGCCATGTTGATATTTTACGCAATATTGCCGAATATCATCATGAAGCCATCGATGGCAGCGGTTATCCTAAGGGTTTAAAGGGTGAAGAAATTCCTATCGAAGCACGCATCAGTGCCGTGGCTGATGTGTTTGATGCATTGACCTCGCGCCGTTCTTATAAAGCGGCGTGGAGTAACGAGGAAGCTTTTGCCGTACTGCGGAAAATGTCCAACTCAAAACTGGATCGTGATTGTGTAGAAGCACTGATTAGTAATGTCGATAAGGTATTGGAGATACAACAGCATTTTCGTGATGACGAATTGATCTGAGTGATTATCTGCTATTAATTTGACTCGGATTGTTTGACCCATTTCTGTACTACTAGACTGCCAATCAGATCGCCTTCCACATTTACCATCGTTCGCACCGTATCCAATATGCGGTCAACAGGCAACAAAATGGCGATTGCTTCAACCGGCAGTCCAACCGATTGCAGTACCACAGCCATCGTCACCATGCCAGCACTGGGAATGCCTGGCGCCCCAATTGCTGCAAGCATGGCGGTTATAAACACAACCATCTGTTGCGACAGGCTGAGTTCCATTCCTATCAAATTAGCGATGAACAAAGCGGCAATTGCTTCATAAAGTGCCGTGCCATCCATATTCATAGTAGCACCCAAAGGAATCACGAAACCTGCAACATCGCGCTTAACATGCAGATGTTGTTCAGCGCAGCGTAAGGTAACCGGTAATGTTGCTGCACTGGAACTGGTAGCAAATGCCGTAATGAGGGCTTCCCGCCCGCCCCGCCAGAATTTAAAAGGTGTTATGCCGGTAGTGAGGTAAAGAATTAAAGGCAAGACTACGATGCCATGTAACAATGTAATGCCCAGTACAATCGCTACGAATTTGAACAATGTTTCCAGCAAGCCGGTATCTTGTGCAGCCACTAATTGCAGCACTAATGCCATAATGCCGAATGGCGCCAGACGCATAATCCAACCCACCAGCATGAGTATCAATTCCAGGAATTCCTGCATTAGGATCAATATGTTGCGATAGCGCTCCCCGCCAACAACCAAGGCAATACCCAGTAATAATGCAAATATCACCACTGCCAGCACGTTACCTTGCGCTAACGCGGCGATCGGATTCTGAAACAACGAATGCAGGAAGTGTGCAAAAAAATCGGATAGCGACATCTGTGTCACTCGAAAATCTTGCATGGCATCCTGAAACATCGTTATTTGCAGTCCGCTACCGGGCTGCAATATATTCGCAGCCGTTAATCCCACCAAGACGGCAAGCGCCATCGTCGACACAAAGAAAATGAGCGCCACCTGCCAGACACGATTCATTTGCCGGTGTAACCGTAGATTGGCCACGCCGACAACGATCGATGTAAAAACCAGTGGAATCAATACCATCCGCAATAAATCAGTAAATAATGTACCCACCAATTTGGCAATATACAATCCACTTTGCGTGATTTGCGATTCCCGCCCCAGCATCATCAACCAGAAACCCAATATTGCGCCTGTCACGACGCCTAGCAGGATTTGATTATTAAGCGATAACTTATTACTCACACGGATTATCCGATTTTATTAGTGCGACTCGAACATCAAACAACGCAGTCATACCCAGTCTTTAGCGATTAGAAAGTCCGTATACAATTTATCTTCAGCGCTACCTGCTACAGGTTTCCAATCGTAACGCCATTTAACAATGGGCGGTAATGACATCAATATGGACTCTGTACGTCCCCCCGTTTGCAAACCGAAGAGTGTGCCGCGATCCCAGACCAGATTAAATTCGACGTATCGACCGCGCCGATAAGCCTGGAAATCACGTTCGCGATCACCGTATGAAGTATCTTTACGCCTTTCCAGAATGGGC
The DNA here is from genome assembly GCA_024281995.1 of Nitrosomonas sp. Taxonomy (GTDB): domain Bacteria; phylum Pseudomonadota; class Gammaproteobacteria; order Burkholderiales; family Nitrosomonadaceae; genus Nitrosomonas. The sequence continues at coordinate 91,882 of JAMWZW010000012.1, forward strand.
AGATAAGCGGCTAGAAAATGCTCACCGACACGCTGAGTAAGGTTAAAGCAAGTGGAAAAATCCGGTTGATTCAAATCATCAAAAAAAACACCGCCTATGCCACGTGGTTCTTTGCGATGCTTTAAATAAAAATATTCATCACACCATTTTTTCAAACGCGGATAGCAATCATCGCCAAATGGCTGTAATGCGTTCTTGCAGCTTTGGTGGAAATGTATCGCGTCTTCAGCGTAGCCATAATAAGGTGTGAGATCCATCCCGCCACCAAACCACCACACCGGTTCGGCACCTTCCTTACTTGCTTCAAAGAAACGTACATTCATATGCACTGTCGGCGCATAGGGATTGCGAGGATGCAATACTAAAGATACGCCCATCGCCTCAAATGAGCGGCCGGCTAGCTCAGGACGAGCAGCGGTCGCGGAAGCAGGTAATCCTGCGCCATACACATGCGAGAAATTCACACCCCCACGTTCCAGTACGTTGCCTTCTTCAATAACGCTACTCATACCGCCGCCACCCTCCGGCCTATCCCATCGATCACGCTTAAATGTTTTACCGTCAATTTGTTCAAGCCCCTTGACGATGTTATCTTGAAGATTAATCAAAAATTCTTTGACTTGTGGTGTGTTCATGCAAGCTCCCGATTTTAGTTTAATGCTGGAAATAGGTGCGGTCAGATATTTCAAACTTGTGTGATTTCGACTATTTTCGAATCATTCAAATAATGACTGTAACGTTTATGAAAGAGTACTATTGTAAATTAGTTATATTTTACCGTAGGTATAACATGATGGAGGAATTTCATTCTTGATTTTCCTCAATATCGACATAGTTGATTTTATGAAAGCACTAAATCAAATGTTTTCGATTGCCTTATAGGATGTACTACCGGTAGCTCTAAAAAGTTGTTTATAGACCGCTTGAATTGTAATTCTCATATCCATTACAAATTAATCATGATTTTCTTCTTTCTTTTTCTTCAGCATGTGCATGTTCTTTTGTAATTTTTCTCAAAAGAGATGTTAAGCAGCAAAAGACTTTGATTGACCTGTATAACCAAGCTTGTGCTATACTTCCTTCTTTGACGCGGGGTGGAGCAGCCTGGTAGCTCGTCGGGCTCATAACCCGAAGGTCGTAGGTTCAAATCCTGCCCCCGCAACCATCTTATCCTTGCTGAGAATCGCCGTTTCATGCGGCTTTTCAGCAAGTTCAGATTTACGGGATGAACGTGCATTTAGGTTAACCATCTCGTTCTTGTCTGACAAATCCTCTTTCGAGGAAATTTCGTCAGCATTAGAATCTTCCTGCCAACCATGTTTTTGATCACCTGATTCGGTCATCATTTTGACTTGCTGCAACAAAGGATCGTAATCGCTAATCTTTTGCTGCTTGCCTGCCGCAACTGTCAAAATTCCGGCAAGGTCGCCATGCAGGTCGATGGCGTATTCTGTTCCTGACGCTTTGGGCGTTAGTACAATCTTATCAATGAGGCCTCTGAGCAGGTCTACTTGTGCCTTTTTTGAGGCTGCTGGATATAACGATGTTCCCTATGGGAAGGCATATATCGAAGCTGGCTTGCCAGTAAACTTCCAGCATCCTGTCAGTGGAAAAACAGCTTTGCATGAGACTTGTGCACATGCTGTCCATCCTGATTTTGCCTATATGTTATTAGAAGTTGAAGACTGTGATTTTTTATTACAAGACAAGAGAGGCCGCCTGGCTTATCAATGCGCGTATGAGTTTGGTCGCAGTGTTGATTTGGCTGTTGAAATTAGAAAGACTCTTCAGCAAGCATCAGCGAGAAACGTCAAGGTAAGTTTTGATTTTGAGGTGGGAGATCATTGGGACAGATTATCCCCAGGATCTATTTTATTGCTCTTGCAAGACAAAAAGTTGGAATTAAAAAATAGCTCCAGATACAGAAGCTTACTGGCTGGGATTTTTCATCTTACTCATTTCATCGACGAAATCTCAACAGCTTAGCCGAAGACCATTATATAAATATCGTGCTTCTTCATCAGCAACCTTATTGAATTGTTCGTAAAGATTCTGAGTTCTCTGGGTACAGAAGGTGTGTATCCCCGGAAGCGGAAATGATTCCAAGTGCTTCAAGTGCTTGCAAATAGATCATTGCGATTACGGAGCACCCAGCATATTCGGTGGGATTTTCAGAAATTCCAGCTGTTCAAACTGATGACTTACACGTTTTAAATACTGAAATCCTTGTGTGTCTGCATCTAACTCCTGCTGTTTATGCGGAATTTCATAAAGATGTCCAAGATTATGATGAGCCAGTTCGTGGCAAAGTATAAAGCCAAACATGCACATTGTTAGTAAATTGGCAATTGGCAGTATTTCTACATACTTCATTATGAATGGTTTCATCTTTTTACGTATTGTTTCATGTGACAGAGGATTTTTAAAGGTTTCTAAATTTTCCTTAAAAATAATGGCATTCTGATGTGCTTCTTCTTCAGCTAATACGTGAAATGTTCTGACGCACGCTAGGATATTTTGCGTCCAGAAAAAACATTGACCACTGTTGATCGATATTAATGTGCGGTATGTTTTTCTCTGATCGGCAAAGGCAACAAAATTACCTGAGGCAAAATTATCAAACCGGCAGTCGCGTGTTTCTTCAGGAAGAACCAGAGATATATCTTTGTAGTATAGATCATATAATTTATAGGCATTTGCTTTTGTTTGGTTTTTGTCAAAGGGGATGCCGAGAGCATTGGCCACTGTTTCAGAAAAATCTAAAGAGTCTTCTGTGGCGACATACTTTCTTTTATTTTCCATTATGTTATGGTGATTCAGTTTAGAAAAACTTATGTTTTATAGATTCATGCGCTTTTTGCGCGGAATATATCCGTGAAATACATTTTTATTTTCTTATAGGCTTGTAATTTAGGTAGACATTACTCTGTAAATTTCTATTATTTTTAAGAGATAGTTGTTACGGCAATGGCTCTGTGCCTTCTGCCAGGATGGAAAGATAAGTCTTGTACGCAAACAGCCGGTCGCGCTGACGACCGGTTATTTCCTGCACGATTCCGGCTTTCTCCAGATGCTGGAGGGCTGTATTGATCGTGGGCATGGTAAGTCCCAGTGGAATGACCAAATCTTTCGGGGCAATGACCGGTTTTTTCCGCATATGCGCAAGTATCTTCAGAGCCGATGGCGCAGCTTTGCCGAGAGCCGTGTCGACCCTGCGCTGGTCTGCATCGAATAAGTCAAGAATGCGCTTGGCCGTAGCTACGCCCTGATCGGCGGTCTCAATGACACCGCGCAGGAAAAAACCAACCCATTCTTCCCAATCCCCGGTGTCGCGGATGTATTGCAACTGATCGTAATACTCATCCCGCCGAGTCTTGAACCAGAGCGAGAGATAAAGAATTGGCTCTTTCAGAACGCCATCGGCACACAGAAGCAACGTAATGAGCAAACGCCCAACGCGACCATTACCATCCAGAAATGGGTGGATGGTTTCAAACTGCACATGGGCCAGCGCGGCGCGAATGAGAACCGGCAAACCATCATCATCTGCATGAAGGAATTTTTCGAAAGCGCCGAGGCATTCTTCCAGCCGTTCCGGTGGAGGGGGAACAAACCGAGCTTTTGAAGGCCGTGGGCCGCCGATCCAGTTTTGCGACCGGCGAAACTCCCCAGGCATTTTGGTGGAGCCACGTCCTTTTGAAAGCAGGATTTCATGAATTTCCCGGATCAGGCGCAGGGATAATGGGAATCCGCCACGCATACGTTCCAGACCGTGATTCAGCGCCGCTATGTAATTGGAAACATCCTGAACATCCTCTTCAGAAGGTGCGCCGGGGGCTGCTTCGCTTTCATGGATCAGAAGATCGGAAAAGCTCGATTGTGTCCCTTCAATCTGCGAAGATAATAGAGCTTCTTTCCGGACATACATGTAAATGAA
>JAMWZW010000020.1 GCA_024281995.1 Nitrosomonas sp.
ATTTTTATCTAAATCATAATGCAGTTAGAAAATAGCCCGACATCTGAAAAGATTAATTTTCAATGCGCCACTTTTAAATTTAACTTTTTAATAAAAATAGACCAATAAGCTGCTTGCCCCAGCATAAACATCATCAGAAACTGAGTTGGATTAGAATAAAGATGTACATTCTTATAGGGCAGCATAAAAATCAAAATAATTAAACCGACTGCACCAACCCTAAGCAATATGCGATGAATATCCGGAATAGCTTCGTGTTTCGCTGCCAGCTCTGAAGTCCGAGCGCCTAATAAGAGTATAAGGAAAAAAACCAAATGGCCAAGGATACCCGTTTCCCATAATAAAATAATGGTGGTGGTTGTATTAATTTGATAAGGGATTCGACTGGCCAATTCTCCCACACCCAGTTTACTCGTATGAGTCGAGCCCATTCCATAACCGAACAAACTATGTTGGATATCGCCACTTTTCACATTCATATCCCACCAGTTTATCAAAAGACTAACCCGCCCCTTTTGACCCAATTCTACTGATTCGCTTTCTGGATCCAATGCCCTGCTAATATGCTCATAAATTGTAGGGGGGGGTCTATTCGCACTGAATGCATCTGCCGATCCGCCTCCATAATGAAGCTTCTCATACATTAATAATATTCCACTCATAATTACAATTACCGCAATTACAATCGTAATTGATTCTACAGGTCGCCTTAATATTTCCTTGCGGTAGTACAAACCAATTGCAATCGGTAGCAACATTACAGGTAACTTGACTTCTGCCAAGGCCAACGTACCTATTCCTGTCGAAATTATTAAAATCGCCCATCTGCCGTAGATTTTTTTCTCTCTCCATAAGGCAATCGTCAGTAGTATGGTGATTAACAACAAGATAGCCATACCAGCACTGTCTCCTCCACCAGAAATATTGCCGGGGAATGTTCCTACAACTGCATCAAAAGGTGAAAGACGCGTACTCTTCTGAGAAACAAAGATATATTGATAAAGCGCCATGGGGAATTGTACAACTGCCACAACCAGAAGCGCTTTCCAAATTTGCTCTACCACTTTTTCGGGAATTAACCCAAACATAAAGATCAGCATTAATGGCCACATCAGAAAATAATGACGTGATGCATTCACAAAATCAGCAAATTGAGGACGGTCTATAATAGTAGAAAAAATCACCAGTAAAAGAAAAAAAGCGGGAAGTATTAGATCTTTCGAAGTTGAAGAATATAAGATATTTCTTCTACTATGCAAAATGTGAAGTATTAAAGGCAGAATTAATGCTGCACTTACCAGAACGGTAAACCACTGCAGCTGGGTGAAACGTATGAAATAAGCACTTGGTCCGCTGATCAGGAACACCATTATGAAAATAATCCAAACCGTCCAAGTAGTGGGAGCGGCAATTACAAAAACACTCCCATATAAGCCCAGCAAAGCAATCAGAAGAATGACATTTCCAAATGCTGCCAGCACTCCACTTACTACCGATAAAACCAAAACACTCATCAGCAGAATTACAGCAGGGACTGCTTTATAATTGGAATAACTATTAGATATTTGCAGGTAAGGAATTTTCACTCTAATTAATCAAGACATTGATAAAATGGATAAAAAAATAGCTAGCAAGCTCACAGCCATCCTCAAGCGAAAACTACTCAAGCAGGAATTATTCTAAATTCTATTTGATACCAACAAATTCATCGGGCAGATTGAAATATTTATCACATCAACATTTCTAAGATGCCAAATAGTGAACAGTAAAGTGCAAAACTGCCTGCAGGATATATTTATTGTTCATTTGTCTGATGACCACACTCATGCATCAAAAGCTCCAATCAACCTGATACGCTGAGAAATATTCACCATTGGCAATAAATCCTTAATAAATTTATCTTGTAAATAATAGGCTTTACGTTCATCAAATGAGATGGAAGATATCCTCACTAGCATGCCATCGGGCACATTGCCGGTTAATCCATAACGCAATTGCCGCAGTTTCTGTTCAATCCCTGGCATTACCGCTCGATCTCCGATAGTCATCCAATAGGTAATGGGTTCAATCCGATTTCCTTTGATTGCCGATAATCGTTTGATAGGTAGGCTTCCGTATATAGTAGTCAGTTTATCCTGAAAAATATTATTTATTTCAAATCCTTGCGAATAGTAACAGACTTCTGGTTTATGTACCGCCAGATTATCACTTTGGTCTCCACCATAAGCAATCGAAAGCATAATACGCTCACCGCTGGAATTAACGTAGGTTCTTGCTAAAGTTTGGTTATAAATTTTATCAAGCTTAGCTTGAGTCTCTGCATCAACTTGCAGCGGAATGATAGATTGATCGATATGCCAGTCACCAAATTTTTGAGGAATCATCGTTTCAAGGGTGATACTTTCCCGCTGGTCTGCAATCTTATTTGTAGGAATCAGATTTTTTGTTAAAACACTGGTTGATAGCATCAACATTGCTAAAACGATTGATGTCATGAATGGCTTTTTCAGTGCTTCACTTGTCTTTTCCATCTGTATGATGTCCTCCATAAAAAGTATAGCGGATCACTAATTTTGTTCAATCATATGGAATTCATTTGTCGATTTTAACTTTGCAATATGCTGCAGAAATCCATCCACACTCAAAATCAGAATTAACGCACTAATAAAGAGAACCATTCCGGCAAAATCATGTAGAAAGCCTTGCCCGGCAGCATCGCCATAATGATAAGTAATCAAAGTCAGTGTCATGACGCGTATGACATTGGCGGTAAATGATATCGGTACAATAAGAATAGCTAGCGATACATTACGAAAAAGCGATGTATGGTGAACCAGATTTAAATAAAATAATCCCAATGCCTCGAGGGTAAGCAATGTCTGCAGTCCGGCACAAGCATCGGCCACTAAAAGTTGATACTGACCAATTTGTAAAATTACGCCATTTCTCGAAATAGGATAATCAGCCCAAAACAAAATATGTTCTGCTACATAAGAAACCGCCATTTTCATTGGCATGGTTAGAAAGCTGACTATAACACCTGGCAGTGGAATCATAAATAACAAGAAGAATAGTGGAAACCACATCGCTTTCAGCGCACTTATACCTCTCTTGATCAATAAAATAGCAGTGAGGATTAAAATGAAAGATCCTATTTCTAATATTAATATCTGTTGAGAATGGCCAATTATGTAAAAAATCAATGCCACAAAAAAAACTAACCAACCGAAAGGTTGTTTAGTTTTCCTTTCATCAATATTTATTATTCCGGGCCATCGTCTAAAAAAAAGCCAGCATGAAAGCAGTAAAATAATAGGCCCATGCGCTTGCTCTTCAGCTGCCCACAATCCATGGGAAAGATTATAAAAAGTAGGAACATATAAAACCAACAACCCCAGCAATACAGGCCACCACTCTGATAAATTAGATCTTGAATAAACCGATTGAAATGCAAGCATAAATGTATGATTAGAAATCAATCAATACTGAACCAACCACTTCGGCGCCAGTAGACTTGATCTGCTCATTGATATTATTGATATCATTAATACGAGTATTATTCTTGTGAGCAACGATCAGGGCACCGTCAGTACGCGCAGTGATTGCCAAGGCATCCACGCCGCTGGAAAAAGCTAATGTATCATAAAGAATTACATCAAACTGACTTGCAAGTTGAGCATTAAGTACATCAAATGCAGGTCGATTAAGCAGTTCCAAAGGATTAGGCGGAAGAGCGCCGGCTGGCAATACTGACAGATCCACAAATGAATCAATTTTACATATAACTTCAAAAATATCCGCACGACCTGCCAAGACATCCGACAAACCTTGTTTATTTTTCAAATTGAAAATATCGTGTTGTTGAGGATAGCGCAGATTCGCATCAATCAAAAGAGTACGCTCACCAAGTTGCGAGAAAACTATAGCTAAATTAGCTGTAAAAAGACTTAACCCGTCACTGGGATTATAACTTGTGATGGCCAGCGCTTTGTGTCCGGCCGTAAACCAGCGAAGCATTAATTGACTGCGAACGGCTCGAAATACTTCTACTTGAGCTCCAAAAGGTTGATACGCCACCACAAGCTCGGGCGGGTGATTTCCTTGGCCTGGTAATAAATAGGGATAATCGAATTGCTGCGCCAACACTTGCTGAATATCGGCTTCAGTTAACAATCCTAATTTTAGAGCTGCATCTCCAAAACGCATACCGCTTTCCTTTTGCAGGCGCAATATGCGTTCTGCTTCTGCGGGTGTGATTTTCCCCATATCGAGCAAAATGCGACCTATGCTCAGTTTACGGACAGCGGATGAATTCACTGCCACAGTGCCTGAATTATTTAAATGATCAGTTTCTGATGAATCATAGATAGTCATCGTTTTTATCCTATTTTTGACCAAGCAAATTGATTCTTTGAACCAAGCGTGGCCAAGTCCGTAACAGACCTTTTTGTGAGGGTGTTCCCCATTTTATTACCCCGAGAACAGGGGCGTTGAGTACATTTGCTAGGTCTTCTGGAGAACGCACACGCTGATCGATCATCTCTGCCACCAATCCAGATCCTATTCCCAGCATAGTTCCCAAGAACAATGACAACATCATATTTAATAAAAGTTTGGGACTATCAGGCGTGTCAGGAATCTTAGCCGAGTCTAGCACCGAAACACTAGACAGATTTGATTGTCCTTCAAGTGTTGTTTGATTCAATCGCTGCATGGCGCTGTTATAGGCTTGCTGTGCACCTTCTACTTCACGGGTAAGCAATTGCAATTCATCCCTGGCACGATTCAGAGAGAGTACTTTTGTTTTTTGCTCTTCAAGTGCAGCCTTAATCTCGGCCTCTTTTTTTATCCCGTCTTGTGCAGTAGCTTTGATATGTCTGTTGAGTTCTGAACGCAGCATATCTACTTCAGCTTTTGCTCCCGCGTAACTCGGATGATTGCGACCCAATTTTTGAGAAATTTCAGAAAATTTAGATTCAGCTTGAGACAAGTTGATTTTTAGATTACTAACCATTGCGTTCCTGAGGCTCTGGGCATCGCTGCCCCATTTAGCACCATCTTGATCAACCGTTCCTAGCAATTCTGCCTGAGCATTTACTAATTGACTCGATAGTTCATGTAATCGCCGTGTTTCAATATCCAAACGAAAATCGGTATCAATTATCCCTTTATCGTGTTGATAGGCCGATAACTTCTTTTGAGCTGCATCTAACCTATCGCGAAAGATATTCAATTGGCTGGTAAAATAAGTAGCTGCATTCTGCGAAGGCTCAACCGTGAGGCGAATACTAATTTCTTGATAGGCATTAGCAAAAGCATTAGCAACCATAGCAGCAAATTCTGCATCGGTACTAACGTAGTTAATCTGTATGACGCTGCTATCGCGAGAGGTTTCGATGTTTAAATCTCTAAGAAGACCACCTGCTAACCAATTCCTCAAATCCAATCCAGACTTACTTTCCTCATAGCTTGCTTTCACAATTTCACTTTGATCGAGTTTAAGCTTGTCGATTACAATCAAGGCAGTTTTGGTACTCCTGATGATGTCCAACTGAGTAGCCATATAATTTGAAATTTGTTGCGGAGCCAACATCATTCCTGTGACAGGATCAGCTCCTTTATAAGTCAAAACTAATGTTGCAGTCGACTTATAGCTCTTCGGTAATAACAAGCTCACGACTATCGTCGTCAGCACAGTGACTGCCAATGTCAAAAGTATGATATTGCGACGAGCCAATAAAATAAGAAGAAGCCTAGAATAGTTCATAATAATCTCTTAGCGTAGATGAAAAGAATCACGCAAAAACATGCCTCTCACTTTCAAAACAAACTTTCGCGGATATAAATCACATCGTCAGGTTGAATTAAATCACTGGGGTTAACACTCAAAATCTGCAGGTTGCCTTGCGCATCTCGGCGCTGAATACGCAAGCCCCGCTCAGTACCTCGTTGCGTCAATCCGCCACCTACTGAAAGCCCCTGTATAACGGTCATATTTCGTTCCAGTCTATACACACCAGCTCGTTGAACCTCACCATAGATATAAAAACGGGGCGCTCGGTCAACATAAATCAGATCATCACTTCTTACAGTAACGTTTCTGCTAAGATCGTTGGAACGAATCATATCTATGATATCGATCACTTCTTTCGAGAAAGAATTTCCTTCCGCACGAATCAGCGTAACTACTTCTCCACCTTCGGGAATCACGCCGCCTGCCATCGCCAGAATATCTGTCACGCTGCGTTTACCATCGACGGGATAACGCCCTTGGTTACGCACCAGACCAAGAACAGATACCATTTGACTCTGCAAAGAAGAGGCTAGAATATTAACTTGAGGCCTCCGAATAATATCTTTGCTTTCCAGTAGCTTAGCTATTTTTTTCTCTGCAGAGGCAGGTGTAAGTCCATCAATGAATATTTCACCAAGTAATGGAAAAGTGATATTTCCTGCTTCATTTATTTTCACTTCGGTAGTCAAATCCGAATGCCCATAAACAAAAATTTTTATCACATCGCCCGGACCTAATACATTCCTGTTGGTTTCGGCAGCCACAGCATTACCCATGCAACCCATCCAAACCACGGTGAGAATTAATATCAATAACTTTGCTTTATTCATAATGGACATCCTTTGCCAAATCTTTGAAGTTTATGTTACTTATCAGTTAAATACATCTACATATATACCACCATATGTAGCTAGAACAAAAAATTTATTTTAATCCCATAATACCACGTTCGATGGGGCCTTCAGAAACTGGTTCCTGGGGCACATTCGAATTGTTAACAGATTCAGGAATTAATACACTGGCCTGGGTTCCAGGCTTTTCGGCATTTCCTGATGGTGCTTTAGCACTCAAATATTCAATTTTTGCAAGCGAACGCAAACGCGAGATTTCTGCATCAGTGGCTTGCTTGTATTTTTGATTGATCAAGTAGCGCTCAATCTGTGGCGTTGCAGCTTTTAATGAAATTGGATTATCTCTAATCGCATTCACTGAAATGAGCAAGCTTTGCTCTCGCTCATTCACGACAATAATATGATCTTGACCCTTATCTTGCAGCAGCTTCACCATATCTGCAGGCAAATCCGAAGTATTTCGAGAGATTACGTTACGTGAGTAAGACAGGTTCTTCTTATCAAGTGAACCTATCAAATCATTGACTGATTTTGCGTTATCGATCAATCTCTTCAATTCTTCATCAATCTCCTTGCTGATAAGTCGTACCATTATCAAGTCAAATTGCTTTCGTTCTGAAAAATAATGAGGATGTTTCTGAAAATATTCATTAATCTCAGAGTCGGCCGGCTTAATCACTCTACTCGCGACTTCTTGCAAATAAGCCTGTGCAGTAATTTGTGCCATGGCTCGCTCTCGTGCTTGCATTACATCGGGTGTTCTATCTAATTTGTTACGTATAGCTTCTTCGACAATCAGCTGCCGCGCAATGAGCGATTCAAGAAGTTGCTGACTGGCATTTTCATACTGATCTGCACGGATTCCTGCACGTTTTATCTCGTCATTCAGTTGAAGTACTGTAATTTCATGCCCATTTACACTTACCAAGGCTTGTCCAGGCTTTTTATTTTTGGATTGACTATCACACCCCAAAAGAATTAAAACAAAAATCAGCATCAGGCTGGTCAACTGCATTGGAGGATTTGCCAATACCATACAAGTTTCCTTTTTATGATTCGAATAGTAAATAAAGCGGTCGCACGCACCATCGCATCCATTAGATAATACAATTCAAGCTGGCAAAACCAAGTTCTGCTACGACAATAAGATAAGAAACTTTAATGAACGGTTGTCTTCTTGGAAAGTTGAAAACGCATATAAGAATAACTGACGAGTTTATGGCTATCATTATGCATTAATCCATCATTTCAGCAAATAAAGAATACATTGTTAATATAAGCACTTATTCATTTAATGGAGACTGAGAACAAAAACAGCCCAAACATCGGCAAGAATATTAAGATTACGTCATTACATTTCATTTGAAGGAATTCTTATGATCAAAGCATATGCTGCACAGAGCGCGGGTACTGAACTGCAAATGTTTGAATATGATCCCGGTCCTTTAGCCGCTCATGATGTTGAAATTGATATTGAACATTGTGGTATCTGTCATAGCGACCTGAGTATGTTAAACAACGAATGGGGAATAACGCAATTTCCTTTTGTGCCGGGTCACGAAATTATCGGCATGATCAGCGCCGTAGGGGCACAGGTTCGTCATTTACAACCGCACCAGCGAGTCGGACTTGGATGGCATTCAAATTATTGCCTAACTTGTTCCGCATGCTTATCTGGCGATCATAACCTGTGCCAGCATGCAGAAGCCACTATTGTCGGTCGACATGGTGGTTTTGCTGATAAAGTAAGAGCAAATGCCGCCAGTGTGATAGCACTGCCAGATCATATCGAGGCACTTAGTGCTGG
>JAMWZW010000013.1 GCA_024281995.1 Nitrosomonas sp.
TCACCATCCCACGGCCCCGCTATATTACCGTTGACATGCCATTGTGCCTGGAATGCAGGTTCGCTGGCATTAACTAAGGCTTTGACTTCATCGACTTTGCGATTGTGCTCGGCATGGAAAATGGTATGTACCGTCGTCAACCCGATATTTTCGTTGCCGCGGCCGTCACCGGTGATGAAATGCGCATCGAGCAATTCATCATCGTATTCTCCGGCTTCTGGTGGTACTTGATTAATGAAATTATCGCCATCAGCGGTTTTCATCGCGCCCGCAGAATTTCGTGGTGCTGCATTATGTGCAATGTCATCCAGGAAAGCATGGCCTGTACGTACCGCTCCTGCAGTACTGATCGGTGCGTTAGGATTTCCCTCAGTCAGATTATTACCTGGAAACACGACTTGCGGAAAACCATTTGGACCAGGAATAAATTGTCCATAACTGTCTGTTGCCAGTAATGGCAAATCGGTAATATCAGCATCCGATAGGTTGATACCCAACAGATCTCGCGCCTGCGCTTTGACTTCGGCCCAATTCGCAAGTCCGCCCGCACCATTGCCACCTTCCAGCAATTTACCTGTGGAAACCGGATCGCCCCCATTTAGCGCATATTCACGTAAAAAAACCTGGTGTGAAGGATGCGAAGTATATGTTTGGTTTTGATCAATGAAAGGTGTAGTTTGATTGACATGCTCATGCTGCCCGCCTTGATTGGTCGCCCGTGTCACGGTCATGAAATTCGGGGCGCCTGGAGTGTCGTCATACAACGGATCATCCGGCTGCAACGGCACAAATACTGTACCGCTATTGCCTTTGTTAACGAGATCCAAACCATGATCGAAGAACTGGCCGAACAATGTAAACCAGGAATTGTATGGCGCTGACAAGCCTTGGTCCGGCGTTACGTTGGGAATAAAGTACGTCGTAAAGTCTGTGCCATCCATACGGGTGCCATTAACCAGCTCCGCACCGGGTGTTTGATTAAAGGCCGCTTCAGCCGCTGGATTGTTAGGCGTCTGATCAACAATAAAATTACTGATGGTACGCGGTTGCGAATCGGTTACGATACCACTGAATTGCGCATAAGACGTTCCCCCTTCTGCAGTTTTAAAATTGGGGGGTAATAGGCGTGGAAAAATCTGGTCTGCTGCGCCAAAAAATCTTTGACCAGGCTCCAGGTTATTATACGACCCGTCGACATTACGCAAACCATCCCGCAATACAGGACTGCCAACAAGCCCTGGCAGTGCAGTGAAGTTGCCGTTGCGTTGTGCGGCTGAATCATCTTCAGCAAGCAAAATTTGCTGAAGGACAAAATCAAGATCGGTTCTACTAAAATCTGCCATTTTTTTGCCTCACTTTTTTATAGTAATTAATAATGAGCGTAAGGGTACATATCGATTGAAGCTTTAAATCACGCTGCAGTTATTTATTTTTTTGCAATTTTAATTTTTGTTAATCGCTCTAAAACTTTTGAATCGCAGTGTTTAAACTTTAATCAAACAGACACTCATTTCCACCGTGCATATTAGCGATGCTCGTGCAATAAAAATATTGGCAAACTACTTGTTTTTTTCTAAGCAATTACTTAGAAAAGCCATCAGATGGTAGGAATTTTCTTATATCAAAGAAAAATTAATGGCTCTACATTGGCATTACTCATAGATCCACCCCGCCACACTTCATTTTTCCTGCCTGATTAGTTATAACTATTTGACTTATATTGAAAGATAGCGCTCAAGTCACACACTACTTTCAGCATATAGCAACACAGTTTTGCTTCATTGAAATCCAAGCTTAATAAAAACTTGCGATCATTAATACGAATCGATATCAATACGCTACTAAGTAAATACTTAGATAAAAACAAGTATTTTGCCAATATATTTCACAATCAAGTAGTTCTACTATACAAGCCACATCATAGGTCTGTGATGCAGTTTGTCCTATCGATTAAAGATTTAATTAAGAAAAAAAATGAGCAGCGATAGTATCAATGAGGGTAAGAGGAGGGAAATAATATGAAGTCTAATGAAAATGATTTAACGCATGATAGCAGCAATGATTTAACCCGCAACAATACACCAGATTCACCAGTTGATGAGTCACGGCGAGCTTTTTTTAAAGCAACTGGAGCCACACTTGTCGCGGCACCGGCAATTCTGACTTCGCGTAAAAGTGAAGCGCAAGCTGTTGCCCTGCCACCAAGCCCAGCAACCACGCCTTGGCTGGTTGAATTGCCCAAAGCAATCGAACCTTTACAACAAACCGATTTGCTAACCGATCCTTATCGCATACCGCAAGGTCCGGCAAATACTGCGTATGATGAATGCGGGCGTAATCAACACCAGCGTTGGGCGGAGTTCTTTAATGGCCCACAAGCACAGTATGGCGAAGCGGATCTCTATGAATTAAGAGTACAAGAAATTAGTGATCATGTGTTTCACCCACAATACCCACCCCAGCTTGTTTGGAATTACGTAGGTGAACACGCAAATGGCGATCCGTATCCGAATCCAGTCATTCATGCACGCTACGGCAAACCGGTAATCCTTCGCTTATACAATGAATTACCGGAGGATCATACGGGTTTTGGCACACCGGAAGTCAGCTTGCATCTGCACAATTTGCATACCCCTTCCGAAAGTGACGGCTTCCCCGGCGACTATTTCAGTGAAACCAAAGCAGGACCGACGATTTCCGGGCCAGGAAAATTTAAAGATCAGTTTTATCCCAATGTGTATGCAGGATATGATGATTTTCCCAAGGATCCTGTTACCAATCCTGTTGGCGGAGACAAACGTGAAGCATTGGGTACGTTGTGGTATCACGACCATTGCCTGGATTTTACCGCCGCCAATGCAACACGCGGCATGGCCGGTTTCTACTTGATTTATGACGAGCTTGATTCAGGTAACGAAAACGACCCCAATCCTGCAGCGCTGAGATTGCCAAGCCACCCTTACGACTATCCGTTGGCATTCCAGGACAAACGTTTCGATGCCGCTGGCATTCAAATTTTTGATCAACTGGATCCGGAAGGCACTTTCGGCGACAAAATCACGGTCAATGGCAAGATTGAACCGGTGTTAAGAGTCGCGCGCCGTAAATACCGCTTACGACTGCTCAATGCAGGGCCATCGCGGTTCTACCAATTTCACTTGGTAAATGGCGCCAATACGCAACAAACCTTCACCTATATTGCCAATGACGGTAATCTGTTACCCGCACCATTGCTCAATCGCACCAATGTGAGACTGGGCGTTGCCGAGCGCGGGGATATCGTGGTGGATTTCTCGCGCTATCCTGTGGGAACACAGTTGTATCTCGTTAACCGTCTGGTACAAGACGATACCCGCGGACCCAGAGGTGTTCAAGCGCCCGGTACACGTGTGCTCAAATTTATCGTTGAAGCACTGCCTGCCGGCGAAGTGGATAATAGCCGCGTACCCACAAGTTTGCGTCCGATCCGCAGACCAACCGCAGCAGAAATTGCGGCAGCACCTGTAAGAAATTGGGTGTTTGCACGCAAGAATGGCTTATGGACTATCAATGACAGATTAGTCAATGTTAATTCCGCTGCTGCGCACATCGCTCCGGGAAGTTTTGAAGTATGGAATCTCGATAATCCATCGGGTGGCTGGAGTCATCCCGTGCACATCCATTTTGAAGAAGGTCACATTCTGAAAAGATTCGTAAATGGCGTTCAAGTAGCCGTACCTGCACATGAAAAAGGGCGTAAGGATGTTTATGTACTAGGACCTAATGAACGTATACAGCTTTTCATTCGTTTCCGCGATTTTCCAGGAAAATATGTCATGCATTGCCACAATATGATCCACGAAGACCACGCCATGATGGTGCGCTGGGATATTGTCGATTAAATTACAAGGAAACCCTATCATGAAAAAAGAACAATCAACACAAAATACGCGTAGAGAAATGCTCGCCGGTATGGGTTTAGCCACACTGGGTTTGATCGGACTAAACAGTGCGTGGCAAAAATTGGCAGATATCTCAGCCGATCCAGAACCCAATCGATTCATACCTCGCAGTGATACATCGTTTCCAAACGTCACGCTGTATACACACGACGGCGAGACGGTCAATTTTTACGACGATGTGATTCACAATAAAGTCGTCGCCATCAATATGATGTACACCCAGTGCGGCGGCATTTGCCCGCGTTCGACAGCAAATTTGGTCGAAGTACAAAAGATGTTAGGTGATCGAATCGGACGCGATGTATTCATGTACTCGATCACATTGCAGCCTGAACTGGATTCACCACGGAAACTTAAACAGTACGCTGAACGCCATGGCATTGGAGCCGGCTGGAAATTTCTAACAGGTACACCGGAAGATATCGAGATGGTTCGATACAAGCTAGGTTTTTATGATCGCGATGAAGATTTGGATAATATCAGGGAAAACCATACCGGCATGGTGCGCATCGGCAACGATGCGCTTAATCGCTGGAGCATGGCCCCTGCTCTAGCCGAACCGCATCAGATCATGGCGACTATTAATCATCTTGATCCAAAAGCGATACACACCTCGGCTGTGCATCTTTTTGATCAACAGCACGGCTAAATCAACCGTAATATAACTCGTTGTAATTCCACTAATTCCTGCAATCGCAGGAATTAGTGCGGTCCTTTTAAATCCTCTATATCGATATCAACCGAAAACTAAGTAAGTACTTAGACAAAAACAAGAATTTTCCGACTTTACTCCTAAAAGCTACACTCCTACTATAAAAACTGGCTCATCAATCCCGAGACCTTTTTGTTCCTGTAACTTAAACAGTAGCGCCAATTAATCAGATATACCTTCAAGTAAAGGGGAAAATATCATGAAACAGCATAACGAAGATGGTTCCACAATTAACGGCAATCCTGAATGTATGCAAAATAGTTCTTATGTTCCTGCAGCGAACGAATCCAGGCGTGCTTTTTTTAAAACAACGGGGGCTACGATCCTTGCGGCACCGGCAATCTTGACTACACGCAAAAGTGTTGCACAAGTAGTTGAGCCGGTATTACCGCCCAGTCCACCCACCACACCCTGGAAGGAGGAATTGCCCGAAATAATCGAACCGTTGCAGCAAACAGATCTTTGTGATGGTCCTTTACCACCCCAAGGTGAGGCTAATACCGCCGCAGGCGAGTGTGGACGCGCTAAGCACCAACGCTGGGACGAATTTTTTGGCAGTGCGGTGCTGCAGTCCGGCCAAGCCGACACCTATGAATTGAGGGTTGAAGCGATTACCGATCATGTATTTCATCCGGATTATCCACCCCAGCTCGTGTGGAATTACGTAGGCCGTACTGAAAGTGACAATGAGCATCCCAATCCGACGATTGTCGCGCGCTATGGACATCCTGTTATCGTTCGTTTATATAATGAAATAGAAAAAAATCATCAGCATGTCGGCTTTGGTACGCCAGAAATCAGTATGCATTTGCATAATCTGCATACGCCTTCTGAGAGTGACGGCTTTCCAGGTGACTATTTCAGCACGACAAAATCCGGCCCAACGCTCGGTGCACCCGGTACATTCAAAGATCATTTCTACCCCAACGTGTATGCGGGCTATGACGAATTCCCCAAAAACCTCAATAATCCTGTTGGTGGAGACAAGCGCGAAGCGTTGGGTACGCTGTGGTACCACGATCATACGTTGGATTTCACGGCGCCAAATGCTAGCCGTGGTATAGCAGCTTTTTACCTGATCTATGACGAAATTGATTCAGGCAATGAGCACGATACCAACCCTAAAGCCTTGCGATTACCAAGCCATCCCTATGATTATCCATTAGTATTTCAGGATAAGCGTTTTGGCGGTGTTGGCACTGCCAATGAAAGGATCCATATATTCGATCAGTTTAGTCCTGAAGGTATTTTGGGTGACAAAATCACAGTCAATGGCAAAATCGAACCCGTACTCAAAGTTGCTCGCCGCAAGTATCGCCTCCGCTTGCTCAATGCGGGGCCAAGCCGCTTTTACCAATTTCATTTAGTCAATGGTTCAAACGTGCAACAGAGATTTACTTATATTGCCAACGACGGCAACCTTTTGCCCAGATCACTCATCAATCGGACCAATGTGAGATTGGGCGTAGCGGAACGTGGCGATATCATCGTAGACTTCTCTCAATATCCACAAGGAACGGTACTTTACCTCGTCAACCGGCTGGTGCAAGACGATACCCGTGGGCCAAAAAAAGTTCAAGCGCCAGGTACACGAATCCTCAAGTTTATTGTCGATCGCGAACCTGCTGAGCCGGATGTCAGTCGCCCGATTGATAGTCAAGTACAAATCCCGTTGCGTTCAATACGCAGACCAACCGCATCAGAAATCGCGGCAGCACCCGTCAGACGCTGGGTGTTTGCGCGCAGAAATGGTATGTGGGCTATTAATGATCAGTTTGTCAATGTCAACTCTTCACGTGCCAATATGGCGAAAGGCAGTTCGGAAATCTGGGAATTGGATAATCCATCAGGGGGTTGGAGTCACCCTGTTCATATCCACTTTGAAGAGGGCATCATTCTCAACAAATTTGTAGATGGCATTCAAGTGCCCATACCCGTACACGAAAGAGGACGCAAGGATGTTTATGTGCTGGGGCCGAACACACGCCTGAGAGTATTCCTGCGTTTCCGCGATTTTCCCGGAAAGTATGTCATGCATTGCCACAATATGATCCACGAAGACCACGCCATGATGGTGCGCTGGGATATTGTCGATTAAATTACAAGGAAACCCTATCATGAAAAAAGAACAACCAACACAAAATACGCGTAGAGAAATGCTCGCCGGTATGGGTTTAGCCACACTGGGTTTGATCGGACTAAACAGTGCGTGGCAAAAATTGGCAGATATCTCAGCCGATCCAGAACCCAATCGATTCATACCTCGCAGCGATACATCGTTTCCAAACGTCACGCTGTATACACACGACGGCGAGACGGTCAATTTTTACGATGATGTGATTCACAATAAAGTCGTCGCCATCAATATGATGTACACCCAGTGCGGCGGCATTTGCCCGCGTTCGACAGCAAATTTGGTCGAAGTACAAAAGATGTTAGGTGATCGAATCGGACGCGATGTATTCATGTACTCGATCACATTGCAGCCTGAACTGGATTCACCACGGAAACTTAAACAGTACGCTGAACGCCATGGCATTGGAGCCGGCTGGAAATTTCTAACAGGTACACCGGAAGATATCGAGATGGTTCGATACAAGCTAGGTTTTTATGATCGCGATGAAGATTTGGATAATATCAGGGAAAACCATACCGGCATGGTGCGCATCGGCAACGATGCGCTTAATCGCTGGAGCATGGCCCCTGCTCTAGCCGAACCGCATCAGATCATGGCGACTATTAATCATCTTGATCCAAAAGCGATACACACCTCGGCTGTGCATCTTTTTGATCAACAGCACGGCTAAATTACTCGCAGCATAGTTTATTGAGATACCGCCGGTTCCTGAAAATGCAGGAACCGGCGGTATTTTTTAGTAACCGGCTTGGCGTCCATGCAATATCCCAAACACAGCTAAATCTAAGTAAGCACTTAGATGAAATCAAGAACTTTCTGACTTTACTCTGCAAGCCTGCACGCCTACTATCGAACTTCAGTACCGGCCTGTAAGCATTCTTGCTCAGTTAATCAAAAAAATCCGGGAAAAATCTTAACTCCTCAGAGTGAATATGTATCGCACAAGAATAATTTTATTCAAGTAATAACGGCAGGCGGCCGGATTATAACTTTCAAGTAAGGGGAAAATCATGAAACGCCATAACAAGGATGATTCCACACACACTTGCAATTCCGGGAATGCACAAATCAATACTTCCGTTCCTGCAGTAAACGAATCGAGACGTGCTTTTTTCAAAACAACCGGCGCCACAATCCTTTCGACACCGGCAATCTTAACTTCGCGAAAAAGCGCTGCACAGGTAGCTGTTCCCATACTGCCACCCAGCCCACCCACCACACCGTGGCGAGAAGAACTACCCATAGCAATTGAACCGCTAGTCCAAACTGATTTATTTGCAGGACCTTTACCGCCGCCTCAAGGAGAGGCGAATACCGCCGCAGGCGAATGTGGACGCGCTGAACATCAGCGCTGGAATGAATTCTTTGCTGCTCCGGTTCTTCAGCCCGGGGAGGCAGATCTTTATGAATTGAAGGTTGAAGCAGTTACCAATCATGTATTCCATCCGAATTATCCACCTCAGCTCGTGTGGAATTACGTCGGTCGTACTGAAAGTGGCACGCCTCTCCTTAATCCTACGATTTTTGCCCACTACGGACGCCCGATCATCGTACGTTTGCATAACGAATTACCAGAAGATCATGGCAGTGACAGCAATGCACTGACAGCCTTCGGATCACCCGAAATCAGCATGCATCTGCACAATCTGCACGTGGCTTCTGAAAGTGACGGTTTTCCCGGTGACTTCTTCAGCAGAACAAAAAAAGGTCCGACACTTGGTGCGTCCGGCCTTTTCAAAGATCATTTGTATCCGAATGTTTATGCTGGCTTAGAAGAATTTGGTGGAATCGGAGATAGCCGCGAGGCACTGGGTACACTGTGGTATCACGATCATACGCTCAATTTCACCGCACCCAATGCGGTTCGTGGCATAGCAGCTTTTTATCTGCTGTTCGATGAACTCGATTCGGGCGATGAGCATGACACCAATCCAAATGCTTTGCGTTTACCGAGCCATCCTTACGACTATCCGCTGGTATTCAAGGACTTGCGTTTTAACGCGAATCGCATTCATATATTCGATCAGTTCGATCCTGAGGGTACCCTGGGTGACAAAATCACGGTCAACGGCAAAATCGAACCGGTTCTGAGAGTCGCACGCCGCAAGTATAGACTGCGTCTGCTCGATTCCGGGCCAAGCCGGTTCTACCAGTTTCATCTGGTCAATGCCGCAAATGTAGTACAGCGCTTCACCTATATTGCCAATGATGGCAATCTATTGCCTACACCGCTGCTCAATCAAACCAGGATCAGATTAGCTGTGGCCGAGCGCGCGGATATTGTCGTGGATTTCTCGCAATATCCATTAGGAACGGAACTTTATCTCGTCAATCGCTTAGAGCAGGAAGATACGCGGGGTCCCGATGAAGTTAGGGCACCAGGCAGGCGTGTGCTCAAATTCATTGTCGATCGCGAGCCTTCTGAACCGGATGTCAGCCGCGTGCCGAGTTTTTTGCGCCCGCTGCGCAGGCCTACTGCTGCCGAAATCGCAGCAGCGCGAGTCAGGAATTGGGTATTTGCGCGTAAAAACGGTATGTGGTCAATCAATGACCGTTTCATGAATGCCAACAGTCCACGCATTACCATCGCAAAAGGCAGCGCGGAAATCTGGAACTTAAACAATCCATCCGGTGGTTGGAGTCATCCGATCCACATACATTTGGAAGAGGGAATTATCCTTAACAAGTTTGTCGATGGTGTCGCAGTACCCATACCCGCCCACGAAAGAGGACGCAAGGATGTTTTTGTGCTAGGGCCGAACACACGTATGCGAGTATTCATACGTTTTCGCGATTTCGTTGGAAAATACGTCATGCATTGCCATAACACTATCCATGAAGATCACGCCATGATGGTGCGTTTTGATATTAGTGAAGATTGAACAACGCTTTCGTGAATCTGAACAACTGCCATTTCATTGGCAATGGCAAATGTCGATTGCTCAGGGGAAACCTTAATGGATCAAAAGAAGAAGCTGATTACTGTTTTCCAGTAATCCCTTCTTCACACTAATTCCAAGTTCATATCAGACAACGTATGTTGGTATTGTTGCAAGTTACGCTCTGTAATGCGTACCTTATGTAGCAATAGAGTTAATTGCGCATGAAATTGATCACTTGCCAGCAATTTCTGCCATTCATCGCCATCGGGATCAATTTCGTCAAGGTTACGCCAAAAAAGATTACAAAAATTGCAGAACGGCACAGGCTGTTGCGCAATTAGCGCCATTTTAGTTTTTTGATTAACCCATTGCTGCCGTCTTTTTACTAAACCCTCGGCGCCTTCATAGACAATAACGGATAAATAAACATATAAATCCGCTATAGCGTGAATATTTTCCAGTTCAGATAATCTTCGTTGATTGATGGCACTTGCAATCATTTCTTGTAATGCAACGGTAGAAATTTTAAAGCTAACACCCGTTTGTAAGGTATAAATTTTATCGAGATACATAGTCAGTAAAAAATGGAAATTCCAAAATTAATCTGATCATTCGATCAAATGAATAGATGAAGGTTCATTTCTCAAAATGCGCATTTATTAGTACTACAAAACTCTAGGTGCAGAGTACAGGCGCCATGTCGATACTTAATAGACACTAACTATTTGTCACTTTCTGTATCTTGTATCGCTCAAACATGCGATAACCTCAGCATCGGCCACTTGTGGAAAATCGACATAGAACTGACCCACTGCATAAAAATTATCGGGCGATGATAAACAGATCATTCGATCAGCTTTATCTTGCAGCTTTCGAAGCGTATCGGGAGGCGCCACAGGTACCGCACAAATGAGTTCTGCCGGTTTTCTGTTGCGTAATGCATGCAGTGCGGCAATCATAGTAGAGCCGGTAGCCAGTCCGTCATCAATAACAATAACGATACGTCCTTCCGGATCAATGGGGGGATGCATGGGTGTATATTGTTTACGGCGTTGTCTGATTGTCTCGAGTTGGGTGGATACTTCCTGATCGATATAATCCTGATTTGCGCCCGCCTGTCCAGCGTAATCAGTCAAATAAACCCAACCGCTCTCATCAACAGAGCCAATTGCAAATTCCGGATTTCCCGGTGCACGCAATTTGCGTACAAGCACCACATCCATTTCACCATTCAATTGCTCGGCAATTACTTTCGCCATTGGTACGGCACCTCTGGGAATGGCCAGTATTAACGGGTGTTTACCGCGATAATCAGAAAGCGCTTCGGCAAGTTTCTCAGCAGCTGCAATACGATCGGAAAAAATCATCATGCTCTCCTTTTGACATTTTTATATTGTACGACAGTAACAATTAATGTACCTAAATTAGATAATATATATAAACAAACAATATGTTAAATATCACGGCATCAATCAATTCCTTAATTGAATATCATCTATCGAATCGGGCAATGCAATTGAGTTTTGAGTAATTTTTTGCTTCGATTACAACAATGCAATTTATAACTCCTTAAAAAAATAGAGCAAAATTTCCAAGCCAATCAA
Source organism: Nitrosomonas sp. (assembly GCA_024281995.1). Taxonomy (GTDB): domain Bacteria; phylum Pseudomonadota; class Gammaproteobacteria; order Burkholderiales; family Nitrosomonadaceae; genus Nitrosomonas. The sequence continues at coordinate 11,277 of JAMWZW010000013.1, forward strand.
AAACCAGTAAGCTATCTGGTTAATTAAATCATTAATAGATTATTTATGAGTTTTAACACTTGCTTGATACAGTCATTAAGATCTGGATTATTAATAATTTTTGCAATGGGTAGCTACATAAATCCTGCGTATGCGGCTAGCCAACAAAAAGATAATCCGCTACTTGATTTATCCATCGAAGAATTGATGAAAGTGGAAGTCACTTCGGTATCTAAGCGTGTGGAAAAACTTACCGAGGTTGCATCCGCAGTATTTGTTATTTCACAAGATGACATCAGGCGTTCTGGCGCTACCAGCATCCCTGAAGCATTGCGAATGGCGCCTGGTGTTGAAGTTGCGCGTATCGGAACTGATAAATGGGCGATCAATATTCGTGGATTTAATGGCCGTTTTGCCGATAAGCTGCAAGTGTTAATCGATGGTCGCAGCGTCTACAACCCGCTTTTTGCCGGAGTGCAATGGGAACAGCAAGATACGCTGATGGAAGATATCGAACGTATCGAAGTGATTCGTGGTCCGGGTGCAGCCGTATGGGGCGCCAATGCAGTCAATGGTGTCATCAATATCATTACTAAAAAGGCCGCAGATACGCAAGGCACGCTATTTACTGCCGGTGGAGGAAGTTTTGAACATGGCTTTGTGGGTGCACGTTACGGTGGAAAAATTAACGAACAAACCCCTTTTCGTTTTTATGCCAAGGGCTTTACGCGAGACAATATGAAATCAAACTCGGGCGAGCATGTCAATGACGCCTGGCACAGCGCCAGAGGTGGGTTTCGCGTAGATCATAATCGTGGTAATGACCAGATAACGCTGCAAGGCGACATTTTTTACAATTCCTTCGGCGATACATTGGATAAATCTCTGTTGAGTGCGCCGGTTATTCAAGCCGATACGGCGAGAGGTCATAATGAAGGCGGCAATATACGTTTTCGCTGGGATCGGACTTTCTCGGAAAAATCTTCCATCATGCTGCAAACCTATTATGATCGAGTGGATTATCGTTTATTAACCGTCTCTCAATTTAGGGCTGAAAGCTTCGATATCGATCTTCAACATCGTTTTCCTTTATTCAATCGGCATGACTTAATTTGGGGAGCCAATTACCGCCTTTATGCCAATAAAGTATTCGATACCGAACTACTGAGCATGTTTCCCCGCCAGCAAACCAATCATCTTGCGAGTGTCTATGCGCGTGATGAAATAATGCTCATCCCTGAGCATTTGAGGCTTACCTTAGGTGTCCGTCTTGATCATAATGATTTTACTGGATTAGAAATTCAACCGAACTCACGGCTCATGTGGACACCGGATTCAAGAAATTCCCTGTGGGCAGCAGTTTCCCGCGCAGTGCGAACGCCTTCCCGTGCTGAAAATGATGTTTTGCTCAATACTCGCACATTTGATGCAATTCCTGGAACTACAACTTTGTTACCTCTCCCATTGCTAGCTCAGTTAGTTGGATCCTCGCAATTTAATGCTGAAAAGCTATTGGCATATGAAGTAGGATACCGCCATCAATTTTCTCCGCGAGCCTCCGTTGATATTGCCACCTTTTTCAATGATTACAGCCACCTGCGTGACTTATCCTTTGGTGCTTTATCGTTTCAGTCAGTTTTTCCGCCCCATTTATTATTGCCCTTAGGATTGAACAATAGTGCTAAAGGGCAAACATATGGCGCAGAAGTTTCGGCGGATTGGCGTCCCGTTGAAAGATGGCGCCTGCAAGCCAATTACAGTTTCTTACACATGCATATTGATTCAAGCTCGCCATTCCGGCAAATAGATCCCACGACTGGCAGCGCCGACAAAGTATCGCCTCAACACCAGGTATCTTTCCGGTCAAACTTCGACTTATCGGAAAAAATGCAATTTAATCTGTGGTTACGCTATGTCAGCAGCGTAGACCTTTATAATATTCCAGGCTACGTTACTATGGATACCAAAGTGATGTATAAGCCTATAAGAAATCTTGAGTTGTTTATTGTCGGCCAAAATCTGTTTAGCCAAAACCATAGGGAATTCGTTTCAGATTTTATTCCCTCGCTTGCAACTACTATTCCACGCGGTGTCTATGCAGGTGCGCAGTGGCGCTTTTAAGACTTATCCGGCAAATGATTGTATTCCATTCAATTTCAATTGATTTTAATAGTGCATATCTGAGTGTAAGGCTGCGCTTTGCAAGGATAAGATGCGTCTTTTTCGGACTAATCATTGCTATTGCCAGCACGGTAGGGTCTACCTCACTCACTTCCGCACAACCCATAGCAAGCGAACAAACATTGACGGCCGCCTTTCTTTACAATTTTTTAAAATTCACTGAATGGCCCGACGATGCCTTTGATAGTGAAGTAACAATTTGCACCAGTATAAAGCCGGAATTTGAAGAATTGGACGCGATCCTAGGCCGCATCGCGCAAAACAAGCCGGTAAGTATAAGACGCATTGCCCACAAGGAATCCTTGAACAGTTGTCAACTATTATTCTTGCCGCGTGAAGAAGGTGTGCAGCACGTTCATGAATGGCTCAGCGCTGCTGCCGACAAACCCATTCTTACGGTCAGCAACATCAATGATTTTCTCGATGCTGGTGGCATGATTCAATTAAATAATGATGGCAAGAATCTAAGTTTCTCAATCAATCTCGAATATGCCAGACGCGCCGGACTCAAATTCAATGCGCAATTATTACAAATCGCCCGTCAAGTGAGGGGGCGATAATTATGATGCTGGCGATTGCATTACCAAGCTTCCGCCCAGAAATCCAGAAAAATTTATCCACCGTCATAAACAACCATTCAAAGCAACAATCACTTAAACAAAAAGTTTTCATCATTATCGCCTTATGCTGTTGTGCGAATTTGACATTTGCAAATGGTAAGCGCAACGATAATCCTTTATTGGATTTATCTATCGAAGAGCTGATGAAAGTTGAAGTAACGAGCGCATCCCGGCGCTCGCAAAAACTGAGCGAGGTGGCCTCTGCGGTATTTGTGATTAGCCAAGACGATATAAGACGTTCCGGTGCCACGAATATTCCGGATGCGTTAAGGATGGCGCCAGGTGTAGAAGTCGCCCGCATTGGCACGGATAAATGGTCGATCAGCATCCGTGGTTTCAATGGACGTTTTGCCAACAAATTACAAGTTCTCATCGATGGCCGTAGTGTGTATACACCTCTATTTTCCGGGGTAATATGGAGTCAGCAGGATACCTTCATTGAAGATATCGAACGCATTGAAGTTATCCGTGGCCCCGGCGCCACAGTGTGGGGAGCCAATGCAGTGAATGGAGTCATCAACATTATTACCAAAAAAGCTGCCGACACCCAAGGAATCCTGTTTACAGCCGGTGGCGGCAGTTTTGAACAGGCCTTTGTAGGCGCTCGTTATGGTGGCAAGTTAAATGAAGACACGCCATTTCGCATCTACGCTAAAGGATTCGCCAGAGACAATACCCATTCTCTCAGCGGAACGAATGCGCAGGATAATTGGCAATCAGCGCGGGCGGGGTTTCGCGTAGATCATACGCGTGGCATCGATCAAGTAACAATGCAAGGCGATATTTTTGTCAATAGTATCGGTAACAGCTTGCAACAACCAACATTAATCCCCCCATTTACGCGCCTTGATGTTGCCGATACGCATGAAAAGGGAGGAAACATTCGTTTACGGTGGGACCGGAAGTTCTCGGAAAAATCATCCCTCATGCTGCAAACTTACTACGATCGCGTTCAGAATCAGTTAATTCCCTGGACAAAATATGCAGAAAGCTTCGACGTGGACTTTCAGCACCGTTTACCGCTTTACGATCGCCACGATGTCACATGGGGACTTAACTATCGGTTGTATAACAACAAAGTCCCAATGACCGAATTGACAACTTTTACCCCGCAACAAAAAACCAATCACAATTTCAGCGCATTTATTCGTGATGAAATCACACTATTCCCTGATAAATTGCAATTATCGTTGGGTACACGACTCGATCACAACGATTTTACTGGTCTGGAAGTTCAGCCAAGTGGCCGATTAATGTGGACACCCAACGAATATAATTCAGTTTGGGCTGCGATATCTCGCGCGGTACGTATCCCCTCACGAGGTGAAAATGATGTCACCATCACCGGTAGAGTGCTTCAATCGCTTCCGGGTAATCCGGTTTTACCGGTACCTGTCATGATGGTTGTGCAAGGAACCGATCGTTTCAATTCAGAAAAATTGATTGCTTACGAAATGGGCTATCGCCACACACTGACTGCGAATGCATCAATTGATGTAGCAGGTTTCTTCAATGATTATAGTCAGTTGCGGGATTTCAGGTTTGGCGAAATTATACCGGGGAATGGCATACTCCCTCATCTGATTCTGCCGGTTTTTTTCAGTAACGGTACTTCAGCCTATTCCTATGGTATCGAATCGTCTATTGATTGGCGGCCTTATGAAAAATGGCGCTTACAAGGAAGTTATTCTTTTTTGGATATCCATACAAAATCCAATCCCGAATTCAGACAGCTCGACTCCACATCGGGCGGTGCAGACAAAGCTAACCCACAGCATCAATTCTCGCTACGCTCCAATCATGATTTTTCAGAAAAACTACAACTTAATCTTTGGTTACGCTATGTCAGTGGGTTAGCATTCTTCAATATTCCTCAATATGTTACGATGGATGCAAAATTTGCTTGGAAATACACCAGAAATATTGAATTCTTCCTAGTCGGGCAAAATTTGTTCAGCCAGCATCACCGGGAATCTCAATCTGATTTTATACCCACTATTGCGAGCTATATTTCCAGAGGAGTCTATGGCGGCGTCGAATGGCGATATTAGTCTGAAAAGGCTTAATAACACCGGGCACTTCTAAATCCGCTTTCTTTAATAAACTTGACCGATTATTCACGAAACTTCTTGCCATACTCTTTCGGGGTAACTATTCCATTTTTGTCCTTCATTACATGTCTATGTTTTATGAAACTTTGGACTCTATAACACTCAACCTACCTCACTCTTTCTATGCACTAACTGATACAACACCGGCACCACCAGCAACGACAACAGCGATTGCGACAAAGTGCTGCCGATCATCACCGTTGCCAGGGTGCGCTGCACTTCGGCGCCGGTCGTGGTGCTAAGCGCCATCGGCAGAAAACCTAGCGATTCCACCCAGGTGGTGATCAATACCGGCCGTAATCGCAGCAGCGATCCGGTACGTATGGCTTCATTGAGCGGCAATCCCTGCTGTCGTAGATCGCGGATAAACGATAGCAGCACCAGACCATCCAAAACCGCTACGCCGGACATGGCAATGAACCCGACACCGGCCGAGATAGATAACGGAATATCGCGCAGCCATAGCGCGACGATACCGCCGACAATAGCCAGCGGAACCGCGCTAAATACCAGCAGGCTATCGCGGAAACTGCCGAGCATGGTATACAACAGAAAAAATACCAGTGCTAATGCCAATGGAATGACAAGCTGCAAGCGTTCCGCTGCCATGATTAACTGCTCGAACTGGCCGCCCCACGACAACCAATACCCTGGCGGGATTTTGACTTGCTGCCCGATACGTTCTTCCGCTTCCATGACGAAAGAACCGATGTCCCGGCCACGTACATTCGCAGTAACGACTACACGGCGCTTGCCGTTTTCGCGGCTGACTTGATTCGGGCCTTTGACAATGCGCAGATCGGCCACTTCGCCTAATGCAACATAAATAGGTTGCGCAGCGGCCGGCGTATTTTGAACGCCTGCCATAGGTAAAGCAGGCACATTCGATGCAGTCGCTGCATTCAATACCGGGAGTTTGACCGGCAATCGTTTGAGTGTGTCGATGTCCCCGCGAAGCGCCTCCGGCAAACGCACTTGCAATTCGAAACGGCGATCGCCTTCGAAAATCAAACCAGCGGTTCTGCCACCGACGGCAATGTTGACAGCATCTTGCACATCACTGCCATTTAGACCGTAGCGCGCCATTTTGGCGCGATCCATCTGCACCGACAATACAGGCAGGCCGGTGATCTGTTCAATACGCACATCCGCTGCACCGGGAACCGAACGGATAATTTTTTCAATCTTTTGTGCCACGTTGAGCATGACATCCAGATCATCGCCAAACACTTTCACCGCAACATCGGCCCGCACACCCGATATCAGTTCGTTAAACCGCATTTGTATCGGTTGGGTGAATTCGTAATTATTGCCTGGCACCTTGCGTACCGCTTGTTCCATCGCGGCGATCAATTCTTCCTTATCGCGGTACTTGCCAGACCATTCGGATTGCGGTTTGATGATAATAAAAATATCGGCAACACTTGGTGGCATTGGATCGGTCGCTATTTCAGCCGTGCCGATTTTAGAATACACCCGGCTGACTTCGGAAAATTTCTTGATCGTTTCTTCCAGCTCATTTTGCATTTCAATGGCGGTACTTAGGCTGGTTCCAGGAATGCGGATGGCATGTAGGGCAATATCTTCTTCATCAAGACTGGGAATGAATTCGCTACCCATACGCGTGATCAGCAGCATGGAAAGTATCACGATGACAACCGCCACGGTAACCGTCAATCCCTTATTATTCATGGAAAAATCCAAAGCGGGCGCATAGATATTCTTGGCCCATTGCACGGCGGCACCCTCTTTTTCCATCATTTTTCCGGAAAGAAACATGGCAACAGCCGCCGGTACGAACGTCACTGACAAAAATACCGCACCCAGCAACGCCAATAGCACTGTGAATGCCATCGGATGGAACATTTTCCCTTCCACGCCGGACAGTGCAAACACCGGCAAGTACACCACCATGATGATTATTTGTCCGAACAGCAATGCCCGCCGCACTTCCTTGGAGGCGTCAAAGACCACTTCGAGGCGCTCGGCAGTTGTTAATTGCCGTCTTAATTTTTCCTGTTCAAGGGAAAGCCGGCGAATGCAGTTTTCGACAATGATGACGGCGCCGTCGACGATAATGCCGAAATCCAATGCGCCAAGGCTTAACAGATTAGCGCTGACATTATTGGCAACCATCCCGCTGATGGTAAACAACATCGACAGTGGAATAATCAGCGCCGTGATCAGCGCTGCACGCAAATTTCCCAGTGCGACAAACAGTACGACAATCACCAGCGCAGCGCCTTCCAACAGGTTATTGGAAACCGTGTTGATGGTTTTATCGACCAGTGTAGTGCGGTTATAGACCGGCGTCGCCACCACGCCTGCCGGCAAACTTTGGTTTATTTCGGCTAGTTTTTCCGCTGCCGCTTGCGAAACGATCCGGCTGTTTTCACCCATCAGCATAAATGCAGTACCCAAGACCACTTCCCGGCTATTTTGAGTTGCCGCACCCGTGCGCAATTCCTTGCCGATCAAAACATCCGCAACATTTTTGACGCGTATCGGCACACCTTGGTTACTGCCTAAAATGATCTCACCGATTTCAACCAAAGTTGCAACTTGCCCCGGTACTCTGACGAGATATTGCTCGCCGCTTTTCTCGATATAGCCAGCGCCCACGTTAAGATTATTGCGCTCCAACGCAATCACCAGATCTTGCAGGGTCAGGCCATGCGCCAGTAATTTGTCGGGATAAGGTGTGACATGAAATTGCTTGACATAGCCACCAATCGAATTGACTTCCGTGACGCCTTTCACCATGCGCATGCGCGGTTTGATAATCCAGTCTTCAATTTCACGTAGATCGGTTGTCGTGTATGGTGTGCCATCCGGTTTGCGCACACCCTCCTCAGCATCCACCGTCCACATGAAAATTTCGCCCAAGCCGGTTGAAATGGGGCCCATCGTCGGCACAATTCCGGCAGGCAGGCGACTTCTGACATCCTGGATTCGCTGACTGACCAATTGCCGTGCCAAATAGATATCGGTGCCGTCTTTAAAAATCACCGTTACCTGCGACAAGCCGTAGCGTGACAGGGAACGGGTATATTCGAGATCGGGTAAGCCGGACATAGCCATTTCGATCGGGAAAGTAATCCGTTGTTCGGATTCCAACGGCGAATAACCGGCTGCCGTGGTATTGATTTGCACTTGTACGTTAGTAATATCGGGCACCGCATCAATCGGCAGTTTCAGATAGTTATATACGCCCAATGCCGCCATCGCCAGTACGGCTACCAACACAAACCCGCTCTGATAGATTGATAGTCTCAGAATGCGCTCAAACATGATCTCTCCTTGCGTAATTTTTGTGCAATTCAATGATCATGGGTTGCTCCCTCTTTATCCAGATCGGCTTTAATGGCAAAGCTGTTGCCCGCCGCGTACTGTTCACCCGCATTCAATCCTTTGAGCACTTCCACCATTTTGCCGTCGCTACGGCCCAGTTCCAACGGCCGGGCTTCGAAATAATCGCCATAGCGACCAAACACCACCGTCCAATCACGCAAGGTTTGGATGGCATGAGCCGAAACTGCGACCGGCACCTCAATTTCATCGGATACCAGCTCAACATTGACAAACATGCCAGGATGCCAGCGCCCGTCCGCATTATCTAAAATAACCCGTGCCGTCGCGGTGCGCGTTTGTCCGCCAATCAACGTGGTGATATATGTAACTATGCCTTCACCTTCGACATCAAACGCGGTAGCTTTGACGCGCGTTTTCTGTCCAACTCTGACGATGCTGAGATCTTTTGGATAAACCGTTACCGCCGTCCAAACCGTCGACATGTCGGCAACGGTAAAAATCGTTGCATCGTCTTTGAGTACTGCTCCTAGAGCAATCGACCGGGCTGTGATGAGTCCGGAAATGGGCGCGAGGATCTCGTAACGGGTTAGGTCTTTGGCTTGTAAACCCAATTTGGGCTGTACACCGAATGCGCGCAATTTTTCGGCAGCCAGATCGGCGGCAATCTTAGCTTCGCTTAATACCAATTCTGCAGCCAAGTAATCCTGCTTAGCGGAGATTTTCTCCTCCCATAATTGTTTTTCCCGCTGGTAAACGGTTCGCGCCAACGCTAATCTTCGCTGCGCTGCCAGGTATTGACTGTGCAAATCGGCCAGCATTTGGCTTTCGATAACCGCCAGCACTTGGCCTTTTTTCACCATCTGGCCCGGTTCGAAATTTACCGCAATAACTACACCAGGCAGCCGCGGCACTACTTGCACAATCCTATCCGGATTAAATACGATTTCTCCGGGCAGTTTAAGTGTGGATTTAATGACTGCTGGTCCGGCCGTTTGGATTTCAACGCCGATCGTTTTCAGCATATCGTTCGTCATTTCCAGCCGTGTTTCAATCTGGCTATAACCCCAGCGAAATGTTTGGCCATTGCGTTCCGCGACAATCGCCAAATCAAACGAATGCGGTTCTTCCACTACTTGATCGCCTAGCAAATAATCAGCTTCAGGCGTAAATTTAAAAATTTGTACGGGCGCACCCAACCGGGTCAGTGTGATATTGACCGTGGCCGCGGATGGCGGCAGCAATTTACCGTTTTCATAAAGATAAATTCGAAATTGCGGTGGCACACCCTTCTCAAAGATGGTCAATTCCACACTAAAACCATTGCTCGTAAAGAGCCTGCCGTTCCTTGGTCCGGTATCTGGCCCAAGTTCTTGAGATTTCTCATTAGAATCGGAATCGGCATATCCGGCACCCTCCGTAGAAGGTTTATCCAACGTTAGAATCAATCCACCCAATACTATCCCAGCGGCAATCACGATTAGGATGGGTATCAATCGAGCATTATTCATCTTTTTTCCTTCTTGTTTTGGTAGCGCCGCGAGTACCTATCAGACTTTCAAGCGGTGCAGCAATCAACCTTTCAATATCATTGACCAACCGTTGGTAGTTGGCCAGTGCACGGACATAGAGCACTTGATTCTGAAACAGTACACGTTGTGCATCGAGTAGCTCCAGTAAGCCGAATTTGCCTAGTTCATATCCTCTGCGCATGACGCTAAAAGCACTCTTGGCGCCTGGTAGAATTTCATCACGCAAGATGTTGATTTCATTCCAGATCGCTGACATTGCTTCATACGATTGCGCCAGCTCGGTTTTCAATCGCAACTCCATGATCATCCGTTCATCTTCCGCTTTGCTAACCCGCTGGTGCGCTTCTTTGAGATTGCCTTGGTTGCGATCAAATATCGGCAAGGGTATCACCACGCTCGCTATAGCGGTGTTGCCGCCTACTACCGCATAATTCACAACGCCGGCATTCACGGTCAGATTAGGGATGCGGCGAGTTTGCTCTACTTCCAGCAACGCCTTGCGATGCTCGATATTCTTCATGGCACGGAGTGCCATCGGATTATCCATCACACGCTCCTGTAGTATTTGAAAATCCGGGGGCGCAACCGATACTTCCAGAACGCCCAGGGCCTTATCAAATTGCGGTGCGGCACTATCCCACATCAAGGCTAGCCGTTTGCGGGCTGAAATTAGGTCACGTTGCGCTTGTTCAAATTCAATGTTCGCAGTGGATAAGCCTACCTTGGCTCGAGTTTCTTCGATGGGCGGCACCTTGCCCGACTGCACCCGGTATACCACTGTATCGACAACGTTTTGCGCAAGCCGCTTAGTCTCCTCGGCCAATTTAAGCCTTTCCTGGCCTGCTAATACATCGGTAAACAAATTGGCCACCCTCGCCATGATTTCTATACGCCGTGATTCATAATCCATGGCAGCCAGTTCTTCGCCCAAGCGAGCTGCACTAACCCGGGCGGCGCGCTTACCCCCCAATTCGATTAACTGACCAATCCTTATCGTCGTGACCTGCTGTGTCACTTCCTGCACGATTGATTCGGGTGAGTTAATATCGCTGCGCAACTTTTGAATATTTCCGGCATTTTCGACATTGACCGAGAATTCCGGATTGCGCAGTAAACCTGCTTGCAAAGTTACCCCCTCCAACGCGTGCATTTCCTTTGCAAATGCAGCCAATTCCGGATTGCGCAGCAATGCCAGATTAACCGCGTCGCGCAGAGTAAGATTGGCTTTCTCTCCACTAAGAACTAAATCCGTTACATTTCCATTGTCTCCACGCGCGTGAGTAAGAGTCGCAAACGAATGCGGCTCGGCCTTTACTTGTAGGCTAAAACTCAATAGCAAGAAAACGGCTAATGAGATAGCGGGTAATGTTGACGACATCCAATAGTTGAGCGCTATGGACAAATCGTTCGATTTCATGGACTTCCTCCGTGTGCTTACTTAAATATCGATTCAATGCAAGTCACATGCAAAGCATGAGTCGACTTTTCCGATGGAAATATGGACCAAAATCCATCCATAAAACCACAAATTATTAATTACTGGATTTAAGAAAGACTACGGGGAGGACGAAGAGGCAAATCGGGAATTGTTTCCGGAATGAATGCTGATATGAATACAACTAAAGTTTCAGTTGCCGCTAGGCCCGGTATCTGCGGAATGGAATTAAAGAAAAAAGGCTGAAATTGCCCTGCTGCATGTAAGCATATGTGCGTTGCCGCATCAAGATCTGCGCCTTCTTTGGCGATATTATTTCGATGCATTTCTAAGTGCGTTGCGGGATCCGCAGGTAATTTCTGGTAAACATGATCCAATTCATGTGCAAATACCTCACCGCTAAAGGATAAACTCAATCCATTAGTCAGCATGCATACAATCAGCATCGCGATAACCGGATATTTAAAACATTTCCTAACGGCATTCATCATTAACGGGAAGAATCTCACATAAAATATATAATCATTTTATATTACGCATTATATTCGCATATTATCAATTTGAAAGCCTTTTTATATGCATTTGCTTCAAAAAAATGTTACACCTTCTTGCGTCAGCATATCAATTAAAGCAATGAGCGGCAATCCAATCAATGCATTGGGATCATCGCCGCTCATTCGCTCAATAAGCGCAATGCCCAATCCTTCTGATTTTGCGCTACCCGCACAATGATAAGGTTGCTCTTTAAGTAGGTAATTCTCGATTTGCTGATCGCTAAGTTGACGGAATTTCACACAATAAGGCACAACCTGTAATTGCACATTCCCTGTGACACTATTGAATAAGCATAGCGCCGTATGGAACATTACTTCCTTGTTTTGCATCGCTCGTAATTGTTTAACTGCGTTGCTATGATTGAGGGGTTTATCCAGACGTAAATCCCCCAATACCGCAACTTGGTCAGAACCTATAACCAATGAATCCGAATAACTCCGGGCTACGTTACGAGCTTTGGCTTCCGCTAAACGCAAAGCAGTCTCCTGCGGCGATTCATTGCTTAAAGCTGCTTCGTCAATATGAGGATTCTTTGTTACAAATGGAATTTGCAGGCGCTGCAACAGCGCTTTGCGATAAATTGAACTTGATCCTAAAACGATTTTCTGAGTAATAAATTGTGTTCCCAAAGTTTCCTTCTATTTTTTTGACACTTAAAAACAAAAAATATAACATGCGCGCCTTATGTCTGTACGATTTGTGATAGATTCCCTCGATTTTGTCCGAAATGCGGGAGCACGCCGTGATAAAATCCCGGTGCTTGAGCTCATTCGTTTGCATGATCTGCTATATGATCAAGAAGGTGAAGTAACCTATGAAATTAGTGGTTACTTTGATCATAACGACAAACCAGTTTTGTACTTAAAAATTTCTGGCAATATACATCTTAGTTGTCAACGTTGCCTTAATAAGCTAACAAAAAACATAGATCTGCAGACTTATTTGTTATTGACTGAGAATGAGACAGAGCTTGATCTAAATAACGAAGAGGATACAATGGATGCCATTTTGGCGTCACCTGAGCTGGATGTATGGAGTTTAGTAGAAGAAGAAATTATTCTCAATTTATCAATCTCATCCCGCCATCCCGAAGGGATGTGTAAAATGCATGAACTGATATCAAACGAGAAAGATTCAACTAAAGCATCACATATGTCACATCCATTCGCAGCATTGGCAGCACTCAAGAAAATTAAATAAATTTAAGGAGTCATTAAATGGCAGTTCAACAAAATAAGAAATCTCCATCAAAGCGAGGTATGCATCGTTCACATGATTTTCTTAAAAATCCCCCATTGGCCGTAGAACCAAGCACGGGAGAAATCCATCTCCGTCACCATATTAGTCCTAATGGATACTATCGTGGCAAAAAAGTCATTAATACTAAAAACGACTAATGATTTAATTTATTGCTACATGTTGCATTGAAAATTTCGGACAGCATAAGAGCACTCAATTGGATATCACTGTAGCAATAGATTGCATGGGAGGCGATCATGGACCTCATGTCACTGTCCCATCTGCTATTGATTATCTCCGACATGACCCGGAAGCCAATATCATTTTGGTCGGCATTCCTGATGTTATTGAAGCTGAATTACGCGCAGCGAAATCAGAACTAAGCCCCCGGCTCCGACTGCATCCCGCCAATGAAGTTGTAGGCATGGATGAGTCGCCTGCATTGGCTTTGCGCTGGAAAAAAAATTCATCCATGCGTGTTTCTTTGAATCTAGTTAAAACGGGTGAAGCGCAAGCTTGTATCAGTGCAGGAAATACCGGTGCATTGTTAGCGACTTCGCGATTTGTATTGAAAACCATTTCAGGCGTTGATCGACCGGCACTTGCAGTCATACTACCTACTATCACTGGTCACACGTACATCCTGGACCTCGGTGCAAATGTCGACTGTACCGCAGAACATTTGTTCCAATTTGGAATCATGGGCGCATCCTTAGTCTCCTCAGTTGAAAACAAACCTTCCCCAAGTGTGGGCTTACTCAACGTCGGCGAAGAAGAAATCAAAGGCAACGAAATCGTAAAGCAGGCAGCAGAATTGCTACGTAATAGCGGACTTAATTTTTATGGCAATGTTGAAGGCAACGATATATACAAAGGAACAACTGACGTTGTCGTGTGTGATGGTTTCGTTGGCAATATCACTTTAAAAACCTCCGAAGGTCTGGCTCAAATGCTAGCAACTTATTTACGCGAGGAATTCAAACGTAATTGGCTCACTAAACTGGCAGGTGTCATTGCAATGCCGGTTATCAATTCCTTTAAACACCGAGTCGATCATCGCCGCTATAACGGCGCAAGTCTTTTGGGATTACGGGGGATCGTGATTAAAAGCCATGGTTCTGCTGACACATACGCATTTGGTTTTGCCATTAAGCGTGCAGCAGATGAAGTACGTGGCGGAATGTTGCGCCGTATTAGCGAACGTGTAGCCGAACTTTCTCATCATCCTCAAACTTCTGCACAAGTAGTGACTAGATAATGTACTCAAAAATCACCGGCACCGGCAGCTATTTGCCAGAAAAGATTCTCACCAATCAAGATTTGGAAAATATGGTGGAAACTAGTGATGATTGGATACGCACGCGCACCGGCATTACGCAACGCCACATAGCAAGAGACGATCAGGTTGCCAGCGATTTAGCGCTATATGCCAGTCAGAATGCCATGAAGGCGGCTGGAATCAGTAACAAAGATATCGATCTCATCATAGTTGCTACGACCACCCCGGACATGATTTTCCCAAGTACTGCCTGCATTTTGCAAAATAAACTAGGTATAGAAAATTGCCCGGCTTTTGACGTACAAGCTGTTTGCAGTGGTTTTGTGTATGCATTGGCCACGGCCGACATGTTTGTCAGTTCAGGTAAATGTCGTAATGCGTTGGTGGTTGGCACCGAAATTTACTCAAAAATTATTGATTGGAACGATCGAAGCACTTGTGTTTTATTTGGTGATGGTGCGGGTGCAGTAATACTTTCTCAAAGTAATGCGCCGGGAATTTTATCTACGCACTTACATGCCAGCGGTAGTTACAGCAACGTTTTGTCTGCACCCGGAAGTATCAGTGGCGGCAAAGTACAAGGTGATCCTTACATTAGCATGGAAGGCAGCACGGTTTTCAAATTTGCAGTCAAGGTACTGGAAGAAGTTGTACAAGAAGCTGTATCACAAAATAATCTACAAGCAGCGGATATTGACTGGTTAGTTCCCCATCAGGCAAATATACGCATCATCCAATCAACTGCAAAGAAACTAGGCATTCCAATGGATAAAGTAGTTGTAGCCGTTGACAAACATGGTAATACATCTGCCGCATCGATTCCGCTTGCTTTGGATATCGCGGTACGGGATGGCCGTATCCATCCAGGTCAGTTAGTCTTGCTGGAGGGTGTTGGCGGCGGTTTTACATGGGGAGCAGTACTACTGCGTTGGTAAATTATGAAATTAGCATTCGTATTTCCAGGTCAAGGGTCGCAATCTGTTGGAATGATGAACGGATATGCGAATCTACCTGTTATCAGAGAAACGTTTCAAGAAGCATCCGATATCCTTAAACAGGATTTTTGGTCAATGGTAAATGAAGGTCCCGCTAATGATCTTAATCTCACCATCAATACGCAACCTTTGATGTTAATAGCTGGCATTGCTGTTTTCCGCGCATGGACCAGTTTAGGCGGCTCTCAACCGGCAATGCTTGCTGGACATAGCTTAGGTGAATATACCGCATTAGTCGTAGCAGAGGTGCTAAGTTTCGCCGATGCGCTAACGCTGGTTCGATTTCGTGCGCAAACCATGCAATATGCAGTACCGGAAGGAATCGGCGGAATGGCCGCAATTCTTGGTTTAGATGATGAAGTTATTCAATCAATATGCCATGACATCACACAACAAAGCGACGAAGAATCTCTGGAACCGGCCAACTTTAATTCACCTGGCCAAGTAGTCATTGCTGGCCACAAAAATGCCATCCTGCAAGGCATTGAAATGGCCAAATCAAAGGGAGCAAAACGTGCGATTATGTTGCCGATGAGCATTCCTTCCCATTGTTCATTGATGAAACCGGCAGCTGCCAGCATGCAACAGCAGTTGCAAAATATTGCTCTACACGCTCCCAAAATCACAATTTTGCATAATGCAGATGTACAACCACATAGCGATACCGCATCTATTAAGGAGATTTTGATTCAGCAACTCGTAAATCCTGTCCGGTGGGTTGACACAATTAGCGCTTTTGCAACGGCCGGTATAACTCATGTTGTCGAATGCGGACCAGGAAAAGTTCTGGTTGGGCTCAACAAACGTATCAATCAAAATTTACAACACTTATCCTTGATAGATAGTGAAACGATCAAACAGACTGTTGGTTTAAGGTAATCATTACTATGCTATGGATAGGCTACTGACAGTCATGACCCTATGTATGGAGAGATGATTTTGGAAAATAAAATAACATTGATAACAGGCGCTAGTCGCGGGATTGGACAATCTATTGCGTTAAAATTAGGCCAAGAGGGTGCAGTCGTAATTGGCACTGCAACTACGGAAAACGGTGCCAATGCCATTAGTCATTACTTACAAAAAGCTGATATCAAGGGTATGGGTATCGCTTTGAATGTTAATGACGCAGAGCAAACTAACACCGCTGTGCAAATCATTCGTGAGAAATTTGGTGAAATTGAAATACTGATTAATAATGCTGGAATTACACACGATAATCTATTGGTGCGTATGAAAGATGAAGAATGGGACAATATAATCGAAACTAACTTAAAAGCTGTTTTTCGTTTAAGCCGTATAGTTCTTCGCGCTATGATGAAAGCCCGTTATGGTCGTATTATTAACATTTCATCCGTTGTTGGCGCAATGGGCAATACCGGTCAGACAAATTATGCTGCTGCCAAGGCTGGTCTTTTTGGTTTTAGTAAATCATTGGCACGTGAAGTAGGCAGTCGAAACATTACTGTGAACTGTGTAGCCCCAGGTTTTATTGATACTGATATGACACGCTCACTGGCCGATGCGCATCAACAAAACTTAATTCAGCATATTCCACTTGGAAGATTAGGTCGCCCAGAAGAAGTGGCTTCTGCAGTTGCATTTTTGGCTTCTTCTGCGGCTGGTTACATTACAGGCACAACACTTCATGTCAACGGAGGAATGTATATGGGCTAGTTAAAATCTGGTCTAATTAAATCGAATGGCAAAAAATAATTAATCACAAAATAATTACAAGAAATTTTTTATACTTGTAGGACTTTGTTAAAACATGCAAATATTGCAGCTTAATGCAGTAGTTATATTCTAGTTTTTCTAAGTCATAAAATTTGTTAAAATTCGTAAGTTTTCTTACCGGAAAAGGAAGTATCTAGATGGAAAATATTGAACAGCGTATTAAAAAAATCGTAGCTGAACAACTTGGCGTTAATGAAGCTGAAGTTAAAAATGAATCTTCTTTTGTTAATGATCTGGGAGCAGATTCACTTGACACAGTTGAACTAGTCATGGCACTGGAAGAAGAATTTGAATGCGAAATACCGGATGAACAAGCGGAAAAAATTAATACCGTCCAAGAAGCAATTGACTACGTCACAGCTCACACAAATTAGATTAGTTTTTGTCCCTTTAAGTACAAGTAATTGGAGTTATATTGTTCAAGCGTAGGGTAGTAATTACCGGATTGGGTATTGTTTCGCCCGTTGGTAATACGGTATTGAGTGCATGGGAAAACATTGTTTCAGGTAAATCCGGTATTACCAAGATTACTCGCTTCGATGCCTCCAGTTTCCCCTCTCAAATTGCTGGTGAAGTCAAAGATTTTGATATTCATCAATATTTGTCAGTCAAAGAAGCACGTAGAATGGATACTTTTATTCACTACGGCATGGCTGCTGCGATTCAGGCGGTAAAAGACGCGGGTATAGAAGACACCACGCACCTTGATCCAGAGCAAATTGGTGTTAATATCGGATCGGGAATCGGTGGCTTACCGATGATTGAAAATACCGATACTGCATATCATGCAGGTGGTCCGCGTAAAATATCGCCTTTTTTTATTCCTAGCACAATCATTAACATGATTGCGGGCAATTTATCCATTATGTATGGATACAAAGGACCCAATATAGCCATTGTTACAGCTTGCACTACTGCTACGCACAGTATTGGCAACTCGGCTCGCATGATTGAATATGGCGATGCAGATATTATGATATGCGGTGGGGCGGAATCATGTGTCACGCCCCTTGCCATTGGTGGATTTGCGGCTGCAAAAGCCTTATCAGTAAGCAATGCTGATCCAGCATCCGCAAGTCGTCCATGGGATAAAGATCGTGATGGATTTGTACTCGGTGAAGGTGCTGGGATTCTTGTATTGGAAGAACTAGAGCACGCCAAACGGCGCGGCGCAAAAATTTATGCTGAATTAGTGGGTTTCGGCATGAGTGCCGATGCATTCCATATGACAGCACCTTGTGATGATGGTGAAGGCGCATCACGCTGCATGACCAATGCACTGAAAAATGGAGAAATTAATGCCGATGAGGTGGATTACATTAACGCACATGGCACATCTACACCTTTAGGCGATATTGCTGAAACTATTGCTGTCAAGCGTTGTTTTGGAGACCATGCTCATAAACTTGCTGTCAATTCCACAAAATCAATGACGGGGCACTTGCTTGGCGCTGCAGGTGGTGTCGAGGCAGTTTTTTCTACACTGGCAATACATCATCAAATTGCACCACCAACTATTAATCTTATCAATCAAGATCCACAATGTGATCTGGATTATATTCCCAATACTGCAAGAGAAATGAATATCAAAGTCGCATTGTCTAATTCCTTCGGATTTGGAGGAACCAACGGAACCCTTGTTTTCCGTAAAATTTAAATTCACTTTTCGGCGCATGCGTACGCTACTACGCCTTCTCCTCACCGTTACATTAACAATCATCTTGCTTATCGGATGGCTTTATCTTCACGTACATTCTAAGATTACACTTCCTACTATACCCTATGAGCTTTCCATTCGTCCCGGCAGTAATTTAAAACAAGTTGCACAACAACTAGCAGATGATGGCGTACTTCTCACCAAATGGTCGCTAATTCTACTGGCACGCTATTCGAACCAAGAATCAGCGATCAAAGCAGGTGATTATCAGCTCACTGAAAACATTACGCAGTTAACCCTTTTAGAAAACCTTACAAAAGGTAATGCCAAACAAAATGAAATAAGATTCATTGAAGGTTGGACTTTTGCTCAATTGCGTAAAGTTCTAAATGAACACCCGGAGATAAAAAAAACAACGACCTACTTAAGTGAGGAAGAACTCCTTCGACGCATTGGCGCCACTGAAACCACTGCTGAAGGGCTATTTTTTCCCGATACTTATTATTTTATTAAAGGTGATAGCGATATTGATATTTTGCAACGTGCCTATCAAGCTATGCAAAATCACTTGCAAACCAGCTGGGCATCACGCACAGAATCTTTACCTTTGGCAACACCTTATGAAGCGCTCATCCTTGCTTCCATCATAGAAAAAGAAACCGCAATTGAAAATGACCGAACACTCATTGCAGGTGTTTTTGTTAATCGTCTGCGTAAAGGCATGCGATTACAAACGGATCCTACTATTATCTATGGATTAGGTGAGCAATTCGACGGCAATTTACGCAAAAAAGATCTGCTTGCAGATCAGGCATACAACACTTATACTCGCGCTGGCTTGCCGCCAACACCTATTGCGCTACCAGGTTTAGCCTCCATTCGCGCGGCGCTTAATCCTGCTGAAACCAATGCATTATATTTTGTTGCAAAAGGTAATGGAGAATCTCAATTTTCTACCAATTTAGCGGATCATAATGAGGCGGTGAATAAATACCAGAAACAACAAAAATAAAACCATGACACCAATTATTCATTGCCAACTCTAGACTGTGGAACTACATGACTCAATTTTCCATCGTAGTGCCTACACTGAATGAATCCGAAAATATCGATTTACTCTTAACACGATTATTTGCATTAGATTTTAACCCTGACAGTTTTGAAGTCATTTTTGTTGATGATGGATCTACTGATGGCACACCTGATAAAATACGCGTTTGGGAAGAGAAAACCAATGTTCGCTTGATTGAACGGCGAAAAAAACCTGATTTAACCGCTTCAATACTAGCAGGTGTAGCAGCAGCCAAAAGTAACATCATTGTTGTAATGGATGCGGATTTAAGTCATCCACCGGAACGTTTAGCGGCAATTGTTACCCCCGTAATCAATGGTAGTTATGATATAGCCATTGGTAGTCGTTACGTAGCAGGTGGTAGCACTGAAAATTGGCCACTCCATCGCCAACTATTATCACGACTCGGTAGCTGTATAGCGCGCCCCATTTGTGATGTCAACGATGTTACCTCGGGATTTTTTGCATTCCGTCGAGAATTGGCAACGAGTATTTCTAACCATGCTCATGGCTATAAAATTCTTTTCGAATTACTGATGGCTAATCACGGGAAAATCCGTGTTATAGAGATACCTATTTGTTTCCATGATCGCACACATGGTACTTCAAAATTATCTTTTGCACATCAACGGGCATATATCCACCGTTTATTAACTTTAGCAGGAGGAACAGTTACCCTTAATACAGCAGGTCGATTCGCTGTCGTTGGATTATTAGGCGTGTTCGTTGATGCCATTATTTTTCAATGGATGATCAATAATGACGCTGGACTGGCTTTCGCTCACTTTGTCAGTTTTTTTGTCGCAGTAACTACCAACTATGCACTAAACTCAAAATGGTCGTTTCGTGAATACCACGCGGGCAATCTTCAATGGTATCGATTTAGTCGTTTTCTTACCGTTGGCGCACTTGCATTACTCATGCGCGGCGGAGTTCTGGCTCTGTTAGTGTATGTTTGGCATGTCCCAACCTATCTAGCCATTTTTCCAGCCATCCTTGCTACTGCAATCATAAACTATTTAGGTTCAGCGTTTTATGTCTTTCCTGACGAGAAAAATCCACCCTCGCAAGAAATACGCTGGCGAACAGCAGCTGTTGGTATCGTAGCTTTTGTCATCGCACTAAGGTTGGTTTATTTTGGTCTAGCACAACTGATTCCCGATGAAGCTTACTATTGGCAATATGCTCAACATATGGCTCTCAGCTTTTATGATCATCCGCCAATGGTGGCTTGGTTAATTTGGCTGGGCACATCAACTCTTGGGCACAACGAATTTGGGGTGCGTATTGGAGCTATTCTCTGTAGTTTAATAGCAATGGGATATTTGTATGCTCTGGCACAAAATTTGTATGACAAATCTACCGCAATACGTACGTTACTGCTGGTAGCAATTTTTCCTTTCGCATTTGCTTCAGGTCTGTTAATGACTCCCGACGCCCCCTTAGTCGCAGCATGGGCCGCCGCTCTATATTATCTGGAACGCGCATTAATTGCTGGTCAACGCATAGCTTGGCTCGGTATGGGCATAGCCTTCGGTTTAGGACTACTATCCAAATATACTTTAGGTTTATTAGGGATTGCAGCACTGGTGTTTGTCATTATCGATCCTGTAGCAAGGCGCTGGCTGCTTCGCCCTCACCCCTATCTTGCTGCATTACTGGCATTATTGCTTTTTTCCCCTGTAATCATTTGGAATTATCAAAATGATTGGGCATCTTTTGCTTTCCAATCCAATCGTGTATTGGCTGACGAGTACAGATTCTCAGTACATTATTTAATCGCTCACATTATTATCCTGCTAACGCCTGTGGGCTTTCTCGCCGCAGCAATTGCCTTATTTTCAGTGATTAAGCCTAAACCTGAAAATCAATTGTCTGAACGTAGGCGCCAGTTATTTATTCAGGTATTTTCTGGTGTTCCATTGCTGATTTTCTTCATCATCAGTACATTTGATGCACCGCGTTTTCATTGGACGGGACCGATTTGGCTTGCGATACTACCGACTATTGCCTGGATGATTGGTCAAAGCAATCATTTGAGCACTTTTACCAAGCGTGTTATGGCAGGCTGGCGATTTACTATCATTGCTAGTGTTTTTATCTATGCTTTTGTGTTGCATTATGTTGCGTTAGGTATACCTGGCATACCTTATCAGTTTTTTACAGAACATTATTTTTGGCGAGAAACTGCCGCCGAAATTGAGCGTATCGCAGCTGACGTAAAAAACCAGAGTGGCATTGACCCTATTATCGTAGGAATGAGTAAGTGGTCCGTAGCAAGCGCACTGTCTTTCTATACTCACAATCATGCAAAGCTGGATATTCGTGCACGTAATATGTTTGGTGGCAGTGGCGCCATGTATGAATTCTGGCTTCCCTCTCAAATACCTTCCAATCGCCCTATCATTCAGGTTGGAATGAAGCCCCGTCATTTGGAAACCGTCAAGATTGATCAGCAAGGCATCGACATTAAAGAAACGCTTATCCAGCCAGGCCCCATTGAATACCGCGTTGTCGAGCGCTATGGCACACCGGTGCGGCGCATATACTACCGTATTTCTCAGGGATTCAAAGGTGCCAGCTTGTCCACACCTTCGCGCTAAGCATCTTTACCAGGTTAATGGAATATTCTCCCAATTTACTTGATCGAATATTGCGAGACCCGCCACCCTCCATCAGAGGATTTTTCTAATGTTATCGTTTCCAAAGCTAAGCCTTTGACTGCAAAAGTGGTATAAAACTGTAACACGATATATTCTCCATCTGGCAATCCTGACAATGATTTTGCAGAACCTGCAGTGGCAATATAGCGTGCGGTCACTGCCCCTCGGGATTCTCTGCTTGCAGTGATTGTTCGTACCCATTCCGCTTCATCAGTTTTCGTTTTGAATACGGGTGATGCCTGCTCCAGACTTTCCTTGTATTTTTCAGTATCAACTAACTCAAGCCAAGAACGGGCACTGCTTTCAACCTTTTCAAGAATACTTTTGTCATTCGCATGCGCTATAGTGAGATACAAAAACAATAAAAATAGCCCCAGTAAGTGTTTTGTCATTTCCCATCCTTTTAACTTGAATCGTTAGAATTTTGTCATATTCACTCAATCAGCTAACCATGGGAAAAAATATTACCCATTACCCAAATAGAAGCAATTCCTAATAAAATTAGAATTACTTGTTGTATAGTGGCATTGATTTCTGGTCGCCTATGCAAACCTGGAATTAAATCTGACATCGCTACATAAATCATACTCGCTGATGCGAATCCCAATAACGGTTGTATCAAAAAATTCATGTGATGCAACATAAAAAAAGCCAATATACCGCCTATTACGGTGGCAAGACTGGATAACACATTCATCAGAAACGCCATACGGCGCGTATAACCCGAATTCAATAGAATGATAAAATCACCGGCTTCTTGAGGGATTTCATGCGCAATAATGGCAATTGAAGTTACGATACCCAACTGCGTGTCCGCGATAAAAGCGGCTGCAATCAAGATACCATCTACGAAATTATGGAAGGTATCACCGACAATCACCATCATGCCACTGCGCCCATGATCGTGTATAGGATTGCTACTCACCATGGCCGAGGCATGCGCGGGATCATGCGCCTCGCAATCTTCTAGGTGACAATGACGCCACAATACTAATTTTTCCAAAATAAAAAAAATTAAAATCCCAGTTAAAACGGTAATCGTTACCTGCATGGGATTATCTGAAAGTTCAAGTGCTTCTGGTAATGTATTGAGAAAAGCAGCACCCAACAATGCACCAATGGCATAAGAAACTAATACTGATAGCCACGATACCCGAGCATTAAGTGCTAATATTGCCGCAAATAATAAACTTAATATTCCCCCAAGTAAGCTCGCAGCAATAATCCAGGTAAGCGTTGACATAAAGATAATTAAAAACAAAGGCGGGATTATACGCTGTTGTACACTAACAAATTAATAAGTTGCAAAACAATCATTCGAACCAGATTAATGCAGCCATTCGACCTGTCTCACCATCGCGGCGATGAGAAAAGAAACGTGTAGAATCACTGAAAGTGCAGACTCCACCACCGTAAATCTGATCAATGCCACTACTTTCTAATAGCTGACGAGCAAGTAAAAAAATATCTGCCAACCACTTATCCTCATAATCATTATCCTTACTCATAAAAGCTTGTGCGGCTGAAGCATGCTGCTCAACAAATGTTTCATAAACATCCCTACCGACTTCAAAATGATGAGGCCCGATAGCTGGACCCAACCACGCCATCAAGTTACTAGGATCAACTGGCATTGCTGCAATAGAGCGCGCAATGATTCCTTCAGCCAGGCCACGCCATCCTGCATGTAATACGCCAACCATAGTTCCTGCCGTATCGCACAAAAATACCGGCAAACAATCAGCAACCATGACAGCACATACAAGCCCACGTGTACCACATAGTGCGGCGTCGCCTTGCGGTACTGCTTCTGTCTCAGAATCAATCCAGATCGGTAGCGTTCCATGCACCTGCTGCAACCATTTAGGTTCAGATGGCAAATGACGACGTAATAACGCACGATTGCATGTCACATCGGATTGATCATCATTGACGTGCATGCCTAAATTGAATGACGCATACCTGCCCGCAACACCACGACTCACACCGCCATTGCGCGTAGTAAATAGAGCTTTGACATTATTGGGTGCTGGCCAATCAGGTATTATCCAATCATCCATTTAATTTTTCCGGAAATATTGCGGTCATAAATTTTTGCTTTGACCGGTTATCCATTCAATTACACCTTGAAATTGATATTAATAGGTTAAAATACGGCCATCGCCGATTTCACTGAAGCAAGATGTGATTTCTCAATTCTTACCGACTCCACTATAAAGAATAATGAGTAATCACTTGTATCGATAACTGTAAAAACCCTAAAACTCAAACAAAATGTCAGATATAGGTGTAATAGATGAATTATATAAAAAACTTGGTTAACCCTGCATTTAAATTCCTCATTTTATCAATCGCAACAATTTTATTTTTCTCCGCAACCCATGCGTTGGCGGAAGACGATACTGAAACCGAATTTCTCAAATCTGCATTTTCCGGAAATAATCAAGCAATCGAGCAATTATTGGAAAAGGGAGTCAATGTCAATTACCAAAACGAAAAAGGATTCAGCGCATTGATGGTTGCCTCTCAGTATGGGCATGCCGATATCGTCGATCTCCTGCTGAAAAACAATGCGACTGTCGATTTGAAAAATGCGGGCGATGCTACGGCATTAATTCTCGCTGCGAAAAATGGCCATGCCGGTATCGTCAGCGCATTACTAGCTAAGGGTGCCCAAATTAACACCCAAACCGTTGACGGCATTACTGCTCTGATGTTGGCAATACAGAAAGGGAACGAAACAATCGTCGATGAACTGTTAGCCAAAGGCGCAGATATTCATTTACAAACCAAAGAAAAATTGACAGCTTTGATTATTGCCGCGATGGAAGGCCGTGAAACAATCGTTGATAAGCTTTTGGCCAAGAATGCAAAAATTGATGCACAAGCTGCCGATAATAGCACCGCCCTTTACATGGCTGCCAGAAACGGCCATACCGCAATCGTCGAAACACTGCTTGCCAAAAATGCATCATTTGATTTGACAGCTATCAATGACACGACGCCATTGTATATTGCCGCTCAGAATGGCCACGTTGATATTGTCAATGCACTGCTGGCAAAAGGCGCCAAAGTTGACGTAAAAGATAAAAATGACGCGACCGCACTGACACTCGCGGCATTGGCAGGCAACACCGAAATAGCCAAAGCGCTAATTAAGCATGGCGCCAAAGTCGATCACAAAGCATCCAAAGGTTTTACACCGCTCATATTGGCGGCGCAAAATGGTCATACTGCTGCCATCGAATTATTATTGGAGAATCGCGCAAAAATCGACCTGCAAAACGATGACGGTATTACCGCTCTGATGTGGGCAGGTTTGCACGATCACGCCGAGGCCGTAAAAATATTATTAGCCAAAGGCGCCAACGTGAAAATAAAAAGCAAAACGGGAAAGACCGCTGCCGAAATTGCCAAGGATCCCGCTATCATAGAGTTGCTGCAAGCTGCAGCAAAATAATTGTAATCGGATAACCGACAAGCCTGTGTATGGATGAATTTTCCAAACAAAATCACATTCCCCAACAATGTTTGGTATTCGCCCATCGTGGCGCCAACCGGGAAGCCATGGAAAACACGCGGCATGCGTTTGACAAAGCGCTTGGCTATTCCATCGATGGTATCGAGACGGATGTGCAATTGAGCCGGGATGAAGTGGCTGTACTATGGCACGATCGCGCTCTCGACAAAATCGGATTACCCGACAAGCGAATCGACGACTTTGACTTTCATGAACTGCAGAAATTGATTAATCCACAATCCGCAAGCGAAGGTATCATGATGCTGCAAGATTTTTTGATGTCGTATCGCGACCGCTGTCAGTTATTGATCGAAATCAAAAACCGCGACTGGGAATCTATCACCCGCCATCAATTGAAAATCCGCCGGGCACTTGATCTGGTCGGCGATAACCCTCAGTTCCGGATTATTATGTCCTCGTTCAATCTGGCCAGCCTGGATTATGCGCATCAATACAATACGATCTTTCCACTCATTTTCAATTTCGAAACCCACCAAACCCTCGCGGATGCGCGCCAGCTCCTGCACAGCCATCCTTATCTCTATGGTCTGTGCTTACCCATAGAGACTGCTGACCATGCGATAGTGGATTTGCTGCATAGTCATCACAAATGTGTCGCAGTCTATACTTGCAACACTGACTTAGAAATCAACAAAGCTCTGCGATTGGGTGTTGATATCCTCATAAGCGACCTTCCCCAAAGAGCATTGATGTTACGCGATCAATGAAAAGAAATTTTAGCACATTGCAAAACCGGCAATTTGACCTGCTGGTTTGCGGCGGTGGCATCTATGGCGCCTGGACTGCTTATGATGCCTCTTTACGCGGTCTCAAAGTAGCTATCGTTGAACAAGGCGATTGGGCAAATGCCACGTCATCCGCCTCTAGCAAACTCATACATGGCGGTTTGCGTTATTTGGAGACCTATGATTTTAAAATGGTCAGCAAATCGCTTCAAGAACGAAAAATGCTGCTGCAAGCAGCGCCGCATCGCGTTTGGCCACTGCGTTTTGGCGTACCGGTCTATGCGCAACAACGCCTTAACCGGTTACAGCTAAAGCTAGGATTAACATTGTACGATTTTTTTGCAGATGCTGATGATTCCCACATGTCTCATCGTTATTTCAATGCTGCAAAATTCACCACACGCTTTCCTTTTCTCCGAGAGAATTCGCTAAAAGGTGGCTTTACATACGCTGACGCACAAACCGATGATGCTCGTTTGGTGCTTGAGCTCATTGCAGGTGCAGTGGATGCGGGTGCAGTCTGCGTTAATTACTGCAAATTTGTTGAATTGCTGCATACGGATGTCAAAGTTGATGGAGCAATCGTGCAAGATCAGCTTACTCAGACCCGGCAAAAAATCGCTGCCCAGCAAATTGTTTTCACCACCGGCCAATGGCTAGCCAACACTGCACCGGGCCGCGAATGGTGCCGGCTTGCTAAAGGCGTACATCTGGTCATGCCGGCTACGCATGTTAGTGAAGCACTGTTGCTGACAGCGCCAGTAGATGGACGGGTATTTTTCATGATTCCTTGGTACGGATTGACGTTACTGGGCACAACCGATACGGATTTCAAAGGGGATGAAGCGAAGACCGCCGTCGATGATAGCGACATCGATTACCTTCTTGCCGCTGCCAATCATTATCTCAAAATACCTTGGTCGCGCGCTGACATCATTGGCAGTTTTGCCGGTGTGCGGGTTTTTAAACAAGTTTCCCAAACTGCAATGCCTGCCTCCCCTTCTGCATTAAGCCGCGACTGGGAATTACGATCCACTTCGAATGCCGTGCATTATACCATTGGTGGAAAAATAACGTCGTCGCGCCAGGATGCCGCCCGTATTGTCGATGCGGTATGCGCGCAGCTTGGCAGCGCCACCACTTGCGCAACTGCAAACAAATTATTTCCCTGGGCACCTCAGCAAAATTTTGCGCATTGGAAATCAACAATGCAAAACCAGGCGACACAACTGGGTATTGACGCACAAAGCGCCCATTGGCTGCTGCACCGGCATGGCACGCGTATCACCGCAATTTTTCATACCATTGAAGCACAAGCCGATCTTGCGCAACGCATCCTTCCATCATTGCCATTTATTTATGCCGATTTGATCTACTGCGCTGCTACGGAAATGGTTATTCATTTGGACGACTTGCTACGCCGCCGCATGCCATTGCTCATTTTGGCCAGATTGACTCGCGACCAGTTACGGCACATCGCTCTACGCGTAGCCAATACGATGCAGTGGGACAATAGCAGAATTGATCAGGAAATCGAGCGATGCCAACAACACTGAGCCATTCAATAATTTCGGCAATCGCACTGGATCTGGGTACAACCTCCATTAAAGCGGCTTTAATGGATAATCAAGGCAACCTGCAGCATATCGTGGCACACTCGGCACCCACCATCGACAACCAACAAGGGCGCTATGAAAGTAATGCACTGCACTATAGTGAAATTGCCGAACGGATCATCAAAGCATGTGCTGCACACACAAGCAGCAAGCCTCCTTTGGGATTGTGCAGTCAGCGCTCATCTTTCTTGCTGTGGGACAAAACCAGCGGCAAACCGGTAACCCCACTGATTTCCTGGCAAGATGACCGGGGTGCGGGCTGTTGCGAGCACCTACAAAACGCTACAAGCAGAATTCACGGGTTAA
Source organism: Nitrosomonas sp. (assembly GCA_024281995.1). Lineage (GTDB taxonomy): Bacteria > Pseudomonadota > Gammaproteobacteria > Burkholderiales > Nitrosomonadaceae > Nitrosomonas. The sequence continues at coordinate 39,829 of JAMWZW010000013.1, forward strand.
CCGGTCTACGCTTGACTCCTTATTACTTTGCACCGAAACTCAGTGTTCTGCTGCATGATCATCCAGCTTGGCGTGACAAGCTCATTCGCCGCGAATGGCTGGTGGGCACATTGGATACTTTTCTGATTTGGCGCTGGACGCATGGCCAACATTTCGTCACCGATGCTTCAATGGCCGCGCGTACTTTATTGATGGATATTCATAAACTGCAATGGTCGGATACTTTATGCCAACTATTCGATATCCCAATCACCGTTCTGCCCACTATCAAACCTTCTACCGGATTGAATTTACCGCTGGATAACGGATTGACGTTACAAGCCAGTATTGGCGATCAATCCGCGGCCTTGATAGGTAGTCTTGCTGATAATCACACCCAAGCTTTGATCAATCTAGGCACCGGCGGCTTTGTAATTCGTCCTGTTAAAACGACACAATCATCACCGGATGGTTATCTGCGAACACTGGTTTATCAAGATAGCGATCGGTCGGTACAATTTGCACTTGAAGGCACGCTCAATTCAATCGCTGCTGCGCTAGCGCCCTACCCGACACAGAATTGCCGTAGCGTAGATTTAGCCGCCAATAATATTTTTTGCTTGGCAGAACCAAGTGGTTTGGGTGCACCATATTTTCGTAAGGATTGGGGCATTTTTTTTTCAGAATCCACTGCAAACTTAACTAGACAACAAATCACCGCACTACTGCTCGAAGCCATTATTTTTAGAATTACGCGTATCCTAGAAGATTTTCACACCATTTCACCGTTAACAGGTGCTTATCTATCCGGTGGGTTATCGCAATTATCCTGTCTCCAACACGGTATAGCTCAGTGCGTGACATTCCCAGTTTTTTACTTGCAACAAAAAGAAGCAAGCCTGCAAGGTGTCGGTCTACTTGCCTCACAATTAAAAATAACGCCCTGCTGGGAAACAAAAAAAATAGAAATCAACATAACAAACACCGCACTCATTGAAAAATATCAGAATTGGAAACGATGGTTGGACAAATTACTCAATAGTGGCGAGTAAGTCTTCGACTTAAGTTTATAAAAAATAAACACTTGTTGCTAATGTGCCAAATCATTGCATATTTCGTTGAAACAACAGCGTCATTGAAAAAACTAGAACGATCTAATTCCTTGAGTTGTACTGCACTGTTATTTTAGATCGACTTGTCTTTTTCAAGCAAATAACCAGCTTCACGCCAAGCCTTAATTCCACCATCCATTGATACTACATTGGTATAACCCATTTGTTGTAGTGCATCCGCAACTAGAACCGACCGGTAACCTCCGCCGCAATACAGTACAATAGACGCTTGCTTATTAGGTATCACGGTTTCAATATCACGCTCAATAATACCTTTACCCATGTGGCGCGCTCCAGCCGCATGATCTATCCAAAATTCGTGATCTTCTCGCACGTCGATAAAATGAAAGGGATCACCTCGTACTAATCTTGCCTGAACCTCTGCAGCAGTGCATTCTTTTACTCTCTGCCTCGCTTGTTCGACCAAATGTAAAAATCCTGGATTGTGCTGCATGATTTTCCCCTATAACGTGAAGCCTAAAAATTTCTAGCTTTTACTTTAACACCGTGGCGGTAACGCAGCCAATTAGCGATCTGCAAAGCAACTGAAAATTTACCAAAGTTACGCAGAAATGCAAATACTATGAGTAATTTTAACTATACAAAACCGTTTTGACTTCATACACAATCTTTGCTACTTTCCGGCTCTGAAAAAGCACTCCTAAACTTCTTAAAAAAATAAACGAGATATCAGATGCACGAAGAAACAACAATGCACGGACTAAAGGCCAAAGGACTAAAGAAAGGATCCGTATCCAAATCAGCAGCGGTTACCATAGGCCTTGCAGCTACCGCACCTGCATATTCACTGACAGGAGCATTAGGATATGGTGCTTCGGAAACTGGTTATCAACTGCCGATTGTATTCATTTTATCAGTGATTCCGATGTTTTTTGTCGCACTATCTTACAAGCATTTAACCACTTCAGCTCCAGATTCAGGCACAGTCTTTACATGGGGTTCCAAAGCTATTGGACCACGTTTTGGTTGGTTTGGCGGGTGGGCGCTGTTATTAGCCAGCATACTAGCAGGAGTTGCAGCGACACAGATCATCGTCAATGCAACGGCCATGATTCTTAACTTAGAAGAAACACCCTTATGGTTTCACTTTAGTATTGCAGTTTTATTCATTTTCACCACGACTTATTTAACTGCGCTTGGAGCAGAGGAATCGTCCCGCACCACCATGATCCTGACCATTACCCAGTATGGAGGGCTTATCACACTTGCAGTCTTCCTTTTCGTGCGTGTTTTGCAAGGAGAAGCTGTTAGCACAGCCGAGCCACTCTCGCTAGACTGGGTCAATCCGTTTGCTATTTCCTCATTCAATGCCTTTCTTAATGGATTTTTAGTGGCATTATTCATATTTTGGGGATTTGATGCATCGTTGGCGATGTCTGAAGAAACAGAGGGTAGTGCTGAGCAAGCCGGCCGAAGTGGCATTATCGCTATGTTTATCACAGTCATGACTTATGTCGTTTTTGCCACCGCAGCATTAGCTTATGCTGGAATCGATACGCAAGATAAATCTAGTTTAACGTTTAAAGATAATATCGATTCGATCATCACAGTTTTGGCAACCGATATTATTGGCACGAAAGGAGCCCTTATAGCTGCATTGATCATTGCAATCTCAGCTTTTTCAGCGACCATGTCTACCATCATGCCCGCAGCACGTGCGGCATTGGCAATGGCAACTTACCGCGCAATTCCACGTAAATTTTCTTCGGTCAATGAAACAACCCAAACACCCAAATTTGCAACGTGGGCAATTGGATTAATGACGCTCGCAATCTATCTCACATTAAGCCTAATCAGCGAATCTATTGTTAAAGATTCAATTCATAGTGTCAGTATTGCTGTTTGCACTTATTACACGATCGCAGCATTATCCTGTGTACTGTATTTCCACCGCACTGCATTTAATCATTGGCATACAGCGCTATCACAAGTAATTTTACCGTCTATTGCCGCAGCTATTTTGATCGCAGTCAGTATCATTCAGGCATGGAATATGCTGGATCCGAGCTACGGCTCCAGCGGATCGATTGCAGGTATCGGTACCGTATTCATGATTGGAGTCGTCACTTTGTTAGTGGGTGTGCCGCTGATGATCCTGTGGAACGTACATGAACCCAAATTCTTCCGTGGCGAAACACTACCTCTAGAGCGAGCACATATGGTTTCCAATAATCATGATAAGATATGATGATAAACGCAGTATTGGCCACTTTTGTTTATATAAGGAGATTTTAGCTTACTAATAACTCCCTCAGAAATTGACTTTAATAGCATCAATTTATTTACATAACTATCAGATTAAAAATAATAATCCATATTCACCCTTATTTCTGCTGTTTTATTCTTAAACACTCAAGTTGAATTAATCTTGGACGATAAACAACGTGCAAGTTGGATTGAGGAAATAGGAGAAAACATGAATGAAGTTTATCTTGGCAGATTACCGATTCTCGATAATAAGCAAAATGTAGTCGCATTTGAGCTCTTATTCCGCTCCGATCAGCAAAACAACGCCACCACCATCACAAATAATTCCTCGGCTTCAGCAAGCGTCATCATTGAGGCCTATGGTGAATTGGGAATAGAGAATGTCATTGGGAAAAGGCGTGGCTTCATTAAAGTCGATGCTCAATTATTAATGAATGACGCTATTTTTACATTACCAAAAAAACACGTCGTTCTTGAGATTCTTAGAAGTGTAGAAATTAATGAGCAAATCATTCATCGGTGCTCGTTCCTGAAACAAAAAGGCTATCAATTGGCATTATCTAATGTCGTCCAGCTTAACAAGCAATATCGTTACATCATGCCATTGATTAATGTTGTTAGAATCAATGTCAATGCATTAAGCGTGCATGAACTGCTCAGCTTACTGAAAGAACTCAAACATTGGCCGGTTTTATTGCTGGCTGAGAAAGTTGAGAATCCCGAAGTTGCGAGACGTTGCATCGCTCTGAATTTCCAAATGCTGCAAGGTTTCTATTTTGCAAAACCTGAAATCATTGCTGGCAAACGTATCGACCCTACTAAATTATCATTATTAAAACTATTACTACTGGTCGTAAAGGACAGCGAAGCTTCTGAAATTGAAAATGAACTCAAGTATCAGCCCGGCTTAAGTTATAACCTGATGCGCATAGTAAATTCAGCAGCTAGTGGTCTACCCAGTAAAATTAACTCCATCAAACGCGCCATTATGATACTGGGTCGTAAACAACTACAACGATGGATACAAATACTACTCTATGCCGCAAATAAAGAGAAAAATGGCGGTACATCCAATGTATTAATGCAGACTGCATCAGTTCGAGGGAAAATGCTTGAACTTATTGCGGTGGCAGATCGCCCGCATGATAAAAATCACCAAGATCGCGCTTTCATGGTAGGTGTCCTCTCTTTATTAGATACTTTGCTAGGCATAGAAATGTCAAAACTTGTGGAAACGCTCAGTATTCAGAAAGATATGAGTGATGCGCTCGTGGCTCGTCGCGGCTATTTGGGACGGCAATTACAAATGATTGAGACCTATGAAAAAGGTGAATTTGAAAAAACTTCCACAATCCTGACAGAAATGGGATTTCTTAGTTTCAGTGAATTTACTAAAATGGAACTGGAAGCTGCAGCATGGGCAAATCGCATCAGCGAAACAATCAAACAACAAGCTTCAAAGTAGATATGCATCTAGATCGTAGTCGGGCAGAACTTCGCAACAACGATAAGTGGTATCCGGAACAATCGGAAATTCAATATCTCCTTAACTTGCAATTCCCGTACATTATTACGAGCAATACCCAGAAAACTTCTACATAACTGACATACTGATCACTTTATTATTCCTAAGCTATTGATTTAAAGAATTATATAATTGAACACTTAAAAAAATAACGCACTATTATGTAATCAATTTGTTGGCAACAAATCAGCTATTCTTGATAATTCCATCCTCCAATTCCACAACGCGATCAGCAACATCGAGAATGCGATAGTCATGCGTCACCAACAGGATAGTAGTCTGCGATTCTTTTGCCAGACGTTTTAAAATACTAACTGCTTCATAGCCACTTTGCTTATCAAGCGAAGCGGTCGGCTCATCAGCCAAAACAATTTTAGGTTTCCCAACCAGAGCCCGTGCGATAGAAACGCGTTGACGTTGCCCACCTGAAAGTTGCTCTGGCTTGTAATCCAGTCGATTGCCAAGCCCCACGGCTTCTAGCATTTCTGCTGCCCGGTCGAGCCGTTGTCGTTCCGTCATAGCGTTATGCATTTCTAGCGTCATACTAACGTTTTGCAATGCTGTAAGTGACTTGAGTAAATTATGCTGTTGGAATATATAACCGATTTGCTGTCGAACTTTAATTTTAGTTTGCTCATTGCTGTTGATTAACTGTTGATTAAGTACGATCACGCTGCCGTAAAAAGCCTGACGCAATCCGCCGATAATGGTTAAGAATGTGGTTTTACCGGAACCGGAAGGCCCGGTTATCAGGACGATCTCCCCCTGATGAATTGAAATCGTAATATTCTTGAGAACAGATTGCGTTAGCACACCTCTACCGAAGCTAAAATTAAGGCGATCAACTTCGATAACAGTTAACATCAAAACATATCCGCCGGATTGGCTACTCTCAATTTTCGTATAGCTAAGAATCCAGCTAATGCACACATGGAAAGTATAAACATAAACACGGTAGCCCCTTTGCTAAAAGTCATCGGCATTGGCATGAATATCTGCGATTCAGCCAATTGGTATAAGCCGATGGAAAGCGCATAACCAGGAATAAAGCCCAATACCGCTAAAAAGAAAGCCGAGGCAAACACCACACGGATAAAATAGCCGTGCTCGTAACCCATGGCTTTTAATGTTGCAAATTCATTGCGCAAATTGGCGATGTCAGTAAACAGAATCTGATAAACAATCACCAAACCCACTACCAACCCCATGATCGTCCCAAAACCAAAAATAAAACCAATGGGTGCCATATTTGCCCAATAGTCCATCTCATGCTGCAACAGCTCCTCATAAGTAAAAATATTAATGAATTCATTGAGTTGATTACCAAGCTCGATCTGTGTCTGCGTCACCGATATCCCGGGGTGAAGTTTAATGACTCCCAAATCGATATCGCTATGATTTCTATTGGGAAAAATACGCATAAAGTTTAAATCGCTCGTAGCGACATTACCGTCGGCAGCAAAAGAAACACCAAGCCGAAACGTCCCGATAAGGGTGATTTTATAATCATTGATTTCTGTCTTATTTCGCCCCGCATCCAGTAATTGGCGAATCGGTCCAAATTCAGGACGGGAATATTCGTCAAACAGAACTGTGTCTTTAAGTTGCATTTCGATACGCTTATTTTTTATCCCTTCAACATTGAATATTTGCGAATCGGGGTCAAATCCGTACACCATCAATGTACGTTTCACTTGAGTTTCCATATTCTTAAATGGTGCCAATCCTAAATAAAGCGGATAGACTCCGGCAACTGCGGGATTTCCTAGCGCACGCATTAATTCACTGCGCTTAAATTTAACTGGCCGCCATATAGCTTCGCTTTGTTTGTGCATCAAAAATAAATCACCGCTCAATTTTACCGGTGCAGAAGCCGCACTGGCATATAATGAATCCTTAAAACCCAATTGCATGAACACCAATACGCACGCAAACAAAACTCCGCTAGTTGCGGCAATCAATTTGGTTCGATCAAAAACCAATTGCCGCCAAGCTAACCTTGCCGGAAAATAAAACCAGGCCATTCCATTCATGGAACAATCCGCACCGTCACTTGACGGAAAATTTGATGCTGCAACTCGACCACAGCTTCCGATTCAAGCGTCAAACGTACTTCAATGATACGATTATCACGATCCGCCAGCGGATCAGTATCGTTCAAATCATTTTTCCTGACCAAAAAACCTAATTCTCTGACTTGAGCGTAATAAGCCCGTTTAAAACCAACTGCATGAATACATCCCGATTGACCTATTTTGACGCGTAATAAGTCTGACTCATAAACCTCGGCAACAACATCTAGCTTGGTTAAATCTGCCATTTCCAGAAAACCTTTGTCACCAATACGCTCTCCAGCACGAGCATGAATTTTCAATATCGTGCCATCAACCGGCGCTACAATCTGTGTGTTGTTCAACTCTGCTTCTCGAACTTTCAAGTCGGATTGTGCATGGACGATTTCAGCGGATAAGCGCTTTAAATTGATTTGCGATTGCTCAAAGGCTAAACGTTTGGCATCAGCAAGCGAAATACTGGTTGCAGAGCTAAGCTCCAATGATTGATAGCGCGAATGTTCTCTTTTATTGAAGGCATGCGCGGCTTGTTCTGCTACTCGCTGCATTTCTAGTACCTTAATACGCGCTTTAGCGGTTTCAACTTCCGCTTTTTTCTTTATGTGGTCAGACAATACTGCTATTTTTTCTCCGGATTTAACGGAATCGGCTTCCTCAAAAAAGAGTTGCTCTACACGAGCACCTTCCGGTCCTGCATTATGGGAGATTTTAATTACGCGGGAACGAGGCTCAATTCGTCCTAACGAACCAATTCCTCGTTGAGTATCGGGTATGCATGCACTTTCCGCCAGGACATTGGAACTGGCTAAAATGAAGCTTGCCGCAGCAAAAATGAAATATTTTATGTAACGATACATGTATTATTTTTTTGTAATTAATCTGTCTTTACTGTCACATTTCTCTTGTCGATCTAACTACATTAACGCCATTTATAGTTTATATAAATTAATATTATGCGTGAGGAAATGTTGATCGTCACGCTGATAATCTTTAATAAGCACTCCCGTACATTTTCACATTGCCCGTTTAGTGTTGTATTGACCATTGAATCAATCCAGCTAATTTCATGATCCAACAAAACCACAAACCCATTAGACAGTAATTTCTTGACACACGAGCCGCAGGTCAGGTAAGTTTGCGTCCTCACTGTTCAGGTGCTTTCAAGTGTCATCTTTAACTTGAAGGTTAAACGGGAAGCTGGTGCGTCATAATCCAATTCAGACAAAGCCAGCACTGCCCCCGCAACGGTAATTGAGTTAACAATTTGCATCATGCCACTGTGTGACCGCACGGGAAGGCGCAAATTCGGAATTAATTCCGCTCATCAGTCCGGAGACCGGCCCGAAGTGAACATTACTACAGGATTGCGGAGGGCAATCAGTGGCATTTTGACCGACTTCTATCCAGATGGGTTCGTTTGTCCATTTGCAAATTTTCTTCCGCATCCGTTAATTTTTCAATTTGACACCACGCAGGTATGCGCGAAGGAATCAGAATATGCAAAAATGCCGTTTCTCTGCATCGGCTGTATTTTGGCTGGGTATAACTACCCATGTATTTGCCGTCAATACCGAACACCAAGAGAAACCAGTAATTGTCACAGCAACACGAACAGCTCAAACGGTGGATTCTGCATTGGCCTCAGTAACAGTAATTACACGTAAAGACATTGAACGTCAGCAAGTGCGTTCGATTCAAGATTTGTTCCGTGGTGTGCCAGGAATCAATATCGTCAATCAAGGGGGACCGGGCAAAGCTACTTTTGTTCAGATGCGTGGCACCGAATCGGATCATGTTTTAGTGATGATTGATAACATCAAAGTCGGCTCCGCCACATCGGGTACAACCGCGTTTGAAAATATCCCTATCGAACAGATCGATCGTATTGAAATCGTACGGGGCCCGCGTTCCAGTTTATACGGCTCTGAGGCCATTGGCGGTGTCATTCACATTTTTACGCGTAAAGGTGATGGCGCCGGACTAAAGCAATATGTTGGTTTTGGCGGCGGTAGCTTCGGTACGTTAGAAGGCTCCACAGGTTTATCATACGGGGGGAAGCAAGGCTGGTTTAATATGACTGCCAGCGGTATTGGCACTCAAGGATTTAATGCCTGTACCGGTTCTAGTAATGCTGGTTGTTTTGTTGATGTGACGGATCCCACATTGTTCGATCGCGATGGTTATCGCAATGTCGCCGGTTCAGCTCGTGCTGGGTATCGCTTCAAGAATGGGTTAGAAATTGACGCCAATTTTATGCAATCTGCAGGAAAAACCCAGTATGACGGTAGCTTTGCCAATAGAGCCGTTCTAATGCAGCAAGTCATCGGCGGTACTGCACGCTATTCCCCGCTTGATTTCTGGCGCATCAGTCTGATTGGTGGTCGCAGCCGGGAAGATTCGGACAATTTTCTTGGCAGGGCTTTTCAGGATCGATTTAATACCATTCGCGATACAATTTCAGTATTAAATGATTTCACCATTAATCCCAATAACTTATTAACGATCGGCATGGATTACCAGAAAGATCATGTCAAAAGCACAGAAGCGTTTGCCGTGAATTCACGGACCAACTGGGGAATTTTTGCGCAACATCAAGCAACGATCGCCAAGCACGATTTTCAGTTATCCCTGCGTCACGATGACAACCAGCAATTCGGTAGCCGAGTGACGGGTGGGGTGGGCTGGGGTTTTCCGTTGACTGAGAATGTTCGCCTAATCGCCAATTTTGGCAGCGCCTTTAAAGCACCGACTTTTAATGAGCTATATTTTCCATTTTCTAGCAACCCCAATCTGCGCCCCGAAGATTCACGCAGCTTCGAGTTTGGCACACGCGGCAAGGCTGATTGGGGTAACTGGTCGCTGAATGTTTATGAAACTCATATTGATCATCTAATCGCATTTGATGCCGTAACTTTTTCACCTGTAAATATTGACAAAGCTCGTATTCGCGGATTTGAAGGTATACTCAGCACCCAGATTAAGGGCTGGCAATTCAATACCAATCTGACACTACTTGACCCAGAAAACCGCTCTTCCAGCTTAAATCACGGTAATATATTACCCAGACGCGCTCAACAGTCATTCCGGTTAGATGCCGATCGTCAGTTTGGTCAACATTATAGACTCGGTGCAATGTTGCTGGTGGAAGGTGAGCGTTTTGACGATCTAAGCAATACACGAAAACTGGACACTTACGTAAAATTTGACTTGCGTGCGGAATATATTTTAAATAAGCACTGGCGTTTGCAGGGGCGCATTGAAAATTTATTTAATGAACGTTATGAAACAGCAGCTTTCTTTAATCAACCGGGGCGCAATTTCTTTGCCATGATACGCTATCAACCTTAACCAGGACTTCAATATGATGAATTTATCCACTCGCTCTCAAATTATCCTTGGATTGTTACTTGCATTATTGATGATAGTTACCCGTAGCCACCATTTCTCAACAGTACATAACCTAGCAGATGCATCCTGGGCGATTTTCTTTCTCGCTGGTTTTTACTTACGTTCTGCATGGCCGTTACTGGGATTCTTTGTTTTAAGCTGGTGGTTGGATTTTGCAGCCATCAACTTAGGCAATGTCAGTGATTTCTGCATTACACCCGCCTATGCTTTTCTGTTGCCGGCTTATACCTCATTATGGTTCGCTGGCCGCTGGTACGCTAAACAATATCAGTTTAAATGGAATACTCTCATACCGTTCACTATTAGTAGCATCGTAGGCTTGACATTATGCGAATTATTTTCCAGTGGTGGATTTTACTTTTTTTCGGGACGCATTGCGGAAACAAGTTTCCATGAGTTTGGTGAGCAATTAACCAAATATTTTCCACTTTACATCGAAACATTCGTATTTTATATCGGCGTCGCCATCATAATGCACTTGCTATTCTCGTTAATTATTCTGCAATCAAAATCCGCAATATCACGATAGGGTGACGTTATGACTGATACTGAGCGTGTGCAGCGCTATCGCGCACGCATGCAGCGAAAAAAAGAAATCATCGATGCTGCCATTGCGCGTGCGGATCGTAAACAAGGCCTATTGATCATTCTCACTGGCAACGGCAAAGGTAAATCCAGTTCGGCATTCGGCATGATAGCAAGAGCACTAGGTCATGGTATGCATGTTGGTGTGGCACAATTCATTAAGGGTCGTTCAGACACTGGTGAAGAAGCTTTTTTTCGTAACCAGAAAAACATTGTTTGGCATGTCCTCGGTGAAGGCTTCACTTGGGATACACAAGATCTGCAACGCGATATTGCAATCGCACAACAAGGCTGGGCTATCGTACAATCAATGTTACATGATCCATCATTTGATTTGATCGTACTCGATGAGTTGACTTATCCACTCAAGTTTGGTTGGTTGGATTTAACGACGGTACTGCGCGATCTTAAGAATCGCCCCTCTATGCAACATGTCATCATCACTGGTCGTGGCGCACCCGGCGCATTGTGTGATAGCGCAGATACCGTGACAGAAATGACTGACATTAAACATGCTTTCCGTGCCGGCATTCAAGCACAAGCCGGAATAGATTTATAAATTCTTATGGTCAGTTACGTATAGATTACGTTAGCGAACATAATCTTCTGGAAATGGTATTTTCATCTGTTCGCGGTTCAACAAACTAACCTGTTGGATCAGTTCATCAATATCCGACCACCCTGATTTATCTAACGATGGAATCCAGCGTGCGCGAAGGTAGCCATTTTTGTCTATCAAAAACTCCATATGAGAAGGAATTGCTCCACGGCCGATAATATCAGGATGGTTCAATGTTCGGCGAGATAGTGAATAGCTATTTATAATTTCAGAAGCACTCTGAGTAATTATGGGAAAAGGTAATTCATTTGTAATCTGTGCAAATTCATCAGCATCCAATTCTTTTGTAGGAACACCTAGTATAGCGATATTTTTATCATGAAAACGGCTGTATGTCATTTTAAGCTGCTCGATCCGATCTCTAGATTGTGGCCATGAAAAGAGAACTAGCAGTACTATTTTATGTTCACGAAAATCTTGTAATGTTCCACTGCTACCGTCATGACCTGAAAAAGAAAAGGTCGGAGGTTTTACATAGGCTTTGTTAGGAATAATCTCGGGTGTCAAAATTCGCGCTTGATAGCCTCGAGATAACGCATGAACAAAGTTAACGAGATCCCATCGATCTTCATCCGATAAATTTTCAGCATAACCTGGCATATCAGTATTAGCCATACCATAGCTTATCCAGTTATAAAAATCACCAGGTGTATGTTCGGTAGTATGAGGTTCAGTCAAAAAATCAGGTAACTTGGTTGTCAAAGTACGTGACTTAATGCCATTGCCCATTCCTTGATGACCATGACAATCAACACAGTATTTCGTATATATTGTTGCACCATTAGCCACTGAAATGACATCAAATGGCACTAGGGGTCTACGATAAGTTTCTGGGTATGCTTGAATAGTTAATGGTGGTAACGCAACTGCAAGACCTGACACGAAAAGAACAGTAGGTATACTAATTAAATGCTTCCATTTCCAACTGAAGAATTGGCCTAATTTTAAAATAACTACAGCAGATAATAAAATCGCTAATCCTATCCAGACTTGTGTAGCTACATTAGGTTTATTCCAAGTCGCATCAATTGAAAATCGAAACGGCAGAGGCCAGTTTTCAATCAATGCATGCTTGGCAGGGGTATTATTGGCAATTAATGTAGCCAATAATACTAGTAACAGTGCTAAAACAAATTCGATACTTACCCATTTTATTATATTTTCTTTAATGTAAGTAGTAGTAACATCTTGGTTCTTACTAATTAATAGAGGCAACCAATAAGCACGCACACGTGAAGCAATTAAAAGAATGATACTCAGGACAAAAATTTTGGTAACAAGCATCCAACCATATGGCGTCGCCACCAATGCCGCGTAATGATCACCAAACATACGTTCACTTACGATAATACCTGTGAGAATTATCATTAACATAACAGGCAAAGCTATAGAAGAAAAACGCATTATTGTTCTAAATTTTAAAGAATTTTTAGTATCCTTATTATCTTTCCAATTTTCATAAAAGATTAATAGGAAACCAGGTAAGGCACCAAACCAAATGCCAGCGAAAACGAGATGAAATACATACGGAATAAATGCCGTTATAGATAGTTCTTCTGCTGCAGCGTGGCTAGCGAAAGCACCGGCAATGAGTGGCAAGATTGTTATGACCGCGCATAAGATATATCGCCACCTAGTTCTGGGAGTTTTACTAAGATAAATAACTACTAGTAATAAAAAAACCGCTAATGAAATTCGCCAAATCCAAATTTGACCTACATAGGTTTCATTTAAAAAGTTTAGCCAAATTTTTTGTTGTAAAAGACTATCAATATTTCCGGTAACTTGTACTAAAGTTGCTGCTAAAGTGATAAGCAATCCTATTAGAATGCTAACAGCCAACCACGGGAAAAATCGTTCCAATCGCTCGATCCATACATTAATATAAGATCGCTTTTCTAAATTTATATTGGTAATTATTAGAAAAATACAACTGCCTAATAATACAAGATTTGCTACAAGCTGAAACCAGCGTGCAACTACCGCAATAACATCTATCATGTGATCAAACTACATTTTATTTTTTACACTAAAGTCATAACTTGATTCGATGACATGACCATCTACTGACATCACCCGATACTGTACTGTATATTGACCTGGCTCAATTTGCGGTATATGTAATATAACGGATTTTGGATCATCCAAAACAACTTCAGGATTATTTTCAGTTATTGATCTTTTTTTTGAGTCTATCACTGCAACTGACGCATATGCTCCCTCTATTTTTTCATTAAACCACAACTGAACTTGCTTGGGTGGAGAAGAGAGTGAAGCTCTACGAGGAGGATCAGATTTCACTAGAGTTGCATGTGCCATAACCAAATTTGCATGGAATAGCATTGAAAACGTCACTAGTAATGTAACTAAAACTGCTATTTTCCTGGTTAAAAATTCTAATAATCGCTTATTCCTCACAATTTTCCTCTCCCTGGATTTTCCTACCTCTTAATCATCAATTAGATCATCTATATTAAAACGAGTTCAATATAGCATAATCTGATTATCAACAAATATTCAATAAGTTACGCTACATTTGTATTATTTTTATTTTTGCGCATAAAGAAGAAAGCACCAAGAGCAATTACCAATACTATTGGTGCTATGATTGCTGCTTTAGGTGTAGGACGTCCTTCTCCCACTGAAAACGGAAAACGTGACACATAATCCTGTGCTCCTCCCGTCACCGTCACTAATCCAACAAATTTACCTTTCTCCGGAAAAGTATGTTCCACAGCAATTGATGCCGACGGATATACTTTTGGAGGTAAGTGAAACACCGTTATCGCATCGAGATTCTCTTCTGATCCAGTATCACGAATAATCCTCACTTCCGTCGTCAATGGTCTTAATTCTTCCTGTATATAGTCCAATGCAATTACTGTCTTGCCAGTCTCCGGTATGTCTTCACAAAATTCTTCTTCTTGCGATAAAGGTTGATACCCTGTAAAGTGCATCCGGTATGGCCCTACTGTCAATACGCACATATCTTCCGCCAATGCCAAGCCACCATGCGCTTGCACTTGCGATGTTAATGCCATACTTGTTACTAATACTAATAATATTGTCAATACTACTTGTTTTACTTCTGCTAATCTTGCTGACATTATTAAAATTTCCTGTTGTTATTGAATTGTTAGTTGAGATGATTGCCTTCTTATTCTTTTCATCGTGCTATCTTACTTCCTATCTTACTTCTTCTCTGAGCTGCGTGAGGCTATCCACTCCCTGAAACGCCTTGATCTAATCAGTTTATACCCAAGTATCGTTGCCAGCAATAGACCGACTACCGGTCCTATCCATGCTCTAAATACTTCCGCATAATTGATCATCTCTACACGTAAATGATATTCATAATTAAGTGGTGGAATCCCTTCGGCCGTAACCAATATAAGATATTTCCCTTGATCGAATACATTCTGAGTGCTAATAACGCCATCGTGATATAACGCCAAACATTATGTGCGTGACCGTCTCCCTTCATCAATCTTATTACCTTTAATTACTTTCATTCCAATTGGCATATCGCGCAGCGAGGGATCTACTAGATCTATCACGAGTATAGTATTACCTGCCTTAGGTATATCCGTACAGTAATGGCCTTCTTCATCCTCTTGAGGTTGGTAAGTGCTTAGATGAATCATATTCTCGCCGATTCTACGCATACAGCTATCTTCTTCCATCGCCGCTTTACCATGGGCTCCAACTGTATTGCATAAAGCGCTATTACAAACTCAACAAGAACAGAAATCCTTGTTTGTGCTATTTGCCTAACCACGACAAATTCCTCCTTTGGGTCAGCACCCTTAACTTTGCTTTGCTTCTGTGTTCGCATCTTCTGTGGTGCCGTAAATTTTACTGTATTTTCTGCTGATAAAAAAACCGGTACACCGGCTGTCGTTGACAGTGGCGTACCGGTGTTGATACTTGCTTTCGCTTATAGCTTCGTGAAGACCGGTATTACCGCTCCAGCAATACTATTAATATAACGATTGCCTTGTTCATCCCATGTCATCAATAATCCACCAAAACGACTTTCTGGGTCACCCAACAACGCCATCAAACGTTGTACTTCCCATAATGCGTCTTTAGCTTCCATCTTAACTTCACGGGTCTCTCCTGGTTGAATCGCTCTGTCATCTTCCATCGTCAAACCAGTCGCTACCAGTTCTCTCGGATAGTCAGGATCTAAGTGCGATTGCCCAAGCTTGTTAACAAAACGCACACCAGCTGTCGTGCGTAGTCCCCCTATGTTCACCGGAGAATCTCCATTGTTGGTGATGTCCATCGTTACACGTAATGCACGTCCAGGTACGTCATAGTTCGCATGCGTTACTTTAATCGCTACCGGATTCGGTGCAATTGGCATCAGGTTCTACTTTGACTCACCTGCCTGAATCGGTACTGTGTAGGGATGTACGCTCTCTGTATAACGATAGCCTCCCCATACCAACGCACAGGTCAGTATCGCTACCGCCCACGCCAATTTACGATCAAATGGATCCAGTAACAGTTCATCACCATATGCCAACAGAGTACACCATTTACAGGGTTACAACATCGGACGAGCTACAAATGCACCAATCCAGAAACAGCCTAAGCCTAACCATACAATGTGCCAAAACACACCGTTTGAAAAGTTAAACGTCTCCAGATCCTCAATCGTTTTTCCTGTCAACGTGGTTACAGGGTTAGTAAAGTCATCCCAGCTGCCTGAAATGTTCATCCATGCTGCTGGTCCTGAATAGGGCCCGCATCTTTTACGTTCACCATTGCATGCATGTGATGACGGCCTGGAATACGCGCTTTCAGTTTAACTTCAAACTCATAGTCACGGCCAATTACCAGTGGTCCTGAAAATAAAATGTAGGTTCTCCATTTAACTTGGTGCTCAAACGTACAAATACCGGACTTGGGCTACCTACGTTAAAAAACGCGCGTTCGGGTTTACCTACCGCACGTGGCCAGTCTTCCGCCAGATGGAATTTCCCTGTCATGGTTGCAATGTCATTGACCTTGGTGACTTTCGGTTGCCATTTCAGGTCATACCATTGAATACTACGCATACGAAGAAATGGTTCTTGTGAACGTTCACCATGCGCCGCCACCGTCTTTACGTCCACCGTTAACGTCAGCGCCAATGATGCCGCTCCTATCGCAGCTCCGTACAGGCCTAACACTCCCAGCTTAAAAATGCTCTTTATACTCATTATTTGATCCCCTGTGCAAAGCCTTTTTCACCAAATGCCGTTACGTCGTTCTTCATAGAGATACGACCTCTTTCTCCTTTAACATAGTAGAAAGCGGTGCAATATAGCTTGCCAAAGTACCACCATACGCAGAACATCAGCATCGATACAAACGCTGAGAAGAATGCTGCAATTACTGTCGTGTGACCACCAAAGGTACGCAGTGAACCTTGTTCAATCAAGCGAACATATTCTGGTGTACCCGTACGTACATACAGGAAACCTGTGTAGTCAGCTACTGATAACAGTACACCTTCAACTACCACCGGTAAGTGGGTGGGACCAAAAATCGGCCAGTTGCCCGGGTAGAAGAATAATCCAAAAAATCCTCCTCCTAACAGCGCTGTTACCAGCCAGTTACCCGTCAACAGTAAAATCGTATCCATCATCAACGCACCAGGAATCATGGTCGATGGCAACACAAAGTTAAGTGGATAATGTGACCACCAGTAAAAACCCCAGTAACGAGTCAGCCATTCTCCTACCAGCGGACATACGATACATAAGGTTGCTCCAAATGGCAGGCGATAGTTCACCATAAATAATACATTAACGCTGCACAGTACATGATCCCTACAATCGGGGTTACTACCGGCCACCATTGACGATCTTTCCAATCAAGCCAAAAGTCCCAGTCCCCTGCCAATAGCATGAAGTGCATGTGGTATGTGCCAACCAAAAGAATACATAAAATTGGAAAATACACTGCATCAATATATCTGGACATCCTTACCGCTTCTGGCGGCATCTTTGCCGCTGCTATAATTTCGTCTGTTCTACTCACTAGACCCTCCCTTTTCTTCATTTCGTGATATTAAATATGAAAACCATGATGACCTCTTATCTACTTATCATCACCTAGCTTCTCAGCTCGTCTTCATTACTACAACTTAATTTCCATCCCTTTATCACCCCTAAGTCTAGGGGTGATAAATATAACTTACATTAAGGAACAACTCGGTTGTTCAGAATTTCTCTGCTTGCATTATTCCAGGTTACATCGGTCAGGTTCGAGTACCGGGTAATAATCTGTGCCGCTATGCCACCTGAAAATAATCCTGCCCAGCCCAGAATCACAAATCCCCAATGCAATGGCGCGCTAAACAACTCTTCCATGAACCAGAATGCATGGCCCCATTCGTTCAAGCCTACGTTCGGCAGAATCATCAACGGCCCTGCAATTGCCATCACCAATGGAAATGATGTACCACGGCTATACAATGGCAAACGTGTCATCGCATACAAATACGAGGCTACGCCACACACAATGTACATCGGGAATGATCCGTAAAACACCACCACGTGACTTGGCGTAAAGCTCGTGTCACGAATAATCACTTGGTGCCATGACGCATCCTGTTCCGTAAAGAAACTTCCGCCCCAGTAAACACCAAACAAATACACTCCCAGCCACATCATCCAGTAAAAATATCGTTTGATTTCTAACTTCGTGTCTAGGTTGTCCAATTGCTCTTTCGTGTCTCGGGTCTTCAGTATCCACCCCCATGTTACCAATGCAAACAATGGCATCAGTGTCATGTGTACACGCCATAACCCCATCCATACCTTATCAAACTCCGGTTCCATCGAATCCATACCGTGAGAATACGCAAACGTCCTTTGGTACCAGATCCAAAATATCGCTACCAGCAGCATCGTTAGCATGCCCAACTTGTAGTACTTAGAATCGTACCACAGCGACATGTCATAATTCGCGCTCGTACTCGCACTCGTCGTGCCGTATGTTGTTGCCATCTTTCTACCTCCTAATGTTAATCAAATACTACTCGTTACTTTTACTACTTCTTAATACTAATTAATTAGTACTGCTTAAAATTTCGGCAGCTAAATTAGCCTTTTTCCTCCCCTAATTTAACCACACCTCTCAGGCTAGTCGACCTTGCCACTTAAAGTCAAGTCATTTGTCATAAAATAACATCCCACTAATCATATACCCTTAACATATAAAACTCCCTTTCCACTTCTAGAACAATATGTTAATTATTGGTTCAATTTTTTTAATTAATTTTTATTTTTTTACGCGTAATTCATAGGCCAAGTCTAAAAAGTGAAAATTTGTATTTTACAAGACCAAAATTGTATATAAAGTTAAATAATTTCTCTGTTCACTCCTCGCCAAAAACTATTTTCTGAATAGTTAATTAATATTAATTATTGGCTCCTGCAAAATTCACGCAACCATACTGACATACGCCCTTTTTGCGTAAAAGCTATTGATCAACTGAAGTAACACAAGCCGCAATTAAGCATTCTTTAGACCCAAACGGCATATCAACTTCTTTAACCAGCCAGCCAGTGCAGCTTTTAACCTGTCGCACATAAGTGGCCCGCTGCAGCGCATCGTCCGACTTGCCTGGTAATCAGCAACGATCCATACAGCGCAACTTCTGATATACGATTATTGACTTTAAGGCTTGCTGGCGTTTGAGCCAATTCCGCTGACAGTTTTGTCAGCAGCTTGTACTTGCCACGTTGAATGATTCCCACCTCTGAATAGTCGGTATCTATACTGAATAAAGAAAAGGAATTGCCAGTGACAAAGTGTACTCAGGAATCATTTAATTTTCCAGAGGTAAAAAAAAGCGTACTGTTGAAGTGAATTTTGAAGGCGGAGATATCACTTCAGATGGTGGCGTGATGTTATAGCGGCAGGCGGATAAACGCATTGGGCTAAGCAAAGCTGTTGCTCAAGCCCTGTACGATAATCACCGGCAGGCAAGCTGCAAGCAGGGTAGTTTGGCGCTATTGCGGCAACGGGTTTATGCCTTGGCATGTGGTTATGAAGACCTCAATGATCATCAGCAATTACGCCATGATTTGGCGATTCAATCAGCAGTTGAACGCGAGGAGGTATTGGCGAGCAGTTCCACCTTAAGTCGCTGGGAGAATCAGGCGAATCGACAAGCAGCTGGCATATTCATCAAGTGATGATAAAGCGGTTTGTGGCTTCATTCAAATAGCCACCCAAAAAACTGCTTCCGGATTTTGAGGCCACCGATGATGCGGTGCATGGCAAACAGGAGGGCCGTTTCATTCATGGCTACTATGATTACTACTGCTTTTTGCCACTATATGTGTTCTGCCAGGATCAACTTCTGGTAAGCTATCTGCGGTCCAGCAATACATTCGGCTGTTGATAAGAGCGTTTAGCTCACAGCCCCGATGGTGTATTCGCTGGCGGGTCCAAATCTGAATACCTAATCTTTGGCACCCATTTCTAGCGCACGTTTCCTAGATAATTGAGCTACTTCATCTGGAATATGGATCTCCAACCATCCTTGCAGATGGCTACAGGTAAGATCTGCAAGAGCTTGAATCCAATCGTTTCGTTCATTGAGACAAGGAATATAATGAAACTCCTTGCCACCAGCTTGAATAAAAATATCCTTCCCTTCCAGAGCAATTTCTTCTAATGTTTCTAAGCAATCGGATACAAATCCAGGACATACGACATCAACCCGCGAAACCCCTGTTTTTCCAAGTTGCATTAAGGTTGTTGCGGTATAAGGAGTTAGCCATTTAGCTTTGCCAAAACGCGATTGAAAACAAACTGCATATTGGTTGATATCTAAAGCCAACGCTTCAGCTAATAACCGCCCCGTTTTCTGACATGCGCAGTGATACGGATCACCTTTATCGAGATTCGCGCGTGGAGTACCATGAAAACTAATTATCAATTTATCAGGACGACCATGACTATCCCAATAATCACGTACATTTTGTGCCAATGCCGCAATATAGCGTGGATGATCATGGTATTGTTTAACCGTACGAATTTCAGGCATATTACGCATGTTACTTAGCACTGCAAAAACATTATCCATTGCAGCAGCAGTACTACTGGCGGCGTATTGTGGAAATAATGGAATGACAAGAATGCGCTCACAACCTTGTTTTTGCATTTTAGTTAGTACTGCTGCAATGGAGGGATTACCAATATTCATAGCATATTCCACGATGGGTGGATGTTGTAATCGTATCTGCAACTCATTTCGCAGTAATTTTGTTTGACGTTCTGTATGAACTTTAAGTGGAGAACCCTCAGGCATCCAGATTTTTACATATTTCTCGGCAGATTTACTCGGTCTGAAAGGTAAAATAAAACTGTATAAAATAGGCCACCAAATAAGCTTGGGTACTTCTATCACGCGAGGATTACTCAGAAATTCTTTAAGGTAAGGGCGTAATGCTTGTGCTGTTGGTGAATCAGGGGTTCCCAAATTGATTAATAGCACTCCGCTACGATTAGGTGAACCATGCTGGTAATTTGATTTGGAAGTCATCATGGATGATATAAAATTTAATGTTGCGACAAGCTGCTGGACAAAAGTTTCGCGGTGATATGGACAATCGGAATAATACGTTCATAAGCCATACGCCGTGGACCGATTACACCAACAGCGCCTACAATTTCCCCTTCAATTTCATAAGGTGCTGTTATAACACTAAATTCTTCTAGGGATGCGACATCTGATTCACCACCAATAAAAATTTTTACACCATGTGCCTGGCGACTAAGTTCAAGCAGTTGCAGTAATTTAGTTTTACGTTCAAACAGTTCAAATAATTTCTTTAAACTGATTAGATTTTCTGTCAAATCATCAACTTGTATAAGATTTCGTTCGCCAGCCAATACTACAGCTTCGCTACCTTCAGTGATGGCACTCCCCCCTACTTCTATAGCAGCACTCATTAAGCTAATCATTTCACTACGCAATTGCTTTAACTCTGTATTCAAACGACTTTGGATTTCATCGAGCGTACAGCCGGCATAATGCTGATTGATATAATTTCCTGCTGCAACCAAATCGGATTGACTGTAAGGTTTGTCAGTAAAAATAATACGATTTTGCACATCACCTTCAGGGGTTACGATAATAAGTAAAATGCGTTTTTCTGACAGCGCCATAAATTCGACATAACGAAATACAGCTCCCTTACGTTTGGGTGTAATAACTACACCTGCAAAATGCGTAAGCTCTGACAAAAGCTGAGGTACCGTATTGATTAGACGTGAAGGATTATCCGGATGTAATTGACTTTCCAGGTGATCAAGTTCTTTTTTATCCAGTGTCTTAACTACCAACAATGTATCAACAAAAAGGCGATAACCTTTAGGCGTAGGAATCCTCCCTGCTGATGTGTGGGGACTAGTGATTAATCCCATTTCTTCCAAATCAGACATTACGTTGCGAATAGTTGCAGGACTAAGATCAAGCCCCGAAAATTTCGAAAGCGCACGAGAGCCTACTGGTTGACCTTCATGAATATATCGTTCTACCAGTGTTTTTAATAAAATTTGAGCACGTTCATTTAACATGCGTTAATTCTACACGAAGCTGCAGTATTCATATTGAGTTGTAAGCAATGATTTTGCCTTATTTTTATATGCTAAACTTTCCAATCGCCAACATATGTTTGATTGTGCGAATTTTGCTGGGTATCTATCTATTTTATTGATTTGATATTTTATGGGTGGATGTTTGCCGAAGAATTATTTTACATCTGGAAAAGATTATAGATAGGTTTAAAAATTTTTTAATAGCACGTTGAACCTTTATGTTTAATTTAGATTATAGATTAATTGCTAGTATACCTAATCGATGAATTCACCATTCACATTCATCGCACTCATCGGTAAACATAAGAATCCAGAAATTGCGATACCCCTTCTCAATCTTGCCGAATATTTGAGCAAAAAGAATTACAAAGTTTTGCTGGATGGTTTTACTGCATCTCAGATTGGTAGCGACAAATATTCGATTTTATCTCTGGAAGAAATTGGTGAAAAAGCTGATCTGGCTGTCGTAATGGGAGGCGACGGCACGATGTTGAATATTGCGCGCATGCTAGTTTCTTATGATGTGCCATTAATTGGCATTAACCAAGGAAGACTCGGCTTCCTCACTGATTTATCGGCAGATACCATGTTTGAAACGCTCGACGAAATGCTCGCAGGGCAATATACCACCGAGCGCCGTATGCTGTTATACGCTGAAGTCATTCGCAATGCTGAAAGTGTGTTCGGCAGCTTAGCATTCAACGATGTCGTGTTATACCGAGGAATGAGCAGCGGCATGATCGAGTTTGAAGTAAAAGTCGATAATGAATATGTCAATACCCTTCGTTCTGACGGTTTGATAGTGGCGACACCAACGGGATCAACAGCTTATGCGCTATCGTCAGGCGGGCCAATTCTGCATCCCAGCTTGGATCTGATCACTCTTGTACCGATTTGCCCGCATACATTGAGTAATCGTCCAATCGTCATTGGTCCCGACACCAGTGTACAAATCCAGCTGCAGAGTTCAGTAAATGTGCGCATCAACTGTGACAGTCATTCCTGTTTTGATCTGGAACAAACAGATAGCATTGTCGTGCGACGTTTTCCTAAAACAGTACGATTGTTGCATTCAATCAATCACAGTTATTATCGTACGCTCAGAGAGAAATTGGGATGGAGCGAATTTCCCTGATGTTCCAGTTCAATGCACGGTTATGTTAAAGCACCTCAGCATTAAAGATTTTGTCATTGTTGACTGGATGGAGCTTGATTTTATGTCTGGTTTCACAGTATTAACCGGGGAAACAGGGGCAGGAAAATCCATTTTGATCGATGCATTGGGTCTTGCTTTGGGCGAGCGCGGCAATCCCGGTCAGATCCGGCACGATTGTGAGCGTGCTGAAATTAATGTGACATTTGAAATCCATGCCTTACCGGAGCTGGTACATTGGTTAAATGACAATGACTTGCAAGGTGACGCGGATACCTGCTTGATACGCCGCATTCTTGAAACCAATGGTCGCTCGCGTAGCTATATTAATGGTCATGCAGCGACATTACAGCAATTACGTAGCGCGGGAGAATTCCTGGTGACCATTCATAGCCAGCATGCGCACCAAGCCTTGCTACACAAGGATGAACAGCGTGTATTGCTCGATGCTTTTTGCGGCGGTATCAACCTGGCGCATGCAGTGAAAACAGCTTATCAGCGTTGGCAGGATTGTTATCAGCGAAGAATTGCTATGGAGCAGCAAGTAACAGAATTTCAGGGCAAACGGCAACAGCTTGAGTGGCAAGTTCAGGAATTATCAGCACTAAATTTTACGATAGATGAGTGGCAAACGTTGCAAACCGATCATAATCGGCTATCACATGTAGCTACACTGCTGGCGGCTACCGATATGGCCATTGAAGGATTATTGGAAAGCGAATCGGCGGTCATAACACAAGTAAATACCATCAATGCTCAATTACAAAATCTTCTGGCATATGATCGCCAACTTAAGGGAGTTATCGATTTGCTGGATTGCGCGCAAATCCAATTGCAAGAAGGAACTCGAGATTTGAAATATTACCGTAACAGCCTTGATCTCGATCCACAAGCATTACAAGAGATTGAACAGCGATTATCAACGATTCATACCATGGCAAGAAAATATCGCGTAAGCGCAGAAGAATTGCCACCACTCCTTGATACACTGATGCATCGGTTAGACGAACTGAATACGGCATCAGATATCGATGATTTGCAAGCACGTGAAGCAGCCGCACAAACCGAATATTTTGGATTGGCCAAAAGATTAAGTACTGCACGTCAACAAGGTAGTAAAGACCTATCACACCAAGTAAGCGCTGCAATGCAAATGCTGGCAATGTCCGGGGGTGAATTTGCGGTGACGCTGACGTCCCGCGATGCAGAGCAAGTTAATGCACATGGATTGGAGCACATTGAATTTCAAGTAAAAGCTCACCAAACTTTACCCTTGCGTTCACTGGCAAAAGTAGCTTCCGGCGGCGAATTGTCGCGCATTAGCTTGGCCATTCAAGTAATTACCAGCAAGATTGGAAAAGCATCTACGTTAATTTTTGACGAAGTCGATGTGGGTATTGGTGGAGGGGTTGCTGAGACCGTTGGTAATTTATTGAAGAAATTGGGACAAGAACGGCAGGTTTTATGTATCACACACTTGCCACAGGTAGCAGCCTTGGGCGATCAACAATGGCAAGTTGTAAAAATAAAAGGATCGATGAAAAATCAACCGGTTCTGAGCAAAATTAGCATTCTAAGTCAGCACGAACGCATAGATGAGATTGCGCGCATGCTAGGCGGTATTAATATCACTGAAACAACACGCCAGCATGCGGCGGAAATGCTACAAAATGGTACGTCTACAAAAGTATCTGTCGATAAACCCCGCCATTGAAGGCGGAGTTTACTCGGAGAATTTTTAAAGTGCAGTGACGAAAAAGTCGGTAGTAGTTATTGCAGGCACTCCGCTCAGAATGGCGAACTGAGCCGATCCACCCGCACCGTTACCATTGGAATCATAAGATAATGCTCCAGTGGTGGTGTTGTAGAGCAGGAAATCATTGGCATCAACAGCAGTACCTGTGGCATTGGCACGGAAGTTTGCAGGCGCAACGGCACCACTGGGTAAATTAGAGAAAATCGTGTCAATTAAAAAAATAGTATCAGAAGGCGAAAAAAATCCATTGATTTGATCGACGTTAGTAGCGCCTAGAGGTGTGCTAAATAGATACTGATCATCAGTTCCGAGACCAGCAAAGATCACATCATTACCTAAGCCACCGTCCAGTATGTCATTTCCATTACCCCCAGATAGCGTATCGTTACCAGCGTTTCCGGTAATAAAATCATTTCCATCACCACCGTTTAATGTATTTGCCGCATTGTTTCCATCGATTCGATTGTTAAGATTATTACCGCTGCCATTAATTGCAGCGTTCCCTGTCAAACTAAGATCTTCAATCCCAAATCCCAACGTATGGTTGGCAGATGATAACACTTGATCAAAGCCTGATTGATTCCCCACAAATTGCTCCGCAACGATATCGCCAACATTATCAACAATGTAAGTATCATTCTGGTCACCACCATCCATATTATCTGCACCAGCACCACCGTTCAGTGTATCGTTACCGTCATTGCCTTTTAATATATCGTTGCCTGCACGACCATTGATGGTGTCGTTACCGAGACCACCCTCTATTTCATTGGCAGCCCCGTTACCATTGATAATATTATCGAGTTCGTTACCAAAGCCATCAATAGCGCTACTTCCAGTCAGGTTGAGGTTATTGATTCCGAAACTTATCGAGAAGTCAATTGAGGCATTAACGGTATCAATACCGGCCACGAGATCCTCGAAATCTTCGATGGCAACATCACCCAGGTTGTCCACCACATACGTGTCATTGCCATCTTTGCCGTTCATGCGATCTGCGCCTGCAGCACCGTTGAGCACATTGGCAGCGGAGTTACCGGTGATATTATTATCTTTAGCATTGCCGGTACCATTGATAGGTGCATTACCGAACAGGAAAAGATCTTCAATTGCAGAACCCAACGTATGCGTGACAGTTGTAATAACCGTGTCGAATCCTCCGCTGGCTGTGTTATTGGTTTCAGCTGCAACATCTCCAGCATTATCAACAAAATAGGTATCGATACCATCACCACCATCCATATTATCAGCGCCTGTACCTCCATCTAGTGAATCGTCTCCATTACCACCAAGCAGCCTATCATTACCGCTGCCACCATTCAGTTGATCATTCCCACCTCTGCCGTCCAATATGTCATTACCCGCAAAACCATTAATGATGTCAGCGTTAGCTGTACCGATCAAACTAAAGCGGAAAGCGCCGCCATTAAAAGTATTATTGTCATTAAATTGTGTTCCATTAAAAGTTGCCATAATCGTTTCCTCTCAATTTAAAAAAATACAAACTACGTTGTTGGTAAATATAGGAGCAATTTAGTAACCACATGAGCGTGCATTACCTTATTTTTGCGCCATTGCATGAACTCAGCGCAGGTCACTCAAATTTCGAAAAAAACGCCAACAATTTTGATTGAACTACGCTTAGGTTGTAACAAATGTTAGTCAAAGCTATTATCGTTTGTATTTGTTACACAAAAATTATCTTAGCTTGTCCAACTAAAGAAATTCTGTGAGGTTTGTCACAAATTAATCCATTTAACAGAATGCAGCGGGAGTTCTTCCTAGTGTCACGTATATTTCTAAAAGAACGCATTATTAGCGAACAAAATGATTGGAACCAAGCGAATCAACAATCATGCGGCGATAATATTCCGACTTACGCATTTGTAACAATTCCAACCGGCTGAGATTGTCAGTCAACACTACACCATGTGATTGATCAACCGTTAACAGTCGCTGTTTTAACCACTCGCTGTGTTTATTGGTAAACCCATCGTGCTCAAGATTTATGGCGTGATTGGTGGCTAGAAAAATAAAATCGTTAAAATCTGCGCCAGGATCGGAAATGAATACCTGCTGATGAGGAAAAACCTCAGCCAGTGTTTTAGCAACGGAAGCTAATGCTGCATTCTGGCCATTCTCAAAAAAAGAGACAAAATTCAATGCAAGCATACCTTGATCGGCAAGTAATCGGCGCAGTTGCGTTAATGCCTCAACCGTTAGTAAATGTGTCGGTTCCGTGCCACCGGTAAACACATCGAGAATAATTAAATCATATGGCCCCTCAAGCTTACGAATTTCATAGCGCGCATCGCCAATGATAGTTTTTCCTGTAGCTGCAAATTCGAAATATTTGTCTGCCGCCTCAGCCACCGCTGGATCAATTTCCAATGTATCTGTCACGATGCCGTAATCTTTTAAAGTCATTGCCATATGCCCTGCGCCTTGACCAATCAGCAATGCATTTTTCATAGCAGGCATTAATGTTGGAATGCGAGTAACAATATTTTGATAAGTCAAGAGATTCGTACCATGACTAATACTGGCTGCACCGATTGTAGAAGCGTCAACGGTAAGTAGGCGAATATTCTCTTTGGGCTTATCGATCACACGCACCCAACCATATAAGCTTTCCCGTTCAAAACGAGTTTGAAACAAATCACTAGATTCTGTCTTACCGGAGCTAGCGATCTGCGGATATAAAACCATGCTTATGATTATTAAGAGCATAGTCGGCACCATAGTCGTGGCTGATTTCAAATATTTGCGTTCAATCAAAACAACGAATAGTGCCAATGCCAGTAGCGAAATGCCCAAGCCAATAAAAATTTCACGAGAACCTACGAGAGGGAAAAGATAAAATCCAAGAAAAAGTGTTCCAATTACACTGCCGACGGTGCTAATGGCATAAATTGAACCCGTACTGGCTCCTACATTGGCTAAGGCGGAAGTCGATAACTTTACAGCGAATGGCCCCACCATGCCCAGCATAATTAAACTGGGGGAAAATAAAATAAGTGTGCTAACAAAGCTGCCCAAACGCAATCCTAAGGGATCGGTGGCAAGCAAAACGGGGCCCGTCAACCACGGAATGATCAGTGTTAAAAAACCGGATATCGCAATAATTAGCGACAATCCGGATCGTGCACGATCAGCCCACATGCCGCCAATATAGTATCCAAGCGCCAGTGCAATTAGGGTAACCGCAATTAGTGAAGTCCACACGTAAAGGCTGGCACCATAAAAAGGTGCAATTAAACGAGTACCCAACAGTTCTATCACCATTACAGCTGCACCGGTAAGAAATACCGTGCAATACAACCATACCTTATTAAGAAATTTTGCTGAAGAATGAGCCATAGAGTGCCTTAGTGATTTGTTTTATTTTTCTTAAAATTATTTACGAGAATGCGCCCACCAGAAATAACCAGATCTGGATATTCCATTAATTTAAACCTGAGAAACGGATTGCCATATACAGCGATGATATCAGCAGGAGCTCCTTCCATTAATGTTCCCAGTAAAGGTTTACCTAAATGCTTTCCCGCTTCGGAAGTAGCCGCTTTAAATACATTTAGCACATCCGTAAAATCGATGTCTTCTCCACTGGTTAAATGCAACATCTGCGTCATTTCTTCGCCATTGATACCCCAGGGTACATTGTCATGGCCGATTTCGGAACCATAGATGAACTTGGACAGTGTATCTGGTGTATGCGCCATAATATGGGATAGTTTATGCATATTGATGCGAATACCGGCACAAGCGGAAAGTGTATCAATAGTGGTAACAAAGGTAACATTTTGGGCAACTGCTCGATGTAATAAATCTTCCCGAATTTCTGCACATGGAATATGCGCCCATTCATCGACGCCACCTTCTAAAGCAAGTTCAACGCCGGTATTTTCTCCGACATGCGCCGCAACTTTGCGATTGAGGGAGTGCGCTTTAACGACAATCGCCTTTATGATATCTAATGACAAAAGCGGCCAGGGTGTGGATGGAGGAGTGCCATGACCATGACTAGACATCCAAGGTGCCCCCACTTCTCCACCCGGTTCTAACGAAATTTTAATAATCACGGAACCGCCATCGACGAGATCTTGAACGACTTTCTGTGCTTGCTCAATTGTCGATACTTCGATGCCAATGGCATCATATGGATCACTTGAAGAATGGCTGCTATGGCCAAAAATATTGAGTGGATAACCCCCTGCTGCTTGGATAATCGGACCCGCACTCAGTATTCGCAATGTGCCGTTGCCTCCCATCGATTTGATTAACGGACCACCCGTATCTCGGGCAGTAGTTATGCCATGTTTTAACACGACTTCATGAGGGATATTCTGGAAGGCCAGGTGTGCATGCGATTCAATGAAACCTGGCAAGATGGTTGCATCACCTAAATCCATTGTGCGACTACAGTGCTTATTTAGTTCATTCTGATCACCTACTTTTATAATTTTATTATCTTTAAAAAGAACACCTGCATTTTCCAGCACAATAAAACCATCAAATACGCGATCGGCAAATAAAGTAAGGCAATGTTTAGTACTGGTATCGGTAGTGTTCTTGCTTTGTGCAACGCTGTTGAAACTCATCAATTGTCCCAACAACAAGATTACTGTGAACAGGTTTATTAAAGAAAATCTGCTTCTGTTATCACTCATTTTATTTTTTCCTTGCAAATCATTAAGGTGATGCATGTAGCGTTATGAAATAACGTTTATTTTTATTTTTTTGTGTTGTCTAAGAAACGCTGTACGGGAAAAGAATTGATTTTATTGGATAGACATTTCTTACTTCCTATCATCGTTTTCCGGAATTTTAAGTAAGAAAAGTGGTGTTGGTAATGCGGCAAATTGTCGCATCTTTAGAAATAACCGGATTCTTCAGTTCATGAAAAATGAATAACACACTATTAACTAACAAGTTTAATGATAAGAATTATATCGGAGCTCGTATGAATAGTGAGATGCGACAATTTGTCGCATTGTTTTTAACATAACTTAGAAATATGATTCGGACCGAAATTAATTCTTAGCTCAACACAACAATGGATTCACAATCCATGTGGTCTTGTCAGGGCATCTGGTCTTGTCAGGGAAAACAGAATAGGTTTCAGCTGCTTTTTGAGTAGCACCTCAAAAAGCAGCATTTAGTGAGCAACAAAAATAATTAAATTAAAAGCTAAAAAGGGGTTCTTAACATGATAATCAAACAATTTAAGTTTTCTACCCATACAGCATTGGCATTTACTTTGCTGCTGGGTGCTTCACAAAGTGCATTGTCGCACACTCGCCTGGAAATACCAACGGTTTCTGAAGGCGTTAGAGTAACCAATAATGTCGTTATTGGCCATAGTTGTGGAGAAGGTAAGCAAACAATCGCCAGTACGGTAGTTTTCCCAGATGGTGTAGATTCGATCGTAAAAGTTAATGGCGCACAATCAAGCGATACCATTGATAGTTATGTATCGAATTATGGCAACTTATATCAAAAAATATTGGACCATAGCGTTTTCCAGTTTGAGGATGAAAAAAAAGATGCTGACGGCAATGTCGTAGGATTCTGGGTAAAAGGAGGCAAGATGCCCGAGGGTTATACGGTATATCTTCCATTTCGAGCAGGCGCTATGCTTATTGAACCGACTTCATGCGCAAGAAGTGTAAAAGTCGTTCTTGGTATTGCAGACATCTGTAAATTTACACCTATATCAGGATTCAAAGATGGGGTTCTTGAAACATGGACTCCTGCTGTAGGATCAAATTATGATGGTGTTGGATTGGGTGGATTTGATTCTCCAGCCACACTTACAGTTACTCGTGATCTAGCAAATAATCCACTGGAAGCAGCCTGTGGTGATGGCGTTGATGTTGAAATCATTCCATCTGCTGCGCAATTGAATCGCGATATGCCTATCATCAATAAAGGCAAGCAGGTATGGCCAAAACCCTAAGAATGAATCGCTATCTCTAAAGCGGCTTTCTTAAATTGAAGATGAAAGGGAACGGGAGCTCCCATTTCATCTTCATTCTTTTTACACGAGGAGTGATTATGCAGAAACTCAAACAACTTAAATTCAGTACCCCGATACTGTTTATGGTTTCTTCGCTCATTATTGCTGGATCTACTAGTAATATTTTTGCAAGCGACATCGATAATCCTGATTCCAAACCTGTGTTCAATAGTCTGGAATCGCTGCAGATTAGCTGTACTACAAATAGTGGCGACAATGAACGGGAGATCGATCGAGATCTGACAACAAAGATTATCAATATGGCAGCGTCGAATCAGCCTGAACAGCGTCTTAGTGCATTGTCGCACTTGGCAGGAAAGGTATCAATCGATGCCGGAACTTTACAAAAAATTTTACAAGCAGCGATCCGCGATGATGATTCAAATGTGAGAGCACAGGCGGTATATGCGATAGCGCATCAAAACTGCACCGATACACCTTTAATACTCGAACACGCTTTGCAAGATAGTGAGCTTTCAGTACGCTTAATGGCAATCGATAGCCTAGGTTCTGATGAACAAAGCGTCAATCTGCTTGAATATGCATTAAATGATGAAGAGGAAGCGATAAGAGAGCTGGCTTCTACGAAGCTCGAAGCTTTATCGAATGTCAGCAAAGTGCAATAAAAATTAGCCGGTTTTTAATTGTGTAAATAGTAAACGTTTCGTTGCAGTAGTTCCAACGCTTGCAACAAGTAATACAACCTAATGAATTATTAATAGGAGCATAGTATGAAATCCTCTATATTGAAGAATACACTGTTTACGGTTTTGGGTGGATTAATGAT
Organism: Nitrosomonas sp.; assembly: GCA_024281995.1. Classification (GTDB taxonomy): domain Bacteria; phylum Pseudomonadota; class Gammaproteobacteria; order Burkholderiales; family Nitrosomonadaceae; genus Nitrosomonas. The sequence goes on from JAMWZW010000013.1 coordinate 71,684, forward strand.
AGCTCAAGCAAGTACAGTTTTAGCACATAATCAAACGGGTAGCTTTACCACAGGATTAGCTGCTGGAGTAGATTTTTATCAAGTCACCTGTTTCGACGATGGAAACGGTGCCCCTTCATTTCTTGAGGCGCAAGTTAAAGATATGACAGCCAGTACATCAAAAGTAAGTATTCTGGTTTATAAAGGTACCAGTTGCACAACCAACAAATGTGCACAATCGAGCACAGACACTACCGATAGTGATGCGAGCTACAGCTCGCTGGTAAAAGTTACTCAAGGCGCTGGAGTATATAATTTGTTTGTAAAGCACACTACTACTGGAACAGATAGCTATGACGTTGCAGTACATTGCAAAACTGCTGGAAACGTGCATACCGGAACCAGTGTTTCATCTAAACAGCAACAATAGCATTTCTCGAAAATAAATCTTAATCTGCTTATGCCGCTAGATTGGGGTTTTCATCACATCACTTGATTAGTTCAGATCTAATCTGACGGGCACCCAGTCAATTCGGTAACTGTACGACTGGGTCTGAGCTAATACACCTTATAAACGCATTCAGTCTTTTTTTAAGAATGTCGAAAAAATTTTTTTAAAGTGATCTTTCCAATCGAAACCAACTTTTAATGGAACTTCTACCTGGAGATCTGAACCATTTAAATACAATATATATTGCCCAGTCTCGTCCATTTTTAATGTTTGAGTAATTACTCCGGAAGGATATTTCTGCGAGGGTATTGTTAACATTTCGTGTTCTTCCTTTTTTGCATCAATAACTTTCACCTTAATTAAGCGTAGCGCCAATGGAATATCACGAATCGTTTCTGGGTATAGCAAGTCAATGGTGATATCCAATGTACTTGGCTCAGGTACTTTTCCGCACTGTATAGGTATATGCGGTGATCTAATAGTATCTTCCGGTACCGCATAGTTTTCAGGGAGATAGTACCCAGAATAGCCGATAGTCAATGCGCTTGTTTCAATAGTACAAGCGCCACCACGAAACCCTTTTGGATAAGTTGCAGATGAATCGCCTTGCGAGCTGGCACGATATAGTGCACCAAAAGCTATAAAAACCACTATAGCCAAAGTCAGGATAGCCGCTAGCTGTGACTTACGGGAGGATAATTGCAATTTAGGCAGCATCGATATCGATAGAAAATTTCTTTGTTCATGTGATTTAAAAAACTATCAACTCAAATAGGTCAGCAAACTTGAAAAAATTGTAACTATTAAAGTTAATACGACCTTGCACAGCTTGTATGATAGATATATTTTAAAAATGTCATATTAATCAATTTCTCCTTTCTCTCCTTGTATATCTGTTCCAGTGATTACTAAAGACCAAACCTGTTTAGAATAACTTCGTCGATTAGTAAGTTAGCATATTCTTGTAGACTCTCCGATACTTCTAAGGCACAGTAAATTGAAGCTTGATAATTTAGCATGCAATCAACATATGAGGCTTATCACCCGCCATTATTGGCGCAATCTAATTTTAATCAATTTTCCGCCACTTCCAGCGTAACCATACTCGTAATTGTCTAAATTCTTCTGTATTTAGACTATCTGATAAGATTACTACACTACACGCAAAAAGGTTTCCCACTGGCTTGACATTGAGTACCGTTAAATAAGGCGCAACAAAAGTACTATCCATTACATTACAAGTCAATGACTTGCCGCAACGGGTAATCACAGTGCATATCATTTCATCAGACAAAGTGAAAGCAATTACAGCATTATCTGTGGTCAGCAGTACATCCTGCCGCAGATAAAAAATTAGACTGCTTAGCAATATAGCATTCATAATTACCTGTATATACCATGACAGGGTCAACAACCATAGTAGACCAGCTGCAATAAGGTGAGCCAAAATGAGTATTATTCCAAGTTGATATGAACGTTTACGATGAATGCACAAACCAGTCATATGATAAAAATATCGATTATGTAGATTCTAAAAATTAAATTAATCTCTTGAAATTTTTAGTTTTATTTTTTAGTTTCTCTTTTCTTTCCCTTTTGATCGCATGCCAATGAAATTTTATATAATTGTATTAATTGTTTATTTCCAGAATCGTTTTTGTGTGAGTCTTGCCGCAACCTTTTAGGCTACGCAGTTACTGTTATATTATTGAAAACAATCCTACTCTATTTTTTGGTGAAATCACAATGAAAAACAAATTCATCGAAACCGTTATGATTGATCTTTCCCACTATGGTTTAATTCGTTTCACAGGAAATGACGCGCTAACTTTTTTACAAAATCAGCTTAGTTGTGATGTTCGGGAAGTAAGTCATGAAAAAGTGCAATTTGGTAGTTATTGCACTCCACAGGGTCGAGTATTGACAAGCTTTTTACTATGGCAGCATGAGAATGACTATGTCATGCAATTACCAGCTAGCCTAATTACTTCTATAATAAAGCGTCTAGCTTTGTATGTATTGCGTGCAAAAGTGCAATTAATAGATACTACTGATGCGTTCGTTCGCGTTGGTGTTGTCGGTTCTGCAGCTGCCATTTTGATTGAAAAAATTACAGGACTACCATACAACTCAGACAAACCATTACAAATCAAGCATAGTGAAAAAATCACCATTATTTATTTCTCACGACAACATATAGAACTAATCACATCCATTGAAGATGCCCCGCCACTATGGAAATATCTTACTCAATATGCGAAGCTAGCCAGCATTAATTTATGGGATTGGCTAAACATACAATCGGCAATTCCGGTTATTCTCCCTGAAACCCAAGAAATGTTTTTACCTCAAATGATCAATCTGGATGCAATCGGGGGCATAAGTTTTAAAAAAGGCTGCTATCCAGGGCAAGAAATCGTGGCACGCACTCAATATCTTGGCAAACTCAAGCGACGCATGTATCTAGCACATGTTGCAACGGCTGATACTGTTAAACCTGGCGATCCACTTTATTGCAGTGATACGAATGATCAATCAATCGGCAACATTGTAAACATTGCCCCATCCCCATATGGTGATTTTGATGTACTAGCCGTCATCCAACAAAGCAGTGTTGAAACCTGCGAAATTCATTTGCAATCGCTACAAGGGCCATCGCTACAAATCAAACCGCTACCTTACTCGTTGCCTGCTTAACGGCGCAATACTTGTCAGGTAAATCACCTCCGGCAAAGCTAGAGGCTTATATTTGTTAGCCCCTCAAAGGGGAAAAAGCTGGCACTACCTATAGACAGCATCAAATACCAAGTTTGAGCAGATCGTAATGTTGGCCTTTCTTCTCTTGGTTGCGAATGTTTTCCTCTCTCTTCATCCAATCTTACTGTAGCTACAAAATAACTTCGTACCCATAAATCGCCGCACTATAGAATCGCGGCAGTGTCAATAATTCTGTGCCTGAGAAACGGCAAATAATATCTTCTCCATGTGTTGTTTAAAGGGAAATCGCACTCTTTCCTTTGATGTAGCTTACTACATACGATACCGAATATTTCGGCGGTATACTTATGCACATATGTATGTAGTCGAACATCAAGTGGCCTTCCGTATTTGGCAACCTTTAGCTTCGCTAAATCACACAGCACTTTCCCCAAATGCTTACATATTGTTCCAAACATCATCTTCTTGCGTTTCTTCGGAATAATTACTACATGATACTTACAATCGCATGTCGTATGCGTCAGTCTGAGGTCAATCTCTCATTCGATTCTCCTAGCTTTTAAATAGCGTCACATTCCTCCAACACTAATTCCAATAAGATATTATTTACATTTTCCATCACCAAATTAGTTCCTCTAGTATTTTACGCAAACAGAACATAGTAAAGAACGTTGAAAGTATCATTTACTAGCAAGGTATCAATGTTCTTGATAGAATTCTGTGGCGAGTTCTTGATTTTTTATATTCAGTAAAATGAACAATAAATGTGTCACAGTAAATATGTAATGAATAGCCATGCTCGTTTTTTAATGACCTAAAAGCCATATACTCAACTAGTTCACTAAAAAACAATAATCAATAGCTCTTTATTGAAAGTACCGTCGCATCATGCAACAAGTTTATCGATAAAAAAACATCACCCCGACAGCGTTTAGCTCAAGGTGCACTTTTATAAGAATGAAAAGGAACTGTTTATGTCACATAGTTCAACACAAATAAATAAGTATTTAAAAAGTCTACAGAAACATCTCTCTGACGAGCATCCTGACAATCCAACTTTAGCTAATGCAGTAAAAAGTTTTAGAAAAATGGATTATGTAGGCCATAGTATGGGGTTGATTAATAAAGACGAATCTTATGCAACCTGTGTTACATGGTGGCCAATGATAGCCGTATTAGGTACGTTTTCTGCTGGCAAATCGACTTATATTAATTCATATTTGGATATGCCCTTACAGCGCACTGGCAATCAAGCTGTCGATGACAAATTTACGGTAATTTGCTATAGCCGTCATAATGAAGCAAAAATACTTCCTGGCATTGCACTCGACGCAGACCCCCGCTTTCCTTTTTTTCAGATTAGTCGAAGTATTGAAGAAATTTCAGAAACTGGTCAGGAACGTATTGATGCTTATCTACAGCTTAAAACCTGCCCTTCCGAGAAAATTCGTGGAAAAATTCTAATCGACTCTCCAGGTTTTGATGCTGATGATCAACGGGCGTCCACATTACGATTGACCCAACATATTATTAATCTATCAGATCTGGTATTAGTATTTTTTGATGCGCGTCATCCAGAACCGAAAGCCATGCAAGATACCTTAGCCTACTTGGTATCAGCTAGCGTTAACCGCGCAGATGCTAACAAATTTCTTTATATTCTTAATCAAATTGATGTAACAGCACAAGAAGATAATCCAGAGGAAGTTGTGTCAGCTTGGCAGCGCTCATTGGCGGAAGTCGGATTAGTTACCGGGAGATTTTATCGAATTTATAATCCCAGCGCGGCGGTTCCAATTGCCAACCCCAGTATCAGAGAACGTTTCGAAAAGAAGCGTGCGGAGGATATGGCTGCTATTGATGCCCGAATGCGCCAAATTGAAGTAGAGCGTTCATATCGTATTGTCGGAAAACTTGAACAAACAGCGAAAGATATTAAAAATAAAGTTGTTATTAAACTCGCTGACATGTTAAGAAAATGGAAAAGTAAGGTATTGTTATTTGATAGCTTGGCTTTTAGCTTATTAATCGTAATTGGAAGCATAGCGCTTACTGTTAGTGAGTCTTGGAGTCTTGTAAAAACATTCCCTGCAGAATTTATGCAAGGTGAAACATCAGCATTGATTATAGCTATATTGTTAACTTTTGGTGCTATCTATATACATTTTTCTATTCGTCGCGCAGTTGCTAACAATCTCCTCAAAAAGCTGGGTAGTGAAATTGGAAGCGATCACGAAACCTACAAACAATATATGCAGGCATTCAACAAGAGTACTGCCGTTTATCGCCCGATGTTTTTATCCGGACCAGCCGGCTGGAATGAGGTAACTGAGCAAACTATTGATGAAATCGTTAATGAAGCTAATGACTATATTCAAGCATTGAATGATCAATTTACAAATCCTTCAGGACATGGAGGTACAAATTCGCAAGTTTAAATTTTTTTCATGAATACTTTTAAAAAAATTAATAGCTTATATTTGCCTAAATTTTTATATTCAACATTTTTAGCAATTGCTTATTTGCTTCACAACTCTTTATATAGCTCTGCACTTGAATTTGGACAAGAAGAAGATTAAAGAGTAAAATTCTGGCTTTTTTTACGCTAGCAATTAAATTTAATCGGAGAGATCATTTATGTCAGTTACAATCGACCAAAAAGCACAGGTAGTGAGAGACTATCAGAGAGCCGATGGGGATACTGGTTCTCCAGAAGTTCAAGTCGCCCTTCTAACCGCACGAATCAATGACTTGATTGGACACTTCAAAACTCATGTAAAGGATCATCATTCCCGCAGAGGTCTTCTGCGTATGGTTGGTCGCCGCCGAAAGCTATTGGATTACCTCAAGCGCCACAATATAGACACATACCAAACACTGATTGAACGTCTTGGACTGCGCAAATAAACGCTCTGTATGAGCCCAATCAGCAGCATAATAAGTAGACAATTTTTCCAATAAAATTATCACGCTTATCAGGCAATGCATAATAAAATTCGATGGAATTTGGGAAAATTCATCAGAAAAAGGACTGTTAATTGAAATCTATCAAAAAAAGTATTACTTACGGGCGCCACCAACTCACATTGGAGACAGGAGAGATAGCAAGACAAGCACATGGTGCTGTCATGGTTACAATGAATGATACTGTAGTACTTGTTACTGTAGTAGGTGCTAAAAATATAAAACCTGGTCAAGATTTTTTTCCTCTCACGGTAGATTATCAGGAGAAATTTTATGCTGCAGGTAGAATCCCTGGTAGCTTCTTTAAAAGAGAAGGTCGACCGTCAGAAAAAGAAACACTTACTTCCAGATTGATCGATCGCCCGATTCGGCCACTCTTTCCTGAAGGTTTTTATAATGAAGTACAGATTGTAGCTACTGTCATGTCCTCCGATAACGAGATAGATGCAGATATTCCTTCTATAATAGGAACTTCAGCGGCCTTAATACTTTCTGGCATACCGTTTGATGGTCCCTTAGGTGCCGCTCGTATTGGCTACATCAACGATGAGTATGTACTTAATCCAACCATTTCAGAGCTTAAGGATACTCAATTAAATCTTGTTGTAGCAGGTACGCAGCAAGCAGTTCTTATGGTCGAATCTGAAGCCATGGAGTTATCTGAAGAAGTGATGCTTGGTGCAGTTATGTATGGCCATGAGCAAATGCAAACCGTTATTAATGCAATCAATGAATTTGCTGATGAGGCTGGAGTAACTGCTTGGGATTGGGCCGCTCCGGTGAGAGATATTGCGTTTGAGGAAAAAATCGCTAATTTAGCAGAAAACGATTTACGACAAGCATTTAAAATAAAACAAAAACAAGCACGATCTGAAGCTATTGAAGAAATTAGTCAACGTATATCAGCTGAAGTTGGAGTCGATACAGAAGGCGGTCCAGATCTTCAATCGTTTAAAGAAGCTTTTTTTATGCTCGAATCTAAAATTGTGCGCAATCAAATTTTAGATGGTGAACCACGCATTGATGGTCGTGGCACACGCACTGTTAGATCCATTTCAATTCGTAATGGCTTACTGCCTCGCACACATGGCTCTGCTTTATTTACGCGAGGCGAAACTCAAGCATTAGCAGTAGCCACACTGGGTACTGCACGTGACGAACAAAAAATTGACTCCCTTCAGGGAGATTACAATGATCGTTTTATGTTGCACTACAATATGCCACCTTTTGCAACGGGAGAAATTGGCCGGGTAGGTACACCTAAACGACGCGAAATTGGCCATGGACGTCTTGCAAAGCGTGCTCTTGTCGCAGTTTTACCATCACCTGAAGAATTTGGCTATTCTATGCGTGTCGTATCGGAAATCACTGAATCCAATGGCTCTAGCTCAATGGCATCGGTCTGCGGAGGTTGTCTTGCACTCATGGATGCCGGCGTTCCATTGAAAGCTCATGTTGCGGGTATTGCTATGGGATTAATTAAAGATGGAAATCGCTTTGCAGTTTTAACAGACATTCTTGGTGACGAAGATCATTTGGGTGATATGGATTTTAAGGTTGCAGGTACTGAAAAAGGTATTACAGCATTACAAATGGATATTAAAATTCAGGGTATTACTAAAGAAATTATGCATGCAGCCTTGATACAAGCTCATGAAGGCCGCATGCATATACTACAAATTATGAAGGGAGCACTACCTTCAATACGCGAAGATATATCAGTCCATGCCCCACGTATAATCAAACTCAAAATTAATCCTGAAAAAATTCGTGATGTCATCGGCAAAGGTGGTGCTGTCATCCGTGCATTGACGGAAGAAACCGGAACCACAATTGATATTACGGATGATGGTCAGGTAACTATTGCTTGTGTTAGTGCAGAAGGGGGTCAACTTGCTAAAAAACGTATTGAAGATATTACTGCTGAAGTTGAAGTTGGAAAAATTTATGATGGTATAGTTCTGAAATTACTTGATTTTGGTGCTATTGTTAGCGTACTTCCCGGAAAAGATGGATTATTACATATTTCACAAATCGCCAATGAGCGTGTTAACAATGTTTCAGATCATCTTACCGAAGGTCAACAGGTTCGCGTTAAAGTTCTTGAAGCTGACGATAAGGGAAGATTACGATTAAGTATGAAAGCAGCATCGATTGATGAAAATAGCTCAGTTTCTCCAGACGAAGAATCTCAGAATAATTAGCTCTATGTTAATTTTCCTATAAACATAACCTCGCTTATATCAGAATAAGTAGCTGAATTCAAGAACGAAATGTAATCAATGTAATTAATCACCAGCCAAATAATTTACACTGTTTTTACAAAAATATTAACAAGGACTATTTGGCTACCTGTTTTTCTCGCATTTCATCCAATGTCTTACAATCGATACAAAGTGTCGCTGTTGGTCTAGCCTCAAGTCGCTTTAACCCAATTTCTATTCCACAACTCTCGCAGTAACCGTAGTCACCCGAATCTATTTTCTCTATTATTTCATCAATTTTTTTGATAAGCTTACGTTCACGATCTCGATTGCGCAGCTCAAGTGTCATATCAGATTCTTGACTAGCACGATCGTTAGGATCGGCAAAAACTGTTGCTTCATCCTGCATGGTGTGTACTGCACGATCAATATCCTGACTTAGCTCAATTTTCATATCTTCCAAAATTCTACGAAAATGCTTGAGCTGCTCAAGACTCATATACTCTTCACCAGCTCCTGGTTCATAGGGAGTCACTTGTTTACTTTGTTGCTCTTGTGGCATCTTGTAAGGCTCCTATCTAATTCCTGTCGCGCACTAAAATTGCATACTATAATCAAAAACTGCATTATATAACAAGAGTTATTTTATCAACTTGACTTCATTCAATATAAATTCCCAAAATTAGCATATGACATTACCTGCAACTACCTTGCAGTAAAATTTTTTCCTATCGCACTCATTGTATTTACGTACTTACAAGCCTTATTACATTGACGACCGTTTAAGCTTTTTTCTTTGTTAATTGCTATTATTATCAATGCTAAGCTTTGTTTCAATCGCAGATTCAACTTCGAAGTGCAACACCTAGCGGTGAATTGGTGTAGCGCACCGTTTTCCTGAAGAATACCTCAAAC